>NZ_SMFQ01000003.1 GCF_004339015.1 Cocleimonas flava | reverse complement strand
CGACTCATCAAACATCTACAAAAAGAGATAGATTGGGTTGAACAAACTCTGGATAAACTGATAGAAGACACACCGGATTGGAGTAGAACTCTAGATATTACTCAGTGTAAAAGGCGTGGGGAAAGTCCTGGCTTATACGCTTTTGAGTGACCTGCCTGAACTTGGTCAACTGAATCGAAAAGAGATTGCAGCCTTAGTCGGCGTAGCACCTATGAATAAAGAAAGTGGCGCTTATCGTGGCAAACGAAGAATCCGTGGAGGAAGAGCAAGAATCCGAACGGTTTTGTTTATGGCGATGATGTCGACGATACAATCCAACCCAAAATTTAAACGGGAATACCATGCTTTAGTTTCTAAAGGCAAACCGAAAAAAGTAGCCATCGTAGCCTGTATGAGAAAGATGATTACCATACTCAATACAATGGTGAAAAAAGGGGAGGTTTGGGATGAAAAATTGGCTTAAAAGGTTGACTTGGAACCACAGTCACTTGTTAGCATAATTTTCTGTAAATATTCAATTACGGCAGGGCTAAACGGAGTTTTAAAAAAGCTTGTTGAGGTTGATATTCCCAAGTATAAATTTTTATAAAGCCCTGATCCATTCTCTTTTACAAAGTTTCTTATACCCTCTTCAGTCTTTGGCACAAAAATGAATCTTGCTTGTTCTCCATAATTAAGCAATGTTGGTGGTTGATGGCCTTCAATGTCAAATTGCATAATAACTAATGCTATTTTTGAGCTTTTTGAGTGTACAGATATTGAATTAATTCTACTGGGTTTATTACCATTAGACGTGACTGCAACTGCTAAATAAGAATTTGGATTTCCAGCAGTAATGAATGCACTGAAATTAAGTTTAAGATTTTCAGAATCTCTTTTTCTTTGTTGTTCTGCAAGCCAAAGTGCAACAAAAACTGCGAATATAGCACCAACACCTGCGACCCAATTACCGATAACACCTAAAATTGGAATTGTAAATTTTAAAAAACTTTCTTGTTCAGATGAAGCGCCAATACTTATTCCAAGCACAAAACTAATAAAAGCGACTATTATACTTAGAAGTATTGAAAATATTATTATGTGTTTATTACTCAATATTTAACCCTAGTAATGCTAACGCCGCAATAAACGGCGAGCGTTAGCGAGTCCAGCACAACGTGTTTTTGTTGTGCGTTTGTTTAATTGCCTTGTTATGTAGAATTGAGTAAGAGGCAAACTATAAGCCAGGCTGTACTTTAATGACTGTGTCTGCATCTTTTGCTAATGGTTTAGCTGTTCCTCCAGGTTTTACACATTTGAAATGTAACTCAGTTGAGCCGAGGCGTGCAGGAGCTGCTGGCGTTACAGTCTCACGCAGAACCATTACTTCGAGGTTCTTTTTGAGACAAAATGCATTAGCCTCTTGGTAGACTTTTGCTTTATTGCTCAGTGAAACACCTAGACCGGGTGAACCATCTTTTTTACCGATATAGTATGAATCCTGACTCATCGGAACTACACCTGTGCTAGAACAACCAGAGATTAATAAAGTAACAACTGCCAAAATATAATTTGTTGATCGATTTAACATTAACTTTCCTTAGATAAAATTTAAAACACATTTCTACTTATAAAAAGAGCCTAAAAGTAGGGGGGTGTCAAAATTTACTAATAAACCCCAATTTATTGCTTTTGCGTCGCAGACTACATAACGCCGCAATAAACGGCGAGCGTTAGCGAGTCCAGCACAACGTGTTTTTGTTGTGCTTTTGTTTAATTGCCTTGTTAGGTTGATACACGATACCGCAGAACAGCTATGCCACAGGAATAATTTTGTGAAGCCTCAAGTACAAATTTTTGATTTCTATCTAGTTCTGCAAATATTGGCATTCCTTTTCCAATTGCAACGGGATTTACAAACAGGTGGAATTCATCTATTAGGCCATGTTTTACTAGTGAAGAAACAAATTTCCCTCCACCATATGCAATGATGTCCATCCCATCTTTCTTTTTTAGATTGGAGATTTCCTGAGCTATATCCCCTTTTGCTAATTCAGTATTTTTCCACTCTGCCTGTTCTAGGGTTTTTGTAAAAACGACCTTATGTGTATCTGTATACTTTCTACCCCCTACATACTCTGGGTGGCTAGAGTCTTCAGCTATTTTAGACCAATGCGGAATAAACCCTTGAGCGAGATTTTTACCAAGAACTATACAATCAACAGGCTCTGTTATTTCTTCTACGTATTTTATTAGTTCGTCATCCCAATCCCAAACCATCCAATCCATCTCGCCATTGAGTCCAGCTATAAAGCCATCCAATGATATTTGAACTTGCAGTTTTAATTTTCTCATTCGTATTTCCTAAAATTTATTACCGATATCACATCTAGCAACCTAACGCCTTGCACAGTGGAAAACAACGAGCGCCAGCGAGTTGGTTTTCCAATGCTGCAACTTGTTATGAGATTAATTGCATTACAGTTTATTTTACCCAAATATTAAAAAGTAAAGTAGCAAACTACTAGATAGAAAAGCAAAACTATAAATTACAAGCTGAAGCCAGTTTTTTAATCTATGTCTATTCAAATATGCACCTAATGATGCAGATAACCATGCTGGACAAGCAATTAGAAGTGGAAAAGCTACACCCATTAATAACTCAGATTGACTACCTGTTCCGGGGTTTTCATGTGTTAAATATAAAAATGCATATTGCCCAGATATTGCTCCGTAAAACAAACCAACTATTGTTCCTATAATTAGTAGAAAAATACCAAACGCATTCATTTGTCTTTACTCATAACGCCTTGCTCAGCGGAAAAATGCGAGCGCGAGCGAGTAGTTTTTCCGATGAAGCAACTTGTTATAAATATTGTAATTCATTTTGTAACCAATTGTTTAATAGCTAAATAGATTATATACGGTATGCATAATATCATTGCCTCCATACCTGTTTCAAATCGTGCAGCAACAACCCTTTTTTTGTTTTCTTCAGTAAGAAGAATTGCAGCAATAAAAAACATTATTCCCAATACGAAAGAAATAACAGATGAATAAAAAGCAAACTCAGATATAAGAAAAAAAGAGATGCCTGAGAATATTGCAGGGCTAAATAATGCTAAAGGTATAATTATTACTAACACAACGGTAAACATTGTAATTATAGTTTTATAACCTGAGATACTCATACTCCTTTACTTTATAACAGTCTATTAAGAAGGACTAAGTCCCTCTTAATAATATTATAGGGAATCCTTCTAATTCTTTTCTCGTTTTTTAACGGGGACACTTAAGTTATTAATAAAAATGAGTTTTCTGCTTTTTGTCTGGTTTTTACTACTGAAAAGTAGGGACTCGTCCCTGTTTCTTGTTCGATTATTGTATGCTTTGTAAATTAACCGAATAAGTAATAGTTATTATGCCTGAATCTCAATTTTTAACCAATATTTCGAAGTATATGCAGGTTCGCCAGTATAGTAAGCGTACGATTCAGTCTTATATTTACTGGATTAAGGCGTTTATTAATTTTAATTCTAAAAAACATCCCGATGAAATGGGGGTATTAGAAGTTGAGTTATTTTTAACGCATCTTGCGGTGAATAGGTCTGTGTCTATAAGTACGCAATCTTTGGCGTTGAATGCTTTGGTGTTTTTGTATAATAAGTTTTTAGAGAAGCCTTTAGGTGATCTTAGTCAATTTAGGCGAGTAAAACGTCCTGCTAAATTGCCCATTGTGCTTACTCAGCAAGAGATAATGTTGTTGTTTTCGAAAGTAGAACCAAATTATAAATTAATGTTGGGAATGCTTTATGGTTCTGGTTTGAGGCGCATTGAGTTACTTCGTTTAAGGGTTAATGATATTGATTTTGAGATGAAGCAGGTGAGAGTTTGGAATTCTAAAGGTTATAAGAGTCGGATTACGACGTTGGCGGTTGAGCTTATACCTGCAATTCACACACAGATACAGCGTGTAAAAAATTACCTTGAGGAAGATTTAGAAAACCCGCACTACAGTGGTGTATTTTTGCCTAATGCGCTTGAGAGAAAATATCGTGCTGCTAACAAAACATTAGGTTGGCACTATCTTTTCCCTTCTTATAAACTCAGCGTCGAACCGGGGACTGGTTTGATTAGAAGGCATCATATTGATGAGTCGATGATTAACCGTATTATCAAAAAAGCATGCAGCGAAGCTGGTATTAACAAGCCAGTAAGTTCACATACACTTCGGCACTCTTTTGCTACGCATTTACTTCAAAATGGGGTTGATATTCGTACAGTACAGTCACAATTAGGTCATTCTGATGTCAAAACAACTGAGATTTATACTCATATTCTTAAGCAAGGGGCAGATGGTGTTCAAAGTCCTTTAAGTCGGATTTTGTCTGATAAATAAGTGGCTTGTTTAGGAAAAATACTTAAAAAGTAGATGGAATTTTTGGCTGCTAATCACAAATTGTAAAGTTTGCCACAGTCTTTTATTTATTTGATTCACCTGTGTGTTTTCTATATTAGCCGGTTATAAAGCCGACTAATATAGAGTAGGTGAGTGTTAATCTTTATTAACGCTTACTAATCAATAACTAATCAATATTGACCAGGGAATCACGACTCAAATCATTGATGCTTTTAGCGCCTGTCAGCGTCATTGCGACACGCATTTCTTTTTCGTACAAATCTAATAAATTTTCTACACCTGCTTGCCCTTGTGCTGCTAAGGCATAAATGAAAGATCGACCAAGTAGTGTGCAATCTGCACCTAATGCCATCATTCTGACTACATCTAAACCAGAACGAATGCCTGAGTCTGCAAAAATTTTAAGATCACCTTTTACGGCATCTGCTATATCGGGCAGGGCTCTCGCGGATGACATCACACCATCTAGTTGGCGTCCACCATGGTTGGAAACAATAATGCCATCAGCCCCAAAACTAACCGCGTCTTTAGCGTCATCTACATCAAGGATGCCTTTAATAATCATAGGACCATCCCAATAATCTCTGATCCATTCCAGGTCTTTCCATGATATTGAAGGGTCAAAGTTATTACCTAACCAGCCAATATAGTCTTCTAATTTGGTGGGTTCGCCACGGTAAGTTGAGATATTGCCAAGATCATGGGGCTTGCCAAAAACGCCGACATCAAACGCCCATTGTGGGTGGCGCATAGATTGAAAAACTCGACGAGCAGCAGCATTGGGGCCACTCATACCGGAATGCATATCACGATAACGAGCGCCAGGCACAGGCATATCAACAGTAAAAACTAAAGTGGTTACACCTGCTGCTTTAGCGCGTTGCAGTGCATTCTCCATAAATCCACGATCTTTAAGTACGTAGAGTTGGAACCACATCGGCCGTTCTATTGCTGGTGTTACTTCTTCTATTGAGCAAACAGATACGGTAGACATGGTAAATGGAATGCCTTTTTTATCGGCTGCTTTTGCTGCGAGTACTTCCCCTCGACGAGCAAACATGCCTAAAAGACCTACTGGCGCAAGTACTATCGGCATCGCTAGCTTTTCACCAAAGATTTCTGTTTCCAGGTTTAGGTCTGACATATTATTCAAAATACGCTGCCTTAAGGCAACATCCGCTAAATCTTCAGTATTATGTTTTAACGTGTGTTCACCGTAGGAACCGCCGTCAATATAATGAAATAAAAATGGGGGGAGCTTTGCTTTTGCAGCCTTACGATAATCAGTTGGTGCAGAAATAATCATGTTAACAATCCTACTTTGTGTAACGTTATTTATAGGGCTATGTAACTAATACATAGTATTTGTATTTATATCTGGTAAAACTCACCAGATTCTTTTGTTGAAATAATCTTCTTTATTTGTGAGTCAAATATGCAGCGTCATAAGTTGTTGGTTTTTTAAACTAGGTTTGATCTTGGCTGAATTTTTGAGCCTTGTTTTTGTTCGGCTCAGTTTGTAACGCGTTTAATGTCGTTAAACGACGCAACGAACGCGTTTTACGAACTTCTTCTTTATCGATTTCTTGTAACGAGTCTTCTACAAATGCCAAATGATCTTGAGCTGCCTGTCGGGCTTTTTCCGGATCTCCTGCGATAACGGCTTCCATTAACGCTTTATGCTGATTACTCAGTGGTTCAAATACTCGTGGTAAGGTATAGAGCTTGTCCAGATTATGCGAAATACTATTTTGTAATAAGGTGAACAAACCGCGCATCATGTGCAATAAAACAAGGTTGTGTGATGCTTCGACAATACTTAAATGAAACTCTGCATCCGACTGTGCTTCTGCCAATGGGTCGTCGCCATTGTGCAGTAAAATCATTTTTTCATAACAGGCTTTGATGTTTTCTTTATCTTCGTCTGTTGCGCGGATAGCGGCATGCCACGCTGCATTCCCTTCTAAAGAGTGCCTGACTTCGAGTACATCAAAGCGTGATTCCGGGTGTTCTTGAAAAAAGCTGATCAGTGGATCAACGAACTCAGGATTCAAGCTCGATTCGACCGTTGTACCGCCACCAGGTCGAGTTTTAAGTAAGCCACGACTTTGTAATTTTTGAATGGCCTCCCGCAATGATGGGCGCGATACGCCGAAGCTTTCAGCGAGTGTTCTTTCTGCAGGTAGGCGATCACCTGGTTTAAGACTGCCTTCAACAATCAGGGTCTGTAGTTTATCTGCAATGGTATCTGCAATTCGTTTTTTGTGCATGATGGTCTCTGGTCTTACCAATTATTTATTATTGTAGTCGATAAAAGCAAGAAATCAAGAAAGTTTATAAGTGTCTGAAATCCTTATAAATAGGCAAATAGTATGAGAAATAATTTGATTTTTTCAGAAAATTAACTACTCTTCTTTTAAATTGGTAAGGTAATTGGTAAATTGGTATTACCAATTATTTGAAAGTATTGGTAATACTCGTGCTACACCTGCCATAAAATTTTAAGAGAAAAACTATGTCTAATAATGAATTGATAACAGCACTCAAAAATATTCTGGGTCAGGAAAAAGTAGCCACAGATGAAAAGAAAACGGAGTATTACCGTAAAGGATTCCGTGCGGGTAGTGGTGGTGCATTAGCAGTGTTGTTTCCTGATTCATTATTGACGTTATGGCAAGTTTTAAAAGTCTGTGTTGAAGCCAATACCGTCATTATTATGCAAGCTGCCAATACGGGTTTGACGGCGGGTTCTGTACCCAATAATGACGACTATGACCGTGAAGTGGTTATCATCAATACTTTACGCATCAATAATATAGTTTTGTTAAATGGTGGAGAGCAGGTGTTAGGTTTTGCAGGCGCAACCTTGCATGCACTTGAAAAGAAGCTTAAGCCGTTAAAAAGAGCGCCGCATTCGGTCATCGGTTCGTCGAGTATTGGTGCATCGATCGTTGGTGGTGTGTCTAATAATTCTGGTGGTTCTCTGGTGAAGCGTGGTCCGGCATATACTGAGCTGGCTTTGTATGCGCGCGTCAATGAGAAAGGCGAGTTAGAACTCGTGAATCACCTTGGTATTGATTTAGGCGATTCGGCAGATGCAACACCCGAAGAGATAATCGCCCGTTTAGAGCGACAAGATTTTTCCACCGATGATCTCGATGATGGCGGAAAATTGGCCTCAGATAGAGAGTATGTAGAGCGCATTCGTGATATCGATGCAGTCACGCCAGCCCGCTTTAATGCGGATAAACGTCGTTTATTCGAAGCCAGTGGTTGTGCCGGTAAATTAGCGGTATTCGCGGTTAGACTCGACACCTTTGAAGTAGCGAAGCAAGAACAAACGTTTTACATCGGAACCAATGACGCGCAGGTATTAACCAAGCTGCGGAGACATATCTTAAGTGAGTTCGAAAATGTACCCGATGTGGGTGAGTATCTTCATGGCGATATGTTCGATATTGGTGAAAAGTACGGTAAAGATACATTTTTAACGATCCAGCATCTGGGTACAGATAGTCTGCCAAAGATGTTCGCGTGGAAAGGGCGTATTGATGCAACCCTCAATAAAATTCCGCTACTTCCAAAATTCTTAACTGATCATGTGATGCAGTTTGCGAGTCATTTTTGGCCGAAGCATTTGCCAAAACGTATGATTCAGTTCCGTGATAAATATGAACATCACCTTATTCTTAAAATGAGTGATGAGGGTATCGCAGAAGCCCAAAGCTTTTTAACTGATTTCTTTGCTTCAAATAATTCTGATGGGCTTGCCAACGATGGTGATTTCTTTGTCTGTACTGATGATGAAGCAAGTAAGGCGATGTTACTTCGTTTTGCCGCAGCAGGTGCTGCCATTCGTTATCAAACGGTCAAGAGTCATAAAGTTGGGGATATTCTGGCTTTGGATATCGCCTTAAGAAGAAACGATATGAATTGGGTCGAAAACCTGCCTCGTGAAATTAGCGATCAAATTGATTCTGCTTTGTATTACGGCCATTTCATGTGTCATGTTTTTCATCAGGATTATATTTTGAAGAAAGGCGCAGACACCGAAGCAGTAAAAAAAGCCATGCTAGCCGTTCTTGATGAAAGAGGGGCGAAATATCCTGCAGAACATAATGTGGGACATTTGTATGAAGCGGAGCAGGATTTAAAATCATTTTATCGTGAGCTTGATCCTACCAATACATTTAATCCAGGCATCGGAAAAATGAGTAAGCACAAAAGAAATTGTAGCTGCTGTTTATAATCATTAAACATAGTTTTCGAATATCAATACGATAATGTGTTTTTTGTTCGGTTTTTATGATTATTTTGATTAAAAAGTATCTGTTTTTTATCGAAAAAAATTCTTTTTCGAATCTATTATACACCCCCCCCACTTATAGGCCTTTTTTATTTATTAGGCCATTAATTATTCTTATTAATACGAATCATTATTCCTTCAATAACTTTACCTGAAATATAAGCTATAACATTGATAAGAACATAATTTTCACAGTTAAATAAGATTAATAATAAGTCTTACAACACTAACAAAATTCTACCGCTAGGAGAAACAACGCATGAGTAGTGAAGATGTAACCGATTTAGACCCCCAGGAAACAAGTGAATGGAAGGAAGCCATTGACGTTGTTATAGAAAGAGAAGGACCAGAACGCGCTCGATATCTTTTAAATCAAGCAATAAATGCCGCTTTTGAAGCCGGTGTTGAACCTCCCAAAGATAATACCCCTTACGTAAATACAATTCCGACAGATCAGCAGCCGGCATATCCCGGAGATCTAGAAACGGAACGTAAAATTCTTCGCGCACTCCGTTGGAATGCAACAGCTATGGTGGTTAAAGCTAACCGCAAACCAGCTGAGCCTGGTGGGCATATCGCTTCGTATCAATCGTCAGCGATTATGTATGAAGTGGGTTATAACCATGTCTGGAAAGGTGCTGATCATCCTAGTGGTGGCGACATGCTATTTGTTCAAGGGCACACTGCGCCCGGTACGTATGCAAGAGCGTATTTAGAAGGTCGATTGACTGATGAGCAACTGGATAACTTCAGAATAGAGGCGGGCGGTAAAGGTCTTTCTTCTTATCCACATCCTTACTTGATGCCTGACTTCTGGCAGTTTTCTACGGTATCCATGGGTCTTGGTCCGATCATGGCTATTTATCAGGCTCGATTCATTAAATATCTACAAAATAGAGGGCTATCTCCGAAAGCAGAAAAACTTTCAGAGCAACGTAAAGTCTGGGCATTTCTGGGCGATGGGGAGATGGATGAGCCTGAATCACAAGGTGCAATCTCATTAGCCTCACGTGAAAAATTAGACAACCTTATATTCGTCGTGAACTGTAATCTTCAGCGATTAGATGGGCCAGTTCGTGGTAACGGTAAAATAGTACAAGAATTAGAAAGTAACTTCAGAGGCGGTGGCTGGAATGTCATTAAAGTTCTCTGGGGGTCAGCCTGGTATCCACTGTTAAATGATCCTCAGCATGGTAATACCTTGAAAAGAGCATTGATGGAAACCGTCGATGGTGAATACCAGAACTTCAAAAACAAAGGCGGGGCTTATGTTCGTGAGCACCTGTTTGTTAAATATGGAATAGAAGAGCTGGTCAACGACTGGACTGATGATCAAATCTATCTTGATCTTCTGCGCGGTGGTCACGATCAGGAAAAAGTATTTGCTGCATATCACAGAGCTATAAATACACCAGATCGACCTACCGTGATACTTATGCATACCGTAAAAGGGTATGGCATGGGTGAAGCGGGTGAGGGAATGAATATCAGTCATTCTCAGAAGAAGTTAAGTGCTAGCCAGTTGGGTAAATTACGCGATCGATTTTCTATCCCTGTCTCAGATGAGCAAGTAGATGCGGCTGATTTCTACAAGCCAGCAGCCGACTCGCCTGAGATGTTGTATTTACATGAAAAGCGTAAAGCGTTGGGTGGTTATTTACCTAGTCGATCACAAGAATATGAAACACTGAATATTCCTGATTTATCAATATTTGATGCGCTATTAAAAGATACGGGCGAACGAACTATGTCGACAACCATGGCAATGGTGAGAATCATGGTTGCTGTTGCTCGTAATAAAGAGATTGGTCCTCGTTTAGTGCCGATTGTGCCGGACGAAGCACGTACTTTTGGTATGGAAGGCATGTTCCGCCAAGTGGGTATTTATGCGCACGAAGGTCAAAAATATGTGCCAATGGATTCTAAAGACATCATGCCTTATAAAGAATCACAGAACGGTCAGATGTTGCAAGAAGGTATCAATGAAGATGGCGCTATGTCGTCGTGGATTGCTGCTTCAACCTCATACGCAAACAATGGTGTGATGACAATACCTGTCTACATTTTCTATTCCATGTTTGGTTTCCAGCGTATTGGTGACTTGGCCTGGGCTGCCGGTGATATGTTGGCTCGAGGATTCTTGATAGGAGCGACTTCTGGACGTACTACCCTGAATGGAGAAGGTCTGCAACATCAGGATGGGCACAGCCAGTTATTTGCGCAATTCATCCCTAATTGTATGTCATACGATCCAACGTTTGCTTACGAGCTTGCCGTGATTTATCACGATGGTTTAAAGCGCATGTATGAAAATAACGAGAATGTTTATTACTACATAACCACGCTGAATGAAAACTACAGCATGCCAGCAATGCCTAAAGGTGCGGAAGAAGGCATCATCAAAGGTATGTACCAATTCCAAAAAGCGAAGGGTAAAGCAAAGCATACTGTTCAGTTATTAGGTTGTGGGTCTATCTTGCGTGAAGTCATTGCAGCTGCGGACTTATTGAAAAATGATTGGGATATCGCAGCTGATATCTGGTCTACGCCAAGTCTTAATGAGTTAACTCGTGATGGACAAGATGTGCAGCGCTGGAATTTGCTACATCCGGATAAGAAACCACGTAAAAGCTGGGTTGAAACATGTCTCGATGGAGCCAAAGGTCCAGTGATTGCGGCTACGGATTACATGAAAATGTATGCAGAGCAAATTCGACCATTCATTGCGAATGATTACCATGTACTTGGTACCGATGGCTTTGGTCGCTCTGATAGTCGCGAAGCATTACGTGAGCACTTTGAGGTCGATAGCCGTTATGTGGCAATTACCGCGCTGAAAGCATTAGCTGATCAAAAAGCGAAAGGTATTACAAATAAAACAGTGTTAGAAGCTATCAAAAAGTATGGCATCGATCCTGATAAAACTAATCCGCTACACGCATAATTCGGAGAAATAATAATGAGTAAAGAAATGTTAGTACCTGATATCGGTGATTTCTCTGAAGTCGATGTCATTGAAGTATTAGTAAACGTTGGCGATACCATCTCAATTGATGATGAGCTTATTACACTGGAGTCTGATAAAGCCTCTATGGATATACCTGCCACGGCAGGTGGTGTGGTCAAAGAGATTAAAGTAGCCGTTGGAGATAAGGTGGCTGAAGGTAGTTTGATTCTGATTCTGGAAGATTCAGATGAATCAAGTGTAAACGTAGCTGTAGATAATGCACAACCTAAAGTGGGAGGCGGGTCTGCAGCATCAAGTGCCGCGCCAAGTGCGGGTGGAAGTGGATATGGCGGTGGCGGATTAGAAGAGATTCTAGTGCCTGATATTGGTGATTTTGACAGTGTCGATGTAATTGAAGTGTTGGTTGCAGAGGGTGATACCGTTCAAGAAGAAGACTCTCTTATTACTCTTGAATCTGATAAAGCTTCGATGGATATCCCAGCGCCAAAAGCGGGTGTGGTCAAACAGCTGAAAATTGCAGTGGGTGATAAGGTTTCACAAGGCAGTTTAATCATGCTGCTCGAAACGAAAGGTGGCACAAAAGCCGCCGCAGATTCAAATCCAGTACCTGATGTAAGCAGTAGTGGTGCGGCAAAAGCACCTGCACGAGTTCCTGCGGCTTCTAATGTAAAAGATTCTGAAGCATTCCGTCGAGCTCACGCCAGCCCATCAATACGTCGCAAAGCACGTGAACAAGGGGTTGATTTAACACAGGTTACGGGCACTGGTCGTCAAGGTAGAATTACGGAAGATGACCTCAATAGCTTCAGTGCAAATGGTGGTCAACCAGCTGCTGCAGCTGCTTCAAGCTCATCAAGTACCGCACCGACTAAAGCCGCTGGTGGAGAAATGGGTATTCCTTTAATTACTCAACCAGACTGGTCTAAATTTGGTGAAATTGAAACGGTTCCAATGTCTCGAATTGGAAAGCTTTCTGCTAAGCATCTACATAAAGCCTGGTTGAATGTTCCGCAAGTGACGCATTTTGACGAAGCTGATATTACCGAGTTGGAGGCTTACCGCGGCACAATCAAAGGCAAAGCCAAAGAAATGGGCTTCAACTTCACGCCGCTTGTATTCATGTTGAAAGCGGTTGCGTCCGGTTTAAAAGAATTCCCTAAATTCAATTCAGCGATGGATGATGCTGGTGAGAATTTAATCATGCGTAAGTTCTACAATATCGGCGTTGCAGTCGATACACCTGATGGCTTAGTCGTTCCTGTGATTAAAGATGTTGATCGCAAAGGTATGTTTGAACTGGCGCGCGAGCTGGGAGAAATCTCGGTTAAAGCACGTGATGGTAAATTGAAAGCGGCTGATATGTCAGGTGGTTGTTTCTCAATTTCTAGCCTAGGCGGTATCGGTGGAACGAATTTTACTCCGATCGTAAATGCTCCAGAGGTTGCGATTCTCGGTATCACTCGATCTCAGGAACGTTTGGTGCGTAAAGACGGTGAAATTGTTGATCGTTTAATTCAGCCGCTAGCTGTTTCATACGATCATAGAGTGATTGATGGTGCTTATGCGGCACGTTTCGCTAGTCACCTATCTTTCGTATTGTCTGATGTTCGCAACTTAATGCTTTAAACAGGGAGTTTTAAATGAGTAATGTAATTGAAATAAAAGTCCCTGATATTGGCGACTTTGATGAAGTAGATGTGATTGAAGTTTTAGTTGGTCCTGGAGATGTTGTCGCCGAAGAAGATGCATTGTTAACGTTAGAGTCTGACAAAGCTTCAATGGATGTGCCATCTTCGCATGCAGGCACGATCAAAGAGATGAAGTTAAAGGTTGGCGATAAAGCCGGCGAAGGTTCTGTTGTTTGTCTTATGGAAGTAGAAGAAGGGGCAGCAGCAACTGAACCAGAGTCTGCTCCAGCTCCTGCAAAAGACACTTCCACACAACAAGCGGCACCAGCGCCTGCGGCTGTTAGCGCACCAAGCGCTTCTAGCCATTCAGGTGGTGCAGATGTGACGTGTGAAATGTTGGTGTTGGGTGCAGGTCCGGGTGGTTACACCGCGGCTTTTCGTGCCGCCGATTTAGGTATGCAAACGGTATTAATTGAGCGCTGGTCAACATTGGGTGGTGTCTGTCTGAATGTGGGGTGTATTCCTTCTAAAGCATTGTTGCATGCAGCCAAAGTACTCGATGAGTCTGAAGAGGTTAATGAGATCGGTATTGATTTCAAAAAGCCTAAAGTCGATATCGATAAATTACGAACATGGAAAGAGAAAATCGTCAGTCGTTTGACAGGAGGACTAAGTGGTTTAGCCAAGCAACGTAAAGTACAGGTTGTAAGCGGGGTAGGTAAATTCCTCGATCCGAATCATGTTGAAGTCACTGCTGAAGACGGCAAAAAGACTGTCGTTAAATTCGATAAAGCTGTTATAGCGGCAGGTTCTGAGGCGGTTCATTTACCGTTTATTCCAGAAGATCCGCGCGTCATTGATTCAACGGGCGCACTGGAACTTGCTGATGTGCCAAAGCGTATGTTGGTTATTGGTGGTGGAATTATTGGTCTTGAAATGGCGACGGTTTATTCGGCACTAGGCTCTAAAATCACAGTTGTTGAAATGCTACCAAATCTGGTTGCAGGTGCTGATAAAGATATCGTTAAGCCCTATACCAATCGCATCAAAAAGAAGTATGAAGCCATTTTGATGGAAACCCGAGTGACTGCAGTTGAAGCAACTAAGTCAGGCATGAAAGTGACTTTTGAAGGCAAGCAGGCGCCTGAAAAACCTCAAGTTTATGATCGTGTTTTAGTTGCTGTGGGTCGTACACCAAATGGGAAATTAATTGGTGCTGAGAACGCTGGTGTTGCTGTTGATAAAAGCGGTTTTGTGCAGGTCGTGGATAGTCAAATGCGCACCACTCAACCACATATTTTTGCAATTGGAGATATTATTGGTCAGCCTATGCTCGCGCATAAAGCGGTTCATGAAGGCAAGACAGCAGCTGAAGCGGCGTCAGGTTTACCAAGTCATTTCGATGCCAGAGTCATTCCATCGGTAGCATATACAGATCCAGAAATTGCGTGGGTAGGTGTTACTGAAGAAGAAGCGAAAGCACAAGGTCTCAAATACGGTAAAGGCGTTTTCCCATGGGCGGCCAGTGGTCGTGCATTATCAATGGGGCGTGAAGAAGGCATGACTAAACTTATTTTTGATGAAAAGAATGAGCGAGTTATAGGTGCTGGAATTGTTGGGATTAATGCAGGTGAATTAATCGCAGAAGTAGCTCATGCGATAGAAATGGGTTCAAATGCTGCGGATATCGGTTTGACTGTGCATCCACATCCTACATTGTCTGAGACTGTAGCAATGGCGGCGGAAATGTTTGAAGGGACGATTACAGACCTTTACGCGCCAAAAAAGAAGAAGTAATAAGATTATGTCATATACAAAACCAGAACCCGGAGTTCCATTACGGCGGGCAGATAAAGTTGCCCGCATTCCAATTAAAGTAGTTCCCAAAGATGAGCCGTTGAAGAAACCTGCGTGGTTGAAAATTAAATTGCCATCGGCCTCTCAAGCGGCACATGTGCGCGGGATGTTACGCAATAAAAAGCTGTATACGGTGTGTGAAGAAGCCTCTTGTCCAAATCTGCCGGAATGTTTTGGCAATGGTACGGCAACTTTTATGATTCTGGGTCAGGTGTGTACGCGCCGTTGTCCATTCTGTGAAGTAGGGCATGGTCGTCCGTTGCCGGTTGATGAAGATGAGCCGCGTCACTTAGCGGAAGCGATTCAGCAGATGGGTCTCAAGTATGTGGTAATCACTTCGGTAGATCGTGATGATTTAAGAGATGGTGGTGCCAAACATTTCGCCGATTGTGTTCGCGCTGCGCGTGAAGCACAGCCGGGTATTAGTGTTGAAGTGCTTACGCCTGATTTTAGGGGGCGAATGGATATTGCGATTGCAGAAATGTCCGTAGAGCCGCCTGATGTCTTCAATCACAATATTGAAACCGTACCGAGATTGTATAAACAAGCGCGACCTGGTGCTGATTATCAGTGGTCTCTGGATTTGCTCAAAAAGTTCGGAGAACGTCATCAAAACATCCCAACTAAATCGGGACTAATGGTGGGCTTGGGTGAAACCATGGATGAGATAAAGGAAACGTCGAAGGATTTGTATGATCACGGTTGCCGAATGCTTACAGTGGGTCAATACCTCGCACCTTCTGATTCTCATCTACCGGTAGAGCGTTATTATTCGCCGGATGAGTTTGAAGAAATAAGAATCTATGCGGAAGACCTCGGGTTCAAGCATGTTGCAAGTGGTCCATTGGTGCGTTCTTCTTACCATGCGGACCTGCAAGCTAAAACAGTGATTGGCAATACTGGTACTTAAGAACACCAAAAAAGTGCCTCAAAGTAGGGGGGTGACCTATATGATCTATAAGTCACGTCATCTCCCTGTTTTTAATCATCTCCCCAAACCAATTCACCGCAGGACGTTAAATCGTACCCTGTTAGTGCCTCGGCCATTTGCTGGCTAGGTAATGATTTCAATTCATTGATAAATTCTTGAAACAAATGCCTGAACCAGATATTTCTGGGTAGCGCTAAATCAAAAGATTCCCAGCCTAAACTGATAAACCCTAAACCGAACTCTGTCGCAACCGAGCGTGCGCCAGGTGCGATGTCTGCCATATCCATCGCAATTGCGGCTGCGGCTTCGCGTTCTGAATTAGCTTCTACTTCGCAATTTAGAAGATCAGTGGTTTTGTGATAATGGCTGAGAATTTCCAGTAAGAAACGTTGTGCACCTGAGCCTTTTTGGCGCATCGCCCAGCGATATTGTGTGTCAAAAAAAGCATCAGGACTTTCGGATAGCTGTAAAAGTTTAGGGCTGACTATTAGACCTTGTTCACGCTGAAAGGCTCTGATTAATACCCAGTTTTTATATTGTGCGTGTTGTTGTAAAAGCGCAGGGTGACGCATTCTGCTTTCTGCCGTTGGGCCCCAGTGCATGCCGCAAACATCGATGCGTTGTGATTGTAAAAGTTTTAAGCCAATGCCCGTTCCGGTTGGTGAATAACTAACCAGAGCATGAGAGCCCATTTGTGCGGCATAGGTATTGACCACGCGATACAGTAATGGATCATCGCTGCCAGCGATAATCAATCGGTCTTTCAATAAACCACTATGAGACGAGTCTAGCATCCAGCGATCGATGAGTTCCCTGGGGAACATCCATTTACCCGTCACTTTGGTTGCAGGTATATGGCCTTCGTTAGCCAGTGAATAAACCTTTTTTTCGTTTAGTTGGAGATATTCTGAAACCTGCTTTACGCTAAGAAACGGGGTATTGAGGTCTAGTGAACTGGGTTTACTCATTGGTTTAGCTCATGAAGCAGTGTTTGATTTGGAAGTAATTTTATTTGGTATTGCGTCAAACTCAATATTTTCAGCGCCGTTATAGACGAGAAAATGTTTTCCCTTTGCGCGAGATATTAGTACCACACCGAGTTGTTTGGCAATTTCATAACCCATTTGCGTTGCGCCAGAGCGAGACAATAAAACAGGAATGCCCATTTGCGCCACTTTAATAACCATCTCTGAAGTGAGTCTGCCGGTGGTGTAAAAGATTTTGTCGCCGCCGCTAATATCGTGTAACCACATATAACCTGCGATCGCGTCTACTGCATTGTGACGCCCGACATCTTCGACAAATCGTTGATTCTCGGTATCTTGACACAAAGCACAGCCATGAACCGCGCCGGCTTTTTTGTAGATTTCGTTATGTTTATTGAGTGTTGCTAGTAACTCGTAAATTCTGGATTGGCGTAGTGAAACTTTGGGTAATTGAATCTGGCTCAAACCATCCATCATGTCGCCGTAGACTGTGCCTTGTCCGCAGCCTGTGGTTACAGTTTTTTTGCTCAGTTTTTCGTCTATACCATCAATGGCATCGTGTGTGGTAACCGCAACGGATTCCGTTTCCCAATCAACCTGAATCGCTCGAATGTCGCTGGCATTCTTTACCAGGCGTTGATTGCGTAACCAGCCCAGCACCAATAATTCAGGCTGTGTACCTAAAGTCATGAGTGTGACTATTTCGCGTTTGTTGAGATAGATGGTGAGGGCACGTTCGGCAGCAATGTGACCTTCTATGGTTTCGCCAAACTCATTGATCCCATTTACTGCAAAAGCAGCGCCTAGACCTTCGTCTGTGAGTTCGGGTTTTTGTGTGGATCTATCGGATGAGGGTGTTGGAGACAAGAGCTTAGCCTCCCGTAGCACTCATGTGGCGCATGATAATAGGTTGTCCGTTGAGGTTGAAATCATGCCCTTTCGGTTTTAGTTGCATGGAATCGATAATGGCTGAGCGCAACGCTTCGTCATCATTTGGGTTGGCTCTGACAATTTTGCGTAGATCCATTGAATGTTCCTGACCAAGGCATAATAACAGCATGCCTTCTGCCGTAACGCGAACACGATTACAGTCGTCACAGAAATTATGGCTATGTGGAGAGATAAATCCGACTCGGCTGTCAGAGTCATTAAAACGGAAGTACTTGGCAGGACCTCCAGTTGTTTCATCAGTCGCTGTGAGTTCGTAGCTTTCTTGTAACTTGCTCAGTATTTTGTCGCTTGAGAAATAGGTCTCGGCACGATCATGGTCGCCAATTTCACCCAGTGGCATTTCTTCGATAAAGCTAATGTCCATGCCACGTTCGCGAACAAATTCAACCAGCGCATTAATCTCATCATCGTTGTAATCTTTCATGATGACGCTGTTGAGTTTTACTTTTTGGAAGCCGACTTTTAATGCTGCATCAATGCCAGACATGGTTTTTTCAAGCTTGCCGATGCGTGTGATTTTTTTGAAGCGTGCTTCGTTTAAGGTATCAAGGCTGACATTGATACGAGTAACGCCTGCATCCTTTAAAGGCTGAGCGTATTTTTCGAGTAGCGTGGCATTGGTGGTGATAGTCAGGTCTTTGAGTCCGTCAAGCTCTCCCAGAGATTCGAACACAGTGAGTATATTTCGACGTGTCAGAGGTTCTCCGCCTGAAATACGAATCTTGTTTACGCCAAGCTCTACAAAGGCTTTACCAATTCGACTCATTTCTTCAAGTGTGAGTAATTGTTCACGAGGCACAAAGGTCATATCTTCGGACATGCAGTAAACACAACGTAGATCGCAGCGATCAGTCACGGATAGACGGACATAAGTCACCTGACGACCAAATCGATCTACCAGCTGAGGCTTAGTGTCGGTATTATTCTGTGTCACTTGCTGTGATTCTGTCGCATTTTGTTTGGAGTTATCTGTCATTGTGGCCTGTGTGTTTTTTTGCTTTGTTTAAATATATTGCGCTCTGTGTATAGCTCTCTTTGTTACTTGCTTGGCTACTCAACTTCTGGTTTTGCTCGTTATTCTGTCAGTTGTTGTGCGCATTCGTGTTTAGTGGTCGTTACTGATTTATTAACTATAGCTTATAGGACTTGTTTTACCAGTTGTAGCAATTTTCGTACCATTATTTCTAAATGATGGAAGAGTAAGCCTCGCGCAATTATTTGTTGGGTGGTTCGGTGTTTAATGTCTTCAATGTTCGGATGAATGGTACAAATTATACCGTTGGCTATTTACCAAGTTGTTATCAATGTTGGTTATTGTATTCGTTGAATATCACTGCTTTATATTAAAAAAGTGCCTGTAAGTAGGGGGGTGACTTTAAATAATATTAATACGTGTAAAATGTATCGAATGGCATGTTACTTGCTAATTAACTAGTTGAGCTAAAATTCAACGCAGAACGATAGACAAAACTAAACTACAATCTTATCTATGAATAAATCAGATACCAGTACGAATAACAAGCCTGAAAACTCTCAAGCAGATATATCCACGACTGATTCTGAAAAGCTAAAAAATAGCTTTACGGTATCCGTAATTATGGAGAGTCGTCCTTCTCAAAATAAATGGATTGATGAAGTATGGGATGCGGTCGGAATCGTGGCTTTGTCCGAGCAAGATGTTGATGCAGGTGAGTCCTCAGAGGCTAAAGATCAGATTAAAGTGGTCGAACAAGGGGAGGTCAAACAACTCATTTATAGCGGTATGAAAATTCGTTTATATAATGATGAGTGTGAGAGTTACTATCATAATCTAATGTCCCCGGAGCCAGGGTGTTTCATCATTGCACGAGAAGAAGATGCAGAAGGTAATGATACCGGTATCCCCATTCCATTTTTGGTTTCGCTAAGTTTTGATGAGGCGCATGCCTATCTCGAGGGAGAGGCCACGATTTATGCTGTTCCGATTCCTCCTGAATTATATCGTTGGGCAGAAGCCTATGTAGTAGAAAATTATGTGGCAGAGAAGCGCATAAAGCGTAAGCGTACCGATTGGAAAGTAGATAGCAGAGAAGGGCAGCAACCAGGTAAACAGCAAGATAAGTCAGGTAATTAATGTATGCCAAATGAAAAAGAAAGTTTTGGATCTCGTTGGTCGCGTCGTAAACAGCTAGTTGCTGAAGAAGCGGCTAAAGATAAAAAAATAGCGTCTGGTGAAATTCAGGAAGATAGTGTTGATTCTAATGCGGCAGAAGAGGTCGTTGATCCCGAAGTACTTCGGGCAGAAAAGAAAGCACAACTGAATGCTTTGACCGATGAAGATATGCCAGATATTGAAACATTAGATGAAAGCTCGGATTATTCAGGCTTTATGTCTACAGGTGTCAGCGAAGGTCTGCGCACCATGGCGCTACGTAAGTTATTTAAAAGCAAAGTTTATAATGTTCGTGATGGTTTGGATGATTATGATGGTGATTACACGTTCTTTGAAAAACTAGATCCAACTACAATTACTTCAGATATGAAACATATGGTTGAGGTAGAGGCTAAAAGAGCGCTGGCTAAAGAAGAACAAGAAAAAGCTGAACAACTGGCTGAAGCAGAATACGCGAATGCTGATGCTGAAGATGTTGGTAGTCAAGATGATGATAGCGTCAGTGAGTTTGATGACGCACTTGATGATGCTGAAACGCAAAATCCTGAGCTCGCAAGTGATACCACTGATGACTCTTTGCTAAACAATGATGATTTAATAAATGATGATAGTGTCGTAGAAGCGTCAAGCACACAAAACACAAACTATAATGATGAAGCTGATAAGGCTGATAACAGAAACAACGAGGATGTTGCATGACAGATTTATTTGTCTCAGAAAGTAAGATACAAGCAAAACAGGCGGCATACGCGGCCGTTGAAAAATTAAATCCACAACCTACGTCCGTAGTTGAGTATAAGTCGCGTGGTCATGTGGTGATTATCGCAGCTTCTGAGGTTGCGCATAAAATTGGTGATTTACCTGATCCGCTAACTAGTGAAATTATTGAGTTTCAAGGGCGTTCACCAACTGATGAAATAGCTATTGAAGGTGCTCTGGGTCAATTTTTAATTAAAGTGAGTGGCCAAACGATAAAAGCGGATCTCATCCTTGATCTTACTCCACAGCCTTTATTAACGATGGGTTTAAAACCACCGGGGTATATCACATCGGCGAATGATTTGTCTGATATAGAAAGCGCAAAGGCTGAGTTGCGTGAAATGGTGGGTACGTTTGAGAAGCCCCGCTACTTTGATTACAACGAAAGTTTGTGTGCACATGGCCGATCAGGAAAAGCAGGTTGTACACGATGTATTGATGCATGTCCTGCGGAAGCGATTACTTCTTTAGTAGAGAAAATTAAGGTTGATCCTTTTCGTTGTCAAGGTGGTGGTATTTGTACCACCGTTTGTCCATCAAGTGCTCTGACTTATGCATTTCCAAAACCAAAGGATTTGTTGGCGCATATAAGAACGTTAATAGTAACCTATTTAAAACAAACGGATGAAAGACCTGATCTTGTTTTTGCCACAGAAGACGAGCAAGAAAGAGTGGAGCAAATGTTACCAGCTGCTTTGGTCGTAACTGTAGAAGAGGTTGCTAGTGTTGGTCCAGAGATGTGGTTTTCTGCATTGGCTTGGGGAGCGAGGTCAGTTCGTCTGTTTGATTTGGACGGTATACCCGAAACATCAAAGAGTGCTTTGAATCTGCATTTGGGTATGGCGCATAATATTTTGGAGGGTATGTCTTACCCTGAAAACTGTGTGTCCATAGTGTCTGATCAAAATGAATTAATGAGTATTAAAAGTTTACCATTAATCGCAACGGCCACTCATGCACCGGTTGGAGAAAAGCGTCAGTCATTCTATATGGCGCTGGATCATTTGGTTTCACAGGCTGATAAAGTTGAGCCGATAGTTTCATTGCCGGAAGGGTCTATCTTTGGTGAAGCGTTAATTGATCAGAGTAAATGTACTTTATGTATGTCCTGTGTCAGCGCCTGTCCAGGAAATGCATTGCAAGATGGAAGAGAGATGCCTCAAGTCAGTTTGATTGAGGAAAAATGTTTGCAATGTAATGTGTGTGTGAATACTTGTCCTGAAGATGCGATATCAATTACGCCGCGATTCTTGTTTGATAGAGCGGTTCGTATGAAATCACGGGTCTTGCATCAGGATGAGCCTTTCTGCTGCACTAAATGTGGCAAACCATTTGCAACGTCATCCGGTATCGCGACTATTATGGTAAAGCTGGCTGGTCATTCAATGTTCGCTGATGAACGATCAAGAAGTCGTTTAAAAATGTGTGATGACTGTAGAGTTGTGGATATGATGGAAGATCCAAATACTGATTTTTAGATAAAACAGATTAACTGAGGTGACTATTAGGAGGATAGCCATCTTAAGTTTTGATTGTTTTTTTATTTAAGAGCATTGAGCATATTAGTTTGTCTTATTTGTTCGTATATCTTAGTTATTTATATGTGGCTAGCCAGAAAAATCAGGTTATTTTAACCGGTACATTTTGTACTTTGGGTCACATTCTGGGTATTTCGGGAGCAGTTCTGTAAAAGTCTTGGTTGAATTACTCCGTTTTGGTTATTTTATTCTCTTAAAAGGTGGCACGTTCATTGCAATATAAAATCAATATAAGGAATTTATGTCTGAAGGAAAGATGTTTCAACAAACCCGCTCTCAACAAGTCGATAATAATTTGCAGCAGATCGCTTCTTCGGAAGTACAAACTATGACTGCGCAAAGCGATGAGGGGAGTATTCAGGCAGAGCAACAATACAGAGCATCTGCATATAGCATATTGGCTGCACTTCTGAGGGGTGTTCCGGCTCAAGAAGTTTTAGAGCACGTATCAGAGTTTGCAAAAGTTAATCTGGAAAATGTAGAGCAAGATGAATTATTGCTGTCGATGTCTTCTCTAGGTTTAGCGGCTCAGTCTTCGGATGTGTCAGCAGTGGATGATGAATATCATGTATTGTTTGTTGGTCTAGGTAGAGGTGAGTTGGTTCCTTACGGCTCTTGGTATTTAACTGGTTTTTTAATGGAGCAACCATTAAGTATTTTAAGAGATGATCTAAAGGCACTGGGTTACGAGCGTGATGAAAGTATTGTAGAGCCGGAAGATCATGTTGCTGCTTTGTGCGAAATGATGGCGTTGCTAATCACAGAAAGTGCACAGTCTGATCAAAACAAAAGTATTGGAAAAGATGATACCCAAGTAATCTTTTTTGAAAAACATATTGAGCCTTGGATGGGACGATTCTTCAATGATTTGTCCGTAGCCGATTCAGCTGTTTTTTATCGTGCAGTAGGACGATTTGGTACAGCTTTAATCAATTTTGAAAAACTATATTTGAACGTGGTTTAAACGTTTGGGTTATAGGTCTAGTTTGCTGGTTTAGCCCGGGAGGGGTTGAGAAAAAATGAAAAAATATGCAGAAGCAAAAATCAGTCGTCGTCAATTTATAAGTAGTGGTGTCGTATTAGGAGCTGGTGCAATCACTGCAGTAGCTGTTCCTGGTGCAGCTATGGCAGCTCAAGAATTGCCCGTGGTCGAAAAGGAAAAACAAGAAGAAGGTTATCGGCTAACTCAACATATCGCTGATTATTATAAATCAGCTGCACTATAAGGAGATAGTGGAATGAAACTCACAAAGAAGTCTGATTACGTTTCTGATGCAGTTATTGATAGCTCTTTAATAGAAAAGACGGGAGCATCAAAAGGCGCATCAGGTAAAGCGATATCGCGTCGTCAATTTTTACGCACTTCCAGTTTGATGGCTGGTGGAGCGGCTCTTGGTACTGCACTTTCTCCAGGAATGATGAGAAAAGCCGAAGCTTCAGCAGATACTGTTCCTGGTGCTGCTATCAAGCGTGTAAAGACAGTATGTACTCACTGTTCGGTTGGTTGTGGTGTTATTGCTGAAGTACAAAATGGTGTATGGACTGGTCAAGAACCTGCATTAGATCACCCTTTCAATAAAGGTGCCCATTGTGCTAAAGGTGCTGCTATCCGTGAACACGGTCACGGTGAACGTCGTCTAAAATACCCTACTAAACTTGTAGATGGTAAATGGAAGAAAGTTTCATGGGATCAGGCGATCAATGAAATTGGTGATAAGTTAATCAGTATCCGTAAAGAATCTGGTCCTGACTCGGTTTACTGGCTGGGTTCTGCAAAGCACAACAACGAACAAGCTTACTTGTTTAGAAAAATGGCAGCAATGTGGGGTACGAATAACGTAGACCATCAAGCTCGAATCTGTCACTCAACGACAGTTGCGGGTGTTGCTAATACGTGGGGTTATGGTGCGATGACCAACTCCTACAATGATATCCATAATTCTAAATCAATTCTTTTGATTGGTTCTAACCCATCAGAAGCTCATCCGGTTTCAATGTTACATATCCTGAAGGCAAAAGAAGAAAATAATGCCCCTGTGATTGTAATTGATCCTCGTTTTACACGTACAGCTGCACATGCTGATCACTTTTTACAGATTCGTCCTGGTACTGATGTACCGATCATTTGGGGTATGTTGTACCACATCTTCAAAAATGGCTGGGAAGACAAAGGCTTTATCCGTCAACGTGTATACGGAATGGAAGAAGTCATGCAGGAAGTTGCTAAATGGGACCCTGCAGAAGTTGAGCGTGTTACAGGCGTTAAAGAACACCGTGTAAAAGCTGCTGCTAAAGCGATGGCTGATCATCGTCCAGGTACATTTATCTGGTGTATGGGTGGAACGCAACACACGATTGGTAATAACAATACTCGCGCTTATTGTACCTTCCAGCTAGCACTAGGAAACATGGGTGTGTCAGGTGGTGGAGCAAACATCTTCCGTGGTCATGATAATGTTCAGGGAGCTACAGATTTAGGTGTACTTGCTGATACGTTACCTGGTTATTATGGTCTGTCTGCTGGTTCATGGAAACATTGGGCGAAAGTCTGGGATCTTGATTACGATTGGATCAAGGGACAATTCGATGATGGTAGTTATGAAAAGAAAGGTGATGCAGATCTGCATGTAATGAATACCAAAGGTATTCCAGTATCACGTTGGATTGATGGTGTCTTGGAAGATAAAGACAATATTGCTCAAAAAGATAACTTAAAAGCTATGTTCTTCTGGGGTCACGCTCCAAACAGTCAGACTCGTGGAACAGAGATGAAAAAGGCCATGGAAGGTCTTGATATGATGGTTATAGTTGATCCATACCCCACGGTTTCTGCTGTAATGCATGATCGTAAAGATGGTGTTTACTTATTACCAGCTGCTACGCAAATGGAAACTTACGGTTCTGTTACTGCATCAAACCGTTCTTTCCAGTGGAGAGATAAGGTTATTGATCCGCTGTTTGAGTCTTTGCCTGATCACATCATTATGCATAAGTTAGCTACGAAGCTTGGCTTTGCAGATCAGATGTTTAAAAACATTAAAGTTGAAAATGATGAGCCAAGTGTTGAAGACACGTTACGTGAGATTAATCGCGGCATGTGGACTATCGGATATACAGGTCAAAGCCCAGAGCGTTTGAAGAAACAACAAGAGAACTGGGGTGACTTTGATTTCACTAGTTTAAAAGCTGAAGGTGGCGCTTGTGATGGTGAATTCTACGGTTTACCTTGGCCTTGCTGGGGTACGCCTGAGATGAAACATCCTGGTACGCCTAATTTATATGATGGTAGTACTTCGGTTGCTGAAGGTGGCTTAACATTCCGTGCAAGATTTGGTGTGGAGCGTGAAGGTGTTAATCTTCTTGCTGAAGGATTCCACTCAGCCGGATCTGAAATTAAAGACGGTTATCCTGAATTTACAGGCGATATGCTTAAGAAGCTTGGCTGGTGGGATGACTTAACTGATCCTGAGAAAACTGCAGCTGAAGGTAAAAACTGGAAAACCGATTTGTCCGGCGGCATACAACGTGTTGCTATTAAACATGGTTGTGCTCCGTTTGGTAATGCTAAGGCTCGCGTTAAAGTATGGACATTCCCTGATCCAATACCCATTCATCGAGAGCCTCTATATACAAGTCGTCATGATTTGGTGGCTAACTATCCTACGTATGAAGATCGTAAGTCATTCTGGCGTTTGCCAACACGTTATTCATCTATTCAAGCGAAGGATTACTCAAAAGATTTTCCTTTGATACTTTCTTCATTCAGATTGGTTGAGTATGAAGGTGGTGGTGATGAAACGAGATCAAATAAATGGTTGGCTGAACTACAGCAAGATATGTTCGTAGAAATCAATCCAAGAGATGCAAATAATATTGGTATCAGAGATGGCAATATGGTTTGGATCGAGACTCCTGAAGGGGCAAAAATCAAAGTAAAAGCGATGGTTACTCGTCGAGTTGCTTCTGGTGTAGCTTCAGCTCCATATCACTTTGGTGGGCATTTTCAGGGAAAAGATTTACGAGAGAAGTATCCAAAAGGCGCAGACCCTGTTGTATTGGGTGAAGCCTTAAATACCGCCATGACCTATGGTTATGATTCAGTCACACAGATGCAGGAAACTAAATGTAGCCTGTGTAAAATAACTAAAGCTTAGGAGGTACACATAATGGGTGCTAATGTAAAATTCTATTGTGATTCAGAACGTTGTATCGAATGTAACGCTTGTGTTACCGCATGTAAAAACGAAAATGAAGTTCCATGGGGTATAAATCGCCGTCGTGTTGTAACAGTTAAAGATGGTGAGCCAGGTGAGCGTTCACTCTCTGTGGCTTGTATGCACTGTACCGATGCTCCATGTGCGGCAGTTTGTCCTGTAGATTGTTTCTACACTACTGATAACGGTATCGTGCTTCACGATAAAGATATTTGTATCGGTTGTGGCTATTGCTCTTATGCATGTCCATTTGGGGCTCCACAGTTCCCAACTGCTGGTGCATTTGCTTCTCGCGGTAAGATGGATAAATGTACTTTCTGTGCAGGTGGTCCTGAAAAAGCTGGAAGTGTTGATGAACATAAGAAGTACGGTTCAAATCGACTTGCTGAAGGCAAATTACCACTTTGTGCAGAGATGTGTTCGACTAAAGCATTGTTAGCGGGTGATGCCAATATGGTTTCAGATATTTACCGTAAGCGTGTGATTAGTAGAAGTATGTCTAATCTTGCTTCAAGCGGTAATATTCAGCAAAACGGTTTTAACCCAGACTTTTCTGGTAAAGCCACAAAATAAAGTCTAACTCCTAGTTAGGATATTTGTACGCCCCCTTTGATTGGAGGAGGGGGGGTATGTTTTTTACAAGTATATTAGGGTACCTCTGATCAAGACCAATTAAGTTCTGTAAGTCTCTGGGACACCATATCCTGGACGCACTTTGAAGAATGTTGATTACCTTTAAATAAACAGCGAGCGGAAAGGGTACTTGAGACATACCCTTATTGGGCTTAGTGATAAGCTCAGATTCCATGTTTGGTAACTGTGTTGTTTGTTTAAAAGGTTTGATATTCCACTATGATTCGCCTGGATTTCTGATCTGTTGGCGTTGGCAGTACTTATACGTCTTGAGGAGAGAGGCTCTTAGGAGATTATCATGGGGATGGCCACTAGGGCATTGCTATTAAGTTTAGTGTTTCTGTTATTGAATGTAACAGTCACTTCTACTGTTATTGCAGATGAGGCAGCAAATGCTGCAATCAACAACCCAACCTTTAATCCACAGGTTGATGTTAAAAGTCCTGCTACAGATTTGTGGCGAGCAGTAAGACAAAGAAACGTTGATATCACGGGTACTACCCAGGTAAAAGGGCCGACTGCCGACACTTTAATTAATGTAAGTGGTCAGGAGTGGCGTGAATTCCGTCGCACTAAACTAATTCCTTACAGTGCTTATGCCTTAGGTGGTGTATTACTGGCTATTACTCTGTTTAGATTAATTCGTGGAAAAATAAAAATAAAAGCAGGTCGCTCTGGCAATAAAATCCGTCGATTTTCAGGTTTTCAACGTCTTGTCCATTGGTCAGTTGCAATCTCCTTCTTGATTCTAGGTCTAACAGGAGTACTTCTTACTCTGGGAAGATTCGGTTTGATTCCGGTTATAGGCAAAGATGCTTTTGGAGCAGTCGCCATACTGGGCAGAACCGTACATAACTACATTGGTCCGGTGTTTGCCGTTTTGTTAATTATTATGTTGTTCACTTTTATCAAGGGTAACTTTGCTAACTGGACTGACATTAAATGGTTTGCAAAAGGTGGCGGATTGTTTGGCGGTCATGCAAGTGCAGGGCGCTATAATGGTGGTGAAAAGGCCTGGTACTGGATCGCGATGATTGTGGGTATAGTGGTTGTCGTAAGTGGCATAGTGATGGGCTTTCCTTTCTTCGGCATATCACAAGAAGATATTAAATTATCTCAAGTCATTCATGCTATTGCTGCGATTGGCTTATTAGCAGCATCTTTCGGTCATATATATATGGGTACTTTCGCAATGGAAGGTGCTTATGAAGCGATGCAAACCGGTTATTGTGATGAAAACTGGGCTAAAGAACATCATGACTTATGGTATCAAGAACTAAAGAATGATGGTGTTCTAGAAACGAATGACTCAAATGCTACTGCTATGAATAAGCAGGCATCTGATTCTATGGTAAATACATCTCAAAATGCTGGTGATTCAGTCGTTTCAGCGTCGGCTGGAGTTGCAGCAACAACTGTGGCTGCAGGCGTTAGTAATCTCTCTGATTCCTCCGACGGTGCAGAGAAGGTAAAAGATGGCGGAGCAAAAGATAACCTAGCTAAAGACAACTTAGCTAAAGATAATGCACCAAAGGTTAAAACGATATCATCTGAAGGTTTTGATAATCTAAAAAAGATAGAGGGTATAGGACCAAAGATTGAGGAAGTATTGTATGCAGCAGGTTTAACCCGCTATGAGGACATTCAGAACTCAAACCGTGATGCGCTCAAAGAAATCTTAAATGCTGCGGGATCAAGATACAAAATGCATGAGCCTAAAAGCTGGCCTGCACAAGCTGAGCTTGCTGCCAAGGGTTCATGGGATGAATTGAGTAAACTGCAGAATGATATTTTGGAAGGCTCTTAGGAGCTTTTCAGGAAAATCAGAAAAAACGTTAGAAACTTAACTATAGTTGTGTATAAGGATTTTAAATCTAATAAATAAATAAAATAACCATTTAAAGGAGATATGAATGCAAAAGTCGCTACATCTTGATCCGGCTAAATGTACTGGATGCCTGCAGTGTGAAATGGCATGCTCGTACGAAAAGCTAGGTGAATTTAATCCCTCCCGATCAGTCATCAAAGTATTTACTTTCCATGAAGAAGGACGTTTTGCACCATACACATGTACTCAATGTGATGAAGCCTGGTGTTTAAGAGCTTGTCCTGTTGATGCAATTACTATGGATATGTCGACCGGCGCAAAAATTGTTATCGATGATAAATGTGTGGGTTGTAAAGTTTGTACTATTTCATGTCCCTTTGGCACGATCAACTACGTGCAGGAAACAGGCAAAGTTGCCAAGTGCGACCTCTGTGGTGGCGATCCTGAATGTGCGAAAGCCTGTCCGACTGAAGCAATTACATATATCGACGCTAACGCGACTGGATATGATCGTATGAAGGCATTTGCAGAAAAAAGTCTTCCTAGCGCAAACACATCAGCATAGAGGTTAAATAATATGTCTTGGACAAGAAATGTATTACGCGTCAACCTCACTGAAGGGACGTGTACACCCGAACCACTTAATATGGAGTGGGCAACTAAATATTTAGGCCAGCGAGGTCTAGCAACAAAATATCTGGTCGAAGAAACAGATCCAAACGTTGATCCATTAAGCCCTGAAAACTTATTTATCATGGCTACAGGGCCACTAACAGGAACAATGGCTTCAACAGGTGGTCGCTATTCAGTCATTACAAAAAGTCCTTTAACAGGGGCGATTGCATGTTCTAACTCTGGCGGATTCATTGGTAATGAATTTAAAAACGCGGGTTGGGATATGATTATCTTTGAAGGTAAATCACCAACACCTGTTTATTTATATATCGAAAATGACTTAACAGAACTTCGCGCCGCTGACGACCTATGGGGTAAGTCTGCATGGGAAGCTGATGAGATGCTTCATGAGAAGCATCAAGATCCTAATTTGAAAATTGCCGTAGTAGGCCGACCTGCTGAAGAAGGCTGTTTATATTCTGCAGTTATAAATGATTTGCATCGTGCAGCTGGCCGCTCTGGTGTGGGCACAGTAATGGCATCAAAGAATTTGAAAGCTGTTGCTGTAAGAGGCACAAAAGGTGTTAAGGGAATTAATGACCCTAAAGCATTCTTTGAAGCTGTAAACGATGGGAAGCAGGTACTTGCAGAAAATGCAGTTACGGGAGAAGGTCTCCCTGCATACGGAACACAGGTATTGATGAATGTTATCAATGGTGTGGGTGGGTTACCGGCGAGAAATATGCGTGATGTTGGTTTTGAAGGCGCTGAAAATATCTCTGGTGAAGCAATGCACGAGCCAAGAGCCAGTGATGGTAAACCAAATTTGACAACGAATGGTGCATGCTTTGGCTGTACGATTGCTTGTGGTCGTATTTCTACGGTAGATAAAACACACTTCTCTGTGAAAGATAAGCCTCAATATCATGGCGCTTCTGGTGGACTTGAATACGAAGCAGCATGGTCTTTAGGCGCTGATACGGGCGTTGATGATATCGATGCACTGACTTATGTGAACTTCGTCTGTAATGAAGATGGCCTCGACCCAATTAGTTTCGGCTGTACTGTAGCGGCGGCTATGGAGTTATTTGAAGACGGCAAAATGACAACTGAAGATACAGATGGGATTGAACTCCGGTTTGGTTCTGCTGAAGCATTGGTTGCTTCAATCGAAGCAGTTGCAGCAGGAACACACTTTGGGAAAATTCTAGGGTTGGGCTCTAAGCGTATGTGCGAAAAATACGGTGCGCCTGAATTATCAATGTCTGTTAAAGGACAGGAATTCCCGGCTTACGACCCTCGTGGTATTCAAGGTATTGGTCTTGCTTATGCGACATCTAATCGTGGAGCATGTCATTTACGTGGTTATACAATCGCATCTGAAATACTCGGTATTCCAGTTAAGACAGAGCAAACGGAATCTGACGGTAAACCTGAGTTAGTAAAAGCTTTCCAGGATGCGACAGCTCTTGTTGATTCGGCGGGTATTTGTGTTTTCACCACATTTGCATGGGGTATGGAAAATATAGCGCCTCAAATTGACGCGGCTTGTGAAGGTGACTGGAGTGTTGATAAATGTCTGGAAGCCGGAGAACGTATCTGGAATATGGAGCGTCAATACAACAACGCAGCTGGCTTCACCAGTGATGACGACACCTTGCCTAAACGCTTGCTCAAAGAGGCAATAAAATCTGGCCCAACTAAAGGGCAAGTGAATAGATTAGGTGAAATGCTACCTATTTATTATGAGGTTCGTGGTTGGACTCCAGATGGTGTTCCTACTGCTGAAACACTTGAACGCTTAAGCTTGGCGTAAATTACTTTTATAAAGTACTTTCGACTTTTAGTGGCTAGGGCTTCATTTATTGCCGAGAGCTTTATCTATTGGCTAAGGCGTTATTATTGGTGACAACATTAACGTCTTATTGGTTGATACATAAGAGCCTGGAACATTCCAGGCTCTTTCTAGCTAAATATTCAATTACTCGCTTACGTTTTAATTTAGTTTCAATGTGGTTTAAGTGACTTTCACCTTAACCAGATCACATTAACAAGCAATCTCAGATTCCAGGAGTATCTATGCGACATGTCATAATTGGCGCGGGTCCGTGTGGTGTTGTAGCCGCAGAGACGTTACGAAAACAAGATCCAGATTCAACCATTATTTTGATAGGAAACGAGCCCATACCTCCGTATTCGAGAATGGCTATTCCTTATTTTTTGATGAAAGATATTGACGAAGCAGGTACACATCTTCGTTCTGACGACTTTTACGATACTCATAATATTCAATACCTCGGTCATGCCGTTGAAAACGTTGATACTGATCTGAAAGTATTGACTACGGATGACGGCACAGAAATACCCTATGATAAATTGTTAATCGCTGCGGGTTCCAAGCCATTACTTCCACCTATTGAAGGTGCTGACCTTCCTAATGTACACAATTGCTGGACGATAGAAGATGCCAGACAAATTGCCGAGCGTTCGCATAGTTGCTTGGAAGTAGTGCTAATGGGTGCTGGATTTATCGGTTGTATCATTCTTGAGTCATTAGCCAAAATGGGCGTAAACCTGACCGTTATTGAGATGGGCGATCGTATGGTTCCGCGCATGCTCGATGATAAAGCTGGTGGGCTCCTTGAAAAATGGTGTATCGAGAAAGGCGTCAATATCCGCACATCAACACGCGTCAATTCTATCAGGGAAGAAGATGACGTGATGATCGTTGAGTTAGATAATGGGGAATCTATCCGGGCATGTACGGTTATTAGTGCCACAGGTGTAAAACCCAATACTGAATTTCTTAAAGGTTCTGGCATAGAAGTGGATCACGGGATTGTGGTCAACACCAATATGCAAACCAATGTTGCCAATGTTTATGCTGCTGGAGATGTCGCTCAGGGTAAGGATTTTTCTACTGGAAATTACGAGGTGCAGGCGATTCAACCTACAGCAACCGATCATGGTCGTATAGCGGCATTAAACATGGCGGGTCATTTGGTGGAGCATAATGGTTCGGTAAACATGAATGTTCTCGATACGTTGGGATTGATCTCTCATTCTTTTGGTTTATGGATGGGTGTTGAAGGTGGAGACAGTGTTGATATCTATAATGCCGAAGCCTATAAATACATGAATCTCAGGTTTGGTTCGGGAATTGAAGAAGATGTACTGGTGGGAGCCAGCACACTGGGTGTTACCCAGCATATCGGTGTTATTCGTGGATTAATTGAGAGCAAAACGCATCTGGGTGTGTGGAAAAGTCGTTTATTAAAAGACCCGACCCGATTGATGGAAGCATATCTATCGTGTACCCAGGAACTTGATAACGTTGTTTAATGAATAAATTCAATGTTTTAAGTATTATATTAAGTAATGTTGAATGAATCTTACTGTTAAGTAATATATAACTATGAAAAGACACCCCCCCACTTACAGGCCTTTTTTAAGATAAGCATTATTCTATGGATAAACCTAAAATCAAAATGCATCTGGAATTATTTGCGTCTCTGATGCGTTTATTGCCACCAGGTACATCTCGACATAAGCGCGAAATCAAAGTGCCTCAGGGAACATCTGTGCAAGATGTAATCGATGAATATAATATTCCCTTAGAGCTTGCGCATATTGTTTTGGTGAATGGCGTTTTTGTTTGCGAAGACCGAAGTGCGCACATTTTAGAAGCGGATGATGTTTTATCAATATGGCCACCCGTTGCTGGTGGTTAGTGATCTATCTATTTATCGTTAGGATATTGTTTGTAATCAGATGTGAATATTTACATGAGTATCGCAAATTGGGTTTAAGGTTGGGGTTAATAGTTGGATAAGAAACAGTACGAGATGGCCTTTTCTGTGCCAGAATTTACCAAGACCTTACGAGGTCAATTTATTACTGAAGAAGATAATTTTCTTTGTAATGACGTGTCTGCAACTCAATGGACCATTAATACCAAAGACGGCTTGCTGGATGTATCGATAGATATTGAGCAAGCGCCACCCAGAGTGATTGCGATGTTAAGTCTACCAGTTCTCAATGTGGGTTTTAGTTTTAGAGAGACCAGTGAAGAGCAGCAAGCCAAATTCCTGAAGCGCTTCTTCAAATACTTCCACAAAGGTGGCGGTTAAAATAGGACTGTCATAAATCCTCTAAAAAAAGCCCTCAAAGTAGGGGGGTGGCTTTTATTCGTCTCATCATCTAATCTAGATTAAATGATGACGAAACACTCATTTCTCAACACTCAAAATAGCTTTATATAATCCTATGAACAATAAAGAAAAAAGCCGTTATGCCCGTCAAATCCGATTAAATAAAATTGGCGAAGCAGGGCAGCAAAAATTATTAGATTCAACCGTATTGATTATTGGTATGGGAGGCTTGGGTTCACCCGCAGCGATGTATTTAGCAGCTGCAGGAATAGGTAAGCTGATAGTCAGTGATTTTGATCAGGTTGAAGATTCTAATTTGCAACGTCAGATTATTCATCGAACTCAGGATATTGGCGAGCTTAAAGCGTTTTCAGCTAAACGTACCATCTCAGAATTGAATCCCGATTGTGTGGTTGAAGCTCTGGATTGGCAGTTAGATGATGAGGAATTAGAAAGCTATATTCAACAAGCCGATATCGTTTTAGATTGTACCGATAATTTCCCGACACGTTTTGCAGTCAATAGAGCGTGTGTAAAACAGTCAACACCGCTTGTTTCAGGGGCAGCTATTCGCATGGAAGGACAAATTACCAGTTATATTCCAGGGTCTGGCGGGCCGTGTTATCAGTGCTTGTACAAGCCTGATTTTGAGAGTACTGAGACCTGTGCGATGGAGGGAGTACTGGCGCCAGTGGTTGGTGTGATCGGCACCATGCAGGCGCTGCAAGCGATCCTAATTTTGATTGGAGAAGAGGAGAATGTGAATGGTAAATTATTATTGTTCGACGCATTAAGCATGGAATGGCAAAAAGTTACCATTCCAAAAAATCCAAACTGCGCAGTATGTGCTTAGTTTTGCTTAAGCCTCGTGTGCCCGCCAAGAATTAACATTGCTCCCACGGTAAGCCATTAAAACGCCAGCCATCTAATGTGCCACGTTGATTGTTTTCATCGAGCTCGCCTTCAAAACCGTCGGTGACGTGATAGATGTTTTCCATTCCTGCTTCGATGAGTTCTAAGCCCGCTTTTTCTGAACGATTACCACTTCGACAAATCAAAATAATAGGGCAGTTGTTGTTGGTGCTGGCTTTTTGAATCTGATTAACTTCTTTGTAAAAATTCGGGTTTATCTCCCAATCAGGATCATCCATCCAGGCAACGTGAATGCTTTCTTTGGGATGTCCGATAAATAAAAACTCCATAGAAGTTCTGATATCTATTAATTTAGCTTCGTGGTTCTCTTTTAAAAGAGCAGCAGCTTCGAGTGAGCTTAAGTGTCCTAGCGTTTTTGTATTCATAAAGTGTGTAATGGGTTAGTTAAATAATATTCGATTATTATCATGCTATTTATCATATAGCGCTATTTCTTATTGCTTTCTTCAGCGTCAATAACTTCAAAGAAAACAAGAATGGTCTTTTGAAAAATGTTGTTGTTATCATCAGAGATCATAAAATACTGATTATCTTTATAGTGTGCTAAACCTTCGAAGTTATCAATCGACCAATCATCAGCGGCATCAAATCTGGCAATTGCTTGTGTTTTACACAGTCGATCTGTATTGCATTGGTCGAGTTGCAAGCGTCTCAAGTTGATAACAACAGGTGTGATCGGGTTTTTATAAGCTCTTTCTAGTACGAGTAAATCGCCATTGGCTAATACCTCGAGACCAGTGATAGCGCTATTCGGCGCTTTCGAGCGTTCAAAGTTCCATTCTTTTCCCTTGCTGGAAAATACAGTTTGTATGCTGTCATCCCGGTTTTTGATTGGGTATTCCGCGGCAGTAATTACGCCGTATTTAGGGTGATAGGTGACGCTTTCAAGTGCTTTGTTTTTATGACTGAATTTATTCTTTTTACGAATTTTTTTGGGGAGTTTAATCGTTGAGATCATTCTACCTTTGGTAGAGAATTTCTCAATTCTTGGTTTGTTTTCAAACGAGATGATTAGTTGGGTATCACCTGGTTTGCCATTATTGGTGTTAAGCGTTGAGAGGCCTTCAGAGTCCCTGTGTTTTCCCTTTAATGGAATTCCTTCGCTGTCAGTCAGTCTGGCTGCATATACCACCTGCATAGCGTCAAGCTGGTTGTTCTTTAGCGATACTTTGATGTGATAGAAATACCCCTCATCAGAAACAGCGTACAGCAGTTTTTCGTCGTTATCCCAGGCGATACCTGAAAGTTCCTGAACTGGAATAGTGTTAAATGTAGAGGGTTTTAAAGCGATACTACCATTGAGCTTCAATTGCATAAAATCAGTATCAATATGCTTAGGTGTAATCGCAATTGGGTAGCTATTGGGGTTTGTTTGTCCTGAGCTACAAGAAAATAGCAATAGTGAGCTAAATCCTATGAAGAAAGAAATAAGCCACTGAATTGAGTTTTTCAGTGGCTTTTGTTTCTCATTCTGAGAGTCATTCTGATTTTTTTGAAACCTGGGTTTTAGTTTAGTATATGTTCGCATTGAGCGATCATATATTGACTAGCTAGAAGAACTCAACTGTCCTTTAAGAATGAATTTTCCGGCAGGATTTTTCTCTGACGTTTTATCCTTATGATCTACGCTAATCGCGAGTGAACCAATATCTTTCATGTGGTGCCATTGCTTTTCACTGATTTTGATATTGGTTTTTCCTTTATTGGAAATAGTCCCCATTTTCATGGGTTCTCCACCTTTTTTCGGTTGGCACCATAAGGTCAAAACCATATCATCCGCTATTTTGACGTCTTTCATGATATCGACTTTTATCATCATGTCTGACTTTTCAATTTTGGTGAAAGCCATTGGACCATTAGTGTCCGACTCTAGCATCGCACTGTACGAAATAGGGTTGTGATTAGACATCGGGTTATAAAGCATCACTGCCGTTACAATCAATGCCATAGCCATCATCGCGAAGCCTTGTTTAAAGAAGTTGGCTTTCCACCAGGGTGCTTTCTCTTCCTGTGGCGCGCTCTCTTTGATGTGTGCTTCGATACCAGCCCATACACTATCAGGTGCTTTTGCATCAGGTAATAGCTCTACAAGATTAGCAAATTTATTCTCATAAGCTTCAACTGTCGCTTTCAGATAGAAATGAGTTTCCATCAATACTTCAAAGCGTTTTCTTGCACGCCCTTGCATTGAACCAACTGCATATTCAATTGCTAGTTGTTCAAAAACTTCAGGGTTTTGGTAGCGTTTAGCTCCCTGAGTGTTGTGATCTAATTTAGGCATGGTCTAATATCCTCTAAGCCTCTGCGTATCCAGGCTTTAATTGTACCCAGGGGTTTGCCAAGTTTCTCTGACAGTTCCTGGTGCGTGTGTCCGTAATAATAAGACAATAAAATACATTCTCGCTGTGAAGGTTTCAAGGTATCCAGACAAGCCATCAAACCTTGCATTTCCTGACTCATATCTTCCATTGAATCTGGTGTTAAATCAGAAGACGTAAACTCTAAACCTTCAAACTGGGCTTCAGTTTCAACCGGTCTGGTTTTGAGACTTCTTAATTTATCTAATCCTTTGTTTCTAATAACTGTAGACATCCAGGTCATTGCTTTACCTTTACCCGGGGTGTAGGTGTCTGCCTTGTCCCAGATTTTAATAAATCCTTCCTGTAAAACATCTTCAGCTAAAGCTTCAGTTTGCATTAAACGTAAGCAAAGGCTCATCAACTTTGGCGAGCACTTTTCATATAGCTGTTTAAAAGCTAACTGATCTCCAGCTGCAGTCTTCTGCAGTAATTCAGCGTAAATATCTTCCATTGTCTAAATTCTTTTGTTGTTGTGAGTTGCACTAATCTCGTGCTTGTTATCATATACGCACGGTTTTTATTTTAGATGCAAAAAAGGCTCCAGAAGGAGCCTTTTTTGTCAGATTGTAAAATCAATTACAATTAGAGAAGTAATACTTAGCTAATAAATCACTCAGCATCTACTTCTTTCATGCTTAGACGCATACGACCCTGACGGTCAATTTCAAGTAGCTTAACGCGTACTTCATCGCCTTCTTTTAGGTGATCGCTTACTTTTTCAACACGGTCATTACTGATCTGTGAAATGTGAACAAGACCATCTTTACCCGGTAGGATTGTTACAAAAGCACCAAATTCCATGATTTTTGCAACTTTACCGTTGTAGATAGTGCCCACTTCAGCTTCAGCAGTAATATCTTCGATAATTTTCTTCGCAGCGTTAGCAGCAGCGCCGTCAACAGCAGAGATTTTGATCGCGCCGGTATCATCGATATCAACCTGTGCGCCAGTTTGCTCTGTAATGCCGCGAATAGTCTCGCCGCCTTTACCGATAACTTCACGAATCTTATCAGGGTTAATTTTCATTGTTACGTAACGTGGAGCAAAGTCAGAAATATCGTCACGAGACTTATCGATAACTTTGTTCATCTCATCAAGGATATGTAAACGTGCAGTTTGAGCTTGCTCAAGTGCGATTTCCATAATCTCTTTAGTGATGCCGTCAATCTTGATGTCCATTTGAAGTGCGTTGATACCGTCTTTAGTACCCGCTACTTTAAAGTCCATATCACCTAAGTGATCTTCGTCGCCCAGGATGTCTGTTAGTACAGCAAATTTCTCGCCTTCTTTAACAAGACCCATTGCGATACCAGCAACTGGAGCTTTAATTGGAACACCAGCGTCCATCAAAGACAGTGACGTACCACAAACAGAAGCCATTGAGCTTGAACCGTTTGATTCTGTAATTTCAGAAACGACGCGAATAGTGTATGGGAAAGATTCCTGATCAGGCATAACCGCTAGAACACCGCGCTTAGCTAAACGACCGTGACCAATCTCACGACGACCCGGGCTACCAGTACGACCAGTCTCACCTACAGAGTAAGGAGGGAAGTTGTAGTGAAGCATGAATGCATCTTTGTAAGAACCTTGTAATGCATCAACGATTTGAGCGTCACGTGTTGTACCCAATGTAGTTACTACTAATGCCTGAGTCTCACCACGTGTGAATAACGCAGAACCGTGAGTACGTGGTAAAACACCTACACGTGATTCGATACCACGAACAGTTGAGCTATCACGTCCATCGATACGTGGCTCACCAGCGATGATGCGGCTACGTACTATGCTTTTCTCAAGATCTTTGAATGCATTGCCAATGTCGCTATCACTCGGTGCGTCTTCTTCACCTGTTGCTAGCGTTTCCATTAATTTAGCTTTAGCTGCTGCAACTTTGTCCTGACGATCCATCTTATCAGCGGTTGAAAAAGCATCTTTAAGGTCTGCTTCACAGATATCTGCAACAGATTTAGCCAGTGCAGTATCTTTTTCTGCAGCTGTCCATTCCCATGTTTCGTTACCAACTTCAGCAGCAAACTCTTTGATTGCAGCAATAGCTGGTTGCATTTGCTCGTGTCCGTATACAACAGCACCTAACATAACTTCTTCTGAAAGCTCTTTCGCTTCAGATTCAACCATAAGTACAGCATGCTCAGTACCTGCAACCATAAGGTCTAGGTCTGATTCTTCCAGTTGAGCAACACTAGGGTTCAAGATGTATTCGCCATCTTTATAACCAATTTGTGCAGCACCAATCGGGCCAGCAAATGGGATGCCTGAAGCCGCAAGTGCAGCAGATGTACCTAGCATTGCAGGAACGTCAGGTAGGATCTCTGGGTTTAAAGATACAACAGTGATGATAACCTGAACTTCGTTCATGTATCCGTTAGGGAATAATGGGCGAATAGGACGGTCAATCAAACGTGCTAATAATGTTTCGCCTTCACTTGGGCGTCCTTCACGACGGAAGAAACCACCTGGTATTTTACCGGCAGCGTATGTTTTTTCTTGATAGTTAACCGTTAGTGGGAAGAAGTCCTGTCCAGGCTTTGCTTCTTTTCTTCCAACTACTGATACAAATACTACCGTTCCACCCATATCTACTTTTACAGCAGCGTGAGCTTGGCGAGCGATTTCGCCCATTTCTAATTCAACAGTATGTTCACCGTATGGGAAAGTTGTAGTTACAACATCAAACATGTTTTTTGTTCCTTTTATATAATCTTGTGTGTTCTTGCGTTTTAAATATTTGTTGAGACTTTAGTATCGATTAGTATCACGAAGGATGTTTATAAAAATTAATGCCTCAAAGTAGGGGGGTGGGTATTAACTTTTGTAAACAGCCTTAAGTCATGATACAGAAATAAAAACACCGCACGGATGCGGTGTTTAAAGTATTCTAAATCTAGCGACGAATACCGAGACGTTTAATAAGGTCTTGATAACGAGCTGAATCTTTTCGATTTAAATAATCAAGCAAGCTACGACGAGAGTTAACCATTCTCAATAGACCACGACGTGAGTGATGATCATGCTTGTGAATTTTAAAGTGCTCCGTAAGATGCTTGATATTCGCTGTTAAAAGCGCAACCTGCACCTCCGAAGACCCGGTGTCAGTGTCTGACAAGCGATATTCAGCAACGATTTTCGCTTTAGTTTCTGCGTTCAGAGACATAGTTCCTAAGTTCCAGATAAGTACCTACAAAGTATATTTTATGAATATATCAGGGTAGATTGGGTTGAAAAAAGTAGTCAAAATCCTATTAGCTCAGTGAAACAAGCCTCAATTGTATATTGACTACCCTAAAAACGGCGCATTGTAACACGCGCTAAGCACCAAAGTAAGCCTTTTAATTTCTTACTTCTGCTTAATTCTTTGTGTAAAAAAGGGCTATAAGTAGGGGGGTGACTTAAAGGGCTTATTTACGCTGTTTTAGACTGATTAATTAGTCTATTGTTTTGACTACTACTTGGCTACTTAACTACTTAAAACTACTCAGATAAAGGTTCGTGTGTGTTCATCATTCTGCGAGGAGCTATTTGAATCTCGTCATTATCATTTTTTGACTGTCTGCCAATGCCGATGAATGTGTTGTTCTGGTTATAGAGTCTAATCATGTCGGAATCAGGTGTATCTGCTTTTTTTACCTTAATGCCATTGCGCAGTAGTTTGGTTTCTTCTTCGCTAAGGTTTAAGCTAGGTAATTCCTGAAGAGCCGTGTCGATGGGTAATAGAGCTTCTTCGAGTTTCCCTGTTTCTGCGAGTTGTTCTATATCTTCAATGGTATAAAGCTTGTCACAATTAAAGGGTGATACATGAGTTCTTCGAAGCATGCTTAAATGCGCGCCAAAACCAAGCGCTTCGCCAATATCTTGTGCCAGTGTGCGGATATAGGTGCCTTTGCTGCATCTTACATCCAGAGTGATGGAATCTTCAGTTTTATCGATTAACACGAGTTCGTGAATGGTTACATCACGTGGTTTGCGTTTGATGTCAATTCCTTGTCGTGCCAATTTATATAATGGCTGACCGTTATGCTTTAACGCAGAATACATTGGTGGAACTTGTTCGATTGCGCCTCGGAAGGTTGCTAGAACCGCTTCTACATCTTGTTCATTAAAGCCAGTGACTTCGCGTTCTTGTAAAACGTCGCCTTCTTTATCACCAGTGGTTGTGGTGACTCCCAGTTGAGCGGTACAGCGATAGCTTTTATCTGCATCTAAAAGATAGGGGGTGACTTTGCTGGCCTGGCCAAAACATACCGGTAATACGCCAGTCGCTAAAGGATCGAGGCTTCCTGTGTGTCCGGCTTTTTTAGCCTGAAAAAGATAACGTACTTTTTGCAGTGCGTTGTTAGAGCTTCTACCAAGAGGTTTGTCGAGTAGCAGAATGCCATCGACGTCATTACCTTTGCGTCTAGCCAAGGTTAGTCTTCTTTATCTGATGATTTTTTGTCAGATGACTTTTGATCAGATGAAACGGCTTTGTCTATCAAAACAGAGAGGTCGTTTGCCTTCTGTTCCGTATCATCATAGATGAACGTCAGGGAAGGGGTGTTACGCAGTTTAATCGCGTGACCTAATTCTCTGCGAAGAAAACCTGCAGCATTGTTTAATCCCTTTTCGCAAGCTTCGTGTTCTTCTTGATTCAATGCATCAAAATAAACTTTGGCTTTAGAAAGGTCTTTGGTGATTTCAACATCAAGAATGCTCACCATGCTAACGCGTGGATCTTTGATCTCATTGCGAATTAGCATGGAAAGCTCTCGTTTGATTTGCTCACCAATACGGTCGGTGCGTGAATAATCGTAAGGCATATCGGTTTCTCTAGCGACTTAGCTAGACTCTAGTTTCCTTTCAATTTCAGTACGTGTAAATACTTCGATTTGATCGCCCGGCTGAACGTCATCGTAGTTTTTAACGCCGATACCACATTCAGTACCCATCGCAACTTCTTTCACATCATCTTGATGGCGACGAAGTGACTCGAGGTAACCTTCATAGATAACCACGTCTTTACGTAATACGCGAATCGGTAGGTCTTTCTTGATCTTGCCTTCGATAACCAAACAACCAGCGATATTACCAAAGCCAGAACCTGTAAATACGTCCTTAACTTCTGCAATACCAACAAGCTCTTCTCGTAGTTCAGGCTTAAGTAGTCCACTCATTGCATCACGAACATCATCAATTAGTTCGTAGATGATGCTGTAGTAACGAATTTCAGTGTCAGACTCTTGTGCGAATCTTCTTGCAGATGCATCGGCACGTACATTAAAGCCGATAATAACGGCTTCTGAAGATTGCGCCAGGCTGATGTCAGTTTCACTCAATCCACCCACACCTGAAGAGATGATATTTACTACAACTTCATCGGTAGATAGGGCATTTAAAGAGCTCTTGATTGCTTCCAGAGAGCCTTGAACGTCTGCTTTAAGTAATACATTAAGCGTACTCTTCTCGCCATCCTGCATTTTCTCGAACATCGCGTCCAGTTTAGCCGCTTGTTGAGCAGCAAAACGTGTTTCACGTTCTTTCTCGTGACGTTTCGTTGCAAGCTCACGTGCTTTACGCTCATTCTTTAGTACAACTAAATCATCGCCTGCAGATGGTGTTCCTGATAAACCAAGAATTTCAATCGGAGTTGATGGGCCAGCTTCTGTAATAGGCTTGCCAAGGTCATCTGTCATTGCACGAACACGTCCAAATTCAGAACCCGCTAGTACTACATCGCCTTTCTTAAGTGTGCCTTCCTGTACCAGAACAGTTGCAACAGCACCACGTCCTTTTACCACGCTAGACTCAATAATAGTGCCTTTAGCTGGGCCGTCTTTACGTGCTTTAAGTTCTCTTACTTCGGCCACTAAAAGAATAGATTCTAAAAGACCATCGATGCCTTCACCTGTTTTAGCAGATACATTAGCAAATACGTCTTCTCCACCCCATTCTTCAGCAACAACTTCAAACTTTGCAAGTTCGCTTTTAACTCTTTCTGGGTCTGCTGACTCTTTGTCTATCTTGTTGATAGCAACAATTAATGGTACTCCCGCTTCGCGAGTGTGTTTAATCGCTTCTTCAGTCTGAGGCATAACGCCATCGTCAGCTGCAACAACCAAAATAACAATATCAGTCGCTTTCGCACCACGTGCACGCATTTGTGTAAACGCCGCGTGACCCGGTGTATCTAAGAAAGAGATAACGCCATTCGCTGTTGCTACTTGATAAGCACCAATATGCTGGGTAATTCCACCTGCTTCGCCTGATGCAACGCGACTTTCACGAATATAATCAAGTAACGATGTTTTACCATGGTCAACGTGTCCCATAATTGTAACAACAGGAGCGCGTGAGAATGTTTCATACTGGCTAGTATCTTCAAGCAAGTTTTCAGTCGATGATTTCTCTTCTTCTGAGGTTGCTGCTTTAGCTTCATGACCCATTTCTTCAACAATCAGTATCGCGGTGTCCTGATCAACCACTTGATTGATAGTAGCCATTACGCCCATATCCATCATCGCTCTTATAACGTCACCACCTTTAACAGATAACATTTGAGCAAGTTCAGATACAACGATAGTTTCTGGGATTTCTATGCTACGCACTACAGGTTCTGTTGGTGCAACGAATCCATGCTCTGTTGATTGCTCAATTTTTACACTTCTGGTGCGTTTGCCTTTCTTCTTGCGACGACCGCTTAGACCCTCTTTAACATGTAGCTGTCCACCTGGTGTTCCACCACGACCCTGGAACGGCTTCTTCTTACCTTTATTTGCGTTAGCAGTAGGTGAAGGAGCGGGTGCAGGAGCAGCCGCAGGTTTTGCTGGTGTAGGCTTAGGAACTGGCTTCGGACGAGAAGGGCGCTTCTTAAATTTCGCCGCAGCTTCATCTCTTGCGCGTTTCGCAAGGAATTCACGTCTTTCTCTTGGATCTGTTGGAAGTTCAAGTTTCTTCTTAACAGGAGCAACTTCTGCAGGAGCTTCTTCAGTCTTTTCAGCAACGGGTGTTTCCGCTGGTGCCGTTTCTTCTGTAGCAGTAGGTGTACTCTCTTCTGCTACAGTCTCGGTTGTTACTTCAGGTTCAACGGCAGTCTCAGTAACTTCTTCCTGAGGTGCTTCTGCTGTAGTTTCCGCAGTTTCTTTCGCTGTGTCGCGCTCTATTTTTTCTTCCGCTTTGCGTTCGCTGGTCGCCTGACGTTCTGCTTTAGACTTGTCTATTGCGTCTTCGCGAGCTTTTCTCTCGTTAGAAAGCTGTTCAGCCAGATCATTAGTGCGATTCGCGGATGCATTTAAATCATCGATATCAGCGCTAGAGGTTTCGCTTTCATTGCTTGTCTCAGTTGCTGATCGACTAAAGTTTTTCTTGCGTCTTACCTCTACAGAGACGTTAGTCTTACCTTGAGCACCAGATACGTTGATCTCGCTGCTAGAACGTCTTTTAAGTGATATTTTTCCACCCGCTTTCTTAGGTGCAGCTTCAGTTGTAGTCGCTTGACCTGTGCGAATAAATTCAAGTAGCTTTAACTTTTGCGCATCCGTAATGCTGTCTTCAGCGCCTGAAACACTGATTCCTGCGTCGTTAAGTTGTCGTAATAAACTTTCGACTGGAGCGCCAATGAGTTCGGCGAGTTGTTTTACTATTATGTCTGACATTTATTAACCCTCTATTTGGTTTACACATTTGAAGCAGATTCATCAGATTTGTCTGACTTTTCTTCCGCTTCAGCTTCGGCAAACCATGGTGCACGTGCGGTCATGATTAACTTAGCAGCTTGCTCTTCATCTATACCTTCAATTTCAACTAACTCGTCAGTTGCTTGTTCCGCAAGGTCTTCCATCGTACAGATGCCTTTGCTGGCGAGTAGTTGCGCGAGTGCATTATTCATGCCTTTCATTTCTAGAAGATCCTGAGCAGGTTTTCCACCTTCTCCTGTTATCGCTAGCGCGAGTAGGGCGTTACGTGCTCTACTTCTTAGCTCTTCGATAATTTCTTCATCAAATTCTTCAATCTTCAAGAATTCTTCCATCGGCACATAAGCAACTTCATCAAGACTTGAGAAGCCTTCATCAACAAGTATGCTAGCCACTTCTTCATCTACATCAAGTTTTTCTGCAAACAGAGAAACCATGATGCTTTGTTCGCTTTTACTTTTACTTTCGGCTTCTTCTTCACTCATAACATTGAGTGTCCAGCCTGTTAGTTTACTTGCCAGACGTACGTTTTGTCCGCCTTTACCAATGGCTTGAGCAAGCATTTCTTCGTCAACACCGATATCCATGCTTTTCTTGTCTTCGTCGATAACAATCGATAAAACTTCAGCTGGCTGCATAGCGTTGATTACGAAACGTGCAATATCATCATCCCAAGGGATAATGTCTACACGCTCATTGTTCATTTCATTCGTTACAGTCTGTATTCTAGACCCTCTCATACCAACACAAGCACCTACTGGGTCAAGATTTGGTACATTAGCTCTAACTGCAATCTTCGAACGAGATCCCGGATCACGAGCAGCACCCATGATATCGATTAGCTCCTGGCCAATCTCCGGGACTTCTAATTTTACAAGCTCAACCAGGAAGTCATCATCAATACGACTAACGATCAGCTTTGGTCCACCGCGTCCTTCTTCGTCAATTTCCTGAAGAATGCCGCGCATACGATCGCCCATTCGAGCCATCTCACGAGGAATCATCATTTCACGAGGGATAATAGCTTCACTATTTTCACCAAGGTCTAATACGATGCCGCGTCTATCAACACGCTTAACTGTACCAAGTACCAATTTTCCAACGCTTTCCTGGAATGCATCAGCAACTTTTTGGCGTTCTGCGTGACGAACTTTCTGCATGATCACTTGCTTAGCGATTTGTGCAGTTATGCGTCCAAATTCAATTGATTCAACTGGCTCTTCAAGGAATTCGCCAATTTCTAAGCCAAGCTTTCTATCATCTGCGTAGCTTTTTAATATGTGTCTTTCTGGTGATTCGAATTCTGGATCTTCATCATCCATAATCTGCCAGCGACGGAAGGTATCGTAATCACCTGTTTCGCGATCAATATCTACACGGAAATCTTGTTCTGCTCCATACTTCTTGCGCGTGGCAGTTGCGATTGCAATTTCTACCGCCTCAAAAATATCTTCTGCTTCTAGATTTTTTTCGTTTGATACAGCATCAACAACGTATAGTATTTCTTTGCTCATAGTTTCTTTTTCAACCTTTAGTCCAGAACCAATCTGGCTCTATCAATGGATTCAAACGGAATTTCAAATTCTGTATTGTCTACTTTGATTGTTACAAAGTCCTCATTAGCGCTGACTAATGAGCCTTTAAAATTTCTTCTATCTTCAATTGGTGTTCTGGTTCTGATTTTTAAAGAATCACCAATATAGTCTTGGTACTGATCAGCAGTAAACAAAACTCTATCCATGCCCGGAGAAGATATCTCCAAAATATAAGCTACTGGAATAATATTCTCAACATCAAGTACAGCACCAAGTTGTCTGCTGACAGTTGCGCAATCATCTACGCTAATGCCGCCTTCTTTTTCAATAAATACTCGAAGAAGTGCGCTTTCACTGTGAGGGCGATATTCGTATCCCCAAAGTATGAAGTCTAGTCCTTCAACTGTATTTTTGACTAAATTGTTTAATGCAGTTTGCACAATGCTTCCTTATGTTTCCCTTGTCGGCGCGAGCTTACTTGGTTCGGTTTTCTTGAGTTTTCTAGTAGTGTAAATAATAAAAAAGCCCCGTTAAAACGGGGCTTTTTTATTATGAAAATAACGTCGAAATAGTTACTTTCCTGAATTTGGTAGCGGGGGCAGGATTCGAACCTACGACCTTCGGGTTATGAGCCCGACGAGCTGCCAGACTGCTCCACCCCGCATCAGAGGAGGGAAATTATAGGGATACTTATTTGTAATATCAAGCAATAATTTTAAGAAACTCTTATTTAATTTAATCTAATTCAGAAACCGTTGATAGATCGGTTGTCAGGCGTCATTTTTAGTAAAAAATAAATCTAAATTACAAATTCTGAGCAATTAATTCTTCGAGTTTATCTTCGCTTAAATAACCAGAAAAAACATGCAGGATTTTTTGCTCTGGACTAATCAGAATACTATAGGGTAGTGCACCATCAGGGTTGCCATAACTACTGACAACGTTATAGGCGTCTTCTGTGCCATAGGTGATGGGATAATTAACCCCAATTTCTTTGGCGTAAGATAAAACATCTTCTTTATCTTCTATGGCAACACCTAAAAAAGTAAAAGGTTTGTCCTTATACTTTTCCTGCGTCTTGATAAATCCCGGCATTTCCGCACGACAGGGCGGACACCATGACGCCCAGAAGTTAAGCAGCACTAATTGACCTTTGTAATCAGCCAGACTTACCGGACCGCTTTCGCTGGTTAATGTAAAAGCAGGTGCGTTTTTACCGACCATGTCTTTCGCTAACGCAGGTGGGTTATGTCCTAATGTCTTTTCAATCAGGAATACAATGGATGAATCATCACCAAATATCTTTTTATGCACATCATTTTTGACGGCATAGGCACTGGCAAAACCTAGGAATAAAAATATTGCGACGATAATGGGTAGTTTTTTCATACTTGCTCTTTGAATGGGGGATTTATTTAACTGTCTTTAAAAATTCTTGTACATGATTATTAAAAGGATCAGCCTTCATCTCTCCAACAATTCTGAATGGTAGGTTTTCTTTACTGTTTTTATCGAAGAATAAAATACCCGGAGGTCCGAATAGTCCGAATTTCTTCAACAATGCTTTATCTAAGTCATCATTCGGTGTGACATCGGCTTGCAGCAATACGGTTTCTTTTAATGAATTAATCACGTTTAAATCGGTAAATGTGCCGTGCTCCATTTCTTTACAAGAAATACACCAGTCAGCATAGAAGTCCAGCATCACTGTTTGCCCTTGCTGTTTTGCTAGCGCTAATGCTTGGTCAAGACCTTCTACGCCTTTAATTTGTCTAAAGACGAGCTTTTGTTCAACCGCTGCAACGGATGAGCCACCACTTGCAAAGCTGCCTTTTAAAGGATGGATTAAACTACCATTGCCGCTCGCTGCGCCAATTAATAGCATTGCGCCATAGAGCAGTGTGACCAAACCAGACGCTTTAAAGAAACGTTTCCAGCCGGTACTCGTCTCATTCAGTGCATCGAGGCCACCCATGTAAATACCGGTGAAGATCGCTAGAATGCCAGAAAGCAATACAATCGCAGTCATCGGAAGAATACGCTCAAGCATCCAGATAGCGAGAGCTAGCATCATAATGCCGAAGCCAGCTTTTACCTTATCCATCCAGGCGCCAGCTCTAGGTAAAATCTTACCTGCTGAAGTACCAATAATCAGAAGGGGTACACCCATGCCGAGGCCGAGTGCAAATAATGACAAACCACCCAGCACCACATCTTTAGTTTGTGCGATATAAATTAAAGCGCCTATAAGTGGGGCGGTGACACAAGGGCCAACAATCAAGGCAGATAACAAGCCCATAATGCCAGCATTCAACATACTGCCACCGGATTGGCTATTACTGATATTGGTTAATTTGCTCTGAATACTCGCAGGCATTTGTAATTCGTAGAAGCCAAACATGGCGAGCGATAGCAAAACAAACAAACCTGCGAATGCACCAATCACCCAGGGGTTTTGTAAGGCAACCTGAAGATTTTCCCCACTCAATGCCGCAATTACGCCGACAATGGCATAGGTTGAAGCCATTGCTAATACATAAGAAAGCGATAAGAAGAAAGATTTACGCGTGCTGTTATCGCTACCTTGTCCAGCAATAATGCCAGATAGAATAGGGATCATCGGGAATACGCACGGAGTAAACGTCAGTGCCAGACCCGCAAGGAAGAAGGTAAACAAAACCACCAGAAAACTATCAGTCAGTAGTTTATTGACAAATCCATCCTGTGCAGAAACTTTGGTTGTCGCTGCAACTGCATTTGTTGCTTCAACAGTATTTGCAGTAGCTGTCGAATTGTTATCGCCTGCATTAGACTTGGCCGATGTATCTGTAGAGGCAATAGCCGCAGGCGCATTCGTAAGGCTTACCTTTTGCGTTTTATGTTGAGGCGGGTAACAAATGCCAGTCAACTTAGAACAGCCTTGGTAGCTCGACTTTACGGTTATTTCATCCGTTTCGCCTGTAAAAGGTAGTTTTACATCGATTGGTTTATTGTAGATAACGATATCGCCGAAATACTGATCGTGCTCTTCCTTTCCTTTAGGGAGCGATACTTTTTGTAAGCTCACCCCAAACGCAGGATCAATAATTTCAAACTTGAATTTATGCTGATAAAGGTAATGGCCTTCCAGGATATCCCAGCGGGCATTGAGTGTTTGTTTGTCGACAGCAGTCAGATCAAAACCAAACGCCTCATCGGGATGGAGTGGTTCATTGGGCGCATCAAGTCCGGTAATGCCTAACTCATCAGCAAGGCTTAAACCTGCTGCGGGTGCTTTGTCAGAAAGAGGAATAGGTGCAATAGAAGAAGAGGCCGTCGGCGTAAAAACATCATTCGCAGGCGCGGTTAATGAAAGTGCGCCAGGTTTTTTGGCTGCGGCAATGGGGTCCATTGCAGGTGCAGGTAACGTGGCAAGTTTCAGCGTTAGTGTTTTCTTTTGCGGTGGGTAACACACCCCTATATCTGCACAACCTTGAGACTTGGTTTTTAACGACAGTTCCGTAGCCGATGAGACAGAAGCATCTCGAATCAACGGAATTTGCACAGCGATTTTGTTGCGATACGTTTCTACTTTGCCAAAACCCGGGTCGTCTTTAATCTTACCCTTAGGGAATGTGGCTTCGCCTAGTGTGATGCCCGGTGTTTCACTTTCGAAGGAGAAACGCTTGCGGTACATATAATAACCATCAGCGATATTCCAGGTAGCGGTTAAACTCTCTGGTGAACTGCTCGATAATGAAGGGCTGAAGGCTTCATCTGGCGGTAATAAATCGTCAGGGTTTGCTGCAAATGTATTCAATGATACAAACAGCAAAATAAGTGATGTTAGTGACTTTAGGGAAAATGCACTATGTAAAAGTTTCTTTAACATAAAAGCGTTATCTTATTTATTTAAGACTCTTTCGAAGGCGTTACGCGCTCTCGTAAAATCTAATTTATTGTTTAAAAGGGTCAATAACCGTTATCTCAACTTTATCTGCGTCGTTTATGTATAACGTTTAAAAAGTCCGGTTCTCTAGCAGTAGCTGTCTCAAATCGTTTGCAAATCAACAGTACGTGCAATACGTACAGGCAAAAATCACAGCTTAATACGTTTTATAACAGAGTCATGGATGCAAGAAAAGTATGCGAACTAGTAACACCACTTAAGGAAAACCTGCATTATAACGCCAATCATAATCATCAATAAAATCAAAAAGCCCAACGTTACTAATAATTAATGTAAGTAAGCTCATAATAACGTAAGTAAGCTGTATGCAAGTTAAATAGAAAACAAGCTAAAAAAAACGGCTCAAAGTAGGGGGGTGGCTTTTCTAGGCTTACCAAAAGCCAGAAAAGTCCATCGTAGATTCCGTAAGGAATCGTCGATGTACAATGATCAAATTCAAGGCTGACTAATTTGGAGTTCGATGGTTTATCAGTTTAACGCTTACCAAAAGCCAGAAATGACAAGTCAAATAATTGAGTTACTCGTTTTAACAACAAAACGATAAGCTCACTAAAGTCCATCGTAGATTCCGTAAGGAATCGTCGATGTACAATGATCAAATTCAAGGCCGACTAATTTTGGAGTTCGATGGTTTATCAGTTTAACGCTTACCAAAAGCCAGAAATGACAAGTCAAATAATTGAGTTACTCGTTTTAAAAAACAAAACGGTAAGCTCACTAAAGTCCATCGTAGATTCCGTAAGGAATCGTCGCTAAAAAACGATTAGAAAATCATATATCAAAGAATAATCAATAAATCGTCCAGAGTGCCCTTATCTCCAATGTAATCCTGAACCCATTTGGGTTTTTTGCCACGGCCACTCCAGGTTTTATTGAAATCATCCGGGTTTCTGTATTTTGCTTTCACAAATCCTATCTGGGTTTTGTTTTTATTATTCACGATTTCATCCAGACTAAAGCCGGCCTCAGCCGCCATCGCTTCCATTTGTTCCTTTAATGCAAGCTTTTCAGCCTTTCTCGCCTTGTTAATATATTTGGGTAATTCGCCATGAAGAAAAATCAGTTCTTCAAGATTTAACTCACTCAAATCAATGGTTTTCATAACTTATGTCCAAACGCTCTTAAAAGGCCCGAAAAGGTTAAAATGATATTACTATTGAAGTAACACCTTTTATAACTATATTGAAACAAATGTATTAATTAAAATTACCCTTCAATATTGTGGAGTATATCTATGCGTTCGACCGCCATCTTTGCCGTTCTATTTTTGATCATCCCCATCACAGAGATCTACTTTCTAATAAAAGTCGGCGAAGTTATCGGCGCACTACCAACCATCATACTGGTGGTATTAACCGCTGTAATTGGTGCAGGGCTGCTGCGCCAACAGGGTTTATCCACACTAGCACGATTTCAGCAGAACATGTCTCAAGGTAAAATTCCTGCACAGGAAATGGTCGAAGGCATCATCCTCGCGGTTGGTGGTGCACTCTTAATGACACCGGGTTTTGTCACTGACACCATTGGTTTCTTATGTTTGTTGCCATTTAGTCGTCAATATATTGCGAGTAATATAATCAAACGATCAGCAATGAAAGTAACCGGGGGTATGGGTGGATTCGGTGCAGGCTTCAATGGGCAAGCTGGTTCCCCGTTCAACTCAGATGGCGCTGATGCCGATATCGTAGAAGGTGAATACACCGTCGTAAAAGACGGAGAAGTCCACCAGGAAACCATAGTAATCAGCAATAAAAATAAGTCAGATAGCGATCTTTGAGCAATTAAATAAAAAATTCACTTGAAATACTAAAATCTGACCCTATCATTAGCAGTCCCTGATCGAGAGTGCTAATCCACTCTTGATGAGCCAAATTAAACATTACATAAATTTAATTAAAATTTACATTATAAGGAGTTACACATGGCGATTCGTCCTCTACACGACCGAGTTCTAGTACGTCCGACTGAAGAAGAAAAAGTGTCAGCTGGTGGAATTATCATTCCAGATAGCGCAAGCGGAGAAAAACCAAACACAGGCGAAATCATTGCAGCAGGCAACGGCAGAATCACAGATTCTGGTGACGTACGCGCAATGGACGTAAAAATAGGCGACAAAGTCCTATTCGGCCAATACTCAGGTCAAGCTGTGAAAGTTGAAGGTGAAGACTTACTAATGATGAAAGAAGAAGACATTTTAGCAGTAGTAGAGTAATCACTCACAACGCTAAAAACTTTCATTGATTAAAAAACAAATTTAGAGGTAAATAAAAATGGCTAAAGAAGTACGATTTGGAGATGACGCACGTTCACGTATGGTTGAAGGTGTAAACGTTCTAGCTAACGCAGTAAAAGTAACGCTAGGTCCTAAAGGCCGTAACGTAGTATTAGATAAATCATTTGGTGCTCCAACGATCACTAAAGATGGTGTATCAGTAGCAAAAGAAATCGAATTAGAAGACAAATTCGAAAACATGGGCGCACAGATGGTGAAAGAAGTATCTTCACAAACATCTGACATCGCTGGTGACGGAACAACTACAGCAACAGTATTGGCACAAGCAATCGTTCGCGAAGGCATGAAGTCAGTAGCTGCAGGCATGAACCCAATGGACCTTAAGCGTGGTATCGACCAGGCAACTAAGGCAGCAGTAGCAAAGCTACAAGAAATGTCAAAACCATGTGCAGACAACGATGCAATCGCACAGGTTGGAACAATCTCTGCAAACTCTGATGAAAACATCGGTGGCATCATCGCTGAGTCAATGGACAAAGTTGGCAAAGAAGGCGTAATCACAGTAGAAGAAGGCACAGCACTAGAAAACGAACTAGACGTTGTAGAAGGTATGCAGTTCGATCGCGGTTACCTATCTCCTTACTTCGTGACAAACCAGCAAAACATGTCTGCTGAGTTAGAAGAGCCATTAGTTCTTCTACATGACAAGAAAATCACAAACATCCGTGACTTACTTCCTACACTAGAAGGCGCTGCAAAAGCAGGTCGTCCACTACTTATCGTAGCAGAAGACATCGAAGGCGAAGCATTAGCAACATTAGTTGTAAACAATATGCGCGGCATCGTAAAAGTAACAGCTGTTAAAGCACCTGGTTTCGGCGATCGTCGTAAAGCAATGCTAGAAGACCTTGCAATCCTAACCGGCGGCAAAGTAATCTCAGAAGAAGTTGGCCTATCACTAGAAGGCATCACAGTTGAAGATCTAGGTTCTGCTAAGCGTATCGTAGTAGACAAAGAAAACACAACAATCGTAGACGGATCAGGAACAGGCGAAGACATCAAAGCGCGTGTTGACCAAATCCGCGCACAGATGGAAACAACAACATCAGACTACGATCGTGAGAAACTTCAAGAGCGTGTAGCTAAACTAGCTGGCGGCGTTGCAGTAATCAAAGTTGGCGCAGCAACAGAAGTTGAAATGAAAGAAAAGAAAGCTCGCGTAGAAGATGCACTTCACGCAACACGCGCAGCAGTAGAAGAAGGTGTGGTACCAGGTGGCGGAGTTGCATTAGTTCGCGCACTTCAAGACATCTCTGACCTTTCAGGCGACAACCACGACCAAGACATGGGTATCAAAATCCTACTTCGTGCAATGGAAGAGCCACTACGTCAAATCTGTCAAAACGCAGGTGACGAGTCTTCAGTAGTACTTAACGCAGTAAAGAACGGCGCAGGAAGCTTCGGCTACAATGCACGTACTAGCGAGTACGGCGACATGATCGAAATGGGTATCCTGGATCCAACTAAAGTAACTCGTACAGCGCTACAAAACGCAGCATCTGTATCTGGCCTAATCATCACTACCGAAGCAATGGTAGCGGATAAGCCAGAAGAAGGCGGAGCTGGCGGCGGTATGCCGGATATGGGTGGAATGGGTGGAATGGGCGGCATGATGTAAATTTCAATAGTCTTTTTGCTCAATCTCTGCGTTGGGCATTTGACTACAAACCCTCACGTACTCAAGTACGCTTCGGTCTTGTAGTCAAATCCCCGCCTTGATCTTGAGCAAAAATCCTGCTTGAAATATCTGTCGGATACATTTTAGTATCTACCTAAAAAGGGACGCAATTTGTGTCCCTTTTTTTTAGTCTTTTTTAGTTTATTAACCAATAATAGGTTTATTGACAGACCTATATTTAGGTGTTAATATATAACCATAATAATAAGATGAGTTTTGTTGTTTGTTCAAAGACAGCAAAAATGAGGGGAGAGTAGCAAGGAGATAATAATGATTACTTTATTTGGAAAAATGCTTCGTAAGTTAAGAATTGATAAAGATGTAGTTTTAGGTGAAATGGCTCAAAGTATAGGTTTTTCTAGTGCTTATCTTTCTTCCGTTGAAAATGGAAAAAAGAAAATCACTGATGATTTGATTTATAAGGTAACTGAGTACTTTTCTCTTAGTAACGAAAAGATTGAAGAGCTAAAGCAGGCTGCATTAGATTCACCTGTCTCAGTCAAGATAGATCTCAGTAATTCTGTTGATGATGAGAGAGCTTTAGTCGGTGCTTTTGCAAGGAAAATAGGTGATTTATCAGAGGATGATAAGTCTGATTTTTGGGAAATATTGAATCGATAAGGAAGTTGAATCGATAAGGAAGTTATATGGCTAATAAAGGCTTTAAAGTAAAACCTAGAACTACTAAGAATATAAGAGCTATATCTCAAGGTTTCAAGGATGTACTAAAAATAAAAAAGAGTTACTTTCCTATTGTTAAGGTAGTTGAACTTTTACATCAGAAAGGGATTATTGAGTTGGAAATAGTGGCAGTTGAGGAAATGGCTAATGAGTATGGACTTTCTTACCCTAAAAAAGGCTTAATAAAAATAAGGGAAGATGTATATGATAAAGCAGTGAAAGGTGATGGTTTCGGTCGTTTTACCATTGCTCATGAAATGGGACATTTTATGCTGCATAGAAAAGAAACTGCATATGCTAGAAGCTCAACACGGGATCATAAAACTTTTGAAGATTCTGAGTGGCAGGCTAATAAGTTTGCTCAAGAGTTATTGATAGACATCAGGGAAATAAGTTCAGAGATATCTATGTATGAAATAGAACAAAAGTTTGGGGTCTCAGGAGCTTCTTCGAAAATAGCACGAGACGCATTAGGAAGAGAGGGACTTATAAAAATGCCCCTTCATAAAAGGGGCATTTATAGGAAGTAAAGAGAATAGGAAAGTGAAAAGGTAAACAGAACGTACCAAAATCCACCATTCCAAACATATTACTTTCTTAGTTGGCGCTTTAAAGTATATAGCATGTACGGTTGGTTTGTCTAATTCGTTCTACGAGAAGAGGACTTTGCAATGAAAATTTGTAGATTTCCCAGGGCTGTACATGTTTCTTCGTATCTAAGGTTTCGATTAGGTAGATGGGAACGAGTGTGTGAACACTGCAGAACATATCCTGGTCAGCTAAGCTTATTTCGATAAGTAGAAATAAAGGAGTCTATTGTTAGGCTCCTTTATTTTGATCAAAAAAGTTATGTTTGTTTACATTATTTCACGTGAATAATTGATGTCAAAACGCGGTAACCAGGGCTAGGTCGGATAAGGAACGTCATCCCACATTTCTTTCCAATTGAACATGCTCATGTCGGATGGCACTACGTTTATCCGAGCTACAGGTCATTTTTGAATTAAAACTCCATTTAATAAAAAAGTGCCCATAAGTAGGGGGGTGACTTTTACCTAACTAAGTTATCTGTCAAAACGATCAGATATCGCCTGAATCCCCAACGCGCTAACCCGCATACGTAGGTTAGATAAGCTTGCGCCATCTAACGCATGATTATTGGCACTTGGTTAACCTCTAATGCTCTTAATACTTAACTCTCGAAACCCAGATGACGCTATCGCTTATCTAGGCTACATATTTAACTAGAAAAAGTGCCCCAAAGTAGGGGGGTGTAGTGGTTTATACTTTCTTTAGCGTTTTAGCGCCTAGAACGACTCGTGTGCCGTTGAGGTTTCCTTCGATGCTTCGATTGGTATCTGTTAATGCGATATTCTTTACGACCATTCCTCGTTTCGCGGTGAAATTAGCGCCAGTGATAAAAACATCTTTGATCATAATGGCGGAGTCGCCTAGGGCAAATGCCACTCCATTGCTGTCTAGGGTCGGTCCATCGACTGCTCTAAGACCAGCCATTGCCCATTTCTTTACATCATCTTCGATATAGAGCATTTCTAATAAATCATTTGGCCAGCCTTCATCTCTAAGGCGGTCTAGCATGCGCCAACTCATCGCTTGAATCGCGGGTATTTCAGACCACATAGTGTCATTCAAACAACGCCAGTGATTTGGCTGCATTTTTTCAGGGTGTTCGATTTGATCTAAACAGGTTGAGCAAACTAACAGAGATTTATCCAGGCTCTTTAACGTAATTGGTGGGATGTCATAAGTAGCTAACTCTTCATCAGAGCCACAGAATTCGCATTTGGAATGGGCACGTTTTAGTAAAAGAGGGTCAATTGACATGTTTAACTCGTAGATCACAGAAAAAATGATTCTAGAATATTTTACATATTTCTTCAGTAATCGAGATGATAATAATTGCTTACTCGATTAAAAAGTGTGTACAAGCGCATTAGGTCAGATAAGGAACGCGATTCGACAACACGAATAAAATTAATAGTAAAAAAAACGCCCCAAAGTAGGGGGGTGACCTATAAGAAGTTATTTTCAGGTGGCGAGAAGACTCAGCACGTTGCTTCAACTTCTTTTGTATCTAGACCATTTCAAGTGGCACTTATGTAAAGATTTTGTAAAGATTAAAAGTATTCAATCTGAACCGCTTATACTAAGCATACAATTGGGTCATAGATGTTTTATGAAGTCTATGAAGCTTTATAGGGTATTGAATACAGCGAATTTACAGGGAAATATAAATGTTAAGAAAAATAAATAAACGACTGATATTAATAATGATTTTAAAAATAAGTTTTATCAGTGCTAATGCCTTGGCGGCTCAAACAGAAAATGTAGTTGAGATTAAATCTGAAGATAAAATAAGAATTGATATTGTCTCTGATGTTGTGTGCCCTTGGTGTGCGGTTGGCTATAAGAGACTTAGCCAGGCTATTGATGAGTTAGAAGTTCAGGATAAAGTCGATATTCATTGGCATCCGTTTCAGCTTAACCCTGATATGCCGCAAGAAGGAATTAATGCAGATCAATATTTAATGAACAAATATAGACTCTCTCCCGAAAAGCTAAAACAAACAAGAAAATCGGTTGCAAAAACAGGTAAAGATTCTGGTTTTACATTTAATTACTACGATGAAATGAAAAAACCTAATACGTTTCATGCTCATGTTTTACTTGATTATGCGAAAGCCTTTAATAAGCAAACGGAACTGAAAGTAAGACTGCAGGAATCCTATTTTAGCGAGAAAAAAAATATTGGTAATAGGGAAGTTTTATCTTCAATTCTGAAAGAAGTGGGATTAGATGCAGAAGAAGGAATAGCAAGGCTTGATGATGCTGAAGCAATAAAGCGTGTTAAAAATGATGAAAAATATTGGAAAGATTTAGGCGTTCACAGTATTCCAACGATGGTTTTTGATAAGCGGGTAGCTCGTCGAGGAGCTAATCCGGTTGAAGCTTATAAAGCCTTGTTGGTAGCCTTACTCAATGAGAAGAAGTAGAAAAGTAAGTCTCCTTAACGCGTTAACCCGCATACGTAGGTTAGATAAGCTTGCGCCATCTAACGCATGATTATTGACACTTAATTAAACCTTTACTATTGATTATAAACTCTCGAAACCCAGATGACGCTATCGCTTATCTAGGCTACAACTACCAATATTAGAAAAATGATAATAAACAACAAAAACCACCCTAGCCGAACGCAGTCGACTAATTCATCGGGAATGAATTAGAACAGTGAGTTAAACGGAACTGCCTCAAATGAGGTCAAGTACATGGATTTACTTGATAGACAACGTTGGAGTTCTGCGACGACGGCCCGAAGGGTGTGGTTTTCATTATTATTGAGTGAAAAACCACATAAAAGTAGGGGGGTGTGAATTTGATCTAAATTATTCTGGTTGCACCCGATACTCGAATGGAAGATCCAATCTGTTCTGTAAACTCGGCGTGAATTAAGGAACGAGCGCCCATATCTTCACCTTGGATAATATTAATTTCGCCCTTGTTTTCAATATAGTTTGGCCACTCTAAATCTCGTAAGTAACCTGCAAACGCTGCGGTTGCTGCACCTGTGGCGGGATCTTCAAAGACACCACCTGATGCAAATGGATTTCGTGTATGAAATATTTGAGGTGTTTCTGCATACGCAAACATTACCGTCACTAAACCTGCTTTGTTCATAAAGCTTCGTCCAGCATCCAAATCATAATCCATTGCACTTAACGCTTCTCTGGAATTTAATCCGATAATTAAATGGTTTGCCCCGCCATTGGCAAATGCCGGTGGTATCTTTGAATCAAGGTCTTCTTGGGTGTAACCAAATAATGCTAAAGCTTCATTTATCATTGCTGGATCAGCGGGTTCAGAACGTGTATTTGGCGATTGCAATGCGGCTGAATAAGTGTCTACAACGGAATTAGTGTCACCGTCCGCGAACCCTTCGACAGTGATATTGGTTTCATTGAGTTGTAGCGGATATACACCTGCGCCATGTTGCATTGCTAATGCCGCACCGAGTGCGATGGTTGCATGTCCACAAAAGGGTACTTCAGATTCAGGTGAAAAATAACGAACTCGCCAGCCTTCAGAACTATCTTTTGATAGTGGTTTGGCGAAAACAGTTTCGGAGTAACCCACTTCAGCTGCAATTTTTTGCATTTCCGCAGTTGAAGGGTGTTCATCACTGATATGGACACCAGCTGGGTTGCCTCCGATATCACCATCTGAAAATGCTGCAATTCTGATTAAACTCATACTAAGACTCGTTTGATTAATTTATTTCTACGAACCTTATTATTATATTACGAGTTTAGCTAATCACTATATCCAAGATCCACTATCAGATATTCAGATATAAGATGGAAATAAGTAGGTTAGTGTTAACATAAATAGAAAAAGTGCCTAAAAGTAGGGGAGTGACCTATTAATCATCTATTAGCCTGATTTGGATAGTAAGACTATCAACCAATGAATGATTCAATTCTAAGGTTTTGTTTTATCCACAATGTTTATTGTTAGTGCTTCAACTAATCCGCTTTGCATATATAATTAAGTATTATTGGACTTGATCAGAGGTTTCTTAATAAGGGTACTGGCAATTTCCGCATATAATCGATTTAACAACAATTAAAACAATATTCGTTTATATTAGGAATAACATCTTTGTTTTCATTTAGATAATTAGCATATGGCCAAAATTCGAAGACTAGCTGCAATTATGTTCACCGACATTGTCGGGTTTACCTCTCTTATGGGTGCCGATGAAGATAATGCTATAAAAATTCTGGATAAAAACCGGGAATTTCATCGTTCTTTTGTCAATAAGTACCGTGGAGAATGGCTCAATGAAATGGGAGATGGAATTCTTTCCAGTTTCTCTACCCCTACCGATGCGGTTCGCTGCGCGTGCGAAATCCAGAGAGAAGCAATAAATGCCGGTATCGGGCTGCGTGTCGGCATCCACCAAGGCGAAGTCATTTTTGAAAACAGTGCTGTCCTTGGCGATGGCGTAAATGTGGCGTCACGACTGCAGGATCTGGCTGAAAAAGGCAGTATCAATATCTCTGGTGCGGTCTACAATGATATCAAAAACAAAACAGGCATTGAGGTTGAGTATCTCGGCGAGAAATCATTTAAAAATGTCGTTGAGCCAATCAAAGTATACAAGGCTAGGTGCGATCTCAGTCTGCCTGAGCTGAACAGGCCAGCCCAGTCACAATCTTATACAAAAGACATGAGACCGTCTGTTGCGGTGCTTCCGTTTGTGAATATGAGCAATGATCCCGAGCAGGAATATTTTTGCGATGGCATTACGGAAGATATCCTCAATGACCTTACCCAATTGAAAGATATTCGGGTGGTTGCACGAACTTCAAGTTTTGCCTACAAAGACAAGAATCAGGATATTCGTGATATCGGTTTGCAATTGAGCGTAGATACCATCGTCGAAGGTAGTGTCAGGAAAGCAGGCAATCAATTGCGTATCACGGCACAGCTGATTAATGTGGCGGATGGTTTTCATCTTTGGTCAGACCGTTATGACCGTGAGCTAGAAGATGTATTTGCGATTCAAAATGAAATTTCAAAAAGTATCGTTGAATCTCTGGAAATTGAGCTCAGTACCAAGGATCGTCGCAAAATAGAAAAAGCCAAAACCCAGAATGTTAAGGCTTACGATCATTACATCAAAGGTCGATCTTATTTACATCGCATTCACAGGAATACCACTAATTACGCGATTCAATTGTTTACTCAGGCGATTGATATTGATAAGAGCTATGCCTTGGCTTACTCGGGTCTTGCAGATAGTTATGCGCAGTATTATATGTATTTTGAGAGGAAAAAATCGACGCTACAAAAAGCACTCGATTTAAGCCAGAAAGCCCTCCAGCTCGACCCCGATCTGGCAGAATCACATTCTTCACGCGGGATCGCATTGTCGCAGAATGGTGATTATCAGGAAGCGGAACAGGAATTTGAAAAAGCGCTGCAAATCAACCCTAATCTATTTGTTGCCAATTATCAGTATGCACGTGCCAGTCGCGCACAAGGCAAACTATCGAAAGCCGTCCATTTGTTTGAAGCAGCATCTAAAACACGACCTGATGACTATGAATCGTCGGTTTTTTTAGTCGCCGCTTATGATGATTTAAACGAAACAGAAAAACGTGATAAAGAAATTAAGCGTTGCATCAAGGTGGTGAATAATCACCTTGCATTAAACCCTGGTGATTCGCGTGCGCTGTATCTTGGGGCACAAGTGCTCATCAGGGCTGGCGAAAAGGATGAGGCTGTAAAATGGATGGAAAAGTCAATGACGATCGATCCGGACGAGCCATCTGTATATTACAATGCCGCTTGTCTCAGCGCATTAATGGGTAATATTGAAGATGCCATCAAACACTTTGAATTCGCCATTGGCGCAGGATACGTTTCAAAAGAATGGATAGAAAATGATTCTGATCTGGACCTGATTCGCGACCACCCGAAATTCATTGAAATATCACAAATGCTTGAAGCCTGAATTTTTGTAATTGAGTAATCCTAAAACGTTACGTTCTCACCTTATCAAGTAGCGTAGTAGGTTGGATTGCATTGCCTTTATCTGATCTACAGAGCTTTAGTGTTTGAAGCATAAAGACCCCATTTGATAAAAAAGTGCGCCAAAGTAGGGGGGTGTCGTTTTAAATGATTTCCTGATTATGATTGAATGTTGATCGTATTTACCTCAAAGTGTTTCTTCATTTCACAACATCCTATAGAATTCCAAGCACCCAAACCCCAAGGTGATGTTTAGACTATCACCGACATAATAATTAAAAATCACCTGAGTGATTAAATAAACCATACCAGTTGAGCGCGAGAGAGATGCATAAGATCACTTTAATGAATTCAAAAGGTGGTTGCGGTAAAACGACTATCGCTACTAATTTAGCCGCATATTATGCGACTAAGGGCTATTCCACCTGTTTGTTTGATTTTGACCCGCAGGGTTCAAGCGTGCATTGGTTAAGCCGCCGCAGCGAGAGTAGGCCGTCAATATACGGGTTTGCTGCTAGCGATAATAAAATGTCCCCGGTTAATTCTGAGCAACAAGCACCCGCTGATTCGGAGATTGCTATTATCGATTCACCCGCGGGTGTCGCGTTAGATGATGCAATGCTACAGGCATTGGTTAAAAATACTGATACGCTTTTGATGCCGGTTTTACCATCGCCGATTGATATCCATGCCTGCGCTCACTTCATTGAGAAATTATTGATTCAAGGTGGAGCGAAACAGAACGGATTAAAAATGAGTAATATTGGTATTATCGCAAATAGAGTGAAGACCAATACGGTTGCCTATCGCAAACTTCATAAATTTTTAGACCGATTAGGGATTCCCTTTGTCGCCAGCCTGAATGATGCACAGAATTATGTCTTTGCACATGACCAGGGATTAGGCGTACACGAACTCAACAAAAGCCGTAATGTAAAAGATCAGGAGCAGTGGGCTGAGTTACTCAACTGGCTTGATACTAAAGCCTTGGAACATTCTGATATGAATAAACAGGCTGGTAATTTTTAATTAAACGATAGACCCCGTTAAAAAAAACGCCCCAAAGTAGGGGGGTGACATAGTTAATCTCAGTGCCTACCAATCTAATTTTCTATTTTGATGGAAATTCAAGAGTTTTGTGAAATATTCACATTTGAGATCTTTGTTTGTGCTTAATATGCAACTCACAAATCACTAATCAATAATCAATAAGGGCTGGGTATATGAGTAAGCAAGTTTTTAAAACTGTATTTATTTTCTTTATTTTACAGTTATTGGCTGTAACTTCGATTTCAGCAGCAGTTCCCGTTAACGATGAGTTAGGCAATGCGACTATTATCGGTGCTTTCCCATTTACTGATACCGTTTCAGCGGCAGATTCTGATGACGCTACCAGTGAAGCTGATGAGCTAGAATGTTCTAGCGGTTTTTATAATGGCACTTGGTGGTATTCTGTGACTTTGAGTGAAAGTGGTGAGCTTACTGCTGATGCTATGTCATTAAATCCTGCGTTAATATTACCCACTGATATGAGTAACCAAACTGCTGTGAATGTGGCAATTTATTCTGGAACCACTCATCCCCTTACTGAATTAGCCTGCGAAGGATCATTTGTTCGTGTGCCTGATCCAAGTGATCCGGGTTACACAATGGTAGATATCACACAAAGCATTATAAATCCAACGGTGACTGCGTTGGTGCCAGCAGGTACATATTATATTTTAGTAGGAAATAGCACCAATACTCCAACGGTAGGTGATATTCAAGTTAACGTTGCTTTTACACCTGCGGCATTACCTGCTCCAGTAGCAGAAAATATCCCTGTTAATAACCCTTTAGCTTTACTGCTTCTGATTTTAGGATTGTTCTCAATCACTTTAATGAAGAAAAGAAATCAGTAATAGACAAGTCAATAATAAAAAAAACGCCCCCAAAGTAGGGGGGTGATATTTAGTCTATAGTATTTCTATATATGTTGATTTTAAGTATTAATAAAGTTGCTTTTAAAGGAGTGAGTTAATTATGCTAAAACGTTTTGTAATATTGGTAGCCAGCTCGGTGTTGTTATTTGCTTGTAATACTAGCGAAGTGAAGGATTCTGATGCAGGCAGTGTTGCAAGCTCTAAGGCCAAAGGTATGAAGAGCGCCCCAAAGCGAGTTAATTCTGAAGAATTTTTGGCCGCTCATAATAGGGCGCGAGCCGCTGAGGGTGTACCAGCGTTGGTTTGGTCTGAGGACCTTGCACGTTATTCGAAGCAATGGGCTGAAGAACTTAACCGGACTAAGAGTTGTGACATTGTTCATCGTCCCAGGTCTGGAAAGTTTAAACAGTTGTATGGCGAGAATTTGTATTATGCGAGTGCTTTAAATTGGAGTAGTGGCAAAAAACAAATCCAGAATATTACTTCATCTAAAGTTGTGAGTGACTGGGTATCTGAGAAAGCTAATTATAATAACAAAACGAATAGCTGTAATGCTGGTGAAATGTGTGGACATTATACGCAGGTGATGTGGAAGAATTCCACGGCTGTGGGTTGTGCAGTTTCTGTATGTGACAATAAATCACAGGTTTGGGTGTGTAATTATAATCCGCCAGGGAATTATCCAGGACAACGTCCGTTTTAAAAGATTTTTTGGTTATAAGCCCGCTAGGTTAAATAAGGAATGTCGTCCGAAATCTGTTGCGAATTGCAGATGTTTAAGTCGGATACCACTGCGTTAAACTCTTTTGTGGCTTAACTTTGCTCTCGAATTAAAGTTTGAGAATAAGATGCCTGTAAAAAACGCCCCAAAGTAGGGGGGAGCACTTATAAAAATATAACCACCCAGTTGCATTGTCCTATTACTATTTATTCGTTTGTTTAAGCCACTAACTCATCAATATAAATCATAACTGAGCGGGTTATATTAATCGCATATTTCACCTCGGAGTTAGTGACGTGGTTTTCATTTTTGTTCTGATAACTTAAATCATCTATCGTTTCTGTCAGCAGAGTTGTAGTTCGCAACATTGAGAGTGATGAATCATTTAGATTAACAATTTTTTGGCTGATGCTATTTTGTTGTTTTAAATGCTCATTAACCTTAGCCTGCAAAATAGAAATGGAGTCATTATCATCCGTAGTGATTGCTAATTTCTTGCATGTTTGTTGTAGAAAGTTTTTTAAAGCCGCATGGATTAAGCGTATCGATTGCGCTGTGCTATTTGAATCTAAAAGTTCTTGAGCAGCATCTAAGGTTTCATAGGGGTTTTGATTTTCATCAGGAAGGTTAGCGTAGGAATCCGTATCTTTTTCGGGATTCTCTGCAGTTTGCTTGTCTGTACTTTTTTCTAATGCATCCTCGATAATTGCTTCAATTTCCGCATGGAAGTTTTCATCTTTTCTGAGGCTCATGGTTTTTACACCCGGCATTTCCCAGATCACTTTCAGATTATCGCCGTCTTTATTTAAGATAAATGCCACAGCTTTGGCACAATCCTTTTCTAAGTTGTCTTCGTAACTACCATTATCCCAACTCTCTTCATCGTAAAAATGCGTGTGCTGTTGCGCATATGTTTCGCTATCGGTTTGTTGAAACAGATCTTTCCAATCGCGGACATTGAAATATTCCATCAGAACAATGGAAAGTAATTTTTGTTGTTCTGTTGTTAATACGTGCATTGAGCGAGCTCTTTTAGTTTTAAGTATTTTAGAATGAAACACCTTTATAAAAAAACCTCTATAAGTAGGGGGGTGACATTTTCTCTTAAAAAGATTATTCGTTTTAGATATTTAATCAATCTTGAAACATTACTGTCACATAGATTTAATTTTATTGTCACATTAACAGAATATCCTGTCCCTGTTATCTGAAGAATTACGATAGCTACTTAAACGATAAAAGCCTAGGAGATAAAAATCTTGAGGTTAAAAAATATGGAGTACAGGAAATGTCTATTAAGCAAAACAATGAAAACTACGGCGATGATTACGATTTTGAAAATGATGATATATATAAAGAGAGTGATATAAACGCGAGTTTGGATGACGGTTTTGATCTGATTTTTAAAAATTCAAAAGCAATCAATAAAAAGCAAAAAGCTAAATCACGTAAACATGCACGTCGTCAGGTAGAGGATTATATGGAGCGTAAAGCATTCAAGGAAAAGATGAAAGATTGGGATAACGGCTTTGATTTTTGAAGCGAATCCCCCCCCTATAAGTAGGGGGTGTCTTTGTTCTAATCACTACAAGTCAAAAAACTATAAGTAAAAAACGTACAAATACGTGGTTAGAAATAAGGTACTACAAATATAATACTGTAATTGCTACTCTGACCCAGAGTATCATTAGTATTAACATGCTGATAATAAATACATTTTTTCGCCACTTTAGTTTATTCGAGGTAGTGTGAATATAGCTATGTGCTAAACGTGAAAGGAGAAATGCCCATGATAATAATACATAGAATGTATCGCTAGTATTCAGCGCGACTAACAGAATCATCGCGGTGTAATACAACGGCGGTATTTCTAATAGATTATGAAAGTGTTGGGTAACTTTGAGCAGATACTCAGGGAGTTCAACATGGTTATAGAGCCTGAAATAACGTGGATCTAGACCATCTTTCAATACCGCTTTATAGCGTAGCTTTAGCATCCATAGCATCACGCCAAAAGTTAGAAAGATCATTACTATCATTGGTAATAGCATAGCGGCTTGCTGAGTCATCGGGGTTTTCCTTGTTATGTTGAGGTTCTTGGGAGTTCATCATCTTAAAGTTAATTATGATATGTTAAACAACATATTATAGTTTTCATTAGAATCGATTTATGCCTTTATCAAAACAACATAAACAAACGAGTCACGATAAAATCCTCAGTAGTGCAATTACACTCTTTTCGACCAAAGGGTTTGATCAAGTGTCTATCGATGAATTAATGAATCATGCAGGTCTGACGCGTGGGGCGTTTTACGCACATTTTGAGAGTAAGCAAGCGGTCTACGCAAAAGCAGTTGTTGCGGGTGCTAAACGCACTGAAATATCTAGAGTGAAACCAGATGATTTTGATGATCAGCAATGGATTAAGTATCTGGTAAATGACTATTTGAGTCTGGAACATATCAATCAGGAACATTCTCCATGCCCATTGGCATTTTTAGTGACAGATATCGCGAACGGCGAAAGTGAAGTAAAAGAGGCCTATACGAAGGTATTCAGAGGGCTCAATACTGCGATGCATAAACGTATTTCAAAAGTGACAGAAGACACGAAAAAGCCCGAAGTCAGTAAAGAAGATATCTACGCCGCAACAGCAATGATGATTGGTAGCGTAGCCATTGGAAGAGCCTTAAACGATGAATCGTTAACCTCAGACCTTTTAAAGAGTAGCCGTCAAAGTGTTTTTGAGTTACTAAAGCTTTGATTAAGGGTTAATAAAAAGTTAATAAAAAATACATAAAACCCCCTATAAGTAGGGGGGTGTGTTTTTTATACTATTATTGAGTGAGTAGTCTTATGTTTTAATGAAAACCGCAGGAGAGCTCATGAAAGCCGTTAAGAAACAGAAAGCTAAGCAACAGATGGCTAAGCAACAAACGGCTAGGCAACAAATGGCAGTAACTTTATGCACTCTGATATTTAGTGTTGCTTTTGTAGTACCTCTTAATGCCGATGAAACCTGTGATGCTCAAGCGCTTTACGAGAAACTCGATGCTGAAACCAGCGGTGATATCTCGCGTTGTGATATTCAGATCAAAGCGCCTAAAATCAAAGAATGCCCATTACCCAAGACGTTTAGTGGTGGGGAACGGCCAGCTTCTCATGTCGTGTTATTGATGGATGCGTCTGGCTCGATGGCGGGTAAGCTGGGTGGTAAATCGAAGATGTCGATTGCAAAACGTGAGTCGTTACGTTTTCTCGGAGCTCTGCAAAAAGATGTACCGGTGGGAATGATCGTTTATGGGCACAAAGGCGATAACACCAAAAAGGGTAAAGCTGAATCGTGCGATTCGGTCGAATGGTTACACAGACCTGGCGCGATAAAATCTAAACTAAAAAATAGCATCAATGCTTTGAAGCCCGTTGGTTATACACCTATGGGGGATGCGCTGGATTTCACCTTGGCTGAATTACAAAAGGTGCGAATCCCTAAAAAGAAGAAAGATTCGATTCCGATTGTTTATTTATTATCCGATGGTAAAGAAACCTGTGGCGGTGATCCTGTCGCATCTGCAAAAGCGTTGCATGAGTCGGGTGTTCGTGCGGTGGTGAATGTTATCGGATTTGATGTGGGCAAAGAGACACGCAAGCAGCTGGAAGAAATTTCTGAAGCGGGTGGTGGCAAGTATTTTCCTGCAAAAGATGCCAAAGCATTGCGTAAACAACTTACCGCAGCGCACGATACTGAAATGTCCTTATTGCAATATGAGCGTTGTTTATTCTTTAATCTGTCACATACTGTTGGCGTCCATAATAATGCCTTGCTTGATGCGATTAAATGCCAGACTCGTGAAATTACCAATCCACATAGAGAGCTACAAAAGAAATTAAAGACTTTGGTTGCCGAGGGTGCAATTGATAAGGAATGCGCCAGCCAAACTAAACTTCTTGCTTATAAACAGAATTTAGAAGATGGCCGTTGGCTTCTAGATAAAAACAGAGAAATTCGCGCACATCAGGAAAAAGCGTTAGAGAAAATGGAGAAGGGTTCTATCTGGAAATCAATTAAATAACGCAATAGAAACAGGAAATAAAAAAGTGCCCCAAAGTAGGGGGGTGTCATCAGTATAAAATAATGAAATCAAAATCAATTAAATATGAAACATCTATAACATGAAGCATCTAAAACCTGGAAAATATAAACACTATAAAGGTGGTGAATACGAAGTAATAAGCCTTGCAAGGCATTCCGAAACGATGGAAGTGATGGCCATTTATAAACCACTCTATCCTCTGGAAGAGGGTGAACTGGAGACCTGGGTAAGGCCCGTGGAGATGTTTTATGATGAGATAGAGTTGCAAGGGGAAACTGTGTTACGTTTTACATTTATGGGTGATTAGTTTTTTAATTGTTTGATTTTGTTATATCTTTCAAATTTAACCGATAAAAACGCCTATACTGTAATGAATAGTAAATGGCTAATTATTCACATTATTAAAAGGAGTGGTCGTGATTAAGGGAATAAGAAACGAATCGAAGAGTAGTTTGTTTTCTGTAATGAACAGACTCATTTTTATCATGGTTTCCAGTCTGTTTTTAGTGGCCTGTGGTGGCGGAAGTTCTAGTTCAAATGATGATGATCAAGAGATACCGACTGATCCAGCCCGTGGTGAATTTAAATCAATTAGCAGTAAAACGGCCAATTCTATAACGGATATTCAGACTGCGATTAATGTGGCGGGTGGGCAGAATATTACGGTTCAATATGCAGTTGATACCTATAAAATAGAGTATATGACGGTTGATTCATCGGGTGAGTTGATTTTAGTATCTGGCATGATAGCCATTCCTGCCAAATCGTCACCTAGTCCTATTATTAGTTATCAGCATGCCACCACCTTCACTAATGATGAAGCCCCTAGTGAGCAGTTAACACCCAGTGAAAAGAGCATTGAAATTGCGCTCGCCTCTTTGGGATATATTGTTTTCTCTGCGGACTATATTGGTTTTGGTTCGTCGCTAGGCGTCGATCATCCTTATCTGCAAAAAGATACATCTGCCTACACCGTGACTGACATGCTGAAGGCATCTAAAACGTGGTTAGACACAACATCCATTCAAAGTAATGGCCAATTGTTTATGACGGGTTATTCGCAAGGTGGTTATGTAACCATGGCGGCATTGCAGGATTATCAGGCTAACCCTCAACAAGGGATGGATGTGGTTACCGCAGTGATGGGAGCAGGGCCATACAATTTGAATTTGGCGCTGAATGAATTGGTAGAGGAAAATCTGGGCTTTTCAATTCCTACGATTAACCTTCCGGGTGATTTGGCCGATGGTATTGTCAGCATTATCGAGTCGGCATTTATCCCTCAAGATGCCGACGTGGGATATGAAACGACCTTCCTTGATCGCTTTTTAGAGAATGATCGTCAGGATAACGTGCATGACTGGAAACCGAATGTGCCAGTGACATTGTTCCACGGCGAAGATGATGAGACGGTGCCCATCATTAGCTCAGAAAGTACGCTAAGTACGATGCTGGCTTTGGGTGCTGATATCGAATTAATCAAATGTACTGCAGTCCCGTCGGGCCACAAAGATTGTGTGCCAGAATACGTAGAGTTAGTGGTACAGATATTTGGTGGATTACGTAATGATTAATCTGGTGACAGATTAAGCTTAATCGACACTGATCAGATGATCATAATGAATAGAATTATCAATCAATAATAGTCATCCCCCTATCACGTTTTATAAACGTAAAAAAACTGCCTCAAAGTAGGGGGGTGACTTTAAAAATCCTTGTTTCCAGAATGCTTGCTTCCAGAGCACTGACTTTTAGGTTGTCTAAACCAATTATTCACCAATTTTGTGGCGACGTCCTTTTGCTGCTTTTTTCTCGGCCTTGGCAGCTTTCTTTTCTTTAGCTGTCATTAAAGGCTCTTTCTTGGTTGCTTTCTTACTGTTTAATCCTTTGCTCATAGTGTACTCCTGGCTTTTATTGTGTGTTATTTACATTATTGCTGATGGCAATAGGGGCAGCCTCTGTACTGTTTGAGATGAAAATGATACCTACGAAAATAAAAAGGAATGATCAGAAATCAAAAGGAATTATTAAAAGTAGTCCGGCTTCAGTGTGTTGTGGCAAGGGCGCCATTCGGCAAGAAGTTGCGGAGGAGGGATGAAAAACCAATATACCCTATATAAAAATACGTTGTCGGATTAAACAGAAATAAAGTCAGTTTCATTCATTTTGTTATAAATCGATGTTATTGACGATAAACGGTTATACTTGGTACTGCAGAGTTCTGCGATTAATTATTATAAAAGAGAAAAATATGAGTAAAGGTACAGTTAAGTGGTTCGACGCGGCTAAAGGTTTTGGTTTTATTACTCCTGAAGACGGTAGCAAGGATTTATTCGTGCATCATTCAGAAATTCAGGCAGGCGGCGAATACGCAACACTTGCTGATGGACAAGCAGTAGAATATGAACTTGGCCAAGGCCAGAAAGGTCCTTGTGCAAATAAAGTGACTGCAGTTTAAGTAACACCGTTAAGCAATATCGTTTAAGCAGCACAGTTTAAACAGTAAAAATCTTTTGGAGGTGTTTAAGATGCCTCCAAAAGTATCAAGTAATAAATCTAGGTTTTAACTCACTTAAATCTACTTTTTTGATCTCAATATTCATCTAGTCAGATTAATCAAATAGCTGTAATCAAAGAACTGTAATCACCAACACGTTTAAATTTCCCAATCTGGAATACCCTTGAAGCGTTTTACCAGAAAATCTAAAAACGTCCTTTGTGCGGCGGATACATGATGTCGCGATAAATAAACTCCCCAGATGCCAAGCTCCGCTGGCTCCCAATCGCTTAGTAACTTTACCAGTTTCCCCTGTTGAATCAGTGGTCCGGCGATATAGCTCGGTTGAAGTGCGATACCGGCGTTATCAAGAATAGCTTGTGTGATAGCCGCTGCTTCATTCACTCTTAAATTTCCTGTCACCGGGACGACTATTTCTTCATCGTTTCCTTGACCACTACCAACAATACCGCCATTGCTGTTTGGATTTATAGGAGACAAGCGCCATTCGCTTTTACCAAAATTAGTGTAGGTCAAACAGTTATGATGTTGTAAATCGTCCGGATGTTCGGGGGCGCCATGGCGTTCCAGATATTTAGGCGTTGCACAAATAATAGATTTACACGGTGCAATTTTCCGAGCGACGATATTGGGGTCGAGCTCGCCAGCTATTCTAATGGCTAAATCGACCCGCTCTTCGATTAGGTTTACGCTGCGATCAAGTAACAATAAATCGATAGTGACCTTTGGGTAATGTTCTAAATAATCGGTAATCGCCCGCGTTAAATGGGTGGCTCCAAATGAAACGCTGGATGTGATTCGTAATTGGCCGTGCGGTTCAATATCTCTTTTACCGGAGATGTCCTGTAATTCCTGACTGATTGCGAGCATCTGCCGACAGCTGTTCAAGCAGGCTTCTCCCGCATCGGTAAGGCTTACTTTGCGCGTGGAACGTTGCAGCAATCTGCTGCCTAACCAGCGCTCAAGTTCGGTGACATGTCGCGTAACCATCGAACGTGATAAGTCTAAATGTTCTGCCGCAGCAGTAAATCCGCCCCTATCAGCCACTTCGGTAAAGATTTTCATCGCCATTAATTTATCCATTAGTGCGTATATTGCAACAATGTAGTGCGATATGTCACGTTTATTTGCCCGTTTTTAGTACATATACTTTCTCACATCGAAACATTACTTCGAAAAACAATTAAAGGAATATAGGAATAAACACTGTGAAAACGACTATTTTAAAAGGCATCAGCCAATTTTTATTACCCGCTGTACTAACACTTACGACAATGTCATCGGTACAGGCGGCAACGGAATCTGAGTTAGAATTTCAGGTATATAACGGCGGAGAAAATAGCTTTTTCGTCAATTCAGTATTGGTAACCGGTAAAAAGGATGCGGTATTGATCGACGCACAATTTACCAAAGCCAAAGCACATCAGTTGGTTGCAGAGATTTTGAACAGTGGCAAGCAGTTGAAGATGGTATACATCAGCCACGGCGATCCTGATTACTACTTTGGACTGGAAGTGATTAAACAGGCATTTCCTGACGTTAAAGTGTTCGCCACCGAACCAACAGTAAACTGGATTAAAAAAACGGTTGATAAGAAAGTTGGATTCTGGGGACCAAAAATGGGCGCTAATGCACCGACAAAGCCAGTGATTCCCGAGGTAATCAAAGGGTCATCGTTCGACTTGGAAGGGCATAGTTTTAACATCGTTGGTTTAGATGGTGACTTACCGGGCAGAACATTTCTCTGGGTACCTGACCTCAAAGCCGTAATGGGTGGCGTTAATGTGTTTGCAGGTTTGCACTTGTGGACTGCAGATACGCAAACTAAAGCGTCGCGCAAAGCGTGGGCGAGTACGCTGGATAATATTCTGGCGTTAAATCCGACTACGGTCATTCCGGGACATGCTGCGAATCAGGATGTACAGGATAGCTCTCTAGTTAAATACAACCTTAAATATTTAGCCGATTTCGAACAAGCCCTTGAAACGCATAAAACGTCTGCGGCTTTGATTAAATCTATGCAGGCTAAATATCCTGAGAATAAGTTAGGCCTTGCCTTGGAGATAGGTGCGAAAGTAAATACAGGCGAGATGAAGTGGTAAATCCCCTTCATTTTGTCTTGCTTGGATACGGAAATAAATAATATGAAAATGAAAACACTAGAGTATATATTCGACCCGCTTTGTGGCTGGTGTTATGGCGCTGCACCGTTAATTGCGATACTAGAAGCACACCCCAATGTATCTTTAAAATTGCACGGTGGAGGAATGATGTCGGGTTTGAACACTAAGGCGGTTACTTCTCAACTACGTGACTTTGTGCAACCACATGATGCGCGAATTGCAGAATTAACAGGGCAATTATTCAGTGATGAATATAACAATGGTTTATTGAAAGATGAAACAGCCATATTGGATTCAACCCCACCTATCGCAGCCATTATTGCAGCAGAACAGTGGGATAAAGCGCCAGCCATGTTGCATGCCATTCAACAAGCCCATTATGTAAAAGGTTTAAAAGTGGCAGATGTAGAAGTCTTGAAAGCGTTGGCTAGGGATATTGAAATCCCTGTCGATGAATTTGAGCGCGTGTTCGAAGACGTTATAAACAATCAGGTCGATGCACATATTCAACAGAGTAGGGAGTTACTGAGTAAGGTTGAAGGTAATGGTTTTCCAACGTTGTTTGAAGTCAGAGAGTCGCAAATAATCAGTCATCCTATTTCTAACTATTATGGAAAGCCTGAGGCATGGCAGGCGTATCTGGATAGTCAACTATTCACCTAATCAACCAACTACATAATCAACTAAAGCAATCTAAATAACAGGCAAATGTCTTGGATAGCTTAACAATAAAATTTGGAGACAATAATGAATACTGCACTTAACACAACACTTAACACAACACTTAACACAACACTTAACACGACAATGAAAACACCATTACTTAATAGAATATTTGCTACAGATGAGAGTCTTTCATCACTTATCTTACGAATTCCAATAGGAGTGATTTTTATCGCTCATGGTGGGCAAAAGTTATTTGGACTATTCGGTGGATATGGACTTGAAGGTACGGCTAAATGGATGGCTTCTATCGGTTTAGAGCCTGGCTATTTAATGGCGCTAATGGCTGGTAGCGCTGAGCTTTTTGGTGGTTTAGCATTGATTCTTGGATTATTGGTACGACCAGCAGCTTTGGTTTTGGCGGTTACCATGCTAGTAGCGATCTTTAGTGTTCATTTTTCGAATGGTTTGTTTATCAGCAATAAAGGTTATGAGTTTGCTTTGGCACTGTTTGCAGCATCGGCGGCTCTGGTATTCAGTGGAGCAGGTCGTTTTTCATTGGATGGAATAATAAGCAAGTGAACGTAATCGATTTGATATATGAAACACGCGGAGAAGTTTAGATGAATAGGAGACAGTGGTTAAAATTTAGCACACTTGCAGGCCTTGGTTTGGTAACCAGGACCTGGGCTGATACTTTTAGCAACTCAACCATAGAGTCACTCAAAGCTCTGCCTAAATCGCCCACGATGCCTGTGATGTTTATTGGTCACGGTAGCCCGATGAATGCGATCAATGAGAACTCGTTCAACAAAAGCTGGCGAAAAATAGGTAAGCAGTTTGGTGAAGGCTCTGACGCTAAGTGGACTAAACCTTCGGCTATCCTCGTGATTTCGGCGCACTGGCAAACAACTGGGGGAATTGGTGTTCTCGCCAGCGAAGAGCCTGAGACTATTTATGACTTTGGTGGTTTTCCGCAAAAACTTTATGATCAGACCTATCCTGCTCCAGGTTCTTTAACAACGGCTGAAGTAACCAAGCAACTATTGCAAACACAGCGACATACGCCCAATACACCCATTATCTTAGATGAAGACCGCGGTTTTGATCATGGTGTCTGGTCGGTTTTGTTGCCGATGTTTCCCAAGGCAGATATTCCTGTACTGCAAATAAGTCTGGATCGGAATTTACCACACAATATTCACTATGATTTGGCAAAACAGCTTTCTGCTCTAAGAGAGCGCGGTGTGCTTATCATTGGAAGTGGAAATATGGTTCACAACCTGTATGCAGAGCGCATGCCGAATAGCAAACCGTATGATTGGACTTTGGAATTTGAGCAAAAGATGACGGATTGGATAGAACATCGTGACGATCAATCCATCATCAAAATATCGCAAACGATGCCCAAGCTCACATCTTTAGCGCACCCAACACATGAGCATTTCTTGCCGCTTATCTATACATTAGGAGCAAAGAGTGAGAAAGACAAAATCAGTTTTTTCAATACAGGATATGGGTCGAGTGCGATAGCGATGCGTTCCGTAATATTTGAAGCGTAGTGTTCCTGGTAAATTTAAACAACAAAAACCCCCTGTAAGTAGGGGGGTGGCTATTATATATTGTCTTAATAAAGCAAAACTCTCGCAAAACCCAAATATTAATCCTAGACCTTATTCAAGGCTATTTGTGATTGAAAATCTGGCTGGTTAAAATCAATTTTTAACGAATGATTGAAAGGATATCGGGATGTTTTTTAAAACGATTAATTTGTGTGGCTTAGCCCTTTTCTATGAAAATTGCTAAAGCGCTCTTAGTTTTATCAACGGTTCTGATATTTTTAATTATTGCGGGGTGCTCGTCGATGAAATCAACAGACGTTTTAAATTTCGTTTTGCCTGCGAGCGGCTATGTTAAAACAACATTGCATTACGGAAGTAATCCTCGGCAGTCTCTGGATGTTTATAAACCTAAAATAGAAGAAAATACAGAAACTAAAGCAGCTAACAATAAAACCCCGATTGTCTTTGTTTACGGTGGTGCATGGCGCAAAGGTAGCAAGGAAGATTATGAGTTTGTCGCACACGCTCTGGTCGGGCTTGGACATACGGTGATCGTTCCTGATTATCGGCTATACCCGGAAGCGGAATTTCCTGAATTTGTAAACGACGTGGCTGAGGCGATGAGTTTTGTTGAGCAGAATGCAACTTCTTTACTCGGAAAACCACTAAAGCAGGTGATTCTCATGGGGCACTCGTCGGGCGCTCACACTGCCGCATTACTCGCAACGGATCCACAATATTTAAACAGCCGCAACGTTAAAACCGAGATAGCTGGTTTAATCGCAATCTCTGGTCCTTACGATTTACCGCTGGATGATCCGGAAGTGAAACCTGTTTTCAAAAACGTCAGTGAAAAAGAGGCTAATCCTGTGTTCAATATTCGTCCTGATATGCCACCTGTTTTATTGCTACATGGTGAAAAGGATGAACGCGTTTTACCATTTCACAGCAAACGCTTTGCAAAAGCGTTAACCACATCGGGCGCATCTGTAACGTTGAAGATATACCCCAGTGTGAACCATACGAGAATTATAGGAAGCCTCGCAGCGCCATTGCGTTTTCTGAATGATAGTTACAGCGATATAGATGCGTTTTTAACGCGTATCGATTGATTAACACGCCTCACGATTAAAATTAAGTGTATAAAAGCTTAAACCTAAACAAATCCACAAGAGAAATATATGTCTGATCTACCAGTGATGCTTCAGGAATTCTTTCAAATATCTAATATAAAAGAATTGTTATTCGCTTTTGTAATTGCGCTACCTATCGGCTGGAATCGCGAAAAAGAAAGTCGGAGCATGGGCTTACGTACTTTTCCGCTAGTTGCGGTAGCATCTTGTGGCTATATGCTAATTGGTAGTTCAGTCGTCGATGGTGATCCTGATGCCTTGTCAAAATTGCTCTATGGATTGATGACAGGCATAGGTTTTATCGGTGGTGGAGCAATTCTAAAAGATGGTGCAAGCGTTGAGGGTACGGCTACAGCAGCGAGTATCTGGAATACGGGTGCGGTAGGTGCGGCAGTTGCATTTCATCGATATGAAATTGCGGTTGTACTGGCGGTGATTAGCTTTATGATTTTATCTTTGGCAAAACCTATTAAAAACACACTTTCGGATTAATTGCTCGATCTGTAAAAGTGAGATTTGATTAGCTATCAAAACATAATAACAAATTTAAAAGTGAGCTTGCCACCCCATGAATTTATTTGGCAAGCCCATAAAGTGTAAGAGGGAGATAGTCCCTCTAATTATTCATTTACAGCAAAAAGTTTCCTCAATGCATCGCCGTGTCAAAATGCTCATCGTAACGAAAGATATAATCCTTATCGGCTAATGGAGCATGGCAACTTCTACATGAGGTAAAATCTTTAGTCGCAGGTGTTTTTGCGTCAGCAAGATAAGCACCATATAACCAGTCACCATTATTAATGGTTCCTTTAGCTTGTTTACTGCCCCAGCCGGCGCCTTTTTCCATCACAAACACTTTAGATAATTTACCTTTTATGAGTTTGCCTTTTGAGTCTTTCAGTAATTCACCTGTAGGAGATTTTTGTGCGCCGTAGATTTCCATAATCGAAACGGTTCCATCAGGAAATGCGTTTCCTTTTTGGGTTTTCATACCTGTTTTATTAATATAAATCTCACGTACCTGACCCGTTTTCATTTTATCCACTGTACTGACAAACTTTGGCCAGCTACGATAATTGGCAGGTACCATAATGTCGCCATCATTTTTGGCGGTCATTGTTTTGCTTTTATGCATTCCAGTACTACAACCTATGGTTATAGCGCTAAGCCCTGCAATGGTGGTTATGGCGAGAGTTTTTGTGATTGTTGTCTTTTTGATATTGCCTGGTTTCATGTCTCATCTCCTTTTGTCAGCTTTGAATATCCGGCTGGATATGGGAGGGCTTACGCAGGCTGGATTAAAACCGGATTCATTTATTTTTGTTTTTTCTATGATTCTTAAAAAACTGACCACTTACTGTTTGATGAGCTGATGCAGGATTTGAATCGCCTGCTGATGTACACTTTTATCCTCTTTACTTTCTCCTTCACTTTCTCCGACATTTCCTCCTTTATTTTCTGCATTTTTTTCTACAGCAGTTACGTTTTCGGGATAGACCACATAAGCGGGAAGATTAAATTCTGGGCTGTCGGGTATTAATGCTAACGTTCCTGATGCGATTAATGGTTCTGCCATTCTCTTCGGTAAAAAACAGGATCCACCATTTTGAATAACCAGTTGTACTGCCAACCAACCGATATTGGCGAGTAATGCGGGCCGTTCTAATTGTGGAAAATGATTGCTGTGCTCCGCATAAAAGCCGGGTCCCCAATCGACATAAACGTAATTTTCATCAGGCCAAGGCTTGTCAGCTTTTGTGCCGACTAATACTAATGTCTCGTCAAACAAATGTTCAATCTGCAAGCCCGGGTTGTGTTGTGGCGTGTACATGAGTGCTATATCCAGAGTTCCTTCTGTCATTCTGCGCATCAAGTCTTCCTCAAACCCAATGATGCTGTTGATGGATACATCTGGCATGTGATTACGCAATTCTCCTACCCATTGCGGGAGTAATTCACCATCCCACAGTGCTATACGTGCGCCAATTATCAAACTGGAATGATAACGATTGGGTAGACCGACATCGTGTTTTGCCTGTTCCATGGTTAGCATCAGCGTTTTAGCATGTCGTAAAAAACGCTTGCCTGCAGATGTTAGCGTTGCACCAGATCGATTACGTATAAATAATTTGGCTTGTAGATTATTTTCCAGATTCTGGATACGCGCACTGACAGTTGATTGAGTAATGTAGAGGCGCGAAGCAGCTTCGATGAAACTGCCATTGGACGCTACTGCAAGAAAGGTGCGTATTTGCTCAATATCCATACTAGATGACCTTATTACTAATTAATGTCTTTTAGACTTTTTTGAGGGTTGCATAATCACCAGCTAAATAACTCAAACCAGTTAAGTGAGGTGTTTTACAGGGTATCGCATTTAGTCTTTTTGCGATTGGTGCGGACTGCGGTGAAAAATACACCTTCACTTCGCAGTGTAATCGCGCTTCTGCCTCATGCCGATAAAACAGAGTCATTCCTTCTGGGTTGTCTACTCTTTGCAGATAATCATCAAAATCATCTTTTAGTTGATACAGCTCTTCGGTTGCCAGCATCGCATCACCGAGATTGATGTAAAACCATTGATTCATAACACAGATTTCATCTGATTCATTGAGTAGATTAAACAAGTATACCATTTTTAATATCGACTTTTCCGATACTAACTAGGTAAAAAATTCGTTATACAGGTGTAATGCTCGTCCGTTAGACTGAAAATAAATTAGAGGAGAAAATGATGAGTAACTTATCTATGCTTCAAGAAATGCGCCAGTCTATGAAACAATCCCTGGCATTAGTGAGTGTTGAACGCGATATAGAAGGTTATTTAGTACATCCCGAAGATTGGACCTTAGAAATAGCGGCTGAGCTAGCAGCTGAAGAAAATATTGAATTAAACGATGACTATTGGCCGATTTTAACGTTTGTAAGAGATTTCTGGGTGGAGAATAAAGTCACGCCCGATATTCGTCATGTAGCCAGTTATCTTGCAGAGTTATATAAGGTAGATAAGAAGGCAGGAAAAAAACGTATTTTTGATTTATTCCCTTATGGCTATGTAAAACAGACGTGTAAAATAGCAGGAATGCAACGACCACGTGCATGGAGCACAGGTTAGTATCGTTATATTTCAAATAAAAAATGCCTACTTTCGTAGGCATTTTTTTGACCAGTCAAACTGATCTTATTGAATTAGCGCAGTGAAATTAGTCAGCTGGAGCTTTTTCTTCTTCATCTTCACATACTGGTGTTTCCAACGCTTCTCTCGCTTCTTCTGACATTGCCTCTAAAGCTTCTTCCGTTACGCATTCCATTTCTTCAGCATCTTCCGCTTTGTTCTCATGAGATGCTGCATAGCTAATAGTGGTAACAGCTGAGCTCATCGCTAATACAAGAGCGCTTACGAATAATGTTGTTTTGTTCATTTTTATATCCTGAAAAAGTTAATTGTTTGTTAAAACGAAGTAAGCGAGTCAGGTAAATCAACTCTTTTACTATCAACTTAGACCAGCCGTTTTCTGTAAAAGTTACATTTTATATACGAAATAAGGAGTAAAAATTATTGTTAAACCAATGAAAATATTTTGTTAATGAATCATTAAAATGTGTGCTAAGTCTTTAAAAACTATTTTTAGATAAAAACAGCGTCTGAAAAACAGAAACTATTAGAATAAATAAAAATAAGTGGTTCATAGTCATTAGAGTAGGGATGAACTTAGGTTATTACTGTAAAAATAGAAATATGTCTGTTTTTGACTATACCGAATATCGTAATTATTTTTAAAAGCAGAACAGTTTGCATACAATCAAATGAAATAAAAATTAAATGGCGATGATAGTCACTATGAAAACACCTAGAATTTCACATGCAATTGCAGATATTTCTTATAAAGACAGCCTGGATAGTTTGTACCAGTTAAAAGTATTTATTGGAAAAGACTACGAAGACAAAATAGCTGAGCAAGCCAAAATATTCAAAGATGCTGACCTGTCGACCATAAAAGACGATTTTTATGTCAGGAGCATTGATGAACTAAGAGGATTGATGAGAGCAACACCGTCATATAACTTCGTGGTTAGGTCTTATCTCGTTTATTCCTACTACAAAAAATCATCAGATGAAGTTTATGTTAGTTCTTTTGGTGGCAATAAAATCAATACCGCAAACGTTAAGAACTTTTTAGTGCATCACATACTTAGCACTAAAGACAGCGGTTTACTGTCTCATTTGATTGAAATGATTTCTGGGTATCAGAACAATTACGATGTTCAGGCAAATACTTTCATGCTCTCTGATTTTGTACACACTTACTGTAGAAAACAGCGTATTGATGATGATGTCATTATTGATTCGGTGTTCGTCAGCAGTGAAAACACAGACATGTCTAATAAAGATGTGATCGCTTTGATGAGAGATCACAACAGAATACCTGAAGGAATGTTTTTAAGAGAAGAGTTCATCGCTTTAGAGCCCGCTCAAATCGTTACATTAGCGTGCTTGTTAATCGATAATCAGGAAGCGGTTGCAGCTTAGTTTTTCTAACACTGATAAACGGCAGAGGCTTAAAGAATACAGAATACTAATCCTCTGTTAAAAAAGCCGTTATAAGTAGGGGGGTGGCTTTTGTAACTTCTTTACTCGTTTAATGTTTTTATTCGGGATTAAAAATACCCACAAATTCAAACGGTTCTGAAGCATTCAGCTTCAGTAACACACCATCGCCAGACGCAACGTTTTGACCCGATATAGCTGCAATCGTGACGTGATGGGTAACCATAATAATCAATTTTTTATTCGTTGCCTGAGCGGCAATAAATTGTTTTAGCGCACTCAGGCTTGGTTCGCGGTTTTCGGGCATTTGAAAGAAAGAATTTAAAGCAGGTAATTCTTTTACTGAGCCCAGATTGAGTAAACGAGCAGTCTCCAGACATCGACACCACTGGGATGAATAAATATCTGAAATTTCTATTTTATTATTTCGTAACCAGTTTCCAATATTGACAGATTGCTGTCGTCCATTTTCATCCAGGTTGCGTTGCGTGCTGCAATCTTCAATTTTAATAGTATCCGGATCGCCAAACCCTGGTGCTTTTGCATGACGAATCATCAAGATATGACCACCATCTTGCATCGTTTTTATCAGCGCAGCATCGTTATTTTCTGCATGCACACTCAAACTAAACGTAAAAAATATTAGCAGATTGAGAAGACTGAACTTTATATAACTCATTTCTTCCTCTTTTTATGACTACCAGATTAATTGTTTTGAGTAGCTCGATTAAATTAGCCGTTTAAATATTAGGTCCGATATCTAACTTGCTTCCATCAGAAAAACGTGAGAACCGGAAACGTTTCAGATCGTGCTCGCTACTCTCTTTATTCGCTATTTGCGCGATTATTTTACCAAAAGCGGGACCGATACCAAAACCATGGCCACTCATGCCCGTTGCAACGATCAACCCTTCTACATCTGGCACTCTATCAACAATCGGAACAATGTCTGGCATTGCGTCAATCATACCACCCCATGCATCAAGAATTTTAGGCTCACCGATTTGAGGGAACCGAGCTGCAAAGCGCTGTTGCATGACTTTTACTTTTCCCTTGGCAGGGTTCGGATTTAAAACACGTGTTATTTCAAATGGGCTTATCTCGTCTTCTTTCCAGTGACGCGGTGTTTTCCAGGCATCAGGTGAGGTACTCACTTCATTTATCCAGGGACGGATTTCGTGAATGTTCTGTAAGCCAGTTTTTATCCACTTGGTCATTAGACGAAAAGAGTCCGGGCCAATAAAATGGTCATGAGAATCAGTGAGTGCAATCGAATAACCTCCGTCATCACGTCGACGAATCGCTAATTCTGGATCTGCAAAATTGGTCGATGACACACTTTGTACCGGAGCTGTTCTTGCAACCGATGCGCGTACAGACAATTGTGGAATATTGATACCATGACGACGTAAAAACAACGACGACCATGCGCCACCAGCAACGATTACCTGAGATGCTTTTATGTGACCTGATTCAGTCACTACACCTGTAATTTGACCCGCTTGAATATCCAGAGCGCGAACTGCACAATTTTCTTTTATCAAAACCCCTTCACTATGTGCCAACTCTGCGACAGCTGGAATGGCTTGCCATGGTTCGGCACGTCCGTCGCTGGCGGTATACGTGCCTCCGATCCATTTGTTATCCGAAGGAGTTTTGAAATCGATGTACTTTTCTAATTGTGACGCTGATAAAGCCACGGTATCTAAACCATGCTCTTTTGCGGTACTCAGCCATTTTTCGCGTTTCGCTTGATCTTTTTCGGTTTTCGAAAGATACATCACGCCACTTTGTTTAAACCCTGTTCGGCCTTTCACTTCTTTATCGATATCTTTCCACAAGCGCAGAGCTTCCATCATTATCGGCAATTCAGCGGGGTCACGGCCATGCTGTCGAATCCAGCCCCAATTTCGTGAAGATTGCTCTCCGGCGATACGACCTTTTTCCAGAATCATAACCTTGAGACCTTTACGAGCCATATTGAGTGCCGAGAACACACCAATAATGCCGCCGCCTATAATAATGGCATCGACTTCGTCAGGAAGGGTGTCGTTGAATGTGATGGGGGTATCGATAGTAATCATAGTTATAGTGCTTTTGGTGGTATAAGTTGTGCCGTTATTATTCTCTGGTTTATAAAATTAATCTTACAATTGACCTGTAAAAAAGTGCCCTAAAGTAGGGGGGTGACTATTATCTTTGTGGTCTTTGTCTTTTATTACTATAGCTATTTATACAGCGCTTTTTCTCGTAAGGTTTTTAATTGTTTCACTTATTCAATTCAATCGCATATTAAAATCAGTCAAAGAATATATTAAGAAAGAGATAATAATACAGAGTCATGTATTAAAATATACAATAATTAGTTACTTCATCATAAACTTGCACTAAGCTAACTGTTTTTTCGTTTTTATCGTGGGAAACACTTGAATAATCAACCGACACATCAAGCTCAAGAAAGCAACAGCCCCAGACATTTTGGCTTCTTGATGATGCCTAATTTTTCGTTGATTGCATTTGCCTCAGCGATAGAAACGCTGCGTTTGGCGAACAATATCAAGGGAAGTGAAATCTACAGCTGGGAGACAATCACCCCAAATGATGATGTTGTGAAGGCGAGTAATGGTCTGGAATTTAAACCGGATAAAAGCCTGCAAGATGTCGATACCTACGAAACCTTGTTTGTCTGTGGTGGGCACAATATTCAACTGTACTGGACTGATTCTATCGGCAAGTGGTTACGCCAGCAAGATGCGAAAGGTGTAATGCTCGGTTCTTTGTGTACTGGTGCTTATGTGTTGGGCAGGGCTGGTTTACTGAATGATTATCGCTGTACCATGCATTGGGATCATATTGCCGCGATGCGTGAAAAATACCCGCACCTGAATTTAACCGATGATATATACGAAATCGATCGTAACCGTTTTACCTGTGCAGGTGGTACCGCTTCGATTGATATGATGCATCATCTGGTATCTTTACAACATGGGCGTCGTTTGGCATCTGCAGTGAGTGAAAAGTTATTGGTTGATCATGTACGAGGCATGGGCGATCCGCAGAGGATTCCATTGCGCCAACAGATTGGAACGGGTCAGCCGAAACTCACAGAAGCCGTGCGTTTGATGGAATCGAACCTAGAAGAGTGTTTGTCGTCAAAAGAGTTAGCGGACTATGTTGAGCTGTCTAGACGTCAATTAGAGCGTTCTTTTCGTGTCTATTTAGATTGCACACCGATGCAGTATTACCTGCGATTACGTCTGCGTAATGCGAGACGCTTATTGCTGCAAACAGATAAGCCAGTGACTGATATTGCCATTTCTTGTGGGTTTAAATCTTCACCGCATTTTAGTAAGTCTTATAAGGATATGTTTAATATGTCTCCGCGAGATGAGCGCCGCATGATTCTTAAGAATAGTCTTTGATTTTTAATCGAGTTCTACAGCTACCATGCTGTTAACTATTATGTCGATAACTACCATGCGTTTAACTGTTTTGTTATTAACAAACGACTGACAATTCCTGGGTATGTGTCACATACCTTACAAAAGTGTCAATAAGTGACTGCTAATACAGTCATAATATAATCGCCTTTTTTATTTTATTATTTATATTTATCAAATGGTTAACGTTTTTTTGGGATAAGTGGCATTGTCATTGCATTAGCAACGGCTATAAAAACAAAGAATTTATAAAATTCTGAAACAAACCCAAACCGAGAGACGTTAACGAGTTAATACATCAAGGATAGATTAACTTAGTCTCACCAGTGCCCTGTCGTTGCCCAACGTCGGGGCACACTTATTTCTGCCTTATGCGTTTCTCTAGCTATATTTCGCTATATATTGTTAATTCGTAAACCACATGACGCATAAATGATTAAGTAACAGCATATTTAAAAAATACGCCTCAAAGTAGGGGGGTGACTTATCGTTTATCTTTCGCAATACCTTCTGATACTTCATATTGCATATCATTGTTACTCAGTTTTTCTCACTAGCTGATCATTCTGAATACGCTGAATTTTCTCTACCACTATTAATGAGTCAATGATGATCGAATAAATGACCAAATCAATGACACAGGACTGACAAAATGTGGATGTGTGACACAAACATAGAGAAATTGTCAGCTAGTGACGATAAAGATAATGATGTAAAAAAACCAACAAAACAAATAAATACATTTAAAACAATAAGATAGCGTTATTAAAGAAAAGTTGGCATCGTCATTGCATTATAGTTAAGTATAAAAACAATGAATTTTTAGCAAGCCCCTGAGGCGAAGAGTAGTTTAGTAAATATAAAAATAAAATAACTACCAGTCTCCCAAGTGCCCTTTCACTTACCCCGGTGAAGGGGCACATTATTTTTGGGAAAAGTGTTTTTCAGATAGCCTTTAGCTGGCAGAGATAAGCATCGAATTTTTAATTCAATTTCTGATTCAATTGAAAACTTTTAACCCAAATAATCATAACCCTCAGCTAGTTGAGTCCTACACTATTATCAATTTTGATGGAATTTGCCGAGGCGAGTTTGCTGGCCATATCACGAGCGATTCTTGCTTCGAACGCGCGTTGTAAGTTGGGATGTTTCTCCAGAAGTTTATTGAGTACAGTTTTCTCCCACGACAAAAAGGTACTGCCTTTTGCAAGGTTCACTGTGGCTGTCGCATTTCCTCCTAGAATAAAACTAATTTCTCCGACAAAACGTCCCTCTGGAATGGTAAAGGTGCTTCCTTTCTTTTTCGCTTCTCCCGTGCCTTTTTCTAAATAATACAAATGGCTTGGCGCTTCGTTTTCATGGGTTAAGGTAAACTTCCCTTCGGTGGTTTGATACTCTGCTACTTTGATTAATCGTCTAAATTCACCGGGTCGTATTCCTTGAAGACTATGGTAAATGGGTAAATGCTTAGGATCAATTTTAATCGGTAGCCGATCATAGATGATGGAAAGAGTGCCGATGATATTGGCAATGATTAGTAGCACACTCCCCATAATAGCTGCCCATAAGGGTTGAGCAGGGTAGATGTAGTAATAAACGATATACAGAACCGTCGATCCTAAAACCAGAAAGCGCAAAAGCAGTTGATTTTTTAGAAGAAAACCTAGCACATAACCTAAGGTTGCAATATGAACCAGCAATCCGGCATCAAGCGAGAAACTTGCCTTTATTGCTTCTATCGCACCTTCCATTGTGCCTCCATTTGTCGTTAATTAGGTCTTTATTTGTTCTCTGAGATTTATTCAATAAAAGCTAAATTAATCATCAGTTTAGAAGATTGTAGTGGATTTTATAAATTCTATATTGATATTTTTTGTGCACGTCTTTTTATCTTAGAATGCGTCTATCAATATTTACACAAAAAACAGGCTGAAAGTAGGGGGGGGTATTTATCGTTTACAGACGGTTGTCATCGGTTCTTAGCTATTATCATTACCCAGCCTGCAGACTCAAACCAGACACAATCAGGCGGACAATCAGAAATAAGGTCAAAGAATACTCGGTCAATGAATAATCAGAGACTGGTTCTAAAGCCTTAGTTGTATTTACTGTATGCTATTAATTAGTCAACACACTCATCAATGAAACAGCAGGTATAGCAGCCATGAAAATAGCCATTCTCACTTTCGAAGGGTTTAATGAACTTGACTCATTTATTGCTTTGGGGATTTTAAATCGTATAAAAGGAGAAGGTTGGGAAGTACAAATTACTAGCCCTACAGACTCTGTTACTTCAATGAATGGTGTGACTATTCAGGCACAACAACCGCTAGAATATTGTGATGATTCTGATGTGGTACTTTTTGGCAGCGGTATCTATACGCGCGAAGTAGCGAAAGATAAGGCAATCTTAGAGCGCATCAATCTTAATACCGAGAAACAATTAGTAGGATCTCAATGTTCAGGTGCCTTACTTATGGCAAAACTGAAACTACTGAACAATTTGCCAGCCTGTACTGATCTAACCACAAAACCCTGGGTAATAGAAGCGGGCGTTAAGGTATTAAACCAATCATTCGTAGCTAAAAATAATATTGCTACAGCAGGTGGGTGTATGTCTTCCCAATATTTAGCGACCTGGGTTATCGCAAAACTTGCAGGGATAGATGCAGCAGAAAACGCATTATCCTATGTATCACCCGTTGGTGAACAACAACAGTTTGTCGAAAAGAGTCTATCGGTTATTCAACCTTATTTGTAACAAACAAAGCTATATTTACATCAAATTAGCATACGTTTAGGTGTATTTAAGTATTCAGTAGATTTGTTTGCAAATCATTCTATATTTACGTAAGTGTCTGATGTTATTATCACCTTATCTTATTAATAACATCACTTTGGTATATAACTTATGATTGAAATTAAGCATTTTTCTTTGATTTTATTCTCGACATTCTTTTTAGCGGCATGTGGTGGAGGCTCAAGTAGCTCAGGTGATTCAGTCGATGTTGGTGATATTAATATCGATATACCTACAGATCCTGAAACAGGTGAATTAAGGCCTAAGATTTACACGTATGAGACGGGTAAAATTATTTATGATGTACAAAAAGAATCTACGCTTGGTGATTTTATCACGGTAACCGAAGAAGGGACTAAGCGCTTTGTGTTTAAGGATTGGGGAAATCTCAGAATTGAAGAGTATGAGGGAGAAAGAACTTCAGTTATCACTGACTTGGTGACAGGTGCGGTAACAACCGAAGTAGAAGCTATTCACGATTTAAGAAAATGGGATACACCAAAAAGTTATGATGTAAATTTTGACCATGAAACCATTACTATGTTGGATTTTAGTCCAGTTTTAACAGGATTAACAAATGACGCATTGGTTGATGCTATTGCTCCTGATGAGGTAGAACCATTAACTGCAGATGGCGTAAAGATCATCGCATTAACATCTTGTACCAATTATGTGATTAATGAGTTTTTCACACAATGTATAAATGAAGGAGCTATTGATAGGAGTGGCATAGAATTAGAATCAATTTTTTCCACAGATACAGCTTTTACAACAGAAACAGCAACCAGCGTACATTTTGATGTATTCGTCGATGATTCTGAGTTTGATATACCTAACTACACAATCCTGACAGGGAACTAATACAGAAAAAAATCCAAAAACCCCTCTAAAGTAGGGGGGTGACTTTATTTGATGGGGAACATCTCGCTTTATGGCGTATTAATCGCCATAAAGCTTTTCATCTGGACTGGGGAAGGTGGTTTCTTCTACGGCAACGTCATTGACTGCTGTTAATTCTTCATTTGTAGCGGTCATCGTTTGGCTTTCATTAGTTTCAGTCTGAGGTGTTGAATCATCATTTTCAATCGCAGATTCACCCTCATCGCACACCGGTAACTCCAGTTTTTCTACATTATCATCTGACATAGCATCTATTTGAGCTTGTGGTACACATTCAGCCTCAGACAAATCCTCATCACTCATCGGCTGTGTTTCTGCCTCTGTCGCAGCAGATAGTGAAACAGTGTCTTCATTATTTTGCGCCAACGCGACCACCGATAATGATGCACTAAGAAAAAATACCAACGATTGTGTGATAACTGATTTTTTGATCATTTTTTAATCCTGAGAAAATTGGGTAATCTTCATTAAAGACTAACTGTCTCTAGACTTTGGATAACCCATCTCAGTAAAGTATATAAAGTTAAAGAATGTACGAGGAATGAAAAATGAGAAAAGTTAATGATATTTTATGATCAACTTGATCAAAAATAATTGTTAAGAATGTCTTTAGCTTTCTTTAATGACGAAACAGTAAATCTATTTGTCATTTATTCAACCAGAGGAGACATATATCAACGATATCAGAACGATAGTTAAGCATTATAGGTAGGGATTAGCATAGAATAATATCCTGACCTTAGAAAAGTACGAGTTATTTATGATCGAATATGGTTCACACATTCCTTATCTATTAACTAACGCTCTGGCATTAGTTCTGGTTTTTTTAGCGTTTAAAAAACACCGAATGACTCGATTAATTTTCATTCTTATTTTTTTATTAGCAGGCTTATTCAACCTCTATACCATTTTAGTGAATCCTGAATTTTTTAATTATTATGCCGATAAGGCATTTTTGAATATTTATAGAACCTTCATCAGTGGCTACTTTAGTCATCATATTCAGTTGGTTGTAGGCTTGATTAGCTTAGGCCAAATAATAGTCGCTATCTTGCTCAGTGCGGGTGGTCGCTTTGTGTATCTCGGAGTAGCGGGTGGCATAGTGTTCTTCATTGCATTGATACCTCTAGGGATTAGTGCGGCATTTCCTGCCATGCTGTTATTTATTCTTGCTTTGGTTCTTATGCAATATCGATTCGAATAAAATCTGCTTAGGGGACAGCTGATTTTGAATCTATTTACGCATTAGTTTCATATTGAGTTTGAATAGTTTATTCTAATGACATAATAAGCATAATAGATTTTTTTATAGACAAGAGTCCCCAATGCGTTTTTCGACGAGCTTAGTTACGGCATTTATTAGTGTCTGTGTCACAGTATTGAGCATCAATGCCCATGCAGATGTTTTAAAGTGGGTAGATGAAAACGGCAAGACGCACTATTCCAATAAAGAAAAAAAGTCATCGAGAAACAAAGCTAAAGTTATCAAGTTTGTTGAATATGAGTCCTCAGATGATGTGGAACCAGACCAGATAAACGCTAAAACAGAATCAGGATTAGACGATAACTCGTTTAACGAAGTATCAAACGCTACAGGCTCGAGTCATTCAAATAGTAAATTATCCAGCGACGTTGCTTCTTATAAGAATAGGGAGTCGATTGATTCTTTATCCAATGAAGATTCAGATGTGCATCGCATCATGTTGGACCAAATAAATAAATCTAAGTCCTATATACAACGAAAATCCAGAAACACTCGTCGCAATACGAAAGCCAAACCCGAATACACCATAGCGGAATATAATCAACGCTGTGAAGATGCAAGAGAAGAGCTAATTGCGCCTCTAAGACAGGAGGCAGTAGCTTCATGCATGAAAATGAAACACAGCATGAGTTCGAAAACTCGCGATTATTGTGAAGAAATTAATGAGAATTTTGGTGATGGTGGAATGAACTCGCGCGGTTATTATATTCAGCGCATGTTCCACAATATTTCAGAATGTCAGGATGCGTATGACGCATGGGACAGGAGAAGCAAAAAAATGAGAGGTTATTCAGAAGAATAACCTCCACAAATAAATCGATACATAAACGATTACATATTTATTACTAAAGAATGTAACCAGATATAGATGTATTGATCATTGATTTATATTTTTTCTAACAGTTTTTCATCAATTTCTTTTGGGATACGATGCGGTGGAATGTCATGTCCCAGTGATTTTTGATGTTTATAAATAACAATAAATTGCTCGACAGGAGGTTTACGCTCAAGCAGGTGAGTGTAATTGGCAATGCCTTTTTTCTCTGCATAGAACATTACTGACTTTAGCCACGCCATGTCAAAACCATGTTTACTGATATTAATATTCTTATCAAAACGCACACCGTCGGTTGAGCCTGAAATAATAAATAACGGTGAATAGTAATATTTAGTGACACCTGCGCGTACTTTTTTGCCACGAGCAAATTTCATTTTAATCCCAGAAACTCCCGTTGTATAAGCAGACGAGATCCGTCGATGCTCTTTGCACTCAAGGTCTTTCTTTGACTGGATAAGTTGCCGTTCCATATTCCATTCGGCATTAAGCGCTTCCGCTTCTTTTTTAATTTTGTTTAATTCTTTTTTGTTCGTGATGCCGCGGAATGCAAAATATTTTTGGCGATAATCATCGCCTACTTTCACTACGACACGAAGCCCTTTAAAACCTGCTTTATGTTCACCAGGTTTATATTCTCTAATCGTCAATGTAGTTGTCTCTTATTTTTAGGTGCGCCTAGTCTATCGCTTATTAATTGTTATGTAATACAGTAAATTCGATGCACTTTATAAACTCAGTTAGTAGCGTTGTGTGTCAGTATTTTATGCAAAAATATTCTTTTAAAACAATTGCTTAATACTATTCGCTTGTAAGCAGGTTGTTAATGGTCTGTTTCTCTAATAAAAGAAAAAGTGCCAAGTTTACCCACATTTTTTGTAAAGAAATAATAACGATTCTTTACACTTTCTTACTCACCTAACACCCACATTTACACAAGATACCTGCACAATTTCACCATCAGTCACACAACGGCTGTGAACTTAAAAACTTAATTGAAATTACAGGAAAAATATTATGAAAATCAAATCAGCAATCATCGCTTCAACAATCGCTACTGCGGTAAGTTTAGCTTCTCTATCTGCATTTGCAGACGGTGACAAAGAAATTAACACTAATCATGGAGACAATAAAAGTGAGTCTCACAAAAAAGGTGGTCATCATAAACATCACAGAGGCTTTAAGAAAGTGTTTGCACAGCTAGATTTAACGGATGCTCAGAAAACACAGCTCAAAGACTTACGTAAGCAAAAGCGTGATGGAAGTCTGACTCGTGAAAGTTTTAAAAGCGAAATGGCAGGAATTTTAACGGCTGAGCAAAATGCGAAACTTGAGCAAATCAAAGCACAACGTGGCGAGCATAAGCAAGGGCGTAAAATGAAGCGTGAGCAGATGAAGAGCTTGAATCTTACTGCAGAGCAAAAGACTCAATTGAGAGATGCACGTAAGGCACTTAAAGAAGAGATGCGTTCGCAGCGTAAAGAAGCAATGACTGCAAAAATGAAGTCAATTCTTACCGCTGAGCAATACGCTAAGTTTGAAACATTTAAAAAGTAATAAGTGGTGATCACTAAACAAAGAAAGGGCGACTTAGATCGCCCTTTTTTTATTTGCGTTTTTTTACATCTAAATATGTATTTAAGGAACCTGTTTCATCAACGAAGGCCAATAACCATCTGCTGAGGCAATATGGGCTTCTTTATCTTTCAACCATAATTCCCGTGTACCAATACTGTAATTTAAAAACAGTTTTTTATTGTGAATGGTCCATGCAAACGGATCGGTATTCGCAATTGCATTTTTCCCGGCGGCATAAGCACAATGGCCTCCATACTGAGGGATAAAGGCCTCAGGGTTTTCAACAAAAGCCTGTTTGTTTTTTTCACTGGCGAATGCCCATTTATTACCTTTGTAATCGAGCGTATATTCCTGTTTACCCTCTACAGGTTTGCTGTCACTAAAGTAGGCGACAGGATCATATCCATGAATTGCAAGTCCGTTGCTCGAATCGATATTTATTCCATTGGCGGCGTATGCAACAGAACTCCCGATCCACATAATTATTAAAAAGATAAGGCTGTTTCGCAACGAGGTAAGGCTTAGAGTAAAGCCAGGCTGAGATAAGATATTTGATACGGCTAGCGGTTTGGCCATATAGATACTCCTATAACGAGTTATAAAAGCTCTGATTGTATGTTGGTAAAATTATAGAGAGCTTGTGAATTGTTAATTTTGTCTGGATTAGTCGTAGAAAAAAGCCGTTAGACAACATAAAAATAATTCTACGTTGATTGGCAAATGATCATTTCAGACTTTCCAATTATCCACCCAATTAAGCATGGATGAATAATAGGCTATGGATGCAAAGTAATCAGGCTAAAGCTTCGTTTAACTCTTCGAAGTTAGTGTCTTCAATACTTGAAGGGATATAGGTATCGAGTTGTTTACTCACTTGCGTAATTGAGAAAATCCCCCGAATAACTTTACCTTCTTTATTACTTTCCATAACCAGCATGTGATTTCTTCGGCATTGTTCAAATGCACTCACAATATCTGACACATGTGAACTCAACACTTCTTTAATTGGAATGGCTTCAAGGCGACTAATAGGAGTCATCAGATCAGACGCTTTAATGTCATCCCTGCTGCAACCATTTTGATTAGCGAACTGTAACGGCTTTTTACCGTTTATATCGGAAGTGGTTACTAGGCCCGCTAGGTCTCCCATGGGATCATTAACAAATAGCATGCGAACGCCACAGGCAATCATCTTGTTATTGATCGACTCAATGCAGGCATTGGATCTTATGGAATAAGGTTTGACGACTTTTAAATCGGTCATCACTTTAATCGCAGGATCATCCTCAGATACTAATTTTTTGCCATCAGAATCTGGCGTGGTTAAGCTCACTACATTGGGTAGCTGCTTCGGGTGAATCCCTTTTTCTGCTTGTGTCATTATTGCTTCCTCTCTTTGAGTGGTACTTAATAATGTGTGTAAAATTGAATGTTAATAATCAGTATATATTCCTTTAATGTACTCCTCTTTTTTTATCCTGTACCGAAATTTAATTTATGAGGATAGAAGGTAAATTAATATATACTATTTAAGTTATTGAAATTTAAGTATAAAGTTGTATTTATGAGGCTATTAGTTTTTTTTAAATGTTTAAATCAAATAGTCTGCCGCTTTTTTAATATTTACAAAAATAAAGTGAAGTAAATCAATCGATTAGAAATGTGTTGTCAAGCCAGCTAAGCGTATTAGCTGGCTATACAGCAGTAAGTATGTCGTTAACGGAAAAAACGCCTCAAAGTGGGGAGGTGGCTTTTCCAGAACATAAGAACCAGAAAAACATAATTGGATAATTGTTCTTTTAGTTAATGCCGAGTTTAGCTTCTATCGCAGCCAATCGGGCTTCAATCGCATCAAGGCGGTCATTGTCGAGAGGAATGCTGCTGATTGATACAGCGTCTTTCTCGATGTCTTCTACTGATACTTCCCCGCAGAGTGTATGTGCAAAACGATCTTCACGACGTCCAGCACCTTTGGGAATCAAGGTTACCAATGGCATCTCACGTTCGATCATCGCGATAAGATTATCGTGGATTTCATCGTTAGATTCGAAATCAACCATACGCGCAGTGCGAGTTTTTAGGTCATTCAGTGTTTGCGGTTTGCGTAACAGTAATACTGTGAGAATCGCCTGTTGTTTGCGATCAATATCCAACTCTGTGCAAACACGATGCGAGATTTTATTCGAACGTTCACCGTAATCAATACCAGCCAGTTTGCGTTCCACTAGTGCATTTACTGTGTGACCTACCTGACCCTCGGTCAAATTCATTACAGGTTCGCGATTGCTTTTCTGGTTGCAGGCGTTGCTCAGTGAGTTAATTGTGAGCGGATAGTTATTTGGCGTGGTTAGATGTTTTTCCATCAACGAGCCAATTACGCGGGCTTCTAAAGCCGTGAAATAAGCTGGTTCTTGTGAAACCTCATCCTGTGTTTCGTCTAGAAGGTCGTCGCTATTGCTATCCGTGTTTTCGAGAGTCTCATCCATGAAAATATCTCCTTTTTGATCTGTTGTTATGTATTGTTATGTATTGTTATGTATCGTTCTGTATTGTTATTAGTAATTATTTCTAAGCACGTTATAGCAATTCTAGTATGAAACGCCTTTATCCACACTGAATGTGAGTTTGGTTTTAGAGGTGCTATTTATTGAGCAAAGCTGATATTCTATGCCGCGAAAGTTTAGCGCTTATCTGCAATAAATAAATAGCCGATAACTGCATGAAAACGAATGAATATTATAATAATTTTGGGCAAGGGCAACATGAAGTCAACACACATTAATAAGGTATTACTCTCAGGCACTGTGATCAGTGCATTTTTAATCAACGGTGGGTTAAATGCCGATACCTTATTGGGGGCAGATTTAGAAGTAGGAGTCTGGTCACCCAGTTATGATGCTGGTAGCTTCGTCGGCAGTGTGTCTGGTGACGATCAATCGGTGTTTGCCAGCGCAACCATTGAACATCCGGTGCCATTGATTCCAAATTTCAAATTATCACTGTCTGAAGTGAATAGTGATGCTTATGAGTACACTAAAATTGATTACACCGCTTACTACGAAATTTTAGACAATGACGCGATTTCAATTGACGTCGGTTTGGGTATCTCACAATTTGAAGGCGGAAAATACCTGTCACAATCTTTTTCTGGCGCAACACCGCATGCTTATTTCGATGCAGAAGTGGCTTTGCCGTTTTTGAATACCACGCTTTATACCGATATTCATTACTTGAATTATGATGGAAACCAGATCACTGACGCGATTGCAGGTTTACGCTATGACTTCAATTTAGTCGCGGTAGATCTTGGCTTGAAAGCGGGTTATCGAGTGCAAAGCTTTGATGCGAAAGATTTCGATGATCTGTCTTTTGATTTAAAAACAGATGGTTACTTTGTCGGTTTGCACGCAGACTTCTAATTTACGATATCAATTGATTAGAGACATTAGCTTTTTGGTCAATAGAAGCAGAACCCCCTCTCAATGACGCTACATGCTAGTTGTCGCTTTGCAGGCGAGCTAGTATTAAGCTTTTGGTATACATGAATTGCCAATTTCACAAAACGAAATGGCAATCTCTTGGTAAGTAGGGAGGTGACAAAATCAAAACAAAATACTCAATTTTTACCGCTAACCAATCAACTTCTTAGCTAATCAAGTACCTATCACGCTCTGATTAATCACATTAAATTAATCCTAACGTTTAGCTTTCATATTTTTTGCACATTTCCAATACATTATAAAATTCGAACTTAGAATCATTATAATAAAGCAGTAAGGGAATTTTTATGCAAACTCAATACTATCGGCCTTTAGTCGGTGCTATAGCCATTAGTTTATTAGTACTGGGGGGGGTGTAATTCTTCATCCTCCTCATCTACTTCTTCTTCTTCTTCATCATCTGAGTCTAGCGCTAGTTCAGAAGACGCATTAGATACAACAGCTGATACTTCCACAGAAACATCGGATTCATCAACAGATTCAACAGAAACGGCTAGTGCCACAGAAGCGATAGATCTGAATAATTTTGTCACAGGCGCGCTTAAGTCAGATCCTGTAATTGTTGACTGTACTTTAAGCGATGGCACAGAAACCAGTTGTTACCAAATTACCACGACTGGCGCACCAGCAGGACAAACGCCTGGTCCGTTTTGCCCGGAAACCATTTATGACAATGGTGCTGATAGTAGCGGAATGTGGTTTTATGAAAATGGCGTAGATGGCATAGTAGAGCTAACGGGAAATTTTATTCAGGATTTAGCTGTTACTTACAATGATACTAATTGGCAGGTTTACGATCCAACAACAGGAAATGTAAGGATCACAGATACTCAAATAGCCTGCGAAGCTGCGGCGCAACCGAATGTTGCCGATGAATATAATAATTACTGTGTTCAGTGCGAAATGGAGTACCTTGAAGATGGTGTTTTATCTGCAACCTACCTCATACCTGTAACTCCAATTCCTGCAGATGTAACAGGTTCGGTCTCGCAAGTGGGTATCGCACTTAATGGTACTGAATTATCTGCACCAGCCCCTGTTGATGACATTCTATCAAACTACACGATTGCCGCATTTGATGACTGTGGCGGACACATTAATACACACCAAGGATATCATTACCATGCTGCGACCGACTGTGCTGCAGTGGGTACTCAAGATGATGGGCACTCTGCATTACTAGGTTACGCACTAGATGGTTATGGTATCTATGCAATGAAAGATTCAGATGGAAATGAAGCTGAAGGACTTGATGAATGTCGTGGCATTACGGACGATGTTCGCGGTTATCACTATCACGCAGCAAGTCCGGGTGAAAATATGTTCGTTGGTTGTTTTCACGGTAAGACTGTTGCATCTACAGATGCGGGTGGTCCTGCAGATGGAGAGCCACCAGCAGGTGGACCACCCACTGGAACAGCTCCTGAATAGGGTTTAAACAATGACAACTAAAAACGTATTAGGGATAAAAGCCCGGGGGCTTTTGTCCCTCGTATTATTGCTATCCACAAGTTACTCCTATGCGCATTCTGGTTCTACAACCAAAGCCGCATGGGATGCTTGTGATAACAAATCGAAGTCACAATCTTGTGAGTTTAAAGGCGTTCATGAGGGGCTTTATAGAGGTACTTGCCAATCAATTTCATCAAGTATGATGTGCGTAAGAAATAAGCCAGTCATTCCGAAGACAGTTGATGGCAACGAATCACATTCAACGGAGGCAACTACAAATAAATCTTCATCTACAGTGACAGCAGCTACAAAGTTAGATGGTACAGTTGCGAAAGATAACTTAATAAAGAATAACTTGGAAAAAAATAAGGTTGTAGTAAACAGTCATGCAGTCGATACATCTTTATTCGCTGAAGGCGCAATTGTAGGAGATGTGGAAACTGTCGATTGCACATTGAGCGGTGGCACCAAGACTACTTGCTATAAGCTAACAATTGCCGGAGCACCTGCTGATCCCGATACCTCGCCAGAAGGACCTTACTGTCCGCAATCGATTGCATCGAGCGCAGATGAGGGTGGAACATGGATTGATGGGGAAGGTACAGTCTACGATGTGGATGGTAAGTTTATTGAAAACCTATCGACTCTCTACAAAGATAAAAAGTGGCAGATGTACGATATAAAGACAGGTAAAGTCACCGTTATTACTGGAGAAAGAGGCTGTGAAGTTGCAGGCGATCCCCGTCCAATTCCAGGATTTAACAATTTTTGCCTAGAGTGCCGACTTAAAGAACTTGATGGTGGCATCAAGAAAACCGTCTTGATTCCAACAACACCTGTACCTGTTGAAAACCCCACTGACGTTCGAGGGCGTGACAATACCGGGGTTGCATTAAATGGCGTTCTACTCGGTCCTCCTGCTCCGTTAGCAATGATCCTCAGTAGTTATTCTCTTGGTGTTCTTGATGATTGTGGTGCGCATGCTAATCCACATGAAGGTTATCATTACCACGCAGCTAATGGTTGCTCTGAGATTGGTATCCAAAAAGATGGGCATTCACCAATGATTGGCTATGCCTTAGATGGTTATCCCATTTTTGCAAAGACAGATAAAAGTACCTTAGAAGCAAAAGGGCTTGATGAGTGTGGTGGAGAAACCGATGACACCCGTGGCTATCATTATCATGCATCTGCTCCTGGTAAGAACGAAATCTTTGGCTGTTTTATGGGTGAAAAAGGTTCTTTTGAAGGAGGATCAGATCAAGGAGGGCTAAACCATGGGAGACCAGGAGGTCCAAGACCTGAACATGGGCCAGGCAATACACCAGACAAAGCACCTGAAAATGATTGAGTATATAAGCTTCAATAATTTCCCAATCTTCTCTTAAAACATATCATCAAACGATGACTCTCTAGATAATGCCTAATACTCTAGAGAGTTATTTTTTCAAAATATCAAAATAAATCATGTGCTTGAGAAAAGACAATCAGAATGCCTGACGATACAAAGTTATCGGAGTAAAGAGAAAAAGATAGGAAAAATAGTCCTAAAGTGGGGGGGTGACTTTAACTCTGTTTTTTAAACTGACAATACGCAAAAATGAGCTATAGTAGTGCTTCAATTTATTTTTTTGAGTTAGTTTTATGAGTGATATTCTAGATTTAGAACCGAGTCTTTCTGTATCGGTTCGTGACACTTTCAATATCGATAGCCATTTGAAAGTCCCTGCGTTTAGCGAACCTTGTGAGTTCGTTCCTGCTGTTGACGAAGCTTATCAGTTTAATGCTGATGTAACTTTGGCAATTATCGCGGGTTTTGCTTTTAATCGTCGCGTGATGATTCAGGGTTTGCACGGCACGGGTAAATCGACGCATATCGAACAAGTCGCAGCACGCCTAAACTGGCCTTGCGTGCGCTTAAATCTGGATGGACAAATTAGTCGTCTGGATTTAGTAGGTAAAGACGCCATCGTGATTCGCGATAACCAGCAGGTTACCGAATTTCAGGAAGGAATTATTCCCTGGTCATTACGTCGTCCGGTTGCATTAATTTTTGATGAATACGATGCGGGTCGCCCAGACATTATGTTCGTTATCCAACGCATTCTTGAGCGTGATGGTAAATTTACATTGCTAGATCAAAATCAGGTGATTAGTCCAAATCCAAATTTCCGTATGTTTGCGACATCCAACACCATTGGCCAAGGCAACTTAAACGGTCTTTATCACGGTGCGCAAATGCTCAATCACGCACAGCTTGACCGTTGGGATATTGTTACCTCGTTAAACTATTTACCGCATGATGATGAAGTGAATATCATCAAAGCGCGTGTGCCTGAATTTACTGATGAAAAGCTTTTGAATGCGATGGTTAGCATGGCGCAGCTCACGCGTAATGGTTTTGCTGTGGGTGACCTATCAACATTGATGTCACCAAGAACGGTAATCTCCTGGGCTGAAAACTTCCAGATATTCAAAGACATTCAAACGGCTTTCCGTTTCGCATTCTTGAATAAATGCAGTGACGATGAAAAGCCATTAGTGGCTGAATATTTCCAACGTTGTTTCGATGAAGAGCTGGAAGAATCGTATATGCATCTTTCGCCTACAAGTAAATAACAAGTAGATTAAATCTGACAAAAGTAAGAAAACAATCAGAAAAGAACCAGATGAAATACCTTTCAGATCATGATGAAACAACTGCTCAAACCAAGAGCCAGCAACAGCAAAAAGCCATAGAACTGTGCGGTGGTGTGGTGCGTGGTTATACCAAAGATGCAAGCTTGTATTTCCGTGGCCCATTTCTCTACCACAATCAACAGCGTGTGCCTTTGTATGCATGTCATATTCAGTCTGATCTTGTGCAAGACAGTTTTGTCGCTTTGCGAGGTGTAGCCGATAGTATTAATTTACGCTATCAATTCACTGACGAAGCACTGCATCATTCGCTGTTACCGGATGAAAGACTCGAGCGTTTTATGTTCGAATTACTCGAACAGCTACGCGTCGAATCCTTAGTGCCAGAAACCTACAAAGGCATGCGCAGCAATATGCTGCATCGTTTCGAAGAATGGTCACTGCGTTATCATCATTCTGGTTTAACCGAGAGCAGTATCGGTTTGCTTATCTACGTACTGGCCCAGGTATGCTGGTCGCGCTTTAATAATGTGTCGGTCACCGAAGAAACCGAAGATCTATTGGAAGCGACGCGCGCAGGCATCTCGCCCATGATTGGTAAGCAGCTCTACGGCATGAAGCAAAACCTCACCGATCAGGAGAAATTCGCCGAATACGCTTTGCAACTAGCGAAGCAATTTAACAGCATGGTGCGTGATGAGAATCAGGACGAGGACGAAGAAGAAAAAGACGTCGATACGATTCTGGAAGAAATCGAAGCGCCAGAATTCAAGCTACTGATTAACTTTGACGAAAACGATGAACATGTATTCATGATCAGCAGTGGCGAGAGTAAATCGTGGTTGGAAAATGATGCGGTTTATTCAATATTCACCACCGAATACGACAAGATTTCACAGGCAGATAAACTGGTTAGGCCAATGCAGTTAAAAGCCTTGCGCAGTCATCTGGATGACAGCATTAGCAAACAAGGCATCAATATGCCACGGCTGGCGCGTCAGCTTAAATTTCTGTTTGCTACGCCTGAATACGATGACTGGAATTATGCGCAAGAACAAGGCTATATCGATGGTCGACGCTTGTCGCAGTTAATCGCGTCACCCACGGAAAAACGCATCTTCAAAGATCGACGCGAGCGTCCACAATCCGATTGTGTGTTGAGTTTTCTGGTTGATTGTTCAGGTTCGATGAAACAGCACGCGGCAAATGTTGCGATTATGCTCGACGTGTTTGCACGTGCGGCTGATCTCTCTGGTATTAAAACCGAAATCCTTGGCTTCACCACGGGCAACTGGAGTGGTGGCAAACCGATGAAAGAATGGATCAAACAAGGCAGGCCGAAAAATCCTGGTCGCCTCAATGAAACCAATCACATCATCTACAAAGACGCAGAACAAACCTGGAAACAGGCGCGTAATTCTATATCAGGACTGATGAAAGTGGACTTATTCCGCGAAGGTGTGGATGGCGAAGCGATCACATGGGCGGCACAAAGACTATTGAAACGTCCCGAACAAAAGAAAATTCTAACCGTGATTTCAGATGGCAGCCCGATGGATTCTGCCACCAATATCGCCAATGATCCTTACTATCTGGATAATCATTTAAAAGATGTTATCAGTAATTATGAACAACAGCCTGATCTGGAAATTTTTGGATTAGGTGTTGAATTAGACCTGAGTGTTTACTATCGTAACTACACCATTTTACACTTGGACGATAATCTGAATAACGCCACCTTCAATGATATTTTGAAAATGTGGCAATCACGAATGAAGTGATAGTCTCCAAAAAAGTGCCCCTAAGTAGGGGGGTGACCTACTAAAAAATATTTTATTAACATTGCATCCTAAACATCTCAGTGAAATGTTTATATGCCTTTGTTATACACTTCAGATGTAATCCTTGATCATTCTTTTCATGTTCTCAGATCAAGTACATCTGAATAAACAGGATTTCAGTTTTGATACATAAAAAATATACAGCCGTGGTATTTTCATTTTTCATGGCACTTTTAATGTCATGCTTTATGTCATTCGTCATTACCCTTTTCAATGTCGGACTTATTGATGGCATATTAATCAAATGGTTGAAGGCCTGGAGCTTCGCTTTTCTAGTTGCCTTTCCTACTGTGCTCATCGTTGGGCCAATCGTTAGACGGTTGGTGGCGTTGCTAATTGATGATAGTTAGAAGCAGACTGTTTCTTAAATCGGTTAATATCTATTTTTCTATATATTGTTTTCGATAAAAAAACGGCCTCAAAGTAGGGGGGTGACCTTATGAGTATCTGGACCACTGAAGCAATCAATAAAATTACGGCTGACTATAATCGTTCCGCCGATACGCACCTGATTAAGCTGGAGCTGCCTAAGTTACAGGGTATTAATATCTATCTTAAAGATGAAAGCACTCACCCGACCGGAAGTTTAAAGCATCGATTGGCACGTTCTCTGTTTTTATATGCCTTATGTAATGGCAAGATCAATCAAGACACTTCGGTGATTGAAGCATCTTCTGGCAGTACTGCAGTTTCAGAAGCTTACTTTGCACGAATGATTGGCGTACCTTTTATAGCGGTGATGCCGGATAGCACAGCGCAAAGCAAAATCAGTCAAATAGAACGTTATGGTGGACGTTGTCACTTTGTTGATTGTCCGACCAAAATTACCAGCGAGGCTAAGCATCTTGCCGAGTCGTTGAATGGTCATTTTATGGATCAGTTCACCTACGCCGAGCGTGCGACAGACTGGCGTGGCAGTAATAATATTGCTGAAAGTATCTTCGAACAGATGCAGTACGAGCCACATCCTGTGCCACATACTATTGTGATGAGTGCCGGCACTGGCGGTACTTCCGCAACGCTAGGTCGTTACATTCGCTTCAAAGGTTACGATACTCAATTGCTGGTGGTGGATCCTGAGAACTCCGTGTTCTACGACAGCTATATGCAAAAAGATTCTACGCTTACTTCAAAGATTGGAAGTCGAATTGAAGGCATCGGTCGTCCTCAGGTAGAAGCTTCTTTTCAACCCGATATCATCGATGAAATGTTACAAGTCCCAGATGCCGCGAGTATCGCGACAATCTATTGGCTGGAGAAAATAATTGGTCGAAAAGCCGGCGCATCAACGGGTACAAACCTCTGGGGTGTCTTGGAAGTGGCCAAGCGAATGATGGCAAATCAGCAAACAGGTTCTATTGTGACGCTAATGTGCGACAGTGGTCATCGTTATATGGATACGTATTACAACGACGATTGGGTGAGTGAGCATCTTGAAGATTTATCGCCGTATCAGAAACAGCTGGAAACACTGATTTAAAAAAACGCCCCAAAGTAGGGGGGTGGGTTTATAAATATTCCTCGTACTATTGAACCACTTTGAGTGAAGTGGTAACTTGCGCTCCATGCAAGTTAATCTCACTTTTCATCTCATTCCAATTTTCTGGTGGCGTTCTTTTTCGTAGAGCGGTGCTGAATCACATGTGTTCAAAGCCGTCGGATGACAGCTTATGAATTTCGTAATTTTTGTCTCCGTCAGTAGAATTTAGCAGGAGTTTTAAATTATGAATAATCAATTAGATCCAAACAAAAAAGAAAAAGTATTAACCGGCGATAGAGCAACGGGACAGTTGCATCTTGGGCATTACGTTGGTTCACTTCAGCAAAGAATCTCGTTGCAAGATCAATACGAACAAACCATCCTGGTTGCTGACTTACAAGGTTTGACCGACAACGGTCATAATCCCAAAAAAGTATCTTCTAATATCTTAAATGTGGTGGCGGATTATTTAGCTGTCGGGATTGACCCAAATAAAACAACAATTTGTTTGCAGTCGGCGATTCCAGCGTTATCTGAACTCACCATGTATTATTCTAATCTGGTATCCGTGGCGAGATTGCAGCGAAATCCAACGGTTAAAAACGAGATAGCGGGCAAGTCTTTTGGGGCCTCTATTCCCACAGGTTTCTTAACCTATCCGATTAGTCAGGCAGCAGACATTACCGCATTCAAAGCGACCTTAGTTCCTGTGGGCGACGATCAACTACCGATGATCGAACAGACCAATGAAATCGTCAGAAAACTTAACAATGTGGCTGGGGAAGAGATTCTGGTTGAGTGCCGACCTTTGTTAAGTAAAGTGACACGTTTGCCAAGTATGGATGGTAAAGCCAAGATGTCTAAATCGATGGGTAACTGTATTTATCTGGGTTCGAGCGAAAAAGAAATTTCCAAAGCCGTAAAGTCGATGTATACCGATCCGAATCACCTAAAAATAGAAGATCCCGGCCAAATCGAAGGCAATGTCGTGTTTACCTATTTAGATGCTTTCCACCCAGATGTCGCCTATGTTGCAGACTTAAAGGCGCAATATCAGGCAGGTGGTCTTGGTGATGGAACTACCAAAAAGATTCTGGAAGAATGCCTGCAGGAAACTTTAAAACCTATTAGAGAGGCTAGAGAAGGTTTTACTTCAGACAAAGCACAACTCATCGAGATCCTAAAAGCGGGCAGTGAAAAGTCCAAAGAAGAATCGAATCAGGTTTTGAACGATGTGAAGCGAGCGTTTGGTCTGGATTTGTTTTAGTCGACTCAAAAAATTGCCTCAAAGTAGGGGGGTGACTAAATAACTAACCAACTAAAAGGAGAAATACTGTATGGATAATTTTGATTGGCACTGTGATCAAATAACAACGGACACTCCGGTTACTGATAGCTACCGTAACACCCAGAACGTCAGGCGTTTTTTAACCGATGTTTGTGGCCCCGACTTTAAATTTAACCGACCGTTTATGGGCTGGATTAAAAATGGAGAAGCTAAAACAATGGGTGATGTTGCCGCAGAATGGTTAAGGCGTGAACAGGATAAATAAGAATAGGTGAATCGCTGGATAAACAGTGGCGCAATTTTAACAAATACGCCACGTTTACACGATCGGAGCTAAAAGATTACAGAGACTATTTATCTGCGCTAATGCTTATGCTCATTGTTGGAATCTGTGTTTGCAGACTCGATTTTCTGGATCGGCTTGTTTCTAACGCATATCAAATCTGTTTCTGACATCAGCTGACAGGTGCCAATGTACAAGTCGCTATGACCGCCTTGGTACTGACAGGCTTGTGACTTTTGTTTCTGCTTGCATACTTCCACCGCAACCTTGTTGAGTGAACCTGAATGCGCATAAGCCATGCTGTTTGTGAGTAATAATGCAGATACCGCTAATGAACCAAGTACTACTCTCTTGATGGATGTTCTTGATACTATTGTGTGAATCATTAATTGAACCCCGATCACGATTTTGTTGGTGGGTTATTACCAGGAGGAGGTCCGTCAGGTCTGCCAGCACCACCAGGTCGACCGCCAGGAGGAGGTCCATCATGTCCGCCTGTTGCACGAACGGTTTCTCCGTGAAGGCAGCCAATAAACATATTCTCACTCGGGCTTGCTGCACGGTAGTGATAGCCTCGAATGTCATCGCTTGTGCCACGACATTCATCAAGTGACTCTGCTTCCTTGCCTTGTGCATCTTTCATCGCATAAATGCCATAGCCATCTGCGGCATAACCAATCAGTGGTGCATAGCCATCATCAGTTTTTACTGGGGCGTCTGTACATCCGGTTGAAGAATGATAGTGATATCCCTGATGAACATTAATGTGTCCACCACAATCATCAAAAGCAGCAATGGTATACGCACCTAAAATTGCATCAACAGGTGCTGGTCCAGAGAGCTCTGATCCATCTAGGGCAATACCTGTTGTTCTAGCTCGGCTAGTTTTTGCCGCTGGGATAGGAGTCGTAGGTATCAAGAATGTTCGTGAGAAATCCGCGTCTAAATACGACAACTCACATTCTATACAGTTTTGCTTGTACTGTTCCTCAACATCAGGTTTTGCCGCACCTAGGCAAGCTTCTTTAGTCGCTGTGTAACGGACTTTGTTGCTTGCTGGGTCGTATAGCTTCCAGTTTGTATCATCGTAATAACTGGCTAGATTTACTATGAAATTTCCGGTGATATCGACTAAGTCTCCTGCGCCATCTCTGCTAAACCATGCGCCTCCAGTATCAGCTCCGTCGGAGGTTGTTCTTGGGCAGAAAGGACCTGGCTCACGTCCTGCAGGTGCACCAGCTGTTACCATTTGATAACACGTGGTTTTCGTGCCTTCTGCGGTTTCACAATCAACGATTTTAGGCGCTTCAGTAAAAGACCTCTTTGCGAACATAGAAATATCTATTCCCTTTGCAGGATTAATCATCACTTTTTGCTTGGTATCATTGTTAGTGGTAGCTGCCTGTTTACTCGTATCAACAGAAGAACTGTTACACCCCGCTAACACGAGTGCACTAAAAGCAATACTGCTAATGAATAGACGATAGCTTGTTAAGCCCATGATATTTATCCTGTTTCCTTAATAGAATGAGATAACTGTAGCACAGTTAATCGGGGTACTTTACGCAACAAAAGTGTAAGAAATATGAAAATTTTTAATCTAGTAAAATAGAAGTTGTATCTTAGAAAAATAAAAAAGTGCCCCAAAGTAGGGGGGTGACTTTTTGTTTATAAATAAGCCTTTGCCCTTTTTAGATTATGTTTTATCCCAATAAACCGGGCTCGAATAAAGCTCTGAAAAGTAATCAATAAATACTCGGACCTTGGGTGCGAGTAATTGAGAGCTTGGGTATACCGCCCAGATTGCGGTATCCGAGACCAATGGAAAGTCTTTTAAAATTTCTACCAGTTCGCCGCTTTCGAGATGTTTATAAGCAATCCACTGAGAGTTTATTGTAATGCCTAAACCATCGACGCAGGCATCTCTAACGGCTTCTCCATTATCCGATCGGAAACGACCTTTGGTTTTTATGGTGACTTGCCCTTTGGGTGTTTCAAATACCCAGTTCTCAAGCCCCATTAGGTTTATGCAGTTGTGGTTTTCTAATTCTTGTGGTGTCTTTGGTTCGCCAAATTTTTCCAGATATTCAGGAGAGGCGCAGATGATTCGATTATCAGGTGCTAATTTGCGTGCGATTAATGTGGAGTCTTTGAGGTCTGAATTACGAATGGCAATATCAAATCCACCTTCTACCAGATCGACAATGGCATCTGAAAAGCGAAAGTCGATAGTCAGATCAGGATAGCGTGTTAAGAAGTCTTTTACTGCGGGCATCATGTGCATGCCGCCAAATGAAGCGGGTGCGGTCACTCTTAAGACTCCTCTGGGGAATACTTCGCCTGCACCGACCGATGCTCTGGCTGCTTCGACACTGGATAATACTTCTACCGCATGAGGCAGAAACGCTTCGCCTTCTTCTGTGAGCGATACTTTTCGGGTGGTGCGATGCAGTAATCGAACGCCTAATCTTTCTTCCAGCTTGTTGATGTGCGAACTGGAAACCGCAGGGGATAAGCCTAGCTCTTGACCAGCGGAGCTGATGTTATTGGTTGCGGCAAGTCGCACGAATAGTTTGAGATGTTCTATGTTCATGTTTTGGCTATTACCCTGCTCAATTTTATTGTTTCATCAATATCAGGTTTTCTATTATCAATAAAATCAGAAAACTGATTTTATATATTAGTCTATTATCATTTTATATTAGATAATTATACTAGTCTCACAATCAATCAAATAGAGATAGTAAAAATGAAAGCAATGATTATTAATGATTTTGGTGGACCAGAAGTATTTGAGTCTGCCGAAGTAGCAAAACCAGAAATTAAAGCAGGTCACGTATTGGTAAACATTGCGGCGACTAGCGTTAACACCGTCGATACAATGATTCGTCAAATGGGTAAAGAACTACCTTTATCACCAGATGCGCCTGCTATTTTAGGTATGGACTTTGCAGGTACGATTGAAGAAGTCGGTGAAGGTGTGACTGATTTTGCAGTGGGTGATGAAGTTTATGGTTGTGCTGGCGGTTTAGCCGATCTTCCGGGTACATTGGCAGAATACATTGTTGCTGATGCTAAGTTAATTGCTCGTAAAGCTAAAAATATCTCAATGCGTGAAGCGGCTGCAATTCCGTTAGTGGGAATCACTGCTTATGAAGGTTTGAAACGTGCAGGTATTTCTGCAGGACAGCAAGTACTCGTTCATGGTGGTGCAGGTGGTGTGGGGCATTTGGCTTTACAGTTAGCGCGTCATTTTGGCGCAGATGTTTATGCAACCGGTGGTACTGATAAGCAATTGGGTATCATCGAAAAACTAGGCGCTAAAGCGATTAATTATCAAACAGATAGCGTAGCTGATTATGTCGCAAAGCATACTGATGGTGCGGGTTTTGATGTTATCTTTGATACGGTAGGCGGTGAGAATATGACGAACTCATTTGAAGCGGCTGCTCTGAATGGTCAAATCGCATCAACCGTTTCATTACTGGAAATAGATTTATCTCCTGCACATTTCAAAGGCTTGTCTTTGCACGTAGTATTCATGCTGATTCCAATGCTATACAACCATAAACGTGAAGTGCATGGTCAAATCCTTAGTGAGATCACTAACATTGTAGAAGCAGGGAATTTAAAGCCGATTTTAGATGATAATGCATTTTCTTTAGCTGAGGTGGGTGCAGCTCATGCTCGATTAGCTAGTGGTGAAGCAACGGGTAAAGTTGTTGTCAATATCAACTAAGTATTTGTTTAGAACTAACCTGGTATTAATTAAGTAATACCAGGTTAAGTCATCAATATTTAAGGAAAACTATATGTCTTATTATTCAGTATTAGAAGTAACGCCAACCAATGAAGATTGGATCGCGAATTATGTTGCGTCTGCGAATCGTTTAGTGACAACACATGGTGGTAAATATTTAGCGAATACCCCAGTGCACGAACGTTTAGAAGGTAAGGGTGATGATGTTGCTATACGCGTTATAATTCAGTGGCCTTCAAAAGAAGCGGCAATCACATTTATGAATGATCCGGAATATGCACCTCTTCTAAAAGGACGCACTGAAGGTTCTATTAGTAATCATGTTCTTATTGAAGGTAAGGAAGATTAAACTTAAACCATTTAATTTAAATCCAGAACCCAGATAGAAGAATCATTATGAAAAGTACTGACCAAACAGCCTTTCCAGAAATAAACCGTGGTTACAATAACGTATTCCGTCCTAATAAATTGAGTGTAGGCCTGGTTGTAGCGATAGAGAACTATAATAATAGTCCCGTGCCTAGTATGGAACACCATATCGAACGTGTTCAACTGGCTGAAGCGCTCGGGTTTGCTTCTATCTGGTTGAGAGATGTGCCGTTCAATGTGCCATCGTTTGGTGATGCAGGACAAACTTATGATCCTTTTGTTTATCTGGGTTTTTTGGCGGCGCACACTAAAAGAATCTCACTCGCAACGGGCAGTATCGTCCTACCTTTGCGTCATCCTGCACATGTTGCCAAAGCAGCGGCGACTGCGGATGTGCTATCAGGTGGGCGTTTAATTTTGGGAATAGCTTCAGGCGATAGACCCGAAGAATACCCTGCGCTGAATATGTCATTTGATGATCGGGGGAAACGTTTCCGAGACAGTTTTGAATACATCAAACGCATGTGGGAAACCGCTCCTGCGTTCGAAAATGACTATGGCACGCCTTACGGTGGAATGGACATGTTGCCAAAACCATCCTCGGGTAGATTACCGTTGATGATAACGGGTGGCAGTCAGCAATCACCGGATTGGCTCGCGAGTAATGGTGATGGCTGGGTAACTTATCCGCGTAATGTGCAAGCTCAACAGCGTTTAATCTCAAGTTGGCGTTCGCGTGCCAAAGAGTTAGATGCGCCATTCAAGCCGGTATCCCAATCGCTCTACATCGACTTGGTTGAAGATGATGATGCAACTCCGCAACCGATACATCTGGGATTCCGTTCGGGGGTTAATTACCTTCGAGATTATTTATCGTCACTTGAAGAGATTGGTGTAAACCATGTGGCGATTAATCTGCGCTTTAATCAGGCGGATATTGAGACGACGCTAAAACGTTTATCTGACAAAATTTTACCTGACTTTCCGAGTTCAGGCTTTCAATCATAAGAGATTAGACAATGAAAAAGACAATTCTACTTACAGGTGCCACAGACGGCATTGGCTTAGCAACAGCAAAAATGTTGTTAGAACAAGGTAACCATTTATTGCTGCACGGACGCAATTCTCAAAAACTGGAAGACGTGGTTAACACCTTGTCGTCTCAGGTAGAGGGAGCGAACATCGAAAGCTATGTGGCGGATTTATCGAATTTGTCTGAGGTAAAGAAATTTGCAGATGCAGTGGCTGAGAAACACGACAGTCTTGATGTGCTTATCAATAATGCCGGTGTTTTTAAAATCAATGATCCTATGACGCCAGATGGTCTTGATGTACGTTTTGTGGTGAATACATTGGCACCTTATTTGTTAACGCAACAATTGCTACCACTACTAGGTAACAATGGACGAGTCGTTAATTTATCGTCTGCCGCACAAGCGCCTGTCAGTATCGATGCGCTCTATGGTAAAGCCAGACTCGATGATATGGGGGCCTACGCACAGAGTAAGTTGGCTATCACTATGTGGTCGAGTGTTCTCGCAGAAAAACTGAAAGATGGACCCATGATCGTTGCTGTAAACCCGGGATCATTACTTGCCAGTAAAATGGTCAAAGAAGGTTTTGGTGTTGAAGGTAGTGATTTAAATATCGGTGCAGATATTCTGACACGTGCAGCATTATCGGATGAGTTTGCAAATGCTTCGGGTAAATACTTCGATAATGATTCGAAGCAATTTGCATCACCGCATCAAGATGCATTGAATCAACAAAAATCAGAAGCAGTTGTAGCTGCTATTGAGAGTATTTTAGAAGGCGTTTCCTGATTAAAAAAAGTGCCTCAAAGGTGGGGGGTGGCTTTCTAAAATAGAAAGCCTTCTTTATCTTTAGTTCTAGTTTTAACTAAACAGCTAAGATAAATTAAATCTTTAGTTGTTCACGCATGGTAGGAATATGTGTGGTGCCTCCAGCCATTTGGCTGACAACCTTTCCTTTGCTATCGCTAACCATAAAGAAGGGGACGCCGCGTTGATTGGCCTTTTGAAAGAAATTTCCCTGAGGGTCGAGCAAAACAGGGAACGGGTAGCTTTTGGCATATTGTTCTGTCGCTTGTTGCGAATCTTTGCCGATAATTACTTTCACTTCGATGCCTTCTTTTTCGAGTGTTTCCACCATATCAATAATCGTGGGTCGTAAGCTTTTACAAGCGGGACACCATGGCGCGACGTATACCGTCAGGCATTTTCCACCCAGACAACGACCACCGACTGAGCCATCCATCTCGTTATAAGGGTCTTCATTATGTACCTGCAGATTTGCGGTTGGCATATCGCTGGACTGACCGAAAAACAAAAAGACTACAAGGCCAATAATTCCCAATAGGTACAGCTTATTCATTTTTTTGACCTTGTGTTTTTTACAGTTGTTGAATTTGTTATCGATAGTATATCTTATTGTCGAATGCTGACTAAGAGTTACTGACAAGCTGTATTTATGCTTCATTTCCGCTTCTTTAAATATCCGTTGTTTTTTGTTCTAAACTCAAGGTAGTTCGCATAATTATTAATAATTGTATAAAGAAGTGGGAGAACATTCGGTGTTAGAAGAAAAAAAAACGTATGAGGAGACCTGTGCTGCATTAACCTGGGATATTCCAGAGTATTTCAATATAGGTGTGGATATCTGCGATCGTTGGGCGGAGGCTGATCCAGATCGTATTGCATTGATTGATGTTGAAGAAAATGGTGACTTCGAAGAATATAGTTACGCTGATTTAAAAGCGATGTCGAACCAATTGGCAAATGCCTTGGCTAAATTAGGTGTTGAGCGAAAAGACAATGAAATAGGTGATCGTGTTGGGGTGTTATTACCGCAATGTGTTGAGACTGCAATTGCGCATATTGCCGTGACAAAAATGGCTTGTGTGTCGATTCCATTATTCACCCTTTTTGGTCAGGAAGCCTTATTGCACCGATTACGAGATTCCAGTGCCAAGGTGGTGATAACCAATACAGAAGGCGCGGCAAAAATAGCCAGTATCAGGGATGAGCTACCAGAGCTTAAACATGTTTTTTCTGTTGATGGTGCAGGCGCAAACGCTGAAAACTTTCACGATTTTTATCAAGGAGAAAGTACAGAGTTTACTCCGGTAAAAACGCATTCTGAGGATGCCGCCTTACTGATTTATACATCAGGCACGACAGGGAACCCGAAAGGGGCATTGCAAGCGCATCGTACGTTATTGGGACATCTTCCTGGTGTTGAAATGAGTCATAATTTCCTGCCTCACGAGGGTGATAAATTCTGGACGCCAGCCGATTGGGCGTGGATTGGAGGTTTGCTAGATGTATTAATGCCAGCCTTACATCACGGAATTCCTACGGTGGCATATCGTTTCTCTAAATTTAATAACGTTGCTGCTTTAGAGTTGATTAAAAAACACAATATCCGCAATGCATTCTTGCCGCCAACCGCTTTAAAAATGATGAGATTAGTTCCTGATGCTGAGAAGTTTGGAATAAAAATGCGCTCAGTCGCCAGTGGTGGCGAAACTCTGGGCACTGAACTTATCGAGTGGGGTGAAAAAGCACTAGGCACAACGATTAATGAATTTTACGGACAAACCGAATGCAATATGATTGTTGCCGCCTGTTCTGCTCAGGAATATCCTGCGCCAGGTGTGATGGGGCGTGCGGCTCCCGGGTTTGTGGTTGATGTGATTGATGCCGAAACCGGAGAGATTAAAAAAGCAGGCGAAGAAGGTGCCATTGCAGTCCAAGTGCCTAACCCGGTTATGTTTATCGAATACTGGAATAAGCCCGAGGCGACAGCAGAGAAAACCAAGAAATTTGGTGATATTGAGTGGCTATTTTTAGGAGATCGTGGCGTCCGCGAAGAAGATGGTCGCTTGCGCTTCGTGGGTCGTGATGACGATGTTATTTGTTCGGGGGGGTATCGAATTGGACCTGCAGAAATTGAATATTGCCTGATTTCACACCCTGCTGTGCAGTTAGCTGGGGCAGTGGGTAAGCCAGATGAAATAAGAGGGGAACTTGTTACCGCTTATGTGACACTTACAGACGGGTATAATGAATCTCCGGAACTTGCAGATGAGATTGCCCAATACGTTAAATCGCGTTTAGCCGCGCATGAGTATCCAAGGGAAGTACGCTTTATAGACGCAATGCCAATGACCACGACGGGTAAAATTATTCGTGGTGATTTGCGGAAAATGGCGACTTCAGAAAATAATTAAACAAAAAATATTAGGAGCTTTTATGTCACTAGAAAACCGTTTTACCGAAGATGAGATTTTCCTGCTTTCGACCACGCCTACTCAAATTGGTACGGTTATGGCTTTTGCTGAAGGCAGTGGTTTAGGAACGATTAAAGAAATGTACGCCAGCTCTAAAAGCTTTGTGAATGGTCTTAAAGACTATCCTGATAATGAGATCATCATTGGCGTATTGCCGAATGTACATGAGTTTAAAGAGTCGATGAGTCAGGCTAAAGAAATGCGTCAAAAAGCCATGGCACGACTCAAAGAAAAGGGGATTCAGTCCGGTGAGCAGTTACGTGCGCAGTTGATTGAAGACAGTCGTGCAGTGTCGAAACTATTGGAAGAAAAAGCCTCGGTTGAAGAAGCGAGAGAATACAAAGAGTGGGCAATGCACATCGCAGAAAATGTCGCGAATGCCGCTAAAGAAGGTGGTTTTCTAGGGATTGGCGGAACGCGTGTAAGTGAAGGTGAAGTGGAGGCGTTTGCCGAAATTGCGAAGGCGCTAGGTACATCTTCTAGACTGACCCTGGTTTAAATGTATTTATAGTGATTCAGGGTGTTCTCAAAGGCTGCGGAACAAAGTGTGTTGAGGAGTTTGAGTATTTAATGGCCCTCACTGGTTGGAGTCAAAATACCCTGATGATGGTTTTTTTCACCGTAATATTTATCTTACTGATTGGCCTGGCTATGCTGGGCCATAAGTTTAGGAAGAAACGTCGTTCTCGTCGTTGGAAGTAGCTAAGCTGAATTTAGTTGTTTTTTGAAGATTTTAGCGACAAATAAAAGGGTTTAAGTGTTGTTGTTGAATTTTTATAAATCTAATTCTACACGTAAGCCATAATGATCGGACGGTCTCACGTCTAATGTTGGTACTTTTTCTTTTCCAAATGTTTCAAAGCTTTTTACTCGGATTTGATGTGCCCAGACGCGATCAAATCGACTGCTGCGTTGCTCTTCCCGCCAAGTAACTTTTTCAGATTTTGGTTCGCCAACATCACTCCATGCATCAACGATATCGCGATGATTCAAGGCTTGCCATTCTTCATTGCGCAGATTGGTATCACCTGCGAAAACACAAGGTCCTAGTGCAGACATCTGGTCAATCACATATTGTGCCTGATCGATGCGTTCATGCTTACCCGGTTTCATGCTTTCTAAATGAGAGGTCATCACCGTTACACCATCGAGTTTAATGCTGCTCAGTTCTCTACCTTGCTGGCTATAAGTAAAGGGTCCTTGATTAAAATCCAGTACTTTCTGTCTAACTGCAACAACTTCAAAATAAGAGCGTATGCCGGGTTCGTTTGGAAATAGTGTAAACCCAGCTGCTTGAAAATGTGGTTTGAGGTGCGCGAAATAGGTTCGCTCAACGACTTCCTGCAACAGCACAATATCTGGTGTATTGGGTGTAAAGTCAGGAGCGATTGCCGCTTCGATCGGTGCGCCGAGTAGAATTTGAAACATCGCAGCTTCGGTTCGCATGTCAATGTGTTCGTCTTCGAGACCGTTAAGATTCCAGCTAACTAATTTCAATGGCGTTCCTGTTATTTCATGTTTATGGAAAAAGGGCTCTAAAGGTGGGGGGTGACTTTTTCACTACCTACTATTTGCAGTAACCTTAAACTCTATAGAGATATTTCCTATATAATTTATTGCTAATATAATGGTTGAGACAATCTAAACCAACCCGCATCAGATTTACTCAAGGAAGAGAGATATTATGCCTAAAACAATTAACAGTGACATCATTTCTTCGATTAAACAAAAGCTTGAAGATCATCCGATTTATGAAGCGGTTGAATCTATTGAGGATTTGCAATGTTTTATGGAGCACCATGTTTATTCTGTTTGGGATTTCATGTCTCTGGTTAAATATGTGCAAGCGACGGTAGCTCCTGCTAAAGCGCCCTGGTTGCCAGGCGGTGATTCTAATGTGCAGCGTTTTATCAATGAGTTAGTGTTAGAAGAAGAAACGGATGAGGGGATTAATGGCGAGGGTTACTCCAGTCATTTCGAATTATATCAACAGGCGATGCTGGAAATTGGCGCTGATATTTCAAAGAGCAATGCATTCCTTGAAGATGTGCGTATGCAAGGCGTGAACCAGGCTTTATATAAGGGGAATATTCCAACGATATGTAGAGATTTCACTAAAGTAACGTTTAGCTGTATTGCTGCTGATAAACCCCATGAAGTTGCTGCATCACTGGCTTTGGGTCGTGAGCATATTATCCCTACTATGTTCCGCGCGATTCTCAATCGCACTGGCGTTAGCGAATCACAAGCGCCAACTTTTCATTACTATTTAAACCGTCATGTACATATGGACGAAGAAGTCCATGGACCGCTTTCATTACGTTTACTCAATGGATTGTGTAATGGTAATTCAGTTAAAATCGACGAGGCCATAATCGCAGCTCAAACAGCTGTTGAAGCGCGAGTAAAGTTATGGGATGACTTGCTGCTTGTGATTAATCATCAAAAGCAGCAGAAAACCGCACTTTCGGATTTACACTTAAAGATCGCTTAAAAAACGCCTATAAGTAGGGGGGTGTGGATTTAACGACAACATGTAATGCTGGTTAGCGATTATAGTGTTTGAAATTCACCAATCTCTCTATTTTTAATTACATTATCCCAATTGAAGATTTTGCCATTCATGGTGATGTAGACGCCCGGTTGTAAAGCCTGCAAAGCACCCAATGCAAAACCCAAATTGAAAACTGCATCTGAGTGCTTGAATACATAAGGAATCATTGCGCCAATCAGTACAATAGTTTTATTTTCTAAACCCAATGCAGCAATTGATTTTCCTGAATCAACAATGGTATCGGTTCCATGAGTAATAAGTATTTGATCTTGTTTAGCATTAGTACAGGCATCAGCAATCGATTGACGATCAGAGGCTGTCATATCAAGACTATCTTTGAGTAACAACTGTTGAATATCAATATCAGAACGATTACGGCCTAGCTCAAGTATTTCGGGAATATGAGTCTCGACAAAATGTAATTCGCCATTTGATTCGTTATAGGTTTTATCAATTGTTCCACCGGTGAGGAGTAATTTGATGCTCATGTTATTCTTTTTCCGTTCTAGTTTTGTAGATTAAAGTTTTAAGCGTGGCACCGCTTCGATTAATTCTTTGGTGTAGGAATTTTGCGAGTTGCCACATACATCATCAGTATAGCCTTGTTCTACAACTTTGCCCGCTTTCATCACGATGGTTTCATCGCTAAGGTATTCGACCACCGCTATATTGTGGGTGATGAATAATAAGGTCAGATCTCGTTGTGCTTTGATTTCTTGCAACAACTGCAAGACTTCGGCTTGTACGGATACATCCAGTGCACTGGTGATTTCGTCACACACAATAAACTCAGGGTTTAAGGCGAGGGCGCGAGCCAGGCCAATGCGTTGTCGTTGACCACCAGAGAATTCGTGGGGGTAGCGCCATAAGAAATCGCGTTTGAGTTGTACGGCTTCCATCACATCGGCAGCAAGTTCGAGACGTTCTTCATCGCTATTGCCAATATTATGCACCTTCATCGGTTCGGTAATGGTTTTGGCGATTAGTAAACGTGGATTGAGGGAAGATTGTGGATCTTGAAAGGAAATTTGCATCTTCTTACGCCACGGTTTTAATTCCTTTGACGATAAACCGACTAATTCGTGATCATCAATTTTGACACTACCTGCGGTTGGTTTTTGCAGTTGTAAAATGGCTCTGCCCAAGGTGGTTTTACCAGAACCTGATTCGCCTACCAAAGCGATAATTTTACCTTTATTGATATCGACAGTTACGCCATCGACGGCACGTACGTGGTCAACCACTCGTTGAAAAATTCCTTTGCGAATAGGGAAGAAAACATCGAGATCTTTGACACGTACTAACGGTTTTTCAGAATTAGGATCTTTGATTTTTTCGCGTTTTGGTAAATTCTCTGGAACAGCGGCGAGTAATTTTTTACTGTAAGGATGCTGCGGATTTTTGAGTACTTCTTTGGTTTTGCCAAATTCAATCAACTTACCCTGTTTCATTACACCGACGCGATGCGCAATCTGTGACACCACACCAAAGTCGTGGGTGATAAATAAGATGCTCATGCCTTTGCGTTCCTGTAACTCTCTCATGAGTTTTAGAACTTCGGCTTGTACGGTAACGTCGAGCGCTGTAGTTGGCTCATCTGCAATTAATAGATCAGGCTCACAAGCCAAAGCCATCGCAATCATGATACGCTGACGTTGACCACCAGAAAGCTCATGCGGGTAATTATCAAAGCGTGATTCTGCATCTTTGATTTGTACTTCCTGCATCGCAGTTAAGGCGCGATCTCTGGCTGATTCGTCAGACATTTCAGGATGATGCAATAATAGCGCTTCCATGATTTGCTCACCCACGCTATCGACAGGGTTTAGCGATGTCATCGGCTCTTGAAAAATCATTGCGATGCGTGAACCACGAATATCGCACAGCTGGTTTTCTTTAAGGTCCAGCATGTTTACTTTTTCATACGTGGTTTTTTGTTGGGAGTTTATTCCTAAACCTAGACCACTTTGTTTGCGCCAATCAAAAAGAATACTGCCACTGGGGTGATGACTGATTTTCGCGGGTAATAGCTGGATGATAGAAAGTGCCAGTATTGACTTGCCACTGCCTGATTCGCCAACTAAACAGAAGGTTTCGCCTTTTTCGATATTGAAAGTGACATCATCGACCGCTTTAACGGTTTCATTGGCGCTTTGTAAATACGTTTTTAATTGTTTGATCTCGACTAAGTGGCGACTCGATGCATTTTTCTCTGTCATCCAACCACTCCAGCTTTCTTCGCTAATTGAGGATCGATAGCATCACGTAACGCTTCACCCATCAGGTTATATGCAAATACGGTAAGGAAAATAGCGCCACCCGGATAAACCGCCATCCACCAGTTAAAGGTAGATGATTGCACTGCCTGATTTAGCATTTGTCCCCAGGATGGTGCACCAACAAGGCCAAGTCCAAGAAAGCTTAACATTGCTTCGGCAAGAATGGCTGAGGCAACACCAAAGCTGAGACCCACCAGTAATGGCGCTATCCCATTCGGTAACATGTGTCGAAACAGAATTGATCTGAGAGGTAAACCGCTGGCGATGGTGGCTTGAACAAAATCCATTTTGCGTAAACGCAGGAATTCAGCACGAATATAACGGGCGTAACCAGACCAGCTGGTGAGGCCGATTATTACCATCATGATGTAAATACTTCGTCCAAAAAATGCCACAAACGTAAGGAGTAAAAAGAGTGTCGGTATCGATTCGAAAATCTCTACCAAACGCATTCCCAGCATATCCACAATACCTGAGAAGTATCCCATCAATCCGCCAAGAATTACGCCAATGACCATTGCAATACCCGTTGCAATAAAGCCAATGCCCAAAGCAATCCTTGAAGCGTGAATCATGCGGCTAAGCACATCTCCGCCGTTTTCCTCTGTGCCCATCCAGTGTGTGTATTCACTATTTTCCAGAGGTGCTTCTAATGGCGTTGCCTGTGAATCACGCAAATAATCTTCTGGCGCATACGGAATAGGGGGCATTACCACCCAGTCGTAGTTAGTGGTTTTAAGGTCTTCACGAAAATCAGAATAAACGACATTTTGTTGTACGGTGACAAACTGTTTACTGACTATCGTAGAACCCACGATAATGATCAGGAAAAATAACAGTAGGCTTTTAATCGAATGTCTAAGCGGGCTTAGAAATAGCAGAATAAGCACAAAGAATGCAATTAAAACAACGATGTCTTCAACGCTAAGATAGCGAAATACAGGTGCTGAAATCTCACCGTTTAAGCTAACCAGTAACGGCATACTGTTAGCAAGAAAAGGGGCGAACACGGCAGCAATAACCAATATGCCAACCCACATTAAACCTATTTTAGCTCCCCAGCCCGAGAAGGTATGCTTAAGCACACGGCGCAGAAAACCTGATGATCTATGTTTTACTTTCTCAGTCGGTTTATTCATTGTGTTATCCATGAAAATCACCAAATATGTGTCTAATCATAAGAAACCCTCGGATCAACAATGGTATAGAGGAAGTCTGCCAATAGATTACCAATCAACGTTAAGAGACCACTGATCAAAGTAATCGAGAGAATCAATTCTCTGTCTCTGCCTTTAACCGCTTCAAGTGCTAGCTTACCCATACCCTCGATACTGAAAATAGTCTCTACGATGATTGATCCTGCTATCAAGCCTGGCAAAATACCTGCTGTGGCAGTAATTAAAGGCATCAAGCTATTACGAAATACATGTTTCCACAGTACATCGTTTTCACTCACACCCTTGGCGCGAGCGGTGCGTGCGTAATCTGCCTGCAGGTTTTCTAGAATAGAGGTTCGGGTTAGCTTGGTTAGGAATGCAAAGCTACCGTAGGAAAGCGTAATAATAGGTAAAATAAGATGCCAGATTCTATCAAACAGGAAGCCTCTTATGATATCTTCACTAATGAAATTGAAACCAATGGTAAGGCCAAAACCCGCACCCAGAATTCCTAGTATGCCGACTCTAAACGCAGGTGACTCAATCCAGCCCAGCAAAGCAATGGTGATGGCCCCGAGTATTGGTAGCGAGATTTGGTGCAAGAGTAAATCTTCAGGGTGTGAAGCTGACATCCACCAGCCAACAGCAACCCCTAAGATTGCACCAATAACTATACGTGTTTGTTTGTGATGCCATAGGGCTAAACTGACCATTGCAGCAGCACCTATTGTCATCCCGAGAAATAGTTTAAACACCGATATCAGTGATAAACCCGTGGGTAAAAACGTCATGTCCAAGGCTTCTCGTTCACTTAAGCCTGCGGTGGGGAACCACTGCCAGTGCTGCACATTAGCGAAGAAGCCGATTAACAAAACACCAGTAAGCATTGACGGAATCGACCACAATGCCAATAGCGATACACTGGAAGCGACATCAAACCGCCCACCGCGATCGGTGGCTGCTTTCACCCCTATCACTATGGCTATGATATAAATGAGCGGGATCGTGATCAGGTTCAGTAATAAGGTTATCGGCAGTCGTTCTTTAATTAACTCTGATACATCACGCCCATAGTTGAAGCTTTGGCCAAGGTCTGATCCCTTGGTAAATGAAAACTTATCAAAGTTATTATCGTCATCCAGCGTAAATCCAATCGGCGAGATATTATTCAACCAGCGCAAGTATTGAATCGGGGCAGGGTCGTCCAGGCCATAGCGTTTGTTGTAGTAATCTTCCAGGGCTTTGCGTTCTGCGGGTTTCATATCGAGCCCGCCAGTCAAAGACTGTGCGCTAATGCCGCCTGGTGAAGATGCCATAATGGAAAACACCACGATGGTAATCCCTAATAAGGTAGGAATCATCAAAAGCAGGCGACGTATGATATAAGCTAACATGTATTTATATTCAGTTTTATTCGATTATGAGTGAGCTTACTGTGTGTACTTTTGCATGTTTTTAGGCACATATACTTCCAGAGGTAATCGACTTTTGTTCAGGCCTAGCTTGGTTAGCTTTAAATTACTGATGCGTTTATCAACAAACGCCAGTGTCTTCCTGCGGAATAAAAACGAGTAGGGCTGGTCTTCATACATCACCGCTTCGGCTTTTTGCCAGATTGGCATGCGCTTATCAGAATCTACGGTTTTACGTGCTTCATCGATTAACTTATCCAATTCAGGATTTTTGTAATTAATAAAGTTATCGCCGTTAGTTTTTGCCTGTGAGCCATGAAACATCTGGAAGATGTCTGTTTCTAAACCGCTAGTCCAACCCAGAGTGATGGCTTCAAAGTCTTTCTTATCCAGTAATTCAATCATTACCGGCCACTCTTGAGGTGTTGGGATGAGCTTAACGCCAGCTTTTGCATACATATCTTTAAGTAGCAATATCATGCGTTGAGTATCTTCATTGCCTTGAAAGTAGGTAAGCTCAAACTCAAACGGTTTTCCTTCTTCATTCTCTAAGACGCCATTATTATCTCGGTCTTCGAAGCCGGCTTCCTTAAGCAGTGCTTTGCCTTTTTCGATATTGTATTCGCGTGGTTTAAGACTTGGGTCGTGCTGTTTAGAGCGAGGGCTAAAAGGGCTAATTGCCGTTTCTGCATAACCTAAAAAGATGTCTTTGTTAACACGATCACGATCGATTAAATAGGTCATTGCCTGACGAACGCGCTTATCCGCAAACAGGGTCGCTTCTCCTTTTCTTTCCTGATTCCAGCCAATATAGGAATAACCAACAACAGGCGGCATATATTCAAATTGCTGGCTCTTCGACATTATTTGTTTGTCTTCTTTGAGCTTTTCGTATTCGATCGGTCTGGCACTGTAAGTATCAACGTCGCCATTACGGTAGGTGGTTAATCGTGCGCTAGCGTTCTGTATAACGCGCCATAAAATTCTATCGTAAGAAGGCTGAACGTCACCCCAGTAACGGGTGTTTCGAACTAATTCGACATTGCCGTTTTCTGGTGTCCACGATTTTGGATCAGCTAACTGATACGGACCAGACCCGATCAAGAATCCTTTTGATTCATTAAATACTTCTGGTTTTTCTAAGTATTCTTTGTAGAAGTGCTCTGGCATCACCTCTAAGCTACCCGCAAGACTAAACGCTTCGAAGTAGGGCTCTTTAAATGTGAACGTTACTTTGTATGGTCCATCTGTGGTGACTGTTTTAATCTTTTCTAGATAGGCGCGGTGACGTGGTGCCTGAATTTTTTCATTCATTATGAAATTGAAACTAAACACAACATCAGAGCTATCTAATGGCTCACCATCAGAAAAGTAAACATCATTTCTAAGATTGAAGGTGATGACTAGGCCATCGTCACTAATGTTCCAGTCTTTAGCGATAAGACCTGTCCACTCTAAAGTATCGGGATCTCGTGTAATTAATCCTTCCAGTACGTATCCCTGAATATCACTGGCGGTGGCATCGGATGAAACCAATGGAGTAATGGTTTTTATATTGCTGCCTAGTGCGTTAACGCTCCAGTCACCTTGGGCATAATCAGCTTGTTGTGTCGCTGCTTTGGCGCGTTTAAAAGCTAAAGACACCCCCCCACTTACAGGCGTTTTTTCTGAAGATTCGTTTGAGTTTGCGACTGATGTGCTGAGTGATTGCACTTTTAATGATTCTAACTTTTTCTCCATAGCATTGAGCGAGCCACGTAGATTACTGACATCGCGAGATTGTTCAGAGAGTGAACGTTCCATCGCAGTTAGCTTTGTCCATTCGCGATCGCGTTGGTACATGGCCAGTATGATAAGAATGATGATTAACGTGAGAAAGCTGAATAATACAATGTCTTTAGTTTTTGATGTTTTTTTCATATTTTTTATAACTGTCTAAAGTGGATGTCTTAAGTAGGCATCAAAATGGCCATGTTTATTAGAGCAAAATCAATGGTGTAAGTATTCATCATTTACTCGTTCTAAATCTTTAAATATTTATTAATTTTTCGTAATCTTTAATAGTCTTGCGTAACCAATGAGTATTTTTTATCGGCTAATTATCATTTGGCTCTTGATCTGCTTCGCTTTTAATTTTTGCATTTAAGCTGTCTATACTGCTTTCGTTAATCTCGATTTCGTCAATATCAAAGATATCCATTGGCTTATCTTCAATATGTTCGTCTTCCTCTTCTTCCCTTTCCTGTTCAGCAGCGCCTTCTGTGAGATCTTGCAAAGGCCCCAGATCAAGCTCAGGGTAAAGTTTATCGATATCCTGAATTTCGCTCAAGCTCGGCATTTCATCCAGAGACTTAAGATTAAAGTAATCAAGGAATTGACGAGTTGTACCGAGCAGGGCAGGTCGACCAGGTACTTCTTTGTGCCCAACGACTCTGATCCAGTCTCTTTCCTGAAGTGTTTTGATAATATTCGAACTAACAGCAACGCCGCGAATGTCCTCAATTTCTGCACGAGTTATCGGTTGGCGATAAACGATCAATGCCAGCGTTTCTAATAATGCTCTGGAATACCGTGCTGGTTTTTCATCCCAATGTTGCGTAACCCATTGTTTATATTCTGACTTTGTTTGAAAGCGAAAGCCGCTCGCTGTTTCTATTAATTCGAACCCGCGTGCTTCAAAGGTTTCCTGAATTAACGCTAAAGCTTGTTTCACATCATTTCGATTCACCAGGTCTTCTGTTTGGAAAAAACCTAAAAGTTTATCGATGCTTAGTGGTTTTTCAGCACTAATGAGTAGTGCTTCCAGAATGTTTTGTAGTTTTTCTATTTGCATGTCTAATTCGTTATGTTTCTCGTTTAATAGAAGAGTTAAAAGCCACCCCCCCACTTATACGCAGTTTTTTCTGAATGCTATTTATCATCTATATAATTTCTTCTGTGCTGGAAACAGGTTTTAAATAGATGGGGGCAAATGCCTCGGCTTGCACCATGTCGATGACTTTGAGTTTTAGCAATTCCAGTACCGCCATCAAGGTGACTACAACCCCCAGGCGTCCTTCTTTAAATGTGAATAAGCTTTGGAATTCGATAAAATTATCAGCATCCAGCCTAGACAGGACGTGTGTCATGCGTTCACGTATTGATATTTCTTCGCGTTCGATTTCATGGTGCTTTTGCATATCGACGTGCTTAAGTATGTTTTGAAAGGCTAGCAGGATCTCACGCAAGTCTACTTCGGGTTCTGGTTTTTCCTGATTATCAAGAATGACTTCTACAGAAGTTGGGAAGTTTTCACGCCCCGTGCGTGGTAATTCATCTATGTCTGAAGCAGCCTGTTTGAAGCGTTCGTATTCTTGAAGGCGTTTAACCAGTTCGGCACGCGGGTCTTCTTCATCTTCGACTTCTTCATGGCGTGGCAAGAGCATGCGCGATTTAATTTCTGCCAGCATCGCTGCCATCACCAGATATTCCGCCGCTAAATCGAGATTGATATTGCGCATCATCTCGACATAATCCATGTATTGGGAGGTGATTTCAGCAATCGGGATATCCAGAATATCCAGATTTTGGCGACGGATTAAATACAGCAATAAATCCAGTGGTCCTTCGAACGTTTCCAGAAATACCTCAAGGGCATCGGGTGGAATATAGAGGTCTTCAGGTGGAGCAGAAACAGCTTCACCATGAACAATGGCGAACGGTAGTTCGCCTTGTATCGGTATGTGGTGCTTAGTGTCTGTCTCGTTGGTCATTGATTCTCGTTGAAAAGGTGAAAACTACTGTTGCGAAAAGCGCATTGCCTCAACCACATCAGTCAAAGTTTCACGCGCCACATCACGCGCTGCTTCGCTACCTTCGCGAATGATTGCTCTTACTGCGGTGCGGTCATTCTCAAAAATTTGTGCTCTTTCGCGAATGGGTTGCATTTCTGCCTGTACCGCTTCGATTAAGGGTTTTTTGCAATCCAAACAACCGAATGATGCGTTTCGGCACCCTTCGTTAACCCACTGTAGTCGTGAATCATCGGAGTATACTTTGTGTAGGTCAAATACTGGGCACTTTTCAGGGTTACCCGGATCAGTTAAACGAGCACGAGCAGGGTCTGTTGGCATCTTACGGATTTTCTCATCCAGCACATCAGGGTCTTCGCGTAAGCCGATTGTATTGCCGTAAGATTTAGACATTTTCTGACCGTCTAAGCCCGGCATGCGGGATGCTTTAGTGAGTTTCGCTTCTGGTTCTGGCAGGATGATTTTTCCCATGCCTTCCAGATAACCAAACAGGCGTTCTTTATCGCCCACAGATATATTCTGCTGTGCTTCTAGTAATGCCTGACCAATGTCCAAAGCTTCGAGGTCGCCTTGTTCCTGATAGCGTTTGCGCAAATCACGGTATAGCTTTGAATTCTTTTTACCAATTTTGTGAATGGCAGCTTCTGCTTTTTCTTCAAAATCTGGCTCACGACCATAAATGTGATTGAAGCGTCTTGCTACTTCGCGCGTCAATTCTATATGTGCAACCTGATCTTCGCCTACTGGAACCATGTCTGCTTTATAGAGCAATATATCTGCAGATTGAAGCAGGGGATAACCAAGGAATCCGTAGGTTGCTAAATCTTTCTCGCGTAACTTCTCTTGTTGATCTTTATACGTCGGAACACGCTCTAACCAGCTCAATGGTGTAATCATTGAAAGCAATAGATGTAATTCTGCATGTTCAGGCACTTCTGACTGCAAGAAAATAGTCGCAGAGCTCGGGCTAATGCCTGCTGCCAACCAATCAATCACCATATCTTCAACATGTTGTGGTGTGCCACTTGGGTCATCGTAGTGTGTGGTAAGTGCGTGCCAATCCGCTACGAAGAAAAAGCACTCGTAGTTTAATTGCATTTCAACCCAGTTTTTCAATACGCCATGATAATGGCCTAGGTGAAGTTTGCCTGTGGGACGCATGCCAGATACGACACGTTGATTTTGTGGAATTTGTGTATTCATAAATTAGAAGCGTTTTACTTATATGTATTTCAAAGAGTTATATGTATGTCAAAAAGTAAATAATGATTAAGTCGTTAAAAGAAAAGCGAACCTATTGTTTGTAAAAAGAACGCTAATACAGGTGAAATAATGGCATTTAGTACGCCAAAATAAAGCAGCCCGATAACGATAAATAAACCGTATGGTTCAATTTTGTCCATCATATCAGAAACCGAAGGAGGGACGATGCCTGAAAGCACTTTACTTCCATCTAATGGTGGAATAGGGAGTAAATTAAAAATGAATAAAATCAGGTTTATAATGATGCCGGCCTGACCCATTGCCTTTACCCCTTCGGAAATATTAGGGTCAGTAATAACGGATGCACCTAGCTTGAAAATAAACACCCAGAAAACAGCCATGATTAAATTAGATATTGGGCCGGCAGCAGCAACGATCGCCATATCTTTTCTGGGTGAATTCAGGTTTCTCATGTTTACCGGTACAGGCTTTGCCCAGCCGAATACAAAACCGGTTTGTAACAAAACCATGGCTAATGGAACCACAACGGTTCCGATTGGATCTATATGTTTGAATGGGTTTACGGTTAAACGCCCCAACATTTTTGCCGTGTTATCGCCTAGTTTGCTTGCCATCCAACCGTGAGCAACTTCATGTAAGGTAATGGCAAATAATACCGGTAAAGACCAAACGGCAATATTGTAGATAATGCTATCTATATTCATGTATTTTAAGTTCTACTGTGTTTTATTGTTTGTGTTGTAAGGTGTTGATAGCTATAAAATTAGTGCTGTTGAAGCCAGTCTGCACTACCTAAGCCTTGACGTATAATGACAGGTTTATCTTCGGTGAGGCTAACCACCGTAGTTTCTTCGTGCCCGCTGTAACCCCCATCTATGATCAGATCAACCATGTTTTCCAGTTTTAATCTGATCTGATAAGGGTCGTTTAATGGGTATTCGTCATTGGGTAAACTCAGTGTGCTCGACATAATTGGCTGGTCTAACTCTTCAAGCAAAGCAGAGCATACGGCGTTGTCTGGTACACGAATTCCGATTGTTTTACGTTTAGGATTGAGTAACCGCTTCGGCACTTCACGAGTGGCCGGCAAAATAAACGTATAGGGCCCCGGCGTGAGTGATTTCATCAGACGATAATTCAGATTATCGACCACTGCATAGTGTGATATTTCTGATAGATCTCTACAGACCAGTGTAAAGTCATGGTCTTTATCGAGCTGTCGAATCATACGGATTCGATCCATCGCTTTTTTGTCGCCCAAATGACAACCGATTGCGTAGCTTGAATCGGTTGGGTAAATGATTACACCGCCCTTATTGATAATCTCTACAGATTGTTTAATTAAACGACTTTGTGGATTATCTGGGTGTATTTCGAAATATTGACTCATATAACTTCTAAGCAAACCAGTAACAGGTTAAAATACGCTATTCTACATCAGTAGTTGCTCAGGGATATATAATAACAATGAAGTTTTTGATTGATTTTTTTCCAGTAGTTTTGTTTTTTATTGGATATAAATTCTTTGGTGATATGCCTCCGCAATGGATAGAAATGGCAAACCAGCTTCCCTTCGTATCAATTAGTCCTGATGAACCCAAAGATGCAATTTACTTCGCGACCGTGTTGATAATTCTGGCAACGATTGTTCAGAATATTGTGCATAGAGTTGTATTCAAAAAATTAGAAAAAATGCATTTGATTTCCTTAGGCATATTGATTGCTTTTGGAACCTTGACTCTGGCTTTTAAAGACCCATTGTTTATCAAATGGAAAGTAAGTATCTTCAATTGGGTGTTTGCATTGGTTATTATAGGCAGTCAATTCATCGGCAGTAAGTCGCTGATAGAACGAATGATGTTTAATGCGATTGATGTTCCCAAAAAAATATGGAAGCGTGTTAATCTGAGTTGGGGAGTGTTTTTTGCTCTGGTAGGCTTTGTGAATATTTATGTCGCCTACAACTTTAGTGAAGACATCTGGGTCGATTTTAAAATGTTTGGTGTTCTGGGGATGACGTTTGTTTTTATGATTGCGCAAGGTGTTTACCTGGCGAAACATGCGGAAAATGAGCCCGATGAAGAAGCATCTAAAGACAAGATATAAACACTGATTTGAATTTACTCTGTTCTAGTCGTCTGCATCAAAAGCACAGAATATTAGGTACAAGAGTATTACCAAAAATTAATAAAATAGTAATGCATAATAAATGAAGGAGAGAAGCAGATGTTATATGCTGTAATTTCGGAAGATGTAGAAAATAGCTTGGAAAAGCGTTTATCTGTGAGAGCGGAGCATATTGCTCGCTTAAATGATTTAAAAGATCAGGGTAAATTAGTGTTAGCAGGGCCGCACCCTGCAATCGATAGTGAGGATCCCGGAACTAACGGTTTCACTGGTAGTCTCATTGTTGCAGAATTCGACACATTAGAACTTGCGCAAGCTTGGGCTGATGCAGATCCTTATATTGGAGCTGGCGTTTATCAAAAAGTTACGGTGAAACCATTTAAGAAGGTTTTGCCATAGGGCGACCCGAATAGTCGGGAACATATAAATAAATTAGAATAATTTTACGGAAAGGACAATTAGATAAAATGTTAACTATGAAAAAATCATTACTTGCAACATCAATACTTGGACTGTCGATTTCAATGGCAGGCATGTTTACTTTACACGCTGATGAAAAAGCAGAAACTGATGTTGTTATCGCTACGGTAAACGGCGATAAAATCATGAAGAGCACACTTGACGGTTACATGGAAATCCTCAAGAAATCAGGTAAAGGTGATCAGGAAGCTGCCGTTAACGATTTAGTAGCTACTGAAATTGCACTTCAAGAAGCAAAGAAAACAGATATTTTAGAGCGTCCTGAAACGAAAAAAGCAATCAGTGATTTCACGCGTAACATCTTGCTAAAAACCTGGACAAAAGAGAAAGTAGAATCTTTTGATATCAAAGACGAAGATATCAAAGCTGCCTACGATGAGCGTGTTACCAAACTAGCAAGCAAAGAGTTTAACGCACGTCATATTTTAGTTAAAACAGAAGATGAAGCTAAAGCAGTAATTAAAGAAGTCGCTGATGGTGCTGATTTTGCTAAAGTTGCTAAAGAGAAATCAACCGGTCCTTCAGGCTCAAACGGTGGTTCTTTAGGTTGGTTTAAAGCACAGACAATGGTTCCTGCTTTCGCAAATGCAGTAAAAGAAATGTCTAAAGGCGATGTATCAAAAGAGCCTGTTAAAACACAGTTCGGCTATCACGTAATTAAACTAGAAGACAGTCGTGATGCAAAACTACCAACACTTGAGTCATTAAAGCCTCAGTTAACTCGAGTTATTTCACAGAAGCAGATGTTGGCATATATGGAAAACTTGAAAAAAGATGCAGATATCAAGCTAACGCTTCCAGAAGTAGAGAAAGCTGAAGCAAAAACAGAAGAAAAAGCTGAAGAGAAGAAAGACTAAAACTCAGTCTTTTTCCTACAGATGCTACAATTAAAACCCAGAGTGTGATTCTTCAAACTCTGGGTTTTTTTATTTTACATTCACGATATTAAATAATAGGTTTTTCTAGCTATGAACCCAAATTGGAAAACATTTTTAACTGAACACGATGCCTTATCTGATGACAGTAAGAACTCTAGCTATTCCTCTGACACTAAAGTTTTAGCGGATCTTTCAGGTAGAGGTTTACTGGAAGTATCAGGTGAGGATGCTGAAACTTTTCTACAAAACCAGTTAACCAATGATATTCGTAATGTGAATGAAACGACACATCAGGAAAGCGCCTGGTGTTCTCCAAAAGGTCGCATTATCGCTAATTTTCGGGTGTTTAAGCGCGGTGATAGTTTCTTGTTGGATTTGTCTGCTGATCTTCTTGAACACGTAATAAAAAAATTACGTATGTATGTAATGATGTCAAAAGTGACTATTGATGATGTTTCAGATTCTTTAGTGCATTTCAGTTATTCAGGGCAGGGTGCCGATACAGAATTGAATAATATTCTGGGTGATTTGCCAAAAGCACCTACCGAATCAATTCAGTCAGGTTCTTTAAGCGTATTAGCTATCGCTGGAGCGAATACTCGTTTTGATATTTTTGGTGAAGTAGAAGACTGCAAAAGTCTCTGGCAAAAACTTAATTACGATGCCGTCGTTGCACCGAGCACACATTGGGATTATCTCAACATACAAGCGGGTATCCCCATGATATCAGCGGAGAGTACTGAGGCCTGGATTCCGCAAATGGTGAATTATATTCATATCGGCGGTGTAGACTTTAAAAAAGGTTGTTACCCGGGGCAGGAAGTAGTTGCTCGTTTGAATTATCTGGGTAAAACCAAACGTCGTATGTATCATATTGTTGCCGATACAGCATCGGCGTTAGCAGTAGGCTCGGCAGTTAAAAGTGAAAAAGATACCGAAGCTGGAAAAGTGTTAACCTCAGTGATAAGCCCCGAAGGCAAGGCTGAAGCGCTGGTTATTCTAAAGATAGCTGAAGCAACAAAAGCGTTAACTGTTTCTGTTGGTAATCAAGAAGCTAGCGTACACTTTTTAGACCTTCCTTATGCTGTAGAAGATGAATAAAAGGTTTAACACTTAGCGCTAGAAAATGGCTAGATAAGTAAATTTATAAGATTAATTAGATACATAAAAGGTTACATTGAAACCAAACGTTCTTCTCATTCACGGCATCTTGATGAACCCTCTAGAGATGCGTTATCTGGGAACACAGCTAGAGAAGCTGGGTTTCAATGTGCATTATGTCTATTACCAATCGGTTCTTAAAACCCCAGAGCAAAATGCAAAAGTCATTCACGACAAAATAACCAAGCTGAATCTGCCAGATCTGCATTTGGTCGGGCATAGTTTGGGTGGCGTTGTTTTGATGCATCTGTTTGATCAAACGGATGATATACCAGAAGGCCGAATCGTTATGCTCGGTTCTCCCGTAAATGGCAGTTGGATGGCTCAAAAAGTGCAGGATTGGCCAGTCATTTCCCCTTTATTGGCGAAGAGTATGCCTAGTGCGTTATCGGGTGTAGATGTGCCAGAATGGAAAACTGATCGGGACTGGGGAATGATCGCTGGTACAAAAAGTCTAGGTCTGGGGTTTTTGACCGGTGGATTACCTGAAGAAAGTGACGGCACTGTGCTCGTCGAAGAAACCCATCATCCAAAACAAAAAGCACACATCTTGGTCGATAAATCTCACACGGCACTGTTATTTTCTAAAGAAGTTGCAGAGCTAACTAGTCGCTTTTTAAATACTGCTGATTTCACCTAGTTTTCTGTCAAAACTAAACCCGGTAATTAACTCTCAAAAAGAGGTGATCAGTTGTCTTTTTTGCACTCTTTCTATCTCTTAAGTACTATAAAAAAGTACCTCAAAGTAGGGGGGTGTGTTTTTCCTATTACTGATTGCTAAATACTTATTTATCAAAGAGAAATTGTTTTCTACACCGTTTTTTGACTGTTTCATCAGCGAATCTCATTTTTATGTCATTTATCCTTGCATGTATAAGATTGTTCTTCTATATATGGTTTAGGAAAGAAAATTACAATTTACGGACCTAGTTAACTTTTTTAAACAAATAGAAATTATTTAACATCACTTGGAGAATTCATAATTATGAAAAAACACTTAACTACTGCACTAGCTACAGCAGGATTGTTACTTGGAGCAACGCTGTCATCATCAACAATGGCAGCAGAACAAACTTTTGTATCTATTGGTACAGGTGGAGTAACAGGCGTTTATTACCCAACAGGTGGTGCAATTTGTCGTTTAGTAAATAAGAACCGTAAGAAAACAGGCATTCGTTGTTCTGTTGAGTCTACTGGTGGTTCTGTTTTTAATATCAATGCAATCCGTGAAGGTGAGCTAGAAATGGGTGTTGCACAGTCTGACTGGCAGTATCACGCATACAACGGCACATCTAAGTTCAAAGATGCAGGTAAATTTGAAGACTTACGTGCAGTATTCTCGGTACATGCTGAGCCAGCGACACTTGTTGTTCGTGCTGATTCAGGTATCAAGGAATTTGCTGACCTTAAAGGTAAGCGAGTAAACGTTGGCCAGCCTGGTTCAGGTACGGTTGCGACTTATGACGTTATTGCAGACGCATACGGCATTAAACGTTCAGATTTAAAACTTGCTGCAGAGCTTAAGTCTTCTGAAATGGGTCAGGCATTATGTGATAACAAGATTGATGCTTACTTCATCCTGGTTGGTCATCCAGCTGGTTTGATCAAAGAAACAACGACAACGTGTGATGCAAAAATTGCAAACATTCATGGTCCTGCAGTAGATAAGCTTGTAAAAGAAAATTCTTACTACAGATATGCTTCAGTTCCTGCTGGAATGTACACAGGTAACGACACAGCAGCAAAAACTATGGGTGTTGGTGCAACATTCGTAAGTTCTGCAAAAGTACCTGAAAACGTTATCTACGAAGTAGTTAAAGCAGTTTTCGAGAACTTTGATGACTTCAAAAAGTTACACCCTGCATTTAAAAACCTAAAGAAATCGGAAATGGTTTCTGCGGCACTTTCTGCTCCATTACATGATGGCGCAATGAAGTACTACAAAGAAGCTGGTTTGATAAAATAAATCAGCTAACAAAAAAAGCGAGGCTTAGCCTCGCTTTTTTTGTGTCATCAATAATTGAAAACATCTGGAATCGTTTTTCTTTCTATTTATTTTTCTATTTAGCTTTTTTAGACAACCTAAAAGCAGAAAAGTAAGCAAAAGAGTAAATAGAAAGGAAAAATATTAGCGGAAATTTATAAGGAGTAAGTATGGCTGAAACAAAGGCTGATAATTTTGAGATAGATGAAGCAAAATTAGAGGAGATGATTGCCGAAACCGATACTGGTGCAAGAAACCCGGTAGGTGGTGTTGGCAAGTTTATGTTTTGGGTGGCTTTTGCCTGGGCTGTTTTTCAGCTTTGGATCGCGTCACCTTTTATGTACATGTTTTCGGACATAATTCCTGTTTTAAATAACACGGCGACACGTTCGGTTCATTTAGCCTTTGCCATGTTTTTAGGTTTTCTGGCATATCCTGCCCTAAAATCCTCGCCGCGAGATCGTATCCCTATCCAGGACTGGATTATGGGAATCATTGCGATTGTGGTCACGCTCTACTTATGGATGTTTGCTAGAGAGTTAGCAGACAGAGCAGGCTTACCAACTACATTAGACCTGGTCGTTTCCGGAATAGGCGTAGTGCTAGTGCTGGAAGCCGCTAGACGCGCGCTTGGTCCACCACTAATGATCATCGCTATGGTCTTCCTCGCTTATGTCTTCTTTGGGCACCTTGGCCCTGATGTGATGTCTTGGAAGGGAGCGTCGTTCTCTCGTGCTATGAGCCATCTCTGGATCACACAAGAAGGTGTATTCGGTGTTGCCTTGGGTGTTTCAACCAGTATGGTTTTCTTGTTTGTACTATTTGGTTCTTTATTAGAAAAGGCCGGTGCAGGTAATTACTTTATCTGGGTTGCATTCACTTTAATGGGACACCTTAAGGGTGGTCCAGCAAAAGCTGCCGTTGTTTCTTCTGCATTAACAGGTCTGGTTTCTGGTTCTTCAATCGCCAATGTTGTAACAACTGGTACCTTTACCATTCCACTAATGAAACGCGTTGGTTTTTCTTCTGAAAAAGCCGGAGCGGTAGAAGTGGCGTCATCCACTAACGGTCAGTTAACTCCACCAGTTATGGGTGCTGCAGCCTTCTTGATGATTGAGTTTGTTGGTATCTCCTATATCGAAGTTATCAAACACGCCTTTTTACCAGCAATTATCGCTTATATTGCTTTGGTTTATATTGTTCACTTAGAAGCGTGTAAAGCAGGATTAGTTGGATTACCTAGAAAGGTAAAGAAGACGTTTATTCAAAGCCTATTTACCTTTATGACTGTTGTTATCGGCATCATGTTGCTATCTATGGGCATGCATTACGGTCTAGGTTGGTTAAAAGATGTTGCAGGGGATGCAACACCTTGGATAACTGGTGTTTTATTCTGTGTTGCTTATTTTTTCCTATTAAAAATTGCTGTGAAATACCCAGATTTAGGACGTAGCGATCAGATTGATGAACTACCTGAGCCAGGACCTATCGTTAAATCTGGTCTTTATTTCTTACTTCCTGTGGTTACCTTAATCTGGTTATTAACGGTAGAAAGATTGTCTCCTGCGCTTTCGGCATTCTGGGCTTCTTTGGCGATGATATTTGTCTTGCTGACGCATAAATATCTGAAAGGAATCATGCGAAAAGATCATAACCCTGCTCAACATATCGCTGAAGGCTGGAATGATTTTAAAGAAGGCATGGTTGCCGGTTCGCGCAATATGATTGGTATCGGCATTGCAACTGCAGCTGCTGGTTTAATTATCGGTGCAGTAACGCTAACGGGTGTTGGTCTGATACTGGCAGAAGTTGTTGAGTTTATTTCTGGTGGTAACCTAATCGTGATGCTGATGCTCACGGCGGGTATCAGTTTATTATTAGGAATGGGTTTACCGACTACGGCAAACTATATTGTGGTTTCATCGTTGATGGCGCCAGTGATTGTTACTTTAGGTGCGCAATCAGGATTAATCGTTCCATTAATCGCAGTACATCTATTCGTTTTCTACTTTGGTATTCTGGCGGATGATACCCCGCCCGTGGGGTTGGCCGCCTATGCGGCGGCGGCAATTTCGGGTGGTGATCCTATTAAAACCGGTATCCAAGGTTTTATGTACGACATTCGAACCGGCATATTGCCTTTCATGTTCATCTTCAATACCGAACTCTTGATGATAGGCATAACAGGACCAATTCATCTGTTAACGGTGGTGGTGACCGCCACCATTGCAATGCTGTTGTTTGCCGCAGCAACTCAGGGTTGGTTCCTGACGAAAAATAAATGGTGGGAAACGATAGCGCTGGTAGCTATGACGTTCTTGTTGTTCAGACCAGGGTTCTTCATGGATAAGATCTATCCGCCACTTAATGAAGTGGAAGCAAGCACCATCTACCAAGTAACAGACGCATTACCTGACAATGCTCAAATACGTCTTCAGGTTAAAGGTGAAACGCTTGAAGGCAAAGCGGTTGATAAAGTGGTGATGTTGCCAGTCGGAACAAAGGCTGATGGTGATGGTAAAGCAAGATTAGCTAAAGCTGCTGGCCTTGAGCTTCGTGAAGAAGAAGGCAAGTTGATCATTGATAATCTGGCTTTCGGTGGCGTGGCTGAAAAACAAAAACTAGATTTCGATTGGGAAATAGCCAGTGTTAAAATCGAGAATACAGACAGACCAGCAAAACAATGGTTCTATTTAATTGCAATGGCATTATTAGCCGTAGTTTGGTTTGCGCAAAAAGGACGAATCCGCAAGGAAGAAGGCCTACAGGTGAAAAATGCATAATCGATTAAATCTGACAAAGGTAATAACCCATGCTAAATAAAATATTAGTTCCTGTTGATATTGCGACACCTTTAACAACCAAAGCATTGTTAGAGGCTGCCAATGAAATGGCGTTAAAATTTGATTCAAAAATTCGAATTATTTCAGTCATTCCTGACTACGGCATGCCACTAGTCGCTAGCTTTTTTCCTGAGCATGCACAGGATCAGATCAAAGAAGAAACCCGTAAAAAAGTCACTGAACTGGCAGAGCAATATATTACCACTGACGTAAAAATATCGGTAATCAAAGGTCCTAAACGCGTTAATGCTATTCTGAAAGTTGTAGAAGAAACAACTCCAGACTTGGTGATGTTAGGTTGCCGACGTAAAAACTCTCGAGATGAACAAAGGCTTTTGGGCTCTACAACCTTAGCTGTTACAGACCGTGCACATTGTTCTGTGATGGTGGTTAGAAGAGAAGCTGAAGATTAATCTATAACTGCTAGATTGAATAGTAAAAATAGTTAAACAAAATATAGTTACACAAAGAATGGTTAGATAGAGTGGAATAGTTTTTATTTTATTTAAGCATCATTTACTCATCTTTGTTTCGCCTTTCACTATAATAAAGCCTCGAACACATTTTATTGAATTGTATCGGGGCTTTTTTATGGAATTTTCAAGTTGGTTATTGTTTGTCGCCGTCGCCATAGCGGCGGTAATGAGCCCTGGTCCCGCTATTCTTCTGGCGATTTCAAACAGCGTTCGTTTTGGTTTAAGCAAAGTATTTCTATCGACGTTAGGTAATGTCAGTGGTTTGTTTTTATTATCTATTGCTGCCATTTTTGGTTTGGGTGCGGTGCTTAAAACATCTACAACCTTATTTCTTATTGTTAAAGTGATTGGCGCTGCTTACTTAATCTATCTGGGAGTTAAGCAATGGAGAACCAAAGCAAATTTCTTTGATGGAACTATTCCCCAAACAAGTGTCGTAAAGCCTAAATCCATCAAGCGCTATTATCTGGAAGGCTTTTTTATTGCGATGACGAATCCTAAAGCGATTCTATTTTTCACCGCTTTATTTCCGCAGTTTTTAAACACTCAGGAATCACTGTCGATGCAGTTTTTTATTATGACCCTGACGCTTATGCTGATGTCGTTTATTGCCTTGATGACCTATGGCTTGCTTGCGTCCAAAGCGAAGCGCTGGTTTGCTGAAGGTGAAAGAACCAAATGGTTTAATCGAGTTCTAGGCAGTGTATTTATCAGTATTGGGATAGGTGTGCTGCAATTAAAAATAGAACGTTAAGATAAAAATAAGCCCCAAAAAAACGCCCCAAAGTAGGGGGGTGACTTTATTTGATTATTCCGGCATCAATTGTGTATTTTATAGAGGGTTTCGTCGTTGATACATTGAGCATTCCGACATTCAGCGTAAACGTGAATAATTTCGCGAATAGAAAACAATATCAGATTTAGTTTCAGGCAGAAAAAAAGCCCGCAAGGCGGGCTAATACACTTCAGCGTGTAGCGTTATTTATTATTGTTATTGGATTATCTCTTTTTACCTTTGTAAATCTTTTTAAACGCGGTCTTATTAAGCGGTTTGTGAATCAAATACAGTCACAGGAATAACGCCACTGAAATCTAGATGGTTACTACTGACTTTCAGTTGTCCAGCTAAAACATTTGGAATCGATAAAGAACTGTTGTGAGCGGTATTGCCATAGTTATCACTACTAATAGCAGCAACAACAAATTCCATTGATTCCCCGGGAGCGAGCGTTACGCTACTTTGATCAGCATGTTTACCCAGCTTATTGACTTTGATCGCTAAAAATTTATTCACGTTATCCAGATTATGATGCGTAATATTTTCAATCGTCACAGCCTTATTCGTGTGATTGAATAAACTGAGCTTTTCAGTACCGATATGTTGAGTCGGTAATAGGTGGATGTCACACGAGGGCAGAGCAGCTCCCATTAGAGAAGCCTTAGCGCTTGATTTAGCAGCTATAGCTACGCTTGATAGGCCTCCAATTGAAAGCGCTGAGCCATAAGCAAGCCCTTTTAAAAATGTACGTCTTGTTGTATTGGACATGTTAGTTTCCTTGTTGGTTTTTAATCTCAGCTTGTTTGCTATTAACAGCCTGATTTATGCCATTTGAACAGGCACAACTCTGTTAAATATCGAGTGTTCACTGCTAATGTTTACATGATTTTGATCAGTATGAGATGACTGAAGTGCGCCGGCATAACTCTCGTTAAAATCTAATGACTTGATATCAAATGTAATGCGTTCACTGGGTGAAATCGCGATCAGGCCGTTGGTAGCTTCAGATTCGATCTGATTCACTCTAACAATTATCGAACCATTAAATTGCTCTAAGGAAACTGGCTTTAATGCATCTAGCATCACTATTTTGTCGGTCTGGTTGATCAAGGTAACTGTTTCACCGGTCAGCGTTTTTTGTTGCATGATGCTGATGCCAGAATTAGCCATAAAAGCGGATGCTTTCGTACTTGTCATTTTACCTGCTGCTGTGCTTTTAGCTGCATAAGCCAGGCCAGATAGGCCGCCTAAAGATAAGGCAGAAGTATAAGCCGCGCCTTTAAGAAAATTACGACGTGATTTAGTGAAAGTTTTATTAGTCATGATGGGTTCCTCAGGTGACTGTTTGCAGAATAAAAGTGTTCGCAGAATTAAATTTAAGCGACAGCTACATCAACGGTTGAAATAGGTACGATATTATTCAAGGCTGTAAACTCACTAGTAATCACAATGTAATTGCCGGTGGTATCTAATAACGGGCCTAAAACGGAATCGACAGAAAAACCTTGGCGTTCGCCAGGGGATAGACGAATAGATGGCTGATTACTATCTGTGTGTTTATTTATTTTTACCACAGCCCAACCATTCAATAATTCCAGACTGACTGGGTTTGCTGCATCCAGTTCGACGGTTTCGCCGCTTTGGTTGAATAAAATAACGGTTTCTTTATTTGCACTTTTCGATGCGCTTGCAATTTCATCGGCTGATAAAGCCTCATCTGTCGATAACGTTGAGTTCGCTGCCATAGCGACACCGGATAAGCTACCTACTGATAAAGCGGAGGTGTATGCCGCACTCTTTAAAAAATTACGACGTGATTGAGTAAATGGTTTATCAAACATGGTGTCTCCTATTTGGTCGAAGCCGATATGATCTATACTTTTTATACTTTCATTCATCAAATATTGAGTAAGAGCATTACCGAATTTTTATTACACTTTAATCACTATTGTGAAAGGGTATAATTAGCTATAATTAAACGTTCAAACAACAGTTGTTATAACAAGTATATGTCAAAAAGTCAGAATCGTAAAGCCATAATAGGAAAGCCATATCTGGAAGAAGGTATATTCATGTCTGCGGTTGCGCTTGGAGATCAGGCATTATCAGAGTCAAACAAGTTGCTTTCAATCTGGGGAATGACCGCGTTGCAATACAATGCTTTGAAAGTTTTGTATGTGGAAGATAGTCAGGGAGAAGGCTTACCTAGCATGGAAATAGGGCAGCGATTATATACCCGGGTTCCTGATGTTACGCGCCTTTTAGAGCGTATGGTTGATAAAGGCTGGATAACGCGCGAACGTGATGTCGAGAATAAACGAGTGGTCAGATCTAAGCTAACTGACATTGGAATTCAGTTGGTTGAATCCGCCTACTTGCCATTGAAAGAATCAGAATCAAAACAACTGGCGCATTTAACCGATGCTGAAAAAACCGAACTTGCGCGTTTATTGAATAAAGCTAAAAGCTCACCGAGTAATCCGGCAGATAATAAAGACTCTTAAAAAAAGTGCCCCAAAGGTGGGGGGTGGCTTTCTTAGGCTCACCAAGAGCCAAGAAAGTCCGTCATAGATTCCATAAGGAATCGTAGACGTACAATGATCGATCATTGACGGAAATAATTTTAACATCAATCATTCTAGATTTAACGCTCACCAAGAGCCAAGAAAGTCCGTCATAGATTCCATAAGGAATCGTAGACGTACAAAGGTCGATCATTGGCGGAATTAATTTCAACATCAACCATTCTAGATTTAACGCTCACCGAGAGCCAAGAAAGTCCGTCATAGATTCCGTAAGGAATCGTAGACGTACAATGATCGATCATTGACAGAAATAGTTTTAACATCAGCAATTCTAGATTTAACGCTAAGCCCTATAAATCAATTTGTAAATTGAAGGCACAAAAAACAGCGTAACCAATACAGAAAAACTAAGGCCGGCAACAATACTGATCGCCAATGGCTGTAGCATTTCAGAACCTTTACCCAGCGCCATTGCTAAAGGAATCATACCCACGACAGTTGTCAGGGTTGTCATCAAAATTGGGCGTAAGCGAACTTTCGCAGCTTCGATGATCGCCTCAACCATTGAGTTAGCGTGCTCTTTTTTAAGCTCAATGGTTTCTACTAACACGATGGTGTTATTTACCACGATGCCAGCCAGCATGATGGTGCCCAGCCACACAGGCATGGATAAAGGAATACCCGTTACCAGCAAGCCCAGGGCCACACCAATCGCCGCAAATGGCACACTTAACATGATAATGATGGGATCACGCAAAGATTCGTAATGTACAGCCATCACCACAAAAACTAAGAACATCGCGAGCCCTAATAAGATTTGCGAAGTCCTTTGATTTTCTTTTATCGCCTCGAGTTCGCCAGCTTCGTAGATTGAATATCCCGCAGGGAAATCGACATTTTCAAGCGATTTTTCGATATTTGCATAAGCCTCTTCCAGAGTTAAATCCCCGGTGAGACTCGCGGTAATTTCGATCACACGTTGTTGACGATCGCGCATAATGCTTGCGGGTGTTTTCTCCCATTCAAGATTAGCAACCTCAGACAGGCGAACCGGTTGTCGCGGTTCTGTATTGGTAAACAGAATAATCTCACCCAAATCATCCGGGTTGCGTAACTGGCTTCTATCGAGCCGCATCAACACATCAATACTTTTATCGTTTTGAATAAAGTCTGTGACCGTTCGCCCACCCACTGCAAAGCGAATCACATTTCCTATTTCTTCTGTCGATAGCCCTAGTTGTGCGGCGCGTTCACGGTCTACTTTAATCGTCAGTTCCTGATCACTACCTTCACTGGAATGTTGCACATTACGAATACCAGCAGTGCCGTTTAACGACTCAACCGCCTGATCAGCCAGGGATTCTAAAACCAGTAGGTTCTGGCCTTTAATACGCAGGTTAAGATCGTCTTCACCTTGCGAAACCCGAATTCCACGAATACCCTGATTTCTGATTCTTACTTTAACGCCAGCGAGTTCTTCTTTAGTGATGGCTGCATTCGCGAGTTTTATCCATTGGTCTACCGCTATCGCTTTTTCACTTTTATCTAATAACACTTTGATGTCTGCGCGATTACTTCTTTCATAGGTCGAACGCCCATAAACACCACCGCCAACCAAGGTAAACAGCGAATCGACATCAGGTAGTTCCGTAATCAGTGACTCTATTTTTTTGGTTAAGGTATCCATTTCATCGAGAGAAATACCCGGATCAGCCGTTAAGCGAATAGAGACTTCACCATTCTCCATTTTAGGCAAGAACTCAAACTTGCTGTCCTGAAAAACCGGAATACTGAAGGCGAAGACGGCTAAAAACAGAATGATAACCAGTAATGGCATTTTGAGTGCAATGCTCAAGAACCAACCATAAACGTTCTGTAAAAGTTTGATAGTGGCATCAAACGCGCGACGTAAAATACCTTCTTTGGATTTCGCAGGCACTCTGGCCGCCAGCGCGGGCACTAAGGTAATCGCGACTAATAACGATGCAACGATTGCGGATGAGATTGTGAAGATCAACTCACGGAACAATAAACCTATCAAACCACCGATGAATAAAAAGGGCAGTACCGCCGCCAGATTGGTCGTTGTCGAAGCGATGATTGCGCTATTAACTTCAGAGGACGCAACCACCGCTTGATCGAGTGAATCTTCGTTTTCTTTCTGGTGTCGATAAATATTTTCGAGCATCACGATGGTGTTATCAACCAGCATACCAATGCCTAAAGCCAAGCCACCCAAGGTCATGATGTTGAGGGTCAAGCCGCCCATAGACATAAAAATCATCGTGACTAAAACCGCAATCGGAATCGCGCTACCAATAATCAGCGTACGACGAATATTGCCGAGAAATATATACACCACCAGCATTGCCAGGATTGCACCTGTCAGCGCAGATGAGGAAGCATTCTTTAACGATTGGCGAATATACTGTGCCTGATCATCAACCCGTTTGATCGTGATGTCTTCGGGTATTTGGCCGCGCTCGGCTAATTTCTCAAGCTCATTCGCAACCCCGTCATAAACACTTACCGTATTTGCCTGAGGCTGTTTTTGTAAGGAGACTTTTAAGCCAGGCTCACCGTTCAGGCGAATACGAACCTTTTCATCCGCCATACCATCTTGTACAAACGCCACGTCTTTGATGCGTAAAATATTATCGGCCGAATCAGAGGTGACGGGTAAGGGCAGGTTTTCAATATCATTAACCGAATTAAAGCGCGATGCAGTTCGCCCGCTTATCTCGCCACTTTCAGAATAAAATCGGCCCGCAGGTGTGTCTTGATTATTTTCTTGAATGACTTCCGAAATGTCGGTGATATCAAGTTTATAGGCGGCCAGTTTATTCGAATCGGTAATCACCTGAATTTCACGCTGCCTGCCACCACCGACTTCAATCGAGGCTACACCCGGCAGGTTTAACAGCCATTTTGACAGCGTATAATTGCCCCAGTCATCCAGTTCTACCGATGTCCTCGTGGGTGAACTCAATACATACTCCGCAATAGGGCGTTGCGAAGGGTCACGTTTATAAATAACGGGCGGATCAATCGAATCAGGTAAAAAGCGTTTTGCACGATCCAGTCGAGTACTTGCGTCGCGCAGCGCCACATCGATATCGGTGCCATAGGCAAATGACAGGTCAACCGCAGAACGACCTTCCTGTGTAGTCGATATAACTGAAATAGCACCTTCAGTAATCGCCAGTTGTTCTTCCAGTTGGCGTGTGATCTCATCTTCCATGATCGTTGCGGGCACACCAGCGTCGATGATACGCGTGCGCACTTCGGGGTAGATAATCTCTGGTAACAAATCGATATTGAGTTTACTGAGTGAAAATAGTCCAAGGATGATGATAGTCAACATCAACATAATCACACCAATCGGGTGAAATATCGCCCAGCCAGCTATGCCTGCCGAGTGCTTCATCAGTTAACCATGTCCTTAATCTTGTTCAAGGTACTGTTCCATGTTTTACTCAGGCGACCACTGAAAGTGTTCGCATTATCTGGCTTAGTCGCTGGTTTATTATTGGGTGTTTCAGATTGTGTCGCGGTATCTTCAGAGGTATCGAGCTCTCCAGATACTTTCACCGCTTTACCATTTTGCAAACCTAAAAAGCCGCGTGTAATAACTTTGTCGTTGAGTTTTATGCCGCTGGTAATTTCAACTTTTCCAGAGATATAGGCAGAGCTGGTGACAGCCTGTCGATGTGCTTTGCCATCTTCCTTTAACAAGAAAACATACTCACCGTCACCGTCTCGTTTGAGTGCCGCAAGAGGGATCAGGATTCGATCCTTGGTCGCTCCTTTAATCTCGGCGAGTACCGATTGCCCTGAATACAGATTCTTAGGAATGCTGTCGAAGGTGATTTCTACGGTCGCTTGTCGTGTACTAGGGTGTAGTTTGGGGTAGATACGTGAAATTTTACCTGCATATTTTTCACCAGAAGACGGGATAATGATGGTCGCAGGTGCATTCATTTTTAAGCTAGGCAGGGCGGTTTCACTGATCTGCACTTTAGCCACCAACGAGTTGTCATTGCTCAGGGTAAGTAAATGTTGCTGAGCCGAAACGGCATCCCCTTCGTTTGCAAAGCGGTCGGTAACAATTCCTGAGAATGGGGCGTTAATCGTAAAATAACTTAAACGGATGTCGAGCAGGTTTTTCTCTGCGTTATAAATTGCGAGTTGTGTTTTTGCCTGATCTAACTCATTAGTCCCCAAAGCCTGTTTTTTGACCAGTACCTGAATACGGTTTAAGTCGGTCTTTGCCTGGCTAATTTGTGCCAATAATCTGGTTTTTTCTGCGCGTAATAAACGATCATCCAGATGCACCAGTACTTGATTTTTCTTAACGTAATCGCCTTCTTTGAAGGGAAAAGAATCGATGCGGCCTTTTTCCTGATTATAGATATTTACCAGTTCATTAAAATACAGCGAGCCGTACCAGTTATTCGCAGTATTGGATTTTGTCGCCTCGGCTTGAGTTACCTCGACCAAATGGATCGCTTTTTTCTTATCGGCAGCAGTTGCTGGTGTAATGCTCGTGGCTGTAATCATTATTACTAAGCCAAGCATGCCGATCAAAAAATTGAGTGATATCCGGTGGGGCATTAGATGTAATATCCTGATTAAGACTAAGGTTGCTGCAATTTTAACACTGTGTACTATCATCCAACTATAATTAAGTCATTTCTCTTAATCACTACTTAGCCGTTCGATTAAAAAACAGCCTATAAGTAGGGGGTGTCTTTTTATAATTAAATATATACTCTGAAACGCTTAAATTGCTCTATATTCACTACTTAAAGATTATAGATTTATAGAGAACTTTTTCTCAAACTTTACATAAAATTACAATATCAAATTATGGCTAAAATCAATCCAGATGTAGACTTTATTCCGCTTAATATCGCCGTGATGGTGGTCTCAGACTCACGCGATGAAAGTGATGATAAGTCAGGGAAAATGTTAGAAAAATTACTCACCGCTGATGGGCATAATCTTGCAGAAAAAAAGATTGTGATCGATGATATTTACGAAATCAGAGCGGCTGTCTCTCAATGGATTGCTGATCCTGATGTGCATGCGGTTATCACCACCGGCGGAACCGGTTTAACGGGTAGAGATGTCACCCCGGAAGCGATGAAGGTTTTATACGATAAGGAAATCGAAGGTTTTGGCGAAGTATTCCGCATGATCTCTTATGACCTTATCAAAACCTCTACCATTCAGTCTCGCGCGATAGCAGGGTTGGCGAATGGCACAGTGCTTTTCACCCTTCCAGGGTCGCCGGGTGCGTGTAAAGACGGCTGGCAAGAAATCATAAAACATCAATTAGATGTACGTGTAATGCCATGTAACTTAGTACAAATGATGCCAAGGTTTAAAGAAAAGTAATATGTCAGATTTGCAGAAAAATCAAACAGCTATTAATGCTGCTACTAATGTCGCAACCAGTGCCGATGATTCTTGTGACTACAAGCAAACACTACTGGCTATCGATGATGTATTAAACGTTTTGCGCGATAAAGCAAAAACCGTTAACAGCGTTGAAACAATATCCGTCCTCAAAGCGCGTACTCGTATTCTGGCGGAAGATATAACGTCTACGATCAACGTACCACCCGCGGACAATAGCGCCATGGATGGTTATGCGTTTAATGCAGCAGATATCGCTGACGCAGCTACAACATCAGCAGATGGCTTTGATGTTAGCCAGCGTATTTGTGCGGGTGATTTTGGTGAGCCACTCAATAAAGGCACAGTAGCCAGAATATTTACCGGAGCCCCCATTCCAGCCGGCGCAGATACGGTCGTGATGCAGGAAAACTGCGATCGACAGGGCGATAAAGTCGTCATCCAGTCAATCCCACAGGCGGGCTCGAATGTTCGCAAAGCAGGTGAGGATATCAAACAAGGGGATGTGATTCTAAAAGCAGGGCACAAACTACGCCCTCAAGATTTAGGTTTGGTCGCCTCGGTTGGCATATCAGAGTTATCCGTTAAACGACGTTTAAAGGTTGCGATTTTCTTTACCGGTGATGAATTACGCCAACCGGGAGAAACTCTGGGGCCAGGGCAAATCTATAACTCTAACCGTTTCACCTTAAATGGCTTATTGGAAAGCCTGAATTGCGAAGTCATCGACTTGGGTATTATCGAAGATAACCTCGCCGCGACAGAAGCAGCCTTACTGGAGGCGGCAGCAAAAGCGGATCTGGTAATGACCAGTGGCGGTGTCTCGGTGGGTGAAGAAGACCATATCAGAAAAGCGTTAGAAGCCAATGGTGAGCTTGGTTTATGGCGAGTCAATATCAAACCGGGCAAGCCATTTGTGTTTGGTGAAATACACCATCAATCAGGAAATACCGCCTTTATGGGATTGCCAGGAAACCCCGTTTCGGTGTTTGCCACATTCTGTATTTTTGCGCGTCCCTACATTCTTAAAAAGCAGGGCTCAAACGAACAGCCACCAAAGAGCTTTATGGTAGAAAGTGGTTTTGAAATCAACAAAAAAGAAACACGTAATGAGTATTTACGTGCGCGTCTCGATTATGACGATGCAGGTAAGGCAAGTATCACGCTATATCCCAACCAGAGTTCAGGAGTGCTAACTTCGGCAAGCTGGGGGAATGGATTCGCTTTTGTGCCGGCTCAAACGCTAGTCTCAAAGGGTGATTTGATTCAATTTACGCCTTTTAGTGAATTATCAATTGGCTAAACGTCTTTGTTTAACAATATAAACTTAAAGTAAGAAATGCAACGCAACAGAGTGCGATGGCTCTAGGTATAAGTAGATAAAAATGGATAAAAATAAGCTAGCAGTTATTTATGCCTTATTAGCCGTAGGAATGTGGTCGACGGTCGCAACAGCCTTCAAACTAGGCTTACAGCAGATGACATTATTGCAATTGCTGATGGGTGCGAGTTTTTTCTCGTGGTTAACTCTGGGCAGTTTTTTAACCTGGAAAGGTGAGTTAAAAACGGCGATAAGCACAATCCCTAAAAACGTCAAAGCTATTCTGGTTTTGGCCTTACTCAACCCTGTTTTATATTATCTGGTGTTATTCAAAGCTTACGATTTATTGCCAGCGCAGGTGGCGCAATCACTGAATTATACCTGGGCGATAACGCTGACTATTTTATCCGTGCCGCTGTTAGGTCATAAGCTGAATAAGAAAGACATAATCGCGATTCTGCTAGGTTATGTCGGTGTTGTGTTTATATCCATCAGTGGCAAAAGCATTTCAGGCGAATTAAGTTACTTCGGCGTATTTTTAGCCTTATTCAGTACCATTATCTGGGCGGGTTACTGGTTATTAAACGCGCGAGATACAAGGCCACCTGTGGTTAAACTATTCCAGAGCTTTACCTTCGCTGTACCTATCTTAATCATCATCACCCTGATATTTGAAGGATTGCCGCAAAGCGTTAATGCTAAACAGTTAATGAGTGTTGTTTACATCGGTTTATTCGAAATGGGCTTGGCCTTTATGTGCTGGCAAATGGCATTACACCTAACCGATAAAGTCAGCAGTATTAGTACACTGATCTTCCTGTCGCCCTTCGTCAGCTTATTTATTATCAATCAGGTACTTGGCGAACCATTGCAATGGATGACCTTTATGGGCTTAGGTTTGATTATTGTTGGGATTATGATTCAGCAGTCCGCCAGTAAAACCAAAGCATAAGGTTCCAATCCTTTTTAAAAAAAAGGGCTTATAAGTAGGGGGGGTGCCAATACAATCCCTCTCTATCTCTCTCTCTTAATCTGGACCAAGCTAGCTGAGAAGTGATTTTGTACAGTATTTAGTTTACTTGACGTCTATCAAGCTAAGATTTTAGCAACAACATATAATCTCATTCATCAATCGATGAGATATTGAGAATGCTCGCAACTACAACTTTTCCTTCCATTGCTATCGTCGACGACGATGAGTCAATTTTAGATTCCCTTGAAATGGTGTTAGAAAACCAGCATTGGGATACGCAAACGTATATCAGTGGTAGTGCGTTCCTTGCTGATTTCGGCCAATATCAGCCTGATTGTATTATTCTGGATGCACACTTCCCCGGTCTTAGGGGCGTAGAAGTGGTCAAATCTATCAAAAGCCTGAATAAAACCATCCCCATCATTATCTTAACCGCATACCCCAAAGCGCCGGAAACTCTTGAAATAGAGGAATTGGGCGTAGTGGAAGTCTTGGCTAAGCCGATTACCGCTGAAATCCTTATCGAGCATGTAGAACGTATCCTGGTCTAGTTCAGATATAGTTCTAGTATTAGTAAAGTATACAAAGCTATAAATACCTTCGTATAGACAGCTCACAGACAACTCACGTCCTGATAGACTCAATCAGAGAGAGCAATTGATTGATATTAATGGGCTTATGCAACACCGTGTAATTCGGCAAGTTCTCATCATTAATTTTTTCTGCAGAAGTCTCACCCGTCATAATGACCGCGGGCAAATCTTCATTATATTTAGCGCGAATTTTGGTGATTAATTCGACGCCATTCATATCCGGCATATTGTAATCTGATACCAGAAAGTCTGGTTTAATACCTTCATCAAGCTTGGTTAAAGCTTCAGGTCCATTATTGGCCGTGATGACATTCACATCAAAAGCGGTCAGCAATTCCATCATCGCATCAACAATAGCAGGGTCGTCATCCACAATAAGTATTGTCGGATCTATTTCTGTAGAAGAATTAAAGTGAATCGTTTCCTGTTCCGTATCAATCACTTCTTGCGAGTCACTTAAAGGAATATCGACACTAAAAGTAGAACCCACTCCAACCACAGATTCAGCGCAAACAGGTAGCTCCAGCAAACGCGCAATATGCTTTACAATCGATAGCCCAAGCCCTAAGCCTTTGCTGCGGTTGCGTACGGCATTATCCAGCTGCACAAATTCATCAAACACTCTTTCCAGTGCTTCATCGGGTATACCGACGCCCGTATCGTTGACAGAAACACGAATAACACCATCGGCAAGAATACCTTTGACCGTGATCTTGCCTGTCTCGGTATAACGAATGGAGTTAGTAATAAAGTTTTCGATGATCCGCTGTAGCAACACAGGGTCAGTGTGAATCATGCAATCCAGTCCTTCACACAAAAACACTAAGCCTTTCTCTTCGGCGAGTGGGGCATTGTCTGCTATCAGCTTATTAAGGACTTCAGATAATCTAATGTCACGTTTATCTGCAGTAACAGAACCAGATTCAAGCGTAGAAATATCCAGCAAGGCATCCAGCAATTCGCCCATGGTATCCAGAGACAGATTCATCTTCTGACTTAGTTGAATCGCTTTAGGTTGGTCCAGCTTGCTGCTAAGCGCAGAAAGATAAAGCCTTAACGCCTGCAATGGTTGTCTAAGGTCATGGCTGGCAGCCGCTAGAAAACGCGTTTTAGCGGCGGTCGCATCTTCCGCTGTTTTTCTCGCGAGTTGAAGTTCTTCTTCGGATGCTTTTCTTGCAGAAATATCGCGGATTGCTGCTGCAACCAGCGAACCTTCTACCGTCTCTATCGGGCTAAGGCTGATCTCAATGGGTATTTCTTTGCCGTCCTTAGTCGTCGCTGATAAATCCAGACCTATCCCCATACCGCGCGTTTTAGGATTATCAGAAAAGTGTTTGCGGTGTTTGGCATGACTGTCTCGATAGCGGCTAGGCACCAACATATCCACACTCATGTTTTTCATTTCTTCTTTGGAATAGCCAAACAGTTTTACCATTTGTTTATTCGCCACCTGAATCACACCAGAATCATCAACAATCACCGTCGCATCAGGTGCAGAATCCAGAAACGCGTGTGCCTTTATCAAATCAACATTGTTCTGTGTTTGTTTGGTGATATCGATAATGATGGCGACATATACCGATCTATCTTGAAAGTGCAGTTTCTGTATATGCGCTTCTACCAGATAGGTACTCCCGTCTTTGCGAAGGTGAGTGGTATTAAACTGAATTCTTTGTTCTTTTCCTGACGATAAAGGTTCTAGCACCTTCATAAAACTGTCGTAATCGTGCTCGGGCTTTATATCGACGGGTGTCATCGTCATCAGCTCTTCCGAGCTATAACCCAAATTCTGACGCGCACCTCGATTAACCTGAATAAAACTTAAATTGCAGGCATCAAAAATAAAAAATTCATTGAGAGAATCTTCCAAAACCGTACTTAAATCGAAGACACGGTCTTTGGTTGGTGATTCATTGATGGTTTGGTTTAAGTGGGTATCTTCAGGATTTTTTGACATATAGTCTCTTTAATAATGAATGGATATCAGTGATGTAGACTACTGTCTGACAGTACTTGGTTAATAGTACTTAGCTAACAGCACTTAATTAATAGCACTTAGTTAGCTGTTAAATGAATTATAGTAAAAAAAGCGGCAGAAAAAAGAGGTAAAAAAGCGGCAAAAATAAAACCAGAAGAATGCTACTGAGAAGAGTTTGCCAGCAACAACACTTTAATCAAAGCCGCCGTCGATTTCACATTCATCTTTTCCAGTAATTTCGCGCGATGGTTTTCTACCGTGCGCTGACTAATTCCCATCATCGAAGCAATCACCTTATTGGGGTGGCCTTCAGAGACCAGTTCCAGCGCTTCTTTTTCACGATCTGTCAGAGAATTAAGATTATCCAGTACCAACTTCTTTTCAATATTCTTATCGTAAGACTTTTTCGCGTATTCCATCGTGGTGTGAATACAATCTAGCAACTCCTGATCACGAAACGGTTTTTGAATGAATTCAATAGCGCCGTGTTTTATCGCTTCTATTGCCATCGGCACGTCAGCATGACCGGTAATAAAAATGATGGGTAGGGTAGAGCCTTGTTCTTTAAGATTTTTTTGTAGCTCTAAACCGCTCATGCCAGGCATTCTGATATCCAGCACCAGACAACCAGCCATTTCCTGATTATGTTCAGTTAAAAAAGCATCGGCAGACTCGTAGCCAACCGCCTTAATACCTACCGAATCTAAAAGTTCTACTAAAGAATCTCTTACTGCAAAGTCATCATCGACAATATGTACCAGGAATTCTGCAGTCATTTTTTGCCTGTAATCAGTAGTTGTTTATGCAAGTTGGGGTTCTCTCTGTCTTTATATAGTGATGAATATAAAAATTAGAATTTTAGAATATTCTAGCCTAGCTAAATAATAAAATCGAAAGCTTAGTAAAGAGTAAGGCTATTTTTTATAAAAACAAAAAATAAATAAAAAAACAGTCAATTTATTAAAAATAAATGCAATTTTTAATAAGGTATAACTTGATGAATATCATGTGCTTATCAAAAGGTATAGGTATTTATACGCATAGCCTGTTCTGAATCTACGGATACCCGATGCAGTGCGAATTAGATAAATTGCAATCACACATCGGAAGGAGAGGAAATAAAATGAGTCATCTACACAACAATACACAAATCAATAACATCAACAGCCTAGGTATTAATGGCGCAAAAGATTCGAACGCATTTGTTATAAGAGAACATGAATTCCTTTTTAAAATGGGGGATCAACTAGAAGGCATTTACCGAGTAAACTCAGGTTCGGTTAAAATCTTCAAAACCTCAGAAGCAGGCAATGACCAAATCATCCGTTTTTGTATGCCAGGTGACCTCATCGGATTAGATGGTTTAGCCGATGGATTTAGCCGATCTACCGTTGTTACACTAGAAACGTCTAATCTGACACTGATCCCATTTAAATCCATACTCAATAAAGATCTAAACAGAGACAAAAACTTCGATTACCCTGATTTCATCCATCAGCTAGGCGTTAATTTTAATCACGATATCGAATACTCAATGATGTTATCGCAATGTGCCGATCGCAGACTCGCATGGTTTTTAATCAACTATTCAGATGGCCTAAAGAAGCGCGGACAAAGAGCAAACGAATTCACCGTGCCGATGAAGCGCACAGACATCGCACTATACCTGGGCATGGCAGTTGAAACCCTAAGCCGTGAATTAGCGACTTTCTGCAAACGCGGATTGTTGAAAAAATACCTACGCAATATCGAATTGCTCGATATCGAAGCGATTAGAAATATCGCGAATGGTAATGAGGCACAGCAAGCGCAAGAACAAAAGCAGCAAGATATAGCAGCTTAGTAGCATAGTAGCATAGTAGCTTGGCAGCAAAGCTGCGTAAAAATTTAGAAAAATTACTCTCAGAAAGGCCCGAACAAAGATAACAATGTTATTGATGTTTGGGCCTTTTTTTATGGGTGGAGTTAAGGTTTCGTAGCTGAAGCTACGAGTTACCTTTTTGTCTACAGCAACACAGTACTCTAGTTACTTATTATTTAGGACTTCAGCGATTCAATAAATGTTTAGCCACTAGGCGTGACATGCAGGAAATGGAGTTCCCTTTCCAAGTGTCACAACAACGTGGATGAATATTTCTTGATTCGCCCAAAGGGAGCAATCCAAAGCCCACAATACGTCGTTATGGTTATTGATAAGGACTCACCATTATCTTCAAACCATGCCTCGTCTTGTGAGCTTTGGATTAGCTCTGTATTTCTAAATAATAGGTAACTAGAGTACACCGTAACCCCAAAAATGCCGTTAATTTTACAACGTACTAATACGGTAAGTGTTAGGGGAAACAATGGGGATGAAGGGAACTCGCTCCGGAGACTTTCTAAGGATTGCGACCGTTACGAGAATAAATATGATTAATGTAAATTTTTCAATCAGACGAGGCGAATAGCCGTAGCTATTTAACGAGTTTGATTGGGAAAGATACATAATAAGATTTAATCGCAGTAGGTTAGACTATCCTTAGATAGCCTCCTACTCGCTCAAACAACCTTCATCCTAGCCCATTGTTTCTTGAGATTGTCTTGGATCAAACCTAGACGTTAAAATCGATATTTAGATTAAGCTTTAAGACACCCCCCGACTTTGGGGCAGTTTTTTAAAAAAGTGTTTGTAAGTGGGGAGGTAGCTTTTCTAGGCTCACCAAGAGCCAGAAAAGTCCGTCGTAGATTCCGCAAGGAATCGTCGACGTACAGGGTTAGCGCTTGGGATGAAGTTAACTAGTAGTGAGAAGCTTTTTGGTTTGTAACGCTTCTGCGCATTCTGTTTTATCTTTTTCTTAAAAATGAGACTTTCTTCACAGCCTTTATCCAAAGTAGCAGTTACATTATTTCAACCAACTTTAAGGAAATTGGTTTTTATATATAAGGTCCTGGTTTGTCGACGGTATCCAAATCTGACACTAGGGCTGTAACTCAAAATGGAGAAAAAAATGCGTAAAATAATCGTTCAAGTATGTCTAATCATGACCATAATGTTCAGTCTATCAGCGAAAGCAGATGATCCCGTCCCGTCAACACAAACAAAGGTCTGTACACCAGCCGATGTTAGTGTGTTCTTTAATTCACGATTACATATTAAATGTACGACCCCGATGGAAACTGGCCACTATTGGGATGAGTATATTTATTACTTTAGTGTCAGCATAAATGATTATGATTCATTCAATTATGCACTGAAGCTTGCGACAGAGGCAGTTGGTTCAGGAAAGCAGCTCAAGCTGTGGGCTAAGAGCAATTCTTCTTTTAATCCGAGTGGTTGCTCAAGCAGTAATTGTCGGAAGTTAACGGCGATTAGTTTATTGAGGTAGGTGGTTGTTTCGTAGCGGAGCTACGAGTTCATTTCTTTTGCATGGCCAAAAGAAATCGAACCAGCCGAACGTTTGCGAGACAATGTTGGTACGACGACCTTTTAGGGTGAGACTTAGATTAAACTTTAAGCCACCCCCCACCTTTGGGGCAGTTTTTTATAAAAGTGCCTGTAAGTGGGGAGGTGGCTTCTTAATATTTATATTGAGCTTATTGTATTCCCTGAGAGAAAGTCTCAACAAAGTTTTTAAACTGCTCTTTAACTTGTTAATGCGGACTATCACGTTCAAGGATTTTTAGTGGTGATTCTTACAACTCATCACGAAGTGGTGAAAGACGGAGTAATCGTTATGTTTTTTTTTAAAGTACAGTAATAGGTCATTATGTTAATCAGGAAAAAATATGCGATAATATGAACATCGGGGTTTAACTTAACAACTTCCAGCCGATGTAAAACAATTCTGGTAAAGCGTGACGTCTTCATTGCCCCAGATGTTCCTGCTAACATTTTCTTAAACGGGGCTGGAGATTAGAAATGTCTAACTTTATTCAAACCAAACCTGAAATGTCGAGCGCTTTTGGCAGCTTGTCTATGCGACAGGATCTTATCAATCACTCTGTAACCATAGGTTTAAAAGATTGGTCATTGTGGGATCTAGATACAGAACAAGTCCAATTTTCAAAATCTATCATTCATTTTATTCAACCAGATGGTGAATTGGTAGGGTTGAAGGTGTTCTCATGAGCTCGCAAACAGATGTTCAACCTAGAACGACTACTAAACAGATTCAATTCGTTCAAAACGATATAGAATTTATTGTCGACGTAACCTACACACATGACAATAAGCTACCACGAACGTGGGATGCTAATGTACTAATACCCGATGGTATGGAAACTATCAACTGTTACAGGACAGGGCTTATTGCCTGGATGTCAACGATCAAAACCTATGTTCTAGAACATGATAATTCAAATGTCGATCAAGACTGTGAGAAAAATATCCATGACGATATTGTGGCTAGAGTGACACACAATTATTTTAATAGAGACTCTATCCAAAAATACAAAACCATCATCAAAGAACATCATCAAAAAATTGATGAAAAATATAAAGGTGAATTGGCAATTTTATTGGAGGAGAAGCGAGTTGCAAACCAAAGTTACAAAGCAGGTGAAATAAGTCACAGTAAATATCAAGACGCTATAGATGCAGAAACCGATTTAAAGAATAAGGTAGAAAATCTTAAACGAGAATACTCTAGTAAGTATTTTAATTGTGGTTACAGTGGTTTTCATTTTGAGTGTGGTAATTTAAAAGATATTTATTGTGGTTCCTAAAACAATAAACTGTTCTGAACTAAGCACTAAAATATATATCTTAAGCCAAGAAATTACGGCCTACAAATATTTAGTAAATGAAGTGTAAGGTCTAATAGTAAGCCCCGACTGATGTCGGGGCTTTTCGATATTTAATAATCTTATAAAAGTAGTGTCTTAAAAAGAGGTTTATTTCAGTAAGTAAAAAAGCGCTTCAGAAAACCAGATAGTATTTCATTGCTTTCACCTGGCACTGCAGGGATAGCACCCACCCCATTTAAAGTAAATTCTTGCACTAAGTCTCTAATTTCTCTTGAAGGTTCTGCCTTCTCGAAAAAACAAAAAGTGTTGCCTGGGTACATGACTATTGAAGAAACACTGTTATATATCGCATCTAAATACGTATGCATTTTATATATATCATCATTTTTGAAATTTTTAATTAGATCATTATCTGAGTTTATAAATGATTCAGTTCGATATTTGGCATCGAAGTGTGTAATTTTACCCGTTTCAATATTTGTAACACTAATGTCTGGTCTGAGTGTGGTTGAGTAGCTTCCAGTGTTGGTATTAGAAAAGGTTTTATTATAAGCAACTTCATATTCATCATTTTTGAATATAGTTGAATTTTTTATCTCTCCATTTTTAATGATGCTTTGACTTCTTGTAACAGTAATTGCTTCACCAAGAATATGATATGAAATTAAGTAAAAACACCAAATTTCATAAAGTGTTGATATCTTCTTTAAATCTACACTTAGCCCATCAGAATAATCTTGATAAATATGCTTAATTGAAAACAAAGACATTATATAGGTAGAGAAAATATCTCTATAACCATCTCGGCTTGAGAGTACAGTAGAGTTAGTACTCAGTGTTTTTAAAGTAGTAACATCTGCAAAAAAAGCATCGTTCAAATAAATTCTGGCTTGCTTTAGTAGTTCATTAGCCTTTTCTTTAATTTCATTTGAGAGAGAAGATTTCGAGGTAATTATTTTGAGTGATATCTGCTCTGTATATTGGAAAAAGAATTTAATAAACCTATTTTCTAGAGAGTTGTAGCTTAGATAGTTGATGGGTAGTTCTATTCTTGGATTACCACTAGTATTTACAACGTTATTTGGATCATTAGTCAACATTCCTTTTTTATTTAGAGTTTGTAATATTGAAGGCGTAACACTTCGCACATTCCAAATGAAATCTGTTTTGGTTTTTGATGCTGCTTTCAAAGATGGATTTTGTTTAATTTTCTGGAAATGGGTTTTTATACATTTTTCTTTTGGGGCGCTAAAAAAAACCTGATGTAAAAAAATTAATTTGTTGATGCTATCTTTTTCTATTTCTAACCAATCAGTAGTTCTTGCAGCATAAGCTGTTGATGAATATGAAAAAGATATTTTTTTTGAAATTAAATTCAAGTCGGAAATGACTAATTCTAATTGTTCCTTTCCTGACAATTCTGGGCTAAATTTATTTGACCTTACATCATACTCTTTGTCAAAAAGTCTAATTTGACCAATATAATTTTGAATTTTTAATTCGGCTGTTTTATTGCCTCTTATCCAGTTCAAGTGCTGACTTATCTTTGAGTTTGTTAGGAAGCTGATAACTTCAATTTCTTCAGGTGATTCTAACTCGATAAAATATGATCTATTCTCAATAAGTCCATAATCAGTAACTTCCTCATGTGTTTTTATATCTGTATATAATTTAAACATAAATATATTTATTCAATGAAATTTGCAAAGCCTTGAGTGGTTAAATTGTTATACATACGGATAAGTCTTGTTAAACTCCTTGGAAAATCAGTATCGTCTACGATAATGTTTTCAATAGAACCGAGATCAAAATCATTTTCATCAACATCACTACCAGACAGAGCATGAATTAGCTTAAGGATGGGTTTGTTAAGTTTTTCATAGTTTCCATGGAATTTTGGTAGTATTTTTTGGACAATTTGTATATCTAAAGCAACAGTTTCAATATTGCCCGCACAAGTAGCATGACTTTTAGAATTAATAATAAAGTGAGAGACTTCAGCAATAGTTCTGTATCCAAAATGCATATTGAACTCTTTAAGTATTCCAAGAGTCTTTTTGATCAATGCTAGTGTGTCAGCTTCAAGTTCGGCTGACATAATTAGTTCGGACTTAGTATATTTAGAGTAATCAGGAATACTTGTTAGTTTTAAGCCTCCTTCAATTGGTTCATCACCAAAATAGACTTCATTTATTTCTAATACATTTGCACGGTCAAGTACTTTGGGGCTAAACATATATGTAGTGTCATCTATATTAACAGTACCCGTAACATAGAGGTTTAGGGGAATATTTATAGTCGATGATATCTCATCATATTCTTGATCGTCAGTTGGTATAAAATCATGACCTGCATATAAGTTAATACCTTCTTGAGTTACAGTCCCATCAAGTTGTTTATCTCTACTTTCAAGGCAGCTTAAAAAATCACTAAAGTAATGTTCAACTTTAGATAAATTCATTTCATCTAGAATGACAAAAAATGGGGTTTCAGGATGGTCAGCGGCAAGCAGCATAAACTTTAATAGCTTCGTTATGTTGTATTTTTGAGTTAAGGGATTGAAGTAACCAAATAACTCAGATGAGTCTGTCCAGTTGCTTTTTACCGATATAAAGCATTTTGTATTTATGTTATTAATTACTTCTCTTTCATTTACTTGATTTTCTTGAATGATATTTTCATCATTTACAGAAGTAATTTTAAGCACGTGATGCTCAACTTTTTCTAACTTAATTACATCGCCTATGTTGAAGTTTGCAGCAAAATACCCTCTACTGTCATATTCGTTTATCTCACCTCTTTTTGACTTAGCTCTTATGCGTACTAAAGGACTGTTTGCTCTTTGAAGATAAAGCCCCATATCTAATTCTTGATTATCATGTGAGATTATTTTTAAATTTATCGGATCGCAGATATTACCACCGTCATTGGCAGTCTTTTTTTCTTGAATTGCTTGATTAATCATTTGCATGTCATCATCTTCAAGTACTGAGGATAGTTGGTTGAATTTCAAATTAGCCCTACCATCTCCATTAGCCAAACCATCTGTGACTGTTAAGAGGATATAGCCATTATTAACTGCAATGTCAGGTATTTCCTCAGGTTGCGCAGGCACAGGGTTATTTGGAATATCAAATAATTGCGCTATTTTGGTTTTTCCTGTCCCTGAAATACCAGATAAAATAACAAATGGTTTACTTGCTAAAGATAAGGCATATCGAGATAAAATCTCATCAGAAAAAACGTATCCTTTATCGCTATAATTATTAAAAAAATCTTCAATTGGCACTGTGTTTGATTCTCCACTGATACATTACATTTCTTACTTTCATTTATACCATAAACAAAATGGATAATATCGATGAGCATTAGAATAACTTTATTCAAAAAACCTATAATATCCCATCATTATGTCGTAACTGTGTATAATGTTTCCTATCAGTTTCGGTTCATAATAATAGGTTACTCATGGATGATTTAGTTCGGTTGGATGTCGCAGCAAAAATAATTGGTGTGTGTACTGAAACATTAAGACGATGGGATAATAGTAAACAGTTAGTAGCACACAGAGGAGCCAACGGTTATCGCTATTATAACTACAAGGACATACAACGTCACATACCCTCTAATAAAGCAAAACCTTTCATAAAGTGGGCAGGAGGAAAAACACAACTTCTCCCCGATTTAATGACAAAAGTCCCTGAAACATATGGTGATTATATTGAACCCTTTTTAGGTGGTGCAGCATTGTTTTTTGCGTTACGACCAACTAAGGCTAAATTGAATGATTCTAACCTGGATCTAATTAATACATACAAGACTGTTCGTGATGAGCCTAAATTATTATTAGTAAATTTGTTAGAACACAAACTCAATCATAATAAAGAATACTACTACTCAATAAGGTCTATCGATTCTGATAATTTAAGTGATGTTGAAAAAGCAGCTCGATTTATTTATTTGAATAAAACTTGTTTCAATGGCCTTTATAGAGTTAATAAAAAAGGGGGATTCAATGTCCCTATTGGTAGCTATAAAAATCCTGGGATTGTAGATGAAGAGAATATATATGCCTGCAGTGAGGCACTTCAGGGTGTAGAGTTGTTCTCAATGGATTATGCGGAATTTATAAAGAAGCATGTATCTAAAAATAGCTTTGTATATATTGATCCCCCGTATATTCCTCTATCTGAATATTCTGATTTTGATAGGTATACAGCTGATAAGTTCCGAGTAGGTAATCATATTGATTTAGCAAGAATATATAAGGATATGGTTGATGAAGGGGTGCATGCAATTCTTTCTAATTCATCTGCTGAACTCACAGAAAGGCTTTATTCTGATTTTAAACAGGAAAAGGTTTTAGCTAATAGGTTTATAAATAAGGATCCTAAGAAAAGAGGAAAAGTTGAAGAGCTTTTAATTTTACCTAAAAGAGAAACGGAGATATCTTTCCCATCAACGAGATATATGGGAAGTAAGAGTAGATTGCTTCCTTATATTACAGAAGTATTAAAAGAAGATAAATCAAAGACTGTTCTTGATGCTTTTAGTGGGAGTGGAGTTGTCAGTTATCATTTGAAGCAATTAGGCTATAAAGTAACTTCAAACGATTTTCTTACTTATTCATCATCTGTCACTACAGCTTTAGTTGAGAATAATTCAATAATATTAGATGCCGATGATATATCAGCCTTATTAAGTCGAAATAGGCGATCTAAAAAATTCATCCAAACCACTTTTAAAGATTTGTATTTCTCTGATAAAGATAATGAATTTTTGGATAATACACTCGCAAATATTGCTGAGGTTTCATGTAAATATAAGAAGGCAATTGCATTGTCTGCTATAGCTAGAGCTTGCCTTAAAAGAAGACCCAGAGGTATTTTTACCTATGTTGGTTTTAAATATGATGATGGTAGAAAGGATTTATCTTTTTCTTTAAGAGAGCATTTTATATTTTCAATTAACGAGTTCAATAAGGCAGTTTTTGATAATAAGAAAAAAAATATTTCCTATAATAAATCAATAATGGATTTAGAAATACCATCACCTGACTTGGTTTATTTAGATCCTCCATACTTCTCTAAGTTCTCTGATAATGATTATGTTAGAAGATATCATTTCATCGAGGGTTTGTGTAAGAATTGGGAGGGAATTGATATACAGGAAAATACTAAGACGAAGAAATTCAAGAAATACTACAGCCCATTTCATACCAAAGATGGGACTTATGAGGCTTTTAAATTTATATTTGATAAATATAAAGATTCAAAATTTTTGGTGTCCTATTCGTCAAATAGTCTCCCGGATAAAGATGAGCTATTTTCTATGATGGAACAAATTGGAAAACAGGTTTCATTAATGGAAATTGATTACACATATTCGTTTGGCAACCAAGGTACGAATGTGGGTAAGGGAAACTCTAATGCACAAGAATACTTATTTTATGCTGAGTAGGTAATAATGTCTAAGTACAAAAAGCATGTGGAAGTAATCGATATTGACTACAGATATAGTTTTGCTAATCTAAAGCATGGTGTTCGTAACAAAGTACAAGAATATCTTTTTGAGGGGTTCTAAAAAATGCTTTGGCATATTGCAAATACAACTGTTAGAACACCATATCGTTTACATGATGCTCTTCTTGCCTTAGAAAATTCTCCTTTAAATGGGAATTTATCAGGCAAAGAACAAGAGAATGCTTTTGCTGCTTTGTTACATAACGAGGGCGTACTCGATGCGCCACGTGTTCAAGCAGGAGAAGATGCTTCTGACCTTGGCCGTAAATGGCGAGTAGCTTTATCACAATTAGGATTCATTACTCCACAACTAACTCGTGGAACTGAAAACGGTATGATTGATCCTGCTCTTTTACCTTCGATACAACATATTGAAGAGTTATCAGGGCGATCATATGAAATTACGCCTAACGGCTATCGTTTGGCTAAAGCTGAGATCATCACCGCTCAACAAGAATGTTTTTTGAGGTCATTAGCAATCTATACAATTCCTTCTATTATGGAAGGAAATTATAAATGCGAAGCCTTTTCTCCTTTACATTTTGTGCTTTGTATCATGCGCGATCTTGCTAACAACGGTCAGAGAGAAATACTTACTTTTCAGGAATTTGCACTTTTCGTACAAACCTCAACACCTGCAGATGGATTAGATTTAATAGTTCAAAGTATTATCCAGTTTCGTGAAGGGAGAGAACAAGCAAAAGGTAAAGTAAGAGCTTATGATAGAGTTATTTATAACAAAGTAGCAGCACGAATAGATAGAAAAGCAGCAACACTTAATGACTATACGGATCTTTCATTTCGTTATTTAAAATCCACAGGAATATTCCGGAATGCAGGGCGCGGTATAGCCCTTTCTCCTTCTCGTGCTGCACTCGCGGAGTTATTGAGAGAAGAGGAACACCCAAAGCTCTCAAGTGAGGATTACTTATCTACTTTATGGAGAGGTTCAAAATTACCAACGGATAATGCTGCCGCATCTTATTCCGTTATAACTGATCTTGCTGGGCGACTCAGAAAAAGGGGAATTCTCGTAGATATTCCATCAACGACCACTCCACTTCCTGACCTTGAAAACATAAGGCACACCTTTGAAGTATATGTATTACAGCTTGAAGAACAAGAATATGCCAATGATCAATCAGAACAACTCGATGAAATAATTGCATGGTTAGAAGCGATACCAAAACGAGGTTCCGCAAAATTACCTAATGGGGAGACTGTTTCTGTTCCACAAGGAGAAGCACCCGCATATCTTGAATGGGCTGTATGGAGGGCTTTTTTAGCAATAAATTCTTTATCTAATACACCATGGGAAGCTCGACGTTTTCAAATAGATCAAGATTTTTTACCTGTCCATCATGCACCTGGCGGAGGTGCAGATATGATTTTTGAATTTGAGGAGGTAATTATAGTTGCCGAAGTTACTCTGACATCATCATCAAGGCAAGAAGCTGCAGAAGGTGAACCAGTACGCCGTCATGTTGCGCAATTTTTGGAGTCAACCAATAAGCCCGTTTATGGTCTATTTATAGCTGTTCAAATTGATAGTAATACAGCACACACATTTCGTTCTGGTGACTGGTACTTGCCTGATGATACTAAATTATCACTCGATATTATTCCGCTTACACTCTCTGATTTCAAAGATTTATTAGTTTCTGGGCGCGATAGAATGAGTGAAATGCCTAATATATTGCGTCAGATATTAATTGAATGTCGCGCTAAAGCTAATCAAGATGCGCCACAGTGGAAAGATTCAATTAGCTCTATCGTCCAACATGCATCAAATAATAAAATGTTATAAAGATGAATTTCAGAAGGCAGATGAAATTTTCTTCACAATAAGAACCGTTTAACAATAAATAATGCTTATAAATTTTATATATTAAAAATAAGACATATGGCATTTTTCTACAAAGTAACCAATCCCATATAAGAATGCTACTTTTCTGTTCGAATCAAAGTTGATACCAAATATTTTTACAGGACTATATTTGCTAATTGAAGAAGTTAGGTCTCTCGTTATACCGACCTTGTATGCATTCTCAATTGTTAAACCATGAGCAACCGCCTCTTTTTGTAACTTAAGATAGCCGTGACGTTCATTAAAATGAAATGTAGGAAATATGAAAATCGCTTAAAAGTAGAGCGGGGGCAGGGTAACTAGTTTTCATAGAAATAATAATAAGAAAATAGAAACGTAAGGTAGTTAATTTAATTAAGTATTTACTGTTTATCTAAATTTTGAGATTTCAATTTATATCTAGTATAAGATTTAACTAATCGTGGGTTTAATGAAACAACTTCCAGCGCGATTTAAAACAATTCTGGTAAAGCGTGACCATCTTCATTGCCCCCAGATGTTCTTGCTAACATTTTTTCTTTTTGGGGCTGGAGATAAAAATGTCTACTTTCTTGTTACAAAAAAAACTCCCTGCTGAAAACTGCGCAATATGCGACAAACCCCTTGATGACATTGGTGGTGGTCGTTTAATTTCTCAGAAATTTAGGGGTGTTGCTTTATCATCTAAAACTGATAAAGCTAACAGTCGCTTTACTAAACATAATCCAAAAAGATATTTTAAGCTTTTTGAAAATGAAAACATTTATTTGGAGCTCTGGGGAGAGAAGAACAAGTGGACGGATGAGGCGATTGAAAGAGCGAAAGCTGATTATTTAGATGGTAATCAACCGTGGTTTTGTCAGGTCTGTGGAGAAAGAAAGTGCAGTAAATGTGGTTCACCCATTAATTATCCGATGGGGTCAGATGTTATTTGTTCATCAGGTTGCAGTTCTCATATCCCTGTTTTTCCATTTGATCCAGGCTGTATCAATAAAGCGTGTAAAAAATTTAAAGTATTCCCAAGTAATCAATAATAAAAGGATCTAAACAATGAATAATACAAACGAAAATTACGACATTATTGGCGATATTCATGGCCATGCAAGTACGCTGATTCAGCTACTTACAGACTTGGGGTATGAAAGGGATGAACAGGGTGTTTTCTTTCATCAAGAAAGAAAAGTTGTATTCCTTGGTGATTTTATAGACCGCGGTACGGAAGAGGCATTGGTGATAAATACTGTAAAACCTATGGTTGATAACGGTCACGCTTTCGCAGTTATGGGAAACCATGAGTTTAATGCGATTTGTTATCACACGAATCATCCGGAAACAGGTGAACCATTGCGAGAGCATAATTATGATAGAACCAATGAGCATGAGGCGTTTTTGGCTGAGTATCCATTAGGAGAGGAAACAACTACTGAGGTTATTAACTGGTTTAAAACACTGCCGATCTACCTTGAGCTGGATGGTTTTCGTGCTATTCATGCATGTTGGCATGAAGATACACTAGAGGAGATTAAGCCTCACCTTAATCCAGACAATACCTTATCAAATGATCTGTTCATTAAAGCCAGTGAAAAGGATAGCGCTGAATATGATGCTATCGAAATACTTCTTAAAGGTATAGAAATATCTCTGCCAGATGGTTTTCAATTCTCGGATAAACGTGGGAAAGTACGAACAAGGACGAGAATCAAGTGGTGGAAAGAAGGTGCTAAAACCTATCGTGATTATTCGCAAGTTCCTAAAAATCAGTTACATAATATCCCTGACATAGTCTTGCCTGAAGCCACTATTGATCCTGAGTATGTAGCAACTAATAAGCCTGTTTTTGTGGGGCATTATTGGTTTACTGGTGAACCTGAAAAACTTAAAAGTAATGTTGCTTGTCTCGACTACAGTGTCGCTAATAAAGAGAAATTAGTGTGTTATCGCTGGAATGCGGGTGATACAAGTCTATCGAATAGTCAGTTTGTGCAGGTTGACTGTGTTGAAAACAGTAATGACTTACAGTAATGCTTATTGGCTGTTTCCTAATGGTGAAATTAGAGAACTTGGAACAGAATCCCATATATCGCTGGTGACTAAAAACCCTGAGGATTTTGGTTTAAGTCGTAAAGAGATTGAAGACTGTTACCAAAAGCATAATGAGAAGTTATGGACTGAGAAAAAAGCCAGAGAAGAGATCATCTTTCAGTTGTTGGATAAAGGTTTTATTCGCGTAAGGCTTTATCCAAATAAATACTGGTCTATCAGCGCTAAAGATTGGTGTGAAGACACTAAAAGATTGCTCGTGAAATGGGCCGAAACGGCAAAAGCTATCAAAGTTGTAGGCCAATATATGAATGTTGTCATTGCAACTTATGATCGCACTATCCGTGACTATACGGTTGAGGATCTATGTTTGGGCAAGCACTTGAAATAACAATTTCGTTATTTAGCTGTACTGGCCAGAAGGGCATATAAAAAAACCGCCCCAAAGTAGGGGGGTGACATTACATTAAAGCCATGCCTACTTTTTTTCTAGATTGGTTCTTGCAGTGGTTCTTTATTCGTTTTTTGACGTATCCAGTTCATCGTTTTGAAAACGGGGGGCTGTTGTGCGATTTTGCGTAATAATCTAAATTTCCCCGGGAAGTCAGCGAATACGACGCCGACTAAAATAGTTAAAATTCCCTGTCCTGGAAGCATTAGCATAAATATGCCTGCAATGATTAAGAACCCTCCGAGTATGTTTTTCGTAAGTCGTATCGAATAATAAATTAATGGGTGTGTGTCTCGGGTTTTCGAAATATGACGTGTTTCATCGGTAAAGTAATCGCTGGGTAAGCGTGTGATTAACCATGGAATAAAAATCAGGGATAGTAAGAATAACACCAGAGAGGCAACAGCAAGTGCTATTAACCATTCAGGGTTAAAGGGGAGTTTATCGATTAAGTTCTGCATTATGTGGAATCTATTTTATGGTTGTTTTTGTAAGGAGTCATCAACTATTAAAAGTGTCATTAACGTTTGAAGGTGCACCAACGTATAAAGAATCATCAATGTATAAAGAGTTGGATATAAAAAGGCCAGCACCACTAACAACCTGAAAAATAAGATGCCCATTATCTGATCGATAATAAATCAAAGAGTTCAGCGTCTTTCTATTTATTACTCAGTTTATAACTCAGTTTATAAAGTTGCTTATAAATAGAGTTTTAAAAATATGTGTAAAAACGGTCGCACTCTAGATAAATTCAAATTCCACGTTCAGCAGATATATTTTCTCATCGATAATTATAATCTGTGCTTTGTAAACATCTCTGATTAAAATGATTTCTATTTCGATAAATCATTGATAACTATTTCAATTTTCTCTGCACCAAACTGCCTTAATCTAAACTTAACAATGACTTAGCGAAATCGCAGTTTAAATTTGTATTTTTTCCGATTTATACACAAGTAAAAAAGCAAGCATTAAAATGTCATAAAAATGTAACATCCGCTCTATTTTTGCTTTTCTTGCTTAATAAGTCTCTGTAAGTTATTGAATATTATAGATTAATAGTAAGTGGTTAAAAATTAAGCAATTAGTAAAGCGCCTGTGTGTAGCAAGGCTTGACGACATAATGCACAGTGATATACACAGACTTATCCACAGATATTGTGGACAAGTTGACGTAAAAAAATAATCAAGTTTTTTATTTTACGATTGAAGAGAAGTTTCTGAATACTCATGATGTATTTTGTATGAGTTGTTTTTTAAATGCGCAATGAGAGGCAGATTTTTATATCGGGCTTCGATTTACTCTCTAAAAATCATTTTGATAGAAAAGAATCCCCAAAGAGATGTATTCATTTGTTTAAATAAGTCTTAATAAAAAATGGCTTCAAAGTAGGGGGGTGGCTTTTGATAAGATTAAAACGAGATGAAAGCAAACTTATAGAATTACGCTAATAGTTCTAATCAGTAGCGCTTACACTGTATTCTATCTGGCCAATGAAACGGCCAAAACTATCTTATTATTCTTAATAATATATTTGTATTGTTTTATAAAACAGCTACTTATGTTATATTTATAGTGGCCAATAATCCGGCCATTTTTATGGTGCATAGTAATAAAAAGCCAGAGTTGATTTAAAAGAGTGAAATATAAACTATGAGTACATCTATTTCAGCGTTAACGCCCTATTTACCTAGTGATAACGCACTAGGTAAATCATCACTGCCTGATCAGGCTGTAGAGTTAAATAAACTGTCTGCGGGATTGATGGGGCAAATATCCCCAATTACTCTTGCTACGTTATCGCAATATATGTCAGTGATTAACTCGTTTTATTCTAACTTGATTGAGGGTAATGCTACTCGGCCTCATGAAATTAGGGCGGCACAACGAGAAGAATATAGTGATGATCCGATAAAACGTGATTTACAGAAGGAGTCATTAGCCCATATTTCGGTACAACAATGGTTACGTGAGAAAAGCCCTGATGTAGATACAATTTACAGTACGGCGTTTATCAAAGAATTACACATGCGCTTTTATCAACAAATACCCGAAAGCTTATGGTTGATTAAAAATGAGAAGGGGGATGTTGTTGATAAGGTAGTACCTGGTGAATGGCGAACATGCAAAGTAGATGTAGGTCGACATATTGCCCCAGACCATGAAGATGTTAATGATTTAATGGAGGGTTTTTGTGATATCTACCACTCCAAAAAATACCAGGGTGATCGTAAGTTGATTGCTGTAATGGCTGCGCATCACCGCTTTACTTGGATTCATCCTTTCATAGATGGTAATGGGCGTGTAGGGAGATTGTTAACCGATGCTGTATTAAAAGCGGTAGGTTTAGATAGTTATGGTGCATGGTTTTTGAGCAGAGGTTTGGCTAAGAGTTCAGTTAATTATAAAGCCTTGCTGGCAACTGCTGATGCACCTCGTCAGGGTGATCTTGATGGTCGTGGTGTCTTGACTGAAAAAGGCTTGCTTGGTTTTTGTGATTACATGCTGGCCACAGCGATTGATCAGGTTTCATATATTAGTCACTTACTTGATCTTAGTCTTTTGCGTAAGCGTATTGATGCGTATATTCAAGCCCGAAATGACTTTCGCGTGCCTAACATGACAGAGAGTTTAAAAACAAATGCTGCTTTAGTGCTACATACTGCATTTATTCAGGGTGAACTTGAACGTGCTCAGGCAGTGGAATTATGTGCAATGCCAGAACGCAGTGCGAGACGTTTATTAAGCCAGTTAAAAAAGGATGGTTTGTTAAGCGAAACAAGTAGCAAGTCACCATTACGCTGGGAAATACCTGAACATGCAGAGGCATTTTATTTTCCTCAATTAACGCCAGAGCTATAACTGGGTTAAATCAAAGTTGACATGTTGTAGGTAAAATAGTCAGCCAGGATAATGTTGGAGTATTTTGATGAAAACCCACAGGATGGGCTGTCAAACCCCATTATAAGCTTGGAATAACTTTGTATTAGGTTATGACGAGTTTACAAAGCGAGCGTATAAAACTACGCTAATCGCTTCTAACTTACTGTTTGGTAAAGCTTCTTGAGTGATAGATCGCTATAAATAACAGGCATAAAAAAAGCCTGTAACGAATAACGCTACAAGCCTTTGATATAAATGGTGCCGCAACCAAGAGTCGAACTCGGGACCTACTGATTACAAGTCAGTTGCTCTACCAACTGAGCTATTGCGGCGACGCGGTGCATTCTATTAAAGCTTTAGAAATTACGCAAGAAGAAAACTGTTTTTATTTGTAAAAAAATACCCGATTGAGGAAACCCTCAACCGGGTGGTATTTTGACCCCACATAACTTTATTATTATTGTTAGCCCGGCCATATTATTATTATTACGTCTGTGGCTGTTTATCTGAAGTCGTGGTCAATTCTACAGGGTGTCGCTGAATTGAAACTGAACCGTTCGTCATTTCCTTTTATTCATTCGAATTAACTGTAATTTTCTTTTCTATGATGGGTTTGGTTACGCCGTGGTTATACCAGCGCAGCACGTATACACCAGGCTTTGCGGGCATTTTCATGTAGTCTGATTGCTTGTTTTTGGTATAGATATATTTTTTTGTATTGTAGTTTGGCTTTTCACCTTCTGGCTGGATATTGATAAACGGATTATTTAATCCTTTTGGTGCTTCCCAGGATATTTCTATTTCTGTGTCTGCCTTTATCTCATCGGGTACGTTGATTGTGATGTCTGGCGCGATGAGTTTTATCGGGCGTTCTGCGATTGGGGTTCTATGATTTTTGTTATACCAGCGCAATACATAATCTCCCGCTTCTGAGGGGAGTCGTAGATAGTCCGAAGTATTCTTTTTGGTATAGATGTAATTTTTTGCGTTGTAGTTTGGTTTCTCATCGGCCAATTGAACATTGATGAAAGCATCCAGACCTTTTGGCGCATCCCAGGCTACTTCGATTTCTGTGCCTGCGATGGCTTCGTCATCGGCGCTTAGGGTGATTTCAACTGGTGTTACTTTTAATGGGCGTTCAGTGAGAATCTGTTGATCACTTTCGTTATACCAGCGCAATACATACTCTCCGGCTTCTGAAGGCATACGCATACTGGCTGATGTTTTCCCTTTGGTATAAAGATAGGGACGACTGTTGTAGCTGGGCTTTTCATCTGCCAGTTGTAAATTGATAACTGCTTTGGATGTTTTAGGCGCCACCCACGATAGATCGATTTCGGTTCCTGCTTGTGCTTCATCAGGTGCTGTGATGGTGATTTCCACCGGTGTTACTTTGAGTGGACGTTCAGCGAGAATCTGTTGGTCACTCTCGTTATACCAGCGCAATACATACTCTCCGGCTTGAGATGGCATGCGCATTGTGGCGGATGTTTTCCCTTTGGTATATAGATAGGGACGACTGTTGTAGTTCGGTTTTTCATCCGCCAGTTGTAAATTGATCACTGCTTTGGATGTTTTAGGCGCTTCCCACGATAGATCGATTTCGGTTCCCGCTTGTGCTTCATCTGGTGCTGTGATGGTGATTGCTACTGGCGTTAGTTTAATGGGACGTTCAGTGACAATCTGTTGGTCACTCTCGTTATACCAACGCAGTACATACTCTCCGGGTTCTGAAGGCATGCGCATACTGGCCGATGTTTTACCTTTTGTATAAAGGTAGGGGCGACTGTTATAGCTGGGCTTTTCATCTGCCAATCGTAAATTGATAACGGCTCTGGATGATTTTGGCGCTTCCCATGATAAATCGATTTCGGTTCCAACCCCGGCTTCATCAGGTGCTGTGATAGTGATCGCTGCTGCTGTTAATTTAATCGGGTGCTCAGCGACAATCTTTTGATCACTAATGTTATACCAACGCAGTACATAGTCACCTTCAATTGCCGGCATGCGCATGGTGGCGGATGTTTTACCCTTGGTATTAAGATAAGGACGACTGTGGTATTTGGGTTTTTCATCTGCCAGTTGTAAATTGATAACAGCCTGGGTTGATTTCGGAGCTTCCCACGATAGATCGATTTCGGTGCCAGTTTCAGCCTGATCAGGCGCATTGATGGTAATCACTGACTCTACTAATGTAATCGGTTTTTCCAGAACGATTTTCTGATCGCTACGGTTATACCAGCGCAGTATGTAATTTCCGGCGGTTGCTGGCATTCGCATAATTCTTTGTTTTTTCCTGTCATCAACAGAAAGATGCGGATTGCTGTGGAACCTTGGTTTATCGCCTTCCAGCTCCAGATTGATTTTGGCCTCTGTTGTTTTAGGTGCTTCCCAGGATAGTTCCAACTCGCTGCCTGTTCCTGCCTGATCCGGAGCATTCAAGGTAATGGTGGATTCGACAAGTGTGATCGGTTTTTCGGTGACTAGTTTTCGATCACTTTGGTTATACCAACGCAGTACATAATCGCCTGCGGTTGCAGGCATGCGCATGACTCCTTCTTTTTTCTTATTTTTGACATAGAGGTGCGGATTGCGGTGGAATTTCGGTTTGTCATCCGCCGCTTCCAGATTGATTTTTGCTTTGGCTTCTTTGGGTGCTATCCACGAAAGCTCAAGCTCGGTTCCGGTGCCAATTTCTTCTGGCGCGTTGATGACTATCTCCGCTTCTTTTAAAGTAATCGGATGTTCTGCCAATACCATTCTGTCCTGGTTGTCATAGAAGCGCAGTACGTATTCACCAGCGACAGAGGGTAACCGTAGTGTGGTTTCACTAATGCCTTTTGTGTGTTTTAACGGGCTGGCGTGGTATTTCGGTTCGTCCTCGCTGAGTTGCAGGTTGATTAAGCCTTTTAAGTCTTTGGGTGCTTCCCAGCTAACATCTAATTCTGTGCCTGTGATTGCTTCATTTGCCGCATTAATCACAACTTTGGGTAATTTTTTATTGAAGTTTATGCTGATCTTTTGATCGTTATCTTCGATGTTGACGGACGCTTCGCCTGAATAATTTCCACTTGTTCCACTGACTAGCCATTTTCCGGCAGTGATGGATTTTTCTGTCGTGACGATATTTTTACTATTATTGTCTGTTTCATCGCCTGCTAAGAGTATTTCTACACCAGCGCCTGAGCCTTCTAGACTGATGACTTCTTCGGTGTATTGATTGATGAGTTTCCAGTCGATTATTTTTGGGAAGACCTCACCGGTTTTCTCATCTATCGCACGTATTGATATGACTTTGGCTTTGACTACAATTTGCTTTAAGGCAACGCTGAGTTGTTCTGCGCTATCCGCTGGGAAGTACAGGCCGCCGGTATTTTCCGCAATACATTGAAGTTGTTCGCTGGTTTGTTTGTCGACACCAAAACCAATAACGTGCGCGGTAAAATTAACCCCGAGCTTTTCCAATTCAGCCGCTGTTTCACACGGGTCGGCATTACAGGTTTCTTTGCCATCACTGATGAGGATGACGGTGGCATCATCTTCGGTGAATTTTAATTCATTAGCAGCCATTTTAATGGAGGCACTAATCGGGGTTTTTCCCTTGGGATTAATTTTGTTCACCTTAGAAATCATCGCCGCTTTATTGTTTTTGCCAACAGGAACCAGCGTTTCTATGTCTGAACAATCGCCTTTTCTGCGGTGTCCGTAGGCAAGTAAGCCCAGCTGTTTTTCGTCATCCCAGTTTGTTACCACATCTGACAGTGTTTTCTTGGCTATCTCTATTTTTGTTTTACCATCTAATTGCCCCCACATACTGCCCGATGCATCAAAAACGATGATCGCTTTATCTTCTGCATTTGCAGAAACACTCGTCGCTAGGCTAAATAAACTGAAAAAGACGATGAAGAATAATTTACAGATTGGCGATTGGGGTGTCGCAGAATTAGCAAACGAGTTTGCGGTCATGATGGTCTCCACTCAAAATATTGTGTTTATGGGGCTTTCTCACACTAGAAAATATTGGAATATTTTCATGCGGGTTAACGCTGAGATAATGGAATCAACCCAGTTAAACAGAATAGAATGTTTTTTCTGCTGATTCTGTGAAATAAATCACGAAAAAAAATCATAGGGAAATAACAATAGAACGGGGTTACATTTGCTGATGTTTTTACTGATGTTTTTACTAATGTCTTTATTGATGTTTTTATTGATCTAGCCAGTCATTCTGTAAAAAAAGCCCTCAAAGTAGGGGGGTGCCAATATAAAAAATTCATAACGGTTAGCGCTATTTATTGTCCTGTATATTGCGCTGTATTAAGTCCGCTCGCAAAATCTCTGTTTGATTATTAATATTAATTTCATCTTCTTTTATTAATATGACTAAACTCATTAGTATGGGAAATCTATACATCTAAAAAAAAGATACGGAGTTTTATGACATTTGATCAAATGATAATAAGCGGCATTTTAGTAGTCGCACTGCTTCTTTTTGCCTGGGGGCGTTGGCGTTATGATTTAGTTGCCATGTTCTGTTTGATCGTGGCAGTTCTGTTTGGTGTGATTCCTGAAGAGGAGGCATTTACCGGCTTTGGCCATTCGGCTGTGGTTACGGTAGCGGCGGTGCTGATTTTGTCACAAGGTTTACAGAACGCTGGGGTGGTGAGCTTAATTACCGAGAAGATGAAACTCATCAGATTTACTCCTTTTTCCTTACTCGCCACAATAACCGCGGTTGTTACGGTACTTTCTGCATTTATGAATAATGTGGGGGCACTGGCGTTGATGCTACCGATTACGATGGTGGCAGCGAAGGAATATGATATTCCACCTGCGCGTTTACTCATGCCGCTTGCGTTTGGCAGTATTCTGGGTGGATTGACCACACTGATTGGTACGCCACCGAATATTATTATCGCGGCTTATCGGGCAAAAGTAACAGGCGAAGAATACGCCATGTTCGATTTTTCACCTGTCGGTGTTCCGGTTGCTATAGCAGGTGTGTTGTTTATTGTATTTATTGGTTGGCGTTTAATTCCTTCTGGTCGAATGACTAAAAACGCGTCGATAAATCTATTTGAAATAAATTCTTATCTCACCGAAATTCAGGTAAAAAAAGACAGCAAGTACATTGGCTCCAGACTGAAAGATTTACCCATGTTCAAAGGGCAGGATAGAACTGAAATCCTCGGCGTGGCGACACCGTCAACCTATGCGCGCAATGTAAATTTGACCTATAAAATTGCCGAAGATGATATTTTTATCATCCGTGCTGATCCAATAGAAATCAAGCCGCTGCTGGATAACCACGATTTTGAGTTACTCAATAGCGCGACGCATATCTACGACGAGCCAGACGAGCATACAACCATTCTTATGGAAGGGGTGATTACGCACGGGTCTCCTCTGGTAGGGCGAGATATCCGTTACTTCAGACGTTTATCGGGACGTTCTATCGCGCTGGTTGGTTTGGCACGAGACGGCGAAAGCGTGGTGAGTCGACTCCGTCAACTGGTATTCAAGTCAGGAGATGTGTTGCTGATACAAGGGCACGAAGAAACCATCGATGAACAATTCACCCAGATCGGTTTATTGCCATTAGCGCCACGTGCGATAGAGCTGGATAGAAGTCGAAAGGTGGTATTGGCAATGACGACTTTTGTCGGTGCGATTATTTTGGCGATGACCAATCTGGTTTCCTTACCGATCGCTTTTATACTTGCCGTGATGGTTTACGTGTTAACCGGTATTGTTCGCGTGCGTGAAGTCTATGAGCAGATAGATTGGGCGGTGCTGGTGTTATTGGCGGCGATGATTCCCGTCGGCAATGCTCTGGATTCAACCCATACTACCAAGCTAATTGCAGAAACCATGCTGGATCTTGTGGGTACGGATTCTCCAATCATTGTTTTGACGCTGATTTTAATCATCACCATGTTACTTTCCAGTGTGGTGAATAATGCCGCCACTGCCTTGGTTATGGCGCCAATTTCGGTTGCCGCGGCACAAACCATGGGAGTAAATATCGATGGGTTTTTGATGGCAGTCGCCGTCGGGGCGTCTTGTGCGTTTTTGACTCCCGTCGGGCATCAATCCAATACGCTGGTGATGGGGCCGGGTGGCTATCAATTTGGTGATTACTGGCGCATGGGCTTGCCGCTTGAAATTCTGATTATTGTCATTACTATTCCATTGATTTTATTGGCCTGGCCGCTATAGACTTAAGCTGTAACGGTTATTCTGAATACGTTATTGGGTAATCATGGCTTTTGTCATTAAAAAAAACGCCTCAAAGTAGGGGGGTGTATAAGCCATTTAAGTAAGAACTTTAAACATCTAGAAGGAATCGAATAATGACGTTTGTAGTGACAGAAGATTGCATCAAATGCAAATACACTGACTGTGTCGATGTTTGTCCGGTTGAGTGTTTTCACGAAGGCCCCGAAATGTTGGTGATAGATCCAGAGGAATGCATCGACTGTGCCTTGTGTGTGCCCGAATGCCCGATCGATGCTATTTTTGATGAAGTCGACTTACCCGATGATCAATTGAAATTTATAAAAATAAACGCAGATCTATCCGCCGAATGGCCGGTGATCGAAGGCATGATTCCTGCGCCTGAAGACGCCGAAGAATGGGAAGGCGTACCCGATAAAATTCAGTATTTGGCTGAATTTTTAGAGGATATGGAAGAAGATTAAGGGGAAGTCATTGATCGTTATGTGAAAAAACTCGCTTCGAAAAAACCTAGCCTGCAAGAAGCTTGTGGTTAATATATAATGCCCGAACAATATAATAATTCTAAATCTATAAAAACTGGGCGCTATTAAGAAAAGATACACTTTAATCAGCAACTAAATCTCAATCTTGAGGCGTTCTTACCTTTATATTTTAACGTGAGGATAAGATGAAAAAGAAGCACATCAGTTTAGCTCTATTGTTGATACCTGTTGTTGCATACGCAGCAGCAACACTACGCACCAGTTCTGGATTTTATTATCCCAGTGATAAAACTCACGCAGAATCGAGTTATATTGGTTTCGGCGATGCAAATGTAAATTTCGGAAACCGATGCCATCTAGCAAACGATTATAATCTGGCAGAAGGAAGTCCCGTCTATGCCGTCGGTTTAGGTGTGGTGGAAAGCACTTCTACATCAATCCCTTTTTATGGGGGCGATGATGGTACGCCAGGTGGTGTGGTTGTCATTAAATATACCAAATCAGACGATACTTTCTTTTACGCCTTATATGGTCATATCAAAAACTTCACCGTTAACGTGGGGGATACGGTAACCGGTGGACAAAAAATAGCAGAAGTTGGCGCCTATACATCGGGTGGCAGTGCGCTTCCACACTTACATTTTGGTATTAGTAATTCATCGCCAAGTCTGGAAGGTTATACACCTTCGACCGCATGTACTGATTACCTGGGCTATGTTGATCCAGAGCCCTATCTAATCACTAATTCACCTAAGTTAAGCCCGGCAGAAACATGTGTTGCCGTTGATGATGCCGATGACACATTGGTAAATACTATTCTAACAACTGCCAGTGTATTGGCGAATGACACCGATACTGATGGTGATACATTAACCGTATCAACAGCTGATACGACATCGGCTAATGGTCAGACGATTACCAATAACGGCGACGGTACCTTTACTTATACGCCCGCAATAGATTTTGTGGGAACGGATTTTTTCAACTACACCGTTACGGATAGCAATGGTTGTAATGATGAGGCTGTATTTACTATTTCTGTAAAAGCGGATTCAAATACAACGGATTCGGATTCGGATTCGGAGTCGAGTAGTTCTGGCGGAGGAAGCCTGAATACTATGGGTTTGATTTCATTATTGGGATTACTGTTAATCAGACGTTTCAGAAAGTTAAGCCTCAAGTAAAAGATGTAATACAAACACTGCAATACAAACACTCATTGAGGTTTACTTAAAACAAAGAGGTGTATTTTATTTTTGATACGCCTCTTTTCTAATCCTTTTCTAATCCTTTTCTAATCCTTTTCTAACTCATTTCAAAACCTCTTTTCTAAGCTGTTTTTCTATATTTCCCGCTCGGTTATTTTCAGCTCATAAATACAGGGTGTATTCGCGCTGTCGGATTGTAAAAATAGATTAAGTATATAAATACTGTAAAAATAAGTAATTATGGGCATAATCTCGGGAATTAATTTAATGGATATTTTGATATAAAAGGGGATCAAATGAAGCTTAATTCACAAAAAGGGCTTATCTCAGCTCTAGCTATTAGTGTGCTACTTATCGGTTGTGGTGGCACTAAAACGGATGAAATCAAACAGGTTGTTACGCAAAAAGCATCTACAGCTAATAGCTCTGCCAGCTTTCAAAAAATAGATGTTGTCGTGGGTGATGGGTCAGTCGCTACCGCAGGGCAAACAGTTTCTGTTCATTACACTGGCTGGTTATTCGAGCCTGACGCTTCTGATAATCATGGCACGAAATTCGATAGCTCTGTAGATCGTGGTCAACCATTTCAGTTTCCTTTAGGCGGCGGTCGCGTTATCAAAGGCTGGGATCAAGGTGTTGAAGGAATGAAAGTTGGCGGAAAACGAACCCTTATTATTCCACCAGAAATGGGTTATGGCGCACGTGGTGCCGGGCGCGTTATTCCGCCTAATGCTACCTTGATTTTCGACGTTGAATTACTTGGCGTTGAATAGATAATTTATTATCAAATTCAGATACCTATAGAAAAAACAGCTGTAAGTAGGGGGGTGGTATTTCATATCGCTCCCTTGCTTAATTATTGAATTATTTAATTAATTTGAGGTTTAGTCGAAAAAAAACAACATTCTGTGAACAAATCCACTGAAATCAATCACTAAGATTATATTGTACGACAAATATAAAAAATCACAGGGATTTTGGTAAAACTTCAGCAGATGTTAATTAATAATAAAAAAATTAAAGGAATAAAGAATGGCCATATTTTGGGCATATTCCTGTCTGCACTTTTGATAAGTGCCTGCAACAATGATGATAGTAGCGCAGACTCTGATAGTCACACCGCCAAGCCTCAATCTTTACTATCCACATCTGTTAATTCGACTACAGATCAGAGCAATAACAACACAGAAAAACACAATGATCCAAATGAAATAAAAACCTGGCATGGTCAGGATTTTGGTTTTGTATCAGAAGATCACCCTGCCATTAACAAAATCGAAGCACTGATTGCGCTGGGTAAAATTAATGCGGCTACGATTAGTTATCGCAATACATCGACGTTTTTGAGTAGTCAGGCGAGTGATAGCGATGTAAATTTATGGAGTAATCACGCCGCTGCGAGTATCAACGAAGATGTGTTAGCTATTTATGATTCTCTCGAATTGGTTTTTAGAAATAATAATATCAAACCCTTCAAAGAGTCACTGGAGCAACTAGCCAAACCAGAAACAATTGAGATTTACACCCGCAACAGTAATGACAATAGTATTCGCCAACAAAAAAATGAAATCACACAGGCTTCACGTATCATTTCGGCATCTATCTCAAATGCTATTTCAGTATTAGAACCTTCGCGCAAAGAATACATTCTTGCAGGCTCAGTAATGCTCAATGAGAGTGGTAAAAATTTACAGGAAGCTTTGTCTAAAGATGGCATGATTACTAATCCTAGTAAGCATCAGCTCGGGATTAGCCAGATAGATGGCGCCTTAAGCCTCATCCCTAAATTTGCTATTGATCAGTGTGAGAAGCAGCGCCAGATATCTCAGGCGTATCGAGATAACACCAACGAAATCGTAGAACAGTTAACGTCTTTTGATAACAAACCGGCGCAAGCGGATGTGAATGATATTTATGCATTGGCTAAGAAAACTGAAGATATGGCAAAAACCTTACCTGAGAAAGACCTGGATATTTGTAAATAAGGTTTTGTGGTTTAGTGTTCGACCTTTATTACGTATTTAACGTATTTAATTTTTTCAAGTTAAACAAATCAGAATCTGCTTAAACGCTCAGGTCGTTTTTAAAACTCAAACAGTTTATAAGTATTTCTGAGCCATTTAATCCTGAGATCGATTGATTTTCTGCCTTTTTTATTAATCTGGTTCTATACTGTTTTTAATCACCGTTTTTGATGATCTATTTTTAATGATCTATTTTTAATGATCTATTTTTAATGATCTATTTTTAATGATCTATTTTAATGACCTATCGATTTAAGCCAGAAAATTAAATGACAGATAGGTATGGGCAATTTAATAATAATTTTAAATGTAGTTGGTTATGAATGAGTAAGCGACATATTGTTTTTGTACCGGGGAAGAATCCTAAACCTCCTGCTGATCTTCATCAGAATTTGCTTTGGCAAACATTGGTCGAAGGCGTCAGAAGAGTGGAACCAGATGTGGCTGAAGATCTAGCTGCACACGATGAATATTTCAAATTCATCAACTGGAATTACACTTATTATCAAAGCCGCGAAGATATCGAAACACATAGACCCTGGGTTGAGAAAATGCTGGAGAAGGGCGGCCCCAGTGATCTGGATATAGAACAGGCAAATGCCTGGCGACATCGTCTTGATATGTTTATGTACAACACGGTGGACAGTTCGCCAGTTTTACTACGCTTGTTGCGGGGTAAATTAAAAGAGACAGCGCTAGACACGAATCGTTATTTTGAAAATGAAGACAAAATAGCGAGTCATATTCGCGAACAACTTAAAGAAGAACTTAGGCCATTATTAGAAAAGGGTCATAAGGTATTACTCATTGGCCATAGTATGGGCACCATCATTAGTTATGACACACTGTGGGCATTGTCTAATCTGGAACATTTGCCGGGCAAGGTTGATTTGTTTTTAACCCTGGGCAGTCCATTGGGAATGAATTATGTGCAATCCCGTTTAATGGGTAATCACATGTCTGGCGAGCATAAATACCCTAGCAATATTCGCTATTGGATAAATATCGCTGCAGACGGCGACTTGATTGCGCTTGATCGCTTTCTGGCTAATGATTATAAAAGAATGGTCGATTACGGAATATTAGAAGCCATTGAAGACCAGTCAGAAGGTGTTTATAACTATTTTCATGATGAGTCAGGTTTAAATTGTCACCGTTCCTACGGCTATCTTATCAATCATAAAGTCAGTCAGGTCATTGCAAATTGGTGGCAGAGTACTGAATAGAAGCAATAATTTTGCAACAGACTAATCTACCGATTATAGACATTTGTCATTTTTTAAAACCTTTAGTGGCGCTATCCTTTAATTATTCAGTACCCGATTGTAGGTCTGAAAAGTAGAGGATTTAATGATGAAAAAACAATTTCTTGATAAACCCATATCTAATACCAAAAATACTAAAATAACGACCACGGTGGTTAAGCTTATGGGCGGTGGTTTAATCGCTGCGACGATGCTTGGCGCTGTGACTGGTTGTAGTAATGGTAGCGGTAGCACCGTCGTGACAGCCGCTGCGCCTGCTCCTTATTATTATCCATACGACTATTATTATTACCCTTATTCTCGAGTTTATTTCAGTATTTCAACGGGTTATTACTATTACCCGGATGGAACTAACTGGATTAAGGTTAGGACGTTACCCCCTCATTTTCGTTTAAACCCAGTAAATCGCGTAACGGTTAGATTAAAAACGAATCAACCACCGTATAGATTCCATAATGTTCATCGCAAACAATATGTTCCACGTTCAAGGGTACGGGTTGATCCTAGAAGAGATAGAATTGAACGTAATGCCAATCTTAACAGGTACAAAAACTACCGTAGGCGTTAAAACTAGATCTTTTATTCGACTTTTATTTGTCATTTATATGTCATCTTTTCATAGACTAATCCGATTTTGTAGAGAGTCGGGTTAGTTAGATGTTGTGAAGAAATTATCGATTTCACACTTGAATCGTTAGGCGTTACAGTTATTTATAAAAAGTAAATTACAAATCAATTACATTTTCATCTAAGCTATTAGAGGAGACAAGTAGAAGAGAACATGTAGAAGAGAACAAGTTTAATCGATGTTACAGTCTCGTTTATCAAATTCGAAGTTGGAGGAAGTATGAATAAGTGGTTTAAATCTCTTAGTACTACATTACTGGCAGTTATTCTGTTGTTTGGAGTAACAGCGTGTGATGACACAACGGTCCGATCGCCTTCTTATGGCTCGTCTTATTATCAGCCTTACGATTACTACTATTACCCACAATCCAGAATCTATCTGAATATTTCAACGGGTTATTATTTTTACCCTTATAAAAACCGCTGGCGAAAAGTCAGGTCACTTCCTCGTAGTTATCACCTTGATCGTAGAGATCGTGTAAAGATTCGAATCAAGTCGAAAGACCGTCCTTATGCTAGGCATAGTGAACACCGCAAGAAATATGTACCACGCAGATATAATCGTGACCAGCGTTATTACCGTGATAAAAACAAATACAAGAATCGCACTAAGGTTAAGGTAAAAAGCACTTACGATTATTACTATTACCCGGGATCAAGGGTTTATTACAATGCAAAATCCGGGTATTACTACTACCCAGGTCGTAAGTCTTGGAAGCGTACTAAACGTGTTCCTAAAAACTATCGTTTGAATCATAAGGAACGCGTAAAAGTAAAAGTAAAATCAAGAGATAAGCCTTATCTAAACCATAGCGTGCATCGTGCCCGATATGTACCGCGTAATAATTACAATAAGAATAAAGTAATAAAACGGAGTGTTTTCAATCGCAAAGTTAAAGATTATGAAAAAGGTGGCATGTAAATCGACCAATAACTAGTAGACCAATACAAAATAGTTATAATTTTTTACAACAATTAATCCCCTACTTGTATGACACGAGTAGGGGGCTTTTACCAATTACAGTTAACGCTTATCACAAACATTATTAACTGATCTTTTATAATGATCTTCTTTTATAACTAGCTTCTTATATGACAGAAACCACACATTCCTTTTTATCTCGCTGTATTTTGTTGATCGTTATATTTCTAGGCTTAACATTTTCAGCAAGCTCAATACACGCGGATGCTATCAATGATTTACTGGGTGGTGCAAAAGCGACGAGTAGTGAGGAAGAAACCAGTACTAAAGTCATAACTACTGATGATACCCGTGTCAGTGATAGAAAAATCCGCAGCCGTTTAAGTGAAATTTTTGCAGAACTGGAAACGCTCGATAAATTAAACATAGACGTCAATAAAGGTGTAGTAACACTCAGCGGTGAAGTTTCTTCTTCTACGGTTGAGGCAAAAGCCAATAGCCTTGCAAAAAAAGTTGAAGGCGTTGTCGAAGTTGAAAATGAGATTACCGTCACCCAAAGCGTTGAAAAACGTCTGGAAACCACCTGGAATAAAAGTACCGCATTAGGTAATAAAATTATCACCGCATTGCCATTATTAGTCTTGGCGTTTACGGTTTTCATCATAATGTGGTTTATTGGACGGTGGATATCTCGCCGGGAAAAGTTATATAGCTACTTCACCAAAAATGCCTTTATTGCCAATCTCTTAGGTCAGATTACTCACCTGATTTTTATCGTCATTGGGTTGGTGTTGGCATTGTCTCTACTCGATGCGACAGCTTTACTGGGCACCATTATGGGGGCCGCAGGTATCTTTGGTTTGGCCATTGGTTTTGCCGTTCGTGACACTGTTGAAAACTATATTGCCAGTATTTTATTAAGCTTGAGAAATCCGTTTCAGGTTAAAGATTTTGTGGATATCAATGGTAATCAGGGGAGCGTTGCGCGCTTAACTTCTCGAGCGACCATCTTGATTACAGCTGATGGAAATCATTTACGCATACCAAATTCTGAAGTGTATAAAGCGGTGATTGTAAACTTTACCCGAAATTCGGAAAGGCGTTTTACATTTGATATCGGTGTCGATGCAGCTCAGGATTTAACTGAAGCACAACAACTAGCGGTTAATACCCTGATTCAAATAGAAGGCGTTCTTGATGATCCTAAGCCAATGGCGTTAATCGAAGAATTAGGTGACTTTAATGTTCTTTTGCGCATATATGGCTGGGTCGATCAGGATCATTTCAGTTTTTCCAAGGTCCGCAGTGAAGCGATTAAGAAATCAAAACAGGCCTTCGATGATGCCGATATCATTATGCCAGAACCAATTTATCAGGTGCGGATGACAGACAATACCAGCGCATCATCAACCAAGAAAAAACAAACAATAAAACCTGCAACTAAAGCTAAACGTATTAGTGATGAAACGGTTGATTTAAAGCCAGATGATACCGCTATCGATCAAATAGAAGAGGAGTTTGCTGAAGGCGATCAGCAAAACCTGTTGAGTGAACAAGCACCTAACGAGTAAAGCATTTCTTTAGTGGACGAGATACGTCTACAAGATAAAAAAATAATAGCATTTTGTAAGATCAGTATGTAGATCATTGAAAATACACCCCCCCACTTTGAGGGGTTTTTTATCATAAAAGCACTAAGCGGCTACTATCACAGCTTCGCTATAATCAGTTAACTTAACTCTATGCATCATCATCTCGCTGAAATTATCGCTTCTATACTTATCGTAGGAATTGCTCTGCAATGGATAGGTTGGCGCTTAAAAATTCCTGCGCTGATTTTGTTGATAATTGCAGGCTTCATCATGGGGCCTTTGACTGGCTGGCTGAAACCCAGTGAAGATTTTGGTGATTTACTGCAACCCATGATTTCATTGAGTGTTGCCGTTATTTTATTCGAAGGTGGCTTGAATTTACGTTGGCATGAATTAAAGGCGAACACCCATGTTATATATCGTCTAGTCACGTGGAATGTCGTTTTAACCTTTCTGTTTGGTAGTCTGGCTGCACATTATCTGGTCGGCTTGTCATGGACGGTGGCGTTAATGTTTGGTGCCATTATCATTGTCACTGGGCCTACCGTCATCATGCCTTTGTTAAAACAGGCAAATCTCAGGAAAAAACCAGCGGCACTATTACGCTGGGAAGGCATCGTTAACGATCCCATTGGTGCGTTGCTAGTGGTGCTGATTTATGGCTATTACGTGCAATCGGAAGGTGATACCTTAGCTACAGGTATTCTGGGTGGACTGGCAATTAGCCTTGTCGTTTCCGTCGCTTTGGGTGTTGGCATTGGTTTGTTTATCGCGCGAGCTTTTCGACAGGGAAGTGTGCCCGAATACTTAAAGTCACCGTTGATTTTAATCGCTGTTGTTTTGGTTTATACCATCGCTAATAGAGTACAAAGCGAATCAGGTCTATTGGCAACCACGATACTTGGAATCACGCTTGCGAATCAGAATTTGAGCACCTTGCATGAACTGAAACGCTTCAAAGAATATGTCACCATCTTGCTTGTGTCTTCGACTTTCATTGTTCTTACCGCCGATATCCAGCCTGAAATTTTACAACGTTTGGGTTGGCAAAGCTGGGTGTTACTGGCGCTGGTGATATTTGTATTTAGACCCTTGGCTATTTATATTTCAACCATTGGCACAGATATTAGTAAACAAGAAAGATTATTGATTATGTGGATTGCTCCACGAGGCATTGTTGCCGCAGCGGTTGCAGGTTTATTTGGTTCTCAACTGGCGCAAAAAGGGTATGAAGGTGCAGAACTCTTGTTGCCTCTGGTTTTTGCTCTGATCATTTTAACCGTCACCATGCACGGTCTAAGCATTGGCTGGATTGCGCGTAAATTGAATCTGGCTTCGGCACACCCTGATGGAATCTTGATTGTTGGAGCTTCACTCTGGAGTACAGGCTTGGCCGCTGAATTACAGAAAAACGATGTTCCAGTGATGTTGATTGATACCCGCTGGAAACATTTGAAAGCTGCCAGAATGCAAAATATACCCACCCATTATGGCGAAATATTATCTGAAACCACCGAAGAGGTTCTGGAATTATCTAATATTACCAAACTGGTCGCTGTAACCCCCAATGAAGCATATAACACCTTGATTTGTAGTCGCTTTGCGCCGGAACTCGGTCATCATAATGTCTATGAAATGGGTTGGAAAAATATTGTACGAGAAGGGGATGGCAAGGAAAAAGACTCGAGGAAAGTGCCTAGTCAATCAATTCGTGGTGATTGTTTGTTTGATGGTCAAATCTCTTATGAAGAATTTAGAGATTCGTTTGCGCATGGCTGGCAGTTTGAAAGTACCCCGCTGACAGAAAAGTACGGTATCGATAATGTGTTAGAAGACAAACCAGAAGGAACGATGCTAATAGCGGCTCTGGATGAAGCAGGGCACGTGCAATTATATCCGTGGGATAAAGATCTGGATGCAGATGATTTCAGTGTTGTGATTAGCTATGTTCCCGATAAAAAAGGCGAAGAGGTTGAGGCTAAAAAGAGTAAAAAAGGGAGTAAATCTTAGGCACTCGTTACCATCGACCATAGCGATTAATATCATAAATGCCTGACTCTAAGGGTTGCTCTGTTAGCATGTTCTCGGTGAATCCGTGTAACACATTCCAGAAATCAGGGCTCATGCGTCGCACTCCCCATTTTTCTATCAGTTGATTGAAGGCTTTTTCCGAGCCTACTTTTTCGAGTTGTGCGACGAACGCATCAATCTCGGTGCTTTTGAGATTGAACATCAAATTTGGATAGCTACCAATGAGCTTGGGTAAAATGGTTAACGTATCTAATTCTTCCTGATAACGTAATTCCTCACCAAGCATGAATGACACGCTGCTGTGGCGTCGATTTCTTAATAGTGAATAGCTTTGCACTTGTTGATCAGGCAGTTCTACCCGAACAAAGCTCACCTCTGGTAGCCATTCAATAGCAGCCAGTTTTTTGGCTGGCTTTGCTGCAATTTGAGACAAACTTAAATTGATTTTATCTGTTGTTGATTTTTTACTTAACGCATCTCTACACGCTGTATCACAGCGGTTAATCGTATCCTGTTTTTGGGTTAATCGAGGGTATTGATCTAATAGTGACTGCAAAACTTCTGAGTAAGTATCTTTAGTCTTGTAACGAATGGCCGTCGGTGATTTATCATCAAGTTCATGATAGGTGATTTCTGTTTTAATTTTCGCCGCTGACTGATACCAACTCTCGTAGGTTTTTTCGCGGGATTCTGGAGGAAGTAATCGTAAAAAATTCACTTCTGCGCCATTGCGAATTAAATCAAAATAAAGACGCGTTTGTGCCTGATGAGAAACATTGCCAAAGACATCGAAACTGGCAACCAATTCATAATAGGTGCGCTCAAATAAAGGGTAGTCCATCATCCATGTGGTTAGCGGTATTTCACCTAACCAGCCTGTCGTTACCGATGCGCTGTCATGGTGTCGAAAAATACTCAAGAATGCATTTTCGTTGGTTTTATCTCCATTCCAGATATGTTGTGTCGTCGCACCTTCAGGATAGGTTTTGCGGTATTGTTTTTCCCGGGTATTCAGATACTTATTGCGCTTTTCACTGTATTTAAACCATTCTGTGCCTAAGTCACTAAGAGATGTTTTTTCACCCGGTAAACCCAGATATGAATTTACTGAGTTTTGGTATTCGTCATTATTGGTATAAATCTCGTATTTGGGGTTTTCAAACATCACCCAGAATTGATCGCGAATAACGTTGGTGGCTATTTGACCGCGGCAAACGGGACCTCGAATGAAGTTACGTACAAAATATTCGGCATCATTCAATAAAAACTGATACCTGAGTTTGGCGGGTATCGCTTGATAGGTGATAAAGGGGTTCGACTTCTCCTGATAACTGTAACCAGGGAGCTTATTTACCGTCCACTCAGCTTGAAGAAACAAGTCTTGATACTGCTGTAAACGCTGTTGATCAAATGGGTAGATAATGTGCGTTTTATGCACGATGGTTTCTGTAATCGGAGTCAATCGATAGTAAAAAGGCTTTTCGGGATCATCAAACGGCCTCACTGTTTTCACCGGTATAACGGCTTCACCACTGGGTGTGTAAGAGCGTTCTAAGGTATAAAACTGCGTGGTTTGATTAGTAGTATCAGTCTCTGTGTCATCTGTTTGCAAATATAAGTGGCCAAGGTATAAATGCTCGTATACATAACGCGCCACTAATTTAGTACGTTTGTCGTCACTGTTAAGCCATGTCTCCCATTGCTGGATCAATGCTTTTTCAGATTCAGAAATTTTTATGGATAAAGGCGTAACTTTGGCGCCTTCATCAAGCCAGGTGGTCAGGATATTCGTTTCTTTTTTAGAGAGCCCTGTCACTGCCAGAGGCATTCCCCCATGTGGATTATCATCGGCGTACTCTGAAAACTCACCTGTCGTTGGGCAAAAATTCTTGCGTTTTAAGCCTAGTTCGATCGAATCTGGTATTTGCTTATTCGCAGGTAGTGGGTTCTTCTGACCAAGCTCAATCATATTGCGCAATAACGAATTATTTTGTGTCTTGTCTGCAGATATGCTTTTTTCCAAAACAGAAATAAACCCTTTGTTACGCCATTCTTCAGTGGTTTGAGCATCAACAAATAAACGGGTAGGTGATTCATTTTCTAAGCGTCCGCCATCATAGACTTTAATTTTGCTAGCGCCACGATCAACTCCTTCTGCAGATTGCATTTTTAACTGACAGGGAGCGTCATAGCAGGCATGACAAGAGATACATTTGTGTTCGATGATGGGTTTAACGTGTTGCTGAAAATCGTAAGTTTGTTTCTCAGCGACCACTCTGGGAATAGTCTGTGTTTCTGTGTCAGTTTTACAAGATGATAGTAATAAAATGAGTCCAAACAGCAAAAAGGAATGAATAAACATTTTTGTGGTTGTGTTTTTTATCATTGAGTCACTTTCATAGGGTTTCTAATGAGTAGGTTACTGACCAGATTAACAAAAAAGACTCTCATTTGTTTAATCAATTAGCTGTTTGATCAATTCGTTGTTAAATCACGTGGTTATTCAGTTCACCAGCGAATTCTTACAATGTAAACAATACTTCTGTTTCTAAAATAAAAAAAGTGCCCCAAAGTAGGGGGGTGTCATTATCTATCGACCACTCTATAATTATTAGTATGAATTCAAATACACTTTACGCCCTCGATTTTGACGGGGTCATTTGCCACAGCGCAATTGAAACAGCTGGTACTTCATGGATGGCAGCTCAAGCGCTATGGCCTGATATGCAAGATGAAGCCATTACAGAAGCCCGTATTGAAGCGTTTGTGAAAATGCGCCCATGTCTGGAAGTTGGATACGAAGCGCCTTTGATTATGCGTTTACTCCATCAAAATATCGATTTGGATGTGGAATGCAGTAATTATCATGCGCAAATGCAAAATCTACTGACAGAAAATGACTTCAATAAAGATGCGTTACAAATGCTGTTTGGCAGAATCCGCGATAATTTGATTGAACAGGACGAAACGCAGTGGTTATCAAAGAATCCTTTGTTTGATGGCGTTGCAGATAAATTAAGAAACTTGAATAAGGAAGACTGGTTAATCATCACCACCAAACAAGAGCGCTTCGTAAAGAAAACCCTGCAAGGCAATCATATCGAATTGGCTGATGATCGATTGTTTGGTTTAGATAGAAAACTATCAAAACAGGCGGTGCTAGAAAAGCTGGTTGAAAAATATCCCGAAAGAGAGATTATCTTTGTCGAGGACCGCTTGCCAACTTTATTAGGTGTTCAAGAAAATCCCGCCTTATCGTCAGTCAAACTGCAATTGGTGGATTGGGGTTACAATACTTCCAGTCAACAGCAGATAGCGCGACAAAATGGTATAGAAGTCATTGGTTTAGAATCATTTCTGACTGCTGCTAAGGTTTAGTTTAACTAGTAATAATTAAATTAAATTAAATTAAATTAAATACAAAGGCACCCCCCACCTTTGGGGCACTTTTTTTACGTAATGAATATCTGGGTTATTAACTAGCGTAAGAACTAGATTAAGAGCTATGTTGTTCCAGCATCGCAGTGATTTCGGTATATCCGCGTAATTTTGCAAATTCTAAAGGGGTAATGTCGCCGACTTTAATGTCAATAGATGCGCCACGGTCCAGAAGTAATTTCACAACCTTTGGTTCTGCCCCGAATAGAAGTGCGATTCCCAATGCGGTTAAACCTTCCTCATCCATATGATTCATATCCATGCCCGAATCAGCAATGATCTTAAGGTTTTCGTAGTTTAATCCGCTTGAAATGCCACGTATCAATAAATCTTGTGGGTTGCTGGTGACCATTTCTTTATTAAGCATGCTTTTTACGGCTTTATCTAAAGAAGCTTCAATCGCTAAATCCAAGGGTGTTTGACCCACGAATTGGGTGCTTAAGGCAGCACCTCTGTTAATTAGCTCGATTGCTAAATTCTCTTCACTGAAATTTAATGCCGTAATAAGTGGTGTCGAGCCATCCTCAGCCATGTAATTGATATCAGCGCCTTTGTCTAAATAACTCTGAATAGATGACCCATCTGCACCGCTGGTTAATCGCGTTTGAACGGCTTGATAAAGTGATGAAGGTCCGCGTAGTTCATCAGGTATAACAAAATATAGCGCGCCAACGGCGATAGCGGCTAGTCCTAAAACATAGGCTGGTTTTAATACGCTGAATATCTTCTCTGATAGTTTTGCCAGTGCTGATTGATTTGCTTCATCATCTTTTGCCGGTTCAACATAAGTTTCATCATCTTCTGATGGTTTTTTGAAGCCAAGATATAAGAAAAACAAGCTAGCCAATGCCCAAATACCACCGAGCGCATATGCAATGACGTTTAACTTGGGGTAGAGGAGGAAGGCGGCTCCAATTGCCATAGCTAGACTAATTAATGGCAATATAAGCGGTTGAAAGTTGATATTGAATCTAGGCTTCTTTTTGACTTCTTTATTGGTTTTTACTGTGAATGCGGTAGATGTTGGTATTCCATCTTTATCTCTTTCTGGGCTTGCTTCCGGGGTACTTTTAGCCTCTGACGATTTATTGCTTTCACTGGATGCGTCGTTTTTAAGCGTAAGCTTTTTAATGTAACCCATGCACTCTAATTTTGATTTGGCACTATCAAAGCTAATATTTTCTGTGATCAGTTGTTTCGGCGTTTGATAACTTATTTCCAGGTTGCCATCGACACTGATACTTTTTAAATCCTTAATCGCGACAAATGAAATAATTTTAAAACCTTTTGGGCCAAATATCGTTTTGGGATGACTATTGGCTTTTAATTGAGTTTCAACATTATCTTGAGAGGCTTCATCCGCAGATGCTACTACAAGTGCTTTACTCGTGAGAATAACGATATTATTTTTTGTAGCACTTTTGTCAAACCAGTATTTCATCGCAACGGAATCCTTATTTTTGTCATTGGATTGGATTGCCTGATATTAACTCTTCGTGACTTAACTGATAATGAATAGAACTGAATAAACGCGCTAAAAAGGGGCTTAAAGGCAATTAAATTCAGTTAAAGTTAATTTAAATATTTTAAAAAAATATTTAAAACAATATTTAAAACAAAGCATCCCGAATCTTTTCAAATTCTAAAAATTCTTTTTCATTAAAACCCTCAGTCACCATGATGGAATTTAAGGTTTGCATCAATTTCAATTCAACTTCTGGATAAGCGCCAATTTTCTCTTTTAAGACATCCAGATACGTGTCGAAATCTTTATCGAATTGTGAAGCTTCCCGATGCAATTGATCGATTTCTAGATTATCCAGAGAAAAATCGTTTTTAAAGAAGCTACTGAAGCGTTTTTTCTCTTTTTCAGTCTCTACTTTGTCGGCGTTGATAACATGATAAATCACCACTGCAAAGGCTCTCTGCAAGGTAATATCTTTCTTGTCTAAATGATTTAAATGACCTAATTCGTCGAACCACTCTCTTAGTTTTGAAGGCATTCTTAAGTCCTCTTATTATTTATGATTTTAGTTTATCAGCAGACTATTCTGAGCATCCAGACAAAAATCAAAAAACAGATAAATACGTTTTTAGACTTTGGGTCTACGGTTAAAGACAAATGACAAGGGAATAGCCAAGGCAAATATACACATACCTACCAACTGCGCTGAGTAGGTTTTATCGCCAAGATGAACAGGGTGATTGATATTGACCAGCATGAAAAGGCAGCTCAGAACACCGAGCACTGAGAGCACCGGTAAACGTCCAATATTGAAAGGTGCTCGCCACACTCGGTGGATATCGGGTCGACGATATCGCAACACAATATTACTAAGATTAACGATGAAGAATAGAATAAAAATACCGACATCTGAAATCGCAGCAAGGACTTCTACCTTTTTGAAAAATAAAAAGATAATTGAAATAAAACCTGTCACTATGATCGCAACATAAGGCGTTTGACGGGTCTTATGCACGCTGGCTAAGATCCGAGGAAAAGAGTTTGATTTTGCCATGCCATACATCATTCTGGCACACACAATGAGTGTAATTAACACGGTGTTTGCCGTGGCGAATAATGCGATCAAAGCGATGAGTTCAGGGCTGAAACCACCGATTAATTTTGACATGATCATCGACAAAGGTTGCTCAGCTTTAGCCAACTCAGAAAAGGGGATAACGCTCACAGAAACAACTGCCACCAAAATATAAATGATGGTTGAAATTAATAAGGCATAAATAAAAGCTTTGGGTAAGGTTTGCGCCGGGTTTTCTGCTTCTTCGGCAATATTCGCTATATCTTCAAAACCCATATAAGCGAAGAAAATCAAGGCACTGGCAGACACCACAGGTAACCAGCTTATAGGACTACCTTCCTGTAGAGGGGGGAATTCAGTCAGGTTTGCTAACGGGATATCACCCTTGAAGATGAAGTAACCACCAATGGCAATCAGCAATACCAAACCGCCGACTTCGATCGTGGTCGCTAATGCATTAAAACGTGCGGATTCTTTGATACCCCAGAAATTGATGCCAGTCATTAGCACTAACAAACCAATGGCCAGTATCACCTGATTCATCGGGATGAAATAGGAGAGGTAACGCGCAAAACCAAGGGCTACCGCACTTGCAGTTGTAAAGCCAATCACAATAGCGATAAAGCCAAACACCCACGCCATCTTATCCCAGCCAAACGCATTTTTGGCATAGATATATTCAGCCCCGGCCTCGGGGAAAATAGCGGCGAGTTCGGCATAACTCATCGCCGTAAAACTCGCCACAATTGCCGCCAAGGTGAAAGACAACCACAACATATTGCCTGCAATACCTGCCGCAGAACCAATCAGCACATAGATGCCAGCGCCTAGTATTAGTCCAACGCCATAGATAACGATTTCGCTTAAACTCAAACAGCGCTTAAGTTGAATTTTCTCTACCTTCTTCATAATTCTATCTTGCGCTTAATTATTCAGGCTGAAAAGTTATAAGCGGCGGATCAGTGATATATATCATTTAATGAATTGTTAGCTGTTCTCGCTAGTTATCACTAATTATCAATAGTTATATAGGTATTCGATTTAAAAAAAAGCCCCAAAGGTGGGGGGTGTCAAAAAAATGTTTAAACAGCCTGGATGCGTTAGGTTTATACTTATAAATTGATAGAAAAACATGATTTATGTTGGAATAGGGTAGTTAAATGAAAAAAATATTCATCTTGGTTTTGTTTGTTGTGTGCGGTATCGCAGCATCGGAGTTATTTAAAAACCTAAACGGTGATGCAGCTGTAAATGCGGCAACGCCATCAAAAACCGAGTCTGCATCAGGCGAGAAGGCTAAGTACCCTGAATTTGCCAATGTTTTCAGTACAGAATCCAGTTTTGCTGATGCTAAAGAAGATTTACTGGCTGCCATATCGGCGGAAGGTTTAGTAATCAGTTACACATCGCATGCTAAAACCATGTTAGAAAACACCGCTGAAATCGCTGGTGTAACTACCCCTGTCTATGATGATGCCGAAATATTACTGTTTTGTAAGGCGAATTTATCACACGCCTTGGTAGGTGCAAATCCACACAACATCGTGTTATGCCCTTATGCGATTGCTATCTATGTTTTGCATGACGAGCCAGAAACGGTTTATCTTAGCTTTAGAGAGCCAGATCCGAGAGCTCCGGAAACCAAAGAAATCAAAGCGTTATTGGTAAGTATTATTGAAGAAGTCATTTAGTTGAAAAGCTAATCACTTAATCTATATAACGAGATGCCTAAAGCTATGCAGGGTGGTTTTCCGGCGGTCAGTAAAAAGATCGGGAAATCACCATAAGGTTTGTGCATCACGCTCGCATCAATGACTGCAACGTCTTGGAAGCCTGCTTGTTTGGCGGCATTTGCAATGACATCGCGTTTGAAACCAAAGTGATAAACGCCTGTATCTTCCGTGTGGAAGCTGCCGTCTTCTTCATCAAGATCTGCGATGGCAATGACTCCACCATCTTCTAATAAGTTATAGAATTTGGAGAACATTGCCTCAATATCATCCACATGATGCATCGTCATCGACGATATGATGCCATCGAATGAATCGCTGATATTTTCTGTAACTAAATCAATCTGTCGAATATCTATTTCACACTCAAGACTGTCTTGCTTTTTTTCGAGCTGCTCAATCATCGACTTCGAAATATCGATTGCCGTTATTTTTTTAACATACGGTGCAATGCGTTCAAGCAGTAGGCCAGTACCAGCGCCAAAATCCATCAAATGCATAGTCTGATTCAGGCTGACATTTTCAAGCACGGTATTGGCGATATTATCGACATTGGAAACACGCTTTTCATCTGTCTCGTAAATGCCCGCTTTTTGTTTAAAAAAATCTTTGCTCATCTGATTTCCTGACGATTGATAAATTATTGATTCTTTGCCAAGTCCTTTTGGCTAAGCTTTTAAGTGTTCCTGATATTTTCTATTGACTGACTTCAACAGTAAAGCCTTCTGACGAATCTGGGGCTTCAAAATATTGAGTCACTCGATGAAACATCTCTTCAGTATCAGTTTGCGCCCTTTCAGGCTGTTGTAAACGTCTTTTTTCTATGTGTTTTAAACAGACTTCATCGGGTAGGTCGATGTAAATCATTCTGTGCTGAGCATCCACTTCTTCAAAAATACGGCGAAACCAATCTCTTTGAGAAACGGTATTCGCAGGGAAGTCCATAACCACATCTGTTCCTGTATTTAATAGCGCTTGAACAAGCTTTTTAATCTGTGGCTTCAGTCGATTTGAGTATTTTATATAATCTTCTAGAGTCGAAATTTTATTTGGGAATAGTGAGCTTAACCATTCATCTTCAGAAAGTAGGATGGCATTACTTTGTTGTGCAATCGCAATCGATTGGGTAGATTTTCCTGCGCCCATTTTCCCGCAGAAAAAAGTTAAGGTTCCTTTGTTCATAAGTGCACTCGTTTTTCTGGAATGATTTCGCGTTTATAAAGACTTATCTAGCGATAATCATGGCGACAAACATAACATTTAATGGTGCTGAAAAACCAGCCTATACATCCCCTTAATGATTAGCCTAATGATTTCTACTGCGATTCTCTTTCTTATGATTTAAGGCACCCCCCTACTTATAGGCACTTTTTTACGTCATCTAAAAGAGTAGTATTTTAAAACCGATTAAAATAAGGACAGTACCACCAACAAGCTCTGCCTTACTTTCTAACCAGGTGCCACTCTTGGCGCCAATAAAGACACCAAGCCCACTAAAGAGAAACGTGGTGAAGCCAATAATTATGCAAGCGAGGAAAGGATTGACTTCAAGCAGCGTTAGGGTGAAGCCCGCTGCCATGGCATCGATGCTTGTTGCGATAGCCAGAGCGAGTAGAACTTTGTGCGTAATATCGGAGATAAATTCTTCGATGCCATCAGTGAGTGAGTCATAAATCATTTTTCCACCAATCAGAATCAGCAGTAAAAAAGCGATCCAGTGCGCATAATGATTGATCCATCCGAAAACACTTTTGCCGCCGATAAACCCTATCAAAGGCATAATGCCTTGAAACACACCAAAGTAGATCGCAGCTCTAATCGAAAGTGATTTTGTTTTTGTTAAGTGTTTAGAACCAAGGCCGATAGAAACGGCGAAAGCGTCCATGCTCAGGGCAATGGCTAAAATGAAAACTTCAAACATTTATTGATTACTTCTACTTATAACTTCTACTTATTTCTGCACTTATTACTTATTTTGGCTACGAGGATGTCTTATAGATAGGGATATCAAGACCGAAAGCGGGAGGAAAACTCAACGATAAAAGGCTTCAACCGTTCCTTTCAATGTAATCAATAGTGGTTGTCCACGACGATCCAGAGCTTTAGGCGAAGCCACTTTTATCCAGCCTTCACTAATGCAGTATTCTTCAACATCGTTGCGTTCTTTTTTGTTAAATAAAATGCCTATCTCGTGCTGGAAGATTTCTTCTACATGATGAGGGCTGCGAGGATTCCCCGAAAGTCTATCCGGTAATGGCGGTCGCGATTGAGTGTCTGTCATTTGAGTATCCTTATTTTGAAATTAGCTGGCTAAAATAACGGGTAATATAAACTTAGCGCACTTGATTGTCATCAACGACTATTCGCTAAGCCATACTATTCGCCAAGCCACATTATTGGCTAAGCCACATAGAATAGTATCTTTCTAATTTATCGCGTAGTTGAGAAAGACTAAAAGCACCAAACTCTTCCGCGACTAGCTTACCTTCAATAAATACTTTCACCACTGGCAGACTAAATACACTGAATTGCGCGCAGATTTCAGGTGATGTTTCGCAGTCAATATAAGCGCTTTGAATTTCAGGGAAGTGTTCTTTCAGCATAGACTCAAGTTGTGGGCGAATACTTTTGCAAACGCCGCAAGATGGACCACCAAAGAGAATAAACAAAGCGCTTTGAGCAGATTGGCTTTCTATCAGTGTAATATCGGTAATTTGTTTCATAGGGTTGGCGATCAATGAGGTAACTATTAAACCTGTATTCTAATGAGGTCGTAAGAATCGCTTAAGACAACTTCTGTAGCGCCTTGATAATATCTTCAGGCTCAGAGCGCGTGCGGTAATCAACATCGACAAAGCGCCATGTAATGACACCATCAGTATCTAAAACAAAAGTGGCAGGAATTGGAAGTATGCTGCCATTTCCATTATTGATTTCTTCGAGATCAAGCTGACGGTCTACTTTCATATGCTCCACAAGAAATTCTGGAACTTCCCAAGCCACACCATATTCAGCAGCTACCTTGGCGTTTTGGTCAGAGAGTACGATGAAGTCCATTTCACTAATCGCATTCTCTGTCATCGACCCATCAGGTACTTGTGGGCTAATAGCAACTAATTCAGCACCTAGCGCATGAATATCAGCTAAACGTGCTTGCAAAGCTCTAAGCTGTAAATTGCAGTAAGGACACCAACTACCACGATAAAAAGTCACTACGGCAGGGCCTTTTGCCAGTAAATCAGGCAACGATATTAATTTACCTTCTGGATCTGGTAATTCGAAACCAGGTGCTTGCGTACCCGTTTCAACAGCGTTGCTACCTTGTTGGAAGTCTTTTGCCTGCTTAATAACATCTTCGACGCCTTTCATAAACTCAGGGTTAGCTCGGCGAGACTCTTCAATCTTAGCGTCGGTTTGTTCTTTTAATGTTGTCATGATTTACCTTTAAACAGGGTATATAAGTTTTGAAATAATCAGACCTTTATTCGGCGATTATTGATGATTTTGTAATGAAAGATTAGATACTATTTTGGCGTTGAATTGGACACAAAAATGGGTCTTTTACATTAATTATTGTTCATGAATGGTTAAACGCACATTAGCCTCGTAAAAAGAATAATAATGACGGTTTTTTTACACCCCCCTACTTACGGGCATTTTTTTAATTCTTCTGCAGATGAATTGAACAAGCTAAGTTTAGGGTTAAACTAATTATTTTGATTTAGATTTCAATACCTTCAAAGCATTTCCTGTATTAGTATCCATAGAGTAATCTGTAATAGCGAGTGAATAAATTTTAGACGAAGCTTCCATCAAGCCAATGGACGGATTGGGTGGACAAAATTGATCAGGCTTAGATAAATCACAACTGGTGATACAAGACTGTTTGTCCTCGCTTATATAATTACACCACTGATAACCGTCTTCATTATCAATTAAAGGCTTACCCAGTTTATTTAATGCGTAATCCTTAACCAAGGCTTGTACCTCAGGGGTTTTCTCAAACCAGAACACAATAAATTTTGATGCAGATCTTCTGGGCTCAGATATCGGGAGCTTCAAGGTAAATAATATTTCAAGTTTTTCTAATTTGACTGAAATAGGGGGACTATCAGGTTTAAATTGTAACGGTAGCTCGATATTACTAATAGTTAAAGCATCAACATCTAAACCTTCAATTTCTGGTTGAAACCAACGGCCTTCTTTAATCATTTCTTTTTTGATTTTGAAGGTATTTGTCAGAATACTTTTTACCTCAGTAATGGATTGACCTAATTTAAGCCCAAATAAATCTATCGATCTATTAATAGAGTCGGATTTTGTTGCAGATGTGTTTGAAGTATTAGATATGTTATGAGTTTCTGCAGAAGCAGGTGTACTTGCAAAAATAAAGAATATCGAAACTGCAAATAAACTTGAAATGATAGTTGTTTGAATAGATAAGCCTGATTTCATATTACTTAACTCTTAGTTGGTTATTGAATTTTTAAGCCTTAATGTTTCATGCTTTGTTGTATTTCGACCTTAGCATTTAAAGCTATATCCACAAATGCTTTGATTGTTGCGGCGTGGTTATTTTTATTATATTGAAGCTATAATGGAATTTTCATATTTATTTTTTCTAAGTTAAGAAAGTGACAGCCTTGGCTATATAACTTACTCATACAAAAGGGGGGCAATCGCTACACCTATACCTGCCGCTGTTTCTGTGACTAAGGTTTGCATGTATCGGGGGCTGGCTAATGATATTGGGTGAAAAACCGGATTCCTTGCATAGTGAGAGGGTTTCATCAAATAGTCCAAGTGCTTGATCTCTATTAATAAATAATAAACTTTTCATTTTTTAACTCGGCTAAACGAATGTTTTTACTTCCTGCCAGTTCATGACTGTCATTAACGACAGCGATAAGTTTCGCAAAGACATTGTTAAGACCTGATAGACAATAAGGATTTTTATCGTTTAGCTATTAAGCCACCCCCGTACATTGGGGCACTTTTTCCTCTTATGTGATACTTAAATGTGATGCTATTGTTTTGAATAGCCTTAAATATGATTAATTAATCCATAAATAAAATAGATTATAGAAAACTGTTAATCAGATTCTGCTATCTTTATGATTATAATGAAATACTATGAATCATAGTTTTTGACTCACTCAAAAAAAGTACTATTTAAAGTGCTAATTAAAGTACTAACTAAAGTACAGCAAAGATAATAAAAGAGACCGTATAGGGGAATAATGAACGATTATTTAATACAGTTAGTAAACGATGGTAAGAAGCGTTTTGTGCCGTTTCTGGACTGGATCTTTGAACTGAAGAAACCAGAGATATTAAGGGCAGATATAATCGCTGGCATTACCGTTGCCCTAGTGTTGATACCCCAGTCCATGGCGTATGCGCAGTTAGCCGGTTTGCCACCGCAAATGGGTTTATATGCTGCATTCCTGGTGCCTATAGTAGCGGCTTTATTTGGCTCATCTCGGCAATTACAAAATGGCCCGGTGGCTATCATCTCATTGATGACTGCAGCTGCACTGATCCCACTGGGATTAGAGCCCGAACAATATATTGCCTATGCCGCGATGATTGCGATTCTTGCGGGCATTATGCAAGTTGTTCTAGGTTTATTGCGCCTGGGCGTGATGGTGGATTTCCTGTCGCATCCGGTGGTGATTGGTTTTACCAATGCGGCTGCGATAGTGATAAGTAGTTTACAACTAGGCAAATTACTTGGTATCGATGTCGAATCGGGTAGTCATTTGTACGAAACCCTGTGGAATCTATTGAAAGCGATTCCCAATGAAACACATATGCCGACCTTAATGATGGGTGCGTTTTCTTTATTATTGTTACTCGGATTCAAGAAATTCACACCACGATTACCCGGTATTTTATTCACGGTAGTGATCTCGATTTTAGTCTCATGGGCGATTGGTTTTGAAGGCATGGGCGGTAAAATTGTCGCTGAAGTTAACAGTGGTTTACCCGCTTTTAAAGCGCCATCAATCAATCCAGATCATTTATCTAACTTACTTTTACCTGCATTTATGATTGCTTTATTGAGCTTTGTTGAAGCATTTTCTATTGCAAAAGCGGTGGCTTCTAAAACGCGCCAGCATTTATCAGCTGATCAGGAAATGGTTGGTAAAGGTCTGGCAAATCTGGTCGCTGGTGTAACCCAGGGTTATGCGGTTTCTGGTTCTTTCTCACGTACGGCAGTGGCTTTTGATGCCGGTGCAAAAACGGGTTTTGCCGCAATCGTGTCCGGTATTATTGTTGGTATTACCTTGTTGTTCTTAACACCACTTTTATACCATTTGCCGGTTGCTACGCTGGCAGCCGTAATCATTATCGCGGTTATCGGCCTGATTCAATTACAGCCTTTCAAACACGCATGGACAGTCAATCCGCACGATGGTTTTGTCACGCTGGCGGTGTTTGCTTCTACGCTTTATTTTGCACCGCATCTTGAATGGGGCATCTTTATTGGTATCGGTTTATCACTGTTGTTCTATTTATACCGCACCATGACACCTCATTTTGCCGAGGTGTCACTCACCGAAGAAGGTGTTTATCGTGATGCCAGATTGAATGCGCTTAAAACCAGTAAGACGGTTGCCTTCTATCGATATGACGGCGATTTGTATTTTGCCAATGCTGGTTATCTCGAACGTAAAATGTTGAATGCAGTCGCAGATAAACCTGAGCTGAAAGTACTGGTGTTAGATCTGGAAGCGGTTGATCAGATTGATGCAACGGGTGAAGAAATGCTGAGCCATATGTCTGAACGGTTAGCTGAAGCGGGCATCGAATTCTATATTTCACGGATTAAATTCAAAGTAGAAGATGCACTGAAACGTTCTGGTTTATATAAGAAAATCGGTGCTGCACACTTCTTCGACAAGCGCGCTAGAGCCATCAAGGCAATCAAAGAAAAATATGGTGATACCGTGGATGTTAGTAATTTGATCTACCATAAGCCAGTAGAAATTGTGGTGTATGAAGGAGACGATTCGTCTTCTGATGACAACAATGAGCATAAGAAAAACAATCAAAAGAATGAAAATTCTAATGATTAGGATGAAACAAGCCTCTGACTCTGTATAAATTCAACACGTTTTTACTAACTAAAAACGAGTTGTCTTTCAAAAGCAGTGGGGATGTGTTTACAATCAGATGACGTAACAAACTGACTGTTTGTGCGTCATGTTTAATCATTAGAGTGTGTACACTGGGAGTTTTTGTGTCAGAAAGAAAAAGAATAGCATTACTTATCGATTGCGATAATGTAAGTCACAATTCAATAGAAGGGGTTTTAGAAGAACTAGCGAAGTACGGTATGGTCAATGTGCGACATGCACATGGGGACTGGAACAACTCATCGTTATCTGGCTGGATTAATCGTTTACATCCAAATGCCATAAGGCCGATGCAGCAATTTGCTTATACCAAAGGTAAAAACGCGACTGACTCTGCGATGATTATCGACGCGATGGATTTGCTCTACAGTGGCAGTATCGATGCGTTTGCGTTGATGACTAGCGACAGTGACTTTACCCCATTGGTGCTAAGAATCCTTGAGAGTGGCCTACCTGTCTATGGTTTTGGTGAAAAGAAAACGCCGCAGCCATTCGTTGATGCATGTTCGCCATTTATCTTCACAGAAAATCTAGCCCAAGAAGAAAAAGAGAAAACAGACAATACCTCCACTAAAAAGGCCAAGAAAAGTAAAGCTGAACTTAGACGTGATAACGCACTGGTGAAGTTATTAAGAACCGCTGTTGAGCAATCATCAGAAGATGATGGTTGGGCACACATGAGTCACGTCGGTCACTATATTTCCAATAACAGCTCCTTCTCATCCATAAACTATGGCTACAGAAAGCTAGGTGATTTGATAAGAGCCAGCGAGTTATTTGATATAGAAATGAGGAATGATGGCTCGGTTATGTATATAAAAGATGCACGGAAATAAAAAAATAAACAGCGCTATACGATTACTGTAGAGGTTCTCGTTTAGCGCTGTGATTTTATTTTGTTACAAAAATGTCGCTTAAAGTAGGGGGGTGGGTTTACTACTTTTATCTATACCCAACTATTAAAACGAAAGATCATAAATAACCATGTGAACGCCAATACTGGCGATATATCCCAAAGCAATTGCCCATGCCCATTTAAGGTGTGACATAAACGTGTATATGCCACGTGCTTGACCCATAAGTGCAACACCTGCTGCAGACCCAACAGAAAGTAATGATCCACCAACACCAGCGGTTAATGTCACCAATAACCACTGACCTTGTGTTAGTTCAGGGTTCATGCTGAGCACGGCAAACATTACCGGAATGTTATCTACAATCGCTGACATCACACCCACTAGAATATTGGCATAGGTAGGTCCTAAAACGCCATAAAGTAGACCTGAAACTTGCGCAAGATAGCCCAATGCGCCTAAACCACCCACACATAAGATAACGCCATAGAAAAACATCAAGGTGTCCCACTCCGAGCGTTGTAACTGGTTGTAGATATCAAAACGACCAATGCGATTATCATCAACGTGTGATTTATCGGTGTTTTTAAGGTGATGACCATACAACTGCAAAAATCCTAAGCCAGTCATCATGCCCAGCATCGGAGGAAGATGGAACGCATTATGGAAGGTAACGGCAAGCGCGATTGTGAAGATGAATAAACCAACGACGACAAATGCACCGTATTTGAGGCGCGTTTCTTCTTTTTTAGGCTCAGGTTTGGCATTAGGTAAAAAGAAAGAAAGAATGACTGCCGGAATCAACCAGTTTACCAAGGCAGCTGGCATTAGACCGAGGAAGCCACCGAAAGGCACTTTACCTGCTTGCCACACCATTAAGGTGGTGATATCACCAAACGGGCTAAATGCGCCGCCTGCATTCGCTGCTACCACAATATTGATACAGGCTAATACCACAAAACCTTTTAAAGTTTTGTCTGCCATGATCGCTGAGCGACCCCCCGAGACTGATATAACTACCGCGGCCATCAATAATGCCGTTGTTAAGTTATCTGCTAACGGCGAGATTACAAAAGCCAGTGCGCCGGTAATCCAGTAAATACCTTTAAGGGTGAAACCTTTGGAGATTAACCAACCTCGGAGCGCATCAAACACACCACGTTCTTCCATGGTATTGATGTAGGTCATCGCCACCAGCAGGAATAAGAACAGGTAAGCGTATTCCAGAACGTTATGGCTAAGAAAAGCATCGACTTGATCAGAGCGTCCGATGCCCGCGTAAGACATTGCAACAATGATCCAGATTAAACCGGCTGCCACAATGACAGGCTTTGATTTCCTTAGGTGAATCACATCTTCCAGAATTACAAAGGTATACGCTATAACAAAGATTGCAATAGCCACCCAACTTAATGTTTTTGTTGTGAAATCATGCGGAATCATACTGGCAGCGGATGATGCAAATGCCGGGTTGATACAGGATAGTAATAAAAGGGTTATGAGTGATAATTTTGTGAGAGAGAACAAGGGAATACCTTCAATGAGAACAATCGATTAGCGCTATGTGATTAGCCAGCTCAGCGAAAAAAGGCGCGATTGTAGCATGGGAAATTTAATATATTCAATGAGCTATCGGCAATGGCCTGAGATTGCCACAAACGATTTAATATAAAGCTGGATAAAAAGAGGACTTTTTATACCATTTTTTAGCAATTTAGGTAGAAATTACCAATCTTCTCAATGAATTAGAGCTATAGCGTATTATGTTTAGTAGCTTGGGTATCAGAAATAATTAGACTTAAGAGCAGGTTAAAAGACTCAGGATTAAATGCTATAAAATAGAGCAAGTAACTAGCCAATGGAGAAATGTATAGGAATAACAGGCAGCAATTTAAAAGAATGAATGCCTAACTAGTGCATTTTTACGCTATGTTATGGTGCTACAGGGTAAACAAACTAATTTTCTAATAAAAATTATGAACTTAGCGTGGTTTTGTTTCACTTACTTAGATAGGAAGAATAATAAGTAAGGATGATGGCATGGATGCTACTTGTAGAATTTTTGAAAAAGAAGATATTATTAATACGATCCGATTAAAAAGTCAGGAAGCGGTTTCTAATTGTCAGATTTTAATCAGTGCTAAATTAATTAAAAACATTAATAACACAGACGTTGTAGTTTGGATTAATGATCTACACAAATCTCTGGATGATGATTATGAAGCAGGTATTCAGATTGAACATCAGGGAAAACAAGTCACATTCTATATTGATCATATCGCTTATAAAAATAACGCCATGATCTATTTTAAAGGACATGTAGATAGCGGTAAGCAGGTTCATTTTGTTAAATCTTCATCGGAATTGAATATCCAGTTGATAGCACTTAAACGCAGAATTACGGGTCAACAAAAGACTCCTTTTGGCTTTACGGATTGGGCAGAATATAAAGAGAAGAAGTCCAAAGCTTTGCTAAATTGATTAATTAGCTGATTCACAAACAAAAAAAAGCGACTCGATGAGTCGCTTTTTTTTGTTGAGTAATTCTTACGAATACACTACTTGCTTATGCATATAACTTTGGAGCACCTAACTGCTCGTGGATCTGATTAGCAAGTTGAGGTTGAATATTAAGACCACGTGCTAATTCATCAAGATATTTAGCTTCTTTATTGTGGTCCAGATCAATCGCCATCAACGATACAGCGTAGATTTGTTGTTCCATGCCACGTGGGATTGAACGTACAAATGCTGCTGCATCAAGTGGCTGACGGAATTCATTACGTACGAAGTCAGCTTCTGCCTGAGTCACATCGCCCAATTTATTGATCACTTTTTCCTGCTCAGCTTCATCGATGCTACCATCTGACTTAGCTGCATTGATCATTGCACGAATGATAAGGGTTGCCTGATCTGTTGCTTCTCGTTGATCAATACCCATTGGCAAAAGGTCACTATCATCGACACCCGGGTTAGGGGCAGTGCTGTTCTGGTTTTGAGCGTATTTAGTGAGCGCTCCACCAAGAAGACCACCTAGTCCACCAGCGCCACCCATGCCACCGCTTTGACCGCCGCCGAGTAATCCACCAAGTAAATCGCCCATGCCACCGCTTTGTGGTGCCTGCTGTTGGCGACTACCTGCCAAGCTGCCTAGTAAGTCTCCTAGTCCGCCGCCACTTTGTCCACCACCAGTTAGACTTCCTAATAAATCACCAAGACCACCGCCTTGTTGTTGCTGTTGTTGACCACCGAGTAAACCACCCAGAATATCAGCCATACCGCCGCCGCTAGTAGTGCGTTGGTTTCCACCAATTAGACCACCCAGAATATCACCTAGTGCGCCGCCGCCCTGTGTTTGCTGGTTTTGTGCTCCACCTAACGCTGAACCAAGGATACTGCCTAAGACATTTCCTCCTGAGCCTTTTGATAATGCACCGTTGCCAAGAAGACTACCTAATATCTTAATCGTATCAATAGCGTCCATTTTGTTCTCCTTTGAATATATGTGGGGCGGAATGAATGTTTGCCCATAACAATTTTAAACGCCATAAGTGTAGGTTAAAAACGCTAAACCGTCTGGCATTACTTAACGTTGGTATTAGAATCTTTATATGAAGTTCATACCAATTTGATTGACTAACGGTAATTTACGGTTTGATCAGAGAATATTGAAAATGCAAACAGTCTTGTAAAAAGCGTCGTAAAAAGCGTTGTGAATGAAGAGAGTCTCTGAATAGAAATCAGATTCTCGCTAACGATTTATGATTTACAAGAGGTTTTATTGACAATCAATTAATTAAATTAATAAAGCTCATGATAAATAAAAATAATTTGTCTGCAATTATATTTCTAGTATAGTGAATAGGTATAAACTGTATGTCTATCAGTATGATGTCATTTTATAAGGAGCCATATAAACAAGGCGTTTTATAAAGTCGATTGTGATAGGTATAACTTCTTCACAAAATAATAAAAATAATAATAAGTGGGAGAAAATAAAAAATATTATCGCTTACATTTAACTATGGCCCAAAAAAGCACATCTAAGCCTCAATTTTAAAAGTTATTTTAAGCTACTAGGAGAGGGTGTTTTTATCAATCTGTACAACTATTCCACAAAATTAATCCGCAGAGAATCTGTCGATATTTCAGCTGTTGCCTATAAATTACCGCGATTATTTTTAACGCTTATTACACGTTTGTTATTCGGTTTGTCTTTGGTGCTATCGACAAGTCTTCAGGCGGAGACATTAAAGCTTGGTATTGTTAATTTACATCCACATATGTTTCTGGATGAAAATCACGAGCCGAAAGGCGCAGCCATTGATTATTTCAAAATCGTCGCAAAGCGTATGGGCCTGACAGACTATGTGTTTGAAGAGTATCCATTAAGCCGCTTAGTGCAACGTCTGGAAGAGGCGTCACTGGATGCTGCTCTGTTTTTGGCAAAAAATCCAAAAAGAGAATTAATCTTTCAATACCCCAAACTCCCATATTCAGAAATCAAATCAGGCATAGTGGTAAATTCATCCTCTGCATTAAATCAGGTGTCATCAGAAGCTGATTTAACAGGATTCAAGATTGGTACTATCCAGAATTCTTTTGTCTCCCCGATGTTAACCAGAAATGCGGTTGATCTAGAACCTTTGCCGGGCGTAGAGTCGCCAGGAAAGAACCTTCAAAAATTAGCGTTTAACCGTTTAGATGCGGTCTATTTACCCTGTTATATCTCACTCACCAGTGAAATAACCAAACTGGGTATGGAGGATAAATTCAAGGTGCTTAATTTGCCTGAACCACCCATACAAATATTCACGGTTTTTTCCCCCTTCGTTGATTCTGATTTTGTCGAAAAATATGAATCTGCCGTTTATGAGAGTGATATTGAACTTTATAAAGAACTCGTTGAAAACTATTTGTAATATTTGATTTTAGTAAATGACTTTAGAACGTTGAATATAGAGTCTGTTCTAATGACTCATTCAAACGAGCTATTATTCTGAATGAAAAAGGCACCCCCCCACCTTTCAGCCCGTTTTTTGATAGTAAAAAAAACTATATCTCATCCTAAGTTAACATCCCAAACCATCTGTTTTTCTCCAAATATTTAAGCTAATTGTATGTGGCTGCACTTATTCGATAGGGGAATTACTAATTGAATTCCATGCAGTAAATTGATCTGTATCTAATAAATGCTTATTTCAAGTCTACGCTTGACCCTAAAGTAGACTTTAGGGTTTATACTAAAAACATAAATAGTAATTAAGGTTATTAAAATGCGAATTGGTGAGCTTTCGAAAAACACAGGGTTTCAAGTTGAGACACTACGTTTCTATGAGAAGCAGGGTTTGATAGCGCCTGTAGGAAGAACCGAGTCGGGTTATCGTGAATACGATCAGGAATCTCTCAAGCAGTTGCACTTTATCCAACAGGCGAAGTCAGTGGGTTTCTCATTGAATGAGATTTCAGAGTTACTCACTTTGCGTGTCGAAAGGGATCAACATAGTTGTTCTGAAGTTAAAACTATCGCAGAGCAAAAACTAGAGCAGATAGAAAGTAAAATCAATGAGTTAAATAAAATGCGTGATGCATTACATAAAATTACTGATGCGTGTTGTGGTGGGGCAGAACCTGCAACCTCGTGTACGATTTTAAACGCATTAGACAATACCGACGACTAACGTTTTGCTTAAGCTTAGTTTGAGGAACAAGGATAGGTTATGGAATTTTTAAACAATTTATTAGAATTATGCTTAGAAGCAGCCCCGTGGTTAGTTTTGGGTTTAGTGATTGGTGGCTTGATTAAAGCGCTGATACCGACATCTTTATTGCAAAAGCATCTGAGTGGAAATAGTGCGCCATCGATCGTCAAAGCAGCGTTGTTTGGTGCGCCATTGCCATTGTGTTCTTGTGGTGTCATTCCTGCTGCATTGGGATTACGTCGTGCAGGTGCTTCAAAATCGGCAACCGTTTCTTTTTTGGTTGCAACACCTGAAACAGGGATCGATTCAGTGAGTGTTTCTTACGCTTTACTGGGCCCATTTATGGCAATTGTCAGACCTATAGCAGCGATAATATCAGCTATCACAGCGGGTCTTTTGGTGGGTAAGGCAGAAGAAAACGAATCTCATATGGCGGCTTCTATCGCTACTACGAGTTCAGCGGAAGCTAGCTGTTGTGGATCAGAAAAATCAGAAAAGGTAGTTGCAAAAGTGTCATGTTGCGGTGGCAGCGAGGCAGTATCTAAACCTGTAGAAAAAACAACTTCATGTTGTAGCAGTAGCGATGAAGCTTCAAAACCGCCAAAAGAAATAAAGTCATGCTGTGATTCATCAAATGGATCTTCTAATGAGATCCCCATGGAATCTCATCCAGACAGTTTTATACACAAAGCGTGGAATGGTGTTGTTTACTCATTTACAGAACTGTTTGATAAGGTGTTGTTCTGGTTGGTGATTGGTTTGGTATTTGCGGCGCTGGTACAAACCTTTGTGCCGGTAACTTTCCTCGCAGAATGGGGAAGTGGCTTACCTGCAATGTTGTTGATGCTAGTCGTCGGCATTCCGATGTACGTGTGTGCAACCGCTTCGACACCTATCGCAGCAGGTTTGTTGCTTGCAGGAGTTTCTCCGGGTACAGCGATGGTGTTTTTAATGGCGGGTCCGGCGACCAATATCTCAACGCTTGGCGTAATTGGCAAAGAGCTGGGTAGACGCTCATTGATTGCTTATTTATCTGGGGTAACGATTGTTGCTTTAATCACAGGATTTCTTGTTGATTACCTCATTTCAGCGTTTAACATTGATGTTCAGGGGCAGATTTCGCACAGTCACGATATGGTTCCTGCGGTTATTGCATGGGCATCATTGTTGTTATTAGTTGGTGTCGTTTTAAAATTAAAGTTGGGTAAGAGTCACCCATGGAAAACACAAACAAGTTAATAGGATTCTCACTTGATTAAGACAACTACACATCAATCAATAAATCAGTCCATTAATCCTTCCAATAAGCTATCAGCAAATCTTGGCTTTCTTTGGCAGGAACTCAGCTTGGTAGAAGGTATTCATGCTGCTGCTAACGCAGGTTTTGATGCAGTGGAATGTCACTGGCCGTTTGAAACTCCCGCAGAAGACGTCAAGCAAGCCTTGGAAGAGACAGGTTTGCCAATGTTGAGTTTAAATACATTACCAGGCGATCTTAGCGCAGGCGACTTTGGCGTATGCGCTATTCCAGAAAGAGAAAACGAAGCTCGTCAATACATTAAGCAAGCTGTTGATTACGCTGCACAGATAAACGCACAACACGTCCATGTGATGTCGGGCAAGATACCAGAAAAAGTGCTCCAAAGTGGGGGGGTGTCTAATGGTTATTTGGAATCCTGTTTTGATGTCTATTTGAGTAACTTAAATTACGCGGCAGACCTCGCGGCTGATCACGACATCGGTATATTGATAGAACCTATAAACCGTCAGGATATACCGGGCTATTATCTTTCAGATATTGAAACGGCTGTAGAAACCGTTGCCTGCTTAAGTCGTTCTAATATCAAAATCATGTTCGATTGTTATCACATTCAAGTCGCGCAAGGAAATTTGATGAAGAAACTCGAGCAATATCTTGAATATATTCAACATGTTCAGATTGCCGCAGTGCCATCACGACACGAACCCGATGAAGGTGAAGTGTGTTATGGCCGATTATTAAGCTGGTTATATGAATTGGGATATACGGGTTATGTAGGTGCAGAATATCGCCCAAGAGCGACTACAAATGAAGGTTTAGGCTGGATGAACTTTAAGGATAGTCGCTGTTAAATTACTCTCATAAAAAAGGCCCTCGAGAAATAAATTCAAGAGAGCCTTTTGTGTAGAGCTTGATGCGTTTTATTTTGGCATTAATACCGTGTCAATGACGTGAATTACACCATTACTCGTCATGATGTCGGTTTTGACTACTTTCGCGTTGTTGATCATAACGCCATTAGACGCATCAACCATCACATCTGAACCTTGAACAGTTGCCGCTGATTTCACTTTAACTACTTGGTCGGCTGTTACCTTTCCGGCGACTACGTGATAAAGCAGCATTTTTCTTAATGCCTCTTTGTCTGCGAGTAAGCCATTCAGTACGTCTGCTGGTATTTTTGCAAAGGCTTCATCGGTTGGGGCGAAGACCGTAAATGGTCCTTTACCTTTAAGCGTGTCTACCAATCCAGCTGCCTTAACCGCTGTAACTAAGGTGTTAAAGCTTCCTGCTTTAACTGCAGTATCAACAATGTCTGCTTTTGGGCTGTGTGCACCGACTTTAATAAAACTACCTTGAGCCATTGGGCTTTTATTTACTGCGTGGTTGTATTGTCCTTGCATCGAATGTTGCTTGGATTGTGCAGACTTCATTTTTTTCGAATAGTCACAATCACTCGCTGATGCCATCATTGGCACGGATACAAATAGGGTCGCAATTGCTGCTGTTAATAGTTTGGCATTTATCTTTGATTTTGAACCTGACTTTAACTTGTTTTTCATTTCATGTATCTCCGTATAGTTAGTGTACGAATCTTCGTACCGCCTACGCAGAGTATGCTGATGACTGTAAAAATTTTGTGAACTGGAAATGAAATTTTTGATTATTTTAAGATGACAATGAATGAAAGCAAAGTGACTAACTCCGTATGTTTTCAATTTACGTTTTAACGATTGAAAAACGAGTTATCATTCAAACGTGAGGTGTCATGTTCGATGTTATCTCACTCTGAGTTCGTACAACCAGAGCGCCACCGCAGCCAGTATTAATACGATTTGCGTGATAATAAAGTTGCTCAGTACTGTTCCCAGACTGGCGACGATAAAGCTCGCGGTAATACCATTGAAAACCATTTGAATAAAACTCTGCATTGCGGTTGCAGAGCCACGATTATTTGGAAAACAATTGATAATTTCGATGGTTAAAACAGGCATGATGACGGCAAGACCGAATGAATACAGCGCGAGAGGGGCGATCACGCGCACTATGGATATCTCAGCGAAGTAATTTAAACTCCAGTTAAAAATGGATATTGCCAGCATCAAGGTAATGAAAATAGTCAGTATTTGTATTGAGCTTAAAAAGTGAATCAGACGATTGGACACTACCGCGCCGAGCATAATTCCTGAAACCATCGGCACAAACAACACGTAAAAACTGCTCGCTTCTAAGCCTAATACATCAAATAATAGTGTCGGTGCTCCGGCAATAAACACAAAGAAGCTAGCGAAGGCAAACGCGAGAATAAAAACCAAACGTAAATAGCGAGGGCTTTGTAAAGTTCTTAAATAAACACGGCTAACTTCCTGAATTCGTATTGAGCTTCTGTTTTCATGAGGCAGAGATTCGCGCGCAACTATCACGGCATAAGCCATTACCACAATGCCGTAAATGGCTAGAAACCAGAATATAGAACGCCAGCCAAAGAAATCGTGCAGCCACCCACCAATTACTGGTGCGAGTGCAGGCGCGGCAGAAAATAACATCATCACATAGGCCATCGCCTTTTGTGCATCTTTGGTATCAAGTACATCGCGTACCATGGCACGACCAGCGATAAGTGCGCCGCCAACCCCTAAGCCTTGAAATACTCTTAACCATAATAAATGGTCGAAATCACTGGCTAATGCGCAAGCTGCTGATGAAATAAAGTAACTACCGAGTGAAATAATCATCACCGGTTTGCGCCCAATCCAGTCGGTGATTGCACCCCAAACCAATGTCGAAGCACCAAAAGCCATCAGATAAGCGCCCAGGGTTTTGGTCATCAAAATCCTGTTTACACCTAAATCAGCTTCCATGCTTTCAAAAGCAGGCAGGTAGGTATCGATACTAAAGGGGCCAACCATGGACATTAAAGAGACGAGAATGATCAAGTGCCATTTGGCGGTATGGTTTGCTTTAAAAGGTACAGCGTTCACAACAATTACTCTTATAAAACTAGGTGCAAAATGTAATCCAGAAAATACAGAAAAACGATAGGCAGATAGATATGAAAATTAGGTTCGAAAAGGCTAAAGAATAAAGCGTAGCCTATAGATTATTTAGTGTCAGAGATATTTTTAAGTGACAGCGGATTATCTGGATCGATACTGTCCATGAATGGCAATCTGCGATCGACATTTGTCACCTGATACACCAAACCCATCCAGTTAGCGAGGATAGCCGCAGCAGTATCGTGCCAGCTATTATCAATATGATCGAGTATTAATGCTTCAGGAAAAGCAGGTAATTCCTTGTTATTATTGATCGATTCAATCAAGCGATAACGAAATTCATTCAATATCGCCTGCGTGTGGATGTCAAAAACATTCAGCGGAAAAGGGGGATAATCCAGCTGTTCTCCTGCTCGCATTGCTTCAGCAAAACGACCGACTTCACGTTTGTATTCTTTCAATAAGCTAATGCTGTCGTATTCAGGGTGTCCCTGAAAATAGACGGTACGGAACCCATCCGGGCTAACCGCCATTTGTACGCCGGCTTCTTTGCTTTCAGCCAGAACATGTAAACCAGCCGCTTCAAACTGAGAGCGGTCGATTTGGTTAAAGCGTGAATGAGGCACATCAAAACGCGTATTAATGCCCTTAACCAAAGGATGATTTTTGTCTGTAACGCGATGACTAAATACACCCCAGCGCTTATAACCCAAACCATAACGAGCCTGATTGTATTGCAGTTCGAGCGCGGCATGGGTTGCCAAACACGAGCATAGTGTCGATGTTACATTTTCATGCGCCCATTGAAATACTTCGCTCAGTGGCTCCCAAAAAGGTTCTAGTGGAAGCTTGGGTTGAGAGACATTTGCGCCGGTTATGATCAGTGCATCAATACCCGCTTCTTTGATTTCTTCGAAGGTGTTGTAGTATTTATCAATGTGTTTTTGTGCTTTTTTGCCTCGTTCGAAAACGGGCAAACTAAATGGATGAACATGAAATTGTGCGATTGGGTTGCTCTCACCAATCAAACGATAAAATTGACGTTCAGTCGCCTGCATAGCCGTATCAGGCATCATGTTTAAAATACCAATATGCAGTGCGCGGATATCCTGTTTAGATGCTTGTCCGGGGCGCAGTACAACTTGTCCTTCATCGCGAAGGCGTTGAAACGTGGGTAATTTACTATGTTCGACTAATGGCATTTTTGTTGTTGGCTAGCTACTTTATAAAACCGGGTATCGTTAAAACGCGGTAGATTAATAAAGGCTAAGCCTGCTCCGTCATGGCTTTTTTCACTAATTCTAAAAAATCAGATTCGGTTTTAATCTGGTATAAATCTTCCGTTTTAATGGTGTAACCGTACTTTTGTGCAATCGCTTCATAGCGGGGAATGCGATTGTAGAATAGGCGTGGAAATACCCAGCGTACGAACTCATCTGGGTCTATCATCGCTACGTATTCTAGCTGGTTTTCTTCCATATAAATGGCAAGTTGTTCATCCAGGTATTCGGCGCGGTAATACATCGGTTTAGGTGATGCATTGGCACGATCGATAAGACGTTTTTCATCATCTTTATTCGCCTGAATGTACAAAATTATGGTGTTGTCTGCCAACATATCAAGTAGCGCGTCATCTTCTATTTCGCACAGGCTGCCGCCAGCATCGTTGATAAAGTTATTCAAACCATAAATTTGACGTGCTTTGCTCATGAATTCCGGCACATCTGACATTGCAGCATGCTCTGCATGATAGAACAGGTTTTGACGGCGCTTGAATTCTTCCAGCGATAAACCACCTAACTCAGGATCACCAATTTTGCCTAAGAAAGTCGACACGGCATCGAGGTTTTCAAAGGTCATATTATTGTTGATGTAGATCGAATCCGAACGCAATAGATCGCGCAGAAAAGGAACCTGCATCGCCTGAATTTTAATATTATCCAGAATCGGTTCGCTTAGGTAACGCGTTCCAATACGATAATCCCCGGAGTAATGAAACCAGCCGCTCTGGCGTAAAATATTCGACAAAAAGGTTTTGCCCACGCCCGACATTCCCAATAGGGTGATCGACTTATGTTCTAGTTTGTTAAATTCTTCTGCGCTTAATTTCACGGATACTGCTCTCTCAAATCTTTATTAATTCGATACTAATCATTAGTTTTGATCTAATGGTATCAGTCAGCTGTTAAGTATAAACGGAATCTTCGGAGAGAGAATTAAAAAATGCCCCCAAAGTAGGTGGGTGGCTTTTCTAGGCTCACCAAGAGCCAGAAAAGTCCATCGTAGATTCCGCAAGGAATCGTCGATGTACATTGATTGATATAAGACTAATGCATATTCTGACTCGAATTTTTTCGGAATGAGAGCTCACCAAGAGCCAGAAAAGTCCATCGTAGATTCCGTAAGGAATCGTCGATGTACATTTATTGGGGCATAACGGTAGGGGCATAACTGTTTTATTAATAGCGACATCAATAAGCAATTCAAAACGCACCGATCAGCAAATGCGATTGTCCGCTTTAAAAAATGATGACACTATGAGCAAATGGAACTTTATCAACTAAAATCATTTATCACGATTGCCGAAACTGGCAATCTCACTCAAGCCGCTGATCGTTTATTTATCAGTCAGCCTGCACTCAGTGCGCATATAAAAGCGCTTGAAGAAGAGTTTGATATCAAACTGTTTAATCGAATTTCAACAGGTATGCAGCTGACTGAAAATGGCGAAGCGCTAAAACTTAAAGCCTTGCAGATTTTAGAGTCGAGTGACGAGATTCGTTTGCAGGCCAAGATGCTGCAAAACAAAGTATCAACGCAATTACGTATTGGTTTGAATGCTGACGCGGTGTTTTTAAAGCTGGGTAAACTCATCGACGAATTGCGCACCCATCACCCCAGTGTTAAAGCGAATATTGTGGCGGGTAACACCCCCGTACTTATGGAGCAATTATCCAATGGCTCTCTGGATGGGACGTTCTTCTTCGGTCAAAACGATGATAAAGATCTGGAAAGTATCCAGCTAACAGAAACGACTATTCACATCGCTGGTTCAATTAAATGGCAAGATCAGTTATTGAATGAAGATATCGAAAGTCTCGCTAATCTGCCCTGGATCTATCCTGCGCCTCAATGTCCTTATCTTGATATATTGGATAGGTTGTTTGAAGGCATCGAGAAATCACCCGAATGGAATACGGAAGCGACCTCTGAAATTTATGTGAATGAGTTAATAAAGTCAGGAGCGGGCTTGGCATTAATTATGGAAGAAGAAGCACAACCCATGCTTGATAGAGGTGAAATCTGTGTCTGGCCCGGGGCTTCATTCAAGCTACCTGTTGGCTTTGCCTATCAAACGAAACGCAAACAAGATCCCGATATCGTGGTGTTAAGTGATATCCTGAAGCGATTATTCCGAGCAGTTTAAGTGCATAAATCAAACGCAATAGAGGTGTTATGTTTTACCTGATAGGGTCGATTCCCTTTTTAATAAGTGGCGTTGTTTGTCATTATTTAGCCAAAAACCGAGGAGCAAATACCGCTTTTTGGACAGTGATGGGCCTAGTGTTTGGTCCGTTAGCGATACCTTTTATGTTTCTGTCTGGAAGCGCTGCAAAATAGTGACTGAATCAGGTCGTCATCTAAAATGCATTCGTTTTTAATCCATAGAACTAAGTAATTCCTTGGTGCTCATAATCTGCGCATATTCACCAGCCATATTCGATAATGATATATCGTGAATTTGCTGAGCATCGTGCCACTTTCCCGAATAGTCCTTTTTACCGAAAGTAAAAGTCGCATCTGAAACGACCGTTGTATTAAATCCTAAATTACCCGACATACGCGCTGTCGCTTCTACCGAGTTATTGGTAATCACACCGATAATGACGACATCTTCAATATTTCTCGCACGTAAAATCTGCTCTAAAGGTGTATTTATAAAAGCACTGTTTGTGTGTTTTTCGATAACTTCTTCGTGTGTTTCAGGCTGGGCAACCGCTTTAAAATCATGCCCTTCCTGATGCGGCCGATAGTGAGAATCGGGTTCCACAGAGGTGTGTTTTATATGGATGATGGGCAAATCGTTGTTTCGCCAGTGCGCTAAAAGCGTTGCTATGTTTTCTTCAGCATCAAGATTATTGCGCTCGCCCCAATCGGGATGATCGATGGCTTTTTGTAAATCGATGAGAAGCAGTAACGGTTGATTTTTATGCGTGCTGTGGGTGTTATTCATATGATTAACAAGGTTACCTTAAAAAAGTCGTTTCAGTAGAGCATTAATCATTCTTGTGTTTACGTCGCATTGAAACCGGATAAATAACATGAAACTTAGAATATCGAAAAATAGAAACACCCCTGATTTCAAGAGTCTCCCACCTATAAAAAATTAAAATGAACCTAATGTAAATAGGCAACTACTAACTTGTCAGCAATCACTAGTGATTGCACTCAAGAATCTAATTGTGGTTTGTGGGAGGATCATAATATGGACAAATAACATGATTGGGGAATCATAAAATGAAAATTAAAATGCTTGCAGCATCACTGATCTTTGCGCTGAATACTCACGCTTCTGCTTTCACAAAAGCAGACGAATTGCTCAATGCAATTCAAACGCAGAATAAGCCATTAGTCGAGTCTTTAGTACGAAATGGCGTAAATCCTAATTTGGATGTTTCCGTTTATAACACGACACCATTAATGCATGCAGTAGACACTAGCACGGTCGCTATAGTTGAAAGCTTGATAAAGCACGGTTCCAAGGTTGATGTGGCAGATAACACCGGAACCACACCTCTAATTTATTCGATCAAAACGAATAAACAGGAGATTGCATCTTTGCTGATTCAGAAAAGCAGAAACATCAATATGCAGGATAACAAAGGTGCATCAGCATTGCATTATGCGGCAAAAAAAGGAAACGAGACACTGTTCAAACAGATTCTCAAAAGCGGTGGCAACTTAGCAGCGATTGATGCTTCTGGTAACAATGCCTTGTTTCATGCGCTTGAAGGACGAAATAAAAGAATCATCAATAAATTGATAGAAACCAAACAGTTTGATTTGGCGCATAAAAATAAATCAGGTGAGACAGCCATCAAAGTGGCACAGCGTGTTGGTTTGGTTGACGTTGCTAAACGTATTTCCAGAGGTAGAAATTAATCGTGACAGATTGATTTTTCGTTTCTCTGATAAAAAAATTTTGTAGATAGCAAGTTTTAAAGGTTATGTGAATCCACGTAACTTTCCGTTTTATTCAAATTTGAATGGGTCTAAAGGGTACCTGTTCAGGTTTGAATAAATATGACACCTTCCGGCTTTTGGGCTTCATCTCCCATGTAAACAGCTTAAAAGTTGGGAGGTGTCTTTTTTATTGCGCCATTATCTGGTGTTTGTCATCTAGTTTCGTTTAAAGTCACTAACTAAAAAAGCTATTACCAAATACTATTTATACAGTTCCATTCTGGATTGCATAAGCGATATAAAGTAAGCCCAAAATAATAAAAACATTAAACAAGAATGCAAAACGGTCTAAGCGCAAGGGGTTCAATAACGCTGATAATTTCGTCGCCAATTCCGGGTTTTCAATCCTGATGACTTTTATTATCTTCCCGGGAAAGTTACGGATAAACAAAGTCATGCTGGAAATAGCAAACATGCCTCCGATAACAACGAAGATAAGCTTTGCCATTTTAGCCGCTTGTTGTTCGCCGATGCTTTGTATTATTTGTTCTTCGTAATAATGTCCAATAATGCTAAGCAATACCATCAAACATAAGCTGAAAAACAATAAAAAAAGAAAGAATTTTGAGGGAGGTAATCGCATGTTTTTCAGTGGGCTGTTTTTATATTCGGCTTTTATATTCGACATAATGAAATTCGAGATAATGAAGCGACACTTTATGTCGTGCTAATCAATAGCGCAAATGCAAATAAATAATTATGAATTAAGAGCTGTATATAAACTTTCTGTAAACAGGTTCTTTAAAAAAGGTCTTCAAAATGGCTCTGCAAAAAATCTCTGTAAAAATGCTTTGTAAAAAAACGCCTCAAAGTAGGGGGGTGTGTTTGTTAAATTTGTATTTACTTAAAAGAGTGGATTCAACACTTTATGCGTCGAATTAAGACATTAACGCTGATTAAGTATTCCAGTTAAACAGGAAAAAAGCGCATCCGATAAGAAACAGTATCCAGCCCAGGAATGAAACCGAGTTTGTCGAAAGCCCTTCGCGGTGATCGCTAGCGAAAGATTCCATAAAGCCAAAACTTCCCAGAAACGCAAAAACACCGCTGAATACAATCAATACAAGCAGTAATCCCAAAACGGCTGCGGCTGCCAATCCATTTTGTTGTCCGCCGCTAAACCATTCGAATAATACAACGATGATGTAAATTCCGATTGCGGTTAGTTTGTGTTTTTCTATATATGGCATAGCGAGTTATGGCGTGACGAGCGCCTTGTTATTATTTTAGTCTTTATTATACCGTGATTAAAAGTTTGCGCCTTTTGAACCGATTAATGGAAAGTGATAATCAAGAACAGCTGATTCAAAATTCTATTATCCCAGCCGGATGATCCCAGCTTTCAAGCAATGTGAGCAAATCATCGCAACGCATTCTTGTAGTGTGGGTATTTCTGCAAGGATGCATATAAATCCATCCCTGTTCGATTAAAGCCTTCTCAATAAAGACTTGTACGCTGTTTGAATGATCATTGATTAACGCTAGCGGTGATACTGAACCAGGCACCACGCCAAGATATTGACCCAAACGTTCAGTGCTGGCAAACGATAAATGTCCGCCAGTGAGTTCTAATTTGTCGCGCAGTTCTTTTAACTCAATCATGCAATCTTGTTCTACCACTAATAAAACCATACGACCTTTTTTATTGCGTAAGAATAGGTTTTTGGTTTTTGCACCGGGTTTGTCGAAAGTCACTTTTTTGGATTGTTCCACAGTAAAAAGTGGTTCGTGGACTTTGGTTTCCTGTTCGAAGTTTAACGCTTCAATAGCGGCGATCACTTGATCGGGCGTTGCGGCTAAGTTGCCGTTTTCCAGAGTAATTGTTTCAGGGTTGGGTCTATCGGAATGGGCCATTGGTTTTATCTATCATTGGTTTAAGTGATTGCAGAATGATAGCTTAGAAAAAAAACGCCTGAAACCAGAGGGGTGTGTTTTATTAAAAAAAGGGGGGGGATTTTTATTATTAATTAATAAAATCGTAAAAAATTTAACAGTGTTCTTAAGCTTTTCAACTATTCTTCAATTAAAAAGGAGTCTGGAACACATGCAAGAATATGATGAGCTAGCAGCAGAGCTTGGAGACAGAGCCAATAAAATGGTCGAAGGAGAACAGCTGTGGATAGGGCTTGCAGGTAGCCCAGGTAGTGGGAAAAGCACGCTTGCTGCAGAATTACAAAAACGCCTAGTGGATTTGTTGCTCGTCATTCCTCTTGATGGCTACCATTACTATCGAAGCGAGTTGGATCAAATGGATGACCCCGCAGAGGCTCACATGCGAAGGGGTGCGCCTTTTACGTTCAATTCGGCCAGATTCACCAATGAGCTCATTGAGGCTAAACGTTCGGGCGAGGGCTCCTTTCCCTCGTTTGATCATCGCATCGGCGATCCTATTGAAGATGATATAAAGCTGTTGAAACCCCATCGGATTGTGCTGGTCGAAGGAAATTATTTGCTTCTGGATGCTGATCCCTGGAGTCAATTACGAGATTTAGTATTTGATGAAGCATGGTATCTGAATGTCTCTGTGGATGAATGTAAGCGACGATTGATGAAACGTCATGTGGACGTTGGTTTAAGTGAAGAACAGGCTTTACAAAGGGTTATGACCAGTGATGGCATGAATGCAGAGCTCATAGCGGCAGAGTCACCGGCAAATGCTGGCAGACTCGTTCAGCTTGCTACTTTCATCGCATAATCAAAAAAGCGAAGCTCTACGTATTAAGGTCGTACTTTCCGTATATAAAAAAGCGGTATATAAAAAACGTTAATAAAAAAATGTATATAAAAAACCACGGAATCAACGGATAGCTACTACGATAGTATTTGTATCTAAAATAAAACAATCTGTTTTAGCTGCAAAACGAATATGTTGTTAAGAGAATCTAGTGAAATAAAATGTTTTCTAATCTTTCAAATACAGACTCTTTTGGGGTTATGGCAATATTTTTTGCCATATTTTTAGGTGGAGTCCTTAAAGGCGCAACGGGTGTGGGAATGCCCATAGTTGCCATACCCGTGATCACCGCGTTCTATGATATACGTCTTGCGGTCACTATTCTGGTTGTTCCTAACATCCTCAGTAATACACTGCAGATTTATAAATACCGAAACTACAATCTGGAACCCAAATTCACACGTAATTTCGCTATTGCCGGATTATTAGGCGCGGCACTAGGTACGATGATGCTTGCCTACGTGCCAATAGATCAACTGAATATCTTAATGGCGCTCATTGTAATCGCCTATATCGTATTAAGGCTGACCAAGCCCGTGTTCCAACTGCCGCTTGAACGTGCAAAAAAATTAGCCTGGTTTGCAGGTCTGAGTGGAGGAGTGTTGCAAGGAGCCCTCGGTATCTCAGGCCCTGTATCGCTTACCTTTCTTAACGCTATTAAGTTAAACCGGTCGGTGTTTATTTTTACGATATCGGTATTCTTCATCGCAATGTGCGTCGCTCAAATACCATTACTAATAGCCTACGGCTTGATGAATGTTCAAACCTTTGTCGTAGGTTTGCTTGCCTTTATTCCATTGTTTGCAGGTTTGCCTGTCGGTGAAATGATTGGCAGACGAATGAATGCAGTCGTGTTTGATCGGGTAATCCTGGTGCTGCTTTCTGTGCTGGCGCTTAAGCAGATTATTGGTGTTATGTTATAGAGTTAATGCTTGGTGATTGAGCGGTAATGAAATTAAAGATTAGATAATCATTGCATAAAAAAGTGCCTGTAAGTGGGGAGGTGGCTTTCTTAGGCTCATCAAGAGCCAAGAAAGTCCGTCGTAGATTCCGTAAGGAATCGTCGACGTACGATGGTCGATCTTGAAAGCTAAATTTGTTACTAGGTCTTGAGTGGTTTTTTTTCGCTGCTTTGTTGGTTGATTGCTCTCCTCGTTTATTGGTTCACCTCATCGAGTTACTTTCTTTTCAATACAGCAAAAAGAAAGTAACCAAAGAAATGCTGTTAATTTTAAAACATCATAGTTTTAAGTGAAGGGGGGAAATAATGGGGCTGAAGGAAACTCGCTCATTCTTCGCTGAAACAACCTTCATCCTGATCCATTATTTCTTACCTTGTAAATTTATACTGTAGGTTATATATAATCTAATTTTATGGATCGTATTTAAGAAAACTTAAAAGCAGGCTTTAATAATGAGAAAAATTCACGGCAATTTAACAATAGAGTTATCGGCCCATACAACTGTGAAAACTGTAGGTGTTGATGCTGGTTACAAAGTCAAATCTTATGAAGAGCTAGTTAAACAGGTTGCTAAGTTGTCATATAAAAACAAAGACTTTTTATTGTTTTATAGAGGGCAAAAGGCTGATTATAAAAATAAAGCTGATTCTTCAACTTTTTATCCAACAATTTATAGAGGAGACCCTTTATCTAAGGAAGAATTAGAATATCGTTTTGATTTACTTGAAAGTGCTAGCAAGATGCTTTGTTACGAATTTAAATCGAGAGAAATTGAGGGGTATCAAGAATTAAACAGAAAGAAGTATATTCAATGGAGTGTACTTCAGCACTATGAGGTGACTGATACTCCCCTATCAGATGTTACGCAGTCCCTTCGTGTTGCTTGTTCTTTCGCTCAATTAGATAATAGAAATAATACGGCGTATGTTTATGTTTTTGGTTTGCCTTATTACACTAACAGGATATCAATTAATTCAGAGCATGATTTGGTAAATATAAGGCTGCTTAGTATTACACCCCCCTCCGCATTAAGACCATATTTTCAAGAAGGATTCTTGATAGGTACAGAAGATATAACAACTGACTATCTTTCAAAGGATGAGTTAGACCTTAATCGTAGATTAATTGCAAAATTTGAAATTCCTAATACTGATTCATTCTGGGGGAATGGTTTTGACCGAATTCCTGAAACAGCTTTATATCCAGATAATGACGGTTTAAAAATTATTTGTGATGAAATCAAATCTCATTTAACTGTTAATGTAATTGGATCTGAGTCTCTCGGTGATTTCTTAAAACGATGGACTAAACTTCAAAATAAAATAATTGATTTGGCTAAGAAATATGAAGCCAATGTATTTAGGCATCAGCATGCACTTATAGTCTTAATGGATAATGATCCAGAAAATAGCAGGGTATATAAAGATTTCAAAAAATTGACGAGTTTTAGAAATAAATTAGTTCATGATCCTTCTTCTGTAACAAATATAGAGCTTAATAAGAGACTTATAGATATTAATGGCATGGAATCGAAACTGTTAAATAAGTAAAAGTGCCCCAAAGCCCCTCTAAAGATAATCCAAAGCATCTTCCAAGCGTTGCGCAGTCATGATTTTCATTCCCGGAATGCCCTTTTGCGGCATATTACCTTTTGGAATAATCGCGCGTTTGTAGCCGTGCTTGGCGGCTTCTTTGAGGCGTTCTTCGCCATTCGGTACGGGACGAATTTCTCCGGCTAGGCCGATTTCTCCGAAGACGATTAAATCTGATGGGTGTGGTTTATTGCGGAAGCTAGATAACGCGGCAAGTATCATTGCGAGGTCGGCGCCAGTCTCAGTAATTTTCATGCCACCAACGACATTGATGAAGACGTCTTGATCGAACATGGATACACCGCCGTGGCGATGCAGAACCGCAAGTAACATATTGATGCGGTTTTGTTCTAGGCCGATGACGACTCGTCTTGCTTGTTGCCCGTGGCTGTCATCAACGAGCGCCTGTACTTCAACTAACAGTGGACGTGTGCCTTCTCGAGTAACCATGATCACACTGCCTGCAACTGGTTCTTCGTGACGTGAGAGGAAAATGGCGGAAGGGTTGTTTACACCAATCAAGCCTTTTTCGGTCATCGCGAAAACACCGAGTTCATTGACTGCGCCAAAACGATTTTTTACGGCGCGTAAAATTCTGTAGCGTCCACCGGGGTCTCCTTCAAAATAGAGTACCGTATCGACCATGTGTTCTAACACGCGTGGTCCTGCGAGGGTACCTTCTTTGGTGACGTGACCTGCGATGAATAATGAGGTGTTGGTTTGTTTGGCAAAGCGAGTCAATCTTGCAGTAGCTTCACGCACCTGACTGACACCACCTGGCGCAGAGTTAAGTTCTTCGGTGTGGATGGTTTGAATCGAGTCGATAACCATCACATCGGGTTTTTCGTGCATGGCGTGTTCGATAATACGCTCGACACAGGTTTCGGTGAGAAGGCGTAATGGCTCTGTCGGGAGTTCTAATCGCGTGGCGCGCATCGATACTTGCTGTAAGGATTCCTCACCTGTGACGTAGAGCGTGCGCAAGTCAGTCAGGCTGGCGAGTGTTTGAATCAGGATGGTTGATTTGCCAATACCAGGATCACCACCAATCAATGTAACGGAACCCTGGACTAATCCACCGCCTAATGTGCGATCCAGTTCTGATAAGCCTGTTTTGGTTCTAGGTACGGCTTTCAGGTCGATATCTTTAATCGATTTTATTTGTCCGACATCACCCGAATAACTTTGAAAGCGACTGCCTTTGGCTGCCACAGTACCGGCAGCTGAGCTACTTTGTACGGCGCTTTCTTCAAGTGTGTTCCATTCCTTGCATTCGCCGCATTGACCTTCCCATTTAATGTGAACGGTGCCACAGGAGGTGCAATGGTATTCAGTCTTAGGTTTTGCCATGAGTGTTGCTCTTATTTTTTGGTATGTGTTCTTAGGTGTATGTTGTGGGTAAATGTTGTCGATTTAAATCGTAGTTTTATTATTCTGTTTCTTCAGTACGTTTGTGATCATTTATGCGTGGATAAAGAATCAGTGTTTTAATCACATTATTCTGTGTTTTTCTGATTTCCATTGGGTAGTCGTTAATCAGAATGCTGGTTCCCGGGGTGGGAATCTGGCCGAGTTCTTCGGTGACTAGTCCATTAATTGTTTTTGCCCCGTCGGTAGGTAATTCCATATTCAGTTGACGATTAATGTCACGGATATGCATCGCACCTTCGATCCAGATTGAACCGTCTTCGTTTACTTTAGCTTCATAATCGAAGTTGGCGGGTGATGTTGAGAATTGGCCAACGATTTCTTCGAGAATATCTTCGAGCGTGACAAGCCCTTGAATGTCTCCGTATTCATCGACCACCAATGACATACGTCTGCGTTCGTCTTGAAAGTTAATCAATTGCTGCGTCAAAGGAACACCTTCTGGGGTGAAGTGGGCAGGAGATATGAGGTTTTCAAAACGTTCACGATCCATTTTACCTTCGTGAAATAGTGGCAAGATGCGACGTAAGTGTAAAAAGCCAACGATATTATTAATGCTGCCTCGATACATCAGGAGGCGGGTAAAGTTGCTGCGAAGAATTTGTTCTTCAATATCATTCCAGTCGTCGGCAAGATCAATGCCGCTGATGTCGGTACGTGGAATCATGATGTCTTCGACAGTGGTTGATTCCATATCGAGCACGCGCATTAGCATGTCTTGATGGTTTTCGGGGATTAATCCGCTGGCTTCGTTGACGACGGTTTTGAGTTCTTCCGGGCTGAGTGATTGATTGTCGGTGACGTTTGGGTCTACCCCCACAAGACGCACGACGGTATTTGCAATGATATTGATTACCCAAACCAGTGGGTAGGCAAACTTCAGCATGACCACATAAATATAGGATGCGGGCAGGGCGATTTGTTCTGAACGCAACGCTGCGATGGTTTTGGGAGTTACTTCGGCGAAGACTAATAATGCCAGTGTTAATAAGCCGGTGGCGATTGCTACGCCTGCACTTCCGCCGAGACGAAACCCTAGATAGGTGGCTAACTGGGTAATCAGTATATTGACCAGATTATTGCCAATTAAAATCACGCCAATCAGTCGATCAGGCTTTTGCAGTAACTGCATCGCGAGTTTCGCACCTTTATTTTTTTTCGATAGGTGCTTGAGCTTGTAGCGATTTAACGACATTAATGCCGTTTCTGTTCCGGAAAAGAATGCCGACATGAGAAACAAAATCACGAGCAATAGAAATAATACTCCTATCGGAGTTTCATTGATGTTCACAGGCTTTAACTATTTCTGTCTATAAGTAGGGGGGTGCCAATCTGTGCGATGTCTTTATCGATGACAAATTCCTGAATGAATTTAGAGCCAAAAAAGGCTAAGGCCAAGACAAGAAAGCCAGCGAGTGTCCAGCGCACGGCTGTTTTTCCGCGCCAGCCATATTTCCATCGTCCAACAAGCAGGGAAGTAAAAATCACCCATGAGATGATCGACAAAATGGTTTTATGCGCCACATTGGAGCCGAATAGGTTTTCCAGATAATAAAAACCAGAAATTAAACTGATTGTTAACAAAATCACGCCAATGGTGATCAACCTAAATAGAAAGTGCTCCATATCTTCCAGTGATGGGAGTGAGCGAATGAAGCCGTTATTTTGACGATTGTGTAAGTGTTTGTTTTGGGTATGCAGTAGAAGCGACTGGAATGATGCCAGCATTAATACGCTGTATGCCAAAAGCGAGATTAAAATGTGAATGCCCAGACCGCTGTGCATGTGCACGACTCTTTCGGAGCCTGAACCAATGGTGGTACTTAAAAGAATACTAAGTATAGTGATCGGTAATATGATGATCGCTAGTGATTCAATCTTTCTGCTAATGGTTGTGATGAATAGTAATAAACTGATAAACCACATCACATAGGATGACAGTGTAAAAAAGCTAAACGATAAGGGTTCGCCGTTCATTACGGGTAAATGAATGCTGGTAATATGAATAGCTAACGCCACAAACCATATTAAGAAAAAGTATTTTCTTTTCTCCTTACAGTTCTCTGGGTTTTCAATGCTGGCACGTACACAGGCAGTTATCATGTACCAACTGATTAAATAGAATATAATCGCCGCAAAGTTCAATAAGTTAGCTGTCATGAGTTATCGTCTGTTTGATCTCTTTAAAAATATCTTTGATTAACCGGGATGAAATTTTGTTCGTCTCTAATTATAATGCGTGTCGACTAAGATATTCATTATAGAGTAATGAAAGCTAATGTTATACTAGGCGATTACTTGTCGTTTAAAAAATTAATTAAAGAATAACTTTTTATTTATAGAGTTGTTTAAGGCTAATCTAAAGGCCTATTTTAAAGAAAAGAACAAAACATAAAAGAGTATTTATAAATGTTTGAGAATTTAAGTGATCGTCTTTCCCATACAGTCAAGAAGCTGAAAGGTCAGGCGCGACTAACAGAAGATAATATTAAAGAGGCTATGCGTGAAGTGCGCATGGCGTTATTGGAAGCTGATGTTGCGTTGCCAGTCGTTAGAACCTTTGTTGATAAAGTTAAAGAACGCGCCATTGGTGTTGAAGTGCAGGGGAGTTTGTCTCCTGGTCAGGCACTGGTTAAGGTCGTTAATGACGAGCTTGTCAAAATCATGGGTGAGGCCAACGAGTCTCTTGATTTAAATGCTCAACCACCTGCTGTTGTATTAATGGCGGGTTTGCAAGGTGCAGGTAAAACGACTACCGCGGGTAAATTAGCCAAGCTTCTGCAAGAAAGAGAAAAGAAAACAGTCGCAATGGTGAGTTGTGATGTTTATCGACCTGCGGCAATCAAGCAGTTACAAACCCTCGCGGGTCAGGTTGAGGCAACTTTCATTGAAAGTGATATTGAACAGTCTCCTGTGGATATTGCAATTGCTGCCTTAGATTATGCCAAGCGTAATCATATCGATGTATTGTTAGTGGATACAGCTGGTCGTTTGCATGTCGATGCAGACATGATGGATGAAATTCAATTAATCCATGCCGCGGTTAAACCGGTAGAAACGCTGTTTGTCGTTGATGCGATGACGGGTCAAGATGCTGCTAACACGGCTAAAGCGTTTGGAGATGCATTACCGCTTACAGGTGTTGTGTTGACCAAAGCTGATGGTGATGCGCGTGGTGGTGCAGCTTTATCTGTTCGTGAAGTGACTGGTAAGCCAATCAAGTTCATCGGTATGGGTGAAAAGATTGATGAGCTAGAGCCATTCCACCCAGAAAGAATGGCATCACGTATTCTTGGTATGGGTGATGTACTTTCTTTGGTAGAAGAAGCTCAGCGCAAAGTTGATCATAAAGATGCCCAGCAATTAGCGAAAAAGCTAAATAAGGGTAAGGGGTTTGATTTGGAGGATTTGCGTAATCAAATGCTTCAAATGCAGAAAATGGGCGGAATGGGTGGCTTAATGGATAAGTTGCCTGGCATGGGTAAAATGACTCAGGCTGTTCAAGATGGTGCTGGCGATAAAGAAGTTAATCGCATGGTGGCTATCATCAATTCGATGACACCAAAGGAAAGACGTTTTCCTGCGGTCATTAAGGGTTCACGCAAAAAACGTATCGCAGCTGGTTGCGGTCTTCAAATTCAAGATGTAAATCGTTTACTCAAGCAACATAAGCAAATGAGTAAAATGATGAAGAAATTTAAAGGCGGTGGCTTGAAGAAAATGATGCGTGGCATGAAAGGTCAAATGCCTCCAGGAATGGGCGGTGGCGGTGGTTTTCCCGGTATGTAATGCGATGTGAGTTTTCAGTTTTAGAGGTCTTTTTTATGCGTAAAATGACCAGTAATATAGAAAACTGTTAACTTTCTTTGAATCAGTACAAAATATACTTTCTTTTTTTATTTAAAAGCGTAGAATTGCGCGATTATTTTTCTGTTGCCTTAGGGTGATATAGTTAGTTGCTCGAGTATCTTATTTGTCGGTTATTTAAACAGGTAAATAAATATTTTTAGTATTTAACATTTTATTGAGATTTTAAGATTATGGTTACAATCCGTATGGCTCGTGGCGGTTCTAAGAAACGTCCTTTTTACAAAATTGTTGTTACTGATTCACGTAAACCACGTGACAGTGGATACATCGAAAGACTAGGGTTCTTTAATCCTCGTGCTACTGGTCAGGAAGTTCGTTTAGAACTTAAGCAAGACCGTGTTGATCATTGGATCAAAGAAGGTGCACAACTTTCTACACGTATTGCTACTTTATTGAAAGAGTCAGCTAAAGCTGCTGCTTAATAGATAGGCTATATGAGCCAATCTAGCGATTACATCACTCTGGGCGAAATCTCAGGAGTACATGGAATTAAAGGATGGGTTAAGATTTTTTCTCATACGTCTCCTCGTGAGCAAATCACTGAATATAAAGAGTGGTTTATCAAGAGAAGAGGCGATGATTGGAAATCGATTAAGATTATTGATGGTAAAAAGCAAGGTAAGAATATTATCGCTTTGCTCGAAAATACCCAATATCGCGATCAAGCTGAAGCTTTTGTAGGTTCTGAAATTGCAATCCACAAGGATCAATTAAAGAAACTATCCGAAGGTGAGTATTACTGGCGAGACCTGATAGGTCTTTCAGTAGAAACAATAGAAGGTGAAAAGTTAGGTCAAATTGACTGGCTTTTCGATACTGGCAGTAATGACGTTTTTGTTGTTAAAGATACTGACGGTGTAGAGGTTAAAGAACGTATGCTGCCTTATTTAATGGGTGATGTTATACAGTCTATTGACCTTGAAAAATCTTTGATGATTGTTGATTGGGATCCAGAGTTTTAGGTTCCCATGCGCTTTGACGTGATTACTCTGATGCCTGAAATGGTTGAAACTGTTGCAGGGTTTGGTGTAACGGGAAGGGCAGAAAAACGTAATTTAATTGAGCTGCACTGTTGGAACCCTCGGGATCAAACAGAAGATGTTCATCGAACGGTTGATGATCGTCCTTATGGTGGTGGGCCAGGAATGGTCATGAAAGCAGATTGTTTGTTGAAAACAATTCGCGAAGTTAAAAAAAGTGCACCTGAAAAGACGAAAGTAATTTACTTGAGTCCCCAAGGTAAACCGTTAGAACAATCAATGTTGCTAGATACTTCGGTTAATGAGCAATCGCTGATTTTGTTATGTGGTCGATATGAAGGTATTGATGAACGCGTAATCGAGTTGGAAGTCGACGAGGAATGGTCGATAGGTGATTATGTTTTAAGTGGTGGTGAACTTGGTGCAATGGTAGTAATAGACGGAATAACTCGTCTACTACCATCGGTGTTAGGGCACAATGAGTCAGCAGAACAGGATTCATTTAGCGATAATTTATTAGACCATGGCCATTACACTAGGCCAGAGGTTGTAGAAGACTTGGATGTGCCAGCAGTTTTAAAGAGTGGTGATCATAAGGCGATTGCTATTTGGCGAAGAAAACAGGCGTTAGGAAGAACTTTTGAAAAACGTCCTGATTTATTAGAAAACAGAGCATTGAGTGATGAAGATCAGAAATTACTTGATGAATATTTGAAGAAATAATACATAGGTTTAGAGGTATATAAATGAGTACGATTATTCAGGCAATTGAAGCCGCACAAATGAGCAAAGAAGTTCCTGATTTTAACCCTGGAGATACAGTTGCTGTTTCAGTAAAGGTTGTAGAAGGGGAGCGTGAGCGTATTCAGGTTTTCGAAGGCGTTGTTATCGCAATTAGAAACCGTGGTTTGAATTCTGCGTTTACTGTTCGTAAGATTTCTTACGGTGAAGGTGTTGAGCGTGTTTTCCAGACTTATAGTCAGACTATCGCTGGTATTGAAGTGAAGCGTAAAGGTGATGTGCGTCGCGCAAAGCTTTACTATTTACGTGGTCTTACTGGTAAAGCAGCAAGAATCAAAGAAAAAGTATAATTATTTACTTTTTGAAGAAGCCGCCTTGTCTATCAGGCGGCTTTTTTATGTCTACATATTTGTTAGCTTTTATTTGATGCAAACTAATTGAGTTCCAATGAATAGGCGTGCAACTTCAGCTTGGATTCAGATAGCTTATGCGAAAATATGGGCACATAATCATAAAATTGAGATATTTAGTCTCTAATAAAAAATAAAAATAAATTCGTGCCTAATACAGAAATAAATATACTTTCCCTAGTGATAATCGGCTTGATGCTGATCATTATTGCTTTGGGTCTTTATATGTTTTTTTATTATAAAAAGCACAAGCCTCAGTTCGAGGAATCAACAGATAATTGTCAGGAAGATGCATATAAATTATTGCCTGAGCCTATCGTTATACTCAATATAGATAATAAAATCATATACTTGAATCCTGAAGCTGAAAATATGCTCAGTTGCAAGCTTAGACGTGTGATGGGTAGAGATTGCAGTGATGTTTTTACGCTATTGAATCCCAATACAGGAAGGGTTCTGCAAGGTGTTTTAGGTGGTGATGCTGCATTCCTGACTGAGAGAATGACACGAGATTGTATATTGCAGACAACAATGAATCAGACTGTCTCGATCGAGCTAAATCTTATTCCATTGAGGCGTTTTGCTGATCAAGAGCAAGATCATATTTTGCTTGTCATTAATAATATTACAGAGCGTAAAGCTTTAGAGTCAAAATTATCTAACCTTGAAACTTATGACGGTTTAACACGTATGTTAAATCGTAAATCATTTGATGCAGCAGTAAAGCAACTCATCGATAATGCACACAAGCATAGCTCTAAACATGTATTGGCTTATTTCTCTATTGATCAGTTTCAAGTAATCAACGATACAATTGGTTACGCTAGTGGTGATAATCTAATCACTAGCATGGGGGAGCAAATCAAGAATCACTTGTTTACTCCCTTGGATATTGTCGGAAGAGTAGGGGCAAATGAATTTGCAGTGGTTTTCTGCGAGCGTAAATTAACTTCTGCGATAAAAACAATTCAAGAGATTTTAACTGATGTTTCAGAATACAAATTCATGTCACGAGGTCAGCAATACTCAATAACAATGAGTTGTGGTTTTGTGGTTGTTGATCAGAAAACTACCTCTTCAACTCGAGCAATTTCAGAGGCTAATACTGCATGTAACTTGGCCAATAAACGCGGTGGTAATCGTGTTTCAGCTTATAAGTCAGAAGATTCTGAAATTCAGAAAATGGAAGGAAATCTTGAGTGGGTGATGATCCTCAAAAAAGCTCTTCAGGAAAACCGCTTTCGCATGCATGCACAGCCCATTCACCCATTGAAAGCGAGTGAATATAAAAAGCCTTTTTATCATTATGAGCTTTTGATTAGATTGTCAGATGAGAAAGGCAATCCTATCGCTCCCGATGAATTTATCTCTGCAGCTGAATATTATTCTATGATGCCTGAGTTAGATAAATGGGTGATCAGAAATGTATTGAAACAAATCAGCGCATTACCAGAACAAAGCCCACTGCCAGTCTTTGCGATTAATTTATCAGGACAAAGTTTGAATGATCCTCACTTCCTTGACTTTGTAACGAAGGAGATTAAAGCCTCAGGTGTAGATCCACAGATGCTATGTTTTGAAATTACTGAGCAAGTGGCTGTAGAAGATTTAACCTTAATCAATGCATTGATGGCGTCTTTGAAAGCATTGGGTTGTAAGTTCTCATTAGACGATTTTGGAACAGGTGTGAGTTCTTACGGTTATTTAAGATCTCTTGATGTCGATTATCTTAAAATTGATGGTAGTTTTGTGAAAAATATTGCCAACGATGAAGTGGCCAAAACAATGGTTCAATCCATTAATCAGGTTGGGCATACAATGAACCTTAAAGTAATTGCTGAGTATGTCGAAAACGAGAAAATCATCCATCTGTTGCGAGAAATGGGTGTTGATTACGGTCAAGGTTATGAAATTGCACGCCCTGGACCATTGGAAATAGTAATCAGAAACCACATGCTAGATAGTCATGTGGATGATAAGGTAGCAAATTAAAAGCTTAAGTTTTTAATATAATAATACTTTAATACGAAAATTATTTATAATCCCCTAATTAAACAATTACGATTTCATTCTCTACTTATTGAAAATGAATCTTATCTCTTAAGGAAGAGAATAATGGGATTAAATAATAATAGCGCAACTCAAAAAGTCATTTTGAGTGTTGCCTTACTAATGTCTTTAACGGCATGTAGCCAAACTAAAACGACACAAGCCGAAGGTGTAAGTTCTACCGATTCTGCTGTTGTTTCTGCATCTAATAATCCATCAAACAAAGATTCTTTAGAAAAATTCAATCGTAGTATCTATTCATTCAATGTTGGTCTGGATAACTACTTCTTAAAGCCGGTTGCAAAGGGTTATAAGGCTGTTACCCCCGAATTTGTAGATACCAGTGTCACAAATTTCTTTTCAAATTTGGGTGATGTCAGTAATGCAATCAACAACCTACTGCAATTTAAAGTCAGTGATGCAATCAATGATACTGAGCGATTTGTGTTTAACTCTACATTTGGTTTTGCCGGGTTGCTTGATGTGGCTTCCGCAGCTGGCTTAGAAAAGCATAATGAGGATTTTGGACAAACACTGGCGCGTTGGGGGGTAGGATCTGGTCCTTATATCATGCTGCCTTTCTTAGGCCCATCAACGGTTCGTGATGCAAGTGCAAAATTTACCGTTGATAGATTGACTGATGTAACTAATTACTCTGATGAAAGCCTGTATTATTTTGCGCTTGAAATGATTGATAAAAGAGCAGATCTCTTAAATGAGGAAAAAGCATTTGAGAATATCTCGAATGACCAATATGTGGCTCTTAGGGATGCCTGGTTGCAACGCCGTGATTATTTAATTACCGATGGTAAATCCTCTAAAGATTCGGCTTCAGATTTAATCGATCGGTTGGAAAGTTTAGATGATCTGTAGATTAGATAGGGCTTAATCTTAATATGAGTATTCACATTTTAGGAATATGCGGTACCTTTATGGGTGGTATTGCTTTATTGGCGAGAGAATCTGGTGTTAAAGTGAGTGGCTCGGATGAAAATGTCTATCCGCCTATGAGTACCATGCTTGAGTCACAAGGTATCAAGCTAGATCAAGGTTTTAAGCAAGAACATTTAAGCGAATTAGAATCTGAATTAGATGCTGGTGAACAAAGTCAGGTTGTCGTTGGTAATGTCATGAGTAGAGGTAAAGACGTGGTTGAGTATGTACTCAATCAGAATTTACCATATACCTCTGGCCCGCAATGGCTGTATGAAAATATTTTAAAGGATAGGTGGGTTCTAGCTGTTTCAGGAACTCACGGTAAAACGACAACAGCAAGTATACTTACCTGGATACTCGAATATGCGGGCTTGAGTCCTGGATTTCTTATTGGTGGTGTGCCAGAGAATTTTGGGGTCTCTGCAAGGCTTAGTGGAGATTCACCTTTTTTTGTTGTAGAAGCAGATGAATACGATACTGCCTTCTTTGATAAGCGTTCTAAATTTGTCCATTACCACCCCCGTACTTTGGTGATAAATAATCTGGAATATGATCATGCAGATATTTTTCCTGATTTGAATGCGATCAAAACCCAGTTTCATCATCTTATTCGAGTGATTCCTCAGAATGGTTTGATTGTAGTAAATGATGAAGAAGAAAACATTTCAGATGTTTTAGAGCAGGGTTGCTGGACGTCCTTAGAAGCTTTTTCAGCTTCTGCAGATGACGGCACTGATACTGCGTCAGATAAAGGCTGGACCGCGGAATATATTAATACTGATGGTAGTGAATTTAAGGTGTTTTTTGATGGGCAGCAACAAGGTGTTGTGAATTGGTCATTGCTAGGTAAGCATAATGTATCAAATGCTTTGGCAGCTATTGCTGCCTCTAGGCACGCTGGTGTTCCGGCGAAATTTGCAATCGAAGCATTGTCTGAATTTAAAGGTATAAAGCGCCGTATGGAGCTTCGTGGGGAAGTGAATGGTGTCAGAGTTTATGATGATTTCGCCCATCACCCCACGGCCATAGAAACTACCTTAAAAGGTTTAAGGCAGCATGTTTCAGACAAGAAAATAATCGCGATTCTTGAGCCTAGATCTAACACCATGCAATTGGGCGTTCATAAACTAACCTTGGCAAAATCATTAGAAGAAGCTGATCAGGTTATTCTGTTTCAACCTGAAAACGTTGATTGGAATATGCATGATGTTATTGATGCTTTAGGTGATAAGGCGAGTTTGCATAGTAATATTGATCAGTTAATTAAGGCTTTTATCCCAACTATCCAGGCTGGAGATCATATTCTTGTTATGAGTAATGGTGGTTTTGGCGGTATTCACGATAAACTTTTACAGCAATTAGAAAGCCTAAAAAACTAATGCCAACTCAATCCGTTACATTAATTATGACTGGAGCTTCTGGTGCCCAGTATGGTTTGCGTTTACTAGAAGAATTGGTAAAAGCAAAAAAAAATATAACGCTATTACTTTCAAGGCCAGCGCAAATCGTAATAAACACTGAAACTGATATTAAAATCCCCTCAAGAGCTGCGGAGATTGAGGTATTTTTTAGTGAACTATATGGTGCGGAGCCTGATCAAATAAAGGTGTATGAGAAAGAGCAGTGGATGGCGCCTGTTGCTAGCGGTAGCGGCGTAGCAGATGCTACGGTGGTTTGCCCGTGTACGACAGGGACTTTGTCGTCTATCGCGATGGGAAGTAGTAAAAACCTATTGGAGCGAGCCGCGGATGTTGCGCTAAAAGAGCGCAAGAAAGTCATACTGGTTGTACGCGAAACACCTTTCTCGGACATACATCTGGAGAATATGTTAAAACTTTCCAGAATGGGGGTAGTCATAATGCCTGCAAACCCCGGTTTTTATTATAAACCTGAGTCTCTTGAAGATATCATAAACTTTATGGTAGCCAGAATACTTGAGCATCTGGAAATACCTCATGAAATTTTACCTGTTTGGGGATCGTAAGTGATTTTAAATAAAAGACTAGCAAGCCATACGGCAACTTGCTATTCCTTGCGCTAAACCTTATATTCCCCAGCATATTAATTTATTACTAGAATAGGAGCGCATTGTGGCGACCATCGATATTACAGCTGAGACGTTTGAAGAAACTATTGAGAAGAACGATATTGTTATTGTCGATTTTTGGGCAGAATGGTGCGGACCTTGTAAGTCTTTTTCACCTATTTACGAGGAAGTCTCAAATAAACACGAAGGCATAGTATTCGGAAAGATCGATACTGAGTCTCAGCAAGAATTAGCAGGGCATTTTCAAATTCGTTCAATTCCGACGTTGATGATTTTCCGTGAGCAGGTTGTTCTTTTCTCTCAGCCAGGCATGTTAAATGCAGAGCAATTAGAAGATGTAATCAGCAAAGTACAAGAAGTAGATATGAAAAAAGTACACGAAGAAATTGCTAGCCAAGAACAAAAATAACCGCAACACCTAAAAGTAATAATATGAATCCAGATTTTCTTGACTTTGAACAGCCAATAGCTGAATTAGAAGCAAAAATAGACGAGTTGCGCTACGTAAGTAGCTCTGATGTTAACCTAGGTGACGAAGTTGAGCGCTTAGAAGAGAAGGTAAATACACTTACAAAGTCTATCTTCTCTAAACTAACCTCAAAGCAAATAGGTCAGTTAGCGAGACATCCAAAACGTCCTTATACGTTTGATATAATTGATCGCATATTTACCGATTTCCAACAGTTGCATGGCGACAGAGCCTATGGTGATGATAAAGCTATCATAGGTGGAATGGCTCGTTTTGAAGGCAATCCGGTGATGGTTATTGGTCATCAAAAAGGTCGTGATACTAAAGAAAACATTAAACGTAATTTTGGTATGCCTCGTCCTGAAGGTTATCGTAAAGCTTTGCGTTTGATGAAAATGGCTGAAAAATTTCACTTACCCGTTATCACATTTGTCGATACTCCTGGTGCTTATCCAGGTATCGGTGCTGAAGAGCGTGGTCAGAGTGAGGCTATCGCCAGAAATCTATTTGAGATGGCTAAGCTAAGAACTCCTATCGTATCTACTATTATGGGTGAAGGTGGTTCTGGTGGAGCATTGGCTATTGCTGTGGCAGATAAAGTCATGATGATGCAATACAGTACCTATTCTGTCATTTCTCCGGAAGGGTGTGCATCTATTCTATGGAAAGATGCAGCAAAAGCGCCAGAAGCTGCAGAAGCCTTGGGTATAACGGCAGACAAGCTGAGCAAACTAAACCTGATTGATCGTATTATTACAGAGCCATTGGGTGGTGCGCATCGAGATTACGATGCTGTCTCATCAAGTATCCGTGAAGCATTAGAAGCAAGTTTAAGGGAGTTGCGCGCATTGAGCACTGATCAGCTTCTTGAAAAACGTTATCAGAAACTTATGAGTTTTGGTCAGTTTGATTCTTAATTTGTGATAGTTGGTTTTATCATCTATCAGTAAAATATCTATCAACTGCAATATAGTTTTAAGCGCTTTCTGAAGCTATATTGCAGGATTATGTCATGATAAGTGTTAGTGAAATCTATCGACAACTAAGGATGCTTGCTCCTGAAAAGACTTTCGTTATAGCTTATAGTGGAGGTCTTGATTCTCATGTGCTGTTGCACTTACTTTCGCAAATTCCAAATGCTCAAAGTCAAGTCAGGGCAATTCATATCGATCACGGTTTGCAATTAGCTTCGCAAAGCTGGGCTAGCCATTGCGAAACAGTATGTCGGGCATTGGGTATTCCATTCGCGCAAATTTCACTCAAGCTCAGTGTTCAAAAAGGACAAAGTGTAGAAGAAGTTGCACGAATCGCTCGCTATGAGGCGCTTCATCAGTCTTTAGGCAAAAATGAATCATTACTTACAGCTCATCATCAAAACGATCAAACTGAAACCTTCTTATTGAATTTATTTCGTGGGGCAGGGGTTGATGGCTTGGCTTCAATGCCTATTTCAAGATTATTCGGACCTGCTGGATCAGAACGCCAATTACTTAGGCCGCTTCTTTCATGCCGTAGAAGTACCTTGGGGTCCTATGCAAAACAACATCAATTAAACGTCATAGAAGATCCAAGTAATCTTGATGAGTCGTTTGATCGTAACTACTTGCGGCAACGTATTCTACCTGAGTTGGCTAATCGCTGGCCGAGTATTGATAAATCTATTTCTCGATCAGCTGCCATACAGGCAGAAGCAAAAGAGATTTTAAATGAGATTGCTGAAGTCACATTAAAACACGTTTGTGATTTTAACAAAAATGCCCTATCTATTGATCAATTACAAAAGCTGTCAAAAGCAAAGCAGAAACTGGTTTTGCGCTATTGGATTGCGGAAAATGGATTTTCTTATCCTTCAGAAAATAAACTCCAACATTTGTTTTCAGATGTGATTGAAGCCAATCATGATACACAACCTTTGTTGGAATGGCAGGGAGTTCAGCTTAGGCGTTTTCAGAATTACCTCTATATTTCTCAGCCGCTAATAAATCATGATCCCAGTATTGTCATTAAATGGGATCTCAGTGCGCCTTTAGTCATTGATTCCTTAAATTTAACCATACAGCCCGATGAATTATCAGGCGTAATACCAGAGGATACTTCTTGTGTTACGGTTAAATTTCGTCAAGGCGGAGAGAAAATCAGAATACCGAATCGTGGCAACTTAAGTGTAAAAAATCTTTTTCAGGAAGAGGGTGTACCTCCCTGGATGAGAGACCGTATGCCATTTATTTATATTAAAGATGAGCTATACAAAATAATAGGTTTAGCGCTCAAGTAACTTATAAATCTTCAATACTATTTAGCCACCCCCTACTTACAGCGGATTTTTTAAGAAAGGTTTTTATCATGCACATGGCTTTGCATTTCATAGTCCCTGCAATTGTGACACTTTTGTTCTTTCGATCGAACTGGAAGATGGCCTATGCAATTATGATGATGACTATGATCGTTGATGTTGATCATCTGCTGGCTACTCCAATATATGACGCTACACGTTGTAGTATTGGCTTTCATCCTTTGCATCGGATGTTGCCTATAGTAGTGTATATTGGAATGTGTTTTATACCCAAAACACGGTTAATAGGTGTTGGTTTAGTGATACATATGGCGTTGGATTCATTAGATTGCCAGATGACGAATCAGGTTTGGTTTGTATAACAAACCCAGAGTGAATCCTGATTCAAAGGTTGCGTGAGATAGGTGTCAGGTTATCCTTAAATAAGGGTAAGGTTTTAGTGTCTCGCGATAATTGTTCTTCCTTACTATTCCAGCTTTCTAGTAATTTGTGAAATTGTGTAGCATTTACGGGTTTTGAGAAATAGTATCCCTGACCGTAATCACAGCCAGCATCAGCAAGAATTCTTTTTTGAGTTTCTGTTTCTATGCCTTCAGCGATGACTTTACAGCCAAGTTTATGCGCCATCATTATAATAGCTTCTACTAACGCTATATCATCCGACTCTTCAGTTAAATTTTGGATGAAGGATTTGTCTATTTTTAAGTAATCGATATCAAATTTCTTGAGATAAGATAACGATGAATAACCCGTTCCAAAGTCATCAATAGCGACTTCAATATTAAGATCTTTAAGTTGATGAAGGTTTTTTCTAACCGATGCACTGGTCTCCATTAAAACGCCCTCAGTAATCTCAAGTACTAGATTTCTGCCCGTTAATCCGTATGCATGTAATTGATTAAACCAGCTAGAGATATTCATGCCATTTTTACGGTATTGCAGCGGTGAGGTGTTAATGCTCATTTGGAAGTTTTTATTGTTTTTTACAACCTCAACAGTTTCAATGATGGCCTCTAGGAATACCCATTCACCAATATCGTTGATAAGCCCGATTTCTTCAGCAAGCGGAATAAACCTTTCAGGTGAAACGAAGCCGCGCGCTGGGTGTTTCCATCGAATCAACGCCTCAGCTTTAGAAATTGTATTATTATCGAGATTAACAATCGGTTGATAATGAAGCTCAAACTGCTGCCTGTCTAATGCCACTTTTAGATCATTGATCAGGCTATTCTTATTGAGTAAGTCTGACTGCATAGAGTGATCGAAGTATGAATAGCAGTTTCTGCCTTTCTTCTTCGAGTGGTACATTGCCTGGTCACTGTAGATGACTAATTGCTCTGCATTATTCGCATCATTGGGATAACTTGTTATGCCAATACTGGTTGTAATGTTGATTTGATTGTCTTGAATAGTAAATGGCTTGCTCAGACTGGTTCTGATATTGCTGGCTATATTTTCAATTTTATCCACATCGGTGATACCTGGTAGGATAACCATAAATTCGTCACCACCTAATCTTGCATTAGTATCACCATCTCTGATGCAGGTGTTTATTCGCGAAGCAGTTTCTACCAGTAATTTATCTCCCATGGCGTGTCCTAAAGAATCATTAACTTCTTTAAATAAGTCCAGATCAAGGAAGAACAGGGTAAATTCTTGTTTACTTTTAATGTATGACTCAAGAATGTTATAAAATTTTCTTCGATTAGCCAGCCCCGTCAAATGATCAATTTCAGATTGGGTTTTAATGAGTTCCTGGCTTTTTTTAAGTTTGTATTGGGAGTGCCTTAAACTAACTAACCATGCAAGTAGCAAAAACAAGATGCCTAACAGTATTGAGCCGATAGAGACAGCGGTTTTAATCGTAACCTGGGGCAGTATATCCATGCCAAACCAGTATTCTTTAATCGCCGCACGGTCATTTCTTGATATTGACGAGAGTGCTTTATTTATCGCGCTCGCTAAGATAGGTTTGTTTTTATTGATGCCAACACTATGGTCGCTTGAGTATTCAGTTTCACCTGAGAAAGATAAGTCCTGTAGTCCAAGTTTTTTTATTTCATAGCTCGCGGTGACTGCATTACCAACGTAAGCATCGGCCTGTCCTGTAGAAACAAGGCTAAGTGCCATTGCCGTGTTTTTTACGAGAATTAAATCAATATCTGAATACTTCTTACTAATTTCTCCTGAAGCATAAGAGCCATTCTCGATGGCTATTGTTTTACCTCTTAAATTATCAAGAGAGCCGATGTAACCGTTTTTAATGCCATTGTTAATAATAATGGTTGGGTTATGTACAAAAGGTGGAGTAAAGGTTAAATAATCTGAGCGCTCTCTGGTTTCTACCAAAGCGGATACCATATCGACTTGTCCAGCTTTTGCCAATTGCATGGTTTTAGCCCATGGAGCATCTTTGTAAATATCAAATGTTATATTTAAGCGATGCTCGAGGATCCTCATATAGTCAGCTGAGAAGCCAATGTAATTTCCATCAGCAGTGATTGATCCGAAAGGAGGGAATGCTCTGTCTATACCTAATTTAATAACAGGGTTTTCTGTTAAATACTCTTTTTCCTCGTTAGTTAATTTAAGGGAGTAATTGTCATTGTAGATAACAGAATTTATTTGTGTTTTGACGCTTTCGGTGGTGATAACTTTTGGGACTATAGGTGAGCCTAGATAAACCGCAAGTAGTGTTAAAATCAACACGGCAAGTGCAAATATATAAGATATGATTGGCTTTTGAGTCATGCAAATACTGTTACGTCGGCTTATTTTTTAATTTCTATTTATTATGAGAGAATGACGTAAAAACACCATTATTTATCATATGATTGTACTAGAAGAAAACCTAACACCAACTTAACAAAATCTTAATAAATCGATATTTCATTCTTATGTTTAAAGGACAGCATCTATATATCAAAAAAGCTTCCGGATCTTATACGCATCACGGTTTAGGTATCGGTGACGATAAAGTGATTCATTATTCTGGATTAGCAAATGATTTGACTGTGCCTGGTGTCATTGAGGAAATAACGATAGAAGAGTTTTCGCAAAATAAAGATATTCATATCAAACCCCATTTGGATAGAAAGTATCTAGTAGATGAGGCAATTATTCGCGCTTCTTTAAGATTAGGCGAATCTCAATATCATATCTTACACAATAACTGTGAACACTTTGTTGAGTGGTGTATTTCAGGTAGGCATAAGAGCAGTCAGTCACAGCGCGGGAAGTTGATTTATTCTGCAGGTATTGGTGCGCGAGCGTTGATTGGGGTAAAGAATCCGATTGGTTTTGTTGCCGGGGCTGCTGCAGGATATGTCTATATTCATCGGCAAGGTATGAAAAAATTGCCTGACTTTGAGCATTTGGAAAAAGAATTTCTAAGAATTAGCGATGAAACCAACAATAACGTTATTGCGTTACCGTATGTAGATTAATAAAATTTTATGGATTGGGTTATTCCAATGCAAAAAAATACACCCCACTATTTATATGATTTTAATTGCAACGTTCATGCAAAAAAAACCGCTATAAGTAGGGGGGTGTATTTAAAAATAAATGGATGAGTTAATAAATTAACATATCCATTTGTTAGTTATTATTTAAGCGTGATCGTGTCCACACCCGCCTGGAGCGTGTGGGTGACCATGTGCAATTTCTTCTTCAGTCGCATCACGTATGTCTAAAACAGCAACATCAAAGTGCAATGTTTCGCCTGCTAATGGATGATTCGCATCAATTTTTACCATATCGCCTTCTACATCAGCAATAGTGATGATTTGAGTGCCTTGAGCTGTTTGTGCATGAAATTGTGCGCCAGCAACTAGATTTTCATCTTCGATGCCTTCAAACATTGTGCGTGGAACAGCTTCAGTCAAGTTAGGGTCGCGTTCACCGTAAGCGTCTTCAGGTGCAACAATAAGATTAAAGCTATCGTTTACCTCTTTGTTTTCTAAAGCTTTTTCTAGGCCTTTAATGATTCCGCCAGTGCCGTGCATATATAAAAAAGGTGATTCGTTGTCAGCTTTATCTAATATTGCTCCGTCGTCGTTTTTAAGTGTGTAAGTAAGTGAAGCAATTTTATTGTCGCTAATTTTCATGGTCGTTCCGCAGAGATTTTAAAGGGAACGAAGTCTGCCATAAATCCGTCTTAATTTATAGTGTTACGTGGTATCCTTTTATTTTTTTGAAGCACAGCTTGGGGATTTGTTTCAATGTCGTTTAGGCGCGCGCTTTATTCAGTCTTTTTATACCTGATTCTTCCGATTGTTATCCTAAGATTATTCTGGCGCAGTAGGTCCAATCCCGCCTACAGAAAACGTATTTCTGAACGTCTTGGTTTTGTCACTAATCAATCAGAATTGCCTGTTATTTGGTTGCATGCTGTATCAGTAGGTGAGTCGATAGCAGCAAAGCCGCTGATTGAGTTGCTGCTTGAAAAATACCCCACTCATCGACTATTGGTGACCACAACGACACCGACCGGTTCTGATCGTGTTATATCAATGTTTGCTAGTAGAGTGTCGCATGTTTACTTTCCTTATGATTTGCCCGACGCGGTTGCTCGATTTGTTCGCACAATGAAACCTGATTTATTGATTGTGATGGAAACTGAAATCTGGCCAAATTTATATGCAAAATGCCAGCAACGATCTATCCCGATTATTATTGCGAATGCACGCTTATCAGATCGATCTACCCAGTCTTATTCAAAAATCAGGGGATTGGTCGAAGAGACATTGTTAAGAGTACATACTATTGCAGTAAGAGCAGAAGCAGATGCACAAAGATTTAAAGCATTAGGCGCAAAACCAGAGCAGATAGAAGTTGTTGGAAACATAAAGTTCGATGTTCAGCTTAATCAGCAACAAATCAAAGCTGGAAAGGAGCGACAACAGTATTGGGGTGCTAATCGACCGGTATGGGTGGCAGCAAGCACTCATAAAGGTGAAGATGAGATAATTCTACGTATTCATCAGAGTTTGCTAAAAGATCTGCCAGAGTTATTGTTAATTATCGTCCCGAGGCACCCAGAGCGTTTTGACGATGTGGATCAACTCTGTATGAGTATTTTTGATAATAAAAACAGTTATATGCGTCATAGTTTGAAGAAAAGTTATGATGGTAATAATGTGAGTTTGATACTCGGAGATTCCATGGGTGAATTACAGTCCTGGTACGCTACGGCTGATGTTGTTTTTATCGGTGGAAGCCTGGTAAATACAGGAGGACATAACCCATTGGAAGCGACAGCATTGAATGTTCCTGTTGTGAGCGGCAAGCACATGTTTAATTTTGATGATATCTCGCATCAACTTGCGGATGAAGGTTTGATGACAGTCTGTGATACTGAAAGTGAGCTTACAGAAGAAGTACGTAAATGGTTGGATGAAAATTTATCAAATCAACAGAAAGTTGAATTTGTTCAAAAATCAGAGCAATTCATGCAGCAACACCGCGGTGTTACTGCAAGATTGGATCGGTTAATTTCTGCAGCTATTGATATGAAATAATTTTTGTAAGCATCATTTGAATATAAATTTTTGAATTATGTTTTACATATTCTTTTGAAGAATCTCTTCCATCTTTTTTAATTCTTCTGCATTTCTAGCATCTTCTTGCAAGCGCCTGGCAATTTTTTCTTCCATCAGCTCTTGTGGTGTTTTTAGAATTTTGTTTTCTTCATCTATTTTTGGTTTTCCGTCATCCATTTCTTCTAATGCCAGATCACCAAATGCCAGGTCTATAGCAGCTTGTTCTTCTTCAGTCGTGTCTTCATCGCTAGTCATATTAGAATAGGTACTGTCTTCTAAATTCAGCTTAACTTGTAAGTTGCTCGGTGAATCGGCATTTTTGAGTGCTTCTTCAAGAGATATAATGCCTTGTTTATGTAGTTTATAGATGTGGCTGTCGAAGGTTTGCATACCTAGTTCTTCCGACTTTTCCATGATCTCTTTAATCGCTGATACATCACCTTTCATGATTAAGTCACGAATGGTTTGAGTGCCGATTAAAATTTCAATAGCTGCAACCCGCTTACCATCAACAGTCGGAATTAATCGTTGTGAAATAAACGCTTGAATGTTTAAACCAATATCCATTAATAACTGGCTGTGACGTTCTTCAGGGAAGAAGTTGATAATTCTATCAAGTGCCTGATTCGCATTATTTGCATGTAAGGTCGATAGACATAAGTGACCTGTCTCAGCAAACGCTAGGGCATGTTCCATGGTTTCTTCAGTTCTAATCTCACCGATTAAGATAACATCAGGAGCCTGACGTAAAGTATTCTCGAGGGCATCTTCATAAGTATCTGTATCAACACCTACTTCTCGTTGGCTGACTAGAGACTTTTTATGGGGATGAACGTATTCAATCGGGTCTTCAATAGTAACAATATGACCTGCAGAATTAGAATTTCTATGATCAATTAGTGCGGCCAATGAAGTAGATTTACCTGAGCCTGTACCACCAACAAAGAGAATTAAGCCTCTCTTTTTCATGATTTGTTCTTTGAGTACTTGTGGGAGACCTAAATCATCTGCATTCGGAATTTCGACTTTAATATTACGAATAACCATCGCAAGATTTGTACGCTGTTTGAATATATTGATACGGAAGCGACCAATGTCTGGCTCATCCAGAGCGAGATTCATTTCAGGTTTATGCTCAAATTGATCCAGCTGTTCCTTATTCATTAGAAACTCTGCAATTTCATGGAGCTGTTCTGAAGTCATTCTTTCTCGACTTAAAGCTTTAAGCTCGCCATTAAATTTAGCAGAAGGTGGCGCATTAAATGTTAAGTAAAGATCTGAACCATCATTTTTGACAAGAATGCGGAGGTATTTTTTGAAGTCCATTTGCGGTACCCATTTATTATTAGAATTATTGAATAGAATATATCCCGATTTTAAAATATTCGCTTTGTATGGGTAAAGTGGATTCCGACTAGCTGTTAAATTAATTTCTCTTCAGAATTTTATATGCAGTAAAAACGGGTCGAGTGCAGGCGCATTTAAGGCTGACTATAAATTAAGTTTTTATAAAAAAAGGCTCCAAAGTAGGGGGGTGTGAATTTAATTTAGCTTTAAGCAGAGTGTTTGAAAAGGCTTTCGCAAAGTATTGTTGAGCTGTTTTCGAAAGATATCGTGAGTGACTTGAGAGTAGCTAATCCAAGTTCTCTTCTTAAGTGCTTCGTTTATGTATGTACTGCGAGAACCTGATCATGAATTCTCACAAAAAAGTATTAATTTTCAGACTTCTGGCCTGACAGGGTTATCAAAAGGTTTCTGGAACCGCCCATATTACGGTGTTCGCATAAGTAAATACCTTGCCAGATGCCGATATTGAGTCTGCCATTTGTAATAGGGATGTTTAGGCTGCTGCCGAGAATACTAGCCTTTAAGTGAGCAGGTAAGTCATCTGAACCCTCAAGCGTATGTTTGTAATACGGCTCATTCTCTGGGACTGCTTTATTGAAGTAGGATTCGAAATCCTGACGCACCGTTGGATCTGCATTTTCATTGATAGTTAATGATGCAGAAGTGTGCTTGATGAAAACATTCATTAAACCAACTTCAATGTCTTTTATTTCTATGAGTTTGTTTAGTATTTCATCGGTAATAATATGAAAACCGCGAGATTTTTGTTTTATTTGTATTTCTTTTTGTATCCACATGATTCTGGTTTTAAATATCTGATTTAGGGTACATTATCATATCGTTTTAATTGATTCCGTGATAATTTTATAAATCTGTTTATTCTTCGAGTTGAATTTATTTCATTGATTGTTGATGGTGAGAAATTGTTAAAGAATATTTTTTTGATGAAATGAGTGAATGATAATGAAGCACGTTATCTATCTGTTTTCATTGGATTAAACGTGAATATTTTGAATGACTAAAGTTATATTTTCTTTCTTGTTCGAAGTGTGAGTCCTCACTACTTTCATATTTATTTCATATTCGTTGTTTATGCTGAAATGTTTTGATTACGTATAAAGCAAAATGTTACAAATGGTTTTTGAACTTAGATGCCGTAGCGTAGTCTTTTTATTCAGGTTTTTTATTTTTTCTAAGGTATTAATCTTCAGATTCATTGTCCCTAATCATGGCTCAAACATTTAGCGTATAAAGTTGATAAGTGTTAGTATTACGCGGATAACTGGTCGATTTGTATTTAAAGGGTTTGTAAGTCGACGAATAAAGTTAATTTATTTAAAATAAAAGTATTAGATTATGGTTTTTTTGAAAGCCTTTTTTGGAGAGTGGTCATTGTTTGCTAAGAATAAATTGGGGTTTTGGGGCTTGTTAGGATCTAAGAAAAATGCCAGCTCTCTGGTGTTTGCTATTTCGTTATCAGTTGCATTTACTGCTCCCGCTGTTTACGCAGAAGAATCTGCTCAAATAAATTTGCGTGATGTGGAAATTCCTACGCTCATTGAAACAGTCTCTAGAATAACGGGTAAAAGTTTTATTATCGACCCAAGAGTCAAGGGAAGAGTCACGGTAATAACGAGCAGTGATATTGATAAGAATGAATTGTATGAAACATTTTTATCGATTCTTCAGGTTCATGGCTTTTCTGCGGTACCAGCAGGAGAAGGCAGTAATTTAGTGAAAGTTGTTCCGTCTAATCAGGCAAAGCAACAACCTGTGCCAGTGATTGGTGAAAAAGAGGAGCAAAGCAAAAAGAAAAGTTCACGTGATGCAGACGAATTAATTACCCGCGTTATTCGTGTTGAGCATGTGCCAGCTGCGATGTTGGTTCCAATTTTACGTCCTTTAGTTCCTAGTACTGGTCAACTTCAGGCCTACGGCCCAAGTAATACGATATTAATATCTGATAGAGCCGCAAATATTGAGCGTTTGATCAAAGTCATCAAACGCATGGATAGAGCAGATGATGAAGAATTAGAAGTTATACCATTAAAATTTGCTTCAGCAAAAGACCTCGCTGCGACGATTCAAACACTACAGCAATCAACAGTTAAAGGGGCTCCTACAAAAAACAAGATTTCAGCTGATGATAGAACCAATAGTCTGTTAATCAGTGGTGATAAGTCGTCTAGACAACAAGTTAGAAAAATTATTGCGAAGCTAGATACGAGTCAACCACTTCAAGAAAAGACCAAAGTAATCTATTTGAAGTATGCAAAAGCTGTTGATTTAGCAAAAGTTTTAACAGGTTTTTCTGCTGTGCAGAAAACAACAAAAGCGACGACAAAAGGCGCCGCTGGAACGCAAAAAGCTGATATAGATATCCAGGCTGATGAAGCATCAAACTCATTAATAATTACTGCCGAGCCAGATGTGCAAAGAAATCTAGCCAAAGTAATTAGCCGTTTAGATGTTAGACGAGCGCAGGTGATGGTTGAAGCTGTGATCGCAGAAGTTTCTGCAAGTTTATCGAAAACCTTAGGTGCAAACTTAGGTATCTCAAGTACTGAAGGAATCATTGGCGCGACGGGAACTGTTGCTGGTGTCAGTTCATTGCTGAGTATTTTTACAGCAGATTCTGATGATATAGCAACAGGCTTGTCTGGAGATGGCGGTACTCTCGGTCTAATTGATAATGTTGGTAGCAATAAATTTGGGCTGTTAGTCGAGGCCCTATCTGGAGACGGTGCGACCAATGTGCTCTCAACTCCTACGGTTTTGGCATTAGATAATGAAGAGGCCAGTATTGTTATTGGTGAAGAAGTACCTTTCGTAACGGGTAGTTACACGTCAACAGGTGATGGCACCAGTGTTTCAAACCCATTTCAAACGGTTGAAAGGGAAGATATTGGTATAACCCTAAAGATTAAACCGCAAATAAATGATGGTAGTAGTGTTCGTCTGGATATTGAACAAGAAGTGTCTAGCATATCTGCATCCTCTACAAGTGCGGAGGATAGAATTACGAATAAACGCTCAATTGCTACGAGTGTTATGGTTGAAGATGATCAGGTATTAGTTCTTGGTGGTTTGATGAGAGACCAATTTACTGATCAGGTGTCAAAGGTGCCTTTACTGGGTGATATCCCGGTTCTGGGTAAATTGTTTTCAAGTACAACGACTGAAAAGTCTAAGACAAATTTGATGGTTTTCATTCATCCTATGATAATGCGTGATGTCTTGAGCGGAGATCATTATACAAGGCAAAAGTACAACAAATTAAAACAAGCGCAAAAAGTATCTAATATCACGAACAGAGGGATACTTAAAGACAAGGCTTCTCAATTCCCTGCTGATTTACGCCGTGATCTTGCGACGAAATTAACACCTGCTCAGAAAAAGCAGATTATTATTCGTGAGCAACAACAGCGTGAACGTGAATATAAAAATAGAATTCAACAAGCAAAACTGGCTCAGCAAAAGCAGGCGGCAGCACTTCAGGCTAGAAGAAATGGGACTGCCACAACCACTCTTGCTAAGCCGCAACCTGTCGCTAATATGCAGATACCAGCTCGTCTTAAACAAGTAATGCCAGTAAAAAGGCGCTATCAGGAAGACGAACGTCCTAATCAATAGGCTTTGATACTATGAATAAACCTGTCGAATTTGAGGACCTGGAAGCACAAGGACAAGAAGAGGCTGAACAAGCTCTGGACTTTCCTTATAGCTTTGCAAAGAGAAATGGGGTTGTGCTTCAGCGTGGTGTCCGTGATGATGATGCTGAACTTACTGTTTACTATAAACAAGGCTTAACCCCTGTTATTGCGAGTGAAGTTAATCGTTTTTTAAATCAAAAAGTTGTTTTCAAAGAAATCGATAACGATGCGTTTGAACATATGTTAGCGCGTCAATATGATAATAGTGGTGCTGCTGGTGCAAGCGCCATGATGGAAGACTTTGGTGAAGGCTTTGATTTACATGATGTCGCTGATTCTTTGCCAGAGCCAGAAGACTTATTAGAGTCTGAAGACGATGCTCCTATTATTCGTTTGATCAATGCAATCTTGACGCAAGCCGTTAAAGAAAATGCTTCTGATATTCACATAGAAACCTTTGAAAATCGTATGATTGTTCGAATGCGTGTCGATGGGGTACTTCGAGAGATTTTAGAACCACCAAGAACATTGGCTGCATTGGTGATATCTCGTATCAAGGTAATGGCGAAGCTTGATATTGCTGAAAAGCGTATTCCTCAAGATGGTCGTATCTCTTTACGTGTCGCAGGTCGTGGTGTTGATGTTCGTGTTTCTACCTTACCTTCAGGGCACAATGAGCGCATCGTAATGCGTTTACTGGATAAGTCAGCGGGTAGATTGAATCTAGAACATCTGGGAATGGATCCTGCAACACATGAACGCTTGAAAGAATTAATCAAGAAGCCTCATGGAATCATTCTAGTAACAGGTCCAACAGGTTCAGGTAAGACTACTACATTATATGCCGCTTTAACGAATCTAAACGAAAGCACTCGAAATATTCTTACTGTAGAAGATCCGATTGAGTATTACATTGATGGGATAGGGCAAACCCAGGTAAATAATAAAGTCGATATGAGTTTTGCTCGTGGTTTAAGGGCAATATTACGACAAGATCCCGATGTAGTAATGATTGGTGAAATCCGAGATTTGGAAACCGCAGAAATTGCAGTGCAGGCGTCATTAACTGGGCATTTGGTTTTTTCTACATTACATACTAATACAGCGGTAGGCGCAGTAACACGTTTGCGAGATATGGGTGTGGAGCCTTTCTTACTTTCCTCAAGTTTAATCGGTGTTATTGCTCAAAGACTGGTTAGGTTATTATGTCAGGAGTGTCGAGAGCCATATATAGCTGATGCAGCACAATGTGATCTCATTCATGTAGATAGTAACAATCCACCAACGCTTTTCCGTCATAAAGGTTGTGCTGTATGTAACCACTCAGGTTATGTTGGCAGAAATGGTATTTATGAATTTGTAGAAATTGATAATACCACTCGTAATTTAATTCATGATGGCGCAAGTGAGCAAACTGTTGAGGAATATGTTCATCAGAATGTACCTACAATTAGACAAGATGGTGTTCGACTGGTTTTGGCAGGTAGAACTTCATTAGAAGAAGTTTTGCGTGTTACGCGTGAAGATCAGCCAAAACAAACTGATCAAACCAAACAGGCTTAAAAGTTTATAGCGTATGCCAGCATTTGAATACATCGCCCTTGATGCAAAAGGTCAAGAAGAAAAAGGGATGCTCGAGGCGGATAACGCCAAGCAAATAAGACAAATTCTACGTGATGGCAATCTCACTCCTTTAGAGGTTAATCAGGTAGAAAAATCTGAAAATAACAATAAAGTAAAAACCAGAAGAGCCGGTAAAGTAAAAGCGTCCGAACTTGCACTTTTAACGCGTCAGCTAGCTACGTTGGTGCAATCGGGTTCTCCGCTCGAAGAAGCTTTAGCGACTACTGCTAAGCAGAGTGAAAAACGAAATATTAAGCATATTCTATCAGCGGTTCGTTCAAAAGTTGTGGAAGGCTTTTCTTTTGCTGATGGCTTGAAAACATATCCCTCAGTATTTCCAGACATGTATCGAGCGACTGTTGCTGCAGGTGAACAATCAGGTCACTTGGATGCTGTGTTAGAGCGAATGGCAGATTACACAGAATCACGACAGGAAACTCAGCAGCGCATATCTACGGCAATGTTCTATCCTGTTATTTTAACTATTTTATCGGTAGCAATTGTTGCCGGACTTTTGGCGTTTATCGTTCCTAAAATCGTTGATGTGTTTGATAATGTGGGGCAAGAATTGCCTGCGATGACTCAGGTGCTTATAGCGATTAGTGATTTTGTAAGAGCCTATGGTATTTATATTGCCGTGTTGCTTGTGGTTCTATTTATCGTGTTTAAACAAATGATAAAAATCCCAAAATGGAAATACCGTTATCATTCATTTTTATTGAAAGTTCCTTTGATTAAAAAGATGGTAAGAGGCTTGAATACAGCTCGCTTTGCCAGAACCTTGAGTATTTTAGCGTCTAGTGGCGTTCCTATTCTTGATGCCATGTCTATTTCTGCCCAGGTTGTTCAAAATATGCCGATGCGACAGGCTGTAACAGATGCTGCGATCAAGGTTCGAGAAGGTATGACAATTAATCGTGCCCTCGAGCAATCTGGATATTTCCCACCTATGACTGTTTACCTTATTGCAAGTGGTGAGAGTAGTGGGCGCCTCGACGATATGCTGGAACGTGCAGCAATGCAGCAGGAAAGAGAAACTGATGCGATGTTGACCAATATGTTAGGCATATTTGAGCCTGTGCTTATTTTAGTCATGGGTGCTGTTGTGCTACTAATCGTTCTATCGATATTGTTGCCTATATTGAATTTGAACCAATTAGTATTGTAAATACCCTAAGTGGTAAATAACATGTCAATAGAGGATAAAAAAATGGGTTTAAATTTTAGTTCTACTGTTCGTAAAGCGCTTATGGGTGTAATATTTTCTGTGATGCTTATTCCTGCTTTAGTTTCGGCATCGACGGAATACAAAGGTACAGAAACAGTTAATATCAATAAAGCTAATGCATCAACATTAGCTGCTTATTTGAAAGGTGTGGGGCCAACTAAAGCGGAAGCGATTGTTAAATACCGTAAATCTAATGGTAGTTTTAAAAAAATTGATGATTTAAAAAATGTCCCAGGAATTGGTGAAGAAACCTATAAAGATATGAAGAAGAACGTATCTACTTCACGAGGTAAAAGCGTTGCTCCTGATGGTTATAAAATGGGTAAAGCAAATAGCTCTTCATCAAAAAAGAAAACAACAAAGAAGTCATCAAGCTCTTCTAGCTCAAAAACGTCATCTACTTCTTCTAAAAACAAGTCTTCAAAAATAGCAGAAACGGATAAGAAAGCTTCTACTAAGAAAAAGTCTTCAAAGAAATCATCAACAAGTAAAAAGACTGACTCTAAAAAGGCAACTCCTAAGAAGAAAACTACCAGTAAGAAAACGTCTACTAAGACAAAAACAACTAAAAAGAAACCAACTAAGAAGAAAACTACTAAAAAGAAAACAACTAAAGATAAAAAGTAGTTAATTACTTAAGACGAGCTCTCCAGGGTTTAATATTTTGACCTTGCAGGCCGTCGGTTAATAAGTACGGAATAGCCAGTTTCTTTCGAGAAAACTGGCTATTTTTTATACAGAAAGGTAATCTTCTTTTAAATTCATACAAACAGATTAAAATAATTAGATGAATATATTAGTTACCGGTGGCGCCGGATATATAGGTTCACACACATGTATAGAACTGCTCGCAGCAGGATATACCCCCATAGTTTTTGATAATTTATGCAATAGTTCAACGGTTTCTCTTGATAGAGTTAAAGAAATTACCGGACAAACGATCACTTTTATAGAAGGTGATATCAGAGATTCTGACCTTCTTGATCAAGTTTTTCAGAAACACGATATCTATGGTGTGATTCATTTTGCAGGCTTGAAAGCAGTAGGTGAATCCGTAGAAAAGCCATTAATGTATTACGATAACAATATAGCTGGAAGCATAAGCCTTTTTAGTGCAATGAATCGCAATAATGTGAAGCGTGTTATTTTTAGCTCATCTGCCACTGTGTATGGTGACCCTGAAACAGTCCCGATACTCGAGAGTTTTCCAGTAAGTGCTACCAATCCTTATGGACGTTCCAAACTTCATATAGAAGAGATATTGCGGGATATATTTATTTCCGATAAAAGCTGGAATATCGCTTTGCTACGTTATTTTAATCCTGTCGGTGCTCATCCTAGTGGTTTGATAGGTGAAGATCCGAATGATATACCAAATAATCTGATGCCTTATGTCTCTGGAGTTGCAGTAGGGCGTTACGAGCAACTTTCCGTTTTTGGTGGAGATTATGCTACACCAGATGGCACCGGTGTTAGAGACTATATTCATGTGGTTGATCTGGCGAAAGGCCACGTAAAGGCATTACAAGCCTTTGAGAATAGTAACGTAGATAACCTTTACACTGTCAACCTTGGAACTGGTAAGGGTTATTCTGTATTAGAAATGGTTGAAGCATTTTCACATGCCTCTGGTAAAAAAGTGGCATATAGAATTGTCGAGAGAAGATCGGGTGATATTGCATGTTGTTACGCAGACCCAACCCTTGCCAAGCAATTGCTAGATTGGGAGGCAACCTGTGGTATTCAAGAAATGTGTGATGATACCTGGCGTTGGCAAAGTAATAACCCAATGGGCTACAAAACAAATAACAAAACTAAAGAAGCAATAGCTTAATTGCAATTGGTTAAAGAGGATATTCAGTGAAAAACAAAACTTTATCAGCATTACTACCTTTATTAGTACTCACAGCATGTACTAGTTCAAGTCCTTATGTGCCCACACCTGCAGAAACAACTGCAGCAGCAAATTCAGTTGATGCATTGAATGCACAGTCTGGTTCTTATGCTGCCACAGCACCTGCTACAAGTAATTACAGTAATAATCGTGCACCAAGCTACAAACGAGTTCCTACGGCTTCAGATAGAATTTCAACGGAAGACAAACTTGATGTAAATGTATTTAAAGTGCCTGATTTATCAGCAAGAGATTTGACCGTAGAAGCCAGTGGAGCTATTTCGTTACCATTAGTTGGTACTGTTCAAGTGGCCGGATTGACGATAGCTCAGGCAGAACAAAAAATCACACAACGACTAAAAGAGTTCATGCAAGACCCTCAGGTGAGCATCAGTAGAACCAATAAAGCGATTGAAAATCGTGTCACTGTTGAAGGCGCTGTAAAGTCTCCTGGTGTATTTCCTATCAAAGGTAATATGAGTTTCTTACAAGCAATAGCGCTTGCGCAAGGGCTAACTGAGGTTGGTGATTCACGTGGTGTTTTCTTTTATAGAGATGGAACACGTCATCTGGTAAATCTTGATTTAGTCAGAAATGGCACAATCGCTGATCCGGGTCTTCGCGGAGATGATCGAATAGTGGTTATGCAAGACAGTGCAAAAGTAAGAGAAAAGAAAGTTCTGGAATACTTGCCAGCTGTGACAGCGCCATTTTCTATCTTAGGTCTTTAAGTAGTCCTGTAATAATTTGTTTAAATCTATTGGTGTCATTCCCAATAGATTTAAAATTGATCATTATCTAAAAAAGCCCCTCAAAGTAGGGGGGTGACTTACAAAGTATTTCTACGACTATTCAACAACTATTCTAAATTTAAGACTGAAATTAGGTCCTGTAGTAGCGCTTTTAGCAGCAAAACTTCCATTCATAGCCGCTTCTAGTTTGGCGACATTGCTGTTAGCTCCATCGGAATCAGGCGATGAGGCAATAACAGTATTTGAGTTATCTAAATAAGTAACAGTTCCTAAGCTTAAGCCGCTTGAAGGCGAGCCATTAACAAAATAGGGGGCTCTACAGTTTCCAGTATTGCTTACGCATAGTTTAGTGTTTGCAGGAATGATGTCTGATAATTTAATGGAGTTGTTATCGGCGGCCGAAGGTCCATCGTTTGTGGCTGTAATGCTGTATTCAAGTACACTGCCCGGTATCGCTTTAGGATTACTCGCGCCATTATATGGGTCGTAAATTGTCGTTACTGTTTTCGTTAAGCTTATTTCCGGCGCTAAATTATTGTTCATGCCCTGACTATTAATATTCGCGGAAGAGTCAGTATCGGATGTAATAATATAGCTAGGACATCCGCTCGCATCCCCACTGCTTGTTAGTTCCCAGCACGCACTGGTATTAGAATCAACGCCATTTGGCGTCAGGCTTATAGATTGACCCAACGCAGCACCATCTAATCTCGCATTATCAACACTATTCCAGGATACTGTGACCCCATTGTTACTGACAGGTACAGGATCAACACCTGAGGCAGTTCCATAAGAAACATAATCCACTGGAATTACATTATGCGTTCCAGATCCTACAAGTGTTGTTGCATCACTATCAGAAGGTTTTAACAAGACTACGTCATCGGCTGTATTATTCAAAGGTGTTGATGTGCTGCCAGTATATACATGATGCACTCCCCCAGAACTACTGGGAGTACCTGTATTGGAATGAAGGATAACGTAATCTCCAGTATTGACGGTGATATCTGGTAAACGGTAATTTTGTCCTGTTCCATCCTGACTACTGACTAAATAATTAAGAATACTGCCACCACTTAATACAGTAAATTCTATGAATTCTCTTAAAACTGTTCCATTTTGACGGTATAGAATTTCATTTATTCTAAGATCAGCGTACGTTTTATTGATAGGTTCCATTGCCCAGTAGGCTACTTGTTCATTTGTATGAGTTCTTGATTTATCTCCTGTGACTGTTTCCTCTTCAACCGCAAGTCCTAATTGTGTGGATACTGGCGAACTACCGTAGAGAACAGCCCAGCTTCCGTTTCCGCCGTCTTCCGCTGACTGAGTAGCCGTTGCGTAAGTATAATTCTGTCCAAGATTATAATTATAAGGTGGTGTATTTTTAGTACCTGCGACAGTATCGGTGCCTAGAGCAATTTTCACATAGGAACTAGCTTGAATATACTCGCCTTCTTCAGCAATGAAATATCCTAAAATCTCAGTAGTTGGGGAAGTAGGTGTCGTTTGCCCCGTATGTTTGCCCACACAAATAGCAGAATTACTTGGAGGAGTTGAGCGGCTTGCACAGTTATTACTCCAGAAAACAGAAAAATTAGGATTGTTGTAACTCATCACCTGTCCAGTAACGACTGGCTTAGTATAGTTTTGCACTTTATATGGGCTAGAAGACACATTAACCATTTGTGTAGCATTCCAGTTACTTCCATAATTTGTTAACGTTGAATTTACTGTATGTGCTTCATATTTAATCGGATAAGTATAAGAACCAGCTTGTGATATTGTGCAATATACCGCCGAAGCAGTAATTGCCGTTGAGTTTAAAGGCTGTTGAATTTTAACCTGAATGCTTGAGCCAATTACTTGAACCCTAACTGCAGCCTCGTTGCTGGCAGAAGAAGGAAGATTATAGGTGCAAGCGACAACAGGATTACTGTAAGAATTTGATAAAGCCAAGGTTTGCCATGCACTGCCCACGCTGGCAACTTTCACCATTTCCAGATAAGACGTAATGGGATAAGCGCTGGCTAAAAAAGGAGTAAGCGAGAATGCCAAGAAAAATAGTTTGCGATACATGACGTAGATGATTATTTTTATTTACTTCGATTATAAGTGAAGCAAACTGTATATAATCTTAACTAAATAAAAACTATGCAGACAGGAACTAAAACAGTCTGTAGAATGTCATAGTTACAGGGATGCTGAAAGTCATCCTATCATCATAGAGAATTTATTCTCAACCTTTGGGGGCGATTCTGGCTTCGACGTGGATCACGAAACCTAAGGAGCATGTAGTGCGTTTAGTGAGCACTTAAACACTATCTAAAAAACTTTAGTTGCCAATGATGACAACTACGCTCTAGCTGCTTAATAAGCATCACTAGACTCCTGACCTTTCCTCGCCTGTAGGGCAAGTGTTCGGGATCATTTATACGGGATCGCGGTGAAGTACGTCTGGGACGGAGCCGTTAAAACTTTTACCGGAATCGCTCTTTTCAATCCTGTCTAGTGGTTAGATAAGAGTTAAATTAATAGCTAGACTAAACATGTAGCGCCTTCAGATGGACTATTTGCGGACGCGGGTTCGATCCCCGCCGCCTCCACCAATTTAAAAACCCGAGCTTGTCTCGGGTTTTTTTATGTTTTAAAAAAAGTGCCCCAAAGTAGGGGGGTGTAAAAAATAAATAAGCATTTAAACAAAGTGAAACGTCACTTTATTAGGAGGTTTCTTGTTTGAAATTGCATTTTATAAAACCGCAGATATCTTATTATCAGTCTTTGTTGTATCACTGGTAAGAACTCCATTTAGTGAAGCATCTATGAGTGTCTCGAAATAAGTGGGTAATGGTTCTTCGATCATATTATCCAGTCTTAGCTGGATCATTCTTATGACGCCACCGAAGATTGTTGATGCGGCTACCCAGGAATTAATTTCTCTAAATTCTCCGCATTCCATTCCACTTTTGACTATTTCTCGAATTTTTATAAAGGGTAGGGTGTTACAAATTAGAGGTTCATCCGGGACAAATTCGGTGTGTTTTGCATGAAATATAAATGCCATAATATCGTAATGTGTTTCGGTGTATCCGCACAGTAACCTGATGATTTCTTCGCATTGTTTTTTGGGTGATTTATGTTCATTCATAACATCATCAACCAGCTCGTCCATTTCATTTAGTATATGTTTATACAAGGCTTTTGCGATGCCGTCTTTACCACCAAAGTGCTTGTAGATTGAACCAATACTGACATCCGCTTGCTTTTGAATTTCATGAACAGATACGTTGTGATAACCAGAGTTCACAAATAAATCCAACGCTGCAGTTAAAATTCTACAGTCAATTGGTTCCGGGTTTGGGGCTTCTCTTTTTAAATAGGGCATATGTAAGTTTATTCGCTATATCTATTTTAAAATTTGACAAAAATGAACATTCATTCTATTTTGTATTATAGCAACATTTTACAAATATTTTTTTGTAAGTTGCCAATAACAATAAAAATGAAGAATAACTTATCAGCTAAGGAGTGAGAAATGAAGAGGAATATTTTCGGACCAATCTGCAAGAATATAGCTAAAACGTTTACGATATCAACATTGTTATTGGGTGTGGGTGGAATAGTATCTACAACACAAGCCGATGAAACGTGTATGTCTCCCTATATGGCTAAAATCGTAGGGCAGGAAGATTTTGTTTATATCTGGACGCTTGGGGTTGAAGGTTTGGGGGATGGCCAAGACAAGCTGGTTACTGTTGATGTTAATCCTAATTCACCTAAATACGGAAAAGTTATCGAAACACTTTCAGTAGGTGGTCGAAATGAAGCACATCACTCTGGTTTAACTGATGACCGCAAATACCTTTGGGCAGGTGGTTTAGATACCAATAAAATCTTTGTATTTGATGTTCATACTGATCCTGCCAAACCAACTTTGAACAAGGTTATCACCGATTTTGTATCAGCCAGTGGTGGCGTTGTTGGGCCTCATACAACTTATGCATTACCAGGACGAATGATGGTTACCGGTTTATCAAATAATGCTGATCACGGTGGAAGAACGGCAATGGTGGAATACACCAATGAAGGTAAATATGTGGCAACTCACTGGATGCCAACGGATGAAAACCTCAATGGAGCGAAGAAATCTGGAAAGTACGCAGATGGTTATGGCTACGACTTACGTGCCTTACCTAGACGAAATGTAATGGTGACATCATCGTTTACTGGTTGGTCTAATTACATGATGGATCTCGGTAAAATGGTAAAAGATCCAGAAGCAATGAAACGTTTCGGAAATACCGTGGTTATTTGGGATTTGCATACCAGAAAGCCAAAGAAAGTTTTAGATGTTCCGGGTGCTCCTCTTGAAGTTCGTTGTGCATGGCAGCCAAATCATAACTGGTGTTTAACTACCACAGCTTTAACCTCAAAAATCTGGTTAATCTATGAAGATGATAAAGGTGAATGGCAAGCGAAGGATGTGGCAGATATTGGTGATGCGTCAAAAATTCCACTACCGGTAGATATCTCTCTGACATCAGATGATTCAGGTCTTTGGGTGAATACCTTTATGGACGGCAAGACACGTTATTTTGATCTTTCTAACATCAATGCGCCTAAGCAAACTTACGAGAAGCAAATCGACAAACAAGTGAATATGGCATCTTCTAGCTGGGATGGAAAACGAGTTTATTACACCTCTTCGTTGTTAGCTAACTGGGATAAGAAAGGGGATGATAATTCGCAGTATTTTAAAAGCTATGTCTGGAATGGAAAAGAGCTGGATGAGAAATTCAGTATCGATTTCAATGCCTTAAAATTAGGAAGAGCTCATCAGATGCGTTTTGGAGCTTATTCTTTATATAGCAAAAAGAAGCCAGAAATGAGCGAGGTAAAAAAAGTAGCCAGTATCACAAAGCAATAATGAGTTATTTAATAATAAGAAAATAAAGTCTTCTGGCTCCTCATAATCTGTGAGGTTTTTAGAATCAGTTTTGTCCATGTGGCAAAACTGATTCGATTTAATTACAGTATTCAAGGTGTTAGACAATGAAAGTATTTAGTGCGGGGGTAATTCTGTTTAGTTGTTTCCTTGCTATGTTTGAGATTAGTGCTGCATCGCTTGAGAATAATGCTACATCAAAAATAAATAATACAATTCCACTGGCTCCGGGTTACGGTTCTTTAGGCTATAAAATGGCCGCGGCAGGAAGCTATAAACTTCCACCATTAGGCAATGCGCCTGACGGTAAAATTCTGGATGAACAAGGTCGAGAAAATTCGTTACATGATATTTACGAGGGGAAATACACACTCTTAAGTTTTATCTACAGTAACTGTAAAGATGTGAATGGCTGTCCTTTGGCTTCTTATGTTTTTTATAAATTAAAAGCAGAAATGAAAACAGATCCTGTGCTTGCGAGTAAATTACGTTTAGCCAGCCTGAGTTTTGATCCAGAACACGATTCGCCCGAAGTAATGCGTCTATACGGAGCAAATTTCAAGTTTGCTGGTGATAAGGGAGAGTGGCGTTTTTTAACGACGTCCTCTTTGTCGGCGCTTGAACCAATCCTGCAAGATTATAATCAGGATATTCAACGTGAAATGAGCGTTAACGGTGAAGAAACTGGGGATATTTCGCATATATTAAGAGTGTTTCTGATCGACCCGAAATTAAAAATTCGTAATATATATAGTCTGGGTTTTTTACATCCTGATTTAATAATAACGGATATTAAAACACTGATTCTGGAAGATGATTCATACAAGATTGCGAGTAATGAAAATACAGAAAAAGATAATCACCTAGTTCCCATATTATCTGTTCCGGGTGATGACAAAAGCGGCTACGAAACAGGTGATTATGTCACCCGAAGTAAATCTATCAGCGCACGTCGCGGCGCCAAAGCAGATTTATTGGCATTAGCTAAAAACCCACCATTAGGTTTACCAGCAGTTCCAGAGCCAGAAACTAATCGATTAACCACAGAAAAAATAGAGCTAGGTCGTAGGTTGTTTTTTGATCGGAGATTATCGTTCAACGATACTTTTTCTTGCGCTATTTGCCATATCCCTGAGCAAGGGTTTGCCAATAATGAACTAGCGATGGCAATAGGCATTGAGGGTCGAAGTCATCGGCGTAATTCCCCCACTTTGTACAATGTCGCTTACAACACTAGTCTGTTCCACGATGGTCGTGAACAGACCTTGGAACAACAAATATGGGGGCCGTTATTAGCACATAATGAAATGTCTAATCCTTCGATTGGTCATGTCATCAATAAGATTAAACAAATGCCTGACTACAAAGGTTTGTTTGAAAAAGCATTTGATGGCGGTGGCGTGAATATGCGAAATCTAGGTCGTGCATTAGCTGATTATCAGAGAACATTGGTATCTGCAGACTCTTCCTTTGATCGTTGGTACTTTGGTAAACAAGAAGGCGCTTTAAGTAAAAAAGCACAACGCGGATTTCAGATTTTCACAGGGAAAGGCCGCTGCAGTAGCTGCCATACCATTAGTGAAGATCATGCTTTATTTACCGACAATAAATTGCATAACACCGGTATTGGTTACAACGAAGCGATGGGTATTAAACCGGTTACAGAACGGGTTGTTTTAGCCCCAGGTGTATTCGTTGAGGTTGATAGTGCGATACTGGATTCTGTCGGCGAAAAGAAAGCAGCTGATACGGGGTTATATGAAATAACACAAAACCCGGATGATCGCTGGAAATATAAAACGCCGAGCCTGCGAAATATTAGTTTAACCGCACCATATATGCACAATGGCTCATTACAGACACTCTATGATGTCGTCAGTTTTTACAATAAAGGCGGGGTGAAAAATAAACTGTTAGATCCGTTGATCACACCGTTGGGTTTATCAGAACAAGAACAGAGTGATTTGGTGTCATTCCTGAAAGCACTAACCGGAAGTAATGTCGATATGCTGGTGTCAGATGCTTTCGATGCACCCATTGGCGACCTTACTAATAGTGACCCGAATTGGGCGCACGATGGAGCAAATAATTAGTGAGGAGCATATTAAACAAACTTGGGTTTTCAGGACTTGTCATGCTTTTAAGTATGACTTTACAATCCGGCACTGGAATTGTTTATGCCAGTGAAACGACTCGTGTTGGTGGTGACTTTACGTTAACAGACCATGATGGAAAACCGTTTGAACTAAAGCAGTTACGTGGCAAGTTGGTATTGATTTTCTTTGGTTATACTTTTTGCCCCGATATTTGCCCAAGCGAGTTATCTTCATTAGCCAAGGTGTTAAGATCCCTCGGCGATGATGCTGATAATGTGAGCGCATTATTCATTTCGGTAGATCCAGAACGTGATACTCCCGATAAGTTGAAAAACTATGTTCCTTTTTTTAGCCCTGATTTAATTGGGCTTACAGGGAGTATTGATGAAATAAGTGCGGTTGCTGATGCGTATAAGGTACAAACCAAAATTCATTCAAAGAAAAAAGGGAGTGATTATTATCTGGTAGACCATTCGGCTAATTTATACGTTTTAGGCGCCGACGGTAAGTTATTAAATATCATACCTTTTGGACTACCGACAGATCATATTTTACGTGTGATAAAAAACGAAATTAACAAACTCTAAAGATTTTTTGTAATCTTTAGTCAAAACATACTATACATATTTTAAATTAGCATTTTAAAACGGAGAATTATTCAAATGAAATGTAAAGCAGCAGTAGCATGGGAACCAAAAAAGCCTCTAGTCATAGAGGAAGTAGAAGTAATGGGACCAAAAGAGGGCGAAGTTCTCCTTAAAGTCATCGCGTCTGGCGTATGTCATACCGATGCATTCACACTTTCTGGGGATGATCCTGAAGGTTCGTTTCCTTGTATTTTAGGACACGAAGGGGGTTGTGAAGTTGTTGAGTTAGGTCCCGGAGTTAAGAACCTGGAAGTCGGTGATCATGTAATTCCACTTTACATCGCTGAATGTGGTGATTGTGAATACTGTAATTCAACCAAGTCGAATTTATGTCAGACAATAGCACCAACTATCTGGACCGGTTATATGCCTGATGGTACACGTCGTTTCTCTCAGGGCGGTAAAGACATCTTCCATTACATGGGCTGTTCGACGTTTTCTGAGTACACGGTTGTTCCAGAAATCGCACTGGCAAAAATAAATAAAGCCGCACCTTTGGATAAGGCTTGTTTGTTAGGTTGTGGTGTTACAACAGGTATCGGCGCTGTGCTGAATACAGCTAAAGTTGAAGCAGGCTCTACCGTGGCAGTATTTGGACTGGGTGGTATTGGTTTATCGTGTATTCAAGGTGCGGTAATGGCGGGTGCTAAGCGTATCATCGGTATCGATATCAACCCTGATAAGTTCGAGTTCGCTAAACAATTAGGTTGTACTGATTTTGTAAACCCTAAAGATATTCCAGAAGGTGGCTTTGTAGAATATATGCAGGATACCTTTGATGGTGGCCCAGATTACTCATTCGAGTGTATTGGTAATGTCCACGTTATGCGTGATGCACTAGAGTGTACGCACATGGGTTGGGGTAAGTCAGTGGTAATTGGTGTAGCTGGCGCTGGTCAGGTCATTCAAACGCGTCCATTCAACCTGGTTGTTGGTCGTACCTGGATGGGAACGGCATTCGGTGGTGTAAAAGGCAGAACTGAACTTCCGGGTTATGTTGATCGTTACATGGCAGGAGAGATCGAGCTAGATAGTTTGGTTACTCACAAGATGCCATTAGAAGACATCAATAGAGCATTTGATTTAATGCATAGCGGCGAGAGTATTCGTTCTGTTATTGAGTTTTAATTCTAGTTCTAATTGAATTAAAAAAATGCCTCAAAGTAGGGGGGTGCCATTATTATTTATTGGCGTCCTCCTGGTTTATCTACATATGTAATAACAAAAGAATTAAGAAGGAAATAGAGTAAATATGTCTATTCAAGAAACTGAAAGTGTCAAAGAGTTTGGTGGTTTTTTAAAACGCTATACGCATCAATCATCAAGCTGTAACTGTGAAATGACTTTCTCGGTTTATTTACCACCATTAGCAGAAACAGAAAAAGTGCCAGCCGTTTACTGGTTATCAGGTTTAACCTGTACTGATGATAACTTTCGTACCAAAGCTGGCGCGCAACGTTACGCTTCTGAATTGGGCATAGCCTTAATTATTCCAGATACAAGTCCTCGTGGTGATGATGTTCCGGATGAAGAAGATCGTTATGATCTCGGTAAAGGTGCTGGTTTCTACGTTAATGCAACACAAGAGCCATGGTCTAAAAATTATCAGATGTACGATTATGTAACCAAAGAACTGGTCGAGTTAGCAGAACAAAACTTCCCGATTATTCCTGGCGTTCGTTCGATAACAGGGCATTCAATGGGTGGTCACGGCGCGTTAATCTGTGCGTTTAAAAATGCAGGAATGTATCAATCAGTATCCGCGTTTGCACCTATCTGTAATCCCGTAAATTGCGCTTGGGGTGAAGGCTGTTTTGGTGCGTATCTGGGGGATGATAAAAGTATCTGGAACGCATACGATGCAACCGAATTAGTGAAAAATGGCGCTGAAAAATTACCAGTGTTAATTGATAGTGGTCTGGATGATGAATTCCTTGCCGATCAATTATATCCTCAGAATTTACAAGCGGCGTGCGATGCGGCAGATTTTCCAATTACCTTGAGAATGCAGGATGGTTATGATCATAGCTATCATTTCATCTCTACATTTATTGGTGAACACTTAGCATTTCATGAGAAACAACTAAGAAGCTAATAGCGATACAGTTATTCTTACTGTGTAACGCATTCTCCAGAATCGGTTAATCATCTTGAGTTTAAGGTGGTTAATCGAACTATTATGTTCGCAATTAAAACATTCATGCGATTGTTTTTCGCTATAGTCGGCTATGATTGGAATCGTTATTAAATGATAATTTTTATTAGATTATTCGTAAGATAATAAGGGTAGATTTACTGATAAATTCGCTCGAATATTAGCGCACTTCAGAATTACCCTCCGACAGTTCACAATGTATATAAAACTAATTTAGCTTTGACAAAGGCAGAGATGTAGATGAAAAAGAGAAAAAATATTAAAAGAAGAGGACGTCCTTTATCTAACGAGGCGTTACTAGACGTTCAGACTCTTTTAAAAGACATGCCTTTGCAGCGTGATTTATTGATCGAGTATTTACACCTGATACAGGATAAGTATCAATGTTTAGCCGTTGAGCACCTGCATGCACTGGCTACCATATTAAAAATCAGCCAGACAGAAGTTTACGAAGTTGCGAGTTTTTATCATCACTTTGATATCGTCAAAGAAGGCGATCAAAAACCAGCAAGCCTAACGGTGCGCGTGTGTGATTCTATCAGTTGTGAATTAACGGGCGCTGAAGTTTTAATAGACACATTAGAATCTGCAATTGGTAAAAAAGTACGCGTACAACGAGTGCCCTGTGTGGGCCGTTGTGAGTCAGCACCTGTCGCAGTCGTCGGCACTAAACCTATTCAGTTTGCCACTTCAGAAAAAGTCATAGAGGATGTTGAAGCAGGTAATACCGCTGATATAGCGCCAGAAAATGCCATTCGTTATGAACAATACGTAAAAGACGGAGGCTATGAATTATATAAACGAGTCGTAGAGAAAGAGCATCACCACGAAGATATTCTATCTGCCAAAGACGACTCAGGTCTGCGTGGTTTGGGGGGGGCAGGATTTCCTGTCGGTCGTAAATGGCGCATTGTTAAGGAACAACCCGCACCGAGACTGATGGCAGTCAATATCGATGAAGGTGAGCCCGGTACGTTTAAGGATCGCTATTATTTAGAGCGTGATCCACATCGTTTTTTTGAAGGCATGTTAATTGCTTCTGAAGTCGTAGGCACAGCGGCCATCTACATTTATTTACGTGATGAATATGCAGGCTTACGAGAATTACTCGAACAAGAATTAGCCGTTATAAAAGACAAACTTCCAGACGTGCCGCCAATCTATTTACGCAGAGGTGCAGGTGCTTATATCTGTGGTGAAGAATCGGCAATGATCGAATCCATCGAAGGCAAACGAGGCATGCCACGCTTGCGTCCACCGTATCTTGCGGAAGTCGGTTTGTTTGGTCGCCCAACGCTTGAACACAATATGGAATCGCTTTACTGGGTTCGTGAAATTGTAGAAAAAGGGGCTGACTGGTTTACCTCACATGGTAAAAATGGTAGACAGGGATTGCGCTCTTTCTCGGTTAGCGGGCGTGTTAAAAACCCCGGTGTTTATCTGGCGCCAGCTGGCATCACATTACGTGAATTGGTCAATGAATATTGCGGTGGGATGCAGGATGGTCAGGAACTCTATGGCTACTTTCCCGGTGGTGCCTCAGGTGGGATTTTGCCCGAACGCATGGCTGACATTCCGTTAGATTTCGATACTTTAAATGAGCACGGTGCGTTTATCGGTTCTGCGGCGGTGATTGTATTATCAGATAAAGATTCAGCCCGTGATGCCGCAATCAATGCGATGAATTTCTTCAGACATGAATCTTGTGGGCAATGCACACCTTGCCGTGTCGGTACTGAGAAGGCTGTAAAACTAATGCAACAAGAAGAATGGGATACTGAGTTAATGGGGGAATTATCCACGGTAATGATGGATGCATCGATCTGTGGTCTAGGGCAAGCAGCACCTAATCCTATGAACAGTGTGATTAACTATTTCCCGAATGAAACCTCCAGTAAAACAAAAAAAGTGCCTGAAAGTGGGGGGGTGTCAAAATGAGTTCTGCTACTACAGCTACAACAACTACAAGCTCAAAAACAACTATCGAATTCGAACTCAACGGAAAAAGAATTACCGCGGATAAAGACGAAACTATCCTAAAAGCAGCCCAGCGCAACGGTGTTGAGATTCCAACCTTGTGTTACAAAGATGGTCTTGAAGAAGTCGGAAACTGTCGTGCTTGCATGGTTGAGATTGATGGAGAACGAGTTTTAGCGCCTTCATGCTGTCGTAATCCGAGTCAGGATATGAAGGTTTCAACAAATAATGAGCGTGCAGTAAAAGCGCAAAAAATGGTGTTGGAATTACTCAATGCCGATATGCCAGAAGAGCAATACAAACTGGATAACGAGTTACAGCACTGGTCAAAAAGGCTGGATGTACAAGCATCACGTTTTGAATCCCGCACTAAAGTTGAACATGACTTCTCACACCCGGCTATTGGTGTAAATCTTGATGCCTGTATTCACTGTACGCGTTGTTTACGCGCCTGTCGTGATGTGCAAGTGAATGATGTAATTGGTTTGGCAAAACGCGGCGGCGAAACAAAAATTGTCTTCGATGTCGATGATGCCATGGGTGAAAGTACCTGTGTTGGTTGTGGCGAATGTGTGCAAGCCTGTCCTACGGGTGCGTTAATGCCCGCTAACGGTGTCGGCATGATTGTGCCGGACAAGAAAGTCGATTCGGTCTGTCCTTATTGTGGTGTTGGCTGTTTGCTGACTTACAACGTCAAAGACAATAAAATTCTGCATGTCGAAGGCAGAAATGGAATCGCGAATAAAGGACGCTTGTGCGTCAAAGGTCGTTATGGCTTTGATTATATTCACAGTCCAGAACGACTTACGGTTCCTTTGATTCGTCGTGATGATGTTCCTAAAACAGCCTTACTGGATTTTGATCCTGGCAAGCCTTTTGAGATTTTCCGCGAAGCAACGTGGGATGAAGCACTCGATTTTGCCGCTGAAGGTTTAAAGAAAATCATCGCAAAAGACGGCAAATATGCACTCGCAGGATTGGGTTCCGCCAAGGGTAGTAACGAAGAAGCGTATATCTTCCAGAAGTTAATCCGCACCGGTTTTCAAACGAATAACGTCGATCATTGTACGCGTCTTTGTCATGCTTCTTCGGTGACTGCAATGCTGGAAGGTTTTGGTTCGGGGGCAGTTTCAAACCCAATGGCTGATGTGCAAAAAGCAGATGTGATTATCATTATCGGCGCTAATCCAACGGTAAACCATCCAGTGGGTGCGACGTGGATGAAGAACGCCATCAAGAATGGTACGAAGTTGATTTTAATGGATCCACGTGGTTCAGAGATGAAGCGACACGCTGCTCAGCATGTGCAATTCAAACCGTCATCTGACGTTGCATTACTCAATGCGATGATGCATGTAATTGTCACAGAAGGACTGACCGATAAAGAATTTATAGAAACGCGTACGGAAGATTTCCTAACACTAAAAGAACATCTACAGGATTATTCGCCAGAGGTGATGTCGCCTATATGTGGTGTTAGTGCAGAACAAATTCGTGATGTCGCACGCATGTATGCAAACGCAAACAACGCCATGATTCTATGGGGTATGGGTATCTCACAACACGTGCATGGCACCGATAATGCGCGTTGTTTGATTTCACTGTGTATGATCACAGGGCAAATTGGTCGAGACGGTACAGGCTTACATCCGTTACGCGGACAAAATAATGTGCAGGGCGCATCAGATGTTGGTTTGATTCCTATGGTATTCCCAGACTATCAGCCAGTGACACTCGAAGAAAATCAAGATCGCTTTAGAAAACTCTGGAATGTAGAAGCGCTCGATGACAAGCCGGGTATTACTACCGTCGAGATGATGAATGCTGCCTACGATGGCATCATCAAAGGGATGTATGTCGAAGGTGAGAATCCGGCTATGTCTGATCCTGATGTGTTACATGCGCGTGAGGCAATGGCAAAGTTAGAGCACTTTGTGGTGCAAGATTTGTTCCTGACAGAAACGGCATTCTATGCCGATGTTGTGCTTCCTGCTGCGGCAAATCCAGAAAAAACGGGGACTTATAGTAACTCTGATCGTGCTGTGCAAATGGGGCGTCAGGCTATCAATCCTCCAGGAGAAGCAAAACAGGACTGGTGGATTATCCAGGAAATAGCGAAGCGCCTGGGTCTGGATTGGAACTACCAGGGGCCGAAAGATATTTTCAATGAAATGCGACAGGCAATGGACTCTATCGCAGGTATTACCTGGGAACGTTTAGAAAACGAAAGTGTGACTTATCCGTGTGAAAATGAAGGGGATGCAGGTGAGCCCGTGATCTTCAAGAAAGATTTCCCCACAGTCAGTGGCAAAGTAAAACTAGTCCCTGCGGATATCGTATCTCCCGATGAGCAACCTGATGAAGAATACCCTTTTGTACTTATCACAGGTCGTCAATTAGAACATTGGCACACCGGCAGTATGACGCGCCGTGCAACCGTATTAGACAGCCTGGAACCAGAACCATGGATCTCGGTGAATATGAGTGATGCGTTGAAATTAGGTTTAGAGGATGGTGATATCCTCAAACTCGAAACCAGACGCGGTGAGCTTCAAGCGAAAATCAAGGTTAGCGATAATTCTCCGGTTGGTACTGTGTTTATGCCGTTTTGTTATTTCGAAGCAGCTGCTAATGTGCTGACCAATGCAGCCTTGGATCCTGCCGCGAAAATTGCAGAAGTGAAATATTGTGCGGTGAAATTATCGGCAGTTTGAATCTTACATTAACAAAGGAGAGTTTCTCAGTTAGTTTAAGCTAGCTTTTACCTTTGGTTTATTGATGATGTACCAAATGATTAAATACAGAGCTAAGCCTAACGCTGTGCTGGTTATGGCTGAAATTGCAACACTGGATGTAAAATCGTCTAGTACAAAAAATAGAATATAACCTAATGATATAATTGATGAAATAACGCTATAAATCATCAGATAATTGAAGAATCGTCTTCCTTTATCTTTATATTTAATGAGTAAAATCGAAATATAAAAAGCAAATAGGGTAGAGATTGCACCAATCACAAAAGTAACTAATGAATAGGTTTCTCCGTAAGGGAACATGCTCGCTTTTAACGTCTCGTCTGTAATTGCGAACATGGAGAAAATAAGCGACGCCATGCTAAGTAATCCTAAAATCGAAAAAATTAATAAAATAATTCCGATTACCTTAGGTGATTTAGGTCTGATGCTCAGGTCTCCGGCAGAGCCAGATACGTTTGATTGTGGTGGTTCATAAGGGTTGTTATTCATAAAGATGCCAGTTAGATAAGAAGATTTCAATGATGTTTATTATCAAATATTCTAATGGTAAAGGTCTGGCATAGATAGCCCTTTGTCAAAAAGAAAAACTCCTTATAAGTAGGGGGGTGACCTACTATCTATCTATTTACATTGATCTTACTGTATAGAGTTTCTTGTTAGAACATAGCTGAGCTCGACTTAGCTTTGAGCCACAGATTTACGGAAGCGCGCCAATGCAAAAAGAAAAAATACGGTACCTATGGCGAGTAATGCCAGGAAATAAGGCCAAACAACTTCCCAACCCGCGCCCCTATAAAGTATCGCCTGTGCAAATTTAACGAAGTGCGTGGTGGGCGCAACCAGCATAATGTTTTGCACGATATCAGGCATGCTCTCTCTGGGTGTGATACCGCCAGATAACATTTGTAGGGGCAGTAGAATCAAGATGATCAATAGACCAAGTTGAGGCATGGTTCGCGCTTGAGTTCCCAATAAAATACCCAAGGATGTTGTCGCAAATAGATGAATCGCTGCGCCGAATAAGAACAGGGCTGCTGAGCCGTGAATTGGCACATGCAAAAAGCCTTCAATCACCACAAACAGGGAGAAAGCCGCTGCGAGTAATATCACCAGGCCATTAGCCCAGATTTTGGCGACAACAATTTCAAATGGCGTGAGTGGCATTACCAATAGATGCTCCAGCGTACCGTGTTCACGTTCGCGAATGACCGCTGCGCCAGTTAGAATGATAGAAATCATGGTGATGACATTCATCAGCTCCATCACACTTCCAAACCAGACACTGGTCAGGTTCGGATTAAATTTAATTCTACTCGTTAGCTGAACAGGGTACACGTACGTCGCACGATAGCCTTTCACAAACTCGTTGATTTCAGTTCCAATGATATTTTGAATATATCCGTCGCCGATGAATGCCTGTGTCATTCGTGTAGCATCGATATTCACTTGTAAGTCGGGCTGCTTGCCTGCCAGAACATCACGCTCAAAGTAGGGCGGTATATTGATCACAAAAGTGTAACTACCATTATCCATCGCAGGGTCAACTTCAGGCAGTGAGATGATATCAGGCGTCTTAAAATAAGGACCGTAAAAAGCATTGATGATGCGTTTTGATAAAGGAGACTGGTCTTCATCCACGACTGCGATTGGGGCGTTATTCAACTCTTGAGAGGTAGCAGATGAAACGACATAAATTAAGCCGGTAAATGCAAAAGCAACAAATAATAACAATGCTTTATCGCGCCATAGACTGCGTAATTCCTTGATGCCAAGTTGTAGGATATTGCCACGATGTTTCATATCATCTGTCCTGACTACGTAGTGAGAAAACGCTAACAATTGTCAGCACAGGAATGAATGCAATCATCGGAAGAAAGTATTGAGAGAGGTCAGATAGACCAAGGGCTTTATTGAATGCACCACGACTTGCTTCAAGAAAGTAAGTGGTGGGGAACAATTTTCCAATAATGGCGCCAGCGCCTTCCAGTGATGCGACAGGATCAATCAGTCCACAGAAATTTACCGCTATCATTAATATGATGACAGCAGTTCCAGCTAGCGCCGAAATTTGTGTATTAGTAAAAGCTGAAATTAATAAGCCAATACCTGTGGTTGCTGTCACATAACACAGCGCAAGTAGACTTAAGGCGAAAAAGCTGCCTTTTAAAGGCACACCAAAGATAAAGATAGCGAGCATTACAAGACCAAAGAAACTCACCATACTGACTAAAATGTAAGGCAATTGTTTACCTATTAAAAATTCCAGTCTGGTAACGGGGGTAACATAAAGGTTGGTGATTGAACCGAGTTCCTTTTCACGAACCACACCCAAAGCCATTAAAATGGCGGGAATAAATACCAGTAACAAGGGTATGACTGCAGGTACCATTGCTTCTAGACTCTTAAAGTCCTGATTGTAGCGATACCGGGATTCTATATCAGCGGGAACCAGAGTGGGCACAATCCCATAAGTTCGTAATGACAAATCACTCAAATAAGCGAGGTGGTTGGCAGTAAGATAACTAGATATTGTTTCTGCTCTAAAAGGCATTGAACCATCAACCCTTACTGCTACTTCAGGTGCTCTACTGCGTTTTAATTGATGGCCAAAGTTAGGAGGAATTTCTACAGTAAAGCTGAGTTCACCGCTGCGCATTCTTCTATCGAGTTCATCGGAGTCTTTTATATCTGCTCTTTGAATGAAATAACGAGAACCGGATAAATTCTCAATATAGCTTTGACTTTCAGGTGTTTGGTCGTGATCCAGTACGGCGAAACTGAGATCTTCAACATCTAAGGTAATGCCATAACCAAGGATAAACATCAGGATGATAGAGCCAAGTAAAGCGAAAGTAAGACGAATAGGGTCACGCCATAACTCTAGTGTTTCCCGGTGTGCATAGCCAAATAAGCGCAAAAGGCTGAATGCTTTGGGTGGCTTAATGTCACTTTTCTGGATTGTGCTTGAAACGAGTGGTGAAGAATCCGTATTTTCTTTATCAAGCGCCTTGTCACTTTGTTCATCGTTATTTATGTCTTTTATATCAGCGTTTTGTTTATTCTTACTGGATACGGCGTTGTCATTTTTCTTGTTAGATTTAGACGATTTTGTTACCGCTTCTTCCAGATAAGCAATAAAAGCCTCTTCAAGAGTATCCGCATTACGTGACTCGCGTAATGCGGCAGGCGTATCACTGGCAAGTACTTTTCCCGCATGCATCAACGATATTCTGTCACACCGTGCTGCTTCATCCATGAAATGGGTAGAGATAAATATTGTCACACCTTGGTCGCGTGATAACTCGATTAGTAGCTCCCAAAAATTATCGCGTGCAACAGGGTCAACGCCTGATGTTGGTTCATCGAGTATCAAAATATCGGGGTCATGAACCACCGCAACCGCTAAAGAAAGTCGCTGACGGATACCTAAAGGTAACTCAGAAGGGTAGTCATCACTGTATTCACCAAGATTAAAACGTTCGGTTAATTGTTTGATGCGTGGTTTGATTTTATTCGGGGGTAAATGAAATAGGCGCGCATGAAGCATTAAGTTTTGCTGCACCGTTAATTCATTGTAAAGCGAGAATGCCTGCGACATATAACCCACGCGTTTGCGTGTTTCAATATTATTGGCATCTACCTTTTTACCGAATAACAAGGCTTCTCCGCTGGTTACAGGTTGTAAACCAGTCAACATTTTCATGGTAGTGGTTTTGCCGCAGCCGTTGGAACCGAGAAAACCGAATATTTCACCGCGCTCTATGTTTAGGCTGACTTTATCGACCGCAGTGAAATCACCAAAACGTTTCGTCAGATCGGTCGCAGTAATGGCGGCTTCTATTTTCCCATCAGCTTTTTCTCGTGGCGGAACAACCAATTGCTTATGGTCGTGACGCTTCTCTTCTGGAAGTAATGAAATAAAGGCTTCATCCAGAGTGTCCTGATTTGTTTGGGTTTTTAATGCTTCGGGCGCACCGGTGCCGATTACTTTTCCATCATCAATAGCGACTAAAAAGTCGAAGTTATTCGCTTCTTCCATGTAAGCCGTTGCGACCAAGACACTCATGTCTTTTTCACGACTACGAATGCGATCGATTAACTCCCAGAACTGACGTCTTGAGAGCGGATCGACCCCGGTAGTTGGCTCATCCAGAATGAGTAATTGTGGGTCATGAATCAATGCGCAACACAAACCGAGCTTCTGTTTCATCCCGCCTGATAGTTTATTCGCAGGGCGATCAGCAAAGGCTTCTAGTCCGGTACTTTCAAGTAAATCTGTAATCCGTTGTTTACGTTCTTTTCGGCTTTGACCAAACAGACGACCAAAGAAATCCACGTTTTCAAACACCGATAAAGTAGGGTAAAGGTTTTTACCCAAACCTTGCGGCATATAGGCAATACGAGGAGAAATAGTCGAACGAAAACGACTGCTTTTCATATTACCGTCTAGTACTTGTATCTCACCTGTCTGGATTTTTCGTGCACCCGCAATCAGCGCTAACAGTGTGGATTTTCCCACGCCATCAGGGCCGATTAAACCCACCATGCATCCGGCAGGTAAATCCAGGTTAATATCATCTAATGCATGATTCTCCGCATAACAATGCGTTAAGTTTTGAATTTTAACGGCATTGTTATCGGTGTCATTAACCTCGATAACAGATGTGTCCTCTGAATTCATTCAGGAAGTCTCAACTCTAATTTATCCGTCCATCCTTTTTCAGGATCGAGTGAAATATATGTAACGCCGGGCACACCTGTTTTTACTTTTTGGATATGCTTTTTAAGTAAGGCAGAATCAATTTTCACCTTAACGCGGAACATCAATTTGTCACGTTCAGCGCGAGTTTCCACAGAACGCGGGGTGAACTGTGCTTCCGCAGCAACAAAGGTTACTTTTGCGGGAATCGTGTATTGAGGAATAGCATCAATAATCATACGAGCTTCAGCGCCTATAGTGACTTTGCCAGCCTCGGCAGTAGGAAGAAAAATACTCATATAAACATCTGTTAAATCCAGAACTGTCATGACTTTACCACCACTGGCAAGGACTTCTCCGGGTTCTGCAAGTCGATAAAGTACACGACCTTTTATAGGCGCTTTAAGTGTGCTGTCATCAATATTCGCCTTTAATCTTTGAATGCGTGCTTCTGCAGCTTCTATGCCAGATGCAGATTGAACGACTTTGATATTGGCAGCTTTAAGTGCGGCATCGGCTGATTTAAAAGCAGTCCGTTTCTGGTCAACATTTTCTTGTGAGACATGACCTTTTTTCGACAATTCAAGGAATCGGCGTAATTCAGTCTGCGCATAAGTCAGTTCACTCTTATATTGCTCAACAATTGCTATCGCGTATTTACGTGCTTCAACAGCCTCTTTATAACTGGCATTTGCTTCGCGTAGTTGCGCATTAAGGTCATCAGTATCAATCACAGCAAGCGTTTGGCCAGCTTCTACCGTATCTCCCTCTTCAGCGAGAACCTTAGTTAAACGACCTGCAATTTTTGTGGCGATATCATATTCTGTCGCTTCGATACGTCCATTACCTGAAGCAATATAATCAGGCAATTCTTCAGTCGTTTTAATATGGCTTTTTACCTCATTAATGACTTCTGAGTAAGGTTCTAGTTTTTCCGGAATTTCATCCGATTTTAGAACTTGCCAGGCATACCATCCACCACCGGCGACTAATGCCAGAATGACCACGGTACTGATTGTTTTTAGTGTGGATTTAGTGCTCATAGGATAGGACCCCAGGAATAAAAATAAAAAGTGAAATAAAGAAATGAGTCATCATTTTGTTTAAAATTTGTTTAAAAAATTTTTTAAACAAATAACAATCAACATTAACCTAAAATATGGTAACCAGAATCGACGTATGCGATGTGACCCGTTAGAGATTTTGCTGAGTCGCTAATCATGCCAACAGCCACATCACCCACATCTTCGATGGTCACTTGTTGTTGAATAGGTGTGTGCTCAGCACTTGCATTAAGTAGAGCCTCAAAATGATCGATACCACTTGCTGCACGCGTTTTAATAGGGCCGGGTGATAAGGCGTGTACACGAATGCCTTTAGAGCCGAGATCACTGGCGAGGTAACGCACCGATGATTCCAACGCAGCTTTAACAGGCCCCATGATGTTGTAATTAGGAACCACTTTTTCAGATCCGTAATAGGTCATGGTCAACAATGTGCCGCCATCTGTCATAAGAGGTTCAGCAAGATGTGCCATACGAATAAAGGAATAGCAGGAAATATCCATCGCTATTTTAAATCCTTCACGAGAGCAATCGGTTACCCTGCCAAATAAATCATCCTTTGGACAAAATGCAATGCAATGTACCAGAAAATCTATTTTTCCCCATTTGTCCTTAGCATGCTGAAATAAGTTTTCCAGTTGTTCATCGTCGGTAACATCACACAGTACTAAATCAGGGTTACCTAGATCTGCTAATAATGGTTGAATATAAGGTTCAGACTTTTCAGTGCCGTAACCTAGTAGTAGTTCAGCACCTGTATTATGTATTTCTTTTGCGCAGCCATAAGCAATACTATTTTCGTTAGCAATGCCGACTACGATTCCTTTTTTACCTTTTAGTAAGGGGAGTGAGGCGTCCATTTTAAATAATTCCTTTGTACATGTGATAAGTGATAATTTTTTTAAGTGCAGTCTGCAGATTACGTCATCATTACGTATTTACCCGGGGCATCCATGAGGGGAGGGTATTCCGCATTTCCCATGGTTGGCGTTTCGGTTTTTTTAGATGAACGTTCACATAACCATTGTTCCCAAACTGGCCACCAGGAACCCTCTTGATAAGGTGTTTCCTGTTGCCATGTGTCTGGATCAATATAGGTTTCACCTTCATAGTGGGTCGCCACCTGAAATTTACGATGAGGATGACCAGGCTCACTAACGATACCGGCATTATGACCACCACTGGTGAGCACAAAAGTGACTTCATCAGCATCAGCCAATAGATTTATTTTGTAGACTGATTTCCACGGTGCGACGTGATCCTTAACCGTAGAAACCGCAAATATTGGAGTATGAATATCTTTGATGACCACAGGACGACCGCTTACTTGATAGCGTCCACTGGCAAGATCGTTATTTAAAAATAACTTACGGAGGTATTCAGAATGCATTCTATAAGGCATACGGGTAAGGTCTGTATTCCATGCCATTAAATCATTCATAGGACGGCGTTTACCCAGCATGTAATCGTGTACCATGCGTGACCAAACCAAATCATTTGAACGTAATATCTGGAAAGCCCCAGCCATTTGGTAGCCATCAAGATAGCCTTGTTCCTGCATCATATCTTCAAGATAAGATACTTCGCTTTCACCAATAAATAAGGTCAATTCCCCCGCTTCAGTAAAATCAACTTGTGTCGCTAAGGTTGTCATTGAGGCAAGACGATCATCACCATCGCGTGCCATTGCAGCCGCGGCAATAGAGAGCAATGTGCCACCCAGACAATAGCCAGTCGCATGTATCTTCTGATCGGGAATTATGGATGAAATAGCATCTAAAGCGGCCATAGGTCCCATGCGACGGTAATCTTCCAGATGCAATTCTCTGTCTTCAGAGCCTGGGTTGCGCCATGAAATCATGTACACGGTATGCCCTTTATCGACGAGGTATTTCACCATCGAATTTTCAGCGGATAGATCCAATATGTAATATTTCATTATCCACGCAGGTACGATCAAAATTGGCTCGGCATACACTTTTTTGGTAGTTGGCGTATATTGAATTAATTCAATTAAATGGTTCTGGTAAACCACTTTGCCGGGTGTGATCGCAAGGTTTTGTCCCACAGCGAAATTTTCAATACCAGCAGCAGGTTTGCCTGCAATTAATCTATCTGCATCTTCCAGTAGATTTTTTTCACCCTGAACAAGGTTTGCACCAAATGATGAAAAAGTTTCGCGTGTAATTTCAGGGTTCAACAAAGGGAAGTTAGAGGGCGCCCATTTATCCAGTATTTGTCTGGCGATAAATGAAATGACATTTTCACTCTTGTTGGACAAGCCATCAATATCTGTCGTAGCGTTGTGCCACCATTGCTGGTTCAACAAAAAAGATTGGTAATAAATATTATAAGGCCAGGACTGCCAGCCCTTATCCGTAAAGCGGTGATCCTGAGGTAGTGGCTTTATACAAGGCTCTAAATCAGGGTTTAACGCAGATTGAATAGAGTAACGTAACAGCTTGGCGCCTTTTTGAAACTCTTTTTCAGTGAGCTCTAATTGCTTTCCTGGTGACAGTGCCAGATGCGAAGCCCAATCAAAATAATCGCGTAAAAGCCCTGCAGGACTTAATCCAAAGGTGAATTTTGCAAGGTTAGCTTTAAATGCATGGTCAATAGCTTTGTATTGCGATACGGAATCCTGACAACTGTCACTGATCGCTTGTATCTCTTTATTAGGTTGATTCATTTGTTATTTACCTGCTGTTCTCGCTTTTAATCCCTTCTCTGTGTTGCTGATTTTATTCACAAAATACACAAAGCGTTTTGATATATCTCAACAGCAACACTAACAGTCAGTGATTAAAAAAATAGCTAGAACATGTGCTTAATTTCGATGTGGTAAATACCTAGTTAATGATTGTTGATTTGGGTTTAAGAAGGCGCTTAAACCGTTTTCAATGTGAGATACGGAGACAGCCACACCTACTTAAAAAAACGCTTATAAGTAGGGGGGTGGCTTTGAGTATTTTTGATTGTTTTTGCGAACAGATAGAATGGTAAAACACCACTGAATAGTCGCAAATTTACTTTTTCAAAAGCTTATACAGCTTGTCTATAAGAATCACGGCTTCTTTATGCTGTTGCTTAATATGCTCATGGATTTGTGTTTCGGTTGAATGTTTCAACGCCATTTCCTGATGGGTTTTGTCGCTTATCGCAGCTTCGGCTTCTGTTTGCAGTGTTTCATGATGATGATCATAACGTTGATGAGCATGAATGGTTTGTGCATGCTTCTGTAACGTTTCACTTTGTTTGCGAATAGCGTCTTGAATAGCGAGTAATTTCTCCTCCGAGCTTTGTTGTTCTTTTTGCCACATTGCAATATCGACTAACCACATTTCATGATCGCTGTCCCATTGTTGATGCTCTTCATGCTGTTGTTTAGAAACCATTTGCATTTACCTTTTCTTAATGATGTCGGAGATGTTTCAGCCTCAAAGTACAAGTTTATTGCTAACAAAAGTGAATAGTTTTATCTGTTTTTGACTTTTGTCATTAAGTTTTTACTTTTCTCCCGGTTAATGTATTTTTTTATGAAATTAGTGTTCATTTAGTCGATATTAATAACAGGACGTTATAAGCGTAGCTTTCGCGTGTGAATAATAAATGTATCTAAAAACCGTTGAATAGGATGTAAAGATGATTAGCAGGTTTGATCTTGATACCAGAGACCTTGATGAAAATTATCATCCGTAATGTTGTCATCCTTGTCTGTTTTGCGACGTTAAGCGCATGCAGCACTTTGCCCCGTCATCCTGCGCCTTTGGACAAAATGTTAAGCGCAAAAATTTCAGGAATGTCAGGGGTAAGAGCCTGGTCAGGGACATTTAGTAAAGATTTCGAGTCTGATTTATTACTCTCAATAAAACAGGAAAAGAGCCATTTAGCCGCTAGCAGTCTTGTTAAATTACCCGCTTCTAGCGTCTTGACACTTTCCGGTGGTGGCGATAACGGCGCCTTTGGGGCTGGCTTTTTGCAGGGCTGGACGAAAACAGGAACCCGTCCCACCTTTAAATTAGTAACAGGGATTAGTACCGGCGCGTTGATTGCTCCGTTTGCCTTTATTGGTCCCGAGTATGACCCCACCTTACAGGAAGCCTTCACCACGATTGATGCGAACAATATTTACTTTCCGCGTTGGATAAGTTTTATGTGGAGTGATTCCTTCACCGACACAGCACCCTTACTCCGTTTGATCAAACGCTATATTACAAACGATGTTTTAAATAAAGTCGCTTTGGCTCACCGTCAGGGTCGACGTCTATTTATCGGAACCACAAATTTAGACGCAGATCGACTGGTTGTGTGGAATATGGGGGCCATTGCTAATAGTGGACACCCCAAGGCATTGGAGCTTTTTCAACAGATCATACTCGCATCATCTTCTGTGCCTGTCGCATTTCCACCTGTGCTAATCAAAGTCGAGGTTGGTGGTACATCCTATGATGAAATGCATGTCGATGGCGGTGTTAAAGCGCAATTATTCTTTCTTGCAGCAACATTGGATTTAACCGACTTCAGGAAAAAATTGAATCTGGTGGAAGAGCCTAATCGAAAGATGAGTATTTACATTATTCGGAATGCCGAGATAGGTCCCGAATTAAAACAAGTCCCCAGAAACCTTACCAAAATATCCGAACGCGCACTTTCTTCTATGATCAAATCGCAGGCTCTCAATGACTTGAATAGAGTCTATGGGCTGGCGAAAACACAAGGTCTGGATTTCAATTGGGTTGCACTGCCTGAAGAATATGAGCCCACAGAGAGTGATGAATTTGATCGAAAAGAAATGAATAGATTGTTTAAAAAGGGATATGAACAAGGTCTGAAAAAGGACGTATGGAAGAAAGTCCCACCAGGGGTTAATGACTAAAAAAAAGTGCTCCAAAGTAGGGGGGTGTCAATTCATCTACACAAGGTACCCCGTAAAACTACGTATTTTCCACATAGTGTCTAAGCACAAGAGCGACTTATCACTCTCGATTTTTTTAAGGATTATTAATACCTCTTAAATTAAATCTAACACTCAAGGTAGATACCATGACACATAAGCAAAAGGCTGAGCAGAGTATCACCCAGCCATCTTCACTCTCCGTACCGTTTTTCTGGCCCTTGCAGTATCAGCAAGCAATGATCGAAGAAGGCATGAAAGTAGCCTCAGATAATATTAAATTCGTTTCTGAGGAAATGAAACTCGAACATGATCTTACGCCCAAACTCGCAACCCCGAATACTCTTAGATTAGATTTGCGCACAATGGCACTGCGGGAATATGGAAAACCTGTCGAGGGTAATATTCCAACACTCGTTGATGCACCACACGCGGGTCATACATCGATGATTGCCGATTATCACAAGGGTCAGAGTTTAATTGAAACATTAATGGCCAATGGACATCCACATGTCTTATTAACCGACTGGAAATCAGCCACGCCAGATATGGCGAATCTAGAAGTGGATAACTATCTGGAAGAAATGCTGACAGTCATTGAAGACCTGGGTGGAAAAGTCAATCTGGTCGGGCTTTGTCAGGGAGGCTGGGTGTCAGCCATGATAGCTTCACGCTTCCCCGATAAAGTAAATTCTTTAGTACTCGCTGGCGCGCCTATCGATACCAACGCAGGAGATGGGCCGATTAAAAACATGGCGCAGGAATCTCCGATGTCTTTTTATGAGGATATGGTCGCAACAAGTGGAGGATTAATGCCTGGTCGTTACATGTTGCAAGGCTGGAAAAATATGCACCCAGAAGAGCATTACTTCAAAAATTACGTCTCACTTTACGAGCACATTGACGACCCAGAATATTTGAGCAAAGAAGAAAGCTTCGAAAGCTGGTATGAGAATCCTATCGATCTACCAGGACGTTGGTATCTGCAAGTCATTCAACAGCTATTCAAAGAGAACCGGTTTGCCAAAGGTGAGTTTGTTGGGCTAGGGCGTGTGTTGAATCTCAATGCGATAAGCTGTCCAACGTATTTACTCGCGGGTAAAGATGACGACATCACAACCCCCGAACAGGTCCTTGCGGCTGAACAGTTAATCAGTACGCCAGCTAAAGATATCCGCAAGAAAACCGTTCCGGGCGGACATATTGGCTTGTTTATGGGATCACGTACTTTGCGCGAGACCTGGCCCGAGATTTCGCAGTGGATCGCTAAGCAATAAAACATGGATGGAGTTCAATATTCGATGTGAAAAGCTCGGTGTTATTTTATCAATGCATCATTCTTGCACTTGAGTCGATCAAGCAAAGGAATCCATTTAGGAGTTCGTAATGCCAGATAAACACGGACATACGCACGGAATTGAGACTATAACCTCAAAGGATCTGGGGCCTGCTTTTCGTTGGGCGGTGGGGCTTAATACCAGTTATGTCATAGTCGAGGGCGCGGCAGGGTTCATCACTGGCTCGCTCGCTCTGCTGGCAGATGCCGCACACAATTTAACCGATGTTGCTGGGCTGCTAATTGCCTGGGGTGCAATGGTTCTGGCTAAACGTGTAGGCACGGGAAGTTATACCTTCGGTTATGGTCGCGCCACAATTTTAGCCGCTATGCTAAATGCTATCGCCATTTTAATAGGCGTAGTACTGGTAATTTGGGAAGCGGCCCACCGCTTCGGTACAACGGTCGATCTGCCAGGGGCAACAATTCTTTGGGTTGCATTGATTGGGATTGCGGTTAATGCAGGATCGGCATTGTTATTTATGCGTTCGCAAAAAGAAGACCTTAACGCCAAAGGCGCGTATTTGCACATGGCGGCAGATGCAATTGTTTCAGGTGCAGTCGTCGTCGCTGCTGCAGGTATTATGTTGACGGGCTGGAACTGGTTAGATCCAGTGGTGGCTATTGGCGTAAGTCTCGTGATTACAGTCACTGCCTGGGGATTACTGCGGGATTCATTGAGGCTGGAGCTTGATGGCGTGCCCGAGAATGTAGACCGTAACGCCATCTCAGACTGGTTGATCAATCAACCCGAAATCACAAGCGTACATGATTTACATATCTGGGCGCTTTCCACAACTCGCACAGCGTTGTCGGTGCATCTGGTCTGGAAAGGGGATGATGGTGATGCTTTGATCCATCGGATTTCTCATACACTCAAAGAAGATTTTGGTATTAATCATTCAACTATCCAGCTTGAGACTATCGCCTGCGATGAAGCTGATCATTGTTTCGAGAATGTTTGATCACTAATGACCAGTAGCGCTTAGTAGTTTGGTAGATTAGCAGACGAGCATTGGGGCGCTGTTTTCTCATAAGCACAGGATAAAAATTACGTATATTCCACAGTGAAATTACGTTAAACCCCAGTAACAAAACTCATGTTGATTCATTATATTTACACAATCGAATAATAGAATTTACGAATAGATTTTGAGTATTTCTGAATAAAACTTAAATCAAACATGGAGTATATAAACATGAGTAAGAATAAAGTTGCACTAGTAACAGGCGGAACAGGCGGGCTCGGCGGTGAAATCTGTCGACAGTTATTTACCTCAGGTTGCAAGGTAGTCGCAAACTACTATCCTGCTGATAAAGAACACTCAGAAAAATGGCAAGTCGAGCAAAAAGCAGCGGGGTTTGATATCGAAATCGCTCCAGCAGACGTATCAGATTTTGATGAAACAGGTGCAATGATTACTGATATCGAAAGCAGAATTGGCCCCATCGATGTATTAGTTAACTGTGCGGGTATCACTCGTGATGCATCTATCAAACACATGACGATAGACCAGTGGAAAGCAGTCATTGATACCAACCTAACCAGCGCATTCAATGTTACTAAACCTGTGATGTTGGGAATGACTGAACGCGGTTACGGACGCATTATCAATATTTCATCGGTAAACGGACAACGCGGTCAATTTGGACAGCCAAACTACTCGGCAGCGAAAGCGGGTATCCATGGTTTTACCATGTCTGCTGCGTATGAAGGCGCACGTAAAGGCGTGACCGTAAATACCGTTGCGCCTGGTTATTCTGAAACGGCAATGACCGCAGATATGCCAGAGAAAGTATTGGAATCAATTATTAGTGGTATTCCGATGGGAAGAATGGGTCATCCAGCAGAGATTGCATCGGCAGTTTTATGGCTGGCAGATGAGAAAAATAGTTACACAACTGGCGCTTTAATTCCTGTCAATGGTGGCTTATTTATTAGCCATTAACGGAGTTTTAGTAAAAGCCAACAGAGCCAGTTAACAGTGGTCCTGTTGGCAAAAAAAAATAGAACTGAGTAAAGATTATGAAAAAGTATCTGGATATAACAATGAAAAAAACGTTTTTGATGACATCAGTATTAGTCGCAAGTATTGCAGCGGCTGGCTGCACAGGCAATGGCGCCCCTAATGAACAAGCCGGGATTATTATTGGTAGTGTGTTAGGTGGTGTTGCAGGTAACCAAATCGGCAAAGGACATGGTAGAACGGTCGCGACGATAGTTGGTACGCTTGTGGGCTCACAGATTGGTGGATCAATTGGTCGATCTATGGATGATACCGATCGCTTAAAAATAGCCCATTCACTGGAAACAGTGCGAACTGGGGTGCCTACAACCTGGAACAATCCAGACACACATAATCACTACAGTGTAGTCCCTACAAGAACCTATACGGTGAACTCTGCACAACCTTGTCGCGAATATACGGTAGACGCGATTATTGGTGGTAAAAAAGAAAAGATATACGGCAGAGCGTGTCGTCAAGCCGATGGCAGCTGGAAAGTACAAGGCTGATACATCAACTGAATTTGCCGGAGAAACCGTTCCGTATGATGGTTTGCTAATGCCTTATCATTATACGGTTAACTGCTTTTCATGGATAAACCTGTTAAACCTAAGCCTTATCTTATAAAGATAAACCAAATACTTTTTTAAATTACTGTGGAGATAACAATGGAAACATCAATTCATGATATGAACGCTTTATTTGCACAATTAGGCTTGGAAGAAAGCAACGAAAGTATCGAAAACTTCATCATCACGCACAAGCCGATCCCAGAGGATATGGAGCTTTATGAAGCGGAATTCTGGAGCAAGTCTCAGGCAGATTTTTTAAAAGAATCGATAGCAGAAGATTCGGACTGGGCCGTTGTTGTCGATCATTTGAATGTTTTGTTGCGGGATTAATTAACCGTTTATTTATAAGCGTTACGACGTCAAAATGGTTTCATAAATATCACAGCTAAAGCTACGCAAGTTAGCTTTAGCTGTTTTTATTTGTTTCGGCTTTTCCAGATTTCTTTTTCTTCTTTCCTTTTCCTCCTCTCCTTTTTCTCCTCTCCTTTCTTTTCACTCCACTCTTCAATCTTTCTCAAACACTCAAACACTCTCTCAATAATTATTCAGCTTTCAAGAGTACGCTGCCCGTTCCTCGTATCAGGCAATCTTTCCAACCCTCAAAAAAGTCCTCCAAAGTAGGGGGATGGCTTCGTCTTTTTTAGAACGTTGATTCATATAAAAAAACACATTCGTTTTACGTATTTACCGCAATTAATTACGTAGTAGACCGAATTGTATGTTGTGGGTGAGTGCGCAATTATCATAGTCGTAATTAATAATCTTTTTGATGGAGAAACGTCATGAGAATCGAAGAAATGAATAAAGACCTAAAACAGGCATACCAGACTATGGTAGATACGGTTGAAGACTTGGTCGTCAATCAGGGCGAAAACTTACAACAGGCATTACATACAGCCGAAGAACAATTGAGCGAATGGAAGGAATTAAGCCAGGCAGAAGTGGAAGAAATTACCACAGAGCTTAAGCATGATTTCAAAAAGCTGGATGAAAATTTAAATGAATCCAGAGAAGCGTATAAAGAAGAATTCAAAAAAGAAGCGGCTTACGTTACAGATTCTGTCTGGAGCAAACTACTAGCCATAATGAACACCAATACCGCGCAATTAATAGCTTTCGAAAAGAATCTGAAAGACCGTGTTGATGCGATAAAAAGTGATGACCATCTCACCGAACACCAGGAGCATACGCAATGGGATTCTGAGCATGCGTTATGGCGTGCGGAAATCGCACTGTGGAAAAAAGAACATGCAGAAGCATTGGATAAATTACACACCATTGAAACAGCAATCGATCAGCACTCTCAACTGTTAGATGAACACGCTCAGGCTATAACAGCCCACGAAGCGCGTGAACATGAGCACGAAGAGACTATGGCGAAAGCAGAGAAAGATCCAACCAGCCATGTGTTTGAAGTGAAGGATGAAGCGAAAGTAGCGGTACATGAGCAAGAAAAGCAAGAGCACCAACAACATGCAGAATTGCACGACACCATGAGAAAGCATCATTTCGCAATGATGTCATTGGTGAATAAGCTCTACAAAGAAACTCGCCAAGCTACACATTAAAAATCCACTGAAAAAAGGAATTTATCATGTTGCAAATAATACCCGTATACGAAGGTAACACCATCGCAGTGAGAGCTTCAGGAAAGTTAAGTCATGAAGATTATCAAAAATTCATACCTGAATTAGAAAAGCATATTGAAGAGCATGAAAAAATCACCTTACTGTTCGAATTCGATAATTTCACAGGATGGGATTTAGATGCGGTCAAAGATGATTTCAAATTTGGCATGAAGCATCTCGAAAACTTTGAACGCATCGCAATGGTGGGTGACAAGGCATGGGAACGCTGGATGTCTTTCATCGCCAAGCCGTTTTTAATCTCTGGTGAAGTAAAATACTTTAACCGTGAAAATCTACAAGATGCATGGGATTGGCTACGCGAAAGGGAAGACCTTGAAAAGCTGGCAGAACAAATCCAGCCCTACAAAAATATCGTAGTAGCGGTAGATTATTCAGCCTATGCCAAACATGCCTGCAAGCGTGCGATTGAATTGGCTAAACACTACAAAGCATCACTCACCTTGCTCAATGTCGCTTTAGAGTACGTACCGTATTCTGCGTATGGCGATGCAATGGGCGCTTACCTGATTGATGAAGCGATTATTGAAGAACAAAATCAAGCAAGGATGGAAGCGTCAGAAGCACAAATGAAAGCGTTCACCAGTGAGCTAGACACCGATTATCCCATTATCAGCAAAGTCATTTGCGGTGAAACAAAAAGCGGTATCGTCACCTTCCTGGAAGCGCAAGATGCTGACCTTGTGGTATTTGGCGCAAGAAAGAAAAAAGGCCTAAACAAACTCATCGGCACTATTCCGCAATATGTTCAGAGCAATAGCCGTTGTGAAATGCTGATCGTCCCCCTTCAGGATTTAACGTTCTAAGAGAGCATTTAAAGGTATCTAAAGATGAGCGATATACAAAATATAGAAATCGAACGCTATCAAGGAAACATCGTTAAAGACTTGCGTCATCTGATAGAAAAATATCGGGAGATAATGGCGTGGGATGTACCAGAAAATGACCCTGTCGAAGCAGACAGGCTCATTTTCAAAGCGATACATACTGGTTTGGCAGAGATAGAGAAGGCTGAAAAAACAGGGTAAAAATCATGAACAAAAAAGCAGATAAAACTGCAAACAAACCCGAACCCACGCTTTTACATCATCCCGATGGATGGTTTCACCGGATTTTTATCAGCGAAGCGATTCTGAGTATCTTACTCATATTGTGTTTTGTAGGCATCGCCTATACCGACGTGGTGGGAGCCTTAAGTATCAACTTCTGGCTATGGATGATTCCTGTATTTGCTGTTGCCGCGATCATTCTGGAATGGTCGCGATACATTAAAGGCGATATCGATGGTTTTCATTTTATACGCCAACAAATCTTGCATTGGACCGCTGTGTTTATAGCAGTGAAAGTGATCTTCATCCTGTTGCAACTCGGTCGATTACCCAATAACGCCACCGCTTTTGTATTAATGATGGTGATGAGTTTATCGACGTTTCTCGCAGGTATTTATATCGGCTGGCGCTTTCTAGTGCTGGGTGTTTTCATCGCTATTGCAACAATCATCGCAGCATATCTGGAAACCTATGTCTGGATATTGATTCCTGTCGTTATATTTATAGTGGCTATGGGGATATATATGGGTTGGAGAGAATTCAAATCACTGAGTGCGAGAATTGTTAGTTAGGTTGAGACGTAGTCGAATAAAAAGCTGTAAATTTCACTACATCATATTGTTTAGTTCAGAGGCGAAACAATGGGGATGAAGGAAACTCGCTCGTTCCTCACTCAAACAACCTTCATCCTGGACCATTTTTTCTTGAGTTTTTCACTGTATTAAATGAAGTTGAAACAGACATTTTCATTGCCACCCCTATACTTATAGGCAGTTTTTTTATAGTAGAGAGGTGGGTTAAAGATTATAAGGTTAGATTGAAATTTTATTTACTTGTTATATTTCTTTTAAAATTTGTTGTTTTTGAATTCTTCTATTTCCTTTGGTATAAAGTTCTTTTGCTCTCCTAATATAAAAAGTTGCAGCTGCAAGTTGAGTTGGTAATGTAACTTTACATTCACTATATCCAGACATCCCTTCTTTTAACGGTAGTTCCGTTAGTTCAGCAAACTCATGTGGATTCCCCCTTAGACTTATTGCAATGTTTAATGTTTGCTTCCAATGAGGTTGAAGTGTAACGAAATTTTTTGGACGAATAACCCATCGTTTATTGTTAAGTTCGAATTTTCCACCATCGGATATACTTTCAGCGAAATCTATTAACGCAAACCCTGTGATGGCTAGATATTTAAGTTCTTTTATTTCTTCATGGATTGACATATAAAACCCTCTATATTTATTACAGAAATGTAGGTGATTCTGTCTGACTTTTTCAGATATGACAATATATTAAGACGGTCCAAAACCTTCTCGATAGTTTATCAAGTATAAAACTTGCTTTTGATTTGGTTTCATTTAGAGCCCTTCCTAAGTAAATAGTTTATATCACAATCAAAGAAATTCATCAGTCTCAACTTCTGAGAAATTAGGTTTCATTTTTACTTAAACAAAAAGATCATCAAAAGCCTCTATAAGTAGGGGGGTGGCTTACAAATGTTATCAATTGCCTCTACCACTATCTAAATGAGGGTTTGAATATTAATATGGTGTAAATCATTCAAGAGATCTAATGAAAAACTAGAGAAACATCTGGGAGTAGGTTGATGTGTTAAATCAGGAAAATACCGGTTTGGTTATAGTCGATGTTCAAGGCAAGCTTGCGCGTATTGTGCATGAAAGCGAGGCTTTAATTCGGAATATTCAGGCGTTGATTCAAGGGTGCCAGATTCTGAAGCTTCCGATTGTTTGGGTGGAGCAGAATCCGCAGGGGTTGGGGCAGACTGTTCCTGAATTAAGTGAGTTATTAGCGCCGAATCAACCACTGGAAAAGTTTACCTTTAATGCCTGTGAAAGCAGCAGCTTTGAAAAAGCCATAGCGGATAGTGGTATGCAGCAATGGCTTGTTTGCGGTATTGAAGCGCATATCTGTTTGTATCAAACTGCTTTGGGTTTGTTATCCAGGGATTATCAGGTTGAGGTGGTGACTGATGGTATTTCATCCCGCTCTAAAGCCAATATTGATTTAGCGATAAATAAGCTAGAGCAAAGTGGGGCTAGTCTTACGAGTGTCGAAATGTGCCTGTATGAGTTGATTAAAGATGCTCGCCGAGCGGAGTTTAAACAGATTTTGCCGCTGATTAAGTAATCGTTAAAAAGCTTAATGAGAACAGCTTAATGAGAACAACTTAATTAGAACATCCCTGATTTGAATGATTGTTTAAATCTATTCGATCTTTAAAAAACTGCCTCTAAGTAGGGGGGTGACTAAGATTAAAGTAATTACGACATTAAACCTGAAATCCAGATGTACGAAGAAATTTAATCAGTTTTTCACAATGTAGTTCTATTTTCTCGACTGAATCATGCTTTGCATCTTCTATTTCTAGCAAGCTTAAATGCGGTTCGGGGCAGTTTTCTATAATTGCTCTGGCGTCTTCAACGGGAATGGTTGTATCTTCTTTGCCATGCACGATCAGTATGGGGCAGTTTATTTTACAAACTGTAGCAAGCGGCGCGAATGTCGCAAAGCGGTGTCCGATGACCCATTCCACATAACGCATCACGAGCTTTCTGATAACGGCAGGTAAATAGAAACGTTTTAAAAATCGTTGCATCATCCATTCAGGGTGTGCGAATGCAGAAATACTGATTACTGCTGCAATATCCTTGCGTTTCGAGGCTTCAAACAATACCGCGCCTGCCCCGACTGAATGTCCTAAAAGGGCAATCCTTTTAGATTTTTCGGGATGGTGTTGTTTTAACCAATCAATCACATTCCCCAGGTCTTCTGCGAACCGGGGTAATGATGAGAAGGTATCCGAATCACTACTGCCATGACTTCTGGTATCGAAAAGCAGGACGTTGATACCTGCTTTGTAAAAGGGTGTGGCAAGCGGCAACATGACTTCTGCATTGCCACCCCAGCCATGCAGAATAATCAGTGTTTCTGTAGAACCGGATACGGGAAGTAACCAGCCAAAAAGTTTTTTGTCGTTTTGATGTTTGTTAGAAGAAATAGGTATGTGTAACTGAAGGTAATCAATACCAAGCAGATCTTTGGGATTACTCGTTTCTTTATTTCTGGGTGCGCGGAAACCTAAATGAATAGCGATAAAAAATAAGCCGGCAAGCATGATGATTGCCAGTATTAAAAAGATGAAATAATGCATGCTTACCCTAGGTTTAGCTGTTGGTATTAGTGTCAGGGTTATTGAAAAGACATTGCTCTGCTTTTGAAAGTCCTGTTCTGGATGCTACAACTACCAACAAATCACCCGCTTGTAATTGATGCTTCTCAAACTGGGAAATCATTGTTTCTCCCTGAAATATGGCGATCACTTGAATATCTGCCATTAAACCAAGGTCGTTGAGTAATTTTCCATTGGAAACCGATTTAGGATCAACTTGTAGTGTGGCTAGTTTTTTTCCATTAGGTAGGGAGATGGAACCACCAGCCGCAAGGAAACGACTTGCTTCTTCTGTGACTAAATTGGCAGGCAATTGGACTTTTTTCTGGTGTAAATTATTGATCACCGTTTCCAGATATTCTGCCTGATGCGCAGGGCTATCGGTGGGTGAAACAACTTGTGCTTCATAAAGACTAGGGTACTTGGCGTTACGCGTTAAAAACTGTTGCACCAATAAACTGATCACAACCGTAATCATCGCGGGTACGGCTAATTTATAACTGCCTGTCATTTCTATAATCATAATCAGACTAGCTACAGGTGCTCGGGAGGCACAGCCAAATAATGCGGCAGTGGAGATTACGACAAAGCCTGCATGCTCTGGTACAAAATATCCCGTCTGGCTCACCAGTGATGCGAGAACGCCACCCAGCATGGCGCCAATAAACAATGTCGGTGCAAAGATTCCGCCAGAGCCACCCGAACCTACTGTTAATGCCATCGCCAGTGTTTTGGCAATGACCAGAGTGGCGAGTAAAACCAGTGGTAATTTATCGTTGATGGCAAGCTGAATCCAGCCATAACCACCACCGAGAACTTCAGGCAAAAACATCGCCATAACACCTAATATCAAACCACCCAGGGCGGGTTTTAAATAGGGAGAAATGGGTAAGGCACGAAAAATGTCTCGTGTTCCATAAAAAATGGTGGGGACCAACGCGCCTGCGACACCCACGGCCAGACCAAGCGCAGCAAACCAGAGAAGTTCCAAGGGGTGTTCGAAGGCTAAACCTTCGGGCAAGATAAATAAGGGTGACCAGCCGTTAAACAAACCGATAACGGAATAGGCAACTGCGGTGGCAATAATGGAGTAGTAAAGTACCGACGTTTCAAAAGCAGAGCCCGAGTACAACACTTTAATCGCAAACAGCGCGGTTCCCAAAGGGCTTTTAAAAATTGCAGCTAATCCCGCAGCAGTCCCTATGACGGTCATTTGCCGTCGTTCCTGTACGGTTAAACCTAATCCGTCAGATAATCTGGAGGCAGTTCCGGCAGCGATTTGCGCCACTGGACCTTCGCGGCCTGCTGAGCCTCCCGAACCGATAGTGATTGCACTCGCAACGGCTTTTACGATCGGGACACGACCACGAATATAACCAGCATCTTGATGGAACGATTTGATAAAGGCATCGGTTCCGTGACCTTCTGCTTCAGGCGCAAACAGAAACACAATCACCCCAGAGATTAATCCCCCGAGCGTGGTAACCACCGGAATCCACCATAATTCAACAGGTAGGGCGGTTTGTGTGGTGTCTAAAACGGTAGGTGGGGTGTAATGTCCAATACCACTTAGTAAATACGTTTGCGCCTGAACCAGCATCCAGATAAAAGCCAACCCTGAAAATGCACCAATGAATCCGAGTACGATACTCAGCAATGTCATCCGCATTACAGGATGTTGACTTTTTATCCAGTTCATCAAGGTTTAGTTAAATGGTCTTATTTGGTTTGGAAATATGGCTTAGAAAAAATAGTAAAGTCACATACTCAGTTTTTCTTGAGTCGTGAATACTTCTTTCACCAAATCCATTTCAGATTTTCCTTCTGTCGATATGCCCAGACGCGTTACTTCTTCGTTTAGAAAAGGTTTCATCGTAGCCATCAAGGGTTGCCACTTCTCAAAGGAATAATCCTTATCTGCAATCGTCGTTGAAGGTTCATCTGCACGTTTTAATATCTCAGGTATATTATTTAAAACCTGGTTCATCAAGTTATCCATGTGTTCATTCCTTTGTGAGAGTAAAAAACCAATCTGACATGATTCATGCTTCGCTTGAGAGTAAAGATGAATCAATGGTTTTTAGAATACCGATTGTTGATTTGTCTTAATATTCGGAGATATGCTTAGAAAAGCTGTGATAACTACGTAGTTTTGATTCTATTAATCAAATGTTATAAAAAACTCCCCAAGGTAGGGGGGGGGGCTTTTAAGTAAATTATTGGCTTTTCTTTGTGTCTTTTTCAGTACCATTTTCAGTGCTATTTTTTGTAATCTGTTCGTTTGTCTGTTCTTTTTCTTTGATCTCTTCCAGGATTGCCTCTGGAATCTCAAGCGCAGGGCTGGCGGAGTTACGGCTTTTTTTCGCGGCAAATAATAAAATGACGATACCGATATTGGCGTCTATCAGCGATGCAATGAGTACGCCTAGTTTTACAGCCTGTAGTTGTTCACCCGAAAATGAAGCTGAAGCGATGAATATCGACATGGTAAAACCGACGCCTGCAAGACAACCTGCACCAAGTAAATGCAGCCAGTTGATTTCAGGAGAGAGTTTTGCGAAGCCAAATTTTAAGGAAATGAAGACAAACAATAATATGCCAATGGGTTTTCCCAAAACCAGACCCAGCATCGCCCCGAGTACTTCCGGTTGGAGGATGGAAAACTGAGCGCCGATAATTAAGATGCCGGTATTAAAAAATGCGAATAGAGGAAGCACGAAAAAATTATTCCAGTTCTCTAATGCATATTGCAGATGAAACCCGGGGCCTCTAAGCCGTTCGACAATATTTTCGAGTATCAGAACGGTTTTTGATCCTATTGTCGTTCCGCCTTTGTTTATTTCATGTTTGATTAGTGCATCGGCCTGGGCTGCAGCTCCGATGACTTGCGCAGATGGTCTCGACGGAATAGCGATCGCTGTTAATACACCAGCCAATGTCGCGTGAATACCGCTTTCATAAATAAAATACCACAGCACAACACCCAGAATAATATAGGGCGTGCATGAATAAATACGCGCACTATTCATCGCTATCATTACTGCAAAAATACCAGCTGCAAATAGAAAGGAATCGAAGTGGAACCCATTACTATAAAAAAGTGCGATAACAAGAATAGCGCCAATATCATCTGCTATTGCGAGTGCCGAAACGAATACCTTCAACGACGTTGGTACAAGGCTACCCAGTAAGGCCAAAATGCCTAGGGTGAATGCAATATCGGTCGACATCGGTATTCCCCAGCCATGTGCCGTGGTTTGTCCTGCGTTTATCAAGTAATAGATAGCGGCAGGTATCAGCATACCGCCAACCGCTGCAAACAGAGGTAATGCTGCACTGGCTGGATTTGATAATTCCCCATCGAGTATTTCTCGTTTGATTTCAATGCCTACTATCAAGAAGAAAATAGCCATCAATGCGTCATTGATGAAAGCCTCTAGCGTCAATTCAAGTTGAAAATTTTGACCGAAGTAGATGCCTATTAATGATTTTCGGATATTTTCGTAGGGTTGTTCCCAGCCAAGATTGACGATCAGCAAGGCGGCAAGTGTCGCAATCACTAAAACAAGCCCTGCGGATGCCGCCCATTCAAAGAATTCGTTGCTGGCAATGCGCAGTCGAACTCCCAGCGGACGTTCAACGGACTCCAAAATGGCAGTGTCGTCCCATACACCACGGTAAAGGCGGCCGTCTATAAACAGCATCGGTGTCTGCGGTAGGACGGCTGATGCGGCTGCGGATTGTTGATCGTGTTTTATTTTCTCATCAGTCTCAGGCGACATCATGTCGGTTAGAAACTGGTCAATGCTCAGCCCCAAATGTTCTGCGAGTTTAATTAAACTGTCTTGTGAATACTCTGGTTGTTCCTCAAACAGCGCATCATGCATCGCTGGAAACTTACCCTGTTTGTTTGCGGCAATAGCGGCTCGTATGGCTAATTCAGCAGATTCAGTACGACGCTGTTCAGTTGGTGCCAAGCGGATAGCTAAAGTAAGATTCAGGTGTTTGAACTTCTCGGATGATCTTTCTAAAACAGATCGAAGGCGACGTGAATAAGGGCAGGTATAGTCAACGAAAGCGACCAGATTATTATTCGGATTACCCTTAACGTAGAACAGCTCATTGTCTGCGCCAAACGCTGGTATCAAGTGATTTTTCATAGTCCCATCTCTATCATTAAAACCAGAAAGACAAACCCCGTAAGACAAGTTTTGAAAAGTAAAACATCTAAACAAGCATTAAATCGACACCATAAAAAAATCACCTTCTAAAGATCAGAAGATGATTAAAAGATTCAATAGGAAGGAAGGCCTATGAATCCGGGCTAAACTATTTGTTTATTTGTCGAATAACCTAGACTTACATTAACAATATTGGGGTGCATACAATATTCGGAGATGTGCTTAGAAAAGCTGTGATAACTACGTAGTTTTGAATATGTAATTCATGCGTAATGATGAAGTAAAAAAAACATACAAAAAAACATACAAAAAAAAACGCCTCTAAGTAGGGGGGTGCCAATTTCATTCCAGAAATTCCCTTTCCAGATAGTCGGTAGTGAAAACTAAGTAGTTTCCACACCGCATCTACGAATAACTCCGCATTTAGTCTTTACTGTATATATCTGATAATTCATTAAAAAGAACGAACAAAAAATCATTAGTGATTAGTGATTAGTGACTAGAGACTAGTCACTAGTGATTAGCGAATGAAGGAGGCGTCGATTTAATCGAATCGATGGTTAGAAATTTATATAGGAGACAGTGGAAAAATAAAATGAAAGCTTATCAACACATTTTACTGACCACAGATTTTTCGAAATTCAGTGAAGTTGTCGCACGAAAAGCCGTTACTCTTGCAGGCCATTTCAACGCAAGAATTACCTTGTTGCATGTGGTGAAGGAGTATCCGCAGGAAAACACTCAGGCTAACGAAACCCTGGAATCCAGTAAAGACGAAGATCTCAATAAAAATATCATTGCTGACAATCGCCAACGTCTTGAAGCTTTTGCGCGTTCAATTCCTATTTTGCGGATGATACCCATGATCACTTTGTCTAAGGAATCGACTGAGGATGTGATCATAAAGGTTGCCCGAGATATCAAGGCTGATCTCGTTATTATGGGAGAACACGAAGAAAATAGTGTATCCATTTCACCAGAGCTTGATACCAAAAAAGTACAGCAAAAAGCACCGTGTGACGTTCTGGTCGTGCATGCAGATGCCGCTTAAGAATACGATTTATTAGTCGTTTAATCTAAAAAGTAACCTAACCATGAACAGCGTATTCTCCGCAAATATAGAGCACTTTATTCAAGCGACTATTGCCATTGTGGCAATCTCAAATCCATTGGGAGCTGCACCAGTCTTTCTTGCGCTTGTGGGAGATGTCGATCCTGTTAAACGAAGATACGCCGCTTTACGCGTTTCACTGTATATTTTCATCATCCTGTTCGTTGCAACTTTGGCAGGAAGTGGTTTATTAAAACTATTTGGCATTTCATTATCTGCATTTCAGGCGGGTGGTGGTCTTATCGTTTTGTTAATGGGGCTGGAAATGATGAAGGGCAGACCGACGCACGTACAGCATGAAAGCCTTCAAGATGATGAAACGGATCAACTGTTAGTACCACTTGCGATGCCATTAATTGCAGGTCCAGGCTCGATAGCGACAGTGATGACTTTGGCTGCCCATAATCCTACGGTAATGGGCCATATCAGTGTGACATTGGCAGTGGTTACCGAGGCTGTTCTGATGTTTATTGTTCTTTCCGCTTCAGTTTGGGTAGAAAAAAGAGTAAGTGAGCGAGGACAACGAATCTTTCTGAAATTCATGGGATTTATTCTGGTCGTCATGGGGGCGCAGATGGCTTTGACTGGAATTAAGCGTTTTCTGTTTACCTGATCTTCTCATTTGTACTGTTTTTTAATTTCTCTAAGTATATCCCACACCCCAGATACGTTTATCTACGGATTCACAAATACGCTCACTTGGTGAGACTATGTCACTGCAATAAATTGCATATACCTACTAACTTTTAATTAGGGAGAAATCAGATGAAAAACGAAGATAAAACGTTAACTAAACCTATGCAAAAAAGTAAGGGTTCTGAGATGGCTTGGCCAGTTTCAAGCAAAGATATGGACCAATGGTTTGAAAATATGTTTCCGGCACAGTGGATGAATCGTTTTCAGAACAACTTTCCGGCATGGGGAAACTTTCCAAGTCTACTTAATACCCAATCTCCATCGGTGGATATTATAGATCGTGATGATGAAGTTCTGGTTCGAGCAGAAGTCGCTGGAATGAAAAAGGAAGATGTTGATCTATCGGTTACCAATAACAGCATTACCATCAAGGGTAGTGTTCAGCATGATAAGGAAGAAGAGAAGGGTGACTATTACCGTCGTGAGACTTGTAGTGGAAGTTATTCACGAACGTTACCTTTGCCCTGTGAAGTAGTCTGCGACAAAGCCAAAGCGAAATTTAAGGACGGTATGTTGGAGGTAACAATTCCTAAAGTGGAAGCCACCAAGCGACATAAAGTGAAAGTAGATTAACGACCAAAATATTTTCGGGGAATTTGTTGCTAACAGGTTTCCCGAAATTAGTTTTGAAAACTCGTTCAATCTTTACGAGACAAACATACCGATATACAGATTGACTTATTAGGTAATAAACAATCCATAAAATGACTACACAAACTGGCACATCTAAACCTGAAAGTTCATTAAAAGTGGGGCATATCCATGCGGTTCACGGAAGCGTTGTTGATGTTTCTTTTGCAGGGGTTTTACCCGCGCGTCGTCAAGCACTAAGTGTAGACATTGGTGAAAGTTTTCCGTTGATGCTCGAGGTGCAAACCCATGTGAGTGAAACGGTAGTCAGGTGCATAGCATTAGCCGCTACCAGAGGCTTAGCAAGGGGCACCGAAGTAATTGATACGGGTGGACCTTTGCAAGTTCCTGTCGGCGAAGAGTTATTGGGACGGATGATCAATGTGTTTGGTCAGCCAGTAGATAACGGCGAACCTTTTAAAACAAAGCATTTTAGCTCTATCCATAAAGCACCATTACCACTATCTGAAAGAGTCACTAAGCAAGAAGTGTTTATGACGGGTATCAAAGCCATAGATTTATTGGCTCCGTTGGAGCGTGGTGGAAAATCAGGTTTATTTGGTGGTGCGGGTGTCGGTAAAACGGTGCTTATTACCGAGCTCATCAATAATACTGCAGGACAATATCAGGGCATCAGCCTGTTTTGTGGAATTGGTGAGCGCAGCCGTGAGGCTGAAGAACTCTATCGTGAAATGGATGCAGCGGGCGTGTTGCAAAATACGGCTTTAGTTTTCGGCCAAATGAATGAACCCCCGGGAGCTCGTTTTCGTGTAGGGCATGCGGCTTTAAGTGTTGCTGAATATTTCAGAGATGTGGCGAAGCGTGATGTATTGTTGATGGTTGATAATATTTTTCGTTTCATTCAATCAGGCACCGAGGTATCTGGCTTGATGGGGCGTATTCCCTCACGCGTTGGCTATCAGCCTACCTTGGCTTCTGAGTTGTCTGAACTAGAAGAACGCATTTGTAGTACAGCATCGGCGGCGATTACCTCAGTGCAGGCAGTGTATGTTCCTGCAGATGATCTGACTGATCCTTCGGCAACACATACCTTCGCGCATCTCTCTGCGTCTGTGGTGTTATCGCGTAAACGCGCATCGCAGGGATTTTATCCGGCGATGGATCCACTACAGTCCAATTCTAAAATGCTAAGTCCCGGTGTGGTTGGACAACGTCATTTTGATGTGGCTCAGTCTGTACGAAGCTCATTGGCTGAATATGAAGATCTCAAAGATATTATCGCGATGTTGGGCGTCGAGGAATTATCGACGGAGGATCGCAAAGTAGTCAGCAGGGCGCGTCATTTAGAACGTTTTCTAACACAGCCTTTTCATACCACGGAACAATTTACGGGTAACACAGGGCGAACTGTCTCGCTTGAAGACACTATCGAAGGTTGTGAACGTATTCTTGCAGATGAGTTTGCAGACTACCCAGAACAGGCTTTATATATGATTGGCTCAATCGATGAGGCTGTGAAAAAGTCATGATTCAGTCAGCTGCTACAGACAATGCAAATACGGAAGGCGCAGAGAGTGCAAGTACTGAGAACTCACTTAATGAGACTTCCTTGACCTTGAAGTTGTTATTGCCAACAAAAGTGTTACTGGAAGAACAGGTAACAAAAGTTGTCGCGGAGGCCCAAAACGGTAGCTTTTGTCTGCTTCCTAATCACGTCGATTTTGTTGCAGCGCTGGTACCGGGCATTCTTACTTTTACTCAACAAGATATGCAAAAAGGTTCACAAGAAAGCGATCACAACAATGCAAAGGAACAAGCAAAGGAACAATATGTCGCCGTCGATATCGGGACATTGATCAAACACGGCAATCAGGTTCTGGTATCCGTTTTCAATGCCGTTCGTGGTGATGATCTTGAGCAACTCCATCATTTGGTTAAGGAACATTTTATTTTGCTCGATGAACAACAACGAATTACCCGAAGTGCTTTGGCACGTTTAGAGGCAGGGGTCATGCGCAACTTAATTCAACTTGAAAAACAACGTTATGGCTAATCAAAAACCAAAACCGCAGGAACATTTTGAGAAATCTGTCGATCGCAAGGCAGACCTTAAATTGCGTGCGCAACGGGAAAAAAATCATTCTGTGTGGTTTGGTCTAGGAATGTTTGGTCTTGTCGGGTGGGCTGTGGTCGTTCCTACGTTGATTGGTGTTGCATTGGGCGTATGGATTGACAAGCACTGGCCTGGGCCAGTTTCATGGACATTAAATCTGCTCATTATTGGCTTAATAGCGGGTTGTATCAATGCCTGGGTTTGGGTGAAAAAGGAAAGTAACAATGATGATTGAATCTATAAATTTTGAAGCGATAAATACATTTGCAAACTGGTCAGCTTGGCTAATGGCTTTTTTAGTGGGTGGATTTGCTGGATTTGTCTATTTTTTCGGGCTTTGGTTAACGCTAAAAAAATTAACAATAAGTAATAATCCCGCATTATTAATGCTATCCAGTTTGATCTTACGCATGGCTTTTGTGATGTTCATTTTTTATCTGATCATGCGAAATATTGGTTGGCAGGGACTGTTGATCGCGCTATTAGGACTTATCGTGGTTCGCTTTATTCTCACCAGAAAATACAAGCCAGAGCCTGTAAATCAATCTGTAAAACAAGCTGCAACGGTAGCTGCAGTTGATAGAGTTGATACAGCAAAACCGATATGAATATCACCCCTGATCAATCAATTTTGTGGCAGTGGGAATGGCTGCATATCAATGAGACTATGGTTTTTACATGGGTCGTCATGTTTGTGTTGGTGGGTGGTTCATGGATAATTACCCGAAAACTGACGATTGAGGCCGAAATTCCTCGTTGGCAGAATCTACTAGAAGTCATCGTTACTACCATTAATGATCAAATTAGCGATGCAAGTGGTAAGGACTCAAGTCGATACCTGCCATTTATTGGCACCTTGTTTCTCTATATTTTGAGTTCTAATTTGTTGGAGAATATTCCCGGTTTTGTTGCTCCTACGGGCTCATTATCTACAACCACTGCGCTCGCAATAAGTGTGTTTGTAGCCGTGCCTTTATTTGGTATCGCGAATGATGGAATCGGTGGCTACCTAAAACAATATATTCAGCCAACCATTCTGATGATGCCATTTAATATCATTGGTGAACTCACACGCACTATTTCTCTGGCTGTTAGGCTATACGGCAACATTATGAGCGGCACAGTGATTGTCGGCATTTTATTAAGCCTGACTCCGTTTTTCTTTCCACTGGTTATGCAATTGCTGGGACTTATCACTGGTACTGTTCAGGCATATATCTTTGCCATGCTGGCGATGGTTTACATTGCATCGGCAACAGCTGCCCATGATAAAACCAGAGCCAGTGCGATCAATAAAACAAAAAATTCTGACGAGCCAAACAAGCCCAGTGAATCAGACATTAAACCCGAATCAAATCCTAATTAACTTTAGAAAGGAGAATAAAAATGGACAGTTTTAGCATCATCGCCGTAGCCTCAATTATTACGGCAGGTCTAACAATCGCAATCGGCTCAGTAGGGCCTGCACTCGGTGAGGGACGTGCGGTTTCTCAAGCTTTAAGTGCCATTGCCCAGCAACCAGATGCCTCTAGCACCATTACCCGAACACTGTTTGTGGGATTGGCGATGATTGAATCAGTGGCTATTTATTGTTTTGTGGTTTCAATGATTCTGATCTTCGCAAACCCTTTCTGGGAATTCGCAAAAACGGCAGCAGGCAACTAAGATGGAAATCGACTGGTTGACAGTTAGTGCTCAGATCGTCAACTTCCTGGTTCTGGTATGGCTGTTAAAGCGTTTTCTTTATAAGCCAATCATTGATGCAATGGATCGACGCCAGAAAGGTATCGCGGATAATATCAATGAAGCCAAAGATCGTGATCATAAAGCGCAATTAACCATGCAGGATTACGAAAATAAAATTGCAGCTCTGGAACAAGACAAAACAAAGTTGATGCAAGAAGCTGAAGCGGCAGCGCAAGAGAAACGTCTCGCGCTGGAAGAAGCTGCGCGTAAAGATGTACAGCAGCAAAAGGAATTGTGGCAAAAACACTTGCACCAAGAGCAAAAGAATTATCTTGATGATTTGAGTAAAACGACTGTAAAAGCGATTCAGGATACTGGGCGACGGGTATTTTCTGACTTATCTGATTCCTCACTCGAAACACAGATTATCACCGTATTTCTGAAGCGTTTGCACGATCTGGATGATGATTTATTGAAGCATCTAAAAGCCTCAACCAGCGATTTTCATATCGTTAGCGCTTTTGAACTTGAAGCGCCGATGAAACAAAAAATCACACAAGCCATCCATAAAAATATTAACGATTCCGCCAACGTGAATTACATCGTATCGAGTGATTTGCTCTGCGGGATTTCTCTGGATACCGGTGGATATCAGGTAGGCTGGAATATCGATGAGTACTTGAAAGAGTTTGATCAACGCTTATTAAAAAGCCTTAATTATAATTCTGATTATGAGTCTAAGACCAATGACTGATGCGAATTTAGAGCAAAGCGACTTGAAACAAAGCCTGAAACAAAACCTCAAGCAAACACTTGGCCAAGTAGAGTCAATGTATGACGAGGCTCTATCTAAGCCTTCTTCTGATTTGATTCTGACCGAAACGGGTATTATCACTTTTGTCGGAGGTGGCATTGCTCACGTGGAAGGTTTACCCAAAACGCAGTCTGAAGAAATTCTGTTATTTCCGGGAAATGTGCCCGGTATTGCCATTGATCTTGGGGAAGATGAGATAGGCGTAATTTTACTGGCTGATGATCCTTTAATTAAAGCAGGAGCATCCGTCAAACGAACCGGGCATATCGCCGATACACCTGTGGGTGATGCCTTATTGGGGCGGGTAATCGATGCTACCGGTAAAGTGTTGGATGGTGGTTCACCGCTAAATATCCACACACGCATGCCAATGGAGCGCGAAGCCCCCAAAATTATGGAAAGGGCGCCAGTAAAGGTGCCTTTACAAACGGGCATTAAATCCATAGATGCGTTAATTCCGATTGGTCATGGTCAGCGTGAATTAATCGTAGGTGATCGCCAAACGGGAAAAACCTCGGTGGCCGTGGATACCATTATCAATCAGCGCGGCACAGGTATGATTTGTATTTATTGTGCCATAGGACAACGCGGTACAGCCGTTGCCAGAGTCGTTGAAACACTGCGCGACGCGGAGATGTTAGAACAAACTATCGTGGTTGTTACTTCAGGTGAAGATCAGCCAGGATTACAATATATGACACCGTATGCAGCCACTACCATGGCAGAATGGTTTCGTGATCAGGGTAAACACGTACTGATTGTTTACGATGATTTGATCCGACATGCGCGTGCTTATCGCGAATTGTCGTTGTTATTGAGACGCGCTCCGGGACGCGAAGCTTTTCCCGGTGATATCTTTTACATACATTCACGTTTACTTGAACGCTCTACCCAATTGAGTGAAGCATTGGGTGGTGGTTCTCTTACTGCGTTGCCAATTATTGAAACTCAGGCAGAAGACATCTCAGCCTATATCCCGACTAATTTGGTCTCGATTACCGATGGCCAAATTTACTTATCGCCCGGGTTATTCCGCAAGGGATTATTGCCAGCGGTGGATACTGGTAAATCAGTTTCACGTGTGGGAGGCAAGGCACAATTGCCAGCATACAGAGCTGTCGCGGGTGATCTTAGACTCGCCTATTCACAGTTTGAAGAGCTTGAATCGTTTGCACGCTTTGCAACGCGTCTTGATGACGCCAGTCAGGCGGCGATTAATCGTGGTCGACGCGTGCGTGAGGTGTTAAAGCAGGGCGAGCATCAGCCACTCACGGTTATTCAGCAAATAGCGATGCTCAAAGCGGTGAATGAAGGCTTGTTCGATGGGCTAGCACTGAACCAAATATCAGTAACACAGAAAAAAATTGCCGATGCACTTCAACAACAGATGAAGCCACTGGCGACGAAAATCGAATCTGGTGAAAAGCTCAGTGATGAAGATTGGCAGTCGTTAGTAGATTTTCTCAGCGGGATTATCAAACAGTGATAAAAAGTCATGGAAACGCCTGAACGCTTACAAGAACAAATCAAAAGCATGGAAGGGTTGCACAATATAGTTGCAACCATGAAAGCCTTGTCTGCGTCGAATATTCATCAGTATGAACAGTCTATTGAATCACTGACAGACTATTGGCATACCGTAGAACTCGGCTTGCGTGTTGTGATGCGTGATGAGCTCAATCCAAGACATATCGTGCCTTCACTTAACGGTGGCATGGCTGCCGTGGTCTTTGGGTCAGATCATGGTATGTGTGGTCGCTTTAATGAAGATGTTACAGGCTATATGCTGAAGCATTTCAAAACCTTGCCGAGTGGTGTTAAGCCTAAAGTGCTTTGTTTGGGCTTACGGGCAGGGGATTTACTAGAACGTGCAGGACAACCGGTTGATGAGGTACTAACCTTACCGGGAACAGCCAATCAGATAGCCTCGAGTGTTCAGCAAATATTGATGTATATCGATAGCTGGCGTGAAAAATCAGGGATAAAAAATCTATTTCTGTATCACAATCGACCTAAAAATAGAGCTTCATACCATCCAACTAAATTTCATTTATTGCCGTTACAATTAGACCAATTTAGCAATTTTAATATCAAGGACTGGCCAGGCAGGAGTTTACCAACCTATACAATGAACCGAGAGTCATTACTCTCATCATTACTAAACCAATACTTTTTCATCTCACTGTTTCGTGCCTGTGCCGAGAGTCAATCGGCTGAACACGGCAGTCGTCTCACTGCGATGCAAGCTGCGGAGAAAAACCTGGATGAACACATAGAGGAATTGGGTGGCGAGTATCGCCAGGCGCGTCAAGACATCATAACTAATGAGTTGCTCGATATTATTGCAAGCTTTGAAGCGATGTCAGGTAACAAGAAAAAAAAGAAGAAAGCATAGTTTAGCGTTATTACTTATTTGTCTTTTTATTAATTACACATAGTATTAATTAAAAAAGTACTGATTAAAAAAGCTTTCACCTATAAAAAATCAGCACACACCAAATATCTTGGTGTGTGCTGATTGCTATTACTGTAAGAATTCGATTAGTTAAAGCATGCGATATTCATCCCAAAATTCTTTTCGGATTTCATTCCACTTTGTCACCTGAGCATTATTGAAAACCTTTTTAAGTTCTTGGTTCTTCTCATCGGTGAGTTTAATAAATTCTTTACGTTTGTTGATTTTGGGGTTGTTAGACGCCGCAAGAACACTATAACGATTTGAAAAGTCTTCGTTGAGCAGTGCCACTTTAACTCTTTGCGCTTCATTCAGTCCGAGCGCTTCAACCATTTTACTGGTGATGATCGCTGCTCGATCGCTTGGATCTGTCGCATTAATTGTATCCTCAATCAGATACTCTTTTTGCTTCTCATGTTTCATGCTTTTGTATTGTGTACACGCAGTGAGATTAACTGCCGCCAAAACACATACCGCTATTGCTAACTTTTTCATGTTATTTCCTTATATCTCTAAGTTACTTTCAGTAGAGATTGTAAGGTTAAATCCAGCCGTTTTTAATCCGTAGATGTGCGTATGTAGTTACGTATTTTGCGAATAAGGCTGAGGTAATTTGATCGATATGAAACAGGGTTGTTTGATCATATTTTGTGATACTTTGGCATGGATTCCGTATGGCTTCAGCCAAGCAGTAGCCTCTTAATAAGTTCTTTTGGTTATTTCAAACGGCGAAATAAAAAGGCCCTAGCTCTGCATAAATTATTCGGCTACGCCTCACCCTAAAGGGTCAGCTAAAGCTTTTGTCTCGCAAGCTCGGCTCTATTTAGGTTTTTAGAAAACAAAAACCTAATATCATTCAAAGTAGGGTGGTGCCTTTCATTTCTTTATCTTTCTTTTCTTGTATTCACTATTTTCAAACGGATGAATTTTTCAGAAAAACACATCAAAAAAAAAGCTTTAAATACACCTTTAAATACAACAAACGTTTAATTTCATAACCTATCTCAATAAACGGATCTTTGCCTGGTATTAAAATTAATGGTGATGAAAGAGGGTGCTTAATAAGTACTTAAACCCAGAAACTGGAATACAGAAATTAGTGAAATTAAGGAGATTAAAATGACTAGTGAACTACCCAGCACATTAACCTACCCACAACAGTTGGAAAAAATTCAAGGCAATATGGGTGTTTTATCTCAAGACCAACCAGATGTCATGAAAGCCTTTGGTGCGCTTCATGCGGCAGGTTCTGCAAATGGTGCTTTAGATACTAAAACTAAAGAACTTATCTCATTAGCCATAGCAGTGACAGCTCGTTGTGATGGTTGTATTGCGTTTCACACTCATGATGCGATGAAAGCCGGTGCTACGCGCGCAGAGATAACCGATGCGCTAGGCGTTGCTGTTCTTATGGGTGGTGGCCCCAGCGTTATGTATGCCACACATGTGATCGAAGCAATGGATCAATTTGAGAAAGTAGCAGATTAGATTAAGACAATCATAACGAGGATAGCCTTAACCAGGATAATCAGATCGGATAGCACATTTTGTATTCGACCTGGTTTTTAGTACGCGCTAAATAAACTCATAAAAAAATGCCCTTAAAGTAGGGGGGTGGCTTAAGCCAGTCCGGTTTGAGTCACAATTCTAACCAATTCAGCCAATGAGCGTGCTTCTAGTTTTTGCATCACGTTCTTACGGTGAACCTCAATAGTGCGTTGACTCAATCCAAGGTCAATCGCAATCACTTTATTGGCTTTACCTTCAACAATCATTTCCATGACCTGATGCTCTCGTGGCGTTAGGTTATGAATATGTTTTTTCACAGATTGCGTTTGTTGCTGATTATTTTGTTGAGAGTCACAGCTTTTCAATGCGTAGTTAACACGGTCAAGTAAATCCTGATCCCGAAACGGTTTTTGAATGAAATCTAATGCGCCAGCCTGTATTGCCTGAACCGCCATAGGCACATCACCATGACCCGTGATGAAGATGATAGGTAACACAGTATCACGTCGAATCAATTCCTGTTGTAGCTCCAAACCGCTCATACCCGGCATACGTATATCCAGTATCAGGCAACCCAAACGATCAGAAGTATATTGACCCAGAAAATCATTGGCAGTGGCATAGGTTTCTACATTGATACCGACTGAATCCATTAAATCTGCCAATGAATCTCGAACGGCTTGATCGTCGTCGACAATAAATACAGTCTGTGTTTGATTAGTCATTATCATTCCCTCGACTCAATGTTATCTGTTTGATTTTTAGACTCTTCTTTAGCGGTATGAATAGGCAGAGTAAAACGAAACGTTATGCCTTGTTCGGGGTTTTGGCTAAACCAGAGTTGTCCATTATGCGAATCGATAATCGTACGACAAATGGATAAACCCATGCCCATACCGGTGCTTTTGGTGGTAAAGAAAGAGTCAAATAGCTTGGTCTCCTGTTCTTTTTCGATACCTTCTCCGCAATCACTTACAGAAATTTGAACAGCGCTGTCATCGTGTTGTAAGGCGGTTAGTGTTAAACAGCGCTCATCCTTGGGGATGTGTTGCATCGCATCGTTGGCATTGTGAATCAGGTTTAATACCACTTGTTGTATCTGAATCGGGTCACCCTTTACCTCTGGCAGGTTAGGAGCAATATTGGTGATGATATCGACGCTATGAAACAGACCTTCCATTTGAAAGAATTTAAGGCAGGTATTGAGTAGCTCGTTGATGTTGATTTTTTCTAGTTGGGAATTATTTGATTTCACCATCGATCGTAGCTGTTTAATAATTTTGCCACTGCGCATTGCCTGTTCTTCGATACTTATCAAAGCTTCTTTAATTTTTTCCAGGTCTGGATTATCGCGTTCGATTCTGTTTTTTGCCGCAGAACAACGGTTAACAATGGCAGTAAGTGGTTGATTAAGTTCGTGTGCAATTCCTGCCGTCATTTCACCCATCATATTTATTCTATTGGTGTGGGCTAATTGCTCACGTTGTTGTTTTGCCTGTTCCATAGCAATTTTGCGTTGTGTAATGTTAAAAATGGTACTTAATATGGCGGGTGTTCCATGCCAGTCAATGACATTTGACTTGATTTCCAAGTAGCGTTTCGTGCCATCTTTGTGCAAAGCTTCGAATTCATATTCTTCCGGGGCATCCTCGCCTTTCATTCGAGCCTCTGCAAAGGTCTTCATGCTTTCACGAAATGGTGGTGAAATCAGTGAAGTGATGGAATCTAACTTCAATAATTCCTGATAACTATCGTAGCCCAGCATTTTTAAAAATGATTGATTGATAAACAGAGGCTTCAAGTCGCGATGGATCAGAATGCCTTCAATCGAATAATCCAGAATACTGCGTTGTAATTTTTTGTTTTGTCGCAGTTCAAGTTCGGTCTGTTTTTGCTGGGTAATATCAAGCAGGATGGCTTCTAGAATGAGTTCAGAAGTAGCGGCTTTGGGATTCTCGTAGTACTTATCCGTGCAGATAGCCTGACCTCTCGCCATGACCCATTTCTGCTTGCCATTTTTGCTGTTAAAACGATAAATAATTTCGAAAGGCTTTTCCTGTTTGACCGCTGTTTGTACTTCTTGCCAGATACGCGCCTGATCTTCTTCAAAAATTAATAAAGAGAATTTTTGACCATTTTCAGACATCAACTCTTCTGCAGTATAACCTGTCAGTTCGTAAGCCCCACGACTGATAAATAACATATCCCACTGCTTATTATTCATACAGCGAATAACCATTCCAGGCAGATGGTCGGCTATATTTTCAAAGACATTATCACGTGTTTGATTATTCTCTGTTTGTATGAGTTTATTTCTAGGCATTTTTCTCAGTGTGTTTTTGTATTTTAGATTTGTACTTCTAAAACAGAAGTTCCCAATAATAACAACGAAGTCAGTGACGACTTGTGGATATAAGTCAAAGGAATTCAGTTTTTTTCAAAGAAGTTACGTCTGATGGAATACGTTAACGTGATTTATATATTTTATTGTTTATGTGGGGCTTTCGTTTTCTTTCAAATAAGTTCTGTAAAAAAAGAAGTACTGCAGAAAAAAGTACTGCAAAAAAAGTGCCCCAAAGTAGGGGGGTGACTTTGTACGTATTTTCCACAGCATAATTACGTACAACATCGACTGTTTCAATATGTGAATAAGTATCATTATATAAACATGTCTTAAGTGTATTTTTCTAACATTTTAGGAATATTTTAAGAAGTATTTTTAGGTGCATTTTTAAGGACAAGATCATGAAACATATATCAATAAACAGTCACGAAACACACGATGGAGATATTCATCAGCAACAACTGGAGGTTATGGCAACACTGCCAAAATTTGGTAGCTTCTCCGTTATTACAGGGATATTACTGATAGCGCTTGGGTGTATTGGCGTTTTACTCCCGGAAATCATGGCATTGCAGGCGACAATATTTATTGCCGGTTTATTAATGGTAGGCAGTATTTTCTGGCTGGTGCATACCTTTAAATACAAGTTATACGGTTGGACTCAATGGGTGAAACCATTGATGCTACTCATCACAGGTGGCGTTATGTTGTTTTACCCTTTGGATGGGGTTGCGGCAATTGGCGTATTGCTAGTGATTTATCTCATTATCGATGCCATCGGTAGCTTCACCTTTGCTTATATGTTACGGCCATTAGTAGGTTGGGGTTGGATGATATTTAACGGCGTCACTTCATTAGCTCTCGCCATCTTATTTCTGGTCGGTTGGCCTGAATCAACACTGTTGATTGTTGGTTTGTATATATCTATCAGTCTGTTTTTTGATGGCTGGGCTTTGTTATACATGGGCTGGATGCAACGTAAGTTAAACGCACAGTGATTTGATAGCTTAGAGATTTAGTAACTTAGTCATTGAATTAGGCAGTCAGTGCATCAAATATTGTCAGACCTAGCTAACTCAGAAAACGAGCTTAAAAAGAGAAGTTGTTAGCGCGTATCCTGAATAGTTAGTCCCTCATGGTTTTGACAATATTTGATGTACATTTATTTGTGCGTTCTATTTGTTTTTTTTATTGATAGCTTTGCCGGAAACCTCGTCGAAAGCTCCGTCTAAAACCTGGTTTCCATCAGGTTTAAATCTAGTCCAGATCTAGTTTAAAACAAAAGGCACCCCCCCACTTATACGGGTTTTTTCTAGCAAACTATAAGTGTTCTACTGCATAACTCTTTGCAATCTTGTTGGAATACGTCTTTGAAACAATCTTGAAAAAAGGCTTGGCGCATTCTGCCGTCTAGTACGTAATTCAAATGCACTATATCTGTGCAAAGTACGTACTTTAATACGCACATTTACGAATAGTAAAGCCTCTCCCCGGAGAATAAAGTTTGTCATCACAAGTTGTTAAAAATTATTTTTATTTGTGTTTACAAAACTTTAGAGGAAATTCAAATGACTACTTCAACAGAAAGTACTCCCTCCACAGCCAATGATAAAGCTGGCTTAGTCAGTGCCATTCAATCCAAATTCCCGAGTGCACTCACGATTCTATTTGGTTTGATTATCGTTATGGCAGCGCTGACGTGGATAGTGCCGTCAGGTGAATTCGATCGTGTTGCGAGTGAGTCAGTCGGTAAAGATCTTCCAGTACCTGGAACCTATCACGCGGTAGATGCCAACCCTCAAGGTATCTTTGATGTTTTGATGGCACCGATAAAGGGTTTCTACGATCCAGACTCTGGCACAGCCAATGCGATTGATGTGGTTATGTTCGTATTAGTTCTGGGTGGTTTTTTGGGTGTTGTCAATTCAACAGGTTCTGTAAACACTGGGATTGCACGCGCCATGGCTGCTCTGAAAGGCCATGAGAAATGGATGATACCGATCATGATGGCGCTGTTCGCCGCTGGGGGTACTACCTACGGCATGGCAGAAGAAACAATGGCGTTCTATATCCTGATTGTCCCAATTATGATCGTCGCTGGCTATGATGCTTTAACCGGTGTCGCAGTCATTTTGCTGGGAGCGGGCATCGGTGTTTTAGGCTCTACGATCAATCCATTTTCTACCACTATTGCGGCAAATGCTGCGGGAATTCCCTTTACCGAAGGCATGGACTTGCGATTAATCATTCTGGGTGTCGGCTGGTTGATTTGTACCGCTTATGTAATGTGGTATGCGGAACGCGTTCGTAAAGACCCTTCAAAATCACTGGTTGCAGAACAGCAAGAAAGTAATAAAGACCATTTCCTGAAATTTGCAGCAGCACCTGATGCGGTTCTAACCACCACGCATAAACTGATTTTAGTGGTGTTTATCGCGACCTTCGGAATCATGGTTTGGGGTGTGGCAACACAAGGCTGGTGGATGGCTAAAATGGCCGTTCTATTTCTCGCCTCTTCACTCATTATTGGTGTGATCGGCAGGGTAGGTGAAAAAGGTTTCACAGACTCATTTGTTGATGGCGCTCGTGACCTTCTTCGGGTTGCTTTAATTATCGGAGTTGCGCGCGGCATCGTCGTGATAATGGATGCAGGTCACATGACCGATACCATTTTGAATACCTCAGCAGAGGCGATTAAAGGCTTTTCCAATATTCTCTTCATCAACATCATGTACTGGATTGAAGTATTACTTTCATTCTTTGTTCCTTCAACTTCAGGTCTAGCAGTATTAAGTATGCCCATCATGGCGCCACTTGGGGACTTTTCCGGTGTAGGTCGTGATCTCGTTGTGACTGCATTCCAGTCTGCTTGTGGTCTTGTCAATTTGGTGACTCCAACATCAGCGGTTGTGGTTGGTGGTCTTGCAATAGGTCGGGTGTCTTATGAAAAGTGGTTGAAGTTTGTTTGGCCTTTATTGCTCATTCTTTCCATTTTGATTATGGCTGTACTGAGCTTTGGCGCGATGGCCTGATCCTTAACAATCTAATGACTATTTAATTAAATACTTAAACGAATATTCAAACAAAATATTTTCTAACAAGTATTCAAACAAACAAAGGTAAATAAAAGGTAAACAAAATGTCTAATAACATAACAGAAACGCTAGGCGTACATTCCGAAGTTGGAAAGTTACATAAAGTGATTGTTTGTCGACCTGGTTTGGCACACACCCGTGTAACACCGATGAATTGTAACGATCTCCTTTTCGATGATGTCTTTTGGGTAGATCAGGCAAAAAAAGACCACGCTGAATTCTGTGACCGAATGACAGAACGCGGTGTAGAAGTGCTCGATGTTCATGAGTTACTTGCTGAAGTTCTTTCATTACCGCAGGGACGAGCCTGGGTATTAGATCGACGTATCACCGAAGACCATGTCGGAGTCGGCATGATTGATGAATTACGGGGTTGGCTAAATGAGATGAGTGATGCTGATCTGGCTCAATTTCTCATCGGTGGTATTGCGGTTCATGACCTTCCTTTTAAGCAACATGGCATGTTCGGAAATTATCTGGGTTCAGAAGGGTTTGTGATTCCACCCGTTCCCAATATGATTTTTACTCGTGACAACAGTTGCTGGATTTACAACGGTCTAACCCTCAACCCAATGCATTGGCAGGCACGTCGACAAGAAACCTTGTTGATGGCAGCCATCTATCATTTTCATCCTCTGTTCAAGTTACAAAAAACGAACATCTGGTGGGGTGATCCGGATATCGATCACGGTCCTGCGACTTTGGAAGGCGGCGATGTTATGCCAATCGGTAACGGTGCAGTATTGATTGGAATGGGTGAACGCTCAACGCCACAAGCTGTGGGGCAGGTTGCTAAATCCTTGTTTAAATCAGGTGCGGCACAGCGCGTAGTTGCATGTGAAATGCCTAAAGCGCGTTCAGCAATGCATCTGGATACTGTATTTAGTTTATGTGATCACGATATTGCAACCAGCTACATCGAAGTGGCATCAACCATTAAATGCTATTCCTTACGTCCAGGTGAGGCAAAAGGCACGATCGATATTCGTGAAGAGTCAAAATCCTTGTTTGAAGTAGCCGCAGAATGTCTGGATGTTAAAGAACTTCAGATAGTAGCAACCGGTGGTGATAGCTATGAACGAGAACGCGAGCAATGGGATGACGGCAATAATGTATTTGCACTAGAACCGGGTGTAGTCATTGGGTATGAACGCAATACATTTACCAACGATAAATTACGTCAGGCTGGTATTGAGGTGATTACCGTTAAAGGTTCAGAGCTGGGTCGTGCCCGTGGTGGCGCGCATTGTATGACTTGTCCGATTCAACGCGATCCGATTTTTTAAGTGATTCTCAAAGATTAACTTACAGGCTGAATTCGCACACTTTATTCCAATTTTTTATTAAAGGAGTGAAGTGTGTGAAGGTGATAGATGTTCGAATGCTCGAACAAGGAAATAGAAATGCCATTTAATTTACGCAATAGAAGTTTACTAACCGTAAGAGATTTCAGTCCTACTGAACTCAAATTTTTACTCAAGCTTGCTGCAGATTTAAAAACTGCGAAATATACAGGGACCGAACAACAGCGCTTAAAAGGCAAGAATATTGCGCTTATCTTCGAAAAGAACTCGACACGAACACGTGTAGGGTTTGAAGTTGCGGCTTATGATCAAGGCGCTAATGTGACTTTTCTGGGTCCAACAGGTTCCCATATAGGTCATAAAGAAACGATTAAAGATACCGCGCGAGTGTTAGGCAGAATTTACGACGGTATTGAGTATCGTGGCTTCGGTCAGGACATTGTTGAACAACTCGCTGAATTTTCTGGGGTGCCGGTTTTTAATGGACTCACCAATGAATATCACCCTACACAGTTTTTGGCTGATGCTTTAACGATGCGCGAACACAGTGAAAAGCCGATGAGCCAAATCAGTTACTGTTTTATCGGTGATGCCGAAAACAATATGGGTGATTCCTTACTTATTGGTGGCGCTAAGCTGGGTATGGATGTGCGTTTGTGTGCACCCAAAGCCTGTTGGCCACAAGCAGAAATCATCGACTATGCGCAATCTGTCGCTAATCAAACGGGCGCTAAATTGCTGGTCACCGATAACCCCGATGAGGCGGTGAAAGACTGTGATTTTATTTACACGGACGTTTGGGTGTCAATGGGAGAGCCCGCTGAAAAATGGCAGCAAAGAATTGATTTGTTAAGTCCTTATCAGGTAAACACTGAACTCATGCAAAAAACGGGTAACCCCAATACCAAATTTATGCATTGTTTACCCTCATTTCATAACACCGACACAACAGTCGGTATGGAAATGAAAGAAAAATTCGGTCTTGATAGTATGGAAGTGACAGACGAGGTGTTTGAGTCTGAAGCATCCATTGTTTTTGATCAGGCTGAAAACCGCATGCATACTATAAAAGCCGTTCTAGTATCGATGATGGGAGATTAGTTATGTTAATTGTGATCGCACTTGGAGGGAACGCACTATTGAAACGTGGCGAACCTCTGACCATGGAAAACCAGCGCATAAATACCAAGGTTGCTGCTAAAGCCATAGCAGAAGTGATCTCGGCAGGACATCAGGTCGTGGTCACTCATGGTAATGGGCCTCAAGTTGGATTACTGGCGCTGCAAGGTGCTGCATACAAGCCAGATGAAGCTTATCCGCTGGATGTTTTGGGCGCAGAAACGGAAGGTATGATTGGTTATTTGATTGAACAAGAACTTGAGAATGCCTTACCTTCCGATCGGCAAGTAGCGATGCTTTTGACACAGATCGAAGTGAATCCGGATGATCCGGCTTTTGAGGACCCTAGCAAACCTGTTGGCCCAATCTACACTAAAGAGGAAGCAGAAAAAATAGCGGCAAAAAGAGGCTGGAGTATCGCCGCAGATGGTGACAGTTATCGTCGAGTAGTGCCATCACCAAACCCTGTTTCAATACCTGATATCCCAATTATTGAGTTGTTGCTAAAGAATAATGTGGTTGTGATTTGCGCGGGCGGCGGGGGAATTCCCATCGTTCGTGACAAAGAAGGTAAAAGCACCGGTATTGAAGCGGTTATCGATAAAGACAAAGCCAGTGCGTTACTTGCAAAAAAAATCGGTGCAGATATGTTGTTAATGTTAACCGACGTCGATGCGGTCTATGAAAACTTTGGAACAGCAGATCAAAGTCCCATAAAACAGGCGTCAGCAGCTGAAATAAGACTGATGTCGTTAGCAAAGGGATCGATGCAGCCCAAGGTGTTGGCAGCGTGTGACTTTGCAAGCTCAAGCATCAGTGCGAAAGCGGGTATTGGATCGTTAAAAGATGCGCTGAAAATTATTGGAGGTATCTCAGGGACTTTAATATTTTAATGCACGTGAATTAGTCGCTGATACTGGGTCGCAGATAATGAGATGCATAATGTGTGTTAACACATGCCCAAACCTTACGATAAGTTAATGAACCTGCTCTGATGGCAGCTTCGTTACAGTAATTTTCTTAGGTCTTTGTTTCTAAAGAGCTTTAAAGTGTTTTAAAAAAAACGGCTTATAAGTAGGGAGGTGCCAACCTTATATTTTAAATGAATGAATGATCTTTAAGCGATTTTTTTGCACAGTCAGTGCATAGTTTTATTACAGATATTTAATGAAACATAATACTTTTCTGGGTGTGTCAACTTACGTTGTATTGTACGATTGCTCCCTTTTTGCAAATAAACAATGATTCCAATGTCTACTACAGTTAAACACGGCTATTCAGCTAAGACTCGTATGCACTTTCTCGTGCTTTTCCTTTTTGGTTCACTTTTGCTTTCTGGATGTGGCAGTAGTACCAGTGCAGAAACCAAGGCTCCGGCTGCGGCTCCTCCACCCGCTACGGTTATTGTTGAAGCGGCAAAATTTAAAGACGTCACGGAAGAGAGAACATTTACCGGACGCGTTGAAGCGGTAGATACGGTTCAGATTCGTGCACGTGTGCAAGGCTACCTGAAAAAGAAATCATTTGTTGAAGGTGGTGAAGTCAAAAAAGGGCAGGTACTGTTTGAAATAGAGCGAGACTCTTTTGAAATTACAGTACGCCAGGCAGAGGCAAGTCTTGCCAGTGCCAAAGCCGCATTGACCTTGGCACAGCAAACGTTTAATCGGAATAACAAACTGGTAAAACAAAGAACGCTGGCTCAAGCATCTCTGGATGATGCGCAATCTGCGCTATTACAAGCGCAAGCAAACGTTCAAGTCCGCGAAGCCGAACTAAGCAGCGCTAAACTTAATCTGGGTTACACCAGAATTACCGCCCCAATGAATGGCTTGGTCGGTCGTACCACCTACTCAGTAGGTAATCTGGTAGGACCAGACAGCAATGCTCTTGTTACGCTAGTTGCTCAAGACCCGATGTATGTTTCTTTTCCTGTGCCACAGTGGCTAATGACTGAAATTCGTAAAACGGGACGAAAAACAGACGGCGTATATGTCAGTTTAGAACTGCCTGATGGTTCGACTTACGCGCATAAAGGCACCATCAAATTTACAAATGTACAAGGTAATTCAACCACAGATTCGGTGACGGTACGTGCCAGTATTCCTAACCCGGAACGTCTGTTAATTGACCAGCAATTAGTGCAGGTTTCTGTGATTAGAAAACAGCCAGAAAGGAAACTTGTAGTATCACAGGCAGCGCTTTTACTCGACCAGCAAGGCACTTATGTTTTAGCGGTAGACGCTGAAGATAAAGTTGTGATTAAACGCATCACCACGGGTGAGCAACAAGGGTCTTTGATTGTCATTGATTCTGGGCTTGAAGAGGGTGACAAGGTCATTATCAGTGGTCATCAGAAGGCCAAGCCAGGTGGAAAAGTCTCCCCGCAAATGGCTGAAGACCAAAGTGGCGCAGTGCCCACTACTGGCAACATTAAAAGCACAAAGGAATAAGCGGTCATGATTTTCGATCTCTTTATACGCAGGCCTCGTCTTGCGATCGTTATTTCGCTGATAATTACGCTAGCGGGTTTGATTTCAATTCTGGTCATTCCAGTATCTCAATACCCGAATATCGCTCCACCTACGGTTAAAGTGACGGCGAATTATTCTGGTGCTGATGCCCTTACGGTGGAAGAGTCTGTCGCTCAACCGCTGGAAAATGCCATTAATGGTGTGACGGGTATGACTTACATGAAGTCTACATCCGCTAATGATGGTTCATATTCCTTGAACGTAACCTTTGATTTGGATACTGATCCGGATATCGATACGGTTAACGTGCAAAACCGGGTGAATCAGGCGGAATCTCGTTTACCTCAGGAAGTGCGCTCGACTGGAGTTACGGTATCTAAGGTTTCAACAGATATGTTGCAAGTCTTTATGTTCCGTTCAACAGATGACAGTCACGATCAATTATTCTTAAGTAATTTTGTCTCTCTGAATGTACTCGATGAGTTGAAACGTGTGCCGGGCGTAGGTGATGCCTCTGTATTTGGTGTGCGTGATTACTCCATGCGTATCTGGATTGATCCACAAAAGCTTGCTGATTTCTCAATGACATCCAGTGACGTGATTGCAGCGATTGAATCGCAAAACTTGCAGGCTGCGGCTGGTAGAATTGGTGCAGCGCCGCTGAGTTCAGATCAACGTTTGCAGTTAACCATTACGACCAAAGGTCGTCTGAAATCAACGGAAGAGTTTGGCAATGTCATCCTTCGTAGCCAAACCGATGGTTCTCAAGTACGTTTAAAAGACGTGGCAAAAATAGAGCTTTCTGCGGCTAATTTTGACACCGTCGCTACCAACGATGGACGACCAGCAGCGCCAGTAGGTATTTACCTTTCTCCGGGTGCAAATGCGGTTGAAGTGGCATCGGCTGTATCTAAACGTCTGGAAGAACTTCAGGTACGTTTCCCTGATGGTGTGAGTTACGCCTTTATCTACAGCACCGCAGAATTTGTCTCTGCGATGATGGAAAGAGTTATAGGTACATTGCTTGAAGCATTTGCTTTGGTTGCCTTGGTTGTGTTTATTTTCCTTGGTCGTTTTAAAGCAACATTGATTCCTTTAATTGCCGTTCCTGTTGCTGTCATAGGAACCTTCGCGGTTCTGTTAGCGTTTGGATACTCGGTCAATACCATCTCATTACTTGCGCTGGTGTTAGCCATAGGTATCGTTGTTGATGATGCCATACTGGTGGTCGAGAACGTCGAAAGGGTGATGGAAGAAAACCCCGAATTGACCTCCGCGGAGGCGACGAGTAAGGCCATGGGAGAAATTGCCGGACCGATAATCGCGATAACGCTGGTGTTGTTATCGGTGTTTATTCCTGTCGCATTCCTCTCTGGAAGTAGTGGTGTTTTATTCCGTCAGTTCTCGATTACGATTTCTGCGGCAATGGTTATCTCTGCAATCAATGCATTGAGTTTATCGCCTGCATTGTGTGCAGTATTTTTGAAGCCGGGTCAGCCGCGCGGAATCATGCGTAGTATCACAAATGGTATCAATAAAGTCGGAAATGGCTATGCGGCGATCGTTAAGCGTCTGGTTCGTGTTGCTATTTTAGGCGTGGTTATCATTTTTGGTGTTGGTTACGCAAACTTTAGTATTTTCCAGTCTACTCCTAGTGGCTTTTTACCTTCAGAGGATAAAGGTTACATCATGGTAATCTTCAATCTGCCTCCGGGTGCATCGCTTAATCGAAGTACGCTAGCAGCGCAGAAAGCAGAAGCAGTCATCAAAAAGGAATCTGCCGTTTCTAGTGTTACAGCGGTTGTTGGTATTGATTTGCTCGGTGGTGGAGCGGCATCAAATGCCGGAGTGTTATTCGTGCGTCTTAAAGATTACGAGGAACGTGAATCAGCTGATATGCATTCTACAGCAGTGGTAAGACGCTTGTTCGGATCGTTGTCTACCATTCCCGATGGTTTCTTCATTGCACTGAATCCACCAGCTATTCAAGGTGTGGGTCAGGCGGGTGGTTTCGAATTTATACTGGAAGGTCTACAGGGTCAGGAACCTTCGGAAATGGCTGCGACCATGCGCGGCATCGTTGTTGCCGCTAATCAGGCGCCACAATTATCACGTGTATTTTCAACGTATGAAGCGTCTACCCCACAGATTAATCTAGAGATTGATCGTGACAAGGTACAGACTCTGGGTGTGAATCTCGCGGATGTATTTACTGCACTCCAGGCAACACTGGGTGGATATTACATCAATGATTTTAATATGTTTGGTCGTACCTGGACAGTACGTATGCAGGCTGAAAAGGAATTCAGAACCAGCCCTGAGTCTATCTATGCGATACAGATTAGAAATAGTGCGGGTGAAATGATTCCACTTTCGACGGTTGCACGCGCTACTTTGGGCGTCGGCCCAAGAACAGTGGTTCGTTACAATAACTATCGTGCGATTAGCATTAATGGTAGTGCTGCTGCGGGAGCTGGTGACGGTGAAGCACAGCAGGCGATGGCAGACTTATCTGCAAAAACGCTACCGAATGGATATGGTTTTGAATGGACCGGTCAAGCGCTTGAACAACAAAAGTCATCAGGACAGACTTTAATCGTTTTAGGTTTGGCGTTACTTTTCGCTTATTTATTCCTGGTTGCACTGTATGAAAGCTGGAGTGTTCCAATACCGGTACTATTGTCGGTATTAGTGGCGATGTTGGGAGCCATGTTGGCGTTAATGCTAACGAGCTCAACCTTTGTTCTGTATGCACAGATAGGTATCGTCGTGCTCATAGCACTGGCGGCGAAGAACGCCATTCTGATGATTGAATTCTCATTAGAACGGCGCGCCGAAGGTCAAAGCATTCTTCAATCTGCGGTGACAGGTGCACATCAACGTTTCCGTGCAGTTATGATGACGTCTTTTGCGTTTATTGTGAGTCTTATTCCATTGGTTACCTCTACGGGTCCTGGTGCTGACAGTATGTTCGCGGTAGGTCTGCCGGTTCTTTCGGGAATGCTTGCGGCTTCAACAGTGGGTATCTTCCTGATTCCGATGCTTTACGTGGTATTTCAGCGTATGCGTGAGGGTGATTGGTATCACCGAGGTGGTGAAACTGAAGAACTTCTCGATGCGAAAGAATTGTCAGAAGATAGCGCTAAGTAACCGCGCCAAGCAGAAGCAGAAGCAGAAGCATAAAGCCGCAGAGAAATAGACAGCTAAGGCTAGTTGCATCTATTTAAAAAATAGAAACGTTTTAAAGTATCAGGCCGTTATATGTTTATCTCTATAAACATATAACGGGCATTAAGTGATGAAAAAACTGCCTGAAAGTATGGGGGTGCCTTAAACCTCCCATTTTTGCTGTTTTGACCCGATAAAAAAGTAAACTCATGAAAAATAGAATATCCCCAAAAATTGCCGCCCTTGTTATTTGTCTGATAACCGCTAGTCAGTCACAGGCAGATACAAACAACAACGACACAAACACCAATAAAACCAAAGAACCTGTTTATTGGAGTGTCCAGTTAGAGAATGATTTATTGTCTGGTGGAGACGACCGTTTTTATACCAGCGGACTTCAGGTAAACCGGACTAAGCGACATTCTCCTCCGCAGTGGCTGGATAATATTAGTCACAAGCTTCCCTTTTTTATAGACAGTGAAAATAAAGGTGGCGGATATTCATTCGGACAAAAAATATTTACCCCCGAAGATATATCCGTGAGTGAAGTCATCGAAGATGATCGCCCTTATGCTGGCTGGTTATATGGAAGTGCTTCCTTAGGAGCAGTCTACGAGGATAAGGCTAACTACCGTGCCATGAATGCTTATGAATTTACCGTAGGTATTGTTGGGCCATCATCTCAAGCTGGAAATCTACAGGAAGAAATACACCGGATTACTGGCTCTGAAACAGCAGAAGGTTGGGATAATCAGTTGCATGATGAACTCGGTTTAATGGCGACTTATGTACGTAAAAGTGAGCACTTCAGAAGCTTGAACAACGGTCTGGAATACTCATGGTCACCCCATCAGGTACTTGCTTTAGGCAATGTTTATACCTATGCGGGCGGCGGAGTCATGTTTCGTTTTGGCGATAACTTAAAAACAGATTTTGGCCCTCCTAATATCAAACCGGGCTTTCCGGGCAGTGCATTCTTTAGTCCGACAAAAAACCATAACTGGTATTTCTTTGGTGGAGTAGAAGGGCGTGCGGTTGCGCAAAATATATTTCTTGATGGAAATACCTTTAAAGATAGCCATAGCGTGGATAAAGAGAATCTAGTGCTGGATGCTCAGTTAGGATTTTCGTATCAGCACGATAATATGCGTTTTTCCTATAGCCATGTATTGCGCTCAAAGGAATTCGAATCACAAGATAAATACGCTAACTTCGGTTCTCTGAATGTGTCGTATTATTTTGACTGACTGGGTTTGCTTTACTCGCTCCTATTGTTGACATAACTACATATTCTTTCTATGTTTTTATGTTACATTTTCATCTTACGTTTACGTAAACGTAAATTATTTATCTGGGATTTTTTTTGATTACTTGCTAAGCTATATTTCAAACACCATGATGTTATTGAAAGGTTATCGAAATGGTAACGTCATGAAAAAGAATCCAATAATAATCTGAATTAAATTCAGAGGAGAGAAAATCTAGATGTCTTATGAAGCACCATTAAAAGAGATGCAGTTCGTATTAAAAGAACTGGCAGATATTAACGCTATAGCACAACACCCGGGGTTTGAAGATGCTACACCAGATATGGTGGAAGCGATCCTGAAAGAAGCAGGTAAGCTGGCTTCACTTGTCATCGAACCATTAAATAATATTGGGGATCAGCAAGGTTCTCGATTAGAGAATGGCGTGGTAGTGAATCCTGATGGGTTTAAAGAAGCGTATCAACAATTTGTAGAAAATGGCTGGCCGGGGCTTCATCAGCCGACCGAATTTGATGGTCAGGGTTTACCTTTCTTAATGCAGTCTGCGGTTTCTGAAATGTGGAATGCATCAAACATGGCATTTGCGTTGTGCCCGATGCTAACGGCAGGAGCTATCGAAGCGATTAATGCTCACGGTTCTGACGAGATCAAAAAAACCTACTTACCAAAAATGGTGAGTGGAGAATGGACAGGCACAATGAATCTGACGGAACCTCAGGCAGGTTCTGATCTTTCTGCGGTTCGTACACAAGCGACCAAAGAAGGGGACCATTATTTAATCAAAGGCTCTAAAATATTCATCACATGGGGCGACCATGAGATGACAGACAATATCGCGCACCTTGTGTTAGCACGTCTGCCAGATGCACCAGAAGGTGTAAAAGGTATCTCATTGTTTATCGTACCTAAATACCTGATCAATGAAGACGGAAGCCTGGGCGAACGTAATGATGCAAAAGCAGTATCACTGGAGCACAAGCTAGGTATTCACGCGAGCCCGACCTGTGTCATGAGCTTTGGCGATGAAACAGGTGCAGTTGGTTATTTAATCGGCGAAGAAAACAATGGTCTATCTTGCATGTTCACGATGATGAATCACGCAAGATTAGAAGTGGGAATGGAAGGCGTTGGCTTATCTGAAGGCGCATACCAACACGCACTCGCGTATGCAAAAGATAGAACTCAAGGTTATAGCCCGGGTTCAGAAGGTCGAGTATCAATTATTCACCATGCTGATGTACGTCGTATGCTAATGCAAATGAAGGCATTCACAGAAGCAGGGCGCGCCTTGGCTTACGTTGCAGCTGGTGCACATGACCACGCTTACCAATCGACAGATGAGAAAGTAGCTGATTTCCAACGTCGTCGTATGGATTTACTCACACCTATCGTTAAAGCATGGTGTACTGAAGTTGCTCAGGAAGTCACTTCATTAGGAGTTCAAGTTCACGGTGGTATGGGCTTCATCGAAGAAACTGGCGCTGCACAATATATGCGTGATGCGCGAATCATTACCATTTATGAAGGCACAACCGGTATTCAGGCGGGTGACTTAATCGGTCGTAAAGTGCTCAGAGACAAAGGCGCTACAGTGTCAGAATTGATTGCAGAATTGAATGAGTTCGAGACGACGCTTAAAGCACAATCGGGTGATGACTTTGCCATTATGTCGACACAGTTTTCTGCGGCATTGAAAGCTGTTACAGAGTCAACGAAATGGGTATTAGAAAAAGGTATGGAAACACCACATAGCGCTGGTGCTGCTTCGGTTAATTACTTGATGCTAATGGGTACTGTATTAGGTGGTTGGTTGATGGCGAAAAGTGCATTGGCGGCGCAACGTGAAATCGATGCGGGCTCAACGGATGAATTCTTCAAAACGAAGATTCTGACGGCACGTTTCTATGCAGAACATATCCTGCCACGCAGTGAGGCTTACGCCACTACCGTGCAATCGGGCGTAGGTGCGATCATGGATTTATCCATCGAAAACTTCTGATAGATGAGCGAATCAAATCAACAGGCTAGCGCTGAAAAAGGCGCTTTTCAGACTGCGGTACAGTCTCCTTGTATTAATATTTGTGATTTAGATGACGATAGCATCTGCGTTGGTTGCTATCGCGCTATTGAGGAAATTGCAGGATGGGGTATGTTGGATAACGTTGAAAAACGGGACGTTCTCGAACTTGCTAAAAAACGTCGGGAAGCTGCCGAATAAACAGTGTTAAATTCGCCAGAAAATCGACAGCAGAGCTTTCCCATTTCGGTGATAGACCAAATGGGAGAGACATGCACCTTGGCTGCCAGGCCGATTCGTATCGTTTCTTTAGTGCCTTCACAAACTGAATTACTGTTTGATTTGGGGCTATATGCGGAAGTCGTCGGAATCACCAAATTCTGCACTGATCCTGAAGATAAAGTAAAAAATGTGAAAAAGGTAGGAGGTACCAAAAAGTTTAATTTTGATGTCATTGCCGAACTTAAACCCGACTTTATTATCGGTAATAAAGAAGAAAACTACGAAGACGGAATCAATCAGCTGAAACAGGATTACCCTGTCTGGATGAGCGATATCGTCACGCTGGATGACGCCTTAGACATGATTCGGCAAATCGGGGTGTTAGTAGGTGCCGAAACCAAAGCCAAGAATATGGCTGATACTATCCATAATGACATGAGTCATCTAGGGAAAGGTTTAAACAAAACAGCCGCTTACTTTATCTGGCAAAAGCCCTATATGGTTGCGGGTAGCGATACCTTTATTGATGAAATGATGAAGTGTTGTGGCTTGCAAAATATCTTCGCCAATCAAGACCGATATCCAGAAACGGAAATAGATATTCTGCAACAACAAAAGCCTGATGTGGTGATGCTATCCACCGAGCCTTATCCGTTTAAAGAATCTCATGTTGAAGCGCTGCAGAAAATATTACCCGATTCAAAAGTGATTTTAGTCGATGCAATGTACTTCTCTTGGTACGGTAGTCGATTATTAGGAACAGCAGATTACCTGCGTTCTCTGAAAAACAAGCTAGAATAACTACAAGAAGATGTAAAAAGCTGTAACAAGTAGCCTGTCTATACAGGTAAAAGAACAGGCAAAAAAAACAGGAAGAGACAAACGAGTAAATAAATATGGGAAATAGAATATCAAAAGTTTATACCCGCACGGGTGACAAAGGTAGAACGGGCATTGCCGGAAATATTCGTCTGGATAAAGACGATTTGCTAATACAAGCGATAGGAGAGGTTGACGAACTCAATTCTGAAATTGGGGTAATCGTGGCTTTTTCTTTTGATTCTGAAATCAACGCTGAGCTACAAGGCATCCAGCACGATTTATTCAATATTGGTGGCATGTTTGCCTATCCAGAATTCGATGGTTTTACGGTATCCCGCGTTGATGATCTGGAAGCGTCTATCGATAAATACAACGGTGAATTACAACCACTCAAAGAGTTTATTTTGCCAGGTGGAAATAAAGAAGCAGCTCTCGCCTTAAAAGCACGCGCAGTTTGCCGCAGAGTTGAGCGCGGTCTGGTTACCTTAATGCACTTTTATGCAAAGAATGATGTCGACTTTGAAAATGCCAGTGAATTTCAAATCATCGGTGCTATTCGTTATATCAATCGACTCTCGGATTTATTGTTTACCATGGGACGTGTTTTGAATAGCCGCAGCAATACCGATGAAATCATGTGGGCGAGCCACCGCACCACATAAAGCCAAAAAGTTCTAAGTTTCATACAATAAAAAAGAGGCCGATTTAACATGGGAGAAGAAACCAAACACCTTGAAGATTATCGTCAGATGGAACGATCTGACTTTAATTACTTCTTTGAAATGCCAACCCGTTGGGGAGATTTAGACGCGTTTGGGCATGTTAATAATACCCTGTATGCGCGTTATTACGAGTCAGCCAGACTCGGTTATTTTGAATCATTAATGGATATGCGTTTTGACCCTGAACTATCTTCGGGTGTAATACACGCAGACATGAAGATCGCGTATATCAAACAGTTACATTATCCCTCCGATATAGACGTTGGCTGTCGAATTAGTCGCATGGGAAATAGCAGTCTGGATTTAGATGCCGCTATTTTTCTTAAGGGTAGCGACACCTTGATTAGTACCTCAAGAGCAATTCTGGTCTGGTTTGATTACAAAGCCAATGTGAATAAACCCATTCCAGAAGAAAACCGAAAAATGATTATCGATTTCGAGCGAATTACACCCGCTTAAGAACCGCTAAATTTAGGCTTTCGTTTCGCCAGAAATGCATCAACCGCTTCATGGTGGTCATTAGTGTGATGGCACATTGCCTGAACATTAGCGCAGTTTTCCAGAAATTCGGGCAACTCTTGTTGTTGCGCGTGTTTCAGTAAACGTTTGGTGTGTCGAATCGTTAAGGGAGGTTTAGAGGCAATGGAGCCAGCCAGTTCCATTGTTCTATCTAACAGATTATCGGCCTCGACAACATCGAGTAATAAGCCAAGCTCTTTAGCTTCTTGTGCCTCAACCAGACGACCCGTAAAGGTTAATTCAGCGGCTTTTTGATAACCGATGAGTCGCTGTAAAAACCAGGCACCACCATCGCCGGGAATAATACCCAGGTTGATAAAGGTTTCACCAAATAGCGCATTCGTAGAACCAATACGGAAATCGCACATACAGCTAAGATCCATACCTGCGCCAATGGCAGCCCCATTAACCGCAGCAATAATAGGAATTTCAGCTTTATGAATAGCTAAAGGAATGCGTTGAATATTTTGTCGGTATTGCTTTTGGATATCATCAACAGAACCACCAAACATGCCGGTTTTATCCTGCATTTCTTTAATGTTTCCACCGGCACTAAATGACTTACCAGAACCCGTAATAATGAGTACAGACACATCACTATTCGCATTTGCCCAGGCAACGGTATTCACAATGTCATCTACCAGCGTGGTGCCCGTTAGCGCATTACGGACATCGTCACGTTCAAAGGTGAGCGTGGCAATACGGTCTTTTAAAGTGAGAGTAGAATCGATTGTTTTGGCGAGTGCGGACATACGTAAAACCTTGGCTTTGCTTGAGTAATAAAGAGGAATATTTGATTTTGAATTTTACCATAATTAACGTAATAAAAGAGTTGGAACAGCGTTTTAACAATTCTGAAAAAGCTCCCGTATACACGCTAAGTCATAGTGTCGCTTTAGCAAGCGAGCTATGTCTAAGCTTTGGCATAGATATTCGGCTGCGCCTCACCCTTCGGGTCGTCGTCATTGCATTCCAACGTTGTCTCGGCTTTGCCTCGGCTGAGTTGTCCATTTCTGAAAAACGAAATGACAATCTCATGCTAAGTAGGGGGGTGGCATGTTAGAAGCCGTTGTAGCGATATTTGTCCACGAGAATGATATTTACAGTATCAGACGTCAAAATTACCTCAAAGCATTCCCCGGATACATAGCCTTTCCTGGTGGCAAGGTCGATCCGGAAGATTACGAATTCGATTTTCAACATCCTTTGATTGAAGAGTATCCCGCGCATGAAATGGGCGCATTATTCCGCGAAATAGATGAAGAGCTGGGTTACTCCATCGAAACAGCGATGAGTCAGAATAACGTCACCGAAGTCTCAAAACTGGGCACCGCAGTCACGCCACCTTTTGAAAAGTTTCGTTTCAACGCGCACTACTACAAAGTCGTGTTAACAGAAAAACCCGAGTTAGCCGCTGATGATGGTGAAATCGCCTGGGCAGGTTGGCTGCCGCATTCCGAACTGAATGAAAAATACCACTCGGGTGAAAGCCTGATGGTCGTGCCCACGGTAAGAACCATCGAACACCTGTGTGAAGATATCACCACTCAGGAAATTCCAAAGCTAAATCTGGAATACGATGTAGAACAAGAATTACCCTATGTCGAATTATTAAAAGGCGTGGGCTATATACCCGTACCATCAAATACCTTGCCTCCGGCGCATACCACCAATAGTTTATTATTAGGTGAAGAAAGCAGTCTAACGTTGATTACCGATCCTTCTCCTGAATCCGATGAGGTTCTAACCAAGCTCATCAATACCCTGCAAGATCTCAACGTGGAAGCCATTCTGCTAACACATCACCACCCCGATCATCACGAAAGAGCACCACAACTCGCGCGTCATTTAAAACTTCCCATTTTGTGTTCGAAAATCACCCAGCAACGCTTATTAAACAGATATGGAAAAGACTATTTAGACGGCATCGAAATTAAAACGATTTCACAAAATGACAAAATAACAACATGGTTAGGCAAAGACGTGATTTGCCACGAACTCCCCGGACACGATGACGGCATGGTCGGTTTAGCCACCGATGATATGTCATGGTTTTATGTCAGTGATTTAGTCGAGCCATTTACCACAGTCGTAATCCCTGAGCCAGAAGGGGATATGCAGGTGTATTTCGATACCCTGCAACGGGTGATTGATATGAATCCCAAAGTGATTATTCCCTCACACGGAATTCCCATGGGAGGGATTCATTTGCTAGAGCAAACCTTGCAACATCGGATAGAACGCGAACAGCAAATTATCAATTTGGTGAATGGTGGTTTAGACGAAAATGCAATTGTCGATAAATTGTATGGTGGTTTGGATGAGAGATTACTGCCGTTAGCGCATCAGAATGTGAGGCAACATTTGAGGAAAATTGGTGTTGCCTTCTGAGGCTTACCAAAAGCCAAGGAAGTACATCGTAGATTCCGTAAGGAATTGTCGATGCGCAGTGGTCGAACTAGGGATGGATTAAATACGAAGTATGTTAAGGGGTTCGTAATGCTTACCAAAAAGCCAAGGAAGTACATCGTAGATTAATTCAGTATTCTTAATGTATTTAAAAAATTAAGGCCACCCCCATACTTATAGGCACTTTTTTAATATAACGTCTTGCTTAGTGAAAGCGAGTAGTTTTCCGATGAAGCAACTTGTATGGTTACTTGTTATACATTATATATTCAAATGTTTGCATCGAATCGTTGTTCAGTTACTTTTTTACCCCATTGTTTACCAGTGCTTTCTTTGGTTAAGGAAAACCCATATTTTTCATAGAGATGTCTAGCCGACCCTAGCCCCTGAAATGTCCAAAGATAAACATTACTATATTTTTTTTGTTCGCAGAACCCCATTGCCTGTTTCATTAAATAATTTCCAGCTCCTTTACCTCTGAGCTTATCAGATACTATAAACCAACGTAGGTGAGCTGTTTTATTCTTTTCAGATGAAGCATCAATAGAAATAGAACCTTCAATATTTCCATTAACTGCAATAGAAAAAATTCGATCATCAGCTTCATTGTACTTTGAAATAAATTCAGACATTTCAGTTGCTACTTTGATTTCAAAATACTCTTCAAATCCCCAATTTTCAAAATAATATAAGGAGTGCAACTCAGAGACACGTCCAATTACACCTGGGGTATAACCTGTAATTAATTCAAAGTCATTCATGCGATATATTTTCTAGTACTTTTCGTGGGGAACACGGGCACATAACGCCTTGCTCAGCTGAAAACGACGAGCGCGAGCGAGTTGGTTTTCCTATCCGGCAATTTGTTAGATATTTTTAGGGTAAAAAGTTTTTTTTCTGTACGAACGTAACTTTAAAGATTCAAAGTGTCGAAAGACAGTTAAAATATCAATGGTGTTGCTAGATGCACACTCTATATTGCTTGCAAGTCTATCATAACTCATTACTTTTAATTCTTCGCCAAGAGACTTTTCAAGGTTTTGCCATCTATCTTTCCTAACCCTATTGTTTATTTCTGACCTTCTCCCATAAACTAAATAAGCCTTAAAAGATTTATAATCATCGGAGGTATCAACCCTGTAATTCACTATGTCATTAAATGATTTATCCAAGTATGTGCCGTTTTTATTGAACCATAGTTGCCAGTCTTTAATTTGTTGTAAAGCATGGTTAAAGTATGATGAAAACTGATCTCCTTTCGTAAATATATTTTTATTAGGATCTTCTATCTCAATTAATGTGTATTGCATGTTCATAGAATTCCTAGAAACGAATGCAAAATCGGTAATGTGATCAGAACCAAGAGGCATTTTTGTAACTATAGTGTCTTCCATGACACCATTATGTAAATCTCGTAAACCTGGTAAGTAGTATAAAGAACCTTCCAGGAACTTTTGCATTTCAGATTCATTCTGGCAATTGTCTAGTAATTTATGAAACTGTTGGATGGAATTTTGTAACTTAGGAGCATTCTTTTCTATATCTGATAAAGTTTCAGAAATAACATCTGCTAATGTTGTATCTTTATTTTCATTGGATTCCATTATATTCTATTTCCAAACTAATTATTATCATTTGTCTAACGCCTTGCTAAGGGGAAACCGAAGCAAGGCGTAGGTTTTCCCTGATTAAGCAACTTGTTAGTGATTTGTAATGCTTGTAATTGCATTGTCACACCTTCTTAACCAATGATCGAAAAGTTCTTTGCTTAATTGTAACCTTTTATTTTCATCCCAATCTGTTTGCAAATTGTATTTTTCAGCAACATCTTTGTTTTGCAAGTAATGAACTATTAAAAAATTTATATCTAAGTGCAAACCCTCAGATATCTTGTTATAGAAGCTAACGTCTTTGTTTTGTTCATCCCATAGTTTTTTGGCTTTTACAAAATCGTTTAGTTCGACATTGTCAGCAGACATTAAATCGTTTAACTCTTTAATATTTGGTTCTATTGAATTTGATATGTATTCATCTTTTCCTTCTACATCTAATTCAGATTTTTGCATTTTATTAAATTCTGTTTTTCTAACTTCCAAGTAATATGCAGATGTAAGTTTGTGATTTTCCGCAAGGATTTCTAAAGTTCGAGCTACTTCAAATAATTGTCTAGTAAAAGTGATAATACATAAATTTAGATTTTTTGATGTTAGCAAGTTTACAGATTCGCTAATCTCTATAATTGCTTTTTTATATAACTCAAAAGTAGACTTTCTCAGTTTTATTGAATCTAACATGGTATCTCTATCTAAGGTGCTTCACTCACTAACGCCTTGCTCAGCGGAAAAATGCGAGCGAGAGCGAGTAGTTTTTCCGATGCAGCAAATTGTTATGCATTTTATTTAGCTATTTTCTAACAAAGCAGAATTTGGTGGTAGGGTAAAATCAATTTCTAGTTTTTTAGTTAGTAAAGAACATAGGCTTTCGGCTTTTTCCCACCCTCCGCAACACTCTGGGCTAAGGCAGATTGTAAGAACCGAAATAATACCTTTATCTAGTGAATCTTTTATTATTTGAAATGCTCCCTCAATAAAAGTATCCGAATACATAAGTTCGTATTGGTCGTTTTGCTTACTAAAAAAATAATCTAAATCTAAGTTTATAATCCATTTATTGTTTGAGTAAGTTGATAAATATTCTTTGGTGTTTTCTATAAAAAAATATGGTTTAACTTCTTCAAATAGAATATCAGGTTTGGTCCCTTGAAGATGTGTTGCTGTAAATAATTCATCTAATGTATCTGGATATAAATAGTAAAAAAGCGATAAATAATTATCCCATGTGATTGCTGGGTGTTTTCCTAGGCCTGTATCATCACCTTTAATATCTAGATATTGTTGTAGGTCAATCTTAGTTAAGTCGGGTAAATTTTTAACCCATTCTTGGTTTTCTATAGTTCTTGTATCGTAATGCGCATCTATGTGAAATAGGTTGTACTTATTTTCAACAGAAATCTCTTCTAGCCAACACCATAAAGCTGCTCGATGATTGTCCATTATATAAATATTATCTTTTTTCCAAAGAAAGTTTTGATTAAAGGCAGTTGAAACGTTTCTTCCTTTAAAAGGTAAAATCCATTCTTCTTTCATTAACATACCTTTGTATTGTTGCATAACAGTCTATTAAGAAGGACTAAGTCCCTCTTAATAATATTATAGGGAATCCTTCTAATTCTTTTTTCGTTTTTTTACTGATCATATAAGTTCTTAATAAAAAAGAGCTTTCTGATTTCCGTCTGGTTTATAGTACTGAGAAGCAGGGACTCGTCCCTGTTTTTGTTCGATTATTGTATGTAAACTAAATTAACCAAATAAGTTTTAGTTATTATGCCAGATTTTTGTTACCTACTCATTGGTTCTATGTGTTCATTTATTACATAAGTAGGGGGTGACTTTTCCAGATTGAAATCTGTTATCTATCACCGAGTAATTTTTTCGTAGCTTGGTGACTTGTTTCTTTTCCTCGAATAATTAGTTATCGGCTACGAGTTCATTTATTTTGCTCAGCCAAAATAAACGAACCAAACAAAAGGCTGCCCACAAACAAGCCGCAAGCGGTTCCCTCACTACTCGATAATTAACTAGATTTTAGAACTCGTTCCTGACGTCACTCAAACAGCTAAAATCTTTAACGTTAATTATCTGCGTGGCTCGGCTTGTTTGAATGGGATCAAACGACATCGCCAGATTTAAAAAAGTGACTCGTAGCCGATAACCCAAAACACGAGGGAAAGAACAAAGTTCATAAGCTACGAAAAAGCCCACTCAAATATTAATCAAAAAAAAGTGCCTAGCTCTGCATAAATTCTATTTACGTTTTCAAAAAACAAAAACGTAATATCATTCAAAGTGGGGGGGGGGGTGACCTAAAAATAACTAAAACAACCCAAAGTCCAATCTAACGACCTAATTCCCTTAGAAAGCAACGAGCATCGCAGTAAATAATGGATCAGGATGAAGGTTGTTTGAGCGACGTTAGGAGCGAGTTCCCTTCATCCCCATTATTTAGTAGAAGCGCAGTGAACCCGCAGGGTGCTTTATCGGGACGGCTATTCTTTGGTTACTTTCTTGTAGCTGTAGACAAGAAAGTGACTCGTAGCCGTTAACCAAAAGTACGAGGGAAAGAACAAAGTTCACAAGCTACGAAAAAGCCCACTCAAATCTAAATAAAAAAGTGCTCGAAAGTAGGGGGGTGACCTAAGAATAAGTAATTAAATTGAACATCAATCCAATAATTTGGATCTCTTACAGCCTCATAAAATTATTACCATTGGCTATAAGGATTACTCAATAACGAAACATTAAAATATTTCGGGTCACCTGTAACCTCTTCAACAATCCATTTAGGTAGAGATACACTTTCAGATTCAGACTGAACCTCAACCTCAGCAACCACTAAGCCCTCATTCTGGCCGTGAAAGATATCGATTTCCCACGTGTGGTTTTCATAAATAATTTCATATCTGGTTTTCTCGACAACGCCTCCACTACATAGCTCCTTGATAATATTCGTCGCATCATCTACCGGGATTTGATATTCAAATTCTGAGCGCGTGAAACCAGTAACCTCTCCTTTTAATGTAAGAAAGGCTTCATCACCTTTGATTCTTGCTCTTACCACGGTTTTATCATTGGTGCCGATAAAGCCTTGTGATATTAGCTTTCCATCAGGCAGATCGCCGATGAGCTTAAGATCTATCAAAAACTTTCTTTCTATTTCTTTAGCCATGATTTTCTTTACCTGGGAAAGAGGACGAATACTTTTTATATTTTATATTTTATTTTCAGATCAAAGTATATTTAAAAAATGCCCCAAAGTAGGGGGGTGACTTAAGATAAATCATCCCCCTGTATTGATTGCATCTACAGAATTGGATTAAGAAAGTAGCAAGCCACCGTCAACATCAATCGTCGTACCGGTAACAAAATCATTCTGAATCGCGAAGATTATACCTTGAGCCACTTCTTCTGGTTTACCGGCCCTTGGGATTAGATTTTTTGCGGTGAGTTTATTGTAATGTGCTTCACGCGCTTCACCTTCAAGTGCCACCATTGGCGTGTCGATTAAACCAGGCGATACGGTATTAATACGCTTTGGCTTAATTTCTTTTGCAACGCCACGAACAAAGGCTTCAACCGCGCCACCGACCGATGAAATGGCGATTTGTCCCGGATTGCAATAACGTGCAGGTGTGCCACTGACTAATACGATTGCACCGGAATCAGAGAGTTGTTCTAAACCATAACGAACCACATTGGTATAACCCCAGAGTTTCGCGAATGACGCTTGGTAACCATCCATATCCATTTCGGCGAATGGGCCAATTGCACGTCCGCCACCGGTGGCTGCACTGACTAAAATATCGATAGGGCCGCATTCTGCAAATAATGCTTGAACGGCTTCTTTGTCGAGTACATCACATTTCTTTACGCTGGTGTTTGCAGGTAGTTCTGTGACTTTATCCGGGTTACGACCAACAGCAATAACCTCAGCGCCCAAGTCAGATAGCTGTTGTACTGTGGCTAAACCGATACCCGATGTGCCGCCGAATACGAGCGCTTTTTTGCCTTTTACTTCCATTGTTAATTTACCTTTATAGAATATATGTTTTATTGGGTTTTTGATTGTAGTACATATTGATGAAAGTGGTTGAAGCGATGAGATTCAGATAGCTCGAAATAAACAATTTGGTCGAACGAATGTGCTAGTGCCATTCAGTGTTTATTAGAGTAATAGATTAAAAATGTGCCCCCGCAAAGCATAAATTTTATTTACGTTTTCAAACAACAAAAACCTAATATCAATTCAAAGGTGGGGGTGGCTTTATTTATTTTTGAGCTTTTAGTTATTGTTTTGAACAGCGTAAATGAAAGTTGATGGATTTAATGGAAGTCAAAATTTCGCTGAATTTCTTCAAATGTTTTTTCATATTCCATATCGGTAAGTACATCTATCATCTTCTCGAACATGCCCATTTTATCAGTGATAATCGAAGGTTTGGAGAAGAGAATATACACGGGTCTGACGGGCTCAAAGTACAGAGGCAATAATGATATTTCTTCTGATACACCCATTTCTCTCAGAAGGTATTGCGTGGAGAAATTTGGAGCTATCAAAACGTCAATTCTTCCAGCAAGAAGCTTCTTGATAGATTGTTCATAGGTGGCCGTTTCTTCGATGGTAAATTGACCTTCTTCAATCGCTTTTTCTAAGTCCTTATTGAAAGATACACCTCGAATTTTTCCTATTACTTTTCCACTAAGGTCGTTGAGTCCTGTGATCGAGGATAGGTCTTCCTTTTTGACAAATATCCTCATTGATGACCATGCTATCGGGATATCAACATAAACCGCATATTGTTCGCGTTCTTTATTTTTGTATAAACCGATAGCTCCATCTAACTTACCATCTTCCAGATATTGTAGGAGTCGTTCATGGGGATATGGTTCGAGGTCTATGTCGATACCGCTACGTAAAATTACTTCTTTGATGATATCAATATATACGCCCACATATTCCCCATTTTCTTTCCATTTGCGGGGGTAGGTTTCAGTATCACCAAATCCAAACTTAAGCGGTTGGGCATAAGCCGTGTGAAGTGAAATAAAACCACTACACATGATCATTGCTAAAGAGCTTATCATTTTGAATCTAACTTTTTGGCTTATGTTCATAGGTGCTATTTATTGATAGATTCTTTTGGATGGGAAGATGATTGAAGGTAATGAATTATTAAGTAGAGAAATTGACTATTTTTTAGCGGGATGTTTGGAAAATTCACGATTGTTTTCTGTGAATTTCTTTGATCAACAATGTCATTTCTATGGTTTAAGGATCATTCGTTTTTGTAAAGCCTTGCGATGCTTCAATTCTGGTGATTTTTTAGGTTGTGTAGCATACAAGATTTTTGCTGTTTTTTATAGATTTAAATAGTAATTATAAAAGAGCCTAGCTTTGTATAAATTCTATTTACGTTTTTAAAAAAACAAAATGAGCCGAGATTTAACGAGACAAAAGCATTGTTTTTAATGCTTACCCGTAGGGAAGGCGAAACCGCATAAATATGATTCCGCAAAGCAGAGATTCCTTTGGTCATTTTTAAACAACAAAATGAAAAGTCACTTAAAAGTAGGGGGGTGGATAAAGAGCTATTTTCTGTTTGGCTAATTGTTAATAATTTTAACGTTAGTAAACCCAGTTAATATCATCCACATTGTCTATTAGGGTGAGGGCATCTGCTGTTTCTACTGCCTGACCATCTACCCACGCTGCAAATTGTGGATTAGCATCTTTCAAATTATTCCGCGAAATAACCTGCGGATGCTTAGCCACTTCATCAGCCAATAAAATAGGTTCGTAACAGCAATCCACATTTTCAAAAAGAACATTCCAGTGAGACAGTGTTTCGCTTTTAAACATATCGCTTAGGGATTGAATCAGTGATGTTTGCGGTAAAGCATCGGTTTGTTGATCAATCCATTCTGGTTTGGAGACAGCCTCACAAAACGCCACCCAGAACTTTGCTTCTATCGGCCCTAAGGCGATAAAGCGTCCATCAGCCGTTTGATAGATATTGTAATAAGCCGCGCCGCCATTTAATAACAGCGTTTCGCGTTGTGGGTTATCGTTATTCGCACTTTCATAAAAGTTTAAGTATTGCCAGGCCAGTGCCGATTCATACAAGCTGATATCAATGAAAGCGCCTTGATGAGTATGCGTGCGACTCAATAGCGCTGCCAGTATCGTATTAGCGGCTTGCATTGCCCCTGCATGGTCTGCAATGGGTGGGAATGACATAACGGGTCGTTCGCGAGTCCCTGAATTGCTCAATGCGCCACTGACTGCGCAGTAGGTCAGGTCATGTCCGGCTCTCTGTTCGTATGGACCGTTTTGTCCGAAGCCTGAAAGGGCACAATGAATCAGTGTCGGGTTGATCTTATCTAAGGATGCCCGATCAAACCCTAAACGAGCCATGACTCCGGGTCGAAAAGATTCGAGGAGTACATCGGCATCTTTAATCAGTTTCCTCAGCGATTCTTTTCCGGATGCTTGTTTCAGGTCTATATTAACAATGCGTTTGCCACGATTGAGATGTTGGTAGATGGGAGAGTAGTCAGATTTATTATTGGAATCTGACATGAAGTGTCGCATCGGATCACCCGCTGGTGGTTCCACTTTGATGACATTAGCACCAAGATCGGCGAGTTGCCTGGTCGCGTAGGGACCAGGTATATATTGTGAGAGATCGAGTATTTTATATTGAGAAAGAAAAGTGTTCATATTCTCAACGTTGCCCTAATCATGATTAACTAGTCGTAGTCTCGTGCATCTTCGATAACCGTGCCATCGTTAGGAAGGCTACCAATATCGACAAATTCAACTTCACCACGCAGCTTGCAGATTTCTCTGATACTGTTGCTTATATTGCTATTGAGTTCGTCAGACGCGTTATCTGTTTCACACTTTAAGGTGAGTTGATCGCTTTCATTTTCCCAGCTAACAACCAAACGAACCTTTGTTAATTCTGGGTGGCGTTTGAAAACTTTATCAACCTGTTCCGGGTGGATGAACATGCCGCGTACTTTGGCGGTTTGATCGGCTCTTCCCATCCAGCCTTTAATGCGTTTGTTGGTGCGTCCACATGGGCTTTGTCCTTCCATAATGGCGGATAAATCACCTGTCGCAAAACGGATTAATGGGTAATCTGGATTGAGGCTAGTAACGATGACTTCACCGACTTCTCCCTTTGCGACTGGGTCGCCAGTACCGGGTCTGACGATTTCCAGATAGATACCTTCATCCACAATTAAACCTTCCTGAGCTTCTGATTCATAGGCGATTAAACCTAAATCAGCAGAAGAATAGCATTGATATACCGCGATACCTTTCTCGGCGAAACCTGCGCGAATAGAAGGTGGAAGTGCTTCACCTGTGACTAATGCTTTGTCGATTGATGTGACATCAGAACCTAGTGCTTCTGCTTTTTCTAAAATGATTTTTAGAAAAGAGGGGGTGCCGATATAGCTATCAGGTTTTAAGTCTGCAATGGTTTGTACTTGTAATTCAGTTTGTCCCGTTCCTGCTGGTATAACAGCACAACCCAGAGCTTGCGCACTGTTTTCGAGCATCAAGCCAGCGGGTGTAAAGTGATAGGAAAAACAGTTGTGAGAGATCCCGCCCGAACGAAATCCTGCTGCGTAAAGCGAGCGTGCAAATCGAGCAAAATCTTCTTTTTTTGTACCGGGTTCGTAGATAGGGCCGGGTGAGGCAAAGATATTGGCGAGCGTAATGCCTTTCGCGTCTAATCCACCAAAAGGACGATTTGTCTTTTGTTGTTCGATGAGTTCAGATTTGCGTGTGATTGGCAACTTTGCAATATCTTCCGCAGAAGTAATGCTCGTTGGGTCTACATCTTTTAATACGGTTGCGTAAGCCGCAGTATTCTCTTTGGCGTGCGCGACTTGATCTGCAACGGCTTGTATTAGGGCTTGTTCACGATCAGCTGGGTCTCGGGTTTCAAGTGCATCGTAAAAATCTGACATAGTGCTTTAGTCTCAACGGTTTAAATACAAATACGGTTTAAATATAAAATAAAATAGCAGGTGTTGATAATATTCGCTTAATGTTAAGTAAAAAAGACACCCCCCACCTTTGAGGCACTTTTTTATTAGGCTATTTAATGGTTTATCACGCTAACCAACGTTTACGACGACGGTAGTGTTTAACATCGCGGAAGCTTTTCTTATCACCATCACTGAGTCCGAGATAGAATTCTTTAACGTCTTCGTTTTCAGAAAGTGCTTTGGCTTCGCCATCCATAACCACACGGCCATTTTCTAAAATATAACCATAGGTTGCGTAGCGTAATGCGACCGAGACATTTTGCTCGGCGAGTAAAAACGTAACGCCTTCTTTTTCATTCAAAGACTTTACGATTTCAAAAATTTCTTCAACCAACTGAGGGGCTAATCCCATCGATGGTTCATCCAGTAGGATTAATTTGGGTTTTGCCATGAGCGCGCGACCAACAGCAACCATTTGTTGCTCTCCACCAGAGGTATAACCTGCCTGGCTTTTGCGGCGTTCTTTTAGGCGTGGAAAGTATGTATATACTTTTTCCAGATCTTCGGCGATGGCTTTGCGACCATCTTTACGGATGTAAGCACCGGTTAACAGGTTTTCTTCTACCGTTAAATGTTCAAAACAGTGACGGCCTTCCATGACTTGTACCACACCTTTTTTAACTAACTCGGTAGGGGAGAGGTCCTGGATTTGTTCGCCTTCAAAAGTGATAGAGCCTTTGGTAACTTCACCACGTTCTGTTTTAAGAATGTTTGATATGGATTTGATGGTAGTTGTTTTGCCAGCTCCGTTAGCACCTAGTAGAGCTACGATTCCACCTTTAGGCACATCTAGGGATACCCCTTTAAGTACAAGAATGACGTGATCATAAATCACTTCGATATTCTTAATGCTGAGGATATTGTTTTCTGTCGACATAATTAACTATCACCAGGTTAGGGTTATAAAATGAATTTTTTTAAGAGAGAGCCGCCGTTAAAAAGGAGGCTCTCCCAGATTAAAGACTACTTGTTATTGCAGTAGCTTAATTTAGCTTGTTACTATGATTTACTTACAATCACGTTCTTTCATACTATTTTCTTTAGCGTAAGCTGCAGAGTCTTCTGCGATTAATGGATCAATCACTGAACGATCTGATTCTACGAAGTCAGTAATTAATGACCATTTCTTCGCTTTAGCATCCCATTGCTGGATAGCACCTAAACCAGGTCCACCATGATTCGCACAAGTCACACTGATTTCAGGACCAAATCCTTCTAAACCAAGTGCTTTCATACGATCCTGGTCAATCTTGAGAGATTCCATACCGTCACGCATCTGTGCACCTGTAAGATCTTTGGTGTTGTGGATTTTTTGCGCGTTAGCGGCCGCTTCTGCTGCAAGCATTGCTGCGTACATGCCACGATTGTATAAAGCTGTACCAAGGTTAGAACCGTCACCGGCTGCTTTACCTGTATCTTTCACATACTTTTTAAGTTCTTCAAATATTGGATAGTCATCACCAACACCATGGAACGTAACCGCTTTATAGCCGTTTGCTTTATCGCCAGCTGGTAATACATCATTTTCAGAACCTGACCACCAAATACCGATGAACTTGCTCATATCAAAGCGAATGTTAGTCGCTTCTTTGATTGCTACCTGATTCATTACACCCCAACCATACATGATGATGTAATCAGGACGGTCACGACGAAGTTGAAGCCATTGTGATTTTTGCTCTTGACCAGGATGGTCTACAGGAATGAGCGTTAACTTATAACCGTGTTTTTTAGCCAGTTCTTCCAGTGTACGAATTGGCTCTTTACCGTAGGCAGAGTTATGGTAAACAAGAGAAATTTTCTTACCTTTCAAATCACCTTTTTCTTCATCAGAAATGTGTTTGATAATAACTGACGCGCCATCCCAGTAATTAGCAGGGTAGTTAAATACGTGACTGAACACTTTACCGTTAGCAGCTGATGTACGACCATAACCCATTGTGTGCATTGGAATATCGTCAGCCGTTACTTTAGGAATTAACTGATATGTAATACCGGTCGAAAGTGGCTGATAAATCAAAGCGCCTTCTTTGGTAGATTCATAACACTCAACACCCTTAGCGGTGTTATAGGCAGTTTCACATTCAGGTGTCAGGATCTTTGCGCCGCCAATTCCACCATCACGTTCATTCAATAATGTGAAGTAATCTGCGTATCCATCTGCAAACTCAGCTCCGTTAGGCCCGTAAGGTCCAGTACGATAACTAAGCATTGGGAATGTAAGGTCAGCCGCTACAGGGACAGATGTCGCCAGTATCGTTGCTGCCACAAGAGCTGCACCAAATTGTTTTATTTTCATATTTACTCCTCTTATAAACATACTAATCGTCAATGTATTTATTTAAATAACTATTACACTGCACTGACGCCTTTTTCACTTCCTGACCTAATGGGGGAACGGCCAGAGTCGTAATTTCTCTTTCGTCATACGCCATAGCTGTGCAAGCCCATGAGGTTCAACGACTAGGAAAAACATTATCAACGCACCTATAAACAATAGTTCAAGATGTGCTGCTAAATCGGCTGGCCAACCAAACGCACCAACCATGATATTCTTCATTAAAACAGGTACCAGTATCAGGAATGCTGCACCCAGGAAAGATCCTAAAATACTGCCAAGCCCGCCGATGATAACCATGAATAACACTAAGAATGATTTGTCGATACCAAAGGCTTCGCCCGGTTCTGCTGAACCAAGGTATACACCAAATAACATCGCCCCTGACATACCTATATAGAACGAACTCACCGCAAATGCAGATAATTTTGCCTGTAGTGGTGGGATTCCTATAATTTCTGCCGCGATATCCATGTCATGAATAGACTTCCATGCGCGACCTATTCGGCCCCTGGTCAGGTTTCGCGCAATAAAGGCAAATATGGTTACCAGGGTTAAACAGAATAGATAGGTTGCCCAGGAGGGTGCTGATGGCCCTGATATAGCTATACCAAACATCGTACGCTCTGGGGCCGTGATCATTCCTGATGATGAGTAGTTGTAAAACCACGGGATTTTATTGAACATCCAGATCAAGAAGAATTGCGAGGCCAATGTGGCAACAGCCAGGTAGAAACCTTTAATCCTTAAACTGGGCAGTCCAAAGGCGATTCCGACGATGGCGGTGATAATGCCTGCAAGAATAACGACAAAAAAGATATTCAAACCCGGAAAGGCGATCATCAATTTATAACAAGAGTAGGCACCTACTGCCATGAAACCGCCAGTTCCTAAACTTACCTGACCACAATATCCGGTTAGAATGTTTAAACCCAACGCAGCCATTGACCAAACAAGGAAGGGTACTAATACAGATTTTTCCCAATAGTCGTTGATGAAAAAAGGTACTACAAAAAAAGCAAAGGCAAGCAGTACCCATACCGCATAGCGATCTAACTTTATTGGAAAGGACTGCTGATCATCAGCGTAATTGGTTTTGAAATCCCCAGATTCTCTATAAAACATTGATTAAACCCTCTCTATGATTTTTTCGCCGAACAGACCTTGTGGTCTGAACATTAGGAAGGCTAAAGCCAGAACATAAGCAAACCAGTTTTCGGTTGCTCCACCAATCATGCCGCCAATTGAAAATTCAAATAATTTCTCACCCACACCGATAATTAAGCCGCCGATGATTGCTCCGGGGATAGATGTAAACCCACCAAGTATTAATACGGGAAGCGCTTTCAGTGCGATTAAAGATAAGGAGAATTGAACACCGGATTTAGAGCCCCACATGATGCCTGCAACCAATGCAACGAAGCCTGCGAGTGACCAAACGATTATCCAGATAGTTCGAAGAGATATACCTACGGTTAATGCTGCCTGGTGATCGTCTGCTACGGCACGTAAAGCACGTCCGGTTTTTGTGTATTGCGAGAATAGGGTAAGTGCAATAACCAGTAATATGGCGATACCTGCGGCCCATACATCTAATACATCAATATACATACCGTAATATTCTGTGCCTTCTGCCGCCCAGCCTTTGGTGAAATCTTCTAGCCAGAGAGAACCACCAGAAGGTAAACCTACATCCATGGTTTTGATATCAGCGCCCCACATAAGATCGCCAAAACCTTCCATGAAGTACGCTAATCCTATGGTTGTCATAAACAGGATAATAGGCGCCTGATTGACCATGTGTTTGAGGACTATTTTTTCTAATAGCCAGGCAAAGATAATCATCACAATCATCGTCAGGATGATCGCGAGGAAGGTGTTCATGCCGCTTCCCCAGTGATGAATTTCGGTACCGAACATGGCATTAATCAGATGGGCAAAGGGAACTTGTCCCGTTTGAAAGCCAACCAGTGTAAGTGCGGCAAATAATGCCATAACGCCTTGAGCGTAGTTGAATATACCTGATGCTTTAAAGATTAAAACAAATCCTAAAGCGACGAGAGAGTACATGATTCCGGCCATTAGACCATTCAAGATAACCTCAAGTGCATTGAGAAATAATGGACTCATTGTTGGCTCCTTGCGTGTGTATTTAAAACTTGAGTTAAAGTTATATTAGTCATCATGACTCACCCCCAAATATGCATCAATTACGGCTTGGTCATTACGCACCACATCCGGCGTTCCATCTGCGAGTTTGCAACCGTAATCAAGCACTACGATTCTGTCTGATAAGTCCATCACCACGCCGATATCATGTTCGATTAAGGTAATGGTTGTTCCGAATTCATCATTAACATCCAGAATGAAGCGACTCATATCCTCTTTTTCTTCGAGGTTCATGCCGGCCATTGGCTCGTCTAATAACAATAGCTTGGGCTGAGCAGCTAATGCTCTACCTAACTCAACTCGTTTCTGCATACCGTAAGGCAGTCTGCCTACAGGTGTTTTACGAATGGCTTGAATACCAAGAAAATCTATGATGTGTTCAACGCGTTCACGGAATTCTAATTCTTCTCTTTCAGCAGGGCCTTTCCAGATTGCCTGCAAAAAGATATTGGTTTTCATGTGTGTGATACAGCCCGTCATCAAGTTGTCCAGTGTCGACATTCCTTTAAACAAAGCGATGTTCTGGAAGGTACGAGCTACACCTTGTCTTGCTACTTGATAAGGCTTCATCGATTCGCGTTTTTTGCCACGGAACCAGACTTCACCTTCTTGAGGATGGTAGAAGCCGTTAATAACATTCAGCATCGAGCTTTTACCGGCACCATTCGGACCAATAATCGCGCGTATTTCACCTTCTTTGATGTCAAAACTGATATCAGTAAGGGCTTTTACACCACCAAATGATAACGATATGTTTTTAACTTCAAGTAATGTGTCACCAATTCTATTATCTTGATCCATTAGTTTGCCCCCTTGGTTGCTGGGGCAGGGGTATATGTTTCTGCCTCTTGTATTCTGAGTGTTGCCTCGATAGATCCTTTACGGCCGTCTTCAAATGCAACTTCGGTATTGATGTAGCAATCCTTTGAGCCGTTATATAAAGCGTCTATCAATACACTGTACTTTTCAGCAACAATACGCCTTCGGACTTTACCTGTACGAGTGAGCTCGCCATCATCAGGATCGAGTTCTTTATGCAGTATGAGGAAACGGTGTATTTGAGATTTGGACATCAAACTATCGGTCGATAGATCTTTGTTTACTTGCTCGATGCTTTCTAACATCATTTTGTAAACTTCTTCATGACCTGCCAATTCTTGATAACTCGCGTAGCCCACATTATTTCGTTCAGCCCAGTTACCAACCGCTTCTAAATCTATATTGATAAACGCGGTGCAATGATCTTTACCATCGCCAATAGCTACGACTTCTTTAATGTGCGGGAAGAATTTCAGTTTATTTTCAATATACTTCGGCGCAAACATAGTGCCGTCAACAAACTTACCTACATCCTTGGCACGGTCGATAATTTTTAGGTGGCCATTATCAGCGAAGTAACCAGCATCACCTGTAAGAACCCAGCCTTCTTCATTTTTGGTTTCTTTTGTTGATTCTTCATTTTTGTAATAGCTGTGGAAGACGCCAGGTCCACGGTAAATTACTTCACCATCGTCATTCACTTTTACTTCAACGCCGGGGGCAGGGATACCAACAGTATCAGCGAATATTTCGCCATCGGGTTGCATGGTGATAAATACAGCAGCTTCTGTTTGACCATAAAGTTGTTTGACGTTAATTCCTAATGAACGGAAGAAGTCAAAGATTTCAGGCCCGATAGCTTCACCAGCTGTATAAGCTAAGCGTATTCGGCTGAAACCCATGGTGTTTTTTAGTGGACCGTAAACCAGAATATTTCCTAACCAATACAAGAAGCGTTCTTTGGCTGTGACTTGCTTACCATCAAGCATGTCAACACCGGTTTTTTTGGCAACGCCCATGAAGTAATTAAACATTTTCTGCTTAAGCTTACTGGCATCATGCATTCTGATGGTTACAGTGGTTAAAATGTTTTCGAATACTCGTGGAGGAGCAAAGTAATAAGTAGGGCCAATTTCTCTTAAATCGGTAGCTACTGTTTCGGTACTTTCTGGACAGTTAACACAGAATCCGGTGACATACGCTTGTGCGTAAGAAAAGATGTGATCACCAACCCAAGCCATTGGTAGGTAAGAAACGATTTCTTCGTTTTCGGTTAAATTGTCAAACTTAACACTGTTTCTAGCAGTAATCAGAATGTTGTTATTGGTCATGACAACGCCTTTCGGCTTGCCCGTGGTTCCTGAGGTATAAAGGAATATGCCTATGTCTTCGCCAGAACCTTTATTGACTTCCTGTAAAAAATAATCAGGGTTTTCTTTGGCGAATTCTCTTCCAATATCTTGAAGTTTTTCAAAGTCATATAAATGAGTTTTGTCATAATCTCTTAAACCACGGGGATCATCATAAATGATGGTTTCCATGGCTGGGCAGCTGTCATAGATCTCAAGCATCTTATCTACTTGTTCCTGATCTTCTACCAACGCAAAACGCACTTCTGAATGATCTAATACATATTGAATTTCATCAGCGACTGAATCTTGATAAACCGGAACAGGTATTCCGCCTAGGCTTTGTGCCGAACACATACCCCAATAGAGGCGAGGGCGGTTATTTCCCACTATCGCTAGTTTGTCTCCTCGTTTGAATCCCAGAGACGCTAAGCCATTAGCTAATGCTGCTATTTCTTCTGCGGCTTTTGACCATGTCCATGATTGCCAGATGCCTAAATCTTTTTCACGGATGGCGTCTTTGTTAGGACGCTTTTTGGCATGATCCAATAATAGTTTTGGGAAGGTATCTAAATCGTTATTAATCTTATTTGTTTCTATGGGGGTGTCTGCCATTCCCAGAGCTCCTTCTCAATGTCCAAATGATGGGTTTGATATTTGCGAGACCTTTTTAGCGGGTATTGGTCTTTCTAATTGTTAGATTTTTCTGCGCTTTACAACTGGTGCTACATTACGTTTACGTAAAGGTAATGTCCAGTGAATAAATCGTCTGTAATCAGTATTTTATTAATACTGATTTGAAACAGTATTAATATTCGTAAAAGCCTTGGCCGGTTTTTCTTCCAAGATAGCCTGCATCAACCATTCTGGTTAATAACGGGCAGGGACGATACTTGGAATCACCCAAACCTTCGTGTAAAACTTTCATGATTGAAAGGCAGGTATCAAGCCCAATTAAGTCTGCTAAGGCGAGAGGTCCCATTGGGTGAGCCATGCCTAACATCATGATTTCATCGATTGCTTCTGGCTTGGCGACACCTTCGTAGTATGTGTAGATTGCCTCATTGATCATTGGCATCAGAATTCTATTTGAAACAAAACCAGGGCTGTCGTTACATTCAACGGGTACTTTGCCGATTTGCTTAGACAGTTCTTCAATAGATGCATAGGTAGCATCATCGGTTTGTAGGGCACGAATAATTTCTACCAGTTTCATCACAGGCACTGGGTTCATGAAATGCATGCCAATTACTTTCTCAGGGCGTTTTGTTTCTCTGGCGATTCGAGTCAGCGAGATTGATGACGTATTGGTTGCCAGGATCGCATCAGCTTTACAGATCGCATCAAGCTTTTGAAAAATCTCTGATTTGATTGCAAGGTTTTCACTTGCAGCTTCAACGATTAAATCGGTATCAGAAAAACTCTCTAATGAAACAGTTGTAGTTATTTTACTTAGGGTAGTTTGCTTGTCTTCATCGGTAATTTTTTCTTTTTTGATAAGACGATCAAGGCTATTAGCAATCGTTGCAACACCTTTTTCTAATTGTTCTTCACTGATATCTTGTAGGATGACATCAAAACCTGAAGCAGCAAATACCTGTGCAATTCCATTTCCCATTGTTCCAGCGCCAACAACGCCAACTGTTTTTATTTGCATCTTAATTTTTTGATCCTTTGGAAAGTGTTTATAAAATAAGTAAAAAAACTAAATCAGTTGTAGTTACATGTTTCTTCGATATTGTCCGCCAACTTCAAATAAGGCATTGGATAGTTCGCCCAGAGAACAATGTCTTGCAGCTTCCACAAGTTCAGCAAAAATATTGCCGTCGTTGATTGCCGCATTTTTGACTCTTTCAAGTGCTTCTTTGGAATGTTCGCTGTGTAACTTATTAAAGCTGCGTAATCGTTTGATTTGGCTGTCTTTCTCATCGTCAGTAGAACGTGCCAATTCAATCGTGAATTCTTTATTACCTTTAGGGTTCAAGAAAGTATTCACGCCAATAATAGGGAGACTGCCATCGTGTTTCTTATGTTCATAAGACAGTGACTCGTCCTGAATCTTTCCACGTTGATAGCCTGTTTCCATTGCACCTAATACGCCACCACGTTCTGAGATTCTTTCAAATTCAGAAAGCACGGCCTCTTCAACAAGTTCAGTTAGCTCTTCTAGAATAAATGCCCCTTGGTTAGGATTTTCATTCTTGGCCAGTCCCCATTCGTTATTGATAATGAGTTGGATCGCTAATGCACGTCTTACTGATTCTTCTGTAGGTGTCGTAATCGCTTCATCGTAGGCATTGGTGTGTAAGCTGTTACAGTTATCGTAAATAGCGATCAATGCCTGCAAAGTAGTACGGATATCATTGAAGTCCATTTCTTGCGCATGCAGAGAACGTCCAGAAGTTTGAATATGGTATTTGAGTTTTTGGCTCTTCTCATTTGCGCCATATTTGAAACGCATAGCTGTAGACCAGATACGACGGGCTACGCGTCCCATTACGGTATATTCCGGGTCCATACCATTACTGAAGAAGAAGGATAGATTTCCAGCGAAATCATCTATTTCCATGCCTCTAGCTAAATAGGTTTCTACATAAGTGAAGCCATTAGAAAGCGTGAACGCTAATTGTGATATCGGGTTAGCTCCGGCTTCTGCGATATGGTAGCCAGAAATTGAAACAGAGTAGAAATTACGAACACGGTTATGAACGAAGTATTCTTGAATATCTCCCATCATTTTCAGTGCAAATTCAGTAGAGAATATACAGGTGTTTTGACCTTGATCTTCTTTAAGGATATCTGCCTGAACCGTTCCTCGAACATTTTCTAGTGCCCAGGAGCGAATTTCCTGAAACTCTTCTTCTGTCGGTTGGCGTTTATTTTCTTTTTCAAATTTTGCAATTTGTTGATCTATTGCAGTATTCAAAAACATGGCCAATATCATTGGGGCAGGGCCATTGATGGTCATTGAAACTGAGGTTGTTGGATTACATAAATCAAATCCATCATACAACGCTTTCATGTCATCAAGTGTGGCAATCGATACGCCTGAGTTACCTACTTTTCCGTAAATATCAGGACGCTCATCCGGATCTTGACCATATAAGGTAACGGAATCGAATGCAGTAGAAAGTCTTTTTGCATCAGAGTGTTCCGAAAGCCTCTTAAAGCGATTGTTAGTTCTAAAGGCGTCGCCTTCACCCGCAAACATTCTTGTTGGATCTTCGCCTTCGCGTTTAAAAGGAAAAACGCCAGCGGTATAAGGAAACTCACCTGGAAGATTATCCAGCAATAGCCATTTTAGAATCTCACCATGGTCTTCATACTGTGGGAGTGAGACTTTGGGTATTACAGTTCCCGAGAGTGTCGTGTAGGTTAGGGCGGTGCGAATTTCACGGTCTCTAATTTTTACGACATATTCTTCAGCTGCATATTTCTCTTTAGTTTCCGGCCAGAGCTCTAATAGTTTCTTTGCTTTAGGGTCTAAAGCTTCTTCGCGTTTTGTAATTAAACTATCTAGATTTTTAGAATCCGCTTTTGCTTCTCTCAGCATTCTCTTAGATTCAATCAGCTGTTGTCGCTCACGCGCAATTCTCGCTTGTATGCGCACTGTCTTTTTGTAGTCTCTAACGGTTTCTGCGATTTCTGCGAGGTATCTTGTTCTTTCAGGTGGAACGATGACTGAGTTTCCAGAGGATTTTCTTATGTCTGATTTAGGTAAGACATCTTCTTCAACAGGGAGCCCAAGCTCTTGTAATTTATCCAGTAATCCATGATAAAGCGCAGTAACACCATCATCATTAAAACGTGCGGCGATCGTGCCAAACACTGGCATTTCTTCTGGTGGTTGCATGAATGCTTCTTGGTTACGCTGAACCTGTTTGCACACATCACGGTAGGCATCTTCTGCGCCTTTACGGTCAAACTTGTTAATTGCAACGAGGTCTGCAAAATCCAGCATGTCGATTTTTTCTAACTGACTTTGCGCGCCAAATTCAGGCGTCATAACATATAAAGAGGCATCTACAAGCGGTACGATTGCAGCATCACCCTGGCCAATGCCGGGTGTTTCTACTATAACCAGATCGAAACCGGAAATTTTGCATGCGGCAACAATGTCGCCAACCACATCAGGTATTTCACCGATAGAGTCTCTGGTCGCAATAGAACGCATAAAGATGTTTGGGTGTTCAATCGCATTCATACGGATACGGTCGCCCAATAAGGCACCCCCCGTCTTACGGCGGGTAGGATCAACTGCGATAATCGCAATTTTCAAATTGTCTTTCTGACCAAGGCGGAAACGTCTGATGATTTCATCGGTGAGTGATGACTTACCTGAACCACCTGTTCCGGTAATACCCAGTGCAGGAACAGGTTTATCTAAATTCTCTGCTGTTTCAAGTATTTCAGCTTTAAAACTATCTTCTATGGTGTTGTTTTCAAGTGTCGTAATCACTCGGGAAAGGGCGCGCCAATCTCCCTCTAATAATGGTCCGATTTTTTTCGGTGATAATTCTCCCGGGTCGAATGAACTGCGCTCTATCATGTCGCTAATCATTCCTTGTAGTCCCATTTTCTGACCATCTTCAGGAGAATAGATTTTAGTTACACCGTGTTTCTCCAGTTCTTTGATTTCTTCCGGAACAATAACGCCACCGCCACCTGCAAAGATACGTATATCAGCAGCATCTTTTTCCTTAAGCATGTCGACCATGTATTTAAGGTATTCAACGTGACCACCTTGATAAGAACTGATTGCAATACCCTGGACATCTTCTTGGATCGCAGCATCAACAATCTCGGCAACAGAGCGATTGTGACCTAAATGAATAACTTCTGCGCCGGTAGATTGAAGGATGCGACGCATAATATTTATCGCAGCATCATGACCATCAAATAAACTAGCGGCTGTAACAAAACGCACTTTGTCTGCTGGCATAGTTTTAGCTAACGTATTGCTTTTGTTGGTTTTAGTCATGAATTCATCCTGAAAAAATTGCGGGTCTTAAGGTGAGCCTTAAATCTGTTTTGTAATGGATTTGCTCAAATAGGTGACTTAAGTTATATTACGTTTACGTAAACGTCAACATATTTCAATCTAATTTTTATGTTCTACTAATTGTAGTAGGAGTAGTTTGAAAGATTCTCATATAACAGTATGATTGCTAATAATTTTATCCAGCAATAAAGATGATGGCTTTGGCTTTTCTTTATTTAATTGTTGCATAGATAACGTGCATAGATAACGTGCATAGATAAAGTATAGAATAATTAACTGAAAACATTGATGCGAAATTGATGCGAACAAAGGGTTGTGAATATTGCAGGCAATAGAGCAGTATACGCAGCGTAAAAATAGTGCGGTTAATCGCACAAGCCAACTATAAAACTAAATAGGAAGATAGATGAGTAAGGAGCCCGATTTCAAGACTTATACCATATCTGATTTGTCCAAAGAATTTGATGTAACACCACGAGCTTTGCGGCTTTATGAAGAGTCTGATTTATTAAGCCCCAAAAGGGAAGGCAATAAACGCATCTATCTAGAGCGTGACAGAGTTAGATTAAGACTGCTGCTGCGTGGTAAAAGATTAGGCTGCACCTTGTCTGAAATTAAAGATATTTTTGATTTGTATGAAACTAAGTCTGGTGAAAAAGGGCAGATATTGCTGCTTCTGGAAAAGATGGATGCAAGAAGAAAGAAACTACAAGTTCAAAGACAGGATGTGGATTTAGCGTTAGAAGAGATCGAAAGAGTGTACCAAAAGGTGCGTAAGTCTCTAGATGAGATCGAAGCTTCTGAAAAAGAGAAAATTTAGAGTAATCTTCCTGTCTTTAAATTTCAGCTCTATCTAGTTGTTAATTGTTCTTAAATTAACACACCCCCCTACTTACAGCCGTTTTTATCAAATGATTTAGACGGTTTACCATTAAAATTTATCGTGAATGTCTGTGCTTTTCTAGTTGACGTTTACGTAAACGTAATATATCTTGCCTTTCACATATAAATAACAAGACCAAACTTTATTCTATTTTTAAGGATGCGAGATGATTCATTACCCAACACTTAATTTTGACCTTGGTGATACTGCAGATATGTTACGTGATGTTGTGCGTGATTTTGCGGCAAAAGAGGTTGCTCCACTGGCGGCAGAGATTGATGTCTCTAATGAATTTCCCAACCAGCTATGGCCAGTTTTTGGTGAGATGGGCCTATTAGGCATCACTGTTCCTGAAGAATACGGTGGAAGTGATATGGGTTATTTGGCGCATATCATCGCGATGGAAGAAATCAGCAGGGCATCAGCCTCAATTGGCTTGAGTTACGGCGCACATTCCAATCTTTGCGTGAATCAAATCAACCGAAATGGTTCAGAAGAGCAAAAGAAGAAGTATCTACCCAAGTTGATCAGTGGCGAATATATTGGTGCGTTGGCTATGTCAGAGCCAAATGCCGGATCAGATGTTGTCAGCATGCAGTTAAAAGCTGAAAAGAAAGGCGACCGATACCTGCTGAATGGCACAAAAATGTGGATTACAAATGGTCCCGATGCGGATGTGATCGTGGTCTATGCAAAAACAGATCCGAAAGGTGGTCCCAAAGGAATTACTGCCTTTCTAGTAGAAAAAGAATTTGGCGTGAAGACTGCGCAAAAGCTGGATAAATTAGGCATGCGTGGTTCAAACACGGGAGAATTAGTGTTTGAGGATGTAGAAGTCCCTGAAGAAAATATCCTTGGCGAACTTGGTAAAGGCGTTAATGTTCTCATGAGTGGTTTAGATTATGAGCGCGCTGTGTTGTCAGCTGGACCAACTGGAATCATGCAGGCCTGTATGGATGTGGTTGTTCCTTATATACACGAGCGTAAACAATTTGGTCGTGCCATCGGTGAATTCGAACTGATGCAAGGCAAAATGGCCGATATGTACACCACCATGAATGCAACCAAAGCGTATGTATATGCGGTCGGTAAAGCCTGTGACCGTGGTGAAACCTCTAGAAAAGATGCAGCAGGCGCAATTCTATATGCGGCGGAAAAGGCGACCTGGATGGCGCTTGAAGCGATTCAAACACTCGGTGGAAACGGATATACCAATGAATACCCAACAGGTCGTTTGTTGCGTGATGCAAAGCTCTATGAAATAGGTGCAGGCACGTCTGAGATTCGCCGTATGTTAATAGGTAGAGAATTATTTAACGAAACAGCTTAAGTGTCTGTTTTGTAATTATTATTTTATACATTAAGTTTAATTGTAAGTAACAATTTTATTCGATTTACGTTAAACAGATTTAGTAAGCTTGTTTAACTTTACTCATAAATTATTTGGAGATTAGCGATGAATGACCCAGTAGTCATCGTAGGTATAGCCCGCACCCCAATGGGCGGTTTTCAAGGTTCATTATCTGATGTGCCAGCAACTGAGCTTGGCGCAACTGCAATAAAAGCAGCAGTTGAAAGAGCAGGAATCAGCGCAGAAGACGTACAAGAAGTAGTTATGGGTTGTGTACTCCCCGCAGGGCTAGGTCAAGCACCAGCTCGCCAGGCAAGTTTAGGCGCAGGTCTACCATTAGCTGCAGGTTGTACCACCGTCAATAAAATGTGTGGCTCTGGAATGAAAGCGTCGATGTTAGCGCATGATTTAATAGCAGCAGGTACCAACGACATAATGGTCGCAGGCGGCATGGAAAGCATGTCAAATGCGCCATACTTATTACCAAAAGCGCGCAGCGGAATGCGTATGGGACATGCCCAGGCTATAGACCACATGTTCCTCGATGGATTGGAAGATGCTTACGATAAAGGTCGTTTGATGGGAACCTTTGCCGAAGATTGTGCAGACAAGTACGAATTCACCAGAGAGTCTCAAGACGACTTTGCAATCACTTCTTTGAAGCGCGCTCAGGAGGCAACTACCTCTGGTGCTTTTAAGGCTGAAATTGCACCAGTCACTATCAAATCCAGAAAAGGTGAGACGGTTGTTGATTCTGATGAACAACCATTCAATGCCAATTTCGAAAAAATTCCAACATTACGTCCAGCTTTCAGAAAAGATGGAACAGTAACCGCCGCTAACTCAAGCTCTATTTCTGATGGTGCAGCAGCGTTAACCATGATGAAGCAAAGCGAGGCTGAAAAGCGAGGTCTCAAGCCTCTTGCAATTATTCGCGGTCACAGTACTTTCGCACAGGAGCCAGCCTGGTTCTCAACAGCCCCTGTTGATGCGATGAAAATATTATTAGAAAAAGTCGGTTGGTCATCAACTGATGTTGACCTCTATGAGGTGAATGAAGCCTTTGCCGTAGTTACTATGGCGGCAATGCATGACCTTGATCTGTCTCCAGAAAAAGTAAATATACACGGTGGTGCTTGCGCGTTAGGTCATCCTATTGGAGCTTCTGGTGCCCGCATTCTGGTTACTTTAATTTCAGCGTTACAGAGAGAAGGTCTTAAAAAAGGCATGGCGTCTCTGTGTATCGGTGGTGGAGAAGCGACGGCAATGGCAGTGGAGTTAATTTAAGTCATGATTCTGTCTCAAGAACAAAAAATGATTCGTGACATGGCTAGAGACTATGCTCAGTCACGACTTCTGCCGAATGCTGAAGAGTGGGATAAAACCAGTCATTTTCCGGCACAAGAACTTAAAGAAATGGGTGAGTTAGGCCTTTATGGTATGACAATGCCCGAAGAGTGGGGCGGTTCAGATATTGATTACGTCTCGTTCGCTTTAGCTATTGAAGAGATTGCAGCGGGTGACGGTGCATGCTCAACCATATTGAGTGTTAACAACTCGGTAGTCTGTGGTCCTTTACTTAAGTTTGGTAGTGATTTCCTAAAAGAAACCTATCTAAAACCATTGGCGTCAGGTGAGAAGTTAGGCTGTTTTTGTTTGACTGAACCTCAAGCAGGTTCTGATGCTTCAGCTTTAAAAACCAAAGCAGTAAAGGATGGTGACAGCTACGTGATTTCTGGAACCAAACAATTCATCACATCGGGTAAATATGCTGATGTGGCTATTGTCTTTGCGGTAACAGATCCTGAAGCAGGCAAACGCGGAATCAGTGCTTTTGCAGTACCTACTGATAATCCTGGATACAAAGTAGCATCCCTGGAAGAAAAAATGGGACAGCATGCTTCTGACACCGCACAAATCTTTTTTGATGATTGCCGTATTCCTGCTGACCACTTAATTGGTCAAGAAGGTGAAGGCTACAAAATTGCATTAAGTAATCTGGAAAGTGGTCGAATCGGTATTGCCGCACAATGTGTTGGTATGGCTCGAGCAGCTTACGAGGCTTCATTACAGTATGCAAAAGAACGAGAAAGTTTTGGAAAACTTATTCAGGAACATCAAGCTATTAGTTTCCGCTTGGCTGACATGGCAACTCAATTAGAAGCGGCACACTTAATGGTGATGAATGCTGCTGAACTGAGAGATGCCAATCTACCTTGTTTGAAAGAAGCCTGTATGGCGAAGCTTTTTGCCTCAGAAGTGGCAGAAAAAATATGTTCTGATGCCATTCAAATTCATGGTGGATACGGCTACCTCAAAGATTTTCCGGTGGAGCGTATCTTCAGAGATGTTCGTGTTGCTCAAATCTACGAAGGTACTAGCGACATTCAGCGCATTGTTATTGCACGACAGATAACAGCAGAATAATAGAAAGTAACAGGAGTTCCATAAATTACATGGGTGTTATTAAAAGTAAAATAAATTCACGATCTGAAGGCTTTCAACACAATCATAAGTTGATGCAAGAAGTCGTTGCAGACTTGCGTGAGAAAGTCGCCCAGATTTCTTTGGGTGGCAGTGAGAGTGCGCGTGAAAAGCACTTGAGCCGCGGCAAATTACTTCCTCGTGAACGCATTCGTGTACTGCTCGATGTTGGATCACCATTCCTCGAAATTTCACAATTCGCAGGCTATGGTATGTACGGGAAAGATACCATTTCAGCAGGCGGCGTTGTTGCAGGCATCGGTCGCGTAAGTGGTCAGGAATGTATGATCGTCGCAAATGATGCAACGGTAAAAGGTGGAACCTATTATCCGATTACGGTTAAAAAGCATCTTCGTGCACAAGCTATCGCTCTGGAAAATAATTTACCCTGTATCTACCTTGTCGATTCTGGTGGTGCGCATTTACCCAGTCAGGATGATGTATTTGCTGACAGGGAACACTTCGGTCGCATCTTTTTCAATCAGAGCAATATGTCAGCTCAGGGAATTCCACAAATTGCTGTGGTAATGGGATCGTGTACAGCAGGTGGTGCTTATGTACCAGCGATGTCTGATCAAAGTATTATTGTAAAAAATCAGGGAACCATCTTTTTAGGTGGCCCACCCCTGGTCAAAGCTGCGACGGGAGAGGTTGTAAGCGCGGAAGATTTAGGCGGTGCTGATGTGCATTCGAGAACTTCGGGTGTTACAGACCACTACGCAATGAACGATTCCCATGCACTGGGAATGGCTCGCGAAGTGGTCAGCACCCTGAATCGGAAGAAAGATCCAGATGTTGTGATCAAAAAATCAGTCGATCCTTTGTATCCGATTGATGAACTATATGGAATTGTCCCCAACGATTTGCGCAAGCCTTACGATATTCGTGAAGTCATTGCGAGGCTGGTGGATGGCAGTGAGTTTGATGAATTCAAACGTCTCTATGGAACAACATTGATTTGTGGTTTTGCACATATTCATGGCTACCCAGTGGGTATTGTGGCGAATAACGGCATTCTATTTTCTGAGTCTGCACTCAAAGGTGCTCACTTTATTGAATTATGTTCCAAACGCGGAATACCTCTTGTTTTCCTTCAAAATATCACTGGATTCATGGTAGGTAAAAAATACGAAGAGGGTGGCATCGCCAAAGACGGCGCAAAAATGGTAACTGCCGTTGCCTGTGCCAAAGTACCCAAGTTCACAGTGGTTGTGGGCGGTAGTTTTGGTGCCGGTAACTATGCGATGTGTGGTCGTGCTTACGGCGGTAGATTCCTCTGGATGTGGCCAAATGCACGTATCTCAGTCATGGGTGGCGAACAAGCGGCGAGTGTTCTGGGACAAGTGACTAGAGATTCATTAGAAAAACGAGGGAAACAATGGTCAGAAGAAGAGGAAGAGGCATTTATGAAGCCAGTGCGTGAGCAGTATGAAACGCAAGGTCATCCATATTACGCCAGCGCCAGACTTTGGGACGACGGTATTATCGATCCGGTCGACACCCGAAAAGTGCTTGGCTTGGCAATATCAGCTTCTTTAAACAAGCCTATAGAAAAGACCGAGTTCGGTATTTTCCGAATGTAATCACCTTTCAGGATGTAATGGAAAAATGTCTAATAGCTCACTTACACTAAATAAAGATGCTCGAGGTGTTGTTACCTTAAGCATCAATCGTTCTGAAATTCACAATGCGTTTGATGATGTGTTGATTGCAGAACTCATCGAAGCGCTAGACAGCGTCGAAAATGATTCTGAAGCGCGTGTACTGATTTTACAATCTGAAGGAAAGAGTTTCTCAGCAGGGGCAGATTTACGTTGGATGCGCCGTATGGCGGATTACACCGAAGCTGAGAATAAAGCGGATGCGATGGAATTAGCCGCTTTAATGAAAAAACTGAATACATTAAATATCCCAACCATTGCCAGAGTACAAGGTGCTGCTTTTGGTGGCGGTGTTGGATTAGTCGCGTGTTGTGATATCGCGATAGGCTCGACTAAAGCGCTATTTTGTTTATCTGAGGTTCGTCTGGGTTTAATGCCTGCGGTAATTTCACCCTATGTAGTTAGAGCCATGGGTGAGCGCCCATCACGCAGATATTTTTTAACCGCAGAACGCTTTAATGCAGAAGAAGCACTACGCGTGAATCTTTTACATGACGTAGTAGAAGAGAGTGAACTCGATACTGCAATCGAAGACATCACAAAAAACCTGCTCAAAGGTGGGGGGTGTGCTTTAACTGCAGCAAAAGACTTAATATTTGCCGTTACTTCACGACCAACAACCGATGAGCTAATAGAAGACACTGCAGAACGAATTACCAAGGCACGAGCTTCGGAAGAGGGTAAGGAAGGACTAAACGCATTTCTTGAGAAAAGATCGCCTAACTGGATAAAAGACTAGAAACTTATGTTTGATAAAATATTAATAGCCAATCGTGGTGAGATCGCTTGTCGAATTGCCCGTACTGCACGAAGAATGGGAATCGCTACAGTCGCCGTATACTCCGAGGCTGATGCTAATGCGATGCACGTTAAAGCGTGTGATGAAGCCTATCTAATTGGTCCAGCACCAGCAGTTGATAGTTATTTACAGGCAGATAAGATTCTTGAAGTTGCAAAAAAATCAGGTGCTCAGGCTGTGCATCCCGGTTATGGCTTTATGTCTGAAAATGCAAGCTTCTCCAAAGCCTGCAAAGATGCGGGAATCGTATTTATCGGCCCACCTGAATCTGCGATTATTTCTATGGGTTCCAAAAGTGAAGCCAAAATAGTCATGACAGAAGCGGGTGTGCCATTAGTACCCGGTTACCATGGCGATGATCAAAGTCTGGAAACACTGAAAAAAGAATCAGATGGTGTAGGTTTTCCACAGCTCATCAAAGCAACCGCAGGTGGCGGTGGTAAAGGCATGCGTGTCGTTACAAGCAGTGATGAGTTTGAAGCGGCTTTGACTTCCTGTAAGCGCGAATCGAAAGCGTCTTTTGGTGATGACAAGGTATTAATCGAACGCTATCTAACTGCACCACGTCATGTGGAATTACAGATATTCGCCGATACCCACGGTAATGCAGTGCATGTGTTCGAACGTGATTGCTCGATTCAACGACGCCATCAAAAAGTCATCGAAGAAGCACCCGCACCGGGAATGACAGAAGAGTTACGTGCAGCGATGGGTAAAGCTGCAATTGATTCTGCCAAAGCAATAAACTATGTCGGTGCAGGGACGGTTGAGTTCTTGCTCGATACGGACGGCAGTTTCTTCTTCATGGAAATGAATACCCGTCTGCAAGTAGAACACCCAATCAGCGAAATGATTTCAGGTCAGGATTTAGTTGAATGGCAGTTCCTGGTCGCATCCGGCGAGCCGCTTCCGTTAACTCAGGCAGAATTGAAAATTAATGGCCATGCGTTCGAAGCACGTATCTATGCAGAATCACCAGAGAATGATTTCTTACCTGCGACAGGCACATTGGAATACTTAAAAACACCCGATGCTAACGCACATATACGCGTAGACACGGGTGTACAACAAGGTGATGAAGTCAGCGTTTACTATGATCCGATGATTGCCAAGCTAATCGTTTGGGACAAAGACCGAGACAGTGCCTTACGCCAAATGAAATCCGCATTACTGGATTATCAAATACTCGGTTTAAGTACCAATTTAGAGTTTCTTTCAAAACTGTTTTCAGCGCCTGCTTTTGCCAAGGCAGATCTGGATACAGGCTTTATAGAAAAGAACGAAGCGGATTTATTTAACGATAAAGACGCTAAAAAGAATTCACCTCCAAGCGAGGTAATGGCGCTAACCTGTTTGTATGAATTATTGCAAACCAAGGCTAAAGCCAAAGTTGTTCAGTCAGCCACTGCTGATCCTTTTTCTCCTTGGGGGATCGGTGATGGCTGGCAACTTAATCAAGATAACTTTAATTCAGTCGATTTAGAGTTTAATGGAAACCCATCTCGAATTATCGCGCATTATCGTGGGCAGGGTTACGAGCTCGAATTAAATGCTGACCAAGATCAGGGCGGTCAACATGTAATGATTTCAGGTACGATGCAAAATGACAATCTGTTAACCGCTGAAATCGATGGCCGTAAACTGAGTGCTGTATTTGTCAAGAAAAATCAACAAATTAGCATATTATTTGAAGGTCGTGTATGGATTATTACTGTGCATGATCCGCGTATGGATGCGATGGAGAATGAAGGTCAGGCAGGTGGTTTAGTCGCACCAATGCCAGGTGCTGTTGTCGCCGTTGAAGTAAAAGTTGGTGATGAAGTCAAAGAAGGTGATTCTCTGGTAGTCGTTGAAGCGATGAAGATGGAACACAGCATTCTTGCACCCAAAGACGGAACAGTAAAAGAGATCTACTTCGGTGTGGGTGATCAGGTCGAAGACGGCGATGAGCTATTGAGCCTTGATGATAAGGCCGCAGATTAACAAGGTATCGATAAGGTAAAAATAATGTCACTACCTAGCAAAGTAAAAATTGTCGAAGTCGGTGCGCGTGATGGTTTGCAAAACGAATCAACGCCCGTTTCTGTCGACGTTAAAATCAGCCTCATCGAAAAATTAGCCGATGCCGGTTTACCCGTGGTTGAAGCTGCGAGTTTTGTTTCGCCGAAATGGGTGCCGCAAATGGCTGGCAGTGTTGACGTCTTCAAAGGCATCAAACAAAAAGCCAATGTAAATTATCCGGGACTTGTTCCTAATATCAGAGGTTTAGAAAGCGCACTTGAATCTGGCGTTAAAGAAATTGCCGTATTCGCTGCTGCATCTGAATCTTTCACGCAGAAAAATATCAACTGTAGCATTGAAGAAAGCATTAACCGTTATACCGAAGTCATTGAAAAAGCACTAGAAAATGACCTCAAAGTACGTGGCTATGTTTCTTGTACTTTAGGTTGTCCTTATGAAGGTGAAATCGCATCAGAAAAGGTTGCGGAAGTATCCAAACGTTTAAGTGATCTGGGTTGTTATGAAATTTCACTGGGCGACACTATTGGCACAGGCACACCGATAAAAGCTAAGCAGATGATTGAAACGGTCGCTAAGCATATACCGATGCCACAACTGGCAGCACATTTTCACGATACTTATGGTCAGGCTTTGGCAAACCTGTTTGCGGTGCTTCAGCTTGGCGTCTCGACCATCGATAGCTCGGTATCAGGTTTGGGTGGTTGTCCGTATGCAAAAGGTGCTACTGGCAATGTCGCCACCGAAGACGTGATCTATATGCTCAACGGTATGGGGATTGAAACCGGTGTTGATCTGGATAAATTACTCGAAGCAGGGCGCTTTATCTCCGATCAATTAGGGCGTAAACCGAATTCAAATGTTGGTTTAGCTCGGTACGTTTAAGGTCTTAAACCGTTGAATGCCAGAACATATAAATCATAAAAACGTATTAAAAACAAATCTTTAATGAATATATCTTTAAAAAACATAACCTAATAACAAACAAATAATCTGATAAGCATCGAGGGAGAACATGCCATTACCTAATCCCGTAGAACGTAAAAAATTACACGATCGAAATATCCATTGTGAAGGCTTTAAACGTGCGGATGGCTTATACGATATCGAAGCTCGGCTTGTGGATATTCGTACATTCGATTGCAGTTATGATGAAGAACACCGAGGCGGTTTAATCAAAGCAGGTGAACCCGTTCATGATATCTATTTACGAGTCACATTAGATTTAAGGTTTGAAATTCAAGACGTCTATGCCGCTTCTGATGCGACCCCTTTTAATGTATGCCCCAAAGCAACCTCTGCGATGAAAGCGTTGGTCGGTTTAAGAATTGGCTCGGGTTGGGTAAGAGAAGCAAAACAACGCATCGGAACAGACATCAGCTGCACCCATTTAATGGACCTGTTACGACCCATTGCGACCACCGCGTATCAAACGATGTACGCAGAGATAGAAGAGAAAGCCAGGAAGAAACCTAATCGTGGCAAGCCTGCAATTATCGGCACGTGTTTGGCAATGGCAGCAGATGGCGACGTGGTTATGAAGCGTTGGCCACAATTTTATGAAAAAAATGACGAGACACAGAGCGAGCCAACAGACTAGAATCCACGAAGTGCTTTTATTGAAAACAGTATTGAAAGCAACATTTAAACCCCGTCTTTAAAGATGTAAATTGGAGATCAAAATGAGTTACGACACAGAAAATATATTCGCAAAAATCCTTCGTGGTGAAATACCTTGCGACAAGGTATACGAAGACGATTACGCACTCGCGTTTAATGATATTTCACCGCAAGCACCGGTGCATGTGTTGGTAATCCCAAAAGGTGAATATATCTCGTTTGACGATTTTTCATCAACCGCACCAGCTGAAGAAATTTCAGGTTTCTATCAGGCCGTGCAAACAGTCGCCACTCAAATGAAGTTACAAGAAGACGGTTACAGAGTGCTATCTAATATCGGTGCAAACGCCCATCAGGAAGTCTTGCATTATCACTTACATATTCTTGCAGGTTGTGATTTAGGTCGAATGGTGAAAGCAGGGCTGGTTTAAAGTTATCTGATTCAATCAGCTGGTGAAATATTATTTGATATCTTTACGAAAAAAGGCCCTGTAAAAGCCATCTTCAAATTTTCGTTCGAACTCTATATAGCCGAGCTTAGGATACATCGATAAGTTTTCCGTCATTGCTTCGTTTGTGTAGAGTTCAACGGCTTTTATATTATGGTTAAGAGCGGTAAGCTCGACGTGTTTGATCAGTCTTTTTCCTATACCTTTTCCTGATTGAGAAGGTAGGACTGCTACATTTTCCAGGTGCAGGTGGTTTTCTTTTTTATAAAACACTACGTACCCAGAAAAAGATGATTCGTTATATGCAACACTGACATGCCCAAGCTCAATTTGACGGGCGAAATCAGCTATCATAGGTGCAGGTTCTTTACCGATTCTTTCAATGTATTTTGTGTATGCCTGACGAGCGCAATCTTGTATATCGACAAGGTCATCAAGTGTGGCTATGCGGATTTTGATAGTAGTATTTCCATATTCAAAAGTTCTAATTGATTAACGCGTCCAGCTCTTTTGTAAAAAATGCCTCAAAGTAGGGGGGTGTGAATTTAACTCAAAGAAGCAAATAAGAAAAAGCCGTATTTACAATAAGCCACCCCCCCACTTATAGGCACTTTTTATCGTTACTTTGTTATCACAAGTGCAGACTGATTGCAGTTAGATATTATACTGCTATCGTTGATCTAAATGCTTTAATCGTTATACCCGTTTGCGCCTGAAACCAATCATTGATCAGGCTGTGAGATATCGAAAATTCGGTGGATGGGTATAACGAACCTTCAATCATTTTTTGTTTCATTTCATCTGCGGTTAACCACATCGCATGTTCAATATCATCCTGTTCCAATTCAAATTCGAATGAACACGCTTCGGCGGTATAACCCAGCATCATGGAGTTAGGGAAGGGCCAGGGTTGTGAAGAATGATAATTGATGTTTTCAACGGGAATATTCACTTCCTCCAACACCTCACGTTCGACCGCTTGTTCCAGCGTTTCGCCCACCTCGACGAACCCTGCTAAAACAGAATACATATTTTCCGGCCAGTTTTCCTGACGCGACAATAATATTTTATCGTCCTTGGTCACGCGCATAATCACCGCAGGATTAATGCGAGGGTATTCGATATGCGAACATTCCTCATTGGTGCATTGCTGCACGCTTCCACCTTCTTTAATCTCAAGGGCAGAGCCACAACGCGTACAAAAACGGGTCGTAATGTGCCAATGGTTTAACAGAGTTGCATAGGAGTAAACCGATGCCAGTTCAGGATCAATCTCTCTAGTAATCGTTCTAAGAGAGAGTCTCTCAAAACTCTCAGGAGTAATCGTTTTGACGTTATCAAGGCGATCAATAATAGCGTGGAAGAGGGTGCTTAAATCCTCTTCGGCGACATTGGTATTCACTAAATACACAGGTGTGCCATCCGTCTTTTTAATGCCTAGTAGCAAAGGAGTCATCGCGGAATTTAAAGCATAAAACTGATCATAAGAAAGAATCAGCGGAACGCGGTTAACGGTCACAATGCTATGACCATTTAAAATCAGGTATTCAGATCGGGTGTCGGCTAATTGAGCCGCCAGCCACTCGGGGTCTTTGCGCCCATGTGCGGAACGGTCTAACGGTTGAGCCGTATAGGTGTTTAACAAAGAACGGTGTAGGTCATCCATAACTGCTGTGTACTGATTTTAAAAGGGTATATTAACACCTGTTATTCTTTTAATTTTAGAAAGTCACCATCAATAATTAAAAGATGAACGCCTTTTTTCGTGATTGACCGATGCGAACTTAGTCCATCAGAAACAATATAAGACATACCCTCTGTTAGCACCGATTTAGTACCATCTTTTAATTCGTTAATGACTTCACCTTTTAAGCAATAAACGATATGTCCTTTTTCACACCAATGGTCAGCAACATAGTTTTCTGAGTACTCTACATATCTAACTCTTAAACCGTCAAATTGCATAGTCTGCCAATATGCAACTCCTGTCGTTCCAGCGTGTTCTGTCCGGGGAAGGCTTTTCCAGTCAATGTTTTGAAAGGGGATGTTTTTATTGTTCATGTGACATTATTTTATTTAAATAAAACTTGTAAGCGACTGATTGCAAAATGATAGGTAAACCGAAAAATGCGGTATTACGTACATCATTAGAGAACGAAGCATTAGGCATAGCAACGAATAACCCAACAATTAGGCACACAAATATTGAAACGCCTAAGTACATTAGAATGTTGGGTTTTTGACTTTTTTCTATTATTTTACTTATTGGCATGCCGATAAAAAGCCAACCTAATAAGGATATGAATAGATAGATGGTTAGACCGATAAGAATGGCCACGATCCATTTAAACACGACAAAGATAAAATTAAGAAAAGGGTTATCTGCATCCGAAGAAAAACCGGTTTCCACGCCATAAACAATCATAATCAAAATAGCATAGGGGCAAATTAATAAGATTGCGGTAATACAGGCTTTCCATCTTTGTTCTAGCATAAATATTATTCACTTAGTTACGTAAAGACTTGCAACAAAGGTAGTTAGCTTAACCTCTCTTTGTTCAAGATTTTTTTGGTCATTATATGCGAATAAAAGATGGCACTCTTAAATTTTAAAACCAATAATAAAAAGTATGATACCGACATATAAAGCCAATGCAGAAATCGCATTTGAAGATATTTTTCCTAACAATAAATCATGAGTACCTTTGTAAGTACCTCTAATTACAAGACCTAATCCACCAGTGAATCTATAATTATTTAAATCGATGTTACCTTCTTCATCAGGTAGAAAACGTAAGTAGCCGAAGAGTATAGAAATACTCCCCGCTATTAATAATAATATTTTAAAGCTTTCCATAATTTCACATAGCTTTTCATAATCTCACACAGTGTTCCAATATCATAAAAGATCCATACAGATACTGATAAACACAGAGATGCATATCTTACTACTCTTCTTACTACTCTCCCAAAGCTTGCTTAAAGCGTATCTTCAGTTTTACACACGCTAACTACCTTTAATCAGCCCAATTCGTGTTACAGCATACATTCATATAGAGTAACCAAAACCCCTGTAAAATTAGTCATAACGGTTAGCTAAACGTATAAAAATAAACCCTAGCCAAAGTTTATGATAACCAAAAACAATGAAAAAACGATCCCTTATATTATCAGTCTCATTACTATTATTATCCTCTGCCTTTTCATTAAAAGCGGCACAGGATTCGGCCGAAATCAATATTAGTACCAGCGTAGATGAATATTTGAATTTCATAGGATCAGCTGCGGGTGCATCAAAATATTTTACTGCCGATGAAATTCAGCCGACAGGAAGCTCAACGTCAGGACCAAGACTCTCTTTAGGAACCCTGGGTCTAGAATCTAATCACCCCGGAGATTGTGATATAGCGTTTTCTGCAAAAAATAATTTTAGATTACGCCATACCGTAAGCAATGAACGTTTAACGCATTTTCGCTTATTGTGGAAAGGTGAGGGCATGAGTGGCAATCCTCTTCGTACCAATAAATTAACCTTGCCATGTAATAGCAGTTTATCAACAATCAACTTTCAGGCTGTTGCGTATTTTAATCCAAACCCTCAAGCAGGTGTCTATCAAGATATTGTGACGGTAACTGTAACCACGCAATAGCTCTATTCCTCATTAAAAAATAAAAAAGGCACCCCCGTACTTACAGGCACTTTTTTATGCTTTTAAAACGCCCGTTTTATCTGTTAGTCACAAAACACCCAGATGCTTTTTTGTTCGTTAAATGCCTTTTCGAAAACAACTAACAACTGCTTTAGTTGCTGAGTTAATTCTGTATTTTTAGAAATTAGCGTTTTTATTTGGTGTGTTTCACCGATCAGAGTCTCTAGTTCTTCAGCACTAAACTTAGTATCCTTGTAATAATCTTCTAGTCTTTTGAATAGAGTAAATTTTCCTTCGGGTAAACCAAAGTGCTCGAAAAGTAAAATATGAGACTGCAAATCAAAAGATGCATCTGCTCTTTGATAAGTGGCTTCTTTTCGGTTATTTCCTATGTGAAAATCTAGTGACATTTATTTAACTATCGTCATATACGTAGCGTCTGCTCAGTAACAAAGTGCGAGCGCGAACGTATCGTTTACGATGAAGCAATTTTTCTACTTTAGCTTTGATGCCCATATGGCTAATCTGTGCTTCATTGTTACCTGAGATATCTGATCTTGAGGGAGAGGTTGTATTACTTTGTCAAATACCAACAGGTGATAGATAAATTCGATTTTTAATGCCGCCGAATCTGTGGGTTTAAATTCAACAATGTCTCTTTTTTCCGCATATTTCATTCCTTCAGCGATTGCTTTTTTTACTAATTCCTTCTCATTCTTTAGTTTCTTCATGCTTAGGAAATGTCCTCTAACGATAATTGGGTTTACGTATATTTAAGTTGTTGTACGCCTCGATAAAAGGCGAGCTTGCGAGTCCAGCACAACGTGTTTTTGTTGTGCGTTTATTAATGGCCTTGTTAAATGAGCGTTTGCACGATCCAATTCAAGACTGAGTAGCCACCAAATAAAGAAGTGCCAACAATCAAAGTAAATGCCCCCAAGCAACCTCCACTTTTATTTGAAGAATGATTTTTTTCTTGTCTAGGGTTATTTCTTAACCATTGTACGTGGCAAGCATTACAATACAAATGCGTAAAACCTCTATTCCAAGCACTAATCGTTCTCGTATCGTAGCGTTCAATTTTTTTACATTTAGTACAGTTAAATGAACTGTTCTTAGGCTTCTTTTCGCGACCTAGCAGAATAAGAGCAATAACAGCTGGAATACCAAATATGATAGAACTTTCAACGCTATTTGATTTGAAATATGTATACGCAGTAAATAACAATGAAGTTATTAGCGTTAAAATTAATATGTAATCAAAACTGTTTTTGGTTTTAGGTTCAACTTGATTATGCTCTTGATATTTATTTGCTTTCGTTAAGCTATTAATTGCAACGCTAGATGCCTTTAATCTATTTTGGTTATCAGTTTTTGAAGTAAATACAACTGTGTCTCCAATTTCTGGTCTTCTACCTTTCGTAGTAAGACTAGAAATATGGAAAAAAACTTTTTGACCATCTTCTGATGTAATAAAACCAAAACCTTTATCGTCTTTCCACTGACTAATTTTTCCATTCATATTACGTCCAGACTCCATTCTCGATTAGGTAATTTAATGCCTTGCTCAGCGGAAAAATACAAGCGCGAGCGAGTAGTTTTTCCGATTAAGCAACTTGTATGGTTAAAATGTAACATCTGATATAGCAAACATTTTCCATCCTTCGTTTGTTTTTGTGAAGGCATAAAATGCATCGACGTATTCGATGATCGAGCCATCTTTTTTTCGACGAATAGATGATGCAACTGCATGTGCTTGTTTTTCGTTAGCTGCTGTAACCTTGAATTCCCAATCACTTGTGTGATCCCAACCCTTCTTTACCTTCAGCTGTTGCGGGTCAATTGGATATCTATCATGCATAGATACAGAACCGTTTTGTATATGAGCAATTGGATATTTAACTATTCTGTCTATCATCGCCATATCGTTATTTGAGAAGCCTGGTACATAGTAATTCATATATGTATCGTGAACTTCCTTCATATGTTTTTTTGTATCCATGTTTCCCTCTTTATGTTGTCATAACACCTTGTACAGTGGAAAAATGCGAGCGGTAGCTAGTCTTTTTTCCGCTGATGTAACTTGTTAGGTGATAAGTTAATTTTCATTAAAAATAAATATTAACAGAAGTTACTAAGCAAAGAATTAATTAACCTAACGACAGTTTGAAACAACACCATTTGTAACCGAATGTATTTTAAATGTGAAACTAATAAACTCTTTCCAGAATAGAGAAAATTTAAACGTGGCGCTGTTTTAAAAATTTAACGAATTTAACAATAAACGTGGAGTGCCGCATAAAGTGAGATTCTGGCGAAACATATAAATGTGTAGTATTGAGATATTCAGAAAAGCGAATGCACCAAAATACTTGTGATTTGCGTTGTTTGCACCACTATTGGCTATTCTGTTTCAGGTATATTTTTAAAGAAAATGTAATTGGTCTTCATTTAGTTTTAGTTTCGCAATATCTCTTTTAGGCGGCGCCCCAAACAGTTTTGAATAGTCTCTACTGAAATGAGAAGCGCTTTCATAACCAACTATTCTAGCGGTAGTATTAGCATCCATATTGTCAGATAACATAATCTGACGAGCTTGTGTTAAACGGAGGCGTTTTACATATTGGATCGGACTTAACGTGGTTACTTTTTTAAATTGGTTATGAAAACTTGAAGGACTCATATTCGCAATAGCGGCCAAATCATCTACCAAAATTGTCTTTGATAAATCAGACTTGATCGTGTCGATAACCTTAGAAATCCGTTGAACATTGTTAGTTACCATTGATGCATCAATTATTTGAGAACCATGAGGGCTAGTCAAAAGATAGTAGTAAAATTCCTCCATAACCAAAGGTGCTAAATGAGGAATATTTTTTGGGTTTTCTAATAACTTTAATAATCTAGCAATTGCATCTAATAAATTATCGTTCGTATCACCAACAAATAGACCTGTATGAGCCACGGTACTTGATGATTTACATAACTTCAATTTGATAGCTAGTTCACTAATTTTTTTAGCGTCAATATCGATTTGAACGCATAGGTAAGGATTATCAATAGTTGCTTCTATAACTTCACCTATGATTGGTAAGTCAACCGATACAGCTAAAAAATTCCCTTTAGAGTATTGAAAGACTTCATCTCTTAACATTACTTTCTTTATTCCCTGAGCAACGACATAAATTGAAGGCCTATAAATAACAGGTAATTTATTATTTTCTTGAGACATTTTAAAGCAGTGAACGCCCTGAATGGCAGTGTGATTAAGACCTTCGTCCTTAGAGTATTCGTTAATAATAATAGCAATTGTTTCCAACTTAGAATTCATCTAATACCTCTATAAACCTAATAGAATTGGACTTAAATATTACAGGTAAAATTCATTATCATAAAATAACATACTATTTTTTTGCAGGAATAGGCAAAAATCTAGCAGTAATGTGTATTCAATGATTTGTAGAAGCACCATAGAATTACATGGTCATACAAATTAATACACTATTTAACGTTGGAGTACATCATGTCTAAACAAGCTGAATCAATCGCCATAGTCACTGGAGCATCAAGAGGTATCGGGGCTGCTATTGCTAAACAACTATCTCAAGATGGATTTGCGGTAATAATTAATTACATTGGAGATAGAGAGGCCGCAGATCAAGTCGTCTTCGATATAGAAACTTCTGGCGGTAGAGCCCATGCCATTAAAGCTGATGTTTCAAACCCGACAGAGGTTACAAAGCTATTCGATAAAACGATCAATGTCGTTGGTATTCCTAATGTACTGGTAAATTCTGCTGGTATTATGATGCTCGCACCTTTAGGTGACTCTGACGATGAGTTATTTGATAGAACTATAGCGGTCAACTTAAAAGGCACTTTCAACACTATGCGTGAAGCTTCAAAACGATTTGAAAATGGTGGACGAATCATCAACTTATCAACTTCCGTAACTAGCTTAAATCTTCCAAACTATGCGATATATGCAGCTACAAAATCGGCTGTTGAAACTATGACCGCAATTCTATCAAAAGAAATGCGCGGCAGATCAATTACGGTAAATGCTGTAGCGCCAGGACCCACTGCGACAGATCTTTTTCTTAATGGAAAATCTGATGAACTGATAGAACAGTTATCTAAAATGAATCCACTTGAACGTCTTGCAACACCAAATGATATTGCGAATACAGTGTCATTTTTAGCAGGTCAAAAAGGTGCTTGGATAAATGGTCAAACTATTCGAGCCAATGGCGGCATGATTTAAGCATTTTTTATAATTTTAATGATTATAAAAGCTGAAACTATGACATTTATAAAAAGAGACATTTTCCATGACTGAAAAAAACGCATTAATTCAAAAATCATCAATTAAAGGACAACTTGCTTTTACTGCAATAGCGGCATTAACAGCGGCTATTGCAGCTGGATCATGTTTGTTGCTAAATTTACCCGTATGGGCAATGTTCATAGGTTGGGTAGCATTTTTCACAAAAATCGGAAACTTGAATACCGCGCTAATTAATCTGGGGTGTATTATTCTAGGTATAGTATTTGGAATGTTGGCTGGCTTAGGTATTTACGCCATTACCCCAACACTAGGAAGTTTCGCGTTACCGGTTATGGTGTTTACAGTTGGTATGGTAGTCATATCACTAAGAAGCTTACCTATTTTTAACAATTTAATGTGTTATTTCTTAGGGTTGATTTCTTTTTTTGCCTCACACTTAACACCTTCTATTGATACTTTCACATTGCTAGTTAGTGCAGCAAGCATAGGTATTTTTTCTGGATTTATTTCATTAAAACTGCAAATGAAATTATAACTTCGGATTACTTCAGTCTGGTAGTAGTTACAGAATTTGTTTTAAGCGGTGCGGCTAGCACACCTAACGCCGCAATAAAAGGCGAGCTTGCGAGTCCAGCACAACGTCTTTTTGTTGTGCGATTTTAATTGCCTTGTTATGCAATATTTTCAATGCCCAGCACCTTGATTAGCCAAGCCAGACATAACAGCACCAGCAATACCTATTGCACATAATAAAATCGCAACAAATGAAGACGGAATTATGAATTTTAACATTTTCCGCTCTTTCTCAGATTGGGCAAAGTAAAATAAAGAACCTAAATATAATAAATAACCTGATAATGAACTGATTGCTACAATTGGAACTTTTGAAAAAGACTGGATTGCCACTTTAATTAAATACCATGTAAAGCTAAACAAAGCCGTGATTGATTCAAGAAAATTGCTCCCACCTGCTAACAACATAATTGTAAGGAATATTCCAAAACAAAGAATCATCAATGTTGCAATAGATTCTAACCAAAATATTATTTGTTTAAATAATGTCAATTTATTCATATGCATAACAGCTTATTATACAGACGCAAATAATATCTTACTATACGGATTAGCTCAATTTATGCGTATTTGTGGCGCTGTAGCTGGATGATTAGAATAGTTGGGCATTTAATATCTTACTATACAGAAAAAGGGTTTTGATTTTAGTGGCACAACGGTCTCTCCCAAAAAATTTTGTAACCTTATTTATAATTGTAAACACATTCATTTTTTGCCTAATCAAAAAAATGAAAAAACCTCTATAAGTAGGGGGTGACAATTTTAATATGTTTCACAGCTAAAGCTGCGAGATACCTTTTTGTCTACAGCAACAAAAACGTATCCCAAAAAATGCCGCCTGTATGAGTTATAAACATAGGTAACACATTAGTCCAAGTACATAGGTAACAGTTTCTTAAACTATAGGCATCAAAACTGGAGGTGCCTATGCCTTGGAAAGAGTTGTTACCTATGGATCAAAAAGTGCTTTTTATTAGTGACTGGCTTCGAGAAAAATCACTATCAATTACTCAACTCTGTCAGCGATATTCAATTAGCCGAAAAACAGGGTACAAGTGGATAAAACGCTATCAGGAACAAGGAGTAAACGGACTCTATGAGAAAAGCCGTAAACCAATAAGTCATCCCGCTAGTATTCCATTGGCAATTCGCAAAAAAATCATAGAGTTACGTATGCAGTCAGTTATTACTCCAGGTGCTAAAAAAATTCAGGCAAGACTTAAAACGCTCTATCCGAATGAACAACCGCCATCAAAATCAAGCATTTATAATATTCTACATACAGAAGGTTTAGTACACCCACAAAGGCGTCGAAGACGGTACGATCGTTATACAAAACCGCTTAAACGCTCTACGAGCCCCAATGAATTATGGTCGGTAGATTTTAAAGGTCAGTTTAAATTACTCGATGGGCAGTGGTGCTATCCACTAACGCTAATGGATGATTTTAGTCGTTACTTACTGGGGTGTGAATCTCAAAACACCGTTGGAACGCGCACTACGATAAAGTCTTTTGAGTATTTATTCAGAAAATATGGATTGCCTGAACGTATCCGAAGCGATAATGGCGTGCCATTTTCATCAAAAGCTGTGGGAGGTATTTCTAGGTTATCAGCTTGGTGGATAAAACTTGGAATACATCCTGAACGAATAGAGCCAGGAAAGCCTCAGCAAAATGGTAAACATGAGCGTATGCATCGAACATTAAAACGCTATGCAACCCATCCACCAGAGCATTCATTTAAGTTGCAGCAAGAACGATTTGATATATTTAAACAAGCTTTTAATGAAGAGCGTCCCCATGAATCGCTAGACTTTAAAACACCTAAAGAGTGTTATCAGAGCTCAAGACAACCGTTTCCAGAAACAATAAGTGCGCCAGAGTATCCACCTTATTATGAAGTTAGAACTGTCCAGAAAAATGGGACTATTCATTGGAAAAATAATCGGCTATATGTCACTCATTTACTTGAAGGTGAACAGGTTGGTTTAGAAGAAGTAGATGATGGAATATATGCAATTTATTTTTACTTTTATCAGCTAGGAAAATTGGATATCAGAGATAAGGCTGTAGGATCAGGCTGTTATTTATCAATAAAAGTGTAACCTATGTATCTGGACTAAAGTGTTACCTATGTACTTGACCTATACAAATTGCGAGACAACAGCTTTAGCTGGCCCTTTAGGGTGAGACGAAGTCGAATAAAAAATGCCGCCCGACAAACAAGCCTCAAGCGGTTCCCTCGCTACTCAAAAATTGACGAGATTTTAGAACTCGCTCCTGACGTCACTCAAACAACTAAAATCTTAATCATCAATTTTCTGCGTGGCTCGGCTTGTTTGAATGGGATTTGATAAACACCGCTAGAATTAAAAAAGTGCCTGAAAGGTGGGGGGTGATAATTTCCCCTTTAAAAGCAATGAGTATCGCAGGAAAGAGTGGATTAGGATGAAGGTTGTTTGAGCGAAGCGAGTTCCCTTTATCCCCATTCTTTCTGAGAAACGCAATGAACCCGCAGGGTGCTTTTAGGGCAGCTTTTTGTTTGGTTCGTTTATTTTGGCTGAGCAAAATAAATGAACTCGTAGCCTGTAACTAAAATTCGAGGATAAGAATAAAGTCTCTAAGCTACGAAAAAGACCACTCGAATGTAAATAGAATAAAAAAACGCGGTAACCCGCATTCGTAGCTTAGATAAGCTTGCGCCATCTAACGCATGATTTTGCCACATACTTAATTCTTCACTTATCTGTTGTAGTCTATCTTTCGAAACCCAGATGACGCTATCGCTTATCTAGGCTACATCTGACATCGGAAGCCCATAAATCTATCTAAAAGCATATATTCCCCTGTTTCAACCAGCACTGCGGCATCCTTGCGCATGACCCTGCATACCATTCTTGCTTTTGGTAAATCTGGAAGGGCAATTTTGAAATACTGATTGGAATTTGGTATTTAGAATTATTAAAGACCACTAATCAGGAAAATAAGACAAATATTTATGGGTGTTCTAAGCTTGTTTTCATCCTAGATAAAGCTTCCTTGGTATATCCTCACAAGATGAGATTGTGATCAGAATAATAAAAATAATAATTTTAAGTGCAATTGATCTCACTAATTTATTTCACAAATAAAGATAATAAAATAGATGAAAACTAAAGCCCACACGACTATAAAAACCGCTACGAATACAAAACTAAGTCAGAACAAGCCAGGTCCAACAAGCAACAATCTATTGGGTCAATCGGTTAGTTCTACTGCCTATAAAAGCATGCTAAAAGCCATGCGACAGATGATGTCTGATGAACGTATTCAGTTGGTATTGCAAAAAGAAGGTCGCAACAGTATTGAGGAAGACTGGGCGATTATTTCCCAATATACAAGTTTCGAAGAAGGGGTAATTGAACACGCTAAAATTACCACCTTGGGTGAATGGGGCAATAGTAAATTAATCAATATAGATTACGACACTAAAACAGCCTGTTTCAGGGTTTATAACAGTACCGAAGCGCTAAACCAAAAAGAAGATAATGTGTGTATTGGCAGTTACTTCCTCGCGGGAAAACTGACCAGCTGGTGTGAAAAAGTATTCAATGTACATTGCTGGCCCGAGCAAACAAAATTTTTAGCCAAGGGTGATGATTATGATGAATTTATTATCGCGCCTACGGCTCTATCCATAGAATCAGAACTTGCACGACTCGTAAAATCGGACAAAGAAACCTGCGACAATATGGCAGTCGTTATCAAACGACTGAAAAACGAGATTACCTCTAGAGAGCGGGCAGAACTAGCTGTCGCTAAACTGGTTTATTACGATGCTTTAACCGGCGTATTTAACAGACGCTATTTTTATGAAAAACTCGAGGAAGCCTCCTCTGGTGTGAACCCTAAGCAAAATATCTGTGCATTATTACTGATTGATCTCGACTATTTCAAAGCGATTAATGATTCACTTGGCCATAACGAGGGAGACAAAGCGCTTATTTTTGTTGCAGAGAAACTGCAATCTACCATTGCTCAAAAAGAAGACGCAATACTGGCAAGACTGGGCGGAGATGAGTTTGTGATCTTGTTACCAAGATTAGGATCAGATAAAGACGAAGCAAGACAATACGCGACCCAGATTGCCGAGAAGATTCTCGATCAATCAAAACAGGCATGTATTTTAGGCGGCGTTGAACACTTCTTAACCTACAGTGTTGGCATCTGTTTGATGACAGATAGCGACTTGCAAGCAGAAGAACACCTTAAACACGCAGATAACGCTTTATACCAATCTAAATTAGATGGGCGTGATCAGTATTCATTCTTCTCTAGAAAAATGCAGCTGATTGTTGATCAAAAGCACACCCTAAGCAGTGAGCTAAAGGTCGCTATTCAAAAAGAACAATTTATTTTGCACTTTCAGCCCATTTTCAATGGCGATAATCAATTAGTTTCTTGCGAAGCCTTAGTGCGCTGGAATCATCCTAAAAAAGGATTACTGGCTGCCGATAACTTTATCAAACAGGCAGAAGACTCACGTTTGATTATCGCTCTGGGTGAGATTGTCTTAAAAGCAGCCTTTAAAACACTTAAAGAATGGGAAGATAGAAAAATGCTCGATGGCTTTGAGCGTCTATCAATTAACATAAGCCCGCTTCATTTCATGCACCCGACCTTTGTTGAATTTGTGAGAAAAACACTGATGCAAGAAGGGGTTAACGGCAACATGATTATGATCGAGATTACAGAACACAATATGATCTCTAATTTCAAATTATCATCCGCCATTATGAACTCTTTGAGTAAGCTTGGGCTGCGCTTTTCAATTGATGATTACGGTTCTGGCTACTCATCGTTATCTTATCTGCACCGTTTACCTTTCTCCGAATTGAAGATTGATCGAACCTTCATAACGCATGTTCTTGATAATGAAAAAGACCAAAAGATTGTTGGTTCTATCCTTTCACTTGCTCACAGTCTAGACATAGACGCACTGGTTGAAGGCGTTGAAAATAATCAGCAACTTGAATACCTGAAAAAACAAAAATGTAATCTGTTCCAGGGCTATCATTTAGGCAAGCCGGTGAGTAAAAATGATTTTGAAGAAAAGTATCTTTTGAGCAGCTAAGTGAATAGCTAAGTGAATAGCCAAGTGAATAGCTAAGAGAATGACGCTAAACGCTATTCAGGTTTATCCAAATTTGAACGCTGTACAGTTAAACCGCATTTTACTATCTGTCGTGCGTGAATCCTCAAGCATGTGGTTTCTTCTTATAATCCGAACATTCCTTTTCAGCTGATTGTCGATTATATACAAAATCTTAAAAGTGTTTGTTTATATGCGCTATTTATTAACTAAATTAGATGTAATAAATTACGGTTTTCGCCAAGGTTAGAGCGATCACCAAGTAATACATTTAGGAGTTAATACAGACTATGTCACTTAATCAATTACAGTATGCCCGCGACTTAGATTTACCTTCGCGTGAAGCAATGCTCCAACGCGCCCCATCCGTACAACAGTTTTGGGATAACAATACAGACGTACTCAGCAATGCATGGAAAGAGTGGGAAGATAACAATACAGACAATCTTTTCACCCTCGACAGTTCATTGATTGATAAGAATCTACGTGAAGCCGTAATGCAGGCGTGGGAAAATCCAAGCAAAGAATTAGCAGTGAAAGATTTATTGAAGGAGGTCGCACCAGATGTTTTTCAATTCCAATTCTTCGATCCGGAACGACTCGCTGATTTGCGCGGCTATCTAGAAAGCGTCTGGGATGCACAAATACCGTTGCGTCCACCTTATGGAATAGTACTGAATCGTCGAGGCGCTATGCTGGACAAACGCTCAGAAGGATATCTGGGCGCACCGAGCTTTCAAGCGTTTTACCGCGAGATACTTGATACCTATATGCGTCCGATTTCACGCCTACTGTTCCCGGAAGTAATGGGCTATGACACGCAGACGTTTGGCTTTTCCATTCATTACCAGCCAAATACAGATAATTCGATTCGACCACATACAGATGCGTCTGCAGTGACAATGAATATAAATATGAATCTACCTGATGAAGCGTTTAGCGGATCTGAACTCGATTTTTTCAATCCGACGACGCACCAAACAAAGAGATTATCATTCAAGCCCGGTATCGCAATGCTCCATCGCGGCAACGTTGCACACGCAGCTCAGCCGATAACCAGTGGCGAGCGTACCAATATGGTCCTTTGGTTATTCGGAGATCATGGTCGACTGCCGCAGCAGGGTGGTGAACGTGTTGCTATCAGTGCTCAAGAGCGTTGGACAATACCGACAGATCCGCAAGACGACTATGCACCTTTTTAAGGTTCATACAGGTTAGGCTATTTAAATAGAACCGCAATCCAGATTTGTACCAATCACAAATCTGGGTTGTAAGGTTGTCTGATAGAAGCTTACATTTTTAAAAAAGTGCCTCAAAGGTGGGGGGTGGGTTTATGTTTTTCACGCCTTTCGGGGTAGAAAAATGTGAGTATGAACGAGCAGTTTTTAGTTATAATAAAGCCTAAATATTTTGTTATATTTTTTCTGTGTGATCTTCGGTCACGCTGAACAATTCCTCAAGCTGATTCATCTATGCTTGACGACATATCCTCTTTAAGAGGAACAGTTCTTTCAAGAGCGCTGGCTCCTTTGCTTCTGTAAATTCTTCTAGTAAATTTTTCTGATTAGATATTCTATACATAGGATTTTGAATCATAACGCACAGTTTTACGGCGTGGAGTAGATCATCGAAGGTGAGTCCGAAACAGCCACTGCTATTTGATTATAGTTCAATCTGGAAGTCTCTCGAACTTTGGAACCTCCTCTAAATTCTTATCCCAAACAGCTTTACTAGATAAAAAGATGTGTGCAGTTGGCGACATGGAAACTTTAGTGTCCAGGCATCCTGCAGGAACGACGAGTAAATCTGAGGTCTGAGTGCTTGGCAATGCTGAGCCACACAACCTACAAAAGCTTTTATTATGACGAGTGCCTGGAAGCGTAAAGGAAGTCACAGCATCTGCGCCTGACTGCCAGACCAATTTAGCTGATTTTGAAAATAGATTTGCCGCATGAGCCGAACCTGTATCTTTTTGGCAATGCTGACAGTGGCAAAGGTAAAAGCTATCGAAGTTACCTTTTACCTCAAAGCTAACGGTGCCACACAGACAAGAGCCGAAATATTCAGTCATCAGAATCACCTCTATGAACAGTGGATGAAATACGCCTAACGCAGTAATAACTTAGCGCTGATTAATTAATTTGTACTCAATAATAAGGCAAACTAAACCGATACTGCAAACGCCAACTAGAAACCTAAATTAAGGTGGTAAAAGTGGATTATTTTGTTATGTGAATAAACAAAATAGCAGGTCGAACTACACTAAACCCACCGAATAAATATGCTTCGAAACAACAGAGCTAAACATTCAAAAAAACCGCCTATAAGTAGGGGGGGGGACAAAGATTCTTTATAAGTGATTATTAGATTCAAAACGTAATTGTGTTAATTACTTAAGAAAGGTTGAGCTTTCTAATGTTTGGTCAAACTTTCGCTTTCATATAGCTGTTCAGCTTTTGCCCAAAATACTCTCCAGTTTATTAATAAGTATTTAACTGTATTTTTGATATGTTATATTATAACATCATGAGAGTTAATGGACCTTCTCCATTAAAAAGGAACTCAGGATTTTTTAATTTTTTACGACTGCAATCAAATGCGATTAATGATATTTGTCGTGATGCGTGTCACAGGACTTTTTTGTTACCCAAACCGAGATAAACAGCTTTTTGTGTCATGCTGAATAACATCAAATCAAATAATTTTAGATTTCGATACCTAATGTCTTTTTGGGTTTTAGCTTTTTTCCTATTGGCGCAGACGGTTACGCTTTGGCATGCAGAAATACACAGTTTTCATGAGCATGAGGAGCTTTGTCAGACGTTTGACAATCTGGAAAAACAGTCTGTCATTGTCGATACGTCATCCACGCAAATAGAAGTCATTCCACCTTTGGGTGATTACCTTGTAATCTTTCCCTGTCATCTTGTGCAGGTTTCAATTTCTGCTTACGACTCACGCGCTCCACCCATCTAATCTCCTTAAATTAATACATTACGTAAGACAGGCTTGATCTTGTCTGAACAAAATTATTGTCTTTTCTGTAAAGAAACACTTTGTTAATTCGCTTGGGTTAAAGCGATGAATAAGGCTTTCTTGCGGGAAACTGATACCTATTTATGGAAATAAAAATGAAACACCTTATTAACAACAAATTGACGGTTGCCTCTATCTTTTACGTCAGCATATTAATCCTCAGCGGCTGTGGCGGCGGCGGAAGTAGCTCAGCTGATGAAGAGACCTCTGTCGATCTCTCAGATGGATTAAGTCTAAGTCTACTGAATGCTGGAACTGGAGCTTATTATAGTTTCGATAGCGAAACTGAAGCCCGGACTGATCTGAATGAGCTAGCGACGGGTAGTCAGGATAGCTCTATTCAAAATCTCGCGATTACGGATACTTCAAGCGTTGGCTATTTCTTGCATTGGCCAGATTTTAGGGAAGTTGATGGCGAAGAGCAGTTCGATATGAAGTATCTATTGATGCGCCCAACGTATCAGCATGGCACAACAATTGATGCTGACCAAATGGTGCAACTTGCCCATTTACACGGAGATACGCTCGCGGCGCATTCATCCGAGGAATTCCGAGACCCAGAGCCCGGCAGTAGTCAGGAACAATCGCTGTTACGTTTAAATAGCTTTGTTGCTGAACAGAACGAATTGGAAACCGAAGTGACTGAAGTGATGCCAGCAGGTACACAACTCTGTCGAGCTTATATCGACCATTATCTGAAATTTGAAGAGGAAGAAGAGCACGCCGCTGAAGAAGCTGGGGAAACAACTGAAGAAGCCGAAGAAGAACATGAGCACCATGATCTCGTTCACTATGCACTGGATACGACAGGTCGCATGTATTTCTTTGCAGAAGGGGAAAATGGTCTTGAGCAGATGCAAGGATTTGTTCAACTTGATGAAGTTAGCAACATCAGTGACTGCTCTCGCACAACAGTAGCGCGCGTCAGTGAAGATGGTGTTCTAGTGTTTATTCCTGATACCCAGCGACTCTACCTTGTGGATTCTCATGGTGGTGATTTCCATCAGCATTCGACATGGCCTGTTTCTGCATTGTTGCCAGAGAATGAAACAACAGATCTTGTTGCAATCATCGGCACAGGTGAAGAACACGACCACGATCACGAGTAAAAACTAACAAATGCTCCAATTGTACATAGCTGCAATTGGAGCATGAGGATTTTAAAATGAAAGTATTTACTGTGATTTCAGGTCTATTAATGAGTAGTGTCGTACTCGCAGAAACAGAGCTTGAAGAAGTCACTGTTATTGGCACAACGGAGGAGAAAACCTCAGTACCTGAAAAAACCGAAATATTAAAAGAAGGCGCCAGCAATACCACCCTTGGGGCTTATCTGGATGCTTTACCCAATGTAGATTCAGCAAGTTATGGCGAAGCCGTAGGTCGGCCAGTAGTGCGCGGCATGAGCGGATATCGCGTCAAAGTTTTGCACAACGATAATGACCTGAATGATCTCTCTGCGATGAGTCAAGACCACGCGGTCGCCGTTGCCCCGCGGGCTTCCGAGCGTATTGAACTACTCAAAGGTCCCGCCTCGCTGTTATATGCTGCGCAAGCCGGTGGCGTTGTAAAAGTCAGCGATTCACTGAATTCACGATTTCCGGAGAAGGGATTTCATGGCACTGTATCGACAGATCATCGTATAGACGCGGACAGTCATGCTTTGGACGCTCGAGTATCAGTCGCGAATGACAAGTGGGCGTTACGCCTGGGTGGGTTAAAGCAAGAATCGGATTCCTATCAATCAGGCAATGGAGACATCATCGCTGATTCCGACGTAAACACAACTCAAGCTCAAGTTGGCTTAAGCTGGAAACCCAACGCACAAAGCGAATTGCAAATTAATGCAACGAAATTAGATAAAGACTACGGCATTCCAAACAATACGCCCGAAGCAACCCGTATAGATATGAGCCGTGAAGATTTGGGAATCAAGTATCGCTATCAACCAGATCTTGAGTGGTTAGATGAAATCACACTGGATTTTCTCGATAGCGATTACCTGCATGATGAAACCGAAGGCAGTAGAAAAGATGGTCTATTCGGTCAGCAACAACAACGAGGCTCCTTGAATGCAGCCTGGGGCGTCGGAGACTGGATGGGTGAAACACGTATCGGCCTAGCACACAGCGAATTGAAAGTGTGTCATGAACATGGTGCCTGTGATGCGTTTAGCGATGCAACCCGAACAGGCGCAACACTGGGTGATTCAGTCACACAGTATTGGGAGAACACAGGTTTACCATATAGTCACGGTCATCCAATGCCTGATACCCAAAGCCGTATATTTCAAGCATCGACTACGGCACAAAAAATGTTGAATGACTCTCTTGAATTGAGTCTGGGTACTCATTTGCAGTCAAGGCAACTTACGCCTAACCCTGACAATATTCAGGAGCAGTGGGTGCATCCTAGCGGACTTGATCCTGATTATTATGATAAGCGGGACGACCATGCGCTCAGCTTTTCTTTAGGGCTGAATAACAAAGCCGAAGAAAAAAAGCTTACTTGGGAAGCAAGCATCGGTTACCTCGAACGTTTTCCCAGTGTTGATGAGCTGTACTGGAACGGTTTTCATCATGCAACAGACAGTTATATTTTCGGCGATTCAAATCTGGATAAAGAACGTAGTGTGAATCTCGATTTTGATATTGGGTACCAACATAATGAACACCTGATTCAATTTTCCACTTTCTATTATCGCTTCAAAGATTATATTTATCAGGACAGGAGCTATGATGACAATGGCAATGCGTTGATTGATCCATTCCATCTAAGTCAGGTGTGGCTGACGGGGCAGACCGATGCTATTTTTTATGGCGGCTCGCTGCGCTACGAAAATTCACAACTACGTTTTAATGACAAACCGCTGACACTATGGGGGCAGGCAGATGTACTGGATGCATCAAAAACGAATGGTGAAACTCTCCCTCGTACTGCTCCGGCGAGCATGGAAGTGGGCGTTCGTTACGAACCGGCAGACTGGTCGGCCTCACTGAGTCTTAAACATGTTTTCAACGCTGATAAGCTTGCGCCCAATGAAGAAGAAACCTCTGGATATAATTCGTTGAACATCCAGATTAAAAAGGATTGGAAGGTTGCCAATCAGGATGTCGAGCTCTGGCTTAAAGGAACGAATCTGACCGATGAGTACGCTGAAAATCATTTGTCTGTACTCAAAACAACCGCTCCCTTACCGGGTCGTCAGATTTCTGCCGGGATAAACTGGAAATTTTAACTGATTAGTTTTTTGGGATTAGACAGCCTTTCGTGATTTTGATTACGAAAGGCTAATGCCTTGTCTATTCGTTCTTGGACTGTCATTTCGCACAATAAGCTTTAATGTGGTTTTACTAAAAAAGTGCCTGAAAGTAGGGGGGTGCCTAATAGAATGAGTTAAACAGCAGACTTACATAACGCCGCATTAAGGTGTGAGCAATGCTGCCACCTAAACTAAACCAGTGCACCGTAAACAGGAAAACCAACCTTGAACTGAAAATACCAAGCTTTTGAAGCTGCTATTGAATGCTTTGTGATGCTACTGATTTTGAAGACTTGCCTTCGGTCAGGAAAACCCAGACGAAGAACAACATAAACACGAAGTCATTTAACCCATAGATGCTGTAAAACATGCCTGCAAATAGATCTTGCTCATAGACAACACCAAGACTGTTATCCTTAAACCAAAGTAACCAGACAACCACATACACGAGTTTCTCGATAGCAAATGCACCTGCTAACCATTTGACGCCAGATGTAATCGTAGCGGCACTCAAATAAGCCAAGCCCCATACAACGATCATCAACAAGCCAAAGTTAGACATAACTACAGGGTCGAATTGATTGATCGCCGAATTAGTAAACGCACGAGAGAAAATCAGTACGCCACCGATATTCATCATCGCAGCAGCGATAAAACCTAAGGTTACTTTATTGTATTTCATACTTTATCGGCCATCTAAGTGCTTCAATGACAACTTAGATCAATCCACTAATAATGTATTTTTCTATGTTATTCATTTCTCATTGTTCGTATAACGCTTTGCTCAGCGGAAAAATGCGAGTGTGAGCGAGTTGTTTTTCAGATGCAGCAATTGTTAGGTGCTTTTTCCATTGTAGATAATTGCACCGTTAACATCATAGACACTGTCGTATGGTAATAGTGTTGATATAAACTCTTTAAAATTATCTGCGACTACGAGGCTATTACCTTCATCTGATTCAATAACTATAACCCTTGGAATTTTTTTTGAGTCTCTATAATCCAACGCCAACCAAGTATGACCATCACCATCGATTAGTACTAACTCTTTTGGTAAATCCCATGTTTCTATCAAATAAGCACTGTCAAAAACAGAACCGGCTTCATTTGGGTCAAGGCTATAAAACCTGATAATTTGATAGTATCCCTCGCCAAAATAGTACTTTGTTGATTCCGTATTTGCAGCGGAAAGTTTTACTACCCAAGAATCTTTGTTATTTGCAAAATTGACATAATCACTTGGAAGCTTAACTCCATATTCCTTTTCAAATTGATCTATTCTGTCTTGCTTTGAATAAATTTTATAGTCTTGTATCTCTCGAACCTCACCACATTCTGAACATACAAAATAAGCAGTACCATTAATAATATTTGGATCAGGGTACTCTTTATTGCAACATTTCATCTATTTCTCCTTTGTCACCTAGCGCCTTGCTAAGCGGAAAAATGCGATCGCGAGCGAGTAGTTTTCCGTTGAAGCAACGTGTACGGTTACTAAAGCTAAATAACGGGTAAACTTGTTAGAGAATTTAATATCTAATTTATAAATTATTATGATTCTCTGGCAACCATTGTTCCAGCCGCAACAACCATTGTTGTAGCGGCGCCACGATGCAGCAATTTTTGGGCCTTTTTACTTGATAATATATGGCGAACTGCAATTGCTCCAAGAATAAAAACGGCTCCAACAGATAGTAAAACCGTAGCTGTTAAAGGAACTAATATAAATGCCCAGCTTTGAATTGTTATCATTTCTAGATTGATAATCACAGGCAACAAAGCAAGATAGAAAGCGATTGTTTTAGGGTTACCTAGTGTAATTGTGTAACCAGATAAACCTGCTGAAAAAAGATCTTTACGCTTAGGAATGTTTGTTTCGTTTAACGATTGGTGATCAGCTGTCCAAAACTGCCAAGCAAGATACAAGAGATAAATAACAGCACCCCATTTAACGATAATAAATAAAACACTGAAACTCTTAGCTAAGACGGCCAGCCCAAATACTGCGAAAGAGAGATATGTTAGGTCACCTAAAATTAGTCCAGCTAACATAGCAAATCCAGTTAATGCTCCAGAGCTTACACTGCGAGCAACAAGAGCTGTCATACCTGGACCCGGGATTGCGGCGGCTATTGCAAGTGCGGCAATGTAAGTAAATATTTGAGATAGTTCTAGCATTTAAATCTCCATTCTAAACTAAATGTTTATTTGACCGCTTCTAACGCCTTACTCAGCTGAAAACAGCGAGTTGTTTTTCCTCTGTAGTAACTGCTTATAGGTTTTTTGGTGCGAACATAATTATTGCCATACCGATTAACACAACTATGCCCCCCAAAATATCCCAAGAGGTGGGTTTAATTCCATCTACACCCCAGAGCCATAATATGGCGACAAATACATAAACGCCACCGTAAGCGGCATAAACTCTACCCGCTGCCGTTGGATGAAGTGATAGTAACCATGCGAAAAGAGCCAAGCTCAAAGCGGCTGGAATAAGTAACCAAACACTTTTACCTTGCTTAAGCCATAAGTATGGAAGATAGCAACCAACTATTTCTGCAACAGCAGTAATTAGGAATAAGGTTATTGTTTTTAGTTCAAACAAGTAAAAGTCTCTCTATTATTGGTTTGATTGTATAACGGCTTGCTCAGCAGAAAAATCCGAACGCGAACGAGTAATTTTTCCTAGGAGGAAACTTGTTATACGTTTTTAAGTGTTTCATCGTACCAAATATCTTCATAAGTCTCTGTAACTAAAAATCTATAACCCACAGGTAACGCCAAATACTTTTCAATGCTTGGTAGATATTCGCTAATGTGACTTACATGCATTGAGTCAAAGAATTCAGGGTCTTCAGGTAGATCTTCACCGCACCATATATACCAACCGCAAGTCCCATTTTCAAAAGGATGGCGTAAACCGTTTATAGTTTTTCCCCAAGTGTAGATAATGCTATACCTAATGTTTCATATGCTTCTGGAAATACTGTATCTACGCCTTGATTTTTACAGATGATTTTTTGAGCTTCTATCATAATTTATTATTTTCTACGTATAACGCAAAATTAAGGTGTGAAAAACGCTAATACCTTACCTAAAGCATTGTGCCATAAACACTAAACTGACTTGAAGTGAGGGCGCCAAGCGTAGCGAGTAACTCTTAATTTTTTGTTATTCCTTTCGTTCAGCAAGTACTTCTTGAAAAGAAAACATGCCATTTAAAGCTGCTGGGAAACCTGCATAAACGGACATTTGAAGTATCACTTCTTTTATTTCTTCCTCTGTGTAGCCAATATTTAGAGCAGCATTTAGGTGCACTTTAAGTTGAGGGGCACAATGACCTAATGCAGTGAGTGCTGCTATCGTGGCAATCTCTCGTGATTTCAAATCTAACCCGCCACGAGCATAAATATCGCCAAAAGGATACTCGATTGTATACTTAGCTAAATCCGGACAAATATCTTTCAGACTCTCGATAACCTTTTGACCAGCCTCACCATCAATCTTTTTCAGTAACTCTAATCCAGTTTCAAAACGTGATTGTTCCATTTGCATGCTCCTGTTTTTATGTACAAGCGCAGCATACAAGTTAGAGTTAACTCTAAGTCAACGGACTTTTCCCTTTTTATATAAGTCAATTTTATCTTCTAGATCTGCAAGGTGAGATTGCTGCTGAGTAATATGATCTATTAAATTTCTTTTGTGCTTTTCTAGTAAAGCTTGACGTTGAAGTACAGAGCTGGAACCTGCTTCTCTTAACCGTGCATATTCTTGAATTTCTTCAAGTGGCATGGCTGTGTCCTTTAAGCGCTTTACAAACTCAATCCATCTAAGATCTTTCGATGTGTAAACTCGATGCCCACTACTGTTCCTCTGAACATTTTTAAGTAAACCTATTTTTTCATAGTATCTCAGAGTGTAAGAAGACAAACCAACTAGACTCGAAAACTCCTTCATATTCACTATTTCTTCTCCTAGGTTTAACGCCCTGTTAACAGGCAATAAAATAGTTGGCTAAAATTAGCGACGAAGGAGCAAAAATCAACTGTTTTTTGTCCTTTTTTAATAGCTTGTTAAGTGTCAATTTCGTAACCAATCTACCAAGTCTAATAAGCCTTGGTGATCATTACATGTTTGAGATAACCCGTCAGTTATTACATCATTCTTGAATTTAGCCCAAGCGATCTCATTTTTGCTAGTTATACCGATATGCGCTTCAATAGCACCTTTTTTCCAGATCCAAATATTCTGAGCTTTCATCTTTTCATGTAAAGATTCTATTAAAGGTATAGCAGCGGCTTGGCTGGCTAAAACTTCAAAGGCACCTGCTGCATTTATGGTACTGTTTTTCTGAGGTAAACCGTTACCATTTAATGTAACACCGTGTGATTGCACTAGATTTGGTAACAATGATTTCAGATCCAATAAATCTTGGTCTGTTGCTTGAAGGAAATTATCTCTTACAGCTCCAACAAAGCAATAATCTAAATCACATATTGCTTTAGAAGGTAAATCCATTGCAGCTAATATCTCTAATGACTTTTTAGTATCGTGTACACCACTTTGGGCAATAAGCGCATGCTTTTCTTGGCCCATAGTTAAATTAGAGACAGATTTAAATATAAATGGAAGTAGTCTTAACTCAGTTTTACCCTCTGTTAATATTACATTTTCTGCAAACAACACTTGATTAGAGTGTGCTAAGTTAAAGATTTGCTCCATTTGATGGGTTGAATTTGGAACAACAGATTGGATAGCGTCTGTTAATCTGAGTCTTGAATGTGTGCCTGAAGTATCACTCTTTCTTATTAGCAGTGTCTTCTCTGCTAATTCAGGGGTTATCATTTGAGCAGAGTGAGTTGTAATTAAAACTTGATATCCAATTAATGACAAATCAACTAATGCTTCTCTAATCTGCTCAATAGCAAAGGGGTGTAAATACAACTCAGGTTCATCAATTAAAAGTAAGGTAGTTGAATTGGAATTGTTATTACTTCTTTTTACTTCCGCTAAGTATTGTACTAACGCCATTTGAATTGAACGCTGTGCACCATGCCCATATGAAGAAAAGTCTCTTCCGCTCCCAACCCCTTCAAAAACTTTTAATGTACCAGCTTTAATAAGTTCGTCTATTGTTGGTGTATCAAAATGCAATTTAACACTCATACCAGGGAATAAATCATTAACTTTTGAATTAACATTTTGATCAATTGTAGATAATTCAGAAAATCTCATATCACCGTCTGATGATATTCTTCTACCAACTTCATCAAGATGTTGGTTTAACTCTGTTTCATGAGCCGCTTTCACAGGAGCTAAAAACTCACCGAGTAATTTCCCAATTGTCGTTGAGGTTTTAGCTTTTGAAGCATCTTCAGCTGCATTTTCCATCGCACCTATTCTAATTGGTTCTGGAAGGAGTACGCTAATTGCAGCATCTAAACCTGTTGGGTTTACAGCCCAATCATTATCTGAATCATTCCAAACCGAGATTTTAATCTCAGCAGTTTTCGCGCTTGGTGTTTCTTGCACTCTCCTTATTTTCAAGGTTTCATTTTGAATGTAATTTTCAATTGAGCTTTTTTGTCTTGCGGGCATTACATCAAGGAGTGTTTGTGTTATTCCTTCAATAGTCGCAATCACTTCAATTGGCTGCGAAGCATCAAAAAAGTCTTTTTCAGCTAAACTCGACTTTTTTAAAAGCCATTGAATTGCTGACAGACAGTTAGATTTTCCAGCATTATTGTATCCAACGAGAGGCGTAAAACTAGAGAGTTTTAATTCAGTAGTAATAGATGACTTGTAGTTTTTTATTACTACATTAGAAATTTTATGCGACATAAATCCTCCATGATGTGCCAGAATTCCCATTGACACTTAACGCCTTACACAGTGGAAAAATACGAGCGTCAGCGAGTAGTTTTTCCAATGCTGTAACTTGTTATGTGATTATACAATTGAAGCGCCTAAACGTTGAATAGTAAATGCTATATAACTACCAATAACCTTAATATCATTAGATTGGATTTGAAAAGGTGCTTCAGTTTCAAATAAACCAATGTCTACAATGACAGGCTTTATTGAAATGATTTTTCCGTATGCTCGATACTTCCAACCTGACTGATGTTGAAGTTTTTTTAGTTCGTCAGGGTTACCGTTGAATATGCTTTCCCATTCCTCCGATTCATCTTCTAGCCCTGAGAATATGTCTAAGTTTACAATTTCTCCATTTTTTGAATTTTCAGAACTAAACTCATCCATTACATAGTAAGGCTGTCCATTTACTTCAATTTTAGCTTGAAGATATTCACCTTCAGTAGAAATGAATATTGCTTTCATATTTTTGACACCCCCGTACTTTTAGCCACTTTTTCTATTTAGCGTCGCAGACACATAACGCCTTGCTAAGAGGACGCCCGCTTTTGGCGTTCCTTTTTGAGCACCTTGTTAGGTATGTTTGACTGCCAACGTAACACAAACCAAGCAAATGGTAATGCTAATAAATGACAATATAGGTTTCCAGATGAATAAATAAAATCAGTTACTCTAATAAAAAACTCATTACACTCATTAAGATTTAAGTTACATTCTTGAGAATGTTGAAATGCTTTTGGCTGTAGATAGAGTGCTAAATATAAATTTCCGTAAAGAAATATGAACCATATACCATAACTGATTAAATAGAACTTAATGCGAAGCTGAATTGTCTTTTGATTGCCATAATTAAATAAAGAATACTCAGACAAAAGCATTGGCCATAAATATACTAGCGCTATTACTAGTAATGCGAATATTGTGTCCATTCTTTTCCTTTATATCTAAAGTTTTTCTAGCTTAAATATTCCCATGTTTTATTACTTATAAAAAGTGCCGAAAAGTAGGGGGGTGTCAAAATTAGCTATTATAATTATCATCTGGAGTTCTAGCCGTAACGCTAGTTACACCTAACGCCTTGCTCAGCGGAAAAATGCGAGCGCGAGCGAGTAGTTTTTCCGATGAAGCACCTTGTTAGAGTTTTCATCATAGACGACATAGCGATAGTATTACTTTACTAAAGAATTTTCTTTTTGATTTGTAAGCTCTTTAGATAGGTTAGCCGCTATTTTTTCTTCGTTTGGAGCACTGAAGAGACTAATTAAACCAAAAATAATTGTAAATATTAAACCTATTATAGCTAAAGGAACTGACCACTTATTTGTCTGATGAGCTCTAGAGTATTCTTGATGCCTTACAGACATTACAGTACTTAGTTCATCTATAAAATAATATGTACTTTCTGGTGATACATCATTATTTATAGAATCTCTAAGGCCTTTTAAAAGTCTTCTTTCCTCTGACGGCAAACTATCAAAAGGTTTAATTTTATTTTCGGATTCTAATAGTTCTTTCAATTCTTGAAGCGTGTCTAAACCATCCTTTTCGTTTTTTGATGATTGTAAGCGATGCACTAAAAAATCTTCTAAAACATGAGAAATTGTTATTACAATATTAAACTCGCGCTCTATAGATGATTTTAAATAGTTCAAGAAATCAAGATCTAGTTCACCACCATCTGAAAGGTGTTTATTTAATAAATTAAAAAGCTTTTCCTTCGCTTTGTCTGCTTGTTTTTCTGGTTTTATTATTCTTGAGGTAAGTACGTTTACAAGAACGGCAGCAGCACCCGCAATAGCAACTGATGGTAAAATTGTCGGAAGAACTTCTTTTAAAATACCAAATACATCTAGTGTTGTAGACAAATGTTTCTCCTTTTTACTCTAACAGCTTATTATACAGACGCAAATAATATCTTACTATACGGATTAGCTCAATTTATGCGAGTTTGCGGCGCTACAAATGGATGTTTTAAATAGTTCGGCATTAATTATCTTACTATACAGAAGCTAATAGTTTTAAAAGCAGAGCAGTCTATTGAGAGGTAATGTGGACATTTTATATTATTAAGGCATCACCTGTTTTTAACAGTGGGGTGTATGCAAGAATTCTCTATAACTGATTTATTAAAGTAACATTAGTCAATATTTATAAGTATCTTAGTTAAAATAATATATTGAAACGTAGCTGAAAATACTCTTATTTTTGCCTAAACAAAAAACTGAAAAAAGCCTCTATAAGTGGGGGGGTGACTTATAAGTATCTTTTACGCTTATCTTAGACAGGAAGTGTTTCAGTATTATTGAATCTCTCCATTCAGATAAATTGTTGATACGATTTCTGTTTCATCTTTAAAGGCTTCGCCTGCAAAACACATCTGTAGTGATTGATTAAAAAACTTATTGGCGTTTTCTTCGGAGACTTGTCCTTTGATTACAATTTTTGTAATCACTTTGTCGGCATAACCCGCCATTTTTGGCGTCATGAAATTCTCTGTTCTGTAGTTAATCTGCTGTTCTACGCGATAGTCTTCAATATGATGTTTAGAAAAGCTTTTGTTTATTATCTGAAAAAAATTGAAGTTTAAATCTAGCTGAGAGGTCAGGCAAAAAGCAGTTCCGGCGGTTAGGTAATCCAGGGATGTAGGTGCTTTATCTAATCCGTCATAGCCATAGCTGTCATCTGCATAGAGCTCCCAAGATGCATAGTTTTTCTGAATAGCTCTGACTTTTATTTTTTGTAGATAAGGTCTTTGTGTATCGTTAGCCGATTCTGCGATTGCCACTACTGCGAATTTAATATCTTTCTTTAGCAATGACGTTGGGCTTATGCCGACAGCTTCCTCAACTTCCAGAGTTTCAGGTTTTAGCATAGACGTTTTGGTGGTAAGTGTCAGATCATTATCGACTGAAACGTCGTCAGGGACACTTCCAGCCATTGAATGTTTGTTGTCCCAATGTTGTCCATTGATCACAAGCTCCGGTTCTATGTCCGTGTTATTCGCCAAGCCATCACCAGCAGCCCAGGAACGCAGCGCTAGTTCTTTGAGTTCAGTTATTTTTTTTGCAGGTTCTTTGCTTACGATTAAAATATTAGCAACCACCTTATCCGTAAACCCAGCCCATTGTGTTGACATTGGGGCGTGAAACCTAAAGAAAACTTTTGCCTCAACCTTTAGGCTATCAACATCCAGATTGAGGATCTCTATGCCCCGTTGCAACTGAGTGAGTAGATTGGATGTGATTCCGGTTGTTAGATAACTTAAGGGATTAGGGGAGGATTGTTCATAATTGATTCCGCCTTCATCACAGGTCATCTGCCAAGCGCTGAATTTATCTGAACCAACGGGTTGCACCGTTCCTTTCTTCAGCATCGAAGAGTCTTTATTTAAAACCCTTTCAACGACTACAGCGATATTTTCATTAACAGATCCCTCTGGGGATTCTGCTTTTGTGGGTTGTAATGCGGTTGGTTCAGGGCCTTTATTAGCTCTGCTTTGAACATGGTATTCGTTGATAAGAGAATCTGTCACTTGAGTTTTTGTGTCCATTTTATCAATTCTTTATTGGGTTGTTTTCTCGGTCTTTTCACGGTAAATCCTTCAGCCATTATCTAACAGCCGTTAAATTTATTGCTTGAGATTGCTCAATAACCAAGACTTACTTAAGAATTTAAAATGGTAGAATTCTTCTTCTATTTTTATCTCTCTTCTTGACTCTCTTCTTGTTTTTCTTTTGAGAAATAATTGGGCACTTTCAATTTATCTACATAATTAAATAAATAGATAGATAAATAAAACAGCGCTCTGTATTAGTAACAGTGTGCCTAAGCTCTTCTCTGCTTAAATGCCGACCACCCCGATGCCAGTAATGTATCAAAAACCGTTCTCCATGCTGAGAGATTTTCATCTGGGGATTTGCCTTTGGCGATGCGGTGAATTTGTGTTTCAAACCATGTAAGACCTAGCATGACCATGCGGTCTATTTTAGGTTTGCCTGTGGTGGGTTCAGGCAGTGTCATACGGTAGTTGGGGTCAGCAAGTACTCTGTTTGGCATATCCGGTACCACGGCGAGAGGCCGCGCTAGTCCCACCATATCTGTGGTACCGCTCGAAATAGCATCGCGCATGGCTGCGCTACTACGAAAGCCGCCTGTTACCACTAATGGCGTTTTTACTACTTCGCGTAAACTCTCTGCATAGCTTAAAAAATACGCCTCACGTTTGATCGTGCTTTCGGTAAGTTTGTGTCCCATCATCGAGGGGCTTTCATAGGTACCACCTGATACTTCTATCAAATCTATACCTAGTTGTTCCAACTCTTTAACTACAGCAGAGGATTCTTCTTCACTAAAACCATCTTTCATGAAATCTGCGGAATTGAGCTTGATGCCAACGGGGTAATCAGCGCCCACGGCGGCACGCATCGCGGTGTAGACCTCACGTACAAAATTCATACGGCGATCGGCGTCACCGCCCCAATAATCATCGCGTTGATTGTGGCGGGGAGATAAAAATTGACTAACTAAATAACCATGCGCGCCGTGAATCTGCACACCATCAAAACCTGTTTGTTTAGCTAGTGATGCTGCCTGTGCAAAGCGTTGCACAATGTCACGCACCTCGGCGTCTTGCAGTGCCCGAGGTTCGTTGAACCCTTTTGCTAGTCCTCCGCCCAATGGGATTGCCGAAGGGGCAACAGGGGTTTTAACCAGAAAGTTTGGAATTTGTTTGCCGGGATGATTGAGCTGCGCCCAGATCGCGCAACCACCCATTTTTCCCGCTGAACTCCAGCGACGAAAGGCTTCTAGATCACTCTGTTCGTCGAGCACCACATTGGCGGGCTCTCCAAGCGCAGAACGGTCGATCATGATGTTACCAGTGACTGCAATGCCTAAACCACCTTCGGCCCAGGTGCGGTAGAGTGTTTCCAGACCGGGTTTGGGATTGTGGTGTTTATCGCCAAGTTGTTCACTCATGGCTGATTTCATTAGTCGATTACGGATGATTGCTCCGCAGGGCAGAGTCAGTGATTGGTCAATCTCGACGTGCGTACTCATGGATGATTCCTGTGATAAAGATGGGGGATTAGTCTTCTTGATACTACTAAGGACAAGTGGAGATAGTGATGAGTATAAAATTTTGAAAGTACATATAGACCTCATAATTTTATACTTTACTAAACCAATAATACTCAGGCTTTGCGTCGAAACCTTTTTTGCCATAGAAAATAAACAAACCCTTACTATCCTTTGGCAGTTCTTTCGAGTTATTGCACCAGCCCACTTTAAAATCGAGGGCGTCGGGATAATCATGCGGGTTCTTTTTCCATGTCTCGATGTTTAAAACAAAACGGGATAAATTCTTATTGATAGGGTTACCAACTTGGTCATCAACTATTTGATTGATGCGACCAATCGCCACCCATTCTGACTTTTCCAAACAGACGTTTTGATTAAATTTTCCTTCAACAAAACAGGGGGAAGGAGGGCATGGCTTGGTTGCATAAGCCCCTAAACATAATACGAGGCAACTGATTAAAAATAACACTTTCATAGCTTTACCCTTTCTCTTGTTCTGTCGCTTATCTGCTTTTCATCTTACTGCAAAAGTATGCAGGCGTATTGATTCAAATTTATATTAACTGACGCCGTTGTAAAAAAGCAGTTGTTAAATGATTTCGTTAAATACAGTAATTTAGCGATTAATCAATAAACGATAAACTAAAAAAAGTACCCCAAAGCCGGGGGGTGTATAAAGGATTTTAAAAGGTTGTTAAAAATCACTTTTAAACCACCGATTACGGCTTTTTTAGGTAAGGTAGCATTATCCTTATTTGCATTCGCTTTTTAATTTCGCGGATGTGATTTCCACTTTCTTTGGTCGCCATTGGCTAATAGCTAGACCGCTCAATATCAAAGCAAAAGCGAGTAGTTTCAATACGCTCACATCTTCATGGAAAAAGATGATACTTCCTATCAAACCGAAGATTGGCGTTAATAGCGTGAAGGGTGCCATGGTGGAAAGAGGGTATTTTATCGTCAGTCTATTCCACACCCAGTAACCCAGTAAGGTGGTCGGATAGGCTTGAAATAATATTGAAAACCAGACTTCAGAATTAAGCTGTGAGGGAAGGTCTATAAACGGTTGTGTTCCGTTGAATATAAACACAAAAAGAACAAGTGGAAATAGGGCAAAGAACATTCCCCATACGCTAAAGGCAAACACGTGTTTTGTTTTCGATTGTTTGACCACGAATGACATTAAACTCCAGCTTAATGCGGCGATAAGTGTCAGTGGTAGCGCTTTTAATGGCACAGAACCGTCTGTGATTGTAATACTGGCTAACAGACCTGCAATCGCCAGTGCCGCACCAAGAATTTTGTAGGGCGTTAAGTGTTCTTTTAGTAAAAAATAGCCAATCGCCAAGCTGGGTATGATGCTCATATTCATCAATAAACCTGCCATGCCAGCAGATACGCCAAGGTTGATCGACCAAACCATCATGCCCCATACACCCAGTCCAAATACGATGCCATAAGCGATGAGGTAACGAATCGCTTCGGGTGGTCTGCGTACAAAGAAAATTGCAGGGAATACGGCAAAGGTAAAACGTAATGCCGTAAGCAAAATAGGGTCTGTTTGCATGGCGCCGAGTTTGATTGCGGAGAAGTTAAATCCCCATAAGCACATCAGCGCCAAGCTGATGAATATATCTCTTTTTGTCATGGCATTAGTTTCCTGTCGAAAGACCTTGTCTGTTGCTTATCTATTATCGTTTCATCTAAAACAAATAACAGATACAATATTTTTAAATAAAAAAGATACAGATGTAACAGGAGATTGAATGACGTCATGAAATATAAAGACATTGCAGAGCAGATTATTGTAGATATTCAACGTCATAAATTAACGCCTGGACAACGTTTGCCATCATTACGCCAGCTAACGAAACAGATGGGTGTGAGCATGACCACCGCGCTGAATAGTTACCACAATCTTGAACAAAGGGGCTGGGTTGTAGCGCATCCCAAGTCAGGATTTTTTGTATCAAAACCGGTGAGTCAGGGGGATATTCCCACACAACCGCAATTCAAAAGCAGTTCTCGGCAAGTATCAAAAAATCTGGAGCCAGGCGAATACCACAGAAGTAATTCGACATCAGGGCCATTCGGAATTACACATTTATGCCCTTCTAATGTTCCGCTACTTTCTTTACAGCGAAGTATCAAACGCAGTGTTCAACGAAATGATTCGTTGTTACACGCTTATTCAGACCCACAGGGCATTTATGAATTACGTCAGGCACTGGTAGATCATTTTGGGGTCAATGGATTTACCATGACGCCTGAGGATATTTTCATCAGTGGCGGCTGTATGGATGCAATACGCGTGGCGTTATTAGCCACCACCAAACCCGGAGATGCCGTCGCAATCAGTTCTCCCTGTTTTAATGGTTTACTCAAATTATTATCTAGCATGTCGCGTTTGGTGGTTGAAATTCCGAGCCATTCTGATGGTGTGGATTTGCAGCAGCTTGAACAGAAATTTAAGAATAAAGAGATTCAAGCCGCCTTGTTTAGTAGTTCTTATATGAACCCTCATGGCATCAGCCTGTCTATTGAACAGAAGCAGAGTCTGGCGCAGATGGCGAATAAATATCGAATCCCAATCATTGAAGATGATGTGTACAGTGAATTAGGCTACGAGCATACCTTTCCGTTACCCATAAAGTATTGGGATACCGATGGCTATGTGCTTTGGTGTTCGTCTGTCTCGAAATCATTAGCCAATGGTTTACGCATCGGGTGGTGTTCGGCAGGCCGATACCTTGAGTCGTGCGTGGAAATGAATGCGACCGAACGGTTCTGTCAAAATGGCTTGCTGCAGGCGAGTTTGGCGGACTTTATGAATTCTGGTCAATACCGAAAACATCTGCAAAATATTCGTAAAATCATTTTTGCTAATGCCTGCGCCTTTCGTGATTTACTGTTACACCATTTACCCAAAGGTTCAGCCGTTAGCGCCCCGAGTGGGGGGCTTGCCCTGTGGATTCAGGTTCCTGATTTGCAGGATGTAAAACTGAAAGCATTTGCGGATGAAGCAAACATTGAGATTCGTTTGGGTTCTCAATTCACCACAAGAAAACTCTATCACGATTATTTTAGGCTTAATTTAGGATGGGGGCTTTCCGAGATGCATGATTCTAAACGAACCATTGAACAAGCCTTGATTGAGTTATCAACTGGGGTACACAAGGCACTGGGTAAAAGTAAAATATCCTAAAAATAAAAGCAGAGAAACCGTCGCTATAACCACACAAATACTAACTATTCTCTAACTGTTAGAAGACATATTTATAGAATTTAATATTTGACGCTTTGCTTTTCTTGATCTGTATGTCTGATGCGTTAGATTGCTGTAAACATAGATAATTTTAGATAGTTAGTAAGCTTCTTTTGGGATTATGAAAGCGTGAATTTGGCTACTTTGGTGATCACTGTTATTATGTTGTACGCTGTATATGTGCATCTACATCCTAATGTTCAGACGGAGATTTTTCTCTAGTAAAAAGGCATTAACTATCGGATCACGTGTTCCACTTTTAACTTAATTTTATTCAGAGAGTACCTTAACATGAACATCAAACTTGCTTTTTTTGCAGCCAGTATAAGTCTTGCTTTTACCAGTGTTGCACAAGCTGACATCGTAGTCTCATCTAAAATCGATACAGAAGGTGGTTTACTTGGCAATGTTATCGCATTGGCTTTAGAAGATGCTGGTTTACCTGTTGAACGTCGATTACAACTCGGCGGAACACAAGTCGTGCGCGAAGCGTTGCTGGCTGATCAAATTGATATTTACCCTGAATACACGGGTAATGCTGCATATTTTTTCAATGAGGCCGATAGCCCAGTCTGGAAAGATGCAAAGGCGGCTTATGCACGTGCCGCTGAATTAGATGCAGAAAAAAACAAACTGACCTGGTTACAATCTGCACCTGCTAATAACACCTGGGCGATTGCCGTAACAGCAGCAGTGGCTGAAAAAAACAAGTTAAGCACAATGTCTGAATTTGGTGCATGGGTAGCAGGCGGTGGCGAAGTAAAGCTGGCAGCCTCAACGGAGTTTGTTTCATCTCCCGCGGTATTACCTGCGATGCAGGAAGCCTATAAATTTAAAATGACACCTGATCAAACCGTGGTGCTTTCAGGTGGTGACACAGCTGCAACGATTCAAGCAGCTGCGCGTGGTACTTCAGGCGTAAATGCGGCAATGGCTTATGGCACTGATGGTGGTGTGGGTGCTGCCGGCTTAGTAGTGATGAGCGATGATAAAGGTGTTCAGCCAGTCTACGAACCTTCACCTGTGGTTCGTGATGCGGTGTTAAAAAAGTATCCATCAATTGCGACCGTACTTAACCCAATCTTCGCTGAACTCACGATGACAACGTTGCAAAAATTGAACGGTCGCATTCAAGTGGGTGGCGAACCTGCGGAAGCTGTGGCGCGTGAATACCTGACTAAAGCAGGCGTACTAGACTAATCTCAGCTGTGATTCCAGCGCGAGCAGGAACGTTTGGCCTCTCTGCACCAGGCGTATTGCTCGCTATTTTCGGCTTTGCTTCACTGCTAGCGCCATTTATGACGCTAGCCGCCAATCGTATTGTCGCAGGCAAGGGGTTAACTGCATGGCAGTTGGCAGGGCCGGAAGTCATATATCCCGGATTGCTATCTATCATCACGGGTTTAATTCTCGGTCTGTTTGCATCATGGCCTCGCGTGCGTTTAGCGGGTGCAGTGCTTGGTCTTGCGGGGCTGTTCTGGTTACTTTCTCAAAGTGCGCCGCAATTACTGCAAGGTGCAGGAGAATACGCCCGGGTTTCTCCCGGATTAGGTTTTTGGTGTCTGCTCGCGGTTTTAATCCTGTTAATGGCTGATGCTTTAACCCAGCTTTCTCCCGGACCTATGACGCGCTTAGGGCTGTTACTCACCATAGTCACTGTACTCTTTATATTGTTGGGTTCTGGCGCATTGTCTGATTTATCGATAATGAAAGAGTATGCCAGTCGACAGGGCGCTTTTTACAATGCAGCGCTGCGGCATCTTGGTCTTGCCTTTGGTTCATTAGCGGCGGCTACGGTCATAGGTATTCCGCTCGGGATACTGTGTTACCACCATGCAGGTTTACGCCGAATTGCACTTCCGGTTCTGAGCTTTCTGCAAACCATTCCATCATTGGCGATGTTCGGTATTATGATTCCATTGTTAGGTTGGATTGCAAGTACAGTCCCAGCCGCTAAAGCAATTGGTATTGCCGGAGTAGGTTTTGCTCCAGCTTTTTTGGCCTTATTGCTCTATTCACTGTTACCCGTTGTCGCGAATATGGTTAGCGGATTACAAAGTGCGCCAGAATCTGTTCGCGATGCCGCCAGAGGAATGGGGATGACACTAATGCAACGTTTGTTCCGTGTTGAGTTACCGCTTGGTTTACCCGTTATTCTCGCAGGTCTTCGAATTGCCTTGGTACAAAATATTGGCTTGGCTGTTATCGCAGGATTAATTGGCGGCGGCGGCTTTGGCACATTTGTTTTTCAGGGACTCAATCAAACGGCCACTGACTTGATACTGTTAGGTGCATTACCCACCGTGGCGTTGGCGCTAACCGCCGCTATTGTTATGGATGTGTTGGTCGAGGTGACTAAACCCTCACAATCTGCACAACACACACAAGGGATGCCAAGGAAACCCTCATGATCGAGATAGACAAGATTAGCAAACTCTATGATGGCGTGGCTGCTGTAGATGAAGTATCTATGACAGTCGATACCGCAACGATTACGGTAATCGTGGGTACTTCGGGTTCTGGTAAAACAACATTGCTACGCATGATCAATCGCCTGGTTGAACCAACTTCGGGTGAGGTAAGGATTAACGGTAAATCGACCCATTCAGTTTCTAAAACAGATTTACGACGACGCATTGGCTACGCCATTCAAGGTCATGGCTTATTTCCGCATTACACGGTTGCACGTAATATCGCGATAGTCCCGACACTGTTAGGTTGGTCATCAGAAAAAATCGCTGACCGTGTAGATGAACTTTTGAGTTTGTTTGCACTGGAGCCGGATCAATATCGCGACCGTTTTCCTGCCGAGTTATCGGGTGGTCAGTTACAACGAGTCGGAGTGGCAAGAGCGCTGGCTTCACGACCAGATTTGTTATTGATGGACGAACCCTTTGGTGCACTTGATCCGATTATTCGCGCCCAGGCGCAAATAGATCTGCGCCGTATTCAGCAAGCGCTGGGCTCCACCATTATGTTGGTGACACATGATATGGAAGAGGCGATGCAACTGGGTGATCGGGTAGCTGTGATGGATCAAGGACGCTTGGTGCAATACGGAACACCTGCAGAAATCATCCAGAAACCAGCGACAGAATTTGTGGTAAATATGGTGGGTGGCGTGGATCGATCGTTACGACTTTTATCCCTGTTTCCTGTTTCAGATTTTGTTGAAGAAGGTTCAGCTGAAGGTGAATCTGTCGAAGCAAACACAAGTCTGAGAGATGCGCTTTCAATCTGTCTATGGACAGGTCGGGATGCATTGCCAGTGGTACAAGACGGCTCATTACTGGGTCGAGTAACATTGGATGCTATTCGTAAACGCGCTGCAATTTCTTGATGAAAAAAAACGTAATAAAATGGTCGACGATAGTACGCGTATTACTTGTCGTCTTGTTAATAAGCTTAGTGGTAATGCCAACGTGGTTTAGCTGGGCATTCAAGCCTTTTGCGCCAGAGAATGGTCCCATCATTTATGAGAGAGCCTCACTGTTATCGCTTTCCTTAAGTCATCTAGGGCTTGTTGCTTTGGCTTCTATTGCAGCAACGCTGGTAGCCGTATCATTAGCCATTCTTGTGACGCGACCATCGGGTTCTGCTTTTTTGCCCTTGTCACGAACCATTACCAATATGGGGCAAACGTTTCCACCTGTTGCCGTATTAGCATTAGCGGTGCCTGCTTTGGGGTTTGGTACTGGGCCAACACTGGTTGCACTTTTTCTTTATGGGTTATTGCCGATTTTTGAAAATGCAATTACAGGGTTTTCAACCTTACCCCCCGCCACCATGGAAGCCGCACGAGGACTAGGTTTAAGTCGCTGGCAAAGACTGATTCGTGTCGAAATCCCACTGGCGTTACCTGTTATTCTTACCGGGGTTAGATTATCCGTAGTCATTGCTTTAGGTACTGCTACCATCGGTTCGACCGTTGCCGCAAAAACCTTAGGTGAAGTTATTATTGCGGGTTTGCTGACGAACAATACGGCTTATGTTTTGCAAGGTGGTTTAATCGTTGGCTTGTTTGCGGTATTGATTTACGACGCTTTAGTGCAACTAGAAGCGTTACTCCTTGCCAAGTATTCAATATCAAATGACTAATTTTTCGTTTATTTCTCGATAAAACGAAGCTGATATTCACCAAGCCCATCGTAAGTGACTGTCGTTGGTGTATCGAATTCGACCTCCACGATGCCGCAAAATGAACCGGTAATGATGGCTTCACCAGCGTGGAAATCAATACCACGGCGCGTCATGTAATTAATTAACCAATAGACTGGACTATGCGCCGCCGCATTTGGGTGAACCCCCGCAAAGGTTTGCGCGTTATTTTCCTGTGTGACGGTAATGTCGATTTTGACCGTATTGAACGCTTTTTCTCGTTCTATTTCTGGGCCAATGAACAGTCCTTGGTTGACTAAGCCATCGGCGAGTTTCTCGTAGAATTCTATGCCACTATCATCCGCAAAACGATCCTGCATTAATTCTAATGCCATGTGACATGAGCCAATTGCTTCGTTAATTTGATCTTCACTGTAACCATCTGCATTGGCTGGTAAATCTTTGCCAAGTACAAATGTGATTTCCGGTTCGATACGTGCAACGCCATTGTCTTTAAATAAAGTGCAGGTATCTCCGCGCTGTATGGTTTCTGAAAATATAGGTGCAACTACAAACTCATCATCAGAAAGCGGTAATAAACACTTCCAACCACCGACTTTGTCGCTGTGTAGTTCCATCATGGAAGATTGAATCTGCAAAGCTTCTTCCATATTGCGTGGACGTAGATGCTCGCCTAATCGGGCTGATTTTATTCCAGCTACGCGCAGGCTTAACAGTTCTTTGGCGGCTTCATTTACATTTAAATCGGTCATATTTTATTCACAGTGATTTGTATGCTTTGATGATAGATTAATTTACTCAAAAATGTGCTTTAAAGTAGGGGGGTGACTTTAAATCTTCTACAATAGAGTGAATGACAATTTAACTAAGTATCTAATTAAGATGTTTAGTTAAGTAATAAAAATAAAATATTTTGAAAATAACATTTAACAAAAATTGATGAGGAGTAAGTATGACGCAGGGTTTAATTATTGTAGATGTACAAAATGACTATTTTACGGGTGGCACGATGGAGCTTGTTAATATGTCTGCTGCGTCTGAAAACTGTAAAGCATTGCTAGAGAATTTTCGAAATAAGAATGCACCACTGTTTCATATTCAACATCTTGCTGCCCGCGAAGGAGCTACTTTCTTCATCCCTGAAACAGAGGGGTGTGAAATTCATTCTGACGTTACGCCAACCGATGATGAGCCTGTATTCGTAAAACACTTTCCGAGTGCATTCAGAGGCACCGATCTAGAAAAAGTGCTTAAAAGTAGGGGGGTGACTGAGGTGATTATTTGTGGTGCGATGACACACATGTGTATCGATACCACGACGCGTGCTGCGTTTGATCTTGGTTTTAAATGTCAGGTGATTCACGATGCGTGCGCCACCAAAGATTTGGAATTCAATGGCGAGTTAGTCAAAGCTAAAGATGTACAAAATGCCTTTATGGCGGCGTTAAGCGTGCCATTTGCGCAGATAGTATCAACCAAGGAATATCTGGAAAGTTAAAAGCTATCTTTCTGCTGGCACCCCCCCTACTTACAGGCGTTTTTTTAAAGTAGAGGGGGGCTATTCGTTTAACGAGTAGTTGGTGGAATAGAATAAGTCCCGGTCGAATGTGCAACGATTTCGTTATCTGAACTACTGTATATGCTGACTTCCATAATCGCCAAACGTTTCCCCAGTTTGATTATTTCACCTTCTGCGATTAAGTCGCTTTCCGACGGCTTTCTGAGAAAGTTGATATTGAAATTGGTAGTCACTGCTAATTGCACTTCACCAATCATGCTTAGCACCACGGCATACATGCAGGCATCGGATAGCATCATCATGTGTGGGCCGGAGATTGTACCACCGGGTCTTGTCGATTTGTCGTGATAAGGCAGTCGCATGGTTGCGAAACCATCGTAGACGCTTTCTAAAATGATTCCTGTCTCAGCAGCCCAGGGTAATCCTTCAGCCAGTAAACTATTAAAGTCGTCTAGTGTGATTTTTGATGGTTGTTTTGACATAACGCTTTCTCCCAAAGTTGCCAATATTTCCAATGTTACTGTTACTATTGCTGTTGTTGTTGATGATGAAGCTGTCAGGGCTTCCTTATCTTGTTGTAAGGTTTCAGATTTTTATTACTTTTGTTTCCTGACTTTAAAGGTTTAACTCAGACTCAAGCTCCAACTCGAGTTCTAGCGCCAGCTCAGTAAAGTTAAAGGGTAAGGTTGCTAATGTTGCTTTCGCTGTGCCTTTACCTTTGTCTGAGTTGGTATCTACCGTGAATTCTGTTTTTCCTTCAATGCCAGAAAGCTGGCACATGGCAAATGCTAAATGGACTTGATAACGTGGAGACCAAACCTGAGAGCGTATTTCTCCAACGAGTTTTTTATCGCTTTCATTATCTTCATTGTCTTCATTCGCTCCTTCATATAAGGAACCTCCCAAACTGGTTTTGGGATCGGCGTGGACGATTACTCCCATTAATTGTTGTTTAACGCCAGTTTCATTTTTTTGTTTTCTTAACGCTTCAATACTCAAACTTTCTATATCAGCATCCAGATTGACGTATTTATCGAGCCCACATTCCAGAGGGGTATTGCTGCTATCCACTTCGTTGCCATAAGAGAGTAAGCTACTTTCCATTCTTTCGATTTGATTAGGACATCCCGGCCCTACGTTTAAATCTTCGCCCTGACTGAATAAGTCATCCCAGAGTTGCTGTCCGAGTTCAGCATCATTCACGTAAATTTCAAATCCGCCACGCTTGCTCCAGCCGGAACGGGCGACGAGCATTTCTTTTCCACGATAGTTGATATTCTGGTAGCGGAAGAACCTGATGTCTTTGGTCTCATCACCAAAAACGCGTGCGACTAATTCTTCGGCTTTAGGACCCTGGACTGCCAGTGGCCAAACATCAGGTTCGGTGATTTTTACATCTAAGCCATAACCGGTTGCTAGTCCTTTTGCCCATAAGATCACATCACTATCGGCAATTGAAAGCCACCAGTGGTTATCGTCATGCTTTATGGCGATCGGATCGTTCAAAATTTTGCCGTCTTCGTCGCATACAGGTACATAGAAACACATGCCGAATTTAGCGTTACCTAAGTCGCGAGGTGTCATTAATTGAATCAGGCGAAACGCATCTGGTCCTTTGATTTCTACCTGACGTTCGCAGGATACATCCCAGACTTGTACATGGTTACAAAGGTGCCAGTAATCTTCTTCTAATGAACGAAAAGACGTAGGCAGTAACATGTGGTTATATACGGTATAGGATTTTACCCCCGCTTCAGTGACACGACTGGTAAACGGGGTGGAACGTAATCTACGAGAGATTGAAATAGCGGGTGTCATAGATACCTCATGATGAAAGCGTCGATTTATCTGTAAATTAATCGGTTAATTTTTTTGCTTTATGGCGCAGCTCGTATTTTTGAATTTTACCGGTAGCGGTTTTGGGGATATCTCCAAAGACTACTTTGCTCGGTTTTTTAAAGCTGGCGATGTGTTCTTTACAGTGCTCGATTATCTCTGCTTCATTGGCCTTAAATCCTTTTTTGAGTTCAATGAAAGCACAGGGTGTTTCTCCCCATTTTTCATCAGCCATGGCAACCACAGCAGCATCTCCTACGGCTTCATGCTTATATAGGGCGTTTTCAATTTCAACCGATGAAATATTCTCGCCACCAGATATGATAATGTCTTTGGCACGATCTTTGACCTGAATATAACCATCTGGATTTACAACAGCCAAATCGCCACTCCAGAACCATCCATCACGAAATGCCTCTTCGGATTCTTCAGGGTTTTTTAGGTAGCCTGTCATTACGGTATTTCCGCGGGTTATTATTTCCCCCATTTCTTCACCGTCACTGTTAACCGGAACTCCTGTTTTAGGGTTTACTACTTGAACAGACTCAGACATGGGGAAACGAACACCTTGACGCGCTTTTAACTCTGCAATGGTTGCAGCATCGGCTTCAACCCAATCGGGTTGTGGTGTGCCTTGTAAAATATGGCCATACGTTTCTGTTAAGCCATAAACGTGCATGACTTCGAAGCCCATGTTTTCCATTTTGCCTAATACCGCAGCAGGTGGTGGTGCGCCAGCAGTCATGCAATATATCGTTCTATCATCAGCAATTTTATCTGGGCAATCTTCAGAATTCGCCAACATATTTAAAACAATGGGTGCGCCACCAAAATGCGTCACGCGGTGTTGTTTCATTAGCGCAAAGATTTGTTTTGGGACGATGCTACGAGTACAGATAATGGTCCCAGCCATGGCTGTCATGGTCCATGCGTGTCCCCAGCCGTTACAATGGAATAGGGGCACGGTATACAAATAAACAGGGTGCTTTGGAACAGCCCAACCTGCGATTGTGCCGAGAGCCATCAGATAGGAACCACGATGATGATAGACAACGCCTTTAGGGTGACCAGATGTTCCTGATGTGAAGTTAATAGCTAGCGGTTGTAGCTCATTATCAACTTGTGTTTTCAGATAATCTTGTTTTGTGATTTGAGTGTTCGAAAGTAGCTCATCATATAGATGTATCTCAATATCATTGGGTAACTCTGGTTGAGTCAACGCTAATGGGTCATCGATTAGAATGATTGAAATCGACTTACCTTGTTCTTTTAATGCTCTAATTCCGGGAACAGCAGCTGCGAGTAATTCCCTATCAACTATCAACACTTTGGTTTCAGCAAAATCAAGAATGTAGCTAATGGTGGCTTCATCAAGTCGTGTATTAATGGTATTCAATACGCCACCAGCCATCGCTACATAGTAGTGTGCTTCGAAGGTTTCGGGTGTATTAAACGCTAATACAGAGACAGTCTCATGAGCTTGCAAGCCAAGTTTCTTAAGGGCGTGAGCCATTTGCTGACAGCGGTATTCAGTTTGTGACCAGGTATATTGTTGATCGCCATAAATTAAACTGGGATGATCAGGATAAACATCGGCTGTACGTGATAGGAAAGACATCGGCGTCAGCGGCACATAATTCGCCTCATTTCCGATGTTTTCCTTCAATGAGTCGTACATTGAAGGTAATTGTAAGTCAGTCTTCATTTGATACCTTTAATTTCTGAGTGTTTGCCCAAGATCTAGCATGCTATTGATGCGTGCTTGAGTGGCTTCAGTTTTGACTAAGGTCAAAAATGCTCGTCTTTCGGCATCATACAGGTCTTGTTCTGACCAGACTGTTCCCGCTTCGACATTTTCACCACCGGTTACGATACTGGCCACTGCTCGACCTACAACCGTATCATGAGGGGTGAACATTCCTTTGGCATGACCTTTATCCAGCCATTCAGCCATTGCTTGATAAACCTCTTTGCCTGGCATCGATAGTGCTGGTCGTTCGTAATGCTGAGCCTTTGCTCCACTATGAATATAGTCCAATGCTGAGGAAAGCAAGCGGTCACGATTCATTAAGAAAGTATCGCTGTCTCTTAACATGGCGAGCTCTTTCGCAATCACAGGAGAGCTAGCTGTACGACCATAACCAATCGTCATGAAGGTTTTCCACGCCGCTTCATCAATATTGTCGGGGGTTAGATTGAGTTTATTCATCCAACGATACAATAATTCTTTACAGCCGCCGCCGCTAGGGATGACGCCGACCATGCTTTCGACTAAACCCATTACCGAGTTTGAGTGAGCGATAACGTGTTGCGCGTGCAACACCACTTCAAAGCCTCCGCCAATCGACATACCTGGCGTCGCTACAACGACTGGAAAATCAGCAACTGCCATTTTGTGTACGGTTTGCTGGAAGTGGTTTAAAAATTCATCCAGACCTTCGTAGTCTTCTTCATTAAAATATTCACGGACTTTTTCGAGATTAACGCCGCAGGAAAAATGTTGTGCATCGTTGTGCACAATCAACCCTTTTAAGTTTTTAGCTTTAACGTTATCCAGTGCATCGCTGAGTATCGACATAGAATCGCCATCAAGCGCGTTCGCTTTGGTATGAAACTCAACCAAAGCGACATCTTGATAGTCAAACCAGCTCGCAGAATCATTGCTATTAACAGGGGTTAAGGTATTGCGGGTTTCCATGAAGCGATTAACGCCTTCACCGTGATCAATGGTGTGCCATGTATCCGCAGTGGCATCAGTAGAATCACCTTGCCAGAAGCGACGTTGGTATCTATCGCCTTTTACTCTATAAAAACTAGATTCTGCAGTCTGAGTAAGGAATGGCGGAACCTCGCGACCTTCGTCTTGTAATCGTTGTATCAAATAATCCACACCAATTTCATCAATTAATTCAAAAGGTCCTGATATCCAGTTATATCCCAGTTTCATTGCATCATCGATAGCAGCAGGGTCATTGCCAACTTCCGGAATTAACGATGCTGCATAAACCAAAGTACTGGATAACACTGACCAGGCATATTGACCGTATTCGCTGTCATCATCGATAAGGCATTTAACACCTTGTTGTTCAGCTTGTAAGGCGATGTCGATATTGGGTCTGTCAAAATCTACATATTCATTCGTGTCAAAATCTAAAACCTGTTTGCCGCCTTTTTCTGGCTGTAAATAGAAGCCTTTTCCACCTTTGTTACCAGTTTGACTATTAGCGATCATTTGGGTCATTAAGGGAATTGGTTGTGCTACCGCGTGAAAAGCATCATTCTCAGGGAGAATACTTTCCAGGCTTTTAGCAACATCCGACATCAAGTCGATACCGATTAAATCGTATAGTCCGAAAACGCCTGTTTTTGGAATACCCATTGGACGGCCGAATAGGGCATCAGCAATTTGTGGTTTTATGCCGCGGTTGAATGCTTCATGCAGGGCAAACTGAATGGCGTAACAGCCCACACGATTAGCGAGAAAACCTGGTGTGTCTGAGCAATTAACCACACCTTTGCCCAATTTTTCTTCAGAGAAATCCTCAAACCGTTTCATGATCTCAGGATTTGTTTCTTCGCCACTCACTAACTCCAGTAAGCGCATAAAACGTACTGGGTTAAAAAAGTGGGTAATGGCAAAACGTTGTTTTAAATCATCCGTCATGCCTTCGGTTAATAACTTAATAGGAATCGTTGATGTATTCGATGTCAGTATTGCGTCGTCTTGCATGTGTTCTGTGAGGTCGCGGTATAAATCGTGTTTGATATTGAGCCTTTCTACCACGGCTTCTGCAATCCAGTCGCACTCAGACACACGATGTAAATCATCACGAATATTGCCCAGCTCGATACGTTCAGCTACGGTGTCATCAATGAGGCCAGGTTGTTCAGGATCACTAATACGATCCAATCCTTTTCTGGCTACCGCATTCACATCATCACCATCGCTCGGTAGGTCTAAAAGTAATACTTCAACGCCTGCGTTTGCAACTTGACCAGCAATTCCTGCACCCATTGTACCTGCGCCTATAACGGCTACTTTTTTGAAAGTACTCATGTATTGATTATTTCCTATCTATTTTTCTATTTTATTTGGCTAAATATTTGTAATGAACGCTTGAAGCTCAGATAAACATTTCTCGGGTGCTTCTATGGGTATCATGTGACCGACTTTGTCTAACTCAATGTGCGAGCTTACATTCTGTAATTGGGCTGTTAGTCCCCGGCCCATTTTGATCGGTGTCATCCGATCGTTCTCAGCTAAAATCAGTTGAGCGGGTGAAGTGATTTTTTGTGCCGCATTTTCACCATTGCTGTATTTTTGACAGGCTGATAAATCAGCATGTAAGGGATTGTTGCACATGATCTGCCAGCCGATTCCCATTGGAGCCTGTCCGGGAACATGAGAACGCCCGAATTGATAGGCTTCACCAAATCCCCAGGTTAGCATGGCATCGACTGCCGCTGGTTGATCGCTTTCTGCTATTGCCAGTAAATGCTCATTGACTGGGATTGCCGCTGCACAGCCGATCAAACTGATTGATCGAACTCTGTCTGGATGAGTTGCTGCCGCTTCGAGTGCCACTAAGCCACCTTGAGAATGCCCTACTAAGCTACATACTTTTACATCCATTTTATCCAGTAACTGCCATAACCAATCAGCCATATCTTCGATACTATCTAAGGCTTTACCTTTAGACAGGCTATGCCCCGGAAAATCAGGCGCAATCACACTGTAGCCGTGAAAAGCGAACCAACGAGTTTGCAGAGCCCAACTCCTATGGTCTAGTCCACTTCCGTGCAGGAACACAACGGTAGGTAAGCTGTTATCGAATTCTTGGCCGCCAGTAGCGACATAAATATTTTCATTGTTAAGTGTTAGCTTCATCTCTTATTCTCCCTGCGCCACAGCCGCAACTTTCTGAGCAGCTTTTAAGCCCCGTGAGAAGTCACCTTTAATATCACGCAGTGATTCAATGCCGACAGAAACTCTAATGAGATCTTCGCTGATACCAGCAGCTTTCATAGCCTCTGCATCCATTCTTGAGTGCGTGGTAGATCCAGGATGTAGAACTAAGGTACGCGAATCTCCTACATTGGCTAAATTGGTCGCGAGTTGCAGTGCATCCATAAACGCGGCTCCTGCTTGTCGACCACCTTTAACACCAAAACTAAGGATTGAACCAGCACCATTTGGAAGTAGCTCTTTGGCTAAGTCTTTATTCGGGTGGCTATCCAGACTTGGGTGATTGACCCAATCAACCGCTTCATTCTTCAATAACCATTGCGCAAGGCTTTCGGCATTTTCAACATGCTTGGGCATGCGTAGCGACAGGCTTTCTAACCCTTGAAGTAAATAGAAAGCATTTTGAGGACTTAAGGTGGATCCGAAGTCACGCATTGATTCAGCACGAATTCGCATTGATAGGGCACTAGGACCAAACTCTTCGTAAAAATTAATGCCATGGAATGGGGTATAGGGTTCGCATACCGTTGGGAATTGTCTGTCTTTATCCGGATCTCCCCATTCAAAATTTCCGCCATCAACAATAGCGCCACCGATTGAGTTACCGCTTCCTCCAATCCACTTGGTTAGTGAATGTATAACGACGTTTGCGCCTTGAGAAATAGGGTTTTGTAATACAGGAGTTGAAAAGGTAGCGTCGACGACAAGGGGTAAATGGGCTTCTTCACCTATTTTGGCTAGTGCTGGTATATCAGCTACGTCTAAGCTTGGATTACCAATTGTTTCACAAAAGAGTAATTTGGTGTTTTCTTGAATGGCATCCTTAATACCTTGGTGGTCATTAACATCAACAAAAGTTGTTTCGATTCCAAAACGTCTGAGAGTGTGACCGAGTAAGGTGGCAGTAGAACCATAAATTTGCGCCGCGGATACAATATGATCACCTGCCGAACACAAGCTGGCAAATGTGGTGAAGAGGGCGCTCATACCAGAGGCTGTACAAACACACCCAACACCACCTTCAAGAGCCGCCATACGTTGTTCCAAAACGGCAACGGTTGGATTAGTCATACGACTATAAATGTGGCCGCCGCGTTCTACATTAAAAAGGGCTGCGCCATGCGATACATCCTGAAACGCATAACTGGTTGTTTGGTATATGGGAACCGCACGGCTACCATGTTCTGAATCAGGTTGATAACCCGTATGAAGTGCAATGGTTTGTGGATCGAAGAAAGAAGATTTACTCATTAAAAATTACTCTAAGGGATCAGGTATTGTGTTCAAATTAGCATGGTTAACCGCTGATTAAAACGACATCTATTTATATTAAAAACACATATTTTGGATAATTATAGTTCGTCATTTCCAGAATGATTTATCTATATGGTTAACGTTTACGTAAACGTAATTCTAGGTTAGGATGTCTATTAGTCAAGTACACAGTCAATAATTAGTGGTTTTAAACGATCGTGCTTTCTATTTATACCTATTTAAATATTTATGAAAATTAGAAAAAAGTGCCTATAAGTGGGGGGGTGACCTTTTAAATGCGGCATCGTGACATCGTAATGTAACGACTAAACATTATAAATCGATGTAAAAGAGAAGTTTGAGCCAGTTCAGGAATGAGAAAAAAGGAGAGAAGATGAGTGCAGAATTTGATCTAGTGAGACAGAAAGTCACTGAAAGCTTTCTCAAACAAACAATCATGTCTACGATTGGTGCAACCATCGAAACGATTGAGCCTGGAGAGGTCACGATTAAATTGCCTTTCAAAGAAGGTTTAAGTCAGCAAGATGGATTTATTCATGCGGGCGTAATCACAACCATAGTAGATAGCGCGTGTGGTTATGCGGCGATGACGCTAATGCCAGAAGATGCGAGAGTGTTGACGATAGAATTTAAGAGTAATTTTGCCTCTCCTGCGATTGGCGATTTTTTTATTGCCAAGGGAAAAGTCATCAAGCCCGGGCGAACAATCATGATTGCGAGTGGCGATGTACATGCGCACAAAAATGTCGACAACGAAGCTAAACTGGTTTCCTTAATGCAAGCTTCGATGATGGTTATAAATCCATAAATATAGATAGTGAAAATACAATAATTTTAGAGGGAGTCAAAATGAGTTTTAATAATATCAAGAGTGAACAAAAGAATAACGTCGGTCTAATCACACTAGATCGTCCTTCTCATTACAATGCTTTGTGTCAGGAGTTGGCTGATGAGTTAAGCATTGCGTTGGATGATTTTGAAAATAATCCTGAAATTGGTGCGATTGTGATTACTGGCAGTGATAAAGCGTTTTCTGCCGGTGCAGACCTTACTGAAATTAAAAATAAAGACTTTGAAGCTATCTATAGAGAACAATTCATTACAGATGGTTGGGAACGTATTACCACTTGCCGAAAGCCTGTCATCGCAGCAGTGGCAGGTTATGCATTAGGGGGTGGTTGTGAGATTTCGATGATGTGTGATTTTATTATCGCCGCTGATAATGCACAATTCGGACAACCTGAAATTAAAATAGGCACGATTCCGGGAGCAGGTGGAACACAACGCTTAACGCGCCTTGTGGGTAAATCAAAAGCAATGGATATGTGTTTAACAGGACGCATGATGGGCGCCGAAGAAGCAGAACGTTCAGGACTGGTTTCTCGTATAGTGCCACTCGAAAACTTTTTGGAAGAAGTGCTAGAAATAGCTGAGACTATTGCCTCATATTCTCAACCCGTTGTTTGTCTTGCAAAAGAAGCCGTGGATGTAGCTTATGAAACGACCTTAACTCAGGGCGTTAAAACAGAGAGAAATTTATTCTATTCAACCTTTGCATTGCACGATCAAAAAGAGGGAATGAATGCGTTTATTGAAAAGAGAAAACCAGATTTTAAAAATAAATAGATAATTTACAACGACACTTATGAAATGGGCTTGGCAAATTCCTGTATTGATTTCTCATCAAAACGCATTTTGCCAGGTCCACTTTTGATCAGTATTTTTTTTCGTTTAAACTCTGAAAGTATCCGACTGACAGATTCTCTCGTTACACCTGTTAAAGCAGCCATATCATCAATATGAACCATATCTAGTTCTACATTAAGGTTATGGTTAGCTTCTTCAATTAGCATTAATAATACACAAGCAAGTCGTTGTTTGAGTGATCCCGTTGAGAATTCTACAATGACTCGATTACTTGCTTCTATTTGCTGGTGCCATTCTTTTAAAACAGATTTATAGAAATCAGGCTCTGATTTTAGAAGTGTTTCCACCACGTCATAGGGGATACGGCAGATTTCAGTATCTTGCAATGTTATTGCGGTTTGATCAAAACGTTGACCACTATCCAGAAAGGTTTCTAAACCTGCCACTCCACCGCGTTTAATGATTCTAACAATTCGCGGGTTACCATCACTTAATGTTTCTTCTAGTTTGATCATGCCTTTACGTACCACATACATGGCATCTGCAGGTGAGTTTTCGAGAAACAAAACAGATTTCTTAGGGTAGCAAAATTGCACAATTCGTTTTAGTAATTGCTCATATTTACCGACTTCAATGTTAGCCAAAAAGTCATACTTGCGAATCGCGCAATGCTGGCAATCAGCGATTCCTTCCCTAGTTACATCGACACATTTTATGTATTCGTGTGTTTTTGTCATAACGCCTCATTTTTTAAAAGGTATCTTTTTAGTCTTTTCATTGCATCAATAATTTTCACCTTATTTGAAGGCTTTATAAAAAAACACGTCCAAAGTGGGGGGGTGACATATCTAATTAGACACCTTTTTAGCCGATGAAAATATAACCACTAAGCAATATAACCAATAACAAAATCATTTTAGAGCCACAGAAATTGCTTGTTTTTGTTTTTGTGAAAAAAGTCACAGAACGCTAAAACGTATTAACTTAGTATTAATCGCACATATGGATATCTAAATGCATTTCATGAGCAAATCCACACTGTAATCACTATTAGAAGTCCCCCATCAATAGAACGTCTGTAATAGAGAGGAAGATCATGGCAAAACAAAGCAGTCAAAAATTTATTGCGAGGAATAGAGCTCCCCGCGTTCAAATAGAGTACGACGTAGAATTATATGGCGCTGAAAAGAAAGTACAGTTGCCTTTTGTCATGGGCGTAATGTCTGATTTATCGGGTAAACCAGCTGAACCTCTAGAGCCGGTAGCAGATAGAAAATTTTTGGAAATAGATGTTGATAATTTTGATGATCGATTAAAAGCGATGAAGCCGAGAGTTGCTTTTCAGGTGCCGAATACATTAACAGGCGAAGGCAATATGAGTGTGGATTTGAGCTTCGAAAGTATGGATGATTTTTCTCCAGCTGCGATTGCCAAGAAAGTGGATTCGATCGACAAATTACTCCAGGCAAGAACACAGTTGTCTAACTTGCTGACTTATATGGATGGTAAATCAGGTGCAGAGGAACTGATCGCAAAAGCATTAAATGATCCTGCTTTACTTCAAGCGTTAAGTGCTGAGGCTAAACAAGCGGCTTCTGAAGAATCTACAGAAGAGGAGTCTTAATCATGGCCACATCAAAAGAAACACAAAGTAGCGCACAAGGAGAAGCAGAAACGCTTGAGTCGAGTGATTTTTCAAGTCTACTGGATAAAGAGTTCAAGCCAAAATCAGAAAGAGCAAAAGAAGCTGTAGAAAATGCAGTTAAAACTTTGGCTGAACAAGCTTTAGGGCAGACCGCCTTAATCTCAGATGATTCGATACGTTCTATTGAATCCATGATCGCTGAATTAGATCGTAAAATGTCTGAGCAGATTAATTTGATTCTTCATCATGAAGATTATCAGCGTTTAGAGAGTAGTTGGAGAGGTCTGGATTATTTAGTTAATAATACTGAAACCGATGAAATGCTTAAAATTCGAGTAATGAACATATCGAAAAAAGATCTGCATAAATCACTCAAAAAATATAAAGGTGTTTCTTGGGATCAGAGTCCAATATTCAAACAGATATACGAACAGGAATACGGTCAGCTAGGTGGAGAGCCATACGGAACTTTGGTAGGTGATTACTACTTCGATCATTCTCCACCTGATGTTGAGTTGCTTGGTCAAATAGCTCAGATTTCAGCAGCATCACATGCACCATTCATTACTGCTCCTGCGCCGAAATTATTGAATATGGAAAGTTGGCAGGAATTGAGTAACCCAAGAGATCTAACTAAGATATTCGGTACACCGGAGTATGCGGGCTGGAGATCGTTACGCGAATCAGAAGATTCAAGATATCTAGCGATGGCAATGCCGCGTTTTCTTGCGCGACAACCCTATGGTGCAAATACCAATCCAGTGGAAGAGTTTGCGTTTGAAGAGGAAATTGAAGGTACGGATCACAGTAAATATGCATGGGCGAATGCGTGTTATGCAATGGCTACCAATATTAATTCGTCATTCAAACATTACGGCTGGTGCTCGCGAATTCGCGGTGTTGAATCAGGTGGTGCTGTAGAAGGATTGCCGACACATACTTTTCCTACTGATGATGGCGGCGTAGATATGAAATGCCCGACCGAAATAGCCATTAGTGACCGACGTGAAGCCGAACTGGCTAAAAATGGATTCATGCCACTCATTCATAAGAAAAATAGTGATTTTGCTGCATTTATAGGTGCTCAGTCGTTACAAAAACCTTTTGAGTATGATGATCCTGATGCAACTGCTAATGCGAATCTTGCCGCGAGACTACCATACCTTTTCGCAACCTGTCGTTTTGCCCATTATTTGAAGTGTATTGTCAGAGACAAAGTCGGCTCATTTAAGGAACGAGAAGATATGCAAATATGGCTAAATGATTGGATTACCCAGTATGTAGATGGTGATCCAAAGAACTCAGGTGAACTAACCAAAGCAAAAAAGCCTTTGGCATCAGCAGAAGTGGTTGTTGAGGAGGTAGAAGGTAATCCTGGTTACTATACGTCGAAATTCTTTTTGCGCCCACATTACCAATTAGAGGGGCTCTCCGTGTCTCTGAGCCTTGTTTCGAAATTACCATCCGCTAAAGGAGCATGATGGGATTTTTAAAGTAAGTGTTATTAATATAATTTAAAGGAGTAAGGTTATGGCTGTTGATATGTTTCTAAAGCTTGATGGTATAGATGGTGAAGCGCAGGATGCCGAACATAAAAAGGAGATTGATGTTTTGGCCTGGAGTTGGGGGGCGTCTCAATCTGGTACTACCCATATGGGTGCAGGTGGCGGTGGAGGTAAAGCCAATGTGGAGGATGTTAGTTTCACCCATTATATAGATTCGGCTTCTCATAATTTATTGCAACGTGTCTTTGATGGTAAGCATATTTCAGAGGGCACTTTGGTTGTTCGTAAAGCGGGAGGTACACCCTTGGAATATTTAACCATCAAAATGACAGACATAATGGTTACCAATGTCTCTACTGGTGGTTCGGGGGGGGAAGATCGGTTGACTGAAAATGTAACTCTGAATTTCTCAAAAGTTGATTATACGTATAAACCGCAAAAAGAAGACGGTAGCGCTGATGCTGATAAAAAAGCTGGTTGGGATATCGCAGAGAATAAAACAACGGTATAACCAGACAGTGCTTTTTTAATAAGGTTTGTTTGTAAAATTTATAACGTTAATTGGATAGAAAGAAGCTATTGCCAAAAAGGCAATAGCTATTTTCAGCTTGTATAAAGATGGAGACTATTGTGATTTTTCTTTTATTCTTATCTATTAATGAAAATCCAATTTTCAAAACTGAGAAGATTTACACATGAATGCCGAGCAATTTATTCGAGATGGTAGCCTTGATGAGGCATTACACCTTTTGCAGGAGGAGATTCGTGGAAACCCTGCTGATTCGAAGCTACGGATTTTTTTATTCCAATTACTTGCCGTATTAGGTCAATGGGATCGTGCCGCTAAGCAACTTGATGTTATTTCTAAAATGGATGATGGCGCATTGGGTATGGTTTATGAGTGTCGTGCAGCTATTGAATGTGAGAGGTACAGGGAAGATGTTTTCTCTGGCAACAAAGATCCGGTGTTTATGGGGCAGCCAGATGAGTGGCAAGCTCTGTTATTACAAGCATTAAAGCTTTCTGCTACGGATAATGATAAAGATTCAGACGTTTTGCGTAAACAAGCCATGGAATTGGCGCCCACAACTGCAGGAACAATCAATGGCGATACGTTTGAATGGATTGCAGATGCAGATACAAGGCTCGGACCTTTACTGGAAGTGTTTGTTGATGGGCAATATCGGTGGGTGCCTTTTACTAACATTAAACGACTTGCCATTGAAGCTCCTGAAAATTTAAGAGATTTTGTATGGATGCCCGCGCATATTCAATGGGAAACAGAAGGAGAATCTTTTGTTTTAATACCGACGCGTTATCCTTTTTCTGCAGAAAAAAATCATCAATTAGCACTTTCTCGACAAACAGAATGGGTTGAAAAAGGTGATGGTGATTTTATTGGTTTTGGTCAAAGACTATTTGCTACGGATGTGAATGATTATTCATTGCTAGATATTAGAGATATTTTTTTCAAGCAAGATACGGTTGCTAGTTAAACTATCATAGTTATGTCTAAAAGCACTTATAAACCCAATAAAACACAGTTTCTGCCTTCATTGTTAGATAGAGTCACCGATAATGAATATATTAACTCGACAGAAGAGCTAAGTAGACAAAGAGTTAATGCGCTTGAGAAAAAACTATCAAGTAAAAACAAAGATATAACTAATCAGCAAAAAAAAGAATGGTTAGATGAATTAAAAATTCAACGAGGCCAACTTCATTATCTGCAAAGTTCAATAGGTACATTAGACAAAATAACCGACTGTGTTAAGCGCGATCTCACGTGGTTATTCAATTGCAATAATATGTGTGAGGATGAGTTACTAAAAGAGAGTTATCCTGAAATAGAAACATCGGTGTTGAATTATGGTTTACCTGATCTCACCGGTAAAACGGCTTCCAGTATTAACGCAATAGAATTAGAAAGGTTGATAAAGCAGACCATACTTCGTTTTGAACCTCGAATTCTACCTAAAACCCTGGAACTGCAGTTGCACGAAGATGAAGAAAGTATGAATCATAATTCGCTCATCATTGAAATAAAAGGTGATGTCTGGACAGATCCGGTTCCTGTTCATTTACATCTAAGGACTCAGATTGATCTGGAAAGTGGCAATGTCGATGTTATAGATTTTTAGTTTTTCTATATAAATATACAAACTTAAGAGGGAAGTAGATGCATCCAGAAATGCTCAAATATTACGAAAAAGAACTCCAGTTTGTCCGTGGTATGGGTAAGGAGTTTGCTGAGCGTTATCCAGGTGTTGCTGAGCGTTTGGATCTCGGTGGATTTGAATGTGCTGACCCTTATGTGGAGCGATTGCTTGAAGGTTTTGCTTTTCTATCGGCGCGGATTCAACTGAAGTTAGATGCAGAGTTTCCTAAATTTACTCAAAACCTGTTGGATATGGTGTATCCACATTATCTGGCACCCACTCCTTCAATGGCTATCATGAGTTTTGAGCCTGATCTTGATGGTGGTGTTACTGAAGATGGATTTTCTATCCCAAGAGGTACACGTTTACGTAGTTCTTTAAGTGAAGGAATGAGAACCCGCTGTGATTACAGAACTTCTCAAGATGTTAACCTTTGGCCATTGAGTATTGAGGACGTAAAGTATCTTCGTGCAGGCGAAGCGGAAATTTACAATCGTTCTTCAACTCCTGTGAAGTCTGGGATACAAGTTCAATTGAAAGTATCTCCCGGAATAGAATTTAAATCACTATCTCTGAATAATTTAGAATTCTATTTAGATGGTGGTGGTGAAACGCCTCATCGTATATATGAATTATTATTAGCGCATTGTGCATCTATCGTCATTCAACCAGTCGAAAAAAATGGGAAGAAACCATCTTGGCAAATGGAATTACCCGCTAACAGTTTAAGTGAGATGGGTTTTGATCAGGATCAGGCCTTATTGCCTTATACGGATGTATCTTTTCAGGGTTATCGTTACCTTCAAGAGTACTTCGCCTTTCCACAACGTTTTCTATTCGTTCAATTAAGTGGACTGAAAAACGTGATACCGCGATGTGAATCGGAGTCTTTAGAAATAATATTTTTATTCAAAGAAAAGAATGACTTATTAAAAGGAGCTTTGGGCAAAGATAATTTATCGTTGAATTGTACGCCGGCAATTAATCTTTTCCCAAAACGAGCTGATCGCATTCATTTATCCCATCGGTCTAGTGAGCATCAAGTCATTATTGATCGAACTAACCCACTCGATTATGAGGTTTTTTCTATAACCGGAGTGAATGGTTTTGATTCAAGCTTGCAGGATAAACAAACATTTAGCCCGTTTTATGCCAGTAATAATTATGACTCCAAAAGAGGGCAGGCTTACTACACAATAAGTCGTAAGCCACGATTACAATCAACTACGAATCGTTCTGATAAAGATTATGTTGGCACTGAAATATTCTTATCTTTAGTGGATAGCTCAGAAACTCCATACGATGAAGATTTAAAGCAATTAGGTGTATCAGCATTATGCACCAATCGTGATTTACCTCTGCATATCACATCAAGAGGAGGTAAAACTCTATTTACCATGGAGGACAGCGCACCAGTATTACAGATAAGGAGTTTAGCTGGTCCAACCAAGCCTAAGCCTCCCAATGTTGAAGGTGAAAATGCCTGGAGGTTAATCAGTCATTTATCCCTTAATTACTTGTCTTTGATGGATAAGGATGAAAAAGAAGGTGCGGTGGCACTACGAGAACTGCTCACCCTCTATGGCGATATGCATAGATCGGAAACGATGAAACAAATCAATGGGGTGCTTTCTGTGACGAGTAACCCTGCTGTTAGAAGAATTCCTGGGGCAGGTCCAATCACTTTTGGTCGCGGTGTTGAAATTTCAGTGAATTGTAAAGAAAGTGCTTTTGATGGAATGGGTGTGTATTTGTTAGGAAGTATTTTAGAACACTTCTTTGCAAAATATGTTTCCTTGAATAGTTTCACCCAAACAAATTTGAATACCGTAGAAAGGGGAGCAATAAAACAGTGGTCAGTTAGGACTGGGACAAGGGCAACCCTATGACCAATGAAACACATTCTACAGACCTGATTCAGGATATTACTGATAATCCGCATCAATACGGTTTTTACGAAGCATTAAGATTAATCGAGTGCTATTACAAAGATCGTTCGCGTCTCGGTGAAACACTCAAGTCTGCTGATGACATGATTCGTCTGGGTCAAACACCCACGTCTGCATTCGCACCATCGACTTTATCTTCAGCCACTACAGAAAAGGATGCTTTATTACATTTAAATGTCTTCTTCTTCGGTATGTTTGGTCCGAATGGGGCATTACCTTTGCATTTAACTGAATACGCGAATGAAAGAGTTAGGTCAGCAAGAGATGCGTCTTTTATCCATTTTATGGACATGTTTCATCACCGTCTATTGTGCTTGTTTTACCGAGCATGGGCTAATAAAGAGCCAACAGTTCATTACGATCGTCCAGATCAAGATCGATTTCATCTATACACGGGTTCTTTGTTAGGCATTGGTACACCTGCGGTACAAGACAGAGACCTGATGCCAGACAATAGCAAAATGCATTATGCCGGCCATATGAGTACACAAACTCATCATGCAGAAGGTCTATCTTCAGTGCTTCAGGCCTTTTTTAAGGTGCCTGTAAAAATCAAAGAATATATTGGTGAATGGCTGGAAATTCCGGAACAGAGTCGATGTTATTTAGGTATGAGTCTGGATGGAGGGAAGCTCGGAGAAGACGCCGTTCTTGGCGGCAGAAGTTGGCAACGTCAGTATAAGTTTCGCGTTTTAATTGGTCCAATGGAGTTAGACGAATACGAGGGATTATTACCAGGTAAAGAAAAAATTCAACAAGTGTCCGCCATTCTTAAAAATTATGTAGGGTTGGAAATGATCTGGGACATTAATCTTATTTTGAAAAAAGAAGCCATACCGAAAACTGAGTTAGGAAGTTTTGGACAGCTTGGGTGGTCTACATGGTTACATAACTCGCCCATACAAAAAGATGCAGACGATTTTTTGACAGTTTAAAAAAGATGGAGAAGGAGAGGCAGAGCGACGAAGAGTAAGAGGACGTTTACTTAATCGCTAATAGTAACTAAGTAAGAATTAATAAGGAAAAACCAATGTCAGATATAAGCAGAACATCATTATTTAGAAAACTGAATCCAATTACTTACAAAGCTATTGAAAGCGCGACTGTGTTTTGTAAATTACGCGGTAATCCTTATGTTGAGCTTATTCATTGGTTACATCAAATATTGCAATTACAGGATTCTGACCTTCATAAAATCATTCAAACCTATGGTCTAAACCCTTCCCACTTAAGTCGAGACATGACAGATGCCCTTGATAGACTACCTAGAGGAGCTTCATCAATATCAGACTTGTCATCTCACGTTGAAGAAGCGGTAGAACGTGGTTGGGTGTACAGCACTTTGATGTTTAACGATAGCAAGGTTCGTTCGGGGCATTTAATCGTAGGTATATTGAAAACTCCGAGCCTGAAAAATAGCCTTATTTCAATCTCTGATCAGTTTAATAAAATAAGTCTGGAAAACCTTACTGAACATTTTCATGATGTAGTGGCTAATTCACCAGAAGAAAATCTAGCAGCGACCGATGGTACAAGTTTAGATGGTGCAGAGCCGGGTGAGGCGAGTGGCGCACTTTCACCCGCGCAAATGGGTAAACAAGAAGCATTGCAGCAATATACTGTCGATCTGACAGAAAGAGCGAGAACAGGCGAATTAGATCCAATTGTTGGGCGTGATGATGAAATACGTCAGATGGTCGATATCTTAATGAGGCGTCGACAAAACAATCCTATTTTGACGGGTGAAGCAGGTGTTGGTAAGACAGCAGTTGTGGAAGGTTTAGCACAAAGAATCGCTTCTGGAGATATTCCTCCGAGTTTAAAAGACGTATCTATCAGAACACTTGATATGGGCTTGCTCCAGGCAGGGGCTAGTATGAAAGGTGAGTTTGAAAATCGTCTTAAAATGATTATCGAAGAAGTACAATCTTCAGAAAAACCTATTATTTTATTCATCGATGAAGCACATACTCTGATTGGCGCAGGTGGTGCGGAAGGAACTGGGGATGCGGCTAATCTGTTAAAACCTGCATTGGCAAGAGGTACTTTGAGAACAGTCGCAGCAACGACTTGGGCAGAATACAAAAAATATTTTGAAAAAGACCCCGCGCTTACACGTCGTTTTCAGGTGGTAAATGTAGAAGAGCCTACGGAAGAAAAAGCCACATTAATGCTAAGAAGTATGGCGTCAGTGATGGAAAAACATCATAAGGTTTTATTACTTGATCAAGCCCTTGAAGATGCCGTCAAACTGTCACATCGATATATTCCTGCCAGACAATTACCCGATAAAGCGATAAGCGTATTAGACACTGCGTGTGCACGTGTGGCGGTTAGCCAACATGCGACTCCTGCAGAAGTTGAAGATCGTCAACGCAAACTCCAATCATTAGAAGTCGAAAGTAGAATCATTGCTCGTGAAGCAGCTGTCGGAATAGATGTGGGAGAACGTAAAGAAAACGTCGATACGCAAAAAGTAGAAGTAGAGGCAGAACTTGCGGAGCTAGATAAACGCTGGCAACAAGAAATGAAATTGGTTACTGAGATTCTTCAATTAAGAAGTGAATTAAGGGGGGTTAGCAGTAAAGTCGAAGGGACTGGCTCAAAACTTGAGAAATCTATTGAAGAAACAATTGAAGAAACAGAACAAACTAGTGAATCAACTGGTGCAAATCTAGAAGAGGTAGCAGAGAACGCCACATCACCTCAAGTAACTCAAGAAAGCTCAGAATCAGTTGATGCATTAACGCCAGAGCAAAGAGAAGAAAGTCTCAAAAAGTTAAAAGGCTTACAAACTAAATTAGCAGAACTGCAAGGCGAGACACCTCTGATATTGCCATCTGTAGATGGGCAAGCCATAGCTTCGGTAATCGCCGATTGGACAGGAATCCCTGTTGGCAAAATGGTTAGGGACGAAATGGGTGCAGTTCTAAAACTGAGTGACACGTTGAATGAGCGCGTTGTCGGTCAAAAACATGCACTAGATACGATTGCTAAAAGAGTACAAACATCACGAGCAGAATTGGATAGTCCTGATAAGCCGATCGGTGTCTTTATGCTTTGTGGTCCATCGGGTGTGGGTAAAACTGAAACAGGATTGGCACTTGCCGAATCTTTATACGGCGGTGAAGAAAATATCATCACCATCAATATGAGTGAATTCCAGGAAGCTCACTCTGTATCAACGCTCAAAGGATCACCTCCAGGGTATATCGGTTACGGAGAAGGTGGAATATTAACCGAAGCCGTACGCAGAAGACCTTATAGCGTGGTTTTACTCGATGAAGTTGAAAAAGCGCATCCTGATGTGCATGAGATTTTCTTTCAGGTCTTCGATAAGGGGCGCATGGAAGATGCAGAAGGACGTTTGATAGATTTCAGAAATACATTGATTCTTTTAACCTCGAATGTGGGCACGGATATGGTCATGGATATGTGTGCCGATCCTGATTTAATGCCAGATGTAGAAGGCTTGGCCAAAGCATTACGTGATCCGCTTCTAAAGGTTTTTCCACCAGCATTGCTCGGGCGTTTAGTAACGATTCCGTATTATCCATTGAGCGATGAAATACTCGGTACGATCATCAAACTTAAGCTGGATAAAATAGTAAAACGCATTAAACAAAATCACGAAGCAGAAATGACATACGGTGATGATGTGATCAAATTGATATCAGAGCGTTGTAATGATTTAGACAGTGGCGCTCGAGTGGTAGATGCGATTTTGACCAACACTGTATTACCTCAAGTGAGTCAGGAATTTCTAGAGAGAATGATGGAAGGTGAAAAAATCAATACCGTCGCAATATCTGTAAAAGATAGTGAAATTGCCTACACCTTTACTTAATTTTTTAAAAATTGAAGGCATGTAATTGCTCTTTAAAACGATAGCCACCCCCGTACTTTAGGGCCTTTTTTTGTAACGACTTTTAATAAAAGTGTAAATAAACGTATATGGCTGCAACGCAAAGCAATAGCGAAGTAAAAATAAAGACCCCGCTTGGGCCAGACGTACTGTTGTTTCGAAATATGTCGATGACAGAGGAATTGGGTCGATTATTTACGATTGATCTTACTTTTTTAAGCGAACAAGAAGATATTAACTTTGAAAAAATCCTTGGTGAAAATGTAACCATAGAATTAACGTTAACCAGTGGAGCTAAGCGTTATTTTAACGGAAATGTTACCAGTTTCTCTCAAACCAAAGGTCTGGATCATTATTCTTCGTATAAGGCAACCGTTAAACCCTGGCTATGGTTTTTAACACGTACTGCTGATTGTCGAATTTTTCAGGAGATGTCAGTTCCAGATATTGTAAAAAGTGTTTTTCGTGATTTAGGTTATACCGATTTTGAGGATAAATTAACAAGCAGCTATCGAACCTGGGACTATTGCGTTCAATATCGTGAAACCGATTTTAATTTTGTTAGCCGATTGTTAGAGCAAGAGGGTATCTATTATTACTTTACCCATGATGATGGGCTTCATAGTCTGGTCTTGTCAGATGGAGATGCCGCTCACTCTTCTTTACCAAGTAACGCGGTTGTTGATTATTTTCCCCCTGATCGTAGAGCCGTTGGTAAAAAAGATTTTATTTCTCAATGGAATTTTACTAAGCAAGTACAGCCCGGAAAATACCAACTTAATGAGTTTGATTTTGAAAAACCAAAGGCAAAACTGGAAACAAAATCAGAGATAATCCAGTCGCACAAAACCGCAGATTATGAAATTTACGACTACCCTGGTGAATATACTAAAACAGATGATGGCGATGAATACGTACAAGCAAGAATAGAAGAATTGCATTGTCAATATGAACAAACGGAGGGACAGGGCACCATTCGTGAGTTCACATCTGGTTATAAATTTACGTTTAAAGGATATACGCGAGAAGACCAAAATCGCGAGTACCTTATTACGAGTGTGACGCATAATATACATTCTCATGCTCATATTAGTGGTGGTGGTGACAATGAGGATCCATATAGTAATTATTTTTCAGTAATTGAAAGTCAAACCCCTTTTAGAGCAGCACGCATAACACCCAAGCCAATAGTTCAAGGATCGCAGACAGCAATTGTTGTTGGTCCTAGTGGAGAAGAAATTTATACGGATGAATATGGAAGAGTTAAGGTTCAATTTCATTGGGATAGATACGGTGAAAGTAATGAAAACTCATCATGTTGGGTGCGTGTGGCTCAAATTTGGGCCGGGAAAAAATGGGGTGGAATTCATATCCCAAGAATAGGTCAGGAAGTTATCGTTGATTTCATGGAGGGTGATCCAGATCGACCGATTATTACAGGCAGAGTTTACAATGCCGACCAAATGCCCCCCTACGATTTACCTGCTAATAAAACACAAAGTGGTATTAAAAGCCGTAGCTCTAAAAATGGCACTCCCGCGAACTTTAATGAAATTCGCATGGAAGATAAAAAAGGCAGTGAAGAACTCTATATTCATGCTGAAAAAAACCATACGAATATCACAGAGAATGACCGTAATGAAGACGTCGGTCACGACAGATCACTTCATGTGGGTCATGATAAAAGCGAAGCCGTTGATAATGATAAATCTATAACCGTTGGCGTTAATCATTCTGAAGCTATTGGTAACAACAAACAGCTTTCAGTCGGCGTCAATCATAGCGAACAGATTGGTTCAAATATGACTATCAATGTTGGCAGCAATCTCACCGAAACTGTAGGAATTAACTACGCTGAAACAGTTGGTGTTGCGATGGAATTAACCATTGGAGCGACGTATGTACAATCAGTCGGATTGAGTAAAACGGTAACACTAGGAACAAGTAAATCAGAGTCCATAGGAACCTCAAAAACTGTCTCAATAGGTTCTGACCAATCAGAAGAAGTTGGCGCAAATAAATCAATATCTATTGGTGAGAATTTAGATGAAACAATAGGGGACTCACACTCTGAAGCGGTTGCAAAAGATTATTCTTTAACTGCTAAAACAATCAGCATGACAGCTGAGGATTCAATCACCTTAACGACAGGTAAAGCCAGTATAACGATGAAAAAAGATGGAACTATAAATATTGTAGGAAAGGATATTACAGTCAAAGGTTCTGGGAAAATTAATGCTAAAGCCTCAAAGAACATAATCATGAAAGGTAAGAAAATTTTACAAAATTAAAAGATGAGAGGAAGTGAAATGACAATAACTAAACAGCAAAAGAAAAATACTGATCAGCAAGAATTGAATCGTCTTGATGGCGTAGTTATTGGAATATTGGTAGGGATAAATGACAAGGGAGAGCCTTTGGTTATACATCCTGCGAATACTTCAGATATTGCAATTAAGGCAAATACCACTAGTTCATTATGCAGTGATGACATTGGTAAAGAAGTAGCTTTATTATTTCAAGGTGGTGACCCGCAATATCCAATAATAATAGGAAGAATACAGAACCCTCAAGTCGTTGATAAAGTACCAGACAATCCAGTAATAGAGGCTGAAAATTTTTCTGAAAATATCGCTAACTTAGATGGTGAACATATAAATTTAATGGGTAAAGAAAGTATTACTCTCAAATGTGGTAGGGCAAGTATCACCTTAACGAAGTCAGGAAAAATTCTTGTCAGAGGAAGTTATATTCTTAATAGATCTTCCGGTGTAAATAGAATAAAAGGTGGGTCTGTCCAGATTAATTAATATGGATCTAATTAACGTAACAGGAATGCAAGCAGGCTACACGATGGGCATGAAGCCAAGCGGTAGAGAAATGATTGTGGTTGCAATAAAAGGCACATTTGAATTTCCAAAATATCCAGATGAAGAACCACAACTAGCAGAAGTTCAACTTCCTTTAATAGACGCTGATACATTTACTGGAGAACCAGGTTTTTCAGCGCCAGCGTATGAAGTTGATTACTCCCCTAATAAATTACATTGCGATGTTTTACTTAATGGAAGTGCGTATGCTCCAAAAGGTAAGTCTGTTACTAAAGTTCAAGTAGGAATGAAAGTTGGAGACCTCACAAAAACATTCAATGTCATTGGAAATAGAAAATGGGCTGCAGGGGTAGGAATAAGTCCGGGTTACCCTGAGATATTTCAAAAGATGCCTATTACCTATGATACTGCTTTTGGTGGTGTAGATAATTACCTGAAGAATGAAAAAAAACACAAAGCTTATATGTTAAATCCAGTAGGAAAGGGTTATCACGCACATACAGCAACTGATTTAGTCGATGGAACACCAATGCCAAATACAGAGGAAGTAGGAAACCCAATTAAACTTCCGAATCAAGATTACAAGCCCATGTCTTTTGGCCCAATTGCAAGAGGCTGGGAACCCCGATATAAATATGGAGGTACCTATGATGATGCGTGGCTAGAAAATCAATTTCCTTTTTTACCAAAGGATTTTAATGAAGAATATTTCCAATCTGCACCCAAAGATCAACAAATGCCTTTTCCTATAGGGGGAGAGGAGGTGTTATTAATAAACGTAAGCCCTAGGAAAAGTCGCTTAGAATTTAAACTGCCAACACTTGATATTCCTATTATTTTTTTTCAGAAGAAAGGAGACGACATAATAAAACAGGCTGTTATCGATACCATAATTTTTGAGCCAGATTTTAATCTATTCACAATTACCTGGCGTACGAATATAGAATTAAGAAAAAACATTTTTGAGATTCCACAAATTCTTGTTGGAAGGCAAACTAAAGCTTGGTGGCGCGCAAGAACTATGGGTAAAACTTATTATCCCTCTTTGGCGCATTGGGTCAGAGCTAATCGACCTGTCGATGAAAAAAATGGTAACGAGGAACAAGCAGCGTGAGTATACCTTTAGCAATAACAGGTGTAGGTATGGTTACTGGAGTAGGGCTTTCAGCGCCAGCAACTTGCGCAGCGATTCGTTGTGCTATTGATAATTTTCAAGAAACACGGTTTATGGATGATGGGGGCGAGTGGATTATTGGGTCATCTGTTGAGTTAGAGCAATCATGGCGTGGTGAAACCAAGCTAATAAAAATGGCCGCGGCATCTATTAAAGAATGTTTAGATCAAAACCCAAAAATAAAACCAGAAGCCACTCCCTTACTTTTGTGCCTTTCTGAGCCAGGTAGGGTAGGTCGAGTAATTACTGATGATAATCAGTTTTTCGTCACATTACAGGAAGAATTAAAAATAGAGTTTCATCAGAAGTCACGCATTATTGCAATGGGGCATGTATCGATTGGTATTGCTCTTCAAAGGGCTAGAGAAATTATAGAAAAATATGATGTTACTCAGGTTCTTATTGCTGCTTCAGATAGCCTATTAGTAGCTTCTACACTAATGGACTATCAAGAAAAAGATCGATTATTAACCAGTAATAATTCTAATGGTTTTATTCCAGGTGAAGCAGGAGCATCAATAATTGTTGAGGCCAGCAAAAAGCAAGCTACGTTGAAATGTTTTGGAATCGGATTTGGTGTTGAAGAAGCTCATATTGACTCTGAAATACCCTTAAGAGCAGATGGTTTGACAATAGCGATTAAAGAGTCTTTGCAAGATGCACAATGTGAAATGGGTGATTTGGATTTTAGAATTAGTGATGTGGCCGGAGAGCAATATCATTTTAAAGAAGCAACTTTAGCTTTAGGTCGCACATTGAGAAAAAGAAAGCCAACATTTGATATTTGGCATCCGGCAGATTGTATTGGAGAAGTAGGCAGTGTAATCGGGTTGGTTATGTTAATTGTATTTAAAACAGCTAATGAAAAAAACTACTCAGATGGCAGAGCTGTCGTAGCCCATGTAGGAAATGATGATGGGAAACGTTCAGCCTGTATTTTAAAATGGAGTTAAAAAAAGAACCCCCTTATGTCTAATGATGTATTTGCCAATGGTAGAGAAATATCCTGTAAAAAAGCAGATGGTAAAACTATCTGTGCGTTTCCAGATGTGTGTATGACACCACCAACATCCCCCGCAACTCCAATGGGGGTTCCTGTTCCATATCCTAATACTGGAATGGCGAAAGATACAACCAAAGGAAGTAAATCTGTAAAGATAACAGGCAAAGAGATAATTAAAAAAAATGTCTCTCACTACAAAACAAGTTATGGGGATGAAGCAGGATGTGCAACACCTGCAAAAAAAGGAATTATCACTGGAACGATAAAAGGAAAGGTTTATTTTAAGTCATGGTCAATGGATGTCAAAGTCGAAGGTAAAAATGTTGTAAGGCACTTGGATATGACTACCCATAATCATAAGAGTGAGATTGGTAATGAGAGTATTCCTTGGCCTCATGTTGATAGTATGTCTATTGATATGCAAAAAGCATGTGCGGCTGACATAGCAAAAGAAAAAACAAGTTGTGCTGATTATAAACCCAAAGGTGATAATGATGTATGCGTGGATGCGGGTTTAGATGAGGGTATAACGAAAAGCAAATCATGGGCAAAAAGTAAATCAATTAGTGCTAAATCCAACGCTTGTATAAAAGCTAGAAGGTGCCGTTTGGCCCCTTATAGTAAAAAGAAAGATGGTATAAATGGTTGTTGCCCAGCTCAAACAGCCGATCACCTCATTCCTAAGAGCTCTTTTTATAAAACTACTGTCAAAAAAGGTACAAAGCTGACAGGGTGGAAAAATTATACCGCGAGTGGAGCACCTTGTATTTGTGCCGAAGGGGGGACAAATACACAAGGTACTCATGGATTAAGGCATACCCATCATAAAATAAATGGCCCTGCAAAAGGGACTATGGTGTCTTTAGAGTCACAGGCTAGTCTGGGAGCAAAAGGAGTTACGGAAGTTTTCCCTGAGTCTAATTGTAATGAGGAATGTATAAAAAATCAGTTAATTCAAGGGCATAAGAAAATGACCTCTGGAAAAAATAAAGATGCAGAAATAAAGCATTCACCATGTGGTACAACAATGGATCCAAGCGAATTGACAACTCAAATTCAGACTATGGCTCCAAGCGGAGCTAGATAACCTAATATCAATTAAAAGTGAGAATAAATGTTATGAGACCCTATTGGACTAACACACATTTGTTTATAAAAGGCGCTGCTAGGTTTAATGACTTAGTATATTTTGCAGTTAATCAAAAAGATCTGGAAGCGATAGATATACAGCATTCTATCTTTATCGCATGGGATAGAGGTGAATGGTTTCAAGAAGAACATGTTAACTGGAATTGTATAGGTATGTGCGTTGTACAAAAACCATTAGATAAATTAATCTCTATTTCTGAAGAAGGAGACATCTGGACATATGTTGGAGGTAAGAAAACTACGGAAAATATATTACCAGAACCAAAGTCTATTAGAAATATTTGTACTATTGAAGGCTATGCGTATGCATGTGGTATGAATCGACAAGTTTTTAAACGCGTTGGAGAAGATCAATGGGATATTATGCATGCAACCTTATCTGATAACGAGAGCAATAAAGGATTTGAAGATATTGATGGTTTTTCTCAGTTTGACATTTATGCAGTTGGCTGGGGGGGGGAGATATGGAACTATAATGGTAGTAAATGGATTCAAGCCGATAGTCCGACAAATTTAATTTTAACTTGTGTTTTATGTGCTCCTGATGGAAATGTATATATAGGTGGACGTCAAGGGACAATTATTAAGGGAAAAGGCAATCAATGGGACCTAATTAATATAGAGGATTTTACTAAAGATATATGGGATTTTACTTTTTTTGAGGGAAAAGTTTATTTCTCTACAATGAATGCCCTTTATATTTTAGATGAAAGTGGAGTATCAGCAGTAGATTTTGAAGATGATTTTCCATTGACTTGTTATCAACTTACTCAAGCAGAAGATACATTGTGGTCTATCGGCACTTCTGATGTTTTTTCATTTAATGGAAATATATGGACAAGAATAGAATAATTAAAACTTTAAATTATGTTCTACACATACTTTAAATATATCCATTAAATGGGGCATCCCAAGGAAAGTTTAATGATAAAACCAATCCCACATATCATAGACCAACACGCTGAAGAGGCGGCTTTCTTATGGCTATTACGCAGTAATGCCGTATCAGCTTCCCATTTCGATTTAGAAGATTTATCAGAGTTAGATGATCGTGTAGAAGCTCACATTGATGGGCTTAGAGTATCGGGTGATTATGGTTGGGAAATTTGTAAAGCTACTCTTGAATTTAAGGAATCCGGTGAGTTGTTCATTACAACAGTATTGGCCTTAGAGAGTGATGATGCTGAAAAACTTAAAATAGTATATGAGTTTCTTACAGAAAATGCTGAGTTACAAAATGGTTTCGTTTCAGCCTTAGGTTGGGTTGATCCCAAGTTCTTGGAAGGGAAGGTTAGTGGCTTTTTGGCTTCTAAAACACCTTTCTGGCAACAGATTGGTATAGCTGCATGTACGGTACAGCGTGTAGATCCTGGTGATCATTTAAAACAAGGCATTGAAAGTAAGAATCTCGCTTTATGCAGTCAATCATTACGTGCTGCTGGGAAATTAGGCCGCAATGACTTGCTCGATCTAATAAAAAAACGACTGGCAAGTAAAGATGAAAGCGTCAAATTTTGGTCAGCCTGGTCAGCTATTCTCTGTGGCGACCGATCAGAATCATTGAGTGTCATGTTAGCTTTCGTAAAACAGGACTCTTGTTATATGTTGCAAGCTACTATGATTCTTTTACGTGTTTATAACTCTCAAAAATCCAAAGAACTACTGGCCCTGTTGAAAGACCAAAATAAGATGAGGCTCGTCATTCAAGGCATGGGTATCCGTGGTGAAGCTGATTACATTCCATGGCTAATCGATCAAATGAACACGCCTGAGTTATCGCGTTTAGCAGGAGAATCTTTCACTTTCATTACAGGTGTTGATCTTGCATACGATGATTTGGAAATGGACCAGCCCGAAGGTTTTGAGGCTGGTCCAACGGAAAATCCGGAAGATGAAAATACCGATTTAGATGAGGATGAAGACTTGCCCTGGCCAGATCCTGAGCTAATTAAAGCTTGGTGGGAGACGAACCGGAGTCAGTTTGAGTCAGGTGTTCGATACTTAAATGGTAAAGAAATTTCTCATGAAAATTGCTTATACACTTTAAAAAATGGCATGCAAAGGCAACGCATCTCTGCGTCATTAGAGTTGGCTTTAATGTCTGATAATGCAGTTTTGTTCGAGACCAGTGCAGTGGGTAAACGTCAGCAGATGTTATTAAGCGGTATATAAAAAACAGCCTCAAAGTAGGGGGGTGTGAAATATAGTTAAATACATCCCTTAGTTATATAAAATTAACCATTTTCATGACGAGTTTTGTCCTAAAAACTCAAAGATCTCAAATAATATCTAAAAACAAGAATTTACATTCTTTTTACTAACTTTTTCAAATTGTGGAATTTGTCACATTTCTTAAGAATCTTCGCTTATATACTTAATCAGGCCTAGTCATGGATACTGAATCTAAACGCAATTCATCAGTAATAAGAACTAGTTAAGGAAAGTGCTTATAAGTAGGGGGGTGACAAGTAATAACCCCAAGTCCCCCTCAAGATAAACCATCAAACACGGAAACTAATATCTAACAATGATAGAAATTCCAAATTATACCGTTGATAGCGAGCTGGGTAGAGGCGGTATGGCTACAGTGTACTTAGCGGTTCAAGATATGCTGAGTCGTAACGTAGCCTTAAAAGTCATGCTCCCTGACATGGCCAGAGATGAAAACTTTCGTAAGAGCTTTTTAAGTGAAGGCAAGATCATAGCTAGTCTTGAGCATCGAAATATTGTTCGGATTTACGATGTTGGCGTGATTGATGATTCTATTCTTTATATGGCAATGGAGCACTTGGCTAATGGCACGCTCAAGACTAAATTAGAGAAGGGCAAACTCAGTTACGCAGAATCACTTAGAATTCTGGAACAAACATCAAGTGGACTAGATTACGCACACGTCAAAGGTTATATCCATCGAGATATAAAACCAGGAAATATTCTATTTCGAGAGGATGATACAGCCGTTATCACTGACTTTGGTATTGCCAAACTACAGGATACATCGGGTGAACTAACTCGTATGGGTTATACCATGGGGACAGTTCAATATATGAGCCCCGAACAGGCAGTTACCACTGATTTAGACAGCCGATCTGATATTTACAGTTTAGGTCTCGTTTTTTACGAGATGTTAACTGGCAAAAAAGCGTTTAAAGCTGAGTCTACGATTCAAGCTATTCATCAGCATACAACGGTTGCTCCCCCTGAGTTGCCCGCAGAATATAGTTTTTTACAGCCGACTATCGATAAGGTTTTAGCGAAAGAACCTAACGACCGCTATCAGACAGTGGGGGAATTTGTAGAAGCTGTTAAAAACGCAGTAAACGTTGATCAAACCGTTATTCATAAAATACCACCACAGATTGATGATGATAGAACCCAGATACTTCAAACGGGTCATTATCCTGTTTCAGCCAAAGAGCCAAAAAGCAAAAAAGGTTTGTATGGGGGAATAGCGGCTACGCTAGTTCTTGTCGCCGGTTTAGCATTTGGTTTTACTAATTACGAGAAAGTTTCCAGTTGGATGGGGGTTGAAGAAACTGATAAAAAACAGCTACATCAGCTTGAGGTTGACCCTCAACTTGAGGCAAATAGACTGGCTGCTATTGACAAAAAAGCTCAAGAAGATAGCTCCGCAGCTGATGAAGCTTCAAAACAGGAAAAAGCAAAAGAAGAGAAAGCACAACTAGAACAAGCGAAACTTGAGCAAGAACGACTTGAGCTAGAGGAAAAAGAAAAGCTCAAAAAAGAACGTCTGGCTAAACTTCAACAGTTACAAGAAAAAGACCGCGCAGCTGAAATTGAAAGACAGATTGAAGAGGACAGAATAGCGGCAGAAGCTAAAAAAGCCGAAGAAGCCAGAATAGCGGCAGAAGCTAAAAAAGCCGAAGAAGCCAGAATAGCGGCAGAAAATAAAAAAGCCGAAGAAGCCAGAATAGCGGCAGAAACTAAAAAAGCCGAAGAAGCCAGAATAGCAGCGGAAACTAAAAAAGCGGAAGAGGCCAGAATAGCCGCGGAAAATAAAAAAGCTGAAGATGAAAGGATAGCAGCAGAAAATAAAAAAGCGGAAGAGGCCAGAATAGCCGCGGAAAATAAAAAAGCAGAAGAGGAAAGAATAGCAGCAGAAAATAAAAGAGCCGAAGAGGAAAGAATAGCGGCAGAAAACAAAAGAGCCGAAGATGCCAGAATAGCAGCAGAAAAAAAACGTCAAGAAGAAATAAGAAAAGAAAAGCGCAAAGCAGAACAAAATAAAACAAGACGAGTCAGGCTGATCGCGACCCTTAATAAGAGACCTTTAAAAACATCATTTATTATTAAGCAAAATGGTAAAGAGGTTAGACGGGTCAATGGAAAGTCAACTGCGAACGTTAATCTCAAACCTGGTCGTTATCAGATAGCGACGAGTTATGCGGGTAAATGGAAAAGCAGCAACATCAATATAAGCAATAAAAATATTACAAGAACCTTTGAATTTTTCAAAAAAGCGGCACCAGCCAAAACAGTCAATGGTCAAATTAGAGCTTATGCAACACTCAATGGTCGTCCTTTAAATACCTCTTTTGTTGTCACCAAAAATGGTAAACGTGTAAAAGCGGTAAGTGGGAGATCGTCAGCCAATTTTGTTCTCCCCCCCGGTAATTATGTGATTACCACTCAGTTTGGTGGTCGAGTAAGTCGCGCGAATGTCAATCTTGCAGCTTACGATATTGCTGAACAACGTTTTGCGTTTAGAGGGAGTGCACCAAGACCCGTTCAACAAAAAGCACCACAAGCACAAAAAGATTGGACGCATACCCATAATGCTCCTCAACGACAAGCACCTGTCAAACAAGCCCCTAAGCCTAAAAAAAGATCCTGGCTTGATGAAGACCCAAATGCTGATAGTTCTGAAACAGGTAGTTGAGTATGCATGTTGAAGGATTGAACAATGAATATCTCGATTGAAATCATCTTCGCTATCGTGATTGTGGTTTTACTCATCATGAGTGCCAGAGAATATTGGCTTAAGAAAATTGTTACCCCTGCCATAAAAACGAGATTAAGAGTGTCTTTAATTTTTTGTGTGGTAATGATTTTTAATTTTTTGATATCTAAATAATAAGTTGGAGTAATCCATGCTGGATGTAGAAGCGATATTAGTTGATCACGAAGGAGATACCGCATGCGGTGAAAACCTTGAGTACGATCCGCTTTTTTTAGAAGTTAGAAGTGCACTTGAAGGCAAGCCAGAACAGCGTATAGGCGAAGATGTAATCGAAGGCGAAGAGCCAGACTGGAAACTGGTTAAGAAGAACTGCCTGGAACTTTGTAAACAAACGCACAGCCTGGAAGTTGTTATCAGTTTGACGCAAGCACTAATAAATCTTGAAGGTTATGCTGGGCTTGCTGATGGATCAAAATTGCTATCTGGAATGGTCGAGAAATACTGGGGATGCGTACACCCAGAAATAGATCCTGATGATAATGATCCTACAGAGCGATTAAATATGCTCGCGTTATTTGAAGATTTTAACTTTCTATTGTCACTTCAAAAAATTGAATTATTAAGTGCAAAAGGTGTTGGAAAAGTCAGCCTCTACGATCTGCGTAACCCTAAATCTTCGGGCGATGATGAGAATGAAACAGGCGTTGATGCCTTATTGGCTGATGCTATTTTTAAAAGTAGCGATTTAGAACGCAGAGAAGCCGTCCATTCTGATTTAGAAAAGAGTATAGAAAACTTTCAAAAAATCTCTTCATTATTAAAACAAGAAGAGCATGTTGGTGATGGTAGAGCCCCTAATTTTGCAGAACTTCTTAAAATTTTGAAAGAGTCAAAATCTGCAATTGCGAAACATCTTGATAATGTTAGCGATAGTACCGAAGAAGAAAATTTAGCTACAGAAACAGATCATGCTAACGCTAGCGAAAACATCACTGCAAGTGTAAAACCGGTCGGTATTAACACAAGATCAGATGTTATTTCAGCGATAGAAAAGATAGAAGATTATTATCATAAAAACGAACCAGGTAGCCCGATTCCACTTATTTTGCAAAGAGCTAAAAGCTTGGTAGATAAAGACTTCCTGGCGCTAATGGAAGATTTGGCGCCCGACAGTTTGCATCAAGTTCAGATGATTGTAGGAAGAACAGAGGAATGATCGTGATAGAAGAACATCATCACCAAAAATCTGTTTATAACGTTTTACTAAGTAGTTTACGGTATTTTTATGCAGCTAATGCTTAAGGTAATACAAACGAAAAATCAAACTCCAACAGCCTCTATGCAATATGAGTTTAAAGAAAGTGGGGGAACTATTGGGCGCAAGATATCAAATTCATGGGTATTACCGGATGAGCATAGACACCTTTCCGGAAGTCATTCAAAAATAGAGTATGACAAAGGTAGTTTCTACATCATAGATACCAGCACGAACGGTGTATTTATTAATGGTAATAAATCTCCGCTGGGCAAGGGAAATCGTCAGAAAGTTGGTCACGGGGATCAGCTGGTAATGGGAACATACAGTATTGAAGTTTCAATTATTGATGATGAATCCGTGGATAAAGAGATTCCAGCATTAACATCATCAGCTGGGATACCTACTGATGACTTATTTGCTGATCTTTTAGATGATCCCATTGAAATACAAAGTAATGTGGAAGAAAAAATATCAGCGACTTCTGAGGCTATCGATAAAGACAGTCAATACATGGAGAATAGTATTGGTTCAGATGATCCTTTTTTTCAATCTGGTGAATTTACCTTAGATGATGACCATGACATACCGATAAGTACTAAAGGCAATACTAAGGAAAATCATGATGATATCCCTGATCTAGATAGTTTCTTCAAACCGCCTAATGTCACCAAACAGGACAAAGACAAAGATCAAGATTTCTTTAATGACATTAAACAAGACATCGAAATAGAGTCAGAAGATATTGATGCTGAAAGCAACGATTCTTCAGCAGTTATACCAGATGATTGGATTGCTACTGATGATGATAAAAGCTCCATTGATGATTTGCTGACAGGAATAGTAGACCCATTTTCAAAAAGTGAAGATATCGATGAAGAACTACCTGAAACTGAGATAGAAGATATCCCAGAAATATCTGAGAAAGAAGTAGCAGATATTGCTCTGAAAGCGGACGTTGGGGTGATCGAGGATGAGGTTGAAAAAAAAGATAAAACAGATATATCTAAAGCCGCAACATTCAATAATGTTGAAGATAGCAATACTGATTTTCTTAATTACTTCTTTGAAGGGATGGGGGTTGAACTTAAACCCCAAACTGGTGAGTTCACAAAAGAAGATGCGTACCTGGCAGGGAGTTTATTCCGAAAATCGATAGAAGGCACTATGGAAGTACTTCAATCGCGTGCTGAAATTAAAAATGAGATGCGAATGGATATGACAACTATTCGTCCCATTGAAAATAATCCGATTAAGTTTTCTATCACTGCTGAAGAAGCAATTACTAAATTATTGTTAGAAAAAAGTAAATCTCAAATGGATTCAGCGAAAGCGATAGACGAAGCCTATGATGATATTAAGTCACATCAAGTAGCCGTGATATCAGGTATTCAAGCGTCTTTAACTTCAGTGTTGAAAAGGTTTGAACCGGAAAATCTCATCGAACGGCTGGAGCGCCAAAGCCCCATAAGTGCCAGCATTCCGATACACAGAAAAGCAAAATTATGGGAGGCATTTGAGTTCCTTTATCAAACGATAGAGGGTGAAGCTGAAGATGACTTCAATCGTTTATTCGGTCAGGAATTTGCAAAAGCTTACGATGATCAAGTCGAAAAATTAAAAAATGCCAGAGGTGATAAATAATGTCTAACGAGGTTTATGGATGAATAAAGATAGAGTTGTCTGGCATGAAGGTTTATTCCTAAGACCTCAGCATCTACAGCAACAAGAACGTTTTATTCAAAATTGGGTAGAAGGTCGCTGTCAGGGAATAAGACCTTTTAACTGGGGTGTAACGAATCTTGAAATTGACCCTCAGTTATTAAAACTGGGAAAGATAGCGATTGTTCGTGCTCAGGGAATTTTTGCAGACGGAACACCGTTTGATATCCCGAATGATACACCTGCACCAGCTCCCTTTGAGGTGCCTAAGGATGATAAAAACTGTTTGATTTATCTCGCTGTGCCATTAATTCAACCAAATGCTCTTTTGATGACCGAAGAGTCAGAAGGGAAAAACAAATTAACCCGATATCAAATCAAAGACATACAAGTTGGGGATTTGCATACAGGAAAAATTCAAGGAGAAGCAGACTTACAAGTAGGTTGCTTAAATATAAGCATTCTCTCTGAAAATGACAAGTTGAACGCATACAGTGTCATCCCTATAGCCCGAATTGTTGAAAGTACTAAAGATAAATTAGTGAAATTAGATGAATCCTATATTCCAGCAGTAATGCATTGCAATACATCTGAGCAAATAATAGGTTTTATCAAAGAAGTTCAAGCGCTTTTAAAACATCGTGGGGAGGCTTTGGCCAGCAGATTAGCAGCTCCTGGTTCTGCCGGAGTATCAGAAATTACAGATTTTCTGATGTTGCAACTCGTCAATAAATACGAACCCTTGTTCAGACACCTACAGATTAACAAAGATATCTTCCCTGAAGAGCTCTACCGAATTTTAATTGTTTTAGCGGGAGAATTAGCCACATTTACCAGTGAGACAAGGCGTCCAATCGAGTTTAAAGAATACATTCATGATCAACAGCAGTTCTCATTTGAATTTGTCATGAATGAAATTAGAAAAGCACTAAGTTCAGTTATAGAGCAAAAAGCCATAGGTCTGGATATTGAAGAGCATAAGTATGGCATTTGGGTTGCCGTTATTAATGACAAGAGCTTACTGGATAGCTGTACATTTGTGTTAGCGGTTAAAGCTGATGTAGCCACTGAAAAAATAAGAAGCAAATTTCCAAGACAAAGTACGATTTCGAGTGTAGAAAAAATACGCGAATTAGTTAACTCACACATCCCTGGTATCGACTTAACTGCATTAGCTGTTGCTCCTCGACAAATTCCGTATCACTCAGGATTTTCATATTTTGAAATGAATTCTGCTCACGAATTTTGGGCGCCACTTTCAACTTCAGGAGGTCTAGCCGTGCATGTTGGTACGAAGCTAGAAAACCTGGAATTAGAGCTTTGGGCAATTAGAGACTGATATTGATTGGTAGTTGTAGTTTGTAGTGAACAGGTAGTTAAAAAGTAATTTTTTAATGAGGTATTGATATGTCTAATTCAGATGACCCATTCTTCTCTTCAGGTGGTTCAGATCATACTATCATCAGACCAGTGCCTGGTGGTAGAAGACAGGATATTGAAAGACAGGTCGAGTTCAATACGAGTTCAGAAGGTAGTGAAATACCATTACATAACCTGGGCAAAATTAATCCTCTTGAAAGTGCGGCTTCGGCGTTACTCGCTATCATTTCACGTTTATACAATAGTCCTTCGCATAACAATCCAGAGCAACTGAAACGGAAGTTGGTGGATGAAATTAAAGCTTTTAACTTAAGTGCAGAAAAAGAAGGTTATGACCAACAAACAATAGAAAACGCACGATATGCGCTATGCACAACAATAGATGAAGCGATATTTAATACGCCTTGGGGACATGAAAGTGGGTGGGGCGAAAACAGTTTACTCAGTATTTTTCATCAAGAGGTTTCTGGTGGTGATCAATTTTTTCATAGCTTGAAAGACATTGGACAAAACCCCTCTAAAAATATCGATTTACTAGAACTCAAATACGTCTGTCTGGCGTTAGGGTTTCAAGGCAGATATAGAATCGTCAATGCCGGAAAAGAAAAACTATTTCAAATTCGGAATTGGTTAAGTGAATTAATTCGCAAGCAGCGCGGTTCTATAGAACCACTGTTATCGCCTCATTGGCAAGGTGTTGAGACAGAAGCAAAAGGTTTATCGAAAACGATACCCTTGTGGGTATCCATTGCAGTTGCGTGCGCATTACTTTTAGCGTTGTTTTTAGGGTTATATTCTCTGCTCAATTCAAAAGCAGAACCCGTGAAGAGGGAGATCGTTAAGCTGGATGTTCCCGAGGTACCGATTCCACCCAAAATATCAGAAATAGAAGCCATAAGAGCGCAATTACCGATAGAAATAGGTAAAGAGTACGTAGATGTTAGACCAAGAGAAAATGACGGTAGAACACTCATTGAATTAAGAGGTGATCGTGGTTTGTTTGCTTCAGGAAGTGATCGGATTACTCAGCAACGTGAGCCACTTATTAAACGAATAGCAACGATAATAGCTGCTCCTGAATACAATGCGCATAGCATAAGAGTCATTGGCCATACGGATAATGTCCCGATAAGAAACTCTATTCGATTTGCCGATAATTTTGCGTTATCAAAAGCGAGAGCAACGACCGTAAAAGAAATGCTACAAGACTTTGCGCCTAACCTGAGAAATAGAATAACGGTTCAAGGTAAGGGAGATATCGAACCACTTGATGCCCGATCAACTAAAGACGCAAGAGCTAAAAATCGACGCGTAGAAATCATACTCGATTGAGAGACGGGAATACTTGATGAAAAAAATATTTGGAATACTTAAACAGTCCTGGTTTCAATCACTTCAAGGTGTAATTGCTATATCCGCACTTATCTGGTTTCTGGGGCCGCTTTTAGGTTTTGGTGGAAGGTTACCGTTTGAATCCAGACAAAACCGGATGATTCTGATTCTTGCTATTGCTGTAATCTGGGCATTGTATTACTTGTGGAAGGCATTCAGAGCAAGACAAAAAAACAAGCAAATGCTCGATCAGATATCAGATGATTCAAAGCCATCACTGTCTCCAGAAGATGAAGCCACCGATAACGAAATAGGCCATCTGGACAGCCGCTTAAAAGAAGCGGTGGAGGCACTCAAAGGAGTACGTTTAGGTGACAAGCAGTCATCAGATAAGCAATACCTGTATCAACTACCCTGGTACATTATCATTGGTCCACCAGGGGCAGGAAAAACAACCTTACTAGCAAACTCCGAATTAGAGTTTCCCTTATCCGAGAAATATGGAAAAGAAGCCCTGCATGGCGTTGGCGGTACTCGAAATTGTGATTGGTGGTTTACTAACGATGCGGTTTTATTGGATACCGCTGGACGATATACCACGCAAGACAGCAATAAAAATGTAGATAAAGGATCCTGGTTAGGATTTCTGGATTTATTAAAAAAGTATCGAGGCAGACAACCCATAAATGGCGTGATTGTAGCAATCAGTCTGGTCGATATGATGAAACTCTCTGAAGATGCTTTGGAAAGCCACGCGAATTCTATTAAAGATAGAATTACGGAATTGTATGAGCAGTTAAATATCACAATCCCAGTCTATATGATGTTCACCAAAAGTGATCTTCTTGCCGGTTTTAGTGATTATTTTGATGATATAAATAGAGAAGATCGAAAGCAGGTTTGGGGCACGACTTTTCCATTAAATGAATCCTCCAGTGTGAATAACACCGAACTCTTTATTAAAGAGTTTGAATTACTGGAAGATAGAATTCATGGACAGGTATTAAGTAAACTTGAAAAAGAAAGAGATCTGGAAAGGCGTCAGGCGATCTATTTGTTTCCGCAACAATTCAGCTCATTAAAACTAAAGATGAATGATTTCCTGGGTAAGGTTTTTCAAGATTCACAATTTCATAAACCTATCATGTTCAGAGGGTACTATTTTACCAGTGCAACGCAGGAAGGCACGTCGATTGACAGAATAATGGGATCGCTCGCCAGTGGTTTTGGAATTGCCAGACAACAACTCTCTAACTTCTCAGGTCAGGGTAAAAGCTTTTTTATAAATGGCTTATTAAAAGATGTGATTTTTAAAGAATCTGGTCTTGCTGGTGTTAATCGTAAGTTTGTTAAAAAGATGCAATGGGTTCGTAACGGCTTGACGATCGTTATTGGCCTGGCGACTATTGCTGTAGCAGGCTTATGGTTTAACAGTTATCAACAAAATCAAAAATTGATTGATGAGTATGAGCAGCAGGTAAAAGTCATTGAAAACCAAATTGAAGCCGTGCCCTATAAAGGCACCTTGGAAGATCAACTACCTTTATTAAATCAACTAAAAAGATTAACGCAGAGCTACTCTGATATTACAGAAAACCCAAGTATCTTTGCCCGTCTTGGCTTATATCAAGGCGATTCTTTAAGGTTGATCATGGATGAAAGATATCGTGAGTTACTACGTAAAATTTTAAGGCCTCATGCGAAGGCAAATCTGGAAGAATTAATCAGTAAAAATATCGATAATCCAACCGCATTATTTGGCTTATTAAAAACCTACTTATACTTAGCAGGAGAAGCGCCAGCAGGTGCAACTTCGCCTTCAATAGGGAATGTAGATTGGGATGGTGACGGCAACAGCAATGATGATCAGGATGTGACTTTAAGTGGTCATTTTAATGCCTTGTTAAAAGAGCCTCCTAGTGATCCTATCACTGTAGATGAAGGCCTTGTATCACAAGCGCGAGAGTTATTATCAAATGACCCAGCTAAGCTAGCATATATTCAGTTGAAAAATGGAGCACTAAATAGCCCGATAGTACCTGATTTTAAAATTGCAGAGTTTGAAGGTTTAAGTTCGATAAGCAGTAGTTTTGAAAGAAAAAGCGGCAATCCATTTCTTGTTGGAATACCTAGCTTGTTTACCAAAGAAGGCTTTTCAAAACTCTTCCTACCTAAATACAACGATATTGTTAAAAACCTAAAAGAAGACCGTTGGGTACTTGGCGATTCTCAGCAGATTTTGAGTGATACAGGCACGATAAAATCAACGATTCAGCAACTCTATCAAGATGATTACATTCAAACATGGAGTAATTTGTTGTTAGATTTACAGATTCGCCCTCTCGAAAATACCAAACAGGCATCAGAAATTCTTCGGCCATTAACTGCTGATAGCGGCAACTTGTTTACTCATATTTTAAAAGCACTGCAAAGCGAAACCGACTTTAGTGACGACAATAAATTACCTTTAATAGGCGATGCGATTGAATTGAAAAAGACCTTGAAAGTCGTCGATAGTCATTTTAAGCCCCTGCATAAATTAGTCGCAGAAGATCAACTAAAAGAAACCATGCAACTCATAGACGATTTGTATAAAGGCCTGTATCAGGATATATCAGGGGGGAAGGGCACCTCAGATAAAGTAAAAACAACCCTGGCAGAATTAAATGCAGCTGTAGATAAGCTCCCTGAAATAATGCGTATCTGGTTGAATAAACCGATTCTTGAGGCAAAGCAAATCATAGGAATAGAAGTAACCAAAGGGGCAACTAAGGAACTAATACAAGCAGCGGGTGCTGACTTATGCGAGCCTTGTGAAAAAGCCTTTAAAAATAAATTTCCATTCAATCAACGTTCTAAAAAAGGCGTTGATATTTCGGAATTTAATAACTTTTTTGCCATAGGCGGCGTGGCAGATACGTTTAAAAAATCCAACTTAAAAGAAACGGATGACTTCGACCCGAGTGTGGTCAAAACTTTAGATAACATGCTAGCTGAATCAGAACGCTTGAGATCTGTTTTTTTTTCAGCAGGAAATCTTAATATCAATTTAACCTTGAAATTAATTAGCGCTAGCCCTGATGTTGAAAAGATACAGCTATCAATAGGTAGCACCAAGAACAATTTTTTTCCAGGTTCTGCAATTAGGCCACAAGAAGTCTATTCGTGGCCTGCATCACCCATTACAGCAGTGGCAAATTTTAGAAATCCTGCCATTGCTCCGAAGTTTATTACCTTAGCCGACGCAACTGATCAGTGGGGTTTATTTAAATTAGTCAGAAATGATCAGATAAGAATCCCTGCATTTGGCAATGCAGTTTTCGAAGTTAAAACTCCCACACTCAAAGAGAATCCATTTAAGTTTTTTAGCAAAATGAAAGCCCTTAAATCATGCAGGTGCCCAAAGTGACAGAAGAAACATCGATCATTGGTTATTACGGTAAAGTCCCTTCAAAAGGGGATTTTATAACAAAATCATTACCCAGAAATTTCACAGATCCCTGGGATGCCTGGCTACGGGAAGTACTCGCCCACAGCAAGTCAGAATTAGGTGAAAGCTGGATGGAGTCCTACCTAACAACGCCCCTGTATCAATATGTGTTAGCTCCGGGAATATGTGGAAACCAGACCTGGTTGGGTGTAATGATGCCAAGTGTCGATAGCGTCGGTCGGTATTTTCCAATGACGATATGCAAGTCATTTCCCATGAATACAAATCCACTGCAACTCATCGAAACCAGTAGAGACTGGTTAAAGTCAGCTGAGGATATCCTGCTTTATTGTTTAGAAGATGATTTTTCGATAGAGCAGTTTGATGAAAAACTATCAGCCTTAGGCAACCAGAATGGTGATGACAGTACCATTACCTTAAAGAAATCCACGATGAATCGCTATGAAGATTCGGCCTGGAATTTCCCTGTACATGAAAATGAAAGTTTAAGAGTTGTTTACCCAGAATTAGTCAACAGTATGTTGAACACTTTTTATCCTTCATACAGCGTCTGGAGGACATTCGGTTCAGAAAAAATACCGCCGAGTTTTGTCATAACTGAAGGCCTACCTCCACATAAAAGTGTCGCGACATTCATGGATGGAGAGTGGGATAAAAGAGGGTGGAGCGATGAACAGATTATTAGATAGTAAATTCACGTTTCAGTCTATAGGCATAACCAATCAGGGATGCGTAAGAGATCATAATGAAGATGCGTTTTTAGAATCGAGTGACAAAGGATTCTGGGTCGTTGCCGATGGTGCTGGTGGGCATCAGTCGGGAGATGTTGCTAGTCAGTTAATCGTAGAAAAGCTCTCAAAAATTAAGAAAGGCCGCTTTTTTGGAAGTTTTGTTAATAAAATCAGCGATAGCTTACAAGAAACAAACGACGAACTTATCGAGAAAAGTGGTGGAGAAGAAACCAGAACACTTATTGCGAGTACGGTGTGTGTCTTAATCGCACAGAGAAATAGTGTTGTTTGTTTGTGGTCAGGTGACAGCCGTATCTATCAATTAAGAAATAATCAATTATCACAACTCACCAGAGACCATAATCGGGTTAATGAATTCATTGATGCGGGGTTTAGCCCTGAAGATGCTGAAAAGTACCCATTAGCCCAACACCTAACCGCAGCGGTCGGTGTGACATCTCCACTGTTTACAGAAACTCAAAGCTATGAAGTGGTAGAAGGGGACATCTACCTGCTTTGTAGTGATGGACTGTTTAAAGAACTCAGTGATAAGGATATAGAAGAAATTTTACAGCAAAATAGCCTTAAATATGCGGCACAAGAACTCATGGATTTAGCCTTAGCCAGAGGTGCCACTGATAACGTCACGGTGTTATTGGTTAAAACCGCTTTGAATCAGTAAGGCACCCCCGTACTTTGAGGGCTTTTTTTTAGCTATTTATTATTTTCTTGAATAAACGCCTTAATCTTAGGTGCAATCATTTCACGGAAACGACGACCATTAAAGATTCCATAATGACCCACACCTGGTTGTTCGTAATGGTGTTTTTTGTTTTTAGGAATACTGCTTAAGATTTCATGCGCAGCTTTTGTCTGACCTTTTCCTGTAATATCGTCATTTTCACCTTCGATGGTTAATAACGAAGTGTTAGCAACGACACTGGTGTCGATCTTCTTTTCTTCAAAATGCATTTCACCTTTAGGTAAACGATGTTCGATGAACACTTTGCGGATTGTTTCAAGATAGAAATCCGCCGGTAAATCCATAACAGCCAAATATTCATTGTAGAACTTACGATGAGCTTCTGCGCTATCACCATCTCCTTTGACTAAATCGCCGAAGAATTTGTAATGCTTTTGCACATGGCTATCCAGATTCATGCTCATAAAACCAGAAAGCTGAATAAAGCCTGGGTAGACTTTTTGTCCTGCACCAGGGAAATCGCGTGGTACGGTGTTGATGACTTTAGTTTCAAACCATTCTAGGTCTTTTCCAGTGGCAAAATCATTAATCTCTGTGGGGCTTAAACGGGTATCGATCGGTCCACCCATTAAGGTTAATGATTTAGGTACATTCGGGTTATTGCGCTCAGTCATTACGGTAGTTGCAACAATAGCAGGAACACTCGGTTGGCAGACGGCAATCAGGTGCGTATTTGGGCCAAGATGATCCTGAAATTCAATCAGGTAACGGACATAGTCATCAAAGGTGAATCCACCTTTTTCGACAGGAACATCACGGGCATTTTTCCAGTCTGTAATATAAACCTCGTGGTCAGGAATAAACTGTTCTACCGTGCCTCTTAGCAAAGTGGCGTAATGACCTGACATTGGTGCCACCAGTAAAATCTTGGGATGGTTATGTTCACCTTCGCGTTTAAAATGTAACAAGTCACAGAAGGGAAGTGCATGAACCACTTCTTCTGTTACTTTGGTTTCTTTTCCATCAACGTGAGTTATCGGCAAATCAAACTCAGGTTCTTCGTAGGTATTCGTTATGCGTTCTATTAATTCTAATTGGGCTATCGTCGGTCGCATAAAAAAGTCAAAGTTATAGGGCAGTGCTGATGTTAACGACAGTTGTGTTTTCCACGCCTGTGCCCAAAAATTCAAAGGTTTTAACGACTTATTAAACTTGTGTTGTAAGTGATATAACATGGTGATTGGTAGCCCCGATTATTATGTGTTATTAGAATGTGAATTATTAGTTATTCAATTTTGCGCTGCAGCAAGCGCAATATTTATACGCTTAAGATGAGTTAATGCAAGTTTTCCGTATTACTAGGGGGCTTTATGCTTATTTTTTGTTCATAAATGCGCGCATTATCTTTCTAGCAAATCATTTTTCTTTAACAATCACTTTAAGGCACCCCCCTACTTATGGGCGTTTTTTTAAAGAGTTGCTTATTTAAGGCTATTAAAAATAGTCTATTTGAATAATCGACTTCTGTGCTCATCACCAACCAAACTTCACTATCCGACCATTATTTTTCGCTATTCTTTTTTCGACCATTATTTTTCAAAGGAAAGGCTAATAAATACGACCTTTATCAAACAAGTCTCAGTTATTTTTACCTAAAGAATAAAATGCTACTAAAGTATAAGTTAAAGACTTATAAGAAAATGATTGTTAACCAGAAGAGGGAGAGTAATGGCAACTACGTTAAAGATTGGAGATAGCGCATCAATTACACGTTCATTCACAGAACAGGACGTGATCGATTATGCAGAATTATCGGGTGATAAAAATCCCGCACATCTCGATGCAGCTTATGCAGCGGCTACACAATTCAAACACAGAATCGTTCATGGAATGCTTGTCGGAAGCTTGTTCTCTGCGTTATTAGGTGCGCACTTACCGGGTGAAGGCACTATCTACATGGGTCAGAACCTGCAATTTAAAGCACCGGTCTATTTTGATACCGAGATAGTGGCGAGTGTTGAAGTGATCAAAATACATGAAACTAAACCGATAGTGACTTTGAAAACAACGTGCATAGATGTTGACGGAAATATCCTCGTTGAAGGAGAAGCTGTTGTATTTGTACCGTGGTTAACACGCGACTAATTTGTTTTTTGAATATTGTATGAATTAAGCCTGATATAGCTAGCTCAACGCCTGTTTTTTAAGTGTTGACTTTCTGTTTAAAGTCTCTATTATTAGAGTTTGTGCAGTGCAGCAATTCATCGAGATGGTTTGCTGTACTAAAAATTATTTACACTATTTATTAAGGATTCTATTATGTCTACTAACAACCCATTTGATTTCACAAAAGCATTTGAGCAATTTGACCCAAGCAAATTAGCAGAGCAACTACAAAGTACCTTTAACATGGATGCTTTCAGTATGGATGCATTTAACGATACGCTTAAAGGTAAGTTTGATTTTGATGCAATCAAAGCATCACAAGAAAAAAACATGGCATTATTAATGGCGACTAACCAAACGTTTGCAGATAGCTCTAAAGTATTGCTAGAACGCCAGGCTGAAATGTTAAAGCAGGCGATGACAGAAGCTACAGATGCGATACAAGCACTTGCAAGTTCTGGTTCACCACAAGAAGCGGCAAGCAAGCAAGTTGAATTAATCCAGCACGCTTACGAAAAAGCTTTAGCTAACTCTACTGAAATCAGCGAAATGGCTAAAAAGACTCAAGAAGAAATTGCTGAAAAAGTAAGCAAGCGTCTTGAAGAAAGCATGGAAGAGTTCAAGAAAACATTATCTGACATTGCTTAATAGCCTGAATAAGATCTGTTAAGTTACATTAGTTACTATTTACGTATTTCAATTACACATCATTGAATTCTGGAGGATGATATGTCCGATTCTAAACAAGAAGATTTAAACGCGCTGGGGTTTGGGTCTGCAGCTGAAGAAATGAGAAATAACTTCAAGCATGTAGAAGATCTCATGAAAGTATTTGCCGAAGCTCACGAAACTAAAGATATGGACCCGTTTAAGCTCAGTGAAGCTTATTCAAAATGGTTTACCGAAGCGGTTAAAAACCCAGGAAAAGTCATGCAAGACAGCATGAATTTCTGGACTAAATCCATGCAACTAGGTCAACAGGCTTTGACTGGTGCGTTCTCCGACAGTGATGAAGCTAAAGCTGATCCTGTGATCACTGAAGAAAAAGGTGATCGCCGTTTCAAGCATGATGATTGGACAGAAAAATCTGCCTTCAATTTAATCAAGCAGTCTTATCTTCTTACTTCAGAATACATGCGTAATTCAGTATCCGATGTTGAAGGTTTGGATGATAAAACCGCTGAAAAAGTAAAATTCTTCACCGAGCGTTACCTTGATTCGATGTCACCTACAAACTTCGCGGCTACGAACCCTGCAGTTTTAGAAAAAGTGATTGAAACAAAAGGCGCAAATCTTGTTCATGGTTTAAAGAACATGCTCGAAGATTTAGAAGAAGGCGAAGGCCAACTTAAAATCCGCATGACAGATACCTCAGCATTTACGCTGGGTGAGAATGTTGCGACAACGCCGGGTAAAGTTGTTTTCCAGAACAAAATGTTCCAGCTCATTCAATACACACCTTCAACGGATACTGTATTGAAGCGTCCTTTATTGATTGTTCCACCATGGATCAACAAGTTCTACATCATGGACTTACAGCCTAAAAACTCAATGCTGAAATGGATGGTCGATCAAGGTCACACCGTATTTGTCGTTTCATGGATTAACCCTGATGAAACCTACAAAGAGGTTGGTTTTGAAGATTATGTCACAGAAGGTGTGGTGACAGCTGTCGATGCAGTAGAGCAAGCTACCGGCGAAAGTGAAATCAATGCAATCGGGTATTGTATTGGTGGTACTTTATTATCGACTTCTCTCGCTTATATGAAAGCGAATGGCGATAACCGCGTTAAATCTGCGACCTTCTTCACCACCATGATTGATTTTGCCGATCCGGGTGAGTTAGGTGTATTTATCGATGAAGGCCAAATTGCTAGCCTTGAAAAATCCATGGAAGAAGAGGGCTGTCTGAAAGGTTCCAAGATGTCAGGCGCGTTCAATATGTTACGTGCTAACGACTTGATCTGGTCATTCTATGTAAATAACTATTTACTGGGTAATGATCCACGTCCATTTGACTTATTGTACTGGAACTCGGATTCAACACGTATGACGCCAACCATGCATTCATGGTATCTACGTAATATGTATAAAGATAACAATCTTTGTAAGCCTAATAAATTGAGTGTTAAAGGTACGCCAATCGATATTTCTAGTGTCGATATTCCTGTGTGTTTTATTTCTGCGGTAGAAGATCATATTGCTCCTTGGTTATCAACTTACTCAGGTGCGAAATTATTCTCAGGCGATACCCGTTTCATCCTTGGTGGATCAGGTCATATCGCTGGTATTATCAATCCGCCAGAAGCGAAAAAATACGGTTACAGAGTGACAGATACACTACCTGATGACCCACAGGCTTGGGCTGATGCAGCTGAAGTTAACGAAGGATCATGGTGGCCAAACTGGGACTCTTGGGTTCGTCCTTTAGATAACGAAACTGTTAAAGCACGTGCGGTAGGCAAAGGTGGTTTAAAAGCTATCGAAGATGCACCAGGTACATACGTTAAGTGTAAAGTCGATGATCCTTCACCGGTTGTTGAATACACCAAACTTGACCCTGCTAAAAAGCCAAAGCCCGCAACAGCTAAAAAAACAGCTGCTAAAAAACCAACTGCTAAGAAAGCTGAAGCCAAGAAAGCCGAAGCAAAAAAACCAGCCGCGAATAAACCTGCTGCTACGAAAGCCGAAGCAAAAAAACCAGCAGCTAAGAAAGTTGAAGCTAAAAAACCGGAAGCTAAAAAGCCAGTAGCGAAGAAGCCTGCTACCAAAAAGCCAGAAGTTAAGAAAGCCGAAACTACAAAACCAGTAGCAAAAAAAGCGGAAGTAAAGACTGCAGAAGTTAAAAAGCCAGCTGCCCCAAAAGCAGCACCGGCGGCGAAAGCTAAACCTGCTACTCAGTCAAAACCTGCGGCTAAAAACGCGAAACCTCAGGCGAGTCAGGCTCAGTTGGATTTAAAAGCAGAAGCGCCTAAGAAGCCAGCGGCTCCTAAAGCAGCACCTGTCGCTGAAGCTAAAAAAGCAGCTACGGCAGCTTCATCAGCGAAAGACGACTTAACGGCAATTAGTGGCGTTGGTCCTAAAGTTGCAGAAATGTTGAACTCTTTGGGTATCAATGCGTACTCAGAGATAGCGGCGATGACACCGAAGCAAATCCTGGAAAAAATGGATACGTTAGATGTTAAAAACCGACGTTTTGATACTAGCACTTGGCCCGCACAGGCTAAGGAGTTAGAAAGCAAAAACGCAAAGAAAAAGTAACGCTTCAATTAACCCTGAAAACGTACTTAAGGCCATTCATTGAATGGCCTTTTTGCTTTTTGGGTTTAGCCTAATTAATCCTATTTATTTAAGCCACCCCACACCTTTGAATGATATTAGGTTTTTATTTGTTTGTTTATTGGCTTAGTTTCTTTATTGTTCTGCTGATTGTTGATAGCAATTTGGCTTTAATCTCAGACTTTGTTTTAGTTTTCGCCTTTGTCTTCACCCTTGTTTTCACATTTGTGTTTGCCATTGTTTTTGAATCGTCTTCTGGTTTTTTAACAAAGGTAAGCTCCCAACGTTCTCTTCGTTCAGTCATCCAGTCTTGTTTATAACGTTCATTTCCCGTCAAAAAATCAATCTCCTCAACCTTATCAGTATCAATCACATATTCCATTAAGTGCGCCATTAGAATAGACCCGGGAGAATACTGTTGCCATGATTGATCATAAACCAGCCTGAAAATACTCGCTTTCCGGTTCACTACATACCAAAGGTGAGCCGCAACCGGTTGGTCGTCAAGGTATAAGATGGCAAGTCTTGTCCAGCCTGATTTGGAGGCTCTGCCAGTAAAGCCTTGAACAATCTGTTCGTATTGCTCATTTGCCTTCCAGCTCACTTTATAGATGTCGTGATACTCAGTTAAGGCTTTGTCGATATCATCGCTTATATGGAGTCGTATCTGATAACCATGCTCCCGTTCAAGTTTGCGTTGCTTGCGAACGATGGTATTGCGCACTTTAGAAGGTCGCTCTGCCAAGTAATCGGCAAAGCTTTGTCCTTGTGTTCGATGAAACCAGTTATAAAAACGAAAGCGCCGATGGCAAGAGAACCCGCAAGATTCCATCGTGAGTTGTAACTTTTGTATATTGTCATCATCTTCAGCAACAGGTTGAATGGTTAGATAGTCAAACGAGAGTGTCTTTAATCCCAGACAGAGACAGTTAAGAATTTCTTGTTGCTGATTTTCTGCCAGTAACAGGGAGTAGAGAGCACTGTATGAATGGCAGAGTGAAGTCCATTCCTTATTTTCACGAGTAATCAAAGGTAAGATTGCTAGAACGCTAGTTTCATTATCCGGGTTCTCATCAATTACACAGGCTAGCAGTAGTTTTTGCTCATCATCGAGTGCGGTTACAACAATATTTTCAAACCAGTGACGTGAGAAGAAAAGGCTGTGGTTCTCTGCTTGTGTAAAAAGCGCAGCGCTACTGCTGGAAAGCTGATTCCAGTTGTTGTAACAGATGAATTTCATTGATTCTAAAAAAGTGCCTCAAAGTAGGGGGGTGACCTAATGAATACTTATTTTAGCTTATCTAAGGTGTTGTTATCCCAATAAGGTTTTAGTGCTTTTTTAGTGGTTGTTTAAATAGCCCTTGAGTAGCCCTGTGCTGAAACAGATCAAATAAAAAGCCGTTCATAAGAACGGCTTTTATTAAGAGACAGGTTTTAAATCTTTTAAATATTGATTTAAAACATATCAGTCAGGAACTATGCACGCTCTACAGCAAGTGCGATTCCCATTCCGCCACCGATACATAAAGTCGCTAGACCTTTCTTTGCATCTTCGCGTTTCATTTCGTGGAGTAATGAAACCAGTACGCGCGCTCCAGAAGCACCGATTGGGTGTCCGATTGCAATTGCGCCGCCGTTTACATTGATCTTGCTTAAATCCCACTCCATGTCTTTGTTAACTGACATTGCTTGTGCAGCGAATGCTTCGTTAGCTTCAACAAGGTCAAGATCGTCAACAGTCCAACCTGCTTTTTTCAAACATTTCTGACTTGCCGAAATAGGACCGGTACCCATGATTTTAGGGTCAACACCTGTTGATGCGCTTGCTACGATTTTAGCGAGTGGCTCAAGACCAAGCTTCTCTGCGTTTGAACGTGTCATTACAACAACCGCTGCTGCACCATCGTTGATACCAGAAGCATTACCCGCTGTAACGGTTCCTTCTTTAGTGAAAGCAGGACGTAATTTACCTAGGCTTTCTGCGGTTGTGCCAGGACGGATGAATTCGTCTTCAGCAAAAACAACTGGGTCACCACGACGTTGTGGAATTTCAACAGGAATGATTTCATCTTTAAACTTACCCGCTTTTTGCGCAGCTTCTGCTTTTTGCTGTGAACCAGCGGCAAAAGCATCTTGCTCTTCACGTGTAAAGCCGTATTGATTAGCGATATTCTCTGCTGTCATACCCATGTGGTAATCATTAAATGCACACCATAGACCATCTGTGATCATGGAATCTTTCATTGTCCAGTCCATCATCTTCTGACCGTTTCTTGAATGCGGTAGAACGTGAGGCGCTGCAGTCATGTTTTCCTGACCACCTGCAATTACGATATCAGCATCGCCACAAGCGATCGCCTGATACGCAAGCACCACTGATTTTAAACCACTGCCACATACTTTGTTGATTGTCATAGCAGGCACTGATTCTGGAAGTCCAGCTTCGATTACTGCCTGACGCGCAGGGTTCTGGCCTAAACCAGCTGTTAATACGTCACCCATGATGACTTCGTCCACACTCGCAGGATCAATACCTGTTTGCGCAACGAGTCCTTTGATGACGTTTGCACCTAATGTTGATGCCGGAACAGAAGCCAGGCTTCCACTGAAATTACCGACTGCTGTACGACCCGCCGCAACAATTACTATGTCTTCGCTCATTTTTTATATCCTTTTATGTTTACTAAGAGATCCATATCTGGAGATCTATATCCAGAGACTCCTATTTAGAGACTCTTAATTAGAGATCAATAATTAGAAATCTGATATTTGGTATGTTTTAACATTGTTAGCGCTTGTTAGACTTAATTAAAGTCAATTAAAGTAAATTAAAGTCAAACAAAGGATAAGTTATTTAAAATAATTTAAAACTACTCAATCTTAAGCAATATTAAACAACGTCAAATAGAGTATAGAACCCATATACAAAAATACCCTCAATAATCATCGATTAAAGAGGGTATTTATTACTTATTATTCACTGCTGTTAAAGCTGAAAACAATTTAGTGACTAACGAATAGTCCGCCGTTTACAGGAATACAAGCACCTGTTGTGTAGCTATTGTCTTCACTTGATAACCAAAGTACTGCAGATGCAATCTCAGCTGGCTGAGCCATACGACCCATAGGGATGCCACCGATGATTGAAGCTAGTACGTTTTCTGGCATTGCTTCTGTCATTGCTGTAGATACGTAGCCTGGAGCAACAGTGTTAACTGTAACGCCTTTGCGTGCGCCTTCATAAGCTGCAGACATCGTGAAACCATGAATACCTGCTTTAGCAGCAGAATAGTTAGGTTGACCGAATTGACCACGTTGGCCGTTTACAGAAGAGATGTTGATGATGCGGCCGTAACCACGCTCAGTCATTCCAAGAAGAACTGGCTTAGTAACGTTGAATGCGCTGGTAAGGTTAGTGTCGATAACTGCTTTCCATGCATCGATGTCCATGTTTTTGATCGTTGCATCGCGAGTGATACCCGCACAGTTAACTAATACGTCGATTGGACCAACATTGCTTTGAATATCTGCAATCATTGCGCCAGTCGCGTCAAAATCTGTTACATCACATGGAGCAAGTTCGATATCAAACCCTGCTTCTTTTTGAGCTGCTTGCCAGCTTTCTGCATTTTCTTTATCAGCAGGGAAGTAGTTTGCTACTACTTTGCAGCCTGTTGCTGCAAGTTGTCTACAAATCTCTTCACCAATTCCACCTGTACCACCCGTTACTAGGGCAACATTGTTTTTTCCCATCTTTTTTACTCTCCATCTTCTAGCGGTTATAACAAAAAGGCCGCACCACTTATTCTATTTTTCAAGAAAAGGTGGTGAGGCCCAGTGTATCTATATAGTGCGACTAATTATGACAATAGTCAAAACCAGCCGCCTCTATTTTTTTCAATACTATTTTGCAGCTTTAACTGCTTTTTTTGCAGCTTCAGTAGCTTCAGTTGTAGTCTTCTTTGCAGATTCAACAACTTTATCCATGTTGCCTTTAGCGGTCTTTAGAGACTTTTCAGAAAGCTTCTTGTATGCGTCACGGTTAGTTTCAACAGTTGACATTGCTTTCTTCCAGTTACCCATTGCAAAGTTAATTGAGTTTTGGAACATTTCGTTCTGCATCTCGAAGAAATCTTTAGGGTCTTTAGCAGCAGAAAGTTTTTCAATGTTCTGCTCTGTAGTTGAAGTTAAACCTTCAGTCATTTCTTTCTGTTGTGCGAAAAAAGCTTCAGTTGTTTTAACGTTTAGCTCGCCGAATTGCTTAAGAGTAGCTAGGCTGTCATTAGCAATTTTAGTGTTTAAATCGATCCATTGTTGCATGGTTATATCCTCATTAAGGTCAGTAAATTAAATTGTGCGGTGCAGCATTGCTGCGTTGCAACAAATATAGGAGAACGCCATAATCATGTCAAGTATTATTTTATAAATAATTGAAAATAAAACGCTGCAAATGAGGGTATATAAAGGATTGGGATCTTTTTAACTTGGCCTTGAGGCTATTTTTATAATGAAATTAATAAGCTATAAAAACAGCCCCAAAGTAGGGGGGTGCCTTTCTTTGACTTATCAAAAATCAAGAATGATAAGTCAAATGAGTGAATTATCCGTTTCAAGCATCGAAACGGTAAGTTCACTAAAGTCCATCATGGATTCCGCAAGGAATCGTCGATGTAGAATGGTGCTACGATTACAGTTATTTTTGTTACTAGAATTTGTCGTTTTATTTTTCTTTTTTATCGCTATCTGGACTCGTTTCACTACCAGGAGTCATAAAGTTCTCCTGCATCTTTTTCCAGATATCCATATTCTTTTTAGTACTGGTGGTCCAGAAATCCATCGGATTATAATCTGCAAATTCTTTAAAGCGTTCTTTCATGGTGTTTTGTTGCTCTTGAAAGAAGTTCAGGTTTTTATCCATGAAATGCATAAACCCTTCTCGAGAGGTTTCACCGTTATACCGGATAAAGTTGATTAGGTTATCGGTAGAAAATAACGGTTCTTTATTAGATTCTTGTTCGAGAATTATCTGCAATAGAATGCTACGTGTAATTTCTTCCTCGGTATTACTGTCGATGACTTTGATCGGAATACCGCGTTCAATCATATCTTTAATTTCTAGTAACTTGATGTAACAACTGTCTTCGGTGTCATAAAGTCTTCTATTGGGATATTTTTTTATAATTCTAACGTCAGATTCCATACTTCAATCTCTTTACCTAATTTAAAATAACTGTCACTTAGAAAGCTTCTAAGTGGTATAAAATGCAGTCTATTATCAGAGACTGCTATTCTTCATAGTTTTGTTCTATTACAATATCAAAATCACAAAGTTCTTAACTATACATTATCACCTGATTCTCATCCTCATATCTTTATAGAAATATTAACACCATGGTGGAAAATACCTCATTTAACGACGAATGGAATAAGCTACAAAAAAGGTTTTGGGATAATGTAGGCTCAAGTTTTACACCTTCTGCTACTAATGGTGACGATATTACTCCGTCACCGCAACATTCATTATTTAATCAATGGTTAAACACTGTCGATAAATGTTGGCAGGATCATGCCGAAGTGAGCTCGGGTGATATCGATGCGTTGTATAATAAAGTTTACTCCTCCAGTCGATTTTTTATTAACTTTAGCGAAACTTTACACAAGAACCCAAAAGGTGAAACCGCAGATATTCTGATGGTTAACTACCTGAAAGAATTTACTGATAAAGCTTCTGTTAGTGCTACTGATTTCGCTACAGCTGTGGATACTTCTACAAAAAATAATATTGATGGCAACTCCGAGAGCACTTTAGATAGTTCTTTAGATAGTTCTTTAGATAGTTCTTTAGATGGTTCTTTGGATAGTTCTTTAGTTAACGCCTCTGATTCCGTTTCAGAAGAGAGTAAAGCCAAAACGAATCAATATACTCAGCAAGAATCGAAGCAGGCCAATTTTTCCGCAATGCATCAGCTCTGGCAACTGCCGATGGCTAACTGGCAGCAACAAGCCACTTTTTTCACATCACAAAATCAGTCTTTAAAAGCGTTGGCTGATTACGTCGGAGATACCGCAAAAAATCCAGAATTTTCGGCTGCATTGGAAGCGTATTTAGTTGCTCTGCAAGAACTCCAGCAGCTATTCTTTAAGCTAATGATCAATGTCGCCAAACTAACTGTTGAAGCGTTGCAGAAAAATACCCAGCAAGCGTTAACGGCAAAACAGATCTTGTCACTTTGGTTGGAGTATTTCGATACTCAGTATTTGGATATGATTGCTACAGAAAGTTATTCCCTCATCTATGCCAAAGTGATTAATAGCTGGTTACTCGTCATCGATAAATCAGATAAAACTTTCGCTGAGTTTATGCAAGATACTGTGCCGTCATCACCTGTGTCATCGTCATCTTCGGCTAACAACCCTCATCAATAACTGAATGAATAATCAAAAGTCATTCGATGAATTAAAGGACTATGGCGAAAAGTTCGGCCAGCTGCTGCAAGGCTTAAAGCAACACGATGGCCTTCTGCAAGAACAGTATTCAGAACGTGAACTTGTGCTGGAACACGATAAATTAAAACTGTATCACTATGTGCCTGACCAACACATACAAAAAACGGAAGCAGACACAGCACAAACTGATCAAGTACAAACACCGGTTTTAATCGTTTATGCATTGGTTAATCGTCCCAGCATATTAGATTTGCAACAAGGCCATTCTGCGATTGCACAAATGCTCAAATCTGGACTCGACGTTTATCTCATTGATTGGGGGTATCCCGATGCTTCTGATAAACACTTGGATCTGGATTACTACATCAATACTCAGATCGATGCCTGTGTCGATCTCATCTGTGACACAACTAATATTAAACAAGTAAGCCTGATGGGGATCTGTCAGGGCGGGGTGCTTGGCTTGTGTTACAGCAGTTTGCATCCTCAGCGTGTTAAGAGCTTGGTGACATTGGTGACCCCCGTTGATTTTCATACCGAGCCGGATACCTTGAGTAATCTTGTGAGACATGTCGATATCGATCTAATGGTCAAAACCATGGGAAATATCCCGGGTGATATGCTCAGTAGTACCTTTCTTTCATTGCGCCCGTATTATCTACAGCTGAAGAAATATTTGAATCTGGTTGAATCGACAGCACAGCTTGACGAGAAAACCAAAGAACGTATCGCAAATTTTATTTTGATGGAACGCTGGATATTCGATAGCCCAGACCAAGCCGGAGAAGCCTTTCGAGAGTTTGTGCAGGGGTGTTATCAACAAAACCGATTAATAAAAAACACGCTCAAAGTAGGGGGGTGCCAAATTGATCTTTCTACGTTAAACATTCCTGTTCTGAATATCTATGCAGATCAGGATCACCTGGTACCACCTGCTTCATCCAAAGCACTGGAAAACTTAATCCCCGCTAATCAATATCAAGAGATGTCTGTTAACGGCGGACACATCGGTATTTTTGTCAGCCCTAAATCTGTTAAAGCTATTTTCCCCGCTATCGCGGATTGGTTAAGAAAGCATTCTTAATTGACGTTTTAAAGACTTTCCATGGCGCATTCTGTGCATTGAAAATCCATTTCAAAGGTTATTGTTGATTCATAGTTATTATTCGTACATAAGAAATTTGAGTCCTGTTGATCAATGTATAAATTAAGAAAATAACTGGTTTTACTCGAAAATATTAATAAATCAAAAGCTAAAAAATTAACAAGGTGGATACCGTTAACATGTCAAAAAATACACAACCCTTATCAGACATAGAAATTGCTCGTAATGCAACCATGCAACCGATTCAGGATATCGCTGATAAGCTTGAAATTCCCAGTGATCACATTTTAAATTACGGTAAGCATCGCGCAAAAATCAGCCGCGAATACGTCGAAGCCCAATCTGATCGCCCTAATGGAAAACTGATTCTTGTGGCAGGTATCACGCCGACCGCAGCCGGCGAAGGTAAGACAACAACCTCAGTAGGCATGGGCGATGGTTTGAGTCGTATAGGAAAAAAGGTCGCAATCTGTCTACGTGAGCCTTCTCTAGGGCCATGTTTCGGCATGAAAGGTGGCGCAGCAGGTGGTGGTTATTCTCAAGTCGTGCCGATGGAAGAAATCAATCTGCATTTTAATGGCGACTTCCATGCGATTGGCGCGGCACATAATTTATTATCAGCGATGATTGATAATCATATTTACTGGGGCAATGAACTCGAATTAGATTGTCGAAAAGTCACCTGGGGCAGAGTGATGGATATGAACGACCGTTCACTGCGTCAGCTAACCGTTGGTTTAGGTGGGGTGTTTAATGGCTACCCACGTACTGATCATTTCGATATTACGGTTGCCTCGGAAGTAATGGCGATTTTCTGTCTGGCGAATGACCTCAAAGATTTACAAGAACGACTGGGCAATATCATTGTCGGTACAACGCGTGATGGTAAAGACATTTATGCGCGAGATATCAAAGCAGTCGGGGCAATGACAGCCTTATTAAAAGATGCGATTCAACCGAATCTGGTTCAGACCATGGAAGGCACACCGTGCTTTATCCACGGCGGGCCATTCGCCAATATCGCACACGGTTGTAACTCAGTAATCGCGACTAAAACAGCGCTTAAACACGCAGATTATGTGATTACTGAAGCCGGTTTCGGGGCAGATTTGGGCGCAGAGAAATTCTTCGACATTAAAATGCGTAAATCAGGTTTGAAGCCAGATGCCGCCGTTATCGTCGCAACCATTCGTGCTTTGAAAATTCATGGTGGTGCAGAGCAAGATAAGCTTGGTGAGGAAAATCTCAAAGCGCTCGAAGATGGTTTTGTCAATCTTAAACGACATGTTAGCAATACGCGCAAATTTGGTGTTCCTGTGATGGTTGCGTTAAATAGCTTTAGTGCGGATACACAAGCGGAACGAGACTTACTCTTGGGTTTATGCGAGCAAGCAGGCATCAGCGCGGTGGAATCAGATCACTGGGCACGCGGTGGCGAAGGTGCTGAGGCATTGAGTCAGGCGGTGGTCGATATGATCGATAATGAGCCAGCTAATTTCGAGTTTTTGTATAACGCACAACTATCACTTTGGGGTAAAACACGCACTATCGCTCAAGAACTTTACGGAGCAGAGGACATCATCGCCGATAAAAAAGTGCGTAACCAGTTCGAAGCATTGGAAGCGAAACACGGCGATTTACCCATTTGTATCGCAAAAACACCGTTGTCATTCAGTACCGATCCATTATTGAAAGGCGCCCCAAGTGGGCATGTTGTACCGATACGTGAAGTGCGATTATCGGCTGGCGCGGGTTTCGTCGTGGTTGTCTGTGGTGATATCATGACAATGCCAGGTTTACCAAGAAAACCTGCAGCAGAAAGTATTTACGTTAGAGAAGACGGAGAAATTGAAGGTCTATTCTAAAAACGATACTAAGCACGACCTTAAATAGATTTTAGGGTCGTGTTTTCCATTACCTGAGCCCACACAATTTCTAAATCATTCTCCTAATTATTTATTATTACACTAAGTTGAGTCTCAACCTGTTATGGTTTAGTGCTTTAAGGTAAGAAGTAATAATTATAATGAATCTTAACTGGATAGAAGATTTTCTTACCCTTTCTAATTGTGGAAATTTTCGCATAGCTTCTGAGCAGAGGTTTGTCTCTCAGCCTGCATTTAGCCGACGTATTCTCTCACTCGAAACCTGGGTAGGCGCCACACTGATAGACCGTAGTAGACAACCTGTGTATTTAACTGAAGCTGGCGAACTTTTTAAGCCAGTTGCGCAAGAGATAGTGCGTCTGGCATATCTCTCAAGAAATGATATTCAGGTAAAAAAGAGAGAGAAAGAAGAAAAAATTCGTTTTGCTACCTTAAGTACGCTGGCTCAATACTTTATACCTTCCTGGTTAAAGAGCATTCAGGAAAATATCGAATCAGAATTATTCAGTGTAAGAACGGATTTTGCGAATGTAGAAGATTACTTAGGTGCGTTGGATGAAGGGGAGGCAGACTTTTTTATTTGCTATGAAGATCCAACAGAATTACTGCTGAATGACATGAAAAAGTATTCATCATTACAATTAGGCGTTGAAGTGTTGGTACCGGTGGTAAGCCCAGATAGTAACGGAGAACCGAGGTGGTGGTTGCCATCAAACCCTCAAAAGGTTATCCCTTATCTTCAGACTCAATACACTTCATCTCTTTTGCCGGTAAAGCATCATCTTGATAGTCGCTACCGTAATCTCAAGTTCTTATCTGTTTATCAATCGACTATTGCAGCTTCATTGTGTGCGATGGCTCGTGAAGGATATGGCGTAGCATGGGTCCCATTATCAATTGCAATTAATGATTTAGACAAAGGATTGTTAGTTCGTGCAGGTGATGAAAACGACGAAATCAAACTGGTTATAAAAATTTATAGAAACGCTAATATCATCCCACCCCAGGCAGAAAAAATATGGCAGATGTTACTGCACAAAGACTCCCGATTCTAACACTCTTGATACTAACAACACTCTCAAAACATGCTGACTGTCGGTCAGGCTTTTCAAATCAAGTTCGAGATTCTGCCCTTTACTCTAAATCACTAGCGTAACGTCATCAATAATCAAGATTTAATAGGCACTCAACGCCAAGTGATGCGTTTTTTGCATGAGTGGCACCATTAAAGGCATTAGACAGAAGTAACCTTTCATTTTACATTCTTTAAGAGCAAGAGAACGTTATTGATGAGGCTAGTTACTCGATTACGATTTATGTATTAGAACACTATCTCGATATACGTACTTATTTATTAACAAAACAAAAAATGAATTAAATTTTATAAGTATCAGTTTATTTTTAAATTCATCAAAGAGTCATACAAGTCCACTAATATCGTTTAACACTATTTACTTTTTTCGAATATATAAAAGGAATATTGAATAGGTCTGGTTGCTGAATGAAAATTATCATTTCGGTCATCATTTCAATATAAGTATTTAACTATAAATCAGGAAATGAATTAATGAAACTCACTACATTTTTCACATCAGTTGCCGCAGTTACTGGAATATTAGTTGGTGGTATGACAACCGCTTCAGCAGAAAGTACCTTGGAAATAGTAAAAAAACGCGATCATCTGCGCTGTCAGATAGGTAAGCCTTCCCCGGGCTTCTATACCATTGATGCCAAGGGTGATTGGGATGGCTTTTACGTTGCTAATTGCCAGGCAATTGCCGCCGCAATTTTCGGTGACAAGTCAAAAGTAAAATATCAATCGGTCGGTAGTCAGGTGAGATTCACGGCACTTGCAAATGGCGAGTCAGATCTTTTATCACAATCAGCTACCATGACTATGTCACGTGACTCTCAATTAGGTTTGGATTTTCTACAAACCAATTTTTATGACGGTCAGGGTTTTATGGTTCGAAAGGACAGCGGTATAACAAGTGCGCTTCAACTAAAAGGTGCCAAGGTGTGTGTAAAGACTGGTTCCACTTCTGAACTTAATTTAGCCGATTTTAGCCGTAAGCATAATCTAAAAATTAGTGCGGTTACTTTTGAAGACTTCAATGTTCGAGATGAGACCTATGTAAAGGGTGGTTGTGACGCACTCACGAATGACAAATCATCATTAGCTGCAAATAGTGCTGCTTTCCCAAAGCCTAAGGATCATTTGATTCTGCCTGAAACGCTATCTAAAGAACCTCTTGGACTTGTAGTACGACAGGGTGACAGCGACTGGGCAAATCTTGTCAGATGGTCTTTGAATGCCATGGTTAATGCTGAAGAGCTAGGTGTCAACAGTCAAAATGTTGATGAAATGCGTAAGTCAGATAATCCATCAATACGTCGACTCTTAGGTGTTGAAGGGAATCTTCATGATGGCATAGGCTTAGACAAAGACTGGGCATATAACATCATTAAACAAATTGGTAACTATGGCGAGAACTATGAGCGCTATCTTGGAAATGGTGAAAAGGCTCTAGGAATCACTCGTGCAGGTACACTCAACGCACTTTGGACAAATGGCGGATTACTGTATTCACCTCCTATGAGATAAATGACGCGATAAATGACGCGATAAAGAATGCGATAAATCATGTTTCAACATGCACTGGCGCACGACCATTTGTTTACTGGTCGTAGGGGATTGATGCCGGTGTATGTTTTTCTCAATAAACGAATACCAAAGAGAAATTATTGTTGTGGCCAATGATAGTAATACCAAATCGCAACGCATAAAACCTAAAGAAAAGTTTAACTTTTTCCATGATGAGCGCGTTCGCGGCATCTTCTATCAACTATTGACAGTAGTAATTATTGGTTGTTTTTTTTGGTATTTGATCAGTAATACTGCACACAATCTTGAATTAAGGGGGATGAACTCTGGTTTTGGCTTTTTAAATGTAGCGGCAGGATTTGACCCTGGTTTTAAGCTGATCTCTTATACGCCGGGGATTGGAACGTATGGTCGTATCTTTTTAATCGGAATACTTAATACGCTGTATGTCTCTTTTTTGGCGATTATTGCGTGTACCGTCTTAGGGTTTTTTATAGGTATATTAAGACTTTCAAACAACTGGTTGATTTCAAAAGTTGCCTTAACATTCATCGAGATTTTTCGTAATACACCTTTATTGATTCAATTAATTTTCTGGTATGTAGGTGTATTTAGCATACTGCCTCAAATAAAAAATAGTTTGGATCTTTCTGCAGGTGCAGAAGTGGTATTGCTCAATAACCGAGGCTTATATACTGCTTGGCCAGTACCAGGAGAGCAATTCTGGATAACGGGTGTGGCATTTATGGCTGCACTTATCTGTGTCTATTTACTCAAGAAATGGGCCAATAAACATCAAGACAAAACGGGAAAAAGAGTAGCTGTTTTGTTGCCATCACTGGCGATACTTTTAATCTTACCTGGTCTCGTTTTTTTACTGACAGGGTCTCCACTTAGCTGGGATATCCCGAAAATTGAAGGTTTTAATTTTGTAGGAGGCGCCAGTCTCCCGCCCGCTTTTATCGCCTTATTAGTGGCATTGGTTGTTTATGGTGCTGCACACATGGCTGAAATTGTTCGAGCCGGCATACAGTCGATTAATAAAGGGCAGAATGATGCTGCTCTTGCCATAGGTTTACGGCAGAACAAGGCCTTGCGCCTCATCATAATCCCTCAGGCAATGCCTGCCATTATCCCGCCGATGATTAGTTTGTGGCTGAGTACGGTTAAAAACTCATCACTCGCAGTGGCGATTGGTTATTCAGATATTGTTTCACTGTTTATGCAGACGTCGTTAAATCAAGCAGGGTATGCCATAGAAATCGTCGCCATGACCATGGGGTTTTATATGTTCGTGAGTCTGATTATTTCAGGGCTGCTCAATATCTATAATAAGAAAGTACAGCTGGTGGAGCGTTGAGATGGCCTTTGTAAAAAAAGAAATAACCCACGCTAGACCTGCACCGTTATCTGAACGATCAGTAATTGGCTGGATGCATAAACATCTATTTAGCTCTTTCTACAATAGTATTCTCACCATAGTGACGCTGTATATTATTTACATAACAACTAAAGGTTTATGGGTCTGGGGCATAGCCGATGCTGTCTGGATCGCTGAGAGTAGACGTGAGTGTTTTGATATCAGTATTGATGGCGCATGTTGGGCAGGTGTGATTGCGTGGATGGACAATATTTTTTACGGTCGTTATCCGAAAGACGAGCTGTGGCGAGTTAACGTTGGTATTTTACTATTAATCGTCTGGATGCTGCCGCTGTGGTTACCGCGTGTTAAAGGCAAAATATTTATAGCCATTACCTTGATTAGTTTTTACCCTTTTTTAGCAAATTATATATTCCTTGGTGGTGAAAGTAGTTTTTTTAGCCAGTTTATGGTTTCAGCTGCGATCGTTTCTTTCGTCGTTATCATGTTGAATGCGATTATCGGTGTAATTCAGGGTCAAAGCATTTCAACATTTATTGCTACCCGTTTAGGCAGTTCACTGAAATCTGAAAAGAGCCAACGGAATCTAAACTTAGCGCTTCTAATCATTACTTTTATCATTGCATTTTTATGGCAACAAAGCTGGGTACTAGGCGAAGTACCCTGGACTAAATGGGGAGGACTATTCCTAACCTTAGTCATTTCAGGGATTGGTATTGCCACCGCTTTACCTGGCGGAATTATTCTGGCACTGGGTCGTCGTTCAAAATTACCTGTCATCAAGGTACTTAGTACCACTTTTATCGAGGTGTTTCGCTCGGTGCCACTCATTACCGTGCTGTTTATGGCGACGACCATGTTTCCGTTGTTTTTACCCGAAGGCTTCGTGCTGAATAAACTAGCTCAGGTAATCATTGCGGTGTGCCTATTTAATGCGGCTTATATGGCTGAAACGGTTCGTGGTGGACTGCAAACTATTCCCAAAGGGCAGTATGAAGGGGCACATACCATTGGCTTGGGTTACTGGGGAACCATGGGTTTAATTGTGATGCCGCAAGCCTTAAAAAATATGATTCCAAATATTGTAGGTAATTTTATTAGCATCTTAAAAGGCACTACATTGGTCTCAATTATCGGTTTATTCGATATTTTAGGGATGTTAAGTAGCGTTAGTCGAGATTTGTCATGGATCGGTTTACACAAGGAACCACTATTATTTGGCGCGATGATATTTTTTATACTTTGCGCGCTGATGTCAAAATACAGTCGTCATCTAGAAGCTAAGTTGTCCACTAATCGTAAAACGTAGTTCTTAGAAAACTAAGAAGTAGATACTAAGAAATAGACACTAAAAAAGAAAACATCAAGGAATAAAATGAAATCGAATACGCCTATGGACAACAATGCTGCAGAAGAAAAATTGGTATCAGCAGCGTCCTCTGAAGTCATCATTAATATTGAAAAAGTAAACAAGTGGTACGATGATTTTCATGTTTTGAAGGATATCGATCTGGTAGTAAAAAAAGGGGAAAGAATCGTTGTCTGTGGCCCTTCTGGATCAGGGAAATCAACACTTATTCGCTGTATCAATAATCTGGAAGAACATCAGGAAGGCAGTATCGTCGTTGATGGAATAACGCTAAACAAAAACCTCAAAAATATTGATCATATCCGCACTGAAGTGGGCATGGTATTTCAGAATTTCAATCTATTTCCTCATCTGTCGATACTCGATAACCTCATGTTGGGCCCGATCTGGGTCCGTAAAATGCCCAAGGCCGAAGCCCGGGCTACTGCACTTGAATATCTAGAACGCGTCAAAATACCGGAACAGGCCGATAAATTCCCAGGGCAACTTTCAGGTGGGCAGCAACAGCGTGTAGCAATAGCGCGATCACTATGTATGAACCCCAAGATCATGCTGTTTGACGAGCCGACCTCTGCACTTGATCCAGAGATGATAAAAGAAGTTTTGGATGTCATGGTCGAGTTGGCTGAAACAGGTATGACTATGATCGTGGTCACTCACGAAATGAATTTTGCAAAAACCATTGCCGATCGTGTCATCTTTATGGACGAGGGGGATATTGTCGAGGAAAACGAGCCTCTTCAGTTTTTTAACAACCCCCAACACGATAGAACCAAGTTGTTTCTTAGTCAGATACTTTGATGTTTTTAATCTCAATTAGCTGACACAAAAAATTCATCAAAATGGCTCTGACAGGCAACACAAATTCCCAGAGCTTGAGCAACATTCTTTTTAGAAAAAATATTAGGTGTATCAAATGAAATTTCCTCCTCATCACGGTTCTATAGCTTCATTAACTCCAACGATATGCCATCTTCTGGGCATCAGCCCTCCAGAGGTCTCAGCGGAACCCGCGTTAGATATGGTTATCTCTACACTTGAAGATAACAGCCTTCCTTTCGAAAAATGCCTGATTATTGCTCAGGATGCTATTGGCGCGCATTTATGGAAGTCGCACGAGAGTGATCTCAATAAAATATTACCCTTGGTTCCGTTACGTGTTCCTCTACGTGCTGCTTTTCCTCCGGTAACGCCGGTTTGTTTTGCCTCTATTTTTAGCGGAGCACAGCCCGAAGTCCACGGTATTCAAAGCTTTATAAAACCTGTATTAACCTGCGACACACTTTTCGATGCACTTGCGCGTGCAAATAAGAAAGTTGCTATCGTCGCTGTCGTAGATAGCTGTATTGATTTGATTTTTAGAAACCGTGACGTAACATATTTCTCAGAAAAGGATGATAAATCTGTCAAAGAGAAAGTTCTGGAAGTTATTGAAGGCGATGAATACGACGTTATCATCACCTATCAAGCCGATTACGATGATAACCTGCATAAAACCGAGCCTTACTCGCCGATTTGTATTGCGTCTCTTAGACAGCATATTAAAGACTTCACAGAAATGACAAAAGCGGCAAATCAGCACTGGGCTCAAAAACGTCACGTTATCGCATTTACGCCTGATCATGGTGCACATGTTAATGACGCAGGAAAGGGTGATCATGGCATAGATATCCCTGAAGATATGGATATTTACCATTGCTATGGTATTTATACGCCTTAGTATTTTCCGTAGGTGATTCTAGCGAAAATATTGTAGTGATATCTGAAGTTCGATTATCAGCAGAAAGCATATATGCAAGAGATGACGCTGAGGTGAAAGGCTTGTTCTAAGCCGCTTAAAAAAACTGCCCGTAAGTGGGGAGGTGGCTTTTCGGTTTATCAACAACCAGAAAACCATCTCCCTTTTTTATTTGGTTACCTGAAATATGACATTTCACCAAAATTCGTGATCTAAGCCATGAAATACAGCCAGCTTAAGCGATATAGTTTTGTATATTCTGATGTTTTATTCGACATAACGATATCTAGGTATACACATGCGCTGGCTGGTCATTTTTAGTGTTTTCTTTTTTGCCGTGTGGGCAGACTCATTCATAGGAACAACAGATATTGCCAATTGGCGTATTGAAAATACTCTAACGGCGATAACGGTACTTTGCTTAATTTTTACGTTTAAGTGGTATCGGTTTAGTACTTCGAGTTATTTCTTAATCTGTGCATTTCTGTGTTTGCATGTTTACGGATCTAAATATACCTATGCCGAAAACCCCTTTGGTTATTGGCTACAAGATATTCTACAAACCTCAAGAAACCCTTATGACCGACTTGTACATACGAGTTTTGGTTTGCTCTTGTATTATCCATTTTACGAGATTCTTTTAAACGGCTTAAAACTCAGAAAGCGCGAAGCGTTGATCATACCGGTGTTAATCGTGCTGTCTGCCAGTGCCATCTATGAAATGATAGAATGGCTGGTTGCTGATAAATTCTTTGTAGAGCAGGGTATTTCTTACCTTGGTACGCAAGGCGATGTGTGGGATTCGCAAGAAGACATGTTTGTGGCGTTTATAGGGAGTTTATTAGCCGCTTTGATATTTTATGTGTATAGACTGAGCTTTGGCAAGCGAGCTCATAAAATGCTTAAGTCGTAAAAAAGTCCTTTAAAGTAGGGGGGTGGGTATATTTTTAAATGACTTAGCGGTTACGAATATTTTCTGCACCATTTCATATTATCAACGTCGGCACCCATTTCTTCGGTATCAAAATATACCGCTTTATCAATACGTTTAACCGTAACACTCTCTCTTTTAAGACGAGATTCAGTTAACACAAAGATCGTTTTAAACAAATCATCATTCATTGCGTTTTCTAACGATATTTTTGTATCAAAAACGAAAACCAGTTTTAAACTTTGGGGAAAGTTTGCGTAATCTACAAAATGAGTGAGCCAGAGAAATCCGGTGTATTTCTCTTTCAAGGTTTCACAAACGTCGGTTAATGCTATTACGATTGAAGATTCAATCTTCTTTTGATTTCTTTTCATTGTTTGTACGTTTTGATTTTTCGTGTCTTACGGAATATTAGCTGAATGATCAGTGTATTCAGTGATGAAGTAAACGTATTAAATGTATTAAACCAAGAAAAGCGCTGCTCTAAATAGGTGAGTCATAAGAAAGTAAAAAGTCAGTCTCTAATAATTTAAAGACACTGTTATCTATTTTCCATGTCCCATAATGCAAAACACCTCAGAAGATTAACTCTCCTGAGGTGTATAAAGTCTAAATGTCCTGACATAGCCCCTATGTTGAGACATCTACATACTTTATTTCGGGCGTTTACCTGCAGGTACACAGGCTAATTCGCCTTCACCTTTAGGTGGCGCTTTACATGTACCTGACATTTCACCGCGTGAAGATGACACAGTACAACTTTGACCTTCGCTTTTACTCGCACACGCTTCAAACGCTTCAGCAGGTGGTTTGCCTCCTGATCCACCTCTTTTTCCACCTCGTTGATTATCTGAACTACAAGCCGAGATAGATAACGCTGCCATTACAACGAATAAAGTTGATGCGATTGTTTTAGATTTCATTAATTTCCATACCTTAAATTATGTATTCGTTTTGTGAGTCACTTGATGTGATATGGAATAATAAAAAGCAATCGTGAAGAGAATGAGGAAAAAATAAGGAAGTTAGTTATTGTTTTTAACTAATATGTTTATAAAGATCGTTTTATCGGATTTCTGTTATAGGTAAAAGGGCGCATGATTAATTGATCAATGCGCTGATCTTCGTTACTCCGTAATTGTTCTAAGCCAATTTGCATATTGGGTATTTCTTCATAAGGTTTTTTTGTCGCTGTACCGAACACATAATCAAAGATTGGGAATACGATACAAAAATTACTATCGGTATAGCGTCTATCACTGGAGTGATGCATGCGATGATAATCGGGTGTGGTGACGAAGAGACGCACTACTTTATCAAGTCTTTTAGGAATAATCAGGTTGCTATGACTGGTTAAGACGATAATGGTGCGTACAAAATTAAAGAGAATAATTGAAATGACAGGTGCGCCTAACAACATAACCATGGGAGTAACGATAATGGTATTAATAATTAAAGGCTCAAAAGGATGATGTCTTACGCCTGTGGTCACATCAATTTCGGTATCTGAATGATGTACTGAATGAATCCGCCAGAGTATTGGAAATTTATGAAAAGCACGATGAGACCAATAGGAAGTGAATTCAAACGCAAACAATAAAACGAAAAGTGAGGCAATATCTGAAAAACCAAAGTGCCTCAGTAAAGGGGAGTCTGGTTGAAATTGATTAAGAATAAGTGCCAGATTGAAGGTATAAAAAAGTATTAAAAAATGATTAAAAATAGCAAGGCTAATATTACTCACCCAGCGATTGGTTTGGTTGGTATCACTTCTGCGTCTTGGGAAATAACCTTCTAAAATATATACAAGAAAAATGCCGCCAAATAAGGCGGCAAATTGTAGTTCAAAATAGTTATTTTTAATAAAGTTAATCACTATAAAATATTTTTGTTGCTATAGCTGATGATATTAATTATTCATTCTGATGAAAACTCAGCAAAGCAATAAAGGTCACAACCATCTAAATTGTTTATTTGTAAACCAACAGAACAAGTTTCAGAGCTAACAGGAGGCGGTGCAGCCGCTGTTGTGAGCTTTTCTGCGGGTTTAGTTATAGCGGGAACTGGACCACAAGTATATCCGGGTGGGGGGGTAATCGAATTTATTGTCGTAATCGCTACATTTTCGTTGGTGAAAGCATTGTACGAAGAAAATAACTCCACTTCACCTGATGTACTATTGGTGTTTAGCGGTAAGCTTGGATACCAACCTGCGTCTGCTTCGGACACTATTTGTGCTCCACCAGTTATAAGTGAGATAGATCCAACGCCCAATAATGTGACGAACAATTTATTAACACCTGAGTTTTTCTGTTTGGCTACACGAACTGCAACGGCAAATAGAAGTAAACTGAGTACAATTAACATGGTGCCACTTAAGGTTGGGATACTGGTTGCACCGCCTATAGAATACGTCATAGATCCACCCCCAGTTGATCCAGCGAACGCTGTAGAAAATGAACTGCAAAAGCTGATAAAGATACCTAGTTTTATAACTAGCTTTTTGTTAAATGACATGCCGATTCCCCTTAGTGAAATTGATAACATTAATGAAAAGTCTCTGTACTTTTTGGTTGTGTTAAATGCCAATAGTAAACCGATTCTAAAATTTACTATTTGAATGATTGAAACTATCATGAAAGGTTTTTTCGGTGTATTACCCAAATATACTATAGACATAATGAGTTTTAGGAAATTGACGAAAAAACTATAACTAAAAATACCACCCACAAAAAAGCCCGAATACATTCGGGCTTTTTTGTGGGTGGTAAATGTAAATCGTTTTGTTTTAAGAAAACTTGGGGTCTATCTGCAAAAATGTGTCTTCTTTGCGGAATAAAAATAACATCACACAGGCTGCTAACATCGGCCACGCAGCAAAGAACAATAAGTGATTCCCTTCAAAAGGTGATAGGTATTGACCGAAAGAAGACAAGGTTGATGCCGCATGTAATAGCAATACTGCGCCATAGGTAATAGTTTTCTTGAAGCCAATAAAAAACAGGGCTAATAGAATAAGCTCTAAAACGCCTATGATTGTGAAAATAGAACTGGCTAAGCCAGAGATCGAATAGAATTTATTAAAGATCGCGGCGGTGTGACCTGGGTTGACAAATTTATCTACCGTCCACATGAGTATGACGAGAAAAACACTCGCGCGAAGAAAAAACATTGAATACTTAAATTTGTTATCGGTGGTCACTTTCTATTTCCTTATGAGTTATAACTATTAATAGTTGAATTAGGGGAATTGATTTTTAATGTTGTAAAGTAAAGTGACAGCTTAAACCATCACTTCTTGCCTCTATACGAGTGACCTTTTTATTTAGATACAGAATTTACAAAGATTAACAAAAGTTAATGTTGGGTAGAAAAACGGCCTTAAAGTAGGGGGGTGCCAATAAAAATTTATGTGCTTTTTTGCATGAGTTAGTTGAGATTTAATGCGGCAGTCAGCCAGGTTTTTTTGCAGTGCCTTTTTTACTCATAGTTTTCGTTGCCGTGGTTTTCTTCGCAGTACTCTTGTTTTTAGTAAACTTTCTTTTCTTGCCCCATTTTTTAGGTGCTTTACCTAAACCTTGTAACCCTGAAAACTCAACGGCTCCCACATCATTGATCAGTTGTTGTAAGTTTTGTGTCATGGGTTGCATGAAATTCCCATAACTCATCTCGCGCTGGCAAATCGCTTCTAGTTGCGATTCCCAATGCGCTGTCATATCAGGGTAGCCCATACTCTCAGGCAAGCTGGTAATGAGTTGGAGGCCAACCTTTGTCGCACGAATTTCCTTACCTTTGCGCTGTAGATATTCTCGCGTAAATAATAATTCGATAATCCCGGCTCGCGTTGCTTCTGTGCCGATCCCGTCTGTTTCTCGTAAGACCTTTTTGATTTCAGGATCAGTCACATAGCGTGCGATACCCGTCATCGCGCTTAGTAAGGTTGCATCGGTGAAATGCTTGGGTGGCGTGGTCTGTTTTTCAACCACATTGGCATCGGTGCATGTAACGGGGTCATCTTTTTTTACCAGCGGTAATTGTTTTGCCGAAAACGCTTCACTCTCATTGTTGGTATTTGTTTTTTTGCTTTGTGGGAATAATGCTTTCCAGCCCTGTGCGAGTACATCTTTCTGCTTGGCGATAAACAGGCCACCACTCACTTCGCTTTCAATACTTTTATCTGCGTATTCAAAAGGCGGATAAAACTGGATTAAATATTGCCGAGCGATGAGTTCGTACAGGTTCGATTCATCACGGGATAATCGACCGCCATCCATGGACTTCATCGTAGGAATAATCGCATGGTGAGCGCTGACTTTACTGTCATTCCAGGCTTTGCTTTTAAGTTTAAGGTTAGCCTGTGCAACCGCATCACTGAGTTTGTTGCAAGTCTTGGCGATAGCATCTGTCACGCGATCAACTTCGCGTAAATGCTCCGTCGGCAGGTAGCGACTGTCAGAACGAGGATAGGTGATCAGATTGTGTCTCTCATAAAGGTTTTGACAGGTATCTAACACCTGTTTGGCACTCATGCTGAATCGCTTTGCCGCATCGATTTGTAAGGCCGAAAGGTTATACGGCAGTGGTGGCGCCTGTTTCTTTTTTTGTTCGGTTACTTTGGTGATTTTTCCGGGTTGGTTAGTGACTTTAGCCACTACTGTTTCTGCGAGTTTCTTCGACAGTACGCGACCTTCGTCATCCCTATAGTCATCGCAAGAGGCACTGGGCTTCCACTTTGCTTGAAAGCTTTCCTGTTTTGACGTTTCAAGCGTTACCATCACTTCATAAAAGGGTTTTGAAACGAAATTCATGATCTCTAAATCACGATGTACCACCAAACCAAGTAGCGGCGTTTGTACTCTACCCACAGAAAGTACGCCCTGGTAGCCAGATTTTTGGCCTTTGATAGTACATAAACGTGTCATGTTTATTCCGTACAACCAATCTGCACGGGCTCTGGCCAATGCAGAAGTCGCCAAGGGAATAAAGTCGGTATTTTTCTTCAGATTGTTTAATGATTTTTTCACGGCGTTAGCGTTGAGATCATTAATCAGACAGCGTTGCGTCGCTAACTTTTTAGCTTTTGACACACCACAGTGATTAATCACCTCATCAATCAGAATCTGACCTTCGCGATCAGGGTCACCCACATTGACCAGCGTATCGGCTTTTTTAATCAGCTTTTTGAGAACAGTAAATTGCTTTCTGGTATTGGGTTTTACCTGAAGTTTCCAAACATCCGGCACAATCGGCAAATGAGCAATCACCCATTTTTTATACTCAGGGTCGTAGGCTTCGGGTTGTGCCTGTTCGAGTAAATGACCAATACACCAACTCACGATATCGCCATTGCCCACCTCAATATAGCCATCACCTTTTTTATGCGGTCTGGGTAGCGCATCGGCAACAGCGCGCCCAAGACTAGGTTTTTCAGCGATATAAAGAATCATGAGATTGAATGAAACATAGCGTGAGTATGATGAAAAGGTAGGGACTATAACTGACAGTTTCTGCAATTTCATTTTTATTATGAATCGCACAACGGCAATTTTGTCATCTATCATTGATAGAGCAAAAGCTGAATAATTATAGTTGGGAAAAAGTGCCTTAAAGTAGGGGGGTGACTAAAACAATTGTTGAAATAAAAAAACCAACATCGATCAACGCAAATGCATTGATCGATGCAGGAATTATATCAGTCCAGTCTCACTTCTTAGAAAAACCAAGAGGCAGTTGTAAACTGTTTTGATTTATTCATAGTTAGTTCGCCTCTGGGCTACAGGCCGCTTTTTCCTCATAGTTAATGCATAAACAATTATGGATATAGAGAATAAGTAGATGGGGTATAAGGATTGAGAAATTTCCCAGTTAGACAATGCTATTAAATTGAGTGTATTCCCAACCAGAAAGAATCCCCATGCCATTTGACTTTCGGACTCTGGCTCATGGTATGTCTTCTTGATGGTTGGCATTGCACCAAACATATCAATCGTAATATTCATCAACAAAGCGATCAGTGCCGAACCTGATATCCACCAAAATAGTAGACTGATAACGGCGGCTAACAGACAGCTTCGATCAAACTTATCCAGAGTTCCATAACCATATTTCAAAGATAATAAGGCTATGCTCAATGGACCTATCACATACGAAATAGGCACCCAGATAGCTTCAACTCCACCAGAAGACCAGTAACTTGCGCATAACAAGGCGCCAATGACTGTCCATATCCACCAGGTCACTCGATTAGGTTTAGTCTTACCTTGTAGAATTGAAATGATGTAAGGAATAAAACCTGCAAGGGCGATAACTCCGGCTACTTTACTAATTATTTCATAAAATTCAGACATGATTGATTACCTCATCGATAAGTTGTGAATGGTTGCAAGGGTGTCGTAACAACGTAAAAAACGACCATTTAATTCGGAAGTTAACATCATGTAGTAATGATTTTTATTGGTAGCAAATGCAGAGTATTCTTCCGAGATACGCTTGCCAATGGCTCTTCGAATAACCAGATCACAAAAAGCTTGTTCCTTACCCAGAGTTTGCAGAGAATCCTGCTTGTTATAAAAATTCTCGACCCAATTGATGTCACTGCTTAATCTGGTATTGGGAGGCAGTGTGCTTTTGGCAGACATGACTTCATGATTGCAATCATGAAAATCAGAAGGTGAAGTCACTTTTCCAGTAGGAAAATCTATTTCGGTATTTACTGGTATTAATTCAGCATCTTCCCAGCCTTTATTGATCAACGCTTTTTTTACATCTAAGCTTTGTTCTTGGTAAATTGAATCTAACGTTGGTTGATCCAGACTTTGAGCTTCGTTGAGGTATTCCCAGCGAACCATGAAGAATTTCAAGTCAATATTGAATCCATACTTTTTATAGATATTGGCATAGTTGATAAAGTAAGGAAGCTCTTTAAGTGCTGTAGGGCTTGCTAACACGGCCCTTATACTAATACTGTTAGATGAGGGTTTGGTTGCTGCCGAATCCAGGAATTCAGCCAGTGAACGATATCGCTTTTTAGGAAAAATTTTCGAACGTAAACACTCATAGACCTCTTCAATTAAGTTTGTGTATTTTTCAAGATAATATTTATTTTTATCTTCAAGATTGGATGAGAGATCATTTAAAATGTCGAATATAGATTTTTGCTCGTTGTTGAGAGATATCTGAAAATGATCAACAGCCTCTTGAGGGTTTTTAAATTTTAAGTTTATTTTTTTATTAGGGTAGGGAAGCTGTGGTTCACCCGAAAGGTTGATTAATCCACATTCTAAATTTGTCTTGCCTACAGAATGAATTTTCTTTTGTTTATAATGTAAATCTTCCATGATTTTTCTCCATAATAACTATTAATGTATTTAATTGCGCACAATAAGTTTGTGCGCAACTGAAAATATAGTAGTTGGAGATTTTCTGTCATCTTATTTTTAAATAGGGTCCATAATATTTGATAAATTCAACTAAACTAATATTGTGAATTTTAAACAAATCGAAACATTCCTCTGGGTATCGAAACTGCTAAGTTTCAGTAAAACGGCGCAACAGCAATGCACCACCCAGCCTGCGATATCCTCAAGAATAGCTGCCTTAGAAGCCGAGCTAGGCGTGACCCTGTTTGAGCGTGATAGAAACAATAAAGTCATTCTCACCACGAAAGGGCACGAGCTATTGCCTTACGCCGAGAAAATAATCTATAACACCAAAGAGTTCACCGATAAAGCAAACCAGTCAGCCAGTTTTTCCGGGGTATTACGTATCGGTGTTTCAGAAACAGTGGCTTATACCTGGCTATCTGAATTCATGGAGCGCTTTCAAAAAAATCTCCCCGATGTATTGATTGAATTAACGGTTGATGTCTCTACTGGCTTATCGCAACAACTGACTGAAGGTTTGATCGATATTGCTTTTTTACTGGGACCCTTATCTATTTCGATGATGGTGAATGAAGAGTTAACTTCGGTGCCATTGGTTTGGGTAGCGAGCCCGGATTTAGACATCAATAAAAAAGGCGAGAAGCAACAATCGCTGGAAGAATTATCATCAAAATTACCGGTGATTACGTATGCCAAAAATACACTGCCTTATAACGAAATATCTCGTCAATTAAAAAAGAATTCAAAAGAAATCCCGAGGATATTTTCGTCTACATCTTTAGGTGTTTGCCGACAGCTAGTGTTAGATGGAAGAGGGATTGGCGCACTGCCAACAGAAATCGTTAAAGACGATGTGGAAGCCGGTAAGTTAGATATATTAGAGCTGAACTGGACGCCTTCAAATTTGAATTTTACCGCATCCTTCCCGATGACACCGCATAAACCCCAATTGCAAACCGTCATTGATTTAGCAAAGAGGGTAATCGCCGATCGTCATGGGCAAAAAGATATCATAGATACAAACACATAGCGGATTAATGCAGAGTAATTTATTCGCCGCTTATATTTTGATAACTTATTTTTTTCAAATCATACAAATATATATAATTTGAATTTATACCCCTTGTTTTCTAATATTAAACCAATGCTTACTATTAAACAGAATAATGGAATCTAATACACACACTCTCAGCCAGATACGCCAGTTAATAAGGTCAGGTGAATTCACTCGTACTACCAGTGGCATCATGCCCGATTTGGTGCAGGGAAATGTTGTTATTTTACCTAAGCAAGACGCTGATAGATTTGTCGAATTCTGTGATCTAAATCCCACACCATGCCCAATTTTGGGAGTATCCGAACCCGGCGAATACAGCATCCCTAGTTTAGGAAATGCTTTGGATATACGCCATGATATCCCGCAATACAATTGTTTCGAACATGGTGAGCTAGTCGCCAAGCCGACAAATATCGAAGCCTTCTGGCAAGATGATTCGGTAGCTATTGTCTTAGGATGCTCCTTCTCTTTCGAAGATGCCTTGCAACGTCAGGGATTCAGAATTAAAAACATCGATTTGAATACCAATATTTCGATGTATGAGACGTCGATTGCAACCAACCAAACTGAACACTTTAAAGGGAATATGGTGGTTACCATGCGTCCCTTTAAACAACATGAAATTGAAGACGTAATAGAAATCACACGCGGTTTCGATAAAGCACACGGTGCGCCGGTACACATTGGCGATCCTGCGCAAATTGGCATTAATAATCTCGATGATCCCGACTACGGTTCCGCTGTTGAACTGGCAGAAGATGATATCCCTGTTTTCTGGGGCTGTGGTGTAACCACACAAAGCATCTTGAGAAGCGCAAAATTACCCAGAGTGATTACCCATGCACCAGGAAAAATGCTGATCACTGACCACAATTATGAAACTCTGGTCGGCCGTCTCTAATGGCTGTTTATTTTTCCACCTATGTTGTTAATTCCAGTCTTACTTAGGTTCTGACTGTTGTTGTTACCTATACTTAAACTGGATTTACCAACAGAAAAACCAACTAACGTTTATTTTAACTATTTTACATTGACCCAAAGAGAAAAAATTATGAATAAAAAACTGATTTTAGGCACTTTAATTTCTGTAGGACTGACACTCGGCCTTACATCTTCGGCGTTTGCAGATAAGTGGGATATGCCTACACCTTACGGTGATGGGGTACATCACACCATCAATGTTAAGCAGTTTGCAAAAGAAGTGAATGAAGCAACAGCTGGCGATTTAAACATTGTTGTGCACTCAGGTGCATCTTTGATTAAACACCCGGAAATTCACCGTGCAGTGCGCACAGGTCAAGTTCCTATTGGTGAGATGTTCATGGGACTACTCGGTAATGATAACCCGCTATTTAAAGCAGACAATATTCCGTTTTTAGCGTCTGATTTTGATTCAGCTAAAAAATTATGGACAGCGTCTCGTGCCGCTATTGAAAAGTCGCTAAAGAAAGACGGCATCAAATTATTATATGCAGTGCCTTGGCCTCCACAGGGAATTTACTCGAAAAAACCGATCAATTCTGTGGCTGATCTAAAAGGCGCAAAAATGCGCGCATACAGTCCAACAACGTCACGTCTTGCAGTGTTATTAGAAGCAACACCTACAACGGTTCAGACGCCTGAAATTCCACAAGCATTCTCGACTGGAATCATTGATGCAATGGTGACTTCGCCAAGTACAGGTGTAAGCAGTCAATCATGGGATTACATTTCTGATTACACCGATACACAAGCGTGGATTCCGAAGAACATGGTTATCGTCAATGCTAAATCATTCAAACGTCTGGATAAGAAAGTACAAAAGGCCGTTGAAGAAGCTGCAGCCGCTGCAGAAGCTCGTGGTTGGGAGATGGCGATAGAAGAAACAAAAGCAAAAACAGCTATTCTGGCCGAAAAAGGTATCAACGTTGCGACACCATCTGCGGAGTTGAAAACAGGTTTTCAGGCAATTGGTAAAACAATGGGTGAAGAATGGGCAAAAGAAGCAGGCGCTGATGGCGCTGCGATTATAAAAGCACTTCAATAATCGCCTTCTTTTTGATGCATAGTTTTTAGAAGCATAGTTATTAGATGCTTAGCCATTAGAGGCTTTGATCAATAAAAAAGCCTCTATAAGTGGGGGGGTGTACTCAGGATTTTTAGTTAATCAGGTTTTTCAATTAATCATGATTTCCAGTTAATCCGTACACCCTCTGACTTACTTAGTTACACATTCTTACTCACTTTCAATTTTCGTTTTTTTTAATCAGCACAGATAATCTGAGGTCATAGTTTTGAGACGTTTTCTTGATACGCTTTATCTAGGTTCAGGCATGTTAGCTGGCTTGTTCATCATTTTAATCACCATCATGATACTGGCACAGATTGTTGGGCGCTGGTTCAATATCATTATTCCATCAACCGAAGATTTTGCCGGATTTTTTCTCGCCGCTGCCACATTTTTGGCATTAGCGTATACCTTTAGAATGGGTGGACATATTCGCATTACCATTCTGGTTCATCTACTCAAGGGAAAGGTCAGTCGCTTTGCCCTGACGGCGGCACTCAGTGTTTTCATTCTGATGATTGCCTACGGGGTTTATTACACCGCCGCTTTTGTCTATGAATCCTGGTCATTCGATGAGTTGTCTCAAGGTTATATCGCCGTGCCTTTGTGGATTCCTCAATTGGGTATGGTAATAGGGCTGCTTGTTTTCCTGATTGCTTTAATCGACGATCTGGTGTTGTTGATTTCTGGTGGGACTCCCACCTTCGTTGGCTTGGAAGAGTAGGGGAAATCACATGGAAATGACTCACTTAATTATTATTCTTGGCGCCGTTTTATTAGTGTCATTACTCAGTGGTATCTGGGTTGCAGCCTCACTGTTTCTGGTTGGTTTTGTTGCCCTGATGTTAAACGACAACAGTAATATTGGACTGGTGATGGCAACCACCACCTGGGGAGCATCTGCCACCTGGACGCTTGCTGCTTTACCCCTGTTTATCTGGATGGGGGAAATACTGTTTCGGACCAAACTCTCGCAGGATTTATTCCATGGTCTCGCACCGTGGCTAAACAAAGTGCCGGGACGTTTATTACACGTAAACATATTGGGCTGTACTATTTTTGCCGCAGTGTCAGGCTCATCCGCTGCCACTGCTGCCACCATAGGTAAAATCACTATACCCGAATTAGAAAAACGCGGTTACCCGATGAAGATGATGCTGGGTACCTTAGCTGGCTCGGGTACTTTAGGATTTCTCATTCCACCTTCCATTATTTTGATTGTGTATGGGGTATCTGCCGAAGTTTCTATCTCGCGTTTATTTATCGCAGGCGTATTACCCGGAGCCATGTTGGTGGTGCTGTTTATGGGTTACACCATGATTTGGTCAATGCTGAATAAAGATAAATTCCCAGAGGAAGATGACGAAGAGTTAACCAACATGACCTTCGGACAAAAACTCTACGCGACACGTCGATTATTTCCGGTAATGGGATTAATTTTATTCGTTCTCGGTTCTATCTATGCAGGTTTTGCTACTGCAACTGAAGCCGCAGCACTGGGTGTATTTGGTGCACTGATTTTGTCTTTGGTAACGGGAAATTTGTCATTACAAACCTTTAAAGAAAGCTTATTAGGCGCAACCAGAACCTCGTGCATGATTACCTTTATCATCGCGGGTGCGGCCTTCCTCAGCCTTGCAATGGGTTTCACCGGCATCCCCAGAGCACTGGCAGAAAGTATCTCGGTGATGGGCTTAACGCCCACACAACTCATCATAGTATTGACCTTATTCTTCATGGTACTCGGCTTTTTCCTCGATGGTATATCGATGGTGGTGTTAACCACGTCTATTGTGTTACCGATGGTAGAAAGCAGCGGCATCAATCTTTTATGGTTCGGTATCTATGTGGTATTAGTGGTTGAGATGTCGCAGATTACCCCGCCAGTTGGTTTTAATCTGTTTGTAATGCAGGGATTAACCAAAATCAATATATTGAAAATAGCAGCCTATGCGTTGCCATTTTTCTTCTTATTACTCACCGCAATCGTGTTGCTCACTGTTTTCCCGGGAATAGCGACATGGTTGCCTCAATTGATGACACAGAAATAATATGATTAAACTAAATTGTGATTTAGGCGAAAGCTACGGCGCCTGGAAAATGGGCACAGACGAACAAATCATGCCGTATATTGATATGGCAAATATCGCTTGTGGTTTTCATGCCTCTGACCCATTCATTATGGATAAAACGGTTAAGTTGGCAGTACAAAACAACGTCACCATCGGTGCGCATCCGGGTTACCCCGATCTGCTCGGTTTTGGACGTCGTGACATGTCGTTTAATGCAGATGAAATAAGACAACTGGTGCTCTATCAGGTAGGGGCATTACAGGCGATTTGCGAAGCCAATGGCACCAAGATCGGCTACGTAAAACCGCATGGCGCGTTGTACAACACCATGATGAAAAGCAAATCGCAATTAACCGCGATTATGCAAGCAGTCGCGTCTTTAAAAGACCCTGTGCCATTGATGATACTGGCCAATGCCGATGCCGAAGAAAACAAACAACTGGCAGAAAAGCATTCTGTATCGCTGTTGTTTGAAGCCTTTGCCGATAGACGTTACGCCGATGATGGAAACCTGACCTCACGCGCTCTGGAAGGCTCGGTTCTGGAAAATGAAAATGACATCCAGGATCAAATCAAATCGTTGATTACAGACAAACAAGCCATCAGTATTTCGGGTAACACGCTATCCGTCCATGCCGATACCCTGTGTGTGCATGGTGATAATGTGCAAGCGCTGGAATCGGTTAAAAGCATTAGAAAATTTATTGATGCTAATTTTACGAAGTCTTAATCCATTGTGATATTTCTGATAAATACAATGTTGATAGTTTCCATAAAGCCATGAAAGTAGTTTCTGTATCCGAGAACACCGTAGTTGTGCTGTTCGAGCAGAAGATATCGCAGCAGGTAGCCGCTCAAGTACTTAAGTTAAAACAACTTATCGATGCTGAACTTGCAGACTATGTGATTGATATCGTGCCTTCCTACGCGTCGATACATTTAAGCTTTAACTTACGTAAAATAAACCATCAAGGCTTTGTCGATAAGCTGGAAACGATAACCGATATCGTATTAAACGCAGCAGAAGATGACACCCATGATGGCCAACAGAAACTCATAGAAATCCCCGTTTATTATGGTGAAGAAGTCGGGCTCGATCTGCATGAAATGACTGAATCAACCGGCTTATCGATCGAGCAAATCATTCAGATGCATCACCAGAAAACCTATCGTGTGTTTGCCCTTGGTTTCTCTCCCGGCTTTGCATTCTTAGGCTCTGTTGATCAGCCGATTGCAGTGCCGAGAAAAGAAACCCCAAGGCTTTCAGTACCCAAAGGCAGTTTAGGCATTGCCGGCGAACAAACCGCTATCTATCCATTTGATTCTCCGGGTGGCTGGAATATCATCGGTCGCACCCCAATGAATCTTGTAGATTACAATCAACACCCACCGTGCGAATTTGAAGTAGGGGATAGCATTAAATTTAATCCCATCAGCAAACAAGCGTACCTTGATTTGGGCGGGGAGTTTTAAATGTCGCTAGACGATTTATTACCGCCTACCTTGCAAATAGTAAAACCTGGCGTCATTAGTTTACTTCAAGACTATGGGCGCTACGGTATGCAACACTATGGCATCACCAATAGTGGCCCGATGGATGAACACGCTTATCTATGGGCGAATCGTTTATTGCAAAACAACTTCAATGCACCGCAGATAGAAATTTGTCTGGGCGGGTTTGAAGCACGTTTTACCAAACCCACAAGAATCGCCATTTGCGGCGCGCACTTACACCCAACACTCAATCATAAACCACTCAAAACATGGCACAGTTACGCGATAAAAGCAGGTGATGTACTTCGCTTTGGTGGCGCACATCATGGGCTATATGCCTATCTGGCGATTGCCGGTGGTTTTGATGTTAAGCCACAATTATCCAGTTGCAGTACCGTAATGCGGGAGTATTTGGGGGGTATCCATCAAAACGGCGAGAAATTAGTCGCAGGAGATTCACTGGATTATCCGCATTACAACGAGCGACACATAAAGGGTACGGGGCCATTTTCAACCGTGGTGCCTGAAGCGTATATCCCGTCATACCCAGATAAAATCAGCATACGTTTTATCCCGAATTATTCTGAAAATGGCTGTGGTGAAGCGATCTTGAATAAATTTACCCAGCAAAGCTATCGCGTCAGTAATGAAATAAATCGCATGGGCTATCGCTTAAAGGGTGAGGCGTTGCCGCATGATGGTAAAAGTATTATCTCGCAGGGGATTAGTACGGGGTTTATTCAATTGCCTAAAGATGGGCAGCCGATTGTGTTGATGAAGGATCGGCAGACGATTGGTGGGTATCCGTTATTGGGGTGTGTGGCGCATTTGGATGTGGCGAAGTTGAGTCAGAGTAAGCCGGGGGTGGAGGTGGAGTTTGTGAAGGTTGGGATTGCTGATTTGGAAGGGGAGTTGGGGGAGTATTCTGGGTTTTTACTTTCTTAGGCTTACCAGAAGCCTAAGAAAGTATGTTGTAGATTCCGTGAGGAATCGTCGACGTACAATGATTAACCTAGGAATGGGGTTTGTAAGATGTTGCTAGATTAAAAAAGTGTCCCAAAGTAGGGGGGTGATGTTACTAGATTGAAATCGTTTGTTTTTCATTGAATAATTTTTTCCGATGCTGCAACGTGTTATATTTTTTGATTAACATAATTAGATACATCTATTGGTTTTTCATTATTTGAATAAAGATCTTCAAGATAATAAGCCATTACTTCTAACGGTGCATCATCATAACCGTACTTTTTAAGTTCATAAATATAACGGTTAATAAAGCCACTTACTCCTAGAATGTTCCATTGTAAGACATGGACTAACTCATGAAAATGTAATGATGGTGTTTGTTCATAACCAGACTTAATAAAGTATGTGTTTTTATATGTAATTCCATCAGAAGGTTCATCAATGAAACTTCCAAGACCGGCATCTATTAAACTGGGATGATCTGGTTTTGGAATTTTATTAACTACGACAAAATTACACTTTTGTAAAAACTCCAAAGGATAAAAACCTTTAAATTCTTCAGAAAATTGGCTGCAAGATTGTTTTTGGCTGGAATAATTATTAAGTGTTTCATCAATCCAGTTTTCAATAAATGTGATCATTTAGTCTTCTTTAATATAACGCCCGCGTAATAGGCGTGAGCTTGTGAATATCCTAATTGACATATTTGTTAGATTCTTACTCATACATTGTTAGGACTTTGTCTTTAAATTGATCCGAAACCTCAAAGTCATCACTGCTTATTTCTTCCAAAGCAACATAAGGTTTGCTACCGGCACCTTGAGCCATGCCAAGTTCTTCCTCTATATCATTTACTAACGTGATGGTAGAACCACAACTTCTATCAACAACATCCTCTATTCCTCGGGTTGCAATATCTGCGGAATCAATGGCCGCTTGTGATTTACCTGCCTGATGATCAATATCATATACCGCCACATAAGGAATATTGAATTTGTTTAACAAACCAACATAGGCTGGAATGTTATTCTTTGAACCGCAGTCAATAACTGAATACTGATGCTTGAAGCAATCTATTCTTTGGGCGATGTAAGGAATTACCGTCTTTTCGGTGGCTCCTTCAACTAATATTACTTTTTGCGCGAAGAACAATTCGCTCCTGTCAGGGTTTACCCAGTAGCTAAGATTGAAGTCTTTCTTGTCATTACCTGTAAAAATTTCCTCGGTACATTGACATATAGTGGTCCCGCTCTCTGGTTGGTCTTTTCTGACAATACATATTGATTTGTAATACTCTAAATCTATTAATGCACTTGAATGAGTGCAAAGTGATACTTGCGCACCTCCCTCGACCAATGATGTTAGTGATTGAAACAAAGCCCTTTGAGCTTGTGGGTGCAAATAAAGTTCGGGCTCTTCCAATATGAAGTACATTGAATTTGACGCACGCCGAGCACCAGCTGTCTCGCCTGCTTCTTCAGCCGCTACGCGCTCTTCTTGAAGAGTTTCAGCTATGGTTTTTATTAAGGCAAAACTCAAGGCACGCTGCAATCCGTGCCCTTTGCGATTAATATCAGTTTTAACCCCATCATTTATCCATACCTGAGTGTTAGCTTTAAAGACATCATCAATATTTGGTGCAACTATTTCTACGTCAATCTCAGCCCCCCAAGATGAAAGGTGAGAACTAAGTCTTTCTTCAAAAGCAGATAATTCGGGCGGGCGTTCTTCGTTATGATTTCCTTCACTATCAGTTTTATTTAACAAACCAAAAAGAGTTGAGATATTATCTTTAGCTGAAATCCATTCAGGGTTTGAAGAAGACATTTGTTCAATTAACTTTGAATATAGAGAGCCAAATGCACTTGTCTCCTTAGTAACATAATCATCTGAGGCGCTTCTAATTGCGGGTATATGAAATACCTGTCCAAATATCCCTTTCGCTACATTCTTCAAGCCTAAAAAGTTGGAATCTTCCATTTCATAATTGAATGAAACCGTGTCGATGTTTCTCTGAATATATTCCGATTGAGCGAACTTAATATTTGCCTGTGTAATTCTCCCGACCTCAGGAAGAAACTCAGCCAAAGGTAGAGATTCAGCTGTTGCCCTTGCGGTATAAGCGCCAGCATTGCTTTCTTGAAGCCACTCTTCGACTGGGTTTTGAATATAACCTTTGTAATCAAAACTACCGGAGGCATATGCAGTCTTCCTGATTTTTATCTCTCCCTCAGATGTAACGTATTTGCTGAATGTAGAGCGATCGCTTTCATCTAGGTTTGAGAAAACAACTTCTACAAATAGTTCATCCGATTGATTATGAAAATCTAGCTCTTGAGGTTTTATCTCTCCAAAGAAAAACAAAAGTGAGCTTAATATGTTGGATTTTCCGTGATTATTTTGGCCGATAAATATCATCAGATCCTGATAATCAAGCTTAACTGATTCAATTGATCTCCAATTTTTAATATGTACTTCCTTGATTTTCAAAACTTACTCCTGACTTCAATTACTCTGAGGAATCTAACGGTCTTTAAAGAAGGATTAAATCCCTCTTAATAGTAATATATGGAATCCTTCTAGTTATTTTATCAATTTGAAACGAATCCTTAAGTTACTGTTAAATAGGTGTTTTTAACTTTCTATCTGTTTTAAATACAGGAAAATAGGGACTCTTCCCTACTTTTTTTCGGTTTTTGTATTTTTCAAATAAACCGAATAAGTTTTAGTTATTATGCCAGATTCTTGTTACCTAATCATTGGTTCTATATGTTCATTTATTACATAAGTAGGGGGTGACTTTACCTGATTTAAATCTGTTATCTATCACCGAGTAATTTTTTCGTAGCTTGGTGATTTGTTTCTTCTCCTCGAATATTTAGTTATCGGCTACGAGTTCATTTATTTTGCTCAGCCAAAATAAACGAACCAAACAAAAGGCTGCCCACAAAAAAGCCGCAAGCGGTTCCCTCACGACACAGCGAATTGACGCGGTTTTAGAACTCGCTCCTATAGTCGCTCAAACAGCTAAAACCATAATCGCCAATTAGCCGTGTCGCTCGGCTTGTTTGAAAGGGGGTTAAACAACATCGCTAGATTTTAAAAAAGTGCCTGTAAGTAGGGGGGTGACTATATTAAGATTATTGTTTGGATTTAGGTTTAATAGCTTATCTGTATCGATGCTTTATTATGAATTCATATCTGCTTTCATCTGAAAACAGTCTGAATACGATTTGTATATTTCTGATACTTCTTTAACTAAATCTTGTCTTCCAGTAAGAACAGCAGCAAACATTCCTACCATTCCATTAACACCATTTGACGCTTTCAGTGCTTGCTCAAGTATACCGACAGGGTAACCTTTACTATGTCGATCAATAGCATGAAGACCTCCATGCAAATAGGAGTTCAATGGCCCCCATGAATACTTTTTAAACTCAAGTATTGGAGAAATCGCATTCTCAGGTGCTTTAGATTCTAACTTGTTAATCATTGCGCTTAGCATTGGCAATCTTTCTGCGCGTTTAGCGTTCTCATTATTTAGCTCGGCGGTTAGTTTACTTAGCTCAGTATCTGATGCTGCATAAAGCACCCATACTCCTCGAACATAGGATTCGAATTGAATACGAAGTATTCCCACTGCTGATGTGAAATTATGTGATGCTAATAATATTTTGAGACTTTCAGCATGCTCGAAAGCAACGCTACACATAATTTTACTTATGCGAATTCTGTCTGAATTATCATAAGCATCTTGCATAAAGATGCGAATCATCTCTTTCTCAAATTCAGCTGATCGGCTTAGTAAGTTATCTATGAGAATGGTCCTCGTTGTTTATATTTGTTTTATCTGTGTAGAGTACAATTAATTTTAATTTTTTTGTAGATATGAAGGGTTAAAAAAGAGCCTCAAAGTAGGGGGGTGACTATTTTTGATTTCAATCTATTGTCTATCACCGAGTAATTTTTTCGTAGCTTGGTAATTTGTTTCTTCTCCTCGAATATTTAGTTATCGGCTACGAGTTCATTTATTTTGCTCAGCCCAGTATCACAGTTATCTAGTATTTATAACTACAGAGCAACCCAATGCTCACAAGGCAAGGCATGTTTAGATGGTAATGGAAATCCCTTTCCAATAAACATAACGCTGTATTGTGGGCATTGGGTTGCTCCCTTCGGGCGAATCAGGAATGCCTCATCCACGTTGTTACAACTTTTGTGAAGGGAATAACCATTCACTGCAAGTCGCGCCTAGTGGATAAAACATTCCTGAGCCGCTGTAACTATAAATACTAGTTAATTGTGATACCCAACGAACCAAACAAAATGCCGCCCACAAACAAGCCGCATGCGGTTCCCTCACAACACAGCAAATTGACGCGGTTTTAGAACTCGCTCGTTCCTCACTCAGACAGCTAAAACCTTAATCGTCAATTAGCCGTGTCGCTCGGCTTATTTGAAAGGGGTTTAAACAACATCGCTAGATTTGAAAAAAGTGCCCCAAAGTAGGGGGGTGACAATTTTCTAATCCCAATCAATCTGATCAATCACACTTTGAAAGGATGCCTCTATCGGTGCTTCAATCACCAAAGACTCCAAACTAATCGGATGCGTAAGTGTTATCTGTGTGGCTGCCAGATATAAGCGAGTCTGCTTAAAGTGGTCTTGAAAGAAGTGATTGTGATGACGATCCCCATGATTTACATCTCCCACTATGGGGTGATTACAGTGATTCAGGTGGCGACGTATTTGATGTTTTCTGCCAGTTTTTGGCATCGCTTTTACTAGAGCATATCTAGCTGAGTCATAGCGTCCTACGGGTTGCTGGATGGTCGCTGTTTGTAGACAATCAAAATGTGTTTCAGCTTCTTGCATTTTCCCTTCTTCAGTATCGGGTTCGGAGAACTTGTCGACATGATATTTAAGGGGTTTATCGACTATCCATTTTCCATGATCTTTTGCATGGCTTGGCCAGCCTCGTACCAGAGCGAGGTATTCTTTTTCGATGCTATTATTCTGGAATTGTTCTTGAAGTAATCGCGCAACCTCTGATGAAAGAGCAAAGATAAGTACGCCTGAGGTGGGCTTATCCAGACGATGTACGGGGAATACCTTTTGCCCAATCGCATCTCTGGTCATCTGCACGGCGAATTGTGTTTCGTCGGAATCCATCCACGATCGATGAACCAAAAGACCGGCAGGCTTATGTATCGCTACGATGTCATCATCTTGATAGATAATAGAAAAGCTGTCTGAAAAGTCAGTCATAGAATTCGTTAGTTTTGGGCGTTAAAGGCTGAATAAATAAGTATTCTTAAAGATAACACTTATAAACACACCCCTGTACTTTTATGCGGCTTTTCACACAGTAAACAAAGAAGTGAACTCGTGACTGATTTCTAAAATAAGTGAAAAAGAAATACGCTCCTGAGCGACAAAAAAATCACTGAAATGTAAACTCATTAAAAAAGTCCCCCCTCAAAACTTGTTGTTACTCGTGTGACTCAGCCTGACCTGCCAGTTCATCCATCGGTATCGCAATATTGTCGGGTACTTTATTGTTGATCGCTACACCGTAGAGAAATACCAGTAGAAATACCAATACACTGCCGAATATTGCGATTGTTTTCGTCTTCAAATAAGTTAATAGAGATCGATAGTTAAAACTTAGATGGCCAATCACCGAGATGATCATAACCAGTCCGAAGAGTTTATGTACTGGGTGCATTTGAATGGTAAACGATGGTTTTTCAATGAAAAACATCATCAACCCTGATGTAGACATTGCTATAAATGAGACAAGCAAGGCTACTGCAAAAAATTTTCTAGGCATGGTTTTCTCTTCCATATTTTAGGTGTTAGTAACAGTGTTTAATATCTTCGATAATTATATTTATTGCAGTTCATTGATGATTTTGCGGTTTTAATAATTGGCTCAATATCAACTGGACAAAATCGGTCGGCATCATGTGGTGAACTAGTGGGCAGTAAGGGTAAGTCGTCAATTCGAACCTCGCCTTTTTCTCGGTCACCTGTCCATTAATTGGATGTTTGCTAATTTAGTGGTATGTCACTCATAGCTTGTTTCTCATGAAAATTAATAAAAATTAAAGCGAATACTAACCCAATCAAAAGCTAGTATTCGCCTTTAACGTAGTTAAGTTTTATGGATCAAGAATAATCTGATGCATAAACATGGTTTGGCAGTTTTCCACGGCATTCAAGTTGGCATTACGTACGCGCCCAGCCCAATTTTCGATAAACTTACTCGCGCACAGATTTGACGCTGTCATGATACTTTCTTTGTATTCCCAGTGGTCTTGACCATCTTTATAACGTTTGGCTGCTTCTTCAGCGCTTTTCTGGAATGCAGGGGATTTTACAACCTCAAATAGAATCTTTTGCATATCCGCTATCAACGCTTTATAGGTCTCCATGTGAGCACGAGTGGGTACAATGCGTTCATGACCGGGAATAACAAACTCAAAATCATAAGTATCTAATAATATGCCGGGCAACATAAAGGCGAACATTGGGTCGGAAGATTCACCAAAATGGATCCAGGGAGCCGCATCAGCGTGGAACATATCAGTAGCAAACAAGATCTTTTGCTGCGGTGCATACATGATGGTGTCGTCTTGAGAATGCCAGTTCCGTCCTAAATCTTTGAATTCAAGTCGGAGGCCGCCAGTTTCCAGTACATAACTGTCCGACCAGGTTGTGTCAGGCATAGGACGTTTTGGGTCTTTTGCAATTGCCAGAAATTTGGTGGTTCGTTCATTGGCAATCAACTCAGCTGACTCCGGAAAAAGATAAGCCCCTTGTGAATGATCACGATGATGGTGTGAGTAAATTACATGTGTGATGGGTTTGTCCGTGACTTGAGGAATCACCTTGAGCACAAATGGCGATACATCAGGCTTGGGGTCATAAACAACTACACCGTCGTCAGTGACAAAAAAGACCATGTGTTCGAATTCGTCATGAACGAAATAGGTATCTTTGGCAATTTCATAATAGTTGTAGCCGCGCTCAGGCATTGGCGCATAAACATAATCTCTAACACTGTATTTGTCTTTTACGGCCTGTGTATCAAACGTACTTTCGGCTGTCGCTACTCCGCTTAAGGTTAAAATAACTGTGGCAAAACATACGCTCAATGTATTTTTGACATTAGCGGGCAGTAGTTTTTTTAGCTGTTTCATTTCTATGTTCCTTTATCTCATTTGATAATTACCCCTGTTGAAAGGGTCTTTCAACAGGGTGTTTTGTCTTACTTTACGATCTTTCCGTTGAGGTAAATATTGGTTTCCATTTCAGTTTCATTTTGAATTCCTTCTCCTGCAAAACACATACGAAGAGATTGTTTGGCATAATTATTTACCGCTTCTTCTGGAGCGTCGCTGGTGACTATGACTCTGGTAATTACATCATCCAGATGTCCCGTCATTGTGGGTGTCATAAAATTATCTTGCTGATAATTAAATTGGTGTTCTACCCGGTAATTTTTAATCTCGACGCCTTGTTTCTGGAAGAGCATTTTATTTATTGCAAGTTGACTCATTAAGCAAAAGGATGTGCCTACGGTGAAATAGTCTCTTGAGGTAGGGGCTTTATCCATTCCAGAATATCCACGGCTGTCATCAGAATAAAGCTCCCAGGTTTGATAATTTTGGGTTAATGATTTAGCTCTGATCTTGTGCATATAGGGTCTGCCTGCATCATTTGCAGATTCGGCAATGGCAATTTCTGGGAATATCATAGGGTTCGGCATATTCATCATGCCAAAAGCAAGATCTTCTTCAATGTCCATTGTTTCAAATTTTAAATCAGGTGTGACATTGGTGAGGGTAAAACCATTGTCGATAGAAATAGGGGATTCTACTTTTCCTGCATGAACTGTCATTCCTGACCAATTATCTGAATTGATGACTATTGCAGCATCGATAGTGGTTTTGTTTGCCAGTCCTTCACCCACAGCCCAGGCTTTAAGAGCCATTTCTTTTAATGCTGTTATTTTTTCGGGTGGCTCATTACTTTTAATGAGAATATTAGAGATGACTTTATCCGTGTAGCCAGACCATTTTTTTGTCATGGGATCATCGAATCTAAAAAATATTTTTGATTCTATTTTTACATCCTCAACATCCAGACCTAATATTTTTATGCTTCTTTCAATTTGGGTTAATAAACTTGAGGCTGAACCTGCCGTATAATAGGTTAAAGGGTTTGGTGCCGTTTGATCATGATCAGTACCACCTTCGTCACTGACAAGTTCCCATGCACTGAATTGGTCTTCACCTACAGGCTTCACTATTCCTTTCTTGAGGAAAAGAGCCTCTTTGTTAAATATGTTTTGAGTGGTGGTAACAATATTTTCGGTAATTGCACCGTTGACTGCTATGGCTTTTGTCGGGGTAAACGTTATTGGGCGCGTATAGTCACTTAATCGTGTTGCGATTTTATACGTTTTTGAATCTTGCCTTGTGTCAGTATCTGCATAAACGGCACTTCCTGAAATAAGAAGTGTGGTTAGTATTGATAAAGTACTTAGTTGAGTTTTCATTGGTTCTCTCCTTGAATGCTAATGGTTAATTCATGCTATGGGGATATGATGAATTAATGCAGGAGTTTATATAGAGACTGAACACGGCTGTTCTGGTACTTTTCGCGGATTTTCAGTTGAATCATCCAATCTTTTGACTTAAATCAAGGGGTTTTGTCTGAGTCAATCTGGTATTTTTCTCGTATCTCCTGGCGAAAGGCTGCAGGACTCATACCGGTTTCACGTTTAAAAAATCGTCCGAAATAGGATGAGTCTTCAAAGTTTAGGTGATAACCAATTTCAGCGATGCTAGCGTTGCTTTGGACTAGTAAACGCTTAGCTTCTACCGCAAGCTTTTGTCGAATAATGTTTCCCGGTGATTGTCCTGTAACAGCTTTGATGGTATCGGTGAGATGGCTGGTACTAATCCCGATTTTGTTGGCGTAGTCTTTTACAGAATGTTCCGAAATAAAGTGTTCGGATACCAGTTGTGAAAAATGTCGTACGATAGGCGATGTTGTCTTGGCGTGTCTTTCTGGGTGATCAACATCATACAAACGATGTAGTTGTGTTAGCAGAATGTGTAAATAAGCACGTAATACGGACAGACTTCGCACAGTCTCATTGCGAAACTCCTGCTCTATTCCATCAAACAATCCATTGACCATTGCAGATGCTTTGTTATCGATAGAAAGGTAGGGGGCTTGTCCCACATCGTGGAAAAAGGAGAAATCATGGGTCCTGATAATGTTCGAAGAAGGAATGCCTAAAAACTCTTCAGTAAAGAGCAGGGCATAACCCTTTAATGGTTTACTTAATTGCCAAAAATGGACCTGGTCTTTGGAGAGGAAATAGAATGTATTCGTCTTAACGGGATAGGGTTCGAAATCAATGATATGAGTTCCTTCGCCTTCACAAATATACAGCACTTCATAGCAATCATGACGATGTGGATATTTTGCCTGAGCTGACTCATTCATGGCCCCAAAACTGGTCATTACAAACGGAAATTCTGGATCAAGGGGTTCGAGTGTTTTTCCCTGAGAACTCTGTACATTATCAACAGTGTTTTTAAAAGAATGTAATGGAATGTCTTTGTTTTTTTTCATGATTAACTAAAAAAAGTGCCTTCGCAAAGCATAAATTATTCGGCTACGCCTCATCCTAAAGGGTCAGCTAAAGCTTTTGTCTCGCAAGCTCGGTTCTATTTACATTTTCAAACAACAAAAAACTAATATCATTCAAAGTAGGGGGGTAACTATTGTATATTCTGTTTTAAGTGTTCTACAAAACGACTCGTCAAACCTCCCTTGGGCGCATTCGGCGGCCACACCGCATAAACACCGACAGATTTAATTTCTATTTCTGGTAATACATGTACTAATTTACCACTTTCAAGTTCTTCTTTTATCAGAAACTTTGGCAATGCAGCTATGCCGTTATCATTTGAGACGAGTTTATGTATGGCGTAGGCACTGTTAACCCGAATTCTGGATTGGGGTCTGAATACTCTTTTGGGGTTATTTGGAAAAGAATAAAGATTCGCAAGGCCAACCGAGGAAAGCTCCATCCAGTCCCAGGTTTCGACTTCTTCAACGGTTATTTCATTGGGCTTGGTTTTGAGATAGTCGGCTGATGCGACGACGTATCGATCTACGTCATAGAGTTTTCGCGCTTTGAGTCCACTGTCTTGTAACCAGCCCATTCTGATTGCGACATCTACCCCATCATTGATCAGGTTGGTGGTTAAATCAGAAAAATCGAGATCTAGAATGACATTGGGATGTGACTTAGCAAACGAACCGATGTGATTAACCAAAGCCGATTGTTGTAAAACCGCCGGAAGTGTGACGCTTAAATTTCCTATAAGTTGTGTCGACTGTTTAGTGGCAACATTTAAAAAACTTTCTGCAGCTTCTAGCATGGCGTGCGCTGAAATCAGTAGCGCTTCGCCATCGGAGGTGAGTGAGAGTTTACGGGTAGACCGGTATAGCAAGGCTACTCCTAGTTCTTCTTCCAATTTAGCAATGTGATGACTGACCACAGATGGAGAGAGATTCAAAGCATGCGCCGCTTTACGGAATGAGCCGTGTTCGACTGTTTTGGCAAACACGGCGATTTGTCTGAGTTGATTGAGCATTATCTCATTTTATCGAATTATGAAATTAATTAAAGGCATATTATCAAACAATGAGAGAGTCGATAGAATGTTTTTTGTGGCTACAACATGTAACTGCTTAATTTTCTAAACACACAAAAGAGACATTTATGATGAATATTTTCAAAAAGATTTTTGCATTACTTATGGTTGCTGCGCTTCCAATGATGGCAATGAGTAATGTTTCAGCTGCTGATAATAAAGCAACGACACAAACGTTTTATGATCTTCTAAGTAATCCTGGGTCAGCCGCAGCCGTAAAAAACTTCAACACGCACATCGCTGATGATTGGGAGAGTATTGGAAACTATTCGGGGAAAAATAAATCTAAAGAAGCATTTTTAGGTCAGATAGGCTTTTTCTCTAAATTAATCCCAAACCTTAAATGGGAACCTCAGGAGATGATCGAATCAGGTAATCGCGTTGTCGTTAGAAGCCGCGCAACAGGTACGCCAACGGGGCCTTTATTTGGAGTTGATGGCAAAGGCAAAAGCTTCGATATTTTAACTATTGATATTCACACCATTGAAAATGGCAAAATCGTTAAGACTTATCACGTTGAAGACTGGTCTGGTGCGCTTGGTCAATTGAAAGGTAAGTAAAAAGTCACGTAATCAGCAGATTAAAGGCAACAAGGGTTGGGTGTTTTCATCAACGATCAACCCAAATTTAAAGAGATAGAAGGAGTTACACCGATGAAATATATTTATTCAGTATTACTAGCAGGGTTGATGTTAACGAATGTGGCAGGAGTGGCTTACGCCGATGAACAATCCGATAAAACACTTGCGGTTGCTCAATCATTTTTGAATGCAGCAGGAAGTGGTGATGGAAAGACGCTCAATGAATTAATGAGTGATGATTTCGTCTGGCACAACGAAGGTGATCCAAACATCCCGTGGATTGGAAACTGGGAAGGCAAAGAAACAGTGATGGGGACATTTATGCCGGCATTCGGCGCAGGTTTAAAAGTAACAAGCTGGAGTACCGATTACAGTTTCTCAAAAGCTGATCAGGCGATGTTCATGGGTACCATGAGCGCAATCGCGAATAATTCTGGCGTCGATACCGGAAAATTCACCTGGGCTGTTCGGGTGCATGTTAAAGATGGCAAAGTGAAAAGCTGGAACTGGCTTGAAAATAGTTATGCAGTTTCTAAAGCTTATAACAGCAAATAAGTCTGAATTGATGTTCACGTGATTTGCACGTGAACATCAATTATTAGATATCAATCACAAAGCGTTTCACTAATTACCCTGAAAATGGTTTCAACCTAAGAGTCAGTTTATAAAAGTACCTTTGCTTTGCATAAATTCCATTCACGTTTTTAAATAACTAGAAGAAAAGTCGCTTAAAGTAGGGGGGGGCATTTAGATAAATGCTGATGTCTAGATAGATTCTTGTAAAAACTTTGCTATAGCAGGTTCCACAGCTTCTTCACTTAAGAGTGGAGCGTGTCCTACATTCGGTATTTCCAACACCTCAAGATCGGGTTTCATCTGTTGCATTCTTTCTACGCATTCAACATCAATAATGTCTGAAAGCTCGCCGCGAATGAGCAGCATGGGTTTATCCAGAATCTGTTCATAGACAGGCCAGAGGTCTGGCGCCACGCTGTTATCGCTATTGTCTTGTAGCGGTATTGCAATATTAGGATCACAGGCAATTACGGGGCGACCGTTTTCATCTTCACGGTATAAACGCTTTGCGAATTTTAGCCAGTCTTCATTAGTGGCATCTGGAAATGCAATTCGATTAATTACTTCTGTTTGTCTAGCCGCTTCTTCCCAAGTATTTACGGGCGTTTGTTTGCCGACATACTTCTTTAAACGATCGAGTCCTTTTTCTGCAATCTCAGGGCCAACGTCATTGATAATCAAGGCTTCTACCATGTCTGGCTTCATCGCCGCCATCATCATCGACATGATTCCACCCATTGATGTTCCGAAAAGAATCACGGATGAAAGCTTTAACTCTGCCAATAATAGGAACATGTCCTGAACGTAAATCAGGGGATTGTAGTTGTTCGGATCAGGGTCATAGTCAGACAAGCCACGTCCTCTTTGATCAACCACAATTAAACGATAATCATCAGCGAGTTGATTGCAAATATCTTCAAAATCGGCGGAGTTTCTTGTCAGCCCATGCATGCAGAGTATGGTTTTTGCGTTTGGGTTTTTATCAAGTGCAGTAGAATAATCTCGCGCATATAAACGCAAACCGTTTTCGCTGGTGTACCAGATGTCATTGTATGTAGTCATGCGGGGTATTGTTTCATAGTTTAAGCAGAAGTACTTAATTGAAAGCCGTGAAATAATGTGAGGGTAATAGGTTAAAAATAAGTAAACAAAAAAGCCACCCCCCTACTTATAAGCACTTTTTTTATGCGCTTGGTTAGAGGTATGAAAACTTCTCAAAGATAATCTGCTGTTTGGGAATTCCCGCTGATTGAAGTGTTTCCACGGCTGAATCTAACATCACGGGTGGTCCGCAGAGTAGGTATAGCCACTTTTCCGGATTGGGCATATCCAGCGCTGCTTTTATGACGGCTTCATCCAGATAGCCAGTAGAACCTTGCCAGCCCTGCGGTGGGTCGGAGAGTACATAATCCACATCCAGATTGATTTTTCTGGCAGCTTCTTTAAGCTCATCTTTAAAGGCAATCTGGCTTTCGATACGATTGCCATATAACAGCTTTACTGGGCGATTATCTTTATCGTGAGCCATTTGCCTTATGATACTCATCATCGGTGCAACTCCGATACCACCGGCGAGCATCACGATTCCGTCGAACGTCTGATCATCGATAATGAAATAGCCGTGTGGGCCATCCAGATACGCATGTTGACCGTCGGTGATAGTGCCGATTTCTTGGGTGAAATCACCAGATTCTTTAATCGTAAATCGTATTTGTGGCAGATCAGAGGGGGCTGAGCTAATCGAGAATGGATGCTCAATTAGATTGAATGGATCTTTTTGTAGTTTTAACCAGGCGAACTGTCCCGCTTTAAAAGTAAAATCATTGCTTTTTTTCTTATTGGCTTCAACCGTTACATGCCAGGTTTTGAGCGCTGCTGGTATGACACTCACGACATTGTACAAACGCTTTTTTTGTAGCATCGGGAGGATTAGGTAGGTACGGATTAACGTAAGTGATGAAATTGCGATTAAACCAAACCAGAAAAGCTTCATCATCAAATCTTCACTATACCGACCAGCTACGAGTACATGATGCAAACTGGCAGCGACCAATACTAGTGCAGCCAAGCCATGTAAACCGCGCCAGGATTCGTAGCGATAGGGTAGTTGATCTCTAAACAACGCAAGCACAACGAATACAGGGAGCAATACCCAGGCAAACATTCCCGTGATAAAAGCAGAAAGGGGGAGCGTCAGGTAAAGCTGATGCGTAGGGTCCCACGGCAAGTCTTCATTCATCGGTAACGTATATAAATATGGGTGAAGGAGAATGAACCCAGTCAACACAATCGCCATTACCTGATGCAGGCGCATTGTTTTATCGATGCCAATTTTTCCTGAAATGGTACGAAAACGCCCAGAAAGTAAAAAGCTCATCAACATCCAGGTGAAGCCAATCAGTCCGAAAGCAGATGCAAATTCATTGGGAAATTCGCGCAATGGTTTATTTTGCAGATACGCTAAAACCAGAGGCAGTGAAGATATTAGTAAATAAAGAACAAGCAATAACCGTGGATGTAATCCATCCAAGATGTATCTAGTGTGTTTTACATCTTTTGCTTTGTTCATTTTATGAGGGTGGGCTATTTGTTATAAAAAAATACATCTATCAATATTTATCACCTTATTATTCTATCGCATCGGGTGTTGGCTTTTATAGACATGTGTCAGTTTATAGGCATTTACTGATTAATAGGTATTTATTGGTAATGGACATTTGTTGGTAATGGACACTTTTAGCAATAGATATTGTTGCTAATAGATATCTATTCTTTGGGGGTTCTTTTTTAAGATATTTTGGTTTTTTAGAAAAATTCATTGCCAACTGGATAGCTGGCAATGAATGATTAGGATGTAGTAAATGTAAGATGATGGGAATAGTTAAACTGCATGAGTAAACACAGTAAATTACAGTTCCTAATTTGAGCTCATCTCAGGATAATTCTTTAATTTATTAGTCGTCAGAGATGTCAGCGACGTCAGAGGGGTCAGAGAATGCGCATTCAAATCTACAAATTGCCTCATAAGGTATTGGGTCACCTTCATTGCACGGGTTATAATTAAACGAATCATTCGTAATAGGCGATACACCTTGTAATATGGACTTGCAAAATGTACCTTCAGGAAATACGCTCTTATCAATTTTGCCTGCGACTAATGTTCTTTGTGCCCCGTCTTGATTTTGAAATATACTTGTTCCATTGGGGTTAAGAGTAACTGAACCTTTTGATCCAACTATAGGAAGAGAAGCATAGCCGACTGCTGATACATCTGATATTAATTTAACACCGCCCATGCCTGACACAAGTGCGCCAACTCCGATGAGTGTTATAAAGAATTTTCCGGTATTCGCGCTTTTTTGTTTTGATACTTTAAAAGCTACAAAAAATAACAATAAGCTAAGTATAAATAACATCATACCGCTTAAGGTTGGTACTGCTGCTGCATTTAATAAACTGTAATTGAACATCTTTTTCTCCCTATTTTAAAAGATCATGTTTATATTTATAATGGATTATCAAGTACGCAATCAAAATAACACACAGCTTTAAAAGTAATATGCGTGCCTTCAGTACAGGCAGGATCGCTATTAATGACTGCTTCCGGTGGAGCTGCTGCTGTTATTTTTTGAACCCTAGTGCGCGCTATGGCTGTGCACGTTGATCCTACAGGATTAGTAAGTGCTCCTGCGACTAACGTTCTTTGTGAATTATCTAGGTTTTGGAACGTATTTAGTCCATCAAGATTTTGTAGTTGAACTTGGCCTTTTGATCCAACTAAAGGAAGTTCATCAATAAATACAATAGCTTCCGCATCAGTAACTAATTTAACACCACCCATACCTGACACTAGTGCGCCAACTCCGATGAGTGTGATAAAAAATTTTCCGGTATTCGCACTTTTTTGTTTTGATACCTTAAAAGCTACAAAAAATAGCGATAAGCTAAGTATAAATAACATGATACCGCTTAAGGTAGGCACTGCTGCTGCAGATAATAAACTGTAACTGAACATCTTTTTCTCCCTATTTTTAAATAAAAAAATTACACTTCTTTAAAACTCTTTCCTGGCTTTAATTCTCTGCGCATTAGTGCTTTTATATCGTAAAACCTGATCAAATCAGTCGTGGATATGGAGGCATGCATCTTGTTGTTCTATTACTTTATAGACCAATATGGCGTACTGATAACAAAAAAATTATAAGGCGACTAAAAATCATGGCGCTCTTGTCTTTTTTTGATGAGTTTTTTCTCGCTGTGATTCTATAGCGTTAAGATTAAGCAAATGTTAAATAAGTCACATTTTTAAACTTTAAGCTGCTTTTAATGATTCTTTTTTATACTTGATAAGTAGTTAATTAACTGCCACTTGATTATTAGGTATTTTGCTTCAATTAAAGCTTGATCGAAAATCGTAGCTGCCATAAGTTACGTTCTAACAAAACCTACCAACATGATTTTGAATATGCTTAATAAACTGCTTGTTTTGATCCTATTATTTCCCGCTTTAAGCTGGGCGGTTCCGGCTCCTGAGCGTATTTTGAACAAGAGCTGCCTCAATGCTTATCAGACACAGTATAAAAACCTGAAACAACATAAAGCCTTTGTTTATGTGAGAGAAGAAAAGACGGGCAAGGATCGATGCCAATGGCATTACGGCGCTAAAGACGTTGAAACTGCAAAAAGGGAAGCGATCAAATCCTGTGCCAAACACCAATTAAATGCGGAATGTTTGGTGGTTGATGCCGATGGCACTTACCTGGTGAAAGAGGGTGATTTCTCACAGATTACCCCAGCCGACAATACACCGCTGAGCGACTCGCAAAAAGAAGCGCTAATGGCTGAAGCAAAGAAACTCGTTCTGGGTAATTGTCTACCTTTTTATGAAACTCACTTAAAAGATAAAGAGCACAGAGTATTTACATACAGCCTTGATGCTGATGGTAAATACGCCTGTGGAAAAAGTTTCGGTGATAATTTGCAATCGGTAACACAAAGCGCACTTAAAGCCTGTAATACCAACAAATCAAAACGCGGTAAAAATGCACCTAAAAGTGCGTGTAAAGTGTATGCGGAAAACAAACAGATTCTTCTAAGTGCGGATGATTTTGGTTTGAATCTTGTCCCCAAATCAGACAAATATTTAAGCAGTAGTGAATACAGTGAGTATCTGAATAAGGGCAGAGAAATCATTAACGAAGGCCCGTGCCTGTTTCAATTTAAATACTATTTACGCGGAAGTCAGCATCAAGCCTTTTACTTAGCCAATGATAAATCAGGTAAGCAGGCATGTGGTCGAGCAGAAGGGGCATTCTCACCAGATTTAGCCGATAGCGAAGCTTTGAAAAAGTGTCAGGCTAATGTGAAAAAGAAGAAGCTACAAGCCAGCTGTAAACGTTATGCGAAGAATTTTGAGATCGTCGGTCAACCTGAAGATTTCGGTATCGTGATGGGTGACGAAGATTATAAAAAAGCCATCTTCAAAGGCAATCTGGTCAAGATTAAACAGTATGTTGAAAAAGGGTCTGATGTAAATATGACCGCGAAAGATGGTATGAGTCCGCTATTCATCGCTGTCGCGAAAGGCGATCAAGCCTTCTTTGAAACACTCGTCACCAAAGGTGGCAATCTGCAACATAAAGCCAAAGATGGCAGTAACCTTTTACTGGCTGCAACTATGGGTGAAAATCCGAATATCATTCGTTATTTATTGGATAAAGGCTTTGATGTGAATGCTAAAGGGGCAAAAGGTAATACGCCACTGCATGCCGCTTTCAGAATGTATAACAGTTACCTCATTGGTCTTCTGATGCAAAATGGGGCTGACCCCACAATTAAGAATGATGCAGGGATATCAGGTATCGACCTGGGGAAAAAGTTAAAAGTAAATCTTGATGCGCTCAAAACACTGGATGGCAAAACCATTAAAGATGGTTGTAATCCGGTATTTTACGCGGCCAAATACGGTGATCTCGTTGGTGTGCAGAAACTTGCGGCTCTCGGTGCAGATATCAATATCGTGTGTGACGATGGCATGTCGTCCTTATCCATTGCGAAAAATGATGAAACATTCATTAAAGAGTTGGTTAAATTAGGCGCAGACGTCAATGCGCAGGATGATAGGGGAGTAACGCCACTGATGCATGAAGCCAGTCACGGTATGAAAGATGCCTTGAGTAAATCAAAAATATTACTGGTGTTGGGCGCTGATAAATCGCTCAAGGATAAAACCGGCAAAACCGCGTATCAAAGAATCAAGGATAAAAAGACAGCCAGCGATGAATTGAAGGCTTTATTGAAATAGAGGATTAATAGTGAATTGGAAAGGGGTATGAAGATAACAAAAGCCACCCCCCCCCCACTTATACGCGGTTTTTTCCGTTAAAATAAAAATAAGGCATACCAAGGCTTTTGGGCCTTCTTTAATTTAGCCCTGCTATTTGCACCTTAGTGTGTGTTCTGAGATATCTGATATCGACTATCTAAGAATAGGGAACATCGCGCGCAGCCCTTCAGCAAGCATACCTACTGCCATCGCCATCAATATCATCCCCATTACTCGAGAGACGATTGCCATGCCACTTTCACCCAGAGAATTGGCAACAACGCGTGAATAGGTAAACAAAACACCAGTGATGGCGCTAACGATGATTACGATCACCGACATTATAAAGTCAGAGCTGATACCAGAATGGTTTTGGCTAGCGACAATCACGGTAGCCATTGTTCCCGGACCTGCTAGTAAAGGGATAGCCAGTGGAACCACCGCGATAGAATCATGGCTTGAGTGAACCGTGGTCTCGGCCGAACTGGTTCTGTGGTCATCTTTGTTAAATAGCATGTGTAAGCCAATTAAAAGCACGATTAAACCACCGGCTACTCTGATCTCATTGACGGTTATACCAAATAATTGAAGGAATCCGCCACCCGCCCAAATAACCACCAATAAGGTAATTGCTGATGCGAATGCACAGGTTTTGGCTATTTTACGAGATTCCTCTTCACTTCTGTCGGCTGTGAGGCTGGCGAAAATACCTACACCACCAATAGGATTCATCATTGAGAATAGAGCGGCAAAAAAGGCAAAAATATCAGTAGTGTTCATATCGGTTAGCGAAGCTAGAGTCGTTGTTTTAACAAGCTCGGCAGTTTACATTAATTGCCTAAAAGTAACAGATATGGATGGTGTGAAAGCGAAAACAGTTAAGCCATCGACAGATAACTCACCAGATCAATATTGGCCGCCAGATCACGGTTAGGTATTAACGCCTGATAGGCATCGGATTCAATCCAGTTATCCAGAGATTGCTGGTTTGGAAATTTGATAATAACGTTATCGGTATGTGAGGAATCTGCGCGCGCGGAGCTGTTCGTAAAACCTTTCAACGTTTCCCCGCGGAAGACGAGAGTGCCTCCCCAGGGAATCAATGTATCAGGAACCTTGCTTTTGTATTCTGCCCATCTAGTCTCATCTTTAACGGTAATATTGCCGATGATATACGCTTCTTGCATGGTTAGATTCCTGATTGTTAGATTGATAATTAGCCCTTAAGCCGACTGACGGAGTGAGTCGGCTTTGTGTTTACCAAGATAACTATAGCCTAATAGAAATACGCCGATAGCTAAAAAGAAAATCAAATGTAGTAGCAGTTTTGCATCAAGGTTAAAGTTTAGAGGAGGCAAGCCATTCAACGATGGAAAACCATCTCTGGTCACCACTCTAACGATTAATTGATTCGCAGGACCAGCGATAACCGTTGTGATCCACCCCAGTGCGGCAATAAATATGCCGAAAGAAAGCAGGTCTTTGCTGATGAATAACGCCAGTCCCGTCGCAATGCCATATCCAATGGATACCAGTAAATGAGCAGTCCAGGCAACTATCAATGCTATAGATGGACCTATATTACTCAGTTGGGTGTAAGCCGCCGCGTGTCTATCTGTCAGTGGCGACATGCCAAACAGAGGTTGTACGTAGATAAATAATACGCCAACGATAAAGCCGGAGAGTGCGCCAATGAGTAAAGTGTTTTTAAAGTTCATGCGAATGACCAATGTAATGCGTTAATAATGGTTTAGGTACGCGAGGAAAAAGAATTTGGATGTGTTAACGCTTGATGCATAAGGTTTCATTTGAACTTGTTTGTTTTTTAAAAAGCAATGCTATCTAATCAACGGTTAATTACATAAAATACGCATCTCAAAAAAATAAGGAAGGTCGAAAATGGAACTCGCTACTCGTCAACTATCTGATATTAAAAGAAATAGTGAATACTTGCGTCACGGAACAGACGTCGATACCTTAAAAAAGAGCATCGAAAGCATCGGGCTAATTAACCCACTCACGATCAACAAAGATAATGAGTTATTAGCAGGTTCTCGACGCTTTCAGGCGGTCACAGAATTGGGCTGGAAAGAGGTCGATGTACATGTGGTAGATCGTGATTTATTACAGCAGGAATTGATCTCTATCGATGAAAACCTGGTGCGTGAGCCATTGAATCGATTAGAGCTAGAGAAGTGTTTGAATCGTGGTCGTGAAATTTACGAACAGCTAAACCCGAACGCAATCAAAATCGATGTATCCAATGAATCATTAAACCCTGAGAATAAGTTAAAAGAAAAAGAGCAGGAAAAAGTCGATAACGATTCGTTTGCAGCGATTACTTCAGAAAAAACCGGCCTATCAAAGTCAGTGATTAAAAGTGCCATCAAACGCGATGAATTGGCGGCAGATTCGGTAAAACAGGCGCGTAGTCAGGGTGAATTGAATGCCAGCCAGACCAATGAAATTATCCAGTTAAATAAAGAACTGCAAGAAAAAGTATTACCACTCATCGCGGATAAAACAGTCAAAGAAGCAAAGAAGATAATCAAAGCGGTAAAGCAGGGTGGCATCGAAGCGGCGATTCAGGAAAATGAAAACTTTGTGCCGTTACCAAAAGAATACACATTGCTCAAAAGCCCGATTAAACGCGTGAATAAAAATCTCTCGCGTATTTTGATAGAAGGCTTGAAATATGATGGACCAGAGAAAGATCAGATCAATAAAGAAATGTTTGAGCTAAAAGAAAACTTGGTGAATTACTTTAAGATGCTAGAAGAAGATTAATAACAGTTCAATAGTAGATCACTAAGCAAAAAAACGCCTCAAAGTAGGGGGGTGGCTTTTCGAGGCTTACCAAAAGCAAGGAAAGTCCATCGTAGATTCCGTAAGGAATCGTCGATGTACGATTTTTGATAATAGAAGGAATTCTTCTACCTCAATATCTATTTAAATAAGCGCTTACCAAAAGCCAGCCCAGCCCAAATAGCCGAACTATCCGTTTCATCAAAACCAGACGGATAGTTCGCTAAAGTCCATTTTCAAAGTATTGATTATATTACTCTGCAAATTCTTGTAACGCTGCCAAAGCCGCATCAGCTTTATCAGATTGCACAAAGATATGATCGTGATAATAAGCCGCCACGACATTCGCGCTGATGTTATAAGCTGTTAGCTTGGCTGATACCGCTGCCGTTAAACCAACCGCTTCCAGACTGGAATGCACGGTGAGTGTGATCTGTTTGTATTTCCCTTCGAAAGGAATATTTGCTTTTTCTGCTGCTTCTACATCAAGGATAAGTGTTAAACCTTCTGCTTCGATATAGGTAGCCAGAGGGTTTAAATGAACATAGTCCGCGAGTTCTCCTTCGACGGTGCAAAATGCATATTCACCGCCTCTGATTTCGGGTGACATGGATTTTAATAGTTCTTCGATTTCGACGATACCTGTCATAGTAATTTCCTTAATATTGCTACTATTAACTCAGTTTTTTAAAATGGTTAAGGCTTACGAGGAAACTTGGGTCTCCTTCCAATAGGCCTGTTGCGAGTGTTGTTTCGTAATTGGGGAATGTTTTGGTGCACCAGTTTAAAATAGCCATTTTAGTAAAGAATGCGCGACGCGTTTCGTAGGTAAAATTAATATCGTTTTTACTATTGTTAGCATTCTCGATAAAATAACTCACATCGATATTGGCTATCTGAATAGCTGGATTGGTACTTTGGATGTCATCAAATTGTTTGAAATCCCAATCTCCTGACTGTTGTATTTTCTCTTTCTGTGCGTTGTTTTCAGCTACCTCAGAATCAGCTTCAGGCGCTTCTGCATGATAGTAGATATGCATACCTTCAAACACCGCTTCACGATCGAAAAAGTCGATAATAATCTGATCTCTTGGATGTGCCAGAATCGCGTTAGCGAGTGCTTCGAAGTCTTGCTCGGTTTGCCAGAATGCAGAGAGACGACAGCTGATAACGACATTTCTGGTGGGCGTGTCTTTTAGAATTGCACTGATATCACCTTGTGTGACGCTGTGAATATCAGAGTAGCGTTCTTCTGTACGTTGTGTCACGACCGCAGATTTATCAACAAATTGTAGTTCGGTCGCGGTCGCTAGATAGGCTGCAGTTTCCGGAAACCCACAGAAAATGACAGGAGCCTGGTGATCTGCAAGTTCAAACGCAATGCGTTCTGCAATATCTTTAGGATTGTGAAAAGTGCGGTAGATAATATCCCAATCGATATCTTCTGAGTACTTGCCGATCGGTTTGATTGTTTGGTGATTGTCGTTCATAAATATGGAATAAAAAAAGGCTTCAAAGTAGGGGGGTGGGTAACAATTTTAACCTGTAAGACTATCGATTACATGCCTAAGATTATTTGATACGTTTTTATCACCTGCAAATTTCAGAATCAATGGTTTGTCGGTCGTCACTGTTTGTTTGAAAGGTGCTACCAGATCACCATTTTTCAACGGTGCCTCCAATAATGATAGATGCCCCATTAATATCCCGGCACCGTTCTTAGTTTCTTCTGCCGCAATGCTAAACAGTGAGTAACTTGGTCCGTTTTTGGGGATTGTCAGATCTGGCGCTGCTTTGTTAAGCCAGTTAGTCCAGTCATCTGGCCATAGCACATCATACAAACAGGTTTCATTGAGTAGATCAGCAGGTGTTTTTAAGCGTTTCGCGATTTCAGGTGAGCAAACCGGCAGGATGGTATCTTCTTCGAGAATGATTTGCTTGTTGTTATTGTTGTTATTGTTGTCATTGATGTTATTAGCGCTGCTGTCTGTATTAGCCGCTTCAAAAAACAAACTGATATCAAACATTTCCCGGTTTAAATTGGGTGGGTTTTCCAAAGCGGTAATCGAGATATTAATATGTGGAAATGCACGACGAATCGCTGGTAAACGCGGCGATAACCACAGTTGTGCAATGCTCGGTAAAGCTGCGATATTAATCGTAGCGACAGTCGTTTTAGTACGCAACAATCTAACCGCATCACCCAGCGCATCAAACGCGCTGGTGAAATCTGCGATGACTTCTGCGCCTACATCAGTAAGCACCACGCCTTGAGAGCGGCGCTCAAATAACTTCGCCCCTGCCCAATCTTCCAGTGTTTTTATATGTTGCGAAATGGCGCCCGACGTTACACACAATTCTTCTGCGGCGTTATTGAATCCACCCAAACGTGCGGCTGCTTCAAACGCGCGTAATGCATTCAACGGTGGACCTTTCGGTCGGGGCGGTGAAACTGGCAAGGTGTAAATCCTCAAGAGATATTTATAGCGTATCGCTATATGGAAAGTAGCTTATGTTGCAGATATGTAAAGTAATTATATCTAATAACTTAGGGCTAGTTTTTCTATGCCAAAGTTTAGTAATTCTGAGTTGCGCGAATCAGCAGGCGTAGCGCATCATCTATCTGGTTCTGAATGACAAAATCGATATACAAATAACCATCTATAAATACATGAGACACACGCATTAAACAGACGGAGAATATTATGACCTTAAACAAAAGAAACTGGGTGCCAGAGCATAGTGAAGCTTTGGTACAAGCTATTGCAAAGCGTACGAGCAAAGAAGATTCAAATACCGTTTTTGATCATATCGAGTCTTTGACGAAAAAGAATGCCGATATTCACGAGCGTGAGTGTTTCAATCTCAATCCTGCGTCTAATGTGATGAATCCTAAAGCGGAAGCGTTTCATGCGAAGGGTTTGGGTTCACGTGCATCATTGGGTTACCCCGGTGATAAATACGAAATGGGACTTGAGGCGATTGAAGAAATCGAAGTCATCGCTGCTGAATTGTGTTGCGAAATCTTTGACGCAGATTACGCCGAAGTACGTGTCCCTTCTGGCGCAATCGCGAACCTCTATGGTTTTATGGCTACTTGTGAAGCAGACGATACAATTATTGCACCACCGGCATCAATTGCGGGTCATGTGACACATCACAGTGATGGTTGCGCAGGCCTTTATGGTTTAAATACGGTTTATGCGCCGGTTAACGAAGATGGCTATACCGTTGATATCGAAGCATTGCGTGAACTAGCAAAAGAAGTAAAACCCAAATTAATTACCATCGGTAGCAGTTTGAATTTATTCGAACATCCCGTTAGAGAAGTGCGAAAGATAGCCGATGAAGTGGGTGCGAAGTTGATGTTCGATGCAGCGCATCAATGCGGCATTATCGCAGGTAAAGCGTGGAAAAATCCGTTAACAGAAGGTGCGCATTTCATGACACTAAGCACCTATAAAAGTCTGGGCGGCCCAGCTGGTGGCATTATCGTGTCTAATGATAAAGACATCGTAGAACGATTAGATGCAATTGCCTATCCGGGAATGACAGCCAACTTCGATGCCGCAAAAACCGCGGCACTCGCTGTAAGCATGCTGGATTGGCGCGAACATGGCGAAGTCTATGCACAAGAGATGATCGCGGTCGCACAAGCTTTTGCAAAAGCATTAGATGCTGAAGGCATTCCTGTTTACGCTAAAGACAAAGGATTCACCAAATCTCATCAATTCGCGATTATTGGGAAAGAATTTGGTGGAGGTCAGGCGGCGGCGAAAAAGCTTCGCAAAGCCGGTTTCCTCGCGAGCGGTATTGGGCTTCCTATTGATCCTGTAGACGGTGATATGAATGGATTGCGATTTGGTACACCAGAATTAGTGCGTTGGGGTGTGACTGTAGACCGTATTGGTGAAATTGCCAGTTTGATTGTGCGTGCATTGCGCTCTGATAACCCTGAAGAAATTGCAGCTGAAACGGCGAAGCTGAGAAAAGAGTTTGATCGTGTGCATTTTGTGAATGATTAAAACCAATATATGAAAAAACGTATGAATACACGCTAAGATCTAGTATCGCCTATCGGCGAGCTAGCTCTAAGCTTTGGCATACATGAGTTGACCATTTCTAAAAACGAAATGGCCCCCCCCTACTTATAAGCCTTTTTTTAAGGCTTTAGCTATTTAAGTAATTTTTCGATATACCCATTAACATTTGTTCTATAGGTCTTGCCCAAAAGTCAGTCTATTACCATCAGGATCAGCGACTGAAAATTCTTTCATTCCCCAGGTCTGTTCGACGGGTTGCATGGTAATTCCCGCTTTGTCTTTGACCGTTAAACCGTTATTTGTAAATCCTTTATAAACCTCATCCAGATTTGTGACGTTTACATAAATCACATTACCAAATACGCCATCGCCCGCGTGTTGTGATAGATGAACGCGATCACCATCCCTTTCTAAAAAGGCATACATCGACATAAACGAAGTTGGATCAGGGTCGGGTGCTTGTAGAGTGTTGAAGTCTAAAACTTCCGTGTAAAAGGGGAGGGAGACGGTTATATCGTTGCATCTTATGAAGGGTTGTATTGACATTTATCTGCTCCTATTTTGCTTTAGTAGATTTACAATAAACAGTGCTCATCTATGCTGTGTATTTCAAACGAAGTACGTGTTCTCCAGATGCTTCATGTTCCATCTCATCGATTTGCGTGAATCCATATTGTTTATAAAACTCACGGCCGATGGTGTTTTTTTCGAATACTTCTAATTCTAAATCGCCGTGTAATTGGTGTGCGATATCCATCATCATTTTACCGAGTTTCTTGCCATGATGCTCAGGCTGTAGAAATATCGCACCAACCTCATTACCAATAAGGGCGATGAATCCAACCACCTTCTTTTCATTGTCATCTTCTATCACCCATGTATCAGCATTGGGTAAGTAGAGTGCAGGAATATCTTTTCTCACCTGTGCGACAAAGTCTTCTTTTAAAAAAGGGTGTGCGAGTTTGTTAGCGTTTTCCCATGCTGCGAGAACATCGTATAAATCGCTTTCTATGTATTGTCGAATGGTATGCATTTACTCAGCCTGTTTGTTTGAATGGTGATTATGTGCTTATTAGTAGCTTGCTTATAGGTCGCAGTTTAGCAACTTCTATGCAGGGTTATTCGCCCTTTTTTATTTGGTTTAATCACAGAGTGGTTTTGATATAAATCAACCATCTACTAGATAGATTGTTTCGATAGTTATTTAACATTTCACAAGTATATTAATGAAGTCTAATATAGGTTTTAACAGCTACCAAGCTGGAATCAGAAAATCTGGTTTAAACAGAATAAAACGGATTTTCATTCAAACAAACGTAAATTGAAAAATATTGAAACCTAATAATAGAAGGTAAATATCATGGAAAATACAATCGAAAAAATTAACGAAGAAGTAGTTACATTCCCACAATTGAATAAACCTGCACCTGCTTTTGAAGCAAAGACTACGCACGGTGTTAAAAAGCTTTCTGACTACAAAGGTCGTTGGTTAGTATTATTCTCTCACCCAGCTGATTTCACACCTGTTTGTACCACTGAATTCATGGCTTTTGCGAATCACCACGAAGAGTTCTTGGCAGAAGGTGCAGACTTACTCGGTTTGTCTATCGATAGCTATTACAGCCATGTTGCATGGGTACGTAATATTAAGGAGAAATTTGGTGTAGACATCAACTTCCCTATCATCGAAGATCTTTCAATGAATGTGGCGAAAGCTTACGGAATGATTCACCCGGGTGCTGCGGATACGTCAGCGGTAAGAGCAACTTTCATTATTGATCCTGATGGAATCTTACGTGCGATGGTTTACTACCCAATGACAAATGGCCGTTCAATTCCTGAGTTCTTGCGAGTGATTAGAGCGCTTAAAGCGTCTGACGAAAACCAAATCGCAACGCCAGAAGGATGGCAACCAGGTGATAAGGTTATCGTACCTCCACCACAGGATGCAGCAGCTGCCGAAGCACGTATGACTGAAGGTTATGAATGTACGGATTGGTACTTCTGTAAGAAAGAACTTTAAACAATAGTTATTAGATTCAACCAAAGCCCGAACTACTGTTCGGGCTTTGTTATTTTTGGTGATAGATTATTGAATCTACTCATCATTATATTATCATCAATATCATCGCTTTTTGTTCTTCAAGGTGGTTTTAATCATCTTGCCAAAGTCTTTATCCTTCTTTCTTTTATCGGAATAGGACATGTCATTGAACGCTGATTCGCTTTTCATTTTCTGATAGTTTTTATAGCGTTGTTCAGACAGTTCATCAGTGGCTAACGCAGATAAAATGGCGCAGCCTTTTTCTTTGGTGTGAGAACAGTTGCTAAATTTACAGTGTTGCATTAGCTCAATAATTTCAGAGAATGTTTCGTCAATACCGCTATCTACTGACATATTGCCGAGTTCCCTCATGCCGGGAGTATCAATAATCATAGCGCCATTTTCTAGTTGCAACAGTTCGCGGCTGGTAGTTGTATGTCTGCCTTTACTTTGTTTTTTACTAACGGTTTGGGTTTCTAATTTAGTACTACCGAGGATGCTATTTAGTAGCGTAGTTTTTCCCACACCCGAAGAGCCTAGCAGGCAATAAGTAGAACCTGAGATTAATAAATCCCGGACTTTATCCAGGTTTTCTCTGGTCTCATTACTAAATGCAATTACCGTGATTTCAGGGTAGGTGGTCAATATGCTGGTCGTTAATTCTTCAATTTCGGATTGAGGGAGTAGGTCACTTTTACTTAATAGAATAACGGGTGTAATTCCGCTTTGATTAATCATCACCAAATAACGTTCTAGACGACTCAGATTAAAATTTTCATTGGCAGATTGAACAATAAATGCAGTATCAATATTCGCAGCAATTAATTGAAACTCAACCAGCTTTCCGGCTGTTTTTCTTTTTAATAAGGTTTTTCTGGGGACAAAGCCATGAATAATTGCATGCGTATCATCATCGTAAAAATCAGCATAAACCCAATCACCAACGGTTGGTAGATCGGTAGCTGATTCCACACTGTAATGAAGATTTCCAGAAAGCTCGGCAAACACGTCCTGTTTGCCATTACTAATCATGAAGCTATCTTTGTGAACTGCAACAATCCGTGCTAGTTCATGTGTAGCTAGTTTGTTTTGATCAATGTGACTTTGAAACCAGTCACTCAGGCCAATTTCTTTTAAGGTATCCATCGGGTCATTATAATTTATTTATTTGTGTTTTCCCTAAATGCAGCAGCTTGTTTTTTTATTTGTTCGAGATCCTCATCACTTTTACGGCGTAGATTTTTCAACATAAAACCCATGCGAGGATTATTAGCAAAGTCAGATTCGTGCTTATCCAGAAAATCCCAGAATAAGGTAGTAAAAGGGCAGGCATTATCACCTATAGCCTCGTTGGGTTTATATCGACAATCTTTACAGTAGTTACTCATTTTATTGATGTAGTTTCCGCTGGCCGCATAGGGTTTGGATGCCATAATGCCGTTGTCTACGTACTGACTCATGCCAAGGGTATTGGGTAGTTCTACCCATTCGACGGCATCGACATAAACTGCCAGATACCATTCGTGAATCTGTTTGGGTTTAACGCCGTAAATCAATGAGAATAATCCCGTAACCATCAAGCGCTGAATGTGATGCGCATAACCATATTTAAGCGTTTGCTTTATGCTCTGATGCAGGCAATTCATATCGGTTTCGCCCGTCCAGTAAAAATCGGGCAGATCGTTACTAGCTTGCAGTCCGTTCATTTCCAGCCAGTCGGGCATATTCAACCAATATAAACCGCGCACGTATTCACGCCAACCTAGAATCTGTCGAATAAAACCTTCTACCGCAGCGAGAGGTGCACCTTTTTCGCGGTGGTATGTTTCCGCAGCGTTAATCACGTCTAATGGGTGCAAAAGTTTTAAATTCAGCGAAGATGAAATTAACGAGTGATTGAGAAAGGGCTCATCGGTCCACATCGCGTCCTGGTAATCACCAAAATTTTGCAGGCACTCATCGAGAAAGCGATCTAGCGCTTGTTGTGCCTGTTCTGGGGTTACTGGCCATTCTAGTTGTTCTAACTCACCGGGATGATCTGGGTAATTGTTGTTAACCAGTGTGATTACTTCCGTGGTGATTTCATCCGCTTCCCAGTCAATCGTTTTCGGGATATTTTGCGGGCCATCCTTGTTGAATGATTTGCGATTGGATTGATCGTAATTCCATTTTCCACCCAGAGGGTGTTTATCGTCCTCCATAAGAATGTGGTATTTCTTGCGAAGTTCTCGATACCAGTATTCCAGACGCAGTTGTTTCTTGCCATTGGCCCATTGTTTAAATTCAGAAGGGGTTGAGAGGAAATGTTGATCGTGCAGTTGTTTTAGCTCGACTCCTCGTGCTTCACAGGCTTCGGCGATGGATTTAAACACGCGGTAATCACCAGGTCTGACCAGCCATATAGATTCTGGATTATGTTCCTTAATCGTTGCACCTAAGGCATCAGCCAGTGATGAGTAATCATGATCGTTGAGCGTTAAGTAGTGCAACGGTAAATCACGTTGTTTTAGCGATTCTGCAAAATGCCGCATCGCAGATAAGAATAGGGCGATGCGTTGTTTATGTGACCAAACGTGCGTGGCTTCTTCTTTGACTTCCGCCATCCAGAAGCAATCCTGTTGTTTATCGACATCATCGAAGATTAAGGACTTATGATCGAGTTGATCACCAAGAATGACATAGAGTCTGCGCATTAACTTTTCCTTGTTTGATTATCAACATTAACAACACTGTTGCGGTTTCGTCTGCATCGTTCAGAACAGTATTTAACCTCGTCCCAACAACGCTGCCACTTCTTGCGCCAGCTAAATGGTTTCTCGCAAACCGGACATTGCTTCTCAGCCAGATTGATCTTTTTATGCGTCATATTTGGGAGTCCAAGAATTATTGTATCGGTAAAATATAAGTATTGTATAATAAATGTGTTAGTATTTGTGTTTTGTTTTAACAATGCCTTTGAATCTATATCTACGAATGTTTATTTATTATGAAAAGCAGTAAATCCAAAAGTTTTGAAGAAGCCGATGTGAGTCGAATCATAGAAATGGCGTGGGAAGATAGAACGCCTTTCGAAGCGATTGAAACTGAATATGGTTTGGCAGAAAAACAGGTCATAGCGTTGATGCGCAAACAGATGAAAGCATCCAGCTTTAAAATGTGGCGCAAACGGGTCAGTGGTCGCAAAACCAAACATCTGACACAACGGGGATTTACGGTTGGTCGTTTTGTTTGTCCGACACAGCGTCTTCGTTAAACAAACTATCTATTACTAAAACGAATTACAAACCACCAAATATGAAATTAAACAAAGAACAGATCGAAGCGAAAGATGATAGCGAACGCGTACTTTTTATCAATTCATTATCAGGGTTTAAAAGTGCGAATCTGGTCGGTACAGCTAACGATGAGAAACAGAGCAATCTGGCGATCGTTTCATCCGTAGTTCACTTGGGTGCAAACCCTGCGTTACTGGGAATGGTTATGCGACCTCACAGTGTGCCGCGCGGCACTTTGGAAAACATTATCAACACTGGTGTGTATACCTTGAATCACGTAAATACCGATATCTATCAACAAGCGCATCAAACGTCGGCACGTTATCCTGAGGATATTTCTGAATTCAACGAAGTGGGTTTGAACGAACAGTGGGAAGAAGGATTTGCTGCGCCGTTTGTAAAAGAAAGTCATATCAAGTTAGGCATGAAACTGCGAGAAAAACACCATTTAGCCATCAATGGTACAGAGTTCTTAATCGGTGAGATTATCAGCATTGAAGTTCCGGACGAATTGGTTAGCGAAGATGGGTTTATCTCGCTGGAAAAAGCCAATACGGTTGCAGTAAGCAGTCTGGATACCTATCACAGTACGCAATTACTTGGGCATCTCAGTTATGCCAAGACCGATCGTGATCTTTCTTTTTTGGATAGAGAAGGCTAATCAAATTTGCTTGATTGATTTCTGAAACAAAAAAACACGCTAAAAGTAGGGGGGTGACCTAGAATGCTATCTCTTAACTTTTTGGCAAATGATCTTTCAGGATGGCGTAAATCTCAGGGCGTTTCTCTGCCATTTCTTCATTAGTCAGTCCCTCCATGGAATGCGGGTATTTCAACCAGTCTGCGGTTTCATGGACGACGAAATCGGGGTTGATATCCGTTTGGTTTCTGCTGGGTTTGTAATAGGGCACGGCGATGCGGATATCTTCTGGGGTATTTCTACGCGCTGATTTCTGAAGTCGATTGATAATTGCTTGCACTGATCGGCCCGTGTCAAACACATCATCCACAATCAATAATTTGTCGTGGTTCTGAATGTTTTTTATGAGGTAATCGAGACCGAGCACTTTCACTTTGCGTTGTTGATTATCAATGCCGGAATAGGATGAGGTGCGAATCGCAATATTGTCAGCATGGATGCCGTGAAAATGCAGATATTCCTGCACAGCGATGCCTATCGGCGCGCCACCACGCCATACTGCAATAATGAATGTCGGTTTAAAACCCGACTCCAGAATTTTATGGGCGAGTTTAAACGAATCTTCTAGTAAATCTTGTGCTGTAAGGTAGACTTTTTCCATGATCATTCAACTTTAACAAGGCTAGTTTAAAGAGTATATTAAAACTATGAAAAAGACATTCCTGGAAGAACAAGAATTAATACAAGACTCCTTCAAACTTGGTGTGCAGATTTTTGAGTCTGGTTTTAAACCAACCTTTATCGTTGGCCTATGGCGCGGCGGAAGTTCTGTCGGTATTTACGTGCAGGAATGTTTGCAAACACTGGGTGTTGAAACCAATCATATTTCCTTGCGGACCTCTTACCGCGGTCAACCGTATTATCACGAAATGGCTAATTTGCCTGTAAGTGATATTCGAGTGCATGGCACCAAGTATTTGGTTGATAATTTGAATCAGGGTGATTCATTGTTGATTGTGGATGATGTGTTTAGTACAGGTAAAAACATTGAAGCGGTTATCCAGAAACTCCAGCATCGTTTAAGACGCAATATGCCGAAACAGGTGAAAGTAGCTACGCTGTATCAACGATCTTCATACAATGCGGTTGATACCAAGCCCGATTTTGTTTTGCACCAGACTGAAGACTGGTTGGTGTTCCCGTATGAAATGACTGGGTTGACCCTGGATGAAATCAAGCAACACAAACCCTTTTTAGTGCCTTATTTGAAGCCCGAACTAATTCCTGATAGTTAATTCCCGATAACTATTTCCGATAGCGAATTTAGACATTTAAAAAAAGTGCCCCAAAGGTGGGGGGTGGCATTTAATCTAAAGCGGCTAAACGAAAAGACAGAACAAAAATCAAAACGAAAAAACCGAAGCGCAAACAACCAAATGATCTGACTGTTTACCCTCCGGTTTATTCGGTTTCTTAAGTTAAATACTATTACTTGGTATTGTTAGCTCTAAGTTTTCTGCGTGCGAATAATCCGCGAATTCCAAGAGTACCTAATAGCATTATTAAGAAAGTGTTGAAGCTACCGCCACCACTGCTGCTAGTTTCTGTTTCTGCAGGTAACTCAGCAACTTCAATCGCTAGCTCCGTTTCAACGGTTTCAGGCGTTGTTTGCTCACCGTATTTATTATCGACATAAGTCGCTTTCAAGTTAGTGTGCTTATTAAGATTCAACTTACCATCATTATCTACAGTTGCTTCGTTTGAAGCATGAGCATTTAAGTAACCGATAAATCTAGATGTATTGATATCGGTTTCAGTTAGGGTCAACATTTCTGTCTCACCATGATCACTGGTTACTGCAATTTCAACCGTTTCTCTTGCAAGTGGGTCAGTATTGAGGTCATTGTCGGCAACACCTACTGTGATAAGTGCTGAACCTTCAAGAACAAGCTCTTCTTCTGGTCTAGCTGCAACAGCAGGTTCCTCGACAACAGTATCATCTTCAACAACTGTATCGTCTTCGGCTACAACGTCATCTTCAACAACGGTATCGTCTTCGGCTACAACGTCATCTTCAACAACGGTATCGTCTTCGGCTACAACGTCATCTTCAACAATAGTATCGTCTTCGACAACAGCATCATCTTCAGCAGCTGTATCATCCTCGACAACAGTCTCATCATCAGTCACTTCTTCAGAATCTGGCTCGTCTTCAGGGATCGGTGTTATATCAACAACCACGATACCTTCACTTTCGTCATATCCTGGCTCTGGTGCAACATCCGCCACATAAGCGGGTTCGACCTGATCTGAATCAACACTTGGGGTAATACGAATGGTGAATTTATTACCAATGGCGGTGTTATCACCGACGTTAACGATGTAGTTTACGCCCAGATTCAAAACATCTTCAACCGGACCTTGTGCATACCAATCGCCTGACCAAGTAAGTAGATCTTCCTCGGTCGCAATTTCCCAGTTATCTTCATTGCCTTTATGCCATGCATTTGTTCCAGTTTTTAGAGGATCGCCCCAAAAAGCTTTGAGTGTTGCATCAGTAAGTGGGTTAAAGTCATCATCATGAAATACCCCTGTTGGCTCCCAAATAGAAGGCAACCAGTTACCAAAGAGTTCCTGATAGTTACCGCCTAGCATTGGACCCGCATAAGAGATGCTGTTAGAACCCACCGCTGGCGTGTAATAAACTCGAGTGCTATCAAAAAAGCCATTAGAGTCAAAATGTTGATCTATTGGTCCCCATAACCCATGAGAGAAGTTAGCTCTTGATTCGATATCCCAGATATCTGTGGCTGGTTCATCACCATTGCTTGGGTTTTCACCTAAACCTATGGATACTGTCAATTCTGGATTTGGAAGACCTTCGGCATCGAACACTTCAATGCTATATCCATTAAGACGTTTACCTGTGTAGTTATTAATTTTTTGTAAGACTTGGTAGCGTTGTGTACTGGTATCACCTTCTTTTAGATTAAATGATATTTCTACGGGTGATCCTAATCCCGCTTCAACACCAGCTACTGTAGTTGGCTGTAAATTAATTTTAAAACGTTTGTGGCTTTGAAAAGGGCTAGAACAAAGAGTTGGTCCACCATTATCAAGGTAAGATGTTGTCATTATGCAGTTTTCTGGTCTACCTTGTTTAGTCTCCAAATCACCATTTATGATTTTGATTCCTGATGGTTCACCAGTAGGCCAATCTTTACCGTGTAGCAGTCCTCTAACCTCACCACCAGTGGTGATAACAGACTCAAAAGAATCACCTAATACCATACTGGTATAACTTCCATCGGCAGGATTATAAGACCCTGTTACAGTAGCGAAATCCTCTACGCTTACTATATTTACACTAATATTGCTCAAATCCCATCCACCAAAGCCAAATTGCTGGTTTGGTGTATTAACAGCGGTTTTTAACGCTTCACCTTCTGGTGCGTCGGTAACAATTTGCCCTGCTTGTAGATTCGTAGCAATAAGCATTGTAACGGCTGTCGTTATTGCTAAAGCGATCGGGGTTTTTCTAAATGTTTGTACTGACATATCAACTCTCCTTGATTGAAAATAGACTGAAAGATCCACTCCTCGTGGAGTCATTTCAAAGTGCGCTATCTGCTTAAGACTAAAATTTTATGTGATGGGGGAATGGTGATTTGTGTTTAAAATTCCTCGCCTTTACAAATAACTCTTATGCTCAATATAAAATAAGGTTAGATTTTTAAAGTTGATAATTGTTAATAATTGAATTTATAAGTAAGAATTTGTTGCGTAACTTGATATATCTCCTGTTAATAAGCGTTTTCTTATGTATTTATTTTAAATAATTTAATGAGTTACGTGAAAAGTGCTACTGTTGAATTCTTTTATTGGTATCATTTGTTGTAAGCCTTCTTGTTGTAAAAATAAATTCACTTTCCATATTTATAACAACATATTTTTATTTTTTTACAAAATCTTATGTGATTTCTATCATATATTTACAATCTATCATTATTCAGAATTTAGATGATAGAAACCTGTTCTCATATTATTTTACCGATACTGGCACTAAATTTGCTTTGTTTATTACTGCAGTGACTTTTTCAATTGATCTAAGTTCATGGAGAATATTATGGCAGAGTATAAGAGCGAGCCGCAGACGGACCTGATTTACACATTAGAAGACACCCCAGGCTTTACCGAATCAACATTTGCTGCGATACAGCATGTGCTAGCGAGTTTTGTGGGAATTATTACACCGACTCTGGTTATTGGTGGTGTGCTAGGTTTAGGATCTCACATACCTTATTTGATTAGTATGGCATTGATCGTTTCTGGTGCAGCGACGTTTATTCAAGCACGTCGAATGCTCGGAGTTGGTGCAGGTATGTTATGTGTGCAAGGAACAAGTTTTGCTTTTCTCAGTTCAATACTGGCAGCAGGATTTATCGCTAAAGCGAAAGGCGGAGGACCTGATGAAATTCTTTCACTGATTTTTACGGTTTGTTTTTTTGGTGCATTTATTGAAATATTTCTCAGCCAGATTATTGGTAAATTAAAGAATGTGGTTACACCACTGGTAACAGGCATAGTAATCACTGTGATTGGTTTGAGTTTGATTAAAGTGGGTATGACTGATTTGGCGGGGGGATTTAAAGCCAAAGATTTGGGCAGTATCGAGAACATGATGCTTGGCATCACGGTATTACTTGTTGTGATTGTTATGAATCAAATGAAAAATCAGTGGTTAAGAATTTCATCTATTGCGATAGGTCTTGTTGTCGGTTTTATCATAGCAATCATGATGGGAAAAATAGATTTTAGTAACCTTGCTGCTTTGCCAGCAGTTAGTATTCCCGTTCCGTTTAAGTTCGGATTCTCATTTGACTTAGCTGCTTTTTTACCAATAGCACTTATTTATATTATTACAGCAATTGAAACTACCGGTGATATCACCGCAAACTGTGTGATTTCAGGACAGGAGATAGATGGTAAAAAATATCGCGATCGTGTCAAGGGCGGTGTACTAGCAGATGGAGTGAACTCTTTAATTGCAGCAACATTTAATACATTCCCTAATACTACATTCAGTCAGAATAATGGCGTGATTCAATTAACTGGGGTGGCTAGTCGTCACGTGGCTTATTTTATAGCTGTTATCTTAATTATTTTAGGCTTCTTCCCCATTATTGGTGGAGTACTACAAAATATGCCAAAACCCGTACTGGGTGGTGCGACATTAATTATGTTCGCTACCGTTGCAGCGGCAGGCGTAAAGATATTGAAGCAAGTGGAATTAAATCGTCGTAATATGTTAGTCATAGCGGTTTCATTTGGTCTTGGTTTGGGGGTCATGATGGTTCCTGAGGCAATCGCCCAATTGCCAAAAGTCGCTCAAAATATTTTTGGTAGTGCAGTCACAATGGGTGGTTTATCGGCTATTATTTTGAATTTGATTCTGCCTCAACCTGAGTCTAAGTCTCTATCTGTGCCTGAACTTGAGAAAGAAACTAAAGAACAATTAGCAACTAACTGATAGGTCTAGCTCTATGAAAAATGTACTTTTAGTAATTTTCTTAGAATAGAGTTCTTTACATAAAGTTCTGATTGAAAAAGCCTGGCGTTAGGCATATAAAATTTGCATTTCGCCATGCTTACTTAAACGTACTAGTTAATTAAAACGAGGCAATTCAGACTCAATTAATGAATATTTGGATAAAGAACCCGCTTGCAATTTTTGTTGGTGGTTCCGGACACGGTAAAAATAGCGATAAGAACGAGTATGCTAGAGGCATTGTTATAAAAGACAATGCAATCCTTGAAATACTCTCTCTGGATGAAAAACCCTCAGTACAAGTTGAACAAATATTTGATGCATCAGAGCATGTTGTTTTACCCGGATTAATCAATACTCATCACCATTTCTATCAAACACTGACGCGTGCATTTCCAGATGCTCTAAATAAGGAATTATTTCCCTGGTTAAAAAGCCTTTACCCTGTTTGGGCTGGTTTGAATGAAGAGATGATTCATGTATCTACCCGACTTGCCAGTGTTGAATTATTGTTATCGGGTTGTACCACAGCGGCGGATCATCATTACATTTTTCCTGAAGCGGCTAGAGAAGCGCTGGATGTTCAAGTTGATGCAATTAACACGGTGGGTATTCGAGCAACCTTGACACGAGGCTCTATGAGCCTAGGTGAAGATGAGGGTGGCTTGCCTCCCCGTAATACTATTCAAACGGAAGATGCGATTCTTGCTGACTGCGATCGGGTTATTGGCCAATACCACGATGCCAGTGAAGGCTCGATGATGCAGGTTGCACTAGCACCGTGCTCACCGTTTAGTGTGACCGAAGATTTAATGAAACAAAGTGCAATATTAGCGCGTGAGAAAAAGGTACGTTTACATACACATCTTGCAGAAACCCATGATGAAAATGATTTCTGTATGAAAATTTTTGGCGTGCGACCTGTTGATTATCTCGAACGTGTTGGCTGGATGTCGGATGATGTGTGGCTAGCACATGGGATCCATTTTAACGATGAAGAAATCACTCGTTTAGGAAAAGCAAAGGTGGGCGTGACCCACTGCCCAAGCTCTAATATGGTATTGGGCTCGGGACAATGTCGTACCCTGGATTTAGAAAAAGCAGGATGTCCGGTGGGTTTAGGTGTTGATGGTTCAGCATCCAGTGATTGTTCTAATCTGATTCAAGAAGTGCGACAAGCGATGCTATTACAACGTCTGCATTATGGTTCTGCAGGGGTGACTCATTTTGATGCATTACGCTGGGTTACGAAAGGTTCTGCACAATGTCTGGGACGTGATGATATTGGTGAAATAGCCGTCGGCAAGCAAGCTGATCTAGCATTCTTTAAATTGGATGAAATCCGTTTTTCTGGTGCGGGTGATCCACTGGCTGCATTGTTATTGTGTGGCGCTCACGCAGCAGATCGCGTTATGGTTGCGGGTGAATGGAAAGTTAAAGATGGTGAGGTTGTTGATCTTGATCTTGCTGAATTGATGGCAGAACATACTAAAGCGGCAAAGGTGTTGGCACAATGAGTTCATCAACAAAAAAAGGCCTGAAAGTAGGGGGGTGTAGTTTCATTAATCAGCTTTCTAAAGAACAGGCTCTTGATCTATTTATGCAATGCAATACCAGTCAGAAGTGGTGCATGCGAATGGAACAGAGTCGTCCTTTTTCAGATTCTCAATCCTTGTTAGCAACAGCCGATCAACATTGGGAACTCTCTACTGAAGAAGATTATCTGGAAGCTTTTGAAGGGCATCCTGAAATCGGTGATGTGTCTACGCTTAGAGAAAAATATCGCAATACAGAAAAGCTGGCAGGGCATGAGCAGTCTGGCGTTAATACAGCCAATGAGAATACATTGGAGTTATTGACTCAGGGAAACCAGGATTACAAAGAAAAATTCGGCTTCATTTTTATAGTGTGTGCCACCGGTAAAAGTGCGGAAGAAATGCTGGAACTTTTACTAAAACGCTTACCCAATAATAGAAAACAAGAACTTGAAAATGCAGCTGAAGAACAACGCAAAATAACCCAGATTAGATTACTTAAATTACTAGAGGAAAAAGCATGAGCCAAATAACTACCCATGTTTTAGATACGGCGGTTGGGAAGCCCGCAGAGGGAATTGATTTAACCTTATCTCAATTAGTCAATGATGAATGGCAGTTACTGGGCGCAGGAATAACGAATAGTGATGGACGTGTGTCTAATTTATTGGCGGATGAAATCAAGCTGGATGCTGGCAGATACAAAGTCTTGTTTGTGACAGAAGCCTATTTTCAAAAACAGAAGATAGACGCTTTTTATCCCTATGCTGAAATTGTTTTCGATATAACGGGTGACGGAGAGCATTACCACATTCCGTTATTACTCTCTCCTTTTGGCTATTCAACATATAGAGGAAGTTAATCCATGGAAGCTCATATCGCAGAATGGCTCAATCTTTTAGTACGCTGGATACACTTTATTGTCGGTGTGGCATGGATAGGTGCATCGTTTTATTTTAACTGGCTGGAAAATCATTTAAATCGACAGGCGCTACAAGAAAAAGGCATTGATGGTAACTTATGGGCCGTTCACGGAGGTGGTTTTTATCACCTGAAAAAATTTGAAAATGGACCTGATAAGCTCCCGGAGGTATTGCATTGGTTTAAATGGGAAGCCTATATGACCTGGGTCAGTGGCATCACCTTGATGTGTATTGTTTACTATTACAATGCGCAAGCGATGATGATTGATCCTTCCGTGCTTGATATATCACCTTTCCTTTCTATTTTGATTGGTATTGGAAGTCTGGTGGTGAGTTGGGTAATTTATGATCAGCTGTGTAAATCATCTTTAAAAGAAAACCCGAAATTATTAGGTGCGTTAATCTTTGTTTTTCTTGGAGTGTTAGCATTTATTTTAAGCCTGATATTAAGCCCGAGAGCATCTTATATTCATGTCGGTGCAGCCATTGGCACAATCATGGCAGCCAATGTGTTTTTTGTGATCATTCCTTCTCAAAAAGAACTGGTGAAAGCGCTATCTGAAGGGCGTATACCAGACCCGAGTTTTGGCGCGAATGGTTTATTACGTTCACGACATAATAATTACCTAACTTTGCCAGTGTTATTCATCATGATCAGCAATCACTTCCCGAGTACTTATGGTAATCAGTATAACTGGCTAGTGCTCATTACTGTGTCAGCGGTGGGTGTTCTGGTTCGTCATTACTACAATATTCGTCATTTGCATAAAGCGGTATGGATGTTACCCACGGCATTATTCGGATTTATTATGATTGTGATGGCGACAATGCCTGCTAAACAAGCCGCAGTTGAAGATGCGAATAAAGTAACAACTGCGCAAATTATGCCGATAATCACCCAGCGTTGTGCAAGTTGTCATAGTGCTAAACCGACACAGCCCGGTTTTGCGGCACCACCCGCTGGGTTGGCTTACGATAAACCCATTGATGTTGAAAATAATGCGGATAAGGTTAATACTCAGGTGATGCAAAAAATCATGCCCTTAGGTAATCTCACTCAAATGACCGATGAGGAACGCGAAAAGGTTAGTCTCTGGTATCGGTCTTTGGAGAAATAGCATGAAATATCCTCGTGACATGATTGGCTATGGAGCGAATCCACCACATCCCCAATGGCCAAAAAAGGCGCGTATTGCCGTTCAATTTGTCATCAATTATGAAGAAGGCGGGGAGAATTGCATACTGCATGGTGATGATGCCTCTGAGCGTTTTTTGTCTGAAATTGTCGGTGCTGAGGCCTATCAAGGCATGCGGCATGCCAATATGGAATCTATATACGAATATGGTTCGCGTGTAGGTTTTTGGCGTTTACATCGAATGTTTACCGATCGAGATTTACCCGTTACCGTTTTTGGGGTTGCAATGGCTTTGGAACGTAATCCTGAAGCTGTAGAAGCGATGTTAAAAGCAGATTGGGAAATCGCCAGTCATGGCTATCGCTGGATTGATTACCAGCATCTTCCTATTGAACTAGAGCGAGAGCATTTACATAAAGCGATACAAATTCATGAAGCGGTTACTGGCTCCAAACCATTAGGCTTTTATCTGGGGCGTGCTAGCCCAAATACAGCCAAGCTGGTCGCCGATGAATTTGATTTTGTCTATCACGCAGATAGTTATGCCGATGACTTACCCTATTGGGATAAGCAATATTCAAAAGAACAGCTTGTCGTTCCATACACGCTGGATTCTAACGATATGCGTTTTGCTACGCCTCAAGGGTTTAATAGTGGTGACCAGTTTTACAGTTATCTAAAAGACAGTTTCGATTTTCTTTACGATGAGGGCGAAACCCAACCTAAAATGCTATCAATAGGTCTGCATTGTCGATTGGTTGGACGTCCCGGTCGTGCTGCAGCGCTAGCTCGCTTTTTGGATTATATTCAAAGTAAGGAACAAGTCTGGGTAACCCGTCGAATAGATATCGCCAATCATTGGCAAGAAAATTTTAGTGTTAATGCTTAACTGCTATTTTAGAACAGACTAAGTAAAAACAAGCTACATTTAAAGCAAAAGACACTTTACTTTATCTCTGGAATTCATAAAAAAATGATTAAACAATTTAAACAGGACTTCATCAATCTTGCATCAGCTAATCTAGGTGCGATCGCGCTTTATGCGACGGATGACTTTTTTGCTGCCAAAGAACGTTTATTACACGATAAAGAGCCTGTATTTATTGAAGATAAGTTCGATGATCACGGCAAGTGGATGGATGGCTGGGAATCACGCAGAAAAAGAACCCCAGGACATGACTATTGTATCGTTAGGCTAGCTCGTCCCGGTTATATCGATGGTGTTGTTATCGATACTTCTCACTTTAGAGGCAATCAGCCGACAGATGTTTCAATAGATTATTGTTACTGTGAAGGTGTCCCAAGTGAAAAAACTGAATGGACGACGTTGCTTGCTAAAACGCCAGTCAATGAAAATGACGTTAAAGCGTGTAAAGTAGAATGCAAACAAGTGGTTAGCCACGTGAAGTTACATATCTATCCAGATGGTGGTGTTGCACGTTTAAGAGTGTATGGACGACCACAATGCAACTGGGATGATGTAATTCCTAGTGAAGTTATGGATTTAGCAGCGGCTCTAAATGGTGGGAGAGCCATTGCCTGTAGCGACGAACACTTCGGCATTATGAATAATATTATCTTTCCTGGGAAAGGTAAAAATATGGGTGATGGTTGGGAAACGTCGCGTCGACGTGGACCTGGTCATGACTGGGTTATTATTGCATTAGGTCATGCTGGTCATCTTAAAAAAGTGGTTGTTGATACTGCCTTTTTCAAAGGTAACTATCCTGATCGTTGTTCCATACAGGCAGTTTGTTTAACTGATGCATCAATGAACACTGATGAACTTATTGAGCAAAGCCAGAATTGGCCTGAAATTCTCACTGAGCAAAAACTAGAGATGGATATGGAGCATAATTTTATAGATCAGATTAATGATATAGGTGCAGTTAGTCATGTACGTCTGAATATCTATCCAGATGGTGGTGTCAGTCGCTTTAGGCTTTATGGAACCATTGGCAACTGCAATGAATAGGTAACTGCGAGAAATAGGAAGTCAAAAAATATGATCGAATTAACCGCTAAACCGTTAACCGCACAAGCATTTTCAGCATTTGGAGATGTCGTCGATATTGAGAGCGCCAGTAAAACGTTTTCCATGAATTATGATATGGCCACCCGTTATTACGATCTTGCAGATATAGATGTTAATGATAACGGCGGTAACACTTGTATTAGTCTGGTCAAATCAAAGGCCGTTAAATTACCGTTTGAAGCCACGATGATGGAATATCATCCATTTGGTAGTCAGTTGTTTCATCCCTTGGGCAATATTCCGTTTCTGATACTGGTTGCTCCGCCCGCTGAAAAACTGGATATCGATAAGCTCGAATTATTTATCAGTAATGGCAGGCAAGGCGTGAATTATCGTAAAGGCGCATGGCATCATTATTTAATACCACTTCAAGAAGACAGTGATTTTATCGTCGTTGATCATATAGCTGATGATGATAATTGTGTTGAAACGGAGCTGGATACTAAGGTTGTGTTGAAGCTTTAGTAAAAAAGTGCCCCAAAGGTGGGGGGTGACTTATAATCTGCATTCTTTGTTTTTCATTCTTTTTGATCTAATTATGATTTGCTTTAGTTATAAATTCCCCTTTGAAAGAGGAATTTATAACGACATTAGTTTCTAGTTATAAATAATAAGCAGATACTGTTTACTTTGATATGACAGACTTAGAACGTGAATTTTACCATTGCTTGTGTGACATCTTCGTCCACATTTTTAACGCCGAATTTATTTCTCCATATTTGTTGCTCGATACCCACTTGTAAAGATTTTCCGAGATTCAGCATTAAGCGTGGTGCTGCAACGATATTGTCTTCTTTCGGCGCACTGCCTCCTTTTTCAGCAAACGCATAATCGAGAAATCCTTCAAAATTCCACTTTGTAGAACCTAATGTAAACGGACGATTCCAGGTCAGTGTGACCTGTCCACCTAGATCAGTGTCATCAGCAGCAAAATCGCGGTCACTTTGGCGTGCATATAAATTCACATTAGCAAATGCAAAGCCCGAAATATCTAGAGGTAAACCTACACCTACTAAGTAACCACGCGTGCCTTGTCCCATTTCCAGTGTCGTAGATACCATCACGTCTTTGACAATGCCAAAGGACATATCTTTACCCGTTATTTTCCCAAGAGAAAATCGAGGTGAAAACTCACTGTAATAACTCGTTCCTTCGCTAAAAGGTTCAGTCACGTCGATGAATAAAAAGCTATCGCCATATTTCCAGCCGAGTGCATTTTCAAACGTAAAAATTGTACGATTTTTATCGCCAAGCTCATAACCACTGCCATTTAGCAGTTGTACATTGGTGGAACTCCAATCAGCCGCATGAGTGGAAAATGTAGAGGCCAGACATATACTGGCTATGGCGGCTACTTTAGTTAAACTAGATTTAAGTGTTGTAGATAGTTTTTGTGATGAGAGATTTAAAGGCATTGCATATTCTCCTGATAGATGACGATATGAATCATTGAGTAAAAACTTGAGTAAAAAAATAAAATTGGAAAAGTTGTTGACCAATCAATAAATAAAGTCAGCAAGTACTATGCCAAATGCTGCGGGTGCACAATATTTGTATAGGAGGGCTTTAGTAGGACTATAGTAGGGCTCTGGCTGAGGTGTTTGTTCAAATCGAGATAAATTCTAATTGCTAATTCATGCACTGTTCTGGGTGTATACATATATGTGTTTGCACTATTCTGGGGTAATGTATTGTTGTTAGCTGGACCTCTCTAGAGTCTGGTTATCAATAAGCTTGCTAAATTAAGGCAAAATGAGGATGGTGTAACTGGCATGAATCTTGCTCAATTACTTATTGGGAAAATGAAGTACGGTTGGATCTGTACACCTTTAAATAAGCGTTAGATTCACGTTTTCTTCTGAGCTTTGTATGCATGATTATTATAGATAATTCAGTCTACAAAAAATTAATCTCTGCTATCCTTTACTATGAATACTATCAGTTGAGATGGTATAAATTTTTAACGTAAACAATATGCATTTGATGGAGTTTTGTTTTAAGTGATTCAGTTTGTTCTCAATAATAAATTGACTCAGCTTGAGGATATTCGAGCTGACAAAACCCTATTAGATTTTTTACGTACAGATCAAGGACTCACAGGCTCGAAAGAAGGCTGTGCAGAGGGTGATTGTGGTGCATGTACGGTTGTCATTGGCGAACTTGTCAATGATGAACTTGAGTTGAAAACGGTTAATGCCTGTATTCAGTTTGTTCCTACACTTGATGCTAAAGCTGTTTTCACCGTTGAGTATTTGCGTCAAAGTGATGGGAGTTTGCATCCGGTTCAGCAAGCAATGGTCGATCAACATGGATCGCAATGCGGTTTTTGTACGCCCGGTTTTATTATGTCATTGTGGAATGTTTACAATAAACATCAAGCCATAGGCAGCAAACCCGAACAGTCAGAAGTCAGAAGCGCCTTAACTGGAAATTTATGCCGGTGTACGGGCTATCGTCCCATACTTGATGCAGCACAACAAATGTTTGAGTTGCCTCTGGTTGAATTTAAATCTGATGATTTATGCAATCAGCTACGTAATTTAAAACGTGACGCCGCACTCAGCCATAACTATAAAGATTCTCAATTTTTTGCACCTAAAACTATCCATGAATTAACTGAGCTACGTGCTCAATATCCCGATGCAACCATTCTCGCTGGTGGCACGGATGTCGGTCTTTGGGTGAATAAACAATTTAGAGAACTGAACCCGATCATCTATATCGGAGAAGTTACTGAACTAAAACAACTTTCAGTGAAAGATGAGTCGTTGAGAATAGGCGCTGGAGTGTCGTTAACCGATACGTATAAAGCGGTGTCAGAATATTATCCAGAAATGGATCAGATGTGGGAGCGTTTTGCTTCACAGCCGATACGTAATGTCGGAACCCTGGGGGGCAATGTCGCCAATGGCTCACCCATTGGTGATTCCATGCCAGCACTAATCAGCTTGGGCGCTGAAGTTGAATTGTGTAGCACTTCGGGTTCAAGAAAGTTGTTGCTCGAGGATTTTTATCTCGATTATATGAAAAAAGATATGCAGCGAGATGAAATTGTAGAAGCTATTTATCTGCCTTTGCCTGTCACAGGACAACAATTCCGCTGCTATAAACTTTCTAAACGTCATGATTCTGATATCTCCGCAGTATTCGCCGCGTTTGCGCTTAGCTTGAAAGGCAATACCGTCGAGAGTTGTCGAATAACCTACGGTGGCATGGCTGCAACATCCAAGAGAGCCAAACAGACAGAACAGAGTTTGGTCGGGCAGGAGTGGAATGAATCGAATGTTCGCACTGCGATGAAGTTGATGCAGCAAGACTATGCGCCAATGACTGATATGCGCGCGAGTGATAAAAACCGGGTGCAATCGGCGACAAATCTACTCTACCGTTTTTATCTCGAAACGCGTTTGGTGAATCCATTGCCCAACGAAAGTCTCAATGTGTTTGCCAATACGAGCGTGAATTCATGAGGCAGTCACCCAAAAAATCTCATCCTCACGAATCCGCGCATTTACATGTGTCTGGTGAAGCGGTGTATGTGGATGATATTGCTGAGGTCAACGGAACCTTGTATGCGGCTCTGGGTTTAAGCGAGCGCCCACATGCATTAATCAAATCCATGGACTTATCCGCTGTTGAAGCCGCCGAGGATGTGGTCGCAGTATTAACTGCCAAAGATATTTCGGGCGAAAACGAATGTGGTCCGATAGTTCAGGATGATCCTATTCTTGCCGATGGTTTAGTACAGTTTGTAGGTCAGCCAATGTTCGTGGTTGTTGCCAAAAACTATATGGCGGCTCGTCGCGCAAGCGTATTAGCAAAAGTCGAATACGAAGATTTACCTGCAATCATGACGCCACAGGAAGCTAAGCTCCAGGGTTCGTTTGTGGTTCCGCCAATGCAGTTAGTACGTGGCGAACCCGAAAAGAAACTCAAAGATTCCCCACATCGAAGCAAAGGAACATTCTATGTAGGCGGGCAGGAACAGTTTTATCTGGAAGGCCAGATCTCCTACGCCATCCCTAAAGAAGATAATGGCATGCTGGTGTATTGTTCCACTCAGCATCCTACTGAAATGCAGCATTTGGTTGCGCATTCGACTAAGCGTGATTTTAATCAGGTGCTTATCGAAACACGCCGTATGGGCGGTGGCTTTGGTGGTAAAGAGTCTCAATCGGGCTTGTTTGCCTGTGTCGCCGCGATATGTGCTGATTACCTGAAATGCTCAGTAAAAATTCGTCTCGATCGTGATGATGACTTTATGGCTACGGGAAAACGTCATTGTTTCTACTATGAATACGATGTTGGCTTTGATGAAGATGGACGAATTCTTGCAGCCAAAGTCGAAATGGTTTTGCGTTCGGGGTTTTCAACTGACCTATCACCACCGGTAGCAACCCGTGCGGTATGCCATTTTGATAATGCTTACTATCTGAGTGATGTTGAAATACACGCGATGTGTGGCAAAACCAATACCCAGTCAAATACCGCATTTCGAGGCTTTGGTGGTCCACAGGGAGCCATCGTGATTGAAAATATTATTGATAATATTGCACGTGACTTAGGTAAAGACGCTCTGGAAATCCGTAAAGCTAATTTTTACGGCAACGCTGAGCGCAATGTTACGCCTTATGGTCAAACGGTCGAAGACAATGTTATTCATGAGCTGGTTGCCGAGTTAGAAGAAACCAGCGATTACGTAGCGCGTCGCGCTGAGATTAAGGCTTACAACGAAACGAGCCCAATTCTAAAAAAAGGTTTAGCACTGACCCCCGTAAAATTCGGGATTTCATTCAATGTGGTGCATTTCAATCAGGCTGGTGCATTGGTCCATATCTACACCGATGGCTCTATTCTGGTGAATCATGGCGGCACTGAAATGGGGCAAGGGCTGAATACCAAAGTTGCGCAGGTTGTTGCATTAGTGCTGGGTGTTGATCTAAGTCGGGTACGAGCGACAGCCACAGATACCAGTAAAGTCGTTAATACATCCGCAACTGCGGCATCTTCCGGAACTGATTTAAATGGTAAAGCCGCCGAGAATGCTGCTGCACAGATTAAACAACGTTTTGCAGAATATATCGCCCATAAGTGGGGGGGTGACATTCAAGATGTGTTATTTGAAAATGATACGGTCAGTCTTGATAAACAATCGATACCCTTCACAGAACTTGTTGTAGAAGCTTATGAAAACCGAATACAACTCTGGTCAGACGGTTTTTATAAAACACCCAAACTGAATTGGGACAAGGATAAGTTACAAGGTCGACCTTTTTTCTATTTTGCCTACGGTGCAGCCGTTTCAGAAGTGATTGTTGATACCTTGACCGGCGAGATGAAGTTACTCCGAGCAGATTTATTACACGATGCCGGTAATCCAATTAATACAGCAATAGATATCGGTCAGGTAGAAGGCGCTTTTATTCAGGGAATGGGTTGGCTTACGACAGAAGATTTGTGGTGGAACCCGAAGGGCAAGCTAATGACGCATGCACCTTCCACCTATAAAATTCCTGCTGTTAACGATTGTCCAGATGACCTTAGAGTAAAACTTTTTCATAACCCGAATCATGAGGACACCATATTGCGTTCAAAAGCTGTCGGTGAACCACCATTGCTGTTGGGATTCTCGGTGTTTTTTGCGATTCGCGATGCGATAGCCAGTGTCGCTGATTACAAAATTAATCCACCCTTGGATGCGCCTGCAACTCCTGAAAATATTATGAATGCCATTAGCGCCATAACTGATATTGTTGATGATACTGATACAAATAGCGGAGCAAAGTCTTGAACTGGGTTCAGGCAATGGCGAAGCTAGAATCTGAAGCGCAAGGATTCGTGTTGCTCACGGTGATGGGTGTTCGCGGTTCCAGTCCACGCGATACGGGCACAAAAATGGTGGTTTCTGAAGATGCCACTTTCGATACCATTGGTGGCGGTGCACTGGAGTTTCAATCTATCGACATTGCACGTGAGTTATTGAAATCCAATAAATTACAGCAACATACCGAACGTTTTAATCTGGGAAAAGATTTAAAGCAATGCTGTGGTGGCGTGGTTTCGGTCTTTTTTGAGGTATTTCCCGCAAGTGATTTTGTGCTCAATATTTTTGGCGCAGGGCATATCGGTCAGGCATTGGTCAAGATATTGGCTGAGGTAGATTGTAAGGTAAACCTGTTCGATTCCAGACCAGAACTGCTCAGTGATATTGATGCGAGAAATGTTCAAATAATCCATTTAAAACAACCCGAACTGGCAGTCGAATCCTGTCCTAAAAAAAGTTACTTTCTGGTGATGACACACGACCATGCGCTTGACCAGCAACTCTGCGAAGCAATTCTAACCCGTGGTGATGCAGTCTATTGTGGTGTCATAGGTTCGAGTACCAAAGGGCTAAAATTTAGACAGCGTCTATTAAAGAAAGGCTTTAATCAGGATGAGCTGCAACAGTTGACGTGCCCCATGGGGTTGCCCGACTTAAAGACTAAAAAACCAATGGAGATTGCTGTTTCGATCATGGCAGAATGTCTGTTGTTAAAAGAAAAGCAGCAGTTAGATTATGCTCGACTTGAAGATGATATAAACAAGATAGTTAGCATAGAGAGCAGGGATTAATGGCAATTATAGCTTCATCTATAGATTCAGTAACTGCTCATCGCGGCGAAATATTGCATTTCTTAAGTGATCCTCAATATCAGTCTTCAACCGAAACAAAAGAGAATAGCTGGCAGTATTTTAAAGATGGTTTACTGGTCATTGATAGTAATGGTCAGGTTCAGTCATGTGGTGAAGCGGAAGCGCTACTCAAAGCATTACCCGCTGATGCTCAGATTACGAAGCACCCTAATTGCCTGATCACTCCCGGTTTTATTGATACACACATTCATTTCCCACAGTGTGAAATTATCGCATCTTACGGCGAACAATTGCTTGAGTGGCTCGAAACCTATACTTTTCCTGCTGAATCGAATTTCTCTGATCCGGAATATGCCGCAGAAATAGCCCGTTTTTTCCTCGATCAATTACTGTCTAATGGAACCACTACCGCCTTAGTTTTCGGCACGGTGCACCCACAATCCGTCGATGCGTTTTTTACAGAAGCACAGCAACGAAATTTACGCATGATTTGCGGCAAAGTGATGATGGACCGACATGCGCCAGATTATTTACTGGATACCCCCGAAACATCTTATAGCGAAAGCAAACAACTTATTGAGAAATGGCACAATAAAGATCGTTTACGTTATGCCGTAACGCCGCGTTTTGCACCGACCAGCACCCCAGAACAGTTGGAAGCGGCAGGGCGCTTATTAAAAGAATTTCCGGATGTGCATTTTCAAACACATCTTTCTGAGAATAAAAAAGAGTGCGAATGGGTGCATGACTTATTTCCAGAGAGGAAAAACTATCTGGATGTTTACGATCATTATGATTTGCTGGGTAAACGCTCTGTTTTTGCGCATGGTATTCACCTGGACGATGGCGAATGGCAACGACTTGCTGAAACGGACTCGTCTATATCGTATTGCCCGCGTTCTAATCTTTTTATCGGTAGTGGCTTGTTTAATCTGCATAAAGCACAACAGCACAAAGTGAAAGTAGGTTTGGGTACCGATGTTGCCGGTGGGGACAGTTTCTCAATCCTGCAAACGATTAACGAAGCCTATAAAATTCAACAACTTCAAGACCAAAGCTTATCTGCATTCCAGTCTTTGTACATGGCAACACTCGGTGGCGCTAAAACACTGGATTTAGACGATAACATTGGGAACTTTGAACAGGGTAAGGAAGCTGATTTTGTGGTGATGGATTATCAGGCAACGCCGTTGCTGAAATTTAAAATAGAACAATGCACTACGTTTGAAGAGCGTCTGTTTTCATTATTGATGTTGGGCGATGATCGTTGTGTTAAAGAAACCTATATTATGGGTAAGAAGTATTATGGGTGAAAAGTATCATGGGTGAAAAGTACTAGAACAATGACTTTTATTCATTCATGAAAAAAAGCCTCTAAAGTAGGGGGGTGGGTACAATCGATAAGGGTTTAATACGCGTCTATTTAAAGTGTATTAAAAGTGTAATAAAGAAACATATATTTAAAACGATTAAAGGCACCTCCCCACTTTGAGGGCATTTTTTAATCATTTAAGGAAACATTATTAGATTTATTGCAAATGTATGAAATTCATTTGTTTTTTAACGGTACAATTTTAGATTAATCTGGATAGGGAAACACATGGCTCAACCATCTGAGTATTTGCTAGAACTCACAGGAATGCGTAAAGCATTTCCAGGTGTACTCGCTACTGACAATGTCGATCTGAAAATCAGACCTGGCGAAGTGCACGCTTTACTCGGTGAAAATGGTGCAGGTAAATCCACGCTGGTAAAAATGATTTACGGTATTTTGAAGCCAGATGCTGGAGAAATTAAATTTAATGGAAAAGCAGTCAATATCAAGGCACCCGCCCATGCCAGAGAATTGGGCATTGCAATGGTGTTTCAACATTTTTCACTATTTGATTCATTAACCGTCGTCGAAAATATATCACTGGGAATGGATCATGCGAGCAGCATGAGAGAACTGGCAGAGCAGATCACAGAAGTATCTCAGCGTTATGGTTTGCCTCTTGATCCGGATCGCCACGTTTATACCTTGTCCGTAGGTGAACGCCAGCGTATTGAAATCATTCGTTGTTTATTGCAAGAACCCAAGCTGCTGATAATGGATGAACCAACCTCGGTATTGACCCCGCAGGAAGTGGAAAAATTATTTGTTACCTTAAGACGTCTGGGTGAAGAAGGGCTGGCAATACTCTATATCAGTCATAAGCTCGATGAAATCAAAGCACTTTGTCATGACGCCACCATTTTAAGGCTGGGTAAAAAAGTCGCGACAGTATCGGTTGATAAAGAAAGTACCGGCTCACTTGCTGCAATGATGATGGGCGAAGAGATGCAGGCATTTCAACACCCGGAAAAACCAATCCTTGGTGATATCCGTTTAAAAGCTAAAAACCTGAATATGGTAGCGAAAGATCCACTGGGTATATCGTTAAAGGATATTAACCTGTTAGTCCACTCGGGTGAGGTAGTAGGTATTGCAGGTGTTGCAGGTAATGGACAGGATGAATTATTGACCGCACTCAATGGCGAGCATTTAACTGAATCTGGCAGTATCATTATAGAAGGCGAGCAAGTTGGACATCTGGGGCCGAATAAGCGACGTTTAATGGGAATGGCAAGTGTGCCTGAAAAGCGTCTCGGTCACGGTGCGATGCCGGATATGAATTTAATCGACAATGCCTTTTTAACGTCTTATGAACGTCTCGACTTCATCAATCATGGCTTTATTGATTATGGCAAAACCGAGCAATATGCCAATAAAGTGATTAAAGATTTCTCAGTGAAAACCCCTAATGCCGAAGTCCCTGCGGCGAGTCTTTCCGGGGGTAATTTACAAAAATTCATTATGGGTAGAGAGTTCGACCAAAATCCCAATATTTTGATTGTTTCACAACCCACCTGGGGAGTTGATGCAGGTGCTGCACAGACGATACGTGAAGCGATTCGTAAAATGGCTTCGAAAGGTGCAGCAGTTCTGGTTATCTCGCAAGACCTTGATGAATTGATGGAGATATCAGATCGCATGGGGGCAATCTGTGGCGGAGTGCTTTCCAGCTTTTACCCTATTGAAGAGATCACGGTTGAGAAAATGGGCTTGTTAATGGCAGGTGTTTCACTGGATGACAGTGTCACAGACGACGTTAGAGATAATGCCAATAACGATATTACAAACAAGAGTAATCAAAATGCTACCTAGATTGATTAAACGACAAGCGCCATCGAAAGCGATGGTTTTTTTGTCACCAATACTTGCACTATTGCTAACTTTATTAGCCAGTGTTGTGTTGTTTCTGATTATGGGGGTGTCACCTTCAGCAGCGTTACACGCATTTTTCGTCGAGCCTATTTCGAGCATATATGGTTTAACCGAGCTGATGGTAAAAGCCACACCTTTAATACTTATCGGGGTCGCTTTATCACTGGGGTTTCGTGCCGGAGTGTGGAATATCGGTGCTGAAGGGCAGTTGATACTCGGTGGCATATTCGGTGGTTCAACTGCATTGTTTTTCTATGAGAAAACAGGGTTTTACATCATTCCTTTAATATTGATTATGGGCATAATAGGGGGGATGTTATGGGCTGGAATCGTGGCTTTTCTAAAGACTCGATTTAATGCGAATGAAATCCTCACGAGTTTGATGCTAAGTTATGTAGCTGCTTTGTTATTAAACCTTTTGATTCATGGACCTTTAAAGGATCCGGATGGTTTTAATTTCCCCGAATCACGCTTATTCAGTGACTCCGCGTTGTTACCTATTTTGTACGATGGCACCCGTTTACATCTTGGCGCTGTAATCGCATTATTTTTCGTAGGCATCGGCTGGATATTACTTTCTCGAACCTTGCTCGGTTATCAAATAAAGGTGATGGGTGATGCGCCAGCAGCCGGCGAGCACGCGGGTTTTAGTCATTCCAAAATAATCTGGACGACCCTATTAATTAGTGGTGGTGCTGCGGGGTTGGCGGGCGCTATCGAAGTCTCTGGACCGATAGGGCAGTTATTGCCCAATATTTCCCCGGGTTATGGTTTTGCCGCGATTATCGTCGCTTACGTTGGACGATTACATCCTCTGGGGGTGCTATTCGCGGCTTTGTTGCTTGCGCTTTCTTATCTGGGTGGAGAAACCGCACAGATGAAACTCAATTTGCCTGTAGCGGTGACCGGTGTTTTTCAAGGCCTATTACTCTTTTTCTTATTGGCCTGTGATGTGTTGATTCAATATAAGATTCGAACCTCAAAAAAGTCTGAGTCGACGTTTGCACCAGCAGTTAAGTCATCAATAAAATCTACAAGCGAGGTAAAATAATGGAGATTTTAGTTGCAGCAATACTGACAATTATCACCGCAGCAACGCCGTTATTATTTGCCGCGTTAGGCGAATTAGTGACAGAGAAATCCGGGGTGTTGAATCTTGGTGTCGAAGGCATGATGGTCATGGGTGCAATTGTCGGTTTTGCTGCGGTGCATTTTTCTGGCAGTGCCACCGTGGCTATTTTTGCCAGTATGGTAGCCGGTGCGTCGATGGCTGCAATTTTTGGTGTGCTAGTGCTGGTGTTTCATGCCAGCCAGGTACCTACAGGATTGGCGCTAACAATATTCGGCATAGGACTAAGTGCGCTAGTTGGACAAGGCATGATTGGTGTGGCTTATGATGGCATTCCACAACTTCATATCCCGGTAATCTCTGATATTCCAGTGATCGGTGAAATCTTCTTCAGTCAGGATGGGCTGGTTTATCTGTCTATCTTTATGGTGTTTGCCGTCATGTGGTTTATGAATAAAACCCGTGCAGGATTGATTCTCAGAGCCGTAGGAGACTCCCACGATGCAGCGCATGCGATGGGCTATTCAGTGCTTAAAATTCGTTTTCTCGCGGTAATATTTGGCGGTGCGATGGCAGGTGTCGGTGGAGCCTACTTATCTTTGGCTTATTCTCCGCTGTGGGTAGAGCAAATGACAGCGGGTCGCGGTTGGATAGCGCTAGCCCTAGTGGTATTCGCAAGCTGGAAAGTCAGGCGCGTATTAATGGGTGCCTACCTGTTTGGTGGAATCTCTATTTTACAACTACACGCTCAAGCACTAGGTATTGCTGTGCCTTCGCAAGTGATGTCGATGCTACCGTATCTCGCCACTATTTTAGTACTGGTTATTATTTCCCGAGACCGTTCAAAAATTAAACTAAATGCCCCTGCAAGTTTAGGCAAACCTTTTCATGCAAGTCGATAAATATCTGCTAATATTTGATTCACCCAAACCCTGAAGGAGTTAAAATGATTAAAAAAATTCTTACATCTGTTGCAATTGCCACCTGCTTATCAGCCGCTGGTATTGCTAACGCAGAGACTAAAGTAGGTTTCGTTTATGTCGGTCCCATTGGAGACCATGGCTGGTCATACCAGCACGATCAAGGGCGTTTAGCGCTTGAAAAGGAATTAGATGTAAAAACCAGCTATGTTGAGAGTGTTCCAGAAGGCGCCGATGCAGAACGTGTTATTCGCCAGATGGCAGCAGATGGCAACGAAGTGATCTTCACTACCTCGTTTGGTTATATGAACCCAACACTTAAAGTAGCGAAGAAATATCCCAAGGTTAAATTTGAACATGCCACTGGTTATAAGCGCTCAGCAAACGTAGGTACTTATTCAGGACGCTTTTACGAAGGACGTGCAATATTAGGCACGATCGCAGGTAAAATGACAAAGTCGAATATCATCGGTTATGTTGCTTCATTCCCGATTCCAGAAGTTATTCGTGGTATTGATGCAATGACGATTGCTGCACGTAAAGTCAATCCAGATGTCACCGTGAAAGTTGTTTGGGTAAACTCATGGTTTGATCCCGGAAAAGAAGGTGATGCTGCCAAAGCATTGATCGACCAAGGCGCAGATATCATCACGCAGCACACCGATTCTCCAGCACCACTACAAGTTGCTGAAAAACGCGGTGTTTATGGTTTCGGTCAAGCTTCAGATATGAAGAAATTTGCACCTAAGGCACAACTGACAGCAATCATTGATGATTGGGCTCCTTATTATATCGAACGCGTAAAAGCAGTCATGGACGGAAGCTGGGAATCAGATGATACCTGGGACGGTCTTAAAGCAGGGATGGTAGTCATGGCTCCTTACGGAGATGCAGTGCCAGAGGATGTTCGCGAAATGGCTGATAAAGTAAAAGCCTCAATTATTGATGGTAGCTTCCACCCATTCCAGGGCCCAATCAAAAACCAGAAAGGCGAGATCGTTGTAAAAGAAGGCGAAACTATTTCTGATGGTGATTTGTCGAAACTGGATTGGTATGTGGAAGGAGTAGACGGCACAATCCCCAAATAATTAATTAGAACATTCATCTTTTCAATCAACTCGGCGTTGCTTTCGTACTCGAATGGTCACGTACTAATGTACGCTCACATTCTGCGTGCGAAGGCGCCTTGATTTGAATGAAAATCTAAACGTTCTAAAACAATTATTCGATACATTTTTTTAAGAGCGGTATTATTACCGCTCTTTTTTATTCAACTTAAATAACTAATAACTATGAAATCATTTATTGCTGGCTTGCCTAAAGCCGAACTCCATTTACATATTGAAGGTACATTCGAGCCAGAGTTGATGTTTAAGCTTGCTGAGCGAAATGGTATTACTTTGCCTTATGAGTCTGTTGAAGCTTTACATAAAGCTTATGATTTTAATCAGTTACAGGACTTTCTGGATATTTATTATCAGGGGATGAACGTGCTTCAGACCGAGCAGGATTTCTATGATTTAACCTGGGCATACCTTGAGAAAGTGAATGCAGAGAATGTGCGCCATGTAGAAATTTTCTTTGATCCGCAAGGGCATGTAGATCGCGGTGTTGCATTCGAAACGGCTTTGAATGGTATCCACTCGGCATTGCAAGCAGGTCAGGATAAATTTGGCATTACCTTTGGCATTATTATGTGCTTCCTGCGTCATCTGGATGAAGATGATGCGTTTAAAACCTTGGAATCTGCATTAGCGCATAAAGATAAAATTATCGGAGTCGGTCTGGATTCATCTGAAATGGGTCATCCGCCTTCTAAGTTCCAAGGTGTGTTTGCCAAGGCAAGAGAAGAAGGTTTTCATATCGTGGCACACGCAGGCGAAGAGGGGCCAGCTGAATATATTTACGAAGCGTTAGATCTATTGAAAGTTGAGCGTATCGATCACGGAAATACCTCAATGAGAGACCCTGCATTACTCAAACGTTTATCTGATGAGCAAATGCCATTAACGGTTTGCCCATTATCAAACACAAAACTATGTGTAGTGGATGATATGAAAAATCACCCATTACCCAATATGTTAGCAGCTGGATTAAAAGTTACGATTAACTCTGACGACCCTGCTTATTTTGGTGGCTATTTAAATGCGAATTACGAAGCGATTAGCGATTTGATCAATAACGATAAAGAAAACCTGGCGCAATTGGCGAAGAATAGTTTTGATGCGGCGTTTATTTCTGTTGCTGAAAAACAGCGTTTAAATGCTGATGTTGATAGTTATTTAGCTAAAAATAGTTAATACGAAGCTAAGGCAGCTTAAAGACTAATTAAAATGACACCCCCCTACTTATAGGCACTTTTTTTAAAAAAAGTGCCTATAAGTAGGGGGGTGTCTGACAATTTATTTACCGTAAGCTATAGTTAAGAATCTAATTGACAGGTAATCAATATGAATAGCCATTTTCCAGAAAGCAATAATCCCATTAAATTCTATCGTTTTGAGGCATCAGGGCATTGTCATCGAGTGCAGTTAATGACGTCTCTGCTGGATTTACCTTATGAGATTATCGAATTAAATCGCGATGGTAGTAATCGCCCAGATGATTATTTAGAAACAAGTCCATTTGGTCAGGTTCCAGTCATTGATGATAATGGTGTTAAGTTAGCTGATTCGAACGCGATACTGGTTTATCTGGTTAAAAAATACAAGGATGGTCATGCATGGTTGCCCGAGTCCGCAGAGCAAGCTGCAAGAACACAACGCTGGTTATCTATCGCCGCAGGCGAGTTAGCTTCTGGCCCGGCTGCCGCAAGATTTAGTAATTTGTATAAGGTTGAAATCGATTTTGAGGCTGTAGAGAAAAAGACCCATGCGTTGTTGGGAATGATCAACAACACCCTAAGCCAACATGATTTTTTAATCGGAGATGAAATCACAATTGCGGATATCGCTTGCTATACCTATGTCGCTCATGCGCCTGAAGGGGATATCAGTTTAGAGTCTTATGCAAATATTAAAGCATGGCTTGCTAAGATTGAAGCAATGCCCAGATTTGTCGCGATGAAAAAATCGTAAATTACTCGGTTCTTTTTAAATTAGAGTTAATAGACGTTTATAAAGGCACCCCCCTACTTATGAGGGGTTTTTTAAACTATTACTCACTGCGTAAGGCGTCAACGGGTTCCATTTTTGCAGCTCGTGTCGCCGGAACCAGACCAGCGATCATTCCCGTTACTATCGCAATTATTTCTGCCATGATGACATAATCCCATTGAATATTAACGGGTAGGGCGGGAATCACATAGTGCAGTAACCACGCAATGCCAAAACCCGACAGCATACCGAAAATCCCACCTAGACCGGATAGGACTGCGGCTTCAAACAGAAACAGTAAAGTCACCTGCCTGCGGGAAGCGCCAAGTGCCCGGAGTAAACCAATCTCTTTAATTCGTTCGTTTACCGCAATACTCATTATGGTAAAAATGCCGACACCACCCACAAACAATGAAATGCTACCAAGCCCCGCGACCACTGCGGTTAAAATCCCTAATATAGAGCCGAGTGTGCCGATAATGTCGTCTTGCGAGGTGATGGTGAAATCTTCGCTACCGTGTCTTTCAATCAGCCGTTGTTTTATATTATTGATGATTTGTTCTTCATCGTATCCTTCGGTATAGCGTAGGTCGATCTCCATTAGGCTATCGCGGTTATACAATGAAAGCGCTCTGTAAACGGGTATGTAAACGATATCGTCCATATCCAAACCTAACACCTGACCTTTCTTTTTCATCACGCCAATAACTCTGTAGCGTTCTCCTCCTATGCGGAGAAATTCACCCAGTGGTTTGGTGTAAGGAAACAGTTCTCTTCTTATGGTGTCGCCAATCACCACAAAATTACGCGCTTGTTCGGCGGGTTCATTGGGTAGAAAGCGTCCTTGCCCGACCTCCATAGCCCATGTGTCAGGGACTTCGTGATTAATACCTAAGACGCTCGTCCAGCGTGTTCGATTGCCTCGTTCTATCGGTAAGTTTCCCTGTATTGCTGGAACTGAAGTAATGATATTAGGGAGTCGATGCAAGCTTTCTGCATCTTCAATGGTTAATGGGCGAACATTGCTTAAAATGGCGCCGGAAATACCTGCTGTGGTGGTTTTACCGGGTGCTACCGAAATTATATTTGCCCCAAACTGACTGAATTGACCCATCATATAATGTTGTGCGCCGCCACCTAATGCAGTTAACAGGACGACAGCAGCAATACCAACGGCAATACCAAGAGCCGTCAAATACGTACGCAAACGGCTGTATTTGAGACTAGATAATGCGAGTAGTGAGTAGTCTGTGATACGCATTCTATTAACTATTTATCCGAAAGGGCTAATACGGGGTTCAGTTTTGCCGCTTTGCTGGCGGGTATGCTGCCAAATATCAGCCCCGTAATAATGGTAACAATGAGTGAAGCAGCAATTGCCCATAATGGTGTTTGCACGGGAAAGTTTGGAATAAAGTAGGCAATCATTTTTGCGCCGGCAAGGCCAATAAATACGCCAATAATTCCTCCGGCTATGGATAGCATCAAAGCCTCACTCAGAAATAGGGTAAGCACTTGACGCGTGGGGGCTCCCAGCGCTTTCAGTAAGCCAATCTCGGATTTTCTCTGGCTTACTGAAACCAGCATGACATTCATAATCAGTATTCCGGCAACAATCAGGCTGATAGCTGCAATACCTGCCAGCGCCCAGGTCAGTGTTTGCAATACCCCATCAAACGTTTGTAATAAGGAATCCTGTCGTAAAATGGTGATGTCCTCATCACCATCGTGGCGTTGTTTGATCGTTCTTAAAATATCTGCTTCGGCTTTATCCAGTGATTCTTTGCCGCGTGCTTTAACAATCATACGGCTGAGTGAGGCTTTATTAAAAAGAATTTCAGCACTTGCTACAGGGATGATGGCAGTATCACTTAAATCCATGCCAACAGATTGGCCTTTTGCACTGAGTTCGCCAATCACCCGAAAACGTCGTTCTCCAATCCTTAACCATTCACCTATGGCTTTTTTATTATCAAATAGCTCCTTTTTAAGTTTGTTTCCAATAACACAGATTGATGCCGCATTTCTTGGATCATCATCGGGTAAGAAATGTCCTGCAGCCATCGGTAAATCAAGCGCAGCTTTGAGATCGCTACTGCTACCGAAAATAACGACTTCTCGTTCTCTGGATGCGAAGGATACAGGCGCAGCGCCTAAAATCACCGGAGCGACATAGGCAATAGCACGGCTGCGCTTTAGTGATAACGCATCTTCAATAGTTAAATCTTTGGGAGACGTTCCTAATAGGGGAGGTAGACCGCCGGTTGTTTCTCTTTTGCCCGGAAGAATGAAAAGTAACTCTGAGCCTAGGGTTTCAAATTGGGCTGAGACATATTTACGTGCACCTTCACCTAAGGAAGTCAAAATGATTACGGACGCTACGCCAATAGACATTGCGAGTAATATCAACAGTGTTCGCGTTGGGTTCGCTGTTAATGCGATTTTACCAAAGCCTAATGTATCCAGAATTCTCATATTGGTTTTTCAGATGTCACATCTTCTATGATCTTTCCATCCAGCATTTTGATTTTGCGGGTAGCACGTTCCCCCAATTCCAAGTCATGCGTGACTACGATTAAGGTAATGCCAGAGGCGTTTAATTCTTCCAGTATTTTGACAACATCATTGCCGGAGTGGGTATCAAGATTGCCAGTTGGTTCATCGGCTAATAATAAAGGGGGTTTGAGTATCATGGCGCGCGCAATTGCTACGCGTTGTTGTTGCCCGCCGGATAACTGTTTAGGTAAATGATTGGCACGATCAGCTAGTCCAATATTTGCTAATGCATCTTTTACTTTAGTGTGGCGTTCTTTCGGCGCCATACCCATCAGCATTAGAGGGAGTTCGAGGTTACCTGCTGCAGTCAGGCGAGGAATCAGATGAAAAGATTGAAAGATAAAACCTACGTTTTCACGTCTAAAAGTCGCTCTTTTTTCTTCGGATAAGGTCGTGAGTTCCTTACCTTCAAATTGATAACTGCCAGAGTTTGGCATGTCTAACAGGCCTAGCATATTAAGTAGGGTTGATTTGCCCGATCCGGATGCGCCCATAATGCTTATATAATCGCCACGCGAGATATCCAGCGTGACTTTATCTAGCGCATGTACCGTTTCATCTCCGACCTTAAAAAAACGGCAGATATCCTGGAGTTTAATCATTTTTACTATCTATCTTATTGCTATTTTTCGCTGTCTTTTCGTTTACAACTTTGACCAGAACACCTTCTTTAACGCCAGTTGTGCCGACAGATGTGACTAATTGATCTCCCGTTTTTAAGCCTTCTGTTATTTCTGTAAAGCTCCAGTTACTGAGACCTTTTTTTACGGTAATTTTTTCTAAAAGCTTGCTCTCTGGGTTAAACAGTAATACGTGGGAATCATCAACTAATGTCTCACTAGGGATGCGTAACACATCTTTGTTGGTTTGTAGAATGATGTCTGCATCAGCGCTATAACCGACTAATAAATCATCAAGCTGGGTTTTATCTTGAAAGCTTAATTCGATTTCAACCGTTCGTGCCTGTTTCTCGGTATCGGTCACATAAGAGCCAATGCGAGAAACATTTGCCTTAAATATTTGGCCGCGCCATGCATCTAAGGAAATTCGGGCTGGCATGCCAATTTTGATTTTGGGTGCATCTACCTCATCGACAGGTACACTGACCAGAAAGCAACCCGGCTCTATGAGATCAATCACCGGCGGTGTTTGAATACCAATCGGGGAGGGTGTTACATATTCATTTAGCTCACCGTTAATTTTTGCAATAACGCCGTCAAAGGGCGCATATAAAACAGTGCGTTTTAATTGTTCCTGAGCGACAAGCAGGCTGGCTTTAACAGAATCGATATTGGCTTTAGCTGCCTTACAAGAAGCTTTATTGACTAGATATTCAGTGTATTTTAGGTCGTATTCTTCCTGCGAGATTGATCTGGAGCGCAATAAGCGTAACTCACGATCTGCCGTGCGTTGTGCCATGTCTGCCTGTAAACAGGTGGCTTCAGCTGTATCTTCACTGGCGATGATATTCTTTTTAATGTGTTCAACTTCAGCTTGTAAATCCAGACTCCAGATTTTTAAAAGCATTGTGTCTTTTTTAACAAAATCACCTTCGGCGTAAGGTAATTCGCTAATCTGGCCGCCAGATGAAGGGGATAATTTGGCTCTGCGGCAGGCTTTTATAGTACCTGCACGAGTATTGGCCACGGTTGCTTCGACGTCACCTTTATCAACAGAAACAACTGAAACGGGAATAATATCAGGGTGGGTTTGCTTCCAGTACCAGCCGTATATGCCTGCGCCGATCAATAAGGGAATAACAATGTAAGAAACTCGCATTAGAAATCCTTCCATTAGTTTGTGTCATTCATTGTCACATGACTCGTTACTATGGGTATTGATCTATAACGTGTTTTTTAAAGGTAGGGTGAGAATATAAGGAATATTATGGGATATAACTATATATAAAGATAACATTAACAGCATGGAGAAATAGATAAGCCACCCCCCTACTTACGGGCACTTTTTTGTTGATGTGTTCTCTATGGTGCTGTGGTGCTACTTTGACCCTACTTAGGCGGAATTAGAATAAATCCCTGAGTTTGACCATTATACGATTGTGCAATTCGTTATCTGTGGTGTGATAATTCATCAGGAGTGATAACAGAATAGGGTCTTCTATATCCAGTAGTTCTTTGAATCCCTGTTGGGTTTCTTCGTCCGCGGTTGGATAGTGGTTTTCGAGAAATTCACAGAAAACCACATCGAGTTCTTTAACGCCACGCCGGCAATGCCAGCGTAGCTTTGAATACTCGGGTGTATCTTTCATCAGTCGACTTTAGACTTAATAAGTCTAAGACTTACGCTTAACCATTAGGCGTTTGATTTCTGCAATTGACTTAGCAGGATTCAAGCCTTTCGGGCAAGAGTCAGTACAACTCATGATTGTGTGACAACGGTAGAGTTTGAATGTGTCTTCTAACTCATCCAGACGCTCACCGGTGTTCTCATCACGTGAATCAGCAATCCAGCGATAAGAGTTAAGTAGCGCAGCAGGACCTAGGTAACGGTCACTATTCCACCAGTAACTTGGGCAACTGGTTGAACAACAGGCACATAGAATACATTCGTAGAGACCATCTAGCTTTTCACGGTCTTCTTTAGATTGTAATCTTTCTCTATCAGGTGGAACCGCTGCGTCAGTACTCATCCAAGGTTTAACCGATGCGTATTGCGCGTAGAAGTTAGTCAAGTCAGAAACAAGATCTTTGATCACAGGTTGATGTGGAAGAGGGTAGATCTTCACATCACCTTCAATATCGTCGATAGCTTTTGTACACGCTAAGGTGTTTCTGCCATCGATATTCATTGAACAAGAACCACAGATACCTTCACGACAAGAGCGACGTAGTGCAACGGTTGAGTCCATTTCGTCTTTGATTTTTAATAAACCATCAAGAACCATTGGGCCACAATTGTCCATATCGACTTCATAAGTGTCTGTATGTGGATTTTCGCCTGTATCTGGATCGTATCTATAAACAATAAATTTCTTTATGTTAGTTGCACCTGCAGGCGCTTTAACTGTTTTACCAGTCATAACAATAGAATTAGCAGGTAATTTAAATTCAGCCATGGGTAAGTATCCTAGTAAACGCGTTTCTTTGGTGGAATAACATCGATGTCATCGCTAAGTGTGTACATATGCACAGGTCTGTAATCGAACTTGACTTTGCCAGCCTCATCTACCCAGGCCAATGTATGCTTCATCCACTCGTCGTCATTACGATCAGGGAAGTCTTCACGTGCATGACCGCCGCGACTTTCTTTACGATTTAATGCACCTTCGATAGTGACCATCGCTTGTGTTAAGAGGTTTTCTAATTCGAGTGTTTCGAGTAAATCAGTATTCCACTTTAAGCCACGGTCGTTGATGCCAACATCAGCGAAAGAATCGAAGATTTGCTTCATCTTCTTGGTTCCTTCTTCCATCGTCTCGCCAGTACGGAAAACAGCTGCATACTGCTGCATAGTGCGCTGCATTTCGCCACGGATGCTTGCTGTTGAAGTTGAACCTGAAGCATTACGCGTTTTATCGAAACGAGCCAGAATGTTTTCGAGAACACCTTCAGCTAATGGCTGATGAGGCTTATCTTTTTCAACAAGTTCTTTGGCGCGTAAAGCTGCTGCACGACCAAATACGATAATATCTAATAGTGAGTTAGAGCCCAAACGGTTCGCACCGTGAACAGATACACAAGCAGCTTCACCGATAGCCATTAGACCAGGAACAACCTTATCTGGATCATCGCCTTCTAGGGTAACTACTTCACCGTGATAATTCGTTGGAATTCCGCCCATGTTGTAGTGAACAGTTGGAAGTACTGGAATAGGGTCTTTAGTCACATCAACGCCTGCAAAGATACGCGCACTTTCTGCAATACCTGGAAGACGCTCATCAATTACTTCAGGACCTAAATGTTGAAGGTTAAGGAAGATATGATCCTTATTAGGGCCTACGCCTCGTCCTGCATTGATTTCCATCGTCATTGAACGTGATACCACGTCACGAGATGCTAAATCTTTTGCATTTGGCGCGTAGCGCTCCATGAAACGTTCATCTTCAGAGTTGGTTAGGTATCCACCTTCACCACGAACACCTTCAGTAATTAATACACCAGCGCCATAAACGCCTGTTGGGTGGAACTGAACGAATTCCATATCCTGAAGTGGTAAGCCAGCACGTAATACCATGCCGCCGCCATCGCCTGTACAAGTATGCGCAGATGTTGCAGAAAAGAATGCACGACCATAGCCACCGGTTGCTAAAACAACCTGATGACCACGGAAACAATGTAATTCACCGGTAGTTAAATCCCATGCCATTACACCTTTACAAACGCCATCTTCCATAATCAAGTCAGTTGCAAAGTACTCGATAAAGAATTCAGCTTTGTGCTTCAAAGACTGTTGGTAAAGGGTGTGAAGAATAGCGTGACCTGTACGGTCAGCTGCAGCACAAGTACGTTCTGCAACGCCTTCGCCGAAGTGAGTTGTCATACCACCGAATGGACGTTGGTAGATTTTACCTTCTGCAGTACGTGAGAATGGAACGCCGTAGTGCTCAAGCTCAATAACTGCTGGGACCGCTTCGCGACACATATATTCGATTGCGTCCTGGTCACCTAACCAGTCAGAACCTTTAACTGTGTCATACATGTGCCATTGCCAGCTATCTTCGCCCATATTGGCTAGTGCCGCTGACATACCACCCTGAGCGGCAGTTGTGTGACTTCTAGTAGGGAATACTTTTGTGATACATGCGGTGCTTAAACCTGCTGCTGCCATACCTAAAGTTGCACGCAAACCTGCACCACCAGCGCCTACGATAACAACATCGTATTCGTGGTTAATTACTTTATAATTTGAGATATCTTTGTTATCTGGAGTTGACACTTATACACCCCCCAAGGTGATTTTAATGATCGAGTAAACGCCGACGATCATTAAGAAATAGCTTAAAAATTTAACAACCAGGATGCCTGCAAGACGCTTAGCATGATCTGATACGTAATCTTCGATGATTACCTGTATACCAAGATGCGCATGTTGCAGTGAAACGATGACTAGAGTGATCATCATAATTGCATTAAATGGAGATCGTAACCATGCAATAACCGTTTCATAGGTTGCTTCTGGTAGAAATGCCAGGCTAATGCAAAGCCAGATTACTAAAGGCACAAGTCCTAAAGCTGTTAGACGCTGTACCCAAAAGTGTTCTGTAGAACCATGTCCGTCAGCGCCAAGGCCTTTAACTTTTGCTAGAGGTGATCTTAAATCTTTCATTTATATATCCTCTATACAATTGCGGCTATAAGCCAAGTGAGAAGGGTTAGTACAACACTTGCAATAAGAACGGCAATACCTGATTTACGAGCATTTTCTAAATCAAGTCCTTTTCCGATATCCCAGAATAAATGGCGAACACCGTTACAGGCGTGATAATAGAGGGCAAAGGTAAATCCAAAGATTATCAATTGACCAAAGAAGCCAGATAAAAAAGAATGCATGCTAGCCCAGCTTTCAGGCCCAGATGCAGCAGAGACTAGTACAGCAATCATTAGGATTAAGCCTAAAAATAGTGCTCCACCAGTGCCTCGATGTAAGATAGATAACTTAGCTGTAATAGGTAGTTTATATACCTGTAAGTGTGGCGACATTGGCCGCGGATCATCCCAAGACATTTTTTTTCCTTTGGTTTAAATAATCGGGTGTATCAAATAATCGACCTAGTATAGAACAAATGTTTAACTTTTATGAATTTAGCAATTGAATCCATATTATAGTTCTTTACTTATGGCTTTATATTTATAGCTTATTACTCATGATTTTATATGAGTATTTTTTACTTATAGCTTCTTATCATCTGTAAGTTTGCTACTCGTAATATATTTGTCGGTTTGCATTTCGTTGATTCTGCTCACGGCTCTGACAAACTCAAATTTTAATTTATCAGCGGTATACAACGCTTCTGGTTCTTTCTCTGCTGAAACGACGATATTAATTCTCATATCGTAAAAAGTATCGATCATATTGATGAAGCGTCTTGCTGCATCATCCAAGTCATATCCCATTACGGGAATATTAGAGATCAGGATGCTTTTGAAGTACGAAGCAATCTCTGTGTAATCTTCTGTTGAGCGTGGCGCATTACATAAGTCGTTGAAGTCGAACCATACAACATCGGGACTGAATTTCTTCACAGGAATAAGTCGACCATTGATGATGATGTCTTTCTTGTCTTCGTATAATTCAATGCCCGAGAGTTGATGAAAATGCTTTTCAAGAATTTCTTCTGAGCCTTGATCATTAATAAAGTAGTAGATACCGATTTCTTTGAAGGCATTGGATCGGTAGTCATAGTCACCACCCATTTCTACCATTTTAGTGTTTTCTTTGAGTAGCTCTATAGCTGGCAAGAAACGATCTCTTTGTAATCCGTTTTTGTATAGATTATCAGGATGGAAATTAGAGGTAGTGATTAAAATTAAGCCTTCATCAAATAGATATTGAAAGAAGCGTCCTAGAATCATTGCATCAGTTATATCAATAACATGAAGTTCATCAAGGCAGAGGACTCTGGTTCTTCTGGCAAAGCTTTTTGCGACTTGCTCTAGTGGATCAGGAATACTGTCTAGGGTGCCCATTTCATCATGAACGATCTGCATAAAGCGATGAAAATGTAAGCGCATTTTATTTTCGATAGGAAGCTGGTCGTAGAAAAAATCCACTAAATGAGTTTTTCCTCTTCCTACACCACCCCAAAGGTATAAACCTTTGATTTTATGGAGCACTGGATCATTTTTAGATTTTGAGAAAAATCTAGCCAGTGTTTTTTTGGGTTTTATCGGAGCGGGTGTTTTGATTAATTGATCATAGATATTTTGAAGTTCGTGGATAACTTCTTCTTGATCTGGGTCTACTCTGATTTGGCCGTCTTTGATACTCTTCCGGTATCCATCCATCAGGATGTTATCTTTTTCTGTTAAAGAGTATTCTGAAGCACGTTGGCCTGATTGACTCATATTGGTTTCTCCAAGAGAGGCATGTTTCGAGTAGGGGCGGATGATATACTATCTAGCGAGAGTTTACTGGATTATAGATGAATGCTTAGTATTAATAAATTAGAATAATAAGGGTATCTATGATTAATAAAACATCTAATGGGAATATCTCCTTGCTAGTACATGCTTCTTTACAAAAATGGCTATTGATTATTCTTCCTCATTTAATCGCAATCATTGTAGTAATAAGCATAGTAAAAGTGTCTTTATTGCTTTCTTTTTTTCTTTTTCTGGCAATAATAATTTCTTGTTTATACTTTTTACATCTTCATATATGGCTGAAGTCTAAATATTCAGTGTTGATGATGTATCAAGATTCTCGAAATAACTGGTTTATAAAAAATGCTTTAGAAGAAGAAAAGACAGTCGATTTACAGGCAGAGAGCTTTGTTTCTAATTATCTACTTATTTTGAATTTCGCTGATAACAAAAAGAAAAGTTACACAGTAATAGTGACCCCTGATAGTGTTTCTAAAGACCTGTTTAGGCAACTGAGAGTAGTTCTTAGAACGCAGTAAGTCATTAATTATTAAAATGAATAAATTTTAGTTATAGTGAAATAAGTAGACAAGAGATTTAGTGCGTATTAAAATATCAGATTATACTAATATAGCGGACTTAGTATCATGACAATATACAAAAATAGTGGGACTGGGCATAGTCCTGAAAATGAATCATGCAAGTTTCTACGTGGCATACTTGCTGGTAGTAATTTAGAAGATGCATCTCGTTCTTTAAAAGCCATATCTCATCCATTACGGCTTAATATCTTATGCGTTTTAGGTGCAGGGGAAGTGAGCGTTCAGGATATTTTAAAAACGGTAGGTACTACCCAAAGTAATGTATCACAACATTTATGCTTATTGAGAGATAAAGGTATTGTTTCATCCAGAAAGGATGCAAACCGAGTTTATTATTCGATAAAGGATGAAACGGTTATGAAGATCTTAGGCAATGATGTCGCAGATACTATCTAAGATTTTGGAAACTTAATTAGTTTTAAGACAATAAAAAAGGGAACGATATGTTCCCTTTTTTATTTATTACTTATGTAGATCTTGAACAGATCAGTCGCTTAAGCTTCTTTTGCACCTGCTTTTGCTTCTTTGATCATGGTCTGTAATTCACCCTTTTCAAACATCTCAAGTGTGATGTCACAACCACCGATTAATTCACCTTTGATATAAACTTGTGGGAATGTTGGCCAATCAGCATAGCGTGGTAGATTTTGAAAAATTTCTGGATCAGTTAAAACATTTACATAAGCGAATTCTTCGCCGCAACCCATTAATGCCTGAGCAGTTCTGCTAGAGAACCCACATTGAGGTAGCTGAGGTGTGCCTTTCATGAAAACAATAACTTCGTTTCCTTCAACAGCCTCTTTGATTCGATCCATTACATCTATTTCTTCCATTGTGTTCTCTCTAATGATTGTGTGGTTAATGTCGTTATTATGGGGTAGTTAATCGCTTTTTCAAATAACCATTTAAACTAGACTTAATTTTTAAGTACTTTTTTATAAAAATACTTAGTTTTGCTTGAAAACAAACAATGTATTTATCTGCCTTTAAATAACAGTTTTAGGCTGTAGATTAAGAATAAACCAAAAACGATTAAACTTAATTCGGGAATACTTAAGCCGAACATTGTCCATGAAACTTCGGCACATTCACCGGAACCATGAAAGACCTTCTGGATTACGTCTGTAGCAGGCAAGTTATTCATCCAGAATTCTAAACCTGGCCCACACTCTGGTACTTTTTCGGGTGGTAGGTGTTGTAACCACGTATGTCTTGCTGATACACCAAGGCCAGCAAGGCTAACTAAAGTCAGTAATAGGCCATATATTCTTCGACCCCATGATGTTGGGCCTTGTAGCAATGCAAAAAAGAATACTGCAGCTAAAACGATAACGATAACTCGCGATACGATACATAAAGGGCAAGGTTCTAATTCCATGTAGTACTGGAAGAATAATGCTACAGCAAGCATGCCAAGGCTTATTATTAAGCCGAATAGCATTGGTGGTCGAATTGAATGGTTACTTGTGTTCATTTTTTATTATTAGCCTCTGAAATTTACTTTTAGATGTAAGATTTGTTTGATGGGTGATTTAAGATAAAGTTTCATTAGACAGCAAAATTGCTGAATTAATTGCAGCCACCATGCTCCCTGAGGATGCTTTTCCCGTGCCTGCAAGATCTAAAGCGGTACCGTGATCAACCGAAGTTCTTATTATCGGTAAACCCAGGGTGATATTGATGGCGTGGCCAAAACCGACATGTTTTAAAACCGGTAAACCCTGATCATGAAACATCGCTAACACCGCATCTGCTGTATCGAGATACTTTGGTGTAAATAACGTATCCGCTGGTAATGGACCTGATAGATTCATTCCCTGATCTTTAAATGATTTGATGACCGGTTGAATCGTATCAATTTCTTCCATGCCTAAATGACCGTCTTCACCTGCGTGTGGATTCAAGCCGCAGATTAAAATATGAGGGTTTTTAATGCCAAACTTATGAATAAGGTCATGGTTTAAGATGGAAATGACCTTTGTTAAAGACTCTTTAGTGATAGCTGCACTAACGTCTTTTAAAGGCAAATGCGTGGTAGCTAACGCAACTCGTAAATCATCTGCAGCTAGCATCATCACCGGAAGTTCTGCTTGTGTTAGTTCTGCCAAAAATTCCGTATGACCGGTAAATGCAACACCAGACTCGTTGATGATACCTTTGTGTAAAGGGGGAGTGACCATCGCATCAAATTCGCCAGATAGGCATCCTTTCGTTGCGATTGTTAAGGTATCTAGAACATACGAAGCATTTTCTTTGTTTAGAATGCCAGCAGAAACGGGTTCGGTACAGGGGGTGTCAATTATCTTGATAACCCCTTTGTTATTTTCTGCTCTTGGCAAAGAAGCGTCATAGTCTGAAAAAGATACAGGTATACCTAGCTGGTCAGATCGTTGCTGCATCATTTTCTTATCTGCAATAACAATTAATTCTGCAGGAAATAAAGTATCAGCGAGCTGAATAATTAGATCTGGACCAATTCCACTGGGTTCTCCAGAGGTGATAGCTAAACGAGGAATATTCATGACATTAGTTTGCTGTGTTAATTTGTATTTATAAAGTTATGAATAAAAGCATAGTTATGGCTGTAAATTATAACTTCGTAAAAACTATAGGTTTAAACGATATTCGACAAATGCCTGATCACGTAAGCTTTTCAACCAATTCTTAAAGCCTTCTTCCTGTTTTTTATCGCTAATAAGCGTTTGAGCTTGTGTCTTCAACGCATCTCTCGTCTGGTCACTGACTTTACGCTCTAATACTTCAATAATATGCCAGCCAAATTTAGTTTGAACGGGTTGGCTAAGTGTATTCAAAGGCAAAGAGTTGACGGCTTTGGCAAAAGGAGGAACAAATATAGCCGGATTTGATATTGGCATTTCACCGCCTTTTTCTGCGCTGCCTTTGTCAGCAGAGTTTTCTTTAGCGAGTTTGTTAAAGTTCTCTCCAGCAAGAATACGATTACGTATTTGAATGGCTTTGATTCTTCCATTTGGAGTGTCAGCAGAAACTAGTATATGGCGCACTCTAGCTTGTTTTGTCTCTGTTCTCTTGCCACCGCGTTGTTCAATCAGTTTGAGAATATGAAATCCTCTTTCATCTCTAACCACTTGCGATAATTCTCCTTCACCAATAAGGCTTAAGCTACGCATATAAGCAGGGCTTAAAGTACTTGATTCTTTCCAGCCAAGCTCCTGACTTGTTGCACCCATTTTACTTAGAGTAGCTTTAGGAATAGTGGATTTTCCTAACAGCAGTTTTCTTAATTGCTGGGCGCGATTGTAATTAGTATTAAATTGCTGAACACCTTGGCCATTTTTATTCGGGATGAAGATATCAATGAAGCGATACTGAACGCCTTTGTTTAAAGAAAAGCTTTCAGCCTGTATCAAATCATCTACTTCAGATTCAGAAATACTTTTATTACTAACTTGTTGTCTTTTTCTTAAGGTATTCATATAAAGACGATCGCGAATATTTTCACGGAAATCTTTGTAGTTATATCCTTCATTAATCAAAGCAATTCTAAACTTTTGCAGGTCTAGTTTGTTTTGTTCTGCTAATGACTGCATAGCTTGGTCAACAGCTGTGTCATCAATTTTAATACCGACTGCTTTAGCTCTCTGTACCTGAATTTTATCCAAAATAAGCTTTTCCATCGCTTCTTTGATTAATGTTTGCTCAGATACATTTTGTTTGTTTGAACGCTTTGCTTTTATAGCTTCCGCTTTAACTTCGCTGATCATAATAACGTCGTTGTTAACGATCGCTGCAATGCTATCCAGCGTTTTGTCAGCAGCGATACCAGTATTGGCAAATAAAACACAGCCAAGAGCTAGTAAAAATTTATTTGATGATCTTAAAAAGTTGTTAATAATCGTCATATCCGTATATATTTTCCTTAATTTGGCTTGTTGCACTTCTACCAATATTTCCTAATCCTTTGAGTTCGAATTCAAGGTAGACTGGATTGTCATAGGTTATATTATCTGATGTCAGATAACGTTTCACTACTAGTCTGGTTTTCCAGCAGCAATCTTGATATTCAATGCCTACAAGTGATTCCAGATTTCTATTATTTTTCAGGTCTTGGTCAGTACTAGCAACCATCGACCATTTGTCGTTAATAGGTAATGCACCTGAAAAACTTAATTGTTTCAGTTCGGTATCTAATTTGCGTAAACTGATGTTGGCAATACGCTTTTTGTCATCCTGATAGTTTAAACGAAGATAATAACTTGAATCGCTGCTATCTTCGTTATTCACACTGGCAGTCGTAGATAACCTGAAATTATCATTTAATCTGCCACTTAATTCCAATACTAGATCAGAGCGTGTGCCAGTAGAAATAGTTCCCCCGGGAAGGGTAACTTTTCTATCTGTAAAGTTAAACACCTGGCCAATACTTGTTTTAAATAGTTCTCTACCCAATTCCCGGTTCTGGATTCTTGAGGTAACGGCAAACGTCAGCTTATTGTTATCAGCAATGCGGTCTTTACCGGTAAACCGGTTTTCTAGAAATAATTGATTACTCTCAGAAAAATTAGTGAGGGCGGTATCAAAAATAGGAATGTCGCTCTGATCCTTATAGGGAGTATAAGTATAAAAAAGGCGAGGTTCTAAAGTTTGCGTATATTTATTGTTTTTAAGCTGTCGGTCGAAGAATAGCCCTGCATCGAGGGTAACGGTCGGTAATGTTCGGTCAATACTTGAATCGGTATAAGTGTCTTCGTCTGAGGTGGAAATATCTAGTGAATAGATTGTATGTTCGAGACTTAGCTTAGGTTTAAAGTACCAGGCATCATCTCCCCATTTTTTAGATGCGGTGAATTTAATATCTGCTCTTGCACCGTTTGTTTCATCAGCTTTGTCGAAGTAGACTAGTTCTGAGTCTAAACCTACTTTTAGCTCATTTGGCCCACTTTTAGGGGCATAGCCTAGCTTTAGTTCGGGTAATTTGGAATACGGGTCATCGTCACTATCCAGTACTTGATAATCTTCAACGGCAATACTTGCATTCCATGGCGTGTCTTTTGTTACAAATTCTAAGCGCCTTTGCAAAGCAGGTCGTGTACTGGTTTCTAGTGATGATGAAAAGTCATCGAAAAAGTCAGCGTCGGATACGCCTTCTGCTTTGAGGTTTAAGCGTGTTTGTTTGTTGAATTTCGTTTGATGATCTACCTTGAAATAATAGCGCATTTGATCTTCGTACGACTGGTCTTCAGGGATGAAATCGTATTCGAGTGTACCTTTGCTTTTTTGAGTCAGATAACGAAATTCATTATCAATTTGCACACCGGTATTGTTGATTGTTGTTAATCTAAATGTGGCGTCATAATTGGGTGCTAAATTTAAGTAATAGGGGAGTGATATACCTTCGTTCGATTGCAGTTTTACACTAGGGGTAAGAAAACCGGATAGTCTCTGATCATTCATCGGAAACCTGAGCCACGGAAAATAAAAAACAGGTACTTTTCCGACGTTGAATGTAACGTTTTTTGCATTACCAATTTGAGTTTCATTATTCAGAATAATGTCTGATGATGCCAAATGCCAGCTATCCATATTTGCTGGGCAGCTAGTAAAGGTAGCGTCTTGTAACTGCAGGCGTTTATCATCTATTTTCTTGATTTCTGTGCTTTTACCTCTTAGCCCACTGTCGCCAACCGAGTATGTTGCATCTTTAATTGTGCCTGTTTTACTTTTAAGGTTGTACTCGATATCAGGGCTTTTAAGCTCATAATTAGTATCAGTAAGTACAACATTTCCTCGCGCATTTATCTGTTCGTTATCACGGTTGAGTTGCGCTTGATCTGCGTTAAATACAGTTGTATTTTGTTGAATGATAATGTCGCCATTCAGTGTCGAAATACCTTGTTTTTTGATGCTGCCTGAATCAGCTTCAAGATAGATTGCATCCTTAACAGGCTTATCTGTAATTAATTTTTGTAATGAGTTTAACGTTTTAGAACTTGATGCTGTTTGTTGCGGCACTACACAAGACGCAAATTCTTCTGCATTTATTGTTTTAGCGTTGGATGCCGAAAATAAGGCAAAAAATCCAGTGCAGAGAATAGTTTTAAGAGAGGTAGAAAATTTCACGAGCCGATTATACGTTTGAATGCGTTTTATTTGCTACTACTTCGTTAGTGTTGATAAAAATTAAACACTTAACTCGTGTAAATAGTTTTAGGCGGTAGATTTCAGTCGAGTGATTCGGGATATTCGAAGACCTTGAGTTCAGGGTGTATTTGCAAAAGCGTTAAATGTCCTAAATCTTGTTCTTTTATGTATGAAGCACCGGTATCAATATAATACAAATTACTTATCTTCATTGGTTTTGGTATTGGCGTATGTCCCATCACGACAAGATCTATACCTTCTACACGTTCTGTTTCGCCGGTTAGTTGGATATATTTATAACGGTTACGTGACCACATCAAGTAATCTATGATTTCGTTATCTACATGAATATCGTGAACCAGTTTTTGCCATGATACGCCTACGGGGATATCCGCATGTACGATACCTATTTTTCCAATGTTAGTGGCTATTTCGATGGCAATTGGGAGTTCTTTAATACGGTCGCGAATTTCAAATTGAGTATCAATGTCGATATCTTGCCACCAATCGCCACCGTTGTTTTCTACCCAGCTGCGATAGGTGGTTTTTTTATGTTGTGATTCTAATAACATCATCTCATGGTTTCCCTTGATAGAAAAAAACCATGGTTTATCTAAAAACTCTATTACACGAAAAGATTCCGGCCCTCTATCTATTAGGTCTCCCACAGAAAAAACGCGATCTGTTTCTGGATTGAAATTCAGTTTTTCTAGCTGCGACTCTAAAAGAGAGAACATTCCATGAAGGTCGCCCACGACATAATCTTTGCCTAGTGGGTTCTCGCTAAAGTATTTAAATGGGAAAAAAGGCATCTACTTATCTTTAATAAATAATAGGGTCTCGAGGTAGTCTATAAATAGCTATCTTTAGACAAGGTAATATTGCAAAGGGTTATCCTGAATTATACTTAAAGATGAAGAGTAGGGTAAAAATAGTGATAAAGAGTCGATAATGCTAACTTGATATATACTGGTAGAGAATTCTTGCATCAAGCCATTGAGTATTGTTTAGGTTAACTCGACGCTAAATGTAACCCACCCCCCTACTTATAGGGCGTTTTTTTAGTTCTGGATATGATCAATGACAATATCTACCATTCCAATCGCTTCTTTGTTGCTGGTCTTAATTCCCGTCATTCTTGTTCTATTCATCCAGTTTTCGTGGTCATTAAATTATAAAGAAGGAATTTATGCATCCTTAAGAATGCTCGGCCAATTGATTATTGTTGGCTATCTTCTCGGGTATATATTTAGTGCAGAGAGTTATTGGGTAATACTGTTAATTCTAGTGGGAATGATTGGTCTTTCGGCGTGGATTGCATTACGGACAGTCAAAGAACAACGTATTAAACAGTACGGTTATGTATTGATCGCTTTACTGGCGGGTGGTGCGACGACCTTGGCATTAGTCACTCAAGTGGTTCTGGAATTTACGCCTTGGTATAAACCACAGTATTTAATTCCTTTAGGTGGAATGATTTTCTCTAATTGTATCAATAGCATCAGTCTGGCTGCGGATCGATTTTATGAAGAGACTAATCGTGGCACAAGTAAAATCGAAGCGAGAAATCTGGCTTACGCAAATGCGATGATTCCAGCCACAAATGCTTTGTTTGCTGTAGGTATTGTGTCCTTGCCTGGTATGATGACAGGGCAGATATTATCAGGAGTAGATCCATTGATTGCGGTTCGTTATCAAATAATGGTGATGGCTATGATCTATGGTTCTGAAGGAATATCTAGTGCGGTATATTTGTGGTTAATGAGCCGATTGCACAAAAGTCCTTAACAGACATGATGCCTGTTATTTGGTTTTTATTTCTCAGTTACTCAACTACTCAACTACATAATCATTCAATCAACGATTCAATCTCTCAAGCTAGTTAGCGAGCCAATCTGTCCTTTATCATTGATCTAATATCTAAGATATTAAATAACAGCATCATTACAAAATAACTGGCTGCTCCAATGGATAATTGAAGTAATAGCCATCCCCAGCCATTTTTATCTCTCAGCCAATATAAGCATAAACACATAACTAATGTTGCTATAACGATTTTAAACGTTTCGATAGCAGGGAAGGGTAATGAAAAGTACTTTCGACCAAAGTAAGCGCTAAGAAGGCTGCCCACGGCAAATGATGAGATCGTCGCAATCGCCGCCCCATGAATGCCCATAATAGGAATAAGCCAGTAATTTAAACCAATATTGATTATGGCGATAGCGACAGCTATCTTCACACTCGCTATGGTTTTATGCCCAAGCTGAAAGGCTAAATCAAAGTAGAAAACCTGCAATCCCAGAAGAAAAATTGCGCTAGTTATCCAGGGTAACAGAAAAATTACAGATTCTTGATAATCGAGATCTATCAATAAATGCACCAGATTAGGCCCGACAAGGTTAAGCCCAATGACCGCGGGAATGGATACCCCTAATAACAAGATCACATAATGTCTAAAATAATCGGTAGCGGCTTTCACGCCCTCGTTATCCAGAAGTTTAATAATGACAGGGTAAGCGGCAATATTAATTGCTGACATAATCATCAAAATGGAATTACCGGATAAGTCATAACCCACTGCGTAAAGCCCAGCCTGATCTTTACCTTGAATACCTGCCAACATAAAACGATCAGATACTTTGGTGATTTCTTCTACTAAAGCAGCGGCTGCTAAAGGTATGCCATAGGTTAATAAACGCTTGAATAAGCCTTTGTTAAAATCAGCTTTTTTATAGGGTAGCCACAACCTTTTGAAAACAAAGAGTGCAGGGATTGATGTTCCCAACGCAATGCCAAAAATAACTCCCGTTGCACCATAACCCATATACGAAAATAAACCGCCCAAGGTCAGCGAACAAATGGAATAGACGATGGTTAAAAACGCATAACTAGCGGGTTCTATTTTAGCGCTGAACAGGTTTTGCGTAATGGTAAATAATGCAAGTGCTATTAATAATGAAAACGAGGCTATTACCCAAAGAGATTCAGTTTTACCCCAGAAGAAGGCAGCAGCAATTAAAGCGAAAACTAAAACGACAGACGAAATTCTCAATAAACTGGTAGAAAGGGTATTGATGAATTGTGAGTCGCTATATTCTTGATTAGACCAATAACGCAAAGTCCCTGAGCTAAGCCAGTTAAATACAACGTTATGGATAAACACTGTGCCAGTAAATATCAGCGTATAAACCCCGTATTCACTCGGTGTGAGCAAATGTGTATAGAGACTTAATGCAGCAAAAGCCATTAAGCCGGGGATTAATTTTGCGAGTATATAGATACCGCTATGGCGAAATAACATTACTCCTTGGCTCGTTTACTTTCTAGGTAGCCATGTATTGCCAGCATCGTAAAAACAAACCAGGTTTCCTTACTGAAATGGGTGTGCTGGGTTATTTGGCTGACTAAAATCATCATGAGGGTGGCAATAATAAAGGCTTTTTCTGGCAGGGGGGCATGTAAGGAATAGAAAATGATACTAATAATGATCAGCAGATATATCGACAAACCTATAATTCCATTTTCTGTGAGAATGTGAATAAAACTGTTGTGGGCACTGTCGTATTCAACATGTTTGGTGCTGAGAACATATTGAAGGCTTCCAACACCATTACCAATTATTGGCGCTTGTTTCCATTGCTCAATCGATGCTCTCCAGATAACCGTTCTATTATTTAAGGTACCGCTGGAAATAGACTCACCAGAGCTATAAATTCTATTCAATGACTTTTCAGGGGCGAAAGTAAACACCATAACCAGTGAAACCATGAATAGAATGAAGAAAGTGATCTTGATTCTCATGGACGTATTTCGGTAAGTAAACAACCAGTAAGCGACGCCGATTATCGCAATGATGGCAGCGGTTCGTGTACCTGTTAAAAATACTGCAAAGATAATCGTTGGAATCGCCACAATATTAATAACTTTTAGTATCTTACTTTTGGATTGTGTAGTGATATATGCTGCCATAGGTATAGCCAACGTTAGCATGATTGATTGGCCATCAATATCTAACACAGGTATTGCATAACGCTGGTAATATATTGATTCTATTCCGTTTAGGTAATTGTAGATGATTATACCCGAACCCACTAAATTACCAAAAACATAGCTTTCATACATCAATAACATCTTGTATTTTGTATCAAGAATTAATGTCATGAGAAAGGCGATCATCAATAATTGGACGGTACTTGTGACAAGAAATTCGCCACGTGGCAGGTCGGGCGTCCACATAAGGCTGAATAATAGCCAAACCCCGAAGAGTGCGACAAAAAAGTGGAAAATATTGTAACGGGTATGTGTCCCGTGGCTCAGCAAAGAGAGTCCAGCAGCACCAAAAGCAATGATACCAAAAATACGAGTCAGTCCATCCCAGACGGCATTTCCCCATGGGATAGAAAAAATGAAGAACAGAGATAGAAATAGTGCCAATTTTACAATAAGGCTCGATTCTATTTTTGTATGACTTTCTTGTTGCTGATAGGAGATATGATTCATATCGGTTTTATTATAATTTTACAAAATACAGTGTGACTTAAAAGCCTTGTTGTGTAAATAATGGCCAGATAAGAAGTATGTCAAAACGGAATAAAGGATGCTGTTTAATACTTTATATTCGATCCTGAATAAATTCTGTAAAATTCGACTTAAGATAAAATTCTGCTTTAACCGAAGAAATGCTCACTCTATCGTGTTTAATAGTGTTAAAAAACAATAGCAAACTAGAATTATTCAGTTGTATACATAAAACCCCAATATTAAAAATTATAAACGAATATGAGCTTATCTAATTCCATTTTTTACAGTGCACGTTTCTGGTTAAAAGTAGCCACGTTGCTAGTGTTTGTGCTTTTTACCAATCAAGGGTTCAATTTTAGACTTGAATACTTAATTGAAACGAATAACACCACCACAATTATTGTGTTTGCTTTTTTGTGGTTGTTTTCGCTTTTAATTCTCCTTTTGGTGACTTTTCAGCAAAACACGCTAATCAGATTATTCTGGGCGCTGGTCATTGCTGCTACAACGGCTGTTTCTTATGGTTTTTACGCTGCAGGCGGTTCTGAATTAGAAGTGCTTGATGTTTTGGAGCTTTGGCAGGCCAGACATGAAACAGGCAGGGCGTTTGAACACTTTCATCATGCGGTTATCAAAGCCGGAATAGTTGCATTCATTGGGTTCGTCGTAATCGCTTACCCACCGCCTAAATTGACAGGAAGAGCCAGAACGCTATTAACCGCATTTGCCTGGTTGCCAATTGTGCCATTGCTTATGTTTGTTGCTCTGATTTTCATAAAATCTGATCGGGCAGTAGCAGGTTTGCCGCAACAGTTATCACCAATTTCTATTGCTACTGCGGTGGGATATAAATTATCAGTGCAGGAAATTCCGAAAAGAAAAATGGTTGAAGATAAGCCAAAATACGCCGCAAAAGTTAAACACCTTGTCTATCTGGTTGATGAAAGCATTAATCCCGATTATGTCTATACCAGTAAAGGTAAGTTGTTAGATAGCTTTATGCAGAATCAAGATAAAATCGCCAATTTTGGGACGGCAGTTTCGGGGAGTAATTGTTCTGCCAGATCAAATGCGATTTTACGTTTAGGGGCAACCAGAGATAACCTGATTGAATCTGTCAGAACCAGTCCTACTATTTGGCAATACGCGAAAAAAGCAGGTTTTCGAACCGTCTATATAGATTCTCAAGCATCTGAAAAAACGGTGACTAAACCTAATGATTTTCAAAACTATATGACCTCCGAAGAAGCTAAATTAATCGATAAGTTCTACAAAGTTAAAAATGTTGAAGGTCCGGATCTGGATTATCGCTTGCTAGAAATTATGGAAGAAGAATTACAAAGTGATAAACCTACTTTCATCTATGCCAATAAAAATGGGGCGCATTTTCCTTACGATGATAATTATCCGAAATCAGCAGAAATCTATCTGCCGGTGCCTACAGGTGAAGAAAACAGTGGTCTGGATGGACTAATGGAACTCTACGCAGATGGTTCGATGGAGCCTGTTATTAATACTTATAAAAACTCCATTTACTGGACCGTGGATAAGTTTTTTGAAAAGCTATTTGACGAAGTTGATTTAAGCGATACAGCAATTATCTATACGTCAGATCATGGGCAATATTTTGAACCATCCAGTACTACGCACTGTACTTCTGGCGAGAATGCACCTGCTACTGAAGGACTCGTTCCATTGATGGTGATGACGGATAAAAAGCCATTGTTATCAAATTTTGTGGAATCTGCAGCGACTAATTATAATCGAACTGACCAGTTCTCATTATTCCCCACGGTACTTGATTTATTAGGTTATTCAGAAGAATTACAAAATCAATATGGACCTGATTTACTAGATCCTATTTTAAATAACGTATCAGCATTCAATACTGGCGATATTTTAGGGGTGATTTCAAAAGACACCGTTTGGCGTGAAGTGAGTCAACAAGAACGAATTCAACTGGTACCGAATGCGCCGCTTCAAGCGCCACTCAAAGTTCAGGCTCATTAAGTTAATGTAAAATAAGCTTATTTCAGGATAATTTGGTGTCTATCGCCAATTAAATATAATCTATATTTGAGCAACAGAAACTAATAAAAAAGTGCCCCAAAGTGGGGGGGTGTGTTTTAATGTTAATCAAATACTAAGCTTCAATTGATAATGACAAATACCCTAGAAAACGCACAATCTATCCTTCAAAAAACATTCGGTTACAGTGAATTCCGACACAATCAGCAACAGATTGTGCAGCAGTTGATTGATGGTGGTGATGCGTTTGTTTTGATGCCAACCGGTGGCGGTAAGTCCTTATGTTATCAAATCCCTTCGTTAACACGCGAAGGCGTCGGTGTAATCGTTTCGCCTTTAATAGCATTGATGCAGGATCAAGTTGATACCCTGAATCAGTTAGGTATTCGCGCGGCTTATTTGAATTCTACCCTGAGTTCAGAAGAAGCCCGAGATGTACAGCAAGCGTTGTTTAATGATGAATTAGATATGCTCTATGTAGCACCTGAGCGGTTGTTGGGTGAACATACCTTGCAAATGCTAGAGCGGTGTAAAATTTCGTTATTTGCGATTGATGAAGCGCACTGTGTATCGCAATGGGGGCATGATTTTCGCCCTGAATACCAACGCCTTTCGGTGTTGCCAGAACGCTTTCCTAATGTGCCGCGAATTGCATTAACGGCTACCGCCGACAAACGTACCCGCCACGAAATCATACAACAACTGAATTTAAGTGAAGCAGGGGTCTACACCAATAGCTTTGACCGACCGAATATTAATTACAACATTTCAGAAGCGCAAAACGGGCGCGATAAATTATGGAAGTTCATCAAGGAAAATCATCCGAATGATGCTGGAATCGTCTATTGTTTATCTCGTAAAAAAGTAGAATCTACCGCTGAATGGCTAACTAAACAAGGCGTTACCGCTTTACCTTATCATGCCGGCTTAGGTGCAAATATTCGCGCGCATAATCAACAACGGTTTTTACGGGAAGAAGGCATTATTATCGTAGCAACGATTGCCTTTGGTATGGGAATTGATAAACCTAATGTGCGGTTTGTCGCCCACCTAAGCTTGCCTAAAAATATCGAAGCGTATTATCAGGAAACCGGTCGTGCAGGACGTGATGGCGCTCCAGCGAATGCCTGGATGAGTTATGGTTTGCAAGATGTGATTACCTTGCGCCAAATGATGCAAGATAGCGTTGGAAACGATGACTATAAGCGAATAACCCAGCAAAAACTCGATTCCATGTTAGGACTGTGTGAGCTAGCAAGTTGTCGTCGGCAAACCATTCTCGGATACTTTGATGAAGAATTACTGGAGCCCTGTGGGAATTGCGATAACTGTTTAAACCCACCTGAAACCTGGGATGCGACGGAAGATGCACAAAAAGCACTGTCAACGGTTTACCGAACGGGACAACGTTTTGGTGTTTCCTATGTCACCGATATTCTTATGGGTAAAACTGATGATCGTATTGCACAAAATCAACACGATAAAGTAACCACCTGGGGCATTGGTGCGCATCTGAAGCAAATTGAATGGCGCAGCTTATATCGTCAATTAATTGCACAAGGTTATCTCACAATCAATATGGAGAAGTTTGGTGCGCTCGAACTCACCGAGGCCGCACGACCATTATTACGCGGGGAAATAGAGTTATTCGCACGTAAAGTTAAGAAGGCTGAGAAAGTCACCACTAAAAAAGGCAAAGCAAAAGCCGACTTACGTAGCATGGACGAACCTTTGTTCGAAGCAATGCGAGTACTTAGAAGTTCTCTGGCAGATGAGCAAGGGGTCCCACCTTATGTGATTTTCAGTGATGCCAGTCTTATTGAGATGGCTCGTCAACGTCCACAAGACGCTAATGCGTTTAAGTTTATTAGTGGTGTGGGCGAAATGAAATTAGAACGTTACGGCAAGCAGTTCATGCAGGTGATCAAAGATAACCCGTTGCCAAAAATGTTCAGAAATAATTTTTCAGATACCATCAATGAAACGCTCACGCTTCATAACGATGGCATGAGTGTTCAAGAAATATCTGAAAAACGTGATTTGAGCTCATCCACTATTTATTCGCACTTGGCGGATGTGATTGAAGCGGGAATGCTAAAGTCCTGGGATGTTTTGGAACTCGATGATGAGGATATCGCGACTATCGAACGTACGGCAGAATTCTTGAATACCAAGGAAGAGGGCGCATTAAAGCCCTTGTTTGAAGAGCTTGACGGCGAATGGAATTATGGCGTGTTACGTTGTGTCGTGAGCGGTTTATAAGGCTGTAAAAGTCTGTTTTTGATTTAATCGAAAGCCGTATTTTTCACCACTGCGACGGTAAACGCTTAAGAATACTCACTTGTTTTCTTTCTACGGAAATATAGCCGCCTTTCTTGAGGTCTTTAAAAATTCTACTGATCATTTCACGAGATGAGCCTATCATTTCAGCAAAATCCTGATGGGTCAGCTTTTGCGTAATAAGCACCCCGTCTGCGTTTTCTTCGGCCTGTTTGTATAAGGTTTCAATCAACCGACCGTAAATATCTCTGGAGGTGAGCGAACAGATGGTTTGATCCATTGTTCGTATGCGGCTTGTTAGTGATTTAAATAGCGGCCAGCAAGCGGTAGGGTGCGTATCAATAAAGTCTTTAAACCTAACATGGTCTAAATTAAGTACTGTGCTGTCTTCAAGGGTATATACCGTAGCCGAGCGCGGAGCGTCATCCAGCAGGCTCAGTTCGCCAAAGAAATCACCATTATTTAAAAAGGTAAATATAGTTTGATTGCCTTCTTCATCGGTCGCAAATACTTTTAAACGCCCATAAACAATGACGAATAAACTACGACTCAAGTCTCCTTGATTAATGACGATGGTATTTTTCTTATACTTAATTTCTTTCATCATGCCAGCTAGCTCTGTTAGCTCTGACATGTTCATTCCTTTGAAAAACTCTATATTTTCTAACTGCTTAGCGCGATTAGTTAATAATAAGTTAGAATCATTAAGACTGCTACTCATTGACTTCCCTCTTATTACTTGTATGTTTTTTGTTATTTTTATTTCTATACAACTTCAATATTGATTAAGTAAACCTTGAGTAACTTTACTTTATATAGCGCTAAATTGTGTTAATTATTTTTTAATAGTAATTTATTTTTAATAAATAAAATGAATTACAGGTTTAATCTGGGCTTATTGATAAAGATGATTAAATGAAGATAAGCTAATAGCGAATGATGAAACCATTAGCCAAATAAAGTCCTTAGCCGTTTAGAAAGCCTATAGACATAGACAACATTAGCAATTAAAAAAAAGCCCTATAAGTAGGGGGGTGCCTAAGAAAAAAGAGGACTTTTATTTCTTCATTAATCCAAATGCTAACAACGCAATTCCCAATGAACCAAGGCCTAAGGATATGGGAGAGGTGTAAGAAGACACCAGAAGCAATGGAGAGCTAGAAAGAACGGCACTAATAATTAACACACCACCAGTGACGGTATAAGTGGTTCTTTGATTGGCTTGTTTAATCTCTTCACGCAGTGCTTGAATCTGTCGTGATTCAGATTCTGAATTGCTATTTTTTTCATGAATTTGGCGGATCACTTCATTAATCATCACCGGCATGTGTGGCAACTGTTCGACGAATTTGGGTAAGTTTTCCTTAGCACCATTGAATAATGATCTGATGCCGGATTGTTCATCCATCCAACGCTGTATGAAAGGTTTGGCGGTTACCCATAAATCCAGATCTGGGTAGAGTTCACGACCCATGCCTTCGATATTTAGCAGTGTTTTTTGCAGTAACACCAGTTGTGGTTGCACTTCCATATTAAAGCGTCGCGCAGTCTGGAACAGCCTCAGCAATAGTTTGCCGTATGAAATATCTTTGATAGGTAACTGAAAGATAGGCTCGCAGACGGTACGTATCGCTGCCTCAAACTCACTGGCTTTGGTATGAGACGGTACCCATCCAGATTCTATATGGACTTCGGCGACACGTTTATAATCGCGGTTAAAAAAGGCGTGTAAATTTTCCGCGAGATAGCGTTGGTCTTGAGCCTCTAAAGAACCCATGATGCCAAAGTCCACACCGATAAAAGTGGGGTCTTTAGGGTTACTGATATCGATAAAAATATTCCCGGGGTGCATATCAGCGTGAAAGAAGTTATGTGTTAATGCCTGGGTGAAAAAGATATCAACAGCGCGTTCGCCGAGAACCTTCATGTCTACACCGTTAGCATGTAGTTGTTTGATGTCGCCAGCTGGAACGCCATAGATGCGCTCCATGACCATTACATTTTCAGCGCAGTAATCCCAGTATACATCGGGTACATACAGATCTTTTGTGCCAGAATGATTACGTCTTAATTGACTGGCATTGGCGGCTTCTCGGCCTAAATCTAGCTCATCAAATATAACTTTTTCATAATCCTGTACCACTTCTACAGGTCGTAAACGTTTACCGACAGCGCTAAAACGATTCACCATTTTTGCGATGAAAAGCATTAAGTCGATATCGTGACGAATGGTTTTTTCTATGCCAGGTCGAACGACTTTGACGATTGCTTCTTTACCATCCTGTAAGGTAGCGGTATGCACCTGTGCGATAGATGCCGACGCGAGGGGTGTTTCATCGAAGTCTTGAAAGAGTTCGTTAACTGACTTGCCTAAAGACTTTTCAATAATTTCACGGGCTAATTTGCCTGAGAAAGGCGGCACGTTATCCTGCAACTTGGCGAGTTCATCTGCTAAATCGTCGGGTAACATATCCCGTCTCGTTGAGAGCACTTGTCCAAATTTTACGAATACGGGTCCAAGATCTTCCAATGCTTTTCTGATGCGTTCACCACGGGGAGCACGTTCTTCTTTTTTCCAGTTCCACGGAGATATGTGATAAATAAATCGCAAAGGACGGAAAGCAGGAATGGCGTAAATCAATTCATCGAGGTTGTGACGAATCAGGACGCGATTAATGACGAAGAGCCGATAAAGCTGAGAGAAAAGATTCATGGGTGTTTTATGCTTTTTTGTTATTGCTTATTGAAGCGTTGTCAGATTTTTTAAGATTTGAAGTGAGGTTTGAAATTCTCGCATCGAGTCTATCAACGCCCATTCTTAAATCATCTACCTGATCCATATAATATTTTACTTCTGCATCAGCAGGAGAGAGCTTAGCTTCTTCATTAATATATTCTGCGGTATTCATTTTCATTGCATCATTGGTTTCATTCAACCAGCGACTTGCCCCGCGAATAAACTGTCCTGCCTGATGTGCAACAATATCTCCGACTAATCTGGATAAGTGTTCTTCCCAATCGATATCTATCTCTCTGAGAACAGCGCTGAATTTTTCTGCAACACGCATATCTCCGTCTATCTCAACATCGCTCTTGAGTAATGTTTCCCCAGAGTTCTCGGCAGTGCTCAAACGAATCAATGCCATTGGTGATCCATGAATCGTGGCATCGACCATTCCGCCTTCATTTTCTTTGGGGTAATTACCAAGAACGCTTATGCCAGCAACAGCAGGAAGAAAGTATAAATTCAGCTCGAGCCCCGTTATGTGAAAACGAATGATTTTTCCTTCTAAGGGCTTCAGTTTTTCCAAAGACTCGCCATCAAGTTTCATCCAGGTATTTATGGCTGTCTCGATGGCTGATAGAAAGGGTATGGGAAGTTTCATTGAGCGTATTCTTTAATAAGAGATAATTGTAATAGCGATGACTACAGATAACTTAAAATTTATATCCTGTATGTAACGCAACAACTCCGCCTGTCATATTGTGATACGAGGTACGTTCAAAGCCTGCTTCGTCCATCATGCCTTTCAATGTTTCCTGATCGGGGTGCATTCGGATGGATTCTGCAAGGTAGCGATAACTGTCTTCATCATTCGCTACGACTTTACCAATGAGTGGTAATAATTTAAAAGAATACTGATCGTAAATAGTACTCAGACCAGGTACGACAGGTTTTGAAAACTCGAGAATCATTAACTTTCCACCCGGTTTCAAAACGCGATACATAGATTTTAAGGCCGCATCTTTATCCGTTACATTTCGTAAGCCAAAAGCGATGGTAATCAGGTCGTATTTATTGTCTGCAAATGGTAGGCATTCGGCATTCGCCTGTACGTATTCGATATTGCCTGCAATACCCATATTGGTTAATCGCTGACGGCCATTTTCAAGCATCGAGCCGTTAATATCCGAGAGTGTGACTAGACCATTAGGGCCGACTATACGGGCAAATTTTGCCGCTAAATCCCCAGTGCCACCTGCTAAATCAAGAATAGTGTCGCCTTTTTTAGCGCCTGATGTTTCTATCGTATATCGCTTCCATAAACGGTGTACGCCAGCCGACATTAAATCATTCATTATGTCGTACTTATCTGCAACAGAATGGAATACGTCTGCTACTTTGCTCGCTTTATCGGTTACTGGTACTTGTTCGTAACCGAAATGCGTAGTCTCTTGAACATCTTGTTTAGACATAATTGGATACCTGGTTATTACTTAAAACGGGGCTTATTTCTATAATTTATAAATAGATATAGGCTGTTTAAATATTAATCAAAACAGTGTTTTAGTAAATAAGTTAATAAATTTGTGAGCTATGATATCAATAATATTACAGGCGTACCTTGATATTTTAATCACTGAAGCGTGTTTATGAACTATTTAATGGCAACTTCGCCACTAAACACTATCAAGGTTTAAACACTTCCTAAAATGGATGTTTTTGGAAGTTTAAAGCAAGTTATAAAATAGTATGGAGACTATCTCAATGAAAATTGTATCAATCAAACGATTGGTTTTATTACTAATCCTCAGTTTTGGAAGTGTTTTGACACTGCCAGCTTACGCATGGCCAGATACTGACGAAATGAATATGTGCGGAGCCGCTGCTAAAAATGTACGTGCTTACGGTGGTCAATTTCGAGGTTGGGCAGCTCATGACAACTATATAGCGCAACGTGGAAAAGGGTATTACTACCGTACTAATTGCCCTGAGTCGAAGGCGACTAAGAACTACAAAGGCAAGAATTGGACGCCTGGTGCAAAGATGCGCGTTAAGCCAAAAATGCACAAAAAGCGCATGCACAAAAAACATAGAATGCATAAGAAACACCACGCTCACAATCCTAATCACAAGAACCATGCAGATTGTATTCGCGTTGATGCCATGAATAATAGTGCTATTTTTATCAAAAAAGCGACTCGCGGTTTACAAGCAAATCGCTTACAAACAGTCGACGCTAACTTTTACCGTCAAGCTCAAGCTGTATTGAATACGACTAAAGTAAAGCGCGCAGCTAAGGTTCATAGAAAAGCGCATAACCCAAATCATAAAAATCATGCGGATTGTATTCGTGTTGATGGTTTGAATGCATCAAATAGCAGTGCAGTTAGAGTCGTTCGAAGAATTCGTTAAAACGCTTCAAGCTTTATCACAGAAAAAGCAGGCACCTCGTAGGGGTGGCTGCTTTTTAATGCCTGAACGACCGGTTCCAGGTATTCATCGGCACAAACCATTTCGACCTTGAATTCTTCTAGGCTTTCAAGCGTATTAACCTCACCGATATGGGGTTTACTTCCTGGCAATGGTTTAAATTGACCTTTCCCTAACGTTTGCCACGCGCATTCCTGATAATTTCCAACAATACCCGCACCAGCATCAAACATGGCTTGTTTGACCGCTTCGCAATCTTTGACTGGAACGTAGAAGCTGATTTGAAATAAATTGCTGATGGATTGAGATGGGGTATTCAGCGTTTCTTGATTGGAGTCTTGGTATTGTTTAGACATGGCGATATAATCCTCTATTACTTAATGAATAGCACAGTTACGATTTGTAATAAGTGTAAGACTAAAATGAGCTTGTGGCGATATAAGTAGCTAAAGGCCAAGAAGAGTTTAGGACGAATATGAGTGTGAAGAAAGCAGAACAGGGTGTGAAACTACGTGGTGCAGAAAAAGTAGCGCGAATCCCGATAAAAGTCATACCAAGTACAGAAATCAAACGTAAACCTTCATGGATACGTGCCAAAGCGCCAACTACGCCTGAAGTCAGGCGATTAAAAGAAGTATTGCGTGAACAGAAATTAGTGACTGTGTGTGAAGAAGCTGCATGCCCAAATTTAGGTGAGTGTTTCACAAAAGGTACTGCTACTTTCATGATTATGGGTGATATCTGTACGCGACGTTGTCCGTTTTGTGATGTTGGTCATGGTCGTCCAGAACCGTTAAATGTAGATGAACCAGCAAGTCTTGCAGAAACCATCAAAGCAATGGCACTGCGATATGTTGTTATTACCTCTGTAGATCGTGATGACTTACGTGATGGTGGAGCACAACATTTTGTCGATTGCATAAATGCAGTTCGTGAGAGTAACCCAGACATTCAAATAGAAATCCTAACGCCTGATTTTAGAGGCCGTATGGATATCGCTCTTGAAATCATGACTAAATCTCCGCCTAACGTATTCAATCATAATTTAGAAACAGTGCCTCGCTTGTATAAGCAATCACGTCCTGGTTCTGATTATCAATGGTCACTGGATTTAATTAAGAAATTCAAAGCAATGCACCCGGGAGTTCCGACTAAATCCGGTTTAATGCTAGGACTTGGTGAAGAGATTGACGAAGTCAAGGCAGTTATGCAGGACTTACGCGATCACGATTGTGAAATGTTAACCCTTGGTCAATACCTACAACCCAGTCTTGATCATTTGCCGGTGGAAAGATTCGTAACCCCAGATGAATTTAAAGAACTAGAAGTGGTAGGTTACGAGATGGGATTCTCGCATGTTGCCAGTGGTCCAATGGTGCGATCATCTTATTTTGCTGATGAGCAGGCAGCAGGCGTTATTTAAACGTTATAGTTATTGCTCGATCTGGCTTGTCATTGCAGACTGATTGATAAGATTACTTATTTCGGGGTAAATAATGTTTTGCCCCACATAATAAGAGCCTTCCAGACTGAGATGTCCATAGTCCCACACCAGAGGGCTATTCTTATCATCTACTTTAGCCAGACATTTATCGTCTTTCGTACAAAGCCTATCTATCAGAGATAGGTAACGAATATTCTTATTCTGTTGGTATTTCTGTTGCATTTTTTGATCCAGAGGAAGAATCCAGGGTCGAATACTGCCCAGGTACTTATCTTTAGGATCTAACGAAGTGTATGCAATTCTGGAGGGTAAAGTGCCTCTCCATTGTGGTACTGGCCCGACGATGATGTAGCTAATATTTTTATTTGCTATTTCATCGACTATTTGATCAAAGTTGTTCAGATCATGGTCTTTATGTTGGGCAAATATCACTACAGAAGGTTTATGTGTTTTTATAAAGTCGACTGCAAAGGTATTGCTTTCAACGCATTGCTTATAGTCATCCGTGCCCTTTTTCTTTATATTTGCACCAATGCCTAAACCCGCACCGCAAGACTGAGCTGTAGTTGCCTGAAATTTAACGTTATTCGCTTTAAATATTTTCTCTAGACCATAGGCGAGGGCATCTGCATGAGAATCTCCCCACAGAAACACACCATCATTTTGTTTAAGGTTGGAATCTATATTTGATGAAGTAGATGTCGATGTCGATGTCGAAGACTCATATCTGTTATCGATATTCAATACGCCGTAGTTTTCTTTAACGTCTTTACGCTCCATATAGTTTTCGTATTTGGAAATGTAATCGGATGCTTCCGGATGACTTAAGTAGGTGTAATTCAACATGCCATTGAAAAGGTAAATACCCGCAGAAAGCCCGAAAATAGCGAATGATAAAATCAGAGGTTTGAAGGTTATTAAGTTTTTGAAAGTAATATTTTCTAATTTATACCTTTTCTTTTCAAACAAGGAATACGAAATATAACCAAGTACAATAGACACTAAAATGCCAAAAACTTTACTGTAAAGATTGTCGTATTCATTTTTGAATAAGAATACATGCACAATCCAGTGCCACAGATAAATTGAATAAGAAATCTTACCGATAAAAAGTGAGAGTCGATTTGTCGTAAAAGGTGAATTTTCGGTATGACTGATGATAATTAAGTAAGCACCAACAACAGGCAGTAACGACATATAACCCGGCCATAAATCATTCTTGGTAACAAAGATGAACGACGCCAAAATAAGCAATAAACCGATTGCTTCGATGCTCTTTTTTCTTGTAAAAGCAATGGGGTATAAGAAAGCCAGACCACCAATGGTCATCTCCCAAAATCGTGATCCCAATAAGTAGTAAGCAGCGCTCGGGCTGTATACACTGGCGTATAAATTATAGCTGAAGCCCAGTAGTGTGATTACTATCAGTAATTTTTTGATGTTATTAATCGATAGAAATTTACTTAAAAAGAGCAGAAAAACCGGATATATGAGATAGAACTGCCATTCCACGGATAAAGACCATGTGTGTAGTAACAGATTATTTTCAACACCAGGAGCAAAGTAACTCGATTCAAGCCAGTAGATGATATTTGAAATAAACACCGAACTTGCGGCTGAGTTAATCCCGAGGTTTCTGTAATCCGCAGGGGTTAATACAAACCAGCCTATGATTAACAGTGTGGCACAGAGCGCAAATAACGGAGGTATGATTCTATTGGCTCTGGCAGCATAAAACCTTAAGATTGAAAAACTATCGTTTGCAATGCCCTTAAAAATTATTCCAGTCATCAAAAAGCCTGAAATAACAAAGAAAATATCGACACCCGCAAATCCACCAGGAGCCCATGCGGGTTCGAAATGGAAAAGCATTACTACCATTACAGCGATAGCTCTTAATCCATTTATGTCTTCTCTAAAATTCAATGGTGGTCTCAACTATTCAATATCTGTCTATTAACGTTCTATAGAAATAGATTCAAACAAGCATTTGAAAATGAAAATTGTGAAACTGCGTTAAGGTGTGTTTTTCTTTCATAACTATTATTAGTAAAAACCTGAATGGTAAAAATGGATTTATTTAGGATAATTAGAGACTTAAAGTTGTTTAGTCATACATTGCCTAATGCTTATTTTTCATTGTAATGTGGTCAATATATATTAGTGAACCATTTTAACGCTTTTCATGCAATTTACTAACACTTGCAGATAAGCAGAAGAAGATTCCTGAAAATAGGCATTTGGGTTATTTAACGATTAAGCGTTTAGATAAGAAATAAAAAAAGGCTTATAAGTAGGGGGGTGGCTTTTTAAGGATCACCAAGAGCCAGAAATGGAAAGCCAAATTATCGAATTATCCGTTTCAACAAACGAAACGCTAAGTTAGCCAAACTCCATCGCAGATTCCGTAAGGAATCGTCGATGTACAGTGTTTACGCTGGATAAGAGCTTATTGATACTTTGGATTTACTTTAATTTCAGGGCAATTTTCCTTAATACAAAACTATTCAGCGTTCTCTTGAAGTTCTTTTAAGTATTGGAATAGTAAGCGTGAAGATTTCGGTGGTTTATTCTGTTGTGTTTCTTTATTGGCGTTTCTGACTAATTGTCGGATGTGTTGCCTATCTGCTTCGATTTCAGTCACTAGCTGTTCAATCAGAGCATTGTCACCCGCAATTAATTGGTCTCGCCAGTTTTCAAGCTGATGTAATGCCTCAACCTCTTTTTGTTGCGGAAGTGCTAATTGCTTTAGCTCTAGTTGAATCGTATCAACGTCTTCTTCGTCCATAATGCTTGAGATGAAACGAAATTGCCGTTGTAAAGCCGCTTTTTTCATCTTTTTGGCAGAAACCACCGCATCATACATACGCTCAGACAGGGTTACTTCATCCAGTTTATTTTGTGCAAGCTCTACAAGTTCGCGCCCAAGATCATGCAAGACCTTCATCTCGCGTTTTAGCTGGGTCTTATTCGGGCGAATTTTGTAAGGCTCGCCCGTGTGTGGGTTTATATCGTCAAGTTGGTGTGAATTATCAGTCATGGCCGTATTCTAGCGCAGGAAGGGCTTTTATGGCTATGGGATTGATTGATTTCTGCAAACTTCGTTGCCATAGCTGTTTCATACTATTAAGGGTGACTGGGTCTTTACTGCTGTTATAAAAGCTGATGTTACTCAAATGGTTTTGTTTTTCGTCTGCGGAATAAGTGTTTCCATGCACGATTCTTTGTAGATCATGCTGTTCCAACACGCGCTGTAATTGCACGGCAACTGGCTTGCCTGTTTCTAAGATTTCAATATTTTTGTCTTTATTTATGCCTGCGCCGATGCCGTTAGTAATATCTCGAATGGCGTCGATCAAGAAAGGGTAATGTGTGCAGCCAAGAATTAATGCATCAACACCCTCTGTAAGTAGGGGGGTGATGTAGTGCTTCAATAAGTCTTTTGTCTTTTCAGATTCAAGTTCACATGCTTCTACTTGCTCTACCAATCCGGGACATGCCTGAGCTAATACGCGTTTATCTGCCGCATATTGTTCTGTTAAACCCAGAAGTCGCTCACTGTTTATCGTCCGTTGAGTTGCAAGAACACCAATAATGCCATTCTTACTCAATTTGCTAGCGGGTTTAATGGCTGGTTCCAGGCCAATCACAGGAACATCTAGAGTCACTCTTAAAAGATCAATCGCCTCGGCAGTTGCTGTATTGCAGGCAACGACAATGGCTTTTACACCTTGGTCCAAGAGGAATTCAGAAACGATGAGTGATCGGTTGCGGACGTATTCAGCACTGTTGTCGCCATAGGGCGCGTGCGCTGAATCACCAACATAGATGAGATTTTCATGGGGAAGAAGTTGGTGGATTTCCCGAAGTACGGAAAGTCCACCAAGTCCTGAATCAAAAACACCGATTGGGCAAGGATCACCTGAATCACCCATGCTAAATGACATTTTGAAATACTGTGCGTTGTTAGGCGATCTTAACGTCCACGAATATAATTGATCATGGCGTTATATTTCGGTGACGTTGTTCCCGCTTTTTCTAGCATTGGGAAGTAATTACGATCATCAATTGCAGCAATGCCATTAAAGTGCATTAACATGCCGCCACCCGCGCGATTCCAGGCTCTTAAGTACTTGGTATATGCGTTACCCATTTGTGGGTTCTTATTCGCATTCGCGAACAGGCTAAAGACACGTGGATCTTTAATGCGATGCTGGCCATCAACACGAAGTAAATGCTGTCCGCCTTCATAAGCGAGTAATTGCACACCGTACTTTTTGGTAATTGCCACATTTTTAACCACACGGTCCTGAATAGCATTTTCAATTGCGCCGCCTGGGTAATTATCTTTTGCAAGTCCGCCATTCATGATCTCTCTAAACAGTTGGTTAACGCCATTGCTGCCAGAAGCTGCCCAACGTTTCACTAAAGGACGGTTCTCAATACGTGCAATGTAATCACCAAAATAGGGTGCTACTGCATAAGCATCAAAAGATTTGTAACAATCTCCACCCGCTAATGGGCAGGTCATTAATTCTTCAGCCATTTTTGGTGCAGATCCATAAGCAGATACAACACAAACAGCGCGATTGCCTAATACCTGCTTGAAGATACGGCACATTTCACGGCTACGTTTAGCGTTGTAGTTAAGCGCTAAGAACAAACGACGAGTACCAACGTTTTTGATGTCTAGTTTACCGCGTGGCCACAACTTAAGGGCTTTGCGAGTTGCATCGTGAGTAGCTGGGTACATTGAGTTCCAGATTTCATTAGAGTTCTCAACATACACTTTGTGTCTACCGTTTAAGCGAGCTTTAACGGTTTGTGCGAACTTGCGATAGAAATCATCCGACGCTAAATGTGGCATTGAAAACCATGGATCAGCCTGACTTTGGTTCGCTAGATCGACCATCGTTTCAACAGGCATACCAGCATTGTGATTGTAAAATGCAGACTGTGGAGTAGCGCGTTGATGCCACTCTGCCAGCTTGGTTAATTTAGTATTCTGCCAAGGCATGAAGCGAATAGAATTAAAGTTACGTGAAGTCTTTAAGTATTCCGGGTTGAAGGTCTGACGGGTATAAATGCTCGCATACTTCTGCGGAATTACTTTGATGTTGCGAATGTAATTGCGCGGGTTGATACGGGTAATATGTAAACGTAGATTACGTTTAGCCGAACGTAAATTAAAGTCGATGCGGCCTGGAATCTGACGTGTTACTTCTACATCGCCATGTACTTTAATGTCTGCATCACCTTCGTAGGTCACGAAATGTTTGCCGACAGGGAAGTTGTCTGGCATATCCCAGATTGCATTGATCGATGTGTAAATTGGGCGTTCGGCACGTGCAGGCAAACGCGTTGGCCAACCATTTCTGTCAACAGGAACCTGGTCAGATTCTTTGGTATTAAAAGATGTCTTCTTTGTACAACCAGGGTCAATAGGGCGATTTTGTTGCCAGTTAAATTCACACGATGTTATCCAGCCGCGTGATATTTTGAAAATATCGGTAAAAGGGTTTGATGAAGCTAAATGATGTAATCCACTGGTGTTATAACCAAGGCGGTTACCAGGAGCAGCTTGTGTGGCGGTTGATAATGACAAAACGAGCGATGCCAAAAGTGTACTGCTAAGCAGCTTGATAGATAACTTCATATTTATTCTTTATTCCTATGATTTTCTGGCAAATAAATCAAAACTGCCTAGAGTTTTTTGCCTTATATTCGAACTGTAAAAGCGCTCAAGCGTGATACGCTTGCTACTTCTTTGACAGACCCCTTTTGAATAGTTCAGGCGATTTTAACCTTTCCTTAAGTGGCTTGCACGAATATATGTAAGTTTATGAATTACTTCTGGTTAATCGTTAGTTTACTTTGTAAACAAGCAAAAAAGTGCCCGTAAGTGGGGAGGTGGCTTTCTTAGGCTCACCAAGAGCCAAGAAAGTCCATCGTAGATTCCGTAAGGAATCGTCGATGTACAATGGTCGATCAACAACTACTGTCCTTAAGACTCAAAAGCTACTATCAAAACTTCACCAAGAGCCAGAAAAGTCCATCGTAGATTCCAGAATAAACGACGTTCTTTAATCCCCAGCAACAATAGATTTAAACATTGCTTAAATCATCTTCAACCCAGACTTCAGTGATCTGAACACAATTATTACCAAACCCTGAATTATCCCAAGGTGGCTCAAGTGGTTGAGTGTCGCCATTGGCATCTGTGGCTCGGCACTTGAGTTGATGGTATCCCGCTTCTGCTTGCCAGTTAAATTGCCAGCGGCTCCAGGCGTACTTTTCATTAGCAGGGAAGACTTCTGCTTCAAACCAATCATCATTTATTCCAATTTCGACTTTGGTGATTGGTGTGCCAAAGCCAGACCAGGCGCGTCCTTGCAGTATTGTTTCACCAGCTTCTAATAAACGTTTACGGGTATACCAGTCTGGCTTGCCTGGCGGCACCATCAATGATTTCACACGAATTACTGATACTGGTGTGCCTTTATCATCCTTATCTTTACGATAAACATAGGTTCCAACTTGCTGATAACCTTGGAATTCATAGTCTATGGCTTCGATGCGGTTTAGCCATTTCACGCTTGCCATTCCGTACCAGCCTGGCACTACTAATCGTAATGGAAAACCGTGTTGTGGCGGCAATGATTGGCCGTTAATTTCCCATGCCAGCATTATGTCTGGGTTATTTGCCATTTCGATACTCAGTGCACGCGAAAAATCATGCTGTACGCCAGAGTCAACGCCTTCATCGGCGCCACTAAATACCCATTGTATTGCTTCGGTTTTAACATCTGCGGTTTTTAAAACATCAATCAGGCGTGTGCCTTTCCACTCTGCTGTGCCAACAGCTTCATACGTCCATGGCATGCTTGGCCAATGTGGCTTAAATAAGGCTCGACCATTACCTGCGCATTCCAGTGTTACTTGCTGAGTGATTTGTGGGAGTGACTTGAGGTAATCCATATCTAGGGTCATCGGATTATTGACCAATCCGCCAATTTCTAAAGACCATTGTTTTTCATCCTGAACATAAGGGATATCAAAATGACTGAGTAAATAATGCATGCCGATAGGGGTAACATCATGGCGTAAGGTTTCTAACGCGATACCTGAGTTACGATTTGCTAATAGCACTTCAAAATGATTGAAGTCTGTTTCTGAGTGTTTCTTGCTTTCCGGATTCAGAATAGGGTTAACAGTTGGATCTTTTTTTTTCATGGCTTTGGTCCGTTTTATCATCACAATCTAATACAGCAACAATCTATTACAATAAAATTTCTTACAGCAAGAAGTATATGAATGATCTGCCTAGAAAACATATATCAAACATAGATTATCAAAAATATGTTGATTATGTTTCTCTGTTAACACTCTTTATGAAAAACAATAAAATATCAATACTATACTTCTCAAATAAATTACAGAGTTGTCATTTCCCTGTGTTCGTTAAAACAGGTAAATGACATGAGCAAACCTAAACTAACAAAGCAAAGCAAAACGAAACAGCATAGCAAAGGAATAAAAAATGAAAGCAGTCGGATATTTAAAGTCGTTACCTATTGATCAAGCAGACTCATTAATGGATATCGAGATAGAAACTCCAGTAGCAACTGGTCGAGATATTTTAGTAAAAGTAGCAGCGGTTTCAGTAAACCCTGTTGATACTAAAGTAAGAATGCGAGCAGAAGCAGAAGGTGATCAACATAAAATTCTCGGTTGGGATGCAGTAGGAGAAGTCGTCGCTGTCGGTGAAGATACAGAGTTATTTAAGGTTGGTGATCAAGTTTGGTATGCGGGCGATATTACGCGCCAGGGTTCAAATTCTGAATTTCAATTGGTTGATGAGCGCATCGTCGGTACAAAACCATCATCACTGTCGAATGAAGAAGCAGCGGCAATGCCTTTAACCGCTATTACGGCGTATGAATTGTTATTTGCCCGTTTAGATTTTACGCCGGGTCAAACAGATGCAGATGCTGAGGCAGGTTCACCTAAACCAACTATCCTGATTATGGGCGCTGCAGGCGGCGTGGGTTCTATTTTAACGCAACTTGCAAAAAAGCTAACCAATGCAATAGTGATCGGTACGGCATCACGTCCAGAAAGCGAGCAATGGGTTCGTGATCTGGGAGCTGATCATGTAATCAATCATCACCAGCCTTTAGTTGCCCAATTAAATGATCTTGGTATTGTTAATGTGACGCATGTTATCAGCCTTAATCATACAGAACAGCATTTTCCACAGTTGGTAGAAGCGTTAGCACCACAAGGCAAATTAGCACTTATCGATGATCCAGAAAACGGGCTTGATGTAACGTTGCTTAAAGTTAAATCTTTATCTTTGCACTGGGAATTGATGTACACCCGTTCAATGTTCAATACATGGGATATGCAAAAACAGCATGATTTGTTGAATCAGATTTCTCAGTTGATTGATGACGGTGTGATCAAAACAACCTTAGGCGAGAACTACGGCACAATAAATGCAGAAAATTTGAAGCGCGCGCATGCTCATATCGAAACGAATCAAGCGGTTGGTAAAGTGGTACTTGAAGGTTTTTAAATAGGACCAAGCTTTTGACGATTAAAAAAGGGTGAATAGAGACTATCTATTCACCCTTTTTATTATTCTAAATTCAAATTTTCAAGTGATTCTTTCTACGTACTAATAACTCTTAAGTACTAACTCCCAAATACCGACTACTAATATCATCCGTCAACGCTTGTGGTGCACCATTCCAGACAGATTGGCCTTTCTCCAATATAAAGCATTGATCGCATACAGGGAGTAATTCCTTAAGAGTTTTATCGACGAGTAATATCGATTGCCCGTTTTCTCTCAGTCTATGAATAGCAGCCCAGATTTCTTGCCTGACTACAGGGGCAAGTCCTTCAGTGGCTTCATCTAAAATCAATAACTTTGGATTGGTTAATAAAGCGCGGCCAATCGCTAGCATTTGTTGTTCGCCGCCCGATAAAGTCGCGGCAGATTGTTTGCTGCGTTCTTCTAATCGAGGGAACAGCTGATGAATTTTCTGCATATCCCATTGGCCCTTTCTTTCTGTCGCTAACAGGTTTTCTTCGACCGTTAAATTCGCAAAACAACGGCGTCCTTCTGGGACGAGCCCGATTCCTTTTCGTGCAACGACATGCGTTGGCAACTTCGCCAGATTTTTACCGTTTAATGAAATAGTGCCTGTAAGTGGGGGGGTGAGGTTACAAATAGCGCGTATTGTGGTTGATTTACCCACGCCGTTACGCCCCATTAGAGCTACAACTTCGCCGGGATTGATCTCAAGACTGACATCAAACAATGCCTGCGATTTGCCATAGAAGACGGCTATGTGTTCGACTCTGAGCAAAGACATTAGTCATCCCCCAGATAGGCTTTTCTTACTTCTGGTGAAGCTTTGATTTGATCGGGTGAACCAGAGAAAATCAGTTTGCCATAAACCAATACAGAGATGCGATCAGAAAGCTGGAACACGGCGTCCATATCGTGTTCGATAAGTAAAATAGGTATTTCTGCTTTGAGGTTTTGCAGAAAGTTGATCAAACCTTGTGTACTGGCAGGGTCCAAACCCGCCATTGGCTCATCCAGTAATAATACTTTGGGTTGTAAGGCGAGGGCGCAGGCAACTTCTAATTCGCGGCGTTTACCGTGGGATAGTTGTGAAGCCAGCGTGTCTTTAAACTCGCTGATGTGTAATCGATCCAGAATCTTGTCGGCTTCGTCTATCAGGCTTTGGTCACTGGCTGCCGGTTTCCAGAAACGATAGCTAGAACCCTGACGTGCCTGAACCGCGAGCATCACATTGCGTTGCGCGCTTAGTTCCATGGCGAGGCAGGATACCTGAAAACTGCGGCCTAAACCTAAGCGGCTGCGTTTAGCCACGTTCATATTGGTGATATCAGTACCGTTAAGCGTGATAGAACCAGAATCTGGTTTTATCCATCCTGCGATTTGTCCAACCAGGGTAGATTTTCCCGCACCATTGGGACCGATTAAAGTATGGATTTCGCCTTGTTTAAGGTCGCAATTAATGGAATCACTAACGGTTAAAGCCCCATAACGCTTGGTGAGGTTTTCTATTTTAAGGACAGTACTGCCCAATGTAGTACTATTTGATGTATCAACGGTGGAATTAGTCATGTTGCTTTTCTCCCACAACCATTTTCATCAAACCGCCATTGGCATATAGCACCACAATGAGTAACACCAGACCAAGGAATAACTTCCAGTGTTCGGTATAACCGCCGATAAAGGTTTCGAGCAATACAAACAATGTAGCACCTAAAATGGGGCCAGATAAGCGACCTACGCCACCCAGTAATATAAAGATAATAATCTCGCCCGACATCTGCCAACTGAGCATATCAGGGCTGACAAAGCGGTTTAAATCGGCAAATAACGCGCCAGCGATGCCAGTGATCACGGCTGAAATCACAAAAGCTGTCAGTTTGATTGGATAAGGTCTGATGCCAACTGTGGCTAAACGTACATCATTCATTCTGGCAACTTGCAATGCCGTACCAAATCGCGAGCGTATGATGCGCGAACTCAGAAATACAGTTAACAGCAATACAGTAAAACAGATCAGGAAGAACACCAATTCATTATCAGTATCGTTCCCCAGAAACTGATTTCTGCTAGAAATTAATAAACCATCTTCTCCGCCATAATCGGGCCATGAAATCGCAAAGTAATACACCATTTGTGCAAAGGCGAGGGTGATCATAATGAAATAGACACCGCTAGTACGCAGCGAAATCAAACCGATAAACAAGGCGAGAAGGGCACAAATAATAATGACAAATAGCCAGATCGTAAGCATCTGATTAGTGCTGTCTAAGCCTGCAATAAATGAGGTGCTTTCACTAAAGTGCATGGCTGAAATGCCGGCTATATATCCGCCAATACCGAAAAATGCGGCATGCCCAAGACTTACCATGCCGCCATATCCCAATGCGAGATTAAGACCAACACCGGCAATGGCAAAAATAACCACGCGAGAGACTAAATTGACGTAATAGCCTTGATCTAACCAATAGGTGACTAAGGCGGTAACAAAAATTAAGCCAAGGATAATCAGGTTGAGAGCCTTTTCTTTAAAGCCTTTTTGATGAGTAGAATTAAGCATTGGCTGGGAATAATCCTTGTGGACGGATAGCCAGAATCACAGCCATTAAAATATAAACCAACACCGATGCAAGTGATGCACTCAGCGTTGCAACCTGACTATTATCGATAAACAATGCCAGAATATTAGGTAAGAAAACGCGACCTAATGTATCGACCAAACCAACTAGAATAGAAGCGACCAAAGCACCTTTGACCGAACCGATACCGCCAATAACAATCACCACCAAGGCAAGTATTAACACAGGTTCGCCCATCCCAACTTCTACTGAATAGAGTGTGCTGACAAGTGAGCCAGCCAAGCCCGCAAGTGCTGCACCTAATGCAAAAATAAGCGAGTAAATCACACGAATGTTTACGCCTAATGCGGCGATCATCTCACGATCGGATTCGCCAGCACGAATACGCATACCGAGACGTGTTTTGGTAATTAATAAATATAGTGAGTAAGCAATAATCAAGCCAATCGCAATGATAACCAGGCGGTAAATAGGGTAGGAACTATTGCTATCCTCCCCGAAAGAGAGCGGTATAGAACCCGATAACCAGCTTGGAATGCTGAGATACAACGGTGATGAGCCAAATATCCAGCTAGTGCCTTCAGATATGATCAAAATTAGCGCGAAGGTGGCAAGCACTTGATCGAGATGATCGCGATCGTAGAGTTTACGAATCACAACAACCTCGATAATCAAACCTGCAATCGCTGCACCGACAAATCCTGCCAGCAAGCCAAGTAAGAAAGAGCCCGTCATATTTGTGATAGTGGCGCAACAGAAAGCGCCAATCATATACAGTGAGCCGTGGGCGAGGTTGATCAAACCCATTACGCCAAATACCAGCGTCAAACCAGCTGACATCAGGAACAATGTCATACCGAGTTGCAAGCCGTTAAGGAGTTGCTCAAGAAAGAGGGCAGCTGTCATATCTATTTATTCGGGCGTTTAGGGATAGTAAAAGAAACAAAAAGTCACCCCCCTACTTATAAGCACTTTTTTCAGTAACAAATTTCGTTAATGAGAAAAAAGTGCCCCAAAGTAGGGAGGTGACTTATATGATGTAACTATTTTAATGAACAATGAATGAGCAATGATTAGCAATCAATGATCAAATGAATTACATCGCACAATCTTTAGCGTAAGCATCCTGATGATTTTCAAGGCCTTTGCTGATGATTTTATTGGTCAAAACATCACCTTCTTTAACCACTTCACGAACGTAAATGTCCTGAATTGGGAAGTTGTTATTTCCAAATTTGAAATCACCACGTGGCGATGCAAAGTCAGCTGCTTTAAGCGCTTTGCGGAATGCATCTTTATCACTCACTGGAGACTTCTTCAATGCAGATAAAATCAGATTAGCCGCATCGTAACCCTGACTTGAGTAAAGAGATGGAAGTTTGTTGTATTCTTTCTGATACGCTGCAACAAAGGTTTTATTCGCTTCGTTATCGATATCCTTATTCCATTGTGATGAGTTTTTAACGCCAAGTGCCGCATCGCCAACTGCACCCAGAATACCCTGGTCGAATGAGAACGCAGGTCCCATAACCGGGATTTTTGAACCAGATTGTGAATACTGTTTCATGAATGCGATACCCATGCCACCCGGAAGGAAGAAGAATACAGAATCAGCGCCCGATGCTTTAATTTTAGAAATCTCAACCGCATAGTCTTTTTGACCGAGTTTTGTGTAGATTTCACCTGCAACTTCGCCTTTATAGAAGCGTTTGTAGCCTGTTAATGCGTCTTTACCCGCTGGGTAGTTTGGCGCCAGAATGAAGGTCTTTTTAAGGTCTGCGCTGTTAGCGTAATTACCCATGGCTTCGTGTAAATTATCATTCTGCCATGCCACATTGAATGAGTTTTCATGACAGCCTTTACCTGCTAATGCCGAAGGTCCCGCATTTGGGCTAACATAAAAAACGCCTTTCTTAACCGCTGAAGGTATAACAGCCATCGCCAGATTAGAGAAGATAATACCGGTAAGAATATCGACTTTATCTTTTTGAATAAACTTGTCTGCGATCTGTACTGCTTTCGCTGGTTTACGGCCATCATCTTCGATGAGAAGCTCAATATCTTTATTGTCTGACATTTTTAGCGCTAACTGAAAACCATCTCTGACATCTTTACCAAGACTTGATCCACCACCAGAAAGCGTCGTAATCATACCGATTTTTGTGGTATCCGCTTGAGCCATAGTTGTCGCTGAAGTAAAAATGAGAGCCAGACTGGTCATGGCAATTGTTTTGATGGAGAGATTTGTTTTGAAGAGATTGGTAGCTTGCTTTGCAAAAAGTGTCATACGATTTCCTTTTAAGTTAAACGGAGCAGAGAGGTAACTGCAATGTAATCAAGTCGAATCAAGTGGAATCAATAGTATAGAAAAGTTTTGTTGAAACGCCTACTATGATTCGCTTAAAAAAGTGCCTAAAAGTAGGGGGGTGACCTCAATTCCATTAATTTTCAATCGAATACGATTAGTGTAGGCTAGTAAAACAAGCATAAAGCAATTAATTCAAGCAATCTGCACGATTGTTTTTGTTGTCATATTTTTTCCATATTTTTGTTATTAGATAGTAGGTGCTGAGATCCCATGAAAAGAATTGAAACGCTGTCATTTGATGTGTCTTATGACGAACTCTTTTCAGAAAATAAAATATCATTTGGCGATGTGATTTTGACTAACCCGGATGAGTCGTTTGAATTACAGCTACCACAAATGATTATCACGCTGGATGAATTTTCGAAGTTGTCAGAAATAGAGGGTTTAGAAGCGTTTAAAAGCACTGATGTTTCTTTAGATACAGATACAGTCGAAGCATTGATTCAGGCTTATTACAAACTAAAACGCTATAACATTGTTGAGTCGACTATCGAAAAAATCGAAGTAGAAGGCAAGACCTGTTATCTGCAAAAAGCTATTTCAAGCATTCAACATCAGGAAGAAGAATTACGTTTTTTCCACCTTTTTGCCACTGTATGCATTGATGATCAATACATTCTGGATTTAACCGCTGATTGTGAGTTGTCGGTAAGAGACACCTACGAGCCGTTATTTTTAAATATACTCAAGGATATCCACTACAAAGGTCATTATTCGGATCACTGCGCAGAACTAGAGCAACAGATTGCTGATTATGAAGAAAAAACCACTTCGCTAAATATTGATAATATCAACAATATGAGTGTACTGGATGTTATGGATATACCCGAATTTTGCATTCCCGACGATGGAAATGAAGTGTTTGAGGTTGGGGAGTTTGCTTTCAAACTGGATAGCGAGAATAGCGTTTTTCAAATCAGTGATTTCTCACATACCTTCGGTGTCAAAATTCATCTGCCCGGCAAAAATGATAAACACTTTCAACGTGCTGTAGAAAGCCAATTGCTTAATGAACATATCGATTACTTTGGGTTTGATATTGAATTGAAACAGGTGTTTGAAAATAATATCCCGACCGGAGTTTTTGAGTTTGAGGAGGGTAAATCTAACGCGCCCCTCTTTCTGCATCTTTATTGTAGAGGGTTTGAATACAGTCTGGATTTTTTTGGAAGACTAGAGTTAAAAGAAGGGTGGTTGGGTTTAAATGGTTACTTAAAACCACCGTATGCGAATACGCCCCTTTTTCAGGTAAGGGTCTATTGTAAAATCGATGCTGAACAACTGGACTGGACTAATTATACTTTTTCCTATGCTGAATCTTTACAAGCCAATCCTGATGACGTGCGCTATTTGTATATTGAAAAACCAGATTTTGTGGAACTACCCAAAGAGGTTCTGGCGTTTACTCAACTAAAAACACTCACCATTTTGGGTAATTATAATTACGCTGATCAAGAAAACTCATACAGTCCTTTAAATGAGATTCCAAAGTCTATCGCTAATTTTAAACAATTAGCGTCTTTAAGTATTTCAAATACTTGTATAAAGAAATTGCCAGATAGTATCGGTGAGCTTTCAAACTTAAACAGGTTGCAATTGACTAATAATTTACTCGAAAGTATTCCAGAATCATTGATGCAGCTACCGGCTCTAGAACATCTTTATCTCAACCATAACCACCTAACACATTTACCTGATGAGATAAGTTTACCTGGTTTGAAACAGATTTCGTTTTCCAGGAATCGATTAACCACGTTACCCAAAGCCTTAGCGCTTCAACCACAACTTAATAAAATTGAAATTGAATACAACTGCTTTACGCATCTACCAGAAGGCTTAAACAGTATTGAAAACATCGTTTTAGAATTACCTGAAAAGCAACGACTGCTCGATTACGATTATAAAGGCGCAGATGGAAAAGGCACTGTTGATACCAACGATTCGCTGTTTTTAGCCAGTAACGATAAGCAATTATTGCAACAACTACAGTCAGCAATAACCAATACGGTGTTCGAGAAACATCAGCAGGCACTGCAAGATGTGGCTTTAAAAGCGGTCTGCCTGCAAACCACTGAAGCGGATGATTACAGTATTCTTGGCAATACACGTTTTGGTGGAAAACCTGACCTGCCTGAAGGCATGGCATATCCAGAATTTGAATCGAGTTATTATGAAAGAATGTGTGGTTGGCAATTTATCGCACAGCTTAACTGCGCTGATTTAGTCGATTACCAGGCATATTTGCCACGTACTGGAATGCTCTATTTCTTTCTGGAAGATCAGGAAAGCTTTGTTTGTAAGGTGATTTATTCGGATACGACAAAACTACAGTCAGCCAAAGACTTAGACATTGATGATGATTATATTGGTGATGATGGCGGCATTTATGCGCCATTCGAAGCTACCGAAACGACTATGATTTCGTTACCGCATTTTTATCGAAACGATCCTTTGTTCAAAGAAACCACATTAGAGAACTTTTACGCCAGTAAAGAAGTCGATGAATATCATAAGATACAGGACGAGTTATCGAAAAAGCTCGGGGTAAAAGGGATCTATCAAAGCTGGAATGACTGCTATTATGCTGATAGTCATCATGCAATTAATACTTATGTGTTTACCCAGAATGAGTCACCTCAAGAACATGCGGCATTAATAAAAAAAGGCAAACTGGAAGACTGGGTGATTTTATTAAAGGTCTATTCTGACAATAATTGTGGCTTCTGCTTTTGGGATGCGGGTGAAATTTCCTTTGTAATACACAAGAGTGATTTGGCTAAATGTGATTTTAGCAATGTGGTTTGCATGCTTGAAACCAGTTAAAAAAGCCCCCAAAGTAGGGGGGTGGCTTAAGGTATTTATATTTAATGGTTTAATCACCGTTAATCCTGTTTATATCAATTTTATACCAATGACGAATCACACTTTTTGAGTGATAATCCTTTATGTAATAAATTGAACGGTTACACCCTTGCACTAAGCTAATAAAGACTTCTAAAACATCAGGATAATCACAGCCATAATCAATGAAAAAATCTGGATTTAAATTCAAGCGAATACTCGCTGTTGCAGTTGTTTTAGTGACACTGCTTTTATTGTTGTTTCTATTTTCTGCGACTCGCAGTGCGCTTGATGTTTGGGAGCGTTTGCAAGACTTGCCTGAACCACTGTTTTACACCTACGTAGCACTTATTGCTGCAGTGATTTTATTCAGTTTATGGTTGATTTATAAATTATTAAAACCCAGTCAGCAAAACCCTGATTATAAAATTGAAGAAGTCACCGAAGAAAATATCTTAAAAGAATTAGATCACGCCGATACGGTAGGTATGGAAACCGCTGAAATGCGGCGTGAGATTGAGCAATTACAGGCGCGTAAAGAGACTGGCAGAATCTATGTTGCCTTATTTGGTGATGTCAGCACGGGTAAATCATCCATTGTCAAAGCGCTACTACCCGAGGCTACTTCTGCTTCATTGAATATTGATATCAATGTGCGTGGTGGATCAACTCAGGATATTAAGCAATACACCTGGAAAAGTACGTCGGGAGATGAATTGGTGTTAACTGACCTTCCTGGTCGCAATGAAGCCAGTGGCGAATTAGATGCAGCCGTTAGAGATGAGGCAATCAGAGCGCAGATTGTGGTGTATGTGACGGATTCTGATTTGTCCCGCAGTCAATTTGACGATATCCAGCAACTCAAGAGTTTCGGTAAGCCAATGATTGTTGCCTTGAATAAAAGTGATCGTTTCACCGATGAAGAAAAGCAATTGATTAGCGATCGATTCGATACCAATTTAAATACAGGCACGGAAGCATCAATTCAACACGTGTTTGTACAATCTGGTGGTGAAGAAGAAGTTGTCAAAATATACCCGGATGGTCGTGAGGAGAAAGTCGTCAGAGAGCGCAAGGCTGATGTCTCTGCATTGGCACAAGCACTACAGGATGAAATCGACAAACAGAGTGGCGCATTAGAAACCTTACGTGATGCCAGTGTGTTTGTATTGGTTAAACAAAAATTAGATGTGGCTAAGGATGATTTCCGCCAGAAAAAAGCAGAAGAAATCATTAAAAGCTCTACCCGCAAAGCCGTACTGGGAGCATTGGCCTCAGTCAGCCCAGGATCGGATTTAGTGATACAGGGTGTACTTGGAACACAGCTCGTTAAAGGTTTGTGTGCTTTATACGATGTGCCCGTTAAACAATTAGATATCGATAATTTACTGGACTTTAGTACAGGTCAAATGAAAAAAAGCGTACCGTTAATACTGGCTGTAGCCGGCAACGGTATGAAGGCCTTCCCTGGAATAGGCACCGTAACCGGCGGGCTGACTCATGCAGTAGCTTATGGGTTGATATTTGATGCCTTAGGGCGTGCTGTAAATAAAACTTTGCAACAGCGAGGTCAATTAAAACCCGCTCCTGCAGCCATTACCTTTAAGGAGATGTTGAGTGAAGATCTGGAATCGCGCGCGAAGTTATTTGCCAAGCTGGTTTTCGACAAGCAAAAACAGTCAAAATAGCGACTCAGAAACCGCACTTTCAGAATTACCTGGCAAAGGCTCTGATTCGGGTGACTCCAATGTCGATATGGCGAAGGAAAGTTTAAGCCAGTTACTTGAAGATACGCGTGTGCCTGACTCTGTACGTGATGTGCTGAGTGATGAGTATCAGCAGCTGAGTAAAATGCTGGAAAAGCTCGAAAAAGGGCATTTGCACATAGCTGTTTTCGGTCGGGTGAGTGTGGGTAAATCGTCTGTATTGAACGCTCTTTTAGGTAAACAGGCATTTAGTGTCAGTGTTTTACACGGCGAAACTAAAACAGAAAGTAGTGAAGAATGGCAGGAAGTGGATGCTGGCGGTATCTACCTGATTGATACGCCTGGCATTAATGAAATAGACGGCGAAGAAAGAGAGCAATTAGCTCATGAAGTAGCGAATCGTTCTGATTTATTATTGTTTGTGGTCGATAGCGATTTAACCGAAGTTGAATTAGCGGCATTAAAGACCGTTGCTGATACTAATCGCCCGATTATTCTGGTCGTGAACAAAGCAGATCAGTACAACGAAGAAGAAATCTTCGAATTACGCACCATTATTCGCAAACGTGTTAAGGGTATTATCGCGCCTGCGAATATCGTTTTCACTGCCGCATCGCCGAGTAGACAAACAGTCATCTACGTTGATGATGAAGGTAATGAAAAAGAAACGGTTAGACAAAGACCTGTCGATATCCTTAATCTAAAATCGCGCTTATGGGAAATTTTAGAAGCGGAAGGTAAGACCTTATCTGCGCTAAACGCTTCCTTGTTTGCCGGAAACCTCAGTGAACAACTGGGGGAGAAGATTCTCGCAACCCGAAAAGAGTTGGGTGAAGAAACCATTCGCATGTATTGCGTAGGTAAAGGTGTTGCGGTTGCTTTAAACCCTATACCTATTGCCGATCTATTAGCGGCGGCTGCGATTGATGTAAGTATGGTGATTCATCTTTCCAGAATATACGGTTTGCCGATGAGTAAATCAGAAGCAGGCGAGCTGATTAAAACCATCGCCGCTCAAATGCTGGTTTTATATGCGACTTTCTGGGCAATTCATTTTGCCTCGTCTGCATTGAAGATAGGCACTGTAGGTTTTTCAACCGTAGTCACTGGTTTGGCGCAAGGTGCGGTTGCCTGGTATAGCACTCTGGTCGTCGGTAGAGTTGCTGAAGATTATCTAGCCAAAGGTAAATCCTGGGGTGATTCTGGACCTAAACTGATCGTTCAAAATATACTCGATAGTCTCGATCGAGATTCAGTAATGAGTGACGCTAAGGAAGAGATTACACGCTACCTAAAAGCCTCTAAAAAATAATCTCAACGGTCTGCTTCGGCTTCTAAAACTCTATTCCCATAAGGCTTCATAACTATTGGGATTAGTTCGTATTTGAAGCATTGTCAAAACTTGTAATCATGTAAATGACCGCTTCCTGATCCCAATTGTTAATAATTCTATGGTCCTGGTCAGCCTGATAATACGCACTATCTCCAGTGGTTAAATGCTTTGAATCAGAACCTGAAATAACCGTGATATCGCCGCTCTGGACGGTGATCATTTCCCGAGTCCCTCGCATATGGGGGTGGCTGTTTAATTCGCCATTCACAGGAAGTTTTACCAAATAAAACTCAATATTCTCGGCCGAATGGATGGGGGTCAATACCTGGATAAAGGCTGACTGATCATCCCTTAAAATAGAATTTTTATTATCTCCTTTTACGACTTCTATTAACGGCTGTGTCCATGGCTCTTCTATCAACTCGGCAATAGATATATTAAACGCTTCTGCAATCTTACAGGTGACCGCAAGAGTAGGGTTCGCTTTACCGCGTTCGATCTGACTAAGCATGGATCGACTAACGCCTGAGAGATTTGCAAGGTGCTCTAATGTCCAGAGCTGTTTCTTTCTCTGCTGTTTGATTCGTGTAGATAGTGATGACAGTGTTTCGTTGCTCAATTTAAATTTCCATAAACTAATGTTTTATATGCGGAAGAGTATATTTTCAGGTATCTCTAGTAATTATATAGTAGATATAAATCCACTATATTAAATAAATAAGTAGATTTCTCTATTCTCTTAAGTTTACTATAGTGGATATAAATACACTATAAGGAATATTGTTGTGAAAGCGTTAGTAAAATCAAAGCCAGAGATAGGGATCTGGATGGAAGATGTTCCAATGCCTGAAATTGGTATAAACGATGTGCTGGTGAAAGTTCAGCGAACCGCTATTTGTGGTACGGATATCCATATATATAACTGGGATGACTGGGCGCAGAAAACGATTCCTGTTCCTCTGGTAGTGGGTCATGAATTCGTTGGTGAAATTGTCGATATCGGCTCTAACGTGATTGATTTCCATAAAGGTCAGATCGTATCCGGAGAAGGCCATATCGTTTGTGGTCGTTGTAGAAACTGTATGGCAGGCAACCGACACTATTGTAATCACACCTCAGGAATTGGTGTGAATAGAACTGGTGCTTTTGCTGAATACATTGCGTTACCGATGTCGAACGTTTGGGTACACAATGACAGTATTGATAAAGATATTGCCGCAATCTTTGATCCTTTCGGTAATGCAACTCACACAGCTTTGCAGTGGGATTTGCTTGGAGAAGACGTGTTAATCACGGGTGCGGGGCCAATCGGTTCGATGGCGGCAGCGATTTGTAAACATGCAGGCGCGCGAAACATTGTGATTACAGATGTTAACCCTTACCGTTTGGACTTGGCCAGTAAGTTAGGAGCTACCCGTGTAGTTAACGCTGCTAAAGAAAACCTCTCTGATGTGCAAAAAGAACTCAACATGAAAGAAGGGTTTGATGTTGGTTTGGAGATGTCTGGAAATCCTCAAGCCTTAAACGACATGATTGCTAATATGAATCATGGCGGAAAAATATCGATGCTGGGTATTCCTTCCGAACAAACTCAAATCGACTGGAATAAAGTTGTCTTCAATATGTTGACCATTAAAGGTATATACGGTCGTGAGATGTATGACACCTGGTATAAGATGTCGATGATGATAGAAACAGGTTTGGACTTAAACCCTATTATCACTCACCGTTTACCTTATACAGATTTTCAACAAGGTTTTGATGCAATGCTCTCGGGAGAGTCGGGTAAAGTAATTTTAGATTGGGAAAATCACTAATGAATACAGATATAAAACAACATTTTACGCAAAAGTTAGATGCGATCAAAGATGCAGGTCTTTATAAAGAAGAGCGAATTATCGCCAGCGCGCAAAGCGCCACAATTTCACTCAGCGATGGCAGAGAAGTCTTAAACTTATGCGCTAATAACTATCTGGGTTTGGCACAACACCCTGAGGTAAATGCGGCAGCTAAGGTAGGTTTGGAAAAGTATGGCTATGGTATGGCATCTGTGCGCTTTATTTGTGGTACTCAAACCATTCACAAGCAATTAGAAAATCAGTTATCTGCTTTTCTAGAAACAGAAGATACGATTCTTTATCCATCCTGTTTTGACGCGAACGGTGGTTTATTCGAAACGATTTTGGATGATCAGGATGCCGTTATTTCTGATGCTTTAAATCATGCCAGCATCATTGATGGCGTGCGTTTATGTAAAGCGAAGCGTTATCGTTACAGCAATAATAATATGCAAGAGTTGGAAAAGTGTTTACAGCAGGCTGATGCAGACGGATCAAGAATAAAGTTAATCACCACAGATGGTGTATTTTCAATGGATGGTTATGTTGCGAATCTAAAAGCGATTTGTGATCTTGCCGATAAATATGGGGCCTTGGTTCATGTGGATGATTGTCATGCGACTGGTTTTGTTGGAGAAGGCGGAAAAGGCAGTCACGAATATTGCGGAGTCTTGGGTCGAATCGATTTATTGACAGGAACTCTCGGCAAAGCTTTAGGCGGTGCTAGTGGAGGATACACCAGTGGACGCACTGAAATAGTTGAGTTATTAAGGCAGCGTTCTCGTCCTTATTTGTTTTCAAATACTGTCGCACCTTCTGTGGTTGCGGGAGCTTTAAAAGCGATCGATATTGCTGAGAACTCTAATGAGTTACGTAAGACCCTACGGGAGAATACGCGTTACTACAGAGATGCTTTAACGGAGCAGGGGTTTGATATTTTAGAGGGTGATCATCCGATTGTACCTATCATGTTGTATGACGCTAAAATCGCATCTAGCTTCGCTAAAAAGATGTTAGATAAGGGTGTTTATGTCATTGCCTTTTCATTTCCGGTGGTTCCAGAGGGTAAGGCTAGAATTAGAACGCAAATATCAGCGGGTCATAGCCGAGCGGATATTGATAAGGCGATAACTGCTTTTACCGAAGTAAAAAATGAAATGGGAATTTGATTATAAAAGTGCTTATTTGCTATCAGGTATTTAAGCCGGTTAACTGGCTTAAATACCTGAAAATATCGCCCAAAGTAGGGGGGTGGCTTTCAAAATTTGCACACTACCTGCTTTAACTATTTTATGCTTTCTTTGTCTGTGGTGCCTGTCTAGTATACGAATAGTATTCCTGATTGTAGTCAGGGTTCGCAGAACGACTGTTTCTGTTTAATACAGTGCCAATCATATTTGCATTAGCACGATCCAAACGCTTCATACTATCTAGCAATGCGGTTTTACGTGTCTTGCTCGCTTCTACGGTAACTATAGTTGCTTCAGCTAAATTGCCCAATACCTGAGAATCTGCTAATCCTAAAACAGGTGGTCCATCAATAATAATATGGTCGTAGATGTCACTTGCGTTTTCAATCAGCTCAGCCATTTTACTGCCAGATAAAAGTTCTACTGGATCAGGAGGAATAGGGCCAGAGGTAATCACGTTAAGATTCTTGATCATACATGCCTGTGTAACATCACCACTTTTAGTTTCTGTGGTTGCTAGGTAATTGGTTAAGCCTTCTACATTATTTAATTCAAGCAACTGATGAATGCTCGGGTTTCTTAAATCTGCATCAATTAATAACACGCTACTACCCGCTTGCGCATAGGCTGTAGCAAGGTTTAAAGCAACGGTGCTTTTTCCTTCGCCTGCACTTGAGCTAGTAATAAACGTACTTTGAGGTGCGCCGTGTCTGGTTGAAAAGCGAAGGCTGGTGCGTAATGATCGAATTGCTTCAGCTAGCGCAGAACGCGGTTCCAATGCCGTTTGTAATGCCAATTTCTTAGGCCCCAGGTTTTTGGTTTCTGGTAGCTGAGATAAAACTGGTAGGCCGGTTGCTTGCTCTAGTAACTCACTGTTTTTAACACTGTCATCTACAAATTCACGTAAGAATGCAAAGCCCATTCCCAGTAATAAGCCTAAAAGTAGACCAAAACCAAGGTTGGTTTTTAGGCTCGGTTTGAATTTCTTAGTGGGTACAGAGGCACTGTCGATGATCGAAATATTGTTAGTGCCTACATTGCTTGCGACATTAACAGCCATTAACTGTTCTAGTTGTTTATTGTAAGCCAGCTGGTTGATTTCAACTTCACGGAGTAATCTATTGTATTTAGTGCTTTTTGATTGAAGGTTAAGTGCACCCGCTTTTAATTTATCAAGCTGGTTTCTCACCATTTTCTCTTTTTGCTGCGCTTCCATATAACGAGATTCGAAAGACGATTGTATAGATTTATTTTCAGAGGCAATCTGTTCTTTTAAATCATCAATCTGTTTTCTAAGTCTGTTAGCGCTTCTTGTTTTCTTTCTTGTTAAGCCTTGGTATTGCGTTTCTAAACGCGCTGCGGCTTTCTTGAGTGAAAGGATGTAAGGATCATTGATCGCAAATGAAGGAGCTGAATCTGGATTACTCTTGTATAACTCATAAGCAGCTTCCGCATCAATACGCTCTTTCTCGGCATTCACTAATTCATCAATTTGTTTTTTAAGGGTGAGGCTACTGGTTGATTCCCCATCGACGTTTTGAACAATATCGTTTTCTCTAGCGTAATCATTCAAGCGCTGTTCTGCTTCTTCCAGACTCTTCTTTGTAACTTCAATATTATTCGCAACATAAGTTTTGTAGGATGATGCGGTTTCAAATCTACGTTCCAGATTTTGTCTTACAAAAGTTTTGGCAATTGCATTATTAATATCAGCCGCCAATTGTGGGTTAGAAGAATCATAGCTAATTGAAAGAAGTTGAGAATTACTAACGGGTGTAACAGTCAGGTTCTTCAAAAAGATTTCTTCCATAGCTGTCGTATCTTTAGCATCTGCTGCTTTGTCGCCGGAAAACAGATTTTTAATACTTGATACTAAGCCAGTTGATTCAGGCTTTTTATCTAAACCAAGTTCAGAAATAACTCTGCTTGCGAGTGTTTTTGTCTGAATTAATTGAATCTGTGTTTCAAAGAAGTCTCTATCACTTCTGGATGCTTCTGCATTTAGAATTTGCACATTTGGATTCGCAGCATATCTTTCAACTTTGATCGTTGAATAAGCACGGTAAACTGGCTGCATTAACAATGTTAGTAAAAGTGCAATTAACATGGTTACAAATGCGATCGAGAGAATTAATTTCTTGTGGTTCTTAAGTACATTAATGAATTCTTTTAAATCAAGCCCGCCTGAATCTTCCAGTAATTCCTCTGGATAGAAGTCACGAGGATAAGGAATTAGGTCGCTATCAGATGCATTACTTCTTGATGAACGTGGATTCATTGGAAGTTGCTGGCCGTTGTTTGAAGTCATAGTGTTCAGTTACTTTTTTTAAGTAGGGAGTTAGTACTTGGCTTAGTATCTTAAATGCTTCCATTTGGTTCAAAGAAGCACAGATGAAGTTAATATAAATCTGGATGAAGTAGATACGAGGCGGCGCACATTCTAGCAAGTAGCCATTTTAGGAACAATAAATAATCGTTTACCGGTTGAAAAAGGCTTATTGCAGTTTTCTGCGTATTAATTGTCTCATCGGTGTTTCAAAATACTTATAAGACAAGATGGATAAAATAATGAGTAAAACCAAAAAGATATAAAAGTGAATGGTTTCATTCAATGGGACACGGGGAACAATGACTTTATCATAAATCCCATGTGCTGGTTTTTGTAATATGTATAAGGAATAACTCGCTTCACCTAATAAAACAAGTTTTGGATTGCTGAAGACTCTCGATATTCCTCCCTTGTGTCTGGCTAGAGTAATAATAAAGAGTAGAAAAACAGGTGCAAGTAGTCCATTGGTAAAGGCTAGTTTTAAACCGAATAGGTTTTCAAGATGAGGTCTTGCCCAAATTAAAATAAAGATAAGCATGAATGAAGCGAAAAGGAGGAAACCGTTGTTGCTCGTCTGTTTATCCTTAGTGTGTTTTAGGTATATGCCGCACAACATGCCGAGTAAGAAAGAGCTTAAGTGCATTGCCGGATTGTAGTATATAAAGTCGTGAAGCTGATTCTTTGGTATATAGGCGTCAGAGTTCAATTGATGGGTTAGTATTAATTGAGTCACAACCCATAAGACAATGCTGAACACAGCCAGTTGTTTTATCCCTTTTTTATAAACCCACAAAATTAAAAAAGGAAAACAAAGGTAAAAGAATGCTTCAACAGATAAAGACCAACCAGGTGTGTTGAGGGTAATAGGATATCCCGGAATCCAAGATTGAACGAGAAAAATATGTGCGAGGAAAACGTCCCAGTCTTCACCCAGTGTTTTATATTTAGCGGCAACAATGATCAGCAGCGCGATTAAATAGACAGGGTATATACGTGCAAATCGGGCTACCCAGTATTTTAACTTTTTAAATTCAGCCCGATTAGATACGTCTACTTGATAATAAGCAATAGACATAATGAAGCCAGAGAGAACGTAAAAATAACCCACTGCAATTGGGCCAGCCGTTACATTCTCAAACAGGAAAGGTACGTTTGCCGGGAATACAGTCTGACCGTAATGGAAGAAAACAACGGTAAGGGCCGCGACAAAACGCGTAAAAGTGATTTGATCTAATTGCAAAATGTAGTCTTAAACGAGGTTGGATTAGTACGCGTTTTTATCTGTGAAAGCGCGGAATATGGTTAAGAATATAATCTTAAGATCGAGCCATAGGCTCCATTCGCGCATATATTCAAGATCAAACTCTACACGTTTGCGCATTTTATAAACCGTATTGGTCTCTCCACGCCAGCCATTTATTTGAGCCCAGCCGGTAATTCCTGGTTTGATCATGTGGCGAAGCATATAACCTGGAATAATTGATCTGTATTGCTCATTATGTGCAACAGCATGAGGGCGTGGGCCGACAATAGACATTGTTCCCTGGAGGACGTTAAAAAACTGTGGAAGCTCGTCTAAAGAGGTTTTACGCAAGAATTCACCAATCTTGGTGTATCTCGAATCACCGCGAGTCGCTTGCTTAACATCATCACCATCTTCACAAACGGTCATTGTTCTAAACTTCCATACTCGTATTTTGTCGCCATTTTGACCGTAGCGCGATTGTTTAAACAGCACAGGGCCTTTTGATGTTAATTTCACCGCTAATGCGATACCCAATAGAATGGGAGATATCATGGTTAGAATGATACTGCCTAATAGGATATCTTCGATTCGTTTGATAAATGCGTGATCAGCAGAGAAAGGCGAATCATAAATACAGAGAACCGGGTTGTCTGCGATTTCGATAAATTTACTGTGTAACAGATTAGTCGTGAAATAATCCGGAAGTAGTCTAATGGGTGTTGCGCTGTCCGAAAGGTCATTGAGCAATTTCAACATACGTTTACGTGCTTCAACCGGCAGGGCAATATAAATTTGATCCCATTCGCCGTTTCTAGCGGCAATGATTAGATCATCGAAGCTACCAAGGTGTGCATAATGGTTGAGTACTTCTTTATGGACGCGATCTTTTCTATCGTCATAAAAACCAGCGACGTGATAACCAAATTCTGGTCTGTTCTCGAGATCTCTGGCGAAGTGCAAACCATTTTGAGTCATGCCTACAATAACAACTCTGCGGTTATTGACTCCCATTCTGCGTAAGTGAGCAAAAATCTGACGCAGTAAGAATCGTGCCAGAATTAATAAAACCGGGGTTGCGATTAACCAGGCTACGAGTACAACGCGTGAGAACTGTTCGGTCGTTTTAGTAACAAAGGCAATAAAGACTAGTGAAAGGAAGGTGATCAGCCACGCCATGGTAATTCGCAGGGCTTCGTCTTTAAGAGGTCTACCACTCCAGGAGGTGTAGATATCGGTAAATCGACCGACAAGGCCAAATATAACAATCGCACTTAATCCTGCGATGATATAGCCTTCTAAATTATAAAAATTTGTATAGGGTGAACCGAGAAATAGTGTGAAAAGAATAATCAGAATATCTACGGTACGATAGATAAGTTCTGAACTAATATGTTTATCATCCACAGATTAGGTTTCCTTTCCGTTGCAAGCTATTGAGTCAGCTGGTAAATATTCAGCTAGTAATTATATAGATATTATTTACTTATTTCTGCTATTTATCATAGAAACTAAGCTGTTTAACTAGATAAAAAACGAATAAATGTGTTTTATCGTGAAGACGTGTCTTTTTCCCATGTATACGTGCTGAGCTTTTTAAATTGAGCATTTGCACGTACTCGAATAATCAGAGCTATTGCTATGTAGATGGAAGTGGAGAAAAAGTTCTTACTAAATAATCTTTCTTTCATGACATTGCCATAATGTTTTTCTTCGCGAACAGGGCATTTGTCTTTAGCGATTAATTCCATATTGCCTAATCGGGCTCTGGTTTTTATCTTAATTAAAGAGAAAATATCTTTAGGAGCAGTAATATAAATTTCAGCACCTTTGATATTTGCTATTTCCTTGTTTTTGAAGTGACAACGGATATAACCATCATCACCAATAACATCAGCAAATTTATCAAATCGTTGTCTTCCTTCTTCACTCACAATAAAGCTGCAAGTCGCGATTACACCTTCTTTGATATAGGGCAGGTTGGTCCAGACTTTATAGTAGGTCTTCACTAAAAATGATGACTTATCAGTGTTAATGATAGGTGTAGGTGCCGAGAGTAAAACGTCACCTGTATCCATCACTTGTGAAATATGCTGGATGGCATGCTCGCTTAGTTGAGTATCGGCATCGATATAAAAAACAGGGTAACTTATACCTAATGCTTTGGCTTTTTCTTCAGCGACATTTAGCGCATTGGTTTTTGAAGGTTTTACAATGTCGAGGCAAGTGACGCTGGGGAATTTAGTTGTAACAATCTCAACCGTATTGTCTGTGCAACCATTGCAAGCGACGATTATATTATCGATACCTGATTGGTTGATAATGCTGTTCAGACAGTCTTCAATGACACTGGCTTCATTGTGTGCTGGTACAATTACTGTGGCCATTAACGATACCCTTTAAGCCATTCATTGCGCTGTTTGTAAACGGTTTGCCACTCTTTAAGAGTTTCTAATTTATCTTTTTTGAATAGAGATAAAAGTTTCAATGAGAGTAGTTTGTTTAGAACATGTAACTGCAATAAACCTTTATGAATCGGCTTTTCCCAGGATTTAGCGTGCTTGTTGATCAGTTCAGCTTTGCCTTTTAACAGTTTTAGCATTTTGCCCGATAAATTCGTTTCGCTGACACCACCATGATGAATGATTTTAGCATCAGGGGTAACACGTGGTTGATAGCCTTTTTTGATTGCTCTTATGCAGTAATCTGCTTCTTCTGCGTACATAAAAAAGGTTTCATCGAGCCCTTGTAAATCTTCCCATAAGTGGCGGGGTGTCAAAAAGAAACAGCCTGTTACTACATCGACTTCGCGTTCACTTTTTCTGTCCCAGCAACCGTAATTGTCATGGTTGAAAAAGCAGCTTTTGTTAAAGGCTTTGCTTAATCCCAAGGCGCTGAATAACAGTGTTTTAAAAGATAATCTAGCACGTGCGTTATTAGGGTTAAGGCTTAAATCGTTATTCAGTGTAATGCCACCCCAAACGCCAGCTTTTGGTGTACTCAGGGCATATTCAAAAAGCTTGTCGATTGCGCCTTCCAGAATCACGGTATCGGGATTGAGTAACAGGATATATTCACTATTACTCGCTTTTGTACCAACATTGACGCCACCAGCAAAACCAAGATTGGCGCCGGTCTGGATGATTTCAACTTCAGGAAATTCTGAAGCGATTAATTCTACCGAATTATCTTTCGAGTCGTTATCGACCATGATAATTCGAAAAGAAGTCTTTTTGGTTTCTTCGTAGACTGATGCTATAGCGCGTTTTGTGTATTCAGCAGTATTGTACGAGACTAAAATTATATCAATCTTGCTCATTTGTTTTCTCTGCTATGGCATCTTGTGTTGCTAAATATTCTTCAGATAACATTCCGTAAGCAATTGTATCTATACCTGTTTTTATAACTTTGGCTGGGTTTCCTGCAACAATACAATTATCCGGAACATCGGTCGTTACAACGCTGCCAGCCGCCACAATGACGTGATTACCAACAGTGACGTTGGGTAGGATAATAGATCCGCAGCCTATAAAACAATGCGTCCCGATTACTGTTCTTGCCGCATGTCTTCTCGAGGCATAGTCGTGAGAAAGCACAATCGCATCAAAGGTAACCATGGTTTTTTCGCCGATGGTTAAACCTTTCGGATTGGTTTTATCTATTCGTGACTTGAATGATAGTCGCACATCTTTGGCAATATCCATTCCGTAGACAGTTCGGTAATACCAGGTTCTTGCATAAAGTAGTGAGTTACGGATTCTCACAAGTACCATAAACATATTCTGGTTGATAAATCTGGCTCTCATGAGTGTCCCTGTGTGCTTCGTTTTTTTGCTCTTAATCTTTGTGTCATTCTTTTAATGATCTGGTTCATTTGCTGATGATTACTTGCCCAGCCAATTGAGCCTAGAATAAAGAAGAATAATGGTTGTATCTTACCAAAATAATCGACGGTAAAACCGATAAGAATAAGTGACATGAATGCCAATATCCATGAGCGAATCATCCAGCGAGTAGCAGGATGGAATTTATGTAATCTGTTGAGCATGTGGAACACGGCGTATAGACACAAGAACAGTAAAATGAAGCTGGCAATAATGCCATGCTGAAGTGTCATTAATAACCAGAAGCTATCGATACTGTTATTCATCCATTCTGGACGAGTCCAGTCATGCAGGCCAATACCAAATAATGGATGTTCTTTAATATCATCCATCGTGTACTGCCACTGGAGTAAGCGATAGTAGCCTGTAACCGGGTTAAAGGTCAGGTATGAAATAAGGATCGCAAAGAAACCACGATTAGACAGTGCGTTGATCAATATCATCCCAGAGATAGCAAGAAAACCAAAGCCAAACCAAAAGCGTTTGCCGCCATGCCAGAAACGCGTAAGTACTGCAGTCATTGCTTGGAATGCCACTGAAAGAAGAGGTGCTGAAGAGAGTGTGGTTACCATCCCGATAAATATGGCAACCGCTTTAATGGCATTGCCGAGTTTGAATTTATAAGCAACTAAAAGCACGATAAAGGGGAAGAATATCGCTCCGATTGTGCCATACAAAATAGGGTGAGCGAACAGGTTGGTGGTTCGCATAATGCCCATTCGGATATAGTAATGAGTATACAAACGGTAATCTAAAGAATCATTGCCGGTTATTACCTTGGCCCACTCGTGCAAAATACGATGTTTGGCAAAGGCCTCATACAAGGAGAATACGAGTAATATCGCCAAAATAGTAGCAAACCACATATTGATTTCGTAATAACTTTTTGGGGTAGTGATAAACAGCCGGGCTAGATAAAAAGACCCGAGTATTTCTATAATGAGAATACCTGCCGATTCGATGCCATCTTTCAATCCGTGGTTGTAGATAAGGCTGGCGGTTGCCAATATCACAAAGAAAAACAGTAAAATATCGACCAAATTGGCCTGTTTCAATATCTGGTTGATATTGATAAAACCATAAATTAACACCACTGCTAGGACTAGGCGATAAGCTTCTAATCGCAGGCTGCCAGCTAAAATATGGAATTCTACAGGAATGAATATGGAAATTACGAACAAAATGGCAAGAAGTCTAATGATCATGGCTGAGTGGCTTCTTTAGGAAGTGTTAATAGTTTATGTGCTGCGAATAGTGCGATTATCAAAATCAGTAATGTGGCATTCGCTACCAGTGTTGCAAAAGCAGCGCCTTCAATACCATGGCTCTGGATAAAAATAATATTACACACAACATTCACTACAAAAGCAGTGACAAGTATGTAATTTAGATATCTTACTTTTTCACGGATAATAAACATAAACGAAAAGGTGATGGTTGCTGCTCTGAAAAGCTGTGCGATTAATAAAAGTCCTAATGCGGATTTCGCCACATCATATTCTTTACCGAAGGCTATTAAAATCCAATCTGATAATAAATACATGAAAACAGTGACAGACAGAACGACAGTAATGACCAAAGCGGTTGATTGCCAGAAAAATGAATGTAATTTATCTTTGTTATGGCTAAATATATTTAATAATCTGGGGTAAATGGTTGCTTCCATCGCCTGTAAGAAAAATAAAACAATATAAGAAATTTTCGAAGCAACACTGTATTCAGCGACTTGTTCGTTGGCTAAAAACCAGCCAACCATGATGGTATCAGTAAATATCATCAGAAAAGAAATAATCGATACGGGTGCTAACGGTAGCGACTTTGAAATAAGTGCGTATAAGTGGGGGGGTGTAGTTGTTTTAGAGACTGTTTCCAGCAGCTTGTCAGGTGTTTCTGTGGTTGATGTAGTTATTGCGGTTTTATTGGCAAATGATCGATACGTATAGATAATTGCAATAACTCCCGCCAACAATAGGGACGCGGTATAGATATAAAACACATACTGATCTTTTGAAAAGTAATTCCAGAATAATCCAATCAATACTAAAAAAGTGATCGCTGTGAGTGCATTTTGGCCGAGTACACCCATCACCGTTTTTTTAATCGCTTTCAAATAAGTGCTGTTTAAAATGACAAGATTAAAAAACAAGATGCCTAGGCTGGCTACGACTAATTCAGTGATACTAACGTTTGGTAGCTTCTCGTTAATGTTGCTATTAGCAATATGATCAAAAAAGAAGTTAGCCTGAATGTAATGACTAGATAGCGCCCATAAAGCCATGAAAATAAATGATAAAAACAAAACTGCTTTCAAACTGGCTTTAAAGAACCCTTCATGAAAATCAAGATCTTCCTGGTGAGCACTGGCAACTTCTTTCATTAATAATTGATCGATGCCAAGCCGGCTGATTAGCGCAATACCTGTAATAAATGTCATTAACAGTAAAATATCACCAGCAGATGACTTTGGTAGTTGGTTGGTGATAATCATTACGACTAGAAAATTTAAAGCAACGCCAACAAATCTTGCAATCAATGACCATAAACTCTGTTTGAGCAGCGGGTTATTTAATACTTTGCTGAATAGCTTTTTAAGAGCACTCATGACTGTAATGCTACTTTGTTAAATCGTCGTTGATAAAATCAGCGATATAATCGGTCAGGTTTTGATTGCCTACTGTACTAATGGTATTTTTAAGTTGAAGCTTCTCTATGTGACTTAGATGTTGGTTTAATTCTTCTTGAGTACTCGCGGTATAAACACCATCTAATTTACCCATCCACTTTAGCCCATCGGCCTGGTGATCATTTCGATGTTCGCCCAATTTAAATTGTCGATTCATCACAATAATGGGTGTTTGTTGTTCACGTGCACTGATAATGTTGCCCATTCCGGCGTGTGAAACAAACACCGAGGCTTCTTTGATGTTCTTATTGTATTGTTCACCATTGAGAAAGCGTTCCCACTCCATATTTTTGGGTGTGTAGCTTCCGTCACTGATTTGTGCAATGACGCTTTCATCATGCTCTGCGGCCCAATCGTCCATGTATTCGATGAGTCGATTGAATGAGAATTGAGTGCCTACAGCTACAAAAATCATAGTATTGAGCCTTTATAGACGACTTTTTCACCATCACTCAATGGTTCCCACTGGGTAATCACTTTGTCAGCATGTTTCATGACCATACGACCAGAACGCGAAATTTGACTAACATTGGCGATACTATCGACCCAAATGGTTTTGATAGGTAAAAATTTAGCGAGTAAAAATGCAATCGCGCCGGGCGCTGCACCTGTAGAGATAATCGCAGTAGGGCGTTCCTTGATGAATATCCAGAGCAATTGGAAGGCAAGCGGGATTAATTTAATTTTACTGTCCGCGCTGGCATCGGTCACGTTTAATACTTTGCGTGAGTTTTTTACTGCAGATGCGTATTCAGAACCGGGCGTAACATAGGTTAAATCAAATCGATCCTCCAACGGATTGCAGATTTTATTCAGCTGAATCCAGTGCCCACCGGGGGATGCGATCGCCAGTACTTTTGGCTTTTTGTTTTTACTCACGAATTATATCTTTTTCAGATAAAAAGCAGCCTGATCGCCCGCTTTTGATTGATTTAGAACCTTGCTGTGTTCTTCGAATCCCTTTATATCTTCTTTGCTAAAAATGGATTTTTCGGGATTAATCGCATAGGAATTTTCATCGTGCAATGCGATGTCTTTTTTATATTGCTCACTACCCCAGCTCTGGAAAGCAAATGAGTCGTAAATGACTTCATCCAGTTCAAAGCCGGTTTTCTCTGCAAGGATATGGATGCTTCTAAGTGAATGAAGGAATAAGTGTCTTGGTGCGTCCAGTTGAACCCAGTCTTCCGCGTAATGACGCCATGCCCATGAAGTAACGGTAGGAATACGTAGCATGCATATTCCACCTGGCTTGAGTAAGTCATACGTTTTTTCTAGTACTTCAAACTGATCATAAACATGTTCGTAGGAATGGTTGAACATGATTAGGTCCCAACCGTTTTCAGTGCCGTACTTTTTATCACTTTCGTTGCTGGCAGGAAGATCGTGAATAGAGTTCTTGGCAATTGTTAAACCATTATCGTATTGGATGTCTTTTTTGTTAAATGGGTCGATGCCAAGTAGGTTTTTAAAACCAGCTTCTTTCATTGAATGTAGCAGGTGTCCAGCACCACAGCCTACATCAAGTATCTTTGAATCAAGTGTGACATTCGCGTGTCTTAATGAAGGTAGTTTGTCATGCGGCTGGTACTGCTGCATGATGTTGCCCAAGATTCCTTTGCCAGTTGCAGCAAATCGATCTCTACTGCGAATAAGTTTACCTTTAAAGCCGCTAGTGGCTTTGACTTCGTCGTATGAGTAATAGTCTTCGTTGGGGTAGTAATCTTGAATATTTTCAGGAACTTCTACTATCTGCAGACAACCGCAATCAGCGCATTCGAAGTAATTGTGAGTGTCTCGAAGACCCAGCATCATTTCCCGAACTTTATAGATAGTATTGTGATCATCATTGTCACAAATTCTGCACTGCAATAGATTGCTGTCTTTCATACTTTTCTCGTTGTTTTCCACTGCTTGTATCACTGCTGGTGCAAACCTGCATTCACGATATCAATTAAATATTGGCCGTATCCACTTTTCTGTAATGGTTTAGCGAGGCTGAGTAGCTCTTCTGTGGTGATATAGTTCATAAACCATGAAACTTCTTCAGGGCAGGCAATTTTTAGCCCCTGACGTTCTTCAATCACTCGAATGTAATTTGCCGCATCTAACAAAGAAGCATGAGTGCCTGTGTCTAACCAGGCTGTGCCGCGTTTAAGCATTTCCACGGTTAATCTGCCTTGTTCAAGATAGACGCGATTAACGTCTGTTATCTCAAGTTCTCCGCGTGGAGATGGCTTTATATTTGCTGCTATGTCGAGGACATCATTATCATAAAAATATAAACCGGTTACCGCATAATTTGATTTCGGCTTTTCTGGTTTTTCTTCAATGCTGAGTGCCAGCCCATCTTTATCAAAATCAACTACGCCATAACGTTCAGGGTCACGGACGTAATAACCGAAAACGGTGGCTCCCTGATCTTTTTTTGCCAGTGTAAGTAATCTTTCTGATAATCCTTCGCCGTAATAAATATTATCACCAAGGATTAAGGTGACAGGGTCATTGCCAACAAACTCTTTACCAATGATAAATGCTTGTGCCAATCCTTCTGGCTCAGGTTGAACGGCATACTGGATATTCAAACCCCATTGTGAACCATCACTCAATTGCTTTTGGAATTGTTCGCTGTCGTGTGGCGTTGTGATTATTAAAATATCACGGATACCTGATAACATTAATACCGTCAGCGGGTAATAAATCATAGGCTTATCATAAACAGGCATGAGCTGTTTACTGACAACTTGAGTGAGTGGGTGAAGGCGTGTGCCGCTGCCTCCGGCTAGGATGATTCCTTTTCTCATAATGTAACCTTGGTTCGACCTTGCTTGGGTCCTAATTTGACCTTGATTGGTCCAGTAAATTTGTTGCGCATAATACCGAACTCTTGCAGTTTTTTCTAACTTTGAAGATAAAACTACGAATAAGTCAGATGAAAAATTGATATGTGTTTTTAAATAGTAAAAAAGTGCCTGAAAGTAGGGGGGTGTGAATGCAATATTACGCGGATAAGCATCTTTATATCAGGTCTTCAATTTCGCCTGGGTAATCAATGAAATGGTTTCGAGTACCCTGCAAGCTTTCAATAATATCATTGCGGCGTTTTTCTTCCTTGCTGGGTTGGTCAACCTTGTTCCAGTAAGCGAGTGTTTGAGCTTGTTTGGAAAATAATTTCAGTTTGTAGGTTGCTGACATGTGAAACATCGCACGGGCAATTTCCCCCTGGCTTGCGGGTGCTGGCTCTACCATTCTTTTCTTATTGTCTATCTTGAAGTCATAGGAGCCGATTAGCCTGATTTCGCCTTTAATCGCGCGATCAATATTGTCTGCTTTTGCTGGTTTTGTGTGATTGATCGAGCCAAAGCGATGGCTTGCCCGGAGCATATTCAAATCCCGTCGACTGGGGAACAGGTTGTGCATGTCCGATTCAATGTAATTAAACTTGGTAGAATTGCTACGGCAGTCTCTGCGGTCTTTGCATTTCAACGCTTTTACGACCCATGCCATGGGAAAAACATGTTCTATGTTTATCCAGTCTGGTTTAGTTGGTCCAAAGTGTTGTTGGCTATATAATGTCTTGCCGCCAGTTGTGTATAGCTCTTTCCAAAAAAGCCTAATGGCTTGTTGGTAGCTACCTAAATGTGTTTGAGGTCTATTCATTGGGGCTAACTTTAACATAGTAATTTCTCGGTCACACAAACAAAAAAAGCCCTCAAAGGTGGGGGGTGGCTATAGATAATTAAGATTATTAATTGGTTTTCTACTATTAATAGATAACATTTTGAAGTATTAGATGGGCTTATAAATATGGATTTGTTTTTTGCGCCTGATTCAGGTGAGTATCTATACAGTATTGCAGCTGTATTTAGCTTTGCTGCCTATGTGTTTAGTAATATTTTATGGTTAAGGGTGTTTTTAATCATCGCAGCTCTTCTATATATCCTGGCGGGAGTAAGTTTGGGTCTAACTTCTATGGCTGGCTGGAATGCGGCTTATTTCCTGATTAATTCATATCATGCTGGAATGATCTTATTCAATAAAAGTACTGTGATGTTACCAGATGAGATTAAAGGCATTTACAAAGAAGCGTTTACTACCTTAACTACGCGCGAATTTAAAAAAATCATTATGACCAATCCCTATCATGCCTATAAAGCAGGGGATAAAATAATGTCTGAAGGTCAGGATACCAATGAGCTATTCTTGTTGCTAAGTGGCAATACCTCTGTGATTTCTTCTAATAAAGAGATTGCTTCTATTGCGAGTGGTGACTTCATCGGTGAAATGAGTTTTATGAGTAAGCAAACAGCGTCTGCAGATGTGTTTGCCAAAGATGCTGTGATAGTGGCCTATTGGACCCATGAGGATTTGTATAAACTCGAGCAAAAAAATATAAAAATCTATAATAAGTTTTTAACGATTGTGGGTCGTGATTTGGTCAAAAAACTAAAAAGAAAGAACCATAAAGTGATTGAATCTGTTTAGAAGGAAACATGCAATTACCCTATGGTTATTGAGGTTAGATATAATAAATTACTTTTATTATTTGCTTTCATAATAGTACAATCAAACCGCAACGTAATAATCTCTATTAAATGTCTAATAGGATTTTATGCCTTTGAAGGTATATGAAGCTTACAAAAAGCTGGTATACTGCTTGCCCCTTTTTAACCCAAATCCCTAATTTCAAGGGCTTATTTGGGTGAGTCATTAATTAAACGCTATCAGAATTAATAGACTTTTCTAGATGGATCTGCCGAGGAAATTTATGCGCACTATTGCTACACCAGCTTCAAAAGCTAAGAAATCGAACTCAGACCTTAAGGCTGATGCTTTATCTAATCCAATAATAAAAGAAAGCATGAATACCCTTCCCGGAAAACAAGGTTTGTATGACCCAAACAATGAGCATGATGCTTGTGGTGTAGGTTTTGTTGCACATATTAAAGGTGAAAAAAGCCATAGTATCGTCGAGCAAGGTCTTACCATTCTAGAAAGAGTTACTCATCGTGGTGCTGTTGGTGCTGATTCAAAAGCAGGTGATGGTGCTGGGTTATTAATGCAAATTCCTGATGAGTTTTTTCAGGGCGATGCCACAGAATTTAATTTACCCGAGTCTGGAAAGTACGGTGTTGGTATGCTGTTTATGCCTAAAGACGGGCGTCAACGTGCAGAGCTTAAAGGTCTTGTACAAAGTGTTATAGAAGAAATTGGTCAACGTTTTATTGGTTGGCGTCAGGTGCCGGTTGACTCTAGTGGTCTTGGCGAATCAGTAAAGCCAACTGAGCCAGCAGTATTTCAGGTGTTTGTTGCCTGGGGTGACGATATTAAAGATCAGGATGAATTCGAGCGTAAGCTGTTTGTCATCCACAAAATTTTAACTGCCAGAGTGGATTCAGACGAAGTCGATGGAAGTCGATTCTTCTATATCTGTTCCATGTCATCAAGAACCATCGTATATAAAGGTATGTTACTTGCAGAACAAGTCGGTGAGTATTATAAGGACCTTGTTGAGCCTAGCGTAAAATCTGCGATGGCCCTTGTGCATCAACGTTTCTCAACAAATACATTCCCTACCTGGAACCTGGCTCATCCGTTTAGAATGATTGCACATAATGGTGAAATCAATACTAATCGCGGTAATGTAAACTGGATGGCAGCACGTCAGTCTTCAATGAAATCAACATTATTGGGTGATGATTTAGAAAAAATCTGGCCAGTTATTCCAGAAGGTCAATCAGATACAGCCTGTCTTGATAATGCGTTAGAGCTGATGGTTGCCGGTGGGTATTCATTAACCGAAGCCATGACTATGCTTATTCCTGAGGCTTGGAACGGCAATGATCACATGGATAAGGATCGCGTTGCCTATTATGAATACAACGCTGCATTGATGGAACCATGGGATGGCCCAGCTGCGGTTGCATTTAGTGATGGTCGTCAAATTGGCGCCATGCTTGATCGTAACGGATTACGTCCTGCTCGTTATTTAATCACAGATGATGATCTGGTTGTGATGGCATCTGAAATGGGTGTGTTGGATATTCCTGAAAATAAAATCATTAAGAAGTGGCGTTTAGAGCCTGGCAAAATGTTCCTGATTGATATGGAACAGGGCAGAGTTATTTCTGATGATGAGTTAAAGACAGATCTTGCAACTTCTCATCCTTACAGCCAATGGCTGGATGAAAACCAGATTAAAGTTTGTGAGATTTTTGGCGATAACGATATCCCTGAAGACTTGGATCCTGGGGAGTTGCTGAAGCAACAACAGGCTTTTGGTTATACGCAGGAATATATTAAATTCCTTTTGGAACCAATGGTGAAGGACGGCATGGAAGCAACGGGTTCAATGGGTGTTGATAGTCCTGTTGCTGTGTTGTCTCATCGCGCTCGTCACTTGTCGAATTACTTCAAACAGAATTTTGCTCAAGTAACCAATCCACCGATTGATCCGATTCGTGAAGAGATCGTGATGTCTTTGGTGAGCCTGATTGGTCCTCGTCCAAACTTACTGGGTCACAATAACCGTGGCTCCAGTATGCGCCTTGAAATTAATCAGCCAATCATGACTAATGAACAGTTATCGACTGTACGTAAAATCAATGATCATGCTGGTGATGATTTCCGTACTAAAACACTGGATATGACTTATGACTCCGCGCTAAGAGGCGGTGGCATGAGAGAAGCACTTAAATCGTTATGTGATCAAGCGAAAGAAGCTGTTGAAGGTGGTCATTACAATATTTTGATCCTTTCAGACAGAAGTATGTCTGCTGAAAGAATGGCTATACCTTCATTGCTAGCTACCTCAGCCGTGCATCATCATTTAATTAAGAATGGTTTACGTACAAATACGGGTCTTGTTATTGAAACCGGTGCGGCATTAGAGATACATCACTTTGCAACGCTAGCAGGTTATGGTGCAGAAGCGATTAATCCATGGCTTGCATTACAAACTGTTGATGATAATTACAGAAAGTTTGATCCAAACATGGATAAAGTAACTGCACAACAAAACTACATAAAAGCCGTTGGTAAAGGCTTAAAGAAAGTTATGTCGAAGATGGGTATTTGTACTTATCAATCGTATTGTGGAGCTCAAATATTCGATGCTGTTGGATTATCAACAGAGTTTATTGAAGAATACTTTACGGGTACATCTACCACTGTTGAAGGTGTTGGTTTAAAAGAAATTTCAAGAGAAGCCAGACGTTGTCATTCGCGTGGTTATGGCGACAAGAAATTATATGAAAAACATCTGGACGTCGGTGGCGACTATGCCTATCGAGTGCGTGGTGAAAAACATATCTGGACGCCTGTTACTATCTCTAAGTTACAACATGCTGTGCGTGGTAACGACGCTAAGAGTTTTGCGGAATTTTCAAAAACGATTGATGAGCAATCTGAAGGCTTATTAACGCTTCGAGGATTAATGGATTTCAATTTTGAGGAAAATCCAATATCAATAGATGAAGTAGAGCCAGCTAAAGAGATTGTTAAACGCTTTGCTACAGGCGCTATGTCTTTCGGCAGTATCTCTCACGAGGCACATTCAACCTTAGCGGTTGCCATGAATCAGATTGGTGGTAAATCAAATACGGGTGAAGGCGGTGAAGAAGCATCGAGATTCAATCCATTAGAAGATGGATCGATGAACCCTCAGCGTTCAGCAATCAAACAAATTGCATCTGGACGTTTTGGTGTAACTACTGAATATCTGGTAAACGCAGATGATTTGCAAATCAAAATGGCGCAGGGGGCGAAACCTGGTGAAGGTGGGCAGCTGCCTGGTCATAAAGTAAATGAGCAAATAGGTCGAGTACGTCACTCTACACCCGGTGTAGGTTTGATCTCTCCACCACCACATCACGATATTTACTCAATCGAAGATTTGGCTCAGTTAATCCACGATTTGAAAAATGTGAATCCGAAAGCTCGTATTTCTGTAAAGCTAGTATCTGAAGTAGGTGTCGGTACGGTTGCGGCTGGTGTTACCAAGTCTCACGCCGATCACGTGACAATTTCTGGATATGATGGTGGTACAGGGGCTTCGCCTTTGACTTCACTGCGTCATGCAGGATCACCTTGGGAAATTGGTTTAGCTGAAACGCATCAAACTTTGGTACTTAATAAACTACGTAGTCGTGTGTGTGTGCAGGCTGATGGTGGTTTACGTACAGGACGAGATGTTGTTATCGCTGCACTTTTAGGTGCCGATGAGTTTGGTTTTGCAACGGCTCCATTGATTGCTGAAGGTTGTATCATGATGCGCAAATGTCATCTAAATACTTGTCCAGTAGGTGTTGCAACACAAGATCCTGAATTACGTAAGAAGTTTACGGGTAAGCCTGAGCACGTCATTAACTACTTCTTCTTTGTTGCTGAAGAGATGCGTCAGCTTATGGCGAAACTAGGCTTCAGAACAATCTCAGAAATGGTCGGCCAATCTGATAAGTTACGCATGAAATCTGCTATTGATCACTGGAAAGCTAAAGGTCTGGATTACAGCAAAATCCTCACTAAGCCAGTTGCTGATTCACATGCAGATGAACATCATACGATGGGTCAAGATCATGGTATCGAAAAAGCACTGGATAATGAGCTAATTGCTCAAGCTAAACCTGCTTTAGAAAATGGCGAAAAAGTTGTTATCGATATTGATATCCATAACCATAACCGTACATTCGGAACAATGTTGTCAGGCCGTGTCGCAGAAAATTATGGTCACGAGGGATTACCTGAAGACACAATTAGCATTAATGTGTCGGGCACAGCAGGGCAGTCATTCGGCGCTTGGGTAACCAAAGGCGTTACCATTAAGTTATCTGGTGAAGGTAATGATTATGTTGGCAAGGGATTATCAGGTGGAAAGATCATTATTTACCCTCCGGCAGATTGCAAAATAGACAATCATCAAGACAATATCATTGTTGGTAACACCGTACTTTATGGTGCTATTTCTGGTGAGGCTTATTTTAATGGTTCTGGTGGAGAGCGTTTCTGTGTACGTAATTCAGGTGCCCAGGCCGTTGTAGAAGGTATCGGGGATCATGGTTGTGAATACATGACTGGTGGCGTTGTGGTTTGTTTAGGCAAAACAGGGCGTAACTTCGCTGCGGGTATGTCTGGTGGTATTGCCTATGTTTTTGATGAGAAGAATGAATTCTCTAGAAGATGTAACACCGAAATGGTGGAACTAGAAAACTTAAGCCCAGATAGCGGCAATGTTGATATCGCAGACTTATTACAAGCAGACGAAACACGCTTGAAGCAAATGGTTGAAAACCATCAAAAATACACAGGCTCTAAACTGGCTCAAAGTATTTTGGATAATTGGGAAGAAAACTTACCCAAATTTATCAAAGTAATGCCCGTTGATTATCGCAAAGCCCTTGTAGGTCAAAGATCAAAGAAGGTAGCAGCTTAAGAAGGTAAAAAGCTTATTGTGAGTGGGTATTGAGAAATGAATTTTTGCTTATTGTTTAAAATTCATTTCGATAAATAGTAGAAATAACGTTAGATAGGTAGTTGAAAAAATGGGAAAAGTCACAGGATTTAAAGAGTTTGATCGTCAAGATAGAGCATATCAACCCGTAGAAGAACGCATTGTTAACTTTCACGAGTTTGTTATTCCGCTAGATGATGAAGAGCTACAAACTCAGGGTGCACGTTGTATGGATTGTGGCATACCATTTTGTCACGATGGTCCAGAGGGTGGTTGCCCGGTTAATAATCTGATTCCAGACTGGAATGATCAGGTCTATCACGGAGAATGGAAAGATGCCCTTGAAACATTGCACTCTACCAATAACTTCCCGGAAATCACCGGTAAAATCTGTCCGGCACCTTGTCAGGAATCCTGTACGTTAAACATCAATGATAACTCGGTTACGATAAAAACGATTGAAGCTGCCATTATCGATAAAGGCTTTGAAAACGGTTGGGTTGTTCCAGAAATTGCCAAAAATAAAACAGGCCTGAAAGTTGCTGTCGTCGGTTCTGGCCCTGCTGGGATGGCTGCGGCGCAACAATTAGCACGTGCTGGCCATGATGTAGTTTTGTTTGAAAAGGAATCACGCATTGGTGGTTTGATGCGTTTTGGTATACCTGATTTCAAACTTGATAAAAAAATCATTGATCGACGCATGAAGCAGATGGCTGCCGAAGGTGTTGAATTCAAAACCGATACGAATATCGGTGTAGATATTCCAGCAAAGAAATTACTGGCTGAGTTTGATGCGATAGCACTCACTGGTGGTTCAGAAAAGCCTCGTGATCTTCCAATTCCCGGGCGTGATTTAAAAGGTGTTCATTTCGCAATGGACTATCTTAAAGCAAACACTAAGTGGGTGCAGGGCGTTCATGGAGAAGATCAGGTAATCTCTTCAAAAGGCAAACATGTTGTTGTTATTGGCGGTGGTGATACAGGATCAGATTGTATTGGAACATCAATTCGCCATCATGCGGCATCTGTAACTCAATTAGAAATTATGCCGAAACCGCCAGAAAAAGAAGACAAGGGTCTGGTATGGCCAGACTGGCCAAATAAAATGCGCACATCATCTTCGCAAGAAGAAGGCTGTGAAAGATTATTCTCGGTTGCCACAAAAGAATTTGTTGGTGATGAAGATGGAAATCTTAAAGCAATAAAATGTGTCAAAGTATCGTGGGATAAAGACGAGAACGGTGCTTGGCTAATGTCAGAAGTAGCTGGTTCTGAGTTTGAATTGAAAGCTGATGTTGCTACTTTAGCGATGGGTTTTGTTCACCCTGTGCATGAAGGAATGTTGCAAGAGCTCGAGCTAGAGCTTGACCCACGTGGTAATGTCAAAGGAACAACTGAAGGCGAGAACGCTTATTATACGTCACTAGAAAAAGTGTTTGCTGCTGGTGATATGCGTCGTGGTCAGTCTTTGGTAGTTTGGGCAATTCGTGAAGGGCGTCAGTGTGCGGTCTCTATCGATGAATACTTGATGGGCTATACCAGTTTATCTAGATAAGACCTTTACCTGTTAACTGTTTATTTTTAGCTTTTTTATAAGAAACTTGGCTAAACTCATTCTGTATCCTAAAAAAACCCCCTATAAGTAGGGGGGGGACTTAAATATTCAACTTCCCGGATTTGTTGTGGGAGGTTATCAAGAAACCTGATTATGGCATCTGGACGTATTCCTCGTGAATTTATTGACGATCTTCTGACGCGGGCAGATATTGTTGATGTAATCAATGCGAGAGTGCCACTCAAAAAAAAGGGGCGCGAATTCACTGCGTGTTGTCCTTTTCATAATGAAAAAACACCTTCTTTTACCGTAAGCCCTAATAAGCAGTTTTATCACTGCTTTGGTTGTGGGGTGCATGGCTCTGCGATTTCATTCTTGATGGAATATGAGCATTTAGATTTCGTTGAAGCCATAGAGTCGTTAGCAGATTCTATGGGGGTTACAGTACCCCGAGAAAAAGGAGGGAAGGGAGCACCAAGTGAAGCCCAACGTCAGAGAAGTAAAGACCTGTACACACTTCTGGATGATGCTAATCAGTATTACCAGTTACAACTTAAAGGCTCACCCGCTGCTATTGAATATCTAAAAGGCAGAGAGCTAAGCGGTGAAATCAGTAAGCGTTTTAATATTGGTTACTCTTTAAGTGGTTGGGATCATCTGCTTAATCACTTTAAAGGATCGTATGCAGAACAACAGCTTGTAGACTCTGGTTTAGTCATCAAAAAAGATGACGGAAAAATTTACGATAGATACCGTGATCGTATTATGTTTCCTATCAGGAATCGTAAAGGTCAGGTGATCGGGTTCGGTGGACGAGTGTTAGGTGATGATTTACCTAAATATATAAACTCACCAGAAACCACCGTTTTCCATAAAGGTAGAGAGTTATATGGCTTGTACGAAGCCAGAATTAATACACAAAAACTGGATCGGATCATTGTTGTTGAAGGCTATATGGATGTTATTGCCTTAGCACAATTTGGTGTTTCTTATGCCGTTGCTACATTAGGGACAGCAACTACGGAAGAACATATCAAACAGTTGTTTAGAGCTGTTCCAGAAATCATATTCTGCTTTGATGGTGATCGCGCCGGTAAAGAAGCAGCCTGGCGAGCCTTAGAAAACGCGATGCCCGTTATGCAAGATGGCAAAGAGATTAAATTTTTGTTCTTACCTGATGGTGAAGACCCTGATACGCAAATCAGAAAAATTGGTAAGGATGCATTTGAAGAAAATTATCAACAAGCGGATTCACTTACCGCTTATTTCGTTGAGAATTTGCATTCACGTTTTAATATTACCTCGGATGAAGGCAAAACACGTTTTTTAAAAGAAGCGGCTAAACTCTTAACGAAAATGCCGGATACATTAATTAAAGATCAATTAGTGCAACGTTTATCCGATATGACAAACGTTGATAAAAAAGTGTTGTTTCAGCGAGAAATCTCGTCAAATAATTCACCGAAAGATCAGTCTATGGGTGAACCAAAGTCTGGCCGCTCTCGTCTTAATAACCGAAGCGTTAGTCAGACGCCAATAAGATATGCGATTAGTTTATTACTTTCAGAGCCGACATTAGTCAAGTTAATTGAAAATATTGAAGAAATTGCATTATCAAAACTGCCAGGATCAGATTTATTGACTACACTCATTGAAGCAATTCAAGAGAGTCCCGATATTAAGCCTGTGGCACTCCTGGATAGATGGAAAAATACCGAATTTGAAGCCCCGCTAATTCAATTAATGAAATGGCAGCCTGAATCTGATGATATGGCTATACTCAGTGATGAATTTAAGGATTGTTTGCTACAAATTCGGAAAAGGGCCAAAGAGAGAAAAATTGAAAGTTTGCTCCATAAAGAACGCACAGAGGGTTTGAGTGAGTCAGAGAAGCAATCATTGCTTGTTTATCTGAAAAATAGCTAAGCCTCTCTTTAGTTTTCGATTTTCGTCACAATATTTCATTTAAGATGATTATCAGTTGGTGGATGAATATCAAGTAGTTGTCATAAATATCAATACTCTCTCAATATGGATACATTGTAGAGTGGTAAGACTGTGGTATACTGTTTGACTGATTTTTTTATATGTAAAGTGTTCAGTATCTGCATTATAAACATCATAGATGTTTTTATTGTTACATTAGGAAGAGCGTTAAAGGCGCGATAAAAAATATATGAGTAAAGAAGAACTTAATAAAGAACAACAGACGGCTGATAGTAGCACAAAGACTGACGAGGCAAGTACAAGCCAGTCGGTAGCAGTGCAAAGTCAGTCAGGTTTGAAACTGCTTATCCTTAAAGGTAAAGAGCAGGGCTACTTAACTTATGCAGAAGTAAATGATCACCTTCCAGATTCGATAGTAGACCCAGAGCAAATCGAAGAGATTGTAACGACAATCGGCGACATGGGTATCAAAGTCTATGAAAAAGCTCCTGATGAAGACAGTCTTGTTTTAACCGAAGAAGCGACTGAAGCTGATGATGATGCCGCTGAAGAAGCCGCTGCAGCACTAACAAACGTTGATAATGACTTTGGTAGAACGACTGACCCTGTACGTATGTATATGCGTGAGATGGGAACCGTAGAACTATTAACGCGTGAAGGCGAAATTGAAATCGCGATTCGTATAGAAGAAGGTCTGTACGAAGTACTTACGGCTTTATCTGAATTCCCGGCTTCAACTGAATACTTATTAAATTTCTACAACAAAGTAGAAACAGAAGAGAAGCGTCTTACTGATTTGATTTCAGATTTTGTTGACCCTGATGCAGAACGTCACGTTATTCCAGAGCCAGCACCTATTGTCACTCCAGAATCAAAAGAAGCTGCAGAGAAAAAAGCAGCTGAAGCTGCAGAGGCAGCAGAAGATGGTGATGTCGATGATGAGGATGAAGAAGAAGTAGAATTAGAAGATACAGGTCCTGATCCTGAAATTGCTCAAGTGAAATTCGCTGAGTTAAATGAGCTTTATGTACAAGCTTGTCAGGCAAGTGAGAACGATGACTACGAAGAGTACGAAAGAGTTCGTCAGGAACAAGCGCGTAAGATGCTTGAGTTTAAATTAACTCAGCCAGTCATTGATGAAATTGGCAGCCAACTGCATGCGATTATCGAGCGAATTCGTGGATATGAACGTCAGATAATGAAGCTTTGTGTGCAAAAAGCAGCAATGCCGAAGAAAGACTTTATTAGTAGCTTCCCTAAAAATGAAACTGATACTAATTGGCTTGATAAATATATTGAAAGCAAACCTAAGTTTCAGGAAAGTCTAGAGCCATTTAAAGAAGATATTATTTTCAATCAAATACAATTACAAAAGATTGAGAAAGAAACTCGCTTAAGTGTGACACAAATAAAAGACATCAATCGCATTGTGTCAGTAGGTGAAGCGAAAGCTCGCCGTGCAAAGAAAGAAATGGTCGAAGCTAACTTGCGTTTGGTTATTTCTATCGCAAAAAAATACACCAACCGTGGTTTACAATTCCTCGATTTGATTCAGGAAGGAAATATCGGTTTGATGAAAGCTGTAGACAAGTTTGAATATCGTCGCGGTTACAAATTCTCGACTTATGCAACATGGTGGATACGTCAGGCTATTACGCGTTCGATTGCGGATCAGGCTAGAACGATCCGTATACCAGTGCACATGATAGAAACTATCAACAAACTAAACCGTATCTCTCGTAAACTTCTACAGGAAAAAGGCCGAGAAGGTACACCTGAAGAATTAGCGGTTGAGATGGAAATGCCAGAAGATAAAGTTCGTAAAGTTATGAAAATAGCTAAAGAACCTATTTCAATGGAAACTCCTATCGGTGATGATGAAGATTCATCATTAGGTGATTTTATTGAAGATGGCAATGTGCAATCTCCAATAGAGTCTGCAACATCGACTGGTTTAGGTGAGAGTACACGTGATGTTCTCAGTAGTTTGACACCGCGTGAAGCTAAAGTACTTCGTATGCGTTTCGGTATCGATATGAATACTGACCACACCTTAGAAGAAGTGGGCAAGCAGTTCGATGTGACACGTGAACGTATTAGACAAATTGAAGCTAAGGCACTAAGAAAATTGCGTCATCCTAGCCGATCAGATATGCTACGCAGCTTCCTGGAAATGGATAAAGATATAGGTGCATCTTAAGCTATATCTTGCAGGTGAAAGCCTGTTATTCATTGGATTCATTTAAACTGATTTTTTATATAGATTTTTATAGAAGTTATCAGTAAAATCCTGAATCCACTGGGGCCTGTAGCTCAGTTGGTTAGAGCAGTAGACTCATAATCTATTGGTCGGAGGTTCGAGTCCTCCCGGGCCCACCAATTATAAAAAAAGATCAATTATTATTAATTGATCTTTTTTTCGTCTAAATTAATCGTATTACCGTTTTCTATGATTTTGGTCCTGCAAAGAACCAGATAATCAGTCCTAACACTGGTAAAAATACGATAATTAGCGTCCATAGTAATTTACCACCGGTGCTGGTTCCGCTATTCATCACTTTTATTATTGCCAGAATATCTAAAATCAATACGATTAAACCAAATATTCCTCCTACTTCGATTCCCATTTTCTACTCCTTATCATTTAATTAAATGAGTGATTTGACCTTAAAATACGTTAAATTTTTTAGAAGAAAGAAGTGGTTACCAGTCTTTTTTCTTTTGATTCGTCATTTCTTTATCATATTCAGAAGCTAAATCCGTTTTTTCTTTGTCGGAGAGGACTCTCCCACCCATCTGAAAGACTTCTTGTTCTTCCTCATCTAAATGATGATGAATTCTATGTTGTAGCTTTTTGGCTTCTACTAGCCAGGCAGACGAGCTGTAATCAGTTTCTTCCAGTTTCTCAATCATCTCATCAATCTCATGATGCTCTGCGACGCTGTGGCGTGACTTTTCTTGTGTTAAATCATGTTCCATGAGCGGGATATAAAAGTGCCTTTCTTCAGCGACAGCATGAGCTTTAAGTTCTGTCTTCAAATCGGAAAAATCTCATCTCTTTTTGATGTGTCGCCGTGCGTTTCAATGATTGCATCAGCTATTTTTCGTTGTACGTCATGGTCTTTTCTTAACGCTTCAAAAATATTCATTTTTAATTGCTCCTTAAAAGAAGTTTGTTAGTACGTTTAAAAAGGTACGTATAAGTTATAAAAAAAAGTAAAAGGTAAATAACGTTAGGGACGTAAACTATTCATATTCCCAGATAATTGATTGATTCTTCTCCACGGCCATATTGAGTAGTTCAAGCAGTGGAAAAGCTCTGTTTTTGAAAGAGACCGAATCATCCTTGGCTTTTGCATCATTGGCCGTTTCAGGCTGTTGCTGCGAAATGCTACTAGCTTCTTCAATTAATTTGATAGCTGTAGGAATATCTTCAGGGTTCATTGCGCCTGGAATTTTCCCGCTCATTTCCATCACTTCTAGCATGCCTTTAGCGTCCTTTTCAAACATGGATATTTTTTGTCCATTGATGTAACTGAAATTTACTAACATGGTATTTACCTTCTAGTTATATATGCACTACTATTTATTTAGATATACCTTGGCAGACATGAATGAATGCCAGGGTATAGATGACTACTTTTATGCTTTTGATGTTATGTTTAAGAGAATACTTTCTTCATACGATCATAAGCATCAGTAAAACCATCTTTGAGTGAGTCCCATGCATCGTCAGAGGCATCAGCGACTTTATCAAGCCATTCTTTAGCTTCAGTACGTTGCTCTTTTAACTCTTCAACCTTGGCTTTATATTCGATTTCCGCATCTGCTGACGCCTGATCTGCCTTGGCTTGGTATCTGCCAATATTCGCTTCAAGCTCATCCAGTTGAGCTTTCATTTTTTTGATGTATGCATGTTTGGTGTCCATATCAAAACTCCTTTTAGTTTAATAATTTCAAATTTAGAAAAACTGAGGTAGATGTATTGGCTTTACTCAGTAGGTCCTTTATGTTTTAAAAACATTGATAGTGTTCTGTACTTGCATCTGAATCAATAAGTGAATCGATAACAAAATCAACGTTGAGTGAAATATTACATCCGAAGACGCACTAAGGAATTCAGTGAACTCTGTTAACCCTGTAGGGTTTTTAATGGGGGATTTGTAAGTGATGTCTGACATCAAGCAGTGTGTCTATCACTTAGGCATATTGTGTAAGACAAGACTTACATCTCTTACCGCATGCGCTGATAACTGAAGATGTATTGAAGTTTTATTATGAAGATACATTAGGACTTTCATTAGGAATTACATTAGGAACTACATCAGGAAATATAGATGTTTGTTAATGAATTCAAACATTTAAATAGAAAATGTAAGTGCTTTTAACACCTTATTAACAATGACTTAGCTATGCTAGGACAGACTGGGAATTTAACGATAATCAAATTACAAATACTATGAAATATTATTCAATAACATACGCCGTACTTGCTGTGGCTTTCGGGTTGCTTGGATTCTTCTTTCTGGAAGGTGGCAGCATGCAATCGATATTTAAAACTCTGGGAATTATTTTTACCATAATCGCAGTTATCGGTTTAGCCATGGAGCATTATTTCTCAGATAAAAATGATTCCGATAAATAAACGTTTATTTTGAAATGTTTTAATAAAAAAATAAAAATCAACAAAAGAAAAAGCGACTATAAAAGTCGCTTTTTCTTTTTCGGGGTTATTCTAATTGAGTTGATTAATGTGGTTTTCGACCGGTAACAAACATAATCAATGACACAATTAAACCAACTACAAAAAGAATCCATGCAATGTTTGTCGCAGTTCCTGCGATTCCACTAAGTCCAAGTAGACCTGCGATAATTGCTACTATTAAAAATATAACGGCTAGATTAATCATAACTAACTCCTTTATCTTGTTAACTGATAAGTTCAACAGCATCGTAAAGACTGACAATCGAACAACGTGTAAACTAAGTCGTATTTCCTGATACGCTTGAGATTAAGTATGAGGGTTGCGAATGATAAAATATGTCAGCTATATCAGAAGGGTTTGTAGTCTTTATCCCGCAAACAGATATATTTCCTAGAATAATTTTATAAATGGATAAGATGAAAAAGAATTTTTTACAAGAACTTAGTCGTAATCGCCTGCATATTTTATTCAGTATTTTTAGTGCCATTATCATTATTCTATTCGTTTTCTTTCTGAAGTTTGTATATGACTCAAAAGCCTCAATAAACTCGACACGGCTCAATGCACTGCATCTGGATTACAGTGACAGACTTTTGATTAATATGTTGAATATTCAAACGGGTGCAAGAGGCTATTTGTTATCTGATGACCTCGAATTTCTTGAGCCTTATAATGAAGGTATCAAGAATCTGTCCAATACTTTTGATTCGGTAGAAAAGCATTGGCCAGATTATCTAAGTCCGCAAGAGATAGACGCCTTAGAATCTGAAGTTAAACAAACCATCATCCAGATATCTGATTTAGTCAATCAAAAAGCACTTGATCAGAAAACCAGACTTTCCGAATTCGATGTTACTAAAAAACTCATGGATAGTTTACGCGACCGAATTTCTGAAATTAGACAAACAATAAAAGAGAGTAATGCCAAGAATACTGAAGACAATTTGAACTCCTTGAATCTAATAAAGTGGCTACTAATACTGCTTATTTTAATTTCATTTGGTTTGTTGTTTTTATCTTTTGCGTTAACCGAACGGCAACAGAAAATGTTGAAAAGTCATGCTGATGACATCGCACTGCGCAATAAAGAATTAGAAAAAACAGTTAACCAGAGGACTACAGATCTGGTTGATCTTGCATCACATGTGACCACAACCAGTGAAAACGAAAAGCAACGTCTTGCCCGAGAACTCCATGATGAATTAGGTGCTTTGTTGACTGCTGCTAGAATGGACAGTACCTGGATCAGTCGTTCTATCAATGAAGATCAAAAAGAAAAATTCGATACACGATTTAAACGATTGATTGATTCGATTGATAAAAGTATTGCGCTCAAACGTCATATCACTACCAGTTTAGTGCCTCCTTTGCTTCGGGAAATGGGCTTAACAGAAGCTATTATAGCGATGACAGAAAATGATCCTAATCATCCGCCAGCGGAATACCATGTCGATATAGATGACACACTGACAGAGATCGATAAAGACAGAGAACTCGCTCTGTATCGGATATGTCAGGAATCATTAAATAATATCTGGAAATACGCGAAAGCGACCGAGGTATTCATAGAACTCAGTGTCGAAGGTGATTTTTACCATTTAACCATCAAGGATAATGGCGAAGGTTTTGATCAGGCTGAAACCAAGAAAGGAACTCATGGATTAGCTGGTATAAGGGCACGTGCTGCGATGTTTAAAGGAACCATGCATATTGAGTCATCGCCAGGTGAAGGAACTGTCGTTAAAAGTAAATTAACAGTTAGTTAAGTTACTTTTTAGCTGCTTCCTCTATCCAGTCCATCATTTCAAATAACTGATAGGATTTATCGTAGAAACCTTGAATATCCTGTTCTAAACACTTTTTCTTTAAATGCTTGGAAGTATGGTTTGTGAGAACTAGTTTTTCTGGTGTGCCATAAAGTTCCGGGTGACGATTGATTTCATTTAATACACCAAGTCCGTTACCTTCGTTTAATTCAAGATCAGCAATAACCAGATTGGGTTTATGTTCTTCAATCTCATTAAGTGCCTGAATTTGCCGGTCAGCTGTTGCGACTACATTTACCTGTTCAATACTGTCCAGGTTTTCCAAGACAATATCTCTGAGTAATGGATTGTCCTCGACAAGGACAATGGATAATTTTTCTGTGTTTAAAGCCATAGTGTTGCCAATTTATTCATGAGTTTTTTTAATTATTATAGGTCTAGTTCTTTTTCAATTAAGCCGTGGTTAACTGCATATATTGCTAATTCTGCATTACTGTTAACGCCCATTTTTTCTAATAAACGCGAACGATAGGTACTGACGGTTTTAACGCTCAGATCGAGAATATTAGCAATGTCAGAGACACTCGCACCTTCACTGATCCGCATAAATACCTGTAGTTCACGTTCTGACAAGTTTTTATGTGGTTCAGAGTCGTTTTCATTAAAGACTTCTCCAGCAAGTAATTCTGCTGTTTTGGAAGAGAGATAACGACGTCCCAGGGAAACGGTTCTTATTGCTTTGATTAAATCTTCCTGTTCGCAGTCCTTACATAAATAACCATTTGCGCCATTTTTGATCATGGGTAAAGCGTATTGCTCTTCAGGGTGTCCGCTGAGAATCAGAACACCTAACTTCTCATAGCGTTGACGTAGGTGTCTTAATACATCTACACCACTTTTATTCGGAAGCGAGATATCCAGTAACACAACATCGCAGTCATTATCTTTTAGATAATTGATAATTTCTTCGCCAGAAGAAGCTTCGTAAACCACATTAAAGTCTACTTCATCTTGTAACATTTCATTGAAGCCACGTCTTACGATTTCATGATCATCTACGATTGCAATTTTTACCACGTTGTATACCTACACCTCAGGGTTAATCAAAAGTAATAATATTGTAGTTCGTTGATTTAATTCAGTAATTAAACATAGCTACGCTATATAAACGTTCTAAAAAAACGACCCAAAGTAGGGGGGTGTATTCCCTAATCATAAGATATTCCGTTTCGTGATTATACACAATAGGACAATTGAACATTTGCTGTAGGACGTATCCTACAAATGCTGCTTATTACTTTTCTGTCAGTCAAAGACTACATGCAAATGTGATTCTGCTGACAGTCAGCGATTGATAATTTTTAGAAGATAGATTGCAAGATGAAGTTTGAGCGTTGTTCCTCTGGGTAAAGTTTCCTTAGAGACAAATCCATCATAACTGAATCAACAAATTAGTAAGTTTTAATTAATCATCTTTCATTATCAATAAAAGGAAAATAACATGACAAAGCAATCACTATTAAAAGTCGCTATCTCAACGGCAATCGTATCAATAGGTTCGACACCTTTGTGGGCTGAACCTCTTATTACAGATTACGAAAAAGCAACCTCAGCGTATGAAGATGCTTATTTCTCAGGTAATTTAAATCTGGATAGTGGTAACCAGGATCAAACCAGTTACGATCTGGACTTATCGATCGATTACGAAAAAGTTTTCAGTTCAAAAAACAGAAATACCAAACTAGACTTTTTAGGAACAGGTACAGTTTCTCGCGGATCAAGCGATGGTGATGATAGAGAAAGTACCTATCAGGCGCTTGGGTCAGTAACCGTTGATAATTACTTCAACCCCGATAAAAGTGAAGCATTCTGGTACGGTAAAGGTGAGGTCGGCTTAAAGAAAGGTCAGGAAGACCCATTTACTAAAGCGACAGCTGGTGTGGGTTACGGACGCGTTATCAATGTGACGCCAATGGCACGATCAATTCGTATCATTCAGGAATTAAAAGAAAATGGCTTTATTAAAGCCGATCCAACCAATGCAACCTATCAACAAGTAGCACAAATTATCGAACGTGAAGCGGAATATCGTTCTAAATACGGCTTTGAAGATTACGAGCAATACTGGGTACAGGATATAGAAACGGCTCTTAAAGCGAGTGGGATGACAAATGGCGCTACAGGTTTAAACGCCAGAGCTATCTTAAAATCTTATGATGTGCTTGTGAACGAGCGTATTTCAACCCGTAAGAGTGGTTGGTTAGTTCGAGCAGGTGTCGGTGCTGTTCTTTCTGATTATGACGGAGAAGATGGCAAGCCTGCGCTTGAAATAGGTGCTGAGTACCACAAACCGCTAAGCAATCGCACTCAGTTTTCAAACGAAGCTATTGCAACAGCAACACTTAAAGATGGCGATGATAGCTTTAACTTCAATAACGCGATGTCACTCACACATGAGCTAACTGATAAAATTGATTGGGAAAACAAATGGACCCTGGACCACAATGAGTCTGATATAGGACCAGAACTGACGACCAACACAATCGGTTCTACTTTCCTTTATAGTTTGACCAATAAGTTAGACTTTAGTGTTGAAGCAAAATTAACCGATACGGACGACAGAATTGCTGATAACGGCAATGATGATCTAGATAAGAGCCTTACAATGGGTGTTAGATACCGTCTAAAATAAGTGGTGAATCTACATCTTGTTAGCTAAAAAAGTTAGCGAAACAATGATGAGTCATTCATTGAACAAGATGTAAATTATACTGTGATATGGGCCTGTTTTAATCAGGCTCATATCGTTTATTTAACGTAGTATTAAGTTAGAAAAACCATTCTGAGGTTGTTATACAATAACTGAATCTATGAAAACACGAATACTGCATTTTCTGGGAATCATCAGCGCTAATTTTTGGATGATTCCACTGTGTTCGCTGTTGTTAGGTGCAGGTTTGGCCTTTCTTAATTTTTATCTCGATAAAACCCTGTTAGCGCGTCATATTGAATACCCTGATCTCTTTCTGTTCTTCAACAACTCACAAAATATACGTTCACTTTTGAGTGTTTCTGCAACTTCCATCCTAGGTGTCGCAGGCGTTTCTTTCTCCATTACCATTGCATCGCTAACGCTCGCTTCACAGCAATTCGGTCCCCGTTTACTCCGCAACTTTATGTTGGATAGGTTCAACCAGTTGGTGTTGGGCTGTTTCATCGGAACTTTTTTATATTGTATTTTACAATTGCAATTTACTAGTTCGATGGATCTGGAAAAAACCACCCCATTTATTTCGATGATCGTGTTGCTGGTGCTGATATTCATCAATCTGCTTTTGCTGGTTTTCTTTATTCATCACATAGCGGTATCCATTCAGGCGGATAGTGTCATTGGCGATGTTGATAAAGAACTGGTGGCACAACTCAAAACGCTGTTTCCTGATGAAACAGAGCCAGACCAACAACCGCTTAAATTAAAAAAGCCCTCAAATATTCAGCAACACTTTGAACAGCAAGGAAATCCAGTGTATGCGCAAAAGTCGGGTTATCTTCAGGCGTTTGATGTCAATGCGTTACTGGAATGCTGTCGCGATAATAACGTGGCTGTGCATTTTTTGATAAAGCCGGGTGAATTTATTATAGAAGCATCGTTAATTGCTTACTTTCTTCATAAAGAGGAAAAGCCTGATGAGAATGACATAACGAAACAGATTAATGCACAATTGATTATTGGGGATAAAGCAACGCCCGAACAAGACCCTGAATTTGCTATTAGGCAATTGGTTGAAGTTGCACTTAGGGCATTGTCGCCGGGTATTAATGATCCCTTTACTGCTATTAGCTGTATCGATAGATTGGGCAGTAATATTGGCTTGTTAATGGGGAGACAATTTCCCAATGAGCAATATGTTGATGACAGTGGGCATCTACTCATGCAATTAAAACCATTTACCTTTAATGGCATTGTTGAAGCATCGTTTAACCAGATACGTCATCACGGTAAGAGGGATCTGGCAGTAACCATTCATTTATTACAAACACTGCATAAATTAGCCCTAATCGCTAAAACATCCGAACAGACCGAAGCTATCGATAAACAGGCTAAAGCCATCGTTTCAGAGCAAAAAGCAATGGGGCTTTCTGACTATGATATTGAAGATATTAAACACTGGAAAAAAGAGCTGGATTTAATTTTGAATGAGAAGATATAAGTCATCTAATTTTTATCTGAAATGTGATTAGATCAGATTGCAGTGGAATTAATTTTGCTGATAAAAAGCTATGCTGATCAAATGAAACAAACAGTAAGAGGTGAACCATGATTTTTAAACAGCTTTATGAAAAAGACTCTAGTACTTATACCTACCTAATCGCCTGTGAAGAAACGGGGCAATCGGTATTAATAGATCCCGTGATTGATACTGTGGAACGTGATCTACTAGCCCTAAAAGAACTGGGTTTAGGTCTAACCTATACTTTGGAAACCCATGTTCATGCAGACCACCTTACTGGTGCGAAAAAATTAAAGGAATTTGCTGGCAGTCAGATTGTAGTTCCCGCTATGGAGCAATTACCCTGTGCCGATTTAGGCGTATCTGAAGGCACACCATTTATGGTGGGTAATATTAAATTAGAGCCCTTATTTACACCCGGTCACACGGGAAAGCATCACGCCTATTTATTAGATAATGGTATGCAGAAAGTAGTGTTTACCGGTGATGCTTTGTTAATTGAAGCCTGCGGTAGAACGGATTTCCAATCGGGTGACCCCGTTAAATTATATGAAAGCATTACGCAGAAGTTTTTTACTTTGCCAGACGAGACCCTTGTTTATCCTGCGCATGATTATGAAGGACGACAGATAACCACCATCGGCCAGGAAAAGAATCGTAATCCACGTCTGGGTAATAATAAAACTCAGGATGAATTTGTCGCTATTATGAATAATCTTGATTTACCATATCCGCGCAAAATTGATTTCGCCGTGCCGGGTAATGAAGCCTGTGGTGAATGCCCGGGTGATGTACCTGAAGAATTCCGTGGCCCTTGTGACGTTGTTGATTTGCCGCAAGAGTTAATACGAGCGGTACGTGCGGGTGATCAAGGTTAACGACAGTGCGTTGATTGCACTAAATTGATTGCACTGAAATTGATTGCAGTGAAATTGATTGCAGTGAAATAGATAAGCCAAAAAAACTGCCCCAAAGTAGGGGGGTGGCAATCATTATTTTCTAATGATTCCTGGTTAATACGTCATGACTTTGTCAAAGAAGTAGCGTGAATAAAGTTAGTTAGAAGATAGAAAATGGTTAACTAAAATAACAGCCGGTATTGATTGGATTATCTAAATTTCAATCAATGCCGGCTTTTTTATTCGATCTAATAATGCTAGCCTATAAGTAGCTAATCAGCCGCTACTTTTCTCTGGATGACAAAACCCATAGCCAGATTACGCCCAGTAAGCCAGCTAAAGCCGTCGCCAGCATTATGCTCAGTTTCGCTTGGGTGAGCATTTCAGGGTGACCAGGGAAACTCAGAGACGCGATAAAAATCGACATCGTGAAGCCCATGCCGGCAAGTAATCCGACACCAATAATGTGTTTAAGTGTTACATTTTCGGGTAATTCTCCCCATTTCAGTTTTAACACAATCCAACTCATTAAAACGATGCCGATGGGTTTACCGAGTACCAGGCCAGCAATAATGCCCCAGCTGATAGTCGCAGGGATAATGGCATTGATGGTATCTAAGGAAATAACGATGCCCGCATTTAGAAATGCGAATATCGGAATCACGAACAAGCTTACCGGTCTTTCTAGGGTTGTTTCCCAGCTTCTTAGGGGTGTTTTCGTTTCTTTGGCTCGTTCTTCAACGTCTTCAACAATTTTGTGATTGCTGGCTTCGGCAAGCATCTCTGTTTCAGGATTTTCTTCAATCTGATCCATTTGCTTAGCCGCGGTTCGTAGTTTCTTCGCTAAGTTACGCGGATGACGTCGTGGACGTGCAGGTATGGCAAATGCCGCGAGTACCCCAGCAACCGTTGCATGTACTCCAGATAGCAAGGTTACATACCACAGTAGAATACTGATCAGCAAATAAGGCAAAGGTTTGCGTATCCCTAAGCGGTTCATCACCAGCAATAGAGCAAACAAACCCGCAGCGATCATTAGCATCTGTAAATTAAGCTGATCGGTATAGAACACCGCAATCACAATGATTGCTCCTATATCATCAACAATCGCTAGAGCGACTAAAAACACCTTCAAGCCACTAGGAATGCGTGACCCTAGCAACACCAAAGCACCCAGTGCAAAGGCCGCGTCTGTCGCCATCGGGATTCCCCAGCCCGCGGCACTTTCAGTGTCATAATTAAACGCCGCAAAAATTAACGCGGGAAAAATCATGCCACCCAATGCCGCCATAATAACAGTGCTTGATTGGGTAAAAGATTGTAGCTCACCGGCCAGAAATTCTCGTTTGATTTCCAAACCCAGCAAGAAGAAAAATAACACCATCAAACCGTCATTGACCCAGTGGTGTAATGATTTTCGAATTTCGTAGTCGTTAAACACGACACCAAATTCAATGTTTTCCAGCGCGAAGTAGTAATCATGCCATGGGCTATTGACCACTATCAGTGCGGAGAGTGTCGCTAGAATAAGTAAGAGCGCCCCAGAAATCTGGTTATTTACAAACCGGTTAAACGGTTCTGTGAGTTTTTCAAATTGTTTTTCTATGGGTTTGGCAAGGTCAGCTTTTGGCTGCTTAGCGCTCATTATTTAATACTCCCTGTATTGTATAAATGTTGATTTATTGTTGATTAAGCATGGTGAGGTTTATATGTTTATTTTCAAATAAGACCCTAAGAGAAATACAGCCCAAACACAAACTAACACACTGTTCATATTGTTAAATGTGTAGAGTCCAAATAAGACGTATGACAACAAGCAATGCAAGAAACAATGCAAGAAACGACGTGCTTTATCTTCAAGGTTTGAATGCTAAAACCTTGTGGCTATTTCCATAATACATATAAAGCCAAAATGGGTTCATCTAAAGCGTTTACCCCATGCAGATCATTGGGGTGGTTATATATCACATCACCCGGTACTAAGGTGTTGAATTCCTCTGAACCACCGTATCGCCAATCGCCAGTTCCTGATAACACCAGATACAATTCCTGTGGTCGATGTTGGTGCAGCGGATAACTCTGATGTTTATCCACCACTAATAAACCAACAACGATATCACCTAAATCTAACACTTCATTGAAAATACCCAGTGCCATTTGTTCCCCTTTTTCATCGGTACGGGGAGAGGGCCTCCAGACCATGTCTGTGACAATTTGCTGAAAGTTAAAGGTAAAAGGTGTCGATGATAGGTGTTCGATCTGAGCTATAACGGGCAATAAATGAGGGTTAAACTGCTTTTCTGTGGGGGATTTTATTCGCTGACTAAAGATTTCAGCGCCTTTAAGTACGGTTGGGTTATTCGTCTGAATTTTTATTGCATCAGCGCATTGCTTCAAGAAATAGATAATTTGATCAGCGGATTGTGTTGTTTTCATTGAGTGGTTTTCATTGATTGAATTGCCATGGTTTATTTTTACTATTCTGAGTATAGGTTCATCTTTATTGTTTAGTGTTCGGAAATTTGATTGATCTGTATCAATAGTTACTTTGATTTTTCGTTGTTTGTTTTCAATTCTCACATAACACTCCGTAGAAAGGAGTATTGTTTAATAAGGAGAAGAAATGTTAGCGAACGTAATTTAGGTGATTTGTTTAATTATTATGAATAAATGATTCAGTAAATACATAAGCAAACGAAATAACCAGGGAGAGTTAAAGATGCTAAATCTACAAGATATTATCGGTATGTGTGATTGTACTGAGGAAGAAATTGCAGCGGTTGCCATGCACGAACATGTGCCAGACGCGGTCGCCTCTGAGCTTGCTGATTATATTATTCATGGGAAAGACGGCATTCCTAAGCTTCGAAGAATTATTAAAGATGATATCGAAGAAGCAAAACGTAAAGGCCATGATGAGCAAGCGGCTAAACTTAAAGAAGTGTTAAAGCATTTCATCGCGACGCACCCTTTGTATTTGGAAAAAGCCAAAGGATAGTGTGATCTAACTTCCTACTTTGAGCGCGAAAAAAACGCCTCAAAGTAGGGGGGTGACGTTAGTTTATCTTTTAATAATTCTTTATTCGTCAGTTATTGGTCTAGAAACACGACACTCATATTCGCTTGAGACCAGATTTTCCATTTACCGTCTTCCTGTTTGAATATTTGCACCATGTCGAGTTCATTATTCTTGAATGCAGGTCCTGTTACTTTTTTGGTAAGTTGTTTTACTCGAACATAAGCCAGTTCATCCTGATGGGCAATGAATTTGATATCAATGATTTCATAATCGAGTTCATAGATATCGAATAGGCGAGAAATCAGACTTTTGCTACTCGCATACAGATTGGATTTTGTGTGAATAGTTGCCATTGTGCCTTCGATGTTTTCAGCTTTCATCTGCTTAACATTTTCATGTATGGCTTGTTCTAATAATTTAGTGATTTCAGTATTGGCATTCTCTTCTGTGCTTGCTATAGCCGTTGAGCTAAATAGCAGTAATGAAGAACAGCTCAAACAAACAGCGAGTAAAAATGATTTCATGGTGAATCCTGTTAGATAGTTTTTATCGTTTAAAAAGTAGTGATAAGTAGTCTTGTTTTGAAGCGTAATCGTGATTTTCTTATGTTACTTATTTTTGCCTTGTTCAGCAGCCTTCTTATACCATTTGAGAGCGAGCTTTAAGTCTTTTTCTACACCCTCGCCACTTTCATACATTGATGCTAAATTAAATTGCGCCTTGGCATGCCCTTGTTCAGCGGCTCTGCGATACCATTTTACCGCCTGTTTCAGGTTTTTTTCTATGCCTGTTCCATGTTCATAGCGTAAGCCAATTTCAAACTGTCTTGTTGCACTCAATTGTTGATCTTCGGTGGGCGTTTCAATCATTTTTTCTTCTTCTATTGCAGCAGGTATTGCAGGTATTTCAATCATCTGCTGTGCTTCTTCTTTGACTTCTTCTTTGTCTTCTTCGTCTACTTGTTTAGCTTTATAGCTGGATACAGCTTTAGAGGGGCTCTTTTTCTGTTTAGTCGATTGTTTGATGCGTTGCTTGGTTTTGGCCTGTTTCTTGGCTTTTCTCTTGGTTTTTTTCTTTACTTGTCTTTTAGGGCTGGTTTTAGCTTTTGCTTTAGTGATTTTTTTAACTGAATTGTTTTTTTTGCTTATAGATAGCTGTTCAACTATTTCCTTTATATTGATCTCAGGTTTCTGAGTGGGTTTAAAAGCCGAACTATCTGAATAATCATCGCCTTGTTCAAAAGGTGTTGTCACAGGCGCAAATAAAGGAGATGACGAAGCAGTGGTAATATTAGAAGGACTTACGCGATGATAATGATCAATCCCAGTGGCAGGTAGAGGATGAGAATGCGTTCTACCTCCATGTTTGTGTCGATGTGGATGGTTTAACCCAGAACTTGGCAAAGGGTGGCTGTGCCATCTATTGCCGTGTTGATGTTTTACACTGTTAGGGTCAGGTTTCGTTTGTGGACTGTTGTGCGTATGTTTAAAACCAATTTCAGCAGAATAAGGGTGAATATGACTGCGTCCATTATGCGAATGGCGGTGAAAATGTTTTAGCCCGGTTTTAGGCAGTATATGGCTATGGACGCGACCGTTATGAGAATGCTTTGTTACGGTGGCTTCGGGGGCAGATAGAACAGAACGGGGTAGCGTAGTAAATAGCGTTGCTAATAATATAAGTGATATAACAACTGCTAACCGCATAATCCTTTCCATAGATTTATCATTGCAAAAGTGTGAGCTACTCTACAAGCGATGATTATAAGCAATTAAACCGATCTTAACCATGAAGCTAGCGGTTAAATGAAGATTCATACGCAAAATACTGTGCTCGTCATCAATCGTCGTCGCGCATATTTACTCATCGTCATTGTCATCGTCATCATCATTCATCATTCATCATCACCCATATTCATTTAGGGGCACTCGCCGTCTTTCGTCAGTTTTGTTCATTATGTAGCTAAAACCAGAGAAAGCCTAAAAAATGGTAATGTGTTTTATTAATTAATGTGATGGGTTGTGGATGGTTTTAATAAAAGCAGTTACTAAGCTCTTATTTTGTAAGCCATTATTATAATTTTTATAAACAAACCATCAAAGGAAAATTAATGAAAAAATTTATCATGCTCATGAGTTCTGTTATCGCCTTATCGTTATGCTTTACGGCTTCAGCATTGGAAGGCAACTTTACTGCAAAAGTTAGAACCATAGGACTCCCCGATGACCAAGCTAGAGTGATTGCCATAGCACAATTTGAAGATACTGATATTCTGACTGATGGGAGTTTTAGTGTAGATTTTAGTGTCTATCAATATGAAGGTTTACTTTTTGGTGGTACGGCAACAATTAATGCTGACCAAACTGAAGTGATTGAAGGGAAAGTTGCAACGGGTAGAACCAAGATGACTTATGATCCTGAGACTGGACGTATCACTGCTCGTTTAGTTTTAAAAGTGGTAAATGGTGCTAATAATAGTTCATACGATGTAGGTGCATATACGTCACCAAGTAACAGTGGCACTGTAGGTTGGGGTGGTTACGCAACTATTTCTGCGTATTCATTTATTAATATTGGTGATGTGATTGGTGACGGTGAACCAGTAGACGTTCATTGATATAGAAAGTCGCTGAAGACATTAAACGAAAAACACGACAAAAAAGTCGACTAAAGTAGGGGGGTGGCTTACACCCTCCTACTTTATAATCAATTAATATTGCCTTACTTTACAATCTGATAACACGGCGTATAAGCCACATCACTTGGTAATTTCATTCGATCATTTTTGATAAATGATTTCAGTAAATCATCCATTTTTTGCATGATCTCAGGATCTCCACTCAACTGGAATAGACCGTGTTTTTCAATGGCACGTATGCCTTCATCTTTTACATTACCTGCTACGATCCCGGAAAAAGCTCGGCGTAAATTAGCCGCGAGTACATGAGTTTCCAGGTCTTTGCTTAATTCAAGATTCGCCATATTTTCATGCGTTGGAATAAACGTCTGCTGGAATTCGGTGTCAATTTTTAAACGCCAGTTATAGTAATACGCATCGCTATGTTGACGACGGAAATCTCGAACTCTTTTCGTCCCTTTCTTGATTTTCTTTGCGACTTTTTCAGGGTTATCAATAATAATTTCATATTGTTCCTGAGCTTTTTTACCCAGCGTGGCACCAATAAAATCATCTATTTTCTGGAAGTAATCACGAGAGCCTTCGGGCGCTGAAAAGATTAATGGGAAAGGCATGGTTTCATTATCGGGATGCAATAAAATACCAAGAATATAGAGAATTTCTTCGGTAGTTCCTGCGCCGCCAGGGAATACCACAATCGCATGCCCAGTGCGTACAAACGCTTCAAGGCGCTTTTCGATATCAGGCAGAATAACCAAATCATTAACAATCGGGTTAGGTGATTCAGCAGCGATAATACCGGGCTCAGTAATACCGAGGTATTGGCCGTCTTTGATACGTTGTTTGGCATGACCGTAAGCCGCCCCTTTCATGGGACCTTTCATTGCACCGGGTCCACAACCAGTACAAATGTCCATGCCACGTAAACCTAACTGGTAACCGATTTCCTTGGTGTAATCATATTCCATCCGAGAGATCGAATGTCCACCCCAGCACACCACAAGTTGCGGTCTGGAACGTGGGCGAAGGTTGCCTGAGTTGCGCATAATATGGAATACCGCATTGGTAATGCCATCACTGTCTTCCAGATCAAATTTCGGATTATCGAGTATTTCGTCATGCGTGTAGAGAATATCGCGCATCACCGCGAACAGGTGTTCATTGATGCCCTGAATCATTCTGCCATCAACAAAGGCTTCGGCGGGCGCTCCCTTTACTTCAAGCTTGATGCCTCGGTCTTGCTGAATGATGCGAATCTCGAAGGCTTTGTGGCGTTCCAGCAGTTCTTTTGCATCGTCGGTGTAATTTCCATGCGTTAATACCGCCAATGCACATTGGCGAAACAAGCGGTAAATACCGGTATTCGATGCATCCAGTAATCGGGAAACTTCCAGCTGAGATAATATATTAAGATGTTGTGTTGGTGTAATTCGCGCGCTAACTAACTGTTCTGACATGTATGTATGATTCCAATAGATTTATTCTAAGGTTACAACTAGAGTGGATTGGTGATTCTATTGTGCCCTTGATTTTTTTGTTATTTAAAACGTCCTAGATACAAATTTAGACGAAGCAGTGTAAGTGAACAATATTACACCATTATGAATACTGTTCAAAAAATGCCTTATAAGTGGGGGGGTGACTTTAGAGGTGATCCAAGACCTTCTTTATAGGATCACCTCCGGCTATTACGAGGTGATGATGCGATGGATTGCTTCCAGACCTTTTCTCAAAGTTGCTTCATCTTTGGCGTAATTGATTCGAATACATTGATGTTTATGCTCCCAGTCATCTTCAATGCCGATGAAGAAGTTATGCCCGGGAATGATGTAAACGTCTTCGCGTTTCAAGCGTGTGTAGAGTTCCTGTCCGGTGATATCCATATCTTTAAACCAAAGCCACATGAAAAATGCACCTTCGAGTTTATGCAGATATACAGGCTGATCTGCAAACACTTCATCGAATACACGAACCGCTGTTGCGGCTTTGTCTTCATAAAAAGGCTTGATCACATTGCGACAAAGGTTTAACAACTCTTTGTCTTTAATCATGCGGGTCATTAACGTTGGGCCAACGCTGTTTGGCGCAAGAATCATAACGCCGTTGATGCGGCTAAGCGCGTTGATAATGTCATGATTGGCAATCACTATGCCTGTTCTTAAACCCGGTAATCCAAGTTTAGATAATGACATACACAGAATCGTATTCGGGTTCCAGGTGAGTTTTGCATCGATGTATATCGCCCCGGGGAATGGATGCCCGTAAGCATTATCAATGATCAATGGAATTTGATATTGTTGTGCAAGTGCGTCGAGTCTGGAAAGCTCGTCATTGGTAATCACATTACCAGTAGGATTTGTCGGCCGGGACACACATATAGCACCAATATTTCGATGCGTTTCAGCTAGCGTTTCTTCCAGAACATCAAAATCGATTTCGTATTTAAACTGTTTTTGCTTGCTGTGGCTGGCATCACTTGCCGAATCATTTTCAAGAATATTGATTTTAGGCTTTATCGAAACGAACATATCATCGCTTAAACCCTGATCGGCATAGCCTACATATTCGGGAGCTAACGGAAACAGAATCTTATTGTTACTGCCGTCAGTCATTTCACCAGCAAGTAAATTAAACAGGCTGAAAAAGTTACTCTGACTGCCATTGCTCAAGGCAATATTGTTCGCATCGAGACCCCAGCCATAATGGTCATTAAGCATATCTGCCAAGGCTTCTCTAAATTCATCAAAACCCAGTGGTCCATCGTATAAACCCAGCATTGAATCGACTTTCGAGCTGGAGATGAGTGCCTGCAGTTCTTTCACAAACAGATCATTGGATTCTGGTATCAATGCAGGGTTGCCACCACCCAGCATAACAATATCCGGATTGCCGCTATTGTTGGCGTTGCCAAGGTCTTCCATTAACTGGGTAATGCCAGTAGGTTGGGTAAATTTTTTGCCGAATTTAGATAAGTTCATCACAGTATTAGTTTGGGTTTGTTAATGATATGAGAGATGGGTAAAGATCAGCTCAGATAAAATGTATAAGTCACCGTTTAGAGTGTCCCTTTTACGTATACGTAAAGATTAAGTATAAACCTTGTTGAATAGCTATGAGGTTAATTTTTTTTGATTGAATAAAAAATTTATCTAAATAAAAAAAGTGCTTATAAGTAGGGGGGTGGGTTTGTTGTTATCGTGTTATTGATGCTTATTTAATGCATTATTGTTAAAGCATCGTTGTTAAAGCGCGGTTATTAGAGCGCCGTTGTTAGAACATTGCTTAATTTTGAAGAGAATAATTAATTAGAAATCCTGAAGCGCTAGTCTTTGATAAAACTATTTAAATAGAGATCAATCAAGGCAATACCATCGTTTTCAAGATTGATCAGTCTGGAAGGTTGCAGGTGAGAATTGACCATCCCATATAAATACGAGAGTAAGCCTGCGGCAATGGTATTCGCAGACAATTCTACTTTTAGCATGGATTGACTTTTAAGGTGGTCAATCGCTATCGCCATGCTGGTGAAATACGATGTATATTTTTCTTGTAAGTAGGCGCGCAATGGCGTTTCTTCATCAGTGATTTCAACACAGTTCATGATTATTTTTAGCGATTGACTGAGCTTTGGATCAGTCAGCACAGCACCGATAACGCCATGCATTAACAGCCTGAATGTATCGGCAGGGTTTTCATTTTCACTGAGGTTTTCTAAAGCATGGGTGGTTTCATGGTTAAAGCTACCTGCGCCTTCTTCCCACAAAGCCATTATCAACGCATCTTTATTTTCAAAATGCCAATACAAAGCCCCACGAGTCATACCGGCTTCTTTGGCTATCTGATTCAGTGTGGTGTTGGCGATACCTTGTTTTATAAAAAGGCGCTGTGCTGCTTCAAGCAAAGCCTGAAAGGTTTTTTGCGCGTCTTCTTTGGTTTTTCTAGCCATTATTTATTATTCACAGATTATTAATCACAGAGCCCTAAAAATTTTTCGCAGTTTATCAGAAATAAACTATACATACAAGAATGTATGTATATAATACGTCCCCACTATCTATATCCGAGAACTATGTAATGAACATCACTGCTAATTCAGGGAAGTCTTCTGCGCTTCTCTTTATCTTGCTGTTATTGAGTACATTAACTGCCTGCAAAGGTGCAGGAAATGCAATGGCTGATGAAGCTTCAGGAGGCACTGAAAGCACCGAGAACTCAGAGAAAATGGCTAAAGAGGAAATTGTCCGACCAGCCATAATCAGCGAAGTAATGGGTTTGCAGGGCACAAGTCTGCGTTCGTTCCCGGCGTTAATAGAAGCAAATAAAAAATCTGATCTGGCATTTAGAGTGCCCGGTCAATTAGAGAAAGTCATGGTGAAGTCTGGCTCTCAAGTCAAAAAAGGCCAACTTCTAGCGCAAATAGACAGTACTGATTATCAGAATGCTTATGATGATCGTATTGCCAAATTGAATCTGGCGAAAACCAAGTACAAACAGACCACCACATTATTCAAGAAGCGTTATGCCTCTCAGGCAGAAGTGGATGCCGTTACCGCAGAACTAAAAGCCGCAGAAGTCGCGGTTAAGCAAGCCAAGACGGATTTAACCTATACCAAATTACGCGCCCCGTTTACTGGTGCGATCTCTCATGTCGATATTGAAAACTTTCAGTTTATTCAGCCACAGCAAACGATTGTTCAACTGCAAAACACCACTCAACTGGATGTACAGTTTGATATTCCGGAGACTTTGATTAAAAGCTTAAGAAAATCTGATAAATACAAGTCTATGTGCGGCAAAGTAAAACTAGCCTCTGATAATAATAATGAGATCAAAGCGTGCTACAAAGAACATGATTCTGTCCCAGATCAGGCGACGCGTTCTTATCCCGTTTTATTCAGTCTAAAAAATCCTGAAAACTACAATGTACTTCCCGGAATGAGTGTTGATATCGAATTGGATTTCGCCGAACTAGAGTTAGCCACAGATAACAAAGGTCTATTAATTCCTGTTGAAGCGGTGTTCGATGAAAATGACAAGCAGTGGGTATGGAAAGTCACTGAAGATATGCGAGTTACTAAAACCAATGTGACAGTGAAGGGTATCGTTAAAGATAATATCCGTATCATAGATGGGTTAAGCGCTGGGGATAAAGTGGTGGCTGCCGGTGTGAGTTATCTTGCAGAGGGTCAGAAGATTCGTCCTTTAACTAAAGAACGCGGTTTATAGAACGGACTATCAGGATACAAAGTTATGAATATCGCGGAACGTTCTATACGCCAAAAAACAGTCAGCTGGATGATTATCGTGTTGCTGGTTGCCGGCGGCATTATCTCATTTCAGGGTTTAGGGCGTCTGGAAGACCCTAACTTCACCATCAAACAGGCGATGATAGTCACCTATTATCCGGGTGCTTCAGCCACAGAAGTTGAAGAAGAAATCACCTTACCACTGGAAACGACACTGCAAACCTTGTCTTATCTGGATAATGTGACATCGACATCAAGCAATGGCATGTCGCAAATTATGGTGGAAATGAAAAGTACCTACCGTAAGGACGACCTCGCCCAGATCTGGGATGAAATGCGCAGTAAAATTTCAGATATGCAGGCAGGCTTACCCGTGGGTTCTGCTACGCCTATAGTGAATACAGAATTCGGTGACGTGTTTGGCTATTTCATGGCTATCACCGGTAAAGACTATGACTACAGTGATTTAAAAGACTATGTCGATTACCTGAAACGAGAATTAGTGGTGGTCGATGGTGTCGGTAAAGTGCAAGTCGGTGGTACCAGAAGTGAAGAACTGGTTATCGAGATTAATCGTTCGCGCATGACTGCATTAGGGCTAAATGTCAGCTCCTTACAAGGTTTGTTGCAAACGCAGAATCTTGTGAGTAATGCCGGAAAAATAAAAATCGGCACAGAATATGTGCGCATCAGCTCGACCGGTACGGTCTCATCCATAGAGGCATTGAAAAACCTAACCGTAGGGCGCAATGGTGATCAATTGGTATATCTGTCTGATATCGCCACCATCAGTAAACAGTTTATCGATCCTGCCAGTCATATTTATCACTTCAATGGAGAAAATGCCTTAACGCTGGCGGTTTCATTCGCATCAGGCGTTAACGTAGTCGAAGTGGGCAAGGCGATAAAAGAACGACTAAAAGAATTAGAATTTGCACGGCCGATAGGTATAGAGATTGGCGTTATTTACGATCAGCCGGGTCAGGTTGATGCTTCGGTACAAAATTTTGTGGTGAGTTTGGCACAAGCAATAGGCATTGTAATAGCGGTACTGCTTGTGGCAATGGGACTACGCCCAGGTATTTTGATGAGTATTGTGTTGTTACTGACGATTCTCGGCACCTTTATCATCATGAAAATTCAAGGCATAGAGCTGCATCGTATTTCTTTAGGAGCTTTGATCATTGCACTGGGAATGTTGGTAGATAATGCCATCGTCATTACCGAAGGAATCATGATCGGTTTAAAACGTGGATTAACGCGAATTGAAGCGGCTAATCGTATCGTTAAAAATACTGTCTGGCCGTTATTGGGCGCAACAATCATAGCGATTGCTGCTTTCGCGCCGATCGGGTTGTCACCGGATGCCAGTGGTGAGTTTACTGGCAGTTTATTCTGGGTACTGTTTATCTCGCTGTTTTTGAGTTGGATAATGGCTATCACGATTACCCCTTTCCTGTGTTATTTGATGTTCAAAGAAGAGATTGTTGAACAACATAATATGGCGGCAGACCCTTATAAAGGTGTTTTCTACGGAACCTATCGCTGGTTATTGCATGTTTTCTTGCGTTTTCGCTGGTTAACTTTGTTTGGAATTATCGGCTTGTTTGTCTTTTCGATGATGAATTTCGGCAACGTGAAGCAGGCATTTTTCCCTGCGAGCTCTTTGCCTGTCTTCATACTGGATTACTGGTTGCCGGAAGGGAGTGATATTCGCGCGACTGAAAAAGACATCCGTGGTTTAGAAAACTATATCAAGAAACAACAGGGTGTTGAGCAAGTAACAGCGACTATCGGGCGCGGTGCAGATCGTTTTATGCTGACATACAGCCCAGAATTTAATTACCCAAGTTATGCTCAATTATTAGTGCGTGCGGACAGTTTCGAGCGGGTTGGAACATTAATGAGTGAAATTAAAACCTACACCGATGCTAACTATCCGCAAGCGTTCACTAAATACGATCGTATGGCTATTGGGCCTAGTACCAAAGCAAAAATTGAAGCGCGCTTTATTGGCCCAGACCCAAAAATCCTAAGAAAACTGGGAGCTGAGGCAGAGAAAATATTTCTCGCTGAGGAAGATGCGATCAATGTAAAGCAGGACTGGAGAGAACGTACTAAGCTGGTTCGCCCGATATTTAATGACAATGCAGCAAGGCGTTTAGGCATTAGTAAAAAAGACCTCGATGATGCTATTGCGCTGAATGTGTCTGGCACTACGATTGGTGTTTTTAGGGATGGCTCTGAGATATTGCCGATTAAGTTACGTCCGCCAGAATCAGAACGCAGTAGTTTTGATGAGTTAAAAAATATAGAGATATTCAGTCCTGCAAAGCAGGCTTATGTCAATATCGAGCAAACTATCAACGGTATCGATGTAGTATGGGAAGACCCCTTAATTAAACGTCGTGATAGAAAACGTACCTTAACCGTACTGGCAGATCCTAACCCCGCTACGGGCAGTATGCCTGTGCCGTTATTGGCAAAACTACGCCCTCTGGTTGAAGAAATAGAATTGCCGGTAGGATACAGCTTAAAGTGGGGGGGTGAGTTTGAAGCCCAGCAAAAAGCCAACAAAGCGGTATTTGCATTTGTTCCCTTGGGTGCTTTAGTGATGCTGGTTATCACGATCTTTATGTTTAACTCGATTAAGCAAACATTGGCGGTGTGGATAACTGTGCCGTTGGCGATGATTGGGGTGACCTGGGGTTTACTGGTGACTGGCGCACCATTCAGCTTTATGGCGTTACTGGCAATTTTGAGTTTGACCGGGATGCTGATTAAAAACGGGATAGTGTTGGTAGAAGAAATCAAACGCCTCAATGAAGAAGAAGGCGATGAAATGCTGCATGCCATATCCAATGCATCTGTGAGTCGTTTACGACCTGTAACGATGGCGATGATTACCACCGTATTGGGAATGATACCGTTGCTTTCTGATGTGTTCTTTCAGCCAATGGCGGTAACCATTATGTTCGGTTTAAGTTTTGCGACGGTGCTGACTTTGATTTTAGTACCTGTGTTATACGCTTTGTTTTATGGTGTTAAATATAAAAGCTAATATTAAAATAGAGTAAAAGCAGGGCTAAATTGAATGTAACTATCAATATCGAGTCTGATTAATATCAACTATAAATAATCTGTATTAGTTGATAATGAGAGTATGGAACCCTTCTCATTTATATTGCTAGAGCTCGCCGTTATTATCGGCATGGCTTCTATTGGTCGTGGTCTTGCATTGCGTTTCAATCAGGCTTCAGTGCTTGGTGAATTATTGATCGGGGTGTTGCTGGGTAATATTGCCTATTGGTTAGGTAACCCATTAGCGACTGTGATTATGCATCTTGATGATGCGCAGAGATTGCTAGAAGAAGTGTGGCGAACGGGTTCCAGTATCAATGATGCCGCAATGCATGTCTTTAACGCCAATGAATTAGCCGAAGGCGGAATCTCTCAAGAATTAATTTCCTTTATTGTAGGTCCTCATGCAATGGATACATTGCTGATGACCATGACGCTTTGGTTGTTCTCCAACCTTGGTGTAATTATGCTACTGTTTATGATTGGCTTAGAGAACTCAGTCACCGATATGATCAAGGTCGGCAAACGCTCTTTGTTTGTTTCCATTATTGGTGTGGTCGCACCATTTTCACTGGGGTATATTGCCAGTAGCTGGTTTCTGCCAGAAGTATCAACACCCACCCATTTATTTATCGGGGCTACATTAAGCGCAACCAGTGTCGGTATTACCGCGCGTGTTTTAAAAGATTTAGACAGATTTAAAAGCAAAGAAGCTCGTGTCATTTTAGGTGCCGCGGTAATCGATGATATTTTAGGTCTGATTATCCTCGCAATAGTCATCGGAATTGTCTCTACCGGTAGTGTTCAAATAGCCGATGTCTCACAAATTCTCTTATTATCGATTGGTTTCATCGCCTTGGTATTACTCTTTGGTGAAAAAACTGTTGGGTGGCTGGTGAGTAAGTTTTATCAGGTATTCAGTAAATTTCAGGTAAAACTGTTATTCCCACTAGCCCTTGCTTTTCTAATGGCAGCGTTTACTAGCTTTATTGGTTTGGCATCAATTGTAGGTGCGTTTGCAGCTGGCTTAATTGTAAATGATGAACACTTTGGTGATAGTAAAAAAAGAAGTCAACATTGTGATGAAAATGGAAATTTTGATTATTCGCCGACCACTCAGGAACTGATTAATCCGATTGAAAGTCTGTTTGCTCCTGTGTTTTTTGTTTTGATGGGAATGCAGGTTAATCTAAAAACCTTTCTCGAAACGCAAACAATCTGGCTGGCCGTTATGTTTACAGTCGTAGCAATCATTGGAAAGCTCCTATCTGGTCTAGCTGCTGGTAAAGGTGTGAATCGATTTGTGATTGGTATCGGTATGATTCCACGTGGCGAAGTAGGTTTGATATTTGCCAGTATCGGAAAAGGGCTGGGTGTTATTGGTGATGATGTTTTTAGTGCTGTTGTCATTATGGTGATAATAACGACACTGATCTCACCGATTGTTCTGAAATGGTCTATTGATAGAACTATGGTTAAAAAGGTTTAGATTTAATTTCGTACGAATCAGTTAACCTAAATATAAAGAAAAAGTGCCTTAAAGTAGGGGGGTGACCTTTTACCGTATCCGCTTTGTTCTGGCATAATACCAATATGCCAAAAATTGAAACAAAACGCCCAGAACCAAACAGCACGATTAATAAAGGTTTTTTAGAAAGTGCGAGGGTATGCCCGTCGCCAAATCACGATGAGCGTCCAGACATTGATGATATTTCTTTAATCGTTATTCACAATATCAGCCTTCCTCCCAATGAATTTGGTGGTGACGGAATCGATCAGCTATTCACCAATACACTCGATAGGGATGAGCATCCCTTCTATAAAGAAATCGACCATTTACGGGTTTCTAGTCATCTATTGATTAGACGTGAAGGCGAAGTTGTTCAATACGTACCTTTTGAAAAACGTGCCTGGCATGCGGGAGAATCCAGCTATTTAGGTCGAAGTGTGTGTAATGATTTCTCGATTGGTATTGAGATGGAAGGTACGGATTTTGAACCATTTACCGAGGTTCAATATCAGACACTGGAACAAACGCTAACTGCTTTGCTGAAACGCTATCCGTCATTATCCAAAGAAAATATCACTGGTCACGAACATATTGCACCGGGTCGTAAAACCGATCCAGGGCCTTATTTTAGATGGGATTCTTTAAGTGACGCGCTTGATGTGCAGCTCCCCGCTAATGCAAAACTTGAGACAGATACTGAAATAGATAACGATGGACAGAGATAAATAGAGATAAACGTACAATGACTAATCAAACCACAACCATAATTGACATCCTCCGACATGGTGAACCTGAAGGCGGGACAATGTATCGCGGCGGTGGCACAGACCATCATTTAAGTAAAACAGGTTGGCAACAGATGCAACACAGTGTCGAGGCTAATCCAGCGGACTGGTCTGCGATAATAAGCTCCCCCATGTTACGTTGTTATGAATTTGCACAACAATTAGGTACAAGTAAAAAAATCCCTGTTGAAGTGGTAGAGAATTTTAGAGAAGCTGGTTACGGAAAATGGGAAGGACGAACCGCGACTGAAATATTCCATGAATCAGAAGAGGATTATTGGAATTTCTTCGACGATCCGGTCAATAACCGCCCAGAAAATGCAGAGTTATTGGAGTTTTTTACACCTCGGGTAAACGACGCATTCGGGAAAATCCTGACAGCCTATGAAGGCGAACATGTTTTATTGGTGACGCATTTGGGCGTAACCCGTGCCATTTTGGGTATTATTCTAGGCATGCCATTAGCCAGTCAGCAGTTGATTGATATGCCTTTTGCAGGGATGTTGAGAGTCATAAACGACCGAAAAGGCTTGCGGATATTACTGAGATAATAGTTCGCTAGCGTTAATAGCCACTAGCTATCTTTCATCGCTTTTTTGATTTCGCTCAGCATTGATTGTTTGGCGCGCGCTGCTTCGCGTTCGTCTACACGACATTTCCAGCGGTGTTTAATATTTTTGCGCCAAATAGTGTTGATTGTAAAATATCCCACTGCCGATGAAACGATGGCCAAGATCAAACAGCCAAATAATAAAGGTTGCCAGATTTGATGTAATGTCGATGAAAACCATTCCCAGCTCAAGTCCATGGGGACTGATTCTAGTTCTACGCCCAGCATGACGCTACCTAATTTATAGGCGAAGTAGAACATCGGCGGAATTGTAATTGGATTGGTTATAAAGACTAATGCCACGGATATCGGTAAATGCGCACGATAGAAAATGGCAAGCAATGCAGCGATAATGGTTTGTAGGGGAAAGGGTATCCAGGTACAGAATAAACCGATGGCAAATGCTTTCGATACCGAGTTTCGGTTCATATGCCACAAACTAGGGCGATGAATATCCTCACCTAAATAAGATAATGCCTTATTATCCCGAATTGTTTTCGGGCTAGGAGAATAGCGTTTCAGGAACTTACGTGGCATATGTTAATATTTTATCTAAATACGAAATCTAAATCATAATAATCAGACGAATAATACAAATAAGACTTTCATGCGGATTTATTCAATTCTATTTTTACTGGGCACGGTAACGCTCCAGTTCTTTCAGACCATACCAAATAGTCTTGTTTCTATATCTACATTTTTATATGTATTGTTACCTATGAGCTTAGCTCTAATCATTGTACTTTTATTACCGTACTTCAAGGGTTATAAATCATTTAATCAGAATAAATATACACATTCTTTGATAACTGCCCTGAAATCGGTCATCGTTTTCCTGTTTGGTTTCAGCATCGCTGCTTATGCAGCACACACTCAAATCAATAATCGTTTACCCAGCCAACTGCAAGGTCAGGAGATTTTACTCGAGGGTAAAATTCACGATATTCCGAATTCTACGGATGAAGGTGTACGATTTATTTTCAAGGTAGAAAACGCAGAACTGATCAATAACACAACACGGCTCAATGATTCAGAAGCAACATCGCAGACTATCGTTCAAAAAAATATCAATACGCCGTTAGATTTTAAAGGAAATGTCAGACTAGGCTGGTTTAGGCATCATCAATTACTAAATGCGGGTGAAAAGTGGCAATTTGTTGTTCGCTTAAAACAGCCAAACGGCTTTCTCAATCCCGGTGGTTTTGATTATGAGAAGTGGTTATTCACCGAACGGATCAGAGCCACAGGTTATGTACGTAAATCACTAACACTCAATAAACGAATCGCTCCATCTGCCTGGTATTCGATTAATCGCTTGCGCCAAAATATCCATGAAACGATTCAAAGCAATGTCGAAAACAAAACCTCTGCGGCTGTGCTGAGTGCTCTCACAGTTGCAGTCAGAACCAAGCTGGATGATAGACAGTGGGAATTATTGCAACAATCTGGCACCAGTCATTTGATTGCCATCTCAGGTTTGCATATCGCTTTACTCGCGAGCTTTGCCTTTTTACCGATTATGTTGCTGTGGAGATTATTTCCACGTTTGAATGAGTGGGTCCCTGTGCGCATAGCTGGCTCAATTGTTGGTGTGGTGTTTGCGTTGATATATGCGATGTTAGCTGGTTTTACATTGCCTACTCAGCGTGCCTTATTGATGGTCGTGATAGGTGTGTGGGGTTTAAATAGTCGGAAGAATTACGATTCCTCGACTGTATTAGCGGTTGCATTGATTTTGGTGTTATTGCTGGATCCACTGGCGGCGATGACGATTAGTTTCTGGCTATCTTTTATGGCGGTGGCAATTATTCTGTTTTTCATCAAACGCCAGCAGCAAAAGCCTCGCTGGATGATGGTGAAATTACAGTTGTTGATTTCGTTAGCCATGCTGCCGTTAACCATTTTGTTTTTCGGTACCGCTTCTTTAACCTCTCCGGTTGCGAATTTATTTGCTATTCCGTGGGTGTCTTTGGTGGTTGTGCCTTTAAGTCTGGTTGCTCTGATATTAATGCCAATATCTGGGGTCTTGTCCGATACTCTATTCAAAATAGCTGCCGTAGCGATCGATTACCTGTTTAAGGGATTGGAGCTAGTCGATGGCACAATCCTCTCAAATTTCCATCCTTCTGAAATTCCCACTGTTTATTTGACTTTATCATTCATGGGGCTTCTCTTTATCTTTCTACCCAAAGGTTTCCCCGCGCGTTGGTTGGGTGCGGTATTAATCATTCCTGCTGTTTTATTCTCCCCGGCAAAAACAAGCGATGGTGAGTTCAGTTATACAATGCTCGATGTGGGGCAAGGCATGGCTTCAGTCATTCAAACAAAATCACATACGCTGGTTTACGATACGGGTGCTCGTGCGAGTAACAACTTTGATATAGGCAAGCTGGTGGTTATTCCTTATTTACGGGCTAAAGGTATTACAAAGGTTGATACCTTATTGATATCTCATGAGGATATCGATCACCGAGGTGGTGCTAAATACATCTATGACAATATACCCGTTAGCTCTGTCGTGAGTAGTGATCCCACGGTTTTGGATAAGGTAAAGATAGATGCCTGTGAAATGGGCAAGAAATGGAGATGGGATAATGTCGACTTTGAGATACTCTCGCCACCGGCTGTGTACCCAGAGAATGACAATAACCGATCCTGTGTATTAAGAGTGTCGAATGCTTATCATACATTGCTGATAACGGGTGATATCCAACAGTTAGCTGAAAATAATTTACTCGAAACTGCTCCGCAAAAACTGCATGCAGATGTTATGACAGTGCCGCACCATGGTAGTAAAACATCATCTTCGATTGCCTTTATTGAAGCGGTATCACCTGATATTGCTTTGATTACGGCAGGGTATCGAAGTCGCTTTGGACATCCTAAAGCCGAGATAGAAAAACGTTACCAAAGTAGGGGGGTGACTTTAATGAATACAGTCGATCATGGCGCAATTCTAATTAGCTTCCCTGCGAATGAGGGTGAGATCAAGACAAATTCCTATCGACTCACTAACCGAGGTTTTTGGAGCCGATAGGGGTTAATTTTTCTAATTAGCTATTTTTCTATTTAACTATTTTTTCTATATAGCTAAGTAAGTCACCCCTCTAATTTAAAAAAATATGCCTTAAAGTAGGGGGGTGGCTTAAGCAAAACTTAAACAATACTTTTATATGACCTAGGTGAAATTCATCGTCACCCAGAGGAAGGAACATCCGGTTAATGCCAGCATTGGTCCATCATTGGTATGCGGACTAAAGGCTTCTGCTACCGTCATAATAATCGGTAAGAATATCAACGAAATAATCAACTGGGTGCTGGTGAATAGGTCGCTATACATCAGCAATACCACCACTGAAATTATGTACACCATGGCACTGCCTTCAAGGCTGCGTTGGAAATCGCCATTCCAGAATTTACCGTTGTACCACAATGATCGCGTGCGGTATTTATGACGACCAAAGCGAATCCCCACAGGTTCTGCCAATCCATCGCCAAACTCGTTAATCAAGTTCGGAATCATAATGATGATTGATGCCTTACCAAAGATAATGATGAAGGGTAAGTAAACAATGAATCTCAGAATATCTTCAAGCATGTCATAGCGAAGTGTATAGGGCCTGTCTTCAATACGGTCCCATGCTACAAATGCATACGCTAATATGGGAACTCTTCGTCTGATGACATTCCATTCTGTAAAGATGGTTTTCAGTTGGTCCATAAAAAACAACATACAAATAATATGGACAGCGTCTTTACCCTCAATAACAAAGAACAGGGTAATGACATATATCTTTAATTTACGCCAGGGCCTTATCGCCAGCTTTCTAATGTAGTTAATTTTTATTTTGAAGCGATGGATGCTCCATGAAAAAACCACTTTCCCCAATAATTCGATGAATACTGCAAATATAAACGCGAAATAAATATTAGGGTTTATTTCGGGGAGAACTCCATTGGCTTCCAGTGCCAGAAGTGTGGCAATACCAATTCCGTAAACTAGTAAGGAAAAGTAAACAAAAGTGTTTTCACCGCCCCAATCATATTTTTTATTTTTTAAGCCGTAAGGATCAGCAAATAATGTTTTAAAGTAAATGTCTCGTGATTCGTGAGCGGACATCGTTGCTGATTTTAAGTTGCGCATGTTTGCTAGCATCGTGCTGATTTTTTCCATACATCATCCTTGTTGTTGAAAAATTCACTTTAAGCCTAGCAATCTTTTACACCATATTCTTGTATGTTATTAAAAATGGTTAAAATTTAGGCACTTTCTAAAAAAGTGCCTGTAAGTAGGGGGGTGACAATCAATTATCAAAACAATATTGAATCATGCTATTTGCTTGTTTGATTGCACTCCTTGTTGTTATAACTCTCCCAAAGCCACTTTTTTGGAGGTTGCGAAATCAGTTTTGCCGCTACCCAGAGTCGGAACCGCATTCACATTGATAAAAGCAGAAGGAATCATCAGCGGATTCATCTCGGCATCAATCAACGCTTTCTTGATCTCTCTGGCGGACATTTCATTGACGATTAATAGCGTTACTTTTTCCCCTTTTTTATCATCGGGTAAATTCACCGCGACTAATTCAAGTTCTGGATCGCCCAGAGCACCTCTGATTTTTTCTTCTACGGCAGAAAGGCTGACCATCTCTCCACCTAGTTTTGCAAACCTGGAATAACGATCGACAATGGTCAAGAAGCCATCAGAATCCAAATGGCCCTTATCTCCACTTTTGTACCAGCGATACTTGTCCATTTCGACGATAACTTCAGCGGTTTTGTCGGGTTGGTTGAGATAGCCTTTCATCACTTGCGGACCACCAATCAGGATTAAACCATCCTCGCCGGTAGCCAGTTCTTCCAGCGTATGCGGGTCAACGATGCGCAAACTTGTTCCTGGTAATGGCATTCCAACCGTACCTAGTTTGTTGCCCAGTTGAGGCTTCCAGTAATTGGTATCCAGTTCATCAGGAATATTAACCGCAGCAACGGGCGATGTTTCAGTGGTGCCGTAACCTTCCAATAATTGCTTATTGAATTTAAGGGTAAAGGCATCGCGGGTGTCTGGGTTCAAACGTTCAGCGCCAGCAATCACTAAGCGTAATGATCTAAGCATCAGCGGATGCACCTTTTTATTCATCGTGTACAAGCGTAAAAATGTCGACGTACCAAACAACACGGTTGCCTGATGTCTGGCGACACCTTTCGCAATCGTGACAACATCCGTGGGATCAGGGTGACATATAATCGGTATGCCCTCGGATAAGGGCATAAAGGTTGTGGCTAACAAGCCAAAGGCGTGGAATGTGGGCAGCGTTGACATAACGACATCGTCTTCACGTGTATTCAGCGTATCGGCGATTTGACGTGAGTTAGCGGCTAGATTCAAGTGGCTAAGCTCAACGCCTTTAGGGTTGCCTTCACTGCCGCTAGAAAACAAGATCGCCGCAGTGTCTTCAAGCTTGATTGGTTTGATAAACACCCATTGCAGTATTCGAGTGGGTAATAACATCACCGAAAGCAAAGTAAATAACATTCGCGCTTTTGATAGCTTTTCTTTGAATTCTTCTAAATAGATCAGTTTCGTTTCTGGCAGTATCTCTTTGATTTTTATGCCACGTTGCTCTAGTTTTAGAATGAATTTCTTCGATGTGTAAACGGTTTTAATATCCGCACTTTTTATTGATCCCTGAATCGCTTCAGGGCTCGAAGTGAAGTTGAGGTTAACCGCTGTTTTTCCTGCTGCCATAACCGCCATATTGGTAATGGCTCCGCCGACGCTGGCTGGTACCAGAATACCTATGTTTTTCTCTGGGCTGTTCTTTTTGATAAGACTAGAGAAGGCAAACACACCAGTAATGAATTTATGATGGCTGACCGGCTCTCCGGTGATGTCGGTTGCAGCCATTTGAAAACTCATACGCTTGGCGGTTTTCAACCATGACACCGGAATAGGGTCGAGTGTTTTTGAATACTTTTGCCAAGATGCGAATGATAAATCGAAGACACGACGCTTTAACTGGTCAGGTGTTGTTTCTGCCGGCAATGGTTTGCCAAATGCGACGATCACATCACGTTTAAAGCCTGACTGGCGTGAGTCTTTTAAAAATCCACTAGAACGTGAAAAGCGGCTGCCCCATAATCCATGCAGATAGAACGGTACAATTTTTGCGTTAGTTCCTTCTATAGCGCGTTGATAGCCACGTTTGAATTCGGAAAGTTGTCCAGTACGACTTATGGTTCCTTCAGGGAATAGACAAACTGATTTCCCGTCTTTAAGTAATTTATTGATCATATCCAGCGATTCTGCGCTATCGCCACTGTTAATCGGGATTGCACCGAACATCTTAAGCACGCCATTTAAATACCAGCGTTCATAATATCCGCGTTCAATGACAAATTTCAGTTGGCGCGGGCTGGCGATTTGCACCAATGCCCAATCGACAAAACTAATGTGATTACCGAGTAGCAACATACCACCAGAGTGAGGCAGATTTTCAAAGCCCAAGACTTTCATACGGTAACGGGCAGCAAATATTCTGGCAACAATAAAGCGCAGTAGGGATTCAGGTATTTTAAAGACAGCATATAACGTACCAATAAATGCAATCAGCGCTAATCCCCAAAGTATGCCGGTACTGCCAAACTTGTAATAACTAAGCACCGTTGTTATCGCAAGGAATAACAGCATCACACTAAACTGGATAAGGTTATTCGTCGCTAAAACTCTGCCTAACTGATTATTTTGCGCGTGATATTGAAGTAGTGCGTTTAGTGGTACAACGATAAAACCACCCATTACCCCAAGGAACATAAAATTCAGGGCTTGCAGCAAGCTGGAGTCAAAGGCTCTAACCAGTATCAGAGAAATCGTGATTCCAATCGCGCCAACAGGCACTAAACCGGTTTCTATATGATCACGTGAGACTCTGCCAGCAATCAATGAACCAATCATCACGCCAATACCAGCAAATGCCATGAGTCCTTGCACCATGGCGGTATTGGTAATACCTAAAAATTCTTTCGCGTATGCCGGGTAAGTGGCTAAAACAACTTGTGAAATTGCCCAGAAAATTGAAAGCCCAAGAATCGATAACCAGATATAAGGTTGACGTCTAACAAGGCGAATATTCCTTACCTGAGTTCTACCGCGGATATAATCATCCCAGCGAAACTTCATTTTATGATTGGTTTTATTGGTTTGCGGCAAGCGATAAGCTAAGACTAATTCAATGGTAGTTAATCCCACTAATACCCAGCCCAGTGGTGCCATCATGGCAATTAGCGAATCTTTATCCGTTATTTCGAAACCGACGATAATTTTTTCGAATAAAATGGAGAAGAAAAATGTTCCTAATAAAATCCCTGTGGTTGTGACAGCCTGAAGCAGTCCATTCGCTTGCGCCAGACGTCGGTCGCCGACTAATCCTTTTACATAGCCGTATTTAGATGGCGAGTAAAACGCACTTTGCATGGCGAGCAAAAATGTCATGGCAAATGCCACCCAAAACCAGCCTTGATAATAACTAAAGGTAATAAGTAATGTTATTCCTAGCGCAACCCAGGCGCTAACACGCATTACACTGTTTTTCGCGTACTTGTCTGAGATGTAACCTGTGGGAGTAAATAACAGGATAAATGGCAATAAAATCAGCGCATTAACAATAGATGTTAAAACAATTAATTCAGAACCATCATAGTTTTTGAAAATGGTATTTTGAATAATTATTTTGTGCCCTAAATCGACAAAGGCATTTAAAAAGGCAACCGCTAAAAAGGTAAATAATCCGGTAACTTTCAGGGCATTTTTCATGCTTTAGTTCCTAGGGACATACTGTTTTCCTGTTTTAGATTTTTATTGTGATATTTATAATTATGCAAACGAGTTTAGCATGACAAAGTGTTGTTAATACCAGTGTAATAACTTCTGCAATAAAAGTATCGAAAACTGTGACGTTAGGTTAATTTTTTTAATCCTATTGTCAGATTAGTGCTTATTTACAGATTAATATTTTGCGTGGCATGAGCTAGATCAAGAGATATATAGCACAGCCTTAGTATCATTCTTTAATGATGAATAGGTTTTGAGCAAACTATTAAAATGAAACAACGCAACATTTATAGCAACATTGATAGCAAGATAGATAGCAACAAAAATATCAGCAAAGATAACGACAAACACAACGAAAAACACGATGTAAAAAAAGGCGACACAGAGTGCGATATAGAATTAATCGTAAAAGGTTTAATGTCAGTAGGCTTAATGCTTATAACGGTTGGTTTGGGGTCAGTATTGTTTACTAAATTGCAAAATGATGAATCCGCTAGTTTAGTGATCGGGGGATTATTTGTCGTGGGTGCTTGTATCGTATTAACCGCTAAAAACTACATGAGTCTTGTGACCTTAAAGCAGGCTGATAAAAAGCTAAAAGTAAGTTAATCATTGTGAAGCTCTTAGGTTTTATTTTTGTCGCTTTATCGACAATTTAACGGCTAATGCGTTGTTTACTTAAACATGATGCAAATCAATTCGAATAAGAATGATTCACGTTATTATTTTGCGCATATTGTAAAAGACCACTTAGAGTAACCTTTATGAAAATCGAATTTGATATTGAGAAAATTAAAAATTATGACACGGCAGGTCCACGTTATACGTCATATCCAACTGCGGTAGCCTTTACACCTTCATTTACTGAAGATGATTTTAGAGTGCATGCTGATCTGAGTAACAACAAACAGGATAATGCGCCGCTGTCGTTGTATTTTCATATCCCTTTCTGTGACACGATTTGCTTTTATTGTGCCTGTAACAAGATAGCCACGAAAGATTACTCTAAAGCGGATACCTATCTTGAGTATTTGTATCGAGAAATCGATATGCAAGCAAAGCTATATGATACCGATCGCATTGTTGAGCAACTTCACTGGGGCGGTGGTACGCCTACATTTTTGAATCATCAACAAATAAAGGACTTAATGGCTTATACCCGTAAGTCTTTCAATTTACTGGATGACGATTCGGGCGATTATTCTATTGAGATAGATCCGCGCAGTGTCAGTGCAGAAACTATTAAAGTATTACGTGAAGTTGGTTTCAATCGTTTTAGTTTAGGTGTTCAAGACATAGATGATGAAGTACAAAAGGCCGTTAATAGAATCCAGCCATTTCATCAAACCAAAGGAATCATCGATGCATGTAGGGCAAATAACGCCAAATCGATCAGTATTGATTTGATTTACGGTTTGCCATTACAAACGGTTGAAGGATTTGCCAATACCTTAAAACATATTATCGAGGTTTCTCCAGACAGGATTTCATTATTTAACTATGCACACATGCCGCATTTGTTTAAACCCCAGCGTCGTATAAATGAAGCACAACTGCCAAAAGCCGAAGATAAACTGGAAATACTACAACATAGCATCGAAACATTGGTTAACGATGGTTATAACTATATAGGTATGGATCACTTTGCAAAACCTGAAGATGAGTTATCAATTGCCCAGGAACAAGGGCAGTTACACAGAAACTTTCAGGGTTATACCACCCATGCTGAATGTGATTTAGTTGCAATGGGCGTAAGTGCAATCAGTAGCGTTTACTATAGTTATAGCCAGAATGAAAAAGCGCTGGAAAAATATTACCAACGTATCGATAAAAATGAGTTACCTATTATTCGTGGCTTGAGTATGAATGACGACGACATTATCAGACACCGTGTCATCCAACAGTTAAGTTGTCATTTTTCATTAGATTTCAAACAAATAGAAGAACAATTTGATATTGTCTTTAATGATTACTTTGCCGCAGAATTAGAAGAGTTAATCAAGTTTGAAGCCGATGATTTAATCACTATGGATGCCCGTAGAGTTGATGTGACACCACGTGGACGACTTTTGATCCGTAATATTTGTATGGTGTTTGATGTTTACTTGAAAGAACAAATTAAGCAGCAACGTTTTTCTAAAGTTATCTAACGGTTTTTACCCATAGTTCTTGTTAGAAGCCGCTAATTAGGCGTTTTTAATGAGAATGCTTAAGACTTTTTAGCAGGTAAATCTTGCTAAAAAGTCAAAAAACTCATAATCTTTCTGCTATGAAACCACCTATAAATATTATCGCCGAAAAGACGATTAAGTGCGAAGCGTGCAGCTTAAGTCAAATATGTATACCGAATGGATTAAGCGACTCGGAAATTGAAGAATTAGAAACTTCGATTGATAAGTCAGTAAAAATCAAAAAGAAAAGTTTGGTTTTTAGATCCAATGACAAAGCAAATGGCATTTACGCAGTCAAATCGGGTGCGGTTAAAACCTCAATTGCGAATAAAGACGGATTAGAACAAGTTGTCGAATTTCACTTACCCGGCGATTTGCTTGGTTTCGATGCTTTTGATACTGGCGAACATAAATGTAATGCAACAGCATTAGAAGATACATTGCTGTGCAGAATCAGTCTGGAAGAGTTTGATGGCTTGTGTGATCGTCTTCCCGGGATGCGCAAGGTGATGTTTCATCAAGTGGGTAAAGAAATTACTCACAACCAGAACCTGCTATTGTCACTAGGGCAGCAACAAACGGATGAACGTTTCGCCGTTTTCCTATTAAAAGTAGCGGCTCACTATCAGTCACGTGGTTTCTCAAGCAAAGAATTTACCTTGCCGATGCCACGACAGGATTTATCTAACTACCTTGGTATGGCAGTAGAAACGCTTAGCAGAATTATTACGCGCATGTCCGAAAGCGGTATTTTAGAAACCAATCGCCGTATGATAACCATCAAGAATCTCGCTGAATTAGAAAAGATCGCGCATGTAACGTGTAGTTCTGATCATCTTTCTTAAGCAGCTTTTATGAAACCTCAGACTCAGTGTTGTTATCACTGAGTCGATTCATCTCGGCAGTTTAAATTTCTGCTATTTCTTCTCAGATAAACGCATCACTTTATAAACAAAGTAGCTCATTAAAATAATAATAAACGCAAGTGTGAAAACCGTCCAAAATCCCATTGGGCTAAATAATAATTCTTTCATTTCAAGCACTCCTCAATGTGTGTGTGTTTTGAATGACACTATATTATTAATTTTATCTATTTAAAGTAATGACCTAAGTCATGAATTCGTATTTTGTTAAGCTTCAGTTTAGGTTATGTCAGTTATTGTCCCTGTGTGTTTAAATCAGAAAAACTAACAAAAACAAAATTTAATCGTTAAGGGGAATATTTAACATGGATACATTTGTACAAGCAGGGGGGTGGTTAATGATTCCTCTTGTTCTGAGTTCATTAGTGGCTATCGCCGTCATACTCGCTCTATTCATGACACTTAAAAAGGACAAAGTGATTCCGGACGGTCTTGCTGAGAAAGCACAGAAACTTGCTAAATCAGGAAAGATGACACAAGGTCATATTGATCAAATCGAACATGGTTCATTACTGGGTCGCGTGTTGGCAACAGGTTTACAAAGCCTTGGTCAGCCAAGACATGTGATGAAAGAGAATATAGAAGAAGCCGGTCGTCACGCTATTCATAAAATGGATAAGTACATGACAACACTGGGCACTATTGCTGCAATCGCTCCTTTACTGGGATTACTTGGTACCGTTGTTGGTATGATTGTGGTGTTCAACGAAATGCTTCGTCAAGGTGGTGTAGGAAATCCTGCGGACCTGGCGGGTGGTATCTCACAAGCGTTGGTTACAACAGCATTTGGTATCACTATTGCGGTTCCTGCATTGATTTTTCATCGTTATTTCCGCGGAAAGATAAACGATTACGCAATCGAAATGGAACAACAGGCAATTAAACTACTTGAAGTTGTCAGCATACCTAACAGACGTGCAACGGATATGTCAGCTAAACCGGCAGCGAAAAGACAAAGACCAGCAGCACAAGCTGTTAGTGCAGGTAGGGTAGCATGAATTTCCGCAAAAACATGAGTGATGAGGTTGAGGTAAACTTAACGCCATTAATCGATGTGGTGTTCCTGTTACTGATCTTCTTTATGGTGACGACAACCTTTGATAAAGATGCAAAAATCAATATCAATCTGCCGACTACAACCAATGCAGTTCCGTCGCCTAAAAAACAACCCATGGAAGTCATTATTGATGGCAATGGCAAGTTTTTTGTTGATGGTAGAGAAGTGCTAAACAATAAACCAGAAACGCTTTTCAGAGCGATGACACAAGCACTTAATGAACGTGGCGAACAAACACCGCCATTGGTTATCAGCGCTGACGCCAGTACTAATTATCAGGCTGTAGTGACTGCAATGGATATTGCAGGTCGTCTGGGGATGACTAACTTCTCGATGGCAACATCAAAATCAACTCGAAAAAAATAATTTACCGTTTACTGATTATTCAATAGAAACAAATACACCCCCCTACTTACAGGCACTTTCCCGAAAAAAGTGCTTATAAGTAGGGGGGTGTAATTGTTTGTGGCTAGTTGAAATCAAACAACATTTAACAATAACTAACAACAGCTATAGATTGTTCAAGTAGCTATTCTGCGTTAAAGTCCACGCTGTTATTAAGCCTCTAGGTGTACTTTGTCTAAAACATCCATATTAACTCCACTAAGCCCAGAAGAAAGCGGTTATGCCATCTATAAGCGCCTTGCTATTTATGCGGTAAAACACTGGAAATATTTGATTGTAGCCATCGTAGGATTGATCATCGGTGGTTTAACCATTCCATTATTTGCGGTGTATATGCAACCGCTGTTAGATGGAACCTTCATGGATAAAGATCCTGAAATTATCGAATGGGCACCGTTTGCATTGCTCCTGATATTTCTACTGCGTGGTATTTCTGGTTTCATGTCCAGCTACTCGATGGAGTGGATAGGACGTTCGGTGGTTAAAGAAATCCGATCCGAATTATTTTCAAGATTGCTGCGTTTACCCGTTTCTTTTTACGATAAAAACAATTCAGGTCAATTAGTTACACGACTTATCTATCATGTTGAGCAAGTCTCTATTGCTGCAACCAAAGGTTTAACAACACTGGTTCAGGATACTGTCGTGGTGATTGGCTCCATCGGTGTAATGCTCTATTACAGTTGGAAGCTAACCTTAATCATCTTTTTTGTTGGCCCAATCATTGCTGCTTTGATCGCTTATATCTCCAAGCGTTTTAGACGATTGAGTGGTCAAATTCAGGAGCAGGTGAGTGAAGTCACGCAAATCGGTCATGAAGTGATTAATGCGAATCGTGAAATACGCATTTACGATGGGCAGGAATACGAATCAAAACGTTTTGAAACCGTCAATGAGCGTAATCATCGCTCATACATGAAGCGTATCGTCACTGAAAAAACCAGCATGCCTATCGTGCAATTTATTATGGCGATCGCGCTTGCAGTTGTACTTTATACAGCGACTCACGGGGATCTATTGGAGTCATTTACACCGGGACGCTTTATGGCATTCCTGTCAGCAATGATCGCACTGTTTGATCCTGTTAAAAGACTGACGCAAGTAAATGCGATATTACAGGGTGGTATTGCAGCGGGCGAAAGTATTTTCTCGTTGCTTGATGAAACCACAGAGAAAGATTCAGGTACTTTGGATGTAGAGAAAACAGAAGGTAATTTTGAATTCAGCCACGTAAATTTTTCGTATAACGAAGGTTCTGAACAGGTCCTAAAGGACATTACGTTCTCAGTAAACCCTGGTGATAAAATTGCGCTGGTGGGCCAATCTGGTAGCGGCAAAACAACCTTGGTTAATTTACTGCCACGATTCTATGACCTCCCTGAAGAAGAACAAGGCAAGATCACTTTAGACGGTCATGCGCTGAGTGATTTCAAGTTAAGAAATCTTCGTAGCCAATTTGCGTATGTGGGGCAGGACGTCACCATGTTCAACGATACCATTCGCAATAACATTGCCTATGGCCACATGAGAACCGCTAGCGATGAGCAAATCAGAGCGGCAGCAGAAGCAGCGTTTGCATTAGAGTTTATCGAAAAACTGCCACTTGGATTTGACACCGAAGTAGGCGAAAACGGCACCTTGCTATCAGGCGGTCAAAAACAGCGTGTAGCGATTGCCAGAGCGATTTTATCCGATGCGCCGATACTGATTCTCGATGAAGCAACTTCAGCCTTAGACACTAAATCAGAGCGTCATATTCAGGCGGCATTAGAAACGCTGTTAGAAAATCGCACTACCTTTATGATTGCACATCGTTTATCGACCATCGAAAAAGCCGATAAAATTATGATGATGGAATCAGGCAGAATCATCGAAACGGGCACGCATGATGAATTATTGGCGAAAAAGGGTGCTTACGCGAATTTGCATCAGCTGCAGTTTTTGAAATAAACGCATTACGAATTTTACAAACGTATAGCAATGTCACAGCAAAGCCCAGACACAAGACAAAACCAAACCACTAAATTACAACAATGGTTAGAACGTGTTTGGTACAAAAATGGCAAAGGTCGGTTTTTGTTGATGCCATTAAGCGCTTTGTATTGCGCCGCCAATGCCTATCAAAGAAAAAAACAGCTCAAAACGCTTGAGCAGAATCCATCAGATATCAAACTGCCGATTATTGTCGTCGGCAATATCACCGTTGGCGGCACTGGCAAAACCCCCGTCACAGTGCATATCGTCCAGCTATTAAAAGAAGCTGGTTACAAACCCGCGATCATTACCCGCGGTTATGGCGGCAAAGCACAGAGCTGGCCACAAAAGGTAACAGCTGATAGCGATGCAGAACTAGTTGGTGATGAGGCGGTGTTAATGGCAACGCGTACATCAGTTCCTGTTTATGCAGGTGTCAATCGACTGGAATCTATTCAGCGTATACAGGCAGACTCAGATTGTGATGTCATTGTTTCTGATGACGGTATGCAACATTACAAAATGCCGCGCGATATCCAAATCGCTGTGGTTGATGGTGAACGTGGTTTTGGAAACGAATATTGCATTCCGGCAGGTCCTTTAAGGGAGAAGCTCAGTCGCTTAGATAACTGTGATTTACTGGTGTTAAACGGCGAAAATAAAACGCAGAATATAATTTTAAATCAAGCCTATACGATGTCATTATCAGGTAATACACTGGTTAATCTAGCCACTGCAGAACAGCGACCTTTAACTGAGTTTTCGCAGCTAAAAGTAGAAGCCGTGACTGGCATTGGTAATCCACAGCGTTTTTACTCTACAGTCGAAAATGCAGGTTTAGTGGTAAATCAGCATAGCTTTCCGGATCATCATGCATTTACCAAAAATGATCTATTATTTGCTGATGATTCCAAGGTTATAATGACCGAGAAAGATGCGGTAAAATGCAAAAATCTAGTAGGTGATCAAACGCATTATTGGTACCTACCGATTAGTGCGGTATTGCCTCAAGATTTTGATGATAGGTTACTTGGGCTTTTGTCGGCTAAAGGTTTTGTTAATAGCTAAGGGCTTTATTATCGGTCAAGTGTTTACAAAATATATGAAACTCAAAAAAAGCCTCCAAAGTAGGGAGGTGGCTTTTGATTTAAGTTAAATAAATGGAACAATCTAATGGATAAAAAATTACTCGATATACTCGTTTGCCCAGTGACTAAAGGTCCGCTGATTTACGATAAGAAAAATAACGAGTTAATCTCACGATCGGCGCGACTGGCCTATCCGATTAAAGATGGAATTCCCGTGATGCTGGAAGAAGAAGCACGTGCGCTAACCGCTGAAGAAGTCGAAAGGAAATAAGGAAGCAAAAGCCAATGACAGCCAAAGTTTTAGTAATTCCAGCGCGTTATGCGTCTACTCGTCTTCCCGGCAAGCCACTTCGAGATTTAGCTGGTAAGCCGATGATTCAACACGTTTACGAACGTGCGCAAGAGGCTGCTGCCGAAGTTGGATTTGAAGCGATTATCGTCGCAACGGATGACGAGCGCATCAAAGACGCTTGCGAAAGTTTTGGTGCAGAAGTGTGCATGACATCAAAAGATCACGAAACAGGCAGTGATCGTTTGGCGGAAGTGGTTGCGCTGAAACAATGGGCTGATGATACTATCGTGGTAAATCTGCAAGGCGACGAGCCACTCACGCCAATTACCAGTCTCAAGCAGGTTGCGACGAATCTCTCAAACAATACTGAATCAGCCATTGCAACGCTGTCTACGCCGATTCATACAGAAGCCGAATACAATGACCCTAATGTCGTTAAAGTCGTCACAGATAAGCAAGGTTTGGCTTTATATTTTAGTCGTTCGCCCATCCCGATGCAGCGCGATGCTGGCATAGAAATCAGCCAGTTTGCGCAACGTCATATCGGCATTTATGCCTATCGCGCCAGCTATCTCAAAAGCTTTGCCTCTATGGAACCTTGTCAGATAGAAAATCTGGAAAAATTAGAACAGTTACGTGCCATGTGGCATGGTGCTCGTATTCATGTCGAAGTGGCTGAGCAAGTGCCAGGACATGGGGTAGATACCGAAGACGATTTAAAAGCGGTTGAGAAAATTTTATTAGCTCAATAAAGAGCTAGAAACATCAGTTTAGGCAGTCACAATAATGTCTATATTGTGCTCATGCTCTAATCTGCCACGAAAAATTCGTTGTGTTGTAATCGTGGTGTTCCCTGATTTATTTGCTTTAAATACATAGGTTCTATGCCCGCCGTCACCGCCGGGTTGCATGGGAATCGTAGCATTAGAATATTCAAAATTAGACGTTACATAACTAATGATAGATTCGTCATTAGTGATCGCTTTAGATTTAATGCCCACAGAACCATGTTCTTTTAACGTAATCGTTACTCTTTCACCAAGGAATATCTGGTTTGTTTCTTGCAGGTTGAGTTCAAGCATTGCTTTCAAGGCAAATTGCCAGACTTAGTCTTTTTTATCGATGGTGATTTCAATATTTTTACTACTACCAGCAAACCACTTCTGAACATATAAAGAACCCACTATAGGAGGCGTTCCTTCTTCAGGAACCTCTTTGTAACGAATGCTGTTTTTGGTTTCTTTCTCGTATTCAAACTTTACTACTTTTTTAGTCATATTATTATTTGTCCGCTTTTATATTTGATTATGTTGAGTTGATTGTCATATTAAACAATCCAAAGCTACGTTTGTTCTAATGACTTACGGCGTGGTTTTCAATTCGATTTCTGCACCATCGGGTAAGTCTTTTATTTGCTTTCCCAGGTCACCAGAAAAGCGGATTAATTCAATAAAGGGTACTGTTTTGATATTTTTACCCGTGTATTCACCACCCAGTACTCCAGGAATCACCAGATGATATTTACGATCAGGTTTTAATTCCCCAAGTGATTTTTTGGCTTCTTCGACCATTGTGGTCATGAACCAGTCATCCAGAAACTCTTCGTCTTGAATGAGCTCATTATAAGCTGCGATTGAATTTGCCACGATTTCGCAGTACACATCTTCAGGGCATAATCTCCAGAACTGATCTTTCGCGTCCTTGATGATTAAATTACCAAATTCATTTTCGGTGACGAGCTCTATGGGATCAATGCCGACCCAGCCCCATGCCTGTTTAACTTCTTCGAGTATATTTATCGTTTGCATGTTGCTTTCCTAACAGTGATCTAATAATTATTGGGTATCGAATTGTTTAATTCCAACCCAAAGTGTTGTTTAAAATGTGCTGTACTGGCGCAGATAATACTGAAATTTACGAATAACAGAATCAAGAATTTTACTTTATTTTAAATGTAGATTATTACCAGATGTTTGGCTTATCAAAATTTGTCGGCTATTCATTCGCTTCTGGTTATTTTTCTTTGATCGTTTCGTGGTCGTAACAAACCTCATTGTTTAAATCGCCATTTTCAAAGAATTGTTTAAAGTTGTTCAAGGTTATTTGGGCAATATTATGCAGCGCTTCTTTGGTGAAAAACGCCTGATGAGAAGTGATCAATACATTAGGAAAAGTCAGCAATCGGGCTAGGGTGTCGTCTTTAATCAAATCCAGTGATTTGTCTTCAAAGAAGTATTCGTTTTCTTCTTCATAAACATCAAGACCCGCGGCACCAATTTTCCCTGCTTTAAGACCTCTGACTAACGCCTCAGTGTCGATGAGCTTACCGCGACTGGTGTTGATGATCATCACATTGTCTTTCATGATGTCGATCGCATCCGCGTCTATCATGTGTTCCGTTTCTTTAGATAAGGGACAATGCAGCGAGATAATATCGGAGCGTTTATAGATTTCTTCTAAAGAGGCATATTCAATGCCCACTTCTTTTGCGTAAGCTTCATCGGGATACAGATCATACGCTAGCACCTGCATGCCGAAGCCTTTTAATATCGATACCAGACATTTTCCGATTTGACCCAAACCGATAATTCCCGCTGTTTTGCCGTGCATATCAAAACCAAGTAGGCCGTTGATAGAAAAATTACCATCGCGAGTGCGGTGATACGCTTTATAGGTTTTGCGGTTTAGCGACAAAATTAGCGCTGTAGTGTGTTCAGCCACCGCATAGGGAGAATAGGCAGGCACGCGAACCACATGCAGTTTTTCGTATGCCGCTTTAAAATCGACGTTGTTATAGCCTGCACAACGCATTCCCAGTATCTGTATTTTATTATTGGCGATAGTTTCGATGACATCACTATCAATAACGTCATTAACAAAGGCACACACCGCATCATGTTCTGCGCTTAACGGTGCCGTGTGAGCATTCAGATGCGCATCAAAATAGGTAATATCAAATCCGAAGTCTTTATTTGCCTCGTCGAACGATTTCTTGTCGTAGGGTTTGGTATCGAAGAAAGCTATTTTTTTAGTCATGATTGATTCCTTATTGTTAGTTTGTAACTCTATTCGCTATCACCAAAGGCTTAACGCGCCATACTTAACCGTTAGCAAACTCTTCCAGCGTTTTGCCAGACAATCGATAACCAATCCACTCATCTTTTGGCTGTGCGCCAATCGATTGATAGAATTGAATGGCAGGCTCATTCCAGTCGAGTACGCTCCACTCAACGCGTTCGCAGTTTTTAGAAACCGCAATTTTTGCAAGGTGCTTCAGTAATGCCTTACCCGCACCTGAACCTCTGGCTTCAGGAGAGACGTATAAATCTTCCAGATACAAACCGTGTTTACCCAGCCAGGTAGAATAATTAAAAAAGTAGACGGCAAAACCAACAGCTTCGCCATTTAACTGGCAGATAACCGCTTTGGTTTTTGTTTCCGGACCGAATAAAGATTCCTCAATATCATCCTGTGTGGCAATCACTTCATGCTCTGCTTTTTCATAGATAGCGAGTTCGGTGACAAACCTCAGTATCAATGCAGAATCCTCAATGCTTGCGTCACGAATTTCAATAGCCGACATGTACTTCTCCGAATGTTTTTATGATGCATCAGCCTATCAAGAAAAAACCTATCAAGAAAGAAGCTATCAAGAAAGAACTAGCCTCTCTATGTAAACTTTAACAAGGCATCGATTGATAGGGTGAATGTACAATATTTTTGCAGTGTATCTGTAGTGAACAATTCTTACCGAGTAGAAGAGAATTATTCATAAAGCACAGCATCAAGTAATAGTAGCTTTCTAAATTCTAAATAAAGTAGCTCAAAATAAAGCCGCCCTAAAAAAAGTCGACTTAAAAAAGTGCTTATAAGTAGGGGGGTGGCTTAAGCGTATTGAGTGAATTAATCATTAATTTAAAACCGTAATTATCACTGAAACCCGCGCTTCATCAGCCAATGTCTTTTTAATCGCAAATACATGATATTCATCAACTAATGACACTGAGATCACCTATTTAAGTGGGGTAAGATTCGCTTAGAAATTCTTCGGTTTTCGAAGAACAAAAATTCCTATAAAAAAGGGTACTCACATGAAAAGTACTGATCTTCGAATTATTCCAGGATTGATTTCTCTCGCAATAATTCTACTGCTTTGGTTTGTTGTTCCTGCTCCAGAAAATGTCTCTGACAATGCCTGGCATTTACTCGCATTGTTTGTCGGCACTATCGTGGCGATTATTGGCAAGGTTATGCCGATTGGCGCAATTGCCATTTTAGCCATTACTCTGGTTGCGATAACCGGCGTCACCAATGACAATCCATCTGGCGCGATCAAAGATGCATTAAGTGGCTTTTCTAACTCATTGATCTGGTTGATCGGTATTGCGATTATCATCTCTCGTGGTTTGGCTAAAACAGGTCTGGGGAATCGCATCGGCTATTACTTCATCTCCTTATTTGGCCGCAAGACGATTGGCATCGGTTATGCCTTGGCATTGTCCGAATTAATTATCGCACCCGTTACGCCCAGTAATACTGCGCGTGGTGGTGGAATTATTCATCCCATTATGAAATCCATTGCGACCAGTTTCGGGTCTTCGCCAGAAGAGGGAACTTCACGAAAAATTGGTCACTATCTGGCGTTAGTGAATTACCATATAAACCCGATTACATCAGCGATGTTTATCACCGCAACAGCGCCCAATCCGTTAATTGTGAAACTGATTGCAGATGCAACAGGTGCGGATATCAGTATCACCTGGGGAACATGGGCACTGGCTGCATTGTTGCCGGGTTTAGTCTGTATTGCCTTAGTCCCGCTGATTGTTTATGCGGTGTATCCGCCAGAAATCAAAAGCACCCCAGACGCCAGAACCTACGCAAAGTCTAAATTAACCGAAATGGGTGTCATGTCTTACGGTGAGAAAATCATGATCAGCGTGTTTGCCCTTTTACTGATTCTGTGGGCGGGTGTTCCCGCGATGATATTAGGCCCAGATTATAAAGTGAATACCACCGCAGTGGCCTTTCTGGGATTATCTGTGTTATTGATTACCGGTGTTTTAAGCTGGGAAGATGTGCTGAAAGAAAAACAAGCGTGGGATACGGTAATCTGGTTCTCTGCGTTAGTGATGATGGCGACATTCCTCAACAAATTAGGCTTGGTTGCATGGTTTTCTACCGTGGTTGAAAGCAATATCAAAGAACTTGGTTTTGACTGGATAGCCTCTACCATTATCCTGGTTGTGATTTATTTCTATGCTCATTACTTCTTCGCCAGTACCACTGCGCATATTACTGCGATGTTCGCTGCGTTTTATGTGGCTGGTTTAGCGCTAGGCGCGCCACCGTTGTACTTGGGCTTATTGCTTGCAGGCGCATCTTCATTAATGATGTCTTTGACGCATTACGCGACAGGTACTTCACCCATCATATTTGGTTCAGGTTATGTCTCAATGGAAAATTGGTGGGTCATGGGGCTGATTATGAGTGTTGTTAACTTGATTATATGGGGAGTCGTTGGCGGCCTTTGGTGGAAACTTCTTGGCTACTGGTAGATTCTTAAATGATTAGCTTCTACTAAAAAGTGCCCATAAGTAGGGGGGTGTCATTTTTATTTTTAAAGATGATACCTCTTGTTTTGATCAGAATTTTATCCATTCAGAGTTAGAGTTCTCTCTACAATACTTACCCGTTTCAATCTCTCCATTGATCAGTAATACCTGTAACGCAGGGACCAGTTCGTAATACAGACGCATTATTCTATCCAGCATCTCCGCTGACATATTTCCTGTGTTGTCGTTATTCACAGGGTATTTTTCACCGACAATATCAGCGATATCGTATTCAAACGCGGTCGAATCACCGAACGGTCTTTTCGCGTTTATTCCGATAACACCGTAGGAGAAGCTCGCCTTACTCGACTTTAAAAGCGTGGCGTGATTCTCGTTAAAATAAAACCCTATTGTTTTGTTGTCATACAGCTCTAATAGCTTGGGAATCGATGAAATCCTGCTATTGTGATTATCATCATCAAATAAAGGATTGGTGAAAGAATAGTTTCCTGACTTTAAGGTCGCAGCATTAAGGAAAATTTGAAAAGCAATGCCCTTGATGATGGCTCTGTTAGTGGTATCAAGAGACTCATTCGCGCTGATCTTCCCCGGAAAGAGCAGATCCTTTAGTTCAAACGACAGCATCGGCGCGCCACCTTCCGTAGTATCAAAAGTCACGGCGCTATTTCTTAATGTGTTGATGTGGCTGTCATTGAGATCAAAGCAAGCGATGTCTTCGTTGTAATCGGTACTGATCGCGTTATTGTAATAAGTCACATAAGCGACAATGCTGATTATCAGTGCAATTAAAATTCTTAAGATCATAAATAGTCCAATTGTTTAATCAGCAATACTTCAAAGCTAACATCTAGATAAAAAGTGCCTGAAAGTAGGGGGGTGACTTATTCTAAATGTTATAACGAAATCACCTAAGAATCACTCAATGTAAGACAAGCCTTACATCATTTGTGGATTTGTCCGAGTTCATTCCGCTCCTGTTTTCTGTAAATTAGATTCTGCTGATTACTTAAACGGTCAGCCTAATCAAAATTTCATTCAATCATTAATAACAGGAGTAAGTCATGGCTGCGACTAAAAAAGCAATTAGCAATAAAGAGATCAACGAAGAGTTAAAAGAACTTCAGGATAAATACAACGATCTTGTTGAATTGTTAAAAGCGAAGGGTTCAGAGAAAAAGGACGATATTAAAAGCGAAATGGCAAGCAAGCTCGAAGGTCTGCAAAACACGACTGAAGAAGGTTTGAAAGAAGTGTATGAGAAAGGCACAGAGGGCGTTGAAGCCGTGAGTGGCCGCATTAAGCAAAATCCGGTTGCGAGCATTCTGGTTGCATTTGGTGTGGGTTATGTATTGTCGAAAGTGTCTTCAAATAAATAATCTTTACTTAATATTTTATTACAAGCAACTAACGTAACTAGCAGGTTAACTCCATGAAAGCACTAACCGAAACCACCATAAGTCTATTTGAACTGGCTGAAGCGGAAGGACGTTTGCTTCGACAAAAAATCATCAAAACAACCAGTATCGCTTTTATGATACTGGTTGTGGCGATTATGTCACTCATCGCTATATGCCTGTTGCTTGCGTCTGTATATCACGCATCATTGATGGTTTCGGTTCCTGCTGTAGCGTACCTGGTTACCAGTCTGGTTTGTTTATTGTTTATAGGAGGATTAGTATGGCTAGCGTATCGTCTAAATCAACAGGCATAGATAGTACAAAGTTAGATATTTCAAAGTCTGATCTTTCTTCAACGATTGATGTAGCCACTCAAAATGCATCAATTCACTACAAATCTTCTCCAAACACGTCAACAGATGGCGAATCGTCACAAAAAACATTAAGCACCAAAACACCGCTTTCAGTTGCTGAAGCGAAACAACAACTACGCCATAATGCAGCTACTATCGATTATTTAGCACCAGTAAAAGAGAATCCAATACAAAGCGTTGGTATTTCATTTTTTGCAGGCTTGCTTGCAGGCGCTGAAAAAACATCTGCACTGGCAACCTCTAAAGTTACATCTCTGGTCGCTAAGTCTTTAATCCAATTGTAAGCCATTAAAAATAACGGGTTGTAATACGCATGCAAACGAAAGACTTCAAAGCACTATCAGAATCGATAAAAATCCCTCTCTGGGGGCTTTTTATTATCGGTGTTTTGTTTGTCTTGCACGTCGGTCAAAGCCTGTTAATCCCCGTGTTTCTGGCGATTTTAATCTCCTTTATGCTGACACCCGTTGTACTGTTTTTAATGAAACTTCGTATTCCGCGCGCTATGGCGAGTTTTCTGGTGTTGTTGATATCATCCTCGCTAATCGTACTTTCGTTTAATAGTCTGTCTACTCCTGCAGGTGAATGGCTGGAAAAATTACCCAAAGAAATACGCAATATAGATAGACGTTTAAAAGTGTTTAAAAGCTCTGTCGATAACGTCAAAGAAGCCACGAAAAAAATAGATGACTTAACCGAAATGGCAACGGGTGATTCAAGTTCAGGGCAAACGGTACAAACAAAACCAGGTATTGTTGCCAAGATGCTGGATAGCACCCAATCGTTTATTGGGGGCTTCCTGATTTTCATCGTGTTACTGTTTTTTATACTGGCGTTCGGCCATTCCCTGGTCAGGCAACTGGGACGTTACTGGAAGCGGCTGGAGTATGAAACCAATATCATCAAAGCCATCAGCGATACACAACAAACCATCAGTCGTTATTTATTCTTAATTACCGCGATCAATATTGTCCTCGGTTTAATCGTCGCTGCTGTGATGTGGTGGCTAGGTATGCCAAATCCATTGGTGTGGGGCGCGAGTGCTGCTTTACTTAATTATATTCCCTACGTTGGCCCGCTGATTAACATCAGCATCGTCGCGGTTGTGTCTTTATCGACCTTCAATACGCCGTTTAATATTCTCATGCCGCCCTTGGCTTTATTAGGTTTGAACTTGCTGGAAGGTCAATTTATTCAACCGTTTTTTGTTGGCAAAATGCTAACCGTCAATCCGGTGATCGTTTTCCTGTTTATTCTATTTTGGGGGTGGATCTGGGGAGTGTTGGGGATCTTTATGGCGGTGCCAATACTGGTCAGCATCAAAATCATTCTGGATCAGAAGATTGAAAACCAAAACGCCAAGGCAGAAAGCGAGGAGTCTTAGGCTTAATTCTGATTAATGACTTAATTCTGATTAATCAGTTTTAATCTAAAAAGCACACTATAAAAAAGTGCTCATAAGTAGGGGGGTGGCTTTAACAATTTGAATACAATATGAATCAGGTTTAGCCCTATCAAAAATCAAAAATAACCGTGTTTCTCAGCATAATCCGCCATTTCAAGCATTAGTGATTTTTTCTCAAGTAATTCTAAAATCACTGTAGCCATGCTATTTGCTATTGATTCTGTCTTTGTATAAGCGACAAAGACATCACCTTCTGGTTCGATGTAATAATCGCTTAGGCTTAATTCTCGAGTTTCATAAAACGCACGTATTATACCGTGCCAAATATTACCTTGAGAGTGTTGGTGCTTTTGTTCTAGCCACTCGACAATGCCTTCTTGTTCAGAAAGCCAGAGTGTGAAATTTCCATTAATGGGAGATTTTTCAATGACACATGGATCAAAATTATTGCTCATTTCAGTCGCCTGATTTTTGATTACTGGCAATCAGTCCTTTCAGTTGAAACAACAAAATAGCGATAATAATCAACAGTAAAAAGCTACTGACCGTCCCGGCAATTGATGAAATCTGTACATATTCTGCAATCAAACCCATATTGTTTCTGTTTATCATCGGGAAGATTAAACTGCCAACTTTAAGCGCAGATAAAAAAGTAATCAGCAATGTCGACATGACTAACAACACAAAACTACGTGTAGGTAAGTATTTTTTAAATTGAACCGATAGGATGATAAATAATAAAGTAGGGGTTACTGTATATACGATAAAGACGATCGCAAGCGCTATTCCTTTAATGTAATCCATAGAATTCTAGATCCTTTCGTGTTGGCAACGCTCGTTATTTAGTTATCTTTAAAATCTGGCCAATACGTCAGCTCAGACAAAACGGCTTTATCGATGATTTTTGGTCGAGCGCGTCTTAGTGGTTTCTTATAATCATCGGGTGACACGAATAACGCTCTGAAATTTCCACCTAAACAAACCATGGTGTTCTTCATTCCATTTTGACCAAAGGAACAGCCTCTATCAACCCCTGTACCCCAGGGGACATCTCTCATTTCAGCAAAGGTTGTTTTACCCACGATGGCGTTAGCAGGCCCTTTAACCAAACTATTACGCGTGCGCACTAAAAAAACATATTCGCCGGATTTATTCTCTGCCCCAGCGTAGGTAGAACCAGATTCTTTGCCTTCATCCACATCAACACAACTAAGTGAAAATACAGGGTCAGGATTCGACGCTAAGCGCACATGAAAACCTTTCGCATCCTTTCTGTAGGTATCATCAAAAACAGCGGGTTCTACGATAAAACCAGGGAATGCTTTTGATACATTTTCCAGAAGACACTTTGTAGAATAATCAATGCCTCCAGCATGTTTAAAGCCAATGGTGAGCAAGTCTGCTGCTGTTACTGTCGCGGATGTGGGTGTCGCAAACAGACCAGGGCTAAACAACAAGAAGGCTATGAGTACTGCTATATGCTTCGCCATGCTCTTAAATAAGTCCTTCACTAAGTTCTTCACTAGGTTCACTAAGTCGGGTTGGTTTACATAGAGAACATAGAATCCAGATCATGCTTTGAGAAGGCTTTAAACGACAGCATGGTATCGGTCTTTTTAACTCCATCCACGTTCACAAGATTGCCTGTTACAAGCTCCGCAAGATCGTCATTGGTTTTTACGCGAATCATCACCACAAGATCATACTTACCGGTTACAGAATACACTTCAGAAACGCCCGGAATATCTGCCAACTGCTCAGCCACTTCGTTTACTTTTTTTCTTTTTACTTTTAATAGAATGATAGAGGTAACCATATCGATGTCCTTATAATATTTCTAAATTTGAAAACTCATTTATATTGAATGTGTGAGATAGAAGCTAATGCTAAAAGCTGAGCGTTTATGAGTCCAGCATAAAGTGTTTTTGCTGTGACTTTATGTCCTATGGCTTGGTTTGAAAATGCGTTGTAAAAACCTGATTTAAAAACCTGATTTAAAAACCTAGTTGCCTTCCCTGATATGCCACAACACGCCAGCAGGGTCGCCAATCTGCATCATTTGACCGCCTTCCTGTCCATGTGGTTCTGCAAAGACCTTGGCTTTGCCCTCGTAGTTTTCCGCAATATTTATCGCTTTCACGTCTTTCCACCAAGCAGCTAAATCATCCAGATAAAGGCACAGCATGGTGTTATTCGCCCATTCTTCAATATAATAATCCTGAAGCCAGAAGCTATTACCGTTCATCTCTAGCCTTACTGCATTATCAATCTTAGCGACTTCAATAAAACCCAGATCTTTATAAAAACGCAACGATAAATCAAAGTCTTTAGCAGGCAGAAAAGGCGTAATGCAGTTGACCGTGGTATGACTCATTGTGGTGCTCCTTTGGTTTTATTTCAGGGTTAACTGAGTCTACCAAAAAAACGCCTCAAGGTAGGGGGGTGCCAATATAACAATAAAACCCAATTATGGATTTAAAGCTTAGTGTCACCATGCTTTTCTGCAGATGCAGGCAGTCCAAAAACGCGATCGAAAGCCCAGGTGAAAACAATGGCATAGATAAAGAAGAACACGAATAAACCAAGGTTCGCCACAAACGCACTGAGCGCTGAAATATCCAACCAATAAGCCATAACCGGAACCAGCATAATAACCAGACCACCTTCGAAGCCAGTACCATGAATCAAACGTCTCATAAATGATCGCCCTTTAACCGTTTGACGAGACTCCCAGCGCTCAAATAATGCATTGAATACATAGTTCCAGGCAAGTGCAACGCTGGATAAAACAAAGGCGAGACCAAAGGTTGAAGCCGGGGATTTATCGAAAATGAGACTCAGAATCGGGCCAACAAAGGCAATAGCAAAGACTTCATACAAGATAGCTTGCAGAACGCGACGTTTTTTGGGGCTCATGATGGAATTCCGATACTGCGCTTGGCGCAAGGTTTAACTGAAGCTTATGTGCTTACTCTATGAAACGCGTGTTGACGGTTACTAAATACGCACATTCAAAAACATAAGAGTATAGTAACTGGATGCTACTAACAGAAATTAATTATTGGAAATAAAGCGTTTATTTAAATGGGGGAAGTACTGTTTAGTGCAAGGTGTAATGGTTGTTCGTTTCTATCGTTGTTTACCGCATTGATTAGCTAAGAAAGTAACTACAGTATCAGTATTTGATTCACAAAGTTCAATTTCAGCTAGCAGTTTTTTATACTAATCATTTTATATTTTTAGACTCAAAATTTTCTTTCTTGTCTATTGATAATAAGAAAGAAGTCAGATGACTGTTTATCTACAGACATAACAGGACATGTATATAAAGATGATCTGTAGCGCCTTGTTCAGCGGAAAAGGTGAGGGTGAGTAAATATTTTTTCTATGAAATAACTTGAAACCACAGTTACTTGTTATGTTAAGTCATCATTAACTGGCTTTAAATAGCTAGTTTTTTTTATTAACCAAATATTATCAGCACTAACAATAGGGAATCTCTCACAGCACTCTGGAATTGATTCGTTTTCAGAAGCCTTAATATAAATGTGTTCTATTAGCTCGATTGCAGAAAAACAAACAATTGGTACTTTAAGCTTGATAAGCTTTTGAACTATTTCTGTATCTTCAGAGCTTTTCTGATGAACAATATCATTTCTAATTTGTATTAGCTGATGAAGATGCCCCCAGAATGGCTCCAAACTAAAATCCGAAATATTATATATTTCTGGGATAATCTTAGTTAACTTCTCTTTCCAGGAGATAGATCGTTCAATTTGAGATTTGTTAAATATTTCTGTTTTAAGTTTACTAGTTCTTTTGTATTCGTAGTCTTCAGGAATACTCAGATTAAAGAAAGTTTCAATTGCAGTAAAACTAAACATTATTGCAGTTTGAGCGCATTCTAAATACTCATACAAAACCAAAGAGTCTTTTATAAGTTGCTCATGTTCTTTTGTTTCCAGACTTTTTTTCTGTTTCTCTGCAAGAGCTTTCAATTCTTTAGATAATACTCCACAGCGAAGTAATGCAGGTTTTGCAACATTTAACTGTATAGAAACGATACTGGGCGTAAAAAAAGATAACTCTTCATTTTTTGAAACCTTTATCTCATCAACGTCTCTTTGAATAAGCTCCATAGATGGCTCATCATGTGGCGAAACAATTTTAGGCGGCAACATTCTATAATCAATAAGTCCAATATTTTCATCACTATACTTATAGACCATACACTTCTTTTTCATGAATCCATTTCTTCCTTTACATGTGACGATTGTTGGAAAAAATAATCTTCAAATTTTTTCATCAAGAAATATAACGTCTGACTTTGTGGAAAACAGAAGCGCAGCGTATGGTTTTCCAACAACAGTCACTTGTTATGCCTTACATCAAGCAATGAAATAACTGTGATTTTTCTTATATTGTAATGCTTTAATTTATAATTAATGTATCGTTAATATTAGGTATTTCCAACAATTCTTGATTTTTAGCAAGGTAGGTTTTTGTGTTTTGTTGTAATAACGAATGCCTATCATTTATTCTATTGTTGGGAATTATAATTTTAAATAAATACCCTCCAAATATTATTCCAATAATCGGTCTGGGATGATCTTCAAACATAAATGGAGCGACGATTATTTGATTTAAAGCCTCACTAGAATATCTTTCGGTTGAGTCAGTCAAAGTATTAATCTCTATTCCAATAAGTCTAGACTCAGGTTTCTTGTTTTCTATTACAATCTCCTTCATCCATTCAAGACAGGAATCAGGAAGTGTGAAATTTTTAAAAAGATCTATATCAAGCAATGAACATCGCCAAAATATAGATATTATAAAGTTAATAGCATGAATGCTAGATAGCTTTTTACTCCCAAAATGAAATGTGTGTCCGTGTAATGTTTTTTTAAGAGAAGCTTTTCCTCTGTCTACACTGTCATTTTTTAAAAGTGTTATAAATGGATGCTCGTATGTTTTGCTTAAAAACTGTTCACAACTTTCGCAAAGAAGGTAGTCTTTAATGTCATTTCCAGTTTTTTCGGGTGACCCTTTATTTTCCATTCGAAAAGTATAAGCCCAGCCACTGCTATTTAGAGTTTCTTTAATAAATGAGCTGGGTATGGCGTGTGACTTTCTGAGATGTTCTACATTACCACAAAGTTTGCAAATTCCTTGTTGACCCACTTAATTTCACCTGTTTGATAAAGTTGTTTCAAGACCTATAATTTAGCCGGAAAAACAGTTCTTTCGTAGATAAGATCGGTTTCTCTTTACTGCATAACGCCTTACACAGCGGAAAAATGCGAGCGTGAGCGAGTCTTTTTTCCGATGATGTAACTTGTTATGTTTATATATAACTTATAACGATAAATATACCGTAAAGTATCAGCGGAATATGAATTATTAATAAAATATAATACTTTTTAAATTTACTTAACTCACTATGATACTTTGAAAAATTGGCAATACTTAGCAACCAAAAAATAAAATATAAAAAGCCTATAACAGGCAATAACCAAAAGGAAAGAGGTAGACCCCAAGAGCCATCACTGGTGATACTAGCTAAACATGCAATGTTAATTACAGAGACGCCTGAAAATATATAAGCCCAATAAGTTGTTATTTCTGAAAATCTTAGTGATTTGGATATAGAACTCATAAATTTAAATTGTCATTTACATGACACGCCTGTATTTTTTGGTACTTTTTAGTTTTTTGAAACATAACAGCTTATTATACAGACCCAAATAATATCTTACTATACAGATTAGCTCAATTTATGAGTGCTAATGACGCTATAGCTGGATGTTTAAAATAGTCAGGCATTAAATATCATACTATACGGAATGACTTGTTTTGGACGTAAAGATTATCTATTAAGAATAAGCAAGTACCTTTCAAGACTATTGTGAGAAATTATTCTCATTCATTTACTGAAATATGTCGATTTTTAACCTAGCTCTGAATTTTTATAAATTAGAAAAAAGTGCCTTAAAGTAGGGGGGTGACTTTATCTTTATAGACTTAGTCAGTTCTATTCATTGCCACACTCATATTTCCTCAAATCGAGTTTAAGTATCACTAATTAATACTCATAGGTGCGCTTATCACACTTTTTATTAGAATAATTGTTGATTGTAATACCTTTCTCTAATCTTCGTTTCCAGTTACAGGGACATACACATTCGGACTTGTAACTTTGCATTAATAACAACGTTAAAACTAAGTTCAAAACAACGTTAAAAACAACGTTTAAAACAAAGAGTATAAAACAGTTATTAACAAACAAAACGAAATGCTTTTTAAAGCAAAAGAGGAAAGACCATGAGTACTGCTACATTACAATCACTTCAATCTAATTCTACAGGCTGGTTACTTTTCGTAAGGTTGACCTTCGGCATATCTATCGCAGCGATGCTGGGTTTCATCTTCTTTATGGAAGGCAGTCTGTTAATGCGCGGTTACCTCGCATTGAACTCACTATTTTTGATTAGTTCGACAATCATTATGTCTAAAACCATGCGTGATGAACACGAGGCGCAGAGTATTAATCGCAAAATCAGTGAAGCGAAGACCAATAAAATTCTTAAAGAATACGCGGAATAGGAGGGTTGATTATGTTTGAATTTATACAGAAATTATCGACTGCCGCTCGCGGTGGTACTCGGGAAGTGTTGGAAAATGCGGTTGATGCGCAATCACTTCGAATCTTGTCGCAGGAGATTTACGAATGCGAGGCGAGCCTTAAGGAGTCTAAATTACATTTGTCGAATGTGGTGGCGGAAAAGCTCAGCATTAAACGCAAACTCGATGCGCAGAAACAGCGAGTCGCAAATAAGGAACAGGAGATTCGCGATACGCTAGAGCAGGGTGATGAGACTTCGGCATTGTTACTGGCTGAGGAATTGGCGCAGCTTGAAACCTGGGTGAAAACGCAGCAACAGCAACATGATCAGCTACAGGATTATGAGACGAATCTGCTACAGGCGTTAAAGCGCACGGCGTTTACGTTGTCGAAATACCGGAATGAGTTGAACATGGCGAGAGCGGTTGAGGAGACGCAAAAGAGTGTCGGCAAGATTTCGGTACATGCGAATAAACACAGCCACACGTTTTCGCGAATGCAGGAGTCACTGGATCGGATTAAGCTGAAGCATGAAAATTTCGATGACAAAATGCTGGCGATGCAGAATATCGAATCGCATATTCGCGGTGAGCCAGGTTCACAAGAGATTAACAAGAAGAGAGCCGAGGAGGTGCTCGCACGATTTAAGAAGTCGGTTGATTAACTGATGTTCTGTTCTTACGGTCAATTACAGTTAATTAACGTTGATTATAGTTAATTGTAGTTAATTGTTGTTAAAAACGGAGGAAATAATCGCAGGGTGTAATGTCGAAAATTGATGTTACATGCTGCGATTTTTTTTGTGAAATTTTACTGGCGGTGAAGGCGAAAATTTACTAAAGTACGCGCACTTCGAAAATACGCCACTTCAAAAAAGCGTATTGGAATAAAATAATAAAAACAAATAATTACAACTTTTTAATAATCACTATTGGTTACTAAAACTATACAATCAGGCAATATTAACTCGCTTGTGAAGTTCTCTTAAAACTCTAAAATTGACACATCGAAACGCAAAATGGTTTGCGCATTCGAATATTAAAATAATTTGAAAACAATTTAAGAGGTAAACACAATGATAGTAGGAAAAATAGTAAACGGATTAAGTAGTTTAGTCGGTGGCATCAATGAAGGCATGAGACTTTCTGGTTATGCACGTACAGCACAGGAATTACGCTTGTTATCTGATAAGCAATTAGCTGATTTAGGTATTTCAAGAGCGTTATTGGAAATTGGCGTAAACGCATACCCTTGGAAAGCAGAAGAAATTTCTAAGCTTATCCCTGATAATGTAACTACACTAAAAGCTAAAGAAGCTGTTACAGAAGCGCCACAGATGCCTAGAACACCTAAAGCTGCTTAATATTGTTTAAGCAGTCTTAGACTGTTTGTTCTAAGACAAGTAAACACCTGAAAATAGTAACAAGTAACTAAGTAGTAATTTTAAGTAATGCCCTCAGTAACAACGGCGGGCCAGTTAGTATAATACTCATCTATCTTGATAAGCGTATTGAGAATAGCAATAAGCCTGTTCTTTATAAAACGATAGTGAGTAAAACAACTGATTTCTGTACGCCACTCAAGGCGTGTTTTACACCCGCATCCAGGTACACTAATTGACCTTGTTGGATGGAGATTTCTTCATCAGGCAATTTCAATATCACGTGCCCTTCAATACATTGAAATACCGTTGCACCTGCTACACTACAATAATCTGAGTGATGCATATCTGCGCCCGCTTCAATCACAATGCGAGCAAGCTCCAGTCCTTTGGTTTTTGTAATGGCTTTGGATTGTTCTTTTTTTAAATCATTCGCCCAGGTTTTGAGGTCTACGAGTTCGCCGGATTTTGCATGATGGGTCGCCATTGTTGTTACACCTTTGGATTACAAAACAGAAAGTAACAGTTAGTAGACAGCATTCCGATGCAAATAACCAGATATCCTGATCTTGCTTGTGGGTTGTTTTATTTAACAATCAAAGCAACGCTTGAGATTAATTAAGCCGCTGTGGCAAATCGTTGCATGTGACGTTTGAATTTGAAATACACATCGAATATCTGGGTGGTATTTGAATCTGTCACGATAAAAAATGGCGCACGGTCCATATTATGTTTTAAGGCTAATTGAATGCCTTCTGATTGCGCATCGTTCACGTCCGCAACCACGATGCGATTTATATATTGTAATGTTCCATCTTTTTCTAAACGATTAGATACATCGATACATTTAGCGCACCATTCGCCGGTTGCCAGTTTCTTTTTTACAAAGATGATTTCTTGCATATTGCCCTTCCGGATTTTGCTGATATCCCTTGGCAAATAGTGATTGCCAAGGGGGGATTTGTCTCTACTGTGGCGTATGTTTTTTTGACTACGCCGCGTTTTCGATTGGCTGGTCTTCTACCTTTAAAGTGTGTAAACCACATTCGCGATCGCCTTCTGCTTTGGTCGGGTCGAAGTAGTTTGTTTCGTTAGGTAGGTTGTACTTTTCGATGTACGCGTCCATCTGCTCTAAAGTCCAATCGAGTAAAGGCGCTATCTTGGTTAAACCAAATGGGCCATTATCAACGTATTCCATGTCTGCGCGGACTGCTGTTTGTTCACGGCGTACTGCGGTAAACCAGACTTTATCTGTTTGTGAATTCATCGCGCGCTGGAAGGGCTCTAACTTGAATTGCTTGGTGAATTCTGCGTGACGCTCATCATCAATAGTTGGAATGCCGCCGAATACAGATTCTAAACGTACTGCCGTTACAGTTGGTGTATATACAGATACATTCAGGTTTAGTTCTTCGATTGCGGTTTCTGCAAATTCATAGGTTTCTGGCTTGTTTAAACCAGAGTCAATCCATACCACAGGAATGTCAGGTTTAACTTGTGTGAGCATGTGTAAAATGACGGTTTCATACGGGCTGAAATTTGTAGTCACAAACGCGTTTGAATCAGCTGCTAACACTGCTTTGATAATTTCCTGTGGTGATTTGCCTGTCACTTCGGCATTCAATTGTTCTATGTTGATTGACATGATGTCTCCTAAAAATTAATGATTATGTTTGTACTGAAAAGTGCTTATTAATAACGGTATTCAGTGTATGAATGCTATTATCATTTATATTTATCATCAGTTAAAACGATATAATTAGATTTAAGTATCTAACTTTTAGATAAGGGTATATGCCTTGATAATAGTGCTGGGGAGGAAAGAATGAATAAAAAAAAGGAAGGAACGAAATAAAAAAAGGCCTGTAAGTAGGGGGGTGACTTTGGATCGATTCATTTCTAATTATTTATTTTATTACCGGAAGAGAAAAGCTGATGCCGTTTCTTGATATTGACAGTCATCATAGACAACTCAATGAATGGTTGTTTTTTAATGATATTCAGAATATAACTTTTTTATACTCATGAATAACTATACAAATTAAGGGGAGCTGTAATGCTGTTACGTTTTTTTCTACTCGTGTTTTTCTCTGTTTTACTTTCTTCATGTACAAGTGTTTCTACAACTTCTACATCTTCCGCAACAAAAAATAAAGGGAGTGACGTTTCTAAACCTGTTTTGGAGCCTGCACCATCACCTAGGCCGGCTCCCGCTCCTGTAGCGTCTTCCCCTTCTTCTGCAAAATCTTTATCTGCTCCATCGGTCAGGGTAGCTGCAAAACCATCTTCTTCTTCGAGTTCGTCTGGCTTAACAAAGAAGCCCAGTCGTCCCTCGCATATACCTCAGTCAGGTCTTCTTACGGCGGGTGAAATTGATGATAATTTAAATTTTAAAGAGTTCAAACGCTACGCAAAGAGAGTTAAAGATAAACAAAATGGAAATGGTAATCTTGCTCAATACCCTTCGGTTATTGATAAGGGTGTGATTCATTTACAGGTGGTGGATACCACAGGTAGAGGATTGAGTAATGTGCATTTAAAAATTGCGGGACAAACTTACTATACGCGTAGCGATGGCCACTTCTATTTATACCCTGGTTATGAAATCCCTCAACTCGATTCATCAAAATTAACAGTAACCTTGTTATCAAATGATTCACAACGTAATCGAGCGCTTAAAACAACCGTCATCAATACTAGAAAAACAGGTGTACAAAAAATCACTCTAACAGGACAGCAAAATACACTGCCTAAAGGACTTGATCTGATGTTTGTTATTGATACCACAGGCAGTATGCAGGATGAGTTGAGCTATATTAAATCTGAGCTTAAAAGCATTATTAATCGTGTTAAACGGTTACATCCAGAAACTAGCATTCGCTATGGTTTAATTGTTTATCGTGATGTGGGTGATCAATATGTGGTACGTCATTATAAATTCCAGAACTCATTATCTGCAATGGAAACACTACTTAAGAAGCAAAATGCAAATGGCGGTGGTGATTACCCGGAAGCTTTAGATGCGGCCGTTGAAAAGGGTGTAAGAGCAGATTGGGGTAAAGGAAATCGCGCGAGATTGATGTTCTTGATTGCAGATGCTCCCGCGCATATCAACGGTGTAAACAAAGCCTTTAATGCCGCTAAAATTGCTCATCAAAAAGGGATACGTATTTATCCACTGGGTGCCAGTGGCGTTAAGGATGAAGCAGAATATCTGATGCGACATATTGCCTTAATCAGTAACGGTCGCTATCAATTCTTAACGGATGATTCGGGTGTGGGTAACAAACACCAAGAACCGAATGTGGCATGTTATGTGGTGACACGATTGGATCAACTGGTGGTCAGAACGATTTCATCGGAGTTATCGGGTCGTCGTGTAGAACCGAGTAAAGCTGAGATGATTAGAAAAGTGGGTAAGTATGATAATGGCTTATGTCTTTAGAGTCTTCTCAAGGTATTAGAAATAAAAGAGATGGAGATGTTACTAAAAAACACCCTAAAAGTAGGGGGGTGGTCTTCAATATAGTAATAAAGGCTTATCCGTTATTACATGATGTGTAATAACGGATAAGCGCAATCTTAGATTTAACTAAGTATCATCCTCAAGGAGAAGAAGAATTAATCGTGGAAATCTAGACCTTGTGTCGTTGCTTTGACGTATTCTGCTCTGATGACATAATCACCAAAGTGTTCGTCCTTATTTCTATTGTTAGCATAGTCGGTGAGTAATAGATCCATCTCTTCGAGGATTTGTTTCTCATCCAGATTCTCTTTATACAGTTTGCTGAGTCGATCACCCTGATGGCTTGAGCCAAGATACACATTATATCGACCCAATGATTTACCAATAAATCCGATCTCACCCATTACAGAACGACCACAGCCATTCGGGCAGCCTGTCATGCGGAATTTTATCTCATCATTAATCAAACCATTCTTTTCTAGAATGGGTTCTATTTTAGTGATTAAACTAGGTAAGTATCTTTCTGCTTCTGCCATTGCTAACGGACAGGTGTTTAGTGCAACACAGGCAATCGCATTACGTCGCAGTCCACTAAGGTGACTGGCATCAGCGGATAAACCATATTTGCTGAAGATCGCTTCAATTTTGTCTTTATCGTTTTCATCAACATCGACGAGCAATACGTGTTGATTACCCGTGAGTCTGAATTTACACACACCGAGTTCAGCGATCTCTTTTAAGGCTTGTTTTTGTTGAGAGCCTTCGACGTTTTGTACGCGACCATGTTCAACAAAACATAGTAGATGCCATTTGTCATTGGTCGCTTTATGCCAGCCAAAGTTATCCGCTGACGTTTTGAATTCAACCGGCTTAGGTGCATCAAGCTCGTAACCAAGACGTTCGATCAACATGGTTTGGAATGTGTCTAAACCCATGCGGTCGATGGTGTATTTTAAACGCGCCTGACTGCGGTCTGTTCGATCACCATAGTCACGTTGAATTTCTACGATTGTGGTCACGACTTCCAGTAATTGCTCTGGTTTTACATAGGCAATATCGGTCGCAAGTCGTGGGTAAGTTTCTGTGCGACCAAACGTCATTGCCAGGCCACCACCTACGGCAATATTGAAACCTTGTAGCACTTCATCTTTAACGATAGCGACGATGCCCACATCATTGGTGTAGATATCACTGTCGTTATTTGGTGGAATCGCAATCCCAATTTTGAATTTTTTCGGCAGATAGAGTTTTCCGTAAAGCGGTTCAACGGTTTCTTCAGGTTCAGGTGCATTAACCTGTTTTTTGCCTTCGCCATTACCTTCATCTAACCAGATTTCATGGTAAGCACGAGATTTAGGCAACAGATGTTCGCTGATTTTTTTCGCCCATGGGAAGACCTGTGCATGAATCTTTGATTGCGTAGGGTCAGGATCACACATGACGTTTCGATTGACATCACCACAGCCAGCAATGCTGTCGAGTAGTGCTTTATCCATCGCTTTGATTGTCTGCTTTAAATCAAACTTGATGATTCCATGAAATTGCACCGCTTGACGCGTAGTCAATTTGAAATCTTTATTGCCGTACTCGTCACTGATCGCATCGAGTGCAAGCCATGCATCCGAAGTTAAATCGCCACCAGGAATTCTGACGCGAATCATGAATGAGTAAGCAGGTTCTAATTTCTTTTCCTGACGCACGATTCGCTGGTCTCTATCGTCTTGTTGATAGGTTCCATGAAACTTGAGTAGGTAAGTGTCTTCTGCGGGAATCGATCCTGTTATTTGATCGGCAAAGGTATCGACTAAGGTTCCACGAAGGTAGTTACCTTTATCTTTCGCAACTTCCACTGGGGTGCTGTCATTGATTAACACGCCCTGGTGTTTGATGATTTCTTTGCTTGGGTCTAATACGTTTTTCATTGTTTTGTGTTAAATCATACGGAGTATTTCAGCGATATCAGTATTAACATTTCAGCTTATGTTTGCTGATCACTCAATCAATGAGTGGTTAATGGTGCTAACGGTTATGATGGCGCTAAAATTTTTTCAATATGATTAATCCTGTTCCTGTTTGTTCGTTGTTTTTAGCTTTTAATAAAAAACCCCCTGTAAGTAGGGGGGTGCCTATTACATTTTTTATCTGTTAGTAAACGTCGCGCTGGTACTTTTTATTGATCTTTAACTGATCGATATAGTTGCTTACACCGTCGTCATCTAAACCTGAGTGTTTACTAATGATTTTGTGAAGCGTGTCATGAACACCTTGTGCCAGTCTGTCAATATCACCACAGACATACAGCGTCGCGCCTTGCTCAATCCATTCAAACACTTGTGCTGATTCTTCTAGTAGTTTGTCCTGAATATAAATTTTCTCTTGTTGATCGCGTGAGAAGGCAACATTCATTTTTTCTAATGTGCCATTCTTCAGGAAGTGCTGCCAATCCGTTTGGTATAGGAAGTCACTCTGGAAGCGTTGCTCACCAAAGAACAACCAGCTATTGCCTTTCGCTTCACGTGCTTCACGTTCGTACAAAAAGCTTCTGTAAGGTGCAACACCGGTGCCTGCACCGATCATGATGATCTTGTCTTCATTGCTTTCAGGTAATGAAAATCCGCTATTAGGCTTGATGTGAACCGGGATTGTATCTCCCGCTTGTTTGTCGATTAACCAGTTAGAAGAGACACCAAGGTGTTTTCTATCGTTGTGATCATAGTAGACAGGCTTGATTAAAATATGTGCTTCTTCGGTATGCACTTGCTCACTGCTGGCAATTGAATACTGACGAGAGAACAGCGGACGTAAAATATATAACAAGTCTGCCGTCGCAATCTCTCCCGGGTAATCTTGTAATAAGTCGAGCAGGTCAGAACCGTGAAGGTATTGCTTTAATTGTTCTTTATCTGCAGTAAGCGCGTTTAGTGGTTCGTTGCTTACTAACTCAGCATAAGATTTTACAACTTTAGCCGTAAGATTCGCGATTTCTAATTTATGCGTTAGGGCATTGCGTAATGAGCTTGTATCGCCTGAAACAGTCACCAACTCGGTTTCACTTGCATCTAATTGTTTGATGATTGCATCAACCAGTTCAGTATTGTTTTCTGGCAGAATCGCAATGATATCGCCTGGTTCGTAGCGTAGACCTTCAGCTTCTGTTGAGATTTCGATGTGGTAAGCATCTTGCTCAGAATCATCTGTGGTCAGATTTGTAATTGCTAAAATCTCAGCGTGATACGGATTTGCTTCGCTCCAGCTTTGTGTTTCAGCAGTGTTAATCGCTTGTTTGCTATTGATGTCGATAACGACATGCTGAGCGTCATTCGATTCTGTTTTTTGATCGTTAAGCGCATCTAATTTAGAAACGATTTCCTGTTGCCAGCTTTTTGCACCCACTTCGAAATCAAGGTCTAGATCGACACGGTCATGAAAGCGTTTTGCGCCAAGTTCTTCAAATTTAGCATCAACATCAACACCTGTCTGGCAGAAGTCGTCGTAGCTAGAATCACCCAAACCAAGCACTGCAAATTCCAGGTTGTCTAATTTAGGTGCGCGGTCACTATAGATGAAGTTGTAAAAAGCCAAAGCTTCATCAGGTGCTTCGCCATTACCATGAGTACTGATCACAAGAACAACCTTCTGTTCTTTCTTTAATTGTTGCGGTCTGTAGTCCAGCAGGTTCTTTAAAGTAACATCAGCGCCTTTGGTTTTAAGTTCGGCACTTACTGACTCTGCAATTTTTTTGCTGTTACCTGTTTGGCTGCCGTACAATACCGTCACTTTTTCTGCGGTATGCAGTTGTGGGCTAGTTTGTGCGCTGGTTTGTGAAGTAGATAAATCGGTGATCTGATGCTGTAAGCCCGTATCGGCATTTGCAGATAAGCCAGAGAAATAACCACTCACCCATGCAAGCTGATTCGCATTAAGGCCTTCGACTGCTGAAGACACTTTCTGTATTTGTTGTTGGTTTAGTAATGTCATGATTATTTGCTCGCTTTAATTCGCTTTTTCATAAATGATTTAATTGCTGTGTTAACTGCCCAGCATTTTGTGGAAGCTAATATCTCTTAAAATAAACAACAATAAAAGTGATATAATTCGTTATCCTTATGTCATAATTAGATATATGAAAATTACACAATTACAATTACTCAAAATTTTATTAAATAACGGTTTAAATATTAGCGAAGCGGCTAAGCAGACTTATGTGGTGCAATCTGCGGTTAGTCGACAGCTGAGTTTGCTGGAAGATGAATTAGGCATGCCATTGTTTATCCGTAAAGGAAAACGGTTGGTAGAACCCACCCCGTTGTGTCTCGATATCTGTAAAGAAGTCGATCAACTCGAATTGGCGATGGATAATATAAGAGCGGTAGCAGACGACCATCGTGATGCCCGTGTCGGTGAATTACGTCTGGCAACAACCCACATGCAGGCGAAATACTTTTTGCCTGAAGTGCTGAATCAGTTCCGTGAAAAATACCCGAAAGTCAAAATTCACTTTCTTCAGGGGAAGCCAACACAATTGGTCGATATGCTGCATAAGCGTGAAGCCGATATCGCTGTTTGTACCGAAGAATTAGCAGAACACGCGGATCTGGTGAAAAAGAAATGTTATGACTGGAACCATGCATTGATTGTACCGCCAGGTCATCCGCTTGAAAAAGGTAAGCTCACGCTTGAGCGTATTGCAGAATTTCCTCTGCTTACCTATGTGTTTGGATTTACAGGTCGCACTAAAATTCATGAGACTTTTAAAGAAAAAGGGCTGGAGATGGATGTGACATTCGCGGCTACGGATACTGACGTGATCAAAAGTTACGTGCGGTTAGGCTTTGGTGCGGGAATTATCTCACGCATGGCGTATTCGGAGCAGAATGATAGTGATCTTATTATGCGAGATTTATCCGAGTTTTTTCCGTATTCCACGACCACAGTGGCGTATGTAAAAAGTAAGTTTATGAAGAGCTATCTGCACGATTGTGTGGATTTACTGGTAGAGCACGGGCGCAAAAATATGTCGCACTTATCGTGAAAACTCGTGTCTGAGGCAATCTGAATAAGTTCATACATTTACCTTATAAAGTATGACTATTTTGGGATATACAAAAATAATAAATAGTTGGTATGGTCTGTAAATAGCATTACTACTAATTAGACCCATTTATTGCCTTAAGGAGTATTTATGAAGTTTTTATCATTAGCTTTAAGTAGCCTCTTATTGTCATCAGCTTTCAGTGTATCTGCATTTGCTGATGAGGAAATGTCGGGTAAAGCCTTACACGATGAGAATTGCCTTAATTGTCATCGAGGTAATCACGACGAAAAATTCTACACGCGCAAAGATCGTCGTATCAAAGATTTTAAAGGTCTGGGGTCAATGGTGAGAATGTGTGATGCCAATTTAGGTACGTCTCTGTTTGACGAAGACATGGAAGAGATCACTGAATACCTGAACGATAGTTTCTACAAATTCCCTAAGCAGTAGATTGAAATTAATCATTTTTACCCCATCTTATAAGTAACAATAACTCATTAGATTAACAGGAGAAAACTATGTTTCACCCGATTGAAATACCTTTTGGCTGCGTCATGCTATTTAATGTCGTAGACCTGAAAGAGGGCGTTAGTATTGAGGATGTTGAGTTAACTCTCGGCGAAATGTGCAATGTAGTTAAAAATAACTATGGCGATGATAAAGGCGGTTTTATCGGTGGTCAGGTTTTTAAATACGCTGGGTTTATCTCAGAAGAAGGTTCGGTAGGTGCTGAGTCATCAGCCGAAAAAGAAAAAGCAGAGAAAGTGAAGACTGGTGAAGTTGCCATCATTACTTATTGGAAATCGTTTGAGCAACATGAAAAATCACATGCTGACAAACTGTTCAAAGAGAAGTTTGACGAGTTAGCAACCTTCTGTGATGACACTCATGAATTAGGTTATGAGATGTTATGGCAGGGTGTTCCTGAATAACGCATTTCCTCATTTAATTATGTTGTATAAAAAAGGAGTCACAATTAGTGGCTCCTTTTTTTTTGTAAAAGGCTTTTATCTACTCGTTCTCGTCTCTTATTTAAAGTCTCTTTATGAAATCCATACCTCATAACTTTCTATCTTTTTTATACAGACAAAATACATAAAATATGTCGGTAAATAAGTAGACAAATTTTGCTATAAAAATAGTTATTTAGATGTCAAATACTATCACTGTTGATATAGGTCATAAATGATGAGAATTGCTTTTACATAAGCCTTAACATGATCTATAAATGTAATCAGTAGACATTCATTCGACATATTTAGTCAAAGGAAGAAGAATGGGTGTGTATTACTAAGTCTATGAGAATTTCGCTTTTCTAAAAGCGTGATTTATTTCCCCTTAATGGTAATCAGAAGTTGATGCCAAAAGCATCAATGACAGGAATAACTGTATGGATTTGTCGAGCATAAATAAAATTGAAGAAAACACGGGCTTCAGTAAAAGTGAATCGCTGCGCATGGCTATCGTGTTGGTATTTATGATTGGTATTATGCTCTATACCCATTTTAATATTCCTGATGTTCCGCATCGAATCATGTTAATCGTGGCAGCGATGATCGGTGGTTATATGGCTTTAAATATTGGCGCGAATGATGTTGCTAATAATGTAGGCCCAGCGGTTGGTTCGAAAGCTTTGACACTGGTTGGGGCCATTTTGATTGCAGGTGTATTTGAAGCTGCAGGGGCATTGATAGCCGGTGGCGATGTGGTCAGTACCATCAAAAAAGGTATTATAAACCCCGATATTATTCAGGACAGCAATGTCTTTATCTGGCTGATGATGGCGGCATTACTGGCTGGTGCTGTGTGGCTAAACTTTGCGACCTCGGTGGGCGCTCCGGTATCGACAACTCACTCCATTGTTGGTGGGGTAATGGGGGCTGGTATAGCTGCCGGTGGTTGGGGAATTGTTAACTGGGACAAGATGGCTGCTATCGCTTCTAGTTGGGTCATATCTCCGGTGCTGGGAGGTTTGATAGCCGCAGGATTTTTGTACTTTATAAAACATACCATTACCTATAAAGATGACAAAATTCTAGCGGCGAAAAAGATCGTTCCGTTGTTGTTGTCATTAATGGCGTGGAGTTTTTCTACCTATTTAATTATGAAAGGTCTGAAAAAACTCTGGAAAGTAGATTTCCTAATGGCTTTTGTCATGGGCTTTTTCATCGCACTAGCGATCTATTTTATTATAAAGCCTCTAATTATTAAGGCGGCTGATAAGCTCGAAAACGAGAAAGACTCTATCAATAGCCTGTTTACCATACCGCTTATTTTTGCCGCAGCCATGCTGAGTTTCGCACACGGTGCGAATGACGTTGCTAACGCAGTGGGTCCATTAGCAGCGATCAATGATTCAATCACACAGGGTGGCATTCATAGTAAAGCATCAATTCCATTCTGGGTAATGATGGTAGGTGCATTAGGTATCGTCCTGGGCTTGGCATTGTTTGGGCCAAAACTAATTCGTACTGTAGGCAGTGAAATCACCGAATTGAATAAATTACGTGCATTTAGTGTTGCCATGGCAGCTTCGATAACCGTCATCATTGCCTCACAATTAGGATTGCCCGTAAGTTCTACGCATATTGCAGTCGGTGGTATTTTTGGTGTTGGTTTTTTACGTGAGTACCTGAAAAAGTCATACGAGCGTATGGTCGATGAAATCATTGATCATCATGAAGGTTCAGAGCAGCATGTGGTTGAAGTGTTTCTTGAAGACTTCCAGAAAGCCAATGTTGCGGGCAAACGTATCATGTTGAAAGAGCTGAAAAATAACAAAACTGATGCTCAGTTTACGAAACGCGAAACCAAAAGCTTGAAGAAGGTCTATCGCCAAGAACTCGTAAAGAGATCTGCGCTGTTGAAAATTGCGGCTGCATGGGTGATTACCGTACCCGCATCAGCATTACTGTCTGCATTGATTTTTTACACCATTAGAGGCGCGATGCTTCCCTAGTCTTGAAATCCTAGTCTTGTAATCTGAGTCTTGTAAGCTGAAAAGCCTTTGAAAGGCTTGATGCAGGGTTATGTGATTTAAGTAAGAGTTGTTTGATTTAAGAATAAGAAGGGTAAGAAAAATAATAGAAAACGTAATGAATAATCACTTCTATGTTTAGGAATATACTGCTTTTAAGTATTTTCGCTATATTGTCATACGGGTTTTGGGTTAGTCCTAACCTGAAAGAGATTACTGCGGGCGTGGCCATATTTTTGTTTGGCATGCTTTCTCTGGAAGAGGGCTTCAAAGCTTTCACCGGAGGGTTATTAGAAAAAATCCTGAATAAAACCACCAATGGTTTATGGAAGAGTATGAGTTTTGGTGTGGTGACGACCACGCTCATGCAATCTAGCTCATTGGTTTCGGTCATCACCATTTCTTTCTTGTCTGCAGGTTTGATCACGCTAGCGTCGGGTATTGGCATTATTTTTGGTGCCAATCTGGGTACCACAACAGGCGCCTGGTTGGTTGCTGGTTTGGGCTTAAAAGTTAATATATCCGCCTATGCGATGCCAATGTTGGTATTTGGCATTATTCTGGTTTTACAAAAACCAAAAGAGTTAAAAGGTATTGGCTATATCCTGGCGGGTTTAGGCTTTTTATTCCTCGGTATTCATTATATGAAGGAAGGGTTTGAAACCTTTCGTGAGCATATTGATTTGACCGCTTATGCCTTATCAGGATTAAAAGGCTTATTAATCTATACCCTAATCGGAATCATCGCCACCGTAATCATGCAATCAAGCCATGCGACTTTGGTGTTGATTATCACTGCGCTGGCTAGTCAGCAAATTACCTATGAAAACGCCTTGGCGCTTGCTATTGGAAGCAATGTCGGGACGACTGTAACAGCGATCATCGGTTCGATCAGTGCGAATATCAATGGTAAACGTTTGGCGATAGCGCATCTGGTTTTTAATGTCGTCACCGGGTTGGTTGCCATTACCTTAATCGCTCAACTGATTACAGCAGTAGATTGGTTATCGATTAAATTGGGTATAGCCAGTGATAACTACACCTTGAAGTTAGCGGTATTTCATACCTTATTTAATTTACTTGGCATCGCCTTGATGTTGCCATTTATTAATAAGCTGGGATTGTTCATTACCAAACTATTACCAGAAAAAGAACATGAAATAGCTGAACCTCTGTATTTGAATGATGCGGCTTTGGAGCTGCCTGAGATGGCGTTAGAAGCCGTGCGTAAAGAAACCTTTAACCTCTATAAATACTATTTTGGCATTGTCTGTCACGGTTTGAGTTTTAGAGAGAGGGATATTAAGTCATACATACCGGTAGAAGAGATTATTCAGTCACACAGAAAACCGATTCCGGTCAATATCAAAGAAGAATATACCAATAAAATAAAAGGTCTCTATGCAGAGATCGTTAACTTTATTGGCAAGGCGAATGAGAATATGACGCAAGAACAAAGTAATGAAGTATTTGAATTACGTTCTGCGGGAAGAGCCATGCTGGAAAGCATCAAAAGTATCCAGCATCTGCATAAAAATCTGTCACATTATATTAACAATCCCAACCCATATATTCGTGCAGAATATAACCAAATACGTTTTCGGCTGGGTTCTATTTTAAGGGGATTGTCTGATTTGCAGAACGATCCTGATGAACATAGAACCGCTTTAGCCACACTTGAGGCAATGAAAGTGGGTGTATTAGAAGCCGATAAGCAGTTTTTTACTGATATGAATCAACTAATCCGCGAAAAACATATCACTGGAGTGATGGCGACCTCACTCATGAACGATCATAGCTATACTAATAACATTGCCAACAAGCTGATAGAGATCGGCACAATTCTGTTTAAGAGTCAGAATACAACATTGCATGAGATTGAAAAGAGTCTGATGCTTGATGAAAAGGAGACCGCCGAGGCAATTGCCGCACGTAAAACAACAGAGCAGGGAGCAAAGGAGGGTAAGCATGAAGATTAGTGAATTAATTGATAAAGCTGATGAATACCTTGGCGTCGAAAATCGAAAACGTAAATCCAAAATTAAGTGCTTAAAGCACGTGCTGGATAAATTACGTAAACGTGAGAAAAAGCTCGAATTAAAATTCGCAGAAGGGCGCGGTAACAAAGAAAAAATATCAAACGAACTAGCCTTGATTCACGCGCATCGAAAAAAAGGTTTAAAGCTCCTCAAGCAATTAAAAGAAGAACAAAAAGAATCAAAGCGGAGTAATGATACTGTTATTGATAAAGATGATAACGATAACGTCAAAGATATCGACAAAGACAATGAGCAAAAAATGGACAAGGATACAGACGATAAATCTTAAGGTATATCTAAGGCCTAGTGGTTTATTTACCCAGCTCTAGCTGTCTGTCAGTCTTTTCTTCAGGGAATCTAGCATCGGTTTCCCGTCATATAAAACATCGCCATTGTTATAGGCTAAACGACCTTCAGCCAAAATTTTCACGGCATGCGGATAAATCTTATGTTCGATTTGATGTACGCGTTGAGCCAGAGATTCTGCATCATCATCTTCTTTAATATCGACGATACCTTGAATGATTACTTTGCCAGCATCCAGTTCTGGAATGACAAAATGCACACTCGCACCGTGATCAGATTGTTTGTCTGTCAATGCTCGTTGATGCGTATCAAGACCTTTGTATAAAGGTAATAGAGAAGGGTGGATGTTGATTAGTTTACCGTTGTAGTGCTCAACAAAACCATCGCTGAGAATACGCATGAATCCAGCCAGCACTATTAAGTCTGGCGTGTACGAATCAATCAGTGTTTGCAGTTCTAAGTCGAATTCTTCTCTTGACTCGTAGTGTGTATGATCGAGCACTTTGGCATCAATGCCGTATTTTTCAGCGCGTTCCAGACCATACGCATTTGCGCGATTACTGATAACCGCTGTTATTTTTGCATCGATATTTCCAGATTCGATATTGTCGAGAATCGCTTGTAGATTACTGCCACTTCCGGAAATTAAAACAACGATTTTAAAATCGTTGGAATCAGGCTTAGACATATTCGATATGTGGCTCAGTCTCAGTAGAGCTTTCGATAGAACCGATTACCCAGTTATTGATGCCAGCATCTGTAAAGTGTTGCTGAATACTTGCAGCATCGTCTTTATCAACCACTGCAACCATGCCAATACCGCAGTTAAAGGTGCGTAGCATTTCCTGCTCTTCGATATTGCCCTGCTGTTGCAGCCAGTCAAAAACGGCTGGTTTTTCCCAGCTATTCAAATCAATCACGCCTTTGCTGTTTTCTGCCATAACACGCGGTAGGTTCTCAGTAAGACCACCACCTGTGATATGCGCAAGGGCATTGATTTTGTGTTTTTTCAGTGCCTCTAATAATGGTTTAACGTAGATCTTGGTTGGCGCAATTAATGCTTCGCCCAAGGTTCCGCCATCAAACGCATCAGATAGAGATGCTCCGCTAACTTCTAGCACTTTACGAATCAGTGAGTAGCCATTTGAATGTGGTCCTGTAGATGCAAGTCCAATCAGTACATTGCCATTTTCGATATTTGCAGGGTCTAGAATTTCTGATTTTTCAACGACTCCGACACTAAATCCGGCAAGGTCAAAATCACCTTTGGCATACATGCCAGGCATTTCCGCGGTTTCGCCTCCGATTAACGCAGCGCCAGATTGAACACAGCCCTCTGCAATACCTTTAATAACATCTTCTGCGATGTCATTGTCTAACTTTGCGGTTGCATAGTAGTCGAGGAAGAATAAGGGCTCAGCACCTGTGACGATAATGTCATTCACACACATCGCAACTAGATCAATACCGATGGTGTCGTAGATACCTGCTTCGATAGCAAGTTTCAATTTTGTGCCTACACCGTCTGTTCCCGATACTAAAATCGGTTCTTTATAGCCTGTAGGTAATGACATTAAACCACCGAAACCACCAAGACCACCCATTACTTCAGGGCGTGTTGTGCGTTTTGTGTGTGGTTTTATACGATCAATTAAGGCATTACCGGTATCAATGTCGACACCAGAATCACGATAAGTTAAGGGCGTTTTAGAATCAGGCATAATGAGTGCAAAGGGGGTATTTTAAAAAAAGCGATTCTAACACGAAACTAGATCAGTTCTGCTGGATTTATTCGAAACTATTGGGAAGAAATCAGTGTTTTTTTGAAGAACAGCCGTGATTTAGCAAAGAAAGGTGGAGAATTCGAAATGAAAGCGTAAAAAAATGGCTGGCGCACTAGATGGTCTTAAGGAGGAGGAAATAATATCTAGCTGCCAGCCAACACAATCACCAAAAGAGACATGTTTGGTAGGCATATAATAGCGAATGCAACATCCCGTATTTTGACTTAAGTCATCTTTTAAAAATTTAGTAAAAAAAAGTGCCTATAAGTAGGGGGGTGGAAACAAAATAAATCTGCATAAGACAAAAAAACACAATTTGTATGTGTTACTTGGTTGTGGGTAGAATTCTATTCTACTATTAGATAGATGTTACATAGATGATATTGATGTTACTTAGAATTAAAGATATGAAAATGCCAGATATAGGTTTGAAATCACAACTGAATCTACTATCTACTGTGCTTTCTCAGTAACTTAATTAGTAACTTAGCTAGGAACAAAGCGTCAACATAAAACACATTAATAAACAATGTAGACAAAATACATATCCAAATATTTATTAATAAATAATCACCCAAAGCGAGAGTGCAAAAGAAATAATATGAAAAAAGTAAAATTAGGCAGCAGTGATTTACAGGTTTCCGAGGTTTGTCTCGGATCGATGACCTGGGGAAGTCAGAATACAGAAGCAGAAGCTTTTGAGCAGATTGATTATGCTCTGGATCAAGGGATTAATTTTATCGACACTGCTGAGGTTTATGCTGTTCCACCAAAGGCTGAGACGCAGGGTTTGACCGAGACTTACATCGGTAACTGGTTGGCCGCAAATAAAGATAAACGTGAAGATATTGTACTGGCTTCTAAAGTCTGTGGCCCGGGAATCTCGTGGATTCGTGATGGTAGCAAGATCACAGGCAAAGGGCTAAAAGAAGCATTGGATGGCTCGCTGAAACGTCTACAAACTGATTATATCGATCTGTATCAGTTGCATTGGCCAAATCGCCCATTCCCACATTTTAATCGCCACTGGCCACAAGATGTCAACTATGCAGAGATCGATGTAGCTCAGGAGCGCGAGGAGCATCTGGAAATTTTAACGGCTTTGGGTGACTGCGTAAAAGCAGGAAAAATTCGTCATTGTGGTTTATCTGATGATACGCCTTGGGGAGTGAATGAATATTTACGTTTGGCTGAAAAGCATGATCTCCCTAAAATGGTATCGATTCAAAATGAATTCAACATTCTTCATTTAATGGATTCTCCACACTTAATTGAAACCTGTGTATTGAATGATGTGGCTTATCTTCCGTGGTCACCGTTGGCAGGTGGCGCATTGTCGGGTAAATACCGCAATGGTGCCTTGCCGCCTAATTGTCGCTGGACGATCGAACAGCGTAACGGCATTTTCCGTGACACCAGCCAGTCACACGCGGCAATTGAAGCATTGTATAAAGTAGCGAGCAGTCATAACCTGTCATTAACGCAAATGTCTCTAGCATGGGTGTATCAGTTTAATGGAGTGACATCTTCTATTATTGGCGCGACCTCGATGGAGCAGCTCAAGGAAGATATCGACGCTTATAACCTGACGCTATCTGAAGAGGTGTTGGCAGGAATTGATGATGTGATTAAGCAATTCCCTGTGCCTTTTTAACCAACACTATTCATTACTAAATCTATTCATGGCACCCCCCCTACTTACAGGGACTTTTTTAAAGGCCTTAAAGTAGGGGGGGGGGCAATATCCTGTAATCACCATCGTTGACGATTAACGATTGGGCACTTAAGCAAAAGGCTTTCCTTTTAGTAACTCCTTCGATAGGTAAGTCATGATGCTTTTGTAGCTATCCGGATATTTATTCTTGCCTCTCGATTTTATTTTTATTCTTTTAGAACTATATTGAATAAACCAGTTTGTCCCATCCATTATATTAGGGTTAATGTATTGCTTGTCCCAGTTGACTACATCTAACTCAATAAATTTACTTTCCAGCTTTTCGATATCCTCTGCGCTTAACGTTTGTTTTTGCCATTCGCTGGTAACCCCTTGTTTATAAGTTCGGTATGAAAGTACATTGTCTTTTATTTTTACGACATACGTTGTTCCGAAAAAACCTCCCACGCGAAAATCAGCACTGACGTTCTGGATGAGCTTTCCATTGTTGTGATAATTCTTTTGATGCGCGCTGGATGAACAACCATGCATGAGGAACGCGCAAGTCATCATTAAAACAAATAAAGTGGTTGCTCGGGCATTATGAATCAGGATTGATTGTTTATAGGCTGTTCTCGGCATGACATTCCTCATGTTTTGTCTATCTATTACTAGAATATAATCGAGTGATGGCTCATATTATCCGATCTGTAAGTAAAGTTTTATCTAACATTATTTAAAAGATGGAAATTGGGAAAATCCAACCTCCGGTTTTTTCGTTAATTCTAATTGTAAAACTACTTATCATTGAAAAGGCGAATAGATGAATACGTGTTTTTATGGTGTAACTAATTTTATTTAAGTAAAAGCGAGAAACAAATAATTTTTCAAAAATGTGACAAATTACCATTTTATAAAGGTTAAAGGTGGTAGTTTGGTAGACGGCTTTCAAGTTGCGGAGAAGAGAGGCCAATTTTCTGTAAAATTAACATGAACCTTTCTTTAGGTAGTGCTTACTTACCATAAGACTTAATTTTACGAGTCCATTAAAAAACAATTTAATAAAAAACTATAATGTATTTTAATGTTGCGCTAATATATTGTTATAAATAACAATTTGTTCAGTGTCGCTAGGGAAATAAAGGAAAAAATATGGTTGAATGGGTTACTGTTAAAACCTCAAGAATAAATAGAATAGGTTACAGCAGAGAAGTAAATACGATGTTTATAGATTTTCAGGGCAGTGAGATTGATACACCCTACGTGAACGTTCCTGAAAATGTTTTTAAATCTTTTGCCGCGTCAGATACGATCAATAAGTTTTTCAACGAACATATCGACGGTAAATTCAAAGTAGAACACGTAGGCAGTTAATAATAAATCCTGCGCTTTGCCGTTCATCAAAGTACTTATTGAAGGTAAGTATTTTGATTAACTGTAGTTAATTTCAATCATAATCAAAAAAAAACATCTCGAATTTGCACATGCAATATCGAAAGTATTGGTGTAAATATTTACCATAATTCATTCTAAGGCGAAGTCAGTTTTGTGTTTTATCAATGACGACTTCATCTTACTGTCCCAATATCCTAACTAATATGTAAACAATCTATATAGGATATGGATTATGGAAAAATCACAGCACAACTATGCAGAAAACAACAACGCAGAAAACAACAGTGTTGAAAACCACATCGCAGAAAAAAACCGTTTAGAAAACTTTCCGGTTTCTTTTTTCTCTGTCGTAATGGGTCTTTGTGGCTTAACCATAGCATGGGAGAAAGCTCAGCACGCATACAATCTTCAAATGGCTATCACGCCTGTTTTAGTGGGTATTGCTACAGTAGTATTTGTCTTGTTGTTTGTTCTATATGTAACGAAAATAGTCAAATACACTTCCAGCGTTAAAAAGGAACTCAAGCATCCTGTTAAATTAAGTTTTTTCCCCAGTATTTCGATTAGTTTTATCCTGCTTTCAATAACGTATTTGAACATCAATGAAGCTATTTCACGTCCCTTGTGGATTATCGGAGCCATATTGCACCTAGGGTTTACCCTTTATATCGTGAGCGCCTGGATGCATCACGAACACTTCAAAGTGAATCATATAAATCCGGCGTGGTTTATTCCGGCGGTAGGTAATGTGTTAGTGCCAATAGCTGGTGTGACGCTTGGCTATACCGATGTGTCATGGTTTTTCTTTAGTATTGGAATGATGTTCTGGATCGTGTTGATGACTATTTTCTTCAACCGCATTTTGTTCCATGACCCAATGGATAAGCATTTACTGCCCACACTTTTTATATTGATTGCTCCACCAGCGGTGGGTTTTTTGGCGTATATGCGACTCAATGGCGGCATGGATAATTTCGCTCATTTTCTTTATTTTGCGGCGTTGTTTTTAACGTTACTGCTATTGTCGCAAACGAATCGATTTATTCGTTTACCGTTTTTTCTTTCATGGTGGGCTTACTCTTTTCCACTTGCCGCCATCACCATCAGCAGTTTTGTTGTTTATGAGAATACCCAAAAAGACATCTATCTATGGATAGCGAGTGGGTTGCTCGTATTAGTGACTATTGTCGTTGGAATAATAATCGCGGCAACGCTGAATGCGATCCGTAAAAAAGGTATTTGCGTGGGTGAATAATAACGAGAAACACTGTTTTCAAAACAACTTTCAAAGTTTACTGTTATAAATTGGCTTCAGTATCTCAGTATTAGTTGTCGAAATACTGGAGCATTTAATGTATCTCTTAAAAGACGATTTCAGATAGTCGTTGATTTACCTTATCCAGCATTTCTTGATGCTCAAGAATGCCAACATGGTCAACATCAAACCCATACACTTCTTCGGCGTGAGATTGCACAACGGGCAATAACTCACTGCTGAGTGTCACCGTACCATCGTTATTTTCACTGTTGATTAAGCTCAAGTTACCTTTATAACTAAAGAGTAAATGATGTTTGACGGGTGTTTTCGCAATCTGCTGTTGCAAGCGTTTTAAGTAAGGACTTCCGGGCGCAATATCAAACCATACCGGAATCACTACAGGCGCGCCTTCAATGCCCCATGTGGCTGCTTTATGACCATTCCAGGGTGTAGAGATAGAAATAAACAAAGGGATATCAACCTCTCTTTTTTGAGATAATTGGCGTTCAATAATACTACGAGCCAACAAACCACCCATACTGTGTGCAATAACCACGTATTGATCAAAATGGTATTTTGAACGCAGCTTGTTAATCTCTCCTGAAGAGTGAGAGGCGATTAAATCCAGACGTAACCCAGAAGGGTATTGCAGCACCCACGGTTGAAACTTGTTTGTATCGACACTGGCTATTAGTGATTTAAGGTCAGCACCCGAACCTCCAATGCCATGAAAGAATATGATTGGGATTTTTTTAGGGTCGTAATCCTGCAGGAAAAATACCCCGTGTTTTTGTTGTTTCACAAATTCCAGTGGATGCCATAAACCTAATTGACCAACGGAATGAGAAAGTGATGGGTCAGTTATTTTAAGGATTCTACCTAGTGTCTTATTATTCTTTAGCGTTATTAGCTGTTGATAGTTAGCATCATAAATAGAAGGCATATCGATGCTAACTTCTGCGGGTGGTTTTAATGTGATTTGTATCGGAGGTATCTGTTTGCCGCTAATCACTTTCAAGGCAGACGGTTTACCATACCAGCCCGCCGATTCATTTTTCTGTAAAATGAAGTCCTGATTAATATCTGCAAAAGCAGCGACATAATAACTATCTTCTTCAGTCAAAAATTCAAAAGCAGAATTTCCATAAACGACTGTAGATTGTAAAAGGGTATATTTATTTTTCTTGCCTTGCTCTTTTACTCTCGCTTTTTCTTTCCCTTTTTTAAATAAACCTATAACAATTGGCGTATCAGGTTTTTTAGCGTTTTGGATTTTCCCTGTAATTGTTACAGCGCTGTCAATTTCCTTGATCTCCTGATTTGTTTTAATCAGCGAACAACCTGATTGGAGTGTTAATAGCATTAACAAAAACAGGCTTTGAGCGTTTCTAAATTTCATGGAATGAAAGTATCATGAATTGACGCATTCAAAGCTGACATCTCTCAATAATACTGAGAACGAAAAACAGCGTTAAAGTAGGGGGGTGTATCAATAGCAAACTATATTAAACAGACTGCTATTGAAATAAACTTTTATTTATTACCGTTTAAAATTTCTCGATTACTTTGTTCTCTGAACATCGAATCAGACATTCTTACCGTAGGCATGTGCAAACAGTTGTTTAAAACTTTTGGGCCATGCTGGAATAATAATTCTGGCTTAACATTTACATGTGGCATCCCAGCTTGTGCAGCACCCAAAGAGTCCCATTCAACCATCACTAGATATTCAGCCGGAATGGTATAACCTTCCCATACTTCTGCGGTACGTTTGAGTTTGCTCCCGGAACTGTTTTTCATATCTTCCATAATAGATTCTACAGTCGCATGACCACTGCCTAATGTTGATATGCCAATACGCTTAAGTATTTGATAACCAACCATACCGCTAGTTGCTTTCAACCCTTCCATGGTGGCAATTTCACCTTCTTCAAATTCTGCTTCAGCACCGGGTTTAATCTTATGCGTCGCCATTACTGTAACTGAGTTACCCGAATCAACCGCGTAACCATCTGCTTTGCCTTCTGCACTTTTTCGCAACCACTGGGTCATTGAAATTAATGAAGGTAGATCACTTTTCACCACGCGATAAACAGGCTCTTCAGGCCCCTCAAGCAATACATCACCACATCGTGCGCAGGTATCAACGACTACATCTTCAAACGTTTCGTGGAAGTCTTCATGAGCTTGCCAGGAATCCCAGTAAGTGATTTGATCAATCCAGATATGAGAAAGCTCATCGCTCATGTCTGAACTAGCTCCCCAGCGCATTCCCATCGGACAACTACCCACTTGTTTCATTAAATCAAAGCCACTGAAACCTGGTGTCAACGATGTTGCCAAGCACATTTTCGCGCTCGCTTGTTTCATCATGCGCATAAGATTCGGATCGTTTTTCACCAGTACTTTATTTATCGCAACATAAAGTGGTGATTTTGGTTCGGCATCAAAAAGTTGTTTTACGTCCATTAGAGTGTCCTTATATAAATAAATTAATGATTTTAATATTACAAAAATCTATACATTTAATGTAGAAACCTTAAAAAAGCATGGTGTTCCATTCGTTTCTACACTTAAAAAACTACTTAAAAGTAGGGGGGTGACTTAAAAAGTATCTATTTCAAATAGCGTGATATCAATACACGGTCACCTTCGATGCCAAGCTCTTTAATAGGTATCCTTACGGTATGGCCACTGCCTGGTGCGACATCAATCGTTTCACCTTTGAGTGTTTCCATGTGATCCAGAGTGACTTCAATATTCTTACCGTTTGGCATCACGAACTCCAAGCGGTCATTAATGCCAAAGCGGTTTTTTACTTCCACATCCATAAAGCCATTTTCGTGATCGACCTGAATCGCTTCACCGACAAATTGTGCGCGATTGCTTTGAGACGCATTAGCCATGTAGCTTTGGTACTCGTGCGTGTGATGACGCTGGTAGAAACCATCGGTATAGCCACGGTTGGATAAGTTTTCTAAAGTGCCGAGTAAATCGGTATCAAATTCTCGTCCTGCGACCGCATCGTCAATCGCTTTACGATAGGTCTGTGCAGTGCGCGCGGCGTAATAATGAGACTTGGTACGGCCTTCGATTTTCAAACAATCGACGCCAATTTCACACAAGCGCTGCACGTGTTCTACCGCACGTAAGTCTTTGGAATTCATGATATAGGTGCCGTGCTCGTCTTCCATAATCGGCAACAATTCACCGGGCCGTTCTTTCTCTTCGAGGAAGTAAACCTCATCAGCCAGTGGGTGACGTTGTTGATCGCCGATACCGGGATTATTCAGAATATCTTCTGACAGGATTACAGGCTTAGCCAAATCAGTATTTACATCTTCAGGACTGAAAATACCTTCCTCCGTTTCAACAGCGGGTTTGGTATCGTATTTCCAGCGACAGGAGTTGGTGCAGGTTCCCTGATTCGGGTCGCGATGGTTGAAGTAGCCCGATAGTAAACAGCGCCCCGAATACGCAATACACAATGCGCCATGCACAAACACTTCCAATTCCATATCAGGACATTCCTGACGGATTTCTGCGATTTCATCCAGTGATAGTTCACGTGATAAAATCACACGCTCAACACCCATGGTTTTCCAGAATTTAACCGTGGCATAATTGACGGTATTCGCCTGTACCGATAAATGAATCGGCATATCTGGCCACGCTTCACGTGCCATCATAATCAAGCCAGGATCCGCCATAATAAACGCATCGGGTTTCATTGCTGCTACTGGATCAAGGTCTTTGATGAAGGTTTTGATTTTGCTGTTATGTGGTGATGAATTAACCGTTAGATAAAACTTCTTATCCAGCGCATGCGCTTCGTTGATTCCCTGAGCGAGTTTTTCATTTAAGAATTCATTATTGCGAACGCGAAGACTGTAACGCGGTTGCCCCGCATAGATCGCATCAGCGCCATACGCAAATGCATAATGCATACTTTTTAAAGTGCCAGCAGGCGCGAGTAATTCAGGTTTTTTCATTGGATAACATTGGAAGCGCTAAAAAGCGGGAGTCTAGCATCGAACAATATCTGTACCAATGCAGGCTTTAAGTTGCTATGACATAGATCAAATTAAAAAAAGTGCCTGTAAGTAGGGGGGTGACTTTGTACTTAAATACTTGATCGATTACCCGCTAATCTAATCGGTTTGTTATTCGTATTCATTACTCTTAAAATTAACACTATATAAAACTAACTAAAAATAATATGAAACTAGTACTTAAGCTCGTTACCTTGATCACAATACCTGTAGTACTAGTCGTTTATTATTTTACAGTAGATGACAAGATAGCCCCAGAAGCCTCTCAGATGTATCAAAGTGTGGGTGAAAACACTGAAAGTGATGCTTATGTTTATTTGTTAGGTATCTACGCGGGTGTTGATGACGATCCAATGATAGTGGGAAAACAACAATTAGAATCTCTTAGAGCTGAAGAAGAGAGAATTGCTGATAAAAGTTTTGAAGAACAAACATACAAAATTCGTGAATATCCCAAAGCAAAACGATTAAAAGAGTTTAAGTTGAAGTCTTGTAAAGACTTTAAAATACAAGACAACTGCGGTTATGTGGATAGGTTATTGGCGCAAAACTATAATGCAGAACAGATAAAAACATCTGAATCAATTTTGTTAGAGCGTTACAGAGAATTTCTTGCTAAAGATGATTTTCATACACTGGCTGTACCCAATATGTTGACACCTTTCCCATCCTACTCATACCTTTTCGCTGGGAGTAATTTAAGCCATCTAATAGCGTTGGAATATGCAGAAAAAAACAGGGAAGAAGAGGCAATAACTGCTTTGTTACATGAGATAAAACAGTTGCGTCATTTACTACAACAAGCAGATAGCATCGTTTTAAAAGCAATAGGGGCTCGATCTATTAGTAATAGTTTAGATTTATTGTCAGTAATCATTCACAAACAAAAGCTTGATTTTCATCAGACAATTCCTGTGTTGAATGAAGAAGAAAAAAGTTTGGAAAAACCTCTCAATTATGAATTTGCTATGGCCTATAAATTCTCAAAAGTTTTCCAAAGAAATAGCTCTACTGATAACAGTCAGACAAACAGTGAACTCGGTGGAATATTAAGCAGGAAATTTTTGTATAAGCCTAATATGCAAATCAATGTAGCTTACCTAAGATACAAAAAAATCATCGAGTTATCTAAAGGAAGCGCAAAAAAATTCACTAGTTTTGTAGAAAATGATAAGCCTGTAAACGTTAAAAAGTCTTTCCTCAAAAACTATATTGGGGATATTTTAAATAATGTCGCTTTTCCTGATTATAGTAAGTATGCCGCCTCGCTTTTCTATCTGGATGCTAAAATACAATTGTTTAATGCAACGGCGAATACTAAGAATCTCCCGGTAAGTCCAAGCGTTATAAATAACCCATTTTATGATAATGAAACTTCAGCAGTTTATTTGGAAAATGATAATAGCGTATGTTTTAAAGTCCCCAAAGAAACCAGACCTTCTGATAACTGCCTTAGAATAAAATGAAAAAGCAGACACAAAAAAGGCCGGAAAAATCCGGCCTTTTTTACGATGAATTAGGTATTAATTAAGTATTAAACCGCTTCACCTTTTTCTTTAGGTAAAATGATATTCAACACAATCGCTAATACCGCAGAAAGCCCAATACCTTTCAGTGTGAATTCACCTAGACCAAACTGCATGCCGCCTAGTCCGAATACCAAAACCAGCGCGATAATGATCATATTGCGTGATTGAGATAAATCTAAACGTGCGCGCACTAAAGTATTCATACCAACTGCTGCGATAGCACCAAACATAAGCGTCATGATGCCGCCCATTACCGGTGTTGGAATGGTTGCTAATAGCGCGCCTGTTTTGCCAGAGAACGATAAGAAAATCGCGAATACCGCTGCCCACGTCATAATCACTGGGTTAAATGATTTTGTGAGCGCAACCGCACCTGTTACTTCTGAGTAAGTTGTATTTGGTGGACCACCAAATAATGCTGCGGTTGATGTCGCCAAACCATCACCTAACAAAGTGCGATGTAAACCAGGCTTTTTCATAAAGTCTTTGCCTGTGACACCACTTATAGCAGAGATATCTCCGATATGTTCAATCGCCGGGGCTATCGCAATCGGCAAGATAAACAATATCGCTTCAAGGTTGAATTCAGGCGTTGTAAATTTGGGTAGTGCAAACCACGCGGCATTAGCTACGCCGTCAAAATTAACCAAACCGTAGAACATCGATATGATATAGCCAACAACGATACCCATTAAAATAGGGATCAGCTTGAACAAGCCTTTGGCGAAAACGGTGGTTAACATTGTCGCTAATAGCGTCACCATCGAGATAATTAACGCAGTATTGTGCGCCACTAAAACGGCAGAACCATCGCCGGTTTTACCCAGCGCCATATTAATGCCCACAGGCGCTAATGTTAGACCAATTACGATGATCACAGGTCCTACTACAATCGGTGGTAAGTAACGATCAACAATGCCACGACCTCGCCACTTGATCATTGCACTTAAAACCATATACAGCATACCAGCCGCAAATAAGCCTGACATGGTTGCAGGTATTCCCCAGGTTTGAACGCCGTAAATAATGGGTGCGATAAAGGCAAATGAAGATGCGAGAAAAACCGGTACTTGACGCTTCGTTACTACCTGAAAAACCAGCGTACCGATACCCGCTGTGAACAAGGCTACATTTGGGTCTAAGCCGGTTAATATGGGGACTAAAACTAACGCACCAAACGCCACAAATAACATTTGTGCGCCGAGGATGGCGGTATGTAGCATCGATTGTTTTTCTAAATCTGAGCTGTGTTGCATATATTATTTCTCCTAAAGATTCATTCAGTCGGCTTTCCTTCCAACTATTGCTACATCTGTGCTATTTGGTTCCAAACAATTTGTCGCCCGCATCGCCCAGGCCAGGAATGATGTAACCATTTTCATTTAAATGATCATCAACCGCAGCCACATAGATATCGACATCCGGGTGTTGCTCTTTAACCGCTTCAATTCCTTCAGGAGATGCAACAAGGAAGAGTCCCATGATATGGGTACAACCTGATTTTTTAACCATATCAACCGCAGCGTTAAAAGAGCCGCCGGTTGCCAGCATCGGATCAACAATCAGTGAGATACGGTCTTCGATCTTAGGTGCCATTTTTTCAAAGTAAGTCACAGGCTCTAAAGTTTCTTCATCGCGATATAACCCAACGACGCTGATACGCGCGTTTGGTAGTAATTCGATGACGCCATCTAACATGCCGAGTCCTGCACGTAAAATAGGTACGATGGTAATTTTCTTGCCTTTGATTTGCTGAATCTCAACTTCACCGTCCCAACATTCAATCGTGGTTGGTTCCAGCTTCAAATTTGCAGTGGCTTCGTAAGTGAGTAACATGCTGATTTCGCTTGAAAGTTCGCGAAAAGATTTTGTACTGATATCTACAGCTCTGAGTAAGCCGAGTTTATGTTGGATTAAAGGATGGGTCGCGACATGGACTGTCATAAGTGTTCCTCGGAAACTTTTAAAAGGGGTATTTGCTTATTTAATGTTTATAGTCGTTTTCATTGAAATAATAAACCGTTGAATTGGATTTATTTTAACTAATTAAAAAAGTGCCCCAAAGGTGGGGGGTGGGTTTTAGTTATTTCAATCGATGATAGTTGTTATCTTTTGGCTGTTATAACTCATTGAGACTGATAAAAAACTCAATCTCTGACTCACTCTCTATCTCTCACTTAATCTCTCACTTAATCAATGATCAATAACATCCACGACCACATCAACAACTCCCTCTCTTGGATTTGCTATTGCTGAAAAAGCCGATTTCGATAGGTCGATAATCCGTCCTTTCACAAATGGACCACGGTCGTTAACTCTAACGATGACTGTTTTCCCATTGTTTACGTTAGTGACTCTAAGCCATGTTCCAAATGGTAACTTTTTATGTGCAGCGGTTTTTGCTCTTTGATTGAATCTCTCACCATTGGCTGTTTTCCTGCCATGATATTTGTCCGCATAATACGAGGCTTTACCTTTGGCGTGATAGCTAACTGAGGGATATGATGGAGAGGAAGCATTAGTCGCGGTGTATCTACTTGAATGCGTAGATTGCTGGGAGCATGCGCTAACAGTAATAACCACGAACAGAATGAGTAAATTTTTAAGAGATAATGACATACGTGAATTGTACTCTGTAAGGTAAATTAGACCAATGCAGTTGTTTGCTCTGTTTTTTCTTCCATGTGTGAATGTGATGCTAGTTGTTTTTGATGGGCTGCTATCGCGGCATAAATCTCATCTTCGGTTTGCAAACGTTTAACCGCATGGAATAACTCAGCAGCACCACTGTATTGTCTTTGTAAAAACACCAACCATTGCTTGGTTCGGTTTGCGATAAATTTAGGGTGTTGGTTTTTAGTGGATGCTTGTAAATAGATCAGCATCATTTCCAATACTTCCGGCCACGTCATTAATTGATGAGGTACGCCATCATTCTCGGCTTTGATACTCAGTGCAAGATCAGGGCGAGTTAGCGCACTGCGCCCCAGCATAATGTCTTCGCAACCGCTTTCTTCACGTGCTTTTTTTGCATCATCAATGGTCCATATCTCGCCATTAATGATAACCGGTATTGGACTCATCGCAGAAACACCTTTAACCGCAGACCAATAGGCGGGCGGGACATAACGATCCTGACGGGTACGCGCATGAATGCACAGTTCGTTAGCGCCGGCTTTGATGATGTTTTCAGAAATGGTATGCAGTGAATCATGATCACTAAAACCTAAACGGATTTTAGCGGTGACCGGTATTTTAGGATCAACCGCATCACGCACCGCAGCCACAATATGATAGATACGATCTGGCTCGCGTAATAGCGCTGAACCGCCGTCGCGTTTATTCACGGTTTTAGAAGGGCAACCAAAGTTGATATCGATCCCGAGTGGATCAAGATTTTGAGCACGAACAGCATTGCGCGCCATTGCATCAGGATCTCCACCGAGTAATTGCAAGTAGACAGGAGTGCCGGCTGGTGTTTTTCCACCATTTTTTAACTCAGGAGCACTGCGTAGGAAAAGACTTTCCTTCAGTGTTTGTCGCGTCACCCGAATAAATTCTGTCACACAACGATCATAGCCACCGATACGCGTTAATAAATCGCGTATTTCATGGTCTACCACACCTTCCATTGGGGCTAAAAATGTTCGCATATTGATTGATAAAGAGTTTCGAAAAATAAGTCGGGGGATTATAGAGCTTACAAAGCTTTTAGTCTGTTTTTACTCAGTTTTTATCAGAGTATGTCTAGGCATGTCTGGGCATGTCTGGGCATGTCAAGGTATCGCTGGGTAAAGCATGAGTCTATCAGGCAAATATCGAAGACAGTAATAACAACGTTGCCACAGTGATGCTCAAATGAAATCGTAGGCGTATGTATTGCGAAGAAATCGTTGCAGGTAAACACGGCGCTAATAACAATAAATCAACCAGGTAAGCTAAAACGATTAAACCGGCCATCACTGCCAATGCCAGATTAATCGGCAAGAGTAATGAGAGCCATGCCAATAGCGATGGCACAACACCATAGTACAAAAGTTGATTAGATTGCTTCGTGTTCAATTGTGCCTGATTTGCTAGCGCGACACCCCAACTGATTGCACCTAAAAAACTGAGTATAACCGCCGCATAAATACCCAGCCATACAGCCAGCGCTATGGTGGAGTCAAAAAAAGATGGTTGATCTCGTGCAACTAACACCGCTAATAACAAGAAAGGGATCACGCCAGCGTAACCGAGTAGATACATTGTTTTTGAAGTTTTCGTCATAATGGGTCATCTCATTCGATAAGTCTTTCTTGTGAAATATAACTTATGTAGGTATATTGTACAAATATTGTATAATTAAATTAATCAAGGATTTCGATATTTCTCTTATCGTATTTTCGTTAACAGTTTCTAATTAACAGTTTTTAATCAAAAGTTTTCTAACTCCTAGTAAACAAAAACAGGGCAATAAATATACTCATGGCAGATTCAGGTAAAAACAAATCAGCAAGTGTTCCTACACATAGGTTGTCACGCTTTGCCAGACTAGGGTCTTTAGCAACGGGAGTAGCTGGTGGAATGTTGGCTGAAGGCGCCCGACAACTTGCCAAGGGGAATCGCCCCAATACGCGTGATATGTTATTGACGCCTGCCAATGCAAAGCGGGTTGCCGATCAATTAGCACAATTACGTGGTGCCGCAATGAAAGTGGGTCAGTTATTGTCGATGGATACCGGTGATTTACTGCCTGAAGAACTCACCCAGATTTTATCTCGATTGCGTTCAGATGCGAAGCCGATGCCGTTTAGTCAGCTTACCAAAATTCTGCACGATAATTGGGGAGAAGGCTGGAATAAATCGTTTAAACAATTCTCTTTTGAACCGATTGCCGCTGCATCAATCGGACAGGTGCATTCTGCCTATACCAAAGATGGCCGTCATCTGGCATTAAAAATCCAGTACCCCGGTGTACGTGAAAGTATTTCCAGTGATGTTGATAATGTCGCCACCTTATTGCGAGTCTCTGGCTTGATCCCTAAAGAGGTTGATTTCAAACCGTTATTAGATGAAGCAAAAATTCAGTTACAGCTGGAAGCTGATTACGCGCTCGAGGGTAAGTGGATACAGACGTATACTGAATTATTAGCCAATGAGCCAGACTATGAGCTTCCCGAATATTATCCCGATTACAGCACAGAAAATATACTCGCGATGTCGTTTGTCGGCGGTGATCAGGTAGAAACGTTGGGGCAGAAAATTAATCAGGAACAACGCAATCGTGTTGTTAGTTTGTTGATGTCCTTGTTGTTTAAAGAAATTTTCGAATTTAAACTGGTTCAGACAGATCCTAACTTTGCTAACTACCAATACGATATTGAGAGTGAAAAACTCATTCTGCTGGATTTTGGTGCAACACGTGAATACTCCAGCAAGATTTCTTCAGCTTACCGTTCCTTAATGCAAGGAGCGATCGAAGAAAACCGTGATGCTATGGAACAAGCAGCCACAGATATTGGTTTCTTTCAGGAATTTATTCAACAACCACAACGCGAAGCCGTTCTGGATTTATTTGAAACGGCTTGCGAACCCTTAACATTTAATGGTGAATACGACTTTGGTACTTCTAATCTGGCAAAGCGTATTCGTGAGTCGGGCATGGCATTGAGTACGCAACAGGATTATTGGCACACACCACCAGCGGATGCATTATTCTTGCATCGTAAACTGGCGGGACTTTATTTGCTCGCGGCGAAGTTAAAAGCACGTGTGAATATGCATCAACTGTTTTTGCCTTATATGGATTCATGAGTCTGAAACAAGCTATTGAGTGATACTTTAACAAATAATGTATCGATCAAAGGCAGATAAAAAAGCCCTGTAAGTAGGGGGGTGTCAAATTTATGCGCATCAAATAACTAGGCTTCTATCTGAAACAATTAGGTAATCTGACTGTCTATGCATCAGTGTTATAGTATGTAAGTTCCAAGTTCCAAATTCCAAATTCCAAGTTCCAAGTTCTATACCCTAAACCTTAAATAAGGATAAACCCTATGTGGTTACGCACTATTTGTGACATGTCATTCGAAGTCGAAATACCAACAACGTTCATTTTAATGCTGCGACAACGCAGTGGCGCTAATCAATGGGTAGCGAGAGAAGAGTACAGAATTCGTCCTCAAGTCCCAGTTTATGAATTTACTGATAACTATGGCAATCTTTGTCAGCGATTGGTTGCACCTGTAGGACCCTTTGAAATCTTTACCTCCTCTGATGTTTTGATTAATGATTTGGTCGATCAAGCACCCGGCGCACCTTTTGTCGAAATAGACAAACTCCCCGAATCTGTACTTAGCTATCTTTTACCCAGTCGCTATTGCGAGTCGGATCGATTTAACGACATGGCTGCTTCGATCACTGAAGGTCATGCAATGGGTTACGATCAAGTAAAAGCCATTGAAACATGGTTACGTAATAATATTAGTTATCTACCGGGAACCAGTGATATAGCGATATCTGCTATAGAAGTTAATGAGAGACAATCAGGTGTTTGTCGTGATCTTTCTCATCTGGGTATTGCACTGTGTAGGAGTTTGAGTATCCCGACACGATTGGTAGTGGGTTATTTATACGAATTAGAACCGATGGATCTACATGCCTGGTTTGAAGCCTATGTCGGCGGTCGTTGGTACACCTTCGATGCGACACAGTCAGAAATCACAGGAGGCTATATTGCAATCGGTTATGGTCGTGATGCGGCTGACGTAGCAATTTTCAATCAGTTTGGACCTTCGGTGACTTTAGAAACACAGCGTGTTGAAGTACAGCTGATTGAAGAAGAAAAACTATAGCTGCTTTAACTATTGGAAATGAGCAATAAAATATGAAAACCCCCTAAAAGTAGGGGGGTGACCTGACATTTTACTGAAGGGCTAGTTAACAATAAAAAAGCAGGTCACCCAAGGCTTGGTGCTACTTTAGTGTTTTATTCGTAGAAGATTCTGGGGGACTTACCGGGGGAAGTAAGATTAATCTTCAGATGAAACTGAGCGCCATAAAACAAACAGACATAACGATAAAGCCGCTAAGAATGTCATCAGAATAGACGGTGTTGAAAACATACCTAAATCAGTTGCCCAACCACCTTGTGGGTGTCGGCTATAAAGTACATTTACAATCATTACCTGAGCGAAAAGAAAGCCACTTAAAAATAATAGAAATGCATTTGAAGGTTTCTTTGTTAATACAGATATTACTTTGTTTATGAGTTGATTCATTGTTAGCTCCTTATGCTTTTTGTTTGTTATGTGTTCTACTATAAAACATAAGAATACAAAAAGCGAACATAAATTCTAAATAGATCTTTTCCTATTTTTAAACAATCTAAGTGTTCCTGTTTCGTGGTAGTAGTTGTAGCTGACTAATTTGCTTGTGATCTAACGGGCGAGGTAAATAGTATGGCGACTGCCTTTACCTTTATGGGCCCTAACCGTTTTGACTTCCACTTTAAAACGGGCTTTCTTCAATTGCTGAGTGAATTTAGGGTCATGCCATGCCGACCATATAGCTAACACACCTTTAGGGCGAAGTGTTTGTTTGATCGCGAGTAAGCTATTTAACGAATACAAGCTATTGTTATCGGCATGTGTAAAACCTTCTGGGCCATTATCCACATCGAGTAAAATAGCGTCATAGCTAGGTTTGTTGGTTTTGAATAGCGTTGCGACATCGCCTAATCGCACCACTGTGCGTTTATCATCTAAGGGTCTGCCAGCACATTCTCCTAACGGGCCTTTATTCCATTTCACAACTTCTGGTACCAATTCTGCAACCTCTATTGTAGAACTCTTGGTGGTAGCTTTAAGGGCGGCCGCCAGCGTAAATCCCATGCCTAAACCACCAACTAATACGGTCGTGTTTTGTACGCCTTGAAGATGGGCACAACCTAATTCGGCCAAGGCTAATTCAGAAGAGTGCACACGACTATTCATCAATTCGCCACGGAGTCCTTTCAAATGAATTGAAAAATCATTGCCGCGCTGGGTTAATCGCAGTTCGCCGCCGTTATTGGGAATAACAGCAGTACCTAAAAGTGTTGGGGTGATCATAGCGTCGACGGAGCTTCACGAGTAAGAATGAAGCACGAGTATAGGTCGTAGTCTTAACAATCTCTATATTACTTGTTGATTTTAAGTGATGCGCAATTCAATCAATATGAAGGATGACAGATGATAGTCAGGAACGAATAATTAATTTTACAGTTACTACGCCAATTGCTCATATGCATATTTGGAAAGTCATTAAGCTTCTATAAGGTTTGCTAGCAATATAATAGTTATATTGATATAACGATATGATTTAATGAATTTAAAAATAAACAAAGTAATTATCCCTGCTATTTTTTCCTTATCTTGTATATTTATAGCAATGGTCTTTACAGATAAGCTTCCGCATTATTTCTCATTAGATGCAGATCAATCAAAAAATAGTATTGATGACATACTTTATAGTGATAATTATGAATTAGAACTAACGGATCACGAAAAGCAATGGTTATCTCAGCATTCTGCTATCAGATTAGGTATTTCTAGACATTTTCCTCCTTTTGGTTCGGTTAATTCAGATAACGAATTCATTGGTTTTTCTGCAGATTTTATGCGGATGATTGAATATAGGCTGAAAATTAAATTTGATATGGCTAAAGATGCCTCCTGGGGGGAAACCATGGAGATGGCTAAGGCGGGTCAGCTGGATATGATTGCATCAATAGTTAATACAGAAACACGGCGAAGTTTTTTAGAATTTACAGAACCTTATGTCAGCAATCCAACAGTAATAATAAACGATAGTGTGGCTAAAGGTTATCTAAGGACATTAGATAACCTGAAAGGTAAAAAAATAGCTGCTACAAAGGGATCATTTGTATCAAATGAATTAAGCCGAAAATATCCCGAGATAGAAATAATTGATGTTAAAAATTCACATGATGCACTCAGTATGGCTCATTCAGGGCTTGTAGATGCTTATGTGGGTAATGCGGTAGCTGCAGGTTACTTGATAAATAAATATCACTTTCATGATTTATCCTTCTCAGGTCAAACAGAGTATTCGAGCACCTATAGCATTGGCATCGTAAAGAGCAATATGATGCTGGTAGGTATTATAAAAAAAGTGCTTGCTTCGATATCGGAGGTGGATAGGGAGATTATTTCAAACTATTGGTTCAGAATGGGAATGCAACCTCATATTGCTATGAACAAGGTAGTTATAATTGGTACAGTGCTTGCTGGTCTTTTATTATTAGTACTGGCATGGACTTATAGTCTCAGAAAAACACAACGTCAGCTAAAAACAAGCGAAGAACTCCTAAAAACAAGTCGACGACTTCTAACAAGAGAAATAGAAGTAGATCACTTAACAGGGTTGGGTAATAGACGAAAATTTAACAAATTACTCGAACAACAAATAGAACAATCCAAATCAATAGATGAACCATTCACACTAATTTATCTGGACCTGGATAACATTAAACAAGTAAATATCTCCATGGGGCACTCTATCGGTGATCTGCTTATAATTGAGGTTTCAAAACGACTTAAAAGCTGCTTAGAAAGTACAAACGAAATTACACGAGTTGCAGGAGATGAGTTTATGATTATTCTCCCGGGGGTATCTGATAAAAAGAAAATTTCTGTTACAACTAAATGCATCAACAACTGTTTAAGTTTACCCTTTCATATTAATGAACATGAAATTGTTACTAGCACAAGTATCGGAATTACATGTTATCCAGAAGATGCAACAACTAGTACCGAACTTATCAATAATGCCGATCAGACCATGGATTTCTCAAAGAATAATGGCAGTAAGTCTATCACTTTTTACGACTCTTCTATGAAGCACAATACCGCTCTTAAAAACGACACCATTAGAGATCTTCGTTTAACTGTGAAAAAAGAGCAATTCATTCTTTTGTATCAGCCAATTATTGATTTATCAAAAAACAAAATTTGCAAAGCAGAAGCACTAATTCGTTGGAATCATCCAAGCAGAGGTTTCATTTCACCTGAAGAATTTATACCTCTTGCAGAGGAAGCAGGTTTAATCAATGAAATAGGAGAATGGACGTTTAAAGAGGCAGTTTCACAAACAGCCAGAGTCATGAAAATTCTCGATAATGAATTCCAAATGAGTATAAATACATCGCCTTTGCAATATCATAAAAATGGTATGAAAATCGATATCTGGAATAGCTATTTAGACTCATACGGACTATCAGGAAAAAATTTGGTGATGGAAATAACCGAAGGCATATTAATGAAGCCAAGTTCTACCGTAATAAATAATCTTAATCAATTAAAGAATAGTGGTATAGACGTCGCGATCGATGATTTTGGTACGGGTTATTCCTCTCTATCCTATTTAAAAAGTTATGATTTTAATTTCTTGAAAATAGACCAATCATTTGTACGGAACCTGACAGTTGATTCGGATGATATGGCACTGGTTAAGGCAATTATAATTATGGCGCACAAACTCAGGTGCAAAGTGATTGCAGAAGGAATTGAAACTAAAGAACAAAGCGATATACTTTTTGGAGCAGGATGTGATTACGGTCAAGGTTTTTATTATTCTAAACCTTTGATAGCGAGTGACTTTGAAGATTTTGTAACACATTGGGATAGTAAAAATACAGACAGAACTAAAAGTTTAATTCCTTTTCAGAAAGATCCAAACGCATTGTCGAGTTCCAATATATCATTGTAATCTCAAGTAACGCAGAATTACTGCATGAACTGTAGAAAAAGATTGGTTTACCTAAGCTCTTCAATCACTTTGGAAGTTATATGATCCGTTATTAATCTTTTATTAAAAGCGCAAAGGTTCTCTTTAAGCCTTTAAATAATTAGGTTTATCTTTCTAATTAGTCTGCTAATAATAATTGTTCATAACGAACGCATAAGCCACCTTCTTTTCGATTCGATAGGTGAATCTTGCCGTTTAAGTGTTCTGCAATTTCGTGGCTGATTGCCAAACCCTGACCGTTTTGACATCCTCTTTAAAACGGGCTTTCTTCAATTGCTGGGTGAATGTAGGGTCATGCCATGCCGACCATATAGCTAACACACCTTTAGGGCGAAGTGTTTGTTTGATCGCGAGTAAGCTATTTAACGAATACAAATTATTGTTATCGGCATGTGTAAAACCTTCTGGGCCATTATCAACATCGAGTAAAATAGCGTCATAGCTAGGTTTGTTGGTTTTGAATAGCGCTGCGACATCGCCTAATCGCACCACTGTGCGTTTATCATCTATGGGTCTGCCAGCACATTCTCCTAACGGGCCTTTATTCCATTCCGCAACCTCTGGCACCAATTCTGCAACCTCTATTGTAGAACTCTTGGTGGTAGCTTTAAGGGCGGCTGCCAGCGTAAACCCCATGCCTAAACCACCAACTAATACGGTCGTGTTTTGTACGCCTTGAAGATGGGCACAACCTAATTCGGCCAAGGCTAATTCAGAAGAGTGCACACGACTATTCATCAATTCGCCACGGAGTCCTTTCAAATGAATTGAAAAATCATTGCCGCGCTGGGTTAATCGCAGTTCGCCGCCGTTATTGGGAATAACAGCAGTACCTAAAAGTGTTGGGGTGATCATAGCGTAGACGGAGCTTCACGAGTAAGAATGAAGCTCGAGTATAGGTCGTAGCCGTTTTAAGATACAGCTTAACGAAGCTGTATCTGGAATCTAGATTTGTTTTGAGGTGTTATTCGATGACTTAAATTTTATGCTGAGTGTTTCTCAACCCATAAGCAAAAAGGATCTTTGGTTTCAGTATCGCCCATTTCTGCTGGGTGTTTTACGATTTCATTCGCGCGCTCAGGAATAGATACATCAAACGTTTGCGTTAACCAGTTTTGATAGTTGCGATTAGGTTTTACCCAGGTCATATTAAGCTCGAACGATTGCTCAGGGGTTAAATTGAAATTCTCGTTCCAGCATATCTCATCATAACCAATTGCAAGTAAGCGCATAAAATCGATCGCTTTATCTGCTAGCTGACAAACCAAGACCGAACCAGACCCTGAACCTAAATGTACAATTTTCTGATTGCCTTCATCATCTAACCAGAATGCAGCCATCGAACCATCGCCACCCGTTCTGGCAAACACACAAAGCCTATCTAATACTTCGGGTTTGTCATGACCAAACCAATGATGCAGATTAACATTACCTTCGGCATGAAAGCTTATGTCCGTTCCACCGTTTCGTGCTTCAATTTCATCGCCATCTTCATCGAAGTCGCTGATGTATTGATTTAGCATTTCTTTCGGGCAGAGCAAGCCTATGCGTGCTGTGTCAGCATCTCTGTCAAAATAAAATGTATTCTCTTCAATCCAGCTAAATAATTGGGACAGTTCTTTTGGAATGGACATGCCCGGTAGAAGCGTTGCTGCTATCTGTGATTCTAAAATACTCATTTGAACTAATAATCCCTGTTGTTAAGCCCTAAAAAATTACCAAAAGCAGCTGCGGTTATTAAACCTAGTACACAACCCCAAAGCATCGTGAGGGGTTCTAATACAAAATGACCTTCTGTTAGCACAGTGAGTAATAACCAGGTTAAAAACAAAAAGTAGATAACTCCAGCCAACGCACCAGAAAGCGCGAGATTAAACGTCGATAGCAATTTGTATTGTTTTAAAGCGTAATAAATAGGTAAACCTATAATTAATAATCCAGCAAATGAAGCCACGTAAATCGGTAGAAAAAGTGCTAATGACTGCCTAAGATTTATCCCTTGACTATTTACCAGTGAGGGTAATAGCAGAATCAAAAAAGTCGGTACGAGCGCTGAAAACAATACACTAGAAAATATTCGCATTTTTTACCTATACATTAAGATACGTTAGTTACGATACGTTTTTTGTTTGTTTCTCAGTACGTTAGATAGGAAGCGACATTTATTCGTTAATGGTTAGCGTCTTAAGATCCTACAACGTGCATCAATAGCTTGATGGTATGTAGGTTTAATGGGCATATTAGTTCGGATAATCTTTAAAAAATTACCCTGCGTTGTGTTTTTTAAAGGCAAAAAAAAGCCCCCTAAGTAGGGGGGTGGCTTCGGTTTTGAAACGATCTATGATTTTGTGTTATCACGATTGTAGAAATGATCTTATCTATCATGTACTTAACTATTTACTTTATTGTTTACTTAAATATGCACTTATTAATGCACTCAAGCATACATTTAGTCACTAACCAGGTCTTGCTCATAACGAAAGCATAAGCCGCCTTCTTTTTGGTTCGATAGGTGAATCTTACCGTTTAAGTGTTCTGCAATTTCGTGGCTGATTGCCAAGCCCAGACCATTACCAGGTTTACCACTTTCTAATACACGATAGAACGGTTCCATCACTTGCTGCAGTTCATCTTCAGGGATGCCGATGCCGGTATCTTCCACCAGTAATATCGCTTTATTTCCCTGTTTAAACAGGCTGATATCCACTTTTCCTGATGCGGGTGTGTAGTGAATCGCATTGCCAATCGCATTATGCACTAATTGGCCTAATCGACCGTTTTGGTCTTTGACGTTGATCGCCTTATCCTGATGTAACATGCCCAAATCAATCTCGGCAGATTCCGCTAATGGAAAGAGATCGGCAATCGCACTTTTCACCACATCATTAAAACTAACGGTTTGTGCCTCAACCTCGTCACTGCTTTGCAAACGTGCCAGATCGAGTAATTGCGCCACCAGATTGCCCAAACGATCAAAGCCTTGTTTCAGTTGTTTTTGTCGTTCATTTCGCTCGGCATCATCGTTGGCATGCGTGACGTTTTCTGCCTGTAATGACAATGCTGTAATTGGGGTGCGTAATTCATGCGCAGCATCGGCGATGAATCGGTGTTGCTTGTGCATCACCTGTTTTACTCTGGAGATCAGCGCATTAATAGAGCTCACAAAGGGGATAATTTCTAGAGGAATATTCTTTTCAGAGAGTTCCTTTAGCTGTGTACCATCTTGCCGATCGATGTTTTTCACCAATAGATTCAGTGATTTAAACTGACGACGAATGATGATATGAATCATCAATAATAGAATACTTACCAGTAACAGAATCGGCAAAAAAGTGCTGATGCTACTGCTCCATGCAATATTGTTTCTTAACTCGGTAGGTTGCGCGATGATAAAGCGGCGATCGCTGTAAAACTGGCTCATCACCAGTACGCGCCATTTGTCATCGCCCAAGGTGATGGTTTTTAAACCGTCGCTTATATCTGGCGGGATGCCTTTTAAATTATCGCTGATGCCTAATTCGTGGATGATGATGGTGGTTTCATCTTCGATATTATGTTCGTCTCGGAAATCTTCATTGCGATCATGAATCTTCTCGCTGAGTTTCTTTTTTCTTCTGGCGTGTTGTTCATCTTCATTGAAATCAGAAAAATCTAATTGACCGTTACGTACCAATAATGAAATTTCAATCAGTGTATTGTCTTGTAATTCTCTGGCTTGCTGAAAAGCCAATGCCCCAGCGATTGCACCACCGAACACTACTAAAACCAACGCGCTGAGAATGATCCAGCGATACAACTCTCGTTGCAGTGATTTTTGTTGCATCATTTGCTGACCATCCAGCCCATGCCCCTGATATTTTTAATTGCATCTTTGCCCAGTTTTTTACGCAATGCGTGAATGATAAACTCGATCGCATTACTCGCGACTTCTTCATTCCAGCCGTAAATGCTTTCTTCCAGATTATCGCGTGAGAAAATAGTGCCAGGTCTAAGCATCAGCGTTTGTAGCAAGGCATACTCGCGTGCAGATAAGGGAAACGATTCGCCATCTCGGCTGACTTCGCGTGTGGCAGGATCAAGTTCTAACAGAGAATTAGAAAGAATAGGGGTGGCAACACCATGATTGCGTCGGACCACGGCACGCATACGGGCGTGTAATTCATCAATCGAGAAAGGTTTGACCAGATAATCATCTGCGCCTAAATCCAGTCCCTGAATACGGTCTTCAACGGCATCTCTCGCCGTTATCACGATCACAGGCAGGCTTTTCGTTTTGCGTAACTCATGCAAGACCTCTAAACCATTTTTACCGGGTAAACCCAAATCCAGCAATACCAGCGAATATTCTTCGGTGTTAAGGCTAGACAAGGCAGTAATGCCATCCTTTACCCAGTTGACCGCGTAGGATGCATCATTAAGTGCCTGCTTAATCGCATTGCCGATAGATTCGTCATCTTCTACCAGTAGAATGCGCATATTTGATTTGCCGTATTTGTCATTGTTATAAAAACTCTAATCTGTAATGAGTATATCTATTGAAAATCTCTAACGAAGATCTCTAATGAAAATCGCTAAGGAATAGTCATAGCATATTAACAAAAACGGTTTTATCAATCGCGTTATTTCAAAGGCTCATCCACAACCGTGTATTCGGCATCAATGATCTCGCCATTTTTAATCACAGCCGCCTGACCTAAGCTTATATCCTTCTGATGTTGTCGTTGTAAGCGCCACAGTTTAAATGCCACAAAAGGAAAGATGATAGCTGAAACAGCCATTAAAATTAGGCTAAACATAAAGCCGCTCAAAAGAACCACACTAGCGATAACAGACAACATGGCAATCTTGGCAAACGAAGGTTTTCGCTGTGACATCTGTTGATAAAATGTTTGAGTTTGCATTGTATACTCCTTATAAATAGCCACCAGCAAAATGCTGGTGACTGTTCTTTATTTTTGATTAGACTGTAGATTTAAGACTTAATCTTTGTAATCAAGTTTCTGCTTCAGCACCTTGCCAGAAGCCGCATCTATTTCTAATTCGTGTATTAGTTTGTTCGAATCAACCACTTCAACTTCCCAGACTGATTTGCCGTGTTCATTATCAAACTCGACTGCTTTCGCTTTTCCTGGAACCGTTGTGAGTGCTATTTCCAGCGCTTTATCAATGGTGATTGATGACTCAGTAAACGAGATGACTTCCGTTTCTTTTTTATCATTACTGCCCGCTTGAGCAATAATTGCAGAACCAAGAAGACCCGTACCAATAAGCGTTGAGATTATGGTTTTACTAAAATGTTTCATTGTGTTTATCCCTCTATTTCTCACTATTAAGAATAAGTTTCACTATTAAAAAACCGTTAAATAATTAGCAAAACGCTATTTTTAGTTTTAACGTGAGTAGAAGAATAAAGAATGAAACTTAGCTGTAACTTAGCTGTAACTTAGATGTTTAAAAAAGAGCTAAAAAAACTGAATAAATAAGTAAAAACAAACTGAATAGATGTGCCAGATGGCGTTTTAACGGCAGTTAGAGAGATATCTAAAGTGATAAATAATTACAGAAATACACAATGCGGAACAATGCGGTGAAAAAAGGGCCCCAAAGGTGGGGGGTGGCTTTATGTTTTACGAATAGTAAATATTAGCGAGTTTATTGAATCGCACCGAAATACAAGGCAATAAATACAAAGAGATTCAATGAAACGTGATGGATTTCACAGAACGTGAAGGTAGCCTCGATTATATTTGAGCCTGGTAAACTGGGAGAAGACAATGAAGCTCGTTAATCAATTCACTACACTAGCCAGCAGTCGCGGCGTTCGCGGAGTATTTTATATAGCCCTTATCATTAGTTGTTTTGCATTTTCGCCAGCAAAAAGTACAGCGTTGGTACAAAGCAATGCGGCTAATAGTGAAGGTGACATTGGTGCTATAAATGTGGTCTTAAATATGACCTCAGAAAAGCATTAGTTAAAAATTAGATACAACAGCTATAGCGATCTCATATTAGTAAGAAATAACTGAAGGCATAATTGGAGATCAATCAGTTGGCGCATTAGATAGATTAAGCGTCATCCACTTTGAATAGCAGCGCTGACAATAAGCATAAAGCTAAGCAGCGATAAAATTAATCGGATTAGTCCTTAGCAACTAAATAGTTAAGGGCCGAATTAGTTCAGCAAATTCCTAACGATATAAACGATACCCAAAGGAGTGATAAAAACGCGTAATAAAAAAACGCCCATAAGTAGGGGGGTGCGTTTGGTATTTTAATTAATCGTAAAAATCAAAAACTGTCTGCAAATCAACATTCGGCCAATCCAACCAAGACATACTCGCATCAAACCACTTTTTAGATGCTCCATTCGTCATCGCAGCCGTCATTTCAGATTTCATCTCAGAATAATCAAAATCTTCACCAATCGAGTCATGATAACTACTAAAGCCGGAAGGCGACGCAAATAAACTCATTGCCCAACTATGCCAATCAAAACCTTGTTTAACTTCTAACGAAGCTTTCTTGATGTGCGCACATGAATAGTATTTCTTTTTACCGTAATCACGAACCAGGATTTCTCCTACTTTTTTACCATGAGACTTTTGTTCTGCGGGTGACATTGCAAGATCAGTCATTTTCTTCTCCTAGGTTTTTCTTCTTTTTTTATTCTTATATTAACATTTGACGTATTAACTCAATCTGAATAATTTATATAAAGCATTAAGATTTAAAAGTACGTGATAGGTGGGGCTGTATTGGTTCATTGATAATGATAAGTGGTCAATTTTTAAGTCTGAACGTTATGGGGTGTTTTCTTTTTAGTTGATACTGTTTTTACTATTTATTACTGAAGGGGGGAATGAATATGAAAGGTAGAAATGAGATGGGTGGGATAGCGATGATAAAGAGCTGTAAATTGCGGTTGTAAATAGAGGAGGTAAATAGAGAGTGATATTGGATTATTGTTTCATATTCAAAGCTACGAGTTACTGTCTTGTCCATATTCATACATATAGATACAGCATCAAGAAATGTAAGCAAATAAATACCGTTTACTTCACAACATCATAGTTTCTAAACCTAAGGGAAAAATAATGGGTATGAAGGCAGGTCGCTTCGCTCAAACAACCTTTATTCTGGACGATTATTTATTGGATCACTGATATTTCTGTACTATTTTCTCAATGCTTCCGTCTTTTTGTAATGTATCAAAAGCTTCTTGGAGTTTACCCAGAGTTTCTTTATCAACACCTTTTTTACTCACTCCGTGATATACCGGCGTTCTTCTCAGTACAAACGGATGTGTTGCGAGTTCTTTATAATCAGGATCATTCTTAATGCGGTATTCGGCTGAGATGGTGGTCTCAAAGAAACCGATTATTCTTCCCGCCATGACTTTTTTAAAATTCAATTCGGCTGATTGTATAGGTTCAAATGAATCTTTAAATTCATGGTCACTCGCAAAACGTTTTTTAAATTCTTCTGTATATTCCATATTTCCCAGATAGCCGAACTTGCTTTTTTTATTGTTAGAAATAGTAATGAAATCGTTCAATGACTTTATCGGAAGATGCTCATTAGACTTCTTTACAATAAGTCTCACTTCACCATTTCGAACAGGACCAATCCAGTTGATAAATACTGATCGTTCATCCGCTTTTTTCAAGTTAGTCATATATTGAAGACTACCTTCTTTCATGGATTCAAGCGCGCGTGCCCAAGGCTCGTTAATGAATGCAGGCTCATATCCCGCTTTTTTTACGATAGCCGAGGCCAATTCGACGCCTAAGCCAGTCCAGTCTCCGTTAGCGTCTTTATAATAATTAGGAGGGAATTCAGACACTCGTATTTTTATCATCTGCTCGGCAAATGCTTGAGTGTGATAACAACTTAATATAATTAAAAGCGTTAAAACCCGTTTAAAGTTAATAATTTTTCTCCTTTCAATATGTCATTGTACTAGTAGTACTTTCTGGCTTAAAAAGTTTGGTTGTTCGATAAAAATAGTTGTTTATAAACCAAGGTATTCGTCAATCTAAAAACTTCTGGAATTCAATCATATAACCATTTGGATCAGCAACAAATAGCGTGTAAATATTGAAAGCTTCGAGTACATGCGGAGCATCAATAATTGTCACGCCACGATCTAATAGACGTTCGTACCAGTCAGCAATATCAACGCTGACAAATGTAATAAGACTGCTCTTAGGTTCGCCACTCGATTGTCGTCGAAGGCGGTACAAACGCCAATTCTAGCGGAGGATGTCACTGTAAATATTCGTGCTAAACCTTCATCTATTTCGAGTTCAAGTCCGATATCTACGGCGTATAATTTGCAAGTCTATTCTAGGTTGTCTGTGTAAACCCACGTAATTTGGCTACTGATTTTTGGTGTGCTCATGCTATTTATTTTATCTCAAGAGAAAATATCTTTTACGAAATTCTCTATACAACCAAAAAAACTCTCTGAAAAACATCATTGATGTAATTATTTTTTTTTAATTATATTCTGACTTGACATTAAAAATAAAACAAACATACTGGACTGTATGTTTTATTTTTAATAATCATAATTAAGTAACCATGGATAAAAAGATGAATGATATTAAAAGAACACAAGTTCAACGTAGCTCTGAAACCCAGACTCTATTATTAGAGGCAACTATAGACTGCCTCATTGAATGCGGTTATATGCATACCACAACAGTTGAAGTAGTCAAAAGAGCTGGCGTTTCACGAGGAGCACAAGTTCATCATTATCGCAACAAAATGGGTTTAATCACGGCTGCTACAGAATATCTTTTCTTGGAATTTATAGATGAGATTGAAGTTTTATCGATAGAACTTAAAAAGTCAGGAGGCGATGTAAACAACTTTCTACATGCCACATTAGATAAATTTTTTCATGGTCGTTTCTTCTTCGCGTCATTAGAGTTAATCACTGCTTCACGTACTGACCCAGACCTTACAGATAGATTGATCCCTTTGATTAAAACACTTCATCAAAGACTTGATGATATTTGGAATCGTTTATATGAGGTTACTGAAACCTCCCCAGCTCGTGTAGAAACTTTGCTAAATATGACTTTATGCTTATTACGTGGAATGGCCTTGCAGTCAGTATTACGTGATGACCCCGAATATTACGCAGAACTTTTAGATACCTGGAAACAAATTCTTTCATCATTCCTAATCAGGAAGGAGGGTATTACTTAACAATTGTTAAGTTTCTATGTTTAAAAAATCATGAAAAACCAGCTATAAAAAATGACCTCATGAGCACTCTAAAGGAAGGTCATGAGCACTATGTATATGCCAATATAAAAGGCACGTATCGAGGAGAACATCTGCACTCAAACCATAAATGAGAGTGACAGTTTTTTAAAAACCATTAGAAATCCTTAAGTCAATGATACTGGAGAACGAATATGTTTAAAAAATCAATCGTAGTAGCAATAATAACCGCATGTAGTTTAGGGAGCTTATTTAGTGCCAAAGCAGAAGAAATAAAAACTTTAAAGTTTCATAGTGGATTAGCTCAGTCGCGTCCTGAAGCAGCACATATAGAGCATTTCTCTGAACTGGTTAAAGAAAAGTCAGGAGGCACTCTTAAAGTAGATGTCTATCATGCAGGTTCACTAGGTCTTAAAGAGGCCGATATGCTTCGTACGCTTCAAGCCGGTATTGTGGATATAGGTTTAATGTATGGAGAATATTATAAACGTGATGCTCCAGCCCTAGCTTCTGTTTATGCGCAAGGTGCAATCACAGAGAGTAGTCAGCATTTAAAAGTGCTTCCGACGTTACGTGATATCTATCAAAAAGCTTATGCAAAATGGGATATCAAAACAGTAGGTGGAGTTGTCGCACCTGTATTTGATGTGGGAATGCATTGCAAAGAACCAATAAATACTCTTAAAGACCTCAAGAACAAAAAGGTAAGAGTATGGTCCGGACATCTAGTTGATACATTCAAAAATTTAGGTATATCAGCCCAAGTAATCCCTCAAAACGATATGTATCTAGCTCTTCAAACTGGTGTTGTAGATTGTGCATATTATCTATCAACAGTTGCTAAAACGGTATCACTTCAAGAAGTCACAAAGTATGAAGCTTATCTTCATCCATGGGCTGCATCTCCTTGGATGTTCGGTGTAAGTAAAAAAACTTGGGATTCTCTAAATGAAAAACAACAAAATGCTCTTTCTGAAGCGGGAAACCAAGTGTGGAATGAGACTCAAAAATTAGCTGTTGATGATGAACGAGAAAATAAAGCGCGAGAAGAACGTATTACTCTTGGCATAACAATACTTCCAAAGTTTGGTGAAAACGATATAAAAAGTTTTGTTGAAGCATCCAGTAAGGCATGGAAGGAAATGGCTGAAAAGTCTGGCCAAGAAGGATTGGGGTATTACAAAACAGTGTCTAGTTTGACGAAATAGATGAGGGCTTTATTGGCTTTGATATTTTATATCAGAGCCAATAATTACGATTATTTTATTTATGTCATGACGATAATGATTAATACGTCCTGTAATAAAAATTATTAAAGGAGAAGTTTAATGTTAAAACTTTCCAGAGCTATAGATTTCACCGCGAAGAGCTTCTTTAAGATTGGAGTATTTTCAGGTGCTGTTATGGCCTTATTAGTACTTGTAAGTACTTTGTTACGATATGTTTTAGGACAACCCATTTCATTTTCGGATGAACTTGCAGGCCTTCTCTTTTTAACAATGGCCTTTACAACATTTCCACATATATTAAATGAATCAGGGCATATCAGTCTTGATCTACTCATAAAAAGAATGCCCTCTTTTCTTCAAAAAATATGTGCCTATTTTGGAATGCTGGTCTTTATAACATTTGCAGTCGTGTTTACTTACCAAGCTTGGAAATATATGGGGTTTTCGAAACAAATAAACTCTAGAACTGATGTTAGCGGCATATTACTTTGGCCTTGGATGGCTTTAATGCCTTTATCGATGATTCTCTGTGTCATTGTTGAAATAAATAAACTCTTCAAACATTTATTTAACAACACTATGAAGGAAATAAAACAATGAGTTGGTTTATTTTAAGTTCAAGTTTAGCAGTTCTCCTAAGCAGTGGCGCTATTCTAGCAGCAGCTTTAGGTCTAACTGGTTTTATACTACTTCACTTTCAGGCCAATGGAGCGTCATCCTTAGCGATTAATTCTTCATGGAATCTACTCACAGAGTTCACTTTAAGTGCAGTTCCTCTATTTATAATCCTCGGTGATATTTTACTAGCTAGTGGTGTATCAGCCAGAGTCTATAATGGTTTAACACCTTTGTTTCGCCGGGTTCCAGGTCAGTTATTACATACTAATATTGCTGTCTGTACTCTCTTTGGAGCAGTTAGTGGTTCAAGTACTGCGACAGCAGCCGCAATTGGTTCTGTTAGTTACCCCGAGCTTAAAGAACGTGGCTATTCACCTAGTATGGTGGTGGGAACATTGGCTGCAGGAGGTACTCTTGGATTATTAATTCCCCCAAGCCTTGCTCTTCTAATTTATGGAGCAACGCAAAGTGTCTCTATCGGCAAATTATTTATGGCAGGTTTGATTCCTGGGGTAATTATAGCTATTGGTTTTTCTACCTGGATATTTATCAGGGCGCGTTTAGGAAACCAGATTGCCCCTCCAGCAACAGAACCATTTAGTTGGAAAGAGGTTGGATTAGGTCTTATGCAAGTATGGCCACTTCCAATATTAATATTTTTCGTGCTGGGTACCATTTATATGGGTATCGCAACACCGACAGAAGCAGCGGCATTAGGTGTAGCTGCTGCAATCGTGATTGGTTTTTTTTGGGGAGACCTAACTACAAAAAAGTTGTGGCAAGCATTTAACCGTGCATCTTTTATGTTTGGGACAATTGCTCTCATTTTAGTCGGAACCTCTATTCTTTCGCAAGCCGTAAGCCTATTAGGATTACCACGAGAAGCTGTCGAAATTATCAATGAACTAGGATTTAATCGTTATGGCGTATTAGTGATGGTGGTTCTTGTTTACCTCATTCTAGGTTGCTTCTTTGATGGAATCTCACTATTACTAATGACACTTCCCATAACATTCCCAATGGTTACAAGCTTGGGGTTTGACCCAGTTTGGTTTGGAATAATCGTTACGTTATTAATGGAAGTAGGGATGATTACTCCACCAGTAGGTCTTAATCTATTCGTACTAAGTGCTATTACTAAAGATGAAGTTAATGTTGCACAAGCTGCTAAAGCGTCTTTACCTTACTGGTTGATTCTATTGATGGCAGTAGCATTATTAACAGTATTTCCCTCCATAGTTCTTTGGTTACCTAATGCTCTATTTTCATAGCAAACCGTCTATTTTGTTATCCAATATAAGCCATGAGCCAATCCTAATATCAAATTATTTAACTGACTGATAGATAACTCCCTTAGATATTGAGACAGGAGTGAGTTACTAAGAAAAGAATATTTATATTTTATATCGTGCTGCAATTGTTAATTGTATCAAGTTATTACAGAACAAAGATCCTTCTCATGAACGGATTAAGAACCAAAAGGAAAAGATGTATGAAACCAGTGGATTTACACAAAGACTCAATTGTAATAGATGGCCTGCTATGTGCAAAATGGAGCCGAAAACTTTTTGAAGATATGGCAAAAGGGGGGTTAACGGCAGCTAACTGTACAGTTTCGTTTTGGGAAAATTTTCAAAATACGATTAATAATGTTGTTGAAATGAATCAATTAATAGAAACAAACAGTGATTTGATGATAAAAGTACACACCACTGAAGATATTCATCGTGCAAAGCGTGAGGGAAAAACTGGTGTCATCATGGGATTCCAGAATACCTATGCTTATGAAGATCAAATAGGTTATGTGCAAATATTCAAAGACCTTGGAGTTGGTATTGTGCAGATGTGTTACAACACTCAAAATTTGGTTGGAACAGGCTGTTATGAGAGAGATGGAGGCTTGTCTGATTTCGGTCGAGAAATCGTTGCCGAAATGAATCGTGTTGGTGTGCTATGTGATTTATCACATGTTGGCTCAAAGACTTCAGAAGAAGTTATTCTTGAATCAAAGCAACCTGTCGCATATTCGCATTGTTTACCAAATGGTTTAAAAGAACATCCACGTAATAAATCTGATCAAGAACTAAAGTTTATTGCAGATCATGGAGGATTTGTTGGCGTAACCATGTTTACTCCTTTCCTCAAGAATGGTATTTCCTCGACTATTGAGGACTATGTAGAAGCAATAGATTATATATACAATATTGTAGGTGAAGATAATATCGGTATCGGTACTGATTTTACACAGGATCAGGATCAGAGTTTCTTCGAATATCTGACTCATGATAAAGGCTATGCACGACGCCTTACACGTTTCGGAGAAATTATAAACCCTAAAGGAATACGCACAGTTGGCGAATTTCCAAACCTCACAGAGGCATTATTAACAAAAGGCTTCTCAGAGAGACAGGTTCGAAAGATCATGGGCGAGAATTGGCTAACTTTGCTAAAAAAAGTATGGGGTGAATAAAAACAGCCTAAGTGCTTAATGTTGATATTCTATTTGAGAAATTTGACTATCAATTATGCTTAAGTGAGAAGTGTAGCGCAAAGCTTGCAATTCCAAAAAGATAAAGCCTTAAATGCGTGTAAGCTTTATTGTGACTGTTTGACTGATAATGCCCATAAACCAGCGGTAGTAAGCAGAGACCCACCACAGATATTAAATATACGTTGTGTTTTTGGCGACGACAAAAGCTTTTGAGCTTTACCAGCAAATACTGCGTATAAAGTGGCATTGAGTATGGCCAATGCAACAAATGTAATTGCAAGTATCCAAAGTTGGGTGGTCACCTCAGTATTCGTATTTATAAACTGGGGTAAAAATGCGACGAAGAAAATAATGCCCTTAGGGTTTAAAGCTGTAACCAAATAAGTATTTACAAACAATTGCGAGCTTGTGATTTCTTTTTTGCCTTTACTTATAGTTAGTGGGCTAACTCCAGACATAAAGAGTTTAAACCCTAAATATATTAAATACAGTCCACCAGCCCATTTTACGGTCTGAAACCAAAAAGCAGATTCAGTTAACAGAGCCCCCAAACCGAGTAAAGAAAGAGCAAGTGCTGTGGAATCGCCAAGTGCTACCGCTAAAATTAATGGTATCTTGGCCTTATACCCGTGAGAAATAGAATAACTTATTACTGTGAGAATCGTAGGCCCAGGTATGATTAGTAATATAACGGATGAGGCGACGAATGTTATCCATATCTCGATATTCATAATGTATACGATTCTAGTTAGTGGTTTACCGTTGCAAAAAATTGTTATACATATTTATATTAGATGAAAAATTTAATGTTTTTTGCAGCAGACAGTTTAAGTAACAAAACCCCAACCTATATTTTCATACATTTGATATAAGCCAAAGCACAGCATAAATAATGGCGCAATCGTTGAAAAAAACAATATACCAAGTTTAGTCGTTATAGTTTTACTCAGATAAACAAAATAAACAGATAATAATGACATCACTAATACGGCTATAACGATTAACCAGAACCCACCTGGGTAGATAACAGCATCAGTTTATTAAATGTTGTTGTGATTTTTACAGTATTAAAAAGTATAACCAGAGACATAATCGGATTAAAAACCATAAAAGCAAACCAGATTGAGTCAACAAAGGAATACATCATGGATCTATTTAATGAAAACAACTGTTTAACCTCGGTTTGATTCGTGACGCCTACATCAGATGAATGAAATAGTAGGGTGACGCAGTAACCTTGCTTTTGTTGGTTGAATGCATGTACTCGTTAGACTTTTGACTCATTTAATTAATCGACTTATAACAAAATAACCCACAGCCAATACAACAAGTAATAATAACAGTAGTGAAAATGTATTTACTGAAGCCTTTTCTTTATTTTGCAGGGTTGCTGTAGGTTTATTATTTGAAGTTAGTATCTCAGTATATTCAACTTTGCCGTTCATAGCCTTTCTATGATATTCAATCATAACTGGTGGCTGCGCATCTGTGATTAACTTGTAACCATTTGGAATAGAGGTATAAATTTCTAGATCATCTCCCTGAACCTTTGCATCCATATCAGTTGCTATGGAAATCATTTTTTCAATAAAGAAATGCGGTGGGTTTTTACTGTCAATGACACCAGTTTCACTCCAAAACAACCAAGGTGCTGAGTCGCCTGAATTCTTTAATATTACATAGTCTTTAGATTTACTATCGATAATAAGTTCTGAATCTTTCGAGACATATTCTAACCATTCTTTCTTTGAAATCTTGCTGCCTGATTCATCCCAATGATTCTCTTTCCTAGTGATGTATAAATTATATCCCATTGTTAAATCTCTGAATTAGTCTAACGCCTTACTCAGCGAGTAGTTTTTCCGATGAAGCAATTTGTTTGGTATATATCTAATATTTCACACTAAACTTTCTATCTTTAAATTCATATTCCAGTTCCCACTTTTTAATATGAGCTTCATATGTTTCAATGGGTAAAGTACTTTGATTAGTAAAAATTTCATTATTGCATGAACTGTAAATCATAGAGTTTATTATTTCTGTAGTTTCTACTTCGTGTATAGGAAAATCATCAATGGAAGAGAAACCAAAGGCAAGAGTTGGTGACCAAACTAAAATTCTGCTAATTTTATTTTGGACTGTAAAGTCTATGACAGGATGATCCGAAGTAATGAAGTATTTATCTTTAGGACTCTTGTAGACAAAAGCGTACTGAAAATAATTTGCAAATAATGAATCAATTTCAAGTCTTTCCTTAAACTCAGCTTGATAGTCAACACCTGAGCTTTTTCGGAAGAGCTTACTTCTTAAGCCATGAAGAGCTGTCCACTTTAGTATCACCTCTAAATCACCTTCTTTAAGAGGAATGTCTTCAGCTAATGCTCTTAGTTTTAATATTCCGGGGCTTTCTATTTTTTTATTTTGAAAACTCTCAAATTCCTCTGATTGATAATCTGTTTCAGAGGCACAATGATTAGCTGATCTTTTAAAATATTTACCTAGGTCTTTATCATAAACACATATTCTTCCGTTTACTTCAAAGTTTTTTAGGTAAGCTTTTTGAACACTATGTTGATTCATAAATATAATTTTGAAACTAAGATATTACTGACTTTGCGTAACAGATACCTAACAGTTTATTAAACAGATTCTGTATTTTACCTGTTAGTACAGATTCCATCTAACTCAATTATTATAGACTGCCAGCTATTTTTAAAACCAGAAAAACTGCCCATAAGTAGGGGGGTGCCTTTATTTTACTTTTCCTTACAACAATAAATTGAATCCTCTGCATTTCTATCCTAATCTCCGCTCCATGACTTTTCTAATTATTAATGCCGCGATGTTGGCAGTGTTTATTCCCACGTTTTTGTTTGTTTCTACGACGCCGGGTATGTGTATGACGTTGTCGATGACATTGGGCATGACGATTGGTGTGCGCAAGACATTCTGGATGATGGCGGGCGAGTTGATTGGGGTTGGTTCGGTGGTGGTGTTATCCATGATCGGAGTGGCTGCGATTATGCTGAAGTACCCGGATTTCTTTACCGTTTTTAAGTGGGCGGGTGGTTTGTATTTGGGTTATATCGGGATTCAGATGTGGCGTTCTCGTGGGCGTTTGGCGATTCAGGAAGTGTCTGAGGAAGGCGTACAGGTTTCGCGTTTGTCACTGGCGACTCAGGGCTTTGTAACGGCTATTGCTAACCCTAAGGGGTGGGCGTTTTTCGTGGCGTTGTTGCCGCCTTTTATTGATCAGTCTTTGCCGTTGTTGCCACAGTTGTCGGTGTTGTTATTGATCATTTTAACTATCGAATTTTTCTCGCTGACCTTGTATGCAATCGGTGGACAATCGCTGGCGCATCTATTACGAGAGCGCAGTAATGTGCGCATTATGAATCGTATTGCGGGTACTTTGATGATTGGCGTAGGTATCTGGTTGATTACGACTTAAGCTAAGCATTTAAAAAAGTGCCTTAAAGGTAGGGGGTGGCTTTTAATTAGTCGTGAAAGTGATATCAGCTTATGTTTAGCTGAGTAATTCACTTATCGCACTTGTTCTTTTTATCTTGCAGTTTTGCTTATTGATGTACATGCGTTGGTCGGCAACTTTAATGAGTTGTTCGATGCTATCGCCATCTTCAGGGTATTGTGCGATGCCGATGCTGGCGTCTACTTGTAGTTTTTGACCTTTGAATGCAATCGGTGCTGATACGCTATTTTTTACTTTTTCGCAGAGTGTTTTGACGAATTGATCGCTAAAACAATTGGTTTTAAGCCCGATTAAAAACTCATCGCCACCTAAGCGTGCGACATAGTCTTCTTTTCGTGTGGTTTGCAATAAACGTTTTGCGGTGATTTCCAGGACTCTATCTCCAGAGTCGTGTCCGAAGTTATCGTTAATTATTTTAAATCCATTCAAGTCTATGAAGATCAGGGTGAGCTTGGTATTCGATTGTTTTGCTTCTGCCAATGCCTGGCGCATACGGCTTCTCATGGAGCGACGATTAGGTAATCCTGTGAGTACATCTAGGTTTGCGAGCTTTGCGTGTCTTTCTGCTTCCTGAGTTTTTGCCTTGGCAATTTTTGTCAGTTTTTTCTGAAGTAACAGGTTTTTCTTGATCAGGTTATCTCTGATTATTTTTGATGTTGCAGCGACGGTGATGAGAGATATCAGATAAAAAACCTGACCAATGAATAACAAAAAGTGTGTACCCGATGCATCCTGGTGGATGTATATTTTTATCATTGCGTAACTGACGAGAAGCAATGCACCCAGAATAACTGAATAGTGCATGGGTAGATAACTCCAGGTAAAGGAATTATAGACAAGAACCATGAGTGCCGCGAAATACATACCATGTGAGTAATCTCCATCTCTGGCTATGAAGATGGCAAAACAGATCGCTATGCCGGATACGACATAACCGGACATGAGGATATTGTTGTAATGCTTGAGGAAGAATTCTCGTTTGTAGGTCAGGTAATAGATAAAGGCGTATAAGGCAAGGTTGGCTACGCGTGGGATATAGAGCTGCATTAAGACATCTTTCGTAAACCCAAAATAATCCATTACTGAATACAATATATAAAGGAGACTCCCGAGTATCACGATCACTCGGGTAGAATTGACCTTTTCATCCGCCAGATTATCTCCAAAAGATATGGATTTGTATTTTGATTTGAAAGTGTTTATGTTCACGTTTTTTAGTTTTTAGTGGTTTCTTATATTTATTAAAAAGTCATATAAACAGCCATTCTCAGAATTATCCTTTTATTTTGAGTATTTGCTTATTCGTAGTTATTTAGTCGTTCTGTAATTGTCTTTGTTTAAAATTTCCGATGTTTAAAATTTCCGATGTTTAAATTTTCCGATGCATCAGTTCACATTGTTTTGCTTCGTCTTCCTTCCTGTTTATCCAGATACATGTGTTTGTCTGAAATTTTTATTAATTCATCAATGGTATCCCCATCTCCCGGGTATGAGGCGCAGCCTATACTCACGCCTACCTTTAATTTGTGTTTGTTAAATGCAATAGGATCTGAAATATTCTTTTTTAGTTTTGCACAGAGGCTGTCGATAAACTTGGCTGAGAATTGATCGGTTTTAAATCCAATGAGAAATTCATCTCCGCCGATACGTGCCAGATAATCGTCTTCTCGAATCGTATGTTTGAGGCGTTTGGCGGTGACTTCCAGCACTCGATCTCCCGAGTCATGCCCATAGGTATCATTGATTTCTTTAAATCCGTTGAGGTCCAAAAATATCAGAACCAATAGTGTGTTTGTGTGTTGCGCATCTTTTAACGCCAGTTCTAAACACTCTGTGATATAGCGTCTATTCGGTATACCTGTCAGTGCATCGAGGTTTGCCAGCATTTCTTGTTTTTCGGCTTCTTTTGTTTGTTCTTCGGCTTCTTTGATTAAGTTTTTTTGTAATCGGATATTTTTATAGATTAAGGTATCTCTAATGTATTGTGCGGTCGCTGCGACTACCCCGATTGATAATAGATAAAATACTTGAGACATTAATGTTAATAAGCGCGCACCTTCTATGTCTTTGTGGGCAAACACTCTCATACAGATGTATGTGATGATAAAAAGCGCACTGATGAATATTGAAACTTTTATAGGTAGATAACTCCAAGAAAAAGAGGTAGCCACCAGAATTATCAGCGCTGCAAAGTACAAATCGTATGAATATTCACCTGCTTGAGAAACATAGACACCAATTGAGATGGCGATGCCACAGGCAAAATAACCAGCCATCACAATGGGTATGTAATATTTTTGGAATATGTTTTGGTAAGTCAGGTAATAGATATAAGCAAGAACCACCAGAAGTGTTCCACGCGCAAGAAAAATCGTTTCTAACGTTTCTTCGGGCAAGCCGAATTTGTCCATTATTGTATAAACAATAAACAGCAATGCCCCAAGTATCACGATAACCCGGGTCGAATTAACTTTTTCTTCTAATACACTTTGATTGAAAGATGCGGTTTCTTCTTTGGTTGGTTTAGAGGTCAGTATCACGTTAGTTTATGGTTTATCTGCTTTTATAATTATTAATATATATATTTGCTAGCAAACATTTTGCCGCATTAACGCCATACTAAGTTTTATGGCCATTAAATACTACTTTTTCGGATGAGTGGTTTGCAGAATAAAAGTGCGATAAAGAGAGTAATAAAAACGCTATAGAAGCGTAATGGAAGTGATTGTTATTATTGATTAAAGCGCATTGAATACGTGTCAATGAATGTATCTATAAAATGAAGATAGATTGTTACATATTTGTCTAATGCATAGTTTTAAAACGGCTGAGCGTTACTTCCAGATATCGATGTCTTTACCGGATTTGAGTATGTTCTCCTGGTAGACTTTGCCAAATTCTAGCCAGGTGGCATAGGTCTCATATTCTTTGTCGGCAACATAGGTGAGTAATTCAGTCATATGGAATGTTTTTAATAAGCCTGTAACGCGGGCTTTTTCTTCACCTTCGGCATATAACACCAAAGCAGGACGATAGCTGATACCAAGCTTCTTAATCCAGTCTTTGGCGGTGGTTTTATTGCCGTCTATATCGATAATTTCTTTATCTGATAGGGCGTCTAAACGCGCAAAATTATAGGCTTTCATTAAGTTATCTATATCTGGGTTAGTGAGAATATCTTTATGGAAAGCTTCACATTCGCCACAGGTGTTATCCTCAAAGAGAATAGCAATGGGCTTGTCTTTTTCGCTGGCTTTTTGAAAGTCGGTGATGTCAGTAAAGTGTTTGTTAGGGAGCAATTCATACACCACATCGTTGAGGTTTTCGCTACGGTAACTGGCAAGATCGGTTGTTTCATACGCTTTATCTTTGACGTAATTCAAAACAGTTTTAAATTCGCGTGGCGTGCGGTAGCCGTTCAATCTTGCTACGACTTTATTATCGGCATTCATGAATAACAAGGTAGGTGTATAGAGGACTTTAAGGGCTTTAGCGAGTTCGCTTTCAGTCACTTCCATTTGCTCATTGAAGGCTATCTCTCGACTGCCTTTGATATTGATGTGGATGCTATCGAAGTTTTCTTTGATGAATTCCAGATTGCCGCCATCTTTTTCTGCGGTCTTAAAATTATCTTCCAGCATTTTTGCACAGTAAGGGCAGCCTTTTAAATCGGCAAAAACCAGCATGTGTTTGCCTTCTTCTGCCGCTTCTTCAGCATCTTCCCTGAAATCTAAAAAGCTCTCTTTAAACCAATCCGGAAATTCAACATCAGATGCGCCGATAATCTGCCCGACTAAGGTTTGGTCCGCATTATTGTCAGCAGTTGTATCCGTTGTCTTGTTCGTTGTTGTAGCAGTGTTATCAGCAAATACTGAAGGGCTTATTGCGATACTAGATAAAGTCAGAACTAACAGTGCTTTTACTGAGAGTTTGAGTAAAGAGAAATGATTGAGTGACGTCATAGTATTTATCTTTAGTGTGAGAGAATTGCAGAATGCAGAACCTTCAAAGAAAATAGCATAGTTAACGAAATCATCAAACTCACTATAGTGGTAATTATCTACGGATTAGATAGCAAGCTTATGCGTGTTTATGACTAGATGATTTAGTAGTTCTGTGAAGTGAGCACCCAGATGATGACGGTTTTTTCTGTCTTTGACGGGTTTTTGTAGAAATGTTGTTTGTCATCGTAGATGGAAAAGCTATCACCTTCTTCCAGAGTGAATTGCTTGCTGTCTATGGTGAGTTCTAAGGTGCCGGAAAGTACCACGCCGGCATCTTCACCACCTTTGCGTTGGCGTGGCTCTGGGTCGCTTACAGTGCCTGGTTCCAGAGTGGTTTGTAACATCATGATTTCACCACTGAGTCGTGGTGAGAGTAATTCTTCGCTAACGCCTGTACCTGAAAACTCAAGATGACGGCGCGTGTTACGTCGCACAATATAGTCGACTTCATCTTCTTTTTGCGGTGTGTCGGTGTGGAAAAACCAGGTGATCTGAACTTCCAGTGTATCGCTAATCGCCTGTAATACAGGAATCGGTAATGATGAAACGCCGCGTTCAACTTGGCTGAGATAACCCACCGATTTATTAATCTGGTGGGCGAGATAACTAATCGTCATGCCTTTGGATTTACGCAGGTCACGGATTTGCTGACCAAGGCGTAAATTGCCCTGGTTAGCTTCAGCATTAGCAGCTTCTGTCTCGTTTAATCTGTCTGTAAAGGTTTTAGACATTCAGTTGGTGCTCTCTCTATCAATGACTGCGAAATAGTTTATTGTGCTTTTATCAAAAAAGTGAGCTAAAAAAGGCCCCAAAGGTGGGGGGTGCCTTTTTGCTAATGATTAACACTTAATCTTTTCCATTTTTGGGTCGTAGAATGAAGAAAATGAAGGTTTTACTTTGTAACGAACACATTCTACTTCAATTTCAAACTCACTCGCTTCTAGCCATGCTTTATCAATACCACCGTCATATTCTACATAACCCATTGCGATTGTCGCCCCCATTGTATGACCAAACATACCGGATGTCACACGGCCGGCAATTTTGCCATTCGCGTAAATAGGTTCTTCGTGATAACACATGGGTTGGTCGTCTTCAAACAGGAAGGCAACAAAGCGTTTGGTGAGTAAACCTTTCTCTTTTTGCGCGAGTAGGGCTTCCTTACCAATGAATCCACCTTCTTTGTTGAAGTCAGAAGCAAAACTCAAGCCTGCTTCTAATGCCGTGTCTTCGTCAGTGATGTCATGACCCCAGTGACGGTAGCATTTTTCCATACGCAGTGAGTTCATGGTGTGATAACCATAAGGTTTGATGGCAAACTCTTCACCTGCATCCATGATTGCATCAAACACACTTGGCGCGAATTCTGTTGGTACGTAAAGCTCCCAACCTAATTCGCCGACATAGGTAATACGTGAGGCACGAACCAGCGCGTATTGCATATCAATTTCTTTAGAGTTTGCGAAAGGGAAAGCTTCGTGTGACATATCAGCTTCTGTAAGTTTGCTGAGTGTGTCGCGCGACTTTGGCCCCATCACGGTTATTACGGCATAAGCAGATGTCATGTCGTTGATCACAACATATTCATCGTCTTGTTTATTACGGTGTAACCAAGCCATATCACGTGTTTGACACGCAACGCCCGAAACTATCAGATAGGCATCTTCACTGGTACGGGTAAGTGTCACATCTGCTTCGATACCACCACGATCATTCAACCATTGGGTGTAAACCATTTTGCCCACGGCTACATCGATATTATTCGAACAGATACGATTCATAAACTTGACCACATCCGGTCCTTCAACCTGATATTTAGAGAATGAACTTTGATCAATCACACCTACGCCATTACGTACGTTTTCGTGTTCACGTTTATTGTTATCGAACCAGTTTTGTCTGCCAAAAGAGTATTCGTACTTGCGTTCCTGACCTTCGTCAGCAAACCAGTTAGGGCGTTCCCAACCGTTTTCACAACCAAATACAGCACCTAGTTTTTCTAATTGAGCGTGTAGGACTGAGCGTCTTACACCACGCGCTGTTCTGAATTGTTTAAATGGGAAGTGTGTTTCATACAACAACCCAAGCGTTTCGGTAGTGCGCTCAAACAGGTAGCGCTGAGTCCCCTGAAATGGATTGTTTCGGCGGATATCCACTGGCCATAAATCTTGGGGTGGGTGGTCTTTCTGAATCCACTCTGCCAACACTTTACCCGCACCGCCAGCAGATTGAATACCAACGGAGTTGAAACCTGCAGCGACAAAGTAATTGCGACATTCTGGTGATTCACCTAACTGGTAACGGTCATCTGGCGTGAATGATTCAGGACCATTGAAGAAGAGTTGTAAACCGGTTTCCTGTAGTTCTGGAATACGGTGCATCGCTGCTTCGAGATAAGGCTCTAAATGATCAAAGTCATCCGGAATCTGGTCAAAACTAAAATCTTCCGAGATGCCGTTCATGCCCCATGGTTTAGCGCCAGGCTCAAACATGCCTACTAGTAATTGACCACCTTCAGGTTTGTAGTAACAGTAGCCATCCATATCGCGCATTGTTGGCAAATGGTCTTGCAGATTAGGCATTTTTTCAGTAACGACATAGAAATGTTCTGCCGCGTGTAACGGAACGTTCACGCCAGCTTTTTTACCGAATTCACGCGCCCACATGCCGGCACAGTTGACCACGATTTCAGCTTCAATATCGCCGTGTTCGGTTACAACACCTGCGGCTTTACCATCTTTAACAATCATGTCGATGACTTTTGTATTCTCAAAAATTTGAGCGCCACCATTCTTCGCACCACGTGCTAATGCATTGGTCAGGTCAACCGGACTCGCCATGCCATCATCGGGTAAATGAATCGCGCCGACAACGTCTTCGATATTTAATAATGGCCAGATTTCTTTAGCTTGATCAGGGTCGATAACATCGCATGGAAAACCTGCAACTTTCGCCATCGAAGCACCACGCTTGAGCTCGGCAAGGCGTTCCTTATTGGTTGCAATGGTTAATGAACCATTGCGAACATAGCCTGTTGCCTGTCCGGTTTCTTCTTCCAGCTTGCCGTAAAGTTCTGCACTATATTTCGCCAGCATCGACATGCTGTAATTAGCGCGCAGTGTAGGTACAAGACCAGCTGCGTGCCAGGTTGTGCCACAGGTTAGTGTTTTGCGTTCGAGTAACATCACATCGGTGATACCTAATTTTGTTAGGTGATAGGCAAGACTACAACCGATAACGCCGCCGCCGACAATGACGACTTGTGCTGAAGAAGGTAATGCTTTACTCATGGTGTTGCTCCCAAAAGGGGTTGATGTGATGTTAACTTATTAATCTATGCGTATATTTTTTTAGAATACGATGGTCTTATTTCCATGAACCAGAATACGATCTTCAAGATGCGCTCTCAGGCCACGGGCTAGAACCAATTTTTCCGTGTCTTTACCTAAACGGACTAAATCTTCGACTTTATTACGGTGATTAACACGCGATACATCCTGTTCGATAATTGGACCTTGGTCCAGATCTTCAGTGACGTAATGACAGGTTGCTCCAATCAATTTCACGCCACGAATCGATGCCTGATGATAAGGCTTAGCACCAATAAATGATGGTAGGAAACTGTGATGAATGTTGATCACTTTGTGAGGATATAAAGCACATAAGGTCGGCGGTAGAATTTGCATATAGCGTGCGAGTACGATTGTATCGCCCTGATACTCTTTAATGAGTCTTTCTACTTCATCAAAACCCGGTTGCTTATTGTCTTTTTCGATCACTACTTTGTGATAGGGAATACCATAGTGCTCGACCAAACCGCGCATATCATCATGATTTGAAATAACACAAGGAATCTCACAGTTAAGTTCGCCGCTATGCCAACGATCTAGTAAATCTGATAAACAATGAGTGGCTTTACTCGCCATCATAATGACTTTTTTTGGAACAGTGCTATCTTCTAGTTTCCAGTTAAAGTTTAGTGATTCAGCGAGGGGCGTGAGTAATTCCCGAAGTCCTTCCAGATCTACATCGATTGAATCGGCGAGGATTTCGATACGCGAGAAAAACCATTTTGTTTCATCATCAGAATGTTGAGATGCGTCTGATATCCAGCCTTTGTGTTCGGTAATCAAAGTACTAACTTGATTGACGATACCAATTGAATCTGGGCAATCGAATGTGAGTCGATAAGTGTGCATGGCTGTGTCCTTCGTTAAAGAGTTTAAATCGGTTTAATAGCTAACGTTAAAGCGATTGTAGAACAACAAATGAAAAAAACCAGAGAAATTTCATTTTAATGATGAAAAATGAAAATTTGTACCTGTAATCATCTTTTAAGCATCTATAAAAAATAGTCCTAAAGCATTTATAAGATGTCGGGATAAGATTAAATAGCGGTCAGTAGAGAACAGTGACAATTGAAATATCAGGCAATAATTAGTTTATGAAAGAACACTTTACAATAGGAATTGATACCGGCGGAACCTACACCGATGCGGTAGTCGTTGATGCAGCAAAACGTGAGATTTTAGCCAGTGCGAAATCACTCACCACACATGGCAATTTATCTTTGGGTGTGATCGATGCCTTACAACAAGCACTCGGCGCGTCAGATATTAGGACTCAAAAAGAAAAAAATAGAAAATTTGATGTTTCTGAAATCGCGCTAGTGTCACTTTCTACGACCTTGGCGACGAATGCATTAGTGGAAGGGCAAGGCTCATCGCTTGTTGTGTTCTTGTTGGGCTTTAACGACGCAATGGTAGAACGTACTGAAATTGCCAAGGCGATTCCTGATGCGAAAATAATCCGCATTGATGGTGGCCATGTGTATACCGGTAAAGAACAACAAGCACTCGATACTGATGCCATCCGCGAAGTTTTAGCCAGTGATAAAGGAAAAGCAGATGCCTACGCTGTCGCAGGTCATTATTCGGTGCGTAATCAAGCTCACGAACGTGAAGCTGCAGAATTAATCAAATCAATCACCAGTGCGCCAGTGACAGCATCTTGTGATCTATCTGATTCTTTGAATGGTCCAAAGCGTGCCTTGACGGCTGGGTTTAATGCGCAGATTGTATCGTTAATCGTACAGCTAGAATCTGCCGTTCGTGAGGCTTTGCACACACTGGGTATTGATGCGCCGATTATGATTGTGAAGGGTGATGGTTCAATTGCCCGCGCAGATTCAGTGATGTATACGCCGATAGAAACGATCTTGTCAGGTCCTGCTGCGAGTGTTATTGGCGCACGATACTTAACTGGTGAAAAGGATTTCCTGATTTCTGATATGGGGGGAACCACAACTGACGTAGCAACGGTTGTTGATGGTTGGCCAGCATTGAATGAAGCGGGTGCAGACGTTGGTGGTTACCGCACATTGGTAAAGGCGATCGATATGAAAACTTTAGGTCTGGGTGGAGACAGTGAAGTTGAAATCGATGGATTACAACATATTCAATTATTACCTAATCGTGCATTGCCGTTATCGATGTTGGCGATGCGTTTTCCACATATCGAAGAAGAATTGGCCACTGCACTCACTGCGAATAGCGGTATGCATTCGGCACTACAGTACTTGTTGTTGCAATCATCCATTGAGTCATCTGATTTTAGCGAGCGTGAACAAGAGCTATTAAGCGTATTAAATACCGAGAAACCGATTCTATTTCGTGAAGCGATTGTTTCGGCTAAAGATCGCAGTACCTTAAAAAGGCTTATAAGTAGGGGGGTGGTAAGAATGTCTGGCTTTACTCCCAGTGATGCTGCGCACGTATTGGGAATGCAATCACAATGGAATACCAAAGCCGCTTTTTCAGCGTGTGAATTATTAGGTCGTGCTACGGGGTATGTGAGCAATAACAATACCGCAGAAAAAATTCAGGCTCTGGCACAAAAAATACATGACGCCGTGGTAACAAAGAGTACGCGTTTGATGATCGATCAACTGGCTGCTCTGTCATTTTCTGAGAATGATTTGTTGGTCAATGCAGTCGCTTCTGGCAATCCACTGATCAAAGATTTAAACATTACATTTGAATCTCGCATTCCTCTGGTTGCTGTTGGGGGACCTGCTGAAATCTTCTATCCAAACGTGGGCGAGCGTCTAGGTCAGCCAGTATTAATCCCCAGATATAGTGCAGTGGCTAATGCGATTGGTGCGGCTGTTGGCCATGTGAAATCCAGCTGCATCATAGAAGTCACTTTGCACGAGAAGCAGGGGTTTCAGATTCATGCACCAGATGAAGTGATTCATGTCGAATCTGCCACCAGGGCTTTGGATATTGCCAAAGAAATGGCTATCACTGCGGTCTCTCATGATTTGATCACCAAAGGTGGTGAAGTCCAGAATAAAGAAGATATTACGGTAAACATCGACCGCATTGAAATACCAGGGATGGAGGGTGATGCGGGTTTGATTAGTGCTAAAATTACGGCTGAATGTGAAAGTCACGCGAGTTAGCCATGAAATTAAGTCAGTTTCTTATTGTATTTTTTATTAGCAACTTACTGATGGTAGCTGCTGTTAACGCTGCGCAACAGGATACGGATAAGAGCCAATATAAAGATTCTGTTTTTGATATGCACATGCATTACAAATGGAGCCAAAAAGAAGTCACGTCACCGGAACAGGCCGTACAGTCTTTAAATCAGCATAATATTTCTCATGCTGTGGTCATCGGTAAACCCGCTAAAAATGCACTATTGTTACAAAAGCTAGCGCCTGAAAAAGTCATCGCTATTTATAGTCCTTATCGAGATTCGCAAGACTGGTATCGCTGGCAACGTAATGAGAAAGTATTGGTTGAGGCACGAAAAGCACTCGCTTCTGGTGATTATCATGGCATAGGAGAGCTTCATATTTTGGGTGGCGGTTTTGCACGAAAACTGGATTCATCTAATGTGTTAAGTGGTTTGCTTAAACTTGTGGTTGAATACGATGTGCCGATTATGATTCATACGGAATTTTCGAAACCAAATTACATGTTGGCGATTTGCGAAAAGCACCCAAAGAGCAAAATCATCTGGGCGCATGCAGGTGCTGTATTAACGCCAGAACACGTTGATCAGGTTATGAATAAATGTCCCAATGTATGGAGCGGTATGGGGGCCCGTGATCCGTGGCGGTATGTGAGCAATCAGCATACCGATGAAACTGGAAAACTATTACCCGCGTGGAAGGCACTTATGATTAAATACGCCGATCGCTTTCTGGTCGGATCAGATACCGTCTGGCCAGTAGATCAACTAGATGGTTGGAGCGAGCCTGATACCGGCTGGGAACAATTGGGAAGGTTCTGGGGATTTCATCGCAGTTGGTTGGCGCAACTTCCTGATGATGTGGCGATTAAAATTAAACGTGAAAATGCACTGAAGTTATTTAGGGTTAATTAAGCTTAATTAAGTTTAATCCATCAATTTACAATCCGGCGACTTACGACTTTCGAACCCAATAAAAAAAGGCCCCAAAGTAGGGGGGTGGCTTTGTGTTATTTGTAAAACCTACTGATTCATACAAGAATGTTTATAACTAAAAGAATGTGTATAACTAAAAAAATATGTATAACTAAAAGAGAAACTACATGAAAGAATTTACCTATTTATTTCTGGCGTTGGCAGTCATTGCTGAAGTCATTGCAACATCAAGTTTAAAAGCTACTGAAGAATTTACTAAAATTGTACCGACCATTGTGATGATCGTGGCTTATCTGGTGTCATTCTATTTTATGACGCTGGTACTAAAATTCATCCCATTAGGGATTACTTACGCAATCTGGTCGGGTGTGGGTATTGTGTTGGTAACGATTGTTGGCGCGTGGAAATACAAAGAAATTCCTGACTTACCGAGTATTCTGGGTATGGGCTTGATAATTTCAGGGGTTGTTGTGATTCATGTTTTCTCTAAAAATATCAATCACTGATCAGAATGAACAAAGCGTGTTTGGTTAAAACGCCTAATTAATAAATTCATTCCGGTTCAGATCATATTTAACCAGTTTTTCATTTAAGGTTCTGCGAGGCACATTTAATAACTCGCAGACCTTACCAATATTGCCATTACTTTCTTGCAACGCCTGAATCAACAGTGATTTTTCAAAGTTCGCTACGTATTCTCTGAGGCGTTTCTTTTCATCTAAAGTGACGGTTTCTGAAACCATTTTTTTATGGTTGAAAGCCTCCAGTATTTTCAGTTCGAGCATCTTCGGGTCGAAAGGTTTTTCAACAAAGTCATAAGCGCCTAAATTCATCGCTTCAACCGCTGAGGGAATATCACCGTACGCCGTCATCAGAATAAATGGTGGTAATAGCCTATTGTCTCGAAGCGATTTGAGCACTTCCAAACCAGTCATTTTGGGCATGCGTAAGTCACAGATAATGACCCCGGAGAATGGCGTTGGGTAGTTTTCAAGAAAGGAGACGCCATTATCGAAAACGGATACCTGATAACCTACGCGGGAATAATAATCTTCTAAGGCATCACGTAAGGCATAGTCATCTTCGATAATGAATAACTGGTTTTTTACCTCTTTAGTAGAATCATTTACCGATTCTTTCTTTGGGGATGGCGTGTCATTACTCATTGTCATTGTTGTCCCTATCGTCTCTCAGGCTCTCGATTGCTTCATTATCATTACTATTCTGTATGGGTAGTGTAATTATAAAACAAGCGCCTCCTGTCGTCCTGTTTTCAACATGTAAAGTGCCGTTCAATTCGTGAATGATATTCAAAGAGATTGCCAGTCCTAATCCCATGCCAACTCCTGAAGGCTTTGTTGTGAAAAACGGTTCGAACAGTTCCTTGCGAATTTCTTCGCTCACTCCCGGGCCAGAATCTTGAATTTTTATAATCGCATTTTTTTCAGTACTTTCTAGTGAGAGTGTGATCCATTCTTGATCATTTTTAGCGTCGCCAGTTGTTGAAGTCTCCAGAATCGCTTCCATGGAGTTTTTCAAAAGATTGACGATGACTTGCTCTAATCTCACTCTGCCTGCCTGAACCATTACAGGGTCTTTGCCTTTTAGCACGTCAAGACGAATACCGGCTTCTTCAATGGAAGGTTGTGTCGTGGTGATGGCGCCATTAATGGCTTTACGCAAATCCACCGACAAGGTTTCTTTGTCGCCACTGCGTGCGAAATAGCGTAACTGTTGGGTAATCGTAGTGAGCCGATTGACTAATTGATCGAGCTTGCTAAGGGTAGATATGGATCGAGAAGGATCAAAATTACTCTCCGTGGCTTGTTGTTGGTCCATGGTCAAATTAGCAATATAGGTGCGCATGGCCGCCAATGGCTGTCCTATTTCGTGCGTGATGGATGCCGATAATTGGCCCATAGCGGCGAGCTTACTGGTTCTTCGGAGTTCTACTTGGGCTTTTCTAAGCTTTTGTTCTATCTGTTTACGTTCTTCGATTTCCCGTTCTAGTGTCAGATTGAGTTTGCGTAACGCAGATGATTCGCCCTGTGATCTACGCAATGCCGTTCTATTGTTAATCCCTCTAATGATCAAAATAGCTGCCAAACCAAGAAGCAGTAGAATTATTACGCGAGACCAGAAAGCAAAGAGCTTTTCAGAAATCTGGCTACTGGGTATTAAATAATGAATTTTCCAGTTCATCACATTGGGTGAGGCAATTGACTGAATATATTGCTGTTGTCGAATCCTGATGAAATGAGGTTTCTGGGGATTACTTGTAATGTCGAGTAAGGGGAGTGGGTTATTACCAAATTGTTTCTGTTCTTTTATGGCGATGTTTTGCTCGCTGTTTAACGGGCTTAAGGTGTTATATAGCCAGTCCTCTTTACTCGTGAGAATAATGACGTTGTTCTCATCGGCGACAAATACAGTTTCACCGTCTTGCGTACGGGTGTTCCAGTTATCTACAATCGATGAAAGTAAAACTTTGGCAACAATAACTGCCTTTACATTGCCTTTTTCTCGATAAGGGGCGGATACAAAATAGCCTGGAATATTGGTTGTGGCGCCAACACCAAAAAATTGACCTTTTTGTTGATTTAATGCCTGTTTGAAATAGGGACGGTAGCCATAATTTTTTCCTACAAAGCTATCTTTCTGATCCCAGTTGCTCGACGCAATGGTTTCGCCATCACGTTGCATAATATAAATCGCATCTACTTTGGAGGACTCTTTAAATGCCAACAAAGATTTATTCGCGAGTTCTGGTTGGTTGAATGCGAGCTCAAACAGATCGTTATTTTGACTGAGTACATGTGGTAAGTAATCGAAGCGGGCTAGTGCAGCTTCAAGCGCGTTACGATAAGTGTCTACGCCAATCTGTTGATTGTTGATGAGTTGATCTTGATAGGCGTTTTTCAACCAGTAATGAAGGGAAGCAGTTAATGCTGATAGAACGAAAAATCCTATCAATATTAGAATGTTCTTTTGTTTCATTTAGACGAATTTCCTCATTAAAACAGTATACGGATTTTGTAACCGTTTTGTTAAGCGGAAATCCGCCTAACGGTCTATCGATGTATTTTGATAGCCTATGGCAAATCGGTGAACACAAAGTTTACAACACACCGGTGGATATTATATTCCTTAGGAGGAAAGCATGAAAAAACGATTATTATCAATCGCGGTTACCTCGTTGCTTACAATAAGTGTGAGTTCAGCAACTGCAGACACTAAAGATTACGTTCTAAATACAGCGTCAACAGGTGGAACATATCACCCGGTTGGAACGGCTATTTCTACATTATCTAAAGTTAAATTATTACCTAAAGAAGGTTTCAGCCTTACAGCAGTTAACTCGGCAGGTTCTGGTGCTAACGTACAGGCATTAGGTGCTGGCACTGCAGATTTCGCAATCCTTCAGGGACTTTACGGTTCTTATGCAGCAACGGGCACAGGTCCGGTAACGGCAAAACAAACCAATATGCGTTCGGTTACCATGCTTTGGCAAAATGTTGAGCAGTTCATCGTAAGTAAAGATGATGCAAAAACCGGCACTATGGCTGATATGGTTGCATTAAAAGGCAAGTCGATGGGTTTTGGTAAGCAAAATTCAGGAACACTTGGTTCTAACAAAGTATTGATGCAGGGTCTTGGTGTTGATATCGAGAAAGACTACACGCTGGTTTATTCAGGTTACGGCCCAACAGCAGATGCATTAGCGAATGGTCAAGTATCTGGTGTTGGTATCCCTTCTGGAACACCAACGGGTGCAATCACTAAGCTGATGGCAGCAAATACGGGCAAATTCACACTGCTAAATACAACCCCTGAAGAAATGAAAAAGATGGATGGCGGACGTGAATTATGGACTCCGTTCACAATCAAAGCAGGTACTTACCCAGGACAAGATGCTGATGTAACCACGATCGCACAGCCTAACTTCCTGGCGGTTAATGCAAGCGTTGATGAGAATCACGTTTACTTGCTAACCAAAGCACTGTATGAAAACCTGCCATTCTTACAAGCGATTCATAAAGCGACTAAAGCGATGAATAAAGACGCGGCAATGGCAGGTTTACCTGTACCACTTCACCCGGGTGCAGTTAAGTACTACAAAGAAATCGGTTTGACTGTTCCGGATCGTCTTATAGCAAAATAACCGCTATAACACCGTTATAACACCGCTATAAAATAGACACCCCCCGACTTTGGGGGTGTTTTTTCTAAATAAATCCTTTCTCTCTATCTATGACTACTTCGTTGTAAGTATTTGTATTTCTGTGCATGAAGCTTTCTGCTTAGCACAAGTACGTCACGATTCAGTCCCGTAGAAGATGTTAACTAAGATCAGTTGGTCTTTGTTAAGAACGTTAGGTTTTGATCTAAATGTAAACATTATTGGTAGAGGTACCGCAATGTCTGAACAAACTAGTGAGTCTCATCTTCGTGATTCATGGCTCTTATTGAATGCTGAAAAGAAATCTTCTCTGCAATGGATTATTGCGGCGTTTTCAGTCGTTTTCGGTGTTTGGCATATATTGACTAATCTGGTGCTTAATGAGCCTGGCTTATGGCAAAACGCGATTCATTTTGCTGGTTTTGCGTTTCTCGCAGCTACGGTTTATAGCGCATTTGGTACTCACTCTGGCAAGCGTTGGGCAATTCATCTTGATGTGTGTTACGGCTTACTGGTGGCATTTGCTGCTTTATGGGTAGCTGGTTCTGAATCCAGAATTTATGAAGACACCTTAGCTGTTACGGGGCAGTCATGGCAATTCAATGCTGTTGACTGGTTTGCCGGTGGTGTTTTGCTGTTTGCCGCGGTGGATTTATCCAGACGTGTATCTGGTTGGGTCATTCCGATTCTGATTATTACATCGCTGGCGTATATTCTGGCTTTAGGTGAACACCTGCCAGGTGTCTTCAGAACAGCCAGTTTGCCTTTGAATGATGTTATGTTTCGTACGCTCTATAACGATGAGGGTATGTTTGGAATACTGGCGAGCATCTCATCAACTAATATCACGTTATTCATGATTTTTGGTGGATTTCTGGTGGTATCAGGCGCTAGTGATTTTGTTATTGAAATGTCGAAAATGGTCGCCGGTCGAATTAAAGGTGGCGCTGCTTTTGTCGCAGTTTTATCTTCTGCGCTCACCGGTACGATCAGTGGTTCGGCAATTGCTAATACGGCCTCTACCGGAGTTATTACTATCCCACTAATGAAATCAAATGGATTTCGCGGACGCTTTGCCGGTGGTGTTGAGGCTGCCGCTTCAACAGGAGGGCAGTTGATGCCGCCAATTATGGGTGCAGGTGCATTTGTAATGGCAAGTTATACGTCAATTCCATATTCGACCATTGTGGCTGTTTCTGTAGTCCCTGCGATACTGTATTTTTTGTCGGTTGCTTTTATCGTTCGTATCGAAGCCATGAAATACGATGTGGGTAGTGATCAGGATTTAAGCATCGATAAGGGAAAGATCATTTCAGGTGGTTCTACGTTTGTCATTCCATTAGGCGTCATGATCTGGTTATTGATGAGTGGTGTTACGCCAAGTTACGCCGCATCATGGGCAATTGCGTCATTGGTGATCGTATCCTGGTTAAATTTTCTTGCTGCAAAAGTACTTAATCGAGATGATTTCAAGCCGCAGGTGATGAATCCAAAAAGAGTTGCGGAAGCATTCATGATGGGTATTCGTGCATCGATTTTAACAGGTGTGTTGCTTGTCGCTATCGGCATTATGAATAATGCAATAGTCACCAGTGGGATAGGCAATGGTTTCTCATTGATGATTGCTCAATGGTCACAAGGTTCTGTGGTTTTAGCGATTGTACTGATTGGCTTAGCGTCACTGTTTTTGGGAATGGGCTTGCCTGTTACTGCCGCTTATATCATTCTGGCGATTTTATGTGCGCCTGCGCTGGCGGGTATTATGGCGGACAAATTGATTGTGGCGCAGTTAGTGGAGGGGATAACGAATCCTGCACATAGCGCGTTATTCTTGCTGGTGGATAGTCCGCATGTCGCCAAAATAACCGAAGGGATGAGCTTAGAAAATGCTCAGGCTTTGATGTCATCGATTCCTTTCGAAATTGCTGTGACGCTTCGACCAGCATTAATCGATACAGAGCAATTGACCACTTATTTGTTGATTGCCCATTTGATTATCTTTTGGTTAAGTCAAGACAGTAATGTGACACCGCCTGTGTGTTTGGCCGCATTTACTGCAGCAGGAATAGCTAAATCACCGCCCATGGCTACAGGGTTTCAAGCGTGGAAAATTGCCAAAGGTCTGTACATCGTTCCGTTGATGTTTGCCTATACGCCGTTGATTAGTGGGAATCTGCAAGAGGTGTTGCAATTAGGTTTCTTCGCGCTGTTCGGAATATATGCGTTGAATGCCTTGATGCAGTATTACGCCGAAGGGCCGCTTCAATTATGGCATGTGCCTTTGTTGGTGATTGGTATTATTGGTGCGTTCTGGCCATTAAATTGGGCAGCGAATATTGCTGGTGCGATATTTGTCGTTCTGACTGTGATGCTGAGTAAACGTAATGCCAGGCAAGCGACTTTTGAAAAGGTTGTTACTTAATACCCGCTTCTTTTGTAAAAGGCGACTGTAAAAAAGGTCACAGAAATAAAGCCACAGAAATAAAGCTACAGAAAAAAGGCCTCAAAGTAGGGGGGTGTCATTATAATTATTAAATGACACCCTTTTTTACGAATTAATTGTCAAAATATTAATCTTGCCAGCTTATTTACAAAGCTATCTAAACTAATGCTTTTGGTGAAACAATGATGCCATCTTCATCGGCGTAGATAAAATCACCCGCATTGATGTGTAGTCCTAAAAAACTCACTTTAACATTGGTTTGTCCAACGCCATTTTTAACGGTTTTTAAAGGATGAGTTCCTAGTGCTTTAACGCCTAATTCCATCGTCGACATTTCAACTGAATCACGGACACAACCATTAATAATTACACCGTTCCAGCCATTTTCAGCTGCTTTAGCTGCGAGCATGTCGCCTAATACTGCACGTCGCATCGATGCGCCTGCATCGATCACTAATACTTTGCCGTTACCATTTGCATCTACTCCGCTTGAATTAACCTGATCACGAACGAGCTGGTTATCTTCAAACAGTTTCAAAGTAACAACTTCACCATGGATACGTGGACGTCCGCCATAGTTGTTTAAGCAAGAGCCTACAACTTGAACGTCATCACAATTATCTCCACAAAACTCATCACATAAATCAGCGGTCAAAAATGGCATGGGTATTACTCCTTTTTAATTAATGGTTCGATTGTAAGGTTTACAATCTATTACTTTCAATAGTTAAATCCCGGAAACAACACGGCACACCAAATGGTGTGCCGTGTTGTTAAACAATTTAATCATCTATAAATAGATAATTAGCAATTCTCAATTATGAGAACTGGTTCATGGTGTTATCTTCACCAGCAGCTTTCAGTGCTGCATCGCCAGAGAAGTATTCTTTGTGATCATCACCCATATCTGAACCAGACATGTTCTGATGCTTAACACATGCGATACCTTCACGGATTTCTTTACGCTGAACACCTAGTACGTATCCAAGCATACCTTGCTCGCCGAAGTACTCTTTCGCAAGATTGTCAGTAGACAATGCTGCAGTGTGGTAAGTCGGTAGTGTGATTAGGTGATGGAAGATACCTGCTTCACGTGCGCCGTCAGCCTGGAATGTGCGGATCTTTTCATCAGCAGTATTTGCTAACTCAGTTCCATCGTATTTAACATCCATTAGTTCGTCGCGGTTGTATGCAGATACATCTTGTCCAGCTTCAGCCATCGCATCGAATACTTGCTGACGGAAGTTTAATGTCCAGTTGAATGATGGGCTGTTGTTGTAAACAAGCTTCGCATTCGGGATAACTTCACGTACTGCATTAACCATGCCGCCGATTTGAGCAACGTGTGGCTTCTCAGTTTCGATCCAGATCATGTCTGCGCCGTTGTTTAATGAAGTAATACAGTCAAGTACACAACGTGCTTCACCTGTGCCAGCTTTAAACTGGAATAGGTTAGATGGTAAACGCTTAGGACGTACAAGCTTGCCACCCTGGTTGATTACAACATCGCCGTTTTTCATATCTTCTGGAGATATTTCTTCACAATCAAGGAATGCATTGTATTGGTCGCCTAGATCGCCTGGCTCGTTAGATACAGCGATTTGCTTAGTTAGGCCAGCACCTAGTGAGTCAGTACGTGCAACGATAACACCGTTGTCGATACCAAGCTCAAGGAATGCGTAACGTACAGCACGGATCTTCGCTAGGAAGTCTTCGTGTGGAACAGTTACTTTACCGTCCTGGTGACCACATTGCTTCTCATCAGAAACCTGATTTTCGATCTGGATACAACATGCACCTGCTTCGATCATCTGCTTAGCCATTAGGTAAGTTGCTTCAGCGTTACCGAAACCAGCATCGATATCTGCAATTATTGGCACTACGTGTGTTACGTGGTTATCAATCTGGTCTTGTATTTCAGAAGCTTTTGCCATGTCGTCTGCATCACGTGCAGCGTCTAGTTCACGGAAAAGGCCACCTAATTCACGAGCGTCTGCTTGACGTAGGAATGTATATAATTCTTTGATTAAAGCGGCAACAGACGTTTTTTCGTGCATTGACTGATCAGGTAATGGACCAAACTCAGAACGTAGTGCAGCTACCATCCAACCAGAAAGGTATAGGTAACGACGGTCAGTTTTGCCTTCAAAATGCTTCTTAATAGAAATCATTTTTTGCTGACCAATAAATCCATGCCAACAACCCAATGACTGAGTGTATAAAGATGAATCTTTGTCGTACGCTTCCATATCAGCGCGCATAATATCTGCTGTGTATTGAGCGATGTCTAGACCATTCTTGAATCTGTTTTGAGCACGCATACGCGCTACTGATTCTGGATTTATGGCATCCCATGAAGATCCGTTGGTTTCTTTTAGTGCTGATGCAGCCTGTATATCATCTTGATACTGTGACATGTGTTCTCCTCCTTTTAACTGTATGTTTATACAGAGTTAAAAAAAATAAATTAAGTCATATTGGCCCGGGAAGGCGTAAGTAATGACTTTCCGCTATATGTTGCTGTGCAGCAACGTGGTGGGTAAGAGTATTAGAACTGCATTATTAAACAAGTAACTTATTTAAATTTTTACTATTCATCTCATGAATAGTGACAAGTAAAACTTTAGCAGCTTGATAAGTACTGTTTATATGGATGACGGATAATATCGAGCATTTTGATTGTTTTCATATAGAGAAACGACTTGAAAGGGAGATACCTATCAAATTATCTTATATTTGCAAGATTTAATATGAGTAATATTGATACTAAAATGTGGCTTATATTCTGTGTAAAAATGCACAATTAAAAAACTTAAATATATTCTATTGAGAAACAGGAGTGTTTTTTAATACTAAATTTGGCAATGCTTTGCTGGTATCAGCCCAGTGTAATGACTTACTGCCTTTAATATCCTCGTCAACATCGACTATTTTAATATTAACGCCTATTTTGGTGCCATTGCTTGCATGTTTTTTTGATGACTTGCCAAAGACTTCACTCCAGGGTATTGCCGCATTTAATTGATAGCCAGTATCCGTTCGTATGAGGTGCGTTTGAGAACCTAATGAATCAAATGGTGTGAATGTAAATGTTTTTGCTTTTTCTTCCTCTGGAACAGGCTCTGACTCAGAGTTTGACTCTGACTTTGAAACGGCGTCAGATTTATCACCTTCGGCAGTTTTCTTGTTTGATTTAGACTGTTTGGAAGGAGCCTGAACCTCTTCATTAGCAACATTGTTATCAAGCGTTAATATTATTTCGTCGCCTTTTTGAATATCATTGTCAGTGACTGAGAAGCTAAAATACAAGTGTTTTGTATCCCAGTTTGATTGCCATTTAGCGCTCAGGTTGCTGGCAGATACACCTGATAATTTTGATGGAATGGTCATACTCTGTTGCATATTCCAGATTAACTCTGGCTTTTTTGCATACGGAACAGGCAGTTCGGTTTGTTCTGCGTCAATCACATTTTGAATAGTGGTATTTTGGTTTTCTTCTGGATGAAGGTTGCTATCCAGATAACGTAATAAAGAATCATACTTAGGGGCATCAGCACGTGCTTGTCTGATGTGTTCTTTCACTCCCCAGCTACCATACCAGCTGTATATTCTAGGCGCACTAAAGGCAACAAATAGCTTTCCTCCTGCCTGCTTCCATTCTCTCATTAATTCATCGTAAACAATGCCCATACGTGGGTCGCGATTGGCGGCATAAAGTAATGGGTTAGGGTGCTGATCTACTTTGCGTGTGTCCCAATCAACCAGGTGCTGTCCGCCCTCATAAGCGATCAAATCCACGCCAAAAGAAGAGGCTACTTTTTGTTGTTTCTGTATATAGGAAACAATGGTTTTCATACCCCATTTAGAGGTTTTGTTCATCATTGCTTTAAATACGTCATCCACGTTATTGGCTTTGCGCAATACTTTTGGGTGAGCAGAGACATAAGGGCCGATTGCAATCGCGTCAGTGTGTTTATAGGCGTCTTTATAAGCAAGAATCTGGCTCGACATGTTTTGATTACTTGCCCAGCTTCCTAAAACACGTACCAATTGTTGTGAACCACCAAAAGCATCTTCCCATATTTTAAATACTTCAACGCTTCTCTTGGAGTACCATTTGTAACCGGCGGGTGATTTGCTGGTATCCAGTTTTTCTTCAAGTCCTTTCTCAATAGCATAATCGTGATGGATGAAGATTGGGTTCCATACTTCATTGCTATATTCGATATAAGCTTTTAAATTTGGATTTAGGTTGGCTTTTACATATTCGCCAAACTTACGAACGTAGTCATCATCAGCTTTATAAGGCATTGAAAACCAGGGATGAGCATTGATTTGATTGGCTAAAGCAACCATGATTTCAACAGGCGCACCGCGAGAATAAAGTCCAGCACGACCACCCCATGTAGCCTTTTCTAATGTGTTTCTGGTACTCCATTTTTCAACGGGATTACGTGTCATTCCTGACATATTCATGAAGCGGACTACTTGAAAGTCTTTCATGAAGTTTAAGTAATCAGGGTTAAATAATATTTTATCGTGATTTTCTTCAAAAGAGAGGAATTCGCCTTTTTTGCAATCAGACTCTATTTTTACTTTTATATGTGGATAGCCATCACAAATGCCACCTTCGGGTAGAATGCGTATTTTTTTAATATAGTTGTCTTTGGTTGTTTTTTTAATGAATAGCGATGCATTGAGTGTTTTATCAGCGCCAGCTTTGATTTCTATGACGTCTTTGCCGGGGCGGTGTACGACTAAACGCGCATCATTGCCGTAAAATATTTCTCCTTCTCCGTCATATAAGACGGTATAAAAGCCATCTTCAATAGTATCGGCAGGTAATCTATTTAAAAATTTAGTACCAGCTTTACCGCCTTTTAAGTCAGTCGGGTAACCATTTTTATCATACTCTACGTCTTTGCTGCTGCCCCAAGGCACCGTTTCTGCAAAAGGGATTGCGGGTTTAAATAAATTTAAAAACTGAACGCTGGAAGTATCTTCTCTAACATCTGCTGTATTGATTCCCAAAAATACATCTTGTTGTTTCTGGGTTTTGTTATCCAGATCGTTTGCAGTGCGTTTTGCATTAAGAACTGATTTTAATTGCTCCGCAGAAGGTGGTTTTGCGGCGGGCATATTGAAGTTCTTATAATTTTGGTAGCGCTGATTAAGATAAGCTCCGGCTGCAAGTGTTAATAGAACAATTGCAAGGAGGAATACGCCCTTGATGAGTTTCTGCATTTAGCCTTGAGTGGAAGTTAAAGTGATTGGTACTTTTTAAGTATTAGGCATTTTATATGCCTAATACCAACTTGCCAAATGTTTGTGGGTTTTTCCATGCCTGATCGTTTGTAGCGTGCCATGCGAGCTTACCATCACGACCATTGCCACTGTCATCATCATTGATTTGTACATCAATACCGATGTTTCTACCTGCTACAGGGCGTACACCCAAGGTTGTCCAGGGAATAGACGTTTCTAGCGTGTAACCTTTGTCTGTTCTAGTCATGGTTTGCTTGATGCCTAGCGTTCTTTTTCTGGGCGAACTCTTGCTTAGGTTTACGTTTCTGTCTTTCCAGCGATAGATAAAGTGGAAATCATTTTTTCCATCAAATTTATTATTGCGGCTGCCATCGGCATCGACGAATATTTCAATGGAATCATCTCCCCAGGGTGCTTGTGAATCACGCATGAATTTATCATCAAGCGCATCTACACGAACATGTAGATATTGATTATCCCAATGAGTCTGCCATACGCCGGAGAGATCGCTTCCGCCATTAATACGTCCATCGACTATGTTTCTTAAGTGCAGGGCGGCTTTATTGCTCCAAAAACGCCCACGTCCCTTTACACGATGCACAACAGCATCATGATCTTGTTTTGCTGTTGCCAGCTTTGGTGTTGGCTTTTGTGCTTTAGGCGTAACTATTTTTTGCGCTGGTTTGGCAGCAGCTGTAGCTGTCTCCCAAATCGGTTTTGCTACACTGGCAGCCACCGCAGCGGTCGCAGTTGTTTTTGTTGCTGGGTTACTGACAGATGCGGCTGTTTTAGCTGCAGTGGTAACTGTTTTTACTGCAGCTTTGGCAATAGCTGGTGTATTTGTATTTGCTTTAGGCGGAGTTGCTTTAGCAACCACTTTTGGTTTTGCTGCTGGTTTCGCTTGTGCTTTAGCTTTTGCTACCATCGCTGGGTTAGCCAGTGTTTTCCCCGGTACGTTTTTCTTTTTCTTGGATGGTACTAGTGCATACACATCGCCAACTGGGTTATTAGCGGGTTTATCCAGCCTTGCAACCGTTTGGCTTGTACAACCTCTCCACCAACAAGGGTTCTTGCGGGCGTATTGCATGAGTGCGCGATGCTTAGGTGCTTTATTAATCGGTTGTGTAATGTATTCTTTTGTTCCCCAGCTGCCAAACCACTGATAAGTTCTAGGTGCAGAGAAATTGACGAATAATTTTCCACCGTTATCTCTCCAGCCCTGCATAAAGACACTGTATGCCTTTGCCATACGCCAGTCTTTATTGGCTTCAATCATCAATTTGGTTGGGTGCGACGTTACATTACGGCTCTTCCAGTCCACAAGATGTTGACCACCTTCATAGGCGATTAGATCGACGCCAAATTTCTTGGCTGTCTCTGCATTTTTATGAATGTATCCTAGTACTTTTGGAATGGAGTACTTTTCTTTTGGGTCATACATTAACTTGAATAATTGACTGACCGATCGCGCTTTTTGAGCACTTTTAAAGCTAGGGAAGAAATAGGGCGCTATTGCTATAGCATCCGTCTTTTTATAGGCATTTCTGTAAGATAACAGCATTTCAGAAAGTCGAGTCCAACCAGTCCAGCTACCCATAACGCGAACAATACGATCTGTTCCACCGAAGGTTTGTTCCCACATATCGAAAATCTGTACTGAGCGTAACGAGAAGTATTTATAACCCGCTTTATCTCTATCTTCATCAAGTTGCATGCGTTCACCCATATCTTTTACGTAATGTGCTTGGGTGAAAATAGAGTTCCAGGCTTCGTTGGTATATTCAACATAGGCTTTGAGGCCTGGTTTTAAGTTATCTTTTACGTATTTCGCATATTGTCTAACGAAATTATTATCGGCCTTGTGTGGCAGTGTAAACCATGGATCTGCATTAAGTCGATTTGCCAGTGCCACCATGATTTCTAAAGGAGCACCACGCACACCTTGTTTACCAGCCCAGGTCGCATCTTTTAACTTAGGACGTTCATCCCATGAGCTAATTGGATTACGTGTAATACCAGACATATTCATAAAGCGCACAACTTTAAAGTCCTTCATATAATCAAGGTATGCAGGGTTAAAGATTAAGCTTTCATGATAGTTTTCGAATGCAAGGTAACGAGAGCCTTTACAGTAGCGTTTATCTTTCACGTGTTTGAATGGATTGTTCGAACATACGCCGCCCGGCATAAGTACACGAATATTTCGTAGATAGTTTTTTGCGTTACTATTTTCGATGATTAACTTAACGCGGAATTCTTTGTCTTTACCCGCATGAATAGAAATAATGTCTTTTCCGGGTTCACGGCTAACGAGTTTGGCATCGTCACTGTAACTAAGAATGCCTTCTCCATCATATAGGACGGTATAATTTCCTTCTGGTACGGTTTCTTTAGGTAGTTTATATAAGAAGCGAGTGCCTGCCTTACCGCCATTTAGATTTTTTGGCCAGCCATGTTCGTCGTATTCTACTTTTCCTTTTGTGAGCCAGGGGCGTGCTTCTTCAAAGGGAATGGATGTTTTAAAGACGTCTATAAACGGAATACTGGCGTCATCATCCATGACCTCATTACTATTCACCCCTAAAGGTGAACGTGTATTGGGACCAGCGTAACTATAATGCGTAAAAATAGTGCATTGTAGAATAAATAATAGCCCGATTATTCCTGCTCTCTGAAGTTTTTTAGGTTTCAGTTTCTTTGATAGGTAATTCATTATTATTGTTTTAGCAATCCATGTTAATTAGCAAACTATGCTTCATTATTTTTCTATTCACTTAAATCCCCTTTAGTGAATAATAATGATTAGCATTCTAGCAGTAAGTTCTCATGCCCAAGAGACAAATATCTGAGATTACGATTTTTATTGTTCTCAAGAGTACATGGCATTGGCTTAATACACGCTGACTAAAGGTATAAAAAACAATAGTAATAAAAACTCTAAAATTGTCGAAAATAATCAACATAATATGCTTGACAGCTTTTAATATTTGCCTCACAATTCGCGCTCTTTTGGCAGTGGGGCTATAGCTCAGCTGGGAGAGCGCTGCAATGGCATTGCAGAGGTCGGCGGTTCGATCCCGCCTAGCTCCACCATTATATTTATTTGTAATGGTCGCTCATAAGAGTAATAGTTTCGATGTATAGTAAGAGTCGATTGAGATGAGAGTAACTTAGATCATGAAAACACTTGCACGCATTGGCCAAGTAGTATTTATCATCGGTTTAGTATTAGCCGTCGTCGGACTCATAGTAGGTTTTACCTTTATGTTTCAGGGGAATGATAAATGGGCAATGAGATTTTTGATGGCTGTACCAACTGGTTTCGTTTTTTTATTTACTGGTCTGGCAACTTCTGTTATGTTCTCGCCCCGTGATGATTCTGAACTTAATAAGAAAAGGTCATTGCAGGATTTACACGAAGATGTGTTAGATCCAAATGTAAAAAAGTAGCGTCTTTAATCTGAATTAGCTCTTGTCTATTTTAGATTAAGCACATGAAAATATGTGTCCCCATCGTCTAGTGGTTAGGACACCGCCCTTTCACGGCGGTAACCGGGGTTCGAGTCCCCGTGGGGACGCCATTTTTTACACTATTTTGTAGGGTTCTTTTTAGGAATGTTACAGAATTACAAATTGAATAGATCCAAGGTCCCCATCGTCTAGTGGCCTAGGACACCGCCCTTTCACGGCGGTAACCGGGGTTCGAGTCCCCGTGGGGACGCCATTCAAGGCTTTATTTACTAACTGTCATTCTGGCAGTTATCAATGTTTTACATCTATTAGCAAAAACACACCTCCCCACTTACGGGCACTTTTTTTACTTTCCTCATGTATTTTTTGATGCTGTGCGCATGTCTTTGCGTTCTAGTGTTTCATCTTCTAATATAAATATGCTCTGATTTTAAGGCATTGTACTTATATAGAAGTCGGCTACAGCTGAAATTTAGATATAGCAATTAAGAACTATGAATTAAGAACTATGAATTAAGAACTATGAATTAAGAACTATAAATTAAAGACTATGAGTAAGGGTTATGAATTAAAGTCTGACAATAACAGACCTACTCAATATCGTTAGTAATAGCTTTAAGGTGGACTTATGAAACTCTAATCACGATTAGATTAGAGTGATAATAAAGTTGAAGGAATGATAGATTCAGGACTGATCTGATGCAGCATTGAATATACTGCATTTGCTTTACATGGGTAAATGTAATCTGACTCTGGCGCCTACATAGGGCGATATCAGTAATTCTATCTTACCGCCAATGGCTTCGACTATTTCAGTACTTACAGCTAAGCCAATGCCTTGTCCTTCTGATTGGCTATCTGCTCGAATTCCGCGCTGTAATAGCTCAGAAGGGTTTTTGTCGGGAAAGCCAAGGCCATCATCATCGATATCAATAATCAATGTGTCACCGTTCTGTGTGCCCGTTATCTCAACAATTTTTTCACAGAAGCGGCAGGCGTTATTCGCGAGGTTGCCAAAAACCTCCATCATGTCGTCTTCTTCCATGCGGCATTTTGAGAAATCATCTACATTGATAACAAATTCAAAAGGTTTGTCTCGGTATACCTTGATTAAAGACTCTTTTAATCGGTAGAGCACTGGTCTGACAGCTTGTTGTTTGATGATGGTACCACCGTGCTCATTAACAACTGCACGCCTAAGTTGATAGGCAATAATGTCATCCATGCGTTCAACCTGGGTACGAATAGTGTCATTGTGACTTTTCTCTGCGGAGCTTTGAAGAACTGAGAGTGGTGTTTTAAGGCTGTGGGCAAGATCATCAAGTGCGTCGCGGTAGCGTTGTTTCTGGCCTTTTTCTGCGTTTATTAATGCGTTTACCGCACTTTTTACTGCCGAAAGCTCAGTAGGGTATTCTTTGCTGATAAGTTGCTGTTCACCAGACTCAATCTTGTTGATCTCTTGTTCAAACTTTCTAATTGGTGTGATTACCAGATAGCTACTGACAAGCTGCGAGATTAAAACCAGAATAGTAGTTATAAGGAAGAGCAATAAAATATTACGAATAATCTCATCGTGACCTTTTTGTAAGGTTTCAGCAGATTTGGCTAAAATAAGCTGATAGGCCCCGTTTGGTTTGTAATTGAATCCACGTGCATAAACAATGTAGTTTTCTGCGCCGTCAAGCTTGGAGACGTTTCTGCCTTGCGTATCTTCTGGGTTGAGAATATCAACCCCTTCAACTTCTGCAGGCATATTCAATAAGAAAGTGGTGAAAACTTTTCGTTTATCTTTGGCGAAACGGCCTGCGCTGATGTCATTGAAAGGGTATTGGCTGTGCCAGACAATATTTCCGGTCTCAGTGTGTTGTATATAGGCAAACTTTTCCGAGCTTAATTTGCTGAAATTATTTCTAGTCAAGAAAGCAAGGAAATCGTTTTTAGAGCTGTTATCAATAACGAATTTACCGTCATGGAAATCCATGAAGCCCATTAATTCAAGGCCAGCTTCACTTAATGAAGACTCTTCGTCCTTAAGCATCTTATGTTGTGTGACATAATATAAAACACTTCCTAAAAGCAGAATGCCCAGGAATATAATGGCTAGGGCACTTAGGAATTGCCGGCTACGAAGAGAACTCATGTAAGTCTGTCTTGTTGTGTATTAGTTATTGTTGCGAGTGAGTGTGAAGCGGTAGCCGCGACCACGTAATGTCTCGATTGGATTGATTGATCCATCAGGGTCAAGTTTCATTCTTAAGCGACGAATAAATACTTCAATAACATTACTGTCTCTGTCTGATTCGTCATCATACATGCTTTCTGTTAAATCAGTTTTTGAGATGACTTCACCTGCATGCATCATCAGGTGCTCTATGACTTTGTATTCATAAGCAGTCAGAGAAATTTCTTCATCATGAACTAAAACGCGTTGCTCAGAAGTATTTAAACGAATTGGACCGCAAGAAAATTCAGCCTGAGACCATCTGCCAGTGCGGCGAAGTAGGGCGCGCATGCGTGCTAATAATTCTTCGTGATGAAATGGCTTATCGACATAATCATCGGCGCCGGCCTCTAAGCCTTCAACGCGGTTTTGCCAGCGTGTACGTGCGGTAAGAATAATTACCGGATAATCTTTTCCGGCATCACGTAATTGTTTGATGATATCCAATCCACTAACTTCAGGAAGACCCAAGTCTACGATCGCGATATCAATTGGGTATTCTAGTGCGTAATATAAACCTTGAGAACCTTCCGCTGCTGCATCAACCACATAGCCTTCCCCTTGCAATGTGTCGATGAGTTGTTCACGAATATCTGCATCATCTTCGACAACCAGTACTCTCATAATAACCCCATTTGTTTCTGTATTTTATGATCTTCTGATAGTTATTCTTTTGTCTAATTATCAAGTAATTAGCAACGAAAAAAAATAACTTTGAGGGTCATTATACACAGTAAATTACAGCACATAATTATTTTTATAGGCTTAATATTTATTTTTCTGTCTGTGCAATGGTTTCTACGTAACAACCGAGTTTAATCATCTGGAATTCACCCTGATCTTCAAGAAATTTCACATGATGACAATCAGGGTTGGTGTAACTGGATTGCTTCTTAATAGAAAGCACACGACCATTTAAAATAGTTTTAACCATCGCTATAACCTCTAGCTTTGTGATGGGTTGAGTAGGAATAGTCCTTTTGATCGGAATACTAATAACTTCAGCCTGAGCCGAAATTGATGTAAGGCTACACATTCCCATTATAAAAATGAAAAGTAATGATTTTATAAGAGGATGCTTACGCAACGTTATCCTCATAATGACCCCGGAATTTAGTTATTTATTGGTATAGAGTCTATATATCATTTAATCAATTAACCAAAGCTGAACAGATGTTCAGTTAAATTGATAAGAGGGAAAAAAACTTATAAATCAGGCTGGTAGCGATAGTGACCGGTAATCTTCATAGTAAACAGCACATCTTCGAGTTTTGGACCTTTACCTATGTTGTGAACAATTAAGGGTCTTTTTTTATCGTAGCTCACTTTATTGGTGACGATACCGATATGCGGCATACCAGGCATAATGTCCCATGTGACTAAATCGCCGGGTAAGTAATCGTTAGCTCTATTTGTAATCGGTAATGCCGAGCCGTTACGCGCAAAGAAAACACGTAAGTTAAGCACTCTGCGGTGATCGATATTCGGATCGGCTTGTACTCGATTCCATTTTGGTAAGTTAGGATATTGAGAGAAGCTTTGACGCATATCGTGAAAAACGCGTTCTTGTAAATCGATACCTAACTTTCTATATGCACGAACCACGACATCGGTACACACGCCAATATTTTTAGGCACATCACCCCAGGGAAAAGGTATTGCAACATAACGTCCGTCGTATCTAACTCTGTGTTTTAGACGTTCAAGTGCGGCATCGACTAAATTTAAAGAGAATGCGACACGCTTAATATCGTGTACAGTCGAACTACCTTGAGAAAAACCATTACTGGTTGTAAGGAAATAGCACGCAACTAATGCTAAAAATTTTGCCCCTAATTTCATCGGCTTAGCCCTTATAATTATATTGTCTGGATATTTGTCAAACGAGCCCCATCGTTTGAGAATAGCAATAATATATCGAAATTATATTTTTTTCAGTAAAATGAAACCAATAATCAAAAAATCAACTCACTGTCTAACAGATTTAAGTTTGTCTGTGGTGATATAAATAAGGTAATAATTAGTGTCACATGTTAAATGCAAAGGTCATTGTTATACGTGTCCAGTTCGTCACCAAAGTATCTTCTCTGAGTTACCGGAAGAGTCTTTAGAAGCCACCATTCAGGACTTTCATACTTCTGTTTTGACGTTCGAATCTGGAGAAACATTGTTTCGCCAATTTGATGATAGCTCGGAGAGCGCATACACGTTGAGAAAAGGCTTGATCAAAGTCACTAAGAGTTTGCCGGATGGACGTACACAAATCGTGCGTATTCTTGTTGCCGGTGATTTGTTTGGCTTTGATGGTTTTGCCAATGAAAGTTATAACAATACTGCGATAGCGCTCACAGATTGCGAAGTATGTCGCTTGCCCATGGCTGAATTAGCTGTGTTGCGAAAATCTACGCCTGAAATTGATCAATCCATGGTTGCGCGTTTAATCAAAAATATTCGTCAGTCCGAAGATATGTTGTTAGAGCTTGGCGCTAAAAAAGCTTCTGAAAAATTAGCCAGTTTTATTATGCGCTTGAGTCTTTCTGATCAAAATTTGTCCTTTTCTGTTGATGCTTTAGATAGCGCACCCGCTTCTGAATGGTCTAAGCTACACTTGTCTCGAAGTGAAATTGGTTCTCTGTTAGGATTAACTATCGAAACGGTGAGTCGATTCTTTTCCGACTGGAAACGTAAAGGTTTCATTAAGGAGGAAAAGGGTAGTATTCAGATACTTGATGCGACAGCATTGAAGAATGCAGCATGTACTCAGGGGGCTTGCAATTAAAGTCATTTATAATGTTTTTCTTTAGATGGGTTAATAATCTTTCACAATGAAACTTGATCAACCACTCAAAATATTTCCTACAGGTATGCACCCTTGTTCATATCTACCAGGTCTTATTGCAAGAAACGCAGTAGTCGACCCCGATTACGAAATGACACCGCATGTCTACGATTACTTAATTCAAAATGGCTTTAGACGCAGTGGCGAACAAGTCTACCGTCCGTATTGTCATACTTGCGAAGAGTGTGTAACAACCAGAATACCAGTCGCTGACTTTACTAGAAGTAAAAGTCAGAGACGTAACTGGAAGTTAAACAGCGATCTTAGTGTTGAAATAAACACGGCTGGATTTCGCGAGGAATACTTAGCGCTATACCAACGCTATCTGGAAAGTCGTCACGAAAGTCAGGATTACGAAGGGGTTGAAAAATTCCTGTTGGCTGATTGGTGTGATATCGATTTTTATGAGTTTTACTCTGAAGATGAGTCGGGCAATAAAAATCTTATTGGTGTGGCCGTTACAGATGTCGTTAAATCGGGTTTATCTGCGGTGTATACGTTTTTCGATCCTGAAGAAGGGAATAAGCGCGGTTTAGGTGTTTACGCCGTGTTATGGCAAATTGAATATGCTAAACAGCAACAGCTTGAATATGTTTATCCTGGTTTCTGGATAAAAGATTGCCGTAAAATGAATTATAAAACGCGTTACCAGCCTATCGAAGGTTTAATCAAAGGGAAATGGATAGCGCTAGAAAAAGATGCTTAAGTGGCACACCTTTAAAACAAAATTTAGACTTGGTTTATTTATTCTATCTCTCAGTGCATTCGCATTTAGTTTGTATCAAGTCACTCAATACTGGAATTATCAAGACGTTTTAGTCGATATTTCTAAGCAATTAAAAAAATCGGTAAGTCAGGAAGCAATAGAATCTGAAATTGACGCGGCATTTATTCGTTCAGACTTTGATGATGTACGCATGTACCTTGAAATTGCTAAAAAACATAATTATCCACTAGCTTTTTCTAAGTATGAACAACAATTAGTAGAGCAAGACACTCAGGTTAAACGCATCGTTAATAACACCTCAAACTTCATTGATGGGTTCCTTAAGGGTGATGGTTCTAATATTGCAGGCATTGCTGGAGCTGTCAGTGCAGATTTTACAGTCGTGGGTGACGTCAGGGATTTGAAGAAAGAAACAAATAAGTATCTGGCAGGAAAAGACGTGAATGAGCTGATTGTTATTTTGTCGGGTACCGGAATTGGTTTAACCGCTTTAACTATTGGTTCTATGGGGACTGCTGCTCCCGCTAAAACGGGTGCTTCCATGATGAAGCTGGCTGTTAAAACACAAAGAATTAGTAAAGGCTTTCAGAAGCAACTGCTGAAACTTGGCAGAAAGATATTCGATTGGCCTGCGTTTACCCGTTTAGTCAAACAAGATAACAATTTAAATAATATACAACGCGCTGCCAAACGCGCTTATCATCCAGATGCGATCCAGCCACTTAAAAAAGTTGCGGTACAGGTAAATACGATTCGTAAATCCAGTTCCGCAGTAGATACGCTGCATTTACTTAAATACGTTGAGACTACCGATGATCTGCGTCATTTGGAAAAAGTCACACTGAAATATGGCAGTCAAACCAAAGGGATGATGAAACTCTTTGGAAAAGGGGCGTTAAGAACGGTCAAGGTTTTAAAAAGAACAACTGAATTATTGCTAAGTGTTATTAGTAGCATCGTTTCAGGAGTAATTAGTCTGCTTTTATTTCTGCTGAGAAAAGTCGTGATTTGATAGCTTTCTTTTTATTACGTATAAAAAAAGTGCCCCAAAGTAGGGGGGTGGCTTTGTTCATTTTTCTAAGGTCTAAAAACACATCGAAGGCTCTGCATGGAATCTTCGATGTGTTTTTATGAGTAGTTAACGATTAAATGTACTTACGTGTTTGATTTAGCCTAAGTGCGTTTAGGTTATTTATTCGCACTGCAAACAGGTTACCGCAATCGTATTAATGATCGCTTCTACATCGGCTCCACGAGATAAATCATTCACTGGTTTTGCCAAGCCTTGGAGGATAGGTCCAACCGCTGTGGCGTTGCCAAAGCGTTCTGCAATTTTATAGCCGATATTGCCCGCTTCTAAAGACGGGAAGACAAAAATATTGGCAGGTGCCTGAAAATCAGAATCGGGCCATTTCGTTGCCAATACTCGTTTAGACATAGCAGCATCTAGCTGAATTTCTCCAATGATATACAGCTCTGGAGCCTGTTCTTTGACTAGATCGGTCGCTTCTCGGACTTTATCCACTGAGATATGTTTTGCACTGCCATTTGTTGAGAAAGACAGCATTGCAATTTTAGGGTCCATGCCAAGTAATTTTTTTGCATTCTTAGCGCTTTGAATGGCGATGTCTGCCAGTATTTCTGCGTCCGGGTCTATATTAATCGCGCAATCGGCAAATAATACCGGGCTTTCTAATGGCGCTTCTAACAACATAATAAAAAAGCTGGATAAACGTGTGGTTGGTGTTTCAGTACCCAAAACATGCAGTGCTGCACGAATTACATTTCCGGTTGAATTTATCACACCAGCAACACAGGCGTCGGCATCGCCAGCTTGCACCATTAAGTCTCCAAAATACAAAGGCTGAAGGCTTATTTTATCGGCTTGTGCCTGAGTCATGCCTTTCTTTTCACGTAGCTTAAACAGATTCGTAGCGTAATTATTGTTACTGGTCTCGGGATGAACGATAGATATATTCCCTAAACTCAAGTTCAATTTTTCTAGTTGAGTGTTTATTACCGCAGGGTCACCGAGTAAAGTGATCTTGGCGATACCTTTTTGGTCAGCTGCTACAGCTGCCTGAAGAATACGATCGTCACTACTTTCAGGAAGGACAATGCGTTTAGGTGATTGTTGTGCAAGTGCTATAAAGTCAGGATTCATGGGATTTTTATCGCTTATTAGTTAGCCGGTTTAGATGCTTTGTGTTCTTTGAATGGTTTATTTTTAGTATTTTAATCAAAAAAAAGGCCTAGAAGTAGGGGGGTGCCATTTTATTTTTTAATACGAATAATTCCTGAAATTAGACACCGCTATGCACTTAACTTTAATCGTTGAATTTTTCCAGAAGGCCCCTTGGGTAATTCATCCATAATCGTGATCTGTTTGGGGGATTTGTATTTTCCCAGTTTTTCTATACAAAGTTCTAAAAGCTCTTCCTGATTCACTGTCATGCCCGGACATAACGCCACAGATGCCATTACTTCCTGACCATAGTGTTCGTCTTCGATACCGAATGCGGCGGCTTCCAGCACAGCAGGATGACCATATAAAATATCATCAATTTCCCGAGGCGCTATATTCTCGCCTCCTTTAATGATGAGCTCTTTGAGACGTCCTGTGATGAAGAAAAAACCATCTTCATCTTCATAGGCAAGATCCCCAGTGTGTAGCCATCCATCTTCAGTGATTGTTTCTTTGGTGACTTCGGGGTTTTTGTAATAACCCTGCATCACATTATCACCTTTAATCATCAGTTCCCCGATGGTGCCAGTAGGTGCTTCACTACCATCGTCTTTGATTATTTTTGCCTGATTACCAAACGCAGTGCCCGGTGAGCCGTATTTAATGCTCTTAGGAGGCATAGGGTTTGATAAAATCTGTGCGGCTGTTTCGGTGAGTCCCATGGTTTCGATGATATGAATGCCAAAACGCTTTTCGAATTGCTGGTGTTTGGACGGTGAAAGCGCAGCTGATGCGGATCGCCCAAAGCGTACCTGACGTTTTATATCCAGCATCATTTTATCGCTGGTGCCTTCTCCATCATGATCAATAAGATAGGAGATAATGGTCGGCACTATACTGAACCAGGTACACCGATGATGGTGAATGTCTTGCCAGAATCGTCGAGTACTGAATTTATCTGAAATCACTAATTTGCTGTCGCTGACTAAGGTCCCCATCACAGAAACCATTTGTGCATTGATGTGGTACAAGGGTAAAACACAGAGACTGATATCTTCAGCCGTCAATTGATGTGCAACGGCGGTATTACGCCCACCTGCAATAACATTTTTGTGTGAGAGCAAGACGCCTTTGGGCTTGCCTGTCGTGCCTGATGTATACATCAAAATGGCTATGCTATCAGGGCAGATTTTATTTTCAGTTTTGGAAGTATTTATCTCAGGAAATTCGACAGCAGGGCCTGTGGTTTCATCGGTATCTATAATTTTGGTTGAATCGGGTATTTGTAAAAAAACATCACTAAACTTGCTCGTAAACTTTTCATTGGTGAAAATTAACTTCGCGTCAGAATGTTCAGTTACATAGGCCAATGCATCTGGGCCACTTAGTGCATTTAGTGCAAGAATGACGCGGCCGCTATACATTACCCCCAGGAATAAAATCGTCGTCCAGTAACCATTATCAAGTAGGAAAGCTACGGTCTCACCCAATTCGATGCCTTCATCATCCAGAAGGGCATCAATTTCCTGGGCGTGAGTTTGTAACTGTGACCAGGTCAGGTATTCATCTACTCCTTCAGTAGCGATAAGAAAAGGTCTATCAGGATGTTGTTTCGCACCTTGGTCAATGATTTTTTTAACGGTCTGTAATCTGGTTGGCATAAATTAAACCTCTACTTTGCAGCCAAAGGTGAGATGTTATGCGCCTTCCAGTAATCACCGAATACACTATCAAGAGACGGTTGATTAACAGGAATAGTCCGGACAATACGCGTCGTATTTAAATAGTATTTATAATTCATATTGTCTGACATATTGTTATTGCCCCATGTGCCGCAACCCATCGAGAGAGAAAAGGGCATGCCATTGTCAAAACTTCCGCCGGTGGCAAAACAATGTGCCTGATTAACGATAATTCGACAGGCTGGCATGTTTAGACCAAGGTCTAATATACGTTCATCATTGTTCGAATGAATGCTAATTGAATGCCCTTTACCCTGAAAATCCAGAATGTGATTGGTAATGTTTTTGGCGTCGTTAAAATCACTGGCACGGTAAACCGTTAGAACGGGGGAAAGTTTTTCCCCTGATAGAGGGTGATCTTTTCCAATTCCGGTTGCAGCGACGCACAGTACTTTTGCATTTTCTTGATTAGGTGAATCGAGCTCACACATCTGGGCTATTTCGTTGGCTTTTTTGGCGATTACTGCCTGATTCAAATAGCCGTTTTGCCATAATTTTTCGCATACTTTATCTCGTTCACTGTCACTCAGCATGATGGCATGTTGTTTGGCTAATGCTTCAATCATTTGGTCGTAAACAGCATCTACGATAACGAGTTGATTTTCAGATGAACAACTGGTGGCATTATCAAATGCTTTCGATGCGACAATTTTTTGCGCGGCTGAATCCAGGTCGGCTGTTTCATCGACTATGGAAACGACATTTCCCGCACCAACACCAAAGGCTGGGGTACCACTGGCATAAGCATCGCGCATATTGTTTTGTGATCCGGTAGCAACCACCAGATCAACTTCTTTCATTAGTTGTTGAGTATCTGCTTTGTTGATTGGAAAGGGTAAGTGCTGAACCAAATCTTTTGGTGCGCCGATACGTTCCAGTTCAGCATGCATGAATTCAACTAATTTGGCACAGCTACTGGCACCTTTGGGAGAAGGCGCAAGTATCATCGCATTTCGACACTTTAGTGCATTAATGGTTTTATTGGCAGGTGTCGCAGCAGGATTTGTTGAGGGCACAATGGCTCCTACTGCGCCCACAGGGCGAGCTATTTTAACAATACCCTTTTCGATATTTTCAGAGACGACACCGACTGTTTTAACGCCTTGTAAATCACGTAATAGCCCGAGTGTTTTACGATGATTTTTAATGATTTTATCTTCGACATTTCCAAGCCCAGTATCAGCAACTGACATCATCGCCAGCGTCTTATTATTTTCTGGATTCATAATGCTCCAGCCCAAGGCTGTAACAACTTCGTCAACTTGTTCCTGAGTATACTGCTCATAGATAAGTTGAGCTTTGCGGGCTCTGTTAACGAGTTCTGTAACGTTATTCGATGTCGAGTGTTGTCTTTCAGTGTCCATAGACTATGTCGTTCTTTCAATGAATTTTAAAAAATGGTGACCGATGAATACTGTGTATCCATCGGCCTAACGTGTAATAAAGGTTATTTCAAACCTTCCAGTAATGCAGAGAGTGCAGTCTGTCTTTCTGCCCACATGGCGACGACTTCATCTCGGCTCATTATTTTTACAGGAGAATTAGTTTGCTTCATTTTCCCGATAGTTTTTGAGTCTTCAAACATGACAGGGACTGATTTTGCTAAATAATCGATAACATCCTGAGGTGTTCCTTTAGGAACCATCAAACCACGGAAGTTTACACTCGAATTATCAACATCAATACCAGACTCTTTAAGCGTAGGAACATCGGGTAAGAATGAATGTCTTTCAAGATCAGCTACCGCGAGGATTTTGATGTCTTCAGAAGCGCGTGCGGCATCCGATAGGTTATTAAATCCGGCTTTAACCTGTCCACCTTTTACCAGTTTCATCGCGCCAACACCGCCTTTACCCGGTACGTATTTAATATCTATTCCGGCTGCTTTTGCGAGTTGTAAATGCGCGATATGATGTCCTACAAATTTACCCGCACCACTTACGGTGATTTTTCCGGGATTTTCTTTTGCGAAAGCAACTAAATCTGCAACAGTATTGAATGGGCTGTCTTTGCCCACGATAAGCACTGCTGGGTCAGCACCCCAGTTTCCTACCGGTTCCAGATTGTTGATGTTGTATTTAGTGTCATAGACTATCGATTGAGCAATGAAATGAGGCACGTTATACGCCGCCATCATATAACCATCTTTGGGCGCTTTATCTGCAAACCAGTTCCAGCCTTTTCGGCCACCAGCGCCTGGTTTATTAGTGACATAGATCGGTTGGCCTATTGAAATAGGCTTGTCGTCTTTCATCTTGGCGGATGCTAACGTGGCAATACGTGCCTGAAAGTCAGTAGCACCCCCCGGGTTATAAGCCACCATCACCCCAATCGGGCGTTCTGGGTAACCTTCTGCATAGCTATTTGTGGTAGCGGCTATGGTTAACAGGCTGGTGCCTAGCATGATGCCTAGCTTGGTAAATTTACTTTTTCTTTGGTATTTTTTAGTTCGTTGGTACACTTTTATTCGTTGGCACATCTTTGTTAGTTGGCACGTCTTTGTTCGTTGATACATCGTAATTCCTCCTTAGGATATTTGCGCATGTGTAAAATGACTCCATGTCTTTTTATTTTTTTCTTGGAATAGTTATATCAACCATCCTGTTGGTGTTCGTACATGCAAGAGATTCCAGAACAGTAAAAACAGCACTATCATGAAAATTGTTGAAACAACAAGTTTAAAAATTCCTCGCTTACGATTTGTCATATCGCATCTGCCGTAAATCACGCAGATTGAGAAATAAGCGAAAAATGAGGTGACATAGAAGCCGACAACTTCTAATAAAAATAGATAGATAAAACCCACAGCCAAGCCAGGTAGTAGTGTTTTCCACTTGATAAGCTTAGGTAAACTGTCAGAGAAATTGACCGTTTTTGCCGTATTCTTAATGACTTTAATAATCAGCGTAACGGCTAATAAAGTAATAATGACTGCTGCAATTCTAGGAAATAAATAGACTTCAGCATCTGTTTTATAAAAAGAGGTAATAAGGGCAAGTGTAGCGATACCAGCTGTTACAAGTGCGGCTATGTGTTCTTTAGATTTAAACCAAATCATCAAACTGCTCCTTGAGTGTTATTGTCTTTCTGCGTGTTACTGTTATTTCGTTCTTTATCGGCCAATATCTTCTGCTTTAATTTGTTCATTTTTGCTTCTGAATAAGCGCTGTATCCAATTGATAGAACCACAAGCGTGATCATCGTGATATTCAACACACCAGAAGTGAAGTAATTGAAGACACCATCACTGGCTTCTCCAATCAATTTTCCTTGTAAGAAATTGTCCTCTGCAATCGGCCCAAGAATAATGCCTAAAACAACAGGTGCAGGACTAAAACCAAGCTTGCTACCAAAGTACATAAACACACCCAGAGTAGCCATTATCAATACATCTGAATAACTCGATTGAATACTGTAAGTACCAAATACCGCTAAGATAAATATGGTCGCCGCCATAAAGTGAGCAGGGACTTTCATAATCCAGCCACTGTGCCTGCTGAGTATTAGACCAATGATTAACATGAAGACTTGTGCAACAAGTAACGAGTTAATAAAAGTCCAGGTGACTTCAGCGTGTTCTGTGAATAAGGTCGGGCCAGGAAATAAACCATGTATCAATAATCCACCGAGTAACACCGCGGCGGTTGGGCTACCAGGAATACTAAGCGTCAGTAAAGGCACGAGTGAAGGGCCTACCATCGCATTGTTTGCAGATTCTGCCGCGATAACACCATCGGGTTCACCTTTGCCGAATTTGTCAGGATTTTTACTGAGTTTCTTCGCCTGATCATAAGCAACTAGGCCCGCAATTTGTCCACCAGCTCCGGGTATAACGCCGACAATCACCCCAATAATTGAACCAATAGACAGCGCTTTAATGCGAGTGAGGTTGTATAGAACAGCCTTTAATACATTGGATTCACCCAAATCGTGGATGGCGGCATCTTTGGCGTCTCGAGATTTCTCAATAAGATTTAATACTTGAGGAATGGCAAATAAACCAATCAACGCAGCGACAATATGAATGCCACTTTCAAGGTGTTCGTTGTATACGAAACGATCTTCACCGAGCATTGGATTCGCACCAATGGTAGAAAGCGCAATACCTATAATGCCTGAGAGCAACCCCATGACGACTGATTTACTACCAATTGTGCCGATGATTGTTATCCCCAGAATTGCAATCCAGAATAACTCTGTAGGTCCAAATTTAAGCGCAAGTTTTGCAAGTGGGGGGGTGAAGAAGATCAGGATGATAATGCCAATTATTCCACCAACAAATGAACTGGTAAAACAATAGAAGAGTGCTTCAGCAGCCCGTCCTTGCCCCGCCAGTTTATGTCCATCTAGAGCGGTGGCAATATTAGCGGGTGCTCCGGGCACATTTACTAAGATCGCACTAATGGCTCCACCAGCGACGGTTGCGGTATACATTGCACCTAATAGAATAAGACCTGCCGCCGGTTCCATATGGAAAGTAAATGGAATCATCAAAGCGACAGCCATGGTAGGGCTTAAACCGGGTAAGGCACCAAGAATTAAACCTGCAAGGGTGCCACCTATCAGTAAAGACATATGGTATACGGTAAATACATTACCGAAATAATTTAAGAATTCCACTTTGCTCCTCTTAAAGCTTTTATCTTTTTTTGTATTATTGTTGTAAGTAGAAATATCAGATGACTTGAACTATAGTTAATGTAATCTGAAGGTCATACAACTCATATATATGAGTTAGTGGTATTAAGATAGTAGTACTCTCTTTAACTGTCAAATATTTATTATTAAAAAACCAAAATACACATACAAATGACTAAAAATCCAAACATCGATGAAAGCGCTAATCACAGACAAGTGCAGCCTCTTTATCAAAAAGTAGAAGAACATATTAAGCATCAAATAGAACAGGGTGAACTCACGCCTGGTGATCTAATCCTGTCCGAACCGCGTCTGTCTAAGGAATTAGATGTGAGTATTGGCACCGTTAAAAAAGCTCTGGATAACCTAGTCTGGCAAGGTTTGCTGTATCGACATCAAGGTAAAGGGACTTTTGTATCGAGTATCGATTTTAACAATAGCTTGTTTCGGTTTTTCTCTTACGCTGATGCTGCAGGTCACGAAGTAAGAATCAGAAAATCGACAACCGATCGCTGGTTGGGCAAAGGCCCCAAAGAAATTTGCGAGAAACTAGAAGTAGCAGAGGGTACCGAATTACTCTTCATAGAACGAATTGGCTCCATTGATAACACCCCCACGTTTATCGAAAATTCCTGGTGGATTGCCGAGTTGGTGCCCGATCTGGAAAAAGAAGAAACACACATCCCGGACCTGTTTTACGCGTTAATCGTTGATCATTATAAAATTCCCATTGTACGTGCGGAAGAAACATTAACCGCTGAAGCTTGTGATAAACACACCGCTGAGAAGCTGAATATGAAGATAGATTCTCCTGTGGTGGTTTTGAATCGATCTACATTTACAAGCGGGAGTAAAATAGTTGAGGTAAGAACAACACGAGGTCGCGCAGATCAATTTAGTTATAAACGTGAAATACGCTAGTCTCTATGTCAGCTGGCTAGTAAAGAGTAGTTATTGTGGCGAATAAGCTTAAAACTGATTGCTTAAATTTCAAAATGGCACCCCCCTACTTACAGGGCTTTTTTTAGTCGTCTTACTAAAAGACAGCCTAATAACTGGATAGCGCTGTATAAATTCTATTTACTTTTTTAAACAATAAAAAGAAAAAAGCGCCTCAAAGTAGGGGGGTGCCTCAAGCAGTATTATTTGACTATAATGTTATTCAACAGTTGCTTTGAGTCAGTCAAAATAAGGATATTTCATTGAAACGTTTAATCTCTCTCCTCCCACTCTTATTGTTGTTAACCGTATTCTCCGCAGAGGCAAATTATTACGCTAATAACGAAATAAATACTTATGACCCAGTATCAGGTTATTACTACAAGGCAATCGTGTCAGTGGGTGAAGGCAAGGGGATTTTAAGCAGTAATAAATCATCAGGAAAAATGACTAATTTAGCCATTTATGACCCTCGTTCTGAAACACATAAATTACTGTTTGATAAGAGCAGTGACAGGATGATTTCGTTTGTTTATTTTGAATCGGCTTATCAGGGTAATAGCATTCAATTCAACGGTGCAGAAGTCGCTTATAATCCCGTGATTAAAAACAATGCTTCAGTCCCTGAGCGCCAACCTAAAGATAAGTTACTGATTGGTTTGAAAGACAATGAAAAACGGGTAACAGACCTCTGGGTATCTAAAAAAGATGGGTCAGAATTACAAAAGGTAGTCAGTGTTGGTGTTGGTTCTAGCTGGCATATCGATGTTAAAAACGCAGTTATACGCGTTGTGACGATCAATAATCAAGACCTCAAAATCCAAAACTTCTCTTGGTAATTTTCAAGCCAGGTATTTATAAACTAGGCGCGATAAGTTTATCTAGATATTCACAAAGTTTGGTATTGGTGAATCCAATATGAAATTAACAAATTCTGTTAAAGCTATGCTGTGGATGCTGGGTGCAGTTATGTCGTTTACCTCAATGGCAATTGCTGGCAGGGAAATGGCCGTTGAGTTAGATACCTTCGAAATCATGATGTATCGCTCAATGATTGGTTTAATCATCGTATTTATTATTGCGAGATTTACCGGCACGCTATCGACCATCACAAGAAAACGCTTTCGGTTGCATTTTATTCGAAACGTGAGTCATTTCATTGGTCAGAATCTTTGGTTTTATGCGGTAGCCATCATTCCGTTCGCACAGGTTTTCGCGTTTGAATTTAGTACACCAATATGGGTTGCTTTATTAGCCCCCATTTTTCTCGCCGAACGATTAACCAAAATTCGTTTACTTACCGTTGTTATCGGTTTCGTAGGTATTCTCATCGTTGCACAGCCGGGAACTATCGTAATAAGTTCAGGAGTAATAGCCGCTGCATTGTGCGCGGTAGCCTTTGCAGGTGCGTATATTGGCACCAAATTACTTTCTAAAACGGAAAGTATTACCTGCATCATGTTTTGGTTAACGGCGATTCAACTGGCCCTTGGAATCGTCTGTGCAGCTTACGATGGCGATGTGGCGATGCCTAGTCTCGCGACCTTACCTTTGATTGTGCTGGTTGCCTGTGCGGGTTTATTTGCCCATTTCTGTATAACATCAGCACTGAAACTGGCTCCAGTCATGTTTGTGTCCCCGATAGATTTTTTGCGTTTACCCATTATCGCGTTGATTGGCGCTAGCTTTTATAACGAAGCTATCAATGCTTGGGTGATTGTTGGTGCGATTATTGTTTTCAGTTCGAACCTGTTAAATATTTGGGGAGAGAATAGGGCAAAAGTGGTTAGCTGATATTATCAAACGAATACATTATCAAGCGAATACATTATCAAGCGAACAATGTTCTCTCTTTAATCTCATTTCTTCAGTGCTATCTATTAAAATGGCACCCCCCACCTTTGAGGGCTTTTTTTATTCAAGGAATATTCTACTCATAAAAAAAAGCCCGTCCAACAAACGTTGAACGGGCTTTTTATTAGCCTAAATCATTAAGCGATCTAACGATTATACGTAATCTTTGTACTTCTCAAGGTAACGTACTGGCTTGCTCAATGCATCTTTACGGAATGGGTCGCCTAATTCACGAGTTGTGAAGATCTCGATGATAGTCGTCTTGCCTTCGTTCATTTGCATGTCGATAGCTTTTTCTAGTGCTGGTCCAACTTCTTCAAGCTTAGTAACAGTGATTGCTTCTGCACCCATTGCTTTAGCGATTGCTGAGAAGTCCTGATCTGTTAGCTCAGCCGCTGTGAAACGACGACCGTAGAAATCAACCTGGTTCTTCTTCTCTGCACCCCAATGACGGTTGTGGAATACAACAGCAGTAACAGGGATGTCATGACGTACACAGGTCATAGTTTCCATCATGCTCATTGCCCATGCGCCGTCACCTGCGTATGAGATTGCAGGACGGTGTGGAGCAGCCTTCTTAGCACCGATGATTGTTGGGAAAGCGTAACCACAGTTACCCCAGCTCATTGCTGCGAAGAAAGAACGTGGCTTTTCAAAACGTAGGTAGCTGTTAGCTACAGAGTTGATGTTACCGATGTCTGTAGAAACCATTACGTCTTCTGGCATTGCGTTTTCAAGAGCGCGTAATACCTGACGTGGAGATGGGTAACCAAACTCTTTGTTTTCTTCAACCATGTCCTGAGAGAAATCATCTTTCTCATGAACCCATTCAGTTAGCTCTTTTTCCCAAGCTGTCTTCTCTGCGTTCATTGTTGCAGTACGCTCATCTTTGTTCGCGTCACTTACTAAATCACGACCTTCTAAACGGTCAACAAGTGCTGTTGCTGCTTCACCTGCGTCGCCGCAAATACCAACAGAAATGTCTTTAACTAGACCAAGCATTTTGTGATCAGCATCGATCTGGATGATCTTTGCTTCAGTTGGCCAGTAATCCATGCCGTGTTGTGGCAATGTACCGAATGGACCAAGACGTGAACCTAAAGCGATAACAACGTCAGCCTGTGCGATAAGCTTCATTGAAGCTTTAGAACCTTGATATCCTAGTGGACCACACCATAGTGGGTGACTTGCCGGGAATGAGTCATTGTGAAGGTAGCTGTTTACAACAGGTGCATTCAAACGTTCTGCAAGCGCTTTACATTGCTCAACTGCATCACCCATTACAACGCCACCACCAGAAATGATCACTGGGAATTTAGCATCTGCAATCAAGTCTGCTGCTTCATCAAGGCTGTGTGTTCCACCTGGTCCACGATCTAAACGCATAGGCTTAGGAATCGTAACGTCTATTTCACCATAGAAATAATCACGTGGAATATTTAATTGTGTAGGACCCATTTCAGACATTGCACGGTCAAAACAACGTGCCGTGAATTCTGCCATACGAGCTGGGTGACATACGTGACCCTGGTACTTAGTGAACTCTTCGAACATAGGTAGCTGGTTAGCTTCCTGGAAACCACCAAGGCCTTGACCCATGGTTCCTGTTTCAGGAGTAATCATTACTAATGGTGTGTGTGCCCAGTATGCTGCTGCAACTGCTGTTACAGAGTTAGAAATACCAGGACCATTTTGTCCGATACTTACACCGTGCTTACCTGTAGCGCGAGAGTAACCATCAGCCATGTGCGTTGCACCTTGCTCATGTACAACCGGAATCAAACTAATTCCTGCTGGTGCGAAGATATCCATCGCATCCATAAATGCAGAACCCATAATTCCAAATATGGTGTCTACGTCATTCGCGACCATAGTCTCTACGAATGCTTCACTTGGCGTCATTTTAGCCATTTCGATCTCCTCTGTAGTAAAGCTGTTACATAGTATTGTGTAACAGTAATGTGTAGCTGTGTTAAGAAAATTGAGATTAATCGTCTCATTAATTTAAGTCAATCATTATTTTCACTAAATGAGATGAATAATCTCATTTTTGTGTACATCGGTATTTTAAACGTGTATTTTAGAGTTAAACTATAGGACAAAAGGTCAATATGAGTAGTGATAACGCCACCCAATCGACATTAATACGCGGATTTATGTTGCTAGAAACCATCATGAAGGCAGATAAACCACTGACCAGCGCATACCTTGCGGAAGATCTGGATTTGCCAAAAGCGACGGTTCACAGAATTGCACAACAACTGGAAGAAGAGGGTTTATTGCAACGTGAGCCCAACGGTAAACGGTTTGTGGGTGGCTTACGTTTAAGAAAACTCGCAACTGCTGTGCTATCTAATTCTGTCATGACGGCCAGTAGACACCTGATCTTGCAAAGCTTGTCTGAAAGCATTAATGAAACGGTGAACCTGACTGCATTAGACGGTAATGAAATCATCTATCTGGATCGTATTGAAAGTAACTGGCCGTATCGCATCCATTTACCCGTAGGTTCGCATTTGCCATTACATTGCACCGCTGCAGGAAAGTTATTTCTGGCGAATATGAATACGGCATGGCAGCAACGATATTTAAAAGCGGCGAGTCTTTCAAAGCATACCGATAAAACAATCACCAGTGTCAAAGAGCTCCGCGGACAATTAAGACAGATTGCTGAAGAAGAAGTCGGTTTTGATCAGGGTGAATATCTTGATGGTATGATTGCTTTGGCGGTACCTGTAAAAAATGAGCAGGGTGATGTGTGCTATTCAATAGCGGTTCATGCACCTAGCGCGCGCATAAGTCTTGATGACCTTAAAGAATACATTCCTCAACTTAATAAGGCGGCCACCAAGATCTCAGAGCTTGAGTCTGCGGAGTATGATGAGGCTTAGATTATCCTGCCTGTACTTTCGCTCTTAATTTTATTGTTATAGAAGCATCTAGACTAACTTACACGCCTTTTAGTATCACATGAACAAAAAGGCCTCATAAGTAGGGGGGTGGCTTATGATTAAGCTGAAGAGTATTAGCTTTTATTGTCTTCTAGAATCATATCCGCACCTTTCTCTGCAATCATAATAGTCGGAGCATTGGTATTCCCAGAGACTATTTCTGGCATGATAGATGCGTCTATAACGCGCAATCCTTGTATACCATGAACTTGTAAACGATCATTTACCACCGCCATCTCATCATTACCCATTTTGCAGGTGCTGGTTGGGTGATATATGGTTTGGCTATATTTGCGTGCGGCATCCAGTAATTCTTCATCGGTCTGGAATTGACGTCCAGGAACATACTCATCAAGAATCTCGGTTTCTAACGCAGGTGCTTCAGCTATTTTTCTGGCAACTTTAATACTTTCAATCGCCACTTGAACATCTCGGTCATCCGATAAATAGTTGGGATGAATTGCGGGGTACTTTAGTGGATCCGTTGATGTGATTTCTAAATGACCACTGCTATGAGGGCGTAACTGACAAACAGATGCAGTAAAGGCAGAAAAAGGATGCACGCCATCACCAGGCTTATCAGCACTCAGTGGTTGAAAATGAAATTGAATGTCAGGACGTTCTAATTCGGGCTTTGTTTTAGTAAAGATAACGATTTGGCTTGCGGCCAGGGTTAATGCACCGGTACGTTTAAAGAAGTATTGTAATCCCACTTTAAATTGTTTGAAATAGCTGTTTAGTTCGTCATTCAGAGTATTTTGTTTGGTCTTATAGACTAGGCGTATTTGCAGATGGTCTTGCAGGTTTTGTCCAACGCCGGGTAATTCTTTAACAACCGGAATATTATGTTTGCTCAATAGCTCTGAGGAAGCAACCCCTGAGAGTTGTAATATCTGTGGTGAGCCAATAGCGCCTGCAGCCAATATGACTTCTTTAGAGGCTTTTACTGTTTGCAAGTCACCTTTGCGTAAAAACTCGATGCCTATAGCTCTAGGTGTCTCGCCAGACTCGTCAAATAAAATACGCGAGGTGTGTGCATGCGTCATCACGGTCAAATTGCTGCGACTACGTGCAGGCTTCAAAAAGCCTTTAGCTGTGCTCCAGCGAAAGCCTTTGTGAGCCGTTTGCTGGAAGTAGGCAACGCCTTCCTGTTTTTCACCGTTATAGTCTTCATTAAAAGGTATACCGATTTGTTTGGCGGCTTTGATAAACAGATCTGCTATAGGTCTGCGCAAACGTAAATCAGACACTTTTAGCGGACCACCAACACCATGATAATCATTAGCGCCGCGTTCCTGATCTTCGGATTTTTTGAAATAGGGGAGAACATCACTAAATGACCAGCCTTTATTACCCAATTCTTCCCAGCGATCGTAATCTTCTTTTTGACCGCGAACATATAAAAGGCCATTCAGAGAACTCGAACCGCCTAATACTTTGCCGCGAGGCCATTGTAGTTGTCGTCCAGCAATACCCTCATCTGGCTCGGTCATATAGCACCAGTCTGTGGCAGGGTTGTGCATGGTTTTAAAGTAACCGACTGGTACGTGTATCCATGGGTTCCAGTCTTTAGTGCCTGCTTCTAGCAATAATACGCGATTTGCAGGATCGGCAGAAAGCCTATTGGCTAATACACAGCCGGCAGAGCCAGCACCAACAACTATATAGTCAAATTCTTGTTCATTTGAATGCGCACTATTTACTGCTGATGTCATTTTTTATCTCCCGAATTTAACAAATCTCGGCTTATATTAATCATTATTTTCATTTTTTGGAACAATTAGTTTCATTTTATTTAAAAAATGGTTGATATTAGTAATGTGTATGGATATATTTAGACCAACTTAGGGATTTCATATGATGAAACAAAACATAGTTTTAATTTTCCAATTGTAATAATTAGATTTTGAACTATACTGATGTAAGCGCTTACAAGCAGGGGTTTTTGAGAGTTTAATTTTAAACTCAATCTTGTTTTTGTAGTGCTTCCGCATCATCAATTTTAAAAATATGAATAGCGTTTTTTGATCTTAATACACAGGTTTTTACGGATATATATTCGGCAAAATCTAAGCGTCAAAGAACTGGTTCTAAGTGTTAACTTCAACAACAATAATAAATAAAGCTCAGAAATATATTTAAAAGGTGACTATAGTTTTATTAACTCTGTCACTGTTTAAACCCCGCATTAATTTGCTTTCCGTAATGAAGGGGCATTTCTAAATGTGAAAGCAAATAAGCTACAAAGCTTTATTAAAATGAGCAGTTTTTATATTTGTCATGTTCTTTTATCTAAAAAAAAGATCAGGCATATCAAAAAATAATGCTGATAAATTTAAACCGGAGGAAGATGTAATATGGATAGTAAAAAAGGAGTATCTCGTCGCGACTTTATGAAAGTTGCCAGTCGTTATGGTATGAGTTCTACATTGATGGCAGCTGGTGGTATCGCTGCAACTGCGTCTCTGACTCAATTAGCCCAGGCCGCTGAAGAAACAGATAAAAAACGTTACGCCGTTGAACCAAAGTTTAAATTAAAATTTGGTGCTTCAGGTTTTAGTGAGGCAGCATTAGACATTCAAAAGTCTGGACAATTATTCTTCGCGCGTGATCTTGAAGAACGCACAAATGGCGCAATCAGAGTAGAATTTATCGGCAACAATGCAATTTGTGGTCAAACTAGCTGTGTTAAGAAATCCCAACAAGGCATCGTTGATATGGTTTCTGCTTCAACACAAAACTCAGCAGGTGCAGCGCCTTATCTCAATGTTCTTGATTATGCTTATATGTTCCCTTCAAGAGCTGCGCAATTCCACTTTTTCTACAGTAACAAAAGTGAAAAATTATTTCGCCAGCCATTAAGAGACAAGCATAAACTGCATTTCTTATTCACACACTGTGAGTTACGCGGCCTACAAATGGGTCTGAAATACGCTGATAAGCCAGACATTACTAGTATTGATGAATTGGCAGGTACTAAAAATCGTGTAACGGGTACTCAATTAGGTCGTATTGCCATGGACTTAATGAAACTTAACCCAGTACCAGTTGCCTGGTCTGAAACCTTAGATGCATTAAAAACGGGTCTTATTGATGGTGCTGAAACCTGGGCATCTGCAGTTGCTTACGCGGGTATGTCACCAGTAGTTTCGCAATCAGTAGATCTGAAGTTCTTCTGTGGAACAGAGTTTACCGGAATAACAGTACCTGTATTTGATAAGTTGGGATCTGACTTACAAGATGATGTGATGGAATCTGCATATACTGCTCAAATCTTTACTCAAGGTATGAATGAAGCAGGCATGTATGAAATCACTGGTGCGACTAATCCGCAAAACCCAAATAGTCTGTTTGCTAAAAACAAGACTCGTGTAATTACTTTATCTGATGAAGAATTATTAAAAGCTGAAAAAATGTGTTCACCTGAATATGTTCCTGAGCCTTGGGAGCAGTGGCGTGAGCGTTTGAATAAGTGGTCTGGCGGACATGATACCTATAAAGAAATTTATGATATCGCTCGTGAAATTCCAAAAGATACACACGCTGTTAACGTCAAGCCTAACAGATGGTGGAGAGCTTAATCTCTTAGTTTTTTATCGTTGTAAATGACTAGGAGCACCTTTTTCAAAGGTGCTCCTAGTGCTTTTATTCAGTTACTTTTAAATTAAATCATCTGATTATCCATCAAATTACAGGGTTATATACATGGGAATACTCCGTTCACTTTTTAATTGGCTAGATGAAAATATAGAAAAAGTCGTCATTGTAATTTCATATACAGCCATGGCAGGCATTATCTTTGTCGAAGTTATTCGCAGATTCTTTTTCAATCTACAAGCACCTTGGAGTACGACTGTACCCATTCTTTTATTCTTATGGCTGACATGGTTTGGCTGTTCTTACAACATCAAGAAACGCACACATTTGGCATTAACAGAGGTGCGCGCTCGGTTACCTTATAAATTGCAATTTGCCGCTTTAGCACTAGACGGAATTTTGTGGATCGTTTTTGCAGGTGTGGTCATCTATTACACCATTCTTCAAGTGCATAGTTCTTACGATAACTTTGCGATTGTCGGGGGTACTAACGATGTTATGCAATGGTGGTTCTATCTTGCGACACCGCTTTCATGGACGTTGATTATCTTCCGTGTGATTCAGCGATTCTTGGAAGACCTTAGAGTCTATAAAACGGGTGAGCCTTTTGTTTTACAAGGCCTCTTAAACGAGTAATAGGAGATATAAAATGACAGATGGAATGTTAATAACGCTTATCTCCCTCGGAGTTACGTTTTTCTTTATTATCGGTGTACCGATATTTTTAGTGATTGGTTTTTGGGTGGTTGGTGTCAGTCTAGTTATCGACTTTACCCTGGCTAACGTAGGTGTAACCTTATTTGAAGGATTGAGTTTCTTTGGGCTTCTTGCGCTACCTTTATTTATTATGACGGGTGACCTGATTAATGCAGCAGGTATCGCCAAACGATTGTCTGACTTTGCATATTCATGTCTAGGTTTTATTCGAGGTGGTTTGGGCATGGCGTCGATTAGTGCCTGTGGGATGTTTGCGGCAATTTCTGGGTCAAACTCGGGAACGACGGCAACCATCGGTAGCATTATGCACCCAGAAATGACTAAGGGTGGATATGACAAAACCTTTGCAGCAGCAACCATTGCCGCAGGTGGTACGGTTGGAATCATCATCCCGCCAAGTATTATTTTTATCGTTTACGGTTTCTTACTTAATTTACCGATAAGTGAATTGTTCATCGCGGGTATGTTGCCAGGTTTGGCGATGGTGGTTGCGATGATGTTCACCTGTTACCTCATTAGCCGTAAGAATGGTTGGGGACATATCATAAAGTGGGAACCAAAACGCATCATGAGAACAGGTCTTAGGGCCTACCTTGGTTTTGTTGCGATTTTCATTGTTGTTTATGGTATCTATTCTGGATTGTTTTCACCGACAGAAGCAGCAAGTGTGACCGTTGGTTTTAGTGTGATAGCAGGTCTGTTTATTACACGAGAAATCAAATTCAAGAGTCTTCCAAAAATCTTGATGAGATCAGGTCATATCACAGGTATGTTGGCACCGTTAATTGCGGTATCGGTTGTGATGCAGCAGATTCTATCTTTGATAGGAGCCGGAGAGTGGATCGGTTCACTTATCACAGGTTTGGGTGATCCAACGATAATACTTCTTGCTTGTATGTTATTGGTGTTGGCCGCTGGAACAGTATTAGAAAGTTTACCTAATACCATTATTCTTGCGCCTATTTTGGCACCTATTGCTTATACCGCAGGGGTTGATCCAATACACTTCGCGGTTATTTTCCTAGTGGGTGATGCGATTGGTTTTATTACGCCTCCATACGGATTAAACCTTTACGTTGCGAGTGGTATCACTGGTATTCCATACTTCTCAATCGTTAAGCATGTGCTTCCGTACTTATTAGCGTTGACTATTGTCTGGATAATTATTGCCTTCTGGCCGCCACTATCATTGGTTCTGTTACAGTTTGCAGGTTTGAGTTAAATAGCATTTAGCTTATAGATAAAAAAGGCCGCTAATTTTTAGCGGCCTTTTTTTATACAGAAATCGTATCAAGGCGTGTTTACTTAAATCAGTGAATTGGTTTTAGCATTTTTAATGAACATCCCGTCTCTTTGTATCACGCCATGTTTTTAGCATCACGCCACGGGTTACGTTTGTCAAAAATACGCTTACCTTATTGATAGTAATAAGATAATACGTTTAAAAAAGTTATCGTGGTATTGGGAATGATGATTACTTATCGGGTATAGTTCACAGGTAGTTTTAACAGTATTTATTTGTAACGTTTGAGATTGCACTCATATATTTATTTAACAAGCACTCACAAGACATAGAGTAAAAAAGCGGATTTCATCATTATGGTCAATTTATCGTGTTAGCAGCGTTAAGTAATGTAGGGATTTCATCTCTCGATTTAATCGCATTGTCGTGGTTTATCATAATATGGATAGTCTATATTCGATTTACCCGTTATAAGTTTTATACACACAAAGTAGGCTTATTAGCTGAAATGAACGTTGTCCGGAATGAATGGGCTTCGGAGCTGATTAAACGCGATAACCGTATTATGGATAGTCAGGTAATCAATGGCTTAATTCGTAAAGAAAGCTTCTTCGCATCAACCACTATGTTGATTATAGCCAGTTCGCTCGCGTTGATTGGTGCCGGTGATGACGTATTAAAAGTGTTCCAGAATATTCCGTTTTCTCAAACCACATCAAAAGTATTGTGGGAGTTAAAAGTATTGGTGCTGATCGTTATTTTTATGTTCGCTTTCTTTAAGTTTACCTGGTCGATTAGGCAACATTCTTACTGTTCAACATTTCTGGGTTCTATTCCAGCTGCCAAAGAGTGCGAAACAGAAAATGCTAAAGCAAAATCCAGACAACTTGCGCAATTGAGTAGCCTTGCAGCGAATCATTTTAATGACGGGTTACGCGCATATTATTTTGCGTTGGCCGAGTTAAGTTGGTTCTTCCATCCGTTTGCTTTTATATTATCGTCAACGTGGGTTGTGATTATTCTATACCGTCGTGAATATCACTCTAAAGCACTCGCTATTCTTAAAGCTCGGTAGTTATCTATAGTTACCCTTGTTTAATAATTAGTTCGTTTAGGTGTAAATAAAAAAACGCCTCAAAGTAGGGGGGTGACTTTATTTCGCTTTCAGTCTTGTCGTATTTATACTTTGTTATTCATTGTTATCGCTAAGGCTATCACAATAACTAGATGCCAATGCCGCTGACGCTCGTTTCAATGCGGGAATGAATTGGCGCAGACTGTCTATAGAATGACGGGTTGTAGGCGCATGAATCGCTACGGTAAAGCAGATTTTATTATCGTTATTAAACACTGGTACAGCGATTGCAACCATGCCTTTTAGTAATTCTTCGTTGTCATAAGAAACACCTTCCGCTTTAATCTTTTTTAATTCGACTTCTAGCGTTTCAGGCGAAACCATTGTCTGCTCTGTATTTTGCGACAGTTGCGCTGCATTTAACAGACGTTTTCTCTCTCTCGGTTTCATGTGAGCAAGAAATAGTTTGCCACTGGATGTGGCGTGAAGTGGTAAACGTGAACCGGGTCGCAAATTGATTTTAATCGGCCAATTGCATTCAACACGGTCAAAATAAACAATGTGATTGCCATCCAGCATGGTGCAATTACACGTTTCTTCAACTTCTTCTGAAAGGGCTTCAAGAATGGCATGTCGGGGCGCACCTAGAGAAGCATTTGAAATAATTTTCAGCGATAAACTCTGTAATTCGTCTCCAATGATAAAGCGTTTATCAATCGGATCTCTTTGCAAATAACCATTCGCTTCGAGTTGCGTTGCAATTCTGTGAACGGTTGGTTTTGCTAAATTGAGCTCTGCTACTAAGTCAGTGATTGAAAGTGGCCGGCTTGAATTCGATACTGATTGAAGTATCGAAAGTCCACGAAGTAAGGTTGAATTGGTCGTTGAGTTTTTATCGTCGGAATCGGCCATATAGGTTTTTTGTATTTACTAGCAAAGATTAGCCATAATACCCTATTTAGTTTGGTATTTGTACTTAGCTACCATTTAATAGAAAGTTGAAATGTAAGAAAAAAAAGCCTCCAAAGTAGGGGGGTGGCAACAGCAATTATTTAAGTTAATTGCTTAATTTTTTCTACGATCTTTTCGATACCTGTGGCAATTTTTTCTTCTGGTAATGAAGAGAACCCTAAACGGAAATATTCGCACTTATCTTTTTTCGGGTAGAAATACACATCACCGGGTTCAATCAGAACGCCTTCATTTAAAAGCTCTTCAGCGAGCTTGCGAGAATCTAATCCTTTGGGGCCTTTTATCCAGAGTGCAGAACCGCCGTGTTGTGACTCTAATGCCTCTCCGGGGAAATTCTCATCTATCTGAGCACGCATCGTGTTGGAACGCTTATATAGCGTGAGGCTGAGTTTACGAATCAAGGAGTCGTGATAGCCGCGTTGTAAGAAACGCGCGATGATAAATTGATTATTACTCGGCGGATGTTTCAACATCAAGCGCCTTAACACGCGGGCTTCTTCGATAAATTCCTTGGGTGCCACCATAAAACCTAAACGAATACCTGGCGCCAGTGTTTTTGAAATACTGCCGATGTAGATCACGCGCCCGTCGGAATCCTGACTTTTCAGGGCGGCGAGTGGTTTTTTATTGTAGGTCAGTTCTGCTTCGTAATCGTCTTCAATGATAATGAAGTTTTCATCTTTCGCTTTCTGTAATAGCTGAGTTCGACGTTTTTGCGGCATGGTCACCGTGGTTGGGTATTGGTGGCTCGGCGTAATATACACGCAATCACAGTTATCCAGTTTTTTGTCGATGACTAAACCATCTTCATCCACATCAAGGCAGGCAACCTTATCGGTTTGGGTAAGAAAGGTGTTTCTTGCATCGACATAACCGGGGTTTTCAATGCCGATGGTTTTGTCTTTGTTGAGTAAAAGCTGCGCTGCGAGAAAAATTGCGTTTTGTGCGCCCAGTGTTACCAGTATTTCATCCGGTTCAACAAATATGCCACGACGAGGTAATAGCTTGTTATGGATTTGATCGATTAGTTCTGAGTTGTCCTGATCGATATGATCAGAAGCCCAGTCGTAAATAGCAGAGATACTTGCGGCATCACGGCAGCATTCGCGCCAGTCTGAGATAGGAAATATTTCTTTGTCGTATTGACCGTATAAAAAAGCGTAGGGAAAGTTTTGCCAGTCTTGTTCTTTTCTTGCGGTAACAAATTTACTCGGTTGAATACTGAAGAGCTGTTTCCAGTCTAAGCTGGATTTTCCTTTGGTTTCTGTGTCTTGTGGTTTTGTATTTGCATAACCCGATAGCACATCTTCACAAACGTAATAGCCACTGCGTTGACGCGTTTCGATAAAACCCTCATCCACTAGGTTTTGATAGGCAAGTACTACCGTATTTCGAGAGACTTTTAATTGATCCGCTAATTTTCGTCCCGAAGGCAATGGCATGCCGGGCCTTACATGACGATTGACGATCGCTGACACCATCATTTCCTGGATACGGGATTGCAGCGTCCCAGTTGATGTTTCTGATAGTTGAAATAGATATTCAGTCAAACTCGATTGTCTCTTTTTATATAGATTATTCTGATCCCATATCGGACCCAGCGATAGATCCATCTCTTATATTTATTCTATGAGAATCAGTATAGTTTAGAAAAAGGAATTTAAAAAAATAAAAATCCACCACCACTAACTCCCTAAGGAGAGTGATGGCAGATTCTTACAACTTAGTTAATGTCTAATTTGTGAGGGAAATCTAAATTAGTTTAACGTTTGGTTGCATCTATAAGTGTAGCCAAAAAAAATGCCTAAAAGTAGGGGGGTGACCCAATTTTAGGCATTTTGTTATAAATTAATCGCTTAGCGTTAACTTAATCGAGTAATTGCAGCGTCAATCGCATCCATAATTTCATCGATATCATCTTTTGTCGCGATTAAAGCAGGTGCAAGACATAGCGTGTTATTCAATGTTGCAAAGCTACGATTTGTTCTGCCGATAATAACGCCATTTTTCATACAATCAGCTGCGATTGCTACTGAAACGCTTTCATCCATAGGCTCTTTGGTTTCGCGATCTTTTACGAGCTCGATACCTAAGAACAAACCTTTACCACGTACATCACCGATCATTGCATGCTTTTCTTTCAGCGCAAGCATTCTATCCATCGCGTACTCACCCATCTTGGTTACGTTCTCAAGTAGGTTTTCTTCTTCGATGATCTTCATGTTTTCGATAGCCGCTGCCGGACCAGCAGTACAACCACCAAAGGTAGAGATATCACGGAAGTAGCTCATATTATCGCTTGGGTCTTCTTTAAACATATTGAAGACTTCTTCAGTCGTTACGGTACAAGAGATAGCTGCATAACCAGAAGCAACGCCTTTTGCCATTGTTACGATATCTGGCTTGATGCCGAAATGCTGGTAACCGAACCATGTTCCTGTGCGTCCAAGACCACAAACCACTTCATCGACAATTAATAGTAGGTTGTATTTTTTGCAAAGTTCCTGAATTTTTTCGTAGTATCCAGCTGGTGGTGTAATTACGCCGCCACCTGCTGTAATTGGCTCTACAATAACGGCACCGACTGTATCTGGGCCTTCAGCGAGGATTACTTTTTCCATTTCCAGTGCTGCTTTTACACCGTAGTCAGTCGTATCTTCAAACTGCGAACGGTATTCACAACAGTGTGGGAATTCAACAAAACCCGGTGTAAACGGACCGTACTGGTCTTTACGTTGAAGTTGTCCCGTAGCGCTCAAAGCGGTGATAGTAGTACCGTGATAGTCACGCTCACGGAAAAGAATCTTATGTTTCTTGCCGTCATATTTGTTGTGTGAAATCTGACGAACCATTTTGAAGGCTTTTTCATTCGCTTCAGAACCTGAGTTCGAATAATAAACGCGGTTCATGCCAGGCATTTTATCAATCAGCATTTCTGCGAATTGTGCGCCAGGTGCGCTACCCATAGAACCTGCAAAGAAGTTCATGGTTTTGATTTGCTCGTAAACTGCTTTGGCGATACGCTCGCGGCCATAGCCAACGTTTACAGTCCAGACAGCGCCAGCAACAGCATCAAGATATTCATTGCCTTTATCGTCGGTTATTCTTAAACCTTCTCCAGAAACCATCATCATGGGCGTGGTTGTTTCAAAGCCTTTATGTTGCGTAAGATGATGCCAAACGTGTTTTTGATCTTTTGCTGCTAGTTCGTCGATTTCGGTAGCTGGTGTGGTATTAACGTTGGTATTACCCATGATTTTCTCCCTCTGAGATAACTGAGATAGTAAATAGATACAGTTTATCAATACTCTTTATTGATTCTGTACGGTATTTCCTAACTGTAGTCTATACGGCTCATTTTTGTATAGTGCCAGTCTGGATAAAACTATCCCTCCAATTAACCCAAAATGAGCTGACTGGCACCATGATCAAACCGGATAAAAGCTATCTGGTACTAGAGACTGAAATGGCAAAATACTAGTATTCATAGTTTTTGAACTGTCTTCGAATTGACTTCGAAAGATATTCCGATTGCTTTCATGATTATATTTTTAGGATGCCCTTAATGAGAAAGAATAGATCAATCGCCATATTAGGTGCTGGAATCAGTGGTGTATCAAGTGCTTACTATCTATCAAAACTGGGCGTATTTGATGAGATCATCCTGATCGATAAACTTCAGCCGCTATCGTTTACCACCAGTTGTTCGGGTGAAAATTTCAGGGAATACTGGCCTCAATCCATGATGAATAGATTCATCGGTCACAGTATTGATTTAATGAAAGCCTTTAGTAAGGATTGTGATAACTGCTTCAACATGAAATACAGCGGGTATGACTTTGTGACACATAAAGACAATCACTCGATCTTTCCTTTAACCGACACGGACTCTGGTGAAATAGGAGATATCCAGCGATTAGAAGATCACGAACTAATCCAGAAAACCAAACCCTATCTGGATGATTCTGTAAAAGCGGTAGAACACATTAATAAAGCCGGCTCGATAGAAGTGTATGCACTGGGCTCGATGTTATTAAAACTCGCCAGACAGAATGGCGTGAAATTGCTCACAGAAGAGGTTGTTGAACTCGATAGAACGGCATCAAGTCAATTCAAGCTTTCATTTGAATCGGGTGCTTCACTGGAAACAACAGATTTGTTACTGGCGTCTGGTCCCTTTATTCAACAACACGCCAAATCCCTGGGTTACGAGCTTCCTATCTATAATATCAAGCAGCGAAAGTTTGTTTTTAAAGATACCAAACAAATAATACCGCGTGATATGCCGTTTACTATTTATGCGGATAGCCAGTATCTTCAATGGAATCCAGATGAAGAGAAGTTGATGAATGAGTACGAAGAATATCATTGGCTGCTGGAAGAATTCCCCGCTGGACTGCATATCAAACCAGAAGGACAAGACCAGATCAAAATGGGTTGGGCGTATAATCAGCAACAAGAACAACCACAATGGGATATTTTTGCGGATGATGAATTTGTCAGTGTGGTGCTAAAAGGCGCGAGTCGTTTTATTCCCGCCATCAGTGCTTACGCCAATGAGATACCAACATCAGTGACGCATTTCGCCGGCTACTACACCAGAACCGATGACAATTTGCCGGTAATGGGTGAACTGGAACAGGGGCTTTATGTGTCAGGCGCATTTGCAGGTTATGGAACCATGGCAGGCTGTGCTTCGGGTGAATTAATGGCGGAGATAATCACCAATCAACAAACTCCCGAATACCTGAAATATTTTTCACCTGATCGTTTTGAAAATGCAACATTGATGGAAGAAATCTCGCAATACCCGAGTGGTCAATTATAGTTATTTAAGAGTCTTATAAACAGTGTTGATAGTAGTATAAATAGATGCAAGTAATGGTTGATTTCTACGCTTAAGATTATTAATAATGCCGACCTTTCTTTAGGTAAGCGCGTTCGCGCTGGAGATTTAATAATGGATACCTTGCTGTTGGTATTTATTGCGCTTGGCTTTATAAGCATCGTTATCGAAGATTTAACCCACATCAATAAGGCGAAAACCACCTTGTTTTTCGGGAGTCTGGTTTGGCTTTTGTATTTTGTAGCACACGATCCAGATATCGAAGAAGCACGACATGCGCTGGATGAAAACCTGCTGGAAATAGCCTCGCTATGGTTGTTTCTGGTATCGGCAATGACCTTCGTGGCTTACCTGAATAATCGCGGTTTGATTTCAAAACTGGTGATGCGCTTATTACCAGAACGATTGGGGAAGCGCCGATTACTCTTGATTACCGCGATCTTTGCTTTCATCTTCTCATCATTAGCCGATAACGTGACTTCCACTCTGGTGTGTATGAGTTTACTGTTGCCGCTTAAACTGCCAAAAGCCGACTTCTTAAGATTCGCTGCAGTAATCGTATTTGGTGTTAACTCCGGTGGAGTCGCTTTGATTACGGGTGATGTAACCACCTTGATGATATTTATGGCAGGTAAAGTGTCTATTCTTAATCTGCTCATTCTTGCATTGCCTGCATTTATCGGCTTGATGTCATTAGCGTTGATACTGGGATATAACCTAAAAGGTGAAGTCGAAGTCCAGCGCGTTGAATCTACAATTCCGCGTATGGATATACTGGCTGGTGTGCAGTTCTTGCTGACTATTATCAGTATTCTGGTACTAAACGTACTTTATGGTGTACCACCTGTTTTGACCTTCCTGGTGTCGCTGGGTTTGCTCTTTATTATTATGCAATTCCTCAATCACGATGAAGACATTATGCGTAATATCCGAGAAATTGAGTTTGATGCCTTGCTGTTCTTCTTAGGTGTGCTGCTGATGGTTGGCATGCTCAAACAATTAGGTACACTCGATCATTTAATTAAACTGTATGACGTATTACCGGTTCAACTGGCGAATTATTCATTGGGAATGTTTTCTGCGTTGGTAGACAACGTGCCACTGACAGCGGCTGTTTTGCATTCAGGGGTGGAGATGCAAATTGGTGAATGGATTACTCTGGTATATGCCGTGGGTGTTGGAGGTTCTTTACTCATAATAGGTTCTGCTGCGGGTATTATCGCCATGAGTAAAGCAGGGCATGAGTTATTAAGCTTTGTTAGTTATGCACGTTTTGCAGGGCATTTATTATTGGCCTACAGTATTGGTTTTCTGGCAACGTGGTTTATTGGTAATTTTATCTAATGTAACTATCTGTAAATTGATATTCATGCTCTGACTTAGCTCTTTTATTGATTATTTGCACCCCCCCACTTACAGGCGTTTTTTTATTGAAAATGCAGGATGTAGGCCGATATTGAAAATTATCGAGGGAGGTTTAGATATGAAATTTTCAGCGAGAAATTATTTTAAAATGAAAAAAATCTAAAATATTTCACGAAAATGTTTGATTTTTAGTGTCGTTCGATTAAAAGTACACTACTATCTTATAATCTTAGCTTTAGTAAAATTTCTGCAACAGAGGATTAACCGAAATGAAAGTATTAGTCGCGGTAAAACGCGTCGTCGATTATAACGTGAGAATCCGCGTTAAATCTGATGGCAGCGGAGTAGACACAGATAACGTTGTAATGTCGATGAACCCATTTGATGAAAATGGATTAGAAGAAGCATTACGCATGAAGCAGGCAGGTGTTGCAACTGAGATCGTTGCGGTAACTGTAGGTACAGAGCAGTCACAAGACACATTACGCAGTGCATTAGCGATGGGTGCAGACCGTGCCATTCTAATCAATGCCGAAGAAGCCCCTGAGCCATTAGGCATAGCTAAACTATTGAGCAAAGTAGTAGAGCAAGAACAGCCACAAGTGGTTATTCTGGGTAAACAGGCGATTGATGATGACTCTAACCAAACCGGTCAAATGCTTGCAGCATTATTGAACTGGCCTCAAGGTACTTTCGCATCTAAAGCTGAGTTTGAAGGAGATAGCGTAAACCTAACACGTGAAACGGATGCTGGTTTGGAAACAATCAAAATCAACCTTCCTGCGATTATTACTACTGACTTGCGCTTGAATGAGCCACGTCTGCCAAAACTTCCTGACATTATGAAAGCGAAGAAGAAGCCGATCGATATGGTTGAAGCAGCTAGCTTTGGTGTTGACCTTACACCACGTTTAGAAGTCGTTAGCGTATCAGCTCCTGAAGCTCGTAAGCCAGGTGTTATCGTGGCGAATGCAGCAGAGTTAATCGACAAACTTAAGAACGAAGCGGGAGTACTATAATGTCTATTTTAGTAATTGCTGAGCACGACAACAGTGCTTTAAACGCTAATACCTTAAATACCTTAAACGCCGCGGCAAAAATTGGTGGCGATATTACCCTTTTGGTTGCAGGTAGTGATGCACAAAGTGTGGTTGATGAAGCGGCTGCAATAGCTTCGGTTAGCAAAGTATTATCTGCGAATGATGCGGCACTGGCTGATGGTTTGGCAGAAAACATCGCATGGTTAGTAAATGGCATTGCTGCTAATTACACTCATGTATTAGCACCAGCGTCTAACTTCGGTAAAAACTTTTTACCACGTGTTGCAGCGATGCAAGATGTGATGCAGGTTTCTGATATTGTTGATGTGGTTTCTGCAGATACGTTTGTTCGTCCTATCTATGCAGGTAATGCATTAGTTACTGTGAAGAGTAGTGATTCAGTTAAATTGATTACTGTTCGTAGTACAGCATTTGATGCAGTTGAAGCGACAGGTGGTTCTGCCGCTGTTGAAGAGCTCGCATTTGGCGAAGCATTCGAAGGCGTTTCATTTGTAAGTCGTGATGTAACAGTGTCCGAAAGACCTGATCTTGCTACAGCGCCTATCGTTGTTTCTGGTGGTCGTGGTGTTGGTAGTAAAGAAGACTTTGCAATCATCGAAAAGCTTGCTGAAAAAATGAATGCAGCAGTTGGTGCTTCTCGTGCAGCAGTTGATGCGGGTTATGCGCCAAATGATTTTCAGGTAGGTCAAACCGGTAAAGTGGTTGCTCCTGATATCTACTTCGCTATCGGCATTTCTGGTGCGATTCAGCATCAGGCGGGTATGCGTGAGAGTAAAGTCATTGTAGCCATCAATAAAGATGAAGAAGCACCAATCTTCCAGATTGCTACTTACGGTATTGTTGCTGATTTGTTTGATGTGGTTCCAGAGCTTACCGAGCTATTGAGCTAAAAAAGTAAACTAGAGCTTAGCTAATAAACTCTTAGCATTGCTATACATACTGATTGGCTGATCCTTACGGGTGAAGCCAATCAGTCGTTTTTCGATATGCCGCTAGTTCTAGTGTTATATCTCTAAATTTCCGGTGTCTCTCTTTAAAAGGTTATTAACAAGCTCTGGAGATTTATCGTACAATCTTTTTTCGTGTTTTTACCTATAATAACAACACCCCTTTCATCAATTAACACTGTAGGAATTATTATGCCCGCGTTATTACCAAACGTAGACCCGGATGGTTTACTCGAATATTCCGTAGTTTATACGGATCGTGCTCTTAATCACATGTCACAATCTTTTCAGGGTGTGATGAGAGATATCTCTTCTACATTAAAAGAAGTCTATAACGCGAAAGCAGCAATCGTCGTGCCCGGCAGTGGTACTTTTGGTATGGAATCTGTCGCGCGTCAATTCGCGACTAACGAGAAATGTCTGGTTATTCGTAACGGTTGGTTTAGTTTCCGTTGGACACAGATATTCGATATGGGCAGCATTCCATCAGAACACATCGTGATGAAAGCACAGCAAGCAGAAGATGCGACACAGGCACCTTTTGCACCTGCAGCCGTTGAAGATGTCATTGCAACCATCAAAGCTGAGAAGCCTGCAGTGGTTTTCGCACCGCATGTTGAAACCTCTTCAGGAATGATTCTTCCAGATGAATACATCAAAGCCGTTGCTGATGCGACCCACGAAGTAGGTGGTTTATTCGTATTAGATTGTATTGCCTCAGGAACCATCTGGGTTGATATGGAAGCTACCAGTGTCGATGTTTTAGTCAGTGCACCACAAAAAGGCTGGAGTGGTCCACCGTGTGCAGGTTTGGTGATGCTGAGTGATGCCGCAATCGCAAAAATGGAAAATACCGAAAGCACCAGTTTCGCGATGAATCTAAAACAATGGCACACCATTATGCAAGCGTATGAAGGTGGTGCACATGCATATCATGCAACGATGCCAACAGATGCGTTGCGTACATTCCGCGACATTATGGTTGAAACCCGCGAATACGGTTTCGATAAAGCCAAACAAAATCAATACGAGCTGGGTAAAAAAGTCAGAGAGTTACTCGCATCTAAAGGCATCAAAAGTGTCGCAGCCGAAGGCTTCGAAGCTCCGGGCGTTGTGGTTAGCTATACGCAGGATGCAGATATCCAGACCGGTAAAAAGTTTGGTGCAGTAGGCATGCAAATAGCCGCAGGTGTGCCACTAATGTGTGATGAGAGAGAAGATTACCAAACCTTCCGTTTAGGTTTATTTGGTTTGGATAAACTACAAAATATTGACCGTACGGTTGCAAGTCTTGATGATGCTTTAAAAGATGTTTTATAGGTTAAGAACTCGAGTCTAAACCGACTAGTTCTATTAAAAGTCACCTCCCCACTTATAAGCCTTTTTTTACTTACGTTGAAAAAAGTGCCTTAAAGTAGGGGGGTGACTTTTTGTTTATACGGCTATGTAAAAAGCAGCAAATCTGGAATAAAAAATAAGTTCAAAACCCTTATGACCGTTTATCAGAAAGACAAGCAAAATTATTACCGTGTAATAATATTGTATACAAGGTAAGCGTTTGCCCCAACCGAGATACAATTCTGTATTTTGGTTAATACAATGTAAATTTGTTAAAATGTATTTACGTAAAGGAAGTCCGCTTCTAGTCATTTCACTACTTGTGATGACTCAATTCGTTTCTGCAGGTGAAGATAAAACAAGTATTCAATTAAATGTAGTTAGTCCCGGGTATGTAAAATTCTCAGGGACAGTAGTTGATACATCTCACTATTTTTCAGAAGTCCAAGTTAAACCCTCTAGCTCACAAAAACCCGGTCCTACAATCTCTTTAGGTACATTGGGTTTAAACTCAAATGTGAGTGGTGATTGCACCTTAAACTTTTCAACAGATAATAATTTTGGCTTGCGACATGTCAGCAGCAATACAAAATTATCCGATTATTTATTAAATTATCGGAATAAAAATATCTCTGGAAAGCAGAACAAAAAGATGTCAGTCCCTTGTAATTACAAACCCGAAAAAATTAAATTTAATACAACTGGTCAGTATTTAGCTGAAGTTGAACCGGGTATGTATAGCGATACGGTTAGAGTCGAAGTTGTTACACAATAGTAGAGTAGTCTCACAATAAACAACGACTGTTTATATTCTCGTTTTAATGCTTATTAATTCGAGAATTAAACACTTTATTCTGGTTTCATTGCCAAGTTATTCGCTTTATTGAGAATTGAACTGGGATCTTTGAATGGGCGTCTGTTAGTCAGCGCCTGTTAGTCAACGTTTATTAGTCAACGAGAATACGGTTTGATCGCTGTTTAGGCGTGTTGGTACTCTTGCGTCTCAACAAACGTGAGATGGCGTCTACGCTCATATTGAGTAACGCAGTGATGAGAATCAGCAGTAATGCGCGATCGAAGCGTAGGTCTTGCATGGCATTATCGATATAGAAGCCCAGCGTAGCTATGCCAAGTAAACCCATGATCGCCGTTTCTCTGAGGATGATTTCCCAGCGATAAAAGAGGTAAGCCAGAAAGTTGCCATATATTCGCGGAGTGAGTTCGTACGCATAAAGGTTTAGGCCTTTAGGTGCATCTATTCTTATATCTAACGTATTCGATTGGTTACCCACTAAGTGTCCGATAATTCCCGCGTTATGCAATGCTAAAGCAATCACGGCAGGTAGCATTGACGGTCCAAAAAACTGCAATAGAATAAATGCCAGAATGTATTCGGGTGTGGAGCGCATTATGACTAAGGCGACATGTCCAAAACCTTGACCGAGCCTGTTTTGAAAGTGTTTCGATATCAGCGGATAAACCATTAAAGTCAGAATGCCTGTCACTACCAATGCAATTTGTGTCAGTAGTAAGGTATTGATAATTCCCGGTATGGCCTGATCCTGCATAATGTTGCTAAACCAGTGCCACAGATCGTTAACGCTACCTTCTTTTACGCCTCGAATAGGTGAAGGGATGATATCCTGAGTGAAAAAACGATGCACATTGGACCATTTGAAATCATGTTGATCAGTCAATACTGTGTAAGCTGCGATTGCAAAATACACGGGCATCAATAACGGCCGTAACCAATATCGGATGCTGGCAATCAAGAGATAAAACACCAGTAATAACACCACGACGTAGGAATAATCTCCCTGCATGAATGATGACTCAAGGTAGAATCCCAAGGTTGGTAGACCAATAAAACCCAGAATCACGCTGCTGCGCAAGCCACATTCAAAACGATACGATGTGTAGGTTTTTAGCGCTTGCCAAACATCAGGGAGCAAACCGTAGAAAAACTGATTTAAACGTCCAGTGTTGGAAGGTAGGGCTTTGATCACTGAGTGATCAGCCTCTTCAATAATTTCTGCATAGACTTTGGCAAAGGTTGCGGCATAAGGAATAGCCAGCGCCAAAATGCCGGTTAACGGATGTAGACCAAACACTTGTAAAAAGATGAGCGCCCAGAACAATTCATGAATAGCCCGAAGAAACGCACACAAACCACGAATCATCGAAAAACGGTATAAATAACTGAGCGGTATTGCACAAACTACCCCAAGAAAAACCCCAATCAATGCGAAGCTGAGCGTTTGTAATAATGCATTCAACAAGATGCTGATATCACCAATATCGGGGCTGAGTATCGCTACTCCAAAACGCCTTAATTCCTGCCACGGGTCTACGTTGTATATACTTAAATCTGCAAATGGAATGCACAATAGTGCAATCACAACAAACAGTATTGAAACGTTACGGTAAGACAAGTTACGAGAAAAGATAGTCAATGGGTTTTGCATAACAGCAAAGATCTACTGATACAAACAGGCCAGATCAGCCATGGTTAATTGACTCGATGGCGAGTCGACCAGAACCTTGCCATCTTTTAAACCGATAATCCGATCGCAATGATTTAACGCCAGATAACTATCATGTAAGCCTAAAATGATGGTTTGGCTATAGGATTGAAGGCACTTAATGATTTCTTCTGCCTGGTATTCATCCACAGCTGAAACGGGTTCATCTGCCAATAATACGGGTTTTTCCTGATACAGAGCGCGCGCCAGTCCAGTACGTTGTTGTTGTCCGCCCGATAAGGCATTTACTTTGTTGAAGCATTCGTCTTTTAAGCGAAGCACGTCCAGTAATTTTTTAATTTCAGTGACATTGTTTTCAAATGGACGAATTAAATTCCACAGATTTCGCCACGTGGGATACTCGTTTAAACGGCCCATATAGACATTATGGTAAACACTTAAGCTTTGGGACAAAGCCGGTGCTTGTGGCGCCCACGCACATTGATTGGAAGGCTTGTGTGTTTTTTGCGCTGAAGACAATTCGTAAAGATAGCGAAGTAAGGTGGACTTACCAGAACCGCTCTTACCAAGAAGAGCGATTCGTTCACCTGCATGGATGGTTAGGTTAAGATTCGCTAAAACGACTGTTTCGTCATAGCTAATACTTACGTCCTGCAGATCAAATAAAGACAAGGGCGTGTTACTGGTCGATTAGACCAATCTCTTTAGCAACATCCAATACCGGTTGGAAATCCGCATTACTTGCAGGAATGAAACCAGAACGAGGGAAGGCATCCAGAATGCTTTTATCTTTAATGTCGATTAACGCCTGAGTTACTTTAGCGGTAAAACCTTCGCCGTATACTTTGTCTGCATCTCCACGAATACTCCACTGGTAATCCGGGTAATCAGGTGTTTCCCAAACAACTGAAACCTTATCAGTATCAATTTTTCCTTCGGATAATTCTCTTTCCCACACCTTGTAGTTAACTGCTCCTACCTGGTAAGCGCCAGACTGAACCAACGCAATCGTGCGAGAATGGTTTCCACTGAAACCCACTTTTTCGAAGATTTTTTCAGGTGCTTTATTAAATTGTTTACGAAGATGATATTCGGGCATCAAACGTCCAGAAGTAGAACCCTTAGAACCAAAGGTAAAAGTTTTGTTGAGAATAGACTTAGGCATTTTTTCTGACTTACTGTCATTATCTTTGCTCACAACGCCAGTATGCGCGATGAAGTAACTTTTAAACGTAGGATCTTCAGCGCCCTGTGCGATCGCCTGAGAACCTTCTGATAATAGACGTGCGCGAACACCAGACAATCCGCCAAACCATGCTAACTGCACGTCATCATTGCGAAAAGCTGTAACACTTGCTGCATAGGATTTAACCGGAACAAATTTCACTTCATGATCAAGCGCTTTGCTCAAATATACAGCGACTTTATCAAAGCGCTCTTTCAAAGCTGTTTCGTCCTGATCAGGAATTGCGGTAAAAACAAAAGGCTTCGCAGTAGCAACCGTGTTTATCGTAAAAAACAAAATAGTCGCGATGAGGGTACGTTTGATCATAGTATAAGAATATCTAATAATTTTTAAAGCGGGTAGCGTAGTGCAAATGTTGATTGCGGGCAATGAAATATAAGTAAAAAGCCATGATATTTTTATGAAAAAGGCACCCCCGTACTTACAGGCGTTTAATTAATCGTTGTCGTTGTCGTTGTTGTTCTCGTTGTTGCCGATTTTGTGGGTGTTTAAAAATACAATCTACAATAAAAGTGCCTCAAAGTAGGGGGGTGACTAAAAATCTATGGGCTGAGCCAGTTTCAGGACTTTGCTTTTGGTTGCATCATCCATCAATGTTCCTAAAGCATATTCACCAAGGATTTCATTCATCGCTTTTAAAGGCGGAATCAATAACTCTTTATCTTTTGCTTTTATGTTGTAGCTATTGATTGTTCTAAGTAACGCTATGGACGCACTATTCAAACTCTGGTTTTTGCGCGGTGTAGGATTATCATGCGGTGTGGCTAAACCAAGTTTCTGAATAACTTCCTGAACCACATCGCCTTCATAGTTGAATGCTGAGACATTATTTTCACCAAATAGGCTTTGGCAATCTGAGACGAAACCACGATAGTTTAAATGTTGTGAAAACCAATTAATGTCTAACATTTCGGATAGAGATAAGTCTTTGCCATAGCAGGGGTTATTCTCTATTTGCGGGTTACGTATACATTGTTTGTAATAACTTTCGATAAACGCCAGAGGCTCGCGAAACCATACCCAGATTTCCACATCGAAGCATTTGTTCAATTCTCTTAAAAGGTCTTTGGATTCCTCGGGAAAATCCCACCAGTAATTATAAATTCCTTCAGATGACAGGATTATGGTGTGGGTGTCTTCGTTGACCTGTGACAGAATATTTTTGAAATTTTCCAGAAAGTTTTGGTGATGAGTAGTGATCAGGTTTTTCTCGAACCATTGGTGTTTGGGTGCATGGGTATTCTGCAATTTTTGCAGGTTATGCGGATACAGAATCCCTTTACCTCTGAGTTTGCGTTGTTTCTTATCCAGATAAGTTTGTAAGCTGGTGGTTCCGGTTTTGGGCGTACCAGCATGGATAATGAGTTTTAGTGCTTTATCCCTGACTGACGTAATCGGTTCTAGCAATGCATTCAGTTGCTTGGAAAAGGTGTCGTGTGGTTTTTCCATGGGATATAAAAAAAGCCTCTAAAGTAGGGGGGTGACTTTATGCTAACTAAGTTTTAATGACGAATCCAGATACTAAAATGCCACAACCTTGATGTTCAAAATTGTGGCATTTTAGTATCTGATTAGTTAATCAGCTATTACATATTGCTGTACATCGGTCCGCCACTTTCTGGTGTGGTCCAAACGATATTCTGCGTTGGGTCTTTGATGTCACAGGTTTTACAATGCACGCAGTTTTGAGAGTTGATGAGCAACGCTTTTGAACCATCCTCTTCTTCTACAATCTCGTATACAGCGGCAGGGCAATAACGTGATTCAGGTGAATCATAAAGATCAAGATTGGTATCAATCGCGATTTTTTGATCTTTCAGTTTTAGGTGAATCGGCTGGTTTTCATCGTGGAACGTATTGGATAAATACACCGACGACAAACGATCAAACGTGACTTTTCCGTCAGGCGCTGGGTATTCGATTTTTTCGACGTCTGTTTTCTTCTTCAGTTGCAGATGATCCGCATGATGGGTCATCGTCCATGGCTCTTTACCGCGAGTCACATAAGCAGTTAAGCCAGCGTTGGCTAAACCGAGCAGTAAACCTTTGCTGAAGCCCGGGCGTATATTACGCACTTTGTGCAGTTCTTCGTGCATCCATGAATTTTTGAAAGCCGCTTCATAAGAGACAGAGTCAAACGCGTCTTTTTCCAGCGCAGCAAATGTCGCTTCTGCAGCTAACATACCGCTTTTCATAGCTGTATGAATGCCTTTGATTTTCGCCACATTGAGGAAACCAGCAGCGTCTCCAATCAGTAATCCGCCCGGGAAATCTAATTTTGGTAAAGATTGTAAACCACCTTCTACGATAGCGCGTGCGCCATAGCTGAGGCGTTGGCCATCTTCAAAAAGTGGTCTGATTGACGGATGACTTTTAAAGCGCTGAAATTCTTCGAAAGGACTAAGGTATGGGTTGGTATAATCCAGACCGACGACGAATCCTACTGCGACCAGATTCTTTTCCATGTGATAAAGGAAAGATCCACCGTAGGTATCGCTCTTTAATGGCCATCCAATGGTATGTAATGTTTTACCCATTGTGTGTTTTTCTGGTTTAACTTCCCAAACTTCTTTGATGCCGAGGCCGTATGTTTGCGGTGAAGAATCTTTCGCCAAGTCATAGTGATCGGTTAATACACGACTCAATGAACCACGGCAGCCTTCTGCAACAATGGTGAGTTTTGCGCGTAACTCCATTCCCGGGTCGTAAGAGGGTGTTTTGTTACCTTCTTTGTCCACACCTGTTTCACCGGTAGCAACACCCACAACCTTATTGTTGTCATCATAAAGCACTTCTGCTGCAGCAAAACCTGCGTAGATTTCGATACCCATTGCTTCTGCTTGTTCGCCCAACCATTTGGTTAAACGACTTATGCTGATAACGTAATTGCCTTCGTTATGCATGGAAGGTGGTGTCGGTAGTTTCTTTGAGCCTTTTTCTGTCAGGTAGGTGAAATGATCTTCGGTGACTGCGGTGCTGATTGGCGCGCCTTTGTCTTTCCAGTCGGGGATGAGTTCGTCGAGAGCACGCGTTTCCAGGATTGCACCAGCCAGAGAATGAGCGCCAACTTCGGCTCCCTTTTCGAGCACGGTAATAGCCAGTTCTTGTCCTTTTTCTTTAGCCAGTTGAGAGAGTCGAATTGCAGTTGATAAACCCGCAGGTCCGGCACCAACAATGACTACATCAACATCTATAGAATCGCGTTCACTCATAGTTATTTCCACCCATAAAAAATCAATATCTGGTCAATTATAGTAGAAAGAACTTGGTGGATATTCTTTTTTTTATCCAATGGTTAACATAAAACCAGTCTTGGTAAATTAGAGGCGCTTATGTAACAGAGGTTTTGGCTATAAGTTTAATTCCATACCGAGACTGGCAGTTAGATTCATCAGCATGTGCATCGCTATTGGTACATACAGAGATTTGCTTTTGAGTTTGGCAATAGCCAAGAGTATGCCAATGAGGAAGATGCTTATTATCTCAAACCAGCCATATTGGACATGAATGATTGCCCAGCAGGCAGAGGTCAGGAGTACCGCGCCTAAAGTACCGAAAGCGCTTTTACGCAAGCCTTCAAAAAAGAAACCACGGAATAAAATTTCTTCAAAAAATGGCGCTGAAATGCCTACGGCTATCCATAATAAAGGTAGATTAGTTGCGCTCAAATAGACCTTGGTCATGAATTCAGGTGTAGGGCGATCTAACCAGATGTTGACGCCTTCCATTAGCATCATGCCCAGAATCATAAGCCCCAGAAAAACGAGTAAATATTTTAATCTGGGTGGATAGAATTCAAGGTAGTTTTTTATGCTTAAGGTTTTACGTTTGGCAATAATAAAAAATATTAAGGCTGTGCCTATTATCGCTGCAGGAATTTGCGATACGCTAATGGCATCACCATTAAAAGCATAGTTATTAAGTAGTGCGCCAAAGCCTGAGGCGGAATTAGGATTTAGTGCATCACTAATTGTCATGCTCTCTTGAGAAAACATGTAAGCGACAAGAAAGAATGACTGTAAAGCGGAAAATAAGATAAATACCAGAATGGTAAAGGCTAAGGTTGCCCAGACATTCCAGTAGGGATTAGGTATCTGATTAGCGTTATTAGAGTTGTTGCCTGTGTCTTGAAGCATAGGAATGCTGTGGCTTACTGCGTGTGTACAAGTGAAGTCTTACTTAGGATATCTTGAATCGCATGACGTGGTTTATTAAAAGGTATCAGTAGCAATCCTAATCCAAATAACGCAGTGATATAGCGAATCAAGGATTGTGACCAGGATACGAGCGCATTATTGTTATTCACGAGTTTGATTTTCCAGACTTTCATGCCTGGTGTTTGTCCGCGTTTTGTCCAGAAATAGGCAAAATACAGAAAGCTGACAATCAGCCATAGGCTTTTTAAGAAGAGGTTAACCGGACTAGTGGCTGGAATTGTGTTGATGGCCTCAGTCTCACTGATCTGCACTTGCTGTAAGTTAACCAGGCCAGAACTGATAATGATCTGTTGAATGATCAAGGTTGAAATAATGATAACGAAAAATACGATCAAGCTATCGTAAAATATAGCTAATAGACGAGATCGTATTTTTGCGGGTGATGATAAGTTTGTTTCAGGCATTCTAAATAGTATCAATCACATATTAAGAAAGTTTTGCAACATATCGTGACCATGTTCCGTCAGAATAGATTCTGGATGGAACTGAACGCCTTCAATTGCGAGTTCTTTATGTCGCACACCCATGATTTCATCAAGTTCCCCGTTATCATCCTGTGTCCATGCAATCACTTCTAGCGAATCGGGTAATGTTTCTTTTTCGATAACCAGAGAGTGATAGCGCGTCGCCTTGAATGGATTCGGTAGGCCTTTAAAAATGCCCGTGCCTTTGTGATAAATATCCGAGGTTTTGCCGTGCATGATTTCTTTGGCGCGAATAATGTTGCCGCCAAATTGCTGACCGATTGATTGATGACCTAAACATACGCCAAAAATTGGTAGCTTGCCTTTGAAATGTTCGATGACAGCTAGAGAAATACCGGCTTCTGTTGGAGTACAAGGACCGGGGGAAATCATTATTCTCTCTGGTGCGAGTGCTTCAATCTCTTCAATGGTGATTTGATCATTGCGTTTTACAACGACTTCAGCACCTAATTCACCTAGGTATTGCACCAGGTTATAGGTAAAGGAGTCGTAATTATCTATCATTAGAATCATGTCGTTCTCCTTACTTGTGAAGTCTGTCTAAACCAGCAGCTGCCTGGCTGACTGCTTTGAAAATGGCGCGTGCTTTATTCATGGTTTCCATCCATTCCATTTCCGGAACAGAATCATAAACTATGCCAGCACCTGCCTGAATGTGTAAGGTCTCATCTTTAATCACACCAGTACGGATTGCAATTGCAGTATCCATATTACCATTCCATGCCAGGTAACCAATAGCACCTGAGTAAATGCCACGTTTTACGGGTTCTAATTCATCGATGATTTCCATTGCGCGGATTTTAGGTGCGCCGCTTACTGTACCAGCAGGAAATGTCGCACGAAGCACGTCAATCGCTGACATGTCTGGTAATAATTTACCGACTACATTTGAAACGATATGCATGACGTGAGAATAACGCTCAATGCCCATTTTATTGGTGAGGCGCACAGATCCAGTCTGACTTACTCGGCCCGCATCATTTCGCCCTAAATCAATCAGCATTAAATGTTCGGCGAGTTCTTTAGGATCATTGAGTAATTCTTTTTCCATAGCCAGGTCTTTGACTTTATCGTGGCCGCGTTTACGCGTACCAGCAATCGGTCTAACAGTGATTTCACCATTATCAAGGCGTACTAAAATCTCCGGTGATGAACCCACAATCTGAAAAGAATCCAGATTCATAAAGTGCATATAAGGGGATGGATTGAACGATCGTAAGGAACGATATAAATCTATTGGTGGAGCTTCAAAGGGAATACTCAGACGTTGTGAAAGCACCACTTGCATGGCATCGCCGGCTTTGATGTATTCACGTGTTTTCTCAACGGCTTCTTCAAAACCTTCTTTGGTGAAGCCAGAGACAAAATCATCTTCGGTAATGGTCTTGGGATTACTTACAGGATTGTATAAAGTTAGTGGTTCTTGCAGTTTATTGCTTAAGTAATCGAGTCGACGTTCTGCCTCTTCGTACTCTCCATCACTGGCATGTACGATTACCGAAAGAATGCCATTCAGGTTATCGAAGATGACTACTTCTTCTGAAAGCATCAGAAGAATATCGGGAGTATCAATCGGGTCGGGTTTTGATTCTGCTTCTACACCGGATAGTTTTGGCTCGATATAACGAATCGTTTCATAGCCAAAGTAACCGACTAAACCACCATTAAAACGCGGCATGCCTTCGATTTCAGGGACTTTGATGCTGTCTTTGTAGTTTTCAATCCATTCTAGAGGATCACTGACAGTTTCAGAGGAAACGGTTTCACCATCGGTGATAACGTCAATATCTCTATCTGTGACTTTAATAATCGTTTTGGCGGGTAGGCCGATAATTGAATAACGACCCCATTTCTCTCCACCTTGAACGGATTCAAATAAATAAGAATACGGACCATTGGCGAGTTTGAGATAGGTACTTAAAGGGGTGTCGAGATCAGCGAGTATTTCGCGAACTAGAGGTACGCGATTGTAACCTTCAGAAAGGTAAGCTTCGAATTGTGATTTGTTCATGGTTAAACCTGATATAAATGTTTTTGCATTGGTATTAATTTATTACTAATAAATAAGCGTACAACTGTCTTTTTTTCAAAAGACGCTATATCCAAAGCCAGTTACGATTTATAGAGGTATTTAACATGGGGGTATTTTAACTCGCTTTTTAATCAATCAGCAAGTAGTAAACAGCCAAAGGATTGGCTGAGTGAAAAGTTAGTAAACGTAGTGATGAGTTTCAGACCAGAAAAGACTGGATTACCGAGGTTTTATCATGTCGCGTAACTCGGTCATCGAGTCTATCACCGCATCAGGGTTCGAATCCCGAATATCATCGCCGTGGTTATAACCATAAGACATACAGATAATCTCAAAACCGGCAGCGCGAGCCGCTTTTACGTCTGAAGTTGAATCACCTAACATCAAGGAATTTTCTGGTTTAACCCCGAGCATTTTTGCGCCATGTAATAGTGGTAGCGGATCAGGTTTTTTCTTTTCTAAGGTATCGCCACTGATAACGATTTCAAAATCATTCCACAGTCCTAAGTCTTTTAAAATAGGGTGAGTGAATTGTTCGTCCTTATTAGTGATACAACCGATTTTGATGCCGGTAGATTTTAAGTAATCGACACCTTCGCGAACACCGGGATAGAGCTTGCTGCGTTTCGAGGTGTTTTCTGCGTAAAGTTCTCTGAAAATGGGCATCGCATCTTTGAAGATAGCTTCATCATGTGGTGCGTCTAAATCATTGGCTATACCACGTTCAACGATTCGGATAACGCCATTACCCACCCACTTTCGTGCGGCCGCTTCACCGCGTGGTGGAAGTCCTACTTTTTTTAACGTTTCATCGAGACACCATGAGAGGTCAGGCACTGAATCTACCAATGTGCCATCAACATCAATCATGATTAATTCAGGTGAAAATGTTTTACTCATAGTGAAACTCGCTAGTGTTTACAAATATTGGCTAATGATTGCTAATGTTTAATGCAGCCACTTTCAATCTGTTTAGATAAAAAGTGGCTAAAAGTAGGGGGGTGACTTAAAAGAATATAATTTGTGCTTTAAACCTTAGCTGCAGCTAATTGCTCGCGGAACTTGCCACAGATTGTTTCATAATCATTGGCATCATCCGGATTAGCTGCACCGAAGATCGCAGAACCCGCGACGAACATGTCCGCACCGGCTTCTTTGATTTCTTTGATGTTGTTGTCTTTAACACCACCATCCACTTCAAGACGGATATCGTAACCAGACTCGTCGATTAATTTTCTGCATTGCTTAAGTTTAGTCAGCGTTGAAGGAATAAAGCTCTGACCACCAAAGCCCGGGTTTACTGACATCAACAAAATCAGATCGACTTTATCCATCACGTATTCCAGAACGTCTAAAGACGTTGCAGGATTAAAAACCAAACCTGCTTTACAACCTAATTCACGAATCATTTGCAGGGTACGATCGACGTGCTCTGATGCTTCTGGATGAAATGAAATATACGTTGCGCCCGCTTTTGCAAAATCGGGAATGATTCTATCAACCGGTTTAACCATCAGGTGTACATCTATGTCAGCAGTCACGCCGTGTTTACGCAGCGCGTCGCAGACTAAGGGACCAATCGTTAGGTTAGGCACATAGTGATTATCCATCACATCAAAATGCACCACATCAGCACCCGATTTAATGACGTTATCGACTTCTTCTCCCAAACGAGCAAAATCTGCTGACAGAATAGAAGGTGCGATGAGGTCTGTTTGACGTGCCATAAAAGGTTCCTTGTGTTTAATGAAGTATTATATGAAGCGATTAATGTTAATACCTGTAGTTTGACTCTATCTGATAATTTTTCAACTGTGTATTCGCCTTTGGGGATACTGTTTTCACACCCTAACTATTTATAGTAGGCAGTAAACACCTAACCTTAATGATGTTTACTGCTTGTGAAAAGAACGTCTGGATTATAAAAAAATAATATGGGCTTTGACGGTAACTGGCTTATTTAGATGCGTTTTTGACCATATAATCAACCGCAGCTTTAACATCATCATCAGAGATATCAGCACGTCCACCTTTAGCCGGCATCGCTCCTTTCCCTTTTAATGAAGTGGTATATAGCGCTTCGATTCCGGTTTCAATGCGCGGTGCCCAGGCTTCTGCATCTCCAAATTTAGGGGAACCCGCAATACCCGCATCGTGGCAGACTTTGCATGCATCGTCATAGGTCTTCTTACCTGCATCATCTGCGGCAAAAGCGTTAACAGATAACAAAGTGTATGTACTTAAAAGGATGGTTTTGATCGTTGTTGTTTGCATAAAGCAGTCTCCTGTTTCTAATTTTAGTAGCGATTAATGAATGAGATTAAGCATGGTAAATTAGCGATATTTTCTATTTGTAATACCGTTAAAATACGTAATCTATTAGCACTGTCAAATCCCATAATAAAATGAAAGGTATTTTAATTAATTATTTTAATGACCAGTTTAGATATGTATAAGCGTCCTTTGCGTGTGGAGCGTGTGGCGCTGGACGTTGCAAAAAATGCCGGAGTAGAGCTATTTATGGCTAGAGCAGATGAAATTCATCCGCTTGCCAGTGGAAATAAGTTTTATAAGTTAAAACCGCATTTTGATTACGCTAGAAAGAATGGTATCGAACAACTCCTTAGTTTCGGTGGCGCTTTTTCTAATCATATTCATGCCTTGGCATTGATGGCTAATGAATATGATTTTCAGAGCATGGGAATTATTCGTGGTGAGGCTGAATACGCAAAAAACCCAACGCTCACCGCAGCGCGAAATGCGGGTATGACTTTGGAATTTGTCACCCGAAAAAACTATAAGCTTCGTGATGATGAAAATTATTTAACTGCATTGGGCAAACGATTTCCACAAGCGTTGATTATTCCTGAGGGTGGAAGTAGCCCTCTAGCTGTTGCGGGTTGTACAGAATTAAGCAAAGACATCAACGCACAACATAAAAGTGATATTTTGACTATTGCCAGTGGTACGGGAGCTAGTTTTGCGGGTTTGGTCTGTGGTCTAGAAGAAACACAACAGGCTATTGGCTATGCCGTTTTAAAAGATCAATCACTCGAGGAACGCATCGCATCATTCATTGCGGCTGAGAATGCAGAGGCTACACATTTTAATAGGTATTCAATCGTGCAGGCAGACTATGGTGGATATGCAAAATTTGATGATACGCATCTTGTGTTTATTCTTGATTGGTTAGAACAAACAGGTATTTTATTAGATCCGATTTATACCAGCAAAATGTGCCGGCGTTTAGTCGAACAAATAGTTGCCTGCGAATTTGCCAGGGGAACATCCATTACCATGGTGCATAGCGGCGGCTTGCAAGGTTGGTTTGGGATGCAGGATAACGTCATGAAACTCGCGGGTGAATCCAGTTGGCATCGTATTCAATCTTATCTGCAAGACAAATAAAATATGCCCCAAAGTAGGGGGGTGGCTTTACTCTTTTTTCAGTTGAACAGGGCCCTGATTCTGAGGTCGTTTACCTTTAATATCTTTGTAGAATTCAGCGATAATTTTCATGTCGGCATCAATGTCTCCGCTTGGATATAAAACCTGAGAAAACCCCATAGTGCGTTTTTCGTAATCGATATAAGCCATACAAATCGGCACATTTGCCGATTGTGCAATATGATAAAAACCACTCTTCCAATGATCTGTTTTAGAACGGGTGCCTTCTGGTGAAATAGTAAGCACCATCTCATCCGCTTCGTCGAATCTGGTGGTAATCTGTTCGATGAAACCTTTCGAGCTTTTGCGATCTACCGGTATCCCGCCAAGTGCAGTAAACAAGTAATGAAAGGGTCCCCAAAACATTTGAATTTTAGCCACCCAGTGAATTTTTAAATGGAGTGTCCAGAAGGTCAGCATAGTCAACGGAAAGTCCCAGTTGCTGGTATGAGGTGCGCCAATCAACACGTATTTTTTTTCTTTCGGTAAAACAATATCAATTTTCCAGCCAATAAGTTTCAATAACTTTTTAGCGAAAGATTTAAGCATTCTGGTTCCTTGTAATGTTGTATTTCTGGTGTTGTAGTCTTCAACAATTTCTTGTAGATTATTTTTATATGACCAAACTCGCTAAACCTAATAAGCAGACAGCTGCAAAAAGAGACGTGGATGGAAATCTAAACGGGTTTATCTTTCCTTTAATGGCAACACTAACACTTAGCAGGGAAAAGGCACCAGTAAGAATTGTTAAAAATACAACTAATTCTGGTTTGTCTGGGTGTAATGCCACATAAGCATATCCGCCCCCCATTAACAAAGTGAAAATGGTAGTGATGTGCCAAGTGTAATAGTTAAGCCACTTTGATGCTATGGGAAGTTCTTTACTTTCTAATAATGGTTTTGCTACACGTGGACCACCTACAAAAGTATGGATTGTAAATGTAAGAAAACTGACAGCAACAGCTAACCATAATAGATAAATTTGCATAAATATCTCGTTTTAAGATTATCTCAAATACAGACAATGAACGGCTAATAGAGTGAAGGTCACCCCCCTACTTATAGGCACTTTTTTATTAAAAGATTAATCGCATCATACTATAGAAAATAAGCAGATTAAAAAATTGGCCCAAAGTAGGGGGGTGACTTTTAATAAAACTAATATGTCATCAAATGTTTTTACTTTTTGTGAATTTAATCACAGAAAATATTGAGGCGTTCATTTAGTATCAATAACCTAATCAATGAATCCTTACAGTGCGATTGATTAGATTCTTTGAAAAAAATCGAGTTTACGTTATGCAAAGTAAACAATATATTTTTACAGCAATAGCATTATGGCTTCCCTAAAGTTTGTGTGTAACGGTTAATCTCTTGAGAGCAGCCGGGTGATTTTGTCGCTTGAATAAGCAACGATATAATTAGTATTAACAGCAAACTACATGTGTAAGCATATTGAGTAAAAGTTAGTAGAATAGTTGAATAACTCTTCAGGAAGCTATAAGCACTTTTCATTATACGAGGAGACTTATTATGAAATTGTTTAAAGGTTGTATTCCAGAAAAAAACGTTAATGTAAGCAAATTTGGGGTGGGGGCAATCCTGGCATGCATGTTTATGTTTAATTCAATGAATGCTGCTGAATATAGCGGCTTGTTACATAGCCCATTCATACAAAAAGTTAAATGCGAGTTAAAATGTACATCAAACGGAGCGGGTGGAAGCGATTGTGTTTTTGTACCTGCTGGTTGTAATAATAAGAGCGATTTAAAGCTACCTAATTCCAGATTAGATTCAGTAACAAATCCAAAATTAAGTAATCCCAAGCTTGTTAATCCAAAAAGAAATTTATTACCGGGTGATCATTTTCAACCTAAAAAGATAAAATAATAAAAATAATTTAAAGCGCACCATGCAAAAAAATAGAAAGTATCTATTTGCATGGTGCGCTTTCTGAAGTGCAGGAATATATGGTGGGCTATCTACTGCCTTAGCTGAGCAAAAATTCAATATCATTAAAAAACTCATTCAAAGTAGGGGGTGGCAATTGATATGTTATAAATCTTCCCTATCATATTTCATGAACATAACTTACAAGCCTGTTACAGCTTCTGTAAACTACAGCAATGAATTACCTTTCTCATTTATTTTTGTCTCAACCTACCATTGAATCGCGCGTTGGAAATCTATTAGGTGACTTTCGTAAAGGAGTTGATATTCAGGCTTTGCCAAGTAAAGTTGTCTTAGGTTACGACAATCATCGACTGGTCGATCGGTTTACTGATAGTCATCCCAAGGTTCTCGATTTAAAAGCCTTAATTTCTCCACAAAGAAGACGTTTTGCCGGCATTATGCTTGATATGGTGTTTGATCATTTCTTGATTGTGCACTGGGAACGTTTCGATGTGCTAAGTTTTGAAAATCGTCGAAACATTTATTATCGAGACTTAGCGGCGGGTAATCATCTGATGCCTGATCGTATGCAACGCGTCACTACTAACTTAATCGAGAATGATTGGTTTTCTGCGTATTCAGAATTAGATGGGGTTGGTTATGCGCTTGATCGTATCTCAGAGCGTATTCGTTTTAAAAATGATTTCTCTGGATCAATAGATGAGTTAAAAATACATAAAAACCAGATAGAAGATGTTTATTTGGATTTCTTTCCTCAGCTACTGGAAGAAGTTAAGAATCAAAGTATTGAGCAAACCTGATAAACGCTTTAGAGTTGAGTAACGGGATTCCTAATAAATTAACAGTTCTCGGTTTATATTAAAAAAGTGCCTCAAAGTAGTGGGGTGCCTTTCACTATTTGTCAGTTAAATAAGCTATTAATTAGTTATCAATTAGTTATCAAGAACGGCCGTATCACTTTATACTCCCCGCCCATGACTGACTTAGATAAAATTTCCTTTAACAAGGTTAACAAAAACAGCACGCTTTCCGGGCTTATTCGCAGTACTGCGTCTGATTTTCAAGTGGATGAGATTCAGCAATTTTCACCGTCAGGCATTGGTGAACACGTGTGGTTGCACATCAAAAAAACTGGTGAGAATACTGACTGGGTGGGTGGTTTGTTAGCGAAAGCGGCTGGTGTTCCACGTCGGGATGTGAGTTATGCAGGTTTAAAAGATCGCAATGCGGTAACAACGCAATGGTTTAGTGTGCAAATGCCGGGACGAGAAGCGCCTGATTGGCAGGCGTTACTGCCAGAATCGGTAGAAGTATTAGCAGAGAAACGTCATGATAAAAAGCTCAAGCGTGGGGCGTTGATTGGTAATAAATTCACCTTGAAGCTAAGCGATTTCAAAGGCGAAGAATCAGAGTTAGCAGCAACCATTGAGCGTATCAAACAACAGGGAGTGCCTAATTATTTTGGTGCTCAACGCTTTGGTCATAATAATTACAATATCGAAAGAGCTGAAAAATGGTTTGCGGGTGAATTTAAGTTTAAAGACCGCGCTAAACGTAGTATTTATTTATCTTCAGCGCGTTCGTGGATTTTCAATCATATTCTTTCGGCGCGTATAGAGGCTGATAACTGGAACAAAGCTGTTGAAGGTGATGTGTACATGTTGAATGGTTCTAAATCATGCTTTTATGAGGCATTGAGCGATGAGATTATTCAACGGGTTGATAAACACGATTTGCATCCTACCGCAGCATTGTGGGGACGTGGACGTTTAGCAACTCATGATGAAACTTTAGGTTTAGAAACAGAAATTGCAGATACTTTTAAAAGCCTGTGTGATGGATTGGAAAGAAATGGCTTAAAACAGGAAAGACGCGCGATGCGAATTAGCGTAGAAAACCTAACTTATGCGTATCTTGATAAAGATGGTAATAGCCACAATGATAGTGATGAAGCAGGGAGTACGGTAGAATTATCCTTTGCTCTACCAGCCGGTTGCTACGCAACATCTGTATTGGCTGAAATAGGAAGTTTTGAATAATAGGGGTTTATATTTTAGCTTGGCGGGATGTGAAACACTGACTAAACGAACTTTTTATGGCCAAAGTACACTATAATATAAGTACCCCCTAATTTAGCTAAATCAACAAACCCAAACCAAGTAATCTAATTCATAAACGAGCCCAGCCCTAAATATTCATGTTTTTAACGTATTACAAACAGTTATCTATTGCATTGCTGATGAGTGTTAGCATGCTTCCAGCTGTGGGTGCAAATCCTGCTAAACAGCCTGTTATAGATAAAAACATGAAATTGGCGATGTTAAATTTAACCCGCAATAATGCTGTTGTGCACCCTGCGGCAGCGGCGAAACCAGCTAAGAATAATTCTAAAAAGATCGTCAAAAAGGCTCAACCCAAACTGACATTTCCGGATAATTGCATTAGCTGGAATGCAAGACAGGTTCATGCAAAAGCCGATCAATACGATACACACATTACAAAGTATGCGAAAAAGCATAATGTGGATACCAATTTAGTCAAATCGATTATTACAGCTGAATCGTGTTTTAAACGTAAGGCATTATCTTCAGCGGGCGCTCAAGGCCTGATGCAATTAATTCCCGATACGGCTGATCGTTTTGGTGTTACCGACAGTTATGATCCGCAACAGAATATTCGCGCTGGTGTTAAGTATCTGAGATTTTTACTGGATCGGTATAAAGGCAATATTGAGAAAGCCATAGCAGGATACAATGCGGGTGAAGGCGCGGTTGATAAATACAACGGAATTCCACCTTATAAAGAGACTAAGCAATACGTGAAGAATGTGCTTAGGATCTATGCTGTGCTCAATCCCGATTTTGATAAAAAAAGAGTAAAGGCTGTTTACCAACCACCCAAATTAGGCGCAAAGCCGGGTAGACATGGTTGGCAGTTCAATCGCACTTTGGCGCCGCATCTTTACAAAAAAATGAAGTGATTGTTTGTTCTTCTTTCTTTTCGCTTTTTTCAATTCGTTTTTTAGTCTTCTAGCGCTTTATTCAACCCCTCTATTAGTCACCTAATTCCCTTCCAGCCTGACTAATCAAATGAATTCAATTCACCTCATTGATTAAAATTTGCATCACTTTTAAGGCATTCTATTGCTAAATAGTCATCTCTCGGGCTTTCTATCTTAATCTAGCTAGGTGATAATACTTCACCCTCGCATTTTGACGCGATTTTTAACCTTTTTAAATCATAAGAAATCATTCTTAGGAAGTAAAAATAAACTCATGTTTACAGGCATTATTCAATCAATCGGTACTATTTCAGATCTTCAGCCTAAGGGCGGCGATGTGTCTCTGGTTGTAAACACCGGAAAGCTGGATATGGGCGACGTTGAGTTAGGCGATAGTATTGCCGTCAACGGTGTGTGTTTAACAGCAGTTGCTATGACTGAAAATAGTTTTACGGCGGATGTCTCTAGAGAGACACTTTCACTGACTTCATTGGGTGGTTTATCAAAAGGTTCTCCAGTTAATCTGGAAAAGGCATTAACCCTGAATACCCGTTTGGGTGGCCATCTGGTTAGTGGGCATGTGGATGGTCTGGGCGAAGTTGAATCTCGACGAAATGATGGTCGTTCTGAGCATTTTCGTATCAAAGCTCCCGATGATCTGGCACGTTATATTGCCGCCAAAGGATCAATTACCATTGATGGCGTTAGCCTTACTGTGAACCGTGTTGATGGTGTTTATTTTGAAATCAATATCGTCCCACATACCTTGCAAGAAACTGTTATCAGTGATTATCAAGCAGGCACCAAAATTAATTTAGAAGTTGATGTTATTGCCCGTTATTTAGAGCGTTTGTTACAAGGCGGCGCGCTGAATGAAGGAAGTGCAAAAGGATCAACTATTACAGAAGAATATTTAGCCGAAAACGGTTTTGTAGCGCGAAGTTAATTATATGAATTTTAATAGCATAGAAGAAATAATAGAAGACCTTGCCGAAGGCAAAATGGTCATTATCGTTGACGATGAAGATCGTGAAAACGAAGGTGACTTCTTAATGGCTGCTTCTAAAGTTAGAACGGAAGATATCAACTTTTTCGCCACTTATGGGCGTGGTTTAGTCTGCATGCCTATTACCGCAGAGCGTTGTAAGCAGTTGGCACTTCCGTTGATGGTTGCTGAAAATAATGAAGAATTCAGCACCAACTTTACCGTATCTATTGAAGCGGCTGAAGGCGTTACTACCGGTATATCAGCTTACGATCGTGCCTTAACAATTCGTGCAGCAGTAGCACCTGATGCTACCAGTAAGAGTATTGTGCAACCTGGTCATATTTTTCCATTAATGGCACAACCCGGCGGTGTGTTAACGCGCGCGGGTCATACTGAAGCCGGTGTTGATCTGGCGAGATTAGCCGGTCTGGAACCTGCAGCTGCCATTGTTGAGATTTTGAATGAAGACGGTAGCATGGCGCGCCGCGATGATCTTTTTAAAATTTCAGAAAAGCATAATATAAAAATTGGCACCATCGAAGAACTCATTCGTTACCGCGTGCAGAATGAAAAAACCATCGTACGTAAGCACGAAGCAGAATTGAATACAGAGTTTGGAAAGTTCAAAGTTATTGGGTATCAGGATGAAGCAAGCCAACGTTCACATCTTGCCTTGGTAAAAGGTGAAGTCAAAGAAGATGAACCAGTATTGGTGCGTGTACATGTAGAAGATACCTTATGCGATATGCTCTCACTTCAGGAAGAAGGCTGTTCATGGCCGTTACGCGATGTGATGCAAATTATGGAACGTGAAGAGCAGGGAGTAATCGTTGTGCTTCGTGGTACGGGGTCAGAGAGCTTCCTTGATCGTCTAAGAGAAATCGATATCAATCATGAGCAACAAGCTGAATACGATGAATCATCGCCTACCGCATTAAAAACCTTTGGTATTGGCGCACAGATCTTAAGTGATGTGGGCGTGACAAAAATGCGCGTAATGAGCGCGCCTAAGCATTTCCATGGTCTGGCTGGATTTGGCCTAGAAATCGTTGAGTATGTATCTGAGTAAAGCAGATTTATTATAACTGCTAGAATACGCTCTAAAACAAAACACACCCCCCTACTTATAGGCACTTTTTTTAGGTTATTATAAGTCTGCACGAAGTAGGGAATGAATAAGATAAAAGTATAGGATCAAAAATATGAGTTCAATTAAAGAGTTTGCCGGTGACTTCAACCCTGGGAAAGCTAAGTTTGGTATTGCCGTTGCACGCTTTAACTCGTTTATCGTAGAAAGTCTGGTCGAAGGTGCAGTTGATACCTTACAACGCCACGGTGTTGCAGACAAAGATATTGAAATCGTTCGCGTGCCGGGTGCATTCGAATTGCCAGTAATGGTTCAGGCAATGGCGAACAGCGCAAAATACGAATCAGTGATTGCTTTAGGTGCGGTCATTCGAGGCAGTACACCTCATTTCGATATTGTGGCTGATGCGTCAGCAAAAGGTTTAGCAACAATCGCACTGGATACAGGTTTACCGATTATCAATGGTATTTTAACCACTGATTCTATCGAGCAAGCCATCGAGCGTGCGGGTACCAAAGCAGGTAATAAAGGTGCAGAAGCCGCAGTTACTGCTATCGAAATGACTTCTTTACTGAAGAAGTTTAAATAACTGCAAATCAAACTTATGAAAGGCTAGTTACTCTTGAATGTTTAACAATCAGAGTGGCTAGTTAATACAGTAAACAATGTTCTGTACAATGTGCGTTACAATGTTTCTGTTGTAATCAAGGTAGTCTCTAATTTACTTTGATATGTTCTTTTAAATAATAAATGAAGTCGTAATAATGCCTGTTGATAAGAAAAACCAATATATTTCTGAGCGTCGTGTAGCACGGAAATTAGCCCTAATCGCTGTTTATCAATGGCAGATGACTCAGAATTCGTATGAAGATATTTATCTGGGTTTGCAGGAAGATAAAGATCTATCAAAAGATATGCGCAAAGCAGATATGGCGTATTTCCAGTCTCTGGTGCAATACACCATGGAAAACAGTGAGAAACTGGATGGCGAGTTCAGTCCTTTCCTTGATAGGGAAGCAGATCACCTCGACCAGATAGAAAAAGCAGCTTTACGTATAGCAACGTGTGAATTGCTTAATCAGCCAGAAGTACCTTATAAAGTGGTAGTTAACGAGTCTGTAAACTTAACCAAAAAGTTTGGTGCAGATCAGGCACATAAATTTATCAATGGTGTTTTGGATAAGCTGGGAAACAAACTTCGCCAACAGGAAAACTAATCCTTGGGTGAGTTCGATCTAATTGAAACCTATTTTCGCTGGGATAATGAATCAGATTTTGCCAGCGAAGAGGGTAGTTTCAGTGACAACTCTAATGTAGAAGATAACGGTGTGAAAATCGGTATCGGCGATGATGCGGCAGTCCTTCAGTTAGAACACAATCATCAATTAGTTACCTCTATAGATACACTCATATCGGGTGTTCATTTTCCCGAACAAACATCACCAGAAGCAATTGGTCATAAAGCACTTGCGGTCAATTTAAGTGATTTAGCGGCGATGGGTGCCAAAGCAAAATGGTTTACCCTGGCTTTAACACTTCCAGGTACAGATCATGTATGGCTAAAGGGATTTAGCTCGGGGTTAAAAAAAATAGCCAATCAACATTCTGTGAGTCTGGTGGGTGGCGACACTACCCGTGGTCCTCTCGCAATCAGTATTCAAGTCATGGGTACGATAGAAAATAATCAATCCTTACTTCGCAGTGGTGCGCAGGCAGATGACAAAATATTTGTCACAGGAACACCTGGAGATGCGGCTGTGGGTCTAGCTTCAATTCAAGGCGTCTTAGATAGCGATAATCTGATCTTGTCGAGCGAAGATAAAACCATTTGTGAAGCAAGATTGAATTATCCGACGGCGCGACTCAAAGAAAGTGAAATCATTAAGGAATATGCAACCTCATGTATTGATGTTTCAGATGGCTTATTGCAAGACTTGGGGCATATTTTAAAAAAATCCAAAGTGTCTGCTGTTTTAGATCCAAAACAATTACCACTGTCAGAAAGTCTGCAAAAAATGCCGCAAGATACAGCCATCCACTATGCATTAAATGGTGGCGATGACTATGAGCTACTGTTTACTGTTCCCGTCGATAAATGCGAAACTTTTATGCAGGCAGTCAGTGAAAAAATAACAACCCGTGTAACCATGATTGGAGAAATCACTTCCAATTCTGTCGATGAAAAGCAAGAGAGTAGTGTTATTCTAGATCCACAAGGCTTTAATCTACGTGGCAATGGATACAATCATTTTAATGACGATGTGAATGACGGTTCTTAGTCAAAATAAACAGCGATACGAGAAATTAACAGGAAGCAATAACCAGTACATGACCAGTAAAAATCCCAAAATACCTGCTTTAAACCGCAAAGTGATGACAAATCCTGTGCATTTTTTAGCGTTTGGTTTTGGTAGTGGTTTAGCGCCTTTTGCACCAGGAACGTTTGGTACTTTAATGGCGATTCCCCTTTATTTGTTACTACAAACTCAATCGCTTCCCATCTACTTGGCGATTTTGGCGGTTGTATGTGTTGTTGGTGTCTGGATTTGTGATAAATCGTCTGCATTACTGGGAGTGCATGATCACTCGGGTATTGTCTGGGATGAGTTTGCAGGGTTCTTTGTGACGATGATTGCAGCACCCGCAGGATGGTTGTGGATTGTCATTGGTTTCGCCTTGTTTCGCCTGTTCGATATCTGGAAGCCTTGGCCGATATCCATTCTGGATAAAAAAGTTGAAGGTGGTTTGGGTATCATGATCGATGATATTGTGGCCGGTATTTATGCTTTAGTATGTTTGCAGGTGATTTATTACATCTCAACTCATATTTAGTCCTTAAACAAAGAGTCGAACTCCTTCTGTCTGGCTCTTTATGTAATATCACAGTCTAAAAATCGCTATTTGGTCTTTCTTATCTTATTATTCGCTTTTTTCTAAGCTATTTTGTTCCTGAATTACTATGACAACGTGTTTGTCGTAACATCAAATGCCTTAAACGAGCCGCAATTCCATGAGTAAATATTACATTTCCGCCGATGAACTTTTATTGGATTCTTATAAACTGGGTGCCAAAATTTTTGATAGCGGTTTCAGACCCGATTTTATTGTAGGTGTTTGGCGAGGTGGAACACCAGTAGGGATAGCCGTTCAAGAAGTGCTTGAGTATTTAGGTTCTCCATCTGATCACATCGCGATCCGCACATCTTCTTATTATGGAATTGGTAAGCAGAAAAAAAAGGTCAGAGTGCATGGTCTCGATTACATCATTAAAAACATCAACTACGAAGATCAGTTATTGCTTGTCGATGATGTATTTGATTCAGGCAGCAGCATTCAGGCGATTGTGGATACCTTAGATAAAAAATCCAGACGTAATACACCTAAAGACATACGTATTGCCACACCCTGGTATAAGCCCAATAACAATAAAACCGACCGCGTTCCTGACTATTTTTTGTATGAAACAGAAGAATGGCTCGTTTTTCCGCATGAATTACAGGGATTGACCGAAGAAGAAATCTTTGAAAATAAGCCAGGTGTAAAAGAGATTTTGATGAATAGAGCTTAAGTACTTTAAAAAAGTCGCTATAAGTAGGGGGGTGTATTAAATGAATGGTTTCAATGCCTAATGTCATATTTATTACACGCTGTCTGGTAAAAAATGATAAATATCCGTATCATTCACGAAAAAATTGATATCGCCATATAAATAGTTGTTTATATGGCTTTTTGTTTTACGTAAACACTACTATTTAAATAGTCAAAACAGGCAATATACTGTGTCAGATTCGTTAGTCAGCATTCGAGATGTTCATTTTTCATGGAACCCAAGCCGTGAAATATATTCGGGTGTCAGTCTGGAAATTCCAGAAGGCAAAATTACTGCCATCATGGGACCAAGTGGCACAGGTAAAACTACCTTGTTGCGTTTGATTGGCGGTCAGTTACGTCCAGGTAGCGGTAATGTCGAAGTAGCTGGTCAAGAAATCCCTGAGCTTAATAGAGAGCAGCTTTATAAAGCTCGTAGACGCATGGGTATGTTGTTTCAATCTGGTGCCTTACTTACCGATTTGAGTGTTTTTGAAAACATCGCATTCCCGATTCGAGAACACTATGATTTCACTGAATCGATGATACGTGATTTGGTTTTGATGAAACTCGAGCTTGTAGGTCTACGAGGCGCTAGAGATTTAATGCCTTCAGAGCTATCAGGTGGCATGAAACGTCGTGTGGCTTTGGCAAGAGCAATTGTATTAGATCCATTGCTTATGATGTATGACGAACCATTTACCGGACTTGACCCTGTTACCCTTGGTACGATTGTAACGTTGATTAAAGAGCTAAACGAATCCCTCGGCCTTACCAGCGTGATTGTCTCGCATGATATTGGTGAGACCTTCTCTATCGCAGATCATGTTTGTATTTTGTCTGAAGGAAAAGTAGTAGCTGCCGGTTCTCCTGATGAATTAATGAACTCTGATTCTGAATTTGTACAACAGTTTGTAAATGGTAAACCTGATGGTCCGATGCCATTTCATTACCCAGCGGGTGATTACACAAAAGATTTATTGGGAGGAGACTCCTAATGTTAGATTTATTGCAAAGATTTGGCGCTCATATTATCAATACGGTTTCCAGTCTTGGACGCGCCACGATATTTCTGTTTAATGTGTTACTGGGTTTAAAAGACGTATTGCTCAGACCTAAAGTATTTATACGTGAGCTTTATTCGGTTGGTGTACTGTCGATGCTCATCATTATATTTTCTGCGATTTTTGTAGGGATGGTAATGAGTTTATTGGGTTACATTACCCTGGTAGATTTTGGTGCGGAAGAGTCACTGGGATTATTAGTATCTTTATCTCTAATTCGTGAATTAGGCCCAGTGTTGAGTGCCTTGTTGTTCTCAGGACGAGCAGGGTCAGCATTGACCGCCGAGATTGGTTTAATGAAAGCCACTGAACAGCTTGCCAGCATGGAAATGATGGCGGTTGATCCGGTGAGAAGAATTATAGCCCCACGTTTTTTTGCGGGTTTGGTTACCTTACCGATCTTAACGATTATCTTTATGGCGGTCGGTATCTATTCGGGTTATCTCGTGGGTAGCGTTTGGCTAGGTGTTGATGAAGGATCGTTCTGGTCACAGATGCAGCATAAGGTAGAATTTAGACACGATATTGTGAATGGAATTATTAAGAGTGTTGTATTTGCATTCGTAGTGACATGGATTGCGGTCTTCCAGGGGTATAATGCGATGCCTACATCGGAAGGTGTGAGTAAAGCGACGACAAACTCCGTGGTTTATTCAGCTTTAGCAGTATTAGCGTTAGATTTTGTTTTAACAGCGCTAATGTTTTCGAATTTTTAAAAAAATAATTATTGATAGGTTTTATTATGGGTTCTTCAAGAACAGCTGAAATAACAGTAGGTGCTTTGTTTGTACTAGGCATTCTGGCGCTTTTTGCATTGGCAATGAATGTTAGTAACTTATCCAGTTTCAGTGCCGAAAAGGGGTTTAATGTCTCCGCAAAGTTTGGCAATGTTGGTGGGTTACAAACCAAAGCAAAAGTCACTTTATCTGGCGTTACCGTAGGTCGTGTGACAGAAATCTTTTACGATAAAAAATCATTTAGAGCGACAGTAGTTATGGCGATTGATCCGCAATACGACTACTTGCCAGAAGACACACAGGCGAGTATTTACACCGCTGGTTTACTTGGTGAGCAATACGTTTCCTTAGAGCCTGGTGCTGAAGAAGTATCATTAAAAGAAGGCAGTGTGATCCAATTGACACAATCAGCCGTAGTATTGGAAGAAATAATTGGAAAAGTTCTGGTTAGTCTGACAACGAAATAAATGTCAATTAATGTAACTTTTTGTAACTAAAGAATAATTGGTGAACTTTAGTCTCTGTATAGAAACTAATAAGTACCGAATATAAATAGGAAAAATTTAATGATTAATGTAATCGCTAAGCAAGTTATGGCACAAACCAAGAAAATAACAATGTTGCTAATGCTTGTCACTTTCACGACCTCAGTATGGGCGAATGATGTTGATGTGGCTGAGAAAAAAGTGGTTGATGTAACAAGTAAAATTGTTCATTTGCTCGAAGTCAACGACGCACAATACAGCCGTGATATCAATGCGCTGAATGCGATGGTAAGAACAGAAATTTTACCTTTAATCGATTTCGAAGCGATGTCTAAGTTAACGCTTGGTCAACACTGGAGAACGGCAACACCACAACAACGTCAGCGTTTTATAAATGCGTTTCGTGAAATGCTAGTAAAGAGCTATGCCAAGTCGATGCTTAAATACAAAGGTGCCGCTATTAAGGGTGTAAACTCTGTGCCAAATAGTAAACCTGGTTACGTGCTTGTGCGTACCGTGGTAACGCCTAAAGGAGCTGCTCCAATTAAGGCTGATTACAGCGTACGTAAAGTGGATGGTATCTGGAAAGCGTATAATGTAGAAATTGCGGGTATTAATTTAATCACTAATTTCCGTACAAACTTTACACGTGAAGCCAGTACTAAAGGTTTAGAATCACTTATTGCTAGAATCGAAAAAAGCGGTAGCTAAAAATCATTTTAGTTATTATTTTCTGAATACGAAAAAATAAACGAGCTATGAATAGTCAAAATAATCGATCTATAGATACCAAATCATCAGAAAAAGTATCAGAAAAAGTATCAGAAATAGTAAGCAGCGATAATGGTTTCAAAATTACAGGAGCACTTGTTTATTCAAGTGCTTCTTCATTACTAGAAAAAAGTATGCGCTTAATGAAAAGCCAGTTTAAAAATGAAGCAACAAGTTTTAATTTTGACTGCTCGGAAGTGACACGTATTGATAGCGCGGGTATAGCCTTGTTAGTCGAATGGAAAAGAACCTGTGATCAGAATAATAAGCAGTTTTCACTGACAAATCTCCCAGATCAGGCCAAATCATTGGTCGAAACTTACCGTTTGGAAAAACTACTTCAATAGAATATCTCCTGGCATTTCGCCAAAACAGTTCCCTACAATACTCAGAATTTAAATTACCTCTATTTAATAACGGATTTTAACGCATTAATCACGTATTAAAGGTGCATTTAATGTACATAATTCGTTATTATGCACCCTTTTGGTTTTAGGGCTGATACGTTCATGCAGGTTTTCCAGATTGAAGGTGGTACACCGTTAGAAGGTGAAGTTGTAATCTCAGGTGCAAAGAATGCTGTTTTGCCTTTACAGGCAGCTGCATTATTAGCCGATGGCAAGATGACAATTCGAAATGTTCCGCGTCTAAAGGATGTTGCTACATTGGCATCTTTGCTTGAAGGTATGGGCGTCACGGTCAATATCGACAAAGACAATAATATCACCACTGATACGTCTACGATTAAAAACCAGGTTGCTCCTTATGAACTCGTCAGAACCATGCGAGCTTCTATTTTGGTACTTGGACCACTCGTTGCTAAATACGGTTACGCTGAAGTATCTCTCCCAGGTGGTTGTGCCATCGGAAGTCGTCCGGTCAATATCCATTTGACTGGTTTAGAGGCTATGGGTGTTGAGATCACTGTCGATGAAGGTTTCATCCGTGCTAAAGCGGATAAGCTAACAGGCGCAACCATTGTGATGGAAGCCGTTACCGTAACAGGTACTGAAAACTTGTTGATGGCTGCAGTATTCGCAGAAGGTACGACTATTCTTGAAAATGCAGCTCGTGAGCCAGAAGTTGTAGATCTCGCCAATTGTTTGATCGCCATGGGCGCTAAAATATCTGGCGCTGGCACAAATACTATTACAGTAACAGGCGTAAAGAAATTAAAAGGTATCGAGTATTCGGTACTGCCAGATAGAATTGAAACAGGTACTTATCTGGCAGCTGCAGCCATTACTGGTGGCAAAGTTAGATGTGTTAATGCAGCGCCTGAAACACTGGATGCTGTTTTACAAAAGTTTAGAGAATGTGGCGCAAGTGTCGAAGTCGGAAAAGACTGGGTTGAATTAGACATGCGCGGCCGCAAATTAAAAGCTGTAGACATTCGAACTGAACCACATCCGGCATTTCCTACCGATATGCAAGCACAGTTCATGGCAATGAATTGTGTATCAGAAGGAATTGGAGTGGTAGTAGAAACCATCTTCGAAAACCGAATGATGCACGTTGCAGAGCTTATGCGTATGGGGGCAAATATTCGCCTTGAAGGAAATACGGCAATAGTTGCAGGCATGCCTTCATTAAGAGGCGCTCCGGTAATGGCTACTGACCTTCGTGCATCTGCCTGTTTAATTCTTGCAGGTTTGGCGGCTAAAGGCATAACCATCGTTGATCGTATTTATCATACGGATCGTGGTTATGAAAAGATTGAAGAAAAGTTGACCAAGATCGGCGCCAAGATCAAGCGAAGTTAGTAACCTTTATTTAAATTTAGATAGATATAATTCATCTCATGAAAGAAACCTTAACAATAGCACTATCCAAAGGCCGTATTTTTAAAGAGACTATGCCTCTTTTAGAAGCCGCTGGTATACAAGCACTGGATGACCCGGAAACAAGCCGTAAGCTGATTCTGGATACCAATCATGATGATGTGAAGTTAGTCATTATCAGAGCTACCGATGTACCAGTATATGTACAATACGGTGCCGCTGATTTAGGTGTTACAGGCAAAGACGTGTTAATGGAACACGGTGGTGAAGGATTATACGAAATGCTCGACTTAAAAATCGCGCGTTGTAAATTAATGACGGCAGGTTTTGCAGATAAACCGTTACCTGAAGGTCAATTAAAAGTAGCTACTAAATTTGTGAATTGCACACGTAATTATTTTGCTGAACAAGGTCGTCAAATTGAGTTGATCAAACTTTACGGTTCTATGGAGCTCGCTCCGATCGTTGGTCTTGCAGATATTATCGTGGATGTTGTTGATACTGGTAATACCTTAAAAGCGAATGGTTTAGTGCCGTTGGAGCACATGGCTGATATCAGTTCTAGAATCGTTGTTAATACAGCATCGATGAAAACCAAACACCAAAGATTAAGCACTTTGCTTGATCAGTTGAAACAAGCGGTTAATTAAACGCGTTAGCAAATTTTTCGTTGAAATATCCGTTAAATTATTCGTTGAATTAAAGACAAGTGAAACAGAAACAATACACAAAGAATACAGAACCACACACATACAAATTACTTAAGCGAAACTATCACTATGAGTACAGAAACTAAATACCAAACAGACGATTTACGTATTATGGGCGAAACAGAAGTACATTCTCCGGCGACATTATTAGAGGATTATCCTCTGTCAGATAAAGCAGCAGAAACAGTCTTTACCGCGCGTAATATGACTCATGATATTTTGCATGATAAAGATGATCGTGTTCTGGTAGTGGTTGGTCCATGTTCTATACATGACCCTAAAGCAGCGTTGGAATATGCTGCACGCCTGGCAAAAATGCGTGAAGAATTAAGCGATGATTTGCACATTGTGATGCGCGTTTATTTTGAGAAGCCTCGTACCAGTGTCGGTTGGAAAGGTTTGATCAATGATCCTGACTTAACAGGTAAATTTAATATCAATAAAGGCTTACGTGTTGCGCGTAGTTTATTAAAAGATCTAGCAGAGCAGGGTATGCCAACTGCGACAGAATACCTGGATTTAATCTCACCACAATATGTGGCGGATTTGATTTCATGGGGCGCTATCGGTGCACGTACTACAGAATCACAGGGTCATCGTGAATTAGCGTCTGGTATGTCTTGTCCAATCGGTTTCAAGAATGGCACTTACGGTAATCTAGATATTGCTATTAATGCAATTAAATCAGCTTCGCATTCGCATCACTTCATGTCTTTGACTAAAGCAGGGCATTCAGCGATTTTTACCACAAAAGGTAATGATGATTGTCATATCATTTTACGTGGCGGTCGCCGTCCGAACTATGATGAGGTGAGTGTCTCAGAAGCACTAGGCCAACTAGAGAAAGCGGGTCTGAGCAAAAAACTCATGGTTGATTTTAGTCATGCTAACAGCAATAAAGACTTCAATAATCAGCCAAAGGTTGCGCATAATATCGCCGGACAAATTGCTCGTGGAGAGCATGGAATCTGCGGTGTGATGATCGAAAGTCATTTGGTTGAAGGTAATCAGAACGGCGAAGGCAAAAACCTCGACGATCTAACCTATGGACAAAGCATCACAGATGCTTGTATTAATTGGGATACGACTGAAGCAGTATTGCGTGAGTTAGCAGAAGCTGTTGCAAAGCGTCGTAGCTTGAGTCAGTAAAAATACATACTGAAACGTATAAAACAGAAGAAATATTATGGATATCCAACGATTAAACACAAACGAAACTGATTTCTGGAAGAAGCTTGATAAGCGTCTGGCATGGGATAGTGAGTCTGATCATAGTGTTATCGAAACGGTTAACGGAATCTTGGCCGATGTTAAATCTAATGGTGATAAAGCAGTCATTGAATACACCAATAAATTTGATCGCATGCAGGCAACCTCATTTGCAGAGTTAGAGATTCCACAATCTCGCTTACAGGAAGCACTTGAAAATATTACCGCAGAGCAAAGAACGGCTTTAGAAAAAGCAGCAGCCCGCATCAAAAGCTATGCTGAACACCAAACCATGGATTCATGGAGCTACACCGAAGAAGATGGTACGGTGCTAGGTCAGCAAGTTACTGCGTTAGACAAAGTGGGTCTCTATGTACCCGGTGGTAAAGCCGCTTATCCTTCATCAGTATTGATGAATGCGATACCTGCAAAGGTTGCGGGTGTACCTGAGTTAATCATGGTTGTACCGACGCCTGATGATGAAGTAAACGAATTAGTATTTGCTGCTGCTGCGATATCCAATGTCGATCGTGTATTCTCGATTGGTGGTGCTCAGGCAGTTGCTGCATTGGCGTATGGTACCGAAACTGTACCGCAGGTTGATAAAATCGTTGGCCCGGGTAATATCTATGTGGCGACAGCAAAACGCATGGTATTTGGCACCGTGGGTATCGATATGATCGCAGGTCCATCTGAGATTTTAGTGGTTTGTGACGGCAAGACAGATCCAGACTGGATTGCGATGGATTTATTCTCGCAAGCGGAACATGACGAAGATGCACAATCTATTCTGGTTTCACCGGATGCGGATTTCATCGAAAGCGTTATGCAAAGCATCGACAAGTTGATTGAAGAGATGCCACGAGCCGATATCATCAAGGCGTCATTACAAGGCCGTGGTGCGGTTATTCAGGCGAAAGATATGGATGATGCAATCGAGATAGCGAACTATATTGCTCCTGAGCATTTAGAGCTTTCTGTCGATAATGCAGAAGAAGTGGCTAAGCGCATTAAACACGCTGGTGCGATCTTTATGGGTCGTTACACGGCTGAAGCCTTAGGTGATTACTGCGCTGGTCCGAATCATGTACTGCCAACATCAAGAACTGCTCGTTTCTCATCACCGTTAGGGGTTTATGATTTCCAGAAGCGCTCTTCACTGATTGGTTGTTCTGCCGATGGTGCATCCGAGTTGGGTAAGATCGCTTCGACATTGGCTCATGGCGAAGGCTTAACGGCTCATGCGCGTTCTGCTGAGTATCGAATCAAGTAAATAACCAGTTCAGCTTAATTTAAGCCACCTCCCCACTTACAGGTACTTTTTAAAAAGTGCCTGTAAGAGGGGAGGTGGCTTTTTTTATGGGTAATTTAAATCTAAATAGTATTACGCTTGTTTCTCTATCGTTTCTAAGTAGTTTATTAACTATCAGTTTAAGTCATTCTTTTTAAATTATTCTTATCTGTATATTCAGTATTACTCTATTTTTATTAATTTACATGCAATAGATAAATAACAGTTTTTATATAGCTTTTGTGCTATATCTATATTTAAAGCTCATACTTACTTATTAATAAAAATAAAAATACAGATGATTTCAATATGAGCCAGCTGTTTATAGTGAAAGGAAAGAGAATCAAACTATAAATTTTTTTGCGAGATAAAGAGAAGATAATAATGAAAATTAAATCAAAATTTCTAAGTACGCTAGTGCTTGTTCCATTGTCATTTGGGTTACCTATCCAAGCCGATCAAGTCATTTCAGATGACCTAATAGTGCAAAGTAGTCTTTGTGTAGGCGCTGAATGTATCGAAAATGAAGAATTTGATTTTGACACCATCAGACTCAAAGCAACTAACCCACAAATCCGTTTTCAGGATACTAGTACTTCTGCATCATTCCCAACAAATGACTGGCTCATGGGAGTTTCTAACGATACTGATAATATCAGTATATTTTCTATTACTGATGTAGATGCCGGCAAAGCAGTTTTAAGATTGAGCGCTGCTAGCAATGGTGGTGTTGCCTTGGGTGCTGATGCAGAATTGGTCGATGATACTGTTTCAGTTGGTTCAACGGGTAGTGAACGACGCATTATTCATGTCGCACCAGCCACAATGCCAACGGATGCAGTTAATAAAGCGCAGTTTGATGCTTTTACAACAACAGCTACTGCAGCAGTTAACGCACAGATTACTGCTTTTGATACTGAACTCACTACGTTACAAGATGAAATAACGACTCTCACAACTCGTTTGAATGCTCTCGTTACGCGCGTCGATAATTTATAAACGACAGCTTATATAACGTTTCTTTTTTCTCTCATCGATTAAAAAACATATCGATAAGGGTATAAAAAAGAGCAGAAAATTCAAAGAGAGAATGGAGAATACAGATGTTATTTTACAATAAAGTAATACAAATAAAAATTTGCCTACTGCTATTACTTATCCCCTTTTATGGCGCAATAGCCGATCAAGTTATTAATGATGATTTAATACTCAATAATGTGAGTGATGGCACTGCCCCAGCTTATGATTGTAGCGCAGGGGTTACACTGCCTTATGATTCTACAACAAATTCTTTTGATACAAGTTCAGTTGGATCAGTAATACCCGTAGGTGATCCATTAATAATTGCGACCCCAATTGCATGTACAACAGTTGCTGGGGTTTTTACTTGTGAATACAGTTGTTCTACCCCTGATGCATCAGCCTGTATTGGATTTGATTGTGCCGATGGTGAAGTATTCAATGGCGACACACTTAGACTAAAAGAGAATAATCTACGCATTCGTATGACAGATACGGCTGCAGCTGCTGGTTTAGGGCAAAGCTGGAATCTTGAAGCAAATTCATCTAGAGATACAGAGCCGTCTTATTTTGATATACAAGTAAAATCAGTTACTAAAGATAAAACTAGATTAGTAACTGCTCTAGATGGTGTGGTTCCCTCTTATGATTGTTCTGTTCCTGCAAATATTTTTTCTCCAGCTCCCGATAATCTACCACCTGTGACAGGAACAATTCCAATCGGTCAACCATTTATAACTCCGGTACAAGACCCTGCAACTTGCGTTTTCTCAGGAGGCAATTACACCTGTTCTTTTATATGTGACCCTGATGTAGATTTTGAAGTTCAGTCAGCCCTTATGTTTGGTACAGCAAACCCTGCTAATGACCTAGGTAACAGTATTGCTATTGGTTCCTCAAGTGAATTTGAGGTAAATACCGTTTCGGTAGGTAAGGCTACTTTATTACGTCGTATTGCTAATGTAGCTGGGGCAATAGATGCTACTGATATTTTAACCCTCGAACGACTTAATGATTATTCTGTCGTCGAAGATCAAATTGCCGCTGCAGCATTATTAAAGCAAAAAGTAGATGTGATGAATGCGCAGTTAGATACATTAACTGCCCAGATAGATATCATTGATTTAGACGATGATGATGATGGCTTCTCCGACTTTGATGAAGCTACGTGTGGCTCTGACCCACTCAATATTTCAGATACGCCAACGGATACTGATAACGATAAACTATGTGATGCTGGCGTCGACGCTGATGATGATAACGATACTTTCTCTGATGTTGATGAAGGTATCTGTGGTACGGATAGTTTAGATAACACGTCAGTTCCACTAGACACAGATAATGATGGTATGTGTGATGATGGTGTCGATGCAGATGATGATGGCGATAATGTTCCTGACGCTAATGATGCTTTCCCATTAGATAAGAATGAATCAGTAGATACTGATGGCGATGGAACAGGAAATAATGCGGATACAGATGATGATGGTGATGGAGTACTTGATATAAACGATGCATTCCCACTTGGTCCAACTGAATCATTAGATACTGACGGTGATGGTATAAGCAATTTGGCTGATGACGACGACGATAATGACGGTGTTGCTGATATAGATGATGCTTTTCCATTAGATAAAAATGAATCAGTCGATACCGATGGTGATGGCACGGGTAATAATGCTGACCTCGATGATGATAACGATAATGTCCCGGATGTTGATGATGCATTTGCCTTAGATGCGACTGAGTCGATAGATACCGATGGTGATGGAACAGGTAATAATGCCGACACTGATGATGATGGTGATAATGTACCAGACAGAGATGATGCGTTTGCTTTAGATGCTTCTGAGTCGGTTGATACTGACGGTGATGGAGTAGGTAACAATGCGGATACTGATGACGATAATGACGGTGTTTCAGACGATGAAGATGAGTTTCCTTTAGATCCATCGAAATCGTCTAGCGATGCATCAGATTCTACTGATGATGAAACCACGAAAAAGGGCGGTAGCATGAACTTCTTAGGTTTATTGTTACTTGGCGTGATCGCCTTATTACGCAGGCGTTATCTAGAGTTGAGACACAGTAGTTAAGCTTTAGATTAGATAAATAGTCTTAAGCCACCTCCCCTCTTACAGGCGTTTTTTTAAAAAGTGCCTGTAAGTGGGGAGGTGGCTTTTTGTTTTATGGTCTATAGCTAAAATAATGAGTTAGTGAATAACAACCGCTTTTCCATCCCTTTTAAGCACTTTTATTCGATCGCCAACTTTAAAAATTTCTTTGGTTGATTGTGTAATTGCTACCGTTTCACCCATATCTTTTTTAACGATTAATTCTTGCGCGGTTTTGTCTTTGGTCGCGTTGCGGTAGAGGGTGCTTAAGGTTTTTAGATCAATAGATCCCTGAATTCCCGAGGTTCCACTTGAATCTACATTCACACCAACATTACCGTAGGAGTGAATCGGTTCTGGTGCTACCTCTATAATTCTGACGGCTAAAACAATGCCCGTCTCGATTTTTTGTTCAACACTGACTGGAATAGCGTCATCTACTTTGCTTTTAGCGGAATCAGTCGTTGTACTGGATGAACTAGAACAAGCACTAATTATCAATAATGAAAGTGCATAAAAGCTACAACGTGTGATTGTTTTAGTGTGTGTCATGTTTGCATATCGCTTAGTTAGATTTAAGGTTACAACGAATACAATTTTCAATGGAGGTGAATGAGTTTAGTCTTTATTCGTCCGAAACTTTTCTTCCATCTTACCCAGACAATCCAGATAGCTATTTTCATCAGGCGCGATATTATTCTGCTGTGCCTGCCACATCGCTTCTGATAAACATTCCATCATTTCATGCTCGGTATCGTGTACTCCTTTTAAGGCAACCAAACGTTGATAAAGTTCAGCGATGCCAACAGGGCGGTTAGTCGTTACTTGCTCTCGAATACCCAAGTGCATGCCCATGTGTAAAAAAGGATTATTTTCTCCCATCTCCGGCAAATATTCGGCGTTAACACTGGCTTCTTTGTTTTCTAACAAGCCATGATATTCTGGGTGCTCTTTGATGACCGCGGTGACTTGCTGTTCGAGGTCGGTCAGCGTCTGTTGTTGTTTGAGGTGTTTATCCCAGGTATCGCAATAAAACTGACGCAGCTGTTCGCGTTGTTGTTCGTATTGGTCGGATGAAGTTGTATTTGAAGCGTTGTCAGAAGACATAATTACCATAAAATTTAATGAATCGCGTTGATCATTTTAAGCTTTTGTTCAATTTTATGCGCAATTTTTTTATAGCCTTTTTTATTCGGATGAATCTCATTCATCCAGTCGCCACTTTCACCTGTGCTATCCAGTGCAGCTCGCGTGAGTAGATGGCGCGTATCAACCACGTGAAAATTAGCGATAGGATTTACACCATTTTCCAGACTCAAAAGTCGCTCGGAGAGTTGATCGAATAAATAATCACTCAATGTTTGCCAGTCCGTTTTTGGGATCTCGGCATTTTTCATACAGGGATAAAGCCAGGGACCAAGCAAACCTACGCCAAAGAAGCGTGCAGGTGCATCGCGTGGTGTTGGGTAATCGTAGGTATGTAAGACGATTGGAATGACGTGATTGCCACGAATAGCCGCCAAACGGCGGAAGTGGTTTTCGATATTTTGCAGAAAGTTATTCACTTCAACCTGTTTACAATAATCGGCAGGTTTACGGATAGTTTCTCCCTGCCGTTCTAAGCGATTTTTAATTAAAGTGCGTGCTTTATCGATGAGGTCATTGCCCCCAGCACTCAAAATTATCGCATCCCATGGGGTCGTAGTATGTTCTTCAATGGCGAATTTAAACGACTGATCGCGTGGCATCGAAGAGATATGTTTGATGGTGTCGCCAGGTTCAGCGAGATTCAGAATCAACACTTCTTCGCTAAAACGCAAGGTATATAGGATATTGGTAAACCAGGGGTATTGTAGGCTTTGACCGCCAATAGTGAACCAGGAGTCGCCTTCTGCAATGATGTTGCGTTTATTAAAAATAGGGTCACAGAAAGTGTCTGTCACTTCTGCTTCATAGACATCATGGTAATCACAGATATTCGGACGTTTAGCCATAGTGACAAAATATCTTATATGCAGACGGAGTTCTGTGAATAAAGTCACATTTCGCTATACCGCATTGAATCGGTACAGCGAAATGTAACTAGGTATAAATTTTATCGTTACTGCTGTCCTGCTGTTTGCTTATTACTACTTACCTGCTGCTACGTTTCCACTGTTTCGTTTTCTGGTTGCTCTTGTTTAGACAGCCAGTCTCTAAGATTCTGCGTAGTCTTATTTACCACGCGCTGTCTCGCTTCAATGGCAGCCCAGGCAACATGTGGAGTCACAATCAGGTTTGGTATATCAGCAGCTAATAATGGGTGATCTGCTGGTGGCGGTTCTTGTTCTAGTACATCGATACCTGCGCCAGCTATCACACCATCTCTCAGTGCTTGCGCTAATTCTTCATTATCAACCACAGCACCGCGGGCGGTATTGATTAAAATGGCATCTGATTTCATCTTTTCTAAAGCTTCGCGATTAATCAGTTTATGGGTCTCAGCTGTGAGTGGACAATGCAGACTCAGCACATCAACAAGGGGTAATAAATCATCCAGTAATAAACGACCATCTGGCACAGTGTCTGCACCTGCGCGAGCAGCAATCAGGACATTCATGTCAAATGCTCTGGCAATTCTTTCGACGCCTTTGGCTAAGGTGCCGTAACCAACGAGACCAATAGTTTTTCCTGCTAATTCACGAATAGGGAATTGCAGGCTGCTGAAATGTTCGCTCTTTGACCAACCGCCATTTCGCGTCATTGTCTGGTAATCATTTAATGAGGTCGATAACGCTAGAATTAACATTAAAACATGTTGGGCAACAGAGGGAGTCCCATAATTGGTCACATTGTATGTGGCGATTCCCATTTCTTCGCAGGCTTCAAGATCGATATTATCCATGCCGGTAGCGGTTAATAAAATGGCTTTTAATTGTGGGCATTGCGCTAATAATTCGCGATCAAAAACAACCTTATTAGCGATTGCAACATCGATGCCTTCGAGGCGTTCGAGTCGTTGCTCTGCGCTGGTGTTCGGGTAACGCTGACAATCTTGAGCCAGTTCAACCAAAGCCTCTAAATCCAGATCTCCCGGATTAAAGGTGGTTTCATCTAATATGGCGACACGAAAATTATGAGCGTTGTCGGATGAAGTGGAGTTAGTCATAGATTTTTCTCTTTATAATCACATAAATCACTAATCAAACAGGCGCCACATCTGGGTTTCCTCGCAACACAAATGTAACGCCCGTGTAAAATTAACCAATGGTGTGCATCGACTAGAAATTCTTTAGGCACAAAGTGTAGTAGTTTTTTTTCGACTTCAACGACATTTTTGCCTTTTGCGATTCCTGTTCGATTGGATACACGAAAAATATGTGTATCGACGGCCATTGTGGGGTGTCCGAATGCGGTATTTAAAACCACATTGGCGGTTTTTCGACCAACACCGGGTAATGCTTCTAACGCTTCTCGATCGTCAGGCACTTCAGAGTGATGAAGATCAATGAGCATTTTGCAAGCCGCAATCACATTTTTAGCTTTGCTATTATACAAACCGATCGTTTTGATGTATTCCTTCAAGCCATCTTCTCCCAAGGCATAAATGGCTTCGGGTGTATTCGCCACTGGAAATAGTTTTGCGGTTGCTTTATTCACACTAACATCGGTTGCCTGCGCAGATAACGTAACTGCAACTAATAATTCAAAAGGGGAATCAAATTCCAGTTCGGTGGTTGGGTGTGGGTTAGCTTCTCGAAAGCGTCTGAAAATTTCATAGCGTTTTTCATTATTCATTCGCGGAGTTTATCACTCGGGTTTGCTGTTTGAAAAACATCTCTTTTAAACTTATTAAAAAAACTGCCCCAAAGTAGGGGGGTGTATTTGTTTTTTAAGGACTAATCATTTAGCCTAATAAATATGCCTAATTACCATAACTTTATAAGATTAATGAAACAGGCGGCTTTCATTGGCTTATTTGTTGTTCAAGTGGGCTGTTCCAGTTTTAAAGGAACAGAGTTGGCGTATGAAAAAATCCCAACCAGCAGTTTAGATAAAACCATCGAGTATGGCGTTTACACACCGTCGAACTGGGTCAAGACAGAAAGACTGCCGCTGGTGCTATTTCTACACGGTGCTCGAGATGATCATAATACTCTGGAGCAATACAAAACTCATCGTTACTTCGACCAACAAATCAACGCGGGTCAAATGCCTCGTTTTATTTTGGTCACGCCAAACGGTGGTAAGGGCTTCTGGGAAAATTGGTACGATGGCTCACATAATTATCGCGACTGGGTGATGCAGGACATTCTGCCTAAAGTACAAAAAGATTATAATACGCTGGATTGTCCCGAACATTGCAGCCTGATGGGAATATCCATGGGTGGCTTTGGTGCTTTGCGTATGGCCAGTATTTATAAAAACAGTTTTTCAAGTCTCAGTGCAATAAGCACGCCTGTGTTGAGTAATGAGAATAAGCAGGATGCAAAAGTGCCTTTACTGGTCCGTCTATTTTTCCCTCTGAAACGAATCTTCGGCCCCAAACTTTATAATGGTGATGAATCACAAAGCATTAGAAGTGTCTGGTCAGATAAGAATAATGGTAGCGCTGCAAAAAATACGTCTACAACTAATCTGGGGAGATAAAGATCAACCCAATATTATTAGAACGAATCAAAGCTTTCATGAGCTATTGCAGAAAAATGGACGAGAGCACGAGTATTTTATCTACGATGGTGGACATAAATGGGTAGATTGGCAACCGAACTTTAATCGAGTCATTAATTTTCTACTGAATTGAGTCATTAAAAGTGCCTCAAAGGTGGGGGGTGCCATTTAGTTTCGTTTAATTGTGGTATTAATCTGGCTACAACAATAGAGTAGAATCAATAGGGATAAACTGGCTAGCTGCATTGATTAAAGACGCTGCTGTTAATGGTTCTACGCCATAAACCACGACCGATGCATGATGTTTGATTTGCATGCGATTCGCGAGTAAATCAAAATCACCATCACCGGATACCAGAATAACCGTATCACTTTGTTCGGCATATTCCATCGCATCTAAGGCGATACCCACGTCCCAATCTCCTTTTGCGGAACCATCCGAACGCTGGATATAGGGTTTTAATTTCACCTCAAAGCCAATGGCTCTGAGTATATTTTGAAACTGCCTTTGTTTATCGTCCTGACTTTCAATTGCATACGCAGTCGCTTTTACAAGTTTTCGGTTTTTTGTCGCTTGCGCCCAAAATTTGTTGTAATCAAAATTCCGTTTGTAAGCTTGCCTGGTTGTGTAATAGACGTTTTGCACATCTACCAAGATTGAGACTGTTTCCATGGGTGGTTAACTCTTATATTTAACAAACATAACACTTGGTTGAAGTGTGTTGGTTATGGGAGGTTGTAGAGCATGCATGACCTATTTGAAAATTCATAGGATAAAAACTGCCCATAAGTAGGGGGGTGGCTTCAAGAATAAATCAGCTGTCTTAAAATGAATTGTGGGTGTTCTCTGCATTCTTCAGCTTAGAAGAGCAAAAAGATGTCGTTATAGCATTATCTATTTAGAATTTTTGCGTTATTATGTCGCTCTTTTCTGAAATAATCTGGAGCATTCAACAATGTTTTCTAAAGACATGACAATCGCAAGTTACGATCCAGAACTTGCTGCTGCTATAGCCTCTGAAGTACAACGACAGGAAGATCACATTGAGTTGATCGCTTCTGAAAACTACACAAGCCCTCGCGTGATGGAAGCACAAGGTTCTGTGCTTACTAATAAATATGCAGAAGGTTACCCGGGTAAGCGTTATTACGGTGGTTGTGAATACGTTGATGTTGCAGAGCAGTTAGCAATCGATCGTGTTAAAGAATTATTTGGTGCGGATTACGCGAATGTACAGCCGCATTCAGGTTCATCAGCAAACCTTGCGGTTTACATGGCGCTTGTTGAGCCAGGAGATACAATTCTTGGTATGTCTCTATCTGATGGCGGACATCTTACACATGGTTCACACGTCAGTTTTTCCGGTAAAGTTTACAATGCGGTTCAGTACGGCATAGATGATAAAGGCATTATTGATTACGAAGAAGTTGCTAATTTAGCGCGTGAACATAAGCCAAAAATGATTATTGCTGGTTTCTCCGCTTATTCACAAGTTGTCGATTGGCAGAAATTCCGTGATATCGCTGATGAAGTGGGTGCCTATTTATTTGTCGATATGGCTCACGTTGCCGGTTTGGTTGCTGCAGGTATTTACCCATCTCCAGTACAAATTGCTGATGTAACCACATCTACTACACACAAAACTCTACGTGGTCCACGCGGTGGAATCATCCTTGCAAAAGCGAATCCAGAGATTGAAAAGAAATTAAACTCTTTGGTTTTCCCGGGTACTCAGGGTGGTCCGTTAATGCATGCGATCGCTGGTAAAGCGGTAGCGTTTAAAGAAGCATTAGAGCCAGCATTTACAGAATACCAAAAGCAGGTTGTGGTTAACGCACAGGCAATGGCGAATACCTTTATCGAGCGTGGTTTCAATATCGTTTCTGGCGGTACTGAAAATCACTTATTCCTGCTTGATCTCATCGACAAAGGATTAACCGGTAAAGTGGCTGATGCTGCTTTGGGTAACGCTCACATCACGGTTAACAAAAACTCTGTGCCTAACGATCCGCAATCTCCATTCGTAACGAGTGGTCTACGTATCGGTTCTCCTGCAATCACTACGCGTGGTTTTAACGCAGAAGACAGTTCGCAACTTGCGCATTGGATTTGTGACGTGTTGGAATCAATCGCAAAAGATGAAAACGATACCAGCATAATCGAAGAAGTACGCGAAAAAGTGACTGAAATCTGTCAGCGTTTACCTGTTTACAAATAAGTCGGTAGTTATTTATGCATTGCCCTTTCTGTGGAGAAGATGATACTCGAGTAGTAGATTCGCGTCTTGCCAGTGAGGGCGATCAAGTGCGTCGTCGCAGGGAGTGTACTTCCTGCAACGAACGTTTTAGTACCTATGAAATAGCTGTTTTTAATATGCCGCAAGTGACCAAGTCAGGCGGTGAAAAACAGGCATTTAACGAGCATAAACTTAGAGCAGGACTAATGCGAGCTACGCAAAAACGTCCTGTCGATTCTAAATCCATCGACCGTGCCGTGATGGATATTCAGAAGCGCATTCTAGCGCGCGAAGGTTCTACGGATAAAAACGACAAATCTGATTTAACCACCAATCTGATTGGTGAATTCGTGATGGAAGAATTACGCAAGCTGGATGATGTTGCGTATATTCGTTTCGCCTCGGTTTATCGTGACTTTAATGATATTGGTGAGTTTATCGATGCCATTGAAGGGCTTGAGAATTCTCCTAGCCCAGAGCTTAAAAAACGCCAGAATAAACTTCCGGGGACGTAAATCGATAGACCTCTCAATTTATCGTTATACTGTCTTAATCCACTTCTCTTTTTATCTTCTTTATGAGTAAGCAAACCTCACCTCAAATGAATGCTCAAGATCATGCTTTTATGGCGCGTGCTATTCAGTTGGCTCAAAAAGGTCAATACACGACTCATCCTAATCCACGTGTGGGTTGTGTCATCGTTAAAGATGGCGAAATAATCGGGGAAGGTTATCACCAGTATGCAGGTCAAGGGCATGCTGAAGTCAATGCAATCGCTGCTGCGACCAGTTCGCTTGTTGGCGCTACAGCATACGTTACTTTAGAACCCTGTTCGCATACGGGTAAAACACCGCCTTGTGCGACAGCGCTTATCAAAGAAAAATTTTCACGCGTGGTAATTGCCATGCAAGACCCTAACCCTCAAGTTGCCGGTCTCGGAATCCAGCTGCTAAGAGATGCTGGTATCGACGTCGAAGTAGGTGTTTTAGAAGCACAATCAAGAGCACTAAACCCGGGTTTTATCAAACGTATGGAAACTGGGCTGCCCTGGGTCAGAGTAAAACTCGCCATGAGTCTCGATGGTAAAACAGCGATGGCGTCAGGTGAAAGCCAATGGATAACAGGCGCTGAGGCGAGAAAAGATGTGCAGTTTTTACGCGCTAAAGCCGATGCTATTTTAACCGGTTCGGGGACTGCGATTGATGATGATCCTTCGTTGAATGTGAGATTGACTGCTGATGAGTTAGGGATCAATGGGCCAGTAAATCAACCTTTACGCGTCGTATTAGATTCGCACTTAGCATTATCTTCAGAGGCTAAAATGCTAGCTCTGGAAGGCGATACACTGATTTATTGCAGCGCTGATACGAAGAGAAAGCATAGCGATAAGATTCAACAGATTGAGTCCGCAGGTGCAAAAGTCGCTTTTGTTGAAACTGATTCGAAATCTCAAGGTCTAGATTTGAACGCTATTCTGACTGATCTGGCGCAACAGCAAATCAATGAAATCCATGTCGAAGCTGGTGCTACGCTTTGCGGTGCATTGTTGCAACAAGGCTATGTCGATGAGATCGTGCTTTATATGGCGCCTAAAATTATGGGTGATGATGCGCGTGGGTTGTTGGCAATTCCCGGGCTGGATAAAATGAAAGATACAATAGATTTAACGATTCATGATATACGATCAATAGGTTCGGATTGGCGCTTTACGATTACACCGATACGAAAGTAAATTAAACGTAAATTGTAAGTCGTTAAAAAAGTCCTCCAAAGTAGGGGGGTGCCATTTACGATAAATGCCTTTTAAAAACTACAGGAATTATCTTTTATGCCAGCCATCAGTGATTATGCAACTCACTGAAAGCATAAGTAAAATAATTCTATAAAATGCAATAAAGATTAAACCCAAAAGAAAACGATAAAAAATACAAGGAAGGATAACAAATGGATAACAGCAAACTCTACTCAGAATTACTGACTAATCTGGGCGAAGATGTTAATCGTGACGGGCTTCAAAAAACGCCAGATCGTGCAGCAAAGGCAATGGAGTTTTTAACAAAAGGTTATGATCAGGATCTGGATGATGTGATCAATGGTGCTGTTTTTGATTCTGATAATGACCAAATGGTGATTGTAAAAGATATCGAAATGTATTCATTGTGCGAACATCATTTGTTGCCATTTGTCGGCAAAGTACACGTCGCGTATTTGCCAGAGGGTAAAGTCATCGGTTTATCCAAAGTTGCACGCATCACTGATATGTATGCAAGACGCTTGCAGATTCAAGAGAATATGACCAAGCAAATTGCAGAAGCGATTAAATATGCGACAGGTTCTAGCAGCGTTGGTGTGGTTATAGAAGCACAGCATTTTTGCATGATGATGCGCGGCGTCGAGAAGCAGGGTTCATCAACGATATCTTCCATGATGCTGGGAACATTCCGTGAAAATGCCAAAACCCGCGAAGAGTTTTTGAATTTAATTAAAAAGTTTTAACCGTCTTTTAATGGTTAATTTTTGATCGTCGATTTGTTATTCAACTTCCTCCTCAAAAAGCATGCTGTACAGCATTGTGAATATTTCTAAAAACTAGTTTGGATAAGGCTGGTTTCTTATAAAACATATCATCTATACTTCTGGTCTTTTATCAAAGTCCAGAATGTAGAATGCTATGGCTGATCTCCTTTTATTATTAATTACGGGTGCTTTTGCGGGCATTCTTGCGGGCTTACTGGGCGTTGGCGGCGGCGTTGTAATCGTACCTGTGCTGGTATTTATCTTCCAGTATCAGGGCGTAGACCCTTCAATCATCATGCATACGGCGATTGGAACCTCCCTGGCTACAATCGTTTTTACTTCGATATCATCAATTCGCGCGCATCACGCTCACGGTGCAATACTCTGGCCAATATTCTGGAAAATGACTCCGGGGATTTTATTGGGTGCGCTGATTGGAGCGGCTATTGCCGATGCCTTACCCAGTGATACCTTAAAACTGATTTTCTCACCATTTCTTATGGCTGTTGCTATTCAAATGGCACTTAATAAACAACCCAAACCACATCGGAAATTACCCGAACGTGCAGGGTTATTATCTGCAAGTACAGCAATTGGCGCGATTTCATCCTTGCTCGGTATTGGCGGCGGATCGTTAAATGTGCCTTTTATGGCCTTGTGTAATATCGAGGTTCGCAAAGCTGTTGCGACATCTGCCGCCATTGGCTTACCTATCGCTTTAGCAGGAACCTTAGGCTTTATTATTTCTGGTTGGGATTCAGATGCAATGCCAGAATGGAGTCTGGGTTATATCAATTTGTCAGCCGCCTTAAGTATTGTTGTGGCCAGTGCCTTAACAGCTCCTTATGGCGCAAAACTCGCACATAAGATTCCGGTGTTAGTGTTAAAGCGAATCTTTGCTGTTTTATTGTTCTTTGTATCAATCAAGTTATTAGTATCCTAGTGCGCTAAAAAAAAGTGTCTTAAAGTAGGGGGGTGACTTTTATTAAGCCATCTTACTTAAACCACTTTCCTTAAACGTGATTAGGTCCAGATTTAATTTCATCGTAAGCACTTTTGTAGACCATGGCTAGAATGATCGCGACAATTACCGGAAATGCGATGTCGTCGGTATTTTCCCAGATCGAGTAGGCTAGACCACCGAGAAAGGCGGTTATAACTATTAATGAAATCGCCGCCGATATTAAATTACTCATTTGATATATCCTTCGTTTAATTCGTTTTAGTTAACTATTAATAGTTTTGGTGAGCCAGTCTGCGGTTCTCAATAATCGTGCGTCATCCCCTTTAGAGGAGACCAACTGAACTCCTATTGGCATGCTGTTAGAACCTTGCATTAATGGCAAAGTTATCGAAGGCATTCCACAAAAAGACCAAGGTGTGCAAAAAATTGGGCTTCCTGTTGATTCCAGCCCTAATGGTGCTTCACCCGTAGTTGAAGGTGTCAGTATTGCATCATATTCAGACATGATTTCATCCAGAGCAGTATTAAGTGCTTTGATATGATCAACAGCGTCATTGTAATCAATCGCAAGATTCTTTTGCCCGCGCTCTATCATTTCCTGCAATGAAGAGCTCATGACATTTTTGCCTTGCTTGTATTCACGCTGAAAGCTTTTGGCAATATCTGTTTCCATAATGACCCTATGCCACTCAACAACATCTTTTAGTAAATCAGTTAAATCCAGTGTTTCAACCGAATTGCCAAGTGCATCGACAAGTTCTGAGAATCCTTCTTTTATGTCATTGTCAGCGTGCTCTTCCCATGCTGGTGTTTTTACAAAGACTAAGCGTGGTGGTACCAGTGGTCCTTGTTCTATGGTTTCTAAAAGTTTGGGAGGCATTCTAGCCTTCATCGCGGGGTCTTGTTTATCGAACACCATCATTTGCTGAGCTATCAAAGCTGCATCTGAGACATCGCGAGCAAATACACCCACACTGTCGAAACGCAGTGATTGCTGTAACACCCGGTAACGTGAAATCAGGCCGTGACTGGGTTTATATCCCACCACTCCACAATAGGATGCAGGACGTATTATTGAGCCATTAGTTTGTGTACCTATTGCAAGAGGTACCATATTGGAAGCGACAGCAGCAGCAGAGCCGCTTGATGATCCTCCCGGAGTTCGATAAGGATCGTGCGGGTTCTTGGTTTTACCCGCCGTATAAACTGCCATTTCGGTTGTTACGGTTTTACCCATAATGATGGCGCCAGACATCCGAAGGAACTCAACACTACTAGCGTCATAAGCAGGGGTACGGCCTTTATGGATCGCTGTTCCATCTTCTGTTGGCATATCTTTGGTATCAAAAATATCTTTGATTCCTATTGGTATGCCGTGGAGTGGTCCTGTCGTTTGTCCACTCTTTCTTAAAAGGTCAGCGTCTTTTGCCTGAGATAATGCATAATCAGGATCAAAATGCGCCCATGCCTGTATTCCTTCATCATACGCATTAATCTGGTCTACATAGGCTTGAACTAATTCTTGTGAAGTTACCTGGCCTTGTTGAATCGCAGCTGCTGCTGCGGTGGCACTCATTTCAATAAGATTCATATTTTATTTACCAAAATCATTCTCACTAACCAAACAGGTATTTGGGCAACCACAATACAATTTGCGGGAACACATACATCAGGAACATCGCGAATATCACGATCACCAGATAGGGCATGATACCTTTAAAAATCTCGATCAATTCGACTGTTTTACCGGCTACTCCTTTTAAGTAATAGGCGGACATGGCCATGGGCGGTGTAAGGAAAGAGGTTTGTAAATTGAGTGCCACCAACACTCCAAAAAATAATGGGTCTATATTGTAATGCTGTAACAATGGCAGAAAAATTGGAACAAAAATGATAATGATTTCGCTCCACTCTAGTGGCCATCCCAAGAAGAAAATAATTAACTGAGCAATTATCAAGAACTGAATCGGTCCAAGGTCCATACTCAAAATCCAGTGCTCGATCAAGGCATGTCCACCTAGGTACGAAAATACTGAAGCAAACGTCCATGATCCTACAAACAACCAACATACCATTGCTGACGTTCTAGCTGTCAGATAGACTGCTTCCTTGAGTCTTTCCCAAGATAATGACCTATATAAGCCTGCTAGAATCAAACCACCTAATGATCCAACACCTGCTGCTTCAGCTGGGGTTGCTACACCCGCCAGAATGGATCCTAATACACCCAGAATCAATACGAATAAGGGTACAAACGAGGTAAGCAATTGCCACAGAATAATTCCAATCGATGGAACATCTTCTTCTTTTGGTTTAGGCGCTAAACTTGGGTTAATCGTTGCTCGAACAACAACGTACATCATATACATGCTGGCTAGCATGATTCCAGGAAATAGCGCTGCTGCATATAAACGTACTGGTGATACCTGGGCGATTGCTGCATAAACAATCAGCATAATGCTGGGAGGAATCAAAATACCTAATGTGCCGCCAGCACAGATAACGCCCGAAGCCAGTTTTTTATCATAACCTGCCTTCATCATTGCCGGGAAAGCTAATAAACCCATTAGCGTTACGACAGCTCCAACAATACCAGTTGCTGTTGCGAATATGGCGCAGGTTGCAAGTGCCGCAATCGCCATCGAGCCGGGTACATGGCGTGTTGCTATCTGAATACTGAAAAATAGGCGATTTACAATATTTGCGCGTTCAACAACGTACCCCATAAATAAGAAGAGGGGGACGGCGACTAATACCTCGTTGGACATGACCGAGAAGGTATTTGATACAAATAAATCGAAAATATTGTTCTGGAATATATGTTCCAATTGATCTTCTTTGGCATACGCGTAATAACCAAAACCTAGGCCCATGGCTATCAAAGTAAATGCAATGGGGAAACCGAGAAGTACGATGCCGATAAACAGCACCAACATTAAAATTGCAATTTGTGGATCAGTCATTTTGAACCTCCACTATTCATTTCACTTCTCATTTCATCTTCTATTTCAGAAAAATCCTCTTCTTTATGTGCAAGCATTGTTTCTGTCTCTTCAACATCATGCAGACGTGGTGGCCATTCACCGGTGCGTATGCAGGATATACAGCGTAAAATTTCAGCGATTCCCTGGAGTAATACTAGAAATCCAGCAACTGGAATCAAGGTTTTGAAGAAATATATCTGGGTGCGCGATGGACTACTCCAACTCACTTCTTTATAGCGCCAGGAATCGGCAGCGAAGTCCCATCCGTACCATATGAGTGCGAACACGCCGGGTAATAGGAAGATGATATAGAGAAATAAATCTATCCCGGCCTGTACTTTTATTGGGAGTAATCGATGAATTACATCGCCACGTACATGACCATTACGTGACAAAGTGTAGGCACCTGCCATCATAAAAAGAGCGCCATACATTTGTACACTCATATCAAATGCCCAGGTGGTTGGAGCATTTAAAACATAGCGCATAAAGACTTCATAAACTGTGGCAAAAGTCAGTACCATAATGCACCAGCCAAACATTTTACCAAACCATGCACTTATATTATCAATAAAGAAAAGAATAGAATTCATAGTGATCTTCAAATAAAAGTTGAATGTGTACTTGCCCTGACGAGGCTTAGATAAACCAGCCAATAGGGGAGTTATAAACAGACGGCACTAACTGTGCCGTCTGTGATTTTACATATACAAATTGGATGAAACCCAAAATGTACCGAATAAAGCTTACTTGAAATAGTGGTTGTAAGCGCCTTCGTAGTCAGGAGCATTAGTTAGCTCAAACGCGCCAACACGCTTCATCCATGCTTTTTGAGACTCTACGACTTTTGCAAAATATGGATCTTTCATAAATTTAGGTAAAACCTTATCCCACGCATCTAGCTGAGCTAGCATGATATCATTTGGTGTTCGGTGAACTTTTACACCATGCTCTTTTTCTAGCGCTACAAGGTCATTTGAATAACGATCCTGTGCTTTCCAGGACATATCAGCAGAAGCCGCTTCAGCAGCATACTTGAGAATAGCTTTATGTTCTGCAGAAAGAGATTCGTACTTCTTCTTGTTAAAGATGATCTCGAAAGACTCTTGAGATTGATGGAAGCTTGCTAGGTAGTAGTTTTTGGCAACGTCTTGCATACCAAAATCTTTATCGGAAGTCGGGTTATTAAATTCAGCAGCATCTATCAATCCGCGTTCCATTGCTGGCTGAATTTCACCACCGGGAAGTTGTACAACAGACATACCCATTTCTTGCATAACATTTGCAGCAAGTCCAACAGTACGGTATTTGAGGCCTTTCATGTCAGCAACTGAGCTAATTTCTTTTTTGAACCAGCCAAGTGGTTGTGCAGGCATCGGACCTGAGAAGAAACCAACGATATCCAATTGAAGAATATCATTCATTAATTCATCATACAGTTGCTGGCCGCCACCATAAGCAATCCAGCCTAAAAGCTGGTTAGCAGTCCAACCCCAACATGGGCCAGTACCAAATAAAGATGCAGCTGCATTTTTACTGTACCAGTACGCAGTAACAAGATGAGCGCCATCAATAACGCCTTTAGAAACTGCAGTTTGCATTTCGGCCGTTTTTACAACGGCACCAACGTCAAGATAATCAATCTTGAGCGAGCCGCCTGACATTTCATTAACACGTCGTACGTAATCTACGGCATATTCTTTAAAAATACCTCCACCCCAGGCACCTTGTAGTTTAAGAACTACAGGTTTAGAGTGAGATGCTGCATTAGATATCATTGGGAAGCCAACAGCTGCAGTTCCTGCAGCGGCTATGCTACCTTTTAAAAATTTACGACGGGTATTTGTCGTTTCTTCTGTAGTCTTTGTAACTTTCGAAACCATACTAATCTCCTTGGTACATAAATAGTTAATGTAAACGCTATCATTGTTGTTATATATACATGCGCATAAAGGAATATAGTTTAGTTTTTTTAAAAAATCAGAATTATTAATGCAAAGCATTAATAAACACTTGAATATTTTTTAATGGCTATATAAGCCTATCTTTTGGCTCTTCGCCTGCGATTATTGCGTCGAGGTTATCCAGGGCACGAAACCCCATCTGATCTCTGGTTTCTTCTGTGGCACTTCCAATGTGAGGTAATAAGAAAGTGTTATCCAATTCTTTATAACGAGGATCAATATTTGGTTCGTTATTAAAAACATCCAGTCCGGCTGAAAATAATTTTCCTGATCTAAGTGCTGATATTAATGCATCATCATCAACCACTGCACCACGAGCGGTATTAATAACAACTGAATTATCTGGAAGAAGTGCTATGCGTTCGGCATTAATCAAATGATGAGTTTCGGGTGTCGCAGGGCAATGGATGGATAAAAATTCACAATGTGGCAGAAGCGCTTCCACACTATCATGATAAATTGCGCCTAATTCTAGTTCTGGTGCTAAACGTTTACGGTTGAAGTAATGAATCTCCATGTCAAAACCTCGAGCGCGCCTCGCCATGATTTGTCCAACCCGTCCCATACCTAGAATACCTAGTTTCTTACCTGTAACCTGTTTGCCTAATTGAAAAGTAGCTCCCCAGTCTGCCCAGCTATCTGTACGTATCTGATTTTCGCCTTCATAAGCTCTTCGAGCAGCGCCCAGTAAAAGCAACATTGATATTTCTGCAGTTGCATCATTTAATACATCGGGGGTATTTGTAACGATAATATTTCTGGCTTTTGCAGCTTGAAGGTCAATATGATCATAACCGACAGAAAAGCTACAGATGGCCTTAACACTATCTGGCAGTTGCTGGATAACTTCAGCGCTAAGCTTTTCGGTATGGCATGGAATGATTGCTGTCACCCCTGCAGCTAACTCAATGAGTTCCTCACTTGAATATATTTTATCATCTGCATTTAAACGAGCATCAAAATCTCTTGTTAAACGCTCTTCAACAGCTTTTGGGAGTTCTCTCGTTACTAGAACGATCGGTTTATTAGTCATCATTTTGAAGCAACCTCGATTGTTTGTAAGCTAAAAATAAGGCGCTATGATCTAGCTCGCCTTTGCCATCATTAATAAGATTTTGATACAACGATCGGTTTAATTTTGTAGCGGGTAATGATTGATCGTATTCAGCCGCTAATTCTAAGGCTTGTGTCAGATCTTTGTGCTGTGTGGTGATTTTTCCACCAGGTTTGAATGTTTCATCAATCATACGCTGACCGTGTAGTTCTAATACTCGTGATGCAGCAAAACCACCCATCAAAGCTTCACGTACTTTTGCTACATCCGCGCCAGCTTGTTTGGCTAAGGTTAGCGCTTCTGCAACAGCGCCTATATTTAAGCCTACGATAACCTGATTGGCGGCTTTAGTTATCTGACCTGTTCCAACATCACCGATGTGTACCAGTGAACTACCTAATACATCAAAGATCGGTTTAGCCTTTTCGATAGATACATCAGAACCTCCTGCCATTATGACTAAGCTGGCGTTTATCGCGCCGAGCTCCCCACCTGATACGGGTGCATCAATGTAGTCAATGCCAATCGTTTTAAGTTTTTCTGCAAATGCGCGTGTTTTAGTAACGGCAGATGTGCCCATATCAATGACTAAAGAACCTTTTTGCAGAGAATCAAATAAACCATTGTCACCAAAAATTACTGTCTCAAGAGCATTAGTATCTGAAAGCATTAATATGATGATGTTAGTTTGTGAAGCTACGTCAGCAGAAGATTTAGCTGCGGTAATGTTAGATTGCTGGCTAAGCTCATGAACCACTTGCTGGCTTCGATTGTGAACGATAAGTTCTGCACCAGCCTTTTGTAGATTTAAACACATGGGTTTACCCATAAGACCTAAACCGATAAAACCTATTTTATAATCAGATAGATTATTTGTGTTTGATGATGTATTTGTACTCATAAAAAAGTGCTCATAAGTAGGGGGGTGGCTTTTCTAGGCTCACCAAGAGCCAGAAAAGTCCATCGTAAATTCCGTAAGGAATTGTCGATGTGCAATGTTAAATCTGAATTTGGTGTTGTTGAAATTGCTTAAATAATGCCTATATAACCTAGATGAAATTTAGTAAATCTTTAGGTTATCATATCCTAAGCTCTCTTCGCGGTGAATAGATCGAGCTGTGATTTGCACCATATCTGCACATTTCATTCGCTATATATGCAATTCATGGTGTTTTACTAACAGCATGAACTTTTCACTGATCAATAAAATCTTTATCATGCTACTTGTTATATTCAGCTTTGGCTTTGTGTTGCCAGAGCAACGCAAGATACCCGTCGAGAATGCGTCGCCAAAGGATTGGAATTCCGAATCTTTTTGGTATTACCCATGGGGTAAATCCAGAACACATAAAGGCATTGATATCTTCGCTAAAGAAGGAACACCAGTCAAAGCATCTACAGGTGGTTTTATCCTATACAACGGTAAAATTTCCATGGGTGGCAATGTGGTGTTTATGCTGGGTCCAAAATGGCGTTTTCATTATTACGCACATTTAAAAGACAGCTCCAAAAGACGATTTGGTTTTGTCGATGCGGGTCAGCAAATCGGTTCGGTGGGTACGTCAGGAAATGCTGCCGGTAAATCGCCTCATTTACACTATTCGATTAAAAGCATGTATCCTCAGGTCTGGAAGTATGATGCAAAACAGAGGCAAGCCTGGAAGCGCACGTTTTTCGTTAACCCTGATGAATATTTGCGTTTGTAGGCGCTGATACTAAATACGAATTTTAAGCAATAATTTTAAGCCAGAAAAACTTTACTTAATTGAATATATAAACAATGACTCAGAAAAAAATATTGGTTGTAGATGATGATCCACATATTCGCGAAGTAATTACATTTGCGCTGGAAAAGGCTGAAATGTTTGTGACTACGGCAAACGATGGCAGACAGGCACTACAAAGTTATACCGATTCTCCGGCTGATTTGATCGTGCTGGATATCAATATGCCAGAAATGGATGGCCTTGAATGTTGCCGGGAGATTCGTAAAACCTCTGAAGTCCCTATCTTGTTTTTATCCTCACGGGATGAAGAGATAGATCGTATTCTTGGTCTGGAAATTGGCGGTGATGATTACGTCACCAAACCTTTTAGCCCACGTGAATTGGTTGCCAGAATTAATGTGATACTTAAACGAACGCAGGCTATCCAGCCTCAAGTTCAAACCGATGATAAAACGCTGACTCACGGTAAGCTGGTATTAGACACGGAACAACACGCTCTATGGTGGGATAAAACCGCGGTTTCATTGACCGCAACAGAATTTGCGATGCTGGCACAAATGCTAAAACAGCCAAAACGCGTTTTCAGTCGCGATGCCATAATGCAGGGTTCGTATCAATACAATGTGTTTGTCAGTGATCGCACGATTGATAGTCATATCCGCCATATCCGCTCTAAATTCTCTGAGGTGGGTTGTCATAAAATTATCGAGACTCAACACGGTGTGGGTTATCGTTTGAGTGCTTGTGAATAAAGTCGCTCTAAGAATAGTCAATTAATGCGAATAGACGCTAAACAACGGGTGAGAAAACTCTTCCGACTACGCACCATCTTGCTGATGGTGATGCTCTCGGTATTACTGTTGCCATTAGGGAGTTTGTACTTCTTTCGGTTTTACGAAAATGTATTAGTGCAAAAAACCGAGGTAGAATTAATCACTCAATCTGCTGTTTTCTCTTCGCTGTATCGTGAGTTTATTGGGCATAATAATCCTCAGGACAATGGTGTCTACACACCTGTAGAGCCACAACTCGATCTATCTAAACAAAAAATATTACCGCGCCGTCCTCAAGCCAGATTAGTGTTAAGTAGTTTTGAAGACACTGATCTTAGTCCTGCACAAATTGCGGGTGAGCGTATGCAAAATATTCTACTCAGTACACAAAAAGTCACTTTGGCTGGAATGCGAATTCTGGATAATCAGGGGTTGGTGGTAGCTGGACGCAGTGAAATAGGTATGTCGCTGGCGGATATTCCTGAAGTCCAACAAGCATTAAAAGGTGAATATGCTGCGGTACTGCGTGAGCGTATTTCTGATGAGCCACCACCGTCGATTGCTTCTTTAAGTCGTGGCACAGGTATTCGCGTATTTACGGCTTTTCCGATTATTGATCAGGGGCAAGTGTATGGGGTGGTCTATCTTTCTCGAACGCCGCAGAATATCCTCAAACACTTGTACAGCATTAAAGAAAAAGTCATCTTGTTGTCCTTGGTGTTGCTCGGTTTAACGGGCTTGATCGTTCTCTTTATTTCATCGCGGTTATCGCGTCCTATTCGAGAATTAATCGAACAAACACAAAAAGTAACCAGTGGAGAAAGTGAAACGGTTGAAGTATTAAAACAACCCGGTACCTATGAGCTTTCAAAGTTGTCGAATAGTTTCGCCAAAATGTCACAAACATTACACGAACGTTCGCAATATATTCAGCAATTTGCTTCACATGTGTCGCATGAGTTCAAAACACCGCTCACGTCGATGCAGGGTTCTTTGGAGTTGTTGCAAGAACACGGCGATGACATGCCAAAGGAACAGCATCAGCGTTTTATCAATAACCTACAGGATGATACGGAACGTCTGAAGCGTCTGGTTAATCGTTTGTTAGAACAGGCAAGGGCAGATTCGCTACAAGGCAGTGCGGACTCGAGCAACTTGCTGGAATCTATGAAAGCCATTGAATCGCGCTATGCTGATGAAAAAATTGAATTTATCTACAGTAAAATGGAGATGGATAGACAAGTGGCTATCGGCAAATCTGCCCTGCAAAGTGTGATCAGTAATCTGGTCGATAATAGTTTGCAGCATGGCTCGAGTAAAATAGCGATACAAATCACTGAAGAAAAAGATCGACTATCCATCGCATTTATTGATGATGGCAAAGGTATCTCAGAGGCTAACCGTAAGCGCATTTTCACCCCCTTCTTTACCACCAAGCGAGAAACCGGAGGCACTGGTTTGGGTTTAGGTATTATCGAATCTATTCTGAAAGCCTCGAATGGCACAATTAAGAATGAAGATACTGCCGGAGATGATTACCCGGGTGCTAAATTCGTCATAAATTTAGCGTTGGTACAGTAGAGTTTCCTTATGCTTTAAGGAACTTTGATGTATCATTCGGCTATGAAAAAAGATAACTCAGAATACTATTTTGCCACGGCTGATGAAGCCGAAGCTGCATTTTACTCCGCCTTTGAAATGGGTGATAAAGATTTGATGGAAGCGTTAATAGCCGATGATAATGTCAGCTGTATTCACCCATCATCCGTACCTCTAGTTGGCAGAGAGGACGTGATTGAAAGCTGGAATCAAATATTACATGCAATCTCAGGTTCTGTAATAAAAGTAGAAGTCATGAATCGTACAAATTCGAACGGCGTTGCCGTGCATTTGGTCACTGAAATATTTGCTGATAGTGACGATATAGAAACCGAGTTTTCAGAAGTTCTGGCAACCAACGTCTATGTTGAACAGGAAAACGGTTGGAGATTAATGATGCACCATGCCTCATATATTTCTGAATCTGAATATACTGATGAAGATTTATTAGAAGATTCTGAAGACCTTATGGACTACGAAATATCTCAGACCGTTCACTAAATTTGCTACTCATTTAATTCATTAACTTTTGCCTAGATGATTTACTTTGTAACACTGTAAAAGTTAATAAAATCTAATTGATTTAATCAATAAGCTGGAAGATTTTACTATGCCAATAACCACTGGTTCATTCCCTCATTCTAGAATGCGTCGTATGCGTCGTGATGATTTCTCTCGTCGCTTGATGCGCGAAAATACACTAACTACTGATGACCTGATTTATCCTATATTTGTTATTGAGGGTGAAAACACTCGAGAAGCTGTAGCATCAATGCCAGGTGTTGATCGTATAACCTTGGATATACTCGCTGAAGAAGCGAAGCAGGTGGCTGAATTAGGCATCCCTGCGATGGCAATTTTCCCTGTAGCCGGCGACAGCAAAAAATCGGATTTAGCGGAAGAAGCATACAATCCTGATGGATTGGCGCAACGTGCTATTCGCGCCATCAAAGCGGCAGCCCCAGAGTTAGGTGTAATTACCGATGTCGCGCTTGATCCGTTTACATCACATGGTCAGGACGGTTTGATGAATGATGAAGGCTACATCATGAATGAAGAGACGGTTGAAGTCTTAGTCAAACAAGCGGTGTCCCATGCCGATGCAGGTGCTGATGTTGTGGCTCCCTCAGATATGATGGATGGACGCATTGGCTCAATACGTGAAGCATTGGAAGCGGCAGGTCATATTAATACTCGTATTCTTGCCTATTCCGCCAAATACGCATCTGCTTTTTATGGGCCTTTCAGAGATGCTGTCGGTTCATCAGGTAATCTCGGTAGCGGCAATAAATACAGTTACCAGCAAGACCCTGCGAATAGCGATGAAGCGCTCTATGAAGTTGCGTTAGACTTACAGGAAGGTGCTGATATGGTGATGATAAAGCCAGGCATGCCTTATCTGGATATCGTGCGCCGTGTTAAAGATGAATTCAAAGCACCGACGTATGTGTATCAGGTCAGTGGCGAATACGCGATGTTAAAAGCCGCGACTATAAATGGTTGGCTGGATGAAGAAGCGGTAGTCATGGAAGCATTACTTGGAATGAAACGTGCCGGCGCAGATGGAATTTTGACCTACTTCGCTAAAGATGTTGCCCGCTGGTTGAAGAAAGCTTAAATAGCGCCATATTGTAGTTACAGTAAGCCAAAATAAATACCCACTTAATTCAAAGGCACCCCCCCACTTATAGGCATTATTTTAGAAAGTGGTGGGGTGTATTATCTCAATAATGTTTGATGGATAAGAGATAAACGCACAGGATTCACACAAATGGATAAATACGCCGTTATCGGTAACCCTATCGCCCACAGTAAATCACCGCAGATTCATCAGATGTTCGCGCAACAAGCGGACGAAGATATCATGTATGAAGCGCTGTTATCTCCTACAGATGAATTCAAAGAAACGGTTGAAGCTTTTCGTAAAGGCGGAGGTATGGGTTTAAATGTAACCGTACCCTTCAAACAGGAAGCGTGGGAATTGGCAGATGAATTAAGTGATTATGCCAAAAAAGCGGGAGCAGTAAATACCCTGGTATTTAGAGAAGATGGCAGCATTTACGGTACTAATACCGATGGAATCGGCTTGGTTCGTGATCTGGTAGAAAATCATCACAGCCAGATACAGGGCAAACGCATTTTAATTCTAGGGGCAGGTGGTGCAGTCAGAGGTATTCTGCAACCGTTATTAATGCAATTACCGAGTCAAATATTTATCGCTAATCGCACCCCGGAACGCGCCACAGAATTAGTCGCTGATATGCAGGAACTGGCACAGCAGAACTCTCCAGTATGTGAATTAGCGGGTGGCGGCTTTAATGACATCGAAGGCGAATACGATTTAATCATCAATGGCACAGCGGCTAGCCTTCAAGGCATCATGCCACCGATCCCTGAAAGCTGTTTAGCGTCAGGCGTGCATTGTTATGATATGATGTACGGAGGTAGACCAACTGCATTTGAATTTTGGTGCGAAGATCAAGGTGCTACTAAAGTAATGAACGGGCTGGGGATGTTAGTAGAGCAAGCCGCTGAGTCATTTTCAATCTGGCGCACAAAGATGCCGGACACTAAACCCGTGCTGGAAGCTATGCAATTATCATGGCTCGCATAAGGAAAGTTCAGATCATGTCGATTAGAGCTTTCATAACATAGAAATAATAAATGAATAATACGACAAAAGAAGAAACAGTAGAATTACACCAAACACATTTAAGTGATGTCAAATTTGCCGATTTGCCATTACTGCCAGAGTTAAAGTCAGCAATCACTGAAATGGGCTTTGAATTTTGTACACCCATTCAGGCTAAAACATTGCCAATCAGTCTCGAAGGCAGAGACATCGCCGGTCAGGCACAAACAGGAACCGGCAAGACAGCGGCGTTTTTATTAGCTGCGTTTCAACATTTAATCAAACACCCAAAACCGAATAAGAATAAGCGCAACCAATCTCAAGTGCGCTTTGTAATACTCGCTCCAACCCGCGAACTCGCGATTCAGATTGCCAAAGATGCTGAAAAGCTGAGCAAAAATACCGAATTAAAAATTGCCTTAGCCTACGGTGGAACCGGTTACGATCAACAACAAAAAGCCATAGAAGCAGGTGTTGATGTTCTGATTGGAACACCTGGTCGAATTATTGATTACTGGAAGAAAAAAGTATTCAGCCTGCACGAGTGTCAGGGCTTAGTCCTTGATGAAGCCGACCGCATGCTTGATCTTGGTTTTATTCAGGATATTCGCTTTTTATTAAGACGTTTACCAGATCCAGGCAAAAGACTCAGCATGATGTTTTCTGCCACCTTATCGCATCGTGTCATGGAATTGTCCTACGAGCACATGAACCAGCCTGAAAAACTGGAAATCAAAGCCGAAGCAGTTAATACCAAGAAAATTGCGCAGTATGTTTACTATCCATCTAACGATGAAAAAATCCCACTGTTGATTGGTTTGATTCAAAAGTTGAAACCAGAGCGTGCGATTGTTTTTGTAAATACCAAACGTAATGCTGAAACCATTGATGACTACTTGCGCGGCAATGACATTCAAGCCGTGCTTATTTCGGGTGATGTACGCCAGAACAAACGCCAGAGTCTGTTAAAAGAATTTGCAGCGGGTAAGCATCAGGTATTGATAGCTACGGATGTAGCTGCGCGTGGATTACACATTGATGATGTGTCGCATGTGTTCAATTATGATCTACCTCAAATCGCGGAAGATTATGTACATCGTATAGGTCGTACCGCTCGTGCTGGTGCATCGGGTGAAGCTCATAGTTTTGCTTGTGAAGATACTGCCTTCTACTTGCCAGAAATTGAAGAATACATCGGTATGTCGATAGAGATGGCGAGTGTAACTGCAGAGTTACTCGCAGACGATTTGAAACCACGTAAGCGTATTACCCGTGATCGTGTGCCACAGCGACCGAATAACAACGGTAACAAACCTGGCCAGAAACACTCTGGAAAGCCTCGCAATGGTGGTGGTTATAAGGGCAAAAACCCTCGTAATAAATCAGGCAACCAATCAGCGAATAAAACGGCTAACAAATCAGATAACAAGCCCAAAGCGTCTTAACTGCTTTACATTGTTAGCTAAAGCTAATTAAAGCTAACTAAAAAAAAGGCCTCAAAGTAGGGGGGTGCAATACTCTCCTACGGTATTTGTCTTAGATTTTCATAAACACTTGGTTTCAACCTACCTAATTTTATATTGGTTTAACCAGCCTCTAAAACTGGCTAGATTTTATTTCTATCCTATTTGATACTGATTAATTACCTCCAATTAGTTATCACTCAATAAATAACAGCTAATAAAAAACAGCTAATAAATAACAGCTAATAAATAACAGACATAAAAAAGCCCCCATAGCAGGAGGCTTTCTTTTTATTATCTAGATTAGATAGAACTACTAAATGAAGTATCTACCGGCAGTAGCAACAATAATAGTAACAATGCCTATCACTGTATTAATTCCTACGAACATTCTGATTTGACCTAAAGCTTTTCCGCCTTCTGGCCAGCTTTCAGATGCGACAGCTTTCTTCAATTTATTATACGGTGCAAAAAATACATGCATGAAGAGTAGCATCATGATTATTCCTAAACCCATCATGCTGTGAATATAAATAGCTTTAGGGAATTGCGTCATCATCCATAACCCTGTCACCAGAATGACAATCACACAAAGCCAGACCCATGGAAAAAAACGTTTAAAGGTAGCAACCCAGAGTGTTAAGCGTAACGGTGGTTCTAAAGTGTCTACCGCAGCAGGGCGCAACGCCTGATGTGCAAAAAACATACCGCCAACCCAAACTACTACTGCTAATACATGAAGTGCTAGTGCAATCGACATAAACATAAAAACTATTCCATTATTTTGAATGTCTCATTCTCACAAAGAAACTAGCAAGTAACAAGCAAATTCAAGTAATACGAGTGTTTGTTGCAGAAGTTTAATCTAAATATGAAAATATATTTTATTTAAAATTAATCACTTAGCCATACATGTTTTTTGGCTTGTGTAAATGAGGCAAATTTCAGTCAATTTGTATCACTTTCCAATTATTCTGTACTACACTTTTTTAGTATTAGGCGAGTTAATTAAAGAAATAATCATAATAAAACTCAACAGTTTCAGGACTAAATGATTGGAATTATTAATAACATGGAGATAATTTTATGAGTGAAAAGAAAAAAATGAGTCTGACGGTCAAAGTGCTGTTGGGCATGGCTTTGGGGATACTTGTGGGGTTAGTCCTTAACCTGACAGGTTTGATTTCAAATTCGTTTGTCGATACCTATATCGTTAATGGACTGTTTCATGTCGTAGGCAAGATGTTCGTTAATGCCTTGAAAATGCTCGTTGTTCCGTTGGTATTCTTCTCTCTGATTTGTGGTGTGTGTGGTATCGGTGATATCAGAATGCTGGGTCGCGTCGGTGGTAAATCATTTGCCCTGTATATGATGACTACGGCAATCGCGATCGCTACTGCAATCATCATCGCGGTTAGCTTCGGTATTGGTAAAGGCATGAATGTAGATTCAGCCGCGGCTTTTACGGGTAAAGAATCTCCACCATTGACGCAGGTATTAATCGATATCATCCCAACAAATCCTGTTAAATCAATGGCTCAGGGTGATATGTTGCCGTTGATTTTCTTCTCGATTCTCTTGGGTATTAGCATGCTGTTGGTAGGTCGAAAAGCCAAACCTTTTGTAGAAGGTGCTGAGATTGCGAATGAAATTATGATGAAGATGGTTAACATCGTCATGGCAGTCGCTCCTTATGCAGTATTCGCGTTGATTGCAAAAGCAGTCGCTACCTTAGGTCTTGATCTACTCGCGTCATTGGCCGGATATGTACTGGTATTGGTCGGCGCATTAATGTTCCATTTGTTTATCACGCTGATGATAGTACTCAAGGTTTTCTCAGGGCTGAGTCCCGCGATGTTCTTGAAGAAGATCAGAAATGTTCAGGTATTCGCCTTCAGTACGGCAAGTTCTAACGCGACGATTCCGGTTACCATGAGAACGGTCACCGAACGTTTTGGTGTGAATAATTCTGTCGCTTCCTTCACCGTTCCCTTTGGTGCAACCATCAATATGGATGGAACAGCCATTATGCAGGGTGTAGCCACCGTGTTTATCGCTAATGTTTATAATGTCGAACTGGGTGTAGGTGGTTACTTAACGGTTATTTTGATGTCGGTACTGGCCTCAATAGGAACAGCCGGTGTGCCAGGTGTTGGTTTAATCATGTTGTCCATGGTGTTTACCCAGGTGGGCTTACCTGTTGAAGGTATCGGTTTAGTCCTAGGTGTCGATCGTCTGATGGATATGATCAGAACAGCAGTGAATGTATCGGGTGATGCGACAGTATCAACCGTAGTCGCTAAAAGTGAGGGTAAGCTGGATATTGATGTCTATAATGATCCGTTGGCGGGCACTCACAACGAAGAAGATATCGGTGAATTCGATGCTGAGGTCGAGAAAGAAATGGCCGAAGCTATCGAAGCCGCGCATAAACGAGACCGATAAGTTGGTCTCTAATTAACTTGGCTGAATTTAGCTTATGTAAAGTAAGCTAAACCAAAAAAGCTAATTTAAGGCATAAAAAAGCAGAGTATTAACTCTGCTTTTTTATGATTTGGAAAGGGTTTTAATTCAATCAGTTATCGATAATTGTTATATCAAAACTTAAATACACCCCCCCACTTATGAGCAGTGTTTTATTAATGTCTGAAGTGGCGCATTCCAGTGAATACCATTGCCATGCCAGCTTCATCGGCAGCTTCAATCACTTCTGCATCACGCATAGATCCACCGGGTTGGATAACAGCAGCAATACCTGCTTCTGCAGCGGCATCAATACCATCACGGAAAGGGAAGAAGGCATCAGAAGCCATTACAGAGCCTGTTACTGTTAAGTCTGCATGTTCCGCTTTGATTCCTGCAATACGTGCAGAATTTATGCGACTCATTTGACCAGCGCCAACGCCAATCGTCATTTGATTCTTTGCATAAACAATAGCGTTAGATTTAACAAACTTCGCTATTTTCCAGGCAAACAGAAGATCACGCATTTCTTCATCGCTAGGGCTACGTTTAGTAACCACTTCTAGTTTTTCATAAAGTTGTAAATCTGCATCTTGAACCAATAAACCACCATTAACGCGTTTAAAATCTAAACGTGCAATGGATTCAGCAAAATCACCACATTCCAATAAACGAACGTTTTCTTTGCTGCTAACGGCTTCGCTAGCTCCCGCTGATACGTGTGGAGCAATAATCACTTCTACGAATTGTTTTTCGATGATTGCTTTTGCCGTTTTTTCATCTAATTCTTTGTTGAACGCGATGATGCCACCAAAGGCTGATTCTGGATCAGTGCTAAATGCACGTTCGTACGCTTCCAGAATATTGTCTCCAGTAGCAACGCCACACGGGTTAGCATGTTTGACGATGACACAGGCAGCCTCTGAATCGAATTGTTTAACGCATTCTAATGCCGCGTCTGTATCTGCAATATTATTGTAAGAGAGTTCCTTACCTTGTAATTGCTTTGCAGTAGCGATATTCGCTTCTTGCTGATTTTCTTCAACATAGAAAGCAGCAGACTGGTGTGAATTTTCACCGTAACGGGTTGTTTGTGCTAATTTGAATTGTGCATTAAACGTCGAAGGGAAGCCTTTAGGTTCGTCATTCTCAACGATTTTTCCTAAGTAGTTTGCGATCATGCCATCATAACCCGCAGTGTGTTCGAAAGCTTTTGTGGCTAGCTTGAAACGAGTGTCTTTAGAGATACTTCCGTTATTTTCTTCAAGCTCTTTCTCTACCGTCGCGTAATCCGATGGATTCACTACGATAGTGACATGCGCATGATTTTTTGCGCTGGCACGAACCATTGTTGGACCGCCGATATCGATATTTTCAATCGCATCTTCAAAGCTACAACCTTCTTTAGCGATCGTTTCTGCAAACGGGTATAGGTTAACCACAATAAGATCGATAGGCGGAATATCATGCTGTTTCATAACAGCATCGTCAGTGCCTCTGCGAGCGAGAATGCCGCCGTGTATTTTTGGGTGTAGCGTTTTAACACGGCCGTCCATCATTTCAGGAAAACCTGTGTAGTCTGAAACCTCAATTACAGGCACATTATTATCAGCCAGTAGTTTTGCGGTGCCACCTGTAGAAAGAAGCTCGATGCCTTTAGCATGCAGGTTTTTGGCAAATTCTAACAAACCAGTTTTGTCGGAAACACTTAATAATGCGCGTTGCACAGGACGGTTATCAGCCATTTAATTAAATCCTTATATCGAAAAAATAGAATGGACGGAGTATCGCATACCCTCTATGGTGTGGCACTTCGTTTCTGAAAAAAACTTTAGCTATGAGCGCACTAATAAGCACAGATAAAATGCCATTTTCCGTGTATTTTCTGGCCATTTGTCAGGCCTTATTGATGAGTGGTTCATCGTTATTGATAACGGCATCTGCCTTGGTAAGTCTGACCTTAACAGATGATAAAATCTTGGTTACCTTGCCATTGTCTTTACAGTTTCTGGCACAGATGTTAACCAGTATCCCAGCGTCATTACTGATGGGTAAATGGGGAAGACGTGCTGGTTTTATGTTTGGTAGTTTGTTTGGGATTACAGGCGGTTGTTTGGCTGTGTATGCGGTATTTACCACTAATTTCTGGTTGTTCGCTGTTGCCTCGTTTTCTATCGGAGTATTTAACGGATTCGGTACTTACTTTCGTTTCGCTGCGGTAGATGTTGTCGCAGTCAGTAATCGTGCGAAAGCCATTTCTTATGTGATGGTAGGTGGAGTTATAGCTGCTTTTATCGGCCCAAATCTGGCTAACTTTGGTAGAGGAATGGTCGATAACATTCCTTTCGTGGGCGGCTTTGTTTACGTTACCGTACTTTATGTTTTAATTTTTATTGTATTATTTTTCATAAAGTTACCGCCAGCTTCTATCGTTGATTTGCAACATACTGGGCGGCCATTAAAACAGATTGCCATGCAGCCGACGTTTATTGTTGCAGTAATCTGCGGTATGTTGGGATATGGCGTTATGACGTATGTGATGACCGCTACACCTTTAGCGATGCATCATCATCAACATGCATTTGATCAAACCGCTTTTGTGATTCAGTGGCATGTACTCGCCATGTTTGCCCCTTCTTTCTTCACCGGAACAATCATTCAAAAGGTGGGAGTAATTAAAGTCATGGTAACAGGAGCAGTATTGGCGTTGATTTGCACATTGATAAACCTATCAGGTACATCGGTGTGGCATTTTTGGGTAGCTTTGGTAGCACTCGGAATCAGCTGGAACTTTCTGTTTATTGGCGCATCAACACTGTTAACTGAAACTTACAAGCCAGAAGAAACGGCAAAGTCTCAGGCGTTGAATGATTTTATGGTGTTCTCGATGGTAACTATTGCATCATTATCCGCAGGAATTTTTCAAAACAAGTTTGGTTGGGAATCGGTCAATATTGGCGGGATACTTTTTGTGGGCGTTATATTGGCAAGTATTTTCTGGTTAGTCAGAATGCCTGTGGAGAAACGTTTAGCTACTAAGGTTTGATTAAACAAACAAACAAAAGAAATTGTTGTTTATATAAAAAAGGCCTAAAAGTAGGGGGGTGACTTAAGTGGTTATAAAAGCCACTCATCCAAATTTAGCATTGTACATCGACAATTTCTTACGAAATCTATGATGGACTTGTCTGGCTCTTAGTGAGCCAAGACAAGCCACTTTTTTCTTGTATTTAGGCTTTTAACTTATCCGCAACAAATTGCATGATATCAGCACGTTGAACATCATTTGCGTCGTCATCTGTACGAGATTTAAACTCAACCTGTCCTTCTTTCAAACCACGATCAGAAATAACAATGCGATGTGGAATACCAATCAGCTCATGATCAGCGAACATTGCACCTGGGCGCATATTACGATCATCCAGTAATACATCGTAACCGGCTGCAATCAACTCTTCATACAAGGCATCAGCTTCTGCTTTTACGTCTTCTGATTTATTGTAATTAATAGGCACAATACTTAACTGGAAAGGGGCTAATGCTGCTGGCCAGATAATGCCGTTATCATCATGACTTTGTTCGATACTTGCTGCGACAACGCGGGTAATACCGATGCCGTAACAACCCATGGTCATTATTTCTGGTTTACCGTTTTCACCTAATACTGTGGCATTCATCGCTTCTGAGTATTTAGTGCCTAGCTGGAAGATATGTCCGACTTCTATTCCACGAAGAATACTGAGCGTGCCTTTTCCGTCAGGGCTAGGATCGCCTTCCACAACGTTACGTACATCGACATACTCGGGCTCTGGTAAATCGCGTCCCCAGTTTACGCCGATGTGATGTTTATCATCGACATTCGCACCACAGACAAAATCGGCCATGTTCTTAACGGCATGATCAGCAAAGATTCTGATCTTCAGACCAACAGGGCCAATAGAACCGGCATTACAGCCAACAGCCTGAAGCAGTTGTTCTTCTGTAGCTGGCGTTAATGGTGAACCAATGCCATCAATTTTCTCGGCTTTTAATTCGTTTAACTGGTCATTGCCTTGCATCAGAATTGCAACGACTTCGCCTTCTTCTTCACCTTCGACAATTAATGTCTTGATGGAAGATTCTGCGGGTTTATTTAAGAATGCAGATACCGCATCAATCGTGTGAGAATCCGGCGTATCAACCGTTTGCATTTCTTCAGTCGGCTCAGGGCGCTCGCCTTTAGGTGGAAGAGCCACTGCGAGTTCGATATTAGCGGCGTAATCACTTTTATCGGAAAATGCTATCGCATCTTCACCAGAATCAGCCAACACATGGAATTCATGTGAAGTACTGCCACCAATCGCGCCAGAGTCTGCAAGAACAGGTCTGAAGGTTAATCCCATGCGTTCAAAAATACGCGAATAAGCCGCATGAATTTGATCGTAAGTTTCTTGCAAAGATTCCTGTGTGGTATGGAATGAGTATGCGTCTTTCATGATGAACTCACGTGAACGCATTACCCCAAAACGAGGACGAACTTCATCACGGAATTTTGTTTGGATCTGATAATAAGTCACAGGAAGTTCTTTATAACTTTTCAACTCTTTACGAGCGTAATCAGTGATAATTTCTTCATGCGTTGGACCGTAACAGAACTCAGCACCTTTTCTGTCGTTCATGCGCAGTAATTCAGGGCCAAATTGTTCCCATCGACCAGACTCTTGCCACAGCTCTGCCGGTTGTACCGTTGGCATGAGTAATTCTACTAACCCCGCTTTATTGAGTTCATCACGAACGATTTCTTCTACTTTACGCATTACCTTGAGGCCAAAGGGCGCCCATGTATATAGACCTGATGAGACACGTTTGATCATGCCGGCTTTTAGCATTAACTGGTGACTTTTAATTTCTGCATCGGCAGGCGTTTCGCGGAGGGTGGAAATTGGGAAATGAGATACTTTCATGAAATAGCTTGGTTATTATCAAAGCGCTCAATTTTAGTCCTTGCGTGACTGAGCACAAGTACTATTTTCATAATAAAGGATATCGACGATAGGATGGCGTGGTTTCTATCTATACAATCTGATATTGGCCTATAAAAAAACGGCTCAAAGTAGGGGGGTGGCTTTTGTATAAAGGACCAAGATACATGGTTTTATTCAGTGTCGAAGACTACGTTTAGCCACCCAAACAAGATGAATCTTTATAAATTAGCCTCTACGGATATCACTTCTTCATGACGAAAACGTGCATTATCGTACATAAGTTTGAAGTCATTAACTAAGCTATGTGCATATTTATCCTTAAATAAGTCTGTGGCGAAGCGGTAGGAAATGGATTGATAATTCAATGTGGCTTTCACGCTGTATGATCCATTAGGGATATTTTGCAGTTGATAGGTAACGACATCTTCTGCAGCATCAAAATTGTCATCAGAAATTGCATTACCCTTTGCGCCGATATTTACCGGAATATGGCTCTTATCCATTCCTTTGGCTAATAAGCGATTATCTTTGATATAGCCTGCGCTATTTAATAAGGTGTAATTAACCGAATTGTCCGTATTAACCATGATGCTTTCATAGACTTGAACTTGATCAGCTGAGGTAATCAGATCATGGTGTTTTTCATATTCTGTATTAGTGCTATTTGTAGTGTCGTTATCATTATCAGAATCTACACCAGATATTTGTCCTAAGTGATTGATTGCGCCAGATTCAAATACCAGATCACCGTCTGTATTAGTCACTTCAATATGTAGCCATGCTCTTCGAGAGGGAAATCCACTGGGGAATTTATGCCCGGTTTTATTCTTCAAATGAACGTTAAATGATAATTGCTGGTTTTCCTGTTGTAGATTTTCAATCGCAATGTCGGCTGAACTTCTAAGCATTTCTTTTGTTAAATTTATCGTATTACTGAAGTCATTCACTGGTAAACCCAGTGTCGTAGAATTGTTCTGTAAGATATCTAGCATGACGGTATTAGCACCAACAAACTGATGCTTGGAAAAATGATCTCGTGCTTCAACAAAACTGGGTCTGCTCGCAATTTTTGCTTTGCCAGATGCTAATGGCATGTGACAACTCTGGCAGCTTTCTTCGCTGCCTGGTTTTGCAAAATCGCTATTTTTCCATTCGCTGTAAATCATCTGTTCTGGAAACTCATTAGCAGTAAGGTTTCCGGATGTATCAATTATCGGGGTTTTAACATCATGGCAACTGCCACACAGTGCAGAGTCGGAAATATGTTGGCTCTCAACTGGTGTATAGCCTGTGCTATTGAGCATAGGTCCCTGAATTGGATTGGAGAATGGTCCATAGAGCTTTGGGTCGGCGGTATTATCAGCAATCACAAACTTACCTGATGTTGCTGCTTCTGTACCAAATCCTGCGGTATTTTCTATCTGGTGACAAACCGTACAACTGACGCCTTCAGCAGCTTGATTGAAATGAGGGTTATCTGGAGACAAAAAACCATTATCAAACAAGTCTACGGTTTCATCTTTAAAAGTTGATTCTACATGTGCCATTGGCATGTGGCATCGGGCGCATTTACCCTCGATTGTTTTACCGTGTTCCGGATTACGTACCACTTCGCTGGCAACTTTTGCTTTCCAGAACGGATCACGAGCGCTATTAGCCATCATGGTTGTTTGCCAGGCATTGACTATGGATAAATCTTCACCCGTATCATCACTTAAGCCATCATGGCATTGCGCACAATTATCCGAACCGCTGAAATGATCAGAGGTAAAATCATGTGCTGATTGCGCAACGGATGTAATCGTTGTGCTATCTGTATCTTCGGGGGGTGCTGGTATAACGGGAGTAATGATATCTTGATTGTCATTTGTCGTTACAGTTGATTCACTGGAACTACTTGAGCCACCACAAGCGAAAAGAAAGACAGTCAAATAAAAGAATGAAAGTGATCTTATTATTATTGTTCTCATGATAAAAATACTTCTTAATAAATGTAAACTGACTTTACGTTCTTACAAAGAACAGCCTGCAAAGTCCCCAATATTATTAAATAAGTATATGCTTATGCTTATCTGTTGAAATTAACAATTGTTTATTTCTGAGTTGTTTTTTATCTGATTTTCATCTGTATTTATTGGTTTCTTATATTTTTCTCTCTTTTCTTTCTTTTAATATCTATGTTCGATATGTGTATTTTAATATCACTCATTAACAATTCTTCTTATAAAAATTAACAATTGTCGTTGTTGATAATTTTACTCCGTTATCTACTAGAGATTAATCGAGTGGTGTAATGCATCAATAATAAAAACACGAAATCTGCTTGCATAAGGAAATATCACCAACTCACAAGGCGAAACGAGTTTTAAATCTTCAGCCTAAACGTGCTTAGTCGTTTTTCAGGGAGTGTTAGATATGTTGCAAATATTAGGAAGAAGTATCAACAGAAAAAGCAGTTATCAGATCAGCAGTCATGCTAGTAAGCCTTTCAATAGAATCAGTTTAATTGCGATGGTTTTGCTGATAATGATAACGGCAGGTTGTAATAGTAGCGGCAAAGACGAAGATGCTGCCGAGGCTACTAGAAATGCTCACGATTTTGTCTATGATGCACAGCTTAAACAATACATAGTTAATGACACCGTCATTCCAGAGTCTGAGGTTAAACGTAATGTGAGTCAGGTACTCTGTCAGCAATGCCACACAGAGGCTATTGCAGATTTTAAGGACACCGTTCATTACAAACTAGCCGCGCGCAGTGATACTGTTATGTTTCCTGGTGGTGGTGCTCATGGCATGTTAGACAGAGCTTGCGGACTTCCGGGAACTTCGGGTTTAGTCAACTTTACTAGCAATGAAAATTTAGGTGAATGTGCCAAATGTCATGCAGGTCGATATCTACCTGTGATGGAAGGTATGTTCGAGGGCATGTTAACAGCGATGGGTTTGCCCGAGCCGCAAAAGCAGGCTAGTGATATTATGGAATCTGGTATTGATTGTCTGGTATGTCATGCCGATATTTATAAATCAGTTCCTGAAGGCGATAATATGGTCGTTAGTGTGCATGCTCCCGCTGATGGCGCTTCACCGACACCACTCGGTTATGCCAAAGCCGCGCACGACAATAGTGATTTTGATCAGGACGGTTCTCCTGATTTACAAATCGATACAGATGGCGACACCATTCCCGATATGCCTTTGATGATGGATACCGATAACGATGGTAATCCCGATACACCTTGGCCAACTGTGGCTCAAGATAGAAGTGTTGCAGCGGTAAAATCCGCAGGGGCTACCAAGCAGTCTACCTGTTTACGTTGTCACGAACATGCGCGCACTGGATACAAAAGAGCGACTTTATTTGAAGAAGGTTACGATGTTCACGCAACCGTTAAAACCGGTCCTTTCGAAGATGCAGAAAACCAATGTACCGTGTGCCATACCGTATCAAAACATAAGTTTGTTCGCGGACATAGTGTGGGGGGCGACCTTGCTGCAGCAGACTATCCTGCGCCACCTCCCGGGACAGAGAATGACCCAGATGATCCAAGCAATATCATGTGTACAACCTGTCATAGAATCGAGTCTTTAGTAGATTCAGCAACACCAGAAGAACCTGTGAATGGTAAGAAAGCATCAATCCATAGCTCCAAACATCTTGATTCCATGGCCTGCGAAACCTGTCATATTCCGGTAAGTGGAGGGATTACTTATTCTGTTTATGGCGAGGGTTCACATTTATCATTTGGTCGTAATCCAGCAGGTAAAGATTCTTTATTGATATCAGCAGACCACATGAATGCGGGTGATCATGACGATATTGCGGGTGATTTTAGTGCTTATCAAGCGCCCCCAGTGTTAGTTTGGTTCAATGGAGGCACCTCGTTTTTAGCCCAAACGTTAGCGGTTCGTGGGTCCCAGAATGCCAAGATTACGCCATTTAAACCGATGGCGAACGGCATGGTGTTTGATGCACGTTTCTTCAAAGGTGAAATGATAAAAAATGAAGCTGATGCGGACTACAATGCATATTCAATGTATCGCTTTTACGCTAATAAGCCCGATACAGGACCAGGAAATGCAGAAGCATTTGCCGCAATGGATATGCTGGATTTAACCCCTACAGAAGTTCGACAGGTAACGCTTAACGACTTCTTCTCCACAGATCCAAATAGACAAGCCATGGCGATGATGCAAATCTTCCCGAATATGGTTCACTTCGATAAAGCGACTTACGGCTATGAACACTACATGATCAGTTCAGACCCTAAGTTTGCTGCGTGGGATCAAAATAATGATGGCATACTTGATAGTGATGTTCCCTTCAATTTCAGTCGATTTGATGCATCCAATGCTGGCTTAAATAGCTTCAAGCGGATGAATGCCGCAATGGGAATGCCAGCTGATTATGATTGGTATCCGCCATTTGCATCAGCGGATGATCTGGTTACGATGAAATTACCAGACGGCAGTTTGATGAAGATGTTCTTGCAGATGCAGGCGTCAAGTTTGCCTGAAGAGCAAGTACCAGCGTTCCTTGCTGTTGTTGAAAACTATCCTGCCTTTTCAAATGGTGTAACTCTGGGGGGTCATGGCGTAAGACCTAAAGAGCAAGCAATTGGTTTTGGCAGTGATGGCTGTCAATCCTGTCATGCAGCTGATGGCATGCTAAATAATCCTGTTCCCGTTACGGAAAAAGTGGCGGTAGATATGGGGCTAATGGGTTTGCTTGAATTCCCTAAGTATAGATGGCACTTTTACAATATCCATGGGCTTGCGAAGTTAGGTTTAACAGTGGAGGATGATGATATCGTCGCTGGTCTCGCCAGTGTTGATATTGAAAATAATGCAAATTATATGAAGGTGAGCGATACCAGTATGACCTTGAACTGGTTTGCACCTCAATCTCCTGGTGGATATCAAGCTGCTGAAACTGTTCTGGAAGGTTTGGAAATGAAACCTGAAGATCTGACCAAGAATGGCGGTTCATGGATGCCTGTTCTTGAACCCATAACCAAAGCTGTGCCTAATTACCAAGTCTTAGGTTATAGCAAAGATGAAATAATCTGGATGGGAACAGGTACTGGTAACGGCAATTAATGTAATCATTAACTAACAGCCACTAAAAAGCCCGTTTAAAAACGGGCTTTTTAGTGAATGGTTATAATAAAGCGGTTAAAAAAAACGGCCTATAAGTAGGGGGGTGACTATTAGTTAAATCACTTTGGTATCTACTCTTTTATTTTTAGACTTATTTCACTTCTTTACAGTCTTCTGCAATACGTTGTTGCAAGTAAGCTACTTTTTCTTTTCGTTGTTCCTGATCAAGATTAGTTTTCTCACCTTTTACATCAATCCACACATTACGAAAGTTTTTACGAAGTTGTTCAAGGTTCTTCTTCTGGTTATTACAATAATTTATTAATTTTTTATCGGGACCAGCAAGCGTTTCACCATTTACTTCAGTTTTCTGTGTATCTGTTGAATCATTGTTGGGTGCTGCAGCTGTTTCTGCAGGTGGTCTATATTTACCTGCGGCTGCTTTGATTTCGTCTTCGATATTTTTCGCTTTAACTCGCTTGGTTTTATGAACTGGTGGTTGAGCAGTGTAATGAACGCCGCCATTTTCATCGACCCATTTATAAATTTCGGCGTGTGTATTCGCAGAAAGAATTAGTAGTGCTGAAGTAATCGTTGTGATACTGGCTAATTTAATTATTTTTATCATTTTGAGGTGCCTATTAATAAGACTAAATTCATTTCTAGTAACTCTATATTAGACATATCTAATATAGCTTGTTAAACTTCACAATTATAATTTTTATATATAGGCATTTTAGCATGAGTCGTCGTCACAAACTTATTTTGATGGGTGTTTCCGTCGTTTTGGCACTACCATTAATCGGAAAAGCAGAGATTTCACCGCTAAATACCGCTGTGGCAGTAGAAGAAGTCGTCGTGGATTACCAAATGCTGGATGGCCAAATCGAGGCGGTAAATAAAAGTACGGTATCGTCGCAAACGGCAGGCGTCATCAGTAAATTATCCTACGATGTGGGAGATGTTGTCGAAAAGGATGCGCTAATTGCGCGTATATCATCAGAAAATCAGAAATCAGGATTACGTCAGGCACAAGCCGCCGTCAGTGAATCTAAAGCTGCCATTAGCAGTGCATCAGCAGCCGTTGTTCAGGCCGAAGCTGCGATTAGGGAAGCCACCGCAAACTATAATGCTGCTCGCGCTGAATTTAATCGGGTAAAGGGTTTGTACGAAAAACGTATCATTGCCCGATCTCAGTATGATCAGGCAGAAGCAAACATGAAGTCGACTTTGGCAAGAGTTGAGTCGGCGAAAGCAAATCTGAACGCAGCAAAAGCCCGTACTAATGCAGCCAGATCTAATCTGGCATCAGCGCAAGCAGGCTTGGCAAAAGCGGGCGAACAACTCAGTTATACCGAAGTGGTCGCTCCTTATAGTGGCATCGTTACAGAACGTTTGGTGGAATTAGGTGAGGTTGTTAGTGCCGGAACACCAATAATGACGGGTATTTCATTACAAGAGATTCGAGTTGTTACCCATGTGCCACAACGATTAATTTTAGCGGTGAGAAAAAACAAAGCTGCACGTGTATATACCGATGATGATAAGACTGGAATCGTCGTTAAAAAATTAACTATTTTCCCTTATGCGGATGAGACAACTAATGCGTTTAAAGTTCGTGCGTCGCTTGATTCTGCGCCACAAGGCTTGTTCCCAGGCGTTTATGTAAAAATTGGATTTAATGTGGGTAGTGAGAAACGTCTGGTTGTTCCAGAGTCTTCGGTTGCCTATCGTAGTGAAGTGACTGGTGTTTATGTGGTCGATGAAAAAGGTATTCCAACATTACGTCAGGTAAGAGTAGGTAGGCGAACACCTGATGGCAAGGTACGCATCCTTGCAGGTCTGGATTCTGGTGAGATTGTTGCAATTGACCCTGTGCATGCCGCTGTTTTGTTGAAAACTCACCAGCAAAAACTTCATGAGGCAGCATCTGATGAATGATTCTTCAAATGATGTAAACGGCGAAAATCAAAAGTTAGGGATTTCGGGAAGAATCGCAAAAACGTTTTTATTGACCGAAATTACCCCACTGATCGCTTTGATTGGCCTGTTATTAGGTGTATTTGCGGTAATGGTGACGCCGCGTGAAGAAGATCCACAAATAAATGTTACGTTTGCCAATATATTTATTGCCTTCCCGGGTGCCAGTGCTGAAGAAGTCGAGAATTTGGTGAGTACACCCGCAGAGCAGGTGCTTTCTGAAATAACCGGTTTAAAACATATCTATTCTACCTCGATGCCTGGTATGTCTATGCTGACTATTCAGTACAAAGTGGGTATAGATCGAACCGATGCATTAGTCAGACTTTACAATAAAATCGCCTCTAATCAGGATTGGTTGCCGCAAAATCTGGGAGTGGGACAACCTTTAATCAAACCCAAGGGCATTGATGACGTACCCATTGTGTCGCTGACGCTCTGGACTGAAGATGAAAATAAAGGTGGGTTTGAATTATCACAAGTTGCCCATGCGATTGAGGCTGAATTAAAACGGATTCCGGGAACTAGAGACATTTATACCGTAGGCGCCTCTAAACGCGTGGTGCATGTGTTATTAGACAGTGCAAAAATCGCCGGTTTTAATATTTCATTAGATGATTTGCGCAATGCATTGGCAGCCAGTAATACGGCTAAAGATGCGGTGTCTGTCGTTAATAATAATACAGAAATTCAGGTGGTTGCCGGTACTTTCTTAAGTAGTGATGATGAAATAGGTGATCTGGTTGTCGGTGTATTTAACGGTAGTCCGGTCTTCTTAAAAGATGTCGCCACAATTAAACACGGTGCAGATTCACCTGAAACCTATGTGTCATTCTCAACAGCCAAAGGCGCAAGTCATAAAGGATTGCAGGAAGGTATAAAATCACCAGCTGTGACCATAGCCATTGCAAAGCAACCGAGTATTAATGCTGTTTCGGTATCGAATAATGTCATTAAACGTATCGAACAATTAAAAGGTACGTTTATACCGGAAGGCGTCAATGTGACTGTTACGCGTAATTATGGTGATACGGCTAAAGCTAAATCTGACAAATTAATTAATAAGCTGATCATTGAAACACTCGCAGTAGCAGCATTAATCTGGCTTGCTTTGGGTTACCGAGAAGCCTTTATTGTAGGTACAGCGGTTGTGATTACGCTCGCTCTGACTTTATTTGCGTCATGGGCGTGGGGCTTTACGCTTAATCGTGTTTCCTTATTTGCGTTAATATTTTCCATCGGTATTCTGGTCGATGATGCCATCGTGGTGGTTGAAAATATCCATCGTCACATGGTGTTGGGTGGGAAAAAACTGGTCGATGTTATCCCGATAGCGGTTGATGAAGTAGGGGGGCCAACGATTCTTGCCACTTTTGCGGTAATTGCCGCTTTATTACCAATGGCGTTTGTTAGTGGTTTGATGGGACCGTATATGAGCCCAATCCCCATTAATGCCAGCATTGGTATGCTGTTATCTTTGGGTGTTGCGTATATTGTTACGCCATGGATGACGAATAAGGTGCTGTCTAAGGTCGACTTCAGTCATCATCAAGAAGATGATGGTGAAACAAAATCACATAAATTCTTTCACTTTATCTTAAGTCCATTTTTACGCGCCAAAGGTGGGGGGTGGAAACGCTTTACCTTATTGTTTGTTTTTATTCCAATATTGATAGCCATATCACTTTCTTTGGCTTTTCCTTTTCAGAAAGTCATCCTGAAAATGCTGCCATTTGATAATAAGTCTGAATTCCAGATTGTGGTTGATATGCCAGAAGGTACCACTCTTGAACAAACTTCCAGAGTGCTTAATGAGCTATCAACCGAATTAGACAAAGTTGAAGAAATTAGCGATTACCAGATTTATACCGGCACCGCTGCACCGATTAACTTTAATGGTTTAGTACGTCAATACTATTTGCGTGAAGGATCAAATCTGGGTGATATTCAGGTCAATTTAACGGATAAACATGAACGTAAACGCCAAAGTCATGAAATTGCTTTAGCTGTTCGCATTTCATTGCAGGATATCGCCAAAAAATATAACGCCAATGTCAAAGTCGTTGAAGTGCCTCCCGGACCGCCCGTATTAGCACCATTGGTGGCGGAGATTTATGGTTTGGATCACGAAGGTCAAATTGAAATAGCGTCCAAGGTTAGAAAGGTCTTCGAATCGACTAAAGATATTTCTGATATTGATGACAGTGTCGAAGCGAATCAGGAACGTCTGGTAATAAAAGTAGATCGTCAAAGAGCAGCGCATTTAGGTGTATCTCAAGCAGCGATTACATCGTCAATCAGTACTGTGTTAGGTGGTGAGGATGTGACATTTATCCATAATAAAAACCTAAAATATGCGGTACCGATACGTCTTGAATTTCCTGTTGCTAATAAAGATAAAATTGAATCAATCCTGTCTTTAAAAATTCGAAGCACTAAGGGTGCATTAGTACCTATGTCTGAAGTGGTGCATGTGCAAGAGGGAACACGTGAGCACTCAATTAATCACAAAGACTTGCTTCCAGTCGTATACGTTACAGGTGATATGACAGGACATACCGACAGTCCATTGTACGGCATGTTTAGTATTGCTAATGGGGTTAAAGAAGCCCCGGTGGCAGCTTACGATAAGAACATAAACGAACATTATTTCTCACCACCGGATGATCCTTATTTTTACAGTTTAAAGTGGGATGGCGAATGGCAAATCACGTTCGAAACATTCCGTGATATGGGAATCGCTTATGGTGTTGGCATGATTATGATCTTCTTGTTAATCGTCGCTCAGTTCCGTTCTTATGTTGTTCCTCTGGTAATCATGTCTCCAATTCCCTTAACGGTTATTGGCGTAATGCCTGCCCACTGGATAGCGGATAAGCAATTTACCGCAACTTCTATGATTGGAATGATCGCGTTAGCAGGTATTATCGTCAGGAACTCGATCTTGCTGGTAGACTTTATTAACGATCAGTTGAGAGCGGGTGTTGATTTGAATGAAGCTATCATCAATTCCAGTGCAGTAAGAGCAATGCCGATTATGCTTACTGCAGCGGCTGCTATGGTTGGCGCTTTCTTTATTATTGATGATCCAATTTTTGGTGGTCTGGCAGTGGCGTTAATTTCTGGTATTCTGGTTTCTACGGTACTGACGTTAGTGGTTATCCCGTTATTGTATTTTATGTATCTACGAAAACGAGTTCATATCATTACTGGCACTTCTGCATAATTAATTGTTAATTTTCTGCTAAGCTTTTAGTAGTTTGCGCGATCAGTTAGAACGGGTGCAAGTCAGAAACTAGAAACATCACACAGACCTGTATTATTTAAACAGGTCTGTTAGTTTGAATTTGAGAACAACTGCGTGTATCTGTTGGATTTCAGATCATTCGTAAACGATTTGTATTTCAAAAAGTCTTTAAATCATCTACAGTTATGATGAAGTTACAGACATTACACAGTTATCGCACAACATTGTTATCGCACAAAGCAGTGTTATCGCACAAAACAGTGTTACTGAAACAAACTGTTACTGAAACACACAATAGGAGAAATAATAAAAATGCCATTTAACTCAGAATTGACCGATGAATTGAATTTGTTAACTCAGTTTAATCTGAAAAATGAACAAGACGGAATTAAAGTACATCACGACGCTAGAGCAGAATTTGTTGCAGCGGCTGAAAGATTACACGAAAAAGGTTTAATCACGCAAAAGGATGGTGGTTATCTGACAGACCTTGGACGCAAGGCAGCAGAGCATTCGCAAGCCTTAACAACACTTATTATTGCTAATTAGAGTTTTTGTGAATTAGAGCCCTAAGATATTTAGAGTCCTAATATATTAATACCCTAGTATTTAGAACCAAAGATCGTCAACTTTCCAATAATTAACGATCAATCATCCCGCTATTAGAGCCACTGTGCAGTAAATAATGATCACTTTACTGCACAGTTGTTCCGAAACTTTTCTGATATTTTTTCGAAGTTTTTACACTTAATATTTACTTGTCTCCACATTTTCTGCACAAGATAGTCTTAGCTTTTCCATTACACCCCCACTGAATCTACAAAACTTATTTATAAGATGTACTCGTTAATTCATTATTAAACGAGGTGTCTCAATGGGTATTATCGCTGGTCTGATCGGATTCATTTTTTTAGTCATAATCATCGCACTGTTTTTATTTGCCGCTATCTTTATGGCAAGGAAAATAGGTATTCTTAAAACGCCAGAAACAACTGAAGGTGATTCTGCAAATAGTGATCAACATATTGTTAAGCGTTATGTTTCTGATCTCAAAACTATAAGCGATTCACTGGTTTTTCGTTTTATTCTCATCGCAGTTTTAATCGGATTTATGATGATACCGCTGAGTCTGGTCAGCGATGTGGTACGCGAACGCAGTAACCTCTATCGAGGCGTACTTAATGATATTGCCAGTACCTGGGGGCAACAACAAAACCTGCAAGGACCAGCACTGTTTATCCCATATACAGAAAAATTCATAACCGAAGAAGTGAAAACAGATAAAGACGGCTACGAGCGCAAAGTCAATAAAACCATCTATAAACAGCGCACAGCAATCGTATTGCCAGATGACTTAAATATCAGCGTAAAGCTTAATGGCGAAACGCGTAAACGCAGCCTTTATGAATCATTGGTGTATACCGCTGATTTAAACGTGACAGGCGATTTTCTACGACCAGATATTAATAGCCTTTCCAATCATATCGATAAAATTCACTGGAACCGTTCATGGTTAGCGCTGGGCATATCCGATACTCAGGCGATTAATAAAGTTTCAGGACTTAACTGGAATAATGAGACATCGATCGACTTTGAACCCGGTACCAAAGTCGTCAATACTATCGCTAGTGGTTTTCATGCGCCGATTGATTTGTCTCCTATTAACTCATCTGCGGCAGATACGACACTTAAATATCCATTCCAGCTGAATCTGAATATCAATGGTAGTCAGGGTTTCTATTTCACGCCATTTGGTAAAACCACTGATGTCGAGATCGTATCAGATTGGCCACACCCAAGCTTTCAGGGAAGTGTTTTGCCCAATAAACACGAGGTTGACAGTGATGGCTTCGAAGCTACCTGGTCAGTGCCGAACCTTGCACGTAACTACCCACAATTGTGGACGCTAGAAAAACAGCAGTTTAATGTGAATGAATTTAAGGCGGGCGTGAATTTATTCGAGTCGGTATCGCTGTATTCTCAAATAACCCGCGCGATTAAATACGGCATGCTGTTTTTTACTTTAACCTATATCACCTTTCTGATTTTCGAAATGGGTATTGGTCGTCGATTGCATATCGTCCAGTACGGGGTGATTGGTCTTGCTCTATCCATGTTCTATTTAACCTTGCTCTCTATGGCTGAGCATGCAGGTTTCTTCAATGCCTATATATCAGCGGCAGGAATTATCATCATCATGATCAGCCTCTACGCTTACGCGGCGATAAGGAATATAAAGCGCTGCATCATTATCACGGTGTTACTCGCTGGTTTATACACCTTGTTGTATTCCTTACTCAAACTCGAGGACTACGCGCTGTTAGCAGGCACAGTGTTATTGCTCGTGATTCTCGCAGTACTGATGGTATTAACAAGCAATATCGGTAGAGACACTGATACAGGTTCGGATGATAAGCCAGACAATGGCAATGCTATAACAACCCGCAAACCGTCTAATAAGCCAGTAGATAAAACAGGTATCGATGGATTAACCGATAACCCGACTGTCTCTGCAACGTAATACATCGATATTATAATTATATTTTAACGCTTAACCCCAAGCATTTGCCCCGATATACGGTTTCGTATTCGGGGTACTTTTTGGTAACGGTGTGGCGATATCCCAAGCTAAAACAAAATGTATATCTGCACACAATATTGAGGTTTTAAATTGATAGAAAAGTTATCGGAAACATTACTCATTGAATATAAAAGACCGTGGAAGTTGTTTACTTTCGCTATTGGATTGTCTTTGTTGATTGTCGGTTCGTTCTATTACAAAGCACCTGATTGGGATATTCCTATCAGTATTATCATGGCAACTCTTAGCTATTTAACTGCTTCATGGAGTTTGCATGTTTTGACCGAAAGACAATGGTCAAAACTACCTTTAATGTTATTTATAGTCTGGTTCTGTATCGACGGCAGTTACGCTATTTATTGGTATTTTAAAGATCCTGTAGCATTAGCGTTAATGAGAGATGTGAATTTTTTGGCGTCACTGTCTTTATATTTAATGTGCGCTTTGGTTTGGTATTATGAAGGGACGATGAAACAGGCCTTTTCTTTATTGAAAAAAACGCAAAAGGAAACGGTCTAAAAATTGTTTAAACCAGTTCTCTTAAAAAGCGCTCTAAAAAAAACACTAAAAAAGTGCTCCAAAGTAGGGGGGTGACTTAATAAATGTTTAATACTATTACGACGCCTTAAATACTGATTTTTTCATTCATGGTTTAACTCCTCTGCCAAGTTTTAGGCTAGGCTCTTAACTAGGTTCTTAACTAAGTCCTGTCCAAACGGCCAATCACCCAGATCAGACTCAGCATTTAAATGACCATGCGAACCGCAGTTGATGAAACGACTGCCCCAGCATTCTGCAAAATATTCAGCACGCTGAATCGATACATAAGGGTCATTATCGCTGCTCACCACAATGCTGGGAAACGGTAGCGTCTGTTTCGGCATGGGGGCAAAATTTCTTAATATATCGGGTGTATGTCGATCGGATTCGATATCCGCAGGTGCAACCAGTAAAGCACCGATAACCTTTTTAGATTGAAAGGTGGAAGCCCAATGATTCAGCAATGAACAACCCAGACTATGACTGACTAGCACTATTGGCTCATCCGTTTTCTGAATATGCGTATCTAAAGTAACCAGCCATTCAGTTAACTGTGGAAATTCCCAATTGTCTTGTTCAACACGTTCGATATTTTCTAGCTGCTGTTCCCAGATTGATTGCCAATGACCTACATCAGATCCCAGATAACCAGGAAGCGTTAATATTTTAATCTTCATTGTAATGAATGTGTTACGTCGCAGTTAATTGAATAGGAGGATTATAAAACAAAAATCGCCTGTAAGTGGGGGGGTGTGTTTTAACTTTTTACTTGTTACGATACTGGCAATTTATATAACCACACTCGTATTCTCAGAGGTTTTTTATGGAAACAGTATTAGTAACAGGTTGCTCAAGCGGTATTGGTTATCATGTCGCAAAAGGTTTGATGGCACGTGATTATAACGTTTATGTGACGGCGAGAACCGATGAGGATGTAAAGCGTTTAATCGGCGAAGGGTTTAAATGTTTGAAGCTTGATTATGCCGACTCAGAAAGCGTTCAGGATTTAGCGAATGAGTTGATGCTATTAGTCGGAACCAATCTTTACGCCGTTTTCCATAATGGCGCATACGGCCAACCTGGAGCGGTTGAAGACCTGACGCGTGAAACCATTGAGAAACAATTCGCCGCTAATGTATTTGGCTGGATGGAGCTGAACAATCGTCTATTAGTGATGATGCGTCAGAATAATCGAGGGCGGGTGATTTTTAATAGTTCGGTACTTGGTTTGGTTTCTCTGCCGTTTCGTGGTGCGTACAACGCCAGTAAATACGCGATTGAAGGGTTTGCAGACACTCTTCGTTTAGAGCTTTCAGACACCAATATCAAAGTGTCATTGATTGAACCTGGGCCTATCGAAAGTCGTTTTCGACCTAATGCTTTGTTGGCGCTGAAAGCGAATGTAGATATGGAAGCCAGCGTGCATCGAGATCGCTATCGCAAAACACTTCAACGTCTGGAGAAAGAAGGCAACACCGATTCATTTACGCTTCCTCCCGAGGCTGTATTGGAAAAAGTGATTCATGCACTGGAAAAAGACAATCCACAAGCGCATTATTACGTTACTAAGCCAACCTATATTATGGGAACGCTAAAACGTATACTGCCTACCAAGTGGATGGATAAATTTATTCTTAAAGTAGCGGGCGGTGAGCTAAACGATTAATCAGCGTGATTAATCAATCATAAGATACTGTGAGAGATGAAATAAATGTTGGAATATTTGTTTTTTAATCGCGAAATCGCGGAAAAGTTTACTGCTTTTTTGGATAAGAAATCTTTGGCGTGGGAAGAGTTTATTGACCCGATGTTAGACACAATCGTGATCAAAACCTCTGAAGATATCGCAGATGATCTATGGGACGAGCTCGATGATTACCATGAGGTATTAGGCGAAGAGGATCAGAAATTGCTCGAAGAAGCGATGCAAGACACTGATACCGAAACCAATGCTGCCGGTATCTACATTCAATTAGCGGGTGGCAAGCAAACGGTCGCTCAGGTTAATCCCGATGTCATGAATCGCATGCTGGAGGTTATTTCAATGGATGAATTCAATGCATTCGTCGAGACCATTGTTAGCAGTGTCGAAAACCCGGATGATTCCCCAATATGCCACACCTGATGTTCCTGATTTGATGCATTATTAGCACTATTTCAGTATGACCATCAAATAGACAGAATCCCGTTTCTCTGCCGAACTCTTTCTCCCCTTAAGGTCCAAATGCCGTGAAAATAACACTACACTAATGAATTTCCTGGATTTTTTATTCATTGATAGCTACGGCCAATTAGTATTACTCGCTGGTGTCGTGTTTTTGGCCGCAATCGTACGTGGTTGTATTGGTTTTGGCTTTTCTGCGTTAGTGGTCGCAAGTACCAGCTTTTGGTTGGAAGTAAAATATATCGTGGTGATGGTTATCCTTATGGAAATCATTGCCTCTTTGTTTATGCTTAAAAATGTCAAAGTGGATATCGATTTTAAAGTACTAAAAGCTCTGATTATTACAGCAGTGATAGGTAATATTCTGGGTGTACTACTGTTAGCCAATATAAATCCTGATTATCATCAAATACTCATCAGTGTTTATTTATTGTTTATCGTAGCCTTTAGTTTATCGAGATTTACTTTTAAAAAACCTGTCACACAAATACGATTAAATACCACAGGACTGATTGCCGGTTTTTATGATGGAATGGCAGCCATTGGTGGGATATTTCTGGCGTCAATGCTAACCAGTTCGAACTTTCCTATCAGAACCATTCGAGCCACAGCGGTTGTTTACTTCTTTATTGTAGAACCTACCTTTTTTGTATCTGCTTATTTTAATGGCTTGCTGCATCAGGAAATATTCTTCACCACCGCTATTTTGATATTGCCAATGCTGATTGGGATAACCTACGGTTCTAAATTATTCATTATTCTTACTGAGAGAACCCTGAAGCGTATTGTGCTGATTGCTTTATGTTGTCTTTCAATTATCGGTTTAATCAAGGTTGTACTTACCTAAACACAACAGCTTACCTCAACATAACGGCTTGCCTTAACATTAGGACTTAATTACGTATTTCGATTATATAGAATCAAAAAAGTCCTCATAAGTAGGGGGGTGGCTTGGTTATTAATTACCCAAATGGGTGATTGAAATCAGATAAACCACTGTGCTAATATTCAAAATCCCTATGCCCCTGTGAAATCAGTATGGATATTTTCAATTGTAATGCCACCAATAGAAGTGGCGTTATTAAACCTTCTATGTTTTTAATCGCTAGTCTGATCGTTTTAATTGCTATTGTATTTGTGGTCAATATGAACATTGCTCAAAATGAGCCCGTGGTTATTAAACCAGTACTTAAGCTTGCCGCGGTTGACGTAGATGGGGCAGACTACAACGATATCCATTCTAACAAGTTTGTACCTGTAGAAATGAGAAGCGTTCCCGTGGCTAATGCTAAACAACAATCCATCGTTGAAAATAAAACTACCAATACGGTTAAGATAGTCACTGAAGTGAGTGTCGGTGATTTTGATCAAAATAATGCAGTTACTGTTTTGAATAACGATGAAGAGCCTGCTGAGCCTGCTTTAACAACAAAATCAAACAAGCTAGTGAAAAAGGCGTTGGATAAAACTCTTAAGGACACTGCAAAACTTAAACAGTTTTCTTCCAAAGTAATAAAGATCAGTAACTTTCCGGTAAAAGATGGATTTTTATCATCAGGCTTTGGTATGAGAAAACATCCCATACACGGCAATATAAGAATGCATTCGGGTATTGATATCGCAGCAATAGCGGGTAGCAATGTTCAGGCAATGGGTGAGGGAACGGTAGTTTTTGCCGGCAGAAAGTCAGGCTACGGTAATAATGTCGATATTAAGCATGGGAATACGGTAATCACCCGTTATTCACATTTAAGAGAAATTTTAGTCGAAGTGGGCCAGAAGGTTACCCCTGAAGATGTGATTGGACTGGTGGGAAGTACAGGGGTTTCAACCGGACCACATTTGCATCTTGAAGTAGCGCTCAATGAAACAGAAGTTGATCCTTCTATATTCCTTGCGGGTAAAGCGACGGTAGCGGCAAAACCTATTGTGCGTCAGTATGCAAAGACCACAACGGATAATAAATTAGCGACTAATTTTGATGAAGCAACCTATCAAGACTATTTGCAAAGTTTTGACGGTCTTTATGGTTTAGTGGTGCCGGGCCAGACGAATTAATCCCGCTGGAACGTAAGGTTTCCATAAAATCACGCATATTCAAACGCTGTTTTATATTTTCGGTGGTATATAACTCGCCACGCGGATTCAATGCCACAGCACCTTTCTCAATAGCTTCAGCTGCTAGCGGAATATCCTGAGTAATCACTAAATCACCTGGTTCCAGGCGCTTTACGATTTCATTATCAGCAACATCAAATCCAGAGGCGACTTGCGTAAATTTAATATAGGGTGAGGGCGGAATTCGCATCGCGTGATTCGCAATCAGGGTCGTTATAATTTCCTTACGTGCAGCTAAGCGAAAGATGATTTCTTTAATTGGAGTTGGACAAGCGTCCGCATCGACCCATATTTTCATAATAGTTGCTCAATCAAGCTCTTAAAACCTGATTATCATAGCACTATGCTTGCTTATGCTGTAACCTCCCGCGATTAACAATAATGCAATTATTGTGCAGTGTTCTTTGATCATCTTTCTCCTTGAAAATAATAAAAGAACACAATAACGAGATAAAGAGATTATCATGAAATTTGAAGACCTAGGATTGTCAGAAGACATCCTAAAAGCACTATCACGAAAAGGTTATACCGAACCTTCACCCATTCAAGCACAAGCAATTCCTGCCGTATTAAAAGGCAGAGATCTAATGGCTGCAGCACAGACAGGTACTGGTAAAACAGCAGGTTTTACCTTACCGATACTAGAATTACTCAGAAAAGGTCAGCCACCCAAAGCTAAACAGGTTAGAACCTTAATTATCACACCAACCCGTGAGTTAGCAGCACAGATTCAGGAAAGTGTTGAAGCCTATGGCAAACACTTAAAATTGACCTCTACGGTTGTTTTTGGCGGGGTGAAAATTAACCCGCAGATTAAACGTCTTCAACGCGGTACAGATATTCTGGTCGCTACACCGGGAAGATTGCTGGATTTACATCATCAAAAAGCAGTGAAGTTTGATGATTTAGAAATTTTGGTACTGGATGAAGCCGACCGCATGTTGGATATGGGATTCATCCACGATATCCGTAAAATCATTTACCATCTGCCTAGTCAAAGACAGAACTTGTTATTTTCAGCCACGTTCTCGAATGAAATTCGCAAACTGGCAAAGACATTGGTGAATGATCCGGTTGAGATTTCAGTAACACCAAGAAATACAACGGCAGATACGGTTAAGCAGTGGATTTGTCCTGTCGATAAAAAGCAGAAGTCAGAATTGCTGGCTCACCTGATACATGACAATAATTGGGAACAGGTATTAGTTTTTTCACGTACCAAACACGGTGCTGATCGACTTACTCGTCAATTAGAAAAGAACCAGATTACTGCAGTAGCCATTCACGGTAATAAAAGCCAGGGTGCGAGAACAAAAGCATTAGCCGCATTTAAAAAGAATAATGTGCGAGTGTTGGTAGCAACCGATATCGCTGCCAGAGGTATAGATATCAACCAGTTACCTCAGGTTGTTAACTTCGATCTACCAAATGTTCCTGAGGATTATGTACATAGAATTGGTCGTACAGGACGCGCTGGAGAAGTAGGTCAGGCGGTTTCATTAGTCAGCGCTGATGAGATCAAACAACTTAGAGATATTGAAAAATTAATTGGACGCTTATTAGAGCGTAAGTTAATCGATGGTTTTGAGCCTGATCACGATGTTCCTGTAACATCACTGAACGACCAGCAAAAACCTGCCCGTAAGCCGGGGGGTGGTAGTGGTCGCCCAAATAAGAAAACCAATTACAGAAATCGTAATAACGCGAATAAAAGCGGTAATAAGAATTCGAGTAGACGTGGTGGTCAAAACGCACAAGCCAAAAAGAAAAGTAGCGGAAACACATCGAGCTCTAATCAGAGTTAATGGTATTTGTTACATTTCAAAAAATGTTTTCTGAAAGCTAGACTACCTTGTAGAATAGCTTTCTTGTTTCTTACCTGATTATTATCAATAGGATATGTAAGCGCATTTATGAAAGTTCTAGGCATTGAATCATCATGCGATGAAACCGGCATCGCAATCTACGATACTGATAAAGGTCTTATCGCTGATCAGTTATATTCACAGGTAGCCTTACATGCTGAATACGGTGGGGTTGTGCCTGAGCTTGCTTCACGTGATCATATCCAAAAAACCACGCCTTTAATTAAAGCTGCGCTGAAAGAATCCGGTCTTAGTTTTAAAGATATCGATGGCATTGCATATACTCGCGGCCCCGGATTAATCGGTGCACTCATGGTAGGTGCTTCTATAGGGCGTTCGTTAGCGTGGGGTCTAGGTATTCCAGCGGTTGGCGTACATCACATGGAAGGTCATTTACTGGCACCGATGCTTGATGAAAACCAAACCATAGATTTCCCTTTTGTTGCTTTGCTGGTCTCAGGTGGACACACCATGTTGGTAGAAGTTAAAGCCATCGGTGATTACAGAATAATGGGTGAATCTTTGGATGATGCGGTGGGCGAAGCCTTCGATAAAACGGCTAAAATGCTAGGTTTAGGTTATCCTGGTGGTCCCGTACTTGCTGCATTAGCAGAAAAAGGTGAGCCAGGTGCGTATGACTTTCCACGTCCCATGATTCGCCAGGGCGGATTAGATTTTAGTTATAGTGGCTTGAAAACATTCGCATTAACGACCTGGAATTCATCGACCAAGACTGAACAGGTTAAAGCAAATATTTCTCACGCCTTTCAGGAAGCGGTTGTCGATACCTTATTCATAAAATGTAAGCGTGCTTTAAAAGATGCCGAAGCGAAGCGTTTAATTATCGCCGGTGGTGTTGGGGCAAATAAGCGACTCAGAGAAAAACTGCAAGAACTTCCGGCAGATGTATTCTTTCCTCCGATGAAATATTGTACTGATAACGGCGCTATGATTGCTTACGCTGGCGCTTTACGTTTACAGGCGGGGCAAACTGAACCTGCGGAAATTCAACCCAAACCACGTTGGTCTTTAGAAGAACTCAACGCTATTTAAATATAAGTAACATTAAGGGGACTTTTAAAAAATTGGAGAGCAGTGTTTTAGGCTTATCAATAGCCAATAACGACTAGGCTATTACACCCATTACAGAGGTTTACCAGTTCTCGCATTAATCGCATGTAACATTTGTCCGTCTGGATCATTATCACCCACATCGGGTATCCATTTAGACATGCAGGCACGATCTTTGACACAAGGGTCTGTCAAAGTTTTTAAGAAACTTACCAGATGGGTAACGTCGTCCTCAACTAGATTTGGTTTTGCCTTTAAATCAATGCCTTCTGCTATTGCTTCTAAAGTATTTTCTTTCACAAATCGTGTATCGATTGATTTCTGCTTAAGTTGTTTAGTCTCATAACGCTTGGCAGACTCTACAGGTGACAGCATGTGACGAGTAATAGCTTCCAGTGATGTATATGCGCCGTCGTGTCCCCAAGGGCCTGTCATCTCTACATTAAGCAGTGATGGCGTACGGAAACGGAATTTATCTTTTGGATTGTTTGTGATTAAACTGCATCCGTAATCATTATTACCGGTTTTGCCGTTCTGTTTTCCAACGCCTATTTGAGGTATTGCAGTGTTATAGGCTTTCTCATCGGTAAAGAAATCACCTGAGTGACAAGATGCACAACCAGCACCGCCGTCTTTCTGATCGGTATAAAACAACCATGCACCTTTCTTCGCTGATGCAGAAATAGCCTGTTTGTCGCCTTCTACATAAGCCTTCCAGGGATTGTTGATAAACACCTGTGAACGTTCGTATTCAGCGATAGCCTCTGAATAGTTTTGCTCGGTGATTAAATCTTCTACATTACCATTGGGATCTTCAAAGCCTTTTCTAAATTCTTCCAGCCAGTTTTCCTGAAGTCTTGATGCAAGCGCTCTGCGTAGTGTTTGATTATGTGAATCGTTTAAATAACCACCGCGCATCTCTTCGACCGATGTTATCGGAAAGCGTGCCTGAGCCTGTACTAGAGTCTCACCCGCGAGTGCATCCGGTTTTGGATAGCTCATATCAGGTGTATGAATGTCATACTTGCCGACACGTTCTATTCTCATATCGTGGAATAAGACTTTTTTCCAGAAAGCGACATTAAACGTTGTTGGGGCATTTCTAGGGACCTGAGCGTGTTTTTTGCCGATCAATTTACGATCAGAGCCTAGTACATCCGGATTCTTTGAATCAACCCCGATTGAAAGCGATAAATCATCACCGCCACCTAACATTGGGTGATGACAGCTAGCGCAGGCTGTTGTGTTATCTCCACCCAGTGTTTTTGAATAGAATAGTTTCATCCCAAGCTGGGCTTTAGGGCTTTCAATATTAGGTAGTGGGTGATCAGCTTTGGGGGTTCCTGTAAGTGCGTAACGAGATATCAATGAAGATAAGTCTAAATCAAGCTGAGGATCATAGTGTTGATGAGTTGACGCAGTATTTGCAGGCTGGGTCGCCTCTACGTTTGCTGTGACTGCAAACGATAAAATACTTGTAGCTAATACCAAAGATATAAAAGCTGATTTCTCAATCAGAACTTTTGTTATTATTTTCATTGTAATGACTTAAAGATTAGTTGGGGTTATGTGTAAAAACTCTTATTAAACTAGAACATAGCCTATGTTTCTAGAATTTGTAGTTTAATGCCAATTGTATCTCATTTTCATTAAATAGGGGTAGGCTGAAGGATTCTACCGATATCTGGTCATCATTCGCGTTATATCCGTTAGGCGTTTGATTAGATGCCAGATTAATTCCTGCAACCAGTTTTTTCTCTTCTTCCCACTTATGTTTCCAGTGACTGAGGAATATATTGGCAGCTAGACGACTACCCATACGATTAAGTTGCCGATAACTGTAAGGCGAATTATTCGCCATGTTTTTCTTGATAGTTTTGTTTAATAATTTCTCACCTTTGTTTGCACCCAGTATTACTTTAATACCACTAGCGCCTTGTTGGTGGATTAAGTATCTCTGATAATCTTCCAGGTTTTGATAACCATTCTTCTTCAAACGTTTTTCATTTTTCGCTAATAGCTTCTTGCTCATGGCAAGTGACTTTGCATAGTCCAAACGATCTTTACGACATTGAAGTGATTTACAGCCAATGTCTTTTAACGCCTGAACCGTTAATTGATGATGACCACAAGGCGAAGTAGTGTAGGTACAACTTCTACTTTTATTTTTGGGTCTGTAAAGTAATTTGCCCTGCTTGGATTCGATAGAATGAACCGTATCCCAATAATCAACGTTAGCAACTTTCGAAATCTTGGCTGCAGTTTTGATATCTTGTTTGGTGCTTTTTGAAGTAACAGATAAAGCAGCGCTTGAAGTTGTAGAAGGCGCTACTTCCGTAGGCTTGTTAAAGTTGAAGGTTAACTCTGCTGCAGTACTTTCTTTTTCTAAATCAGAAATTGTACGATTTTCTTTGGACTTTATAGATTCGTTTTTTGCATTTAGCTGCTTGTAGAATGCTAAGCGATGATTGTTACGGTTTGCTTTTTGAGATCTGTTTGGAGAGCTAGCTACAACAGTCTGTACAGTATGTAATTCTGAGATATTCTTTGTTGATTGTGCTGTTAATTCTACAATTATTTCTGTTTCTTCAGTAAGCTCGTTTATTGCCATTTGATCATGCAACATACTGGTTGCTGAAAACTCATCATGAAAAAGATCAAACGCATCTTTTTCGTTTAAAATAGATTTGATTGTAACTATGTTTGAATAGCGTGATGTATTCGTTAAGTTATCTGCTGAAATATCGGATGTATTTTCATGTGTGCCGATGATCGAGATCATAGCAAACGAAAAAATAGTGACTATAAAAGAATATGTATTCATTGAAATTTAACAGACTTTAGCAAGTGTGATTCAAGCAAGATATTTTAATGATATATTTATTGCAGGTTCAGCCTGTCATGGTAATGGTTACTACCACTTACTCTTTATTCGGGTTTTAACTACCGTTTATCGGCTTACAATAATTAACAAAGTATGCAAATAAGAAATAAATTGCCCAAAGAAGCAGCAAATAATTAAAAAATAAGTGATTTGTTTGAAGTTTTATGGGTGTTTGTGTGACAATAGAAAGAGTTAATTACTTTCATATTCAGGAGTTTGTAATGGGTGCATTTGTTCTAGGTATATTGGTCGGCTGGCTTGCAGAATGGTTGTTCTATACTTTTTGGTTAAAAGGTGGCGATAAATCAGACTGTTCTTCATTGAAGTCCGAACTAGAAGAACGAAAAAAAGAAATCAATCGTTTACAAAGCAGATTGAATGAAGCTACTGCTTCAGCAGCAACTACAGCCGCAAGTAGCACAAAAGCAGCATCTGTAAGCACTGCCACGACAACTACTGCTGCTCCAAAAAAAGCAGCTGCAAAAACGCCTGCTAAAGCAGCACCTAAGAAAACAGCGCCGAAAAAAGCTACTGCCAAGAAAGCAGCACCGAAAAAAGCAGCAGCAAAAGCTAAAAAGACCGGTGATGATTTCACTAAACTCAGTGGAATAGGCCCAAGCATGGAAGCGACACTGAAAGGTTTAGGTATTGATACTTTCACTAAACTTGCTGAAACGGACGATGATGAGCTTCGTGAAATGCTTGAGAAATCTGGAGCGCGTTTAAACAACAATAAAGAAGCGATGGATTCCTGGAATGAGCAAGCAACGCTTGCAGCGAAAGGCGATTTCGCAGGTCTTACTAAATTGCAGGAAGCACTAAAAAAGTAAGGGCTGATAAATGATAAAAAAAGGCTAGTTTTTACTAGCCTTTTTTTATGGTTAATTTTTACTGGAAGCGTTTTGACTCACTACAATATCAGTTTAATGAATCTGTAACTTGGCAAGCTCCTCAAGAATTGCATTCACCAGACTCTCACCTTGCGCTCCCATGCCTTTGCTCAAAATCTCTGGATCTCTTTCTCCGTCGATTAATTTTTTCATAATGGCAGCTAAAATCGTCAAATCTCCTCCAGCGTGACTCATTTGTTCAGCCATGGTCGATAGAAGCGTCAGGGCTTGAGTACTTCCTCTGCTTGCTTCATTTACCATGTGCGCAATACCTGGTGCAGCCATCGTTGGATTCGCATTTTTAGCTGTTGGGTCGGGTAGTGTAGCTGGGTTTTGTATACCTTTTAAAATGGCATCTATAATGATTCCATCTTCTTCATCCAGATCGTTAAGTAAGGATGTTGAACGATCGCCTTCAAGTATTTTATAGATTCTCAAAACCAGGTTTTGCCAGCCGTTAGCCGCGCTGGTCTTAAGTACTTCGCTAAGCTGAGGTCTTAATTGTGGATTTAAATGCGTTTGTACAACCATATTGATAAGGCTGGCATGCACTTGAATGATTTGTTCTTTTTTATCGGGTAAATTGCTCATTTTTAAACTGTATCATAACTCTGTAACATTAAATAAAATCTATGCTCAGATACTTTACATTAAGACAAATATTTAAAGGCACCTCCCCACTTATAGGCGTTTTTTTTGGTTATAATTAATAAAAATTTCAAGGAAAGAATATGCCTGCGTATCAAGTGAAACGTTCAACCGTTATTAATAAACCCATCGCCGATGTGAAGGCGTCATTAATAGATTTTCGTCAATGGCCGATCTGGTCTCCCTGGTTGATAATGGAGCCTGATAGCCAACTAAATTATAGTGATACACAATCTCAAGTGGGTGCGAGTTATAACTGGGATGGCACGCTTGTGGGTGCCGGTGAGATGGTGTTGGAAGAAATCACAGATCAACAATTAGCGATGGATTTACAATTTAAACGCCCCTTTACCTCTACTGCAAAAGTATTCTTTGATCTAGAGAAGCAGGATCAATCGACAACACGCGTTACCTGGACAATGAACAGTCATTTTCCTTTCTTGTTATTCTTTGTAGCGAAGAAAATCAAAGCCCATATAGGCATGGATTATGAGCGTGGTTTGAAAATGCTGAAGGATTACTTAGAGACAGGCACTGTTTCTTCAAAGGTTGAGATAGAGGGTAAGACAAAAATTCAAGAGCAGCACTTTATTGGTCTAGAAAGAACCTGTGCGATTACGGATTTGTCACAAGTAATGAGGGATGATTTCAGTTATTTGTTTAATTATATGAAAGAGCAAGATATATCACTAACCTCTTCACCGCTTAAAATAGTGAAGAGTGTTGATCCCTTATCTAAAATGACGAGTTTTGTCTGTGCTGTTCCGGTTAATAAAGAAATGGAAGTCACCCCCCCACTTATAGCCGGTTTTTTAAAAGAGCAGAATGGTTTAAAAATTACGCATACCGGTTTTTACGAGCACTTAGGCAATGCCTGGTCTACTGCTATGGCATATAGTGGCAATCATAGAATCAAAACACGCCGAAATCCTTTAGGATATGAGTTTTATTTAAATGATCCGGCCAACACAGATCAAGCAGACCTATTGACCGAGGTGATATTGCCTATAAGATAGGGCCTTTTTCGATTGAATATGTCTACAGGTTGCCTATCGTTCGTAAGCAGATTCACAAGCCTGATTTACATTTCAGATATTCAGTTATAGTTACTCAATTATTTATATAACACGTTTTAAATAAAGGAAGTTTTAGATTTTGAAAAATTGGTTGGCACATACATCACTACAATTAATCAGTTATTTACCACTGAGTGTTAATCAAAGAATTGGGCGAATCATCGGCTTCATCGGTTGGTACGTTTCTGCAAATATGCGTCAGAGAACCTTACTTAATCTTGATCGCTGCTATCCTGATAAATCTACAGCATGGAAAACGAAAGTAGGGCGTGAAGCATTATGTTCCAGTGCGGAAGCCTTGCTTGAAACCCCCACTTTGTGGAAGGCCGGTAAGGATAAGATAGCTTCTTTATTATTAAACCCGGAATCCTTAGACACAATCAAAACTACCTATGCAAAAGGCGATGGGTTGATTGTTGTGGTACTGCATCTGGGGAGTTGGGAGTATCTTGGTCTAATCACGGCAATGCATACCAAGACAACCAGTGCCTATCGTCCGCTCAATTTACCCGCATTGAATGAATTGGTTGTGGAAGGTAGGCAATCTACCGGAGCACGTTTAGTCCCAAGTACGTTTAAAGGAATTCGCGAGCTAACCAAAGCCTTATCGAATAAGGAATCCATTTGTATTTTGCCGGATCAGGAGCCGCGAAGGGATCAGGGAATCTATGCGGACTTCTTTGGTAAACCGGCTTATACCACCAATCTAATGCCAAAATTGGCTGCGCGTCATAATACGCCTGTGCTTTATATCGCCGCTGAGAGAAAACGTAACGGCTATTACCTTCATATCGAAGAAGGGGTTAAAGCACTTTACGATAAAGATCTGGTGACTGCATGTAATGCCATGAATAGTCAGATTGAAACGATGATCAATAAGTTTCCTGAGCAATACAGCTGGTCTTACAAGCGTTTTAAGCGTTTGCCAGATGGTACTAATCTCTATTCGTAAATGCAGTTGAGCTGTTTTGAATAGGGTTAATAGACGGGTATTACAAACTGTTTAAATAGCTGTCTGCCTGTTTTTGTAATTTGCCGCGCTCAATCAGTAACTTCCAACGATTGCCACCAGCTTGGCGCCATAATAATGCAGCACGAATACCCGCGAGTAATAATGCTCTTATTTTAGAGGCATTGGCAGGATTTGCTAAATGAGATTGCTCACCTTTTACCATGATTTTTGGCCCGATTTTACTCACGGTATTGGTATAAATTTCAGCAAGTGAAGCAGTAATGTTTTCATGGCCGACATCGAAAAACTCTAGTTTTTTCTGTGTGTCTTGGATTCCCTGAAGGAGTTGTTGAAACATTTCAGGATTATTGTTTAATTTCTTTTCAAGGTGTAGCAAGCCTAGAGCGTAACGTGTAGCCTCCATATCCTTGGCTTTACCATCAGGGGTCATTTGCCCAGAGCCTAATTGATACAGCATGGATGTCAGGCCAGTCTTTAAGTTGTCTAAGCTACCGTATAACTCAACAGCTGTACCCGCGTTATCGTTTAATACACTATTGATACAGGTATTGAATAAAGTGTCGTCTACCTTGCCAGTATTGGCCACTTGAGAAACACCATCAACGCATTGAAAAACTGCAGCTAAGGCTATGGCACGATTTTGTGTATTTGATTCCACGGATTGAATTACCTATTTTTATCTATACTGGTTAATTGATCTTGTTGTTTACTATGCTGGGTGGCTATGGCTTTAGTCGCTTCTATGTTTTTTCTAAACGAACGATTAATCGCACTCGGTTTTAATTTCATCGATGATGCCACCACCCAGACAAATATTCTCATCATAAAAGACAATGGATTGACCTGGTGTCATTGCTCGCTGTTTTTTTTCAAAACACACTATGCATTTATGGGTATCAGAATCATCAATCACAACCGTACAGGCTTGTTCTTCTTGGCGGTATCTGATTTTTGCTTTGCACTTAAAAGTTTCGCTCGGCGCCTTGCCGCTGACCCAGTGTAACTGAGAAGCTTTGAGTTGTTGTTTCAACAAAAGTTCATGGTTATGACCCTGAGCAGCAATCAGTTTGTTGTTGCTTAAGTCTTTATCTACTACAAACCACGGCGCTTCTGATGAGGTTTTTAAACCTCCAATACCTAAACCTTGTCTCTGGCCTAAGGTGTAATACATCAATCCCTGATGTTCGCCGATTTCTTCACCTTCTGGTGTCACGATTTTGCCCGGTTGTGCAGGTAAAAAGCGTTGTAAGAATTCGGTGAATTTACGCTCGCCAATAAAGCAAATACCTGTACTGTCTTTTTTGGTAGCAGTATCGAAGCCAGCTTTCTCTGCCAGTTCACGCACTCTTGATTTCTCTAGTTCGCCAATGGGAAACAAGGTTTTGATTAATTGATGTTGTTGTAAGGTATAAAGGAAATAGGTCTGGTCTTTATTATTATCAAGCCCTTTTAACATTTTAACTTCAGTACCACTTTTATCAACGCGTGCATAATGGCCAGTCGCAATGTAATCGGCACCTAAGTCGAGAGCAAAATCCAGAAATGCTTTAAACTTGATTTCTTTATTGCACATGATGTCTGGATTAGGGGTACGACCTGATCGATACTCTTCGAGAAAGTATTCGAATACATTGTCCCAGTATTCGGTCGAAAAGTTTACCGTGTGTAATTTGATACCGAGTTCATCGCTGACCGATTGTGCATCAGCGAGATCGACGGTGGCTGAGCAATATTCAGCGGAATCATCTTCCTCCCAGTTTTTCATGAACAGGCCTTCAACTTCATAACCTTGTTCAATCAAAAGCAGGGCAGCAACAGACGAATCTACGCCGCCGGACATGCCGACTATGACTTTTTCTTTTTTCATCTGTTTTTTACCAGGGGATTATGCTGCCATCGATATCGAGGAAACAGCCGCTATCTGCAATCGTGCAATCTGTTAGATTCTTTCTAAGCAAGGTTGCAGATTCTTCCACTGAGATTTCACCATTTGGTCCGCCCATATCTGTACGAACCCAGCCTGGGTGTAAAATCAAAGATGTAATGTCCAGATGCTTAAGGTCATGTGCTGCACTTACCATAACGGCATTTAATGCCGCTTTAGTGGCACGATAGGCATAAGAGCCGCCTGAAGTATTATCTTCCATACTCGCCATTTTACTGCTGATGCTGGCGATGATCTTCTTATCGCTTATTGCGACATTTTCAACAAAATGTTCCATCATTTTCATCGGCGCAAGCAAGTTTATTTCAACAGCTTCATCCCATGCATCACTTTGTGTTTTGCCAAATTCTGTCGCGCCATAACCATAGACACCTGCGTTGTTTAACAAGATATCGACAGGTACATTTTTCAATGTTTTTTGCAGCTCGGACATTTGATATTCATTACTCACATCCAGCGCATGGACACTCAATAAATCTTTATTGTCAGCTACGAGTTGATTCAGTTCCTTCGCATCTTCCGGAGAACGACAGGTGGCGAATACTCGCCATCCTTGTTGGACGTATTGTTTACAGAGTTCGAGTCCGATACCTCGATTGGCACCTGTTATCAGTAATGTTGGCATATAATTTTGTTAGTAAATTCTAATAGGGTTTAAGTGTTAATCAACAATGTGTTGCTTCAAATAAGTATATGTCTATAAGTTCTTATTTAAAGGCTTAGTTACTCATTGATAGATTCATCTTAGTATAAATGCGAGTATAATCCGACTACCATTAATAAGTTAGACAATTTCTATGAATAATTCCGAAGTTCAAATCAACATTGCTGATGTAAAAATGACTGAGTACAGTCACGGTTCTGGTTGTGGTTGTAAAATATCACCGGCAGTTTTAGATGTGATGTTACAAAGTGATATTCCACCAATGGTTGATGAGTCATTACTTGTAGGAAATAGCACCCGTGATGATGCTGCTGTTTATGATTTGGGCAATGGAACCGCAATCATCAGTACCACAGATTTCTTTATGCCGATAGTGGATGATCCTTACACCTTTGGGCGCATTGCTGCCACCAATGCCATTAGTGATATATACGCCATGGGTGGTAAACCGATTATGGCAATTGCTATTTTTGGCTGGCCTTTAGATAAATTACCGGCAGAGGTAGGACAGTTAGTCATAGAAGGTGGACGTCAGGCGTGTAAAGATGCGGGAATGTCATTAGCGGGTGGTCATAGTATCGATGCTCCAGAACCTATTTTTGGTTTGGCGGTTACTGGAACCGTTGCGAGCAATCAGGTCAAACAAAACTCAACTGCCAAGGCGGGAAATAAACTTTATTTGACCAAACCTTTGGGTGTCGGAATTTTATCTACGGCCCAAAAGAAGAAATTGATTAAAGATGAGCATGCTCACCTTGCGCCTGATTCGATGTGTCAATTAAACAGCATTGGTGAAAAGCTCGCACAACTTGATTGTGTGACTGCACTGACAGATGTAACGGGTTTTGGTTTAGGTGGTCATTTACGCGAAGTTTGTGAAGGTAGTGGTCTTCATGCGGTGATTAATTACAGTAAATTACCGTTATTGCCACACGTGATGGAATACCTCAATCAAGGTTGTTCGCCAGGTGGCGCGCAAAGAAATTTCGATAGTTACGGTGAGCACATAAGTGCAATGACGCCAACGCAACAATCAATCGTTTGTGATCCTCAAACCAGTGGTGGCTTGCTGATCGCCGTTGATGAAAATGATGAGCTATCTTTTCATGCTGTTATTGAAGCTGCCGGCTTATCGTTGGAAGCAATCGGTTATCTCACTGAAAAAAATCCTGATGCTGAGTCACAAGCTATGATCCAAATTCATGAGTGACCTTAAGATAGAAGGGCTGCCCAAAGGTAATTTACCCAGTGTAAATAACCTGACAGATATTTTTGTGAATGATATTCCACTTTTGGATGTACGCGCTCCTGTAGAATTTAATCAGGGTGCATTTCCCAATTCAGTCAATATACCGTTGATGAATGATGCAGAACGCGAAGCAGTTGGCATACGGTATAAAGAACAGGGTCAAGACTCAGCGATTGTTTTAGGATCCAAATTAGTTACGCCTGAAATACGAGAACGAAGAACACAGAAGTGGAATCGGTTTTTTAGCGATAATCCTAATGGTGTGCTTTATTGTTTTCGTGGTGGGTTGCGTTCGCAAATATCACAGCAATGGATTGCCGATAGTCTCGAGGACGGTCAGCAGCCTTTCCCTCGTGTCGATGGCGGATACAAAGCCATGCGAACTTTTCTGATTCAAAGCATTGAACGTATTAGTCAGAAAATTCCGGTGATTGTGCTGGGAGGAAGAACCGGATCTGGTAAAACCAGATTGTTAAAGCAATTACCTAATAGCATTGATTTGGAAGGCTTGGCAAATCATAGAGGATCAGCTTTTGGTCCAACGGCTACACCGCAGCCAACACCGATTAATTTCGAGAATGCACTTGCAGTCCAGCTACTCAAAGCAGAAGCTGCAGGACATAAATTTCTGGTTGTAGAAGATGAAGCTAGAAACGTTGGTTCGGTGGGTATTCCACAAGCTTTCTTTGACGTAATGCAAACGTCTAAATTGGTCATGCTGGAAGTCTCACAAGAAGAGCGTAATAAAGTGAGTATCGAAGAATATATTCTGGATACTCAGCACTCTTTTAATGAAGTTTATGGTGAAGAATTAGGCGCTGAAAAACTATCTGAGCATCTCATCAATAGCTTAGGGAAAATTCAAAAACGTTTGGGTGGTGTGCGTTATAAAGAAGCGTTAACCCAGATGGAAGAAGCGATTACACTCAGGAATAAAACAGGATCGGTCGAAGGATTTATTCCTCTGGTTAAATCATTATTGATCGATTATTACGACCCTATGTATGATTATCAAAGCGCTAAAAAGAAAGACCGGATTAGTTTTAAAGGTAGCTATGACGAAGTGATTTCTTATCTAAAGACACTGGATTATTAAAGCTGGTTTTTAAAACTAGATTAAAGACGCTAGCTTTAATCACTAGAACAAATGACAAATAAAAAAAGCCTCCAAAGTAGGGAGGTGGCTTACCTTATTTAATATTCTTAAAAAGAAGCGGCTTTCTTGGCTGCTGCACTACCCGCTGCACTTCCAAGCCTTGCTCCCGTTCCGCCTGCAATTATTCCACCCACAGTTCCACCGACGATGCTACCAGCCGTTCCTGCGACAACACCTGCAGCTTTAACCGGTACTTTCGCAACAGTAATGGCGCTACCAACTACTTGTTGTGTGGAACATGCAGAAAGCAATGTAACTACAGTGATTGATAAAACGAGTATGGGTCTCTTCATGATCTTACCTGATAGCATTTTAGGTAAGATTATCGCATATTCTTATTAACTTAAAATTAACAAACAGTACTTATAGTTTTGGGCTTCTTTTTTTGATTAGTCCCATCACAAGACACATACCACATAGGATGATTGCGGTAGCTATCCACATTCTTAGTGTCACTCTTTCGCCGAGTAGCAAATATCCCCAGATGAATGAAAATATAGGAATTAAAAATGTGACACTGGCGGTTTTCATTGGGCCGATGGATTTAATTAGATTAAAGTAAATAATATAGGCAAGCGCGGTACATAATGATCCTAGCGCAATTCCATAGATCCAGTGAATTGATGGAATATTATGAACATCTGGCATGAATGGAATGAGCAATAGACTCATAAAAATAGCGGAGAAGAACAGGCTGCCCGATGTTGAAGTCATAATCGAAACATCAGCAAGGTATCTTTTGGCAAGATTGGTCGCAATACCATAGGATATTGCAGCAGATACGCCAGACAGAATCGGTAACCAACTGGCTAAATTCAGACTGACTTTATCCCAGGCAAGGAAAACCAGGCCGGTAATACTCAGGAACATCCCTAAGAACTGCAACTTCGTCATTTTGTCATGCAGCCAGATATGCGTAATCCATGCCGTAAAGACTGGTGTCATGGCATTCAAAATAGACACAGTGCCACCCGTGAGGTTAAGGCTCGCGTAGGCTAAAAAGAGAAAAGGTATTGCCGAGTTTAATAAGCCAACGATTAACAGGATTCGCCAATGCTTTATAAACTCCAGAAACCGTCTTCGCTTTAATAAAAAGACAAACATACACAATGCGGCAACAATAATGCGTAGAGCTATTAAACCTACAGGCCCAAAAGATTCAACGCTTGCGCGCATAAATATAAATGAGCTTCCCCAAATAGCGGCGAGAAAAATTAGTAAAAGTACAGTTACTTTTGTCATCATGAAATATCCAGCGCACTATAAAATTTATGTGGGTATGTTTAAAAAAGAAAAGGAAGCAAAGTGTAGTTTAACTATCAAAATTTAATGGAATTTATTGCCGCTAATTTTGATTATTTTTACTGAAAACTAAATGATGATTTCAATGATTATAGTATTGTTTAATAAATAGCATTAAAGTGGTGAAATATGAGTTTTGGGTTTGCCTTTTGAGTATATGAGACCTATATGGTCTTTTTAAACTACTATAAAACCACCAAGGTCCCAAGGTTATGAATTTTCAAAAAAATAGTGATTCTGTTACTCAGTTGATTAAGCGTGATATCTCGAACGAGATAAAACAAACTGATGAAAATCTAGAATGGCTACAGAAAGAAATGCATCCGCTTTTTTTCGTTTTCAATCAGGCTGAAGTTGAAGCTTTATCGTTATTAACCAAAAGTCTTCACAATATGGAATATCACAAGCGTTTACTGCTTGTCGATAAGCCAGAACTTACGATGCTGGCTCAGATAAATGAAAGAGGCTCCTTATATAGAACACTGTTAGAGCTCCCTGAAAAAAACATTTCTTATGCCGAGGTAACGACTTCCAGAAATAAGATTACAGATACAGAGCATGGCTTAGAGGCTTTGCGTTTTGATTATTCCTCAAAATCTGAAAGTGACATAGCACAAATTCTGGAACAGGATGCTGTTGATGGTACTTTACTTGCCGATGACACCTTGGTTAACACCATAAAAGAAGAACTGAAAAAAACATGCGTTGATTGTGGACAGGTAGATGTTGAATCGTATTTGAAAATTGTACTCGCCAATAGTCCTGAGTATGTACATGTGTCTCCTCCGGGTCGAATCGCTCGATTGATAAGCTTGTATGCACAAACGGATATTAATGACGGTATTCATCTGGATCTGGAAAGTGTTAAATCTCAGGGGGATGATAAGGAATACCGTATTCTTTTCGGAATTTCTAACCCTCCATCTCGAGGCTATGTGGCGCAGATATTAGAAGTGTTTAATCGTTTGAATATTTCACTCAGACGCTCTTACAGTTTGACCTTGAGTAATGGCATTCATCCTTATTTTCTCTCTACGTTTTATGTAAGCCCGCGAGATAACTCAATCTTGAGTAAGGACAGTGAGTTGTATTTAACCTTACAGCGAGAGATTTATAACACCCAGATTCTTTCTTCTCGCTCCCGTAGTTATAAAGCCCTGGTAAAAAAAGGAATTACCTCTGGAACTGATGCCAGCATGATTGATGCGATGATCAGCTTTTGTCATACCAATCTGGCACACAACAATCCAGACAGTTTCACTCTTGAAGGCATACGCAGATCGTTTCATAACCACCCGGAAATCACTACGCAGTTAGTCGATTTGTTTTATGCGCGTTTTGATCCCAAGCAAACGGATCGGGAAACTGTCTATGCTGAAAAACTAGCAGCCACTACTGCTGCTATTACAGAACTTAATTCAGGACGTAAATTCCTGGATGATTTCCGCAGAACCGTTTTTAGCTGTGGTTTATCGTTTATTAAATACACACTGAAAACGAATTTCTTTGTGCAGCAAAAACATGCTTTATCGTTTAGATTATCACCTGAATATCTCGAAGAACTGGGTGAAAGATTCACGGAAGATTTACCAGTAGATAGACCTTATCGTGTCACTTTCTTCTATAGTAGAAACGGAATTGCGTATCACATCGGCTTCTCTGATATCGCTCGTGGTGGTTGGAGAACCATTATCACCCAGGGACGTGATAACTATATAACCAGTGCCAATACAATGTTTAAAGAAAACTACGTACTGGCACATACGCAACACCTTAAGAATAAAGATATCTATGAAGGTGGTTCTAAAATGGTTGCGGTATTGCGTGTCGATAGCAATAGCAACGCAGAATCTAATCGCCAGCACCTATACAAACTCCAGCTTGCATTTATCAATGCATTCTTCGATCTTTTTGTTACCGAAGATGGTATAGCGAAAAATCCAAAAGTTGTGGATTACTATGCAGAAGACGAACCTATCGAACTGGGTCCTGATGAGAATATGCACGATGTGATGATAGAGATTATCGCAAAGCAGTCAGTTAAGCGAGGTTACCTATTAGGTCCTGGTGTAATGTCGAGTAAAAAAGTCGGTATCAACCATAAAGATTATGGGGTGACGTCTATCGGTGTGATCCGTTTTGCAGAAGTAACGATGAAGTCATTAGGCATCGATATGCATAAGGATGAATTCAGCGTTAAGTTCACCGGTGGTCCAAATGGTGATGTTGCAGGTAATGGCATGCGCTTATTGATGGATCGTTGTCCCAAGGTAAAGATCAAACTCATTATTGATGGTTCTGGTGCTTTGTTTGATCCTGCTGGTCTGGATGTTACGGCATTGGATAAAGTGGTATTAAAATCTGATCTCGAAGGCTTTGACCCTGAGTCATTACATCTCGGTGGTTTTTTACTGTACCGCAATCAAACGCGTAAAGAAGGCATGTTAGAACTTTACAAGAAAGTGGTGATGACGGACGGTGGTCTGGAAGAGCAATGGATTTCTACGGATAAATTCTATAAAGAGTTTAATAGTTTGGCGTTTACTGTCGAGGCAGACTTATTTATTCCTGCCGGCGGACGTCCTGAAACTATCGATAAGGATAATTACCAGCGCTATTTAAATGCTCAAGGTGAACCAAGTGCCAAGGTTATTGTTGAAGGCGCAAATTCTTATATCACGCCAGTGGCACGTTTAGAATTGCAGCGACTGGGCACAGTTATCATCCGTGATGCATCGGCGAATAAGTGTGGTGTTATTTCATCGTCCTACGAAATTATCGCAAATCTTATGTTGAGTGAAGAAGAGTTCTTAACCCATAAAGACGAGTATGTAGAAGATGTTATTGCCAAGTTAAATGAAATGGCTGAAAGAGAAGCGACATTGATACTTGATCGATACGCGCAAAATAACGGGGCTATTCCATACACTGATATTTCTAACGATATTAGTCGTGAGATTAATGAACACTATGCTCGTATCTTTAGCTATTTTTCTAATAATCCTGACTTAAGTAATCGAACGGTGTTCCAGAATGCGATGCTGTTACACATGCCGCATTTGATTGGTGAAAACGAAGCATTTAAAACTCGACTAACGAAGCTTCCGGAAAAAGTGAAATACGCTATCCTCGCGAGTAAGCTTTCGTCTGCGATGGTTTATGAAGGTGATAGCGATAGTATCTATGCGGGTATGATCGAAGCACAGGTAAATAAGTTTCCGAGTTTTGCTTAAATCAGATTAAATCGTGCCGATTTGTTAAAATAACACATGATAAAAAAATACATTAGGCACTATTTTTTCTTTTCTTTAGCTATGTTTATTTCAACCCCAATATTTGGGGTTGAAAATCCTTGGTTGTTAGAAAAAGAAGAAGACAATATTGATGTGTATATTGCCAAGGTAAAAGGCTCGGCTATTAAAACTTTTCGTGGTGTGGTTACCGTTGATAGTTCTTTACATTCTGTATTATCTGTCATTGCTGATGCGCCTTCGTACCCACGTTGGTTATATCATTGCAAGAGTGCCAAAATGGTTAAGTTTGTGAGCTACAACGAAGTTGTTAGTCATGTAGTTACTGATATGCCATGGCCATTTGTTGATAGAGACAGCATCATTCAATCAATAAAAACACAAAATCCTTCGACTAAAACAGTCACGATCAGGATTTCTGAGAAGCCAGGCATGATTGGTAAAATATCTAATACAATCCGAGTCACTAATATTAATGGCTTGTGGGTGTTAACTCCTTTGCATAATGGGCGCTTAAATATTCTGTTTCAGATGAGTGTTGATCCGGGTGGCAGTATTCCCAATTGGTTGGTAAATTCGATGTTGGTTGATATTCCATTTTATACATTACAAAATTTACGCCGAGTTGCAAAAGAGTCACAGTATCAGTGACTCATCTCATTTAAGCTGCTTTAAATACGCCTAATCACTATAAGTATTTTATAAATGTTTAAATCTTTGACTGAATTTATATGCAGTTATTTGATTGTGCGGGGAGAGTTGAATAGAAAAATCATGGGTACACACCTTAATTAATATCTTGGTATTTAGTTAAAATCGATTTTAAGGTGTTAATTTATGTTAAAACTAAGACATGATTAAAAATTATACTAAACTCGGTTTTCTATTTTCAATGCTGCTGATTTTTTCAGTTCCAATATTTGCTACGCAGGATAATTGGTACCTAGAAAAAGAAGAAGATAATATTCAGGTGTTTGTGTCAAAAACCAAGGGTTCACCGTTAAAGTCCTTCCGTGGCGTGGTAACTGTTGATAATCCACTTAATTCGGTGTTGTCAGTAATTGCGGACACTAGCTCGTATCCTCGATGGGTGCATAATTGCAAAAGCGCTAAAACCATAAAACGCGTTAGTGAGACAGAGATTTATAATCATATAGTCACTGATATGCCATGGCCAGTTATTGATCGCGACAGTGTTGTACAATCTGTAAAAACACAAAATAAGACAAGTAATCAGATCACTATTACTTTTGTCTCAAAACCAGCATTGATCGAGAAACTGCCAAAGACTGTGAGAATTTCCAAGATGCAAGGTCTTTGGGAATTAACGCCATTGCAGAATGGCAAATTAAAAATACTGTATCAGATGAGTGTTGATCCCGGGGGTAATATTCCCAAGTGGCTGGTTAACTCGCTGGCTGTGGATATTCCTTATCATACGTTAAACAATTTACGTCGTATTGCGAAGGAAGATAAATATAAAAAGGCCTCAAAGTAGGGGGGTGACCTTTTCTTTATTGTCGTTTTTCTAATCGTCTTTTAACAGTGTTATATCGTAGGCACCTCCCCACTTTGGGGCACTTTTTTTGCTTAGATATAGTCTGCTATGTTTAGGCAACCCATTAAATAGATCAATTCGTTAGTGGAAATATTCCCAAATTGTTTGCGTGTCTCTATTAATAGTTTCTCGGCATAACGAGTGCTGATGTTCTCATGTTTCGAAATACAGTTAATGGGCTTGCCTGAGATAAGGTATTCAATGAGTGTTACTTTTTTCGGGGTGAGTGTTCTTAATATGGGTAAAATAAAATGATAACGAAGGTCTTGATGAGTCATGGCATGATCGTGGTAGACCTGAGAACACTGATTCAAATACGCTAACATTTCGGAACTTACGTTGTTGTTAGAAGGGTTATCTTTAAACTTGATAACACTCACATAGGCGATGCCCATATCATTGTTTAGCGTAGGAAACGAGATTCCTCTACTGACCCCGAAGTGTTCTTTCGTTTTATGGTTTGCGTGTTTTTCTTTTTTTGTGAGCTCTATCTGTTTTGATATCTCCCACCAATCAATGCACTGTGTGTTGCCTGATTTAAATAGTCTGATTACAAAGTCGTCTCTATGCGTTTGGTTATTTTTATAGTCGCGCATTCTTTGTTGATAGATATTCGAGTATTGAAATACGGGTTCTAACGAGTTTGAAAGTTGAGATAGCTTGGGTATGAAGGTATACAGCGCTGCATTAAAGCCAGCTTTACGTACTTCTTTTTCTAGTAATGAGAATTTACCTGAAGGTGAATCGTTGTCGTATAACTGTTGAATGAAACAATCATTTCTAATGAAAGTAGTTTTATCATCAATACTCATTAACTTTTACTCATAAAGAATAATTAAATGGGATTATAATCTAAAACTATCAGGTAGGAAACTCTACCTTGCAGAGAAAATATTTGTGTATATAGTAGTCTTTACTAAATGAAAACTCGCAATAGTCTTCTTAGTATTTGGTCACCCTATCCTGATTTGAATTTCATACCAAGATAGGGTGATTTTTTATATTTTCTCTTCTTAGCCTTTTTTAGCAAGTTATTATCATAATTTGTTATTTAGTCAGGCCAAATAAAACAAACTTGTTAATTTTCTCGCATCAATTCCAGCATTTGATCAGAGCTCATAGAACCACTCATATCAGAACCTTCCAGCAAGCTTTCCGCTAAGTCTCTCTTGTGCTGATGTAATTTAACGATTTTTTGCTCAATCGTATTTTCAGCAACAAGGCGATAAATTGTCACAGGGCGTGTTTGTCCAATACGATGCGCACGATCCGATGCCTGATTTTCTACGGCAGGGTTCCACCATGGGTCCATGTGAATAACATAATCTGCAGCAGTTAAGTTCAAACCAGAACCACCAGCTTTTAAACTGATAAGGAATAACTCGCCTTCACCATCCTGAAAAGCATCTACGCGAGCCTTTCTTTGTGCGACCGGCGTACTTCCATCTAGGTACTGGTATTTGATTCCACGTTCGTCCAGATAGGCACGGATAATGGATAGGTATTTCACAAACTGACTGAACACCAAGGCCTTGTGGTTGTTTTCGATCAGTTCTTCTAGCAACTCACCAAAGCGATCAAGTTTACTGCTGGATAGCGTCGAGTCTTCCATAACCAGTTTCGGATGACAGCTGGCCAAACGAAGTTTGGTAATCGCTGCAAGTACTTTCAGGTGCTCACCACTTTGTGGTTTGCTCTTGTCTTGAGCAAGGTTTTCAAGTGCGCTGCTACGAACCGCTTCATATAAACTACGCTCACCTTCAGATAGCGGAATTTCTACCGTGATTTCAGTCTTAGGTGGTAATTCATCTAGTACCTGAGTTTTGGTGCGGCGTAAAATAAACGGTTGAATCAGTTTCTTTAGATGATTACGCGCATCCGCATCGTTGTCCTTTTCAATAGGGCTGATGTAGTACTGCATAAACTGCTGTTGTGTGCCAAGTAGACCAGGATTTAAGAATCTGAAAATACTCCATAATTCACCCAAATGATTTTCGATGGGGGTACCGGTTGTTACAAGTTTAAAATCACCCTGTAATTTATGAGCTGTTTTAGTACGTTTTGCGTTAATGTTTTTAATCGCTTGCGCTTCATCGAGAACAATTGTTCCCCATTTTTTCTCGATAAACTCTTCAGCATCTTGTTGTAGCAGACCATAACTCGCAATGACGACGTCAAATGCGCCTGCATTTTCTAGTAGCGTCTTACGGCAACCTTCACGGTAAAAATGCGGTTTCAATGTCGGAGAAAATTTAAGTATTTCAGATTCCCAGTTGTTGCTCACCGATGTAGGTGCAACAACCAAAACAGGTCCAAGGCTGGCTCGCTCTAGTAAAATACTTATGGTTTGAACGGTTTTACCGAGACCCATGTCATCGGCTAAACATGCGCCTACGCCCCATTTGGCAAGTCGGCTCATCCATTTATAACCATCTTCCTGGTATTCACGTAATTCAGTTTGGAGGGTAGAAGGGACTTGAGGGTTGTGATCGTCGAGTTCTTCGATATTGCGTATATGTTTTTCCCACGCTTCATCGACACTCAGTTCGCCAACCATATCGGTTAAGTCTTCTAAGGCCAACGAGGCAAGTCCACTAATTCTTGCGCCATCGCCATCTATTTCGGCATAACGGTGAATAGAATCCAGCTTCTTTCTAAACTGATGCGTCAGTGATAAATACTGACCATCTTCCATCTTCAGGAAGCGACCTTTATTGTTGGCTGACAAATTCAATAGTTGTTTGAGCGAAACGATAAGGTTAGGGTCAGTCGATACAGTGCCTTCAAGGCTGAACCAGTCGCCACTTTTATTGATGCTTAGGCGTAAATTATTGGTATCAAAGTGCGATGCGATACGCATTACTTCGCCTTCAGGCCATGCAATTATTACATTGGCTTCTTCGCCGTCTTCACCAGCAGCGGCTTCTCTATGGAGTTGCTCTAGTAATTCCAGACAATCCTGCGGCTCATCTAACAGGTATTCATCGTTAAACTCATCTTCTTCGCCAAGTATGCTGCTATGTTGAAGCAGAGAATCCAGTAAGTCTTTTTCTTTCTCCAGATCACGGGTAGTTTTGTAACGTTGTCCTTCGTGCTCAATAGATAGTTTTGCGCGTCCATGACCGGGAGGGAAATACGCACCAAATTCTCCGAAGGGTTTTACACGTAATGTCGCTCTTAATCCTTCGCCGTAAGGCAGCAAGTTGGCGTGAATGCGTGAATCCGGTTCTATTTCCTCTGCATCTACAACACCTTCCAGATCAGACTGAATGCTGATCATAGGTGCCAATGTACCCAAAGTCTCACGCAAATCTTTTTCAGCTTCACGCGGTATGACTATGCCATTAGAAATAATTTCACTGAGACGCATGACCTGTTCATTCTTTTGATAAATACAAAGTCGTGTCGGCGTTTCTTTGACAATAAGGTACTGGCTGTCTTCCTGACTATTGTCGAAAGCAGGGTAAAAGCTTATACGTAAATTTTCGTTTTCTTCACTAACGAGTAATTCGAATTCACCTTGTGATAATTCAATCGGCGTATTGCGTGCGCCATCCCAGTATAAATTTGGGTGATTGACCAACTTTGGCCATGCACTATTGAGATCAAGTGTAAATTGTGGGCCGCGGTGATAGTAAGCATCGTAGTCTGGTTGCTCAAAAATAGCCGATACTAAATCAAGGTCTTGTTCACTGAGTTGCGGTAATTCCTGTCTTTCTTTCTTAAGACGTTTGAGTGCAATATTACGTCCTTTAGTCCAACCGCCAGCCGCAGTGCGTTTCTGTAATTTAGGTGTAAGGGAATACTCATTGTATTTATCAACGTCTAACATCCACACAACGCGCTCTTCATCATTAGCGCCACCCAAAGGTTTGTCGGTGCTGACTAATTGATTCATTGCATTTAATGCGCGTTCCCATTCTGCCTGTGGTTTAACCAGGTCGAATAGTGTTGATGTGTTTAATTGCTGATGTAATTTTTCAGCTTCCTGTTTGAATTTTTCCTGGTCTTCCTGTTTCTCTGCAAATAGACCCAGTGCATGTGCGTATTCAGCTTTTAACCATAGGTACTGGCCATTACTGGCACGGTTATATTTAGCCTCAAGAATATCTTGCACACCGTCAGAGAGCTTTTGTCCCAACCAGTGTTTAATAAGTGCATAGAAAAGAACACTGTATGTATTGCTTTCAAGTTCTTTTAATGACGCATTAAAGTTAAATATGCCTGAGACCGCGGTGTCGGTGTAGGCACTTAGAATTTGGTGGTCAATATCCTGCTCTAATAGTTTGAATATTTTTTGTGCAACAGCCAAGTTTTGTGTATCACCAGAGGTAATTAAAGCAAGTAGGTAGAACTTTTCTAATTCATTGCCAAAAAGTACCGTAGCGTTTTTACGTTTTGAATACACCTCGCGATAAATATCGGTGGCATTGTCGTATGCCTGTATAGCACTTTCATTATTCGAGTGAACCAGTTGCCTTGCAGAATTAGCCAGGTGCCAGAAGATATGACGATCGTCGTACGTTTTGTTTTCATCATTCGATAACATCGAACTGGTATGTGTACTTGTCGCAGGTGGTAATTTAGGAAATAACTCGTAATTACCTGAAAGAATGCTGTATCTCGCCTGAGGTTCCAGTAGCTGGAATTCAAAACTGGCTAAATTAGGTATGTTTTGTTTTCTTTCTTCTAATAGCTCCCACAACTCTGATTGTTTATGCAAGCCATCAAGGCTGTATTCAGAGAGACCGATAAAAGCCATGCTGAACATTTCATCACTGAGCACAGACAATAATTTAGGATTTGCAGGTGAACCAAACGTCGAAGGGTAAAAGCCGGGATTGATTAGCTCTGATTCGCGGTACTGATAGCGTTCAAATAAAAGAGCTAAGGTATGATCAAGTTTCTCTGTTTTACCTTGAAACAGGTAAATTCTGGCGTGTGAAAGACCGTGTTCAACACTTTGCCAGAGAATACGGCCAAACGATTCGGTCGCGGAAAAGGACTGTAACACCTGATCGGCGTAAGCATTAAAAACGCCTTCTTCTATAGCGTTTAACAAAATATCATCACGAATCTCGGCTGGCACCATGTACTTGCCTTGACTACCTTCTACCCAGTTATCATGAATCAGGTCGACAAGAATAGGGCGTAAACTGTGCAAGGTGAAGCTATCGTTGATATTTGGGTCATCAATGCCGAGTCGATGAGCACAACTGGCTAATGGTGTTGCAGCTACAGGCGCATAAACAATCGCAAGGATTTGAATCAGTGCCCGTTGTAGTTTGGGTAAATCTCTAAATGCTGCAGGGTCAAAACTTTGATGACTCATAATTATAATTTCTATTTTTATTTAATGGTGGAAGTGAACCGAACAATTATAAAATGTTTTACCTCTTACGTCTGCTCTTGTCTGAATATTTATCTTTAATAAAGTGATGATTTTTCGTGTTTGAATGGTTGACACAAGGTATTACAATCACTATATTAGCGCTCCTTGTTTTTGCTGATTGGCAAAACGGTTTTGGCTATATAGCTCAGCTGGTTAGAGCACATCACTCATAATGATGGGGTCCCAAGTTCGAATCTCGGTATAGCCACCATATATAAGGCATTAAAGTTATTTAAGCTTTAATTTCTTCGAAAGGCCACACAACTGTGTGGCCTTTTTTGTATTTAAACTACTTAAAAAAACTGCCCTGAAGTAGGGGGGTGACTTTAATCATTATTAGCACCTTATTATTACTTTGATTTGTTACGCTAGATTGAACAATTAATGCCGTTTAAGGTTTAAGTATATTACTACGAGCTAATACATAGGATTAATATACTCATAAACACACTCTTCTAAAAGGGGTTAGAATATCGCAAAACACGCTATATTGGACTGGATAGAGTGTTGTTTTCATATTACTATGTCGAACTTTAGTTCGTTGTGAAAAGGTAGATATTACGTGAGGAGAAATACGTGAAATTATCAGGCGCTGAGATATTTATAGAATGTCTAAAAGCGGAAAACGTTGATACCATATTTGGTTATCCCGGAGGGGCAGTTCTTTTTCTCTATGATGAACTGTATAAAGCAGAAAATCGTGGTGAGATAAGACACATACTGGCTCGTCATGAGCAGGGTGCTGTCCATGCTGCAGAAGGTTATGCAAAGACTAGCGATAAGCCTGGTGTCTGTATTGTAACTTCTGGCCCTGGCGCTACCAATGCCGTCACAGGTATTGCCGATGCGTATATGGATTCGGTTCCTTTAGTCGTAATCTCGGGTAATGTTCCTAAAGATTTGATTGGTAAAGACTCTTTTCAAGAAATTGATATTGTTGGTATTACTCGTCCTTGTGTGAAACACAATTTCTTAGTGACGTGTATAGAAGACATAGCACCTGTGATGAAAAAAGCATTTCATATTGCTTCTACAGGTCGTCCAGGTCCAGTACTTGTCGATATCCCTAAGGACCTAACAAATCCTGCTGTAAAGAAAATAGAATTTAAATACCCTAAAGATTTGGTGATGCGTTCTTATCAGCCAACGATCAAAGGTAACAAGAAGCAAATTAAGTCTGCGATCAAAATGATCGGGCAAGCTAAAAAGCCAGTGCTTTATGCGGGTGGTGGTGTAATTACATCGAAAGCAGCAGATGAACTTACCGAACTTGGTCGTTTATACAATTTCCCAGTGACTAATACTCTAATGGGCTTAGGTTGTTATCCGTCGAATGATCCTCAGTTTATCGGCATGTTAGGTATGCATGGTACGGTTGAAGCGAATCGTGCGATGTATCATACAGACCTGATTATTTGTGTTGGTGCACGTTTCGATGACCGTGTAACCGGAGATTTGAAAAAGTTTTCACCTGACGCAAAAGTAATCCATATCGATATAGATCCTGCATCTATCTCTAAAAATAGACACGCGCATAATCCTATCGTAGGTGACGTTAAAGAAGTCTTGCAGTCGATGCTAGCTGAAATTAAGGAGCAAAATATTGTTCCTGATAAATCTGCATACGATGAATGGTGGAAAGAGATTAAAGCCTGGCAAGCGCTTGATTGTCTTAGTTACGAGCAGGGTGATGAAATCATCAAAGCTCAGTATGTCGTTGATATGCTATGTAAAGTAACTAACGGCGATGCTTTTGTTGCTTCTGACGTTGGTCAGCATCAGATGTTTGCAGCACAGTACTACCGTTTCAATAAACCTAAACGTTGGGTTAATTCAGGTGGCTTAGGCACGATGGGTTTCGGACTACCTGCAGCAATGGGTGTTCAATTTGCAAATCACGATGAAACGGTTGCCTGCATTACGGGTGATGGCAGTATTCAGATGTGTATTCAAGAGTTGGGATGTTGTAAGCAGTACGGTTTACCGCTTAATATCATCAACCTAAACAACGGTTACTTAGGTATGGTTCGTCAGTGGCAGGAGTTCTTCTACGAAGAACGTTATGCAATGACGTATAACCAATCTTTACCTGATTTTGTTAAATTAGCTGAAGCTTATGGGCACATTGGTAAACGCATAACGAAACCTTCTGAGGTTGAAGATGCGCTTCGCGAAGCCGTTGAAGATAAGAAGAACTTACACTTCCTTGATTTTGTTGTTGAAGAACAAGGTAATGTATATCCAATGATTCCAGCGGGTTATGGTCACAATGAAATGTATCTTAATAAGCAAGATGCCATTGATGATGCGAATTCCAAGAAGTAACCCGGAGAGTTAAATTTATGAGACATATAATTTCACTATTAATGGAAAATGAAGCTGGCGCATTATCTCGCGTATCTGGTTTGTTTTCACAACGTGGTTACAATATCGAATCTTTGACTGTTGCCGCAACGGATGATCCAACACTTTCTCGTATGACCGTCGTAACGAAAGGTAATGACGCGTCTATCGAACAAATCGTCAAACAACTAAACAAGTTGATTGATGTGGTCAAAGTGATGGAGTTATCTGATTATTCTCACATCGAGCGTGAAATGATGTTTGTTAAAGTCGTTGCCAAAGAAATGGAATCTTGTGAGTCTATTAAACGTCTTTCAGATATTTTCCGTGGTCGTATCATCGATGTTAGTAATCACATGTATACGATCGAAATAACAGGTAATCCCCTTAAGCTAGATGGCTTTCTGGATTCTATGAGAGTCCATAAGATAGTAGAAGTCGTTCGATCTGGTGCAATGGGAATTCCTCGAGGAAATGCCTCTCTAACAGTGTAGTTTTTGTATCTATAAACTGCATTTAATAAAGAACATAACTGATTAATTAGAAAGAACTAATTAGCGTTATTTAATTATCAAAGTAATATACTTTAAGGAAATTTAAAAATGAATATTTTTTACGATAAAGACTGTGATCTTTCTATTATTCAAGGCTTAAAAGTAGCCATCATCGGTTTTGGTTCACAAGGCCATGCTCACGCTGCTAACCTTAAAGATTCTGGTGTTGATGTCACTGTTGGTCTTCGTCCTGGTTCTTCATCTATTGCTAAAGCGGAAGGTTACGGCCTGAAAACTGCTGACGTACCAACGGCAGTTGCTGAAGCAGACGTAGTCATGATTCTGACTCCAGATGAGTTCCAGTCTGAATTATACCGTGACGAAATTGAGCCAAACATCAAGCAAGGCGCAGTTCTTGCATTTGCACATGGTTTTGCTGTTCTATTTAATCAGGTTGTTCCACGTAAAGATCTTGATGTAATCATGATTGCTCCTAAGGCACCAGGACATACAGTACGTTCTGAGTTTGTTCGTGGTGGTGGTGTTCCAGATTTAATCGCTGTTGAGCAAGATGCTTCTGGTAAGGCAAAAGATATCGCATTATCTTATGCATCAGGTGTTGGTGGAGGCCGTACAGGTATCATCGAAACAACGTTCCGTGACGAGTGTGAAACTGACCTATTTGGTGAGCAAGCAGTTCTTTGTGGTGGTGCAGTAGAGCTAGTTAAAGCAGGTTACGAAACACTAGTAGACGCTGGTTACGAGCCTGAAATGGCATACTTCGAATGTCTTCACGAGCTAAAGCTTATTGTTGATTTAATGTTCGAAGGCGGAATCGCTAACATGAACTACTCAATCTCTAATAACGCTGAGTACGGTGAATATGTAACAGGACCACGTGTTATCAATGACGAGTCTCGTGCAGCAATGAAAGAAGCACTTCATAACATCCAGACGGGTGAGTACGCGAAGCAGTTTATTGCTGAAGGTGCGAGCAACTACCCATCAATGTCAGGCTACCGTCGTAAGAATGCAGAGCATGGTATCGAGGTTGTAGGTGCTAAGTTGCGTTCTATGATGCCTTGGATTACAGAAAATAAAATCGTTGATCAAGAAAAGAACTAATTAGAGCATTCATCTTTCGCTTAATCTCTGCGTTGTATCTGTGCTCGAATGGTCACGTACTTGATGTACGCTCACATTCTCCGCACAGCTACGCCTTGATATTAAACGAAATCTAAACGCACTAAATATTCTTTCATAAGATTATTAAAAGCCTGGCAATTGCTGGGCTTTTTTTTCGTTTGTGGATCAGAAAAAAGACACCCCCGTACTTATAGCCAGTTTTTTTAGATTATTATTTTCGGGTAATTCCCTCGGGCAGAATATCCGCTGAGCGCATTGCTTGTGATTTAAGAATTTCAGGGTTTTGTAGATAAGATGTTAGAAATTCCATTGAGTCTTGACCAAAAAACATTTCTTCATCAACAACAAAAGTAGGGACACCAAAAATACCTAAATCAACGGCTTGTTGTGTATTGCTCATTAACTGATCTTTGATGTGTTGTTGTGAGATTTTTGAATCTATATCACTGATGCTAAAATCAATCGCTAGTTTCTCCCAGTTACTGGCATCCTCGGCAGATTGTCCATCCTTCCAGATGAAATCAAAGATTGTCTCAATCGATTTCAAATCGTTTTCCAATAATAAACTTAACCGCAGATACTTTAATGGATTGAAAGGATGTGCAGGCGGAAGTGTGAGAGGGATCTGAAATTGCTCAGCTAGCCAAACAATATGCCGAAAGGTATATTGGCGCATGCGTTCAATTTCAGCAGGTCCTTTAGTGTCGTAGTGATTGAGTAATCCCGCAAATAAAATTGGGATGGGATTGATTTCAATATCTTTAGGTAACGTATTGAAACGCTTTAATGCCAAATACGCGAAGGGTGAAATAAAGTCGAAATACCAGTCTATTTTTTTCATGACAAAATATTAGCAGTTTTCAATGGTAGTAATGGTATTGATTTTAATCTTTAGCCACCCCCCTACTTATGGGCACTTTTTTGCAGAGTTGTTTTTATAGCTGTTCTGTCTAAGCCTTAAATTAACCCATGGCACACATAATGATGCTTTATGAATTGGTTATTTATGAAATTGAATTCACTGAATTTTTAGCGTTTAAAAGGCATTTCTAATAAGCCTTTTAAACCACTTTCACCACCCGGATATTCTTTTAAACCAATTGTCATGGCATCGTGTCCATCTTTAGGTTGTGCGATGTAGCTAGCAAAGATGCGATCCCAGATAGACATATTAAATCCGTAATTACTGTTTGTTTCGTTCCCGTAAACAGAGTGATGAACACGATGCATGTCAGGTGTAACAAAGATTAATCGCAGAATATTATCAGCAGGTATTCGTGCATTGCTGTGATTAAACATAGCCATGCCGTTCAAGATAATTTCAAAAATAATCACGGTCGCTGCGCTTAAACCAAACATCCAGATAGCCACAAACTTAATCAACATTGAAAGAAATATTTCAATCGGATGAAAGCGTATCGCGGAAGTGACATCTAGCGTTTCATCACTATGGTGTACGCGATGTAAGCGCCATAATATAGGGACTTTATGGAAGATACGATGTTGCCAATAGATCAGGCAGTCCAAAAGGATGACGCCAATAATCAAAGGCAGACTAAATCCGAAAAGTGCAAGATTGTTATCCGCAATATACAGCGCGAAGGCTGCGGCGGAAAACGGTAGAGTTAACCTTATCAGCAACGTAGAGACCACCATCATCAAGGCATGGCTGGTCCAACGTTTAGCTTTTTCTTGTAGTGGTTTTTGATAAGCACGTCTAGGCTTAACAACTTGCCATACAATCATGATGGCAAGAATACTAAAGAAAGCGAACAGCCGAATTTGTGGCTCGTTCGCGATAAGGTCATTCATGAATTAGCCTCTGCGCCATGTGTGGAATTTTTCAACCCATACTAGTAGTTTCTCAGGTGCATTCTTACGCTTCCAGTCACCTGCAACGTATTTGTTTGCTTCTGCCATGGTTGGGTATATATGAATGGTTCCGAGTATCTTATTTAAACCCAGTTTATATTTCATGGCTAATACAAATTCTGCAATTAAACTACTGCTGTCCTTGCCGACAATGGTTACGCCAAGAATCGTGTCTTTTCCGGGAGGAGTAAGCACCTTTACAAAACCATGATCAGCACTATCAGCAATGGCACGGTCAAGATCATCAATACCATAAGTCGTTACTTCGTATTCTATGCCTTTTTCTTTTGCTTCTTGTTCGTTCAATCCCACTCGAGAAACCTCAGGGTCGGTAAAGGTTGCCCATGGGATGACACGATAATCAACCTTAAAGCGTTTAGCAAAGCCAAACAGCGCATTGACGCTGGCAAACCATGCCATGTGAGCGGCGGTGTGTGTAAACTGGTATGGTCCAGTCACATCGCCAACCACATGAATATTTGGATAATTAGTCTCGAGGAATTGATTCGCTGTAATAGTTCCATTCTTGTTTATTTCAACGCCAAGTTCTTCCAGACCAAATCCAGAGATATTGGCTTTTCGTCCTATTGCAATAAGCAATTTATCGAAGGGTACTTCAACGATTTCATCGTTATGTTTACAAAGCAATATATCCTGACCGTCTTTCTGTACTACTTCAACAGCATCATGTTGCGTTAGCACTTGTACTTTATCTTCATTGAAGCTTTCGAGGACTAACTCTGAAACATCTTCATCTTCACGAATCAAAATGCGTTCTTCGCGTTCAATCATCGTTACATTAGAACCAAGGCGAGCAAACGCTTGCGTTAATTCAGCGCCAATTGGGCCGCCACCAAGTACAATGAATTTTTCAGGTAGTTCTTCCAGATCCCAAAGTGTATCACTGGTTAAATAATCAACACTCTCAAGTCCCGGGATATTGGGTACAAAGGGTCTGGCACCTGTACCTATTATGATATTGCGAGTGGTTAATACTTCGCCGTTCACTTCAACTCTGTAAGGGTCGATGATTTTAGCCTCGCCCTGAATCACGTTTACCCCTAATTCTGTGTAACGTTCTACAGAATCATGTGGTTCAATCTTACGGATAACATTGTGAACACGATTCATCACCGATTTGAAATCAACTTCGGCATCCATTTTCTCAATACCGTATTGAGGTGCATGTTGCGCTTCAGAGAGTAATTTGGCAGTACGAATAATGGCTTTACTTGGTACACAACCTGTATTTAAACAATCACCACCCATCTTGTGTTTTTCAATCAAGGTTACTTTGGCTTTTACTGCTGCAGCGATGTAGGAAGAGACCAGTCCACCAGCGCCTGCACCAATCACAATCAGGTTATTGTCGAACTTTTCTGGCTTATCAATGTTAGCGTAAACTTTGTTCGCACGAAGCTTATCCATGACTTTACGCGCAGCAAGCGGGAATAAACCTAATACTGCGAAGGCAAAGATTAGACCTGGAGAAAGAATACCTGATAGGGAATCAATTTTTGCTAATTGTGTTCCTGCAAATACATAGGCAATTGTTCCAGCGAGCATTCCAACCTGACTAACCAAAGCAAAGGTCAACGTTGGTATTTTGGTGAGTCCCATTACGATATTAATTAAGAAGAAGGGAAATATCGGAACAAGGCGCATGGCAAATAAGTAGAAAGGACCTTCTTTCTCGATGCCTGCATTCACTGATTTTAATTTTTCAGTGTAACGCGACTCCATGGTGTCTTGTAATAAATACCTGGTTGCGAGGAAAGCTAAGGTTGCGCCTAAGGTACTCGCAAATGAAACCATGATCGTTCCTGTGACTAAGCCGAATAACGTACCCGCCAGTATAGTCATGATGGCAGCGCCGGGTAAACTCAATGCGGCAATGACAACATAAGTGACAAAGAATATTAATAAAGTAAGAAATGTATTATCAGCGTAGAACGCTTGAAAGGCTGATTGCTGCGATTTGATATAATCAAGCGACAGGTATTGCTTCAAATCAAAAAGAAAGAACGCAGCTATAATGCTGACTATCAGTGCGACAATTATAATTTTTTTATTCATGGTTTTATTTACGTGGTTAGTTAATTTACATCTCTTTACGCAACTGAATGTAAGGTGGATGCGTAAGTAATAATGTTCATTCTTATACTCAGCCTGAAAAACACATGAGTGAGTCTGAAAACGTTAAGATTTGATTTTTATAAACAAGGATAAAAATGATAGGAGATACATCATTGATGTTAAAACAGATAATCCAAGTATTCACTCTAGCACTGATCAGTGGCAATGCAATAGCTGCTGATAAAGTTCCTGTTGGAGATTTTTCTGCTGGCAACCTTTCAGGGTGGGAGCAAAAATCATTCAGTGGAACTACTAGTTACAACATTGTTAGTGATTCGGGACGAAAAGCATTAAAAGCAAGCAGCAATAAAACCGCTTCCGGCTTGGTCAGGAAAATAAAAGTCGATTTAAATAAAACGCCTTTTCTTAACTGGAGTTGGAAAGTAGATGGTCAACTCAAGGGTTTAAATGAACAGAGCAAAGCTGGCGATGATTATGCTGCCCGTGTATACGTCATTATTGATGGAGGACTGTTTCCCTGGAACTCTAAAGCATTGAATTATGTCTGGTCGAGTAACCAAAACCGCGGAGCATCGTGGGGCAATGCGTATCTGCCTAAAAACGCAAAGATGACAGCTGTAAGAGGTCAACAGGATCGTGCTGGTGTTTGGCAAAAAGAAAAACGGAATGTAAAGCAGGACTTCAAGACGCTTTATGGCAAAAATCTCACGAAAATAGATGCCGTAGCCGTCATGACAGACACCGATAACGGCAAGGGACAAGTTACAGCGGTATATGGAGATATTTTCTTTACGGCGCAATGAGCGAAGCCGAATTTATTACACAGGTTAAAATTTAATAAGGTGAATGGTTAATAAAACCATTCACCTTTGAAGTATTTATCAGCAGTAGTAATTTAAAATTAGCTTTTGAATTTGGCATAAACAGGTGACAGAACTTTAAACACCAGTACCAGTAAACCACCGGCCAGGATCCCAAATAAACCATTCAATAGAGTCGGTGTAATTGCTGACCAAAAACCACCCAGTGGTAATGTTTTAAGTGATTCGCTGAAGTGTAAGAAACCTTCGCCAATATCATGAAAGCCATGTACCAAAATACCACCGCCCACTAAAAACATCGCTGCTGTGCCGACAATGGTTAGCGTTTTCATTAAAATGGGGGCGAAAACCAAAATCCATCTACCGATAGTGCGCTTGACACTTCCCCACATTGTTTTTGCTTTTTCTTTGATTAAATGAAGGCCGACGTCGTCCATTCTCACAATGCCTGCTACCAGGCCATAGACAGCTATCGTAATAAACAAAGCAATACCTGATACCACTAATGATTGAATCAGGAATGATTGATCTTTAACGGTTCCTAAGGCGATCACTACTATTTCTGCGGATAAAATAAAGTCAGTCCTTATCGCGCCACTGATTTTATCTTTCTCGAATTCGACCATATCAACTTCTGGGTTTTGAATCGCTTTGATTTGTTCTTTATGGTGTTGTTCGTTTTCATCGGATGAATGCAGGAATTTATGGGCTATCTTTTCAAAACCTTCATAACACAAGAATGCCCCACCTAACATAAGTAGAGGGGTGATTAACCAAGGAATAAACGCACTGATGGCTAAGGCAGCAGGGACTAATATCAGTTTGTTTTTAAACGATCCTTTGGCTACAGCCCAAACTACAGGAATCTCACGGTCAGCTTTTATTCCGGATACTTGCTCTGCATTTAATGCCAGATCATCACCAAGCACTCCGGCTGTTTTCTTAACGGCTACCTTGCTCATCGCCGCAACATCATCCAGTACCGTTGCGATATCATCTAACAACATTAATAAACTGCCAGCAGCCATATATTTGTCCTAATCTCTAAAATTAATTTTGGATAATATCATTAAATACTATTTTTTCGTGCTGATAAGTCTAAGTCTTGTAATTTTATTTACGCATATCTTATTTAATTATAAGAAGTTAAAGGACTTTAGACTTATCGTTAATCTACTTTTAGTCTGATTAATATGATGCGGATAAAAAAATGCCCCAAAGTAGGGGGGTGCCTAACAACTCAATCGTAAGGTTAACTATTCATTGAAATTGTAAATTCCAGGTGGCAATTTCTCGCGCTTTTCTGCGCTAAATGCTACCCTTCGTTTCTTTTAAAATTAAACAGATTGATATCATGATAGTTACTCGTTTTCCTCCAAGTCCTACTGGTGATCTACATATAGGTGGTGCTCGCACTGCATTATATTCCTGGCTTTATGCAAGACAGAATAACGGTAAGTTTATTCTGCGCATTGAGGATACGGATCTGGAACGTAATTCACAAAAGTCTATTGACGCTATTCTCGATGGCATGAATTGGCTGGGTCTGGATTATGATGAGGGACCAATTTTTCAAACTGATCGTTTTGATCGCTACAAAGAAGTGATTCAGCAATTGCTGGATGAAGGCAAGGCGTATCGCTGTGATTGCAGTCCTGAAGAATTAGACGCAGTACGCGAACAACAACGCGCGAATAAAGAAAAGCCTAAGTACAACGGTAAATGTCGTCACCGTACTGATGTGCCTGTCGAAGGTTCTGTGGTTCGTTTTAAAAACCCGCTGGAAGGCGATGTGGTGATTCACGATTTGGTTAAAGGCGATATCGTCATCAATAACCGCGAGCTGGATGACCTGATTTTAGCGCGCCCTAATGGCGTACCTACCTACAATTTAACTGTTGTTGTGGATGATATGGATATGGGTATGACTCATGTCATTCGTGGTGATGACCATATCAATAACACGCCTCGTCAAATCAATCTATTCGAAGCTTTGGGTGCCAAATTACCAGCATTTGCACACGTGCCCATGATACTGGGTGATGATGGTAAACGTTTATCAAAACGTCATGGTGCGGTTGGTGTAATGCAATACCGTGATGACGGATTCATTCCTCAAGCCTTATTAAATTATCTATTACGTTTAGGTTGGTCTCACGAAGACCAGGAAATTTTCAGTCGTGAAGAAATGATTAACCTATTCAAAATAGAAGACGTTAATGTCGCACCTTCTACCTTTAACACGAAAAAACTAATCTGGGTAAACGAGCAATATATTCAGACTTTACCGGCCGAAGAAATCGCGACACATTTGCAATGGCATTTGGATGATCAAAACCTCGATACATCGAATGGTCCTGCTATTACGGATGTGATTGATGCGCACCGTGAACGTGCAAAAACATTAAAAGAACTGGCACACAATATTCGTTATTACTACGAAGACTTTGAAGAGTTTGATGCGAATGCTACTAAAAAGCACTTTAAGACAGCAACGCCTGGTATTTTACAAAACTTATTAGATAAGTTTTCTGCCGTAGAAAACTGGAATACAGAAAGTATAGATGCAGTAATTAAAAATACCTGTGAAGAATTAGAGTTAGGTATGGGTAAAGTTGGTCCTGCATTGCGTGTTGCTGTAACTGGTGTAGCTATGTCTCCATCGCTTGATGTTACGCTTAATTTAATCGGTAAAGAGCGCACCTTGGAAAGAATGGAAAAGGCAGTTGAGTTTGCTACTGCTAAGTATGCTGACTAATAGTTTCGTACTTTTACTACTAAAAAATTAACAACTAAAAATAACAATAAAAAACTGGCTATAAGTAGGGGGGTGCCATTAATGCATCCTCCTATTTGCTTTCCTATCTGCTCTCCTATTTACTCCCCTATCTACTCCCCTATCTACTAATACATATTTATAACAGCTTGAAACAAGGTTCTAATGAAGTCCTAACTGCCATTCTAAAAGCACATGTGAGGACAATATGTTACGAATTAATGCGTTAACCTTAAAATTTCTAGCTCTTCTGTTTCTGTTATCTTCACTGCTTATTAGTCATTCTTTGTTTGCAGCGTCTGATTTAACGCTAAAAAAAGTCACTGAAAATGTCTATGCAATTGTTGGAGAGTTGAGCAATCGTAGTCTCACTAACCTTGGCAATAATGCAACCTTTGGCGTCGTCGTAACCAGCGAAGGTGTGGTGCTCATTGATTCAGGCGCAACCTATAAAGGTGCGGAGAGAATTCACGCCGTCATCAAAAGCATCACAGACAAACCGATAGTGAGGGTGATTAATTCAGGTGGACAAGATCATCGCTGGCTAGGTAATGGTTACTTTAAAGCGTTGGGTGCAAAAATCATTGCGAGCAATGAGGCAGTAGAAGATCAGAAAAACAGAACACAGGATCAATTTTTTGGTCTGGGGAATCTTGTCGGCGATGAAGGCTTAAAAGGAACTGAGGCAGTATATGCTGATACGACTTTTGATAGCGAATCAACGTTTGATCTTGGCGGCACACGCTTTGAAATTAACCATGCTGGGCAGGCACATACGCCGGGAGATAGCTTTATCTGGTTGCCGCAAAATAAGGTTATGTTCACGGGGGACATTGTCTATATAAAGCGCATGCTAGGCGTGGGAAGCCAATCTAACAGTAAAAGCTGGATTGATGTGTATAAAGCGATGGCCGCTTATAAGCCAGAACATATTATCCCGGGTCATGGTGATCCAACGACATTGGCAATTGCAAATAAAGACAGTTACGAGTATCTGGTGTTTTTGCGCGAAGCCGTTGCTGAATTTCTCGACAATGATGGCGATATTTCTGATATTAGTTCCATTGATCAATCAGCGTATAATTATCTGCTTAATTTTGATTCTCTGTCAGGAAGAAATGCCCAGCAGGTATTTACTGAGATGGAATTTGAATAACTAGTTATATTCAAGCCATTTACCCTTTTTTTATCAACGTTCTGCCATTTTTTCATTTTTCATGGATAAATCTATGTTAGTTTTATTGCATATATAAGTTTTATTAGTAACTATTTATGTCTCGGCTAAAAGCGTTAATCGTTGTAGTTTTTTTCATTTCACTCGTTTCATCATCAAATACTTTTGCTGATGAGAAGCTGCGTGTTTCGGCGATAAATTGGCCCCCTTATTTCATCTATGATGAGCATACAGAAGCATCAGGTATTGTTTCTGATGTGTTAGCTGAAATTAAGAAACGACTTAATGTTGAGCTCGAAATAATCAAACTTCCACAAAAAAGAATGGTGACGTATTTCAGACGTGGACAGCTGGATATTGATCCAACATCATCTAAAGTTTGGAGAGAAGCTGATAAAGATGTTTCGTTATATACAATCCCTTATTTAAAAGTCCAAAAAGTAATTTTTGTTAAGCATTCAACAGAAATCACGGGTGATTATATAAATGATTTTCAGGGAAAAACCTTGGGTAGTATCTTAGGTTACCATCATAATTTTTTTGTGGGTAAAGCTTTTGATGATCAGTTGGTTGATAGAAAGGATAGTCGCAGTCACGATATAAATTTAAAGTTACTCAAGGCAGACCGTATTGATGGTTTAATCATAGAACGTCAGGCTGCAAAATACTGGATTAGTCAACTTAATGATGATATCGATGCCTATAAGGAAGCCTATGATGCAGGACCAGCAATTGATATTTCGATGCGTATACATAAAAGTCAGGCTGCTTTATTGCCTAAATTAAATCGAGTTTTGACAGAAATGATTGCGGAAGGGTTTATCAAAAATGCGGTTGCAATTCACACTAAAACCCCTAAAGCCTATATTATTTCAGAAAATGATTTAGCGGATTAGTTCTAGATGATTAAGTCCACATCTATCTGTCTGACTTAACCTTAGTCTTGCCTGGCCTTAGTATTAACTCTGGATTTGGCGAAATCCTTATCTAAAGGTAGTCGAGATATCACGTAAAAAGAGGGAATAGTTGCAATCATTACCCAGATAAAAAAGTGTGGGTAACCCAACTGTTCCTGAATCCAGCCACTGAACATACCAGGTATCATCATTCCCATCGCCATAAATCCTGTGGCTATGGCGTAATGTGCGGTTTTGAAACTTCCTTCAGCAATATAGATTAAATACATCATGAAAGCGGTAAAACCAAAACCGTAACCAAATTGCTCTATCGCTACCAGTATATGAATCACTATCGAGTTTTCTGGTTGTACGTAGGCCAGGTAAATATAAGCAAGGTCAGGCAAATTGATAGCTAACGCCATCCACCAAATCCATGCTTTTAGTCCATGTCTGGAAACTAAAATACCGCCAAGAATACCGCCGATAACCAACGCAGAAACACCGACAGTGCCGTAAATGAAGCCAACGGCTTCGGTACTTAGCCCAAGACCACCGGCGCTTCTATCATCGAGCATAAATAAGCTCGCGACCTTTCCCAGCTGTGCTTCACCGAGTCTGTATAAAAGGATAAAGGCAATAAATACTACAACGTGTTGTTTCTGAAAAAAGCCTTTAAATACGAGTAAATAAGAAGTGAAAGGAGATTCTGAACTGATTTGTCGCGGTTGTTTGTTTTCTTTTGGAAGTACAAAAGCATGATAAATAGAGACACCCACTAATATGCAAGCCAGCAAAGCCATGGTGATCTGCCATGCCGTTTTTACATCGTAAATATTTTCCAGCTTACCTGCTAAAATAACGATTAAACCTTGTCCGGTTATCATTGCGATGCGGTAGAAAGTTGAGCGAATTCCAACGAAAAACGCTTGCTGACCTTTGTCCAGTACTTGCATATAGAAGCCATCAGCTGCGATATCATGAGTGGCAGAACTAAAGGCGAGTAACCAGAAAATCACCAGTGAATAGAGTAAGTAATTTTCTAACGGCAAAGTGAGTGCTATACCGGCAAGACCAGCACCCAGTAATAGTTGCATGCTGATAACCCAAAAGCGTTTGGTGCGGTAAATATCTACGAACGGACTCCATAGCGGTTTTATTACCCAGGGTAAATAAAACCAGGCGGTATAAAAAGCGATTTCGCTATTGCTTAAGCCAAAGCTTTTATACATAAATGTGGAAAGTACAACAATCGCGAAATAAGGCAGTCCTTCGGTAAAATATAGCGTTGGAATCCAGTACCAAGGCCTGAGAGTAGATTCAGTTGGTTTCAACGGTGTCGGCATTAATGAGTCCCCGGTTTATCTTTTAATTATTCTTATGCGTAGCTTTTTATTCGTGTCTATTGTTCTATCCAGAGTATCATTAGTACTTGTTGTTAAACAAATACAAAAAAAGCCTCCAAAGTAGGGGGGGTGCCTTTAGAAATCACAAGACTATTCCTTATAGGGTAAATTATGCCGCATTGTATTATCGAACATTCAAACGATGTTCTAACACGTGTAACTCAGCAACAGCTGATAGATTCAGTATTAACCGGTGCTAAAAAGTCAGCGTTATTTGAGCTTGATCACATTAAATTACGTACACACGCTTATGAGTATTATCAAAAAGGTGATGTGAAACAGGCAGGGTTTATTCATGTAACCGTTAGAATATTGCAAGGAAGAACAGTCGAGCAACGACAAGATTTGTCTGAAAAAGTATTACAGGAGTTTGATCATTTAAGGTTAAGCGCTGTAACCATTACGGTAGAAATTGTAGAGATGGAAACTGCAAGTTATACGAAAAAAGTCATTTGATATTTACGACGAATTTTCATGGATTTTACGTGGCTTGCTTTGTATCTAACTAGCGCCGTTAACTCTCTCTACTAACTTCTACGTCAGGAACACCATCACTTGAAACAGTGGCTTTGATTAAGATGGGCTGGCAACACACTTCACAATCTTCCACGTATTCTTGAGAACTCACAGAACAGTCTATGGTTATTTCAAACATTTCCCAGCAGTAGGGGCATTGAATGGTTTTAGCTTCTAATCCGTTCATGATCTTTATCCTTTTTATAAGTAAGTGTAGCTCAAGTTTAAAATTATTTTAAATCGGCTCTACATATACCCAGCGTTTTTTATGACGTTTAAACCGACTGTTTTCATGATGTTCGAACAATTGATCGCCAACTTTGTATGTGGCTATAAACTCAACCGTCCCCAATACATCATCAGCGCCACCTTTGCTTGTTGATAACACTTTTAAGCCAATAAACTGTTGCGTATTACCGTCTCTTAAACTTTGTAAAGTAGGTCGGGTTGTCTCATCCCACGTTCGAAATATGTACTGAGTAAGATCTAAAACATAAGCGCTATATCGAGAACGCATTAATGCTTCTGCTGTTGCTGCGTGTATTTTACCTTTATGAAATTTCCCACAGCAAACAGTGTAATTTAGGTCAGTTCCACAAGGGCAAAGCTTTGATAATTTACTCATTGTTAGTGCAATGGCTTAGTGAAATGCATTAGTGCAATGTTTACTAGGTGAGGTTTGCATCAAATTCACCGTCTTTTAATGAGACTGAGATTGTCTTCACATCCTTCGTTTGCTTTACCGATGTAATTAAAGCATTTGTGTCTTTATTTTTGACAATGGCATAACCACGATCTAACGTTTTTAAAGGACTGATATTATCTAAGGTTGTCATTTGCAATTGGAACAGCGATCTGGATTTAGTTAATTTGGTCTGCATGCTTTGATTAAGTCGAGACTGTAAATGATCTACTTGTTGTTTTTGTTGCTGTATCTTCCTATGCGGTAATGTCGCTCTTAGTCTGGTATCCAGATAGGTGATACGTGTTTTCTTCTGTTCCAAAAGCTTATTAAGTTGTTGGTGCAGACGAGATTCAACTTCATCGAGTCTCTGGTATTGTTGTTGAATCTTTTGTGATGGTTTCTGTAACGCTAATCGTGATTGCAACCAGCTAAAATGCTGTTGCCGAGATGAAATTTCTCGTTTCATTCGTTCTTCTAACCACAATGTGGTTTGCATCACATCGGTATACAACTGATTTCGGTCAGGTGTGATGAGTTCAGCGGCCGCAGAAGGCGTAGAAGCACGTAAATCTGCGACAAAGTCAGCTATGGTAAAATCGATTTCATGACCTACACCACACACAATCGGTGTGTTGGCGTTATAGATTGCCTTGGCGACATTCTCTTCGTTGAAAGACCATAAGTCTTCAATCGAACCACCACCTCTGGCAAGAATTATTACGTCACACTTGTTATCAGCATCTGCTCTACGAATGGCAGTTTCAATCTCAAGTTTAGAAGCCTCTCCCTGTACCGCTACAGGGTATATCAAAATAGGGGTTTGAGGACTGCGTCGTTGTAATACGTTTAAGATGTCACGGATTGCAGCACCAGTGGGTGAGGTAATGATACCGATGCGCTTTGGGTATTCAGGAAGATCTTTTTTATGCTCATCCGCGAATAAGCCAGCCGCCGATAACTTCTGCTTTAATTGCTCGAACTGCTTTTGTAGTTGCCCTACACCTGCATCTTCCATGTGTTCGGCGATAAACTGATAATCGCCACGGGGCTCGTATAATCCGACTCTGCCTCTGACCAACACCTTCATGCCATTTTCTGGTTTAATGCTAAGTTTCATATTTCTATTACGAAACATGGCAGAACGTATCTGGGACTTCTTGTCTTTGAGGGTAAAGTATAAATGCCCTGAAGATGGACGAACCAGGTTAGATATTTCACCTTCAACCCAGAGTAATGGGAAACCACGAGTTAATAGCTGATTAACCTCAGCATTGAGTTCGGCAACGCTTAAAATCGTGCGGTTATTGGTTAGCATTTATGGTTGGCAATACATAAGATATTTAAAGGAAAATTAAAAACGTGGACCAGCATTTTTAGCAATGGCTGCCTGTTTTCTAACAGCAGGTAGTTGGTCAATAATAATGGTGGCCAGTTCGATGGCTTTTTTATCCTTTCCTTCTTTCGCTGCAGCTTCTGCTTTTTTTATTATTTTACCCGTGTCACGCCATTCAAAACCTAAACTTGCTGCTTCTTTTTGTGCTGCTTTTGCTTGCTTGATAGCATCGTCTACTTCTGTAGCGAGTAGCTCTGTTGCAAAGGCAAAAGTAAATGCGATTAGCATTATTTTAATTCTCAACCACTTCACCCATTTATATGTCGATTACAAACCGATTTAGTATGCGATTATTTAGGTATTGGAGCAACGAGTTTATTTTCGAATATTTAGCCTTTTTAGTGCGATACCAGTTTACCTTATAAAGGTCAATGACTATAATCAGGCGCTTATATTTTTAAAAGCTCTGAATAAATTTTCAGGGCTTTTTTTGAATTTAAGTTTTAATTTTACGTTTATACCCAAACGTTAGAAAGCTACCCGGTTTCTATTAAGCTTAAATCTGACCATAAACCCCAATAAAAATCGGATGTATCCTATGAGAATACTTGAAGAAGCACTTACATTTGATGATGTACTTCTAGTGCCTGCACATTCTAATGTGTTACCTGCAGAGGTAGATTTAAGTACAAATCTTACGAAAAAAATCGTATTAAACATACCGATGCTTTCAGCCGCAATGGATACCGTTACCGAAGCTAAACTTGCAATTGCATTAGCTCAGGAAGGTGGTCTAGGTATTGTGCATAAAAATATGTCAATTGATGCTCAGGCTAAGATCATCTCAACTGTTAAACGATTTGAAAGTGGAATCATCAAAGAACCAATTACAATTACAGAAAACGTGTCTGTTGGCGATGTTATGGCGCTGACTGCAAAACACAGAATCTCTGGCGTACCTGTCGTGGCAAACGGCGATGATTTAGTAGGAATCGTCACCAGTCGTGATTTGCGTTTCGAGACAAATCTTGAACAACCAGTATCAGCAATTATGACGCCCAAAGATAAATTAATTACCGTATCTGAAGGTGCAAGCAAAGGCGAAATTAAAAAGATACTTCACACACATCGTATCGAAAAAGTTTTAGTAGTTAATGACAGCTTTAAATTACGTGGCTTGATTACGGTAAAAGATATTCAAAAATCGAAAGATTTCCCTAATGCATGTAAAGACAGCTCAGGTAGTTTACGTGTTGGCGCTGCAGTTGGAACAGGCCATGGAACAGAAGCTCGTGTCAAAGCACTTGTTGAAGCAGGAGTCGATGTACTGATTGTTGATACAGCTCACGGCCATTCACAAGGTGTTCTTGATCGTGTGAAATGGGTAAAAGAATCATTTCCTGAAGTGCAGGTGATCGGTGGCAATATCGCTACTGGTGCAGCTGCATTAGCACTTGTTGAAGCGGGCGCAGATGCAGTAAAAGTTGGTATTGGGCCAGGTTCAATTTGCACAACGCGTATGATTGCCGGTGTTGGTGTACCTCAAATAACAGCAATCATGAATGTTGCAAAAGCGCTTAAAGGCATGGAAATTCCATTAATCGCTGACGGAGGTATTCGCTTTTCCGGTGATATCGCAAAATCACTCGCAGCTGGCGCTAACTGTGTGATGCTAGGTGGAATGTTCGCGGGTACTGATGAAGCACCCGGTGAAATCATTATCTATCAAGGGCGTTCTTACAAATCTTATCGTGGTATGGGTTCTCTAGCAGCAATGGCAGATGGTTCAAGTGATCGTTACTTCCAGGAATCAGAGAATGCGGCAGATAAACTGGTACCAGAAGGGATTGAAGGACAGGTTCCTTACAAAGGTCCACTATCACCGATTATCCATCAATTAACGGGCGGTATTCGTTCGAGCATGGGATACGTTGGCTGTAAAGATTTAAAAGAAATGCGTAACAAGCCTGAGTTTGTGCGTATTACGGGTGCTGGTATGAAAGAGTCGCATGTGCATGATGTGACGATAACCAAAGAGGCGCCAAACTACCATTCGTAATTGATTAGCTCACTACTAGTACTTGCCATTTCGGCGTTGGGCGAATGTTCATTTACAAACTGTAAACTTCACATTCACCCGTCTTGAACTGACAAGTACTAGTAGCAATCTAACCATTACGAAAATAGTGTTAAGTATTTTCCTAAGTGTTTTACCGTTTCTCGTTAAACATAAAACAGATTTAAACTCATTCAACAAAGTCTATTTCCTATGACCAATAATATTCATACAGACCGCATTTTAATTCTCGATTTTGGTGCTCAATACACCCAGTTAATTGCTCGTCGAATTCGTGAGGTTGGGGTGTATTGTGAAATCTACCCTTGGGATGTTAGCGATCAGGATGTGATAGATTTTGGTGCGAAGGGCATTATTCTTTCAGGTGGCCCGGAATCTACGATTGCTGAGAATGCGCCTGTTGCACCTCAAGCGGTTTATGATTTAGGTGTGCCAGTGTTAGGTATTTGCTACGGCATGCAGACTATGGCGATGAATTTTGGTGGCAAGGTCGAAAGAGCTGATCATCAGGAATATGGCTATGCACAGGTTCGTGCTCGTGGTCATACAGCACTATTCAAAGATATTCAGGATGAAGTGAATGCAGAAGGTCACGGTTTATTAGATGTGTGGATGTCACATGGTGATCATGTAGTAGAGATTCCTGAGTCTTTTAAATTAATGGCGAGCACATCGAATGCACCCATTGCTGGTATTGCTAATGAAGAGAAACAATTCTACGGCATTCAGTTTCATCCAGAAGTTACTCATACTAAGCAAGGTGGCGCAATTTTAGAACGCTTTGCCTGTACCATTTGTGGTTGTGCAAAGTTATGGACGCCGTTAAACATTATCGAAGATAGTATTGAAAATGTGAGAAAGCAGGTCGGCGACGATGAAGTTATTCTTGGTTTATCTGGTGGTGTTGATTCTTCGGTCGTTGCAGCGATGTTGCACAAAGCGATTGGCAAACAGTTAACCTGCGTGTTTGTTGATACGGGTCTACTTCGATTAAACGAAGGCGATCAAGTGATGGATATGTTCGCTGAGCACATGGGTGTGAAAGTCATTCGTGTCGATGCAGAACAACGTTATCTTGATGCGCTTGAAGGTAAAACTGATCCAGAAGAAAAACGTAAGATCATTGGAAATTTGTTTGTTGAAATCTTCGATGAAGAATCTTCAAAACTGACTAATGCGAAGTGGTTAGCACAGGGAACAATCTATCCTGATGTGATTGAATCTGCTGGCAGTAAAACCGGTAAGGCGCATTTAATAAAGTCTCACCACAATGTTGGCGGATTACCAGAAGATATGAAGTTAGGTCTGGTAGAGCCTCTGCGTGAGTTGTTTAAGGATGAAGTTCGAACCATTGGTGTTGAGCTTGGATTACCTGAAGAGATGGTACGTCGCCATCCTTTCCCGGGTCCTGGTTTAGGGGTTCGAATTCTGGGCGAAGTGAGAAAGCAGTATGCTGATATACTCCGTCTAGCAGATAATATCTTTATCGAAGAGCTATATAAGCAAGATCTTTATCACAAGACGTCACAGGCCTTTGCAGTATTCTTACCTGTGAAATCTGTCGGTGTTACAGGAGATGGACGTCGTTATGATTATGTAATAGCGCTTCGAGCCGTTGAGACCATTGACTTTATGACTGCACGTTGGGCACATTTGCCCTATGACTTCCTTGGTCATGTGTCTAATCGTATTATTAATGAGATCGAGAACGTGTCGCGCGTGACTTATGATATCTCAGGAAAGCCACCAGCAACCATCGAGTGGGAATAATTTTTACTTCACAGTGCACTCCTATAACTTATCACTTCCGCGTTGAGAAAATAGTTACTTACGTTTGTAAGCGCCTATTTCCCCGCCTTGAATTGATAAGCTCTAGAAGCACCCTGAGTAGTAAAAAACACACAAATTATTTCTATGTCTGTTGAAAAAACGCCTATAAGTGGGGGGGTGACCTCTATTTCTGATAAAGATGCTATTGTTCATCAGAAATGGATGAAACACGCGCTTATGTTGGCAGAACGTTCTCGTGATGAGGGTGAGGTTCCTGTCGGTGCTTTGATAGTCAAAGATGGCGAATTGATTGCTGAAGGCTGGAATCGACCTATTGAAACCCACGATGCGACCGCACATGCTGAGATTATGGCGATTCGTGAAGCGGGTCGCGTATTAAATAATTATCGTCTGCCTGATACCCAAATATATGTCACCCTCGAGCCTTGTACAATGTGTGCCGGGGCAATTGTTCATGCGCGCATAGGTCAATTGTTTTTTGGTGCGCCAGATCCGCGAACAGGTACTGCAGGTAGTGCTATCGATTTATTCTCCCAGAATTATCATAATCATCAGGTTGCTGTAACTGGTGGTATTATGCAGGATGAGTGTGGTGATATTTTACGCGCATTCTTTAAAGCGAGACGTAAATAGTTCGTTGCTATTGACGTTTAGACACGTATGAAAAGGTGTTAAATGAGTCAGTAAAAAAACTGCCTCAAAGTAGGGGGGTGACTTAATCATCTTCTGATAACCGATCTATAAACAGGAAAGTACTATGCAAAAAGATGAATCAGTAAGCGTATTAGGTGAGCCTTTAGATATGTGTGGTGATGCACCGATGACTGGCTTTTATCGTGATAGTTACTGCAATACCTGTGACGAGGATGTTGGATCGCATACCGTATGTGTAGAAACCAGTAAATTATTTCTCGATTATTCCAAAGCTAAAGGCAATGACTTATCAACACCTGCCCCTCAATTTGGTTTTGCTGGCTTAACGCCTGGCGATAGCTGGTGCTTATGTGCAGCACGATGGTTAGAGGCTTATAACGATGGTGCAGCTCCAAGAGTATTTTTAAGCAGAACGCATAAGCGTGCCCTAGACATTATTCCTCTGGATATTCTTAAGCAGTATGCAACTGATCTGAATTAAACATTTATTGTTAATGCACTAGTGCTGAATTTTACCTGTTTCATTTTACAGGTATAATGCACGCCGACTTTTTAACCAAATACGTTTAATCCCATGTCAAATATGACTTCTGAAAAATATGTAGTATGTGCTTTATATCACTTTGTGATTCTTGAAGATTTCGAAGCACTCCGCGATCCATTGCATCAAGTTATGGAAGATAACGGTGTGCGTGGCACCTTATTGCTGGCTCGTGAAGGTATTAATGGCACTATTTCTGGTACCCGTGAAGGCATCGATGCTGTACTGGTATGGTTGCGCAATGATCCGCGTTTAGCAAAAGTCGATACCAAAGAGTCGTATGATGATGAGATTCCGTTTTACCGTACGCGTGTAAAACTGAAAAAAGAAATCGTAACCATGGGTATCGAGACGATTGATCCGAAAGAGATTGTCGGCACCTATGTAAAACCGGAAGATTGGAACGATCTTATTTCTGATCCAGATGTCATTCTGGTTGATACACGTAACGATTACGAAGTGGCTATCGGTACCTTTAAAAATGCGGTGAATCCGGATACTACGGTATTTCGTGAATTCCCCGCTTATGTTGAAGAAAATCTAAACCCGAATAAACATAAAAAAGTTGCGATGTTTTGCACGGGTGGAATTCGTTGTGAAAAATCTACCGCTTACTTGAAGACGCAAGGTTTTGAAGAGGTTTATCACCTGCAAGGTGGCATTCTAAAATATCTGGAAGATGTGCCCGAAGAGAATTCGATGTGGGAAGGCGAGTGCTTTGTTTTCGATAATCGCGTATCAGTGAATCATCAACTTGAAAAAGGCTCTTACGATCAGTGTCACGCCTGTCGTATGCCGATTACAGAAGAAGATAAGCAGCATCCTGACTTTTTGCACGGTGTGAGTTGTCATCACTGTCATGATCAGACCGATGAAGTCCAAAAGCAGCGTTATCTGGAGCGTCAAAAACAGATTGAATTAGCGCGTCAACGCGGTGAAGAACATATTGGTGGCGATGTAACGAAATTTGCGAGTAAACATCGCGATAGCAAGAAACAGTTTAAACAGACCCAAAAGAGCCACAATAAAAATTAGGCTCGTGACTTTTCTTTTTTATAGTCTTCGTATTCTTTTTCGTAATCTATTCGTTTTTCCGGGTTAGCCAGATAAACACGGTTTTTACCGGCACGTTTGGCGCGGTAGAGTGCTTTATCTGCTCTTGCCAACCAGTTTTGTGATTCTTCCAGGCTTTGAATTTCGGCAACCCCGAATGATGCTGTTACAGTCAAATCTTTTAGTAATTCTGCGTTTTCTATCGCGGCTCTGATTTTTTCAGCGAGTTCACCTGATTTGTATAAATTAGATCCATTTACAATCACTACAAATTCTTCTCCACCATAACGATAAAACTCATCCGTTTTGCGGATCATCTGTTTGATGTGTTTGGTCAGATTAATCAGGATTTTGTCGCCTTCCAAATGCCCTCGGGTATCATTAATTATTTTGAAGTCATCAATATCAAAGAGTATGACAGAAGCAATATTAGAGCCGCGTGTTTTGTGACGGAAATATAAACTTTGTAACAGATCAAGCCTATCATCCAAGGATCTTCTATTCAGGGCGCCCGTTAGGCCATCGTAATTGATTAGATTTTGTAAACGATCATTCTGTTGTTTAATTTTTCTAGAGACTACGTGGCTGAAAATTAAGGTAATAATTACTGTCACCAAGGCGCTAGCAAATTGTATGGATGTCTTTTCCATGTACATCAGTGGTAATAATGCGAGTAGCGTAGGAGCTAGCATTAATGCGGATTTTTTCGCTGAATTCAGGAAGTACACCGTCATTATTATTGGATAGGTCCAGATAAAAATGGATGAATCAATCATATAATTCAATGCCACTAATCCAGCCAGCATAATCACGGAAAGACTGGCGCTGGTATAAATAGTATCTCTGGTTTTCCAGACCAGTAAACCTATTGATGCTACGATCAATACTGCCACAACCTCAACTAACGCTATGCCATATTGGCCATTAATGTAGCGATAAATTGCAAAAGGTAACACCGTTAATGCCGATACAATCGAAGCAGACATAATTAGAATTTCTTCTACAGATCGATGTATTTTGATTTTTGGCATGTATGATTTTCTTGGTTTTTCTGAAAAGAATTGTTTTAATTATTGAATATAACTAACAAAGATAATCAAACAGATCAGCGCTAAGCCAGATATTTCTCTTGAAAGTATAACGATACGAGTCTGAACCTATGCTTTACGCATAAGCCAATTCTATGAATGGTAGATATTTTTTTTGAATAGTATAGAGACTTAATTTAATAGATACATTAGAGTCTCTGGCATTAGAGCTCTTAGAAAAAAGCCCTGAAAGTACGGGGGTGCCTAAATGAACAAATCAGGTTGTTATGGTTGGCTCAATCACTTAAAAGTGTGATTGAGTTTATAGCGTATTTATTCTAATAGATAAGATTCATCATCACTATCATCACAATCAAGAACAGGATGGTCATGATGCCGCCAGCCTTCATAAAGTCAGGCACTCGATATCCACCAGGGCCCATGATCAAGGCGTTCACTTGATGCGTAGGAATCAAGAATGAGTTTGATGTAGCGATAGCAACGGTTAGAGCAAATATAGCAGGGTCAGCGTTAGCACCTATTGCAATATTTACGGCTAAAGGCACCAGTAAAACGGTTGCCCCTACATTCGACATTACCAAGGTAAAGAAGGTTGCCAGAATAGCTACAGCGGCCTGAATCACCCAGATTGGCATATCGCCAACGACAGACAGTGTTTGCTCGGCAATCCACTTAGCGGTACCACTTTGCTCAACCGCCATACCCAAAGGTATCAGACTGGCTAGCAGGAATACTGTTTTCCAGGAAACTGCTCGATAAGCTTCGTCAATATTTAACACGCCGGTAATTATCATGCCCGTCGCACCAGTAAGCAGAGCGATGGAAAGACGTATGTCTGTAAATAACACCATGTATAGCGAAATTAAAAAGAAGATGGCGGCAAAAGCAATCTTTTTAGGGCGCACTTCTTCATGTGGGAAGTTGTTGTTAATCACCACGAAATCAGATGATTTCTCAATGCGCATTAACGCTTCCCAAGGCGTGTATACCACTAACGTATCACCAGCCTGGAAAGGGATACTACGAATATCATCACCTTCGTGCAAGGTTTCACCATTACGGTGAAGGCCGATCATGGCAGTGCCATAGGTTTTACGAAGCCAAACATCACGCGCGCTTTTACCCACTAATCTTGACCCTGGTGGTATAAGCACTTCAGCAATACCGGTCTTGTTTGGAGATAAGTCATCCGCAAAAGTTTTAATTGTTTTGCGTTTTTCCAGGTATTTGTATTTATTTAGAAACGCTTTTAAATCATGGCTTTCAGAGATGATTGCTAAAACCATTTTAGCTTCGATGGATGTGTCTCTATCGATCGCACCAGCACCTATTTGGGAAGGTTGTCTTGGACGTTTTGTCGCAACCACGCGAATTTTATAGGCTGTTTCAATGTCATCCAGATTTTTACCAATGAGTAAGCTTTGATCACCAACTACCACTTCATGTAGTGTGTATCGAAGCCCGTAAACATCCTCAAAATAACGTAAATCGTCATTTTTTGAACCCGTTTCTTTTACTGCGGGTAAGACATATTTACCGAATATAACGAAATAAAGAATGCCAGTAGCAACTAGCGCAAGCCCTACTGGTGTTGTGGAGAATAACGACCAGAGCTCCATTTTATTGTCTTCTGGTAAAACTATATTTGACGTTTCAATAAGATCATTCAGCAGGATGAGTGGCGACGAGCCAACCATTGAAACGGTACCGCCTAGAATCGCACAAAAACCCATCGGCATCAGCAAGCGAGACATCGGGATGTTGGAGCGAGACGAAATTCTGGATACCACCGGCAAGAATAGGGCAGCTGCACCTACATTCTGCATAAATGATGAAATGATTGCGACTGTACTGGATATGATAGGGATAATACGGCCTTCTGAGGTGCCGCCAATATTCAAGATAAAACTCGATACTTTTGACATGACGCCGGTTTTATCGAGGCCTGCTCCAATAATCATCACGGCAATGATAGACATTACCGCATTACTCGAAAATCCATCAAAAAGCTGTTTTGTGTCTACTAATCCTTCATCTAATCCCATTATTGGGGCAAATAAACTGCTTAAACCGAGAAGAACCATGATGCTAATTGCAGCAACATCGATATCAACAATTTCAAACACGAACAAGTAGATCGTCAATACTAGAATGGCAACGACCCAGGCAATGGTTATTGTGGGTGAGATTGATGCAAAATATAACGCCAACAAAGCGAAAATAGCAAATGATGCAACTTTCTTTATCACTTCCTTTTTATCGAGGGCCATTGTGTTATTGGTGGCTACATCCTTGTCGTTTAGCGGTGTATCTGCAGGTTGGTTCATAGTAAGACTGTTTAAATTATGGTTCTAATATTAGTTATTTCTAATAATATAGAAAGTGGCGGATAATACCCTTTATTCCACAGGTTTAATAGGATAACAGCAGGAATTATTTATAGTTGCTATAGGTTTTTACTTATAGCTAGATTGATGGATATTATGAAAGAAACAGAAAGCCATAAAGCGAAAGATTTTGATGAAGAGAAAGTTAAAGAGAAAGAGAAGATAAAGGTAAAGAGAAAATCAGATGAGTAAAAAAATCAGCGAATGTAATTGTCAATCGTCTGTATCTGAAATATCTAAAGTGACCCCCCTACTTATAGGTCGTTTTTTTAGTTGAAACATCCACACATCATTCAAATTAGTCGTTTTCATTCAGATATTGGAATAGGTACATATCACCAAAAACCTTTTGGCTAATATCCAGAAATTCCTGAGGAAGATTGTTTTTATCCATTTCTAACGTTCTGTGTAATAACCAGTGTTCAAAACTGTCTTTTTCTCCAGCAAACATATCGCTGCCTTGCCATCTGTCCTGTGCTTCTTTATGGTTGGTATCGCTGGGTTTTTTGTACATGGCAAAACCACTCTTCGGAAAGAATAATAAGGGGAAACTCAGTCCTTTCCAGTAATACTCTAATAGTTCCTGAAGTCGGTTTTTAGCATCATCGACTGGCGTAAGTTGTAGATCAACATCGGGAGAAAAAAGATAACTCGTTTTATCGCAACTTAAGTCATCAACGGCATTTAATACTAAGTGTGTCAGCCAGAAACTAATATAATCACCCGTAAAAGGTTTTGTCACTGCTTTGACTAAACGACCTTTATCGATTAACTGGTCGATATTGCCATGTATGGAAAAATCACCGAGCTTTATATTGAAATAGTGATGTGCACTTTGTTTTTCATTTGTATCTTCGATTGCTAGATTATCGATAAAGCTTTCTGTGATGTGTTTTTCTCTTTGATAGATTTCATCGCCAATCTGACCATAGGGCAATAATCCTTTGGCTCTTGCAATCAGTTCCTGATGTGCCGATTCTTTAATCGCCAGAGAATCATTTTGACCATCATGGTTTTCTAATACTAAATTTCTAATTTCACGATCTTTAAAAGACTCTAACTCGAACGGTTCTCTAATCAGCAAGCTAGGATCATCATCAAAAGTCTGAATGGAAAAGCGTTGTTTCAGAAAATAACGAGCAGGGTTTTTATAGAAACTAATAAAATCTGCCAGTGAAATATCTCTATACCCATTGTCTGGCTCTTCAAGCGCCTCTTGAATAAAAATTTGAGAGGCAAGTGCTTCATTCTTATTCAGGGAACAATATTCTTTTGCATAAGAGTAAAGATCAGCATTATTTTGACTATTGGTTTCAAAATATTTTGGGCTAAATGCCTGTAAGGGATGTTTGGTGATGAGTGCTTCGGGTTCTAAATTTGTGTAGACGGATACCGTTTCTAATAACTCATTAACCAATACAGACGGTGGAATATCCGAATTATCTTTAACACTTAAACCATTAAAGCTGATGAGTAGTTTATTTCTTGCCGCTAAAATTGATTCAAGAAATAAATACCTGTCTTCATCACGCCTGGATCGATCGCCTTTTAAAGGTTTATCAGCCATTAAATCGAAACTATGGTGTTTGTCTTGACGGGGAAATTCACCATCGTTCATGCCAACCAATGCAACGACTTTAAACGGTACGCTTCGCATTGGCACCAGAGCACAGAAAGTTATGCCGTATCCAAGGTATTTTTCATTGGCGGATATCGACTGGAAACAGGACATCAGCATTTTGTTAAACACGTTATAGGTAAGTAACTGATCGAATTCAGTAAAGTCGCCCATTTCTTTCAGGTTTGAAATAGCATTGATTAAAACTTGTTGATCGGTATTTTCTACCATAACTGATTGAATCAGGTGTTTGGTTTTATCTATCCATTGAGACAGGGTGAGTTCCAGTGAATGCCAATGTTGTATTGAAAAAATGCTATCTGTGCACTGCTTGAAATTAGCCAGCATTAGCGCTTCGCTACCTTCAATGTCGGTAAATGCCAATAATGATAACAACCTGTCTGACTCAAATAGTTTTTCTGATGTTAATGAAGCAACTAATGTATCAATATCTTCGCCCAGGCTATAACCAAGCAGAATACGGTCTAATGCATATTTCCAGGTGTGTTCTTCGGTATATGGGAGTTGGTTCTGTTTTCTGTTGGCAGCATTGATGCCCCAGCGTATATTGGTTGCTTTGGCTAATTCACGACAGGTAGCAATCTGATTGTTATCCAGATCAAACTTATCACTGATATCAGTGTAATTTAGCAGTTCAAAAACCGATTCAACTTCAAAACGGCTATCGGGTAAGGTGAAGAGTTTCTCTAAAGCTTCGATAATTTGAAAGACATTGAGTGCTTCACGGTCTGCAATACTAAAGGGCAAAGAGGGGTTTGACGCTGAGAAAACAGCATCAATATAAGCCGCATATTTTTCAACATCTGGCATCATCACCACAAAGTCACTGGGTGCTAAAGTAGGATCTGAATCTAGTTCATTGAGGATTTGATCATATAGCACTTCAATTTCGCGCATGGCGGTGTGACAGGCGTTGATTGATATGCTGTTATCTAAATTCGTGATTTGATCAATCGCGAGTGCTTGGGGTTCGGCTAATTGCTCGATATCTTTTTGTAAAATACTTAGAAGGCTTGGCTGCTTTCCTGCTACTTGTAAACAGTCATCTTGTATTCCGTCATCAAAATCGTAATCCTGCTGTTCTTCGTAGCTAGGAAGGTTTAATAATTTATCGATAAAGTCACGCCCTTGTTTGCCCATGCTAGCCAATAAAGGGTTCTGTATATCCATATAGCTTTTAGTTTCAGGATCCATTTTAGCGATGCTTTTTTCAGATTGAATGTCACCCCAGTAAATATCTTCACAAGGGTTAATCATAAAAAGATGCACATCGGTTTTAGCGCCTAATTCTCCTAACATATCGATATAACCGGGAGATAAAGCAGACATCGAGAAAAACGTAATACGTTCGTCTAGTTTACTTTTGTCGAGTAATTCAAATGATTGTTTGAATTGATCCTGTAAGGCTAGCCAATGGATTAAATTTCTATCTTGAACACAGCGTTTCCAGAGTCGAGATTGCCAGTTGTTATCACTGTTCCATTCTGGTTTTTCCCAATCACGAATCCAATGGCTTCGGTAAAAAAGGTATTGATCCATTAATTGTGAAATTTCACAGGATAATTCCCAGGTAGCCAATGCATCTTGTTGCTCAAGATTACCGATATAGTGAGCTATTTCCGCATAATCTTGTGGGTTCTGCGTTAACTCGCGCATAATATGAAAGCGCATGGTTTCAGGCGTGCATTGGTTTTTTTCAGGTATATCTTCGGAAACCAGACGCAATAAATGCCACATAAATTCAGCAGGAAAAAGGAATTTAGTATTGGCGCTGACACCAGAACTATCAGCTAATTGCATTGATAACCAACGAGCCATGCCAGCGTTTTGTACAACCACTATCTCAGTCGCAAATACATTATCTAAAGGCGTTTTTATCAGTTTAGAAAACTGGTTTTTAAGTTGTTCTAATTGATTACTGGTATGGATGGTTAACATAGCTTGATATGATACCTTAATAGCCGTTTATGTATCTAGAAGTGGTTTTTGTGTTTTGGCTAAATTTGCTATCATTGTCTCTACCAAAGGATCACCGCTTCAATCAATGAATCACTTTAATCTAGTACAGAATACCTTTGGTCATCGCCTGAAAGTAATTAAGACTAACAATGGGATAACATTACTTTTTGGATCAGAAGATTTAAATCTGATAGATATTCAATAATAAAAATATTGGACATGTTTTTAATCGTATTAAAATAATAATAGGGTATGAATACATCATTCATACTAGTCAAAACGATTAATCCAGATACGTAAATAAAAAGGGAAAGTTATACAGTTATTTATGCCGGTACAAGATGTCATTCATACTCTAGACAACGCTGAAAAAATCACAACAGCATTATCTAACCGCGTCTCTGTCATTACAAAAACAGATGAGTTTTTTGCGCTGCGTGACCAGTGGAATGCCATTAATGAAAGCTCCCCCAAAGGAACTGTTTTTGTCTCCTGGGAATGGCTTTATACCTGGTGGGAAACTTACGCTAAGGATGGCAATCGAAAGCTATACATTCTTACATGTACGAATAACCGTCATCAGTTGATTGGTATTGCTCCATTTCAAATCATACAAAACCCTAAAAAATACTATCCCTGTAGCCGCCAATTGATCCTTTTGGGGACAGGTGAAACAGACGGTAGTTTTGTTTTTGGTGAATATATGGATTTAATTATTCAACAGGGACAAGAGCAACGCGTTATAGATTGTTTCTCAAATTTCTTAATCAAAAATAATAGTTTATGGGACGGAATGAAGTTTCATGAATTGCTAGAAAACTCCTATTTATCAAGATTGTTTTCTGCACAAATAAATGAAAATACTAATGATAGTTCTAACAATAGTGCTAACAAAGAGAAGCCATTAATAGTAAAGCAAATAAAAGCAAAAGGTTTTAGGACCTATATAGATCTGCCTGAAACATATAAAGACTATTTGATGGGGTTGCGGAAAAAAATGCGCAATAACATCACTAGAACTTTCTCAAGATTAGAGTCAGAGCAAAACTACACCATAGAGACCATAGACGATGAATCGAAGGTAAATCAGTCTATAGACATTTTGGCTAATCTTAATCTTTCCCGTCGTGGGTATATGAAAAAACACAGCGTTTTTGAGCAAGAGAATTTTGTGAAATTTCACAAACGAGTGATAAAGCGTCTGTTATCTAAAAATCAGATTAGTTTTAAAATACTCTACTTTGACGATGAGCCTGTAGCAGCACTCTATTCATTCATTGATGGAGATACGATTCATCCTTATCAGAGTGGTTTCGAAACAGAAAATGGCCATCGTTATTCTTTACTGACTACGATGTTAAGTAAAGAAATCGAAAGCAGTATCGAAAATCCGCAATTAAAACGATTTAACTTCATGTATTCAGATGAAGAGGGTACGTATAAAAAGCGTTATTCAGGGACAACTGAGACTATGTATACCTTATCTTTTGATAAAACAGGGGCAAAATTCTCTATGTATCAATGGATACACGGTAGATTAAAACAAGGAATTAAAAAGCTATTGCGCGTTGAGTAGAAGAGTTTGATCTACAATATAACCTATTTCGAATAGATAAAGATTGCCTATTTAGGCGGGTTTTAAAGAATAACAATCACTATTAAAAAAAACAGTTAGGTTCTTTTAGCTAATACTCACTCATCGATATAGGAGAAAGCAGTTCGGCTGGCATTATCCATAGTACTCAATCCAGTTTCGCTTTTAGGATCAACTCGAATATTGGATACATACGTACTGGTGCGACTCCCTTTTTTTAGTAGGCTTAGTTTATTGCATACATAGTAACTAAATGATTTAAATGCAGGTAAAAGCCCTTCAGTATTCGTAGGTCTGTTTTTAATGCCTAGCTTTCTCAAGAAGTAATAGTTCGCTCCGTGTACACCGACTAATCTTCGGCTTTCTGTCGATTCATAGCTGCTGGTTAAAGACACATTAACTGTCACATTTTCAACGCGATGTGGCGAATGTTGAGGCCAGCTTACTGCCTGACCTTCTTTTAGCGATATGGCATACGCATGATCATCGTACCAGCTTTGATAAGGCATATTTTCATGGCGTTCATGAGCAATGATTTCTTCAATATAATTTTGCGGAGTAAAGCGTTTATCCCGTGCTGGATAAACCCAGAACTTTTTGACACCACGAATATGCCACAGCATATTTGGATCAGTATCCAGGTGATAGTAAACCTGAATACCAGGAGATGAAATCAACAGCGCGTTAAATGCATTGCGTAGCTTATGAATATGCGGGCAATTAGAACTGATCTTGGTATACATTTCTTCGATCAGTTTTCCGTAATGTTTATCGTATTTATCGATGTTTACCGCATTGATCCAGATACGACCTTTTTGCAAGGCTTCCATAATTTCTATGCCGCTGCTTTCTGCGATATGCACAGGCGTCCATTCGTTATGGTTTTCTGGATTTGTACCCATGGTGTAACACTGTAACCAGGTTCTCGGGTAATTATCGAGTAGTTTGATTAAGGATTCGTTACTGAATAATTCTGATTTGTGGTATTCGTGTTTAAGCAGTTGGATTTCACGACTGAAGTTTTGATATTCTTCTGCGCTCCAGTCAAAGCTGTCCGTACTATTTATCGGAGAAACAGTTTGTGATGTATTCTTTGCTTCCAGTATCTTTAACTCAGAACGCTCTAGTTCAGAAGCGTCTAATTCAGATCCATCGTGTATATGACGTGAAATTTCTATCATTGCTACTTATTTAAAAATCCTTTTATAAGTAAACAGCATAATGTTTGTATAAATTTTAAACCAGTCAGCCTGTCACTAAAACAATCTCTATAATCCGTTTAACGGCAAACATCGACCATTTAAACAAGACTTGTTCAAAATTATATTAAGTGTTCCGGTTTCTCAATATCCAACCAAAAAAACGCCTGTAAGTAGGGGGGTGTAAAATTATTACTACTTCAATAAATCATAGACTAATTGAACCCAGTAACTTGCCCCATCTGCTGAAACAGCGTCATTAAAATCGTATTGTGTATTATGTAACATACAGCCGCCAGCGAGTTCATCTTTGGGCACTTCGCCATTTCCGATCCAGATATAAGCGCCTTCACTTGCGTTAAGAATAAACGAGAAATCTTCGGCGCCCATGCTTGGTGGAAGAGTTCGAATAACGTTTTCTTCTCCCACTATTTTAGCAGCTGATTCGGCGCATTTTTGAGCGTGTTTTGGCGTATTGATAGTAGCAGGATAACCAGGTTCGATATGAAGTGTGCCGGTTGCACCCATTGCTGCACAGGTATTTTCAACCACTTCCTTCATACGCTGTTTGAGCATTACACCAATGTCTGGATTAAAGTGACGTAATGTTCCTGTAAGTTTCATCTGGTTCGGAATGACATTAGAAATACTGCCTGCTTCAACAATGGTAATGCTGATAACTGCGGTTTCTACTGGCGGCACATTCCTAGATACTACCGATTGCAGAGCAGTGATTACATGTGCACCAGCAAGCACGGGATCGATTACTTGATCCGGCATCGCAGCATGACCACCTTTGCCCGTAATTGTGATGTTAATTTCGTCAACGGCTGCCATGACATTGGTATCATGCGCTGCAAATTTACCTGCCGCTAAACCAGGCCAGTTATGCATGCCGTAAACAGAATCGCAGGGGAACATCTCAAAGAGTCCTTCTTCCACCATAAATTTACCACCGCAACCGCCTTCTTCTGCAGGTTGAAAGATGAAGTGAACGGTGCCAGCAAAATCATTGTGTTGTTTTAAATAAACTGCTGCGCCCAGCAACATGGTGCTGTGTCCATCATGGCCACAGGCGTGCATTTTTCCATCGTGTTGGGATTTATGGTCGAACTCATTGAGTTCCTGAATTGGTAATGCATCCATATCGGCTCGAAGACCAATACTTCCTCCCGCTCGTTGTCCTTTGATGGTGGCAACGATACCTGTTTTGGCAAGGCCACGATGGTGCTCTATATCATGACCTTCTAGTACGGATGCGATGTAATCACTGGTTAATAACTCATTAAAACTTAGTTCTGGATGTTGGTGTAGCCAATGCCTCCATGAGGTCATCTGCTGGTGAAGTTCTGAGTCTTTTACGATTGATGACATGCTGTAAACCTATAATGTGTTAGCAGTATGTAACTGCTGATGTTTTGCTAAATCAATTAAAGTAAGCTCACTTAAGTAGGCTTTTATTATAAATCCTTAATCTATCCAGCCAATTTCTTTAGCCGTTATATTTCCAATAACGACCTTAGCTAATGAGTCTGGCATTGTAAATTCTGTTTGAGATAGCGCTATTTGGCCACCCATAATTTCAGCCAGTGTTTGTGGATGCAACGGGTTTTGCTCTGGATCTGCATAACCCTCTGGATAAACGGGTATCCCTGATTGTAGATCATATTTATCCGTTGCACCGAGTGTATGAAATAACTCATGCATGATCACTACATTATTTTGCCCATTGTATTGTTTATCAGCGAACAGATGATTGATGGCTATTTTTGCTTTTTTCAAACCCGTGGAATGCTTCAAAGCTTTGTGGGTTTTTGGGTCATAAAACAGCGCATAAGAACGTATTTGAGGTTTGGCACCCAGATAATTATCTTCTTTCCACGCCCAGTAGCGTAACTTGATACTCCACCATATAACACTCAGGCTGCTTCTGGTTTCAGGCAATTTGGGTGGTTGTGATGTTATTTGTGGTGCTAACTTAATACTCACTGGTATGGAAAAATCTTTTCCATAGTTCTGTCCCAATTTAACCAACCTATCATTGATAACATCATAAATAGATTCATCTAATTGCGCGATATAGTCAGACGCCGCATCACTGCCATCCGCATTTATCGGATAGATAACCACCCTGAGTGAACGTTTCCAATCCGTAGCGCGCTGGTTACTCCAGAATGTATCAAAACCCACATAAGCCAGAATGAGCACCAGAATGGTTATTCTTATCGTTTTAAAATTCATTGAAGGTAGTTTTCATCGTGTTTGCTTAATTAGTTTTAGGATAATACAGAAACAACAAACTAAGATAATAATACTAGGTAAATAAAAATAAGATAAAACCAGTATTAAGTAAAACATATCATTTCACAGGCTTTAATTAAGACTAAAAGTAGGGAACTTACCTCTTATATCGTATGTTTATGTTTGGATTAATCCACACCAATACTCTCTACAAACAAGCCTTATAAATAAGCCCATACAAATAGTTATCGCACAATAATGTTAAATAAGTCACAGAAAATAATTTTACTGCTCGTATGCTGTTCGATTACATATCTACATTTCAAATAATAAAAATTACAGGATATGAAAATCAATTTCACATTAAGTGAAGGAGTAATTAAAATGTCTGATAATCATGGTATGCATACCCTTGATGGGATCGATGCTTTCTGTTCCCCATTTCATCATAGAAGCCCTGGCGAAAGCTTTGGCAGAATGTTTAATTTAGCACCGCTCAGTACTTATCCCGGTGCGTTAAAAGAACTCGGCAAACAAACAGGTCCGATGGACGGAAGTACCACGTCTAACCGCACCAATAGCGTAGCCGTTGGTGATGTGTTTTTTGGTCAATTTATCGATCACGATATTACCCTGGACGTTATGTCTAGTTTGTCTTCAAATACCGATGTTACGCAGCTGCATAATGCCAGAAGCCCTTCTCTGGATTTAGATAATATCTATGGCGATGGCCCAGAAGCTCAACCCTATTTATATTCATCACAAGGTAATTTTGCGGGAATTAAATTACTCACTGGTGCAGATCTGACGAATCCAACTCCGCTAGAAGCAGCCGATTTAGTGCGATCTGTACATGGTCGAGCAATTATTGGTGATCCTAGAAATGATGAGAACAGGGTGATCTCTCAGTTGCAATTAGCCATGATTAATTTTCATAATCACGTTGTCGATCATCTTTCTGCCGACCATGCTGGCGGTGAGTTATATGAACTGTCCCGTGAATACACAACATGGCATTACCAGTGGGTGGTGGTTCATGATTTTCTGGTGAAAATGTGTGGTGGAGCTGTGGTTAACGATATTTTGGGCAGTGGTTGTAAATACTATAAGCCGCAATTTGGTGATGCGTATATTCCTATTGAGTTTTCAGTAGCTGCCTATCGTTTTGGGCACTCGATGATTCCGCAGAAAATCCAGATTCAGAAAAATGACTCAGCGCTTGAGTTGTTTGGTTCTTTGCTTGGCAGAGGGTTTGAACCTTTGAGTGATCCTAGAGGCATTGTAGACTGGTTAGAGTTAGTGCATAGCAATGCTGGCAGAAATGTACAGATGGCAGAAAAACTCGATACTAAATTGGCTACAGATCTGCTCAAATTGCCGTTTATATCAAGTGATAGTGAGCAATCATTAGCGACGCGAAATTTATTGCGTGGCCAAAGTTTTTTATTGCCATCCGGTGAAAACATCGCACATGCCATGCAAAGGCCTCAGGCAGAAATCGACAGTGTAACCATTAATGCTAGAACGGTTGCTGGCAATAATATCGATATATCAACCGGCACACCGCTATGGTTTTATTTATTATCCGAAGCAGAAACCATTGGCAGAGAAACCACTGCGGGCAATTTCGATCAAAGTGAAGGGCTCGGCCCTGTTGGTGCGCGCATTGTTGCAGAAACGTTGATTGGTTTACTGGAATCTGATGCAAGGTCTTATATGACCGTAAATAGAAACTGGGAACCCAGTGATGGTGTCAACGTCTCTACCTTAGGTGAAATGTTAACGTTTTAAATAACATACATAGATACCTCTCTACATTTTAAGTCCGTTTAAAAAAACGGCTCAAAGTAGGGGGGTGTCATTTAAAAATGGAGTGTAAAGTTTATGAGTCAATTCACAGAAGCACTTGTCGTTACACCGCTGGCAGATGGTAAATCATGGATTATTTATAAAGACTTTTTCTACGATGTTGGCGAAGAAGGTAGCGGAGATAGAATTCAGGTAGATTTAGGTTTTGTCACTGATTTTGCCTCTGTGCCGAGATTTTTGTGGTGGGCGCTGCCAAAGTGGGGAGTTTACGGAAACGCCAGCGTGATTCACGATTGGCTGTACTGGACGCAGAAACGTAGCCGTCAGGAATCTGACAATATCATGTTGGAAGCGATGACTGTACTAGAAGTGAACCCAATTATCAAAAAGCTAATCTACTATGCGATTAGAAGTTTTGGTTGGTGGGCATGGGCTAGAAATGAGTGGGATAGAGAAGCAGGGCTGAATCGCGTTGCCAAAGATCAGATCATTGATCACGAGGCAAAAAGTAATCGTCCCGGTCTTCTGAAGCGAACAATGGAGCAGGTGATGCCCGTTAAAGACGATGCTGAGAAAGCCATCGAAGAAAAAATCACAACAAATAAAAATAAGGATGTTGATGCTACAAAAGTTGTAGTAAATGAAAATCTACAAAAGAAAAAGGCAATAAAAAATGAAAAAGCGTCTGCCACTGAAGATAACCTTTAGCGCCATGAATATCGCAATAGATAATTTTACTATTTAAACAAAAAAGTCTATCTCTAACGCTGTAATGTTAAGACTGATTCCTGTTACTGTATATATTTAAGGATATTAACCCACACTAATATTCAGCTTACACTTATTAGTGTAATATCCACGCGAATTAGGAAGTTTACTTATTTTGTAAATCCCAAATAGCTATCAATAAATAGCGATAAAAACAGAAAGTTTTAGGAGATAGATACATGTCGGAAGTTACACGCGAGCAAATAGATACGGTATTACAAGGTATACAAGAACGCTATCTAGAAAAAGATCTAGTTGCTGCAAATATGGTTAAAGATGTTGAGATTAAGGGTGATACCGTATTTGTTCATATCGAACAAAATTACCCATCTGGTGGTTACAGAGATGAACTCGCGGATGAGATTAAAGCTAAATTAGAAGCTGAGTCAGGTATCGCTAAAGCTGAAGTGACGATTGAGCAAAAAATTGCAGCACACACTGTACAAAAAAGTCTGAAGCGTATCGAAGGTATAAAAAATATAATTGCTGTCGCTTCTGGTAAAGGTGGTGTGGGCAAATCTACTACGTCTGTAAATATTGCCTTGGCACTTGCTGCCGATGGCGCTTCTGTGGGCATGCTGGATGCTGATATCTACGGCCCAAGTCAGCCACGTATGCTCGGTATCTCTGGTCAACCACAATCGGATGACGGTAAAACACTAGAGCCAATGATGAATTACGATATCAAAGCGATGTCGATTGGTTTCCTTGTTGAAGAAGATACGCCGATGATCTGGCGTGGTCCTATGGTGACGCAGGCTCTTGAGCAATTACTCAACGATACTAACTGGGGCGAGCTGGATTACTTAATCGTTGACCTACCTCCGGGAACGGGTGATACGCAGTTAACGCTATCGCAAAAGATTCCTGTGAGTGGCGCAGTGATCGTTACGACACCACAGGATATTGCCTTGCTGGATGCACGTAAAGGTCTAAAAATGTTCGAGAAGGTAGAAGTGCCGGTACTTGGCGTTGTAGAAAATATGAGTATTCATATCTGTAGCGAATGTGGACATGCAGAACACATCTTCGGCGAAGGTGGTGGTAAGCGTATGGCGGATGAGTCGGATGTTGATTATCTTGGTGCATTACCTCTGGATTACACAATTTGTCAGCAAGCTGATGAAGGCAGACCAACCGTAGTTGCTGATCCAGATAGTAAGAATACGGAACTATACAAAGAAATCTCACGAAAAATGTCGGCTAGATTAGCCTCTAAAGGAAAAGATTACAGCACGAAATTCCCGAATATCGTTATTCAGAATACGTAATAACACGTGTCTTTTCAGCGTTGCGACTTCTATTTTATAGAAGTTAGCTAACAGTTTGTTTCGAAATGCCCCATAAGGTTTCTTATGGGGCATTTTTGTTTTAATATAGTGCTGATTTTCAAACGCTTATCATTTATTAGTTAACGTTTACTGTCACTTATTTACAATAGGTTATTACTGTTTATAAAGAACGTTTAATAACCTATTCAATAACAAACAATTACTTTCACCACAATCAACAATTAGGGCCTTCAAAATAATGAGAAAAAGTCACCCCCCCACTTATAGCCATTTATTTAGCCAAACTCTATTCGCTAAGTTCTTAGTCCTGGGATTCGCTGTTTTACTCTCCGCTTGTTCATCGAGTGGTATCAAAGGATTGGTGGAGCAACCAACAATTCAAGTACACAAAGTGCAAATGGGTAATTTTAGTCTCAGCGGCGGAAGTGCTACATTTGTTTTAGATATTCAGAATCCTAATAATTTTGCTATTCCATTAACCGGGCTTGATTACGGTCTGCGTTTAAATGGTGTTCAGGTGGCAGAAGGAAGTAAAGCCGAACGAGTAACAATTGGTGCAAAACAAAGCCAAAAACTGGAAATTCCATTGCAATTTAGTTTCGGTAATATGCTAAATATGTTGCCAGGCTTGTTGCGTAATAGAAGTGTCAACTACGATCTTGGTGGATCAATCCACTTACCTTGGTTTAAGATACCTTTTAATCGTGCTGGCAGCACTAATATCCAGTAATAGGGTTATATTCCCTGACTATAACTATTAAACAAGTAGAGAACTTATGAGTATAAAGTCTGATAAATGGATCCGCAGAATGTCGGAACAGCATGGCATGATTGAGCCGTTTGAAACGGGTCAGGTTCGTGAGAAAGATAGCCAGAAGATTGTGTCTTATGGAACATCTAGTTACGGTTACGATGTGCGTTGTGCTGATGAGTTTAAAATATTCACTAACATCAATTCGGCGATTGTTGATCCTAAAGCGTTTGATGAAAACAGTTTTGTCGATATTCAATCTGACGTTTGTATCATTCCTCCAAATTCATTTGCTTTGGCACGTACGGTTGAGTATTTCAGAATACCACGCAGTGTGTTAACCGTTTGCCTGGGTAAATCAACCTACGCACGTTGCGGTATTATTGTAAATGTAACGCCATTAGAACCAGAATGGGAAGGCCATGTGACTTTGGAATTTTCTAACACATCGCCGTTGCCTGCTAAAATATACGCCAATGAAGGCGTTGCCCAGATGTTGTTTTTTGAGTCTGATGAGATTTGTGAAACCTCTTACAAAGATCGTGGTGGTAAGTATCAGGGGCAGCAAGGCGTTACGTTACCTAAAACGTAAACATGGCACTCTAGCGAACCATTGTAGTTTGTAGGGCCACTGATTACAGTGCTTTGGGTATTTGCCATGGCGCTGTAGTTTATGACATGACATAAAAAAAGTGCCTCAAAGTAGGGGGGTGACTTTTATTGGTAATTACCCTACTGATTTCTTATTTTCAAAAGGCTAAGGTATGAATTCAGAAAAAGTCATATTTGCATTTTTTATTGTGTTGGCACTCACACTCAATTTTGGTTTTTTTCTGGGTGGTATGGACAACGCCAGTCATCATAATATCTTCGAGTTGTATGCGGCGCTTGTCGTTAGCATGATAGCAACCATTTTAAAAGTGGGAGATCGAACCCACCTCGGTGCTGTTTTTCTGGCAACGAGTCTGGTTGCCGATTTACAATTAATCGCAGCAGCTATTGTCTGGGGCTATACTGAGCACGTTACCGAGGCTTCACTCAACGGCGAAACCTTATCCATAGTGGTCTCACTGTCAGGCGGTGCTTTACTAGCTAATATCATTTCGGTTGTGCTACTGGTCTCAGAAACAATCACTGTTCGCAGATAGTAGATTGTGGACTTTAATTTAGTCACTATCCGTTGAAACATGTCTAGTCTATTCCATATCCTGTTTCGCCGCTTGCGGTCGCCGCTGTTTGTATTAGTGGTTATCTATGCCATTTCAATACTTGGCTTCGTCATCATCCCAGGTGTTGATGATCAGGGGCAGCCATGGAAAATGTCTTTTTTCCACGCATTTTACTTTGTCAGCTTTATGGCAACCACCATTGGTTTTGGTGAAATACCCTACGCTTTTACCGATACACAACGCTTCTGGGCGTTGATCACCATGTATGCCACGGTTGTTGCCTGGTTATATTGCATTGGTATGCTGCTCAGTATTTTTCAGGATGCTGTGTTCCGTCAGCAAATGAGAATCAATAGTTTTCGTCGTCGTGTAGGTAATATTCGAGAACCTTTTTACATCGTTTGTGGTTATGGCGATACCGGTACGCAACTCACACGATCATTGACTAACGAGCATATTCTTACGGTCGTTATTGATATTGATGAAAACCGTATTACAGAGCTTGAAGGAGATGATTTTAAATCGCCCGTATTTGCACTCTGTGCAGATGCCTCGCAATCTGAATTTCTGGAAATGGCTGGTGTGAAGCACCCATGGTGCCAAGGCATGGTTACCTTGGCAAATGATGATACGGTCAATCTTACTGTTGCTATTGTGGCACAATTGCTCAATCCGGATTTGCGCTTAATTGCTCGTGCTGAAACGCCAGAAGCTGAAGCAAATATTTTGTCTTTTGGCGCAAATGAAGTCATTAATCCGTTTGAAACCTTTGCCTCACGCCTCGCTTTAGCGATTCGATCACCCAGTCTTTATTGTTTGTATGACTGGATGACGGGAATATCCCATCAAGTCATGAAAGAGCCTCCGGTTTTGGCGCAAGGTTTATGGATCATTTCCGGTTTTGGCCGTTTTGGTGAGTCACTGTATGAACATCTGGATGACGAAGATGTTGATTTACGCGTGATTGAATCGGACCGGACAAAAAGAGATCTGCCTGCGGGTACGGTAATGGGTCGAGCCACAGAAGCAGCAACTCTGCGTAAAGCTGGAATAAAAGAAGCAGTTGGTATTATCGGTGGAACTAATATTGATGCGGATAACCTATCCATTTTAATGACTGCACAGGAAGAGAATCCTGATATTTTTAGAGTTGCGCGTCAAAATGAAGATAAGAATGCACATCTCTTTGAGGCAGCTAATCTGGATATGGTGATGCAACGCGGCAGTGTAATCTCAAATACGATCTTTGCCCTAATCAAAACGCCTTTGTTGGGTGATTTCTTACGCATTGTTTCGCGTTTCAAGAATGAGCGTTCAAATGAATTAGTAAGCAGTATCATTGGCGTTGTGGAACAAGATATCCCAGACCTCTGGGAAATCACAGTATGTGCAGAAGAAACGCCTGCTTTGTACCAGATTTTAAAGCAACGACCGTTACTGGTTTCAGATGTTTTATGCGGCAATGAAATGACCGAAGATGGTTCTTATAAGAGAACATTGAAAACACTCCCTCTGTTTCTACGCAGAGGTGAAGGCAATGTGTTGTTGCCAGAAGAAAATCGATTCATCAAAGAAGGTGATCGTTATCTGATGTGCGGCAGCATTAAAGCACGAGATAATATGATGCTTTGCCTCAATAATATTAATATGCTCGAATATATTTTGACCGGTGAGGATAAGCCTTCAGGCTGGGTGTTAAGAAAACTCTGGGAATATAGAAAGGGTGTTGGTGCCACAAGCGTTGATGATAGCTTTAAAGATAGTGACGCTGACGAAGAACTAATAAAAGCAGAAGATGTAACAGAAAAACCTGAGAGAGCAAAAGATGTAAAAAGCCCATCTGATGAAGATAAGCCAACATCTAACGCTCCCTCAGATACAGGTACCAATAAAGATGAGTAAAGAAAAAGTCTCCGTATTGTTTGTGTGTATGGGTAATATATGTCGGTCACCCACTGCTGAGGGCGTGTTTCGTCATACTGTACAGCAAAGAAAACTGATGGATCGTATTCACATAGATTCTGCAGGTACGCATGCCTATCATATTGGTGAGCAACCAGATGTTCGTTCACAAAAAACAGCGCTTGCTAATGGTATAGATTTATCCAGTCAAAGAGCAAGAAAAGTAGAGACTGAGGATTTTCTTAACTTTGATTATATTATCGCCATGGATAATGCTAACCATGAAAACTTAGTGAGTATCAAAGATAGAAATGAATCTAAGACCAAAGCAAAATTACACCTCTTTATGGAATTTGCTTCAGCATGGGATAATAAAGAGGTACCAGATCCGTACTATGGTGGCGGTAATGGCTTTGAGCAAGTGTTTGATATGGTGCAATCCGCATCAACAGGGTTAGTAGAGCATATCCTAAAGAACGATTTGTAAAGTATGCTAAACCAAGTGAAAGCTTAAATAACAAAAAGAATATACATATTCTATTATTAATAAATTCCTAGAAACAAAAAAGCCCGGGAGCATATTGCTCTCGGGCTTTTTTGTTTCTAGCTTTTGGAATTACGGCTTAAGTGATTTATTCACTTGCCTCCTGCGTGGGTGTATTCGACTCAGGTTTTTTTACGACTACTTCAACAGGTTTATCCGAAGGCTCAGGTTTTGTTGCTGAAGAGCTTCTTTTCTTGGTTGTCGTTGTCGCTACTGGCGCAGGCGTTGCTGGTTTAGCAGCAGTCGTAGTTGCTGCATCAGTAGACTTTGCTACTGCAGTATCGCTTTCTGTTTTCTTGGCTTTTGCAGGAGCGCGTTTTTTCGCTGCTGGCTTATCTTCCTTGCTTGCTGCTTTTTTAGTGGTGGCAGGCTTGGTTTTTGCTTTTGCAGGAGTAGACGGCTTATCAGACGCAGTAGCTTTCTTGGTAGTCGTTTTACGTCGAGTCGTCGTTGTGGCTACTTTTGCAGCTGCTGGTTTAGACGTCGCAGAAGCTTCTGTCGATTGCTTGTCAGCGCTTGCTGACTCTTTGGTAGTTGAATTACTGCTTTTAGCTGCTGGTGCGCTTTCTTTAACTGCAGCATTATTTGTAGTTGCTGTCTCTTTAGTCTGCGTAGAAGTTTTAGCTTCTACATTAGCTTCTACATTGTCTTTGTTAGAAGATTTTCTCTTGCTAGCAGGTTTCTTTGCTGTAGCCGTTGTATCAGAAGCATTCGATTCAGTAGATTTAGAGGCTTTTGATGTTCTGGTTTGAGTTTTAGTGGTTGCCTTTGGCGCTTCCGCTTTAGGCGTACTTTCACCTTTATCAGTACTCGACTTTTTTGGCGCATCAGTTTTTACTTCGGCCTTAACTTCTTTAGTGTCAGAAGGCTTAGGAGATGTAGTTGCTGCTGAAGTTGACGTAGTCGCATTAGAGCTTTTTGTGTTTGAAGTCTTTGATGCTTCGGCGGCTTTATCTGTACTAGGCTTTTTATTTGTCTTGGGAGCCGCAGGAATTTTAATCTCAATAGGAGATTGATCCTGTTGGTTCTCAACTTGTTTATTAGTATCAGCAGTATTGGCATTTTCTTTGTCTGAATTAGGCTTACGGTTCTGTCTAGGTGTCTTGTTTTCCTGTTTAGCTCTAGGCTGTTTAGAATTCTGTTTCGGCGCTTGCTGCTTAGCTTGGTTGCCGTTTGTTTCAGCTACTGCATTTTGATTGTTCTCAGTATCAACAGTGTTGTTATTGTTATTCTGATTTTGTCTTGGTTTATTATTGTTGCGTTTAGCTTGCTGCTTCGGCGCTTGAGGTTTTGTATTATCTTTTACGTTGCCGTTAGCTTGCGTATTATTTTGCGGCTTACTATTTCCTTTAGCGTTCTGCTTGGTATTTTGATTGCGATTATTTTTATTCGCATTCGGGTTATTGCCATTGTTGTTGTTATTCGGTTTACGGCGATTATTATTCGAACGGTTATTGTTGTTACGTGAATTAGTGTTACGTGTACGATTGGAGTTGTCGTTACGGTTCTGTTGTGGTTTTTTCTCAGGTCGTTGACGAGTCTTTGGTTCTTCCGCAACTTCTTCTACTTTTTTGCTTCCAAATAAAGCGCTGAAAATTCGAGTAACAACGCCCGGGTTTTTAGTTTCTTGAAGCGCTTGCGGTGAAGGAGCAGGACTAGCAGGAGTGACATTGCTTACAACAGCCGTTTCAACGGATTGTGGCATTGTTTCTTTAGTGCTTTCAGGTTGTACTTCAGGCTTGGTTATCTGCTTATAACTCTGAACAGAAGAATCTTCTACGTCACTTTCTTTGCGACGAACAATCTCATAATGAGGCGTGTCTAATTCAGGGTTTGGCAACACCGTTAATTGCATATTATGACGAGCTTGAATTTCAGTCAGGCTCTTACGCTTTTCATTGAGAATAAATGTCGCCACTTTAACGGGTGTTTGAGCAACAACTTCAACAGTGCCTTCTTTCATTGCTTCTTCTTCCATTAAACGAAGAATAGAAAGCGCCATGGATTCGATACCACGGATAGTGCCTTGACCGCTACAACGTGGACAAACAATCTGGCTCGATTCGCCTAAAGATGGGCGTAATCGTTGGCGTGACATTTCGAGTAATCCGAAACGTGAGATGCGTGAGATTTGTACTCTGGCACGATCGACCTTCAACGCATCGCGTAATTGACGTTCAACGGCGCGTTGGTTTTTATTAGGTTGCATATCGATAAAGTCGATGACAACTAATCCACCGAGGTCACGAAGACGTAGTTGTCTTGCAACTTCGTCAGCGGCTTCAAGGTTATTATTGAGAGCAGTTTCTTCAATGCTTCGGCCTTTAGTGGCACGAGCAGAGTTAACATCGATAGACGTCAGTGCTTCAGTATGATCGATTACGATCGCGCCACCAGAAGGCAGTGTAACTTCACGATGGAAAGCAGATTCAATTTGATGCTCAACCTGATAACGGCTGAATAATGGAACAGTGTCTGTGTAGTGCTTAAGCTTATTCAGATTGTGTGGCATTACTGCATTAATAAAGTCATGTGCTTGTTGATATACACGCTCGTTATCAATAATGATTTCGCCTACGTCTTTGCGGAAGTAATCACGTAAGGTTCTGATGATGACGTTGCTTTCCTGATACAGCAGGCTAGGTGCAGTCGTTTGCTCATGAGCATCTTTGATTGCTGCCCAGAGTGTTTTTAAGTATTCCATGTCCCATGTAAGTTCTTCTAACTCACGACCTACGCCGGCAGTGCGAACAATCGCTCCCATGCCTTCGTCCAGATCTAATTGATCGAGGATTTCACGGATTTTATTTCTATCGTCGCCTTCAATTCTTCGTGATACGCCACCCGCTCTAGGGTTGTTTGGCATCAGTACTAAATAACGACCTGCGAGGCTGATTTGAGTAGTAAGTGCTGCGCCTTTGTTGCCGCGCTCTTCTTTGTCTACCTGGAGTAAAACTTCCTGACCTTCTTTGATTACATCAGAAATCGATGGGCGACCCTTGTTGTTCTTATCGTTTTTCTTTGATTTAGAGGTATTCCAGTATTCGCGAGAAATTTCTTTGAAGGGGAGAAAGCCGTGTCGATCAGCGCCGTAATTAACGAATGCAGCTTCTAAACTTGGTTCTACTCGAGTGATAATGCCTTTGTATATATTGGCTTTTTTCTGTGCTCTGAAAGGATGTTCGATGTCTAGATCATATAGATATTGGCCATCGACCATTGCAACGCGTATTTCTTCTTGTTGTGTCGCGTTTATTAAAATTCTTTTCATGGGTGTACGTTTCCTGTTTTGTATCGGAATTAACCGATGCTACAGCTCACGTATTGCCAGTCAGGATAGGTGTTATATCGTTTTTACAAAACGGTGTTAACTTTTTCTATCTACACAATAAACCACTATAAAATGCCAATGAAGGGCATTTAGAAATGTATTTAAAAGTACACACTAAAATTAAACAAGCTATTTGTCTGATAGCTTTAGAAGTAAATTCTTGAGAATCCCTATTTGGTTTTAGCCCAATCCTGTTTTCAGGTTATTGTTATAACTACAAAATGACTACAAATGTCTCTACAAAATAATTACAATATTTTAAATAATGATGTGTAAGCTCTGAAGGTAATTTTAAGTGTTATTAACTTCAAAATTGTTCTAATTGGCAAGGAGCTGCGTCCTTTAATTATTTATCTGTTTGTCATTTCGACCAGATAAACGCTGTGTTTAAATCAAGTTGATATGAGTAATATCTGATCTTGATTGAGTAAATCTTTTGACTTCAAAAAACATTTGAAAATCAGATATTAATTATATCAATATGGAGGTTTTTCTACAACAATTAAAATATCACTTGTGTAAACTTAACTCATGAAAAATGCATCAGACGTAAAGCCAAAAAACACAACTGCCCAAGATCTTGATAAAAGCGCTATGGCAGATACGAAAAAAAACATGCCTGAAAATGTGTTGGTGCATAAAGTCAGATTCGTCACTATCGATGCATCTCATGCCGGGCAACGTATTGATAATTTCTTGCTGAGAGAATTAAAAGACACCCCACGCTCTTATGTTTACCGTATTTTACGTAAAGGCGAAGTTCGCGTTAATAAGAAACGTGCTAAGCCAACGCAAAAGCTACAAGATCAGGATGTCGTAAGAATACCGCCCGTTTATTTGCCAGTGAAAGAAAAACAGGAAACGATTCCGCAATCGTTTCTGGATGCTTTATCTCAAGCAATCATTCTAGAAGACGATGACATTATTTTAATTAATAAATCTTCTGGTTTAGCCGTTCATGGTGGCTCAGGCGTTCGCTTCGGGCTGATTGAAAGCTTTAGGCAGTTACGCCCTGAACTGCCGTTTGTTGAGTTAGTACACCGTTTAGATAAAGAAACCAGTGGGATTGTCATGCTGGCTAAAAGTAGGGGGGTGCTATTAGAACTGCATGAGATGCTCAAACAAAAACAAATCAATAAGTTCTATCAAACATTGATACTGGGTCAGTGGCATGGTGGCAAACAGCACATTAAAAATCATTTGCAAAAGAATCGTGGCAGTAAGCAAAAAGTACGTGTTGTTAAAGGTGAAAGTCTTGATAAAAGCGATAAAGCAAAAGAGTCCGAAAGTATATTTCGTCCATTAACAGTGTTTCAGAGCTACAGTTTAATGGAAGTTGAACTACTCACCGGTAGAATGCATCAAATAAGAACACAGTTGGCAGATTTAGGAAATCCAGTTATGGGTGACTCTCAATACGGTGATTTCGCTGCTAATCGATCTGCAAAAAAGGAAATTGGATTAAAGCGGCTGTTCTTGCACGCTTATCATCTTAATTTTAAACTTAAGAGTAGTGGCAAAATCTACGATTGTAAGATTGATCTGCCGGGCGAGCTCACTGCCGTCATAGAAAAACTTAAAACAAACTAAACAGACACAAATAAAAATATGGATAAATATTCACTGCTGGTGTTCGACTGGGATGGCACGTTAATGGATTCAAAAACCCAGATTGTTAATTGTATGCAATCTGCAATTTCTGAATTAAGTCTGGAATCCCGAACCGATGTAGAAATCAGCAATATTATTGGTTTGGGGCTTGAAGAGGCAATAAGTTCGCTTTACCCAGATTTGAAGCCGAAAGAAATACAGCATGCTTGCCAGACTTATCGTGAGCATTATTTGTTTAAAGACAAAACACCAAGTCCACTGTTTGCCGGCGTAGAAGATGTACTCAAAGGACTCAAAGAGACCGGTTATGAATTGGCTGTGGCAACGGGCAAATCACGAAGAGGTCTAGAGAAGGGCTTATCAGAAACAGGTTTGCATGAGTACTTTCCCATCACACGCTGTGCGGATGAGACGCGCTCTAAGCCACACCCTCAAATGCTTGAAGAAATATTAGTGGATTATAATACGGATGCTAACAAGGCGCTGATGATTGGTGACAGCGAATACGATTTACAATTGGCAAATAATGCGAAGGTAGATGGTTTTGCGGTGAGTTACGGCGTGCACGATTTACTGCGATTGCTTAAACAGGGGCCAGTAGGGTTTATCGACGATATCAATCAACTACCTAAATGGTTGAACGATCACACCTAATATTGTTTTAATTAAGCGTGACTCTCTAAACAACTATTATTGTTGTTGCCTTGTATGGCACCTTGTCACTTTAAAAAAAGTGCCCCAAAGGTGGGGGGTGCCAATACTCAATAATCTATTTTAGATTTAAGCCAGAATTTACCTTATCTGCCACATTATCTGCAGCGACATGATAATCAGGGTCTTCAACAACATTCACTTCAACTAATGGGCCTGCTTTTTTGAGTAGCAGGCGGCATTCTTTACTAAGGTGTTTGATATGAAGACGCTTACCCGCACGATCGTATCGATCTGCTAATTTTTCGATGGCTTCTAATGCTGAATGATCTGCGATACGTGAATTCTTGAAATCTACAACGACATCGTCAGTGTCATCTTTTGGGGTGAATATTTCCTGAAAATTGCTGATAGAGGCAAAGAATAAAGGCCCACTAATTTCATAAACTTTATTACCCATGCTATCCAAATGGGTAACCGCATCGATATGTTTTGCATGCTCCCAGGCAAATACTAAAGCAGAGAGAATGACGCCTACTATTACTGCAAGTGCCAAATTATCAGAAGCGACAGTAATGGCTGTAACTGCAACGATAATGATCCAGTCAGATAATGGAATTTTGCCCAGTAAACGCAAGCTACCCCATTCGAATGTGCCAATAACCACCATAAACATTACGCCAACCAGTACCGCAATCGGAATCACTTCAATCAGCGATGAGGCATAGAGAATAAAGATAAGCAAAAATATAGAGGCTGAAATGCCTGAAAGACGACTTCTACCGCCTGACTTTATGTTGATGATGCTTTGTCCAACCATGGCACAACCACCCATACCACTGAACATGCCAGTGACAGTATTTGCTACGCCCTGACCAATACATTCACGATTAGGATGACCTGTTGTTTCTGTTAACTCATCAACAAGGTTAAGCGTTAGCAAACTCTCGATTAAACCCACAAGTGCCATGATAATGGCGTAAGGGAAAACAATCTTGAATGCTTCCCATGAAAGATCGACTTCTGGTAAATGGAAAGGAGGAAATACACCTTTAATAGAAGCCATGTCAGCAACAGTTCTGGTGTCCAGATTTAAGCCAATAACCAGTAAGGTACCAACAATAATAGCAGCAAGTGTTGATGGGATCGCTTTAGTGAAGCGCGGCAAAAACTGAATGATTGCCATAGTAATAACGATTAAAATAATCATGATATAGAGTGCTGAACCAGCAATCCATTCGTGCGTATCATTAGGGCCTGGTACTTTGAAGTGTTCAAATTGTGCGATCAATATGACCAATGCCAGTCCATTTACAAATCCTAAAAACACGGGGTGTGGTACAAGCCGTATAAATTTACCCATTTTTAAAATGCCGAAGATGATCTGTATCAGCCCCATCATCATGACGGCGGCAAACAAATACTCCTCTCCATGAGTAAGCACTAAGGTACCAACAACTACGGCAATAGCTCCGGTAGCGCCAGATATCATCCCTGGGCGACCACCAACAATAGAAGCGATTAAACCAATAGTGAAAGCGGCATATAAACCAGTTAATGGATGTAAATGAGCAAGAATGGCAAAAGCAACAGCTTCTGGTACTAGAGCAAGCGCGACTGTGAGCCCTGAAAGTAAGTCATTTTTAATGCTTTCAGGACGTTTTGAAATTATGCTAAACATGGGAAATTACTGGCTTTATGATTTTGGGCGGTAGTATACAGTTTTTTAATAAAGATAATACCTCTTCTCAAAATATAAGATGAGTAAGTGGCTATTTCTGTAAATTTTTATCGATTAACACACAAAAAAAGAGCCTCCAAATGGAAGCTCTTGATGTTTTATCACTGATCTTTTCGTTTTAACTAATGATTCCTTAGTTATTTTCAGTTAATTGTTTACTGATAGTTAGTAGAAAACATTAACTAAAAAACATTAACTTAATAAACTATAAGCATGAAAACTTGGTTTTTTGCGGGAAGTTCAATTTAATGATTCTCATTGTGTCTTCAGCAAGTCCTTTTTTGCCTAACTTTCTTGAAGCACATACTTTGATTTGAAGTGCTTCAATAACCGCCGGCGTTCCCTGATGGTGTTTGATTGTGTAATCAGCTCGATTAAAAGCTGCAAGGTAAGCACCACGCTTCATATAATATTTAGCAACATTCACTTCTGATTCGCCCAACGTGTTCTTCAGGTAGTGCATGCGTTTCTTGGCATCAGCTGCATAAGGACTGTTCTTGTGTCTTGTGATGAGAGTTGAGAAGTCCTGAAAGGCTTCTTTCTGGCGCACACCATCTAAATCAGAAAAATTACGTGGGAATACTTTATCAATGATACTTCCACCACGGCTGTAGTTAACCAGACCGCGTAAGTACAAAGCGTAATCCATACGAGGGCTTCTTGGGTAAACACGCATATAACGATCTATGGTGTCTAACGCAGTATCAGGTTCATCGTATTTGTAGTATGCGTAGGCTTGTTCTAGAAGCGCTTGTTGTGCGTAACGCCCTAATGGATATTTCGCTTCTAGCGCTTCATACTTTTTAATTGCTTCTTCGTAGTTCTTCTCATCCATAGATATTCTGGCATCTTTAAACAATTGCTGTGCAGTTGCTTTAGAATCTTCCGCGGATATATCCTTCTTTTTTTGTGAGCATGAGCTAAGCATTACAGAAAGAATTATCATCACGGCCACAACCCAGATGGACTTAGACTGATTGTGATTAATAGATGGTTTAAATATGTTCATGAAAGGCCCTTGGTTAATATGTGCTTGTTTTATTTTCAGTTCTTTTATCTGCTTAATTATACAGCAGTTTAATTATTAGAACAGTATTACAACATTCTGTATAAATATTACCTTATAATTGGAAGTTGTATGCAGAGAAGTGGTCAAAAAAACGTGAATATGAGTAATAATGAAAGTGATGTCGAACAAAATGCTGAAGATTTGTCAAAAATGAATGCGGATAGTAGCGCTGACAACAGTATGGAAAACATCACTGAAAACAGCACAGACAACAGAACAGACAACAGCACAGAGAATAATCAGATAGTATTTTCGATACCCGAAGAGTATCTGGGCGATAGATTAGACCGCGTTGTCGCTGAACTGTGTCCACAGTTTTCACGAAGCCAATTACAAAAATGGATTAAATCTGGCGATATTCGTATCAATAATAAAGTGGCTAATGTAAGAGACAAAGTCATCGGCGGTGAAGAAGTTATTGTTACCCCGGTATTACAGCAGCAAACCTACGATTTACCCGAAGCAATTAAACTCGATATTGTCTATGAAGATGATCATTTATTGGTTATCAACAAACCAGCTGGTTTAGTTGTACATCCCGGTGCTGGTAATCAGACGGGTACCCTGGTCAATGGATTGCTCGCGCATAACTCTGCACAAGAGAACTTACCCAGAGCTGGTATCGTACATCGGCTCGACAAAGACACCACTGGTTTGATGATGGTGGCTAAAACTCTGGAAACGCACACCGCACTGGTCAACCAATTACAAGAGCGAGAAGTAAAGCGAGAATATCTAGCTCTTGTGTGTAAAGAAGTGATTGCCGGCGATACTATCGAAGCAAACATCGGTAGGCATCCACAAGATAGAAAGAAAATGACGGTGCTCACTAGTGGTGGCGGAAAGACTGCGATTACGCACTATCGTGTAGAGCAAAAGTTACTTCATCACACGCTACTAAGAGTAAATCTTGAAACGGGCCGTACCCATCAAATACGCGTTCATTTGGCTTGGAGGCACATGCCTATCCTGGGTGATAGAGTCTATGGGGGACGCTCTCGAGTCCCTGCAAATATTGATGGTGAATTACGCGAGCAATTGCAAAAAATGAATCGCCAATCATTGCATGCAACCCGCTTAACCATTATCCATCCTCACACCGAAGAAGAGATGTCGTGGCAGGTTGATATGCCAGCTGATATGCAGTTATTGGTTGATCGATTGCAGATAGATAAGTATGAATAAAAGACATTATTGCTCATAATGTCTAGCGGAAAAAAACGCCTCAAAGTAGGGGGGTGGCTTCAGTATTATTTAACTATCTGGCTTTAGATAAACTCAACCACAATCCCATGGCAATACAACAGCCTCCTGCTAGGTGGAATAACTGAATCGTTTCTCCCAGAAAAGCAATCGCCAAAATAGCACCGAAAAATGGCATAAGATGAATATATTGCCCGCCTTTTGCAGCGCCTATTTTATTTAAACCGTAGTTCCAGGATAGGTAAGCTATTATCGATGGGAAAATCGCTATATAGAAAACAGCTTTAAGCATTTCGCTGTTCCAGGTGATATCAGGTTCGTTTAACGGATTCCACAAGGTCACGGGATAAAGAATTATCGTGCCTATAATAATCAAAGTGCCTAAAAATGCCATGGCTGACATTTCTTTTGGTCTTAGATATTTCAGTAAAATTGAATAAAGCGCCCACACTAAAGCTGCGAGCAACATCCATAAATCACCTTTGTTGACGGTGAGATGTTGCAGCACTTCTATATCAAGGCGAGTGATAATGGCTATGACACCTAACAGTGAAACTAAAACTCCCAATACTTGTTTTACATTTATTTTCTCTTTAAAAAAGACACCAGAAATAACAAAAATAAAAATAGGTATGAATGAATTCAACAAGGTAGCGTTGGTTGCCGTGGTGTATTGCAAAGCCACGTATGCAATGGAGTTAAAGCAAGTGATACTTAAAAAGGCGAGCAATACCAGCCCCCAAAAATGTGCTTTGATGATATGACGCTGTTGCCATATAGGCTTAATTATAAAAGGGAGCAGCAGAAAGAAAGCAAGCAACCAGCGCGAGAATGATAAGCCCAAAGGCGCGTGTGCATCTGCAACCGCTCTTCCTACTACAAAATTACCCGACCAGAACAAAGGCGGGAGTAGTAAAATGAAGTAGGCGCTGAAATCAGTCTTGTCTGTATTGTTTTGCATTATTTACCGCTTATTTATAAATGGATTACTTATTTTTAATGATATTTAGATTTTAACTTTACTTGGTTATTTGATATTGCTTTGAATTTCTTCCTGATCTTCTTTCTGACTTTCTTACTAGTTTTCTTCCATGGCCTGTAACGTTCTTGAAGAGAATTCACGACGATAAATAACGCGAGTGACTAACAAGGTTGCTGCAATAAATGCAAAGGGATGTATAAACCAGGCAAGTGCTGCCAATGCATATTCAAAACCACGCATCCCATCTATAAAATGACGACTGGCGCGATTAATGACTGTACCTAATTTATCCGCATAGGAGCGTAATTGCTTATCGGTATTAAAGACGCTTGGTGCGGCACCAATGATGATGACAGTATAGTTGTATTGCCTGATTGACCATACCAGTTTAAAGAATATGAAAACAAAGATAAGGATAATCAGGAGTAATTTGATTTTCCAGAAGGGCGCTGATACATGCATCGCAAAAGGAATGTCATCAACGACTTTCATAGCTTGGTCTATTACACCAAAAACAGCGATTAAACTGGCAAGTACCAGTAAACTGGTAGATGCAAAAAAAGAGGTACTTCGCATCAAATGACCAACCAGGGCGACATCCGAGATACGATTATCCCGCTCCAAAAGATTGATCATCCACTGGTTACGGTAGCTTTTAGATAAACTATAGAGGGTGTTTTTTTCTTTGATTTTATAATGGTTACTAATCCAGTTGATGCTGAACCAGCAGGATAAAAATAAGAATACGGCAACGATATCCGACAAGGATATATCGGAAGGCATAGCGACTCCTCAATAAAATACAAAAATAATATGCCGATATTATAGTTAAGTCTTGGATATAAATATCCAAACATTTATTGAGTTTTGAATTTATTTATAAAAATGAGTGACGATTAAAAGATAAGAGCAAAACAGTATAACCAGTATTTAAAAGTATAAAATACGTTTTATGAATATCTGGCTTTCACCACTTGCTGCACAGGCAATAGGTGATGTTATTAGCAGTCAGAAAGTCTGCATATCAAGCTAATGCTTAATTAAGCAATTAGACAAGCACTTATCTGCTTACCAACTTACTTCTGCCTAACAGTATGCTCAGTCTAATAAGTAATCATCATCGAATACTTCTTTAAGGCTTCGCTCTAACGCTTTGCGCTCAAGATAATCTTCGATGTTTCTACGCACGACATGCGCTTTGATCTTCTTGTCTGACTTATCATCACTGTCGACATCTTCCAGATTTGGAATAATTTCTTTGTCGTCTAAATCCGGATTCAACGTTTGATCATTGTATCTCATAGTTCTACCTTCCCCTGTTAGCAGTCTTATTGTTATTGTTTTATTAAAAGCTATTTTTGAATAAGATAAGATCATTAGCTGAACTTATCTTGTTATACATTCTTAATGTATGGGTCTCATTATAGTTAGTCAAGCTTAACGCCAGATGAGCGGTATTAAAAAATATTAAATTTTATTTAATTTAATAACATTTCTTTATCTTGTTGAGTAAGTAGTTGTTGTTTATCGTTTTTTAATACGCCATTTATATCATTAGCAAGGTTTTCTGCGGTCTTTAAAAGAATAGATACTGCTGTTTTTCCATCAACTTTGTTGTTAGGAAGCATTACAACGGATAAACCAGCGAGTTTTTTGTTGATTAAGTCGTGGCTTGTTAATGTCCATGGGTCGACGCCATTAGCAATTTTGAACAAGCTTTTAGCGTCTAAAGCATCATCAAAGTAATGATATATATCATTGTCGCCTAATTGTAAGCCATGATGAGCTAAAGCAGGTTGGATCAGATTACCATCGAGTCCCTGTTCATCCTGCGCTGAGATAAACAGGACAATTTGTTGCTTTAATGGCTGAATCTCAGCAGGAGATGTATTCGATTTCGTGCCAGATGCATTCTTTAGTGTACTTTTATCCGCCGCTGCAGATTTTACTTTCTCGTAATACACTTCAGTTTTTGCAGTCTTCGTCGGTTTAATACCATCACGCGCAGGTATATCATCAAGAATAGACGTGAAAGGCTCACCATTATCTTCTTTGATATCGGGTAATAACGATACGTCTTTATTTGGCAATTTACTCTGAGAAATACGACTTAATAAGTAAAGCGCGATTATAAAAATGATACCGACAATGGTGATTAAGATACTGGTTATATTCATCGTTTACTCTTGATTAACTTATATTCTTTTACTGAGGCTAATTTAGAAGTGCCTTGTTATTACCGGTAGTTATTCTTACTGATAACTTTAGTGCTTATTGATAAGCTTATTCTTCCACCATACGAGATGCTTCGTTAACATCGACACTCACTAATCGGGAAATTCCTGGCTCTCGCATCGTAACACCAACGAGATTTTCAGCGAGTTCCATGGTTGTTTTATTATGCGTGATAAAAATAAACTGTACTCTATCAGACATCTTTTTTACCAACTGACAAAAGCGTCCTACATTGGCTTCGTCTAATGGCGCGTCAACCTCATCTAACATACAAAAGGGTGCTGGATTCAATTCGAAAATAGCAAACACCATCGCCACGGCAGTTAACGCTTTTTCACCACCAGACATCAGGTGAATACTGGAAATACGTTTGCCCGGTGGTTGCGCCATAATCGCGATACCTGTGGTCAACAAATCGTCTCCGGTCATTTCAAGATGGGCTTTACCGCCACCAAATAATTGCGGGAACATATCCTGAATTCTCGAATTTACTTTTTCGAAGGTTTCTTTAAAGCGGCTTCTGGTGTCTTTATCGATTTTAGCAATGGCTGTTTCTAACGTTTCCAGCGCTTCCATCAGGTCAGCATCTTGCTTATCCAGATATATCTTACGCTCACTCTGCGTTTTAAATTCTTCGATCGCTGCCAGGTTAATCGCACCAAGTCTGGATACTTTAGTCTGTATGCTTTCCAATAAGTTCTTGTGAGATTCTAATGTGATGTTCTCATCCATTTGCTCTGAAAGTGTTTCAAGATCAAATTCAGTTTCATCAAACTGCTCTTGCAAGGTTTGTTCACGAACACTCACTTCCTGCCATTCCATTTTTAGGCTTTCGAGCATGGTTCTATAGCGTTCCACTTCCTGCTCTGCCTGGTGGCGTTTCTGTTCGAGTTCTCTTACCGTATTATCAATGAGTTGTAAGGCATCTCTGGATTTTGCTAATTCTGTTTCGACGTTCTTGCGTTTTTCTAGTTGTATCTCTAGTTGTTGTGCTGAATTTTCAACCGAGTCTACGTCGGTGGTGTTATTTTGCTCGACAAGTTGAATTTTTCTTTCTTGCAGCAAACTCAAACGTTCATCAAGTCGATTTAATTGTTGTTGTGCGCTGCTTTGGGTTGTTTTGAAACTCTCAACTTTAATTTGTGTTTGCTGTGTTTCAGAACCTAGTTGTCTGGTTTGTTCTTTTAATCGATTTACTTCTTCAATTAATGGCGCATCTTTACCTTCAATGTCCACTTTTTCTGATTCTAATGTTTCCAATAAGGCCAACGCCTGATTGCGTAGGTGAGTCGCACTTTGATGCGATTCCTGATTAGTCATTTGTTGAATTTCTAATTCTTCAACTTCTGCAAGCACACGTTGTTGGTTGGATTCAGTTTGTTTTATGCGGTTTTCACTGGCATAAATGACAGATTGCGCTTGCGACTCTTCACGATGTAATTCATTCAAACGCGTTTGTAATTCAGATTGTTGCTCTTCTAACGCTTTTCTGTGTTGTTGTCCGTTTTCTAGCGACTCTTCATGAGTGTTTAATTGTTGTTTTGTATTTTCAATCAGTGCCAGTGTTTCGTCGATTTGTTTTTGTCGCTCTAAAACACCTTCGTGCTTGTTGCCAGAATCATTCGCTTGTTTCTTTAGCCAGTTCGCCCCTAATATAATCCCTTCTTTGGTGATAAATACTTCACCCGGTTTTAAGGAATGTTGTTTAGAGATAGCTTCTTCTACAGACTCCGCACACTTAACGTTAATCAGCAATGCATGTAGATAATTTGGTTTCTCCACTTTTTCCGCAAGGCTTCCAGAAAAACTGCCTGTAAGTGGGGGGGTGTCTTTATCATTTTTTATGATGAAAGAAGCCGATACATCTGGCGCATTTGCCATTAATAGCGTGAGTTTTTCTTGTGATTCTAATGGTTTTGACTGAAGCAGGTCACCAAGAACGGTTTCTAGTGCTTTTTCCCATCCTGATTCAATCTCTATTGATTCAGCTAATGCAGAAACATCATCAAGCCTATTTTCTGTCAACCAGCTCTTTAACTTTTTAGCGGCTTTATTGTTACTGTCTTTTCCTAAACCAGCTCGTTGCAATACTTCCAGCGAGGACAGTTTGCCACTCAGACCCTGTAACTCAGAACGTGATTCCTGAAGTTGATTTTGCAGGGTTTTATTGTTTTCAATCTGAGCGCTTAGCGCTTCTTTGCAACGGTTAAATTCTTCCTGAACTTGTTTTGATTTCTGTTTTGTTTCCGCAAGCAGTTCTTGCTGTTTAAGCAGTTCTTCTTTATGCGAGTCGGTATTAAAAATACCTTTATCAGTATTCAGTTTGATCAAGCGACTAGCGATTTGCTGCAACTGGTTTTCTAACTGTTCCATACGGGCACGTTCTACCTGTGCTTGTTGTGCAGGTTCAGCCAGCTTCTGCTGCAGTGAGCTCCAGCTTGACTGCCATTCTCTGAGTTTGGCTTCTGCTTCGTTTAGCGCTTCTGTTGATGCAGTAAATAATTCCTGCTTTTCTTCAAGAAGTGGTTCCAGTATTTCCAATTCTTGATTAGCACGCTCAAATTGCTTGCGGTCTTCTTCTGCATGAATATTTGCAGCATTTATTTCACTATCAACCTGATTTAAATCGCGTTGATGTCTTTCAGAGAGTTCCTTTTGATGCTGAATACTTTGCTCTAAGCGTGAGATTTCAGCGCCAATTTGATAGAAGTTTGCTTGAACGGTGTTGAAGTTTTCATTGGCTTCGGTGTGTTCAGAGCGTTTTGCTTCAATCTGATTTTCTAGTGAGCGTTGTTCAGAAAGCTGGGCCTGATGGGTCGTTGCCTTTTCATTGATGGTTTCTTGTCTGCTTAAGATATCTTGCTTTACTTTATTCAAGCGCAGCAAAATCAATTCAGCATTGACACGACGCTCATCCTGTTTAAAGGTTTTAAATTTTTCAGCCGCTTTAGCCTGTCTGTTTAAATGCGATAATTGCTTTTCTAATTCTTCTCGAAGATCCGTTAAACGATCAAGGTTTTCACGCGTATTTTTTATTCGCCGTTCTGTTTCGCGACGTCTATCTTTGTATTTAGAAATACCTGCTGCTTCTTCCAGGGTATTTCTCAATTCTTCTGGTTTGGCTTCAATTAAACGTGAAATCATGCCTTGTTCGATAATCGCATAACTTCTGGGGCCAAGACCTGTTCCGAGGAAAATGTCGGTAATATCGCGACGGCGACAACGGGTACCATTTAAAAAGTATTTTGATTGTCCGTCTCTTGAAATGAGTCTTTTAATACCTATCTCTGAAAACTCGGCATATTCGCCACCCAGACTAGCATCTGAGTTATCAAACAATAGTTCTATTGAAGCTTGGCCAATTGGTTTTCGTGAGGACGATCCGTTAAAAATAACGTCATCCATAGAGGCGCCACGCAAGTGTTTTGCAGAGCTTTCACCCATAACCCAGCGAACAGCATCTATGGTATTGGATTTGCCACAACCATTGGGCCCAACAATGCCAGTTAAATTGCTGCGCAGGTCAATTGTTGTAGGATCAACAAAGGACTTGAAGCCGGCTATTTGTATCTTGCTTAAACGCAATGTAGGGGAGGTGAAGTAAAGGACATAGGCGGGTAATAATAGGTAAAGAACACCTGTGTTTCAATAAAAACATAATCTCATTTAATCGTGTGTATTTGTTACAGAATTAAACAAGGACTGCGGTGAACTCTGATCCTATAACAGAGCACTTATATATCGTTTTAACGGCTTGATTTCTTAGTCAACAAATCTCATTAATTACTTTCGTTGCTGGGATTTCTAATGAATCAATCGAGAGTTATTTTATATCGTTCTATGCCAAGTTTATTTTATCCACTTAGCAACTGTGGTTTATGACGATGATCAAAGTTTAAACAAGGATTTAGGCTACAAAAAAGGTTCAGAAAAACTACTACCGTTCGTCTGCTGATATAGACCAAGCCACATTACTTTCTATCGGTGAGTTTTTGATTTAACTATTCTGTACAAATCGATAGGTGCAGTTAATGCATTTTACAAAATTTAACACAAGGAGTTAGTGTGAACTTATATGTTGCGGAAGAAATGGGAAAGGGAAGTTCATATGTTGCACCGGACCCGCATTTTATAAGTACTATTGCTTTATTCTCCAGTAGCTTGCCTTGGTCAAGATTCAAAAAGTTTTTTGAAACCAAGAAAATGGTTAATCTTTCTGGAAATGAACAATTAATTTTATTGCGTTTGGTAGCGCTGCAAGAAGTACTTTGTCTGGATGATGACGGCCTATTACGTTGGGCTAAACATCAGTTGTTTCTGTTTAGTTTTATGCAGCCAGATTTTCAGCCAAAACTCCCGACAAAAGAATTACTCAATGAATTTAGAAATGAGTTTGATAAAGTCGGTCTGCTAAATCCATTTAGAAAACAATGCCAGCGTTTGATTGCCGAACACGATAATCGTTTACCACCTCTAGATGCGGATGAAAGTGTAGCAACTGCATCATTACTATCAACGGAAGAAAAGCCTGTTGGTAGACAACGCGTTAGTGATACCAAAGTCGATTTACCAAATCTGCCTGCGCACAATGAAGGTGATTGCCCAAATTGTGGTAGTCAAAATGTAATTAAATTAAAACCCTCTCAAGAAGTTTCAAGCCTTCCTAATATTCGTTTCCTTCGTTGTCGTTTCTGTGGCAATACCTTTAGAGAACAATAATATTTAAGCGATATTCTTAATAGGTAATATTTCTTAAGGTAACAAGAGTTAATAAAACCAAACCAAAAAAGAGTGAATAAATAATAAAAAAACGGCCTTAAAGTAGGGGGGTGACTTAATTATTTAAAGTTGCTCTACTTATGCCTATTGTGTTTCTGTCTATTCTGTCAATAGCATTCAGGGCTTAGTCATCAAGCATGGCTTGTAAATTAGAGATATAGGATTGTGCTGTTTCCTGCATTTTCTCAGGAGATACTTCAACACGATCTGCCCATACAACATTCGCATCCGGCAACTCTTCTAAAAATCGGCTCGGTTCACAGCTAAGACGCTCGCCAAACCTGTTTCTCGCTTTAGCATAAGTGATGGTGAGGTGTTGTTTTGCACGCGTGATACCAACATAAGCCAGACGACGTTCTTCTTCAAGGCCATCATCTTCCATACTGTTCGCGTGAGGCAGGATTTCTTCTTCAGCACCAATCAAAAAGACATAAGGAAATTCAAGACCTTTTGCCGTGTGCATTGTCATTAGGCTAATAGCGTTTTCTTCTTCCTCTTCCTGATTTCTTTCCAGAAGATCCATTAGACACATGTGAGCCATAATTTCGGCTAAAGTCTCTTTGCCCTGACCATCTTCATAGAGGCGTCTGGTCCAGTCAATGATTTCATTTACGTTAGCCATGCGTTGCTCTACTTGTTTTTCAGAGCCGGATACATTTTGTAGCCAGTCTTCATAAGCTGTTTCGGACACTATTTTTTCAATTACTTCGTGCGGCTGGGCCTCGTGGCTTTCAGCGATCAATTCATTGATCCAGTAAATAAATCCTTTAACTCTAGCATGTGCTTTTTGCGAAACACGCTGCGCAAAACCCATTTCCTGACTGGCCGTGTATAAGCTGATATGTCGTTCATTTGCATAGTTACCCAGTTTCTCCAGGGTGCTTGCACCAATGGATCTTTTCGGTGTATTGATCACGCGAAGAAAGGCTGCATCATCAGAGGTGTTAACCAATAACCTGACATAGGCGAGAATATCTTTAACTTCAGCGCGTTCAAAAAACGATTGCCCGCCACTAATTTTATAAGCGATGTTGTTGCTTCTCAGGTATTTCTCGAATAATCGGCTCTGGTGGTTACTCCTATAAAGAATCGCCATATCCTGATATTTTGCCTGATCACGAAACGTATATTTCATGATTTCGCCAATCACGGTTTCTATTTCATGCTCGGGATTTTTGCAGGGGATGATTCTGATTTTTTCGCCTTCACCCAGACTACTCCAAAGCTTTTTATCAAATAAGTGATCGTTATTCGCAATCAAGGCATTTGCGCTATCGAGAATCAATGAAGTAGATCGATAGTTTTGTTCTAGTTTCACCACTTTTAAGGTTGGATAATCTTCCTGTAATTGCGCGATATTCTCAGGTTTTGCGCCACGCCATGCGTAGATTGACTGGTCATCGTCACCAACAACGGTCAACTCTTTGCGTAGCCCAGCCAAAAGTTTTACTAATTCATATTGGCAAATATTGGTGTCCTGGTATTCATCGACGAGTAGATAACGTAATTTATTTTGCCACTTCTTGAGTACTTCTGGCTGTTCTTTAAATAATTGCAGCGGTAATAAAATCAAATCATCAAAATCAATCGCGTTATAGGCTTTTAATTGACGCTGATAACTTCTGTACAGTTTTGCGGCGTGAACTTCATGCGCAGATGTAGCGACTTCAAAGGCTTTTTCAGGTGAAACAAAGTCATTTTTCCAGCGCGAGATGATCCAGCGAGCATCATCATCGTTTTCATCCTGATCTTCATTTGCAACTTCATTCATGGTCAATTCTTTGATGATATTCGAGCTGTCTTGCGCATCAAAAATAGTGAAACCTGGTTTATAACCTAAAGCCTTATACTCTTTGCGAATTATGTCGAGACCGAGTGTATGAAACGTCGATACAGTGAGTCCTTTGCCTTCTTCCTTGGTGAGTATTTCCGACACGCGTTCTTTCATCTCACGCGCTGCTTTGTTGGTAAAAGTAATCGCGGCTATATTTTTGGCATTAATTTTGGCGCTCCGAATCAACCAGGCAACTTTTTGTGTGATTACACGCGTTTTTCCGGTGCCTGCTCCTGCTAATACGAGAAGAGGTGAGCCAATATGTTCAACAGCCTGTTGCTGTTGTGGATTCATTTGAGGTTTGTCTGACACGGATAGTATTACTTGATAAAAGAGTCGCTATGGTAGACCTAGATTTGGCCTTTTGCATTATTTGATTACAATTATTTTATTTGTTTGTTTGCAAGATGTAAAACACGCTGTAAACACTATATACCGCTGATCTATTCGTTTTGATAAACAATGAATACTGCATTAATATAGCTATATTGCACATCGAATCATAATTTAATAAAAATAATCGAGTTGTCGGGTTAACAATGAAAAAAGAAAAAGTCATCAGTATTATCAAAAATGCAATTGATACGCATGTCGTCTGGATTAAGCACGGACAAATTCTTATCGATGGATTAAATCTTGAAACTGCTCAAGCGCCACTGAATTGCGATGATTGTGAGTTCCATCTTTGGTTTAATTCAAATGGCACTAGGCTTAGAAAGTTTGGCTGGTATAAAGACATTAACGATATTCACACAAAATTCCATAAGGCTTATAGCGTTTTGTATTATGAATCGATGCGTATGTATAACCCTAAAACACGCGCTGAATTAATTGAGCGATTTAATGATTTAGAAATGCATTCAAATGATTATCAAAAACTTCTTTCTGATGTTCATGCAGAATTGGACGAGATGATCGTCTCTGATTTTGAGGATATGCTGCTTGATGAAGAAGTAGAAGAAGAAAAAGAGTCAGAAGAAATGAGCAAGGAATCAGAATTAAAAGACAAAACAATAAAAACAAATGAGTCGGATCAAAGTTCTGACAATAAATCTGAAATCGTCCTCGAAAATACTGAAAATAAAAAAGAAACCGATAATCAATCTATCGATTTCACAGACAATGTAGAAATTAACAATCAAGATGATTCAAATCTAGAAGATAGTGAACATCAAGAAGTTGAAGAAATAAAAGCTGAATTAGAAAATCCAGCCGAATCTGAAGGTCCGATTTATACATCTAACACCCAGCTAAATCATGATGTAGACAAATTAACTAAAGAAGCAGTGTCAGAAATGCATTCTGAGACGTCCACAAACGAAGATCATAATCAAAATGCTCCCGTTCAAAGCTTTATGTCATCAAATAATAGCAATAATCCTAATCAACAAAGACAGCTGTTAAAGCAACAAGATATTAAGCAGTTAGATCAAGAAATTGAATTAACACAACTGGAGTTGAATCAATTTAAAGAGCGTCAAAAGTTAACTCAACAAAGTATCCAGCAACTTGAGCAGTATTATGCGCTTAAGCATCAGGAAATGGAGATTGATCAACGTGAACACACTGAGTTAGAAACCAGAAAACTCGAAGCGAAAGAACTTAAAGAAAAAGAACTAGCAAAGCTTGATGAGCAGGCTCACAGGAAGATGCAAGAGCTTGATCAACTAGAAATGGTAGATCAAAAGCTAGAAAAGAAAAAAGAGCAAAGTGTTCTATTTGAAAAACAGCAGATAGCTCAATTAGATGAACAAAAAACAAATAAGCTTGAAGACATTAAGCAAATAGATAAGCATCTTGATCTTCGCCAAAAAGATTTACAAAAACTAAAGGATCAGGTTGCATTGGTAGAGCAGGATATTGCTGATCTAGAATCACAAAAAGATGGTAAAAATAAAGATCTTGAAAATATCGAAGAGCAAAAGAATATTAAATTAGAGCAGAGTGAGCTTGAGTCGCAAAGACAGCAAAAACTTGACGAACATAAAGCTGAAGTTCAAAGAGAGAAGCAAAAAGAATTAAATATACTTGAGCAACAACAGCAATTACGCAAAGAAGAGCTGCGAGCTGTAAAACAAGAACTAATCGAACTGGGTCAAAAGAAGACTGAGGTTGAAGTCGTAAAGCAACGTGAAATTAGAGAGCTGGAAGAGCAGCAATCGATGAAACAAGAAGCGTTGAAGAAGATTGAAGAAAATCAACAGTCAAAAAGACAAGAAATCCGTGAGCTTGAAATAAAACAAGAGCAGATAAAAGCCAGTTTACAAGAAATGCAAGAACATCAGGAATTTCATGTCAGCGTGTAAATACAAGCAATAAAAAGTACAAACTTAGTGGATAAGTCTTCAGTAAGTAGTGTTTTACTGAACTAAAAACCCAGTCTATTTAATGAGCATAAAGTCTCATTAAATAGACTGGGTTTTTGCGTTATGAAGCATCACTTTAAAAGAGAAATCGTTTTAACAAGTTATGAAACAAATCATGAAACAAATAGTGTAGCGTGTTAATCCAATCAATTTGTACTATGTTTAAAGGTAGCTTACAAAAAATCTAATGCTTTTTAGTTGCTCTGGAATAGGACTTCTGATGAAAACGATAAATCAAATTCTCGACGTCAAAGGTAACCAGGTATATGTAACAACACCTGAAACTTGCGTCATCGATGCTGTTAAAGAAATGGCAAAAATGAAGTGTGGTGCTTTGATTGTTTTGCAAGAAAGCGACATTGTAGGAGTCATTACAGAACAGGATTTCACCCGCAGAGTACTGTTGAATGATCTTGATACGAATAAGACTAAAGTCGGCGAAGTAATGTCGTCTGAAGTTGCGGTGATTGAGCCACAAAAGACTGTATCAGAAGGAATGGCTATCATGACAGATAAGCGAATTCGTCATCTACCAGTAATAGATTCAAATAATGATTTAATTGGGATTATTTCAATTGGTGATTTAGTCAAAGAAGTTATTGCTGAACAAGAAACGATAATAGGGCAGCTGGAACAGTATATTCATAGTTAGCTTTCATAATCTGGGTTCGATAACCAAAATGTTGTCTATTAATACACTTTGGGAAATTGTAAAAGCCTAATTGCTCGAACCTCTATAGAGAAACACGTACGTAATTCATTGTGTGTTTTTAAAAAAGTATCTCCTTAAAAGTATTCAAACTAGCCTACCGTAAATTTTAAATCGTTTAAGTAAACTATCTCATGCATGTACAATTAGAGGATGCATATTCTACTTTTAGTCATCTTTATTGTATTTATTATTTATGTTCCACAGTGGTGGGCCAAACGCATATTTCAGCGTTATTCAAATGAACAAGATCATATCGATGGTACTGGTGGCGAGCTTGCAATTCACCTTTTAAAACGTTTCGAAATGTCACATGTTGGGGTTGAAGAAACAGAAGAGGGTAATGATCATTATGATTCTGAAAGTAAAATGGTTAGGCTTTCACCCAGTAATTATAATAAAAAATCACTAACTGCTGTTGCTGTCGCAGCGCATGAGGTAGGTCATGCTATTCAGGATGATCGTAATGAGACGAAATTAGCATTGCGTTCAACCTTGGTGAAATCGTCAATTAAGCTACAAAAGTTTGGCTCAGTCATAATGATGGTCATGCCGATTGTTGTAATTCTTACCAAAAGTCCATTGGCGGGTTTTGTATTTATTGCTACCGGATTACTTAGTATTGCAGGTTCGTCAGTCGTTCACTTGGTGACATTACCAGTAGAATGGGATGCGAGCTTTGGTAAAGCGATGCCAATTCTTAAAGAGGGTTATATACGTGAACAAGATCACGCTGCAGTTAACTCAATCTTAAAAGCCGCAGCATTTACTTATATCGCTGCTTCACTCACAAGTATTTTGAGCGTCTGGAGATGGATCGCATTGCTAAGACGTTAAGGCAAAGTATTAGGTGGTAGTATAAGAGTGTTAAATCATTTCTTTAATGACGGCTGAAATAACAGCTCATCGAGTGTATTTAGCAATAAGCACTTGATTGGCATTATCGCTCAGAAAAAAATCCCCCCAAAGTAGGGGGGTGCCTTTTTAATTTTATTTGGTCATTCTGATTATCAAATCCGGACAGTAAATTGAAACTGTTTAAGCATCGTATGCCAAAACAGGTCCAAGCCATTTTTCTGCCTGCTTCATCGTCCAGCCCTTACGTTTAGCGTAGTCGTCTACCTGATCTGGTTGAATTTTACCTGTGCCGAAGTAACGAGAATCCGGATGAGAATAGTAGAAACCTGATACTGCAGCAGCAGGCCACATCGCATAAGATTCAGTGATTTTTAAACCAATCCTGTCTTCGGGTTGTAATAACTCCCAAAGTGTTCCTTTTTCAGTATGCTCCGGACAGGCAGGATAGCCTGGAGCCGGACGTATACCTTGGTATTTCTCTTTGATAACTTCCTCGTTATCCAGATCTTCATCAGCTGCGTATCCCCAGAATACTTTACGCGTTAACTCATGCATTTTTTCCGCAAGTGCTTCTGCGAATCTATCTGCGAGTGCTTCAAGAAGAATCGCGTTGTAATCATCATGATCTTTTCTAAAGCGTTCAATATGTTCTTCAATACCAAAACCAGTGGTTACCGCAAATGAGCCAATCCAGTCGGCTTTGTTAGTATCTGCAGGTGCAATGAAGTCTGTTAGGCAGAAGTTAGGTTGCTGATTGTTTCTGTCCATCTGTTGGCGGATGTTGTGCAGAGTTGTGTGAGAGGTTTTACGGTCTTCATCTGTGTATAAATTAATATCATCGACACCATCGCTGTTAGCAGGGAAGAAGCCAAGTACGGCTTTTCCTGTTAGCCATTTTTCTTTGATAATGCTGTCTAACATTTCTCTAGCATCACCTAGTAATCGGGTTGCCTCTTCTCCAACAACCTTGTCGGTTAAAATTGAAGGGTATCTGCCAGCTAATTCCCATGATCTAAAGAACGGCGTCCAATCAAAAATTTCAGCCAGATTATCAAGTGGATAGTCATTAAACTGCAGTAAAACGCCACCGTTATCCAGTTGTTCAAAAGTATAATCACCAGCTATTAAAGGATCATCGATCTTGCCATCAAAAATAGCAGGTTTAGGTGGTGTGTAAGATGCCCAGTCAATATCAACTTTGTTTGATCGTGCTTGCACTAGCGTAGCTGACTTTTTCTCGCGCTGATTTGCCGCGCGTTTAACACGCATTGCATCGTATTCGTCTTTCATTTCCTGATGAAAAGCTTGTTTGCTTTCTGGTGACATTAATTTGCCAGCAACACCTACTGCTCGAGAAGCATCAGGTACATATACTATAGAACCACCAAATTGAGGATCAATCTTTACTGCTGTATGTATTTTAGATGTTGTAGCGCCACCTATCATAAGCGGCAGTTTGAAATCCTGACGTTCCATCTCTTTTGCAACATTCACCATTTCATCAAGTGATGGGGTTATTAGTCCAGATAAGCCAATTATGTCGCAGTTTTCATCGCGGGCAGTTTGTAAAATGGTTTCCGCTGGCACCATTACACCTAGATCAAGCACTTCATAGCTATTACATTGCAGCACGATACCTACGATATTTTTACCGATATCATGAACATCGCCTTTTACCGTAGCCATTAGGATTTTGCCGTTGGTACTAACTTCGTTGCCTTCTTTTTCAGCTAATAGATAAGGTTCTAACCAGGCAACTGACTTTTTCATTACACGAGCTGATTTTACCACCTGAGGTAAAAACATTTTGCCATCACCGAATAAATCGCCGACGACATTCATGCCGTCCATCAGTGGACCTTCGATAACGTGAATAGGGCGCTTTAATTCCGCTAGAGCTTCTTCAGTATCGGCATCAACAAAGGCATCTATGCCTTTAACTAATGCATGTTCTAAGCGTTTGCCAACAGGCCAGGTGCGCCATTCCAGATCCTGTTTGTTTTCTTTTTGAGTGCCATCACCGACGTAATTAGGAGCAATATCTATCAGTTTTTCAGTCGCTTCCGGATATTTGTTGAGTACCACATCTTCAACGACATCGCGTAATTCTTTGGGTAAATTATCATAGACTTCTAGCTGACCTGCATTAACGATACCCATATCCATACCGTTTTTAATGGCATGATAGAGGAACACGGAATGAATCGCTTCACGTACAGGGTTATTCCCTCTGAATGAGAATGATACATTAGACACACCACCCGATATCATGGCATGCGGAAGAGTATCTTTGATCGCTTTCGTGGCTTTAATAAAATCGAGCCCATAGTTATTATGCTCTTCGATACCTGTTGCGATAGCAAAGATATTAGGGTCAAAGATAATATCTTCAGGTGGGAATCCAGCTTGATCTACCAAAACGTTATAAGCACGAGTACAAATTTCTACTTTACGTTCGTATGTGTCTGCCTGACCGTCTTCATCAAAGGCCATCACCACGGCTGCAGCGCCATAACGTTTAATTAATTTGGCTTGATGTAAAAAGTTTTCTTCACCTTCTTTGAGTGAAATCGAATTTACAATGGCTTTACCTTGAATACATTTAAGGCCAGCTTCAATAATTTCCCATTTAGATGAATCTACCATAATAGGAACGCGGGCAATATCCGGTTCAGCTGCAATTAAATTGAGAAAACGTACCATGGCTTCTTTTGATTCCAACATGCCTTCATCCATGTTGATATCAATAATTTGAGCACCGTTTTCTACTTGTTCTTTAGCAACTTCAAGGGCGGTATCATAATCACCGTCTTTTATGAGACGCTTAAATCTAGCAGAGCCAGTTACGTTAGTTCTTTCGCCCACATTAACAAATAAGCTATCACTACCAATATTGAAAGGCTCTAAGCCAGATAGTCGACATTCAACGGGGATATCAGGAATTACGCGAGGAGCTTTGTTTTCAACGGCATCAGCAATAGCTTTAATGTGTTGAGGGCTTGAGCCACAACAACCACCGACAATATTAAGAAAGCCACTTTCAGCCCATTCTTCAATGTGTTCAGACATTTGTTCTGGTTCTAAATCATATTCACCAAATTCATTGGGTAAACCAGCGTTAGGGTGTGCAGATACATAGGTTTCACTGATACGTGAAAGTTCTTGTACATATTGACGCAAGGCATCTGGACCAAGTGCACAGTTTAGTCCTATAGAAATCGGCTTGGCGTGTTTCAATGAGTTATAAAAAGCTTCTGTGGTTTGACCTGATAATGTTCTACCCGAAGCATCTGTTATCGTTCCGGAAATCATCACCGGCAGTTTAGCCTGATCTTCGGCGAAGTCTTCTTCAAATACGCTTTCAACGGCAAATATTGCTGCTTTTGCATTTAACGTATCAAAAATGGTCTCAATTAAAATGATATCGGCGCCACCTTCAATGAGACCTCTGGTAGACGACATATAATCTTCTACCAAATCATCAAAACTGATGGCTCTGAAACCTGGGTCATTCACATCAGGAGACATGCTACAGGTTTTACTGGTTGGACCTAAAACCCCAGCAACAAATCTTGGTTTCTCAGGGGTGGAAAATTTATCAGCGGCTTCGCGTGCCACTTTTGCTCCTGCAACGTTTAGTTCATAAGCAAGATTTTCCATTTCATAATCGGCCATACTGACACGTGTCGCATTGAACGTATTCGTTTCAATGATATCGGCGCCAGCCTCAAGATATTCTTCGTGAATTTCACCAATAATCTGAGGCTGCGTAATGGCCAAAAGATCATTATTACCTTTAATATCCATGTGGTAATTAGAAAATCTTTCGCCACGGTAGTCTGCCTCTTCAAGCTTGCGGCGCTGGATCATAGTGCCCATTGCACCGTCAAGAATCAGGATGCGTTTTTGAAGAATCTCTTGTATTTGTGATATTTTATTCATTAGACTTGTATGGTCGTGATTGGATTGCGTTTTATACGTTATTTAATACCAATTGCAAGTAACATTATGACGTATGTAGCTAAGATATGGTCGCCTTTTGAAAATTAAAAGGTTTTTCGTTGCTTTTTATCCTCTTGTAATCGCTATAATGAGCGTTTTGTACATAGATTTTATGTTGCTGAATTATTTAGAGTCTGCGATTTTGACCTATATCAATTTAGTTTCAAATCAAATCTATATAATGCTTTTTAGGCTGAAGAATCTTGGTTTATTATTTTCATTTTTGAAAGTTTTGTTGTATTCTCGCGGCAACCTATTAGCAGGTACTAATATACTTAATTATTAGTATTAATTTATAGAATATTTAAATTTACATTGAGGGTGAATGATGGCGCAAAGTGCAGCTATAGACGGCGCGGGGATAGGCATTTCAAATGCTTCAAGCGTTGAGGCGACTTATCTAGAAAAGTATAATTATGACATAGTGAAGAAATTCGCTCTGATGGCAATATTCTGGGGCATCGCTGGTATGTCTGCGGGAACTTATATTGCCTCTGAATTGGCTTGGCCTTTTCTGAATTTCGATATCGCACAAATCACGTTTGGCCGTTTAAGACCATTGCACACAAGTGGTGTTATTTTTGGTTTTGGTGGTAACGCATTATTTGCGACTTCGTATTATATTGTACAGCGCACCTGTCAAACGCCTTTATGGGGCGGTAAATTAGCCGATTTTACCTTCTGGGGCTGGAACCTGGCTATTGCAATCGCTGGTGTCGGTTACCTATTCGGTATCACGCAAGGTCGTGAATATGCTGAGCCAGAGTGGTACGTTGATCTATTGATCGCTGTTGTATGGGTTGTTTACCTAGTTATCTACACAATGACTCTGTTAAAACGTAATCAGCCTCACATCTATGTTGCAAACTGGTTCTTTATCAGTTTTATTCTTGCCGTTGCACTGCTTCATATCTTCAATAATCTTGCTGTACCTGTTAGCTTCTTTGGCGTTAAGTCTTATAGCTTATTCTCTGGTGCTCAAGATGCGATGACACAGTGGTGGTATGGGCACAACGCGGTAGGTTTCTTCTTAACAGCTGCTTTCCTCGGTATGATGTATTACTTTGTTCCTAAGCAGGCTGGGCGTCCGGTATATTCTTATCGTTTATCGATTATTCACTTCTGGGCATTAAGCTTCATGTACATGTGGGTAGGTACTCACCATTTACATTGGACTGCAATTCCTGACTGGACTTCTACTCTAGCTGCAACTTTCTCAATCATGCTATTGATGCCTTCATGGGGCGGTATGATCAACGGTATCATGACTCTATCTGGTGCCTGGGATAAGTTACGTTCTGATCCTATTATGATGTTCTTGATTACTTCATTATCTTTCTACGGTATGTCTACGTTTGAAGGACCGATGATGTCTCTTAAGAGTGTAAACGCACTATCTCATTACACTGACTGGACTGTAGGTCACGTTCACTCGGGTGCATTAGGCTGGGTTGCAATGGTTACATTCGGTTCTTTCTACCACATGATTCCGAAACTTTGGAATACAACTATTTATAGTCTTAAACTTGTCTACATACATTTCTTCTTAACGACTATTGGTATTCTTTTATATATCACAGCTCTATGGGTATCTGGTATCGGCCAGGGTCTAATGCTTAGAGCGTTTGATGAATACGGAAACCTTGCTTATAGCTTTATTGAAACTGTTGTATTCATGCATGGTCCATTAGTAGCAAGAGCGATAGCAGGTATGTTTATCGTTACAGGTATGTTCTTCATGACGTACAACATATGGATGACAATCGCTAAACGTAACACTGTCACTGATGAAGCAACATCAGCTGCTAAGGCTTAAGGAGATACAGCCATGATGAAACACGAAAGTATTGAAACTAATGCAGCGTTGTTAATAGTTTTAACACTAGCAGCAATTAGTATCGGTGGATTAGTTGAAATCGTGCCTTTGTTTTATATCGAAGGTACTGTTGAAGACGTAAAAAATGAAGATGGTAAAGACGCTGTTCGTCCTTACACACCTCTAGAGCAACTTGGTCGTGATATTTATACACGTGAAGGTTGTTACACCTGTCATTCACAAATGATCAGACCTTTCCGTGATGAAGCATTACGTTATGGTCATTATTCATTAGCTGCTGAATCACAGTACGATCATCCATTCCAGTGGGGATCAAAGAGAACAGGACCTGATCTGGCTCGTGTTGGCGGTAAGTATTCAAGTGCTTGGCATACGAAGCATTTGATGGCACCTCGTTCGGTTGTTCCAGAGTCAATCATGCCTAATTACCCATGGTTAACTGATAAGTTAGATTACACCGATGTTCAGGGTAAAATGCGTGCTTTAAAAGCTGTGGGTGTTCCTTACTCATTATCTAAAATTGAATTTGAAGCAAATGTAGAAAAATTCGGTGAAGAAGTCGCTAAGAAGTTAGATATCAATGCGGCGGAAGTTAACTTAAAGGCTCAGGCTAAATTAGGTAATTATGATGGTGATCCTGAAAATTTGACTGAAATGGATGCGTTAGTTGCTTACTTGCAAATACTAGGCACGATGATTGATTTCAGCAAACATGATGAAGCTGAGTTTGTGAAGTTTCGCTAGAACTTCACATATCAAAGTAACATAAGGTAATAATCAAATGATGAATGATATTTTCGATTGGTTCATGGTAATGGCAAATAACAAGAGTGTAACGCTTGTGATATTTGTTGTTACCTTCACTGCGATCATAGTTTATGTCTATGGCAGTAAAAAACGCAGTGCACGCCTAGAAGAATATCGAAATATTCCTTTTCTCGATGATGATAACGATATTCATCAGGAAAACGTAACTGGAAGTAAAAAAAGTACAGGTGAAAAATAATTATGTCTGATAACAACTCTGAGCAACATAAGATAACAAAAGATCCAATTACAGGGGCGGAAACAACTGGCCACGTATGGGACGACGATCTTCAAGAGTTTAATAACCCACTTCCACGTTGGTGGTTATGGGCGTTCTACGGAACAATCATATTTACAATCGTTTATTGGGTTATTTACCCAAGTTGGCCTACAGGTCTTGCGAAAGATGGATATATCCCTGGTACGAGTACTTTAACGTTCAAGTCTGACAAGATAGAAGACGGTAAAAGAACCATAGCAGCAGGACCAGAAGTAACGACTCACTGGAATACACGTGCATTGTTAGCTGTTCAAATGCAAACTGATCCTAACGAGTTGAAGCGTCAGGAAATGGTTAAAAAAGTTGCCGCAACACCATTAGATACGGTTGCTAAAGACCCTCAACAAAGTGCTTTCGTTTTGGCTTATGGTAAAGGTATTTTCGGTGATTACTGTGCAGCCTGTCATCAGGCGGGTGGTCAAGGTGTTATCGGACATTATCCAAATATCATCGATGATGCATGGTTATGGGGTAGCGATAGTGCGGATATCGAAACTACTATTCGTAAAGGCAGAAAAGGTAATATGCCTGCTCAGAATACCCTATTAAATCCTGAAGAAATCACAGAAGCTGCTAACTATGTATTGAGTTTATCTGGTGAGCCGGTAGATGCTGGCTTAGCCGCGAAAGGTAAAGTTATATTCGAGACTAAAGGTTGCTCAGGTTGTCATATGCCAACGGGTGTTGGTATGAAGGCTTTGGGTTCAGCTAATCTGACAGACAAAATCTGGACGCAAGCTGATGTACCTGGTGCTAAAGATATGGCTGCTAAAATTACTGCTGTTGAGCATGTTATAGCGAATGGTATTCAACGTGAAATGCCTGCTTGGGAATCACGTTTAAGTAATGATGAAATTAAAGTGTTAGTTGCTTATATTAAATTACTCAGTTCTGAATAGTTTGGCTTAGTAAGAGTTTGGGGTAAGACTCATACTTTTTAAATATTTACGGCCGGTTTATCCGGCCGTATTTAATTGTAAATAACGTATTAGGTAAAAGTTAGAACCTATTAAATATTATGGCGGATAATAATAATGAGTGATTTTCCTATCCCGGTAGTTGCAGAATCTGTGACTATCCATCCACGTTCTATCAAAGGTCGTTTCAGACTGTTTAAATCTGTAACGCTCTATATGGCGTATCTGGTGTATTTCATTTTGCCATGGATACCGTGGTCGAGACCTGTAGGTGATCCGCAAGCTGTTCTTTTTGATATGACAGCCAGAAAATTCTATATTTTTGGTTTAGTTGTACATGCACAGGATATTTTCTGGTTAGCAGCCCTGTTATTTTTAGCCGCTGTTTTATTGTTTTTTTCAACAGCATTAGTTGGACGTGCTTTCTGTGGTTACTTTTGTTTCCAGACTTTATGGACAGATGCATTCCGCTCTATAGAAAAAATGATTCAGGGTGACAGGGTGAAGCGCATACGCTTAGACAAGTTACCTTGGAATGGAGAGAAAATCCTTAAAAAAGGTACAACGCATTTTCTATGGTTATTTCTTGCATTCTGGACGGGCTTATCTTTTATTCTTTATTGGGGTTATGCACCTGATCTGATTGTAAAATTCTTTACGGGACAAGCTTCTTCGGTCGCTTATTTCACTACATTTGGTTTAATGACAACAACGTATATTGCCGCTGGTTTGATGCGTGAGAAAGTATGCCAGCACGTGTGCCCATACTCTCGTTTTCAGAGTGTGATGATCGACAAAGATACTTTGGTCCCTGCTTACGATCCTGAAAGAGGCGAAGGCACAGCCGGACGAGCAAAACCCGTAAAAGCATTAAAGACACAGGAAGCTCGAAAAGAAGCGGGTGTGGGCGATTGCGTAGATTGCGGCCTATGCGTTCAGGTCTGCCCAGTGGGTATCGATATCCGAGATGGTATGCAATACGCCTGTATTCAATGCGGGTTATGTGTTGATGCCTGTGATTCGATAATGGATGCACGTGGTTGGAACCGTGGTCTGATTCGTTACGAATCTGAAAATGGTCTAGAGCACGGTAAAACACACTTCTTCAAGCTGAGAACCTACGGTTATGGCTTAGCCATGATTGGTGCAATAGCATTCTTGATGTGGAGCATGAGTGGTAAAAAGATTGTCGAAAGTACAGCAAGACAAATTAGAAGCCCGTTATATGTTGTTTTATCCGATGGACGTATTATGAATAGATACGAACTTAAGGTAGATAATAAATCAATGTACGATGCAAGCTTTAGCCTGAGTTTAAAAGGTCTTGAAGGTGCAGAAGTAGATATGGGGCAGATTAAAGAAGTATTTTTAAAGCCTGATGAAAAGCAAAGAGTCATGGTTAAGGTCAGAAGAAAACCAGGTGAATCATTGACCAATAATACTGAATTTAAATTTGTTCTTACGCCTAAATCAGGTGAAGTTAAAGAACCGATATATATAGAATCTCAATTTATAACGCCTTAGTGTAACTCCGGCTTATAGTATGGTTTATAGCTATTCGACTGGCAATTTAGATAATAAGCAAGCATGTAATATAGAGTACTAATTAATGAGTAATTACAATCTCGTAGTAACCTTGGGTTTTGGTTCACTACTGGCATTTTTCCTTTTCTTTGTTTTTTACAAAGTCATCCGCTGGGGTGGAAAAATGTCTGCGCTCGCAACAGCTGCATTAATGCTATTAATCTATGTGCCGTTATCGGTTACGCATTGGGTAGGCATCGACGTGTTTGCGATTCACTTTGCTTTCTTTATGATGATTCCTTATGGACTCGGTATCATTACTGGAGTTCATGAAGAACGACGTTTGATAGAAGGTGAAGAAATTAAACGTGGAATGCATTGGGCGCCAGGAATCATCATTGTATTTTTTATTCTATTAGCCACAGTAGATAGTTTTATTATCTCTTCAGCTACAGGTGGTTTAGATACCGGTTTAGCAAAAATATTATTACCTAAAGCAGCGAGTGATGATATTGGCTCAAACATCAGCTCTCAATTTACGGGTGCTGTATCGAATGATCTACAAAACAAAGAAAAGAATTTTGACACTTATGTGCTGCAACTACAAAAGCAGCGTGAAAGGGGTTGGAGAGTATCGGGTGGATGGGATAGGTCTCCTATGTTAAATACCAGCACCAATTTTAATTTGATCGTTAAAGACCGTTCGGGTAATGCAATAAGTGATGCAGATGTTACAGCTGAATTTAGGCGCACATCTGATATGAGTTATGACCAGCTATTTAAGCTAGTTGAAACGGATAAAGATAATAATGCAGGCAAATACTCTGTGCCTGTTTCCTTGCCATTAAAAGGGTGTTGGTCAATGAAAATCCTCGTTACTAAAGGGGAAGACATTCACGAGATCAAAGGGCAGACTGAAGTGTCGTATATAAATGATGGTAAGCTTGTCACCCCGGAATGTGCTGAAGGTGAGCCAGATGTGGAACAAAAGCGTTTACGTTAATAGTTTGATCCCTTTGTTACAAAAGCAGACTATTAAAAAAATGCTTCAAAGTAGGGGGGTGTGTTTATTCTCTGGAATGGACATACTGCCCAGCATGACTATTGCAAATCAACGAGCCTGTAACAATCTACGATCGGTCTTTGTGGCGCTTATAAAAAATAGAAAAGCCACTCCCCCACTTATAGCCACTTTTTTAAATTCATTCTCACAACAATCTCTCAATTACGGATAAGCACACTCACGTATGTCACAAGATTGTTTTCACTGTGGACTCCCTGTTCCAAATGGCTCTTCCTATTATGTTGTTATCAACGATAAGCAACAGCCAATGTGTTGCACGGGTTGTAAAGCGGTTGCTGAAGCCATCGTAGAAAACGGTCTTACAGATTTTTACAAACACCGTACGACTAACTCCAAAAAAGCAGAAGATTTAATCCCAGAGGAACTTGTTGTTTACGACAATGAGTCCTTACAAAAAAGTTTTGTGCATTCAGAAGACGGCACTATTCGTGAAGCATCCCTTGTTTTGGAAGGCATTGTTTGTGCCGCCTGTGTCTGGTTAAACGAAAAGCATGTATTAGCGTTACCCGGTGTTATTGAGTTCCGCATAAATTATTCAACAAGTCGGGCTAGTCTAAAATGGAATAATGATCAAATTAAACTCAGCGATGTTTTACAAGCGATTGTTGATATTGGCTATAGTGCACATCCTTTTGATCCTGGTCGCATGGAAACTCTGCAGAAGAAAGAAAAATCCATTGCGCTAAGACGCATTGCGCTTGCTGGTATGGGAATGATGCAGGTAATGATGCCGGCAATTGCTATTTATATTGGTGAAGACACGGACATGTCTGAATCCATGTTGCATTTCTTGCGCTGGATTAGTTTGATCATTACAACACCCGTGGTTTTTTATTCATCGCGGGTGTTTTTTACCTCTGCCTGGCGTGATCTAAAGAGACGTCATTTTGGTATGGATGTACCTGTGTCCATTGCCATTGGTAGTGCCTATCTGGCAAGTATCTGGGCTACGGTCACTAATACTGGTGAAGTGTATTTTGATTCGGTTGTGATGTTTACCTTCTTTTTGTTGCTGGGACGCTTCTTTGAGATGGGAGTTAGGCACAAGGCCGGGCAGGTGGCTGATGCCTTAGTAAGATTGCTGCCACAAACAGCCACCCGTTTAGAAAAAGATGAAAAGGGTAATGAAATCCAGAATGTAATCGCTGCGAATGAATTATCACTGGATGATAGAGTGATTATTAAGCCCGGCGAGACAATACCAGCCGATGGTAAAGTCGTCGAAGGGTCGAGCAGTGTCAATGAATCGCTACTCACCGGCGAGAATATGCCACTACAAAAACAGATCGGTGATGAGCTTATCGGTGGTACCCTGAATGTAGAAAGCCCATTGACCATGCAGGTCATGAAGTTGGGCGATAGCACTATGCTGTCTTCTATCATCCGTTTATTGGATAGAGCCCAAAGTGAAAAACCTAATCTGGCAAAGTTTGCCGATAAAGGTGCCGCCTGGTTTGTGCTGGCATTACTCGCTGTCGCTTTAGTGGTTTTTATCGCATGGTGGTTTATAGATCCATCACGTGCCTTCTGGGTAGCTTTATCTGTACTGGTGATTACTTGCCCTTGCGCTCTGTCATTGGCGACTCCAGCCGCTTTAACGGCAACAACGGGTAATCTGACACAAAAAGGCGTGCTCACCACCCGCGGCCATGCACTGGAAACACTAAGTAAAGTCACACACGTGATTTTCGACAAAACAGGCACATTGACACATGGGAGACATCAACTCATTGGTATTGATGTTCTGGGTGAGAGTAATGAAACACGATGCAAACAATTAGCGGCAGGACTCGAAGTGGCATCCGAACACCCCTTAGCGAAAGCACTTTCAGAAACGAGCAGTAGCCATCAGGTATTCGAAAACTTGTCTGCGGTATCGGGTAAGGGTGTGGTTGGATTTCATCAAGGTGAAGAGTATCGCTTAGGGTCTTATCACTATGTAAATCAGTTAGCTAATCATGATTTGCAAGATAGTAAGTTAGATCACGTTATCGATACTCCCATTTCTACTGTCTATTTAGGCAAGCAAGGTCATTGGTTGGCGGCTTTCCATCTGCAAGATGAGGTACGAGAAGAATCAAAGTCTGCGATACAATCATTACTACAAGCTGGCATCGATGTGAGTCTAATAAGCGGCGACAATGAAGCCGCGGTAAAATCAGTGGCAGAAACACTCGGTATAAAAAACTATCAGGCGAAATTACTACCCGCTGATAAGCTCAATCATGTGCAAGCCTTGCAAGTAAAAGGTGAAGTGATAGCGATGGTTGGTGATGGCGTGAATGATGCGCCAGTGCTCGCCACAGCTAATGTGTCTATTGCTATGGGTAAAGGCTCGCAGCTGGCTCAAGCCAGTGCAGATATGATTTTATTGAGTGAGGACCTGAATCAGATTCCTGCGTCGATAAGCTTGTCTAAGCGTATGCAAACCGTTATCCATCAGAATTTTAGTTGGGCGATTATCTATAATGTTATTGCAGTACCCATTGCTGCCATGGGTTTTATTACACCCTGGATGGCAGCAATTGGTATGTCTATGAGTTCGCTATTGGTTGTGTTAAATGCATTACGACTCAAGTAAGAAATTATGCAGGTTTCTTCCAGCGTAATTTCTTTTCGATAGAAGTAATCACCATACCAGCGATATCTTTGCCAGTCGCTGTTTCAATACCTTCCAGACCCGGTGAAGAATTCACTTCTAAAAGCAAAGGTCCTTTCGAGGAACGGATAATATCAACACCCGCTACTTTCAAACCCAATGTTTTAGCTGCATCAAGTGCTAGCTTGCGTTCTTCCTGACTAATGCGAACAACCGATGCGGTGCCGCCTAGGTGCAAATTAGCTCTAAACTCGCCCGGTGCTGCCTCGCGCTGGATGGTGGCAACTACTTTGTTGTCGATGACAAAGCAACGCAGGTCTTTACCGTTGGCCTCTTTAACAAACTCTTGTACCAGTAAATTGGCATGCAGAGCTTTAAAGGCGTTGATAACACTTTCTGCCGCTTTGCGAGTTTCAGCCAAAACCACGCCACTACCTTGCGTACCTTCTAGCAACTTAACAATTAACGGTGCGCCACCCACCATATCAATCAGATCACTGGTATCAATAGGAGAATTTGCAAAGCCTGTGGTTGGTATATTCAAACCTTTTTTAATCAGCAACTGTAGCGAAAATAATTTGTCGCGTGATTGTGTAATCGCGGTCGATGTATTGGTGGTGTAAATCCCCATACTTTCAAATTGACGCGCTAAGGCACAACCATAAAACGTCATGCTAGGTCGGATACGGGTAATTACAGCATCCAGATCATTGAGCAAACGTCCACCACGATAATGAATTTCTGGTTCTTCAGCATCCATTTTCATGTAACAGTGACGCATATTCAAAAAAGTCACTTGATGGCCATGCTCGGCAGCGGCTTCCATCAATCGTTGATTACTGTATAACTTAGGATTGCTTGCCAATATGCCAATTTTAAGACCGTCTTGAGGTTGCTCATGGCTGCCATAATGTGCTTTTAGTTGGTCCTTACTGATAAGACCCAGATTACAACTTTCCGCAGGATCAACCAGCATACGGTGACGCATCGCTTCACGTCCCAATAGCATGCGATAACCCATTGAATCACGGTTGGTCAGGGTTAACTCTACATCCCAGGAATGTTCGCCGGCACTTAACTGGGTGCTGATAACATAACGTTTTTCAGTCGTTCCATTGGAGCTTTTGATATTTCTTCTGTCGACGACAGCGGCTTCACAACGCACAACGGTACGTCTGTTGTTTTGTAGTGGATGAACTTCAAAGGTTACCCAGGGCGTACCATTACGCTTAAAGGTACTGATGTTATCGGCGTGTAACGATGATGTTTTAGCACCCGAATCTACGCGTGCTTTAATTGCTGGAATGCCTAAACTAGGAAAGCCAAGCCATTCTTCACTTCCTACAATTATTTTTTCATCCATCTATGAATCCTTTATTTAGCGTTTATATTGTATGTTTGGGTAAGGGTAAACTTTAATTTATCACTTAAGAATAGCGTTAAATTATTAATAAATCATGAAAATTTATTTGTGGCTTAGATACACTCTGCTAATAGTTTCTGCATAGTCTCTAGGCCTAAACTTCGTGTTAATTCGATATTACGTTCAGGGATGTTTTCAGGGTTAGGGTAACTCTCTAATACTTTCTCTAAACTTGCTTCACGAAGAATATGTAGCATCGGGTAGGGTGAGCGATTGGTGTAATTACTTGGGTCGTTTTCATCAGAATCAGCAAATAGATATTGGGGGTGAAAACTGGCTAACTGATATATGCCCTCATAACCTTGTTTGTGCATTAAGGCATCTGCTATCTCCACAAAATCGAGGTAATCATCAAAGTCTGAAAGTGAATCAGGAAATATTAACAGGGCTGTTTCGATAGATGCATCATTGTCGAGCTTTTCACAATTGATGATCAGTTGTTCCAGTTGTTGTTCTGTTTGCTTTCCTTCACCGGTTTGCTGGATGAGTTCGTAATGGATTGTATTATTGACGAATTCGCGTTTGGCAAACGGACAAATTGAATGTTCTATGATAACCGTATTTAGCCAGTTTTTGGTGTGTGTAATGGCTTCGGATTTTGTAACTGATGTGGGTTTAGTAGTCATCGCTGTATTGTAAAGACACCCCCCCACTTATAGCGAGTTTTTTGTTATCTGTTTTTAGATTAAGTGTTTTAATTCACTTGCTGGATGACTTGCTTAGTAACTCAATTGAAGTATTGAGGGTTACAGCGTTCGTACTAAATGGGTGCGGTCGAGTAGGGCGCCGTATTCTAATAATATATTAACCGCTTCATTGTTACCTTGGTTGATAGCAAAGGTTAACGGCGACGTGTTGTCACTAGAATGGGTATTAGCATCCGCACCTTGTTCTAATAAATACTTGATCATATTGTTGTTTGCCGTACGCACCGCGCAGTTTAATGCGGTTTCTTTAAAATGATCCTCAAGTTCAATATCGGCGTCATGATTCAACAGTAATTTCACCATATTCATATTGTTCACGATAATGGCAAAGTGCAGCGGTGACTGACCTCTAATAAGAAAATTCACGTCATAAGAAGATTCAACGATCACCTTTAAGGTATCAAAAATATTATTTTCGATTAAGGTGACGATGAGTATTTGCTGGTGTATTTCACTGAGTTGATAAAACTTAGTGAGTATTTCATTTCTATTGTTATGTGTGTCGTATATTGAAATGATTTCTTCAATATAATCGTACAAGGTGATTTCAGTATCATCATTATGATGCCCGACAGTCTCTGTATGTACTTTCGGAGAAGTTAATGGCTTAAGCAATTTAAGCGTAGATGCTAAAGATGGGAATTTCATAATCAGTGGTTTATTGTTCTTCTTTTACTTTTAAAACGGTTGTGTTGTTAATACAAAGAGTGAAATTCATTGTAAAACACCGTTACTGAACTGATCGTTAATGAGTGAGTAAATATTTATATATTCTCGCTAATAAGCCACCCCCCTACTTATAGGCTTATTTTTGCGGATATATATGTAGATAGGGTGAATTCTTTGACTTAAAGGAAAAGCGATTAAGTTTTCGAAATAATCACGTTGTCTTTTTTCGCCTTTTTAATCATGTCGATGATTTCCTTATTCTTAAACTTAAGCGCAAGATCTAACGCTGTTTGACCTTTTTTATTTTTGATTGATAGATCTACATCCTGTTTTAGCAGGTATTCCAGTGTATCTCTTTTTTTGCCCTTAACAGCCATCATCACCATAGTCCAACCACTGTTTGTGGTTTTATGGATATCTGCACCTTTTGAAATTAACAATTTAAGTGTATCCAATGAATGGTGTCGAGCTGTTGATAGCGCTGCCGTCCAGCCAGTTTTATTTTGAATATCAACGTTTGCACCCTGATCTATAAAATATCTGATGACGTTTTTATGGCCCCAGCCAGCCGCTCTCATCAGTGGCGTGTCTTGTTTATCTGTGGCAAGCGCATGAATATCTGAGCCTTGTTTGTGTAAGTGTTTTATAACCTCTAGACGACCATGTCTTGCAGCCAAATGTAATGCTGTTGATCCGTTTTTGTCACGCGCATGAACATCAACGCCATTCTTAAGCAACATTCTGACAACTTCATAGTCACCTTTGCTACTGGCTTTTAATAATATATCTTGTGGGTTTTTAACAAGGCTCAATAACTCTTTTACAGTACTGCTATGACTATAATGAGCTGCCAGCCAAAGTGGATCATGTTTGAATTTGTTAGTACGTTCCAGGTTTGCGCCTGAGGCTAAAAGAATCTTTACAATGTCTGTGTGGCCATTGGCAGCTGCAGTCATTAACGGAGTGTTTTTTGATTTTTCGGTGGGCAGCTCTATATCAGCCGAATGCTTTAATAATTGTGAAACAACGTCAGTATTGCCTTTGTTGCTGGCTAACGAAAGTGGGCTCCAGCCATTATTGGAACGCGAATCAACATCGATGCCATTATCAATCAGATAGTCAACAAGATGGGGATGATTGTAATTAGCCGCATAATGTAACAAGGTCCAACCATTCTTCTGTTGTTTTATATGTAGATTAGCGTCGTGTTTAATCAGTAATTCTATGGCCTCTTTATTGCCTTTATACGCAGCTGTAGTGAGCGGTGAAGAGCCACTTTTACCAACGGTGTTTACATCTGCTCCCTGACTTATCAGGTATTTGAGCATCTCAATGTCATCCGTTCTGACTGCACTTTTTAAAGCGCTTTCCTGATCTTCATCTTTAAGTTCGAGGTCTGCGCTGTTTTTTACCAGTACTTTAACCGCATCCAGATTTTTATCTTCGATCGCAACATGTAGCGGTGATTTTCCAGTGTAAAGATAGTTAATATCAAATCCGGATTTAATAATGGTATCTAATAAGTCAGAGCGTTTGAGTCTTATTAATGCAAAGAAAATAATTTTTTGATTAGATGGGTGAAGTTTATTGAATCTATTGAGTAGTGCAGTCTCTTCACTTTTGTCTGATTCCATTGTTAGAAAATCTTTAACAATAGAGCGGGATTTACTCTCTGCATGAGAAGCAATAGGCAAAGCAAGTAATAGAGAAGATAGGCTGATCGTTAGAAACAATGGCGTGTTTTTCATGGATTTTTATTATTTTGTATATGAGGTATTTTAAATAATAAAGGAAAAACAGGGTGTTATGAAATCTATAAGATAAGAGGTGTCTTAGGAAATTAATACATTTATTGTTATACACCTCCCTACTTATAGGCGGTTTTTACAGGTGTTTTTTATTTGTAACTATCAATCACTCGCTGAAAACCTTTATTCAGAGAAACGCTTTCAAAAGCCTGTTCTAATCGTTTGATCAATGTAGTGGGGACAGACTTTTTAGAAAAACCAAAATAAACCTGATTTGTGTTTATAACGAATGGGTCTACTTTATATTCTCCGGTTTTCATTAATTCGGTTTCGGCAGATACACCGCTGTAGTTCTGTCTTAATATCCCAATGATTCTACCTAGTTTAAGCTTTTTAACGTTGTTTTCCTGAGAGTATGTTTTCTCAAATTTATCAGCAAAAACGGGGTCATTTTCTATTTTATCTTTAAAGGCTTTGCCAAAATATGCCCCATGTTGAATGCCAATTTTACCGGGTAGGTTTTTGATGTCATCCAGAGATTGAATCTCTGTATTGACTGACTTTTTTAATAAAAGCTGAATGGTTTCATTGTTATGAGGACCAATAAAGTGGATGTATTCTTTTCTTTCGTCCGTAATTGACATATTCATCATCATATCAACCTGGCCTGATTTCATTAATTCTAGTGACCGTGCCCAATTGATATTCTCAAAATTTACGTCGCAATTTGCTTCTTTGAGTAATTCTTTGGTTAAATCTATGGTTAAACCAACCCATTGTTTAGATTCGTCTTGATAAAATAGTGGAGGGATTTGCGTGACACGTGCATTGATATTGCATGTTTCTGCTTTGACTGCAGTGCTGCTAAAAAATATAAAAACAACTATAAGTACATTAACTATACTCATAACCTGTTTCATACTATTTACCCCTGTATTCGTCGCTGATTTAATGAAAGAGTCAGATAAAAGTTTACGTATGTCATTACACGTTGATACATATTTGTATTTGTTGATGTGCAATATAAGTTTTTGAAATAGAACTGGCAAGATAAAACCCCTTTAACGTCTTAAGGAGAGTAGGGGCGACAAATAGTTCAGAATAGTTTAACTCTAGCTTTTGTTCTGTCCTTATTGTGGTTTCATTGTGGTTTCGTTTAAACGCATTGGAAAAAAATAGCTGTTATTTTATTGTTGTTTCCATATCAGTGAGGAAGCGAAATAAGTATGTGATCTAAGCTTGGTAATGATAGCTGCACAACTATAGCTATTTGGTGTCTCGGTTTAATAACACACCCCCCTACTTATAGGCACTTTTTTAAAACTATATAACTGATAACTCTGAAACAGGGTGGTTATAGATATTTATTTGTAGCTTTCAATGACTCTATGAAATTCTTTATTATTTATGGCTCTGTCATAGGCTTCGTTTAATTTACTGAGAATTTCAGGCAATACCGATTTTTTTGAGAAGCCAAAATAGACTTCATTATGATGAATGATATACGGGTGAACCTTGTATTCATTACTGTTAAGTAGATCTTTCTGTGCTGATACACCGCTATAGTTTTGACCCAAAATTCCTATTATTCTGTCAGATTTTAATTTATTCAGATTAAATTCCTGTGAGAAGACCACTTCAAATTTACTGTTAAATTCAGAATCATCTCTCAGTTTTTCATGAAATTCTTTTCCGTAAAAAGAGCCTTGCTGATATCCAACAATTCCGGGTAACTTTTTAAAATCCTCTAAAGAATTAATATCTATGGTTATATTCTTTTTCGTTAATAGCTGAGCCGTTTCGATGTTTTGTGGGCCGATAAAATGAATGAATTGTTCTCTGTCATTTGTTCTTGATAGATTCATCATCATATCAATGCCACCATTTTCCAATAGGTCTAATGATCTTGCCCAGCTTATCGATTCAAAATCTCCCTTACAACCGGCTTCATTGAGTAAAACATTTGCTAAATCTACTGTTAAACCAGCCCATTCTCCTGAATCGTTTTTATAATATAAGGGAGGAATATTAGTGACTCGTGCTTTTAAAATACATGATTCGGCACTTGCTGAAGAAGTGTTGCTGATAGAGAAAAACAAGATGACAAGCGAAATAATGACGCTGGTACTTAAGCTTTGTCTCACGCGCTCCTCCTTCTTGAAAGGTCTTGGATGAATTATTAGTGTTATTTTTTTGTAATCAACGTTTTAACTAATATCTTTTAATATCACTAAAATAATTCATTCAATATAACAGAAGTACACTATTTCAATTTAACTTAAGTCAAGTAAATCGCCTATTAATAGAGACTAATAGGGACGTAGGTGTATTAATTAGTTTAATTGAACGCGTTGCCCCCAGGGAACTTCGCCTTTGCCTTTAACTAACCATACAACAGGGTAATTAGGCTCAGTAGGAAAGCTACCCTGTGCATCGGTGAAATAAACCACGCAACCCGGTTGGTTATCTTGCTGATGTGCCCAATTAAATACTGGTCTAAAATCTGTAGAACCACCACCAGCTATGGTGTCTGGCAAGGTGACTTCTTCCCACGGTTCAAAGACTCTTGGAAAGCCATCTGCAATAGCTGAATCACATGCTATCAGTGTTATTTTCGCGCGCATTTGACCTTTAATGGCATTAATTTCAGAGAGGCATTCGAGTAGTTCTTTATCGCTGACAGAACCGCTCACGTCTAGTGCAACTAATACATTGATCTCTGAACTGCGCAAGGTTGGAAAAATAGCAGGATCACCACGACGTGTTGAAGGTCGTGTATAGCTATAATCATCACGCGCCATCGCTGTCATGTATCTCGCGAGTAACATGCGCCACGGTAAGTTTGGTTGCAATAATGTTTCAACCAGACGTTTCATCACCCCACTTAATTTACCTGCCTGTTGCGCTTGTTGCGCAGCACCTGCCATGCGTTGCTGCCATTGAATACTGAGTTCTTCAGCTTCTTGCTGATCTAATGGCGGTGGTGGCGCTTCAGCACCTCCTGCATTTTCATCAAATTCCTGTTGGCCGCTTCCTTCTGGGTCTTTATCTTTATCACCTGAACTTCCGCCGCCAGACTTATCCTGAGTCGATTTCTCTTCTGGCGGCTTTGTACCTTCCTCTGTGTGATCTAGTGGGTTATCGCTGCTGTCTTGACCACCTTCACTAAACTGATCTTCTTTGTCATATAGATGTTGATCGAGCGTATCGCTCATATCGTTATCGTCTATCAAAGGATAAATTTCTTCCGCCGTCATCCCTTCGTATTCTTTAAGATGCAGAATACCAGGTGGAGGTATGAGACCTTCGGCTAATAGAATAGGATTGATCGCATAATCACAGGCGAGATCCCAGCGATGTTTGATACGATGTGCACGGCGCGCGAAATGTGACAGTGCGCAGTGTAATGCTTCATGTGCGAGAATGAATTGTGTTTCAGCAGGGTTTAAAGCATCAATAAAATCAGGGTTGTAATAGAACTTGCGTGCATCTGTTCCTGTGGTGGCACACCATGCAGGATCAGCCGCCTGTAGAGGTAAGCGCAACACCAGAGCGCCAAGAAATGGCTTGTCGAGAATTAATTTAGTACGAGCTGCACTAAGTTTGTTTACAATTGACTGTAGGTCGTGATCTTCCATGTTTAAATTGCTTAATCGTACAGCATAATATCGCCAATCGAACTTGCCCATTGACTAAATTCAGGAACTGAAAATAATTCATCGCCGACTGCGCGTAACATATCGGATACCAGCATCACGCCCATTTCTTTTTGTCTGAAGGCTTTGGCGTAATTTAATATATTGCCAAAGACTTCAGAGGCATTACCGCTCTCTTTTGCTTTGATTGCTCGACCCACTAAAGCACTAGCGACCGCGTATTGTAGATCGATTTCCTTTGGTGCTTTAACGTCTTCTCCCGTTAAAATAGCATCAAGGTCTGGCATCTGATCCATACTGTCGATAAATGCTTTTAACTCGATGCCAGCAGCAGGGCCAACACAGGCTTGTAAGGTGCCGAGCAGTACTTGAGGTGAGTCTGAAAACTTAATCAACGCATTATTTGCAAACTGCCAGGAACGTGGTGATGGAAATGCAACGGGGTTATGTGCCGGGTCAAAATCAAATAATAACTCTGGGCGAAAGCGTAAAAAGGCGATGATTTTTTCACTGATGTCATTTTTGTATGCCCAGGCAACCCAATCATCCAGATTTACATCCACTTCATAGTGAGAGAAGCGATTCGCTAGTGGTGAAGGCATGGTGTACGTCACACCGCGATCGCCTTGGCGGTTGCCGGCAGCAAAAATAGCCCAGCCTTCGGGTACTTCGTATTCACCTAATCGTCTATCCAAAATCAGCTGATAAGCTGCTGCAGAAACACTCGGTACGGCAGAAGTAATTTCATCCAGAAACAAAATCCCTTTTTCACCATGTTTCTCTATACTCGGTAACATCGAAGGAATTGCCCATTCGACGTTACCACTTAAATCATCACGAAAAGGTATGCCGCGAAGGTCACTGGGTTCCATTTGAGACAAACGTATATCGATTACTGAAACGTTTTGGCGTTTACCAATTTGCGCAATCAAATCAGATTTACCTACTCCCGGAGGACCCCATAACATCACAGGTGTATGACTGCCATCCTGTGCTCCTATAAATTCTTTATCTAATACAGTGTTTAACAAAGCAGGGCGCATAAACTTGAGTAACTCGATTTTAGTAAATTAGTCATCGTAGTGTAGTCAATCAGATAGTGCTTGAACACTTCTCTTAAGCAATAGATTCTATTGTTGCTTTTTATGTTGCAACATAGATTGCGCTTTATGGTTGCCCTTCATTAAAACCAAAGATATAAATTAAGGGATATATGCAGGCAATCTTAAAATAAGTAAGATAATGATAACTGAATAATCTGGAAATATTATGTCTGAGGAAGTGGAACACTTCACCAAGGAGAAACGCGTACTGGTAGCTATGCGTAAAACGCTATCCAGCATTGTCAAAGATGTTACACCATCCAGTTCTGCCATTAAATCGCCACTCACCGAAGCTACTATTGAAGACATAAAAATGTGTTTTGGATTGATTGCTGCGCGCGAGCAAGAGATTGCCAAAGAGGCGGGTATTGAATTGAATGAAAAACCACATTTTACAGATGAGGCAGTGACATCTAATGTTGTATCTCTGGATTCTTTAAAGATTACTACAACTAAAGTACAGTCTTCTAGTGCACAGCCATCAAAAGAACAGTCAGCAAAAGCAAAGCCAGCAAAAACCAGAAAAAAAATAAACCGTTATGAAATAGATCCTAGTGAAGAAGGTTTTGAATAATGGCGCAAAAAACCTACAGTGATTATTCAAACGATGAGATGTTGCAATTAACCCAAGGTGTGATTAGTTATCTGGATGGTTGGCAGCTTTCAACTGAGCAGATGTTGGCAGTTCTTGGTTTGGGAGATCTTGTCAAAAGTCGTCATATCCAGGGGTTTCGTATGGGAGAAAGAGTTTTCCCGGAAAGCAGTGAACTGATGATCCGAATTGATCATATTATTGGCATTGCTGATGCGCTTCGCACCACTTTTCCCTTTAGCGATAAAATGCGTTTAATGTGGTTACGCAAACCACACCGACGTTTTCGTAAAAACACCCCGCTTGCCGTTATTATGTCGGATGATTCACCGAATGGATTGCTGAAAGTACGTATGGAAGTAGACTGTGCCTATGGTTATGCTATTTCAGAAGCTATGCAAGATGCAGCGAAAAAATCTTAATGTGTATCTAAGCGATGCTAGATAATTGCTTTAGATAAGAGACATAACGAAACACCCTGTGAGATAATCTCCTATCAAATGATATGAGTTTCACGCATGAATCAGGAAGAAATTTTAGCACTCGATGCCAAACACCTATGGCATCCTTATTCGAGTTTTTCTAAACCCACCCCCGTACTTTCGGTCGCTTCTGCACAAGGTGTTCGCCTTGAATTGACTGATGGAAGAAAACTCATCGATGGCATGTCGTCGTGGTGGTCAACCATCCATGGTTACAATCATCCTGTTTTGAATCAGGCGATCATTGATCAAAGCCAAAAAATGTCGCACGTTATGTTTGGCGGTTTGACCCACGAACCTGCGGTGACATTAGGCAAAAAACTTGTCGATATCACCTGTGCCAATTTACAACATGTTTTTCTGGCAGATTCTGGCTCAGTCGCGGTGGAAGTCGCTATAAAAATGGCGCTTCAATATTGTTTTGCCCAAGGCCAAACGCAAAAAACCAAGCTACTTACTGCAAGAAACGGTTACTATGGCGATACCTTTGGTGGCATGGCAGTGTGTGATCCCGTTAATGGCATGCACGAAATGTTTACAGGCGTATTACCTCAACACATCTTTGCCGAAGCGCCGCAGACTTTAACCGAAAGTGGCGAAGAAGTTATCTGGAAGCCTGAATTCATCAATGACTTCAAAACCAAGCTCGAACAAAATCATAAACAGATAGCTGCAGTAATCATAGAACCCATGGTACAAAACGCGGGTGGGATGCGTTTCTATCACGTGGAATATTTACAAGCTGTTCGACAACTCTGCGACCAATACGACGTGTTATTAATTCTCGATGAAATTGCTACGGGCTTCGGTCGAACTGGAACGCTATTTGCTTACGAGCAAGCCAATATCCAACCCGATATTTTAACCGTGGGTAAAGCACTTACAGGAGGCACGATGACATTAGCCGCCACACTAACATCCCGTAAAGTAGTTGATGGCATCGAAGCAGACGGCAAAGGTCTATTAATGCACGGCCCAACCTTTATGGGCAACCCACTCGCTTGTAGCGTCGCTAATGCCAGTATTGAGCTGTTATTAAGCTCACCATGGCAAGATAGAGTTAAAGCGATATCAGCACAACTTAAAGCCGAACTATCGCTTTGTATTCAATTAGACTGTGTAAAAGAAGTCCGGGTTAAAGGGGCGATTGGTGTCGTTGAATTGCATGATCCGTTAGATACAACATGGTCACAACCACGCTTTACAGAAAAAGGCGTTTGGTTAAGACCATTTGGTAAATTGGTGTATTTGATGCCAGCTTACATTATGGAATCGGCTGAGCTTAGAGTTTTGACTTCTGCCATATATGACGTGCTTAGTGAATGGCAAAAAGAAAAAAATGCCTGTAAGTAGGGGGGTGATATAAATCGAGGGTGCTAATAAACAGAGGGTGCTAATAAACAGAGGATGCTAGTAAACAGAGGATGCTAGTAAACAGATGAGTGACTTTACATAAAATTACAATCCAAAACCGTATTCCGCGCGTATATTTAACTATACTAAGGTAAATATTGTTTAATTTTAGATACTTAAATCAATATTCAAGTTATAAAATTCCATGAAGCCCCCAAGGATGGATAAAATGTATAAGCTCGGCATAGTAGTTATTTTTGCATTTCTCGTTAATGGTTGTACCTCTGCACCCCCGTATTCAGAAGCTGGATATGTTACCTCTGGTTCGTCTACTTATTATCGTCCGTATTACGATACGTATTATTCTGATTACGATTATATCGGTTACGATCCATATTACTTTAACCGATACCCGAATCGTTATACGCGTTCTTACACGACTCGTTATCACGGACACAAAAATAAGAACTACAATAAACACCGCAATCGTAACCAGGTTAAGCGTAATCATAATCGTGTGAAAAATGGACAGCCAAATCGAGTGCGAGGTGGCAACCCGAACCGTGTACGTAACGGGCATCCAAATAGAGTCAAAGGTGGACAGCCTCATAAGATGAGAACTGGTGGTGTAAAGCGCAATCACAGCCATCGTAACCGTGCGTCAAATTCTAATCGAAACAGAGCCAGTTCTTCTGGTGATAGAAGACCATCGAACTTCTTTAAAAAAACCGCCCATAACCGGGGGGGTGGAAAATAGAGTTTAAGTCTTTGGTTTTGACATTGACTTTATCTATTTTCTGCTATTAATCACTTTCTATAAGTCTCTATAGAGACTTATAGAATCTAACGTTTAATCTTTATAAAGCTTTGGGTTAAAGGTATCTCGTAAGAAGTCACCTAGCAGATTAATTACGATTACCAGTAGGATTAAAAAGGCGCCAGGTATCAAGGTGATCCACCATGATCCTGAAAACAAATATTGCTTCCCAATACTGATCAACGATCCAAGGCTGGGTTCGGTTACCGGCATTCCTAACCCAAGGAATGAAAGGCTGGCTTCGGTAATAATCGCATTGGCAATCTGCACCGTTGAGATTACAAATATTGGCGAGAGGCAGTTAGGCAGAATGTGTTTGAACATGATTCTGATTGGACTGAAACCCATCACTTTAGCGGCATCTACGTATTCTTTTTCCTTTTCTGCGAGCACACTGGAACGAACCGTTCTGGCGATTTGTGGCCACTCTGCGAGACCAATGATCAAAATCAGTATTACCATAGCCCATTGATTAAACGCATCGCTACCAAAGGCGCTTTGAACGATAGCCAGAATAATAATGGCAACCATCAAAGTAGAAAAAGACAACTGCACATCTGCAATACGCATTAGTAAATTATCTGTTCTACCGCCGACATAACCGGCAACAAGACCAATCGTAATTCCGATGACTCCCTGTAATAACACCGCAAGAATGCCAATCATCAAAGAAACACGCATTCCATAAAGTATGGTGCTCCATAGATCTCGGCCTTGATCGTCTGTACCTAAGAGGAATCGTGGATCACCACCTTGTTGCCAAACGGGAGGTAATTCCGAATCCATGATATCCAGAATCTGTAAATCGTAAGGGTTATAAGGCGCTACTAAAGGCGAAAGTATCGCGAGTAAAATCAGTATCAGAAAAATGATAGAACTGATGATTGCCAGTTTATCGCGTTTAAAATGATAGAAAAAATCAGAGGCCAGAAAGCGCTGAAACTTTGTGTTTTTGTTGGTCGTATTATTCATTATTTACTTTTACCCAATAAATTAACCGTTGGGTTGATGACGCCGTAGAGTAAATCCACCAGCGTATTAACAACAACAAATAGAAAGCCTACAAACATGATGTAAGCGACGATCAGGGGAATATCAGAACGATTTACCGCCTCTAAAAACATAAAGCCCATACCCGGCCATTGAAACACTGATTCTGTCAGAATCGTATAAGCAACCATAATGCCGATTTGAACACCACCAACCGTTATCACAGGTAACATGGTATTTTTTAAGGCATGTTTGAAATAAATTTTGCCTGCCTTCAGGCCTTTTGCCTTGGCAAATTTGACGTATTCAGAACTTAACACTTCGAGCATTTCGGCTCTGACCAAGCGAATAAACAGCGGCAACATGATGGATGACAAGGCGATAGCTGGCATGATGATATGCAGAATACCGTCTTTGGTGAGGAAATTCGTTTCCCAATATCCAAACAGGTGAACGGTTTCGCCACGGCCAAAAGATGGCATCCAGCCGAGTTTAACGGAGAATATGTAGATTAGGGCAAGTGCCGTAAGGAACACAGGTATAGATATGCCCACGATACTCACCGCCATAATAAATTTACTAAACCAGTGTTTGGGTTTGATGGCGGAAAAAACACCCAGTGGAATAGAGAGAAAAATAATAATGAGCGACGCTGCAAAGGTAAGTTCCAGTGTCGCGGGTAATTTCTTTAAGATTACTGTCATGGTCGGTAATTTATGGAAATAGGATGTCCCTAAATCACCGTGCAGTGCATCTTTGATAAAGCGTCCATACTGGACTAGGAATGGGTCATTCAATCCCATTTCATCACGCATGACTTCTCTTTCTGCTTCCGAAACTGACTGTCCTGTCATTTCTCGTAACGGGTCACCTAATTTATCTTTAATAGAAAAACTCAGGAGGCTAATGATTAGCATCACAACGATGGCTTGTAAAAAACGTTTAAGCAAAAATTGCAGCATAGTAGGGCGCGGATATTATTAGTGTAGTTAATAAAAAGCTGGGTAAGGTTTAAGCCTGTACCCAGCATTTAGTCATTAATTGTAAAAATTAATGGAGTAGAGTAGTAAAACTAGTCAATAGCAAGATCGCCAATGTAAGGGAAGTTCATTGCATTAACGATAGGCTTGATATTTACACCTTTACGAGAAGCCCATGCAAGATTTTGCCAATGTAGCGGGATAAACGCAGCGTCATCGTAAATTTGCTTTTCGATAGACTGCAGCATTGCAGCACGCTTGGCATCATCTGTTTCTTTATTAGCTTTCATCGTTGTTTCATCAACCATTTTGCTACTGTAATTTCCAGAGTTATACGCACCCATACCTGTTTCTTTGTTCGGTGTCATAGCGAGAAATTCATAGAAGTTTGCACTATCTTCAGTATCAGAATGCCAACCGATCATTAACATATCAGCAGCGCGTTTATCAAACTCAGGCCAGTACTGTGCTTTTGGCATAGTCTTAAGGTCAACTTTGATATTGATTTTAGATAGCATCGCAGCAACCGCTTGTGCGATTTTTTCATCGTTTACATAACGGTTATTAGGCGCCATCATAGTAACGGTGAAACCATCTGGGTAGCCAGATTCGCTCATGAGTTGTTTTGCTTTTTCCAGATTAAAACGAGGCTTAAGGCTTTCGTTGTGACCTAGGTAACCTTTAGGGCTCATTTGAGAAGCCGTTGTTGCGAAACCTTTCATGATCTTCTGCACAATACCTTCATTGTTTACAGCGTAAGCCATTGCCTGACGTACTTTTTGGTCTTTAAACTCTTCACGACGTTCCTGATTAAGCTGGAAAGTAATTACTCGAGTGCCCGCCATTGTTACTAATTGCACTTTGTCGTTCGCTTCAATCTGTCCAAACTCATTTGGCGCAACCGGTGCGATAAAGTCAACGTCACCAGATAATAGTGCCGCAACACGAGTTTGGTTGTCTTTAATCGGTGTCATTACTACTTGACTTACATTGCCTTTAGAGTCTTTATCCCAGTAATCAGCAAAACGATCAAACACAACTTTAACGCCTTGCTCACGTGAAGTTACTTTGAAAGGTCCCGTGCCAGATGTATGTGTTGAGGCATAAGAAGCACCATCTTTTACGATTTCTGCTTTGTCTTTACCGTTCTCATCTTTACCTGCGTAGAACTTACTATCCATTGGGAAGATATAAGTCGCCGTGTGCATAACAAGTGGGTAAGGGCCATCAGTAACGAGATCGATTGTATTGTCATCAATAACGTTTAAGGCTTTAAAGTTCGAGAAAATACCTTTGAAGTCTTTACTGGTTTTAAGACGATCAAACGTCCATTTAAAATCAGCAGCTGTTAGTGTATTGCCTGAATGGAATTTAACCCCTTCACGTAATTTAAAGCGTACTGTATTTTCATCCGTACGTTCCCATGATGTTGCTAAACGTGGTTCAAACGATAAATCCTGTGCCCAACGCACGAGTGGGTCATGCGTCATGTGTGAGAGCTGTAACATACCGCCAGATAACTGTTCATGAATATCTAAACTTACAGGGTCAGCGTCATACGCTAATTTAAGTGTTTTAGCAGTAGCTGGGTTTAGTACGAGTAAACTTGTCAGGAGAAGTCCGCTGACTTTTCCGATAAAACCAAGTTGTTTCTTCATTTTTTAACTCCCTATTTATTTTTAAATAATGTTTTTAATCATTCTAAAAACTTAATCGTATTTTAGACTTAATGAGTTTAGTACAGATTTATAAAACTGCATTTTTAGTTAAGTATTTTTTAAGTAAATTATTTTATAAGCTATTGAAAAGACGATTTAAACATGTGAATTAGCATTTAGATCGTGGGTCAAATCATCAAAACGAGGCATCAGGTCTAGCAGCTCTCTCGTGTATTTATCTTTAGGGTGTTCGAATAGATCTTCGGTCTGTTGAAGTTCTAATATTTTACCCTGTCTCATGATGGCAACTCGGTCGCACATTTGTCTTATTACCGGTAAATCATGGCTGATAAATAGCATTGTCAGTCCTAATTCATCTTGTAAATCTTTTAGCAGGTTAAGTATTTGTGCCTGTACTGATACATCTAATGCAGATGTCGGCTCGTCACAAATAAGCAGGCGAGGGCGTGTTGCAAGTGCCCGTGCGATGGAAATTCTTTGACGCTGACCACCAGAAAATTCATGTGGGTATTTCACCCCTGACTTACGACCCAGGCCAACATGATCGAGTAAATCACCTACAATGCCTTCAACTTCATTTGTTTTGGCTAGATGATGATACAAAATCGGTTCTGCAATAATGTCTTTGATTTTCATTCTAGAATTTAGGCTGGAATAGGGGTTCTGGAAAATCATTTGCAGCCGTTGCCTTACAGATTTAACTTTTTCTTTATCAGGGTTGTTGATTAGCTCAACCCCATCATAAACAATCGAACCCGAATCAGGCTGTTGCAGACCGGCTATCATTCTCGCGATCGTTGATTTACCTGAGCCACTCTCACCCACTAATCCAAACGATTCCCCTTGTTTAACACTGAAGCTCACATTGTCTGTCGCTTGAAGACGTTTTCGATTCTTTTTAAAGAAAGCATCCTGAGTGAGGAAACTTAAATTAAGGTCTTTGATGATAAGCAGGTCATCTGTATTGTGATGTTGTGAGCTTTGACCTAACCAGTGTGTAGTAACATCGATTGATTTTAATCCAGACTCTATGCTTTCAATGGTTTCTACCAGCGGGAATCTATCAACTTTCTTTCCTGCTAACGGCACGGCACTAATCAAACTTTGTGTATATGGGTGTTGTGGATTACCTAAAACATCTTTAGTTTCGCCAATTTCTACGAGTTTACCTCGGTAAAGAACAGCAACACGGTTTGTCACATTGGCAATCACGCCCATGTCGTGAGTTACCAAAATGCAGCCGACCTGCAGGTCGGTACACAGGTCTTGAATGAGTTTGAGTATTTGATCTTGCACTGACACATCAAGCGCGGTTGTTGGCTCATCAGCAATGATCAGATCAGGTTCACCGGATAAGGCAATAGCGATGACAACGCGCTGTCGCATGCCGCCAGAAAATTGATGAGGGTATTGTTTGATCCTTACTTCAGGTTCAGGGATTCCTACTTTGGTGAGTAATTCGATTGATCTTTCCAGAGCTTCTTTGTAACTCACCCCAAGACAATTAATGATGGTTTCTACCATCTGGTTTTCGATGGTGAATAAAGGGTTTAGAGATGTCATTGGATCCTGAAAAATAAAACCGATTTTAGATCCGCGAATCTTGCGAATAGACTCACCTTGTAAACCTGAAATGACTTCGCCGTTAAGCGTTACTTTTCCTGCTGCAACACGTCCTGGCTTACTCAATAATTGCACGATGCCATTACCAATTGTTGATTTTCCTGCGCCTGATTCTCCCACTAATCCGAGGATTTCTCCTGCATTGACGCTTAAGCTTACTTTATCTACCGCTACTTCTGTGCCGTGGCGATTAGGGAATTCAATAGTGAGGTTTTCAATTTCTAACAGTGACATGAATCATTAAACTCGAAGTAAATATTATCCAAGTTTAGAACAGCTATTTAATTAAAACAGTAAATGTGTATTTATTATGTGAAATTAATCGTTAAATCAATGTTTTGCAATTGATTTAGAACATGATTAGAAGATAGTTAGAACAATGATTAAACATTTCTACAAGCATATAGATAAAAAAGTAAGGCTCAAAAAACGCCTGTAAGTAGGGGGGTGCCAAAGTCAAAAGTGGATTTGATAAATCTATCTGTTTTTTTGCAAAAAAAAAGCCACAGCGTTAACTGTGGCTCTAATTTTGTATCTGTATTACAAGATGTGAACTTAGTTACATTTAGTACCTGTAGGACAACCTTCCTCAACAAAAATGACGATTAGTGCAGAATCATTGTGCCCATTTTCATCGATAATGTCATACCAGATACTTTCTGTTCCGGTAAAGTCAGCGAAAGGCGTATACACGATTTTATTGCCACTAACCACTGCATTACCATTGCTACCAGAATCTACAGCGATGATTTTTAAACCTTCACCTCCATCATTGGCAAGTGCATTAATGGTAATAGGTGTTCCTTTTGTTGTTGTAACGTCATCCGATTCAGCATTGATGCTAGACGTACCAGTTACACCTTCAACATTTACAGTGACTCCAGCTGATGCTGTGTGACCATTACCATCTGAAATCGTATAACTAAGATTGTCTACACCAGTATTCCCTTTACCACAGGTATTAGAAGGGGTGTATACAATATTATTACCTGATACAACAGCTGTTCCAAGATTGGCACCAGTGACGCTAACTAATTTGAGTGTATCCCCATCTGGATCTGTATCATTGCCTAAAACATCAATCGTAATAACACTACAACCTGTTGTTGCTACATCATTAGATGCATTAGGCGCTTTATTTACAGCAGTAACGATGACTGTTTCTGTCGCTGTTGCTGTACCACCATTACCATCAGAAATAGTATATTCGAACTTGTCCGTCCCTGAAAAACCAGCTTTCGGTGTATAAACAATGGTTTGACCATTAATTGTCGCTGTACCGTTTGCAGGAGTTTCAACATTTGTAATGGTCAAATTATCACCATCGGGATCGGAGTCGTTAGACAACGTGGTTAAAGTCACCGGTGTTTGTTCCGGAGTCGTTGCCGAATCGTCTTTTGCAACAGGTGCTTTATTCGGAATCACTACAGCTTTAATGGTAATTGTTTCAGTAGCAGTCGCAGTACCACCTTTGCCATCAGATATTTCATAACTGAAAGAATCTGTTCCTACATAACCAGGATCTGGTGTGTAGACAATTTTACCGCCATTTATAGAAGCTGAACCATGTGATGGATTACCAATACTGGTAATCTTCAAGCTGTCACCATCAGGGTCAGAGTCATTTGATAGTGTATTTAACGTAACAGGGGTATCCTGATCAGTCGTAACAGCATCATCAACTGCAACGGGTGCTTTATTAGGTGCAACTACTGCTTTCACTGTAATTGTCTCTATTGCTGTTGCGGTGCCACCTTTACCATCCGAAATAAAGTAAGTGAAAGAGTCCTCGCCCACAAAACCTGCTTCTGGTGTATACACAATTTTATCGCTATTAATCACCGCTTTACCATTAGATGGATTACCTACGCTGGTGATTGTGAGAGTGTCTCCATCAGGATCAGAATCATTTGATAAAGTATTCAAGGTTACTGGAGTGTCTTGATTTGTTGATACAGAGTCATCCTTGGCAACGGGCATCTTATTCGGCTCAACTACTGCAGTAATTGTAACTGTTTCAGTTGCTGTTGCAGTGTTGCCTTTGCCATCTGAAATAGTGTAGCTAAATGAATCCTGACCGACATAACCATTATCAGGTGTATATATGATTTGATTACCACTGATTTCGGCAGAACCATGAGAAGGAGAGCCAACAGCTGTTATTGTTAATGTATCATTCTCTGGGTCGGAATCATTCGTTAAGCTATTAAAACTTACCGGAGTATTCTGTAAAGTTGTTTTATTGTCATCCACGGCAACTGGAGCTGAGTTAGCAGCAGGGTCGACAACGACAGTCACTGTTGCTGTATCTGAGCCGCCGTTACCGTCTGAAACTGTGTATGTGAATTTATCATCAATATCACAAGCTGCACCGTTAGAGGTATAGATCAGAGTGCCATTAGATCCTTGAGTTACTGAACCATTGGCTGGCTGTGTGAAACTACTGACAGATAGGGTGTTTCCATCCGTGTCGGTATCATTCGATAACACATTGATCACAACGTCACCATTACAAGCCACTTTACTAGCATCATTGACCGCATTCGGTATTGCGTTACCAGGGCCTGTAACAATTACTGTTTCAGTCGCTGTTGCAGTATTGCCATTGCCATCAGATATTGTGTATGTGAATGTTTCAGTACCAACAAAATCAGTATCCGGAGTGTATATGATTTCTCCACCACGAATGACTGCGGTTCCATTCTGTGGGTTGCTTACGTTAGATATTGTTAAAGCATCACCGTCTGGGTCTGTATCATTAGATAAGGTAGTCAGTGTCACTGCTTGATTGACAGGCGTTGTTGCATTGTCATCTGTCGCTACTGGTGCAGAGTTGCTAAGACTTGTAGAACCTGTGATCGTAATCGTTTCAGTCGCTGTTGCAGTGCCGCCATTGCCGTCGGAAATGGTGTAAGTAAAGCTGTCAGTACCGACATAACCAGTATCTGGCGTATAAATAATCTGACCACCTCTGATAGCTGCCGTACCATGTGCTGGGTCACTGACATTGGTAATGGTTAATGTATCATTTTCAGGGTCTGAGTCATTATCTAGAATGTTAAGTGTAACGGCTTGTCCCATTTGTGTCGGTGTAGTTTCGCCCACAGCAATAGGTGCTGAATTTTCAGGTTTTTTAACGGTTACTGTTACCGTAGCGGTGTCAACATTGCCACTAGGATCTTTAACTTCATAAGTAAACTTGTCAGTACCATAGAAGCCCGGGTTTGGGGTATATACCAACTTGCCATTTACAATTGAAACCACACCATTAGCAGCTGCAGCTACGATACGAGTAATTGTCGCATCGGCATCATCGTTGCTGAGCACATCGATAGTCACTGCTTCGCCTTCTTCTGTTGCACTTACTTCATTTGCTGCGACTACTTTATCATCAGCTTCAACCGAGATTGTTACTGTTGCTGTATCTGTTCCACCATTTCCATCAGAAATCGTATAAGTGAATTGATCATCAACACCACAACCACCGCCATTAGCCGTATAAATCAGTTCGTTATTTGCTCCACGACTAACCGTACCATTAGAAGGCTGGGTAAAGCTTGTTACATTTAATGTGTCGTTATTGACATCTGTATCATTAGCAAGAACATTAATTGCTACTGATTGACCACATTCTACTTTTGTTGAATCATTAGTCGCTACTGGGCCTTGATTGCTAAGGGGAGTCGTAGAACCTTCAGTAGTTTGATAAGTATTAACACTTCTATCGTGCTTAATATTATTGTGAAGCGCACGGGTAATCCAGGCCGGTGAATTTTTGATTGTTTCGGTTTTCCAGATAACGCGTGGTGTTCCTGGTTGTCCGCTATCAATCATGACATTTTTAGTGCCATTGGGAACATTTTTGAAACCACTGACTACTTGACGTGTGCCTGTTTGTACTCTTTGTTGTGCTGTTTTGTCTTCAACATAACGCTGGGATTCTGTAACATATTCGATATCAACACGTCGATTTTTGAATCCTTGTCCTGGTACGTTAGGATATTTGGGATGAGCTTTACCTAAACCACGAGAAACCAGATGATCAGGGTTGAAACCGTTTTTAATTAAGAATTTTTTTACAGAATTTGCACGTTTCTCAGATAAAATCTGGTCATACACGGCATCACCTAAACCACAGGTATTACCAGTGATTCGGATATTACCCTTATAACCTGTTTTACGAATTTCTGCAGCCACTTGCAGTAAACGGGTTTTTGCAGAAGGAATTAATTTAGAACTGTTGAGTTTAAAGAACGTTTGTCCTTCAAGTTCCATAGTGCTTTTAACTAAACGTTTTTTTCCGGTGCCAACGTTTTTATTTCCATAAACAGGGACTGTTTTGTAAGTTGGTACACGTTTATATTGTGTGCGTTGTTCATAACGAGGCGGTGTTGCTTTCCCCGGTACTTCGACACGAACTCGACGTGTTGTTGATTCGGCGCGGAATGCACTACCAAAGTCGTAACGATAACCAACACGCCCACTCACATCAGCATCGCTACTGGCACCGTCGTTATAACCGCCACTTCGTTTAGATCCGGAAACATCAACCGATACACTGTGACCTGTGCCCTGGAAGAATTTTTCTAATCCAGCAGATAAAGTAGTATTGTGAGCATCTTTCTCTCCAGCGCCAACTTTATCGCTCCACTCATGATCTAAGCCTGCACGAACACGTACATTAGCATCTGGTATAAATTTACCAATACTGCCACCTACACCATAGTCATAAGCGCGATCGCTCACAGTTTTACCGTCTATGATTCTTGAATCTTTTCTGCCTGATAAACCTTTGCTGACATGAGCATCCCAGAATAAATTCTGATTTTCGCGACCATAACCCACTGTAGCTTTATCGTGACCCGCTTCATTTTTATCGTAAGCAGCAAATACTTTATTCACATGAGAAGTATTACCAAATTTATCACGTGATACCCAATTGTGATTCATTTGTACACCACGACCTAATAAACCTTTATCGTCGCCTTCTAGATCATAACCGGCCCACAAACCAACACCAGTGCTGTGATTTTGACCTTCAGAAATAACCTGATTGAACTCAACGTCAACATCGCCATCATCTGTAATGCCTCCGCCTATACTGGTTCTACCACCTACATATTCATGGTTTGCCCGGCTTACTTGTCTGGCGTCTTCATAGTGCCCATCTTGATATTGTTGTGATGCTGATGGTGAAGCAAATGAAGGTGATGTAAGAACTGCGGCTGAACTGAAGACGAACGGAAGGAACGCCCACGTGTAAGTGGTAAACTTTTTAGTCATTATTATTTTCTTTTTGTGGTTATATTATTTTTATATTTTTTCGCTAAGTTTTGACTGCTATCGCTTTACAACACTATGAATAACATGTGAATTTTCAAAATAAACTGAGAAGCCTGAGTAATCCCAACGAGTGATTTTTGGGTTACGTTTAGTTACTTTACCTTTTGATACTTTGATTCTTTGAGCAGGACCGAAACGCTTTTGTACCTGTTTCATACTTTGACCATGTGTAGGCAGATTCGCTTTCTTTAATACTTTTGCATGTGGGCCAATCGCTAATATTTCTGCACTTGCACTCATTGGTATCATTTGTGCACTAAAAGCAAAGGCTGCGCTGAGGAGTAAGGGTTTAATATTCATTTTTATTTTCTCTTCTTTATGACTATTTTTATTAATTCGTTGTCAAATTTTTAAGTATGTGTTTTCTTTTACAATTTTGTTACTTATTCATACAGTCAGGGCTATAATCCGCACCCATGTTTAAACCATTAGAACTCTTTGTCGGTTTGCGTTACACACGCTCAAAGCACAAAAATAACTTTATATCGTTTATTTCCTTGGCTTCCATGCTTGGGATATTATTTGGGGTTCTTGTACTTATTACCGTTCTTTCCGTAATGAATGGGTTCGAGAAAGAGCTTAGGGATAGAATACTAAGCATGGTTTCGCATGTCACCATTAGTGAGACAAACGGTTTGCTCTCAGATTGGCGGAAACAACAGCAGGAACTTGTTGATATGCCAGAAGTTATTGGCTCTGCACCATTCATCAGAAATCAAGTCATGTTAAGCGCAAATGGTGAACTTCGTGGCGTTTTACTCGAAGGAATTTTACCAAAAGAGCAGCCAAAGGTGGGGGGTGTGCATAATCGAATGCTGGAAGGCAGTTTTGATGATCTTCAACCGCGTGGATATGGTATTGCCTTAGGCGTAGAACTTGCGCAACAACTAGGTGTGTTCCCAGGGGATAAGTTAACGGTTGTAACACCAAGGTTTAGAGTCACTCCCGCTGGCATGATTCCCAGAAGTAAACGCTTTACCGTGGTTGCTGTGTATAAAATCAATATGGCTGAATACGACAGCGCGACAGCGTTTATACATATGCAAGACGCCTCCAAGTTGTTTTCAACCAAAGATAATGTAACGGGTATTCGTTTAAAATTAACCGATTTATTTGATGCGCCTGAAGTTTCATATGGTTTGTCCAAAAAACTAGGTGATGAATTTACGGTCACTGATTGGGGGCAAGAAAACAAAAGCCTGTTTCAAGTCCAGAAGACTGAAAAAGTAGTGATGTTCTTCATCCTGTTTTTGATTGTATTGGTTGCTGTTTTTAATCTGGTTTCATCGCTGGTGATGGTAGTTAATGATAAGCAAGCTGATATCGCGATTCTACGTACCCAAGGTATGTCGGCCAAACAGGTCAAACGAATATTTATGGTTCAGGGGATTATTATCGGTTTGTTCGGTGCGATTCTCGGGGCGATTTTAGGTGTGTTACTGGCACTGAATATCGGCACAATTGTTGAATGGATAGAAACACTCTTCAATATTGAGTTATTGCCTCAGGATTTATTCTACGCTAGTTCTAAATTTCCATCAGTTGTTGATTTCAAACAAGTCATAGGCATTTCAATCGCATCGTTTGTTCTCGCAATTTTAGCAACATTATATCCTGCAAGTCGTGCCGCTAAAGTTCAACCTGCTGAGTCTTTGCGTTATGAATAAACTGATTAATTTAATAACCAATAAGAGCGAAATTTAAGTATATGTTTCAGCCACTATCCGCTTTTATCGGTTTTCGCTATACCAAGGCGAAGAAAGACAACCATTTTATTTCATTCATTTCATTGGCCTCAGTGATAGGAATCGCGTTGGGTATCATTGTTTTGATTACTGTTCTGTCAATCATGAATGGTTACGTCAAAGGTATTCAAGATCGTCACTTAGGGATGCTTTCTCACGTTACCGTTTCTGATTCGGACTGGGTATTACCCCAATGGGAAAACCGTCGTAATCAGATACTGGAAAATACTCAGGTTACCGGAGCTGCTCCATTCATAGAAAAACAGGTGATGCTTAAAGAAGCTGATACTGTTCAGGCAACTTTACTGGAAGGTGTTTTGCCTGATTTAGAAAAAGATATTGGTACTATCAACCGTTATATTCAAACACCTGAAGGGACAACAGAGACGGTGAGTTTGAATGTGCTTAAATCTGGTGAATACAAAATAATACTGGGTGAAACACTGGCGAAAACCCTTGATGTTTCTATCGGCGAAACGATTACTCTGTTAAGTCCTAAACAACAGAGTTTTACGAATGACGGAGAGTCACAAAACCCTGATGATTTGATTCCGATACTGAAGGATTTTGAAGTCGCTGCCACGTTCAAAGTTGATTTAAATATCTATGATAAGTCGGTTGCTTACATTCATATGGACGATGCTGCTGAACTGTTTGGAATGGATAAAGAAGTAACAGGAATACGCGCCCAGATTTCCGATATATTTATGGCGAATCAAGTCACAAAAGAGATAGCTGAAAATTCTACCGGTGATTACGTTATAACCAATTGGACAACCCAGCACTCAACATTCTTTAAAGCTTTGCAATTACAGAAAACCATGCTTTTTCTAGTCTTGCTTCTGATCATTGGTGTGGCTGCATTTAATCTTGTCTCTACCTTGATTATGGTCGTTACTGATAAAGAATCTGACATCGCTATCCTCAGAACATTAGGCATGTCGCCGGCACAAGTAATGCGGGTTTTTATCGTGCAAGGTGGATTACTGGCATTGATCGGAACCGTCATTGGTGTGCTGCTGGGTGTATTAGTTGCGAGTAATGTCAGCGCTATTGTTCAAGGAATCGAGCACCTGATAAATGTTCAACTATTGAATGCCGAAATTCACGGTATCACGCATATCGATGCAAAAATTGAATGGGGAGATGTGATCTTGATTTCTATCAGTGCCTTCCTGTTATCTATACTGGCAACCATTTTTCCTGCGTGGAAAGCATCTAAAGTCCAACCCGCTGAAGCGCTTCGCTATGAGTAAAACAATGACTGAAACTGATAATAATGGAATAGACAAGGTAATTGCGTGTGAAAACCTTACCAAACGATTTAAGGAAGGAAAGTTAGACGTTGAAGTACTCAAAGGTATTTCACTTGATATTAGCGCCGGAGAAAAAATAGCCATCGTAGGCAGTTCTGGCAGTGGCAAAAGTACCTTGCTACATATATTGGGTGGGCTTGATCTTCCAACCGAAGGCACTGTGCATGTCATGGGTAAAAATATAGCCAAGCTCAGTGATAAAGAACGCGGAGATTTACGCAACCAGTCTTTAGGTTTTATCTATCAATTCCATCACTTATTACCTGAATTCACTGCGCTGGAAAACGTGGCAATGCCATTACTGATTCGAGGTTCATCTACAACTGAAGCGAGTAGTAAAGCCAGTGATATTCTTAATAAGGTGGGACTGTCAGAAAGGTTGTCTCATAAGCCGGGTCAACTTTCAGGTGGTGAACGTCAACGTGCAGCCATAGCCAGAGCACTGGTAACTAATCCGAATGCGGTATTGGCTGACGAACCGACAGGAAACCTTGATCATAAAACTGCGCTGCAAATATTTGATTTGATGCAAAGCCTGAATCAGGAAATGCAAACCGCATTTGTTATCGTTACACACGATATGCAACTTGCTGAAAAGATGGATAAGATTTACTCGCTGGTTGATGGAAGGCTGAGTAACTACTAAAGTACTTATACGAAACTTCTCGTTATAAGAAAAACACAATAAAAGTAGATCACGCTATAAGATAAAATAAGTCTTGAGGACGTCAACATGCTAAAAGCGGTTAAAAGTAATTTTCAGGTTGGAATAGATAACCAATTCAAGCTTTCAGAGGCAGCAACCATTGCTGATAAATCTGAGTTAGATAAAAAAACGCTGAAAAAAGAATTGGGTGACCTCAGGCAGGAACTTGCTGAGTTGCAACATCAGCTATTCGCTGAAGATAAACGCTCATTACTGATCGTTTTTCAGGCCATGGATGCCGCTGGAAAAGACAGCACCATACGTTCGGTATTTAATCGTGTAAATCCAGCTGGCTGCCAGGTTTCATCCTTCAAACAACCTTCATCTTTAGAACTTGATCATGACTTTATGTGGCGCAGTAATATTCGTGCACCAGAAAGAGGTAAAATCGGTATATTCAATCGCAGTTATTATGAAGAAGGGTTAGTGGTTCGAGTACATCCCGATTATCTAAAATACCAACGCTTGAACGATTTACCAGAAACGCTGGATGAAAAGAATCTGCAAGGTTTTTGGCAGAATCGTTTTGAATCCTTTAATGACTATGAAAAGCACCTAGCCAGAAATGGTACTCTGGTTCTAAAGTTCTGGTTGAATGTCTCTAAGGAAGAGCAGAAAAACCGTTTTCTTTCCCGTTTAAACGAACCAGAAAAAAACTGGAAATTCTCATCCGGTGATATCAAAGAACGTGCCTTGTGGAATGATTATATGCACGCCTATGAGGAGCTTATTAATCACACCAGCAAAGAACATGCACCGTGGTATGCGATTCCTGCCGATAATAAACTGTATATGCGAGTGCAGGTTGCCAGAACAATCGTTGAGAACCTACGTGCAATGAATCCTCAGTTTCCAAAAGTAGAAAAGAAAGAAAGCGAAAAATTTGATGAAATGAGACGCTTACTCGAATCAGAATAGATTCATTAAGTGGTTTGTTTTAGATTATAAGAAAAGTGCCTAGATCTGCATAAATTCTATTTACGTTTTCTAAAAACAAAAACGTAATATCATTCCGCAAAGCATAAGTTCCTTATGTCATTTTAAACAGCAAAATGAAAAGTCACTTAAAGTAGGGGGGGGGGTGACTATTATTTATTATAAATCCTCATTGTTTGCTCCCCATTGTTATCTCTAAGCCGCTTTTACAGCCAAAACACCTTCATAAAGAAGATAAGCGCCATAGATAAACAATAATAGGGCATTGAAAATATTGAATTTATCTTTGGCAATTTTTGCTCCAAATTTTCCCATATACGCCCACATAAAGAAGCCGATATAATAGAGTGGGATACCAACAATAAACATAATAAGAATATTCAGGCTATCACTGTCTGTGTAGTTGGCGGTCAATACACCGGTAGGAACAGTCAGCCAGACTTTTGGGTTGGTCCACGAAAGCACTATCATCGCTTTCCAGTTAAATTTAAAACTGGCTTTGCTGCTTATTGTGCTTTGATAGGTTTTATACGCAAGGTAGAAAATGACCGCTGCACCAATGAAATAGAGACTGGTATAGATGGCCTCATTTAATTTTCCAATGGTTGTTACGATTGCACCGATCACCATGATGATCGGGAACCAGCCTAATAATTGATAGATCAGGAAATGACGGAATAATTCAGATATCGGCGTATGCTTTGCCGAACTCATCACGGTTATCCAGAAAGGGCCAGCGCTTAGGGTAAACGAAGCCCAGAAGATAATGGTGGGTATAAATTGTTCGAAAGAATCGAAGACAGTTAATATATTCAATGTAAAAAAACGCCCCAAAGGTGGGGGGTGCCTTTACATTAAATCGTACTAATAAAAGACTACCTGCCACTCATTAAAATCATCCCGTAATCACTAGGTACAGGGTGACTATTTCTAGTGTTCCAGCCTAATCGTGCATCACTTTTTCCACCGTCATCATCGTCATTAATGACGACATCCATGCCGAGTTTATTTTTTACGGCAGGTGTAACACCCAGATCTTTCCATTTGATCTTGGCGTGGATTTCGTAGCCATCATATTTCTCTTCTACATCAAATGGAATATCTAATTTCTGGTTTTTTGAAGTGCCGCTTCCAAAGGTTGCTTTTTTGCCATTTCGTGCAAATATAAAATGAAAATCGTTAGACTTGTCTAGGGTTTTGCTACGACTATTATTCGGGTCTATGAAGAATTCTACCGAGTCATCATCTTCAGGATTTTTAGAATCATTCTTAGCTTCTTTGTCGTAAACTTTTGCACTGAAATACAAATAGTCTTTATCCCATTTGACTTGCCATTTACCCGATATATCGCGTTTATCCCACGAATCACCTTCCAGTAAGATATTCAGTGCTTGTGGATTCTCCAGACGGAAGAAATGCTTTGGATCACCTTTAGCAGGACGAATCACTATTCGAGGTTTATCCGGATCAGTTTTCGGTAGGTATTTTGCTACTTCTTTGCTGCCAGGCTTCTTCACGGCTTTAATCTCATCCCACTTCCACCACTTATCATTGGTGTTGATAAAGTCGAGACTGGCTTGATGTTTCGGAGACTCTTTTAGATCTTTGCGGATATGTTCTTTTAATCCCCAGCAACCAGACGCATTACAACTTCTAGGCGCACTAAATGCCACAAATAAGTCTGCCCCAAGTTCACGCCATTCTTTATAAATAGTGTCGTATAAATCCGCCATGCGGGGATCACGATTTGCCCCAAAGAATAGTGGATTTGGGTGTTGCATATAATCCCTGGTGGCCCAATCTACCAAACCTTGCCCACCTTCATAAGCAACCAGACTGACACCAAAATCGTTTGCCAGTTTTTGATGCTTTTTGATTTCATCGATGACTTTATTTAAAGAGCGATACGACTTCTCATCGGTAAGTAGATGGAAAATATCATCAACTGTCTCAGACTCTCTGAAACCACGCGTATTGCCGCCGATATAAGGCGCGATTGCCAAGGCATCAACAGACTTGTAAGTATCTTTGTAGGCCAGAATAATGCCGCTAATATCAGGGCGTGTATCCCAACCACTGATGACTCTGACAAATTTCTCGTGACCACCATAGATCTTCTCCCAGATTTCATAGAATTCAACAGAGCGCTTGGAATAGTATTTATAGCCAGCCATTAATGCATCTTGATCGAGTTTTTCCTTGATGCCCATTTTCTGCATGTATTCGTTGTGAACGAAATTCGAATTCCACGCTTCATTTGTGTATTCAATATAGGGTGTTAACTTCGGGTCTAAATTCTCATGCACATAGGTAGCGAACTGCTTAATATAATTATCATCAGCGGCATGTGGCACATTCAACCATGGATTTGCTTTAAGTCGATTAGCTAATTCAACCTGAACTTCTAAAGGTGCACCACGTGATCCATATATGCCACCCCAGGTTGCTTTATCCATTTTAGGACGTTGATCCCAGGTAACTGCAGGATTACGCGTCACGCCAGACATGGGCATAAAACGAATGACATTAAAGTCTTTCATGAAGTTTAAATAATCAGGGTTAAACAGAATTGTTTTGTAATGATCTTTAAAGCTTAGGTATTTTGAATCTTTACAGAAAATAGAGTCTGCAACCTGCTCAAAGGGTTTGCCCTGACAAATACCACCCGGTAACAGTATACGAATATTGCGTAAGGGTTTTTCAGGGTTTGATTCTACAATTTGTAATGCAGCCGTCATGAATCCATCAGCGCGCGCGGTAAGTTGAATGGTATCTTCGCCTTTTTCACGTTTCACGACTTCGACATTCTGTAGGTAATCTATCTTGCCTTCACCGTCATAGAGCACGGTGTAATTACCTTCTGGATAAGCTTCGCGGCTGACGTTACGAATGAAGAATACACCGGCTTTTCCACCATTGAGCTTCTTCGGCCAACCTTGTTTATCGTATTCTACTTTTGCTGATGTTAAGCAAGGCTGATCCTGCTTGCGGCAACGAATGTTTTCATTAAACGGCATTGATACTCTGAATAAATCAACAAAGGGAATACTGGCATCCTGTTCGTAGATTTCATTGGTGTTAATGCCTAATGGTGAAGTCTTATTAAGCGCTGGCGGGTATTTAACGTCAATAGAAACTTTTTTTGGCTTAGACGCTGTGTCTTTATCATCAGCTATTTTTGTTATCTCAACAGATGATTGAGTATTACCTTCTGCCGTTTTACTTTTTGTAGCGTCGCTTGTTCCATTTTTGATTGCAGCAGGCGTAAAAACGGATTCCGCTGAAACTTTTTCAGGTTCAAGGTTTTTATAGAGATAAGCCGCAAAAGGGGTTAGCGACAATAAGGCGATAAAAACAAATGTTATGGTACTCAATTTCATTAAAACTCTAAGTTGATTAAAGTGGATAGCTGATTAAATAAAACAGTCGATTAAATATAGCTTGTTTAAGCTGGCAAGCTACAAAAAGCTGGTAACAATAGCAGATTACAAATAGAGATACTTAATGAATATTTATACGTAAGTATCAATCGCTTAGAAAATCATAACTGGTTAAAATAGTTGTCCCACCTGCTATTACTAAGCCTGCTAATAGATGGTGAAAAAAATAGCTAATTTATGTAATGCTTTGTCTGACTTAAGGCTACTTTAGTTCAAGTTAACTGTCAGATGAGAGTACTTAATATTGGTTTACTATGGGTTTGCTATTGGTATTTTAAAGTTTTGACATTAATTTGGTATTTGTCTGAAATAGTTTAGTAAAAAAGCTTGTTAAAGTAGGGGGGGGACCTCACCTAAATAACAAACTACTTATTTAGACGCTAGATGCTCCTGTAACGAGCTTCCAAAGGTATTGACGGTTATTGCAACTACAATACCGAATAACATGATTCCTATCACTGAAATAAGCAGAGCAAAAATTCGTGATGACTTTTTAGTCGGTCTTAAATCGCCATAACCAACGGTTAAGGCGGTAATAAAAGCCCAGTAGATTGCATCAAAGTTAGTCCAGCCTTCCTTCTTTCCAACCACTAAGCCCAAGACAGCAATCACTATTGAGAATAGTATTAGCGTCGGAAAGGTCAGGACTACCGCCCAAAAAAACTTATAAAGAAAGGCAAATGTTAGATTCATAACTCATTCCTTGATCAGGCTAGACTTCATCCTTTTTAACCCCAAAGAAAATCGCATATAAAGTCGGGACAATAATCAGTGTTAAAATCGTTGCAAAGCTTAGGCCGCAAATAATCACCACAGCCAGGCTTCTAAAGAAAGGATCTGATAGTAAAGGAACAACCCCTAATACCGTGGTCAACACACCTAAACTTACGGGGCGTACACGAGATACAGCCGCATCTATGACTGCAGCCATCCGGGCTTTACCATCGGCTATTTCTGAGTCGGTTTGATCAATCAGCACGATGGCATTTTTTATCAGCATGCCTGTAAGACTTAACATTCCAAGGATTGCCATGAACTCCATTGGCGTCCTTAAAGCGATCAGTCCAAATACAACACCAATGATTGCCAATGGAACCGTTAAATAAATGATAATGGGCTGTTTAATGGCATTAAATAATAAAAAGACCACGATTATCATCGCGCCAAAACCATAAGGGAACGTCGACGCTAAGCCTGCATTTGCATCATTTCCATCGCCATATTGACCTCGCCACTCAAGTTTATATCCATCAGGTAAATTCAGCGCTTCTACTTCAGGTTTAATCTTTGCAAATACTTCACTAACATCAACATCGGGCGCTGGGTCAGCTTCTGCCATAATCGCTAGAGAACGGTTATAACGTTGTAACTTGGCATTTTCAAAGACCACGCCAAAATCATCTACCACTTGCGTGATAGGGATATAACGTCCTGATGATTGACTAAATATTTCGATATCACGAATATTTTTCACATCTTTGCGGTTCTCGGCATTTGGTCTAAATACAATTGAGCGCAATTCATCAGCTTCACGATAAAGTCCAACCGTTGTGCCATTAAAAAACTCATCGATAGCTTTAGATATATCCGATTGTGAGAGACCCACACGTCGTGCATTCTGCTCATTAATTTTTGGCCTGATAACTTTAACCATTTCACGCCAATCATCTTTAACACTTATCGCACCCTGTTTGCTATAGATGGACTTGGTTTGTTCGGCGAGTTCTCGTAAAACTACCGGATCTTTACCCGTAAAACGGGCTTGAATTAAACTGCCTCCACCAGGGCCAAGTACAAACTTCCAAACTTTAGAGATTGCATTGGGGTAGGTCGAATCAAGGTGTGTTTGGATTTTAGGCAATAAGTCTGTTATCTGTTGATAATCTTCCACATCAACTAAAAGTTGACCATAAGCGGCATTACCACTTTCAGCAGAGTAGGTAAGCATAAAGCGTAAATGGCCGCCACCGACGACTCTATTTGTGCCTGTAACTCCTTCTAATTTACGTACCCAATCACTTACTTCATTCAAGTCAGAATTGGTTTTATTAAAGGTTGTACCTTGAGGAAGCGTGTAATCAATAACAAATTGTGCACGCGTAGATGTCGGAAAAAAGCCTTGTTTTACCTGTCCAAAACTAACGACTGCGGCAACGAAAAGAGCAAGAACCAAGCCCAGTGTTACCCAGCGAAAACGTAGAAAACCAGTCAGGATTTTGCGATAACCGGACAGGATAAAATGCTCTTTCTTAACTTTGGTTGAAGCAACTTCAGCTTTTAAGAATAACGTACAAAAATACGGTGTTAGCCAAATCGCGATCAACCAACTAAATAGCAGTGATATGGTAATCGTCCAGAATAGCGAACCAGCGTATTCACCGGTGTTATCTGGTGAAAATCCGATCGCTGAAAAGGCGAGGAAGCCAACAACAGTTCCGCCTAATAATGGCCATTTAGTTTGTTCAACGACGGCGATAGAAGCTTCTTTGGGAGATTCACCTTTTTTAATTCTGACCAGGGTGCCATCAACTACCACAATGGCATTATCCACCAGCATACCTAATGCAATAATCAGTGCACCTAAGGAAATACGTTGTAAATTCAATCCATAGAAGTACATGCCGATCAGCGTTCCCGCAACAGTAACGAGCAAGATGCCACCCATTAACAGACCACTACGCAAGCCCATAAATATCAGTAAAGTACCAACAACGATCGCTAAAGCTAACATCACATTGACGACAAAATCATTCACAGAAGTCCGTACCGAAACGGATTGATCAGAAATGACAGACAACTCCATACCTAAAGGTCTTTGGCTTTCGAGTGCCGCTATACGGGCATTAACAGCATCACCCATATTTACAACGTTACCGCCGATGGTATTCGAAATGCCTATACCAATTGCTGGTTTGCCGTCTCGATATAACAGTTTTGACTCTGGTTCTTTAACCCCACGTTTAACAGTAGCAATATCTTTTAAGCGAAAGCTGCGTCCACTTTGCGCATTTACAATCACGAGTTCTTCGATATTTGCTAGCGATGAAACTGCAGAACTAGGGCGAATTGTTAAACGGGTGTTACCTGCATCGACACTACCGGCAGATGTGACAAGATTTTGCCCTTCGAGTAATTGCGCTACTTGCCCAGATGAGAAACCTAACTGAGCAAGTTTGGATGGATTATATTCAACATAAATGACTTCTGTGGGGTCACCTGCTATCAATACTTTAGAAACCCCCGGTACCAATACTAATTCCTTTTGTAGAGATTTTGCATAGGTCTTTATTTCAGCTAGCGAATAGCCATCACCAGTAATAGCAAAATAAAGTGCATACACATCACCGAAATCGTCATAAACGATTGGGGGTGAAGAACCCGGAGGTAGTTGATTGGTGATATCAGATATTTTCGCCCGTAGTTGTGAGAATTTCTGATTTAACTGAGGACGGGTTTTAGTTGATGCAATGGTAAATTCAAGAGTGACTTCTGACAGACCTATCGAAGATACTGACTTTACTTCTTTTACCCCTTGTAATTGTTGTACCGCATTTTCTACAACATCGGTCACTTCGTCAGCAACTTCTGCTGCACTCGCACCTTGATATGGCGTGATTATTTTGACCTGTCTAACGATAAACTCAGGGTCTTCAAAACGCGGCAACAAGGTATAAGCAAGATAACCACCGAATAATATCAGCAGTGTTAATAAAGCACTGACTACGCGTTTTTCAATCGCAAACTTTGCAAGATTCATGCGATTATTCTCCAACAGCAGTGATTGGTTTTACCGTCATACTGTCTTGTAACGCAGATATTCCTGCTGTGACAACCACATCGCCCGCTTGGATACCTTTAGAAACAGCTACGTTAGCTCCTGACGCTTCGCCTATTGTGACATCTCGTTTTGATACCTTGTTAGCATCATCTACAACCCAAATGAAAGGCTGTCCCGAAGGTTGTGAAGCAATTGCTGATACTGGCAGGGAGTAAACATCACTCTTGCCGCTATTACCCGTTACAATTAAATTGCCCGTCATGCCGGGAAGAATTGGCTCACCTTCAGATGTTTTGATTGCAACACGACCCTGGTAGGTTTGTGTTGCTGAATCTGCCTCACTTGAAAATTCGCGTTGCTCTGCCGGAAACTCTTTTCCTGGGTAACTATCTAGAACAACTGTCGACTTTAATTGATCTTTAATAGGCACAAGTACCACGATATCAGGTGCAGGAATATTAAAAACAATATCAATTTCAGAAGAGGTTTTCTGGATGGTTGCGATAGACTCTTTTGCTTGAACGTTGGCAAAATTTTCAACTTGACGCGATGAAATTCTGCCGTCAAAAGGTGCGCGTAAAGTGGCATCAGCCAAAGTATCTTCAAGATTTTTAAGTTGCGATTGCAAGCCTTGAATGACAGCAACCTGTGCAGAAACATCTTCTTTTCTACCGCCAGCTTTACCTTTGCGTAATTCTTGCTTTTTGCTGTTTAAATTAGCTTTTGCAACGGTTAAGGCGCTCCGGTCTTTGTCCAGCTCATTTCTTGCAATTACCTGCTTTTTAACCAACTCTGCGGTACGGTTAAATTGAATTTGAGCTTGATTCAATTCTGCCTGAGCCGCTGTTACCGCTGAATTTAATGAGGCAACATCTTCAGGTCTTGCGCCTGCTTTCATTGCTTTCATCTGAGCATTGGCTTGATTTATCTGGCTTTTAAGTTGAGTGATTTTGGATTGAAAGTCACGTTTATCAAGTTGCGCAATGACATCACCTTTCTTAACTTCCATTCCATTTTTTATCGGTAACTGTTGCAATTTACCTGATACCCTAAAAGAAAGATCGACTTGTTGAGTGGCCAAAACCACTGCAGAATAAGTTTTCTTTATTGAATTACTGGCGGGTTTAACCGTGATTGTTTTTACCGGTCTAACCACTGCAGCTTTGGCTTCTGGTTTTTTATTGTCACCGCCATTACATGCACTGACAAACAAACTAAAACTAAGTGTGATCAATAGGATTATGCGTTGATGTAACTTTTTTGAAAGCCTGTAATTCATTAGAAATCCTTTGGTAGAAAATTGTTTTGTTTTAATATTTCATGATTATAGGAGAAATATATAGGCTTGGTAAAAAGTGCTTAAAAGTAGGGGGGTGACTTAAAAGATATACATTAGAATTTATTAGACCTATCTGACTGAATAGTCAGATAGGTAATGGGATAGTTTTTATGGAATATTCTTAACTTAACTTAACTTAACTTAACTTAACTTAACTTAACTTGGCTTGGCTTAACTTGGCTTGGCTTAACTTGGCTTAGCTTAGAGAAGAAAGTAATGCATTGAAGGTTGCGCTAGGGCGCATCGCAGCAACTGCTTTTTCTTCGTCTGGGAAGTAGTAACCACCGATATCCACTGCTTTAGCTTGAACACTGTTCAGTTCAGTAACGATTTTCTCTTCATCGCTAACAAGTTTGTTCGCCAATTCAGTAAACTGTGCTTTTAACTCAGCATCTGTATCTTGTTCTGCAAGTGCCTTAGCCCAATACAATGCTAGATAGAAATGACTGCCACGATTATCTAACAAGCCTACTTTACGTTGTGGAGACTTATTGTTATTGAGTAATTCACCCGTAGCTTTGTCTAATGCTTCAGCCAGTACATGGGCTTTAGAATTATCTGTAGATTCAGACATGTGTTCAAGCGATTCAGCTAATGCCAGGAACTCACCTAATGAATCCCAACGTAAATAGTTTTCTTCGTTGAACTGCTGAACGTGTTTCGGTGCTGATCCGCCTGCGCCTGTTTCGAACATGCCACCACCTTGCATTAGTGGAACTACAGAAAGCATCTTTGCACTGGTGCCCAATTCTAAAATAGGGAATAGGTCAGTCAGGTAATCACGTAACACATTACCTGTTACAGAGATCGTGTCTTTACCTTCGATCAAACGTTCCATGGTGTAACGGATAGCGGTTACAGGTGGCATGATTTTGATATCAAGGCCTTCTGTATCGTGATCTTTAAGATACAGTTTTACTTTTTTGATTAACTGCATATCGTGTTCACGTTTGTGATCTAACCAGAACACCGTAGTGTCACCGGTAATACGCGCGCGTTTAACAGCAAGCTTAACCCAGTCTCTGATAGGTGCATCTTTGGTCTGACACATTCTCCAGATATCGCCTTGTTCAACGTTATGCTCAAGGAACACTTCACCATCATCACCAATAACACGCACGATACCATCGGCTTCTAATTCAAAGGTTTTGTCATGAGAACCGTATTCTTCGGCTTTTTGTGCCATTAAACCCACATTAGGGACAGAACCCATGGTAGTTGGATCAAATGCACCATTCGTTTTACAGAAGTTAATCACTTCCTGGTAAATTGTTGCATAAGTGCTTTCAGGAATAACCGCTTTGGTATCTTTTAGTTTACCGTCAGCACCCCACATTTTACCCGAGTTACGAATCATCGCAGGCATTGAAGCATCAACGATTACATCGCTCGGTACGTGTAAGTTAGAAATACCACGGTCAGAATCAACCATCGCAATCTCAGGACGATTGATGTAACAGGCGCGAATATCTGCTTCTATTTCTGCACGTTTAGACTGTGGCAAGTTTTGAATTTTCGCATACACATTGCCCAGACCGTTATTAGGATTAACGCCTACTTCTTCAAATACGTCGCCCCACTTATCGAATAAACGCTTATAGAAAACCGTTACAGCGTGTCCAAAAACGATGGGATGCGAAACTTTCATCATGGTCGCTTTTACGTGTAGCGAAAAAAGAATGCCTGTTTCTTTAGCATCGTTCATTTGCTCTTCAAAAAACGCACGAAGTGCTTTGCTGCTCATGAACATGGCATCGATCACTTCGCCTTTAAGCAATGGAGCCGGTGACTTTAATAGTTTCTTTTCGCCGCTTGCTTTGTCTTCAAACTCGATACTGAAATTACAGTCATTTTCCATCACTGTAGACTTCTCGCTTGAATAGAAATCTCCACCGCGCATGTGTGCAACGTGTGATTGAGATGCCTGACTCCATTCGCCCATTTTGTGTGGGTTGTTACGCGCATATTGTTTTACGGATGCCGGAGCACGACGATCTGAGTTACCTTCACGAAGCACAGGGTTCACCGCACTACCTAAAACCTTGCTGAATCTATCTCGAATTTCTTTCTCTTCGCCCGTTTGTGGATCGTCAGGAAATTCAGGGATGGCATAACCTTTTGCCTGTAACTCAGCAATCGCTTTCTTTAACTGGGGAATTGAAGCACTGATATTTGGTAGCTTAATAATATTTGCACTAGGGTCTTGCGTTAAAGCACCTAACTCTTGAAGCGCATCTTCAATGCGTTTATCTTCAGCTAAGTAATCAGCAAAGTTAGAGATAATTCGTCCTGCTAAAGAGATGTCGCGTGTTTCAACATTGATATCTGCTTTTGCAGCAAAAGCCTGAACAATAGGTAATAAAGAACGAGTCGCTAAAGCGGGTGCTTCATCAGTATGCGTATAAATAATGGTCGATTGTTTATCAGTCATGCAAAAATCCTGCTTCTTATAATAATATAGTGCGTCTATATAGAACACATTTGTTATAAGCTCAAGAAAACCTACTATAGATTATAATAATATGGCTTATGAATTGATTCTAATAACACGTAAAAATTGAGTCGCAAGTTGATTAAACGTCGATATATCAACATTTGTAGTAACGCCTATATTTTCTCTGGTCAGATACAAGCAGCTAGACACAAATAAATAAAACTTTAATCTCTATTATTTGATCTTAAATAACAGTCAAAAACGCATTAAAAAAAGTGCCCCAAAGTAGGGGGGTGACTTTTTAGTGTATTTATTTGGGCAATACATCAATGTATACAAACTGGTCTTTTTTAAATGTTTTACCAAGCGTTATTTCTATAGCGTGTTTAAACATTGGCGCGTCATACACGTAACTGTGAAATTCACCGTTTTCTCCACATGGGTCAGTGGTTTCGGGTTAATCTTGTAGAAAGTTAGTGTTGTATTTTCTACCGACAAAGTCTTCTGAGAGTTGTTTCGAATCGACGCAGCTTATAACAGCCTTGATGCCATTATCTATTAGTGTTCTGGACAAATTATCGGTATCTAAACCCCATATCGGGAATATGGCTTCAATGCCTGTGCCAACTAATTGATGTTCTCGGTAACGTCGGATATCTTCAAGGTATAAATCACCAAATGCAATACATTCAATATGCTTCTTTTTGGCTGTTTCGATGAAGTCTGACATGATCGATTCGTAGTCGATATTACTGCAAGGGTCGGGGATTTCAATTATTTCCAGTGGTAAGTCAATGCTTGCTGCCTGGGCTTCTAATAACTCGACTCTTACGCCATGCATTGCCACTCGATCAGCGTCTTTATTGATAGTGCTGAATAACCCGACGACTTCGACGTTTGGGTTTTGTAGCAGTTGTTGTAATGCCCAGGCACTGTCTTTGCCGCTGCTCCATGACATGAGTATTTTTTGTTTCATTGCCTTAGCATAGTGTATCTTTCATTGTTAATTGATATTTAAAAAAATGCCTGTAAGTAGGGGGGTGACTTTGGAAATTAACGAGTGATCATTTTGTAATACGTTAAGTATCTTTGTCGTAAACAGTACGCTATTCATTACTAATAAAGCAGATCAAAATGTATGGATACGATATGACAAGCCTTAGTAGATCGATACTGAGTTTATTGTCACTATTCATTTTTTATGAGTGTAGGAAATAATTCTAATGCTATAGTTATTTTAGAAGTTTTTGTGCGTAATTTAATAAGTGTATATTCTAAAGATTACCTTTTAACTTCAATAACATTCATACTAACTAACCGTTACTTTTTTCTAACATCATCAAACTAATAAGATCCCATGACTATAATTAAACAAGCTGACTTTATTTCAAGTATTGCAGATGCATTGCAATTTATTTCTTACTACCATGGTGAAGATTTTATACGAGCCATGACTAACGCATGGGAGCGAGAAGAGTCTCCTGCCGCTAAAGATGCTTTAACTCAGATTTTAGTGAACTCACGTATGTGTGCTGAAGGTCATCGACCTATCTGTCAGGATACCGGCATTGTGGCTGTTTTTGTTGATGTGGGTATGGATGTGAAGTGGGATAGCACTTCGATGGATATTCAGGAAATGGTGAATGAAGGAACACGCCAGGCTTACAACAACCCAGACAACAAATTACGCGCATCTATTATGGCTGATCCATTAGGCGCTAGAACCAATACCAAAGACAACACGCCAGCCGTAGTTCATCTTAATATGGTTAAAGGCGACAAGATTGATGTTCAGGTAGCGGCTAAAGGTGGCGGATCTGAAAACAAATCAAAAATGGTGATGCTTAACCCTAGCGATTCTCTGGTCGATTGGGTAGTTAAAACAGTTCCAACAATGGGTTCTGGTTGGTGTCCGCCGGGTGTATTAGGAATTGGTGTCGGCGGTACAGCAGAGAAAGCAGCAGTTCTTGCAAAACGATCATTAATGCAGGAAATCGATATCCAGGAATTACGAGATCGTGGTCCACAAAACAGAGTTGAAGAATTGCGTTTAGAAATTATGGATGCGGTTAACAATCTAGGTATAGGCGCACAAGGATTGGGTGGTTTAACCACGGTTTTAGACGTAAAAATTCTGGATTACCCAACACATGCAGCGTCATTGCCTGTGTGTATGATTCCAAACTGTGCGGCAACCCGTCATATACATTTCACGCTTGATGGTTCTGGTCCTGCGGTATTAACGCCTCCTGATAGCAGTGTATGGCCTGATATTAGTTATGAAGCGGGTGAGTCCGCTAAACGTGTTGATATCGATGCGATTACGCATGAAGAAGTCCAAAGCTGGAAGCCAGGCGACGTGTTATTGCTTAACGGTAAGATCCTAACGGGTCGTGATGCTGCACATAAACGCATGACCAGTATGCTGGACGCTGGCGAAGAACTACCGGTAAGCTTAAAAGACAGATTCATTTATTACGTTGGACCTGTTGATCCTGTTCGTGATGAAGTCGTTGGTCCTGCTGGCCCTACAACATCTACACGTATGGATAAGTTCACTGAACAAATGCTAGCTGAAACAGGCTTGCTCGGCATGATTGGTAAAGCAGAGCGTGGACCCGCTGGTATCGAAGCGATCAAGAAGCACAAGAGTGTTTATTTGATGGCGGTAGGCGGCGCTGCATATCTGGTTTCTAAAGCGATCGTCGGTTCAAAAGTACTGGCATTCGAAGAAATGGGTATGGAAGCTATCTATGAGTTTGATGTAAAAGATATGCCAGTGACTGTTGCTGTTGATTCTAAAGGTGTTTCAGTTCACAAGACTGGACCTGAAGAATGGCAGGAAATCATTCTGCAAAAGAAGGCATAGTCTTAAACTTAATCTATGCCTTAATCTAAATTATCATTTTCTATTTGTTCCATTAATTGTTTCGTTAGTTTTGATTCAATAGAAAAAAGTCCTCCAAAGTAGGGGGGTGACTTAGTCTCTCCCTACTGTTCAAAAAATAGTCAAATCATTGAAATTGCTAGATATTTGATCATTCAAGGCATAATAATGTCTGATATTATGCTACCAGACTTATTATTTTCAATGGATTGATTATGAATAAAACACTTTTGAGTACCACACTTTCCGTGATTCTGCTTTCTGGCGTTTCTACGGCTCATGCCAATGACTTTTATTTTGCAGCAAACGGTATGCACGCAGAATACGGTGATGATTTTGACGAAGCGGGTTTTAACGTGGCTGTCGGTAAATACATTGGCAGCGGCAAGCACGTATCTTTAGAACTTGGTTATACCGATTTTGGCGATACTGCCATTTCACAAGGTGGCATTGAACGCGAGTTTGAAGCAACCGCGATCCAATTCTCTGCTGTGGGTTATGTCCCGCTCACTCCACGTGCGGGCATCTATGGTCGTGTTGGTGCAGAGCGAATCAGAACCGAAGTCTCATCGAATAATGTACGTGTAAGAGTGGAAGAGACAAATCCATTCGTTGGTGTCGGTGGCTATTATAATGTGACAGAAAATATCGATGTGCGCATTGAGTACCAGAGACACGAACAGTTAGATGAATATTTCGATAGTTATAACGCTGGTTTAACTGTAGATACTCTCTAGTTAAGGATTACCTTCAACGGTAGTTTTATCGCTATTAATAAAAAAGGCCCTGTCATTTGATAGGGCCTTTTTATTGAATAAGATTTTTGTTGAAGAGCTTTATCTAGTGGTTAATGCTAGTGGCTAGTACTGTGTAATTTATTACTTATCTAAAAATACGCCTGTAAGTAGGGGGCTGCCTTACTGTTTATTTAGTATTATTGCCGCTGCTAGCTTCTACTACTATTTTGCTGTCTTTAAACTCAAAGCCACAGGTATCTTCAACCAATTGATGTTCTTCTGCGGTACGCGGGAATTTACGACAGTTAGGTGGGCGCACAGTGTAGATAGAGCAGTATTCTTTATTATCTTCGGCAGTCTTTAAAAAAACACAACGATAAGGCAAATGACAACATGCGCCACAATTGTTGCAAGAGCCAGTCCTACCTTCTTCAACAGGAAATAAAGAAGTTAGCGTACGTTTAAGTTTTTTATTCATTGGGTGCGGATTTTAGCGTCTGCTATTTTTTTCTTCTAGTACTTTATGCATTATTTTGATGACAATAATGTTAAATTTTGTTCGCTTTCAAAAAATCTCTTTTCCTGACTGATGGGATCAATAAACGAGATACTTTTCGCTAATAATTGTAAAGGGGAAGAATAGTCATCGCCTTTATCGGGTAAAACTACAGGGTAAAAAGGATCGTTTAGAATAGGTATACCCAAAGACATTAAATGCACGCGTAATTGATGTTGTTTTCCGGTAACTGGGCTTAATCGATACCTAGCCAGATTACATTGAGTCTCAATGAGTTCGATATTAGTTTCAGAATTAGCTTCACCTTCTTCTTCACGCATTACAAAAAATGGATCGCCATTTGTCATGCGACTTTTGTAATTTAAGGGAAAGCTTAAGTCTGAGTTACTGTCAGGTTTTTGTGCGATGGCTTCGTAGGTTTTTTCAACCTGTTTCTTTTGAAACAACGTTTGGTAATCGCCACGTATGTCTTTATTGCAACTGTATAGTATGACTCCTGCTGTTTCTCTGTCTAAGCGGTGGATAGGACTGATGTCTTCAAGCTGATAATGATGTTTTAGTCGTGCAAGCAAACTCTCTCTGACATACCGACCAGAGGGAGATACCGGTAAGAAATGCGGTTTATCCACGACAATGATATTTTCATCTTTATAGAGAATCTTCTCTTTGAACGGAATTTCGGCCTCATTGGGTATTTCACGGTAGTAAAATAAAAACGTTTCCGCCTGGTATTGGCTGTCGGGTCTAAATACCGTACCGTCCTGATTGACAATATCACCACGGAGCATACGTTCTTCTAAAATATCCGCGGGAATAAATGGAAACCTTTCTATGAGGAATTCTAGGATTGTTTGCCATTCGCCATATTGTTCTGTTGTGTTTTTAGAATCTCCAGGCTTGGGAAGCCACACTCTACTGGCAGAAACACCATGCCTCATCGGTAATGGTGATTTGATGGAATTTTTTGGCGTTTTTACGCGAGTATTCGATGTGTGATGTGTCTTTTTCATGTGCGCTTATTTAAACATTCTTTTAAATATTGTGCTCATGCTTTCACGATCTATCTTATCGAAACGTAACTATTCAATGTAAATTGGTATAAGGGTTACGCTTTATGGTAAGGCTATTTTATAACCATTTATTCAGTTCAATCTTTAACTTATCTATTTCAATAGGTTTAGATAGGTAACCATTCATACCATAAGATCGATACTCTTCTTCTGCGCCTTCCATAACATTAGCGGTTAAAGCAATGATAGGGGTGGACGTATTATTGACCTTCATGATTTTATGCAATTCCTGAGTCGCTTCTATTCCACTCATATTTGGCATATTGATATCCATAAGAACTATATCAAATGAATCTTTTTGATATGCATCTAAAGACTCGAGCCCATCATTGGAAATAGTGATATCTAGGCCTAATTTTTTAAGTAATGCTTTTGCGACCATTTGATTGACTTTGTTGTCTTCAACAAGGAGTAGTTTCTTCCCTGTAAAGTCTGATTTATTATCATTTTTTGTCACTTTCTTTTGTGAGTGACCATCACTCAATGATTTCACCGCATCGTATAATGTGAATTGGCAGGTAGGTTTCATCACTGTTTTAATGTTATGTTTATCGCAATAAATTTCCAGATCTTCGTGTTTGCTGTTGATACTTTGTATGAATAGCCAATCGTTGTACTTAATGTTGTTGTTAGTTAAATGCGTTAATAAATATTTGATTTGTTTTTTCTTTAGGTTCTCTACATCGAGAATATAGGCGTCTTTAGTAGTACCTTTTTGAGAAGACCTTTCTAAAAAATCTTCAAGTGATTGCATATTTTCTACTTGATCACTGATATTGCTTAACTGCTGTTCAGCAATATCTGAAATAGACCTTAAAGGCTGATAAAAAATGATATTTTTATCTAATAATGGTCGATCTGGTTTATTTTCAATGTCTTTTAAGTTTAAGTTTAAGTCTAAGTTTATGGGCAAACTCAATGTGAACGTAGTGCCTTTATTGACTTCACTTTCTACATGAATTGAGCCACCCATTAATTCAGACAATTTTTGACTAATAGATAAGCCTAAACCCGTGCCTTGCTGGATTGCGCGCTTTTGATTGTAATCTTCAACCTGACTGAATGGTTTAAACAGCTTTATTAAATTTTTCTGTGTAATTCCAATGCCAGTATCTCGAATAATGAAGTGTAAATTAGCATCTGTTTCATTACCCCGTTCTAGATTGATCTTTAAAACAATAAATCCATCTTCTGTAAATTTAAACGCATTGCCCAGCAAATTAATCAGCACCTGTCTTAATCGTAAAGGATCACTCTGGATTTTTTCAGGTACATTTCTATCGATAATATTGAGTAGTTCGATTTTTTTATTTTGGCTAGTAATCGCAAAAGAGTTCAAAATATCATCAAGGAATGATCCCAGAGCAAATGATTCTTTTTGCACCTGAAACTTTCCGGATTCTAATTTTGATAGATCTAAAATATCATTAATTATTTGCAGTAAGGATTCTGATGAGGACAATAAAACATTAGCTTGTCGGCGTTGTTTATTGCTTAAGTCAGTATCCAGTAATAGCTGTGCCATACCAATAACGCCGTTCATAGGTGTTCGTATTTCATGACTCATTGTTGCTAGAAAATTACTTTTGATACTGCTGGCTTTTATCGCTTTATCTCTAGCAACTTTTAATTCTTGTGTACGCTTTTGAATTTCACTTTCTTGTGAGTCAGCAATTTCCTTCAATTGAATATTTGCATTATAAAGCTCAAGACTTTTAGACTCGAGTAAGTTTTCTGCTTGCTTTCGCGCTGATTTCTCGCGTGCTATGCGTCTCTCAAGTAATCTGACTTGTTCTTCACTCATGATATTTGATTTGTAAATTAGTGTTTAATTAAAGAGAATTTGACGTGTTTGTTTTCGCCGCCAGATAAATCTTCTGTCTGGATGTCTATTTTTTCATTGTAATAGTCCATGCAACCCTGGATTAATCCTTCTGCCAGTGGGGCAAACGGACGTTTTGATTGATATATCATTTCCAGGTGGTGATCATTCACCAGGTTTGTATCAAAGGTCGGTAGCTCTGCATCTGGATATAATTTTTTAACTTCTACGTGTACATGATTTTCGATTAATTGAAGGAATCCAAACGTCCCTTTATTATCTTCAAAAAATCCCGGGTAAAGCGCTACAAATCGACCGAATAAATAGATACCGAATGTTTTTACCAGCAAAGCTAAATCTATCTCTGTCTCTTCACTCAGGTGCGATACCAACTCTATTAATTCAGAGTGATGATAAGTACCCACAGCCGTATAAGCACCATCGGTAGATAAGCTTTTCGAGGCGTCTATAATTTTATCTGCCATTTCTGGGGAGAATTTATCCTCCACCATCTCTAAAAATTCTGTAAACACTATGCCTTTCATAATAATTCCTTCATTAATTTTTGTTTTAAATATCTGGATTGTCTCGCAGCCATCTTTTCAATCCATTTGTGTATTACTTTTTCCAGCTTATCAAGACTTACTGGTTTACTTAGATAGTCATCCATTCCTGCCTGTTCACATTTCTTATGGTCGTCTTTCATGGCATTAGCAGTAAAGGCGATGACTGGTATGTCATAATTCATGTGGCTTTGGGGGAAGGTTCTGATGAGTTTTGTTGCTTCATAACCGTCCAATTCAGGCATTTGACAATCCATAAAGATAGCGTCGAAGTAATGCTCACGCGCTTTATCTAATGCTTCCTGACCATTATTGGAGACTGTTACCTTACAGCCTAAATTAGTCAGCATTTTGACGGCAACCTTCTGGTTAACCAGATTGTCTTCTGCCAAAAGAATGTGGTATTTATCTTTCTCTATTACTGTTGTTTTTTCATCGTTAGTCATCTCTTCTTGAGTAGTTTCAAGTGTCTCTATTTTGATTGGAGATGTATCTTTTTCTGCTGTTTTATTTGCTCTGGATTCAAACTGATCCATCAGTGTTTTGATCGCCGTATGTTTGATCGGTTTTTTAAATAAAACGATGTTCTTTTCAAATTTAAGCGTCGATAGGAACTGATATTGTTGATGGCTCGCATACAACACAAACAAGGCATTAGATTTTTGACGTAGGGTCTCTAAAATAGGGAAAAAGGATTCAGGGTTGTTTTCATCAATGAATATATTATCCGAATCTAGTGCCAGCATATTGTAAGTATTATTATCTAGTTCATTGTTGATGCTATTCAGGTTTCTGACAATAGTTGAGCTCATACCCCATTGGCTTAGTTGCTCTTTATAGTAACGATTCAACGTTTCTGAAGTACTCCACATTAGAACGCGAGCATTGGAATCAATTAATGGTTTAATGGGGTGTTCATTGTTCTCATCCAGTTTGATTGTAAACCAGAAAGTAGAGCCAACGCCTAATTTGCTTTCGACTCCCATTTCACCTTTCATGAGGTTTACTAACTGCTTACAAATGGCAAGTCCTAAACCTGTTCCACCATGTTCTCTGGAGCTTGAGCCATCAACCTGTGAGAAGCTATCAAATAGGGTGGCTAAAGAATCTTCTGGAATACCAATACCAGAATCAATTATTGAAAAACATATGGTGTCATCGTTGTTCATCGAGACATATAAAATGACCTGTCCATCTTCTGTGAACTTCAAGGCATTATTGAGAAGATTAATTAGAATTTGGCGTAATCTTCCGGCATCGCCAGTAATTTCGAGGGGCACATTTTTGTCAATGAAGAAGGCAAGTTCTACTTCTTTTTTATTGGCTTCTTTTGATAGTAAATCGATAGAACCTTCTATCATTTTTAACAGTTTAAAGTGCCTCTTTTTAATCGATAGCTTGCCTGCTTCAATCTTCGAGAAATCGAGAATATCATTGATAATGGTTAATAAAGAGTCTGCACTATCTTTAACGGTATGTGCGAGTTCTTGTTGTTCTTCATCAAGGTCTGATAGCAGAAGTAGCTCAGTCATGCCGATAACACCATTCATAGGCGTTCTGATTTCATGACTCATATTGGCAAGGAATTCACTCTTTAATTCCGCGGATTCTAGTGCAGCTTTGTGTGTAAGCTCTTTGTCTTTTTCAATTTCAATACGCTCGGTAATATCTCTTATACTACCCGTGAAGAAAACCGTATCCCCAATCCGCGCATCATTTACAAAAAGTTCTATTGGGAAGACTTCTCCGTTTTTACGGATGGCAACAAACTCTCTGTTCTGTCCCATGACAGTTCCTTCACCTTTACCTATATACTCTTCTATATAATTGTCATGATGTATATGGTGATCGCCTGTCATTAACACACTAACATTTTTACCTATTATTTCTTTTACAGAGTAGCCAAATACTTTCACTATGGAATTATTGCATTCTGTAATTATTCCTTTTTCGTCAATAACTATGATGACTTCTTCTACTGAATTGACAATAGCTGTCATTTTTACGCTGCTAGCGTGTAGTTTTTGAGATGTTTTTTCCTCTTTTTCATAAGCTTCGTATGCAGCATTTAATGAATTTGTTAATTTTCTCAGCACAAAAAAGATAAGACTAACCATTGATAAGATAATGGCGAGCATCATAAGAAAAGATTCTTTAAGTAAACCAATAGAATTAAACTGAGCTGTATTTATTGGCCTAATGACTTCTAGAACACCTCTGACGTCACCTACTTTCCAATCCGTTTTTGGAGAACCGGGATAACTATTATGACAAGCTACACAGCTCTCTTTCATAATGTCACCACGAGCGTATCTGATATATTTATTGCCATTGTGGCTTTCTACAGATATGACTGGAGCGTCTGGATTTTCTTTTATTTTTTCTATAGTGGCTTTTTCAATGGTGTCTAATTTTTCCTGATTTCTCCATGGAAAGGGTAAATCACTGTATAGTTTTACCGCATAAGATTTATCATCGCTAGAAATGTATTCCCCAAAATCTTTAGCGAATGTTGCGGGTAAGGGGATGGACCAATTAGCATTCTCATAATCATGTGTTACGTTTAATCCATGATCTTTTGCAATTGGTACGATCTTTTCACTGTAAAAATTTCTAAATTTAGCTACTGATGTTGCGAATTGTTCTGCATCTAATTTTGCAATGCGTTCATTCATGGCATTTGTTTGCTTATAGGTATAAGCCAGGACGACTGCACTACCTATGATCAATACAAACGCTAAAATGATGACAAAAGTGTGTCTGTATACAACATCAGATCGTGTGAAATTTTTAAGCATAATGGCGAATTTTTTTATTATTAAGTTAAAGGTGAATTAAGAAGCAAGTTTATCCATAAAACTTGCTTTGAAATAATTCATTAAACCTTCTGTTGAAGAATCGTGTTTGTTTGTGTTTTCATCACTAATAAGGTCGTCTAAAATTTCGTTGGCCAGTTTTTTACCAAGTTCAACACCCCATTGGTCAAACGAATTAAGGTTCCAGATAATGCCTTGAACAAAAACCTTATGCTCATACAGAGCGATGAGCATACCTAAGCTGTGTGGTGTTAAATGATCAAACAAAAACATATTCGATGGAACATTTCCGTCGAAAACCCTATAAGGAACGATATCTCTATCATGCTGTGACTTTGCTTCTTTAGTCACTTCTTCTTCTGTTTTTCCACACATCAATGCTTTGGCTTGAGCAGCCATATTAGAAAACAATTTTTGCTGGTGTCCTTCTAAGGAATAACCGCTGTTTACACTCCCTATAAAATCTAAAGGAACTAAGGTTTTACTTTGATGTAATAATTGGAAAAACGCATGTTGACCATTGTTACCCGTCGCACCCCATACAACTGCGCCAGTGGCATAATCAATTTCTTCACCATCACGGTCCACAGATTTTCCATTACTCTCCATACCGAGTTGTTGAAGGAAATCAGGGAGATCTTTTAACAGGTGGTCATAAGGCAGAATAGCTAAAGTTTCAGCGCCCAAAAAATTTCTATTCCAAATTCCGATGAGGGCCATTATTACTGGAATATTTCTTTCAAAAGGGCTGGTTTTGAAGTGTGTATCGATATCAAATGCACCTTCACGAAGTGCATTAAAATGATGCATTCCTATACCGAGTGCAAGCGGTAATCCAATTGCAGACCAAAGAGAATAGCGTCCTCCAACCCAGTCCCAGAATTCGAACATATTGTTCGTATCGATCCCAAATTCTGCAACACTTTCTGCGTTGGTGGAAATTGCTACAAAATGTTTGGCGATATCACTCTCATTTTCAGTATGTCTTAGGAACCAGTTTCTTGCAGTATTTGCATTTTGCATTGTTTCTAGCGTTGTAAACGTCTTGGATGCGATGGTAAATAAAGTCGTTTCGGGATCTATTTGCGTAATTTGATTGGCTAAATCTGCACCATCCAGGTTAGATACAAAACAAACCTTTATCTTAGGGATATGATAGGGTTTTAATGCTTCATAGAGCATTTTCGGGCCTAGATCAGAACCTCCAATACCAATGTTTACAATGGTGTCTATGGGTTTGCCGGTAAAGCCCAACCAGTCTCCATTGTGAACTTTATCTATAAACGCTTCCATTTTTTTAAGTACAGAATCTATGCCTGGTTTAATATCTTTACCATCAACATAGATTGGGTCATCAGACATATCTCTTAATGCTGTATGTAATACAGAACGATCTTCAGTATGGTTTATGCGTTCTCCATTAAACAATCGATCACGCCAGTTTTCTAAATCACTTTCTTTGGCGAGCTCGAAAAGTAACTCCATGGTTTCTTTTGTTATACGTTGTTTGGAATAATCAAAAAGTAAACCATCTAAATGAATTGAATATTTTTTAAAGCGTTCGGAATCCTCTACGAATGCATCACGAACGTGAAATTCTGACATTTCTAGTGCATGTTGTTGTACGTTTTTCCAAGCTGTATTTGTTGTGATACACATATTTTTATACGCTCTATTTATAATTATTCATTTTTTTACGTTCGATGCTACAAACTATGTAAAGGTGTTTTTAATTCAATATTATGGTTTCAATAATTGACCTGTTTGTTTGTAAGCTAATGTTTCCAGGATTATGCCATTTGTATTTGCAGTTAATGCTTTATTTGGCTCACCTGTTTTGTCATACAAACCTGAGTACCATCCAAGATTAGGGTCGTACAGTTGGCTAGCTACTTTCATTAGTTTTTTAGTGTATTCAGTCTCATACAGCATGTGCCAGCCAAATGCAGCTTTAGTACTAAGAGTTTTAAACTCACTCGCATCTGTTCCATCTTCAGTGATGGCATTCCATTTCTTACCACTTGTAAAAACGGTGTTATAGACGAAATAGGGTGCTTGGTCGATATTGTCCTCACTAACAGCGGTAAGTTTGCCAGTATTCTTATATCTTTCTTCCTGTACTGTATAAACTCGACCAGAAAACTCACGCGACATTTGATCCCAACCATACTCAATACCATCCAGAATATAAGGTTCTGAAACGACATAGTTATGTGCGGTAAATTTTTCAGGGCTTCTACTATCAGTAGGAATATTGATCCCTTCGATATCTATGAATTTTAGCCATGACGTGTAATCAATTGCACTACTAACATCTAGTCCAACTAGCTGGAATGCTTTTGATGCATATTCTTCATAGCCTAAACGTCCTTCTTGAAGGTAAACCGTTTTGCCATCTTCATTTAATGCACCGTACATATCTCCTTTATCTACTGCAGCACTAAGGTCCCATTGTTTTGTAATCGCTTTTACCTGTGTAGTAAATTCGGGGTAATTCCAAACCAGGATATTGAGAGGCACCATTAAACGACCGATATCAATCGCTGACCAACCTAAACCTTTTTCGGTCTTTTTATTATTATAATCAACCATCTCCAATGTTTCGGTGTTATACACTTTGTTAGGTAACTTGCCTTCATATAAAGGTAGTTTTAGCATGGTTGCGAGAAATTTATTTACTCGGTTTTCAAATTCAGGTTTATCAATAATTCCAAGTCGACTCGCAGAAATAACAGCTAGTAAATAAGATGAGCTATCCCAGAGTGTTGTTGATTTATAGGCATTTGCAGAATTCGCTAAACCTGTAGATTCAATCGTATTATTTTGGAAATATTTCCAGGCAATCAACGCCCATTGCTTTTCTTCTTCTGTTAGATTTCTTTGTGGAGGTAATTTCATTTCTATTACATTCTTCACTGTTGATTTTGCCGTTACTCGATCTTCAAAAGAAGCGTTTGATAGTGATATCACCAACGAAAAAGCAGTGATTAAGGCTAGCATAAAGATAATATGTGACCTTGCTCTCACTAAGTTTTGTTTGAATCCTGGTACGTTATTGTTATTCATTTTTTATATACTCTATTTAAACTGCAGTAATTTCTTCTTGTTCTTTTTCAGGCTTCCATAAAGCAGCAAAGATGATGCCACTTAACGCTAAAATATTATTTAATCCCCAAAAAGTATTCAGTAAAACGCCGTTAATATCATAAGAAGGATGTTCTAACTGATATTGAGACCATGCGTAAATAATACCTATTGTTGTTAATACAATAATGACTGTTTGTGGGATCGCCAAATGTAGGAAGCTACCTTCCTGACGGTCTTTTGGCGTAACAGGGAAACTAATTTTTTCTCCTTTCATTACTGTCCATAAGGCCCTTAAATTTGTCGGGAAAAAAGCTAAATAGGAAGCTTTGGATGGATATCCTGCTAACCCCCAGCCGCCAATCATAAAGGCTATTTCAGTCAATAATAAAAACGGAACTATGTGGATATAAAAGTCCATCGAATAGCTTTGTACTGGTGATACTGCAAAGAATAAATACACTAGAGGCGCAGTAAGGAAAATAGCATTCCATATTCCACCAATATATGACCATATGGTCGTTGCATACATTAAGCGTTGAGGAAGCGACATTCCTTTACGAAATACCGGGTTATCATTTTTAGCAATATCCAGCGTGCCACCTGCGTATTTAAATCGCTGGATAGTCCAGGTTAAAAGATCTTGCGGTGATAGCATTTTAGATTCAACGTCGGGATGCATCACAGATTTCCAGTTTCTATCCGGATCGGAATGTAAAACAATCGACGTGTAAATATCTTCAGAGACGTGAAAACGATAAGGCGTGAATTCATTATTTAACAACGCTTGTTGATCAATCAATGTAAGCAGACTTTCATCAAGTTTTGATTCGCCTGTTATCTTTTTTACTTTTTTGTAAATATCTTCGACATCAGCATCAATCTGTTCTGCATACGATTTTAATGCAGCTTCCATAACAGCTTCACGTCTGTGAATAGAGCCAGCTCCACAACAGAATGAGGCATTACACCAATTTCTTCTACGTTGAATCACGTCATAGAACATCTTAGGGTCATTAACAAAAGGGTCTTGTCCAATTTGTACTGGTCCAATTATTTTTTGTATCCCTTTGCCCAATAATCTTCCGGGAGTAGAAAGATATTTTCCAAGGGCTTGATCAAGGGGCTTGCCTTCTGGAATATCAAAAAACCATTGTGGCGTTTGTACCCATGCAACATCAGAATCTTTAAAGTAACCTAAAGTGTGTTCGAGTAAGGTTGGAAGAGGGCGTGTATCTGCATCACAAATGACAATAAAATCTCCACCTGTTTGTTCCATGGCATTTCTTAAATTACCCGCTTTAAAGCCAATATTACCTTCACGTGTAATGTAATTTACACCTTCTTCATCCGCGACTTGTTTCATGCTGTCTCGGCTACCGTCATCTAAAACGTGAATACTGATATTGACACCCATGGGGTTCAGTACGTTCTTTGCATCGATTAGGCTCAATCTAACTAGTTCTGGATCCTCATCATAAGTAGGGAAGTACATATCGACATTGATCTTTCTATCTTTAGAAATATCATAGGCGATCACTTCGCTCAACATGGTGGGAGGATCTTGTTTAGGTGTATCTTTTACTTTCCATAAATTAAACGTAAAGAGTATTAATCCAATATACGCACCTGTTTCTGCAATGACCAACGGAATGGCATACCAGAGTGCATCGTAGTTTAAGGATGATGTCCATCGCCAAGTGATATACCAGGCACCAACAACAAGTGCTATTACAGCAAAATACTGCCACAGTAATTCTCGCCATTCATTATGCGGTAATGGTGGCTCTGGTTTTCTGTCTTCGTATTTATCAAAGTAAAAATTCATGTGTTCTTCTTATTGTTAATTGTTAGATTTAAGTAATGATTAATTGATACTTTTTGTAATTATTAATGTGTTCGAATCAGCGTTTCTACTTCTTTGAATATCATCAACGATAGATTCTATGAGTCCTATACCCCAGTTTCCTTCTGGTAAAGATTCCAAGTCACCTTTTTCTGTATCTTTATTCTTATCTTTGCCGGTAAATTTTTTACCGAAATCAGTCAGTGTAATAATGATATTAGAATCAGTTTTCTGATATTGCGCTTTGATAGTATTGCCGGGTAAGCCTTCATAAGCATGAATGATTATATTATTCACCGCTTCTACGAGAGCTAGTTCTAATAATCCAGATAGCTGCTCATTAAGAGAATTGTGGTTACAGAAATCTCGAAAGTGAGCAGAAAGTTTTTTAACTTCTGATAACTCACTGTCAATTTCTGTTTGATTAATATTATTCATATCAGTTGAATAACCTCTTAGGTTATTACTCCGTTTAATACTGTAATTGTTGCTTTGTTAATTACATTGTTGAATGATTCGCTATTTAGCATTATCTAAGCTTCAGCAACAAAAGCTGATTTAGCAGCTTGCATGTCGTCTGCCAAAGTGAAAATACGGTCCATTCTAGTCAGTTTAAACAATTCCAGAACGACACCTGAAGCGCCACAGACAATTAGTTTTCCGTTGTTACCCATTGCCTTTAATACACCTACTAGAGCACCTAAACTGCTACTATCCATAAAACCTATTTCTGAAATATCCAGAATGATTTTGTCTTTATCATTATTGATTAACTCTTCCATTTGTTTTTTAAATTCAGGTGCTATAGAGGCATCCAAACGTGCTTCTTTAACAGTAACGACTGTAATATTTTCGTTTTCAGTGATTGCAAGGTTCATTGTAATTCTCCTAATTTTTATTTATTTAAACTCGAAAATGAGTATGCTGACATCGTCAGGTAATGCCTTTAGTTGTTCTTTTTTCAACCAGGTATTTTTGATCTTGTCGATCATATTATTGGGTGTTAGGTTTCTAATGGAATTGAAATGCTCGTAGAGCGTATTTGATTCCAATCTTTTATCAGTTATTGCAGAATCTACTTCATTGATACCATCAGAATAGACAACAAACTTATCCCCGGATTTATAATCTATATGCCGTGTCTCATATTCAACATTGTCGATTAAGCCAATAGGGAATCCATCGACATCAATCTCTGTAAGTTGGTCATGCTCTTTGTTGTAAAACATGGGATGAGGGTGACCGGCTTGTACATAATGCATTTGGTTTAACTTGATATCTACAATGCCAAAAATCATGGTTAAATAATGGTCGGTATTATTTTCCAGCATCATTTTGTTCAGGTTTTCTGCAAACACTCTAGGTAAATCATAAGAACTTTCGCGGGTGATTGGTCCACCATATAACCCACGTTTTAAGCCCAAGGTCGATTGAAGTGACATAGAAAGCATCGCTGCAGATATTCCATGACCTGAGATATCAATTTTATAAAACACTAAAAAATCGGGTGAGGGCGTAAAGTAATTAAATGTATCACCACCTACAAAAACGGCAGGCTTGTAGTACCAGGCAGTTGTGAAATGCTTTGAATCCAGATTAGCGGGAAGTAAACTGATTTGAGTATTCGTCGCATTTTTTAAATCTGTGTTTAATTGTTCATTGATCTTTTTAAGTGCCAGATTCTTACGTTCTAATGTTTCTTCTAAATCCAATACTCTTTTTGCAGAGGTTAAACGAATTTTTAATTCATCAGCATCGATGGGTTTGTTTACAAAATCATCGATCCCAGCTTTTATTGAATCGAGCGTATTTTGTTTTCCTGACATACCTGTTAACAGTATGAAATAGATATAGTTTTTAAAATTGGCCGCTCTGACTTTTTTACACAGCTCTAAACCATTCATGATTGGCATTTTCCAATCACTAATAATGACTTGATACTCGTTATTTGTTATTTTCTCCCATGCATCGCCACCATCGACGGCTAAATCGACATTGTGATTAAACTTTGTAAGGTAATGTTTGATGATTAAACGTATTTCTGTGGAATCATCAACGACGAGTATATTCATATATTATGTTAATTATTTTTATTAAAAGTATACTTTGGTGTTTACACATATAACCTTCGGGTTATATGAATAACGTTCTCAATTTTAAGAGATTTTTATGAAAGATATAAATTTTAATAAAAGCGAATTCTTTAGTCTGGCAGAAAGCATGGATGAAGTATTTCCTGAACTTGTTACTGTGTTTTTTCAGGAAACTGAATCATCAATCGACAACATGAAGAATCATATTGAAAATAAGGGTTGGGAATCTGTTAAAGATATCGGCCATTCACTTAAATCCAGTTCGAGAACCTTCGGTGCTATTGGTTTATCTGACATCAGTTTTCAGATTGAAAAGTTTGAATCAAATGATGAAAAAGAAATAGATCAGCTTTTTCAAGATTTTGTTTCAGAATATGAAGCGGTAAAACAACTTATTCTTACATTACAATCTGAGTCTAATTAGTTCGCATAACTCCTTTCTTATTTAAAAAAACCGCCCATAAGTAGGGGGGTGACTTTGTATTTATAATTTATTTATTTTAATTTGTACTTATACGTTAAAGAGAAGAACCCTTTTCTAAAGTTAGTTTCACTGGTTGGATTTGATTCATAATTTGTATATTCAAATCCAAAAGTACCGGGATGCCAATCATCATAGCCAAACAGATAGTTCCAATAAGGTTTGCCATTCTCAAGTGGTGTAATCAATATGCCTTTAATAAACCAGTATTTTTTGGGCGCCCACTGCAGAGATGTAGAAAGCTTGGTGTCACCGTCAGTACGTTTACTTAAGGTAATGGTAGATTTCATATTCAGTTTTTGTAATTGCTTAATTTTGGTTTTATAACCAACACTCACAATGGCGCTATCTAGATTGAAGCCGCCTTCACCAATTTTTAAACTGTCATAATTGTTAATTTGAACTGTCCAGGTACCTTCGTGCCAATCATCATAGCCAAGCCCGTAATTATAAGTAAAACCTTCGTCTCCGTTATCAAAATTATGCTTTGCTGTACCTTTGATATACCAATAGTCTTTCGAATCTGGCTTCCAGGTAGCACTCGCACTGAAACTTACTTTACTGTCATGAACTCTATCTTTTAAGGTTAACTGTCCCCCAAGGCTGTATTTCGTTTTTTTCTTTGTTTCAACGCTAATTTTCTTTTTAACTTCTGGTGCATAAAAGCTGGTTTTCGCAACAGCCGTTTGTTGCAAAGACGCTAAAATACAAAACGTCAAAAGTGTTATTGATTTTCTATACATGTTTAGTTTGACTCACACAGGTTTTTATTTTCATTATTAGCTGCCAACAGTTTTGATTTAGCACTAGGTCGACATTTCTGGCAAATTTGATGCATTGAACCGTATTTTTTATACAGTAGCGCACTTAAAATAACGCCATTGGTATTTGCAGTTGTCGAAGAATTATATCCTTCCCCGTTTTCATAAATACCTGAATACCATCCCTTTTTAGGATCGTAAGCACTTTTGACTTTATTGAATAACACATCACTGTAGCTATCATCTGGGTACAGTAATGACATCGCGATAGCGGCTTTATTAGAAACCGTTTTATGCTCTGTCAGGATGGCACCTTTTGAAGATTTAGCGACCCAGGTTTTTCCACCAGAAAAGATCGTGTTATAAACAAAGTAGGGTTTTTTATTGATATTGTCTTCCGAAACCGCTGTAACAATGCCTGTCTCTTCCCATCTTTTCTTTTGTACCTGGTAGATATTATTGATCAGGGGTGTATTTTCATCATCATAGCCATTTTCGATGGCATCCATGATGTATGACTCAGAAACAACAGAGTTATTAGAATGGTATTCTTCAGGTGTACGGTTATCAGTAGCAACAGTAATGCCATAGATATCGATATCTTTTCTGTCTACATTATTATAAGTAGAGGAGACATTTAAATTATGACCTTCACGCTCTAAAATTTTAGCGGCATACTGCTCATACCCTAATCGTCCTTCCTGGAATGATTTAATCTCCCCTGTTTCTGGGTAGCGTTTGAGACTTTGCATTCTTCCATCTTTAATTAAGGTGTCAAAATTCCAACGCTTTAATGCTAAATCAATCTGATGTGTAAATTTGGGATGTTTACACGATAATGTTCGAAGCCAGGAAACTAAACGTGCTAAATCCAATACTGAAACACCAACACCATCAGGAGTAACTTTATTGGCATAGGTAACCATCTTCATGGTTTTTGTGTTGTAAACCTTATTCGGTGCTATTCCTTTGAATAAATCCATAGTAATTAAGGTTTTAATCAGCGCGGTGATTTTGTCATCAAATTCTTTATCATCAATAATGCCAAAATCTTCTGCGGCGATTGTTGCCGCCAAGGCAGAACCTGTATCCCACATCGTGGTAGAAGGGTATTGGTTGGCAGCGTTGAATAAGCCCGTTTTTTCCTGATAATTGTTTTCGTAATAAGTCCAAGCTGTTTTAGCGATGTGCTCATCGATTTCAGTTAACTCTTTTTTCGGAACAAAACAGGTGCCTAGATTGACTTTTTTGTTAGATTCAGCGATTTCCATGTTCTCTTTTTTTATTGTTTTTGCTTCTTCTTTCTTAGGTAATAAGAGACTTCCTAATAGTTCACTTTTTGCCTTATCTTCCAGACTAACGTTTTTATTCGTTTGTGATATTACAAAGATTGATGACCCAGCTAATACTGCACCCAAAGATAAAGGTACGACTAATCCTGTAAGAAGGCGTTTTGACATCGTTTCTTTTTCTACTTTGTTACTCATTTTGATGCCTCCTTTTTGCTAAAAAATGTTTTAAATTTCTCATTCACTTTTGATAAGTCGTACGTTAATTCTTTTTCATTCCATTTCTTTAAGGTGTAATCAATTGAAGAAATAATGGATAAAACAGTTTCTTTCGTGACCCTTTCATCTTTTCTGTTTTTCCAGATAAGTCCTTTGAATTCTGTTAGCGCTGTTGCAGCTGCTTCAATAGAACCCTGCTTATGTAACTCATTTACACTATTCAGTTTTTTTGTTAATTCCAGTTCTGCGTCAGCATTATCAGGCTTTTTTGGCATAGCTTTTTGTGATGCTTCCGCTTTCTGCTTAGCAGCTGGTTTTGGCTTAGCCGCTGGTTTAGGTTTTGCTGCTGGTTTAGGTTTAGCACTTGGTTTTTTCTTGGCAGCAGGTTTTTTTGTAGCGATTGTTTTTTTCAATTTATCTACAGCGACTTTCACTTTTGATATTTTGTCTGCTACAGACTTAATCGCTGATTCAGAAGCTTTATTATTAGCAACTAATAACTTCATTTGTTTGTCAGCATTTTGAATGATGGTTTCTTGTTGTTTTTTTAGCTCACCCTGCAATTCAATTAATTTTGTATTTTGCGCCATAATATATTGGTTCTTGTTAGTCAGTACATATGTACTCCAAGCCAGTAATATAAAAGTGCCAATCAGTAATATTTTTGTAAGCATATAAAGTTTTTCAGTTAGTTATCAGTAATTAGTTTGTTGTAGCTACTTTGGGTTTATCAGTAACTTCATTCGTTGTTAGTTTTCCTGACGTTCTATTAGCAAAAGGTAAAGGCCCCAATCCAATAGTCCATGCAAGCAATGGAATCTTGCTGATCAGAATAGACAGCGCTAGCACAATACTTAACGTAAATGTGTATTTAAATAAAACAAGTTGATAAGGTGCCATCTCCACACCTTTCAGGAATATATCTATTATGTCTATTACCGCTGGGTGCATCAGATAGGTACCAAAAGTGAACTTTGAAAAATCACTTATTTTTTCTGGCCAATTGAAATGCTGAGACCCGAGGAATAAAAGAATGACACCAATAGGAAGTAAATTATGCGCATAGTAAATGGCACCCATTTTCGGAACATACGATCCTGCTTCAATACTTAGCGCTGCATGAGTCAGTTTTATGATGAAGAAAATACTGACCGCTAATAATCCGAACATGAATATCTTTTTCGACAATTCTTTATCAAATTTTTGTTGCCATAGACCCAGAATGCTATAAGCCGCAAAACCGTAACCTATATAAGAAAGTACTTTGATTCCTCGTATTAAATATTCGAGTGTATTTCTATCGCTAATGTTTCCCCAAATCCAGGTACTCATACTTAAGTTGAATGCTAAGAATGGTACAACCAGTAAACCCAGAATAGGGGCTTTCAAAGCTAATTTGAATACAGGGTGAAATAGGAAAATCAGGAATATCGTTGGTATAAAGTGCATGTGATACTGTGACTTACCCAATAAGAAATAACTCGCCCAGGTTTCCGGTTTTGTTAATTTCTCGAGCATTGGATCAAGATAGCCAAAAGCATTGGCTTTTATCAGTACAAAAAAGGCATAAAAGAAAGTCCAGAAAACAAAAGGAACCAATAAACGACGCATTTGTAATTTCATGGTTGCGCCATAAGGCATAGGCTTTCTTTCTAATTTAAACGCCAATAAGAACAAAGAAACCAGGATGAAAAATTCAGTACTTGCCAGTTCTGCGGTAGTTCTCATCAACACCGGAAAAACTCTTTCACTGATATCATAATCAATGAAGGCCTTGCCTTTTGGGTCTGTGGTTGTATGGATGCCAATGATGCTAAAAGCAGCAGCTAATCTGGAAATATCCAGCCAGTTCATTCTTATAGCGCTCATTTTTTTTGTACTCTTACTTTAGCAACTACATGATCTACCTCTAAATCAGGAATTCCCGGGTATTCACCTGTTTCATGTGCTCTCTTAAACCAGTTGTCTATGGTTGCTGATAAGTCTTTATCAGCCATGATGATTAAGTAAGAATTGAACGCGTTCTTTTTTGCTCTATTGGTAAGGTTTTTATTCCAGGACATTGCTTTATTGCCCATAGAATATTTTGGCCAGTAATTCTTTTCACGATACTCAAGTAAGTAAAATTTATGATCTTTGAGAGGTTCGCTTAACGTTCCGGATATAGTGAATTTTTTCTCAACAGCTGATTGATTTTTAGGGCTGGTTATCTCTGCATAGTCGGTTTTACTACCAACTGAACTGAAATCAATATCGCTAATCATTACGACCAACAGAAAAACGAGAGAAGACAAGACTATGGGAAAGGCATAGATACTTAGTAATAGTAATCCACGCCTGGCAGAATTATTCATTTCTTTAGGTGCAGTGATTGAATTTGATGAGATTTCTAAAGTCATAATTATTAATACTTTTTTTATAATTTTTAAGAATTACCATTTCTATATTTTTTATAAGTAAATGACTTCTTTATAATTAATTTTATGTGCAAACTATTTTACACGAGAAGTATGAATCTTGACTTAACTGCTAATGATTAATGAATATTAATCTTGAATAAAAGCAGTGATTGTTTTTAAGAATAATAGAAATAACCGAAATATTACTTTTTAGATTGTGATTTTAACCATTGTAAAATTCTTTGATCGGCCCAGTATCTGGCTGCCCAAGGATATTTCCCTGAAACAAAACCAACATGGCCTCCTGTTTTAGATAACTCAACAGTGACATTTTTTGATATGTCTTTTTCTTGCGGAGGTGTAGTTCTCCACATGAATGGATCATCTTCTGCGTGGAGTATTAAGGTTGGTTTTTCTATCTTATTTAAGAATTGATGACTGCTTGATTTTGCATAGTAATCTTCTGCATTTGAAAAACCGTGAAGCGGTGCTGTAATTTTGTCATCAAAGTCAAAAAAGGTATTTACAGATTTGATATCTTCCACTAAACCAATGTTGAATAGATTATCTTTCTGCTGGTATTTATTCTTGCAACTACTCATCAGATGATTCTGATAAACACGGGAAAAACTTTTCTCCAATCTTTCAGCGGCATCTTTTAATTTAAAGGGCACGGACACTGCTATTGCCGTTGTGGTATTCGCTTCAGAATGTTGTTCGCCTAACCATTTGAGTAATAAATTACCACCTAATGAAAAACCTATTACCGCAAACGGAGCCTGTTGGTACCTGGTTTTTATAAAATCAATAACGGCTTGCAAATCTGAACTGTCACCACTGTGATAACTTCGTTTTAAACGGTTAATCTCGCCACTGCAGCCTCGAAAGTGCATAAAACATACGCCATACCCATTATCTTCAAGGAGTTTGATTAGTGGTTTGGCATAATGTGATTCTAAGGTTCCTTCTAGTCCATGCAAAATAAGAACAATGGGTTTTTGGTGGAGGTCAGTAGTTGACGAAATATCAATAAAATCGCCATCTATTAGTTCTAAACGTTCTTTATGTAATTGTAGATCTGGTCGGTTTTTAAAAAAAGTAGACCAGAGCGTTTGCAGGTGTGGGTTGTTTAGCCACCAGGCTGGTTTAAATTCACTGTTAACAATTGGCATTTACAAACGTTCTATTCATCAAATTCAAAGGTATAAATATTAATATCATAATCGTCTTTTGATGCGCTCTTTTTAAAGCCTAGAGAATCCATTAGATTATCCATAGAGGTATTATTTTTGAGCACAGTACCTTCAATAATTTTAAGGTCACGGTCTTTAACGTGCTCAATCAGAATCAGCATTAACTGTCTGGCCAAACCCAAACCTTGATATTTATCGGCTATGCCAATAGCAAATTCACAACTTTTCTTATCAGGGTTTATGGAATAGCGACTTACACCCAATAGCTTATCTTTGTTCTTTTTTTGAATAAAAGCACCAAAAGCCATTTCACGATCGTAATCTAATTTGGTAAATCTGGATAACATTTCAGGTGTCAGATCATTGACAGCATGCATAAATCTAAAATATTTAGATTTGCTCGACATATTATTGATGAGCTCTACTTCTGCTTGTGCATCTTCACTACGAATAGGACGCAGCTCAACTTTCTTATGATTCTTAATGGTAATGAATCTGCGCCAATCGGATGGGTATGGATGTATTGCTAGATGACTAAAGTGTTTAGGGTCTTTGTTAAACTTCTGAATTACTATTTGATGATCGTTAACTATGGCTTCATTTTCATCAAGAATGATTGGGTTTAGGGTTAATTCAAATATTTGTGGTAAATGAATCGCTATTTCCGAAACGCGTATAAGCATCTCTCGTAATTTACCTTTGTTGGTTGCAGGTAAATTACGGTATTTATCTAAAATTAAACTTACTTGTGTATTGTTAATCAGATCTTCAGCTAATCTCCTATTCAGTGGTGGTAGCTGGATTGCTCTATCCTTCATTGCGGGGGATTGCGTACCACCCGGGCCAAAGCTGATTACGGGTCCAAAAGCAGGGTCGTTTAGAATACTGATATTCAATACACGACCAGAAGAGGGTGCATACATTCTTTCAACGATAATGCCATCAATGATAATGTTTGAGCGTATTTTAGAAATGCTTGTTTTTATCTGCAAGAATGCCTTTTTTAGCATTTTTGCATCTTGTAAGTTCAATTTCACACCCTCAACATCAGATTTATACGTGATATGTTGAGAGTCAATTTTCAATGCAACAGGGTAGCCAATGTCATCCGCTATTTTTATAGCTTCCTCTACTGAGTCTGCGTGCAATGCTGGGTTGCATTTAACATGGAAGGCTTCTAACAGTTTTATTGAATCTTTTCTCGACAGCACATTACGCTTTTGTAGAAGGTTTTTTTCAATAATTTCTTTAGCAATTGCTGTTTTTGGTGGAATTGTTTTATTCAGTGGAAAAGGGACTTGCAGTAATTTTTTTCTGTTTGCCAAGTGATTGCATAAGAAACTATAACCATCCATGGCTGCTTCTGGTGACCGGTAATTAGATATTTTCTCTTGTGTAAATATCTTGCGACCTTGACCGCCTGATGCTGTTCCTAACCAGATAGTAGGAGTTGGCTTTTTGGCATTTTTTACTACTTTAGCTATTTCAGTAGCCAGATTCTGACTGTCTATCATGGCATCTGGTGCAAATATAATTCCTATGCCGTCCACTTCTTTACTCGCCAGTAAAATTTTAATATTTTTTGCGTATAGTTCTGCGGTATTTTTTCTGTCAGGAATAACTATCGCATTATCAAAACCGTAAATATTCTTTGAGGTGCCCTTCAATTCTTCCACAAGGCTTTTACTCAGTAGTGTTGGTTGAAACCCTAAATCTCTAAGTCGGTCATTCGCCAGCATTACTGGTCCATAACCATTAGAAATGAGTGCCAAATTATTACCTTTTGTGCGTCGATTATTGGCTAGGATTTTAGCTGCCGTATACAACTGTGACAGCGTTGTCACATGGTCTGCACCTGCTCTTAAAACGGCAGCACGAAAGACGTCATCCATCGCTCTAACATCTTTTGTTTTTGCAATAGCATCACTGTAACTGCCATTGTCGTGGGATGATTTTAAAATAACAACGGGTTTACGCATGGCTGCTGCTTTCAAAGCTCCCATGAATGCTCTGGAGTGCGTTACTTGATTAATATGAACAATAATGCTGCTGGTTTTGTGATCGTTAGCTAAAAAATCAATAATGTCCGAGAACTCTAAATCAATCCCAGAACCACGAGAGATTACCGATGAGAATCCGACTTGCTCTGTTTCTGCCCAATCAATAAGACTGCTACAAATGGTTCTGGATCGTGCGACTACTGCGAGTTTGCCGGGTATTATTTTATTATCGGTAATACTGGCATTGAAATTGGTCGACGGACGAATCAATGCGGCGGCATTGGGGCCTAAAATTCTGACATCTACTTCTTTTGCTACCTTTAACAAGGATTTCATTTCTGGTGTGATTTGCGACTTGTAGGTATTGGCATACTTAGACATAACAAAAGCATTTTTAATACCTTGTTTTGCACATTCGCGAATCACTTTTTCAACGGTTCTTGTTGGACTAACAATTATTGCCAGATCTATATCTTCTTCAATGAGCGTGACTTTTTTATAGCAAGGGGTTTCCAGGATTTCTTTATGTCTGGGATTAACGAAATAGAGGCTACCGGTAAACTGCTTATGCAGTTTTTTGGTTATTAAAGCGGCTAATGTTTGTTCAGTTTCACTCGCGCCAACAATAACGATTGAAGACGGGTCAAATAATGCTTTTAAGTAATGTTCAGACATAATGAAGCCAGCATATATAAATAATTAAATAATAACAAAATATAGATATTTTATATGTTGATCTTGTCTTTATTGGCCAGTGTTTTATATGACAATTATCAATACATAGATACTTATTTAATATGCCACGTAAATATCTCTAAAGTAAGTTGGTAAATAAACGGAATAGAAGCTAGTCTCTCTAGTAAATAATAACAAAAACAAAAAGAATGAAAAACTGCAGCTTAAAATAGCGAAGGAGAAATATTTTATGCCCACAGCTTATATTACTCATCCAGATTGTTTGCGACATGAAATGGTTGAGTTTCATCCAGAGTGCCCTCAGCGTCTTACGGCAATTGAAGATCAGTTGTCTGCGAAAGGACTCATGGATTTTTTAAGGTATCATGAAGCGCCTAATGCCACTATTTTACAAATCGAACGAGCGCATGAAAACAAGTATGTAGAGGAAATCTATAATCATTCGCCGCTTGAAGGTTTACGTCATGTAGACCCGGATACCTGCATGAATCCGTTTACTCTGGAAGCTGCACAACGTTCTGCCGGTGCAGGTATATTAGCGACAGATTTAGCTGTATCCGGTGAGGCTAAAAGAGTGTTCTGCAATGTTCGTCCACCTGGTCACCATGCTGAGAAAGGTGCTGCAATGGGTTTTTGTTTCTTTAATAATATTGCTATCGCCGCGTTACATGCCATAGAACATCACAAATTAGAAAGAGTCGCTATCGTAGATTTTGATGTGCATCATGGCAATGGCACAGAAGACATTCTCTCTCACAACCCGCACGTACTTTTCTGTTCAACTTACCAACATCCTTTCTATCCTGGCTATGCTGGAAAATCTATGGAAGAGCTAATGGTGAATGTTCCATTGCCAGCGGGTACCAAAGGTTCTGATTATAGAGCGGCGGTTGAAGAAAAATGGTTGCCAGCATTAAGAAAGTTTAAGCCTGAAATAATTTATATCTCAGCAGGTTTCGATGCACATATTGATGATGAAATGGGCGGTTTTAGTTTAATGGATAGTGACTATATCTGGGTTACCGATCAAATCTGTAAAATTGCTGATGAGTTTGCAAATGGCAGAGTAATTTCGATGCTTGAAGGTGGTTATGATCTTACCTCTCTAGGCCGTTGCGCGACAGAACACGTTCGAGTACTTATGGGTCTTCATTATACTTAAATACTGAAATTAGCTTTAGACACTGGCAATATTAATATGTGTAAACTGCCGAAACTATAATTTAGATACTTGATAAGCGCCCCTTGAATATATTAAAAAAAACGCCTCAAAGTAGGGGGGTGGCTTAAGCAAAAACTTAAGATATCTAAAAGTAACTAAAAATCATTTAAATCAGCCTTTTTACTTACCAATCATCTTTTGGTTCACCTAAATCACATTTCAAACAGTTTAATTCATGATCTAGCTTACTGTTTCTCCCGGATTTGCTTATCACCCAGGGTCGATTAATAAACGGTGGCTGATGTCGAACATGTTGGCCATGATGGCATTCTAGTTCAGCTACCCAATCGTTCTCTTCATCCAGATGGAAGCCTTTAATTTTACGTTTCATGTTTGTATCTTTAAAATAATTAAAACTAGATTGATTCAGAGTGGCATGCTTTTTAAAAAAATAATTGTGCCTGTTTAATCGCATTAAATCCAATTAGACTCTTATTTATCGTCATAACGAATGAAGAGCGAATTATGTCAGCAAACCTAAATGAAGAAACACAAAACCACGAGCATCAACAAGATTACAAGGCGCCAAGTGTTTGCCCTTTAGATTGTCCTGATGCCTGTAGTCTTAATGTAGAAGTTAAAGATGGCAAAATACATAAAATTAAAGGCTCTAATGCTAACCCAATGACAAAGGGTGTCATTTGCGGCAAGGTATCGAAGTACTATCCTGATTTTGTTCATGGCAAACACCGTTTAACCACACCGTTAAAAAGAATTGACGCTAAAGGTGGAGATAACGGCAGTACTCAATTCGAACCGATTTCCTGGGATGAAGCATTAGACTTATGCTATGAAGGCATGCAAAAAGGAATTCTAGAATACGGTCCTGAATCAGTAATGCCATTAAACTATGCCGGGCCTCATGGACAATTGTCTGGTGGTTCAATGGATATGCGTTTCTTTTATAAGCTAGGTGCAACGCAACTCGATAGATCGCCATTATGTGCTGGAGTTCGCGGTCTTTCGTACCGTTCATTGTTTGGTAACCACGTGGCGATGTCTCAAGAGCAAGCAGTGTATTCTGACTTGATTGTTTTATGGGGCACAAATACCAGCACTACCTATTTGCACTTGATGAAAATCATCAAAAAAGCCAAAGACAATGGCGCAAAAGTAATCGTAATTAATCCAGAAAGAATCAAAGTTGCCCGAAGCGCAGATCTGTTTTTACAAGTAACGCCCGGAACTGATGCTTATTTTGCGCTCGCGATGGCATCACAGTTCGATAAACTGGGTATGATCGATAAAACTAAACTAATCGATAAAGTCTCTGGTGTTGATGAATACCTGGAAAATGCATCGTCGTATTCTATCGATAAATTGGCAGAGATTTGTGGCATCAATCAATCACAAGCTGATACGTTTATTGAGCTATTCAGGAATGCCAAGCGCATTTCAATGCAAACCGGTGTTGGGCTTGAGCGTTCCAAAAATGGTGGATCTGCGATTCGTTCTGCGATGTCTTTAGCTGTATTGCTAGGTCAATTTGGTCAAAAGGGACAAGGACAAATTGGCTATCACTCTCCTGCATATCCTAAGACAACGGATAAGTTACAGCGTCCAGACCTTCTTGAAAAACCAACGCGCACCTTTAATATCGTTGATACAGCAGATCACATTTTGGGTAACGATATTCCATCAAGCAGCAAAAAAAGCCCTATAAGTGGGGGGGTGCCAATCAAGTCTGTGTTTATTTACAACCATAACCCGGTACTGGTGCATCCTGATCAAAACAAAATGATTGAAGCACTAAGTAAAGAAGATGTCTTTGTGATTGGTTGTGAAATCAATATGACCGATAGCATGCAATACGCCGATGTTATCTTACCTGCGTGCAGTAGCTTTGAGCATGATGATGTTTATCTGGGATACGGTCATAATTACGCACAGCGCGCAGAAGCCGCAATTCAACCCGTAGGTAATGCATTGCCTAACACAGAGATATTTAGACGTCTGAGCAAACGCTTCGGGTTTACCGATGCATTATTCAGCGACACGGACGCTGAACTGCAAGAACAAGCGCTGGATTTATCATCAGAAAGATTTGAGACAAATAAAGTTTCAGAGATTTCTACACATTCTGCCTTAAGCACCATCGATAAAAATCATGTCTGGTTATCCGATATGGCCGATGATGAGAAAATCACACTCTACAATGAAGATTTAGAAAACGAGTTCGGCTATGGTTTGCCACGTTACGAATCAATAATAAAAGACAGACCGTTTACCTTGGTCACTGCAGCAGCATTTAATCGTTCCAATTCTACATTTGGTGGGAATAATACCGAATCGGAAAAAGTGTCTATCAATGTTAACGATGCATCAACCTTAAATATCAAAACCGGTGATAAAGTCAAACTTCATAATAATAAAGGTGAAGTGGTTCTGATTGCCGATGTAAATGACACTGTAGCGGCGGGTGTTTTATATACACCAAAGGGCGCGTGGTGCGAGAGTAGTCCAACAGGACAAACCGTCAATGCTTTAATTGATAGCCACAGCAAAACCGATATTGGAAATGGCGCTGCATTCTATGATACCTACGTTGATCTGAGCGTAATATAATTCAGCTGCGCTAGGTGCAAAAACGCCTCAAAAGTAGGGGGGTGTATATATTATAAAAATAAACCACTTAGACGCGTTTAAAAGCGCGTATTTAGGTACTATTTCTGTGCCATTCTGATATACTCGCCAGCAGTTTTTTAAGAAGCATATTTCTTCTTAAAATAAGCAAACAAAACCGTACAAAATACTCATAAAAGAACCCCAAATAATATGGCTGAATTCGCGAAAGAAATTATCCCGATTAATCTTGAAGATGAGATGCGTAAATCCTATCTGGAATACGCGATGAGCGTAATCGTAGGACGTGCATTACCCGATGTTCGAGACGGTTTAAAACCTGTTCATCGTCGTGTGTTATTTGCGATGGGCGAGCTCCGCAACGACTTCAACAAGCCTTATAAAAAATCAGCGCGTATCGTCGGTGATGTTATCGGTAAATATCACCCGCATGGTGATACTGCTGTATACGACACCATGGTTCGAATGGCTCAGCCATTTTCAATGCGTTATATGCTCATTGATGGACAAGGTAACTTTGGTTCTGTCGATGGTGATTCTCCTGCTGCGATGCGTTATACGGAAGTCCGTATGTCGAAGATCGCACATGAGTTAATGGCTGATCTTGAAAAAGAAACCGTTGATTTCCAAGGCAACTATGACGAATCTGAATTCGAGCCAGTAGTTTTCCCAACTCGCTTACCCAATCTACTATTAAACGGCTCTTCTGGTATCGCTGTAGGTATGGCGACCAATATTCCGCCGCACAATATCACTGAAGTAATCAATGCCTGTGTAGCGTTGATTGATGACTCAACGCTTAGTATTGACGATTTAATGCAGTATTTGCCAGGTCCTGATTTTCCAACGGCTGGTGTCATTAACGGTGCTCATGGCATCAAACAGGCGTATCACACTGGTAAAGGTAGTGTAAAAATTCGCGCCGTAGCGGATTTCGAAACCGATAAGAAAGGCCGTGAAAAGATTGTTGTTACACAGCTTCCTTATCAGGTTAACAAAGCACGTCTTATTGAGAAAATTGCAGAACTCGTAAAAGAGAAGAAGATAGAAGGAATTTCAGAACTACGCGACGAGTCTGATAAAGACGGTATGCGTATGGTTATCGAGCTTAAGCGCGGTGAAGTCGCTGAAGTTATCTTGAATAACCTCTATAAACAAACACAGATGCAGAATAGTTTCGGCATCAATATGGTGGCGTTGATTGATGGCGCGCCAAAGCTTTTCAACTTAAAAGAAATCATCGAAGCGTTTATTCGCCATCGCCGTGAAGTGGTTACCCGTCGCACTATTTTCTTGCTACGTAAAGCACGCGAACGCGCCCACATCTTAGAAGGTCTTGCTGTTGCCTTAGGTAATATTGATGAAGTCATCGCTTTGATCAGAGCATCGGCGAATCCTGCTGAAGCACGTGAAGCTTTACTGAGTCGCTCGTGGAAAGCTGACATCGTTCTTGAGATGCTAGAACGTGGTGATTCTACAGTAGCACGTCCTGAAAACCTCGATCCGCGTTACGGTCTGAAAGATGATGGTTACTGGTTAACCGATGTTCAAGTAAAAGCAATTTTAGATCTACAACTACATCGTTTAACAGGTCTTGAAAAAGACAAGATACTGGGCGAATACAAAGAGTTACTCGCTACGATAGTTGACTTGCTTGATATCTTGGCGAGTCCAGAACGCTTAATGCGCGTTATTCGTGAAGAACTTATTGAAATGCTCGAAAAGTACGGCGACGAACGTCTTACTAAAATCAATGCAGTTGGTGAAGATCTGGGTGATATTGATCTGATTCCAGAAGAAGATGTTGTTGTAACGCTGTCTCATGAAGGCTATGCAAAAGCACAACCAATTGATACTTATCGTGCACAACGTCGTGGTGGACGCGGTAAATCAGCCACCAAAATGAAAGATGAAGATTTCATTGAGAAACTCTTCGTCGCAAGTACTCATGACACTGTTTTATGTTTCTCCTCTAAAGGTAAAGTGTACTGGTTAATGGTGTATCAATTACCCATGGCGAGTAGAACTTCTCGTGGTCGACCCATTGTTAATTTATTACCACTTGATGAAGATGAAAGCATCCAGGCTATTTTACCGATACGTGAATATGAAGATGACAAGTACATCTTTATGGCCACTGAAAACGGCACAGTCAAGAAAACAGATTTGAAAGCATTCTCTAATCAACGTGCTTCAGGCATTATCGCCATCGATTTACGTGATGGTAATAAGCTGGTTGATGTTGCACTCACAGAAAAAGATGATGAAGCGATGCTATTTACCTCACAAGGTAAAGCCATTCGCTTTAAAGAATCTGATGTACGCGGCATGGGTAGAACTGCTGCTGGTGTACGTGGTATCAAGATGCCTGAAGGTCACAAAGTTAATGCATTAATCGTTCTTCGTGAAGGTCGTTTATTAATGGCAACTGAAAACGGTTACGGTAAGCGTACTGAAGTAGAAGAGTTCTCTGCTCAAAATCGTGGCGGTAGTGGTGTTATTGCTATCCAGACATCTGAACGAAACGGTGCTGCAATCGGTGCTGTTCAGGTTACTGATGATAATGAAATCATGCTAATCACCAACGGTGGTATTTTGGTTCGTACCTCGGTTGCTGATGTATCAGTCGTTGGTAGAAATACACAGGGTGTACGTTTAATCAAACTGGGCGAAAACGAAAAACTAACGCAATTAGAGCGCATTGAATCTATGGATGATGAGTCCGAAGATGATATTGATGAAGATATGGATCCAACACTAACTGATGGAGCTACCGAAGCTTCTGTTGAAAGTGACGATATCGATTCTTCTGACGACGCTGATGCGAGTGACAGCAGTGATAATACTGATGAGTCTCCAGAGTAATCTGCTTAGCTCTCTTTAGTCCTGTTTTCGTTCTATTTACGTTATTAACAACGTAAAAAATATCATTCAAAGTAGGGGGGTGGCTTCAATTTAATTTTATTTAATTGAAGACACCCCTAATTCATTTATGGATAGTGCTGTCGATAAAATTATCGAATATATAAATCAGGTAGATAGTTTCGGTTACTTGCTTATCGGTGCTAATTTATTTTTGCTTATATTTGCAAAAGTTATCCTTAAAGCTGTTTATCATCAGCCAGAAAAAGTCAGTAATTTCTCCCGCAAAGTGATGATCTTTCGGGCGTTGAATCTATTAATTATACTGGCTTACGGTTATTTCCGGTTCTTTCAAGACAAGCAAAATAAAACCTTACTGATTCATGTTATCGCTGTTCTGGCGGTTATCTATTTTGCTTATTTATCGATGCACATTACACATGGTTTTTTAGTTCGATACTACGGTAAAGAGCGTGAGGTTAATGACGTAAAACGCTTTGTATCTACCTATCAAACCCGACTATTAAGCATCTTTAGTAATCTGTTTATTGCTGTGATTGCGTTAATAAGCATCATCAGATTACTGGGCTTCGACTCAGTATTAGAGGCGGGCGGTGTTATCGGAATAATAGGTGTTTTCCTCGCGTTAACATCCAGTATCTGGGCACCTGATATCTTTCATGGTTTGATTATACTGAACAGCGATATGTTAACCGAAGGTGACGTTATTCAGTTCAATGACGGGGAATTGGTTTACGGGCTCGTGTATAAAACCAAGGTGTTCCATACTGTTATTTTAAATATCCCAAACAATCATAGAATTATGATTCGTAATTCCAAATTAAGGGATTTTACGGTACATAATTTATCCAAATTTGCTTCAGCTCGAGGGCTTCGCGAAAGCCTGTCTTTCAAAATTTCTTACGATACTTCTATAGATGCTGTAGAAGATCTATTTTTGACCGTATACGATGCTGCGAAAATTGATAATGGTATTTATTTAGAACCACAATATGATTTAGAATTCGGTGTTAAAGAGACTGGTGATCATGCCGTTGAATGGGTCTTTTATTACTTCACTAAAGAAGTGGATAAACTACTGTTGACCCGTCAACGTTTATTGCAATTGATGTTGAAGACATCGATTGAAAAAAACATCTCTTTATCAACGCCAGTTACTATCAACAATCTAACCCCTGCAATTGATATACGCGAATTAGATTTAGTAGAAAACAAAGATCAGTAATAATTTAGTGTAAATATGATGTCACAGCTTCTAACAAGGATTACAACATGACTCGCAAGTATAATTTTAGCGCCGGCCCAGCAATGCTTCCACAGCCAGTCTTGGAACAGGCACAAGCAGAATTACTGGATTGGAATGGTACCGGCCAGTCAGTGATGGAGATGAGTCATCGCGGTAAAGAATTTATGAGCATCGCTGAAACAGCTGAAGCTGATCTTCGTGAAGTCATGAACATTCCCGATAATTACAAGGTGCTATTTTTACAAGGTGGTGCAACCTCTCAATTTGCGGCAATACCGTTAAATTTGCTGCGCGGAAAAGAGGGTGCAGATTATGTGAATACCGGCATCTGGTCTACCAAAGCGATTACTGAAGCAAGCCGATATTGCCTGGTTAACGTGGTTTCTAACTCAGAAAGTAGTCATTTTACCTCGATACAAAACTATGAAGAATGGAACATAAATCCAGATGCGGCATATCTCCACTATACTCCGAATGAAACTATTGCAGGTGTTGAGTTTCCCTGGGTGCCAGACACAGGTGAAATTCCTTTGGTAGCGGATATGTCTTCCAACATTCTATCTAGACCAGTAGATGTGTCTGAATTTGGCCTTATCTATGCAGGTGCTCAGAAAAATATAGGTCCTGCAGGTTTGACCATTGTTATTGTCAGAGAGGATCTCATTGGCGATGCAATGGATATTACCCCAACAATGCTGAATTATGATGTTCATGCAAAAAATGGCTCGATGTACAACACGCCGTCAACGTATGCCTGGTATTTGGCTGGATTGATCTTTAAATGGCTAAAGCAACAAGGTGGTCTTGAGCAAATGGAAATTTTAAATCGAAGAAAAGCTGCCATGCTTTACGATTGTATAGATAACTCTGATTTTTATTCAAACCCGGTTGATAAAGAATATCGATCTTTAATGAATGTTCCATTTACCCTTGCCAATTCTGAGCTGAACGAAAAATTTTTAACAGAAGCTGCAACTAGAGATCTGGTTTACTTAAAAGGGCATAAGTCCGTTGGTGGCATGCGCGCCAGTATTTATAATGCTATGCCAGAACAAGGTGTTATTGAATTAGTAGACATGATGAAATCATTCGAAACAAAGTACGGTTAAGTTTCTAATCATCATTATGATATATATCAAAACAAGCAAACTACACCATTAGTTATGTGAGTGGGCGTTTATAATAATAAAATTTGTTGAATTGGGTGCTTGTAAAAAAGATGAATGATTCTGATGTGATGTTCAATATTGTTTTTGGCTGGGGGACGGTTGTTTTAGTAATATTATTGATTGCTGTTCTGATCGTGTATATCAAAAGTGTACTGGTTTTTAAAAACGCTAAAATAATCAACGGCAAAGTAATTGATGTGATGGATATTGGTGAGTTAGATTTGCCAACTATTGAATACCAGTTGGATGGAGAAACATTGCATTTTCGATCAAAAACAGCCATAAAGACATTTGCTGCCGGAGACGATATAGAGATCGAAATCGGAACTGCCAAGCAGCCTAGAATTTACGAAAAAAATAACCCTATTAAATTACCAATGGTAATTTATGTGATCTTTGCTTTAATCATTTATTTTGGTATTAAAGCAGTTGGTTTTTTGCAGTCTCTTTTATAGATATGGTGAGACGTAATATATTATAACTTTAGATTTTAATTGGATTTTGAATGGATAATAACAACGGTAAGAAATCATCTGAAAAGTTGATAGATAATGCAGATACGACAAACTCAGATGTAAATAAAAAGTTATTAGAAATTCGTGATTCAATTGACGCAATCGACGATCAATTTTTACAATTACTCTCACAGCGTGCAGAATGCGCTGAAAAAGTGGCGCAAATAAAACGTGAAACCGGTGAAGTCGATCTGTGGTTTTATCGACCAGAAAGAGAAGCCCAAATATTAAACCGCGTTACTGAAAATAATCCTGGCCCGCTAAAAAACGAACGAATCACTGCGATTTATCGTGAAATAATTTCATCTTGTTTGGCCTTGGAACAAAGCATTAAAGTCGCTTTTCTTGGTCCTAACGGCACCTTTTCACAAGAAGCATCAAAAAAACATTTTGGTCATGCGGTAGAAACTGTCCCAATGGGATCAATCGGTCAGGTATTTAAAGAAGTCGAAAATGGCACTGTCGATTATGGTGTTGTGCCGATAGAAAACTCTACTGAAGGTGTTATTTCATATACCTTAGATGTTTTCATGCATTCGCCACTAAAGATTAGTGGTGAAATCACCTTGCGAATTCATCAGAACTTAATGACAGTGAATAAAGATTGGCGCACTATCAAACGTGTGTATTCACATCCACAATCTCTGGCTCAATGTCGTCAATGGCTCAATGATAATTTGCCTAATGTAGAGCAAATTCCGGTTTCAAGTAATACTGAAGCGGCTAGAAGAGCTAAAGAAGACCCAGAATCTGGCGCTATCGCAGGCGCTTTAGCAGCTAAAATATATGAACTAGATATTGCCTATAGCAATATAGAAGACAGCAAAGATAACACTACGCGCTTTTTAGTGATTGGTAAACAAGATGTGCCTCAGTCTGGTAAAGATAAAACGACGCTGATGATTTCTGCAAAGAATCGCTCTGGTGCGCTTTATCATCTATTAGCGCCTTTAGCTGCACATGGTTTAGATATGACGCGTATTGAGTCAAGACCATCAAGAAATGCAAACTGGGAATATTACTTCTTCATGGATATCGATGGGCACTCAAGTGAACCGAATGTTGCCAAAGCGCTTGAAGAACTTTCCGAAGAGTCCGAACTCATGAGAGTGCTAGGGTCTTACCCTAAAGCTGTCCTTTAATACATTTAACCAATAGTTCTAAGCATTATGACAATTAATTATAAATCACTGGCGATTAATGGCGTTCAAAACTTACAGCCTTATATGCCAGGTAAGCCAATCGATGAATTAGAAAGAGAGCTAGGTGTTAGTAATACGCTAAAGCTTGCTTCCAATGAAAATCCTATGGGCCCTAGTCCTTTGGTCTTAGAAGCATTAGACAAAGCGAAAGCATCAATTCAATTATATCCAGATGGTAATGGGTTTATCTTAAAGCAGAAATTATCAAACATGCTCAAGGTTAACCAGAACCAGATTACATTGGGTAATGGTTCAAATGACGTTTTAGATATGATCGCTAGAACTTTTTTATGCGAAGGACGCGAAGCTATTTATTCACGTTATGCTTTTGCGGTTTACCCGATTAGTATCCAGTCAGTTAATGCCACGGGTGTCGTTGCCGAAGCCTTACCTGTCGATCATGAGACTAATCCTTACGGTCATGATTTGACTGCGATGAAGGACTTAATTAATGATAAAACGCGTGTTATTTTTATCGCTAATCCAAATAATCCTACAGGTACCTGGTTAAAGTCAGATGAATTGCATGAATTTATCTCTGCTGTGCCTAAGGATATTATAGTAGTTGTGGATGAAGCTTATTTTGAATATGTTCAAGAAGGTGAATACCCAGATACGCTACAGTGGCTTGAAGAGTTTCCTAATCTGATCGTAACGCGTACGTTTTCTAAAATTTATGCCTTAGCAGGTCTTCGTGTTGGGTATGCAGTTTGTAGTGCAGAAATTGCGGATTTGCTAAACCGAGTAAGACATCCTTTCAATGTAAATGCTATGGCAATTGAAGCGGCTACCGCTGCCTTAAATGATCAGGATCATCTTGAGAATTGTGTTGATATTAATACCAAGGGAATCAAGTTTTGGCGAGCTGCTTGTCAATATCGTGGTTTAGATTATATTCCAACCGTTGGCAATTTTATTACCATAGACATGGAGCAGAACGCTGTCCCACTTTACGAAGCTATGCTTAAAGAAGCAGTTATCGTTCGACCTATACCTAATTATGGCTTACCTAACCATTTACGTATCACTATTTCTACTGCTGAAGAAAATCAACGTTGTCTTGATGCTTTAGATGTTGCATTAGAGCAATATCCGATCGACTAATCGTCTTTCATAGCTAGTTAATATCTCTAATTAATTTCTTATCATTATTCAATAACATACACACTCTAAACTGATAAAAGAAGAACACTGCATGAAGATTTTTTACAATGATTAAAAAACTAACCATATTTGGTGTTGGTCTTATTGGTGGATCACTTGCTTTATCGTTAAAAAAAGCAAGTTACTGCGAACAAATTGTTGGTTGCAGTCGCAGTGAAGCGCATTTACAAAGAGCTGTTGAATTAGGTGTTATAGACGATTACACACTAGACCCAGTTGCAGCAGTGGAAGGGGCAGATATTGTATTGCTTGCTGTTCCTATTCGCGCAATACCACCTATTCTAAAAACAATAGTTCCTCATCTAGGTGCGAATACGATTGTGACAGACGCAGGTAGTGCTAAAGGGAGTGTATTAGCAGCAGCTAAAGAAGCTTATGATGGTGTACTTCCACCCAATTTTGTCGCTGGGCACCCAATTGCCGGACGCGAGAAAAGTAGTGTCGAAGCTGCAATTGACGATTTATACGTAGATCATAAAGTCATACTGACACCAACCAGTGAAACCAGTAGTGAAGCTGTTTTGAAAATTAAAGAGATGTGGCAAATTACTGGCGCAACAGTCGAAACGTTGGCAGTCAAACAACACGATGATGTTTTAGCAGCTACCAGTCACTTGCCTCACGTGTTAGCGTATTCTTTCGTTAATACCTTATCTAAATCAGAATATGGTGATGCCGTCTTTGATTACACCGCTGGCGGTTTTGCGAGTTTTTCAAGAACGGCGTCCAGTGACCCCGTTATGTGGCGTGATATTTGTCTGGATAACAAAACAGCTATCCTTTCAGTATTGGATAATTTTCAGAAAGATCTAACAGAGCTCAGAAATACCATACAAAATGAAGATGCTGATGAGATAGAACAACTCTTTGCCAAGGCTAAAGCCACGCGCGACAGCATCATTAAATCATAATTTAAGAAAATATATTTTTATGTGTATTACCTCGCATAAAGTTAACACTAACAAGGATTACCCGTACCAATGTCCAATTCAGTAACATTCAAAACGAGCCCAAATGGGAAATTAACTGGAACACTTAGAGTCCCTGGTGATAAATCGATGTCTCATCGTTCTATTATGCTGGGTTCTTTGGCAGATGGTACAACCCATGTGACTGGTTTTTTAACGGGTGAAGATTGTATAGCGACGATGAATGCGTTTAGAAAAATGGGGGTTGCAATCGAAGGTCCATCTGGAGCCAATGGCAATGAAGTCACTATTCATGGCATCGGCATGCATGGTCTACAAAAACCAGAATCTGATTTAGATATGGGAAATAGTGGAACTGCCATGCGCCTGATGACAGGTTTACTCGCAGGGCAATCCTTTGATTCTACACTGATAGGTGATGAATCACTTTCTTCGCGCCCAATGAATAGAATTACTAAACCGCTTGCTAGCATGGGAGCAGTTATCGAAACGCAAGAAGGTGGAACTGCTCCACTGAATATCAAAGGTGGTCATAAATTAACAGGTATTCATTACGATATGCCAGTTGCTAGTGCGCAGGTTAAATCTGCAGTATTACTCGCAGGTTTGTATGCTGAAGGCGAATCTAGTGTTACCGAGCCAGGCATCACACGTGATCATTCAGAACGCATGTTAAGAGGCTTTGGTTATGACGTCACTACTAACGGCAATAGCATGCGTTTAGTCGGTGGTGGATCATTAACAGCTTGTGATATTGATGTGCCAGCAGATATCTCGTCAGCAGCATTTTTTATGGTTGGAGCAAGTATCGCAGAAGGCTCTGATATCACCCTGCAACACGTTGGAATCAATCCAACACGTACAGGTGTGATCGATATTCTTAAGTTGATGGGTGCTGATATTACGCTCTCAAATCAACAAGAAGTGGGTGGAGAGCCTGTAGCAGATATTAGAATTCGTTCTGCAAAGTTAAAAGGCATTCATTTCCCAGAAGAACTGGTTCCATTAGCGATAGATGAATTCCCGGTACTGTTTGTGGCTGCTGCTTGTGCTGAAGGTGAAACACGTTTAACCGGCGCAGAAGAGCTGCGTGTTAAGGAAAGTGATAGAATCCAGGTAATGGTAGATGGTTTGGTGAATTGCGGCATTGATGCTGTAGCTACACCAGATGGGATTATTATTCAAAGTGGTCAGCTCACTTCAGGGACAGTAGAAAGTCATGGAGATCACAGAATTGCAATGGCATTTTCAATTGCAGGTTTGCGAGCAAACGGTGAAATCACAATTAATAATTGTGCCAACGTTAATACTTCATTCCCTGACTTTATCGGATTAGCAAGTGGTGTAGGTTTAAATATTAGCGCTAAATGATAGTTTCGATTACGTCTATACGTCATTTCAAATTAGGATGATGACGAATATATCGCTTACTATGACTAATTATGAATTATAAAAAACCCCCTATAAGTAGGGGGGGGACTTTTATAAATATCTAGAGCCGATTAAGTTTTATTTTTAAGCAAGTAGCTTTGAGATTCGTTAGATGGATTTCCAGACAACGGCGATTTCATTGATTTGCACATCCGTTTTTCTTGGTTTAATGCTGTAATCTTCGATATCTACTTCGTCGATAGAATATTCTTCAGCTAAATCATCAATCTTATCTTCCAGTTCTTCTTCAAGATCCCTCAAATCTTCTTCCACTTTAGCGACTTTTTCTTTGGCACGCCCAACATCACCTCTTTCTTTAAGAACACGTGATCCAGCTCTACCAATAGAAGCTTTAGATTTTCCGAATAGGGCGCCTAAAACAGTAATACCTACGTTTAAAAAGGAACTCGTTGTATCAGACTCTTCTTTTTCCAGGCTTAATGAGTAACGATCTAATCGATCCGTTAATACCTTTTCTTTTTTAGCATATCGCTCTTGCAAGACTTCAATCGCTTTTTCTTTTTCATCATTTAAAATATCAGCAACACGTACTTTAAAATCTCCTAATGATTCATAAGGCTTAGATAAAAGCTTAGGTGAATCACATTGATAGAGTTCTAGAACATGCTCGTAATACAACCAGTCAGATAATGATTTTGTCGCTTTACGAAGTTGTTTGTCTTTAGCCACAAAATCAGGGACAACTGCATAATGTGCATCTTCTGGTGCTTTACTTGGTAGTTTAGCAAAGCAATTTTCGACGCCTTCTTCACTCATGGCATGATCCCAATCTGCGGAAGAATCACTTTCTGATAATTCTAAAGTGAGACAGTAATTTTCTTCTTCATCAATTCCTTTGGATTGATTAAAAAAGTTAAGCGTACAATCTGCCATCAAGCTAGGTATGTATTGCTTCGATCCTGTTAGGTCTGGCATATAATATTGAGGAATACTGCTATCTAGCGTTGTGTAACTATCAAATCCTTCAGGGATAATTGGAGCGCTAATGCTTTCTACTTTTTGTTCTTGTTTCTTCTCTGAAAGTGCTTTTTGATCATGCATCAAAGTAGAAATTTCATCACGCTTTAATGGACCTTTAAGATAACTTAACACCCATCGTGTACTGAACAATCGAATATCATCAAGATGCGCGCTTTTTAGGAAGAAAGTACGTTTCTTTAAATTTGCTAATAAGGCGCGTATTTCATCTTTGTTGAAACTGGAACCCACTTTTCCGCCCAGACCATCAATCACTCGATCGATATCCTGCGTGGTTTGTAAGCGACCGATAAACCATGTTCCCATATTCGACAGACCTTTATAATCAAGGTCGACAGGGTTTTGCGTACTCAATACAACACCGACACCATAGGCTCTGGCTTGTTTGAGCAATATCAGCATAGGTTCTTTACTGGGAGGATTCTTCGTTGGTGGGAAGAAGCCATAAATCTCATCCATGTAGAGTAATGTTTTTAAGGCAGATGTACCGCTTTGACGTCTCATCCAGGCGACGAATTTATTTAATAACAAGGTTACAAAGAACATACGTTCTTCATCACTTAAATGAGAAATGGAGAATATGGCTACTTTGGCTTTACCACCTTCATCATAAAGTAATTTTTGTATATCCAGTGTTTCACCTTCTAACCAGCTTTTAAACGTTGGTGATGCAATGACTGAATTAAATTTTGTGGCAAATTTGAAACGTTCGGACTGAGGATAAAAAGCATCTAAAGGCAATACACCAATCTTTTTAAACGGTGGGCTGATGATTCGACCGACTAAATCTTCCAGGCTCAGATCATTCCCATCCATCCATGAATTAGAGATTAACTGTGCCAGTAAGATGTATTCTTTTGATTCAACCGGGTCTGCTTCAATTCCGATTAATGATAATAAGCTACTAACCGTTGAGTTTATGTAAGATGAAAAAGCATCGGTATCATCTAGTACTTCAGAAGGTGGAGTTTCTAGTGAGCTAAGAACATTAATACTAATCCCCGAGCTACTGCCTGGTGTGTATATGGTTTTTTTAACAGCAGAAAATTTAGCGACTCTTTGGCTATTTTGATGATGACTTTCAATCCCTTCTTTCCACATGGTGGAAATCTTTTTGGCATATTCGTTGACGTCTTGTTCTTTATTTTTAGCTTCATCAGCTACCCAGGGTGCAAAAGAACTCGGCGAAAACTCAGGATCTGTTAAACAAAGATTACCCATATCACCTTTGGGATCGATGACAATAGACGGGATATTATCAATCGCGGCTTCTTCAATAATACCAACGCCTAAACCGGTTTTACCACTGCCTGTCATACCAATAATAGTGGCATGAGTAGTGAAGTTTTTATTCTTTAAAAGTGTAAGGGCTTCGGTAGCTTCCTGAGTGGTTTTATCAATATCTTGACCTAGATAAAAAAGACCCAGTTTTTCGTATGTTTCTACCATTCTATGTGTTCCTTACATTTGTTTATGATTAGGTTTATGAGTACAACAATACCCCATCATACGTTCAAATTAAAGACACAAAAAAGCCTGCTAAAAGCAGGCTTTTTTGTTAACTGATTTGTAATAAATATTACACCGTAATATACCTATTTAAATCAATTAGCGAACAAGACCTAAAGCACGGAATGTGTCTTTAGATAAAACGCCTACAGGTAAACCACGTGAACTCTGGAATGCCTTCAAAGCTGCCGCTGTGCTTGGTCCCATTTTTCCGTCAAGCTTGCCAGGGTTATAGCCTTTAGACTTAAGTGCAGCCTGGATACCATAAACGATATTTTGTTTAATCGCAGTTTTGCTTGGCTTTTCTGTAGTGCCTGCTGCTTTAGCTGGTGCTTTAGCAACGGGTTTAGTCATAGTCGCTGCTGGCTTAGTAGCAGCTTTAGTCATTGGCGCAGTTTTCACCTTCTTCGACATAACCTTTTTAGGCATACGTTTTTTAGGTGCTGCTTTGCTTGGCATAGGTGCATTCATTACTTTCAGGTACTGCTGATGAGTAATGCCTTGAGCAGGGCGCTTGTATTGAGTCTTATGCATTGCCTTAGGGCGAACGACAGGCTTACGTTTAACTGCAGCATGACGGTAGTTCTTAGGTGCATTCGTTTTGCAAAGAATTGGACGCCAAACGTAACGTGCTCCAGCTACTTTTACACGGTAGTTTTGTGTTGTGTAACGAGCAGGGCGGTTTACTGTTTTATAAATTGCACCAGACACACGTTGCTTCTGCTTTACTGTTTTATAAACAGCAGGAATCATTTTTCTGATTGTTTGTGCTTTTCTAACGAGTACACGCTTAGATACTGTTTTGTATTGCGCAGGTATTGTGACACGACACATGATCTCACCCGTCATATTATCGATACGTGTAATCGCACCGTGACCTTTACGCCATGTGTTATATGCTGGCTTAACCATCACACGTTTATTTTGCGTACGGTATTGCGCAGGAATATGACGATTCTGATATGTGGCTTTTCTTACCAGTACGCGCTTGTTGATCCAACGATACTGAGGCGCTCTTACTAGAACACGCTTAGAAGTAGCTTTTTGAATTAGTACTTTACGTTGTTTAGTAATGTATTTTGCTGGCGTTTTTACTTTAGCAAAACATTGTCCTGGTTTAGCAGGTGGTAAACCCATTCCAGAACGTTTCACTGAATGTGCCGGACGAGGTGCAGGACCACGAGAATAGACTCTTCTAGGTGCTGGGCGCTTAGGTTGATAAACTCTAACAGGTGCTCTTTTAGCAGCAGGAGCAACAGGTTTCGCCATTACAACTGGTGCAGCAGCTTCAACTTGTTGTTGAGATCCACCTGCTTGTGAACTACCAGCTACCTGCGAACCACCTTCGTTTTGTTGTGAACTTCCATTAACAACTTGCGAACCACCAATCACTTGTTGTTGGCTACATCCAGATAATACAGCAGCGAGTATTACACTCGATACAGATAGTTGCGTAGTCATTCTCATGTAAATTTCCTTTTTATTTCTTTAATGTCGAATTAAATGTTTTAGTAAATTGATAATCAATTTAATTAAAAACGAACCCCGAGCAAACCCACTTATTTACCTATCAAGTGATCCGTAATACTTGGCGACAGTATAAAGCGATGTAGTATCCCTTAATATATAGCCAATAGAATAAACGGTAGTCTTTTTCTGTTGAGCACCATTCGTATTCTTTATAATAGCCATGCATTGTATTTTAAAAACAGCATTGCTTCTCCAAGTATTTAACTTCGCACGATTAATGGAAGATTAATTACCAGGAAAGTCTCTGACTAAAAACTTACAAAAAACGTAATGGGGCGTTATTATTGCTTGATGAGAATTAATCCAGACCAACTAAGTTCATTTCTACAGCAAAAAAGAGAAAATCAGGGTGTTTTTCTTCTTTCTGGTGATGAACCCTATCAGCTGATGGAAGCGGCCGACACTATTCGACAGTTCGCAAAACAGCAAGGGTTTACTGAACGCGATATTTTACATGCAGATGGTCAGTTTGACTGGGGTAGTTTACTAGGATCATCCAATAGTTTGTCGTTGTTTAGTGAACGTAAGCTTATTGATTTACGCGTTGAAACAAAAGGTCCTGGTAAAGCAGGCAGTCAGGCTATTCGTGATTATATGGATAATCCACCCGATGATAAAATTCTGTTGATACAAATGCCCAAGCTGGTAGGAAACGCCAAAAATGCAGCCTGGGTAAAAGCCATCGACAAACAAGGTGTGGTTATCCAGATCTGGGATTTATCCGCACCGCAGACTATGGCCTGGATCAATAAACAGATGCGCGAGAAAGGCATGCGGGCTACATCTGATGCGGTTCGATTGCTGACAGAACGTGTAGAAGGGAATCTATTGGCCGCCGCTCAGGAAATCAATAAGCTGAAATTACTTTATCAAAAAAACGATCAAGACCAAATTGAGATTGATGAAGAGCAAGTACTTGCAGCTGTCAGTGACAGCTCACGTTTTTCAATTTTTGATCTGTCGAACGCAGTGATGCTGGGTGATACACGTCGAATACAACATATTCATCACAACTTAAAAGAAGAGGGTGTGCCAGTTCAACTGATTTTATGGACCTTGTCTGACTTAAGCCGACAACTTTATACAGCCGTACATGGTTTAAACAGTGGTATGCAAATGTCACAGGTAATGAATAAAGTACCCAGACCCAGACAGAAGCCATTTCAGCAGGCACTACAAAGAATGCAAAGAGCGGATTGGCCGCATATTATTAAAATGAATGGCAATATTGATCGCCTTTCAAAGGGTCAGGGAGATATCGCTACCAAAGGTTTAACCAGAGTGTGGTTAGAATTGTTAGAATTAGCATTAACGCTGGCAGGTAATAAAGCTATTAAGGTTTAAATTCTTTATAATATTTATTTGTCACACAGGAAAACAGCAATTTTTATATTTTAACGTCAAGTATAAGACTATAGCCACCCCCCTACTTATGAGCACTTTTTTCTATCATGTATTTGTTGCTTGTATTGTTTGCTTGGCCTCAACTAATTTAAATGAAAAGAAATAGGGTGTGAAGTTACAAGAAACGATGTAGAAAAGAAGTCCTTTAAAAAAAGTAACATAGCAGTAAAAGAATCATAGAGAATAAGACACACATTATGAAACAAGATATTAACGTCTATATGCAAGAATTAGGAATCAAGGCGCGCAAAGCTTCGTCAACCCTTGCTGCTGTAGAATCTAAAACAAAAAATGATGCCTTGCATGCGATAGCTGATAAGTTAATTGCCAATACTGAAACGCTGAAAACAGAAAATGCAAAGGACCTGGAAGCTGGCAAAGCAAAAGGCTTAGACAACGCGATGCTGGACAGGCTGGCATTAACCGATGCGAGTATCAAACAGATGGCTGAAGGTTTACGCCAGATTGCCGCTCTGGCTGATCCAGTCGGTGAAATTAATGATTTGAACTATATGCCTTCGGGTATTCAGGTTGGTCAAATGCGCGTACCTCTAGGCGTTATCGGTATTATTTATGAATCTCGCCCTAATGTTACAGCAGATGCTGCAGCACTTTGCTTGAAATCAGGCAATGCCACCATTTTACGCGGTGGTTCTGAAGCGATCCATTCGAATAAAGCCGTTGCACAATGTATTCAGGATGGACTTAAAGAAGCTGGTTTACCGTCTGAATGTGTACAAGTCGTTGAAGTAACGGATAGAGAAGCCGTAGGTGAGTTACTGCGCTTAAAAGACTATGTAGATGTGATTATTCCGCGTGGTGGCAAAGGGCTTATCGAACGCGTTAGCAATGACTCACTGATTCCTGTGATCAAACATCTCGATGGAATATGCCATGTGTATATTGATGATGATGCGGATAAAGAAAAGTCGTTAAAAGTCACTTTCAATTCAAAAAGTCAGCGGTACGGAACCTGCAATACCTTAGAAACATTACTCGTTGCTAAATCTAGAGCTTCTGAAATCTTGCCAGAATTACATTCCTTATTTGTAGAAGAAGGTGTCGAACTTCGTGGCTGTGAACAGACGCAACAAATCATTGATTGTTCTCCAGCCTCGGAAGAAGACTGGCAGACAGAATACTTAGCGCCAATTTTAGCGATTAAAGTCGTTGCTGATCTAGACGAAGCGATTCAACACATCAACACATACAGTTCACAGCACACTGAAAGTATCATCACCCAGGATATCACCAAGACACGACGCTTTATGCGGGAAGTGGATTCAGCCTCGGTGATGGTGAATGCTTCAACCCGTTTTGCAGATGGCTTTGAATATGGGTTGGGCGCTGAAATTGGTATCAGTACCGATAAACTACATGCACGCGGACCTGTTGGTTTAATAGGTTTAACCTCGTTAAAATATGTTGTTTTTGGTGATGGCCACATTCGTCAGTAAAGGTCATTCATAATGAGTAATGTACTTTGATTGCAATTATAGGTGGTACCTTTGATCCCATTCATTTTGGCCACTTACGACCTGCATTAGATATCGCCGAAAAACTGTCTTTAACAGAAGTTCGATTCATTCCTAGTGCAACGCCACCGCATCGCTGGCAGCCTGAAGCCAGCGCTGAAGATAGAATCAATATGGTTAAATTGTCTATAGAAGGCACAAAACCTTTTATTCTTGATGATCGTGAGTATCATCGCGAAGGCGCTTCCTATACCATAGACACTTTGAAATCTATCCGATTTGAAATTGGCAATGATCAGTCTTTTTCAATGATATTGGGGCTCGATGCGTTTCAATCTTTTACCAGTTGGAAAGACTGGAAAGACATTGTAGAAGCCTGTCATATTGTGATTGCTGCGCGACCGGGCTATCAAATTGATGAGACGCTTGATGAGTATTTGGCAACGCGCGTAACTGACAATATTGATGACTTGAAATCATTTGCAGCGGGAAAAATCTATTTTTGTGATGTAACGCAATTAGATATTTCTGCCACCATGATCAGGGATAAATTAAAAAACCAACAATCATGTGATTACTTAACACCTGCAAAGGTCTGTGATTATATTGAATCAAACAAATTATATGGGTCTGATAAGTAGTTAATCTAGATAACCATCTAGATAATGAGTACACACTTAGATCTTAACCAAAGTAGATAAAATATGAAATTAAATGAAATAAGCGATCTGGTACAAAACGCGCTTGAAGACATGAAAGCTGTTGATATTGTTGCCGTAGACGTTACTGGCAAATCTTCAATGACAGATAAATTGTATATCGCCACAGGTAATTCAACCCGTCACGTAAAATCTATCGCAGAGAATGTTGTGATAGAAGCTAAAAAAGCTGGCCTTGATGTTATCGGCACTGAAGGCAAAGGATCATCAGAATGGGTGCTTGTTGACCTTAATGATGTGATTGTTCATGTGATGCTCGAAACTACGCGTGAGTTCTATCAATTAGAAAAATTGTGGGCTGCCGATGATGCAAACGACAAAAGTGTCGAACAAGCAGTCGCTGACAAAAACGCCTAGTTAAATCCAAAGCACTACTCGCATAGATGAATATCTTCCTGCTTGCTGTTGGAACCAAAATGCCAGACTGGGTGACTCAAGGTTATAATGAGTATGCCCAGCGCTTGCCAGCAAAGTGCGCTTTAGTCCTTAAAGAAATACCCGCCGAAAAACGACTAAAGAACAGTAATATAAACGCCATTACTGAGAAAGAATCCGAAAAAATCAAAGCGGCCATTCCTAATAATTGCCGACTGGTTGTGCTCGATGTAAAAGGAAAATCGTGGAGTACCGAACAGCTAGCGACACGCATGCAAGACTGGATGATGGGTGGTCAGGATGTGGCGCTGGTAATTGGTGGTCCCGATGGCCTGAGCAACGATATTCTTTCAATTGCTCAAGAGAAATGGTCATTGTCTGCACTCACGTTTCCTCATCCATTAGTCAGAGTAATCCTCGCTGAACAGATTTATCGTGCGTATACAGTCACAGAAAATCATCCTTACCATCGTGCTGGATAAGATGAGATTCGTACTATGAGCCAGATTATCCTTGCTTCTGCATCACCACGACGGGCCGAATTACTCGATCAGGTTGGCATCACTTATGATATTCAAAGTGTTGATATCGATGAAAGCGTCAGACCCAATGAGTCAGCAGAAGACTTGGTGCAACGTTTAGCCATCGAGAAATCTCTAGCAGTAGCAAATGCTGATAAACCTGTTCTTGGTTCTGACACCTTAGGTTTAATAAATGATCATATTTTAGTTAAACCGACTGATTTGGATCATTCCATCAAAATGTTATCGGATATGTCAGGAAACTGGCATGAAATTTTATCCGCAGTAGCGATTAGTTATAACGGAAATACCCACGTAAAACTAAATCGTAATCGCGTATTATTTCGTGAAATAACTCAGGATGAGATGATACGATATTGGAAAACAGGAGAACCTCAGGATAAAGCGGGTTCTTATGCTATTCAAGGAATCGCTGCGATGTTTATTCAGCGAATCGAAGGTTCATATTCTGGCATAATGGGCTTGCCTTTATTTGAGACAATGCAATTGCTTAATGACTTGGGTATCAGTAATCTAGAAACAAGCGAATAAAACGAACATCAAAATAACAAACAACTTTCAGGTTAATCGATGAGCACAGAAATACTAATAAATGTAACACCACAAGAATCACGCGTCGCATTGGTTGAAAACGGTATTCTGCAAGAATTGATGATCGAACGAAGCTCTAATCAGGGTATCGTGGGTAATATTTACAAAGGAAAAGTCAGTCGTGTACTTCCTGGAATGGAAGCGGCATTTATTGATATTGGGCAGGAAAAAGCAGCGTTTTTGCACGCTTCTGATTTACGCTTCCCCAAAGAACAAATTTTTAATGGCGATACGCCAGATGAAGACATCCAACTTCCGCCAATATCCGAATTACTCCATGAAGGTAAATATGTTTTAGTCCAGGTGATTAAAGACCCACTTGGAACTAAAGGTGCGCGTTTAACTATGCACGTAACGATTCCTTCGCGCTATGTCGTATTAATGCCGGATACCAACACAATTGGTGTTTCCAGCAAAATAGATGATGAAGAGGAGCGCAAACGCCTAAAAAATCTAATCGCTCATTATCGTGAAAAAGTAGATACCGATAACCCCGACTTAGATTTACTCAAAGAACAAAAATTTGGGTATATTGCGCGTACCGCAGCAGAAGGTATCGAAGATGACGCAATTGCTGCCGATATACTCTTTTTAAACAAGCTCTGGAAAAAAGTAAACGATGCTTCCGGACAATCCGAAACCAAAAAGATTTATTCTGATTTGCCCTTAGTACAGCGCGCACTGAGAGATATGGTCGCGGAAGATATTGAAAGCATTAAAGTCGATTCGCGAGAAACGTTGGCTAAGCTTTTAGAATTTTCGAAAATCTATATCCCTGAGTTGTCCGATAAAATTGAATATTACACAGGAAAACGGCCTATTTTTGACCTTCATTCTGTGGAAGATGAAATTCAAAAATCCTTAAAGCGCAAGGTTAGCCTTAAGTCTGGTGGTTATTTGATCGTCGATCAAACAGAAGCGATGACGACTATCGATGTTAATACCGGTGGTTTTGTAGGGCATCGTAATTTAGAAGAAACCATATTCAAGACAAATCTTGAAGCAGCGCAAACCTTAGCTCGTCAATTACGTTTAAGAAATCTTGGTGGGATTATAATCCTGGATTTCATCGACATGAAACAGGATGATCATAAAGAGCAGGTGTTAGCCGCGCTGGAAAAAGCCTTAGAAAACGACAGCGCGAAAACCTCCGTGACGTCTTTGTCTAGTCTTGGCTTGGTAGAAATGACCCGTAAACGTACCAGAGAATCACTTGAGCACATTTTGTGTGAATCGTGTTCTACCTGTGAAGGGCGCGGTTACATTAAGACTGCTACAACTGTTTGTTATGAAATTTTCAGAGAGATCTTAAGAGAAGCACGTCAATTTGATGCGCGTGAATTACTGGTACTGGCATCCCTGGATGTGACTGATTTGTTACTGGATGAAGAGTCAGATAGTTTAGCGGAGTTACAAGAGTTTATTGGTGTGCCTATTCGTTTTCAGGCTGAGTCTTTATATACACAAGAACAATTTGATGTGGTTCTATTGTAAAAAAAACGCTCCAAAGTAGGGGGGTGCCTATTTAAAAGGTACCTATAGTAAAAGGGATGACTAACTATTTATTTAGTCACCCCAATTTCTTTTTTTAATTCTTTCTTTGATCCTTTAGTTAACTTCTAAAGGGTCTATTTCATTCACCATTTCCTGACGTTCTGTTTTTCCTTTGTAACGACTAATCGCGAAATTATCACTTAAAATTTCTGGTTCTTTACCGCAAACTATATCCGTAGATACTCGCGCCGATCCAAAGCTCATTGTCCACCCTAACGTTCCGTGTCCAGTGTTTAAATAGAGATTGCTGATATCTGTCTTGCCAATAATCGGCGTCCCGTCTGGAGTCATTGGGCGTAATCCGCACCAGAAATTATCTTCTGTCAGATCGGTACCATTAGGGAATAAATTAGAAATAACAAACTGCATGGTTTTACGCTGTCTATCGCCGAGACTCAAGTCATAACCGGTTAGTTCTGCAATACCAGCGATTCGAATTCTATTGCCTAGGCGAGTGATAGCCACTTTGTAGGTTTCATCCATAATCGTTGAAACAGGTGACGCATTTTCGTTAGTCACTGGAATAGTCAAAGAATAACCTTTAACAGGGTATACAGGACTATCTATACCTACCTCTTTTAGTAGTGGTGTTGCATAACACCCCAAAGCCATAATGTATTTATCTGCAGTTAAGTCACCAGCACTGGTCGCAACAGAAGAAATTTTTCCATCTCGCATATTCAGTTTGTTGATCGATGTATCGAATTTGAATTCAACGCCCATCTCACGACATTTTTCCATCAGTTGTGTCGTAAGTTTGAAGCAATCACCCGTCATGTCATTGACCAGACGTAAACCACCCACGATATCTTTTTTGACATCCGCCAGACCCGGTTCAATGGCGACACAGCCATCAGCATCAAGTAACTCATAGGGAACATTATTTTCTTCAAGAACAGCAATATCTTTGGCAGATGCTTTCAATTGAGCCTCTGTTCTAAATATTTGTAAAGTACCTTTGCGCTCATGGTTGTAATCAAACTTTAACTCACCATCAAGCTCTAGCAAGCAATGACGGCTGTATTCTGCGAGTCTGACCATGCGGTCTTTATTGATACCGTAGGCCTTTGGTGTGCAGTTAGCGAACATACGCGTGATGAATTTCAGTTTATCCCACTCGGGTTTAAAATTAACAATGAGAGGGGCATACTTGCTTAGCATCCATTTAACTGCCTTTTGAGGCACGCCAGGGGCTGCCCAAGGAGCAGAGTAGCCAGGAGAAAGTTGTCCGGCATTAGCGAAGCTGGTTTCTAGGCCCGCACTGGATTGACGATCGACGACCGTTACCTGATGGCCTTCTTTTGCCAAGTAATAAGCATTTGTTACACCGATAACACCACTGCCAAGAATAAGAACGTGCATAACTACATTACCTAAATAAGTACATTAAAAGTAATCTAATGATAGGTAATTAATGAAAATAGATCCTGCTGAAGTTTAAATAATCCCAGAAAATTGTATGCTAAAACGCAGAAAATCAGTAATTAATATTGCGATACAATAATGAGGCATTATATATGAGTGTATATAAGGAATGCCCCAAGATATAACGTTGGTTTTATTGTTGTTATTAAAAAACCAGACGACAATACTCATTAAATAAATACTTGGATAACACTAGCACTATAAAGATGGCACTGAAAGTGCATATTAAAGCTCAAAATTGCTTGCCAAATTCTTGCAAGTATAAATACAAAACTATAAAAAAAGGCCTATAAGTAGGGGGGTGTGTTATAACTAAATTAACAGATCTAGTTTATTATAGTTAAAGGGCTTTCTTGCCATTTACATTGTCTAATTTCATAATGTTCATACCTCTAACATTGGATGTTATATGCCGCGTTTAAATCAGTTATTTCGTCAATCTTTCTTTTACGTTTTAATGTATTTGCTATTAGCTGGGACTTTTTTCGGTCTCGTTCATGCTGACATTAATACAGCGACTGAGTATCTACAGGGGCGTAATAAAAGCAGTATTACTGATGAGATAAGAAAACAAATCTCAGCAAACGACAAATCTGGTGATGAAGAATCTGATAAAGACGAATCTACAGAAACAAAAAGACCTGAACCCGTATTAGGCATTAATACGGCAGACGTCAGAGAAGATACTTCCAGCGTACAGTTTCTAGATCTCTTTAAATCGTCCATTCCCTTTCAGGAAACCGTTCCCTGGGGTAGCAGTAAAGGACTTGAATACGATAAATATGGTTGGCCTAGTGATTTAAAAGGTGGTCAAGCAGGTACTAAATTTCTCAACAGATTGCCACAAGATACCGTTGAAGATGGTTTCTTTACCGTGCTTTATGATGGTGAAGGTGAGATTTTCTACGGTAATGATGCCCGTTTGATTGTGCATCGACCTAATAAAGACATTATTGAGATAAAAGCAGGTAAAGATAAGATTCTAAATGCCTCTTTATTCATAAAAAAATCCAATCCCGAGAATTACATACAGAATATTCGTATTTTGCCAGAAGGAGGCATCTGTAAAGACTCTCCTCATATTCGTGTAAAAACTGATCTGGACTGTGAAAAGGGAGAATATCTGTCTTTTGAAGATAACCATTTAAACCCATTAGCGGATGAACAACGCAAGCTGCGTTTAAAAGATCAGACATCTGAAACCTCCTCAGATGATAGTGATGATGCAGCTAGTGATAGTGATAGTGATAGTGAAATTAATGATGACAACGATTCAAAAAATACAGCTAGCTCTGACAAATTAAAGGCCGAGAATACTAAAGAAAAAGAGTCTGAAAAGTCCAAGAAAGTCAGTAATAAAGAAGCAACTAAAGACACAAAAAAAATTACTGAAAATAAAGTCGGCAATAAGCCTCAATCAAATAAAAATAACAAAAATATAAAGTTTGAAATAAAAGGTTATTCAGACGTAAGCAAAGCGATCGTCTTTAATCCTGACTACTTGAACTTCATGAAAGATTTTCAGGTAATTCGCTATATGAATATGTCCGGAATGACGCGTAACCCTGTAACAGACTGGAAAGATAGAAACACACTGAAGAAAGCCAGCTGGGGTGGCAAGTATGGTTCCCGCGGCGCACCTGTTGAGGTGATGGTGGCTTTATCTAATCAGATCAAAGCTGATCCGTGGTTTTCCATGCCTTTTAAAGCCAGCGACGATTACATTAAAGCGTTTGGCGAGTATGTTAGCGAACATTTGGATAAAGAGTTAAAAGCGTACATCGAATACAGCAACGAAGTCTGGAATCCTATTTTTTCTCATCACGATTACGCCATTGCAGAAGGTAAGAAGCAAAAACTGGATGAAAAAAAATCCATAGCCGGTTACAAGTGGTATTCATTACGCAGTGTTGAAACCTTTAAAATATGGGAAGAGGTTTTTGGGGATAATGATAGATTGGTGCGTGTTCTCGGTAGTTGGGCCAGCAATCAAACCATGTCGAGTACGATTCTTTCATATAAAGATGCTTATAAACATACGGATGCTGTTGCCATAGGTCCGTATTTTTCTGCTCACCCTAGAGTATTAAGGCGCGCTAAGACAGTCGATGATGTATTCAAGGCAATGCTTGATAAAACCACTAAATGGGGAATGGATTCAACGATCAACTACATAAAGAAACAAGCGAATGTGGCTAAGTCGTTTGGTGTTGATTTGGTTGCCTATGAAGGTGGGCAACATTTGGTAGACTGGAATACTCGCAAGGTCGATGAACACCCCAATAAGCTGCTCTATGCTGCAAATCGTGACCCACGTATGGGTATTTTATACGATGAATTAATGGAAGGTTGGCAACGAAATGGTGGCAAATTATTCGTGGCTTTCAGTGCGCCCAGAATCTATAGCTGGTATGGCAGTTGGGGACTTAAGGAACATATACGTCAACCTCGTAGCGAAGCGCCGAAATATGACTCACTGATTCGGTATTTGAATGCACGCTTATACCCTGAAGAACAAACGGCAAAGACCTCTGATTCGGGTATGGCATTACTCAATGGAGAGAGTGCTGAAACTCCTGTCATATATGCTAAAACACCTAATGATATTTGGGCTTTGAATGCTCCTCATGCCATTAAATCTCATATTAAAGACAATAGCAGTCGAGACATTTCAGCAAGCTGGCAAGCAAGTTGGGACACCAAACATCTCTATATCAGTCTGGCCGTAAATGATGACGACTTACAAAACGGTGATAGTGTTTCATTAACCCTCGATACGACAACTGAAGAACAGATCAAAGCTAAGAAAATAGCGCAGGAAAAAATCGATATCAAAACCGAGAAAAAGCTATTAGCGAAAAAGAAAGAAGAACAAGCTGCACGTAAAAAAGTGTACGAAGCCAGAGCAAAAGCTCAAGCTGAAAAAGCCAAGAAAAAAGACAAAGAAAATAAGAAAGAAGCAGATAAAGAAAAAGATAAAGAGATAGAGATAGAAGAATCTAGCGATTCATCTAAAAAGAAGTCTGACTCTGTAACAGCTGAAGAAACAAACGATAAAACAACCATTGAAAAAGACAAAGAAAATTTGTCCGAAAAAGTAAAAAATGATGACAAAGCATCAATCAAGGATGTTACAAAAACGATAGAAAAAGAATTAAAAAAATCCTTGAACAAATCCAAAGAAACAAACAAAGAATCAAACAAAAATGAGGACTTAACATCAAAGACTAAAGCAGAAACAAAGTCGGATAACGAATCGAATACTGAAACCAGTACCGAAACAAATACCGAAAAAAATAAGAGTAATGAAAAATATTCTGAAAATAAGACTGGCAAAAAAGAGCTAATAACAACTTCAGATGAAGCAAAGAAAGCTAAATCAAAAGATACTGAGAATGATGATTCGAATGATGGTGCGAAAGAAGATGCCAAAGAGAATGCAAAAGAGAAAACGAAAGATTCAACTGAAAAAACTACTGAAATAACAAACAACGATGCTAAACAGGATGAATCAAAGAAAGATCAATCTACTACTGAAGATGATTTAGAAGCTAAAGTAGATACTGATCAATCTAAAACAGTAGATGTAGAAGAGACTCAAGTAACGCCAAAGATATCAATCACTGAAAATGCCATTACTTTTACTTTTACACCTTTTGACGAAGCGACAACTCAAGCTCGTACCATCAGAACTGATGCCGGTTATTTATTAAATCTGGCGATACCCTGGAAACAGATTTACGCAAAGCCTGCTATTGATGACCCGGATAGTGAAGATGATGCAGCCACTAAAAACAAAGACAAAGAAGATACTGATAAAAGCGTAGTAGATAACTACCAACCTAAGCCCGGAGACAAGTTAGGTATAAATATTGTAATTTCTGATGTTGATACAGGAGAAAAAGGAGGCAAAGAGTTGCGATCAGCAGACACTAATCTTCCTTTGCCAAAATTAATTTTAAAGAACTCCCTTGCCGATTAACGCTTTGATTAGAGCTTGGGTTGATAAACACTTACGAGAAATTTAAATGACAACATATTCTGGCCAATGTTTGTGTGCTTCCATCAAATATGAAGTGTCTAAAATAGAGCCTAAAATGGGGCATTGTCATTGTTCGATGTGTCGTAAATTTCATGGCTCTGCCTTTGCCACTTTTGGCGAAGCTAAGCGTGAAAATTTCAAATGGGTTGAAGGCGAAGAACACTTGCAAAGTTACACAGCAGACAATGGAACTATCCGTAAATTTTGTCCAAAATGCGGTTCCAGTCTCATTTTTCAGGACTCCATAGAGTCTACGGAGCTTGTAGAATTTGCTCTAGGCACGCTTGATAGCGATATAGATCTGAAACCAGACGTACATATATTCGTTTCATCAAAAACAAACTGGCTAGACATCAAAGATGATTTACCGCAGTTTTTGGGCAATAGAAGCAGCAAGCTAATAAACGATAACGAATAATACGTTCCTTATATATTCATTTCCTTACATTTTGAGTTCTAAAAAAGGCCCCCAAAGTAGGGGGGTGCCTTTATAGGTATCTACGACTTCTTTGTTACTTCTCTTATGTATTTTCCTTTATCTATTTACACAATACATCTGCGTAATCCATTTGTTCAATTTATGTCCAAAAATACCCAATAGATCATTATTTAAAACTGCACTAGTCATTATGAAATAAATAACAATATTGAACTAATCAAGGTTTATAGGTACTTAATAGCTATCAGATTATTTAGTAAGTACTAATATTCTTAATTAACTTAAGAATGTAGTTTAGAAAATTACGCTAAGCTACTTTAATTTAAAGAAAATAACTTTATAATCCTCATCGATTTAATTTTTTATATTCAAATAAAGGAAGTAGTTCAATGAAATTTTCATATGGTGTAGTTTGTGTAGCAATGGCATTAGGTTTATCTGCTTGTTCTGATGATAAAACTGATAAATCATCAGATGCTGCAACAAACGTAGTAGAGAAAGCAAAAGTAGCAACAAGCAAAGCAGTAGATGCTACTAAAGATGCTGCAGGTTCTGTCGCTGATAAAGCTAAAGAAGTAACAGATTCAGCAACTGAAAGTGTTTCTAAAGCGGCTGATACAGCAGTTGAAAAAGCAAAAGAGACCGTTAGCGAAACTACTGAAGCGGTTAAAGAAAAAGCGGCTGAAATGAAAGATAGCGCTGTAGAAAAAGCAACAGAAATGAAAGACAGTGCCGTGGAAAAAGCAACTGAAATGAAAGACAGTGCAGTAGAAGCGACTAAAGAGAAATCTCAGGAAGTAATGGATGCTGCTAAAACTTCAGGATCAGCAGCGATGGAAAAAGCGTCGTCTATGACTGACAGCGCCAAAGAAGCAGTTTCAAAGACAACTGATAATATGATGGATAAAGCGAAAGAAGCAGGAAGCTCTGTGATGGAAAAAGCTGTTGAAATGAAAGATTCGGCAGGTAACCTGATCAAAAGTGAAGAAGCTGCACCTGTGTTAAATAACTAATCCGAAATCTATCTTAGATTATTTAAAATACCGGCTTATGTCGGTATTTTTTTGTCTAAAAAAACCGCCCAAAGTAGGGGGGTGGCTTATACTTGTTTAAAACCTTCTAAATAACATTAAACAATTGCAAAGGTATGATAAATGCTTGAATTGAGACCTACTTGTGAGAATTGTAATAAATCGTTAGCTGCAGATTCAAATGAGGCCATGATTTGTACTTACGAATGTACATTCTGTAGAACCTGTGTGGAAAATATCTTGCAGGGTGTTTGCCCGAATTGCGGAGGTAACTTTTGCCAAAGACCTATTCGTCCTGCCAGTAAATTGTTAACGCATCCAGCCAGCACAAAAGTTGTGTTTAAACCTGTTACTTAGATCTGATTGGTAATAAATAACATTCAAATTTGAATCGCTACTTACTCTGCTTGGTAACTATTATTACTCGAAAGCTTTATTAAGATTTTAAGGATAAAGAATAACGCTGTTTTTTTATTAAGCATACTCTTGTTTATAAATCACTCTAGTTTACGACTTGCTCTAGCTATTCAAACTAGTAAACTCCCCACCCACAATATTACTCAAGGAAAGAGATAAAATGATTTCTGGTTTTTTACAGGGCATGAAATATGCGTTTAGCGGTTTTTCACTGATTACCAAGAAGGGTATTCGTCCTTTTGTACTTATCCCTTTGGTGATTAATATTGCTGTCTTCTCAGTTGCAATCTGGCTTGCTTCATCTCAGTTTGAAGCGTTGATGAATTATTTAACTGGCTGGTTACCCAGCTGGATGCCTGATTTTATTAAAACGGGGCTTGAATGGTTACTATGGCCCTTGTTTGCGATCCTGATTTTAATCGCTGTGTACTATACGTTTACTATTATCGCCAATCTTATCGCGGCACCTTTTAATTCCATTCTGGCCGAACGTGTGGAACAACAACTCAAAGGTCAGCCAATAACAGAACAGAAAGGTTTTAAAGCGCTGTTGAAGACTTTGGGCAAAACCATGGGAAGTGAGGTCAGCAAAGTCCTTTATATGTTGAAATGGGTGCCACTGCTATTACTGATTAGTGTTATCCCTGTGGTTAACGTCATATCACCCTTTGCCTGGGGTATCTATGGTGCGTGGATGTTATCGTTGCAATACACTGATTTTGCCATGGGTAATCATCAGTTGTTTATTAAGGAAGAGCTTCCTCTTTTACGAAAAAATCGTTCTATGGCACTAGGTTTTGGAGGTGTACTGACTGTATTGATGATGATTCCCATCGTTAACTTTTTCGTGATGCCTGTAGGTGTTGCTGGCGGAACACGATACTGGGTTGAATCATTATCTAAGCAAAAGTCCACGAACTATTAAACCCAGCTAAAACCTAACTATAAACATAATTAACTTATGTTTATAGACACAAAAAAGCCTGCAATTTAGCAGGCTTTTTTATTTTATGTGATTAACTATTTAGATTTCTACGCTGTGGTAAACATTCTGAACATCATCATTATCGTTAAGCAAATCTAGTAATTGTTCAAACTGCTCTAAATCTTCACCTGTTAATGGCGCAAGATTTTGTGCCAAATATTGGATTTCATCAACTTCAAATTCATCTACTAGAGGCTCTAACGCTTGTTTCGCTTTGAAGTACTCTGTATTTGGCGCGAAGACTGAAATCATACCATCTTCATTTTCGATATCAGTAACATCTACATCTGCTTCCATTAATGCATCTAGTGCAGCTTCTTCATCTTCGCCCTTGAATACAAAAATTGCAGAGTGGTCAAACATGTGGCTAACGGTGCCCGGTGTTCCTATCTTGCTTTTTGATTTAGTAAAACACTGGCGAACATCACCAAAAGTACGGTTTGGATTATCAGTTAGGCATTCGACTAATACCATGCTGCCTGCAGGACCAAAGCCTTCGTAAAGTGCAGGTGAGAAGTCTTCCCCGCCACCGCCTTTTGCTTTATCAATCGCTTTGTCGATTACATGGGTCGGGACCTGGTCTTTCTTGGCACGATCAATCAAACTGCGCAAGGCTAGATTGCCATCAGGGTCAGGACCGCCAGCTTTTGCACAAACGTATATTTCACGTCCGTATTTACTGTAAACCTTTGCCTTCATATCTGAAGTCTTGGCCATTGACTCTTTGCGGTTCTGGTAGGCTCTGCCCATTACAATCTCTCGGTTAAATATTAAAGGTGCAAATACTACAGTTAAGTCAGCTTGATGTGAAGTAACTCATGGTATTAGTCGTAGAAGTAAATGTGTTCGCACTATTAGTTTGTAGTGTTAACAGCAAAAAAGCCCCCAAAGTGGGGGGGTGGCTTGATGAAATTTACTCGTTATATACGAACAGTTATTTAAATACCTGTTCTCGCATTTGGTTGATTTGATCCCTGACTGCTGCCGCTTCTTCAAACTCCAGATCTTTAGCATGCTGGAACATTTTCTTTTCCAGTTTAACAATTTCTTTTGCGATTTTATCAGGTGATAGTGTAGAGTAATCTGCCGCTTTATCAGCAACTTTATCTAATTTCTTATTCGCGCGGCCACGCATCGAACTGCCATAAGCACCTTCCATAATATCCGTGATTTTCTTTGCGATACTTGTCGGTGTAATGCCATTCTCTTTATTGTGCTGGATCTGTTTGGTTCGACGACGGTCAGTTTCATCTATCGCCGCTTGCATCGATTTTGTGACGTTATCTGCATACAAAATTGCTCTACCTTCAGAGTTTCTAGCGGCACGTCCTATGGTTTGTATTAATGAGCGTTCTGAACGCAAAAAACCTTCTTTATCTGCGTCGAGTATTGCTACTAAACTGACTTCGGGCATATCCAAGCCTTCACGTAATAAATTGATGCCGACTAAGGCGTCGAACTCACCTAAACGTAAATCACGAATAATTTCGACGCGCTCAACTGTATCAATATCTGAATGCAGATAACGTACACGTTGACCATGATCAAGCAAATAGTCTGTGAGATCTTCTGCCATGCGCTTGGTTAATGTGGTAATCAGTACACGTTCGTTTTTAGCGGCACGATCACTGATTTCTGACATCACATCATCAACCTGAGTGAGAACGGGTCTAATCTCAATGGTTGGATCGAGTAAACCAGTAGGGCGCACCACTTGCTCGGCAACGTTATCACTGTGTTCTTTTTCGTAATTGCCGGGTGTTGCAGAAACATGAATCACTTGAGGCACAAGTTTCTCAAACTCTTCAAAACGCAAAGGACGATTATCTAAAGCTGAAGGCAATCTGAAGCCGTATTCAACCAGATTGGTTTTACGTGAAAAATCACCTTTATACATGGCGCCGATTTGAGGAATGGTGGCATGTGATTCGTCGATGATGACTAATGCTTCATCCGGTAAGTAATCAAGTAGACATGGTGGCGGGGCTCCTGGTGGGCGACCAGATAGATAGCGTGAATAGTTTTCAATGCCTGAGCAATATCCGACCTCAACTATCATCTCGATGTCGTATTGCGTACGTTCTTTAAGGCGTTGTGCTTCGACTAATCGATTCGCCTCGTATAGCACTTCCAGTCTTTCTTTGAGTTCTACTTTTATTTTTTCTACGGCTTCCAGCATGATTTCTCTAGGAGTAACGTAATGCGTCTTTGGATAAACCGTCAGCCTTGGGACTTTACGTAAAACTTCACCCGTTAAAGGATCAAAGTAACTCAGCGTTTCAACTTCGTCGTCAAATAACTCAACACGAACAGCTTCCAGATCTGAGTCGGCAGGATAAATATCGATGACTTCACCGCGTACGCGATAAGTGCCACGGGAGAGTTCAAGATCGTTGCGCGTGTATTGTAATTCAGTGAGTCTATGCAATATCGCGCGCTGGTCTATTCTATCGCCGCGATTTAGGTGCAACATCATTTTCATATACGATTCAGGATCACCTAAACCATATATGGCTGAAACAGTGGCAATGATAATGGTATCTGTTCTTTCCATCATCGCTTTCGTTGCAGAAAGACGCATTTGCTCGATGTGTTCGTTTATTGAAGCATCTTTTTCGATATAAATATCCGAGGCAGGCACATAAGCTTCTGGCTGATAATAATCGTAATACGAAACGAAATATTCCACCGAATTATTCGGAAAGAATTCTTTCATCTCACCATACAACTGCGCCGCTAAGGTTTTGTTGTGGGCCATTATTATTGTTGGGCGTTGAGTTTGCGCAATAATATTTGCCATGGTGAAGGTTTTACCCGACCCTGTTACCCCAAGTAATGTCTGATGCATCAGGCCATCGTTAAGACCTTCGACCAAAGATTTTATGGCTGTTGGTTGATCGCCAGCAGGATCAAACTTTGTTTCTAAATTAAAAGTGGTTTGCATACAGATTCTTGTTTACTCATTTGTAAGATAGAGTATATTTCAATCTATTCTAGTTTCGGAAAATTTTTAATGTCTATTCAGTTATCCAATCGCGTACAGCGTGTAAAACCTTCTCCTACGCTAGCTATGAGCGCCTTAGCTCAAAAGATGAAAGCAGAGGGAAGAGATGTTATTAACCTTGGTGTTGGTGAACCAGATTTTGGTACACCAGAACACATTAAATTAGCGGCTATCGCTGCAATTAATGATAATAAAACCGGATATACAGCAGTTGATGGTATTAGCGAATTAAAACAGGCAATTATTGCCAAGTTTAAAAATGATAACCAGCTCGAATATGCGCCCGATCAGATTCTTGTATCATGTGGGGGCAAACAGAGTTTTTCAAATCTTTGTCAGGCTTTATTGAATGATGGTGACGAAGTTATCATACCGGCACCTTATTGGGTGTCTTACCCGGATATGGTTCTTTTAGCAGGTGGTGAGCCAGTTATTGTCGAAGCTGATCAAAAACATCACTTTAAACTAACGCCAGAATTACTTGAAAACGCCATCACAGATAAAACGCGTTTGTTTGTGATTAATAGTCCATCAAACCCAACTGGTGTGAATTATTCATACGATGAATTAGCAGCATTAGGACAAGTGCTTTTAAAGTACCCCAACATTATCGTGGCTACAGATGATATGTACGAACATATTCTGTTTAACAACGCCGAGTTTTCTAATATTTTAAACACTACGCCAGAACTTTATGATCGTTGTATTGTGCTAAACGGTGTTTCTAAAGCATACGCTATGACGGGCTGGAGAATTGGCTACGCTGCAGGTCCTGCTGATCTGATTAAAGGCATGAAAAAAATTCAGAGCCAGAGTACATCTAATCCAACCTCTATATCACAATATGCTTCAGTAGCTGCCTTAAACAGCAGCCAGGATTGCATTATTCCTATGCTGGTAGAATTTAAAAAACGCCATGATTATGTGGTGGGTGCGTTAAATGCGATTGATGGCATCGAATGTCTTGAATCAGACGGGACATTTTATTGTTTCCCCAACGTTAGTGGTTTGATTGATCGTATTGATGGCGTGTCAAATTCTGCTGAATTATCAGAATTTTTATTAAGTGAAAAAGGAATTGCACTTGTGCCTGGAAGTGCTTTCGGCTTAGAAGGGCATATTCGTTTGTCTTTTGCTACGAGCATGGACAATTTGGAAAAAGCGATTGAGCGAATTGCTTCTTTATAAATAAATTTGTGATCAGTAAATAAATAAAGACTTGATAGTGTAATAAACTATTAAGCCAGTATTGCCTGATTTCTTCATTGAAAGAAATCAGGCTTAAAGTAGGGGGGTGGGTTTAGTTTTTTACTTATCGATCTTTCTTTAGTTAAGACTGTTTTGCTTGCGTGGTTTAACTAGAAACACCGTACTCAACTCTGTAGTTTCTTATTCTGGATAGTAATTCATCATCTTTTGCTGTTTCTTCTATATGTTGAATCACATTATCCAAGCCAATTATTTTAATCACTTTTATACCATAACTTTCTTCTACTTCTTGTACTGCAGATAACTTACCAGTGCCACGCTCCTGACGATCTAGAGAGATACAAATACCTGCTATTTCAGCGTTGTTTTGCTGAACAATATCCGCAGCTTCTCGACATGCAGTACCCGCACTAATGACATCATCAACAATTAAAACTTTGCCTGTGAGTGGTGCTCCAACGATATTGCCACCTTCGCCGTGATCCTTAGCTTCTTTACGGTTATAGGCATAGGGTAGATCAATTCCATGTTTTTCATATAAAGTGGCACTGACAACCGCTACCAATGGGATGCCTTTATAAGCCGGGCCAAATAACATATCAAATTCAACACCAGAATCGACGATTGCTTGCGCATAATAATCTCCTAATTTTGCTAATGATGAGCCTGTTTGAAAGAGGCCAAAATTAAAAAAATAAGGACTGAGGCGGCCAGATTTAAGGGTGTATTCACCAAATTTAAGTACATCATTTGCTATGGCAAAATCGAGGAATTCCTGTTGATATGATTTCATGATATTCAATTTGTAAGAAAATAAAAGCTAAGTATAGCTAAGCTTTTGTTTTAAGCGAATGTTTCGTTCGTCGGGAACTTTTTTCTATTTTTACGGATATGATATTATGGCTTTATATAATCAAAATAATCGTAAAAGTTAAAGGGTAAGTAAATAAGATGAAAAAGATAGTTGTGCTAGGTTCTGTTCTATTAATTACATTATCTGCTCAAGCTGGTTTATATCGTTGGGTTGATGACGCGGGAAACGTTCATTTTTCTGACAAAGTTCCAGCAGCTGCCTCTACAAAAACTCATTCTAAATTAAACAAGACAGGTGATGTTACCAAAACGGTAGATCCTGCTTCGATCCAGAATGAAATAGATCTGGAAAAAATCGCGGCTAATGAGAAAGCGAAAAAAGAAGAAATACAACGAATCAAACAAGAAGCTCTCGATATTGTTTACAAGAGAGATGATTATTTATTAGCTACTTATGAAAACGAAGATGAATTAAAACATTCTTTTGAAAGCAAAATTAAAATGCTTAAAGGGAATTCAAGAATTCTTGAAGCTCAGAATAATGTATTAACCAAAAAAATTGCAAATCTGGAAAAGAAAGTCACTAAGGTTACACATAAAGATACGTTGCTTACTTTAGCCGGAAAAATTGTAAATATTAATAAGACTATTGTGCAATATAAGCAAGCATTAGAAGAAAATGAAACTCAAATTGCTAAATTAAATTCAGACTACAAAACTGATTTGGAAAGATTTAAAGAGTTAACAAAGTAAATTCTTCGTTAGAAAAAAATAATAATGATAAAATTTAAATCAAAATATATCGCGGTAATTCTCTGCTTATACCTGCCCGTAGAAGCTGCGTATTACCGTTGGACAGATGATAATGGTAAAACCCATTACTCATATAGCGTACCTGCGTCTAAATCTCAGCTTGGTCATGTAGTTATCAGCAAGCAGGGTTTAGAAACAGAAAAAGTCATGTCTGCTGAAAAGAAAAGACAAATCAAAGAATTGGCTGATTTAAGAGCCATGAAAAAGCTACAGGCTGATAAAGAAAATAAGATTAAAGAGTTTCAAGCCGCCGAAGACAATTTATTACTGTCTGTATTTAGCAGTGAAAAAGAATTGGTTAAAGCCTATGACAGTAAACTACAACTTGCTCAAGTCACCATCGATCTGTTGAAAGGCAGGCACAAAAAACAATCTATTAAGTTAGAAGTGTTAGAACAAAAACACGAGAGAATGGTAGATATTAAGCACAAACAGGCTTTAGAAAAGCAAATTGATGTGGTTCTCGATAATCTCAAGATATACCAACAAGCTATTACAGAAAATCTCATAGAAAAAGATAAAGTTAAAGGTGAGTTTGAAACTACATTGGCTAGATTCCAGAAGCTGATGGTAAAACCAGCTTCTGAATAATCTGTGTCTGCATTGACTATATTTGCCTAGCTAGCTTAGCTAAGTTACATAGCCTATTAATAAATCAAGATCGATTAATTACTATAGTTAGCCAGCACACTTTGTAAGACTTCTTTCTCTAATCTTGCGCCAAATGTAGCTACAGTTCTAGCTGCAGACTCACTTGCCAGCATTCCTGCATCTTTGTCACTCATTCCTTGTGTTAGTCCGTACATAAAAGCACCTGCAAACATATCACCAGCACCATTGGTATCTATAGCAGTTACTTTATTCGCTTCTATATCTACTTTATTGCCATCAGAAAAAACCATTGCACCTTTATTCCCCTGGGTGACAACCAGTTTATTAGTCAATTTTTGTAATTCCGTAATTGCATCATGTAAATCGGTTTTTCCGGTGTAAGTGCATGCTTCTTCTTCATTGCAGAACAATACATCAACACCGTCTCCAATAATTTCACCCACGCCGTCTTTAAAGTAGGTAACCATGGCTGGGTCAGAAAACGTAAATGCAGTTTTAACGTTGTTCTGTTTAGCAATTTTACGTGCTTCTAATGCAGCATTTCGAGAAACATCTGAGGTTACTAAATAACCTTCGATGTATAAGAATTCCGAATTAATTAAGTCATCAATATGCAGATCATCTACTGAAAAGTCTGAAGTGATACCAAGGTAAGTATTCATGGTGCGCTCAGCATCATCTGTAACCATGACGATGCATTTACCTGTTATGCCATCGCCTTTGATTTGATCTAATTTTGTTGTAACACCAGCTATAGCCAAATCTTTCATGTAAAAATCGCCAGTCTCATCATCCGCAACTTTACAGGCATAGAACGTTTTACCACCTAATTGGCTTATTGCAACGATAGTGTTAGCTGCTGATCCACCGCCAGCTCTTTTTTTCAGACCGAAGTTTTCTTTTAAATTAGCGAGTAAACTGCTTAATTGATCTTCTTCAATTAATGTCATTAAACCCTTTTCAATGCCGTTTTCTGCAAGAAAAGCTTCGCTAACTTCAAATTCTTTATCGACTAACGCATTGCCAATGCCGTATACATGGTATTTCATAGAAAGTGTCTCTTGATAAAATTTAATATTTGGCGCGTAATTTAACAGATTTTGATAAAAACAAATACTTGAAATACGATACAATAGCCACATAATCTTTTAATAAAAATACGGAGAAATTTGTACTTAAATGAATTACCAACATATAAATATCCCTGAGTCAGGATCAAAGATAACAACTAACAGTGACTTCTCGTTAAATGTTCCGGATAAGCCAATAGTTCCGTATATAGAAGGGGATGGTATTGGTATAGATATTACTCCAGTGATGAAGAAAGTTATCAATGCTGCTGTTGAAAAATCTTATGGTGGTTCAAAAGAAATCCAGTGGATGGAAATCTTTGCCGGAGAGAAAGCCACTAAAGTCTATGGTGCAGATGTCTGGATGCCAGAAGAAACCATGCAAGCTATTAAAGATTATGTTGTGTCCCTCAAAGGTCCTCTAACAACACCAGTAGGTGGAGGTATCCGATCTCTCAATGTAACACTAAGACAGGAATTGGATTTATATAATTGTTTACGACCAATTCGCTACTACGATGGAACACCAAGCCCAGTACGTGAGCCTGAAAAAACGGATATGGTTATTTTTAGAGAAAACTCTGAAGATATTTATGCTGGCATTGAGTGGGAAAGTGGCACCCCAGAAGCGAAAAAAATCATCGACTTTTTACAGAATGAAATGGGTGTAACCAAAATTCGTTTTCCTGAGACTTCTGGTATTGGTGTAAAGCCAGTTTCAAAAGAGGGAACAGAGAGATTGGTTCGAAAAGCTCTTCAATATGCCATTGATAATGACAAACCAAGTATGACATTGGTTCATAAAGGCAATATCATGAAGTTTACTGAGGGCGGCTTTAAACAATGGGGTTATGAATTAGCTAAAAATGAATTTGGCGCAACCGAATTAAACGGTGGTCCATGGCTTTCATTTAAGAACCCTAAAACAGGTAATGAGATTATCGTCAAAGACGTCATCGCTGATGCCTTTTTACAGAACATATTACTTCACCCGGAAGATTATGATGTCATCGCCACACTGAATTTAAATGGTGATTATATTTCTGATGCATTAGCAGCTCAGGTTGGCGGTATAGGTATCGCACCTGGTGCAAACATGTCAGACACGATTGCATTATTTGAGGCTACGCATGGAACTGCACCACCAATTGCTGGTCTTAATAAAGCAAACCCTGGTTCCATTATTTTATCTGCTGAAATGATGTTAAGACATATTGGATGGGTCGAAGCAGCGGACTTAATCGTGAAAGCATTATCCGGAGCAATCGCAGCTAAAAAAGTTACTTTTGATTTCTCCTCTCAAATGGATGATGCAACAGAAGTAAGTTGTTCAGAGTTTGGTGATCAAATGATTTCTCATATGTAAATTCTTGATTATTATTTTGATCGTCAACAGAGAACAAAAAGTGAGAGTAAGAGAACAAAGAAATGCCAGCTAAACAGTTAACAAATCAATATATGATAAGCAGGAATGTAATAGTAAACCATTCAGATGATGATATTGACCATGAGTCAGGTTTGGTGGTGCAAGAATCCCGCCCAGAAGTAGCCGAACCTAAACGATATATGGTTATACTTGTAAATGATGATTTTACACCGATGGAATTTGTCGTAGAAATCTTACGACAGTTTTTCAACCTCGATGAAGAAGCAGCTACTCGAATTATGCTGAATGTTCATACTAAGGGGAAAGGTGTATGTGGAGTTTATTCTAAAGACATTGCAGAAACAAAAGTTGTCATGGTAAATGAGTTTGCTAGAGAGCATGAGCATCCTTTACTTTGCACTATGGAACAAGCTTAGTGACGAACTATAGAGAATGTACAGTTGTAAAAAGGGCTAATGTAAGGAGATACAGATGTTAAGTACTGAAGTTGAATATTCTATAAATAAATTATTCAGGGATGCGCGTGATAAGCACCATGAATTTGTAACAGTGGAACATCTATTATTATCAATGACGACAAACCCTTCGGCCGGAAAAGCTTTAAGGGCTTGTGGTATAGATATACCTATTTTACAAACAGAACTAGAAAGCTATATTGAAGAAAGCACCCCCCTACTTACAGCCGAAGATAAACGTGAAACTCAGCCTACTTTAGGCTTTCAGCGAGTTATTCAAAGAGCGGTATACCATGTTCAGGCTACAGGTAAAGGTGAGGTTAGTGGAGAAAATATCTTAGTCGCTATTTTTGGTGAGCCTGAATCTCATGCGGTTTATTATTTAGCAAGACAGGATATGTCTCGCCTGGATTTAGTGAATTATGTGTCTCATGATATTCGCAAAGATGAAGCAATGCTTTCAGATTTTAGCTTAGATGAAACGAATAGCTCATCAGAAGACTCTGATATAAACCAGGACACAGACCAAGAGTCTGAAGAAGTTCAAGAGAGCCCTCTAGAAAAGTTCGCTACAAACCTTAATCAACAAGCTATTGAAGGCAAGATAGACCCTTTGATTGGCCGTGAACTAGAAGTAGAGAGAACAGTACAGGTTCTTTGTCGTCGCAGAAAAAACAACCCACTACTTGTTGGTGAATCCGGTGTTGGTAAAACTGCCATCGCTGAAGGCTTAGCTAAACGCATCGTAGATAAAGAAGTGCCAGAAGTTTTAGAAGAAGCAATCATTTACTCTTTAGATTTAGGAGCGATAGTTGCAGGTACTAAATATAGAGGTGATTTCGAGAAGCGTTTAAAAGGTGTTCTTACTCAAATCAAGAAAGAAGAGCATGCGATTCTGTTTATTGATGAAATTCATATCATGATAGGAGCGGGTGCTACCTCTGGTGGCACGATGGATGCGTCTAACTTGTTAAAGCCGATGCTCGCAACTGGCGAACTGAAATGTATAGGTTCTACAACTTTTCAGGAATATCACAGTATTTTTGAAAAAGAGAGAGCATTATCCCGTCGTTTCCAGAAAATTGATATTAAAGAGCCTAGTGTTAATGAAACAGTCAAGATTCTCAAAGGCTTAAAATCACGATTTGAAGAGCACCATGGTGTTACCTATACCATTCCTGCTTTAGAGTCAGCTGTAAAGCTTTCTGAGAGATATATCACAGATCGTTTTCTCCCTGATAAAGCTATAGACGTTATTGACGAGGCGGGTGCTAATAGACAGCTACAACCAAAATCAACGCGTAAAAAGAAAATTACAGTTAGAGATGTTGAAGCGATAGTAGCAAAGATTGCACGCATACCTCCTAAGACTGTATCTAGTACTGATATGGAAGTACTTAGAAACTTAGATCTTAATTTGAAGCGTGTTGTTTTTGGTCAAGATATGGCCATTGACCAATTAGTAACTGCAGTAAAGATGTCACGTTCAGGATTGCGTGATGACTCTAAACCGATTGGATCATTTGTTTTTGCTGGACCTACTGGTGTTGGTAAAACGGAAGTAACAAATCAACTGGCTGAAAACTTAGGAATTGAATTACTTCGCTTTGACATGTCTGAGTATATGGAGCGTCATACTGTTTCACGTTTAATTGGTGCTCCTCCAGGATATGTTGGGTTTGATGATGGTGGATTGTTAACAGATGCTGTTAACAAGAACCCACATGCTGTGTTGTTACTGGATGAAATAGAAAAAGCACATCCAGATGTATTTAATCTTTTATTGCAAGTTATGGATAATGGATTCTTAACAGACAGTACAGGACGTAAAGTAGACTTTAGAAATGTAATACTAGTTATGACCAGTAATGCTGGAGCTGAGAACATCAGTCGTAGTTCTATGGGATTCACTAAACAAGATCATTCTTTAGATACCATGAAGGCTATCGAAGGAGTGTTTACACCTGAGTTTAGGAATAGACTTGACGGCGTCATTCAATTTAAGCCTTTGGATGAGAATGTGATTATTTCTATCGTTGATAAGTTCCTCATAAAACTAGAGGCACAATTACATGACAAAAAAGTTACGCTTATTGTAGATGATAAAGCTAAGCGCTGGTTAGCAAAAACTGGGCATGATCCTGTTATGGGAGCTCGTCCTATGGAAAGACTCATTCAGGAGAAAATTAAGCGCGGTCTAGCTGATGAAATACTATTCGGAACGTTAAGTAAAGATGGTGGTATTGTTAGAATAACCGAGAAGGCTGATGATTTGAAATTAACATTTGAATCTAAGGCAGTCCCAGCATAAGACTAAAACAGTCATTAACATCTCGATGAGAGATGTTTGCACACAAAAAAGCCAAAGTATTTCACTTTGGCTTTTTTGTATTCTGAATTTTATTTTTTCTAATATTAGATGTAATTTAATATTTATCTGTATAAGGTGGTCATTATTCTCGACCTATATGCTCTTACTTATTATAAAGATATATTACTTCGGCAACGTGTCTAGGGTCTTTATATAAGTTTGGGTATAGCTTCTCATTAATATTCGAATCAATTCTATCGAACGTTGTATCGTCTATAACACCAGAGTTATATAAACATTCCAAATGATATAGCAGATTATTATATTGTTCTTCGGTGTTACTGCACTTATGGGAGATATCTACATAAGTGTCTAGTGCATCATTTCCAGAGATTCTTTTTTGTAATTCAACAGTAAAAACGTTAAGTTCCTCACTATTAGATGAAGACTCCAAATCAAAATCAAATTTATAAAGCAACTCATCACTGGATGACTTAATAAGCGAATGTCTTCTTTTAGAGCTATATGTTATTAAATGAAAAACAGTAGTTAGTATGATTGACGCGGAGGCTAATAACAGAACTAAAGATACTGTTTTATTGTTTAGATTAAATTGTGATAAGGAGAATGCACTAATAGCGCTAATAAATAATAATGCAATAATTAAGATGATTTTTTTATTAGGCAGAGTATTTTTTGTTTTAATGTATGTGTCTGTTAAATTTATTTTTTTATGAACAGATCCAAACAAAGAAATTTCATTTATCTCCAGATAATTACTCGAATATATCTTTAATTCAGTAGTCTTATAAAAATTACTTAAATAAACAAAATGTGTATAGAGTTCTTTTTTCATCTTATGAATCAACCTTCAAAAGAATGAATATACTTCAGTTTTCAGCTAAATAACTTTATAACTACCTTGTATGTATTGTTGCTCTGATTAAACAATCAAACGTCACTTTATTGGAGATGAGTGGCTATTACTTTCGCCCACCAATTAATTCATCCTGAAATTTTTGTAACTCATCCCATTTGCCTTCACTAGCTAGTTTGGCCTGTTGTGGCCAACTCTCTGGTTCATGGACTCTATATTGAGGGCCACCTTCATCTAATAGATTTTTAAGAGTTTCCCTTTGCTGCTCAGATAAATCTTTAAATGTATGTATTCCTGATTTTCCTAGCAATTCCTGGATTTTAGGGCCAATACCCTCAATTTTCTTTAAATCATCCTTAGTAATGATAACTGCGTCCACTGATGGTTCAGTGCTATTATCTTGAAGAGACTTTTGGTAATCCGTTAATCCTTTCCAGTCATTATTATGCGCCATACCTGCTTGATGGGGCCAAGTTTCAGGGCTATGCATACTATACGGATTCCCCGCTTCTGCTAGAATACTTTTCAGTCGTTCTTGATTAGAGTTGTGTAGTTGACTAAAGGTATATATACCACTTTTATTTAATAACTCTTCAATTTTAGGTCCTATTCCTTCAATTTTCTTTAGATCATCGTAGTCTTTTATATCATCGTTATTAGCAACCTCTTGAGCTGTATTTTTCGTAGACGAGTTATCAGAAGATGTATTAGCATCGGTATTTATAGTTGTTTCAGAGTGCATAAACTCTTGGTAAATATTCAACTCTTCCCATTGTCCTTTTTCAGCCATTGCTGCCTGATGTGGCCAAGATTCTGTTTCGTTCTTGTTAAATCGACTGTCTGCTTCAACAATATAGCTCTTCAAAACATCTGTATCAGAGTTACTTAGTTGTTGAAACGTGGTTATACCTTTTGAATGTAAAATTTCTTCTATTCTTGGACCGATACCTTCTATTACCTTTAAATCATCAGATGGTTTTATTGGAGGCACGGTATTTACATGGAGTGAGGCTTTTTGTGACCTGGAAATAAAAGCTTGATACTCTTTTAGTTTATTCCAGTCACCTTTAGAAGCTAAACTGGCTTGATGTGGCCATGTTTCAATTTCTTTCCTATTCGTATTGTTAGTTACAAGTCTTTCTTGAAGAGACTGTAGAGTTTCTCTTTTTATATCCCTTAAATCAGTAAAAGAATTAACGCCTTCCTGCTTTAATATGGTTTGAACTTCGGGCGTGATGCCACTGATTTTAGTAAGCTCATCTATTCTAGGCTTAGAATAAATCCTATCATCATTACTTTTGATTATTCTAACTTCACCAGTAGTCTGTGGCACATATTTTGGCTCTTCGACTTTTGGTGAAACTATCGACTGTTTATAATTGTTTGCGCTTAAGTTTGACGAATTACTACTATGAACGGCACCATCATTCTCACTAAATAATTTTTTGAATAACCAGCAAAGAAGGCACCCAAGTAAAAAAGCACCCACAAGCATAACCAAAATTTCGCCTGTCGCATCCTGGTTGTTATAGTTTTTGGTTACATCGTTGTTAAACATAATTTTTCCTTAATACGTTTTAACTATCTAGTGTTTAAATTTTAAAACTTACGAATCGTTCTACTTTTTTTGACTTGGAATAATTTCTACACGTCTATTCAGCAATCGACCTTGTTCGGTATTATTGTCTTTTATAGGCTCAAACTCACCACGGGAAATAATATCTATCTGAGCAATTGGTGCACCTTTGCTAATTAGCATCTCACGAATAACCATGACTCTTTTTATACCTAATGCTAGATTAGCCTTATCCGAGCCGATATTATCTGTATGTCCTATTAGTGTGATTAAATTTTCCGGACGTTTATTCATCCACTCAACAACTTCATCAAAATATTTTGAAGCTTCTTCACTATATTTAGGCTCTGCCGAATAGAAAGGGAAATATAATCGCGCAGATTTCAAATCGCTTTCAGTATCTAGATTGGTGTATTCCAAATCCAGATTTTGTGTATCAGTTTTAGTGGATATTTCGGCTAATGGCTCAACTGATTCAACACCCTCTTTACTAGTAGGATTCTTTCCAACATTAGTTTTATTAGTTGACTCATCTTGTACTAATTTTGGCTCATCTTTTTTAACAATACTTTCTTTGTTTGTTTCTAATGCCTGCAATGCATCGATTATTCCATTTCCATCTAAATCTACAGGTTGATCAAAATTACTACCGTATTCCTCAGCATCTGATTTCCCATCGCCATCTGTGTCAGTTTTTAAAGGATCTGTACCATGCCTTAGTTCCTGTGCGGTTGATATTCCATCATTATCATCGTCTGGATCAACAGGATTAATCAATTTATCACCATCAGTATCCTGTAATTCATTGCCTTCAGGGCTTCTGACTTCTTCATTGTCTTTTAGCCCATCGCTATCAGTATCATTAGACAGAGGATTGGTGCCTATTGTAATTTCATAACGTGTGATTAGTTTGTCATTGTCATCATCTTTGTCATTAATATTAAGAACACCATCAGAATCTGTATCTAAAGGATTGTTAATATTTTTACCAATTTCTTCATTATCATTAATGCCATCATTATCTGAATCTGCTTTCTCAGGTTTGCTGCCTAGCTTCTTTTCTAAGACATCACTAATCGTATCATTATCTGTATCAGTATCATCGACAGCATCGATAGCATCGATTATTCCATCTAGATCCGAATCTAGGGGAGTTTCTATATTCGCACCTATTTCAACTGAGTCACTTATTCCGTCGCCATCTGTATCGACTTTTGTAGGATCGGTATTTAGTTTTGCTTCTAAAGAGTCGCTTAAACCATCACCGTCTTGATCAGTTTCTTCTTCGGTATCAAGTGCATCTATAATTCCATCTTTATCGGTATCAATTGGGAGATCCAGATTTTCACCTATTTCCTTTGAATCAGATATACCGTCTCCGTCAGTATCCAGTAATAGGGAATTAGTCCCCAGTAAAGTTTCATTACTGGTGCTGATTGAATCATCATCGTCATCTGCATCTAGGGCATTTATGATTCCATCAAGGTCAGTATCTTTAGGATTTTCAGGGTTTTTGCCTATTTCTTTAAAATCACTGATCCCATCATCATCGGTGTCCTGACGTAATGAGCTGGTACCTATTTTTTCTTCGATAGAGGTTTTAATGCCATCATTATCATCATCTTCATCTAAGGCATCTATTATTCCATCTGAATCTGTATCTAATGGTGCTGAGACAGATGCGCCAATTTCTTCATTATCAGGAATGCTATCTTTATCGGTATCTAAGAGTAGGGGGTCGGTACCTAATAATTTTTCTTCCTCATCGCTTAAGCCATCAGAATCGGTATCAACTACTTGATTAGCAGAGGTATTTGATTTGTTTTCAGGAGTCTTTTCTTGTTTAGGAGTTGTCGCTAGAGTTTCGGTAGAGTTTGAACCACAAGTATTTTTTATATTGCAGGTGTAATGCCACCAGCTTCCTAGAAACCACAATGAAGTCGCAATCACTGTTAGCAAAATATAAAATTTATTTGTACTTTTCTTCATAAAGAATAATCCATTAACTACAAATCCAGTACAAATTCACCCATATCTTTACACTAAAGATTCCATGAACAGTCAGTATCTGGTGATGTGCAGTTTGCATCTATAACTGCACAGGCTATTTATATCCTTGTGATGCTTAGATGTGAAAGATATTCTGATTAAAACTGAATATTAAATGATAAGTGGCATGAGTAATTTATCTGTATCTACTTTTAGCAATTTTTTTACTTTGATAGCTTATGTATCCAGAAACTAATACCCATGGTTAACAGCACCGAAGATGCGAAAACATATAAACCATAGTGCACATCGACTTTGGCTAAAACACCTAATTTTACAGACACTAATAAGAGCGCTACAACAAACACATCGAGCATTGACCACTTACCAAACGTTTCTATAATTTGTAATGTTTTATCTAGAAATGACCCTTTTTCAAACTGCATATTAGTAATTAATACCAAGCTAGCTATTTTTATAGCAGGTATACATAAACTGAAAATAGCGATGACATAAAATAAAAACCATTCTTGTTGTAAATAAAGACCTTTAATCGTAGAAAGTAAGGAAACAGTGTTTTCAAAGAAATACATTTTTTCCAGAGTCAGTAATGGTGCTGAGACACCTACAACAAGACAAGTCAAAGCAGCCATGAGTAGTAAATTTATTATTATTCCCTGCCTAGGAAAATTTCTTATGATAGATTTCATTCATTTAATACCCATGATTTAAAACTTATACTTGCCACACATGCTTCTATAGATGATGATTATCTACTGTTTTTCAAGTTTTGAGGAAATTAATGTGTTAAACGCTTACCACCAACATGTCGCAGAACGCGCTGAGCAGGGAATTCCACCTTTGCCTCTAAGTGCAGAACAAACCGCTGAATTAGTAGAACTACTAAAAAACCCAGAAAGCGGCACAGAAGAAGAATTATTAGATCTTATTACTAATCGTGTTCCTGCTGGCGTAGACCAGGCAGCATACGTTAAAGCTGGCTTTTTAGCGGCAATAACAACGGGAGAAGCTTCTTCTCCATTAATCGATGATTTAAAAGCAACACAGTTATTGGGAACAATGTTAGGTGGTTACAACATAAAGCCTCTTATCGATTGCTTAAGCAATGACAAATTAGCACCGTTGGCTGTTGAAGCATTATCAAAAACTCTATTAATGTTTGATGCATTTTATGATGTTAAAGATTTGGCTGATGCTGGTAATGATTATGCTAAACAAATCATGCAATCTTGGGCTGACGCAGAATGGTTTACTTCTAAAGAGAAACTAGCGGAAAAAGTTACCGTAACTGTATTTAAAGTGCCGGGCGAAACAAATACTGATGACCTTTCACCTGCACCTGATGCCTGGTCACGACCTGATATCCCTTTACATGCATTAGCCATGTTAAAAATGCCACGTCCTAATTTTGTTGATAAGCCATTAGAAACAATCGAAGAGCTAAAAGCTAAAGGTCATCCTGTTGCTTATGTAGGCGACGTAGTCGGTACAGGCTCATCACGTAAATCAGCGACTAACTCAGTGCTATGGACTATGGGTGATGATATTCCGTTTATTCCAAATAAACGTGAAGGTGGTTACTGTTTCGGCAATAAAATTGCACCGATATTCTTTAACACGATGGAAGATTCAGGCGCATTACCAATTGAAATGGATGTTTCAAAAATGGAAATGGGCGATGTAATTGACGTTTATCCATACGAAGGCGTTGTAAAACGCTCTGGAACAGATGAAGTCATTGCTGAATTTGAATTAAACACACCAGTTTTACCAGATGAAGTTCGTGCAAATGGTCGTATCCCTCTTATTATTGGCCGTGGTTTAACAGCACGCGCAAGAGAAGCACTAGGCTTAGAGCCTTCTGATGTATTTGCTAAACCAGACGAGCCAGCTTCTTCAACTAAAGGTTATACCTTAGCGCAGAAAATGGTTGGTAAAGCTTGTGGTTTACCAGGCGTTCGTCCAGAGCAATACTGTGAGCCAAAAATGACAACGGTAGGTTCTCAAGATACTACGGGTCCAATGACTCGTGATGAGCTTAAAGATTTAGCTTGTCTAGGTTTCTCTGCAGATTTAACCATGCAGTCATTCTGTCACACAGCGGCATATCCTAAGCCAGTTGATATCGACACACAGCACAACCTACCTGATTTCATTATGAATCGTGGTGGTGTATCACTTCGCGCAGGCGACGGTATCATTCACTCTTGGTTAAACCGTATGTTACTTCCAGATACTGTTGGTACAGGCGGTGACTCTCATACACGTTTCCCATTAGGTATTTCTTTCCCTGCAGGATCTGGTCTTGTAGCATTTGCTGCAGCGACAGGTGTTATGCCATTAGATATGCCTGAATCAGTACTGGTTCGTTTTACAGGTGAAATGCAGCCGGGCATCACATTACGTGACATGGTTAACGCAATTCCGCTAGCGGCGATTAAGTCAGGTGATTTAACGGTTGAGAAAGAAGGTAAAAAGAATATCTTCAGTGGTCGTATTCTTGAAATCGAAGGTTTACCAGATCTGAAAGTAGAACAAGCTTTTGAATTATCAGATGCATCTGCAGAACGTTCAGCGGGTGGTTGTTCTATTAAGTTAGGCAAAGAGTCTATCGCAGAATACCTAACCTCTAACATTACAATGTTGAAGTGGATGATTTCTGAAGGTTACGGAGATATTCGTACAATCGGTCGTCGTATTTCTGCGATGGAAGAATGGTTAGCAAATCCAGAATTAATGGAAGCTGACGAAGATGCAGAATACGCAAAAGTATTTGAAATCAATATGTCTGAAATCAAAGAGCCTATCCTAGCTTGTCCGAATGACCCTGATGATGTGAAAACCTTATCAGAAGTTGCAGGCGCTAAGGTAGATGAAGTCTTCCTGGGTTCTTGTATGACAAATATCGGTCACTTCCGTGCAGCGGGTAAATTACTACAAAAAGCAGGAAAAACTGTTCCTACACGTATGTGGATTGTTCCACCGACTAAAATGGATGAGCATCAGTTGATGGAAGAGGGCTACTACAGCATCTTCGGTAATGCTGGTGCACGTACAGAAATGCCGGGCTGTTCATTGTGTATGGGTAATCAGGCGCGTGTAGCTCCTGGTTCGACGGTTGTTTCTACGTCAACTCGTAACTTCCCTAATCGATTAGGTGATGGTGCAAATGTTTACCTTAGCTCAGCGGAACTAGCATCTGTTGCTGCTTTAATAGGCAGAATTCCTACTACTGAAGAGTATATGGAATATGCTAAAGAGTTAGATACTATGTCTGCTGATATTTATCGTTACCTAAACTTCAACGAAATTGAGTCATATCAAGCGTCTGCGAAAATTGGTGAAGGTAAATTACTGGATATTCCAGTGGTAGCAGCATAATCTATCGATTTACTTTTGATGCTGTTAACGATTTTTGATTGTATCTAACAGTTAAATAGCGTTATAAGAATAAAAAGAGGTATTCCAGAAATGGAATGCCTTTTTTTATGGGTAATTATTATACGTAAAGTATTTCATAATCGACTTATTATTATTTTCACGATCATCTCAACGTAAATTATTTCAGGAGCCTCTAAGGCATATTATTATGGATAAACAAAACAACCCTTATGGAGTTGCACCTAAGGCCACAACGCATGAGCAAGTTACTTATGCGCCAGTAAAAAATAATAGTTTGGCAATTACATCTTTAATTTTGGGATTGTTATCAATCTTCTTATCTCTAATAACAGCAATACCTGGTGTGATCACCGGCCACATGGCGCTGTCTAAAATTAAAAATGCACCTATGGATTACGAAGGCAAAGGAATGGCAATTACTGGGTTAATACTCAGTTATCTATTTATCATTCTATCGTTGCTGTTTATCTTTGCTATCATCTATATGGTCATGGAAATACCAGGTTTCAAAGAGTCACTATCTGAAGGTTTTAACGAAGGTGTTCAACCAGGCATGCAACATTGATATCAATAAAAAAGTACACTAATAAAAAGTGCCCCAAAGTAGGGGGGTGCCTTTATAAATGGATACATTAAATACTTTTCTTAATAACGATTTATCAGCATTTCAGTTTATGGCAATCGCTGCCATTTTTATCTGGACTGGGTTCGTAAGAACTGGAATCGGTTTTGGTGGTGCTGCTTTAGGCTTACCATTACTCTTATTAGTCGATGATCAGCCGTTAGTATTCTTGCCTATTATCGGCACACATTTATTATTGTTCACCTCATTTACTATTGTCAGCAGAATACAGAATGTAAATTGGCCTGTTGTTGCAAAGTCCATGTCTATCATCATAGTTCCGAAAATATTAGGACTCATTGGGCTTTTAAGCCTCCCGAATTACTGGCTGATTATAATAGTGTTCTGTATCACGCTTTTTTATGGTGCTACGTGGTTATTAAATTACACGATACGAAGTCAGTCAAAAGCAGTAGATGTTGCTTTGCTGACGCTTGGTGGATATATCAGCGGCACATCTTTGACAGGAGCTCCCTTGATAGTTGCGGTAGTAGCTCGTTATGTCAATAAAATACAATTACGTGAAACATTGTTTGTAATCTGGATAATTTTAGTCGCTTTTAAAATGACCGCATTTGTTGTTTATGACGTTGAGTTGCAATGGCAATTTAGCTTGGTGTTGGTTCCTTTTGTGGCAATAGGTCATTACATCGGATTACGAGTACACGATTATTTTATTAATACCGATAGTAATATGTTCCATCGTGTATTGGGTGCCTCGCTCATTGTTATATCAGGCATAGGCTTAATCAAACATATATTCTGATAATTTCAATCTCACTATATTATTTCCTACTATATTCGTTCTTACTATAAACATGACAGCAACAGACAACTTTTTAGCGATAGACCACATTAGTTTTGTTATTTCAAACCTTGAAAAATCTAGACGTTTTTATGAAACCGTTTTAGGCTTAAGAGTTGATAATTCACGCCCTGATTTATCTTTTGATGGATTCTGGCTTACCATCAACCATCTTCAACAAATACATTTATTATTGGTTAAAAATCACGATCCATTAGAACGACCTGAGCATGGTGGTCGAGATCGGCATGCTGCCTTTAGAGTCAGAGACCTATCGACCATACAGCAGCGTCTTAATGATCATGGGATTGTGTTCACCATGAGTCAATCAGGGCGTAAAGCACTTTTTGTTCGCGACCCTGATGGCAATACCTTGGAGATTTTGCAATGAGCAAGGATCTATCATCACAAGATAAAAATCAGGCAGGTGGAACTGATTTTTTGGCGCTTTTTAAAAGCAAATTTTACGGAGTTCTAAAATGGCATCAACTCGATCATATTTGGGATGTGGTCAAGGCCGACTCAGACGAAGAATGGTACATCTATGAAACAGATAAAACAGTTCCAGAAAAGCCCATGCTAGAGAAAGATTTAATTACTTATATCGAAAAGATAGACCTGTCATTGAGAGCAGAACACAAGGAAGACTATTGCGGAATTGTGTATGCGGATAATCTAGAAAAGCCTAATTTCATTAAGGTATTTGACCCAAAGGGTCTAGGTTCATCTTGCAGCATTGCCAAAACTCCACCTTTACCAAAATGGACAATAACTAAATCTAAACCTCAGAACTTACAAGTAAAAGATAAGCCTGAAAATCAACCTAAACGCTGGCTCGGAAAATTATTTTCAAAATAATACCCAAATACACCTATTGATTCGATCTGCTACGTAGACACTCGTAATTCTTTTCGAGTAGAATACCCAACAATATATTTTTGAATTTAATCGGGATGTTGTTCTGCATGGAGCACCATCCCGTTTTGTGTGTAAGCAATTTACAGCTTTGTGTTATTGAAAACCCCATATCTTTAGTACAAAGCGAAATGGAGGCAGCTTGGATAAGAAGGCAATCCTAATTCTTGAAGATGGAAATGAATTTCATGGCAAGTCTATAGGTTACGATGGTAGCAATGTCGGAGAAGTGGTTTTTAATACTGCTATGACTGGATATCAAGAAATATTGACTGATCCATCTTATGCAAGTCAAATGGTTACATTAACCTATCCCCATATCGGTAACACCGGCATAAACAAAGAAGACGAAGAAGCCGATACCATCTTTGCTACTGGACTGATAGTAAAAGACGTTCCTCGTTTAGTCAGTAACTGGCGCTCAGAAGAATCATTGCCTGACTATTTAAAACGCAAACAAGTAGTTGCCATAGCCGATATAGATACCCGCAGACTGACACGTATATTACGTGAAAAAGGTGCGCAGCGAGGCTGTATCATAGGTGGTATCGAAGGAGCTGCAACTCAGGAACAAATCGAATCAGCCAAACAACAAATTAATTCATTTCCTGGTTTGAAAGGTGCCGATCTGGCAAAAGTGGTTTCAACAAAAGAATCATACGACTGGACTGAAGGCACCTGGAATTTAGAACCAGAAGACAATGTGACCATTGATAAATCATCGGCTGACCATTTTGTTGTAGCTTATGATTATGGAATCAAGAAAAACATCTTGCGCATGCTCGTTGACAGAGGCTGCTTTGTTAAAGTTGTTCCTGCGCAAACTTCAGCGGAAGATGTGTTAGCGATGAATCCTGACGGCGTGTTCCTATCAAATGGTCCTGGTGATCCAGAGCCTTGTGATTATGCAATAGAAGCGATTAAAACGGTTCTAGATAAGAAAGTACCTACTTTTGGTATCTGTTTAGGCCATCAATTGTTAGGCCTTGCTAGCGGGGCTTCAACAGTCAAAATGAAATTTGGTCATCACGGCGCAAATCATCCGGTACAAGATTTAGAAAGTAAAAAAGTAATGATTACCAGTCAGAATCATGGATTCGCTGTTGATGAAGACACATTACCAGCAACATTAAAAACAACGCACAGATCATTGTTTGACGGCAGTTTACAAGGTGTTAAGCGCACGGATTGCCCAGCATATAGTTTTCAGGGACATCCAGAAGCAAGCCCTGGTCCACATGACATAGCCCCAATTTTTGATGATTTTATTGCTTTAATGAAGGAGGCCAAATAATGCCTAAGCGTACCGACATAAAAAGCATCTTAATAATTGGTGCTGGCCCTATCGTTATTGGTCAAGCGTGTGAGTTTGACTATTCAGGCGCTCAAGCCTGTAAAGCCCTTCGTGAAGAAGGTTACCGCGTAATTCTGGTGAATTCTAATCCTGCTACGATAATGACTGACCCGGAAATGGCTGATGCAATTTATATTGAGCCCATTCAATGGAAAACAGTTGCTAAAATCATAGAAAAAGAAAGACCAGATGTTTTGCTCCCAACCATGGGCGGCCAAACTGCATTAAATTGCGCATTAGATCTAGACAAGCATGGTGTACTTGCTGAGTACGGCATAGAAATGATTGGTGCGAAAAAAGAAGCTATTGATATGGCTGAAGACCGCGAAAAATTCCGTGTTGCCATGGAAGATATCGGTCTAGCATCAGCACGCTCTGGTGTCGCGCACAGCATGGAAGAAGCACGTCAAGTCCAATCAGGATTAGGTTTCCCTACTATCTGTAGACCATCATTCACCATGGGTGGTTCTGGTGGCGGTATAGCTTACAACCTTGAAGAATTTGAAGAAATCGTGGCGCGTGGCTTAGACCTTTCGCCAACGACAGAAGTTTTATTAGAAGAGTCTCTATTGGGCTGGAAAGAATACGAAATGGAGGTTGTTCGTGATCAGGCTGATAACTGTATCATCATCTGTTCTATCGAAAACCTTGACCCAATGGGAATCCATACTGGTGACTCAATTACGGTTGCACCTGCACAGACATTAACAGACAAGGAATACCAGATATTACGTAACGCATCTCTAGCGGTACTTCGTAAAATTGGTGTTGAAACTGGCGGCTCTAACGTACAGTTCTCAATCAATCCAAAAGATGGTCGTATGGTGATCATCGAGATGAACCCACGTGTTTCTCGTTCATCTGCACTTGCATCTAAAGCTACAGGTTTCCCTATTGCTAAAATAGCGGCGAAACTAGCGGTTGGATTTACTTTAGACGAGTTGAAAAATGATATTACGGGTGGTGCAACACCAGCATCATTTGAGCCAACGATAGATTATGTTGTAACCAAAATTCCTAGATTCACATTTGAAAAATTCCCGAAAGCAGATTCACGTTTAACCACACAAATGAAATCAGTGGGTGAAGTGATGGCGATTGGCCGTACCTTCCAGGAATCTTTCCAGAAAGCACTACGCGGTTTAGAAACAGGCATAGATGGCTTAGATGAGAAAGTTGACCTTACTGATGAAAATGCAATCGACGAATTACGTCGCGAATTAATCGCAGCAGGTCCAGAACGTATCCTTTATGTCGGGGATGGCTTCCGTTATGGCATGAGTCTGGAAGAGTTGTTCGACCTTACTGCAATTGATCCATGGTTCTTAAGTCAAATTGAAGAAATTATTGAATTAGAAAACTCACTCAAAGGGCGTTTACCGAGCAGTATTGGCAAAGATGAAATGTTCGACCTGAAACGCAAAGGTTTTGGCGATAGACGTTTGGCCACTGTGTTAAACGCTAAAGAAAAAGAAATACGCAAACTACGTCAAAAATTAGGTGTGAGACCAATCTACAAAAGAGTAGATACCTGTGCAGCAGAATTCTCTACAGATACTGCATATATGTATTCTAGCTACGACGAAGAATGTGAAGCCAAGCCAAGTGATAAAGATAAAATCATGGTATTGGGTGGCGGACCTAATCGAATCGGCCAAGGTATTGAGTTTGATTACTGTTGTGTTCACGCAGCTTTGGCAATGCGAGAAGATGGCTATGAAACGATCATGGTTAACTGTAACCCTGAAACCGTTTCTACCGATTACGATACCTCAGACCGTTTATATTTTGAACCACTGACTCTGGAAGACGTGCTTGAAATCGTAGATTTAGAGAAACCTAAGGGCGTCATCGTACAATACGGTGGGCAAACACCTCTAAAACTCGCTGAAGCACTAGAAGCGAACGGAACTCCAATTATTGGTACAAGCCCAGACTCTATCGATTTGGCTGAAGACCGTGAGCGTTTCCAGCAAATGATTGAGAAACTAGGTCTTAAGCAACCACCAAACAGAACGGCCAGAAGCACAGAAGAGGGCGTAAGGCTCGCAAGTGAAGTAGGTTACCCACTTGTTGTTAGACCATCTTATGTTCTTGGTGGTAGAGCAATGGAAATAGTCCACAACGAAGATGATTTACGCACTTATATGCGAGATGCTGTTCAGGCGTCTAATGATTCTCCGGTATTACTCGATCGCTTCCTGGATGATGCTATTGAAGTGGATGTAGATGCAATTTGTGATGGCGAGAATGTGCTTATTGGCGGCATCATGCAGCACATAGAACAAGCGGGTGTTCACTCTGGTGATTCAGCATGTTCATTGCCCCCTTATTCTTTGAGCGAAGAAATTCAGGATGAGCTACGTGAGCAATCACGCAAAATGGCTTTAGCCTTAAATGTTGTAGGCTTAATGAATGTACAATTCGCGATCAAAGATCAAGATGTATACGTTCTTGAAGTAAACCCTAGAGCATCTAGAACAGTTCCTTATGTTTCTAAGGCCACAGGACGACCTCTAGCCAAAGTTGCAGCACGTTGCATGGCAGGCACATCACTTGATGAGCAAGGGATGAGAGAAGAAATAATACCTACGCATTTTTCGGTTAAAGAAGCTGTATTCCCGTTTATCAAGTTCCCTGGTGTAGATCCTATTCTTGGCCCTGAAATGAAATCAACGGGCGAAGTTATGGGTGTTGGTAAAACCTTTGCAGAAGCCTTTGGCAAATCACAGCACGCAGCCAGTATCGATTTCCCTAAACAGGGCGGAACAGCCTTTTTAAGTGTGAGAGAAAATGATCGTGAAGCAGTGCTAGAAGTTGCGAAACTTTTACAGGATCTTGAGTTCAAACTTGTTGCCACTCGTGGTACTGCACGTGCGTTAAAAGAAGCTGGTTTTGAATGCGAACAAATTAACAAAGTGAGAGAAGGACGTCCTAACATTGTTGATTTGGTTAAAAATGAACAAGTTAATTTAATTGTAAATACCACCGAAGGTAAAAAGGCGATTGAAGATTCATTTGAGATCAGACGTGAAGCATTGCAAGGTAAAGTTACCTATGCCACCACCATCACAGGGGCTTGGGCGCTATGTCAGGCAATGACTCATGATGACCAAGAGCAAGTTTATAAACTACAAGACTTGCACTAGATCAATAATGTAATCGTCTTACTTAACAACACTAAGAAATAAAGTACAAAGGAATTACCTCATGGATAGACCACCAATTACAAGTGTAGGTGCTGATCGTTTAAAAGAAGAACTGAATGTTCTTAAAACGATTACCCGTCCTCAAATCGTTGAAGCAATAGCTACAGCTAGAGAACACGGTGACTTAAAAGAAAATGCAGAATACCATGCTGCTAGAGAGCAACAGAGCTTTGCAGAAGGACGCATTCAAGAATTGGAATCCGTTCTTTCTACTGCCCAGATTATTGATGTCACCAATTTAGGTGTCGAAGGTAGAGTAGTTTTTGGTGCAACTGTTGAACTTGAAGACCTTGATACAGAAGAAACTGTCACCTATCAAATAGTCGGTGATGTTGAAGCTGATATTAAATTAAATCTTATCGCTGTGTCTTCACCAATCGCCAGAGCATTGATTGGAAAAGAAGAAGGCGATGTAGCAACCGTTAAAGCACCTGCGGGAATACGTGAATACGAAATTGTAGATATTAAATATATTTAAACAATTTTAGTGAGTCTTTTGATTTATCAAAACGCATTCACGTTTTAATTAAAATAATAAGAGATACGGAATGTATCTCTTATTATTTAACAGGCTTTAATTAATGACACCCACAACAACAATAATAGATTTACTTCGTCATGGCGAAGTGGAAAATGATGCCGTATTCTGCGGCAGCACTAACGATACGCTTACCGATGCCGGTTGGCAGAAAATGGTAAAAGCCCTCGATAATAAAGGCAAATGGGATTTAATTGTCTCTGCCTCTCTAGAGCGTTGCCAGGAATTCGCACAACTCATCGCAGAAGAAGATGATATTGACCTAGAAGTCGATGATAGTTTGAATGAAATGGACTTTGGACATTGGGAAGGCTTGTGTCCGGAACAGATCATGAAAGAGGAAGGAGAGCTTCTTAACGCATGGTGGCAATCACCCACTAGAGTATCACCACCTGAAGGTGAAGACTTTCACATATTTCAATCGCGCGTTTTGGCATACTTCAAAAACATTATCGAAAACAACCAAGGCAAACGCATTTTATTTGTTAGCGATACAGGCCCGATTCGATTAATCATTATGTATATTCTAGGTATGCAGGATGAAAACCTGTTTCGTTTAAATGTCGATTACGCGTGCTTCTCTCGCCTACACATTTACCACGATGAAGTGGGTGAAAAAGGGTGTCTGATTAAACACGGCTAACAACTGATGTTAATAACAACTTTTTTGCTATTAACATAAATATCTATAACTACACCCCCTACTTACAGGCACTTTTTTAAAAGTGCCTTAACAAATACAGCTTAACAATCATCTTTCTACTGGTTTCTTTAGCCATAAGTACAAAGATAAGCTGTTTCCTGCTTCACCACGACATCAAAAGAACTATTCGCTTCAACATTAAAGGATTCACCTGCACTAAATACCTGAGACTCACTTGCATCTTTAAACGTTATTTCCAAAGCACCTGTTATTACCGTCATTGTCTCTTTGTCTGCTGTATTAAACACATATTCTCCGACTGACATGACACCTACAGAAGCAGGAAGTGTCTCAGTTTGATAAGCGATTGATTTAACTTTTCCATCAAAATATTCATTTACATCTAACATACTTATTTCTCTTTTGATCACAATAAAAATGACTCTGCAGTTTAACAGAATCAATATTTAAACCAGAGAATTTATCTAAATCTATCCACGTTTTACTCAACAAACTGTATACTTTGCGCAGTTTATTTTTAACTCTTTCACATTTTACACAGCGAGCATTACATGACAATTAAACGGATAGGGCATCGATATACTGATGCAGCAAGCGGCAAAACAATCGACACATGGTTTCCACGTACCAATAAAGAAATAGCTAGAAGCTGTCTGGCTTTAAAAGTTGGCCTATTGAAAAGTGATTTTGTAGAAGTTGAAATTGAATCATTAGATGACGCACCTAAATCTGTAGAAGAAGCCTATTTGCGCTTACATCTATTATCAGAATGTCAGGTTAAACCAAACAGTTTAAATCTAGACGGTGTATTTGGCTTATTGGCGAATGTTGCATGGACATCAGCTGGCCCTGTTCTTCCAGGCGAAGTAGAAAACCTACGCGGTTTAATTGCGGAAGAAAATCACCAACTTAGCGTCACCTCTATCGATAAATTCCCTCGCATGACAGATTATGTGATTCCGGAAGGTGTACGCATTGGTAACGCTGACCGTATTCGTCTAGGCGCGCATTTAGCTTCTGGTACTACAGTAATGCACGAAGGTTTTGTTAACTTCAATGCAGGTACGCTCGGTGACTCCATGGTTGAAGGCAGAATCAGCGCCGGTGTTATTGTTGGTGAAAATTCAGACATTGGCGGTGGTGCATCCATCATGGGCACTTTATCGGGTGGCGGCAAGCAAGTTGTCTCTATGGGTAAACGTAACCTGTTAGGCGCGAATGCAGGTTTAGGTATCTCTTTAGGCGATGACTGTATTGTAGAATCTGGTTTGTATCTGACAGCGGGAACTAAAGTAAAAACACCTGATGGTGAAATTGTCTCAGCACGCGATTTAACAGGACAATCTGGCTTATTATTCAGAAGAAACAGCCAAACTGGCGCGGTAGAAGCGATTACCAGTGATTCTTCAGTATGGGGTGGATTAAACAGTAGCCTGCATAGCAACGATTAAATGTCTGGCTAAAAAAACTGCCTCAAAGTAGGGGGGTGCCTTTTTATTTATGCTAATTAAATAAGCACCTTTTCTACAAACAAAAGCGCTCATATAGAGCGCTTTTTTAATGTTTGGAATATCTTCAGATAGATGATTTCATTATTGAGACTTGATAAAAGCACGTAAACGTTCTGCGCCTTCTATACATTCTTCAATTGTAGCCACTAATGCCATCCTAATTCTATTTTCACCCGGATTCACACCATCGACGCTTCGAGCCAAATAACTGCCCGGAACCACTTTAAGGTTTTGCTGCGCATAAACATCTCTTGTGAATATTTCATCATTCATTTGCACATCAGGCCAAAGATAAAAGCCCGCTTCAGGTTTGTCTACCTCAAGCACATCACCCAAAACATCTAAAACCGCATCAAATTTCAAACGGTATTGATCTCTATTTTCTTTAACATGTTTTTCATCATTCCACGCTGCAATACTCGCCATTTGAATAGGTTGAGACATCGCACACCCGTGATAGGTACGAAACAACAAAAACTTCTTTAAGATCTCGGCATCACCAGCGACAAAGCCAGATCGTAAGCCGGGCGCATTAGAGCGTTTCGAAAGACTATGGAAAACCACGCATCGTTTAAAGTCAAGATTACCCATTGTCGCAGCCACTTCTAATAAACCTACAGGTGGCTTTTCTTCATCAAAATAGATTTCCGAATAACACTCATCACTGGCAATAATAAAATCATGCTTTTCTGCTAATTCGATTAATTGCACGATTTGTTCTGCATCAACAACTGATCCAGTCGGATTTCCCGGGCTACATAAATACAGTAACTGACAATCATCCCATTGCGCAGGAGTAACCTTAGAAAAATCAGGTGAGAAATTTGTTTCTTTGGTGCACGACAAGAACACCGGTTTAGCGCCAGAGAGAAAAGCCGCACCCTCGTAAATTTGATAAAAGGGGTTAGGCATTAAAATTGAGGCGTTTGGTTTAGTGTTATCCACCACTGCCTGGGCGAATGCAAATAATGCTTCTCGTGTGCCATTAACGGGTAGAATATTTTTATCTTCTGTTATATTGCTTTGACCAAGATTAAATCGCTGTATCAACCAGTGTTTAATTGACTCTCTGAGTTCAGGAGAACCAGCCGTTAATGGATAATTTGAAAAACCAGATAGGTTTTGTTGAACAGCTTCTAGTATAATATCCGGCGTCTTATGTTTTGGTTCTCCAATAGCAAAAGATATCAGGTCTTTTGTTGCTGGTTCTACACCTTGATAGAGCTCTGCAATTTTTTGAAAAGGATAAGGGTGTAATTGATTTAAATTAGGATTCATCGCAAAATATTAGGACTATTTATCGGGCTACTGAGTATATTGTTAATTGATAGGATATTCACGTGTTAGTGGTAAATAGAGTTTTTAAATAAATAAGTTACAAGATATGGTCTATAAGTAGGGGGGTGCATCATTAATATTATTAATATGATTATTAGAAACTTAACTTTTAATCATCTGTATTTAAAATTAATTGATGAACTTTGCGGCTGTAGCTTGACACTTTTCCCCAAGCAAACTAAAAACCGTATAGGCATATGACCTCAACTAGGAATTTATTCAAATGACAGAAAACGTAGACAACAATAATAATAAAAACATACAACAAGACACAGTATTCGATGGGGATAACGCAGCTTATCTTGAGATGCTTTTTGAAAGTTATTTACAAGACCCTAATTCTGTAAGTGATGGATGGAGAAGATATTTTACTGATTTACCTGTACCTGCTGATTTTACCAACGGTGCGACTCACTCGGTTATGCGCGAGCAATTCAGCAGAAAAAAGCTACATGCTATTCAAACTGCTACTCCAGCCAATTACGGTGAAATTGAAGCAGAACGTCAGCAAGTGCATGTTCTTCAGCTGATTAACAACTATCGCTCTTTAGGACATTTAGTCGCCTATACAAATCCTTTAAGAGGCGATGAAGTAAAAGCGAATCTACCAGAGCTTACCCTACAAAACTTTGGTTTAGATAAAGTTGATAAAGATACGGTTTTCGATCCTGGTACTTTCCAGATGAAAGAAAAACCTACTCTGGATAATATCTTCCGCGCGTTGAGACATACCTATACGGAAAGTATTGGTATCGAATATATGCATATTCTCGATACAGAAGAAAAACGCTGGATTCAAAGCAGAATTGAACCCTGTGAAGCTCGACCAAATTTCAATAACGAAAAGAAAAGCGAATTGCTTGATGATTTAGTCGCATCTGAAACACTAGAGCGTTACTTGCATAAGAAATACGTTGGTCAAAAACGCTTCTCACTGGAAGGTGGTGAATCTTTAATTCCGATGTTGAATGAAATCATTCATCATTCGGCTGAGCAGAATACACGTGAAATCGTTTTGGCAATGGCCCATCGTGGTCGCTTGAACGTACTGATTAATGTCATGGGTAAATCACCTGAAGAACTATTCAGTGAGTTTGAAGGTAAAAAAGTTGAAGAACTTTCAGCGGGTGACGTGAAATACCATCAGGGCTTCTCTTGTGATATAGAGACTAGCCATGACCCAATGCACTTAACGTTGGCATTTAACCCATCTCATCTTGAAATCGTTTCTCCTGTTGCTTGTGGTTCGGTAAGAGCTAGACAAGAACGCAGATCAGAACGTGAAGATGACCATAACGGCAAAGTAATTGCTGTATGTGTACATGGTGATGCTGCATTCGCTGGCCAAGGCGTAGTTATGGAGTCATTCAATATGTCTCAAACTCGCGGATACACGATTGATGGAACAATTCATATTGTTGTTAACAATCAAATTGGTTTTACAACCAGCCAACAATACGACAGTAGAAGTACCTACTATGCAACTGATGTTGCAAAAATGGTTAATGCGCCGATCCTTCATGTTAATGGTGATGACCCAGAAGCTGTTGCGTATGCTGCTCAGGTAGCCTTAGATTATCGATTACAGTTCAATAAAGACGTTGTTATTGATTTGGTTTGTTATCGCCGTCACGGCCATAACGAGGCTGATGAACCAGCAATGACGCAACCTGTTATGTATTCTGCAATTCGTAGCAAGAAAACAACTCAGGAATTGTATGCTGCAAAATTAGTGAATGAAGGTTTACTGTCTGAAAATCAGGCTGCAGAAAAGATTCAAGCTTACAAAGACAAACTAGCTGCAGGTAAACCAGCTGTTGAAACACTAGACTATAGCAGTGTTCCACCACACCTTATTGTCAATTGGGAAACCTATCTCGGTAGAGAATGGACAGCAAAAGCGGATACCCGCTTTGACCTAAAAACTATGCAGGCAATGGTTAAGCGTTTCCATAATGTACCAGAGCACATGGTCATTCATCGCCAGATCAAAAAGATCTTGGATCAGCGCAATGAAATGGCAGAAGGCAAACGCCCTGTAGATTGGGGTATGGGTGAAACATTGGCTTATGCTACATTGGTTAGTGAAGGCTATGATATTCGTATTAGTGGTCAGGATAGTGGTCGCGGTACATTCTCACATCGCCATGCTGTACTTCACAATCAAGAGAAAAGACAAGCGTGGGTTCCACTTAAACACGTAAGTGATAATCAAGGTCGTTTTACAGTAATCGATTCTGTTCTTTCAGAAGAAGCAGTACTTGCGTTCGAGTATGGCTTTGCTACTACGTCTCCTAACACGCTTAATATCTGGGAAGCGCAGTTTGGTGATTTCGTTAACGGCGCTCAAGTGGTTATTGACCAATTCATTAGTTCTGGTGAGCAAAAATGGGGCCGCCTATGTGGCTTGGTTATGTTCTTACCACATGGTTATGAAGGCATGGGTGCAGAGCATTCATCTGCTCGCCTGGAACGTTTCATGCAGCTTTGTGCAGAAGACAATATGCAGGTATGTGTACCAAGTACACCGGCTCAAACATTCCACATGTTACGTCGCCAAATGCTTAGACCGTATCGTCGTCCGTTAATCGTAATGACTCCTAAGAGTCTGTTACGTAATCCTGCTGCTGTGAGTACCATGGAAGAATTAGCAGAGGGTAATTTCAAAACCATTATTGATGACGAGAGATTCTCTCAATCTAAACAGGATGTAGAACGCGCTGTTATGTGTAGCGGAAAAGTTTATTACGACCTTCTGGCTAAATCTGAAGAAGAGAACGTTAAAAACATTCCGTTAATTCGATTAGAGCAGCTTTACCCACATCCGGAAAAGTTACTGAAGAAGATATTAGAGTCTTATCCTAATTTGAAAGAACTGGTTTGGTGTCAGGAAGAGCCTCGCAACCAGGGAGCATGGGATAGCGCGAAACATAGATTTAGAAAGTTTGAAGATAAATACACTGTAACTTGTGTAAGTAGACCTAGTGCTGCAGCACCAGCCGTTGGATCACATAAAGTTCATCTTCAACAACAAAACGAATTAGTACAACAAGCACTTAAATTAGAGACAAAATAAATGACTATAGAAATACGAGTACCACAATTACCAGAGTCAGTTAGTGACGCTAGCATTGCTGCATGGGTTGTTAAAGTAGGGGATTCAGTTACAGAAGACCAAAATCTTTTGGAATTAGAGACTGATAAAGTTGTGTTGGAAGTACCAGCACCTGCTGCAGGCGTAATCACCGAACTAAAAGTAGAAGAGGGTGACACAGTTCTTGCTGGAGACCTTCTTGGTATTATTGATGAAACTGCTACGGCTGCACCTGCTGCTGAAGTTACAGAATCTGCTAGTAGCCCAGCTGCTGGCGATGATGCAAATGCAAGCCCATCTGTTAGAAAGACCATGGCAGAAAATGATCTTTCTGGTTCTGATGTTGCCGGTAGTGGTAAAAATGGTCGTATCCTTAAAGGCGATGTAGAAAATCATCTACAAAAACCAGCTGCGGCTGCACCAGCAGCTAAATCTGCGCCTAAGATTGATACCATGCTAAACACTGAAGGTAGAGAAGAGCGTCGCGTTCCAATGACTCGTCTACGCGCTAAAATTGCTGAGCGTCTACTCAGTGCACAACAAACTTCAGCTATCTTAACTACGTTCAATGAAGTTGATTTAACTGAAGTCATGCGATTACGTAAGAAGTATCAGGATCGTTTCACTAAAGTTCATGATATCAAGTTAGGCTTTATGTCTTTCTTCATTAAAGCGGCAACGGAAGCACTTAAGCGTTACCCTGAAGTAAATGCAAAAATCGATGACGGCGATATCATCTATCAAGGTTTTTATGATATCGGTGTAGCTGTTTCATCTGAACGTGGATTAGTTGTTCCAATCCTTAGAAATACAGATGGCATGGGCAATGCAGACATAGAAAAAGCGATTGCTGATTACGCGACTCGTGCACGTAGCGGTCATCTTGAGCTTAATGAATTAACTGGTGGTACGTTCTCTATCACTAATGGCGGTACTTTTGGTTCAATGCTTTCAACACCAATCTTGAATCCACCACAAAGTGCTATCCTGGGTATGCACAACATTCAGCAACGTCCTATGGCGATCAATGGTGAAGTTGTGATTCGTCCTATGATGTACTTGGCGCTTTCATACGATCACCGTCTTATCGATGGACAAGCGGCAGTAAGCTTCCTTGTTAAGATTAAAGAATTACTAGAAGATCCAGCTAGTTTGTTCTTAGAGCTATAAGATCAGTGTCTTTAATGTTGAGTGTTTAACTTAGCTCAACTCGTTAAAGATGCTGTATTTTTTAACCTGTTTACATTATGTAAATAGGTTAAAAAAAGGCTTATAAGTAGGGGGGGTGTATACATCCCCTTTTTATATTGAGGATGACCATATTAATTTGAATCTAAAGCACAGCTTTCACTGCACTTTAGTTTTTTAGTAATTTACAGCGAAATTAACTTTATTAAGAGAGCCACTGGTCAAACGTATGAGTCTGGGGTTTTCTGATTTAACTATAGACCCTACAGGCAAGCTAGCTGTATCAATTTTTATAATAAAATGTCTGTTAAACCTGGAATCAACCACATTATCTGGTAAGTGATATCTACCATAACCATCTGTTTCTAATACCAGCCCAGTGACTGTCGCCAAACGAACTCCGGGTATTCCATTCTCATTTTTATCTTGAATGCCATTATTGTTTTGGTCGTGAAATACTTTTCCAATTACCGTAGCATTTGTCGGTAATTCCGAAGTTTCCGCTGCCATAGCAACATTAAATGCACCTAATGTAAACAAGATACAAACGGATAATAATTTAATCAGTTTTTTTGATTTTGCGTTTAAAGAAACGATTTTTCTTTCTTGAATACTGGCAGTTTCTTGAGCATTAATATCATATTTCATTCTAGATTCCCTTCCAGTAAATTATATAGCAATAGATTTGCTACCGTCTGTCCAAAATAAAGACATAAATTAAACAAATCTAGCCGTCTAACTACTAACTGTATGAGAGAGATGATGATCGGTAACTAAAAGATATTTGATAATCTTGCTTCCCATTAAATCACTAAGTTATCAATATTTTATGACATAAGTGCTAAATAAATCCCCATTCATCTAGTAATCACTTACGTATATATCAGAATTGTTTAATATGATAACGAACGTAATTACAATATTGCCTAATATGCTAACGATTAGGCGGCATTAACGTATTTAGTAATCATCCTTGATGGCTATTTATACGTTAAGCATTGCTTAGTAATAACAATACTTAGTAACTAAGTAATATAGAAATAATAAATTAAAATTTTAAGGTTAACAATTAATGTCAGTTCTTACAAAGCAGACTAACAATACGCATTTGCAACCCATTGATGGGAAGGTACTAGCTATTCCCACTTCTCAGCAACAAGCGCCAATGCTTGAGACTCCCAAAGAGATGTCAATGCGAGACATATTTGGAATTCTGAATCGTCGTAAATTCACGATACTGCTAACACTTCTGGCTGTACTAGCTTTAGCACTGCTTTATACCTTCTCAACCAAACCAAGCTTTCGTGCAAATGCGATTATTCAAATAGAGAGAGAAGGTGCTGAAATTGTTAGTTTTGGTAATACTCAACAAACTTCTACTGGTTATTCAGAGAATGATCCCTTCTTTAGAACACGATATGAGATGTTACGAGGCCGGGTTATTGCACAACGTGTAATTGAAGACCTAAATCTGGAAAACAGTCTTGTCCCTAAGCAAACAGAAGAATCTAGTTTTTCTTTATCTAAGCTATTAAAAACTATCGGACTTGCTGAAGATAAGCCCAAACTAGCTAATAACAATCAAACAATAGACTACAGTGCTGTTTTTCTAGAAAACCTATTTGTACAACCTATTGGTGGAACACATTTAGTTGAAGTATTTTATGAGGCATCATCGCCACAAGAAGCTAAAGCAGTTGTTACAAGCCTACTTGATAATTTTATTAAACTGCAAATTGAAACGAAAAGTGAAACTGGTGAATACGCCAAAGAATTTCTCACTAAACAAATCGAAGACGCAGGTGATCGTTTACGTTCTGCTGAAGAAACCCTGGTTAAATATGCAAATGAAAATGGCATATTAGGTGTTGATGAGAATCAAACAAGACAAGTTAAAAAATTAGAAAATCTAGACAATGCACTGGTTCAGGCTGAGATACGTCGTATTGAAGCTGAAAGCTTATATCTACAAATGAAAAAAGCAGGAAGTGTTTCGACTGTTTTAACTAACCCCGTTATTACGAGCCTTAAGGCAAGACTTGTTCAGTTAGAAGGGGATTATCAGGAGATGCTTAAAACATTTAAGCCAAATTACCCTGATATGAAACGATTACAACAGCAAATTAATTCTGCTAGAGGCAAGTTACAAAAGGAAATGGGAAATATTCAGCGTTCTATGGAAGCTGACTATAGAGCTGCAAAGCGCCAGGAAGATAAAATCCGTTCTGAATTGGGGCAATTCAATTCAACCATGCGTGACTTACAGGATAGCGGCGTCGACTATAATAACTTGAAACGTGAAGTAGAAAGCAGCAGTAAAGTTTACAATAGCCTTTTGCAGCGTAGAGAAGAGGTGAGTGTGGCTTCAGCTGCAAACACCAGCAGCATCAGCATTGTTGAACCTGCTGTATTACCTGTAAATAAGTATCGACCACGCCCAAAAATGAACATTATGCTTGGTTTACTTTCAGGTTTGATTCTTGGTCTGGCATTTGCATTTTTACGCGAATCATTAGATCAAAGCATTAAGTCTTCTGATGATCTTGAAAAAGTAACAGGTTTACCAGTATTAGGTATGATTCCTCGGGTAACCAAATCTTCAATGAAAAAACAATTAGATTTAATTGCTCATAAAGTGCCGCATTCACCAGCGGCCGAAGCATACAGAATATTAGCCACCAATATACGGTTAATGTTCAATAACGAATCTGAACACGTCATGTTAATTACCAGCATACATTCTGGTGAAGGCAAAAGTACTACTGCAACGAATATTGCCTGTTCTTATGCTCAAATGGGTAAGAAAGTACTGTTAGTAGATGCTGACATAAGAAACGCTTCTATCCATACTAAATTAGAAATAAACAACAAAAGAGGGCTTAGCCACTATTTAAAAGGTGAAAGTGACCTCGTTGGAATTACTCAGCCAGTGAAAAGTATTCCAGGTTTATACGCCATAACTGCTGGAGATTATGAAATTGACCCAGTTAGCTTATTAAGCCATGAAAGAATGTCTTATTTGACTACTCAGGGTTCAACCATTTTTGATTATGTAATAATCGATGCTCCACCTATTACAGGCTTCGCGGATACACTTGTATTATCTTCTCTTGCTACATCGACTTTAATAGTTGCGCAGGAAGATAATTTAGAGGCTCGAACAATCAAAAATGTATTAGGTCAGTTAAGACGTGTCAAAAACAATGTGTCAGGTTTTTTATTGGTTAATGTTAAAAACCCAAGTGTGAATGCGAAATACTATTCTAAATATCATTCTAAGAAGAAACAAAAAGCTTTGCTTGAAAATAAGAAACTAAAATACGCTTAAATATATTGAAATAAAGGATGTTATTTTAATGTATCGGTTACAACCTATACATTGAATAAATAATAGGTAGAATTAGCGCATGCTATTTCTAAAGCCAATATTCAGGACTATTATATTATCAATAATTTTAGCATTATTGATAATATATCTAGGTATCAAATATCACTGGAGTGATTATTTGAAGGCTGATAAAGCAGATAATATTAGTCCTTTAGCGATTCCTCCAATAAGTAATGATAATTTAAACAATTCTCAAATTAGTCATCAAAACTCATTAGAAACCGAAGTTTTCAGACCAGAAATAATTCCTTTGAATGATCCGCTCAGTGATAAAGGGGACTTGATCACTAGCATGACCAAAGACCAGGTTGAATTACACTGTAAGTCTCTATTAAACAAGACAATAAAAAGTAAAGATCAGCTCAGTTTAGCTGTCGTAAACTGTATGGTAAGTAATTATCAAGAACCGCTTCAATCAGTGCATGATACGAGCTATTTAAAAAAGAAGGGAACCCTTCGAATTGCCTGCCAAAAACAATTCAGACATACCAATTATTCACAAATAGAAAAACAATTGTTAATAGGCATGTGTATTTCAGACAAGATCACTCAATAAGTCATTCAATAGTTTATTCTGAATAAGCAATATCTTTTAATACTTTTGCATGTACCTCTTTATTGCTACACGCTAAAACGGTTCTCGTATCTAGACTCAATTCATTGCCAGTCAAGTCAGTAAATATGCCTCCGGCCTCTCTAACAATTACCGCTAATGCAGCAATATCAAGAATATTGACATCAGACTCAAGAACAATATCAATTTTTCCACTTGCTAACAGATGATAATGGTAAAAATCACCATAGCCTCTAATACGATTTACACTGGCTACTAAATCACCAACATTATTCCATTGAGGGCTTTTAGCGATAGACGCAATATTCCCAAGAGAAAGCGTAGAACCCTTGACGGTATCTATATCACTGACAGTGATTTTCTCTCCATTTAGCCAAGCTCCTTCTCCTTTTTCAGCGTAAGCCATTTCTTCGAATTCAGGGCTATTAGATACGCCTAAAATTAATTCCCCATTTCTCATTAAAGCGATTTGAGTAGAAAAGAATGGGTAGCGGCGTACAAAGCTTTTAGTGCCATCAATAGGATCAATTAACCAATTGTATTCAGCATCTTCATTAACTTTTCCAGTTTCTTCACCATAAAAACCATGATCAGGAAAAGCATCAAGAATTATTTTTTTAATCGTTTTTTCTGTTTCTACGTCAGCTATAGTGACAGGTGTTTCATCAGGTTTAATTTCTATTTCGAACTCACCTGCATAATACTTTTTAATAACTTCTTGTGCGGCTTGCGCTGCTTCTAAGGCTGTTTTTAGAAATGGACTCATGATAAAAATCGTAGTTTTGTAGGAAAGCGAATATTATACTGATTTTGATATTGTTTAGTATGATTGTTAGTTAATAACCACAAAAATTATAAATATTAAAGCTTTCGAAAACGGAATCACTAAAATGGAATTTGTATATGGCTAGCGATATAGAAATAATTGAAAGTTTTCTTGATGCATTATGGTCAGAGAGAGGTTTAAGTAACAATACGCTAGCTGCTTATGGTAGAGACTTAAAAGCCTTATCAGCCTGGCTAGAATCAAAACAAACTGATTTATTATCAACAACTCATCCCTTATTACTTGAATATATAGCAAGCCGAATCAATAAAGGCAGTAAAACCACTAGTATGGCTAGAGTAATTTCAACCTTTAGGCGTTTTTATCGTTATCAATTACGAGAAAGAAACCTTACAGAGGACCCTACCGCGTTAATCGAGTTACCTAAATTAGGGAAGTCTTTACCAAGCACGTTAACTGAAACTGAAATAGAATTATTGTTAAACGCGCCATTAATTGATGATGCTATTGGTCTCCGCGACAGAGCAATGTTGGAACTGATATATGCAACAGGTTTACGTGTCTCTGAACTTGTGTCGTTACGTTACAACCAATTGAGCCTACAACAAGGCGTTGTTAGAGTTATCGGCAAAGGCAACAAGGAAAGACTGGTTCCAATGGGAGACGAAGCAGTTATTTGGTTGACTAAATATTTAGATGAATCCAGAGCAGAATTAATGACAGGGAAGGGCGTTTGCGATCAACTCTTTGTGACTCGCAGAGGTTCCGGTATGACTCGTCAGGCGTTTTGGTATTTGATAAAAAAATATGCACAACAGTCTGGAATCAAACAAAAACTATCCCCTCATACATTAAGACATGCATTTGCGACACATTTATTGAACCATGGAGCAGATTTGAGGGTCGTACAATTATTGCTGGGTCATAGTGATTTATCGACAACACAAATTTACACGCATGTTGCTAAAGCACGATTACAATCGATTCATCAAAAACACCATCCACGTGGTTAGTTTTACTTTTAAAAAAGGTGCATCTAAAACAACAAATGATACGTTAATCGACTGTATTTGTGTGGGATAGCTGTTTATTATAAAATCGCAATGGATAACTAAAATAATGGCCTTATTGTATATAAGTAAGGTTTAAAACTAATAATTTAAGGGATAAAAATGATTAAAAAAATAATATTGGCAACATCGTTGTTCTTTTTAGCATCATCGATGACGCCAGCACTGGCTAAAGTTGAAAGCACGAATGCTGATACAGCTCAAGCCATAACAGAATTGAAGCAAAAATTGAAGACACGATTCAAATCAGAACCGTCTTCAATCAAAGAGAGTTTACTCCCTAATGTGTTTGAAGTTATGTATGGGACTGAAGTAATTTATGTCTCTAGTGACGGTAAATACTTTCTAGCGGGTGACATGATCAACCTGGATACTAGAGAAAACCTATCTGAAGTGGCTAAACAGTCAGTTAGAAAAGATATTATCGATAGACAAGATAATAAGCCGGTAACATTCAAAGCTAAAAACGAAAAGCATGTTTTAAAAGTTTTTACTGACATTGATTGCCCATACTGCGCAAAGCTTCACAGAGAAGTGCCTGAGTTAAATGCTAAAGGTATTACTGTAGAATATTTGATGTTCCCAAGAGCAGGGATAGGGTCTGGTTCGTTTAAGAAAGCAGTAAGTATGTGGTGCGCAGATGATCAACTGCAAGCAATGACAGACGCAAAAGAAAGAAAGCCTATAGCTGAAAAGACGTGTGATAACCCTATTGAAGCTCAATACACACTTGGTCAAGAAGTTGGCGTAACAGGTACACCTGCATTAGTGACTGAGTCAGGACGTCTAATCCCCGGTTACATGCCAGCAGATCGACTAGCAGCTGCACTTGATGCTGATAAGTAGAAATTTGACACTTAAATTTCTTCCTCGTTAATCCATCCTGAGGTATAGTCGAGACTTCAGTAAATTTTCTGCAGGAGAGATTCAATTTTTACGAGGAAACAATTCAAATTTGTTTTCTAAAGTGAATTATTGAACACCGAAGGCGCAAATCCGCTCGGAAACGCTCAGGTAAAAGGACTGCAGGTAAAAACACTGGCTCTGGAGAGTGAAACACAGTTTCCACCGAAGGGTTTAACCTAATTTTGCTTAGTCGCATATATTTAGGGAATCTCTCAGGTACAAGGACAGAGGGGCGGCAGATTGAAGAATCTGCCGCCCCTTTTTTTTGTTTAAAATTAAGTTTAAAGGAAATTTTATGTCCGAATCATCACAGAATCAAACACCTAAAAGAACCCCCTTATACGATCAACACCATAAAGCTGGTGGCAAAATGGTAAATTTTGCAGGTTGGGATATGCCAATCAATTATGGCTCACAAGTAAAAGAACATAAACAAGTTCGAGAAGATGCTGGGATGTTCGATGTTTCCCACATGGTTGTTTTAGATTTCAAAGGAAAAGATGTTAAAAAATTCCTACAAAATCTATTAGCTAATGATGTAGAAAAATTAAAAGATTCAGGCAAGGCACTATACAGTGCGATGTTGAATGAAAATGGTGGCGTCATTGATGACTTAATCGTTTATTACCTCGCAGATGATTTTTATCGCATGGTTGTTAATGCCGCAACTCGTGATAATGACCTCAAATGGATAAATCAACAAGCTACTGATTATGACCTGACTCTTACAGAAAGAGATGATCTCGCAATGATTGCGGTACAAGGCCCTAATGCCAGAGAGAAGGCAAATGCAACCTTGAGTGATTCCGATCAAAAATTAGTATCAGATTTAAAACCTTTCTTTGGCGTACAAATAGGTGAAAGCTTTTATGCACGCACAGGTTATACCGGTGAAGACGGATATGAAATTATGGTTCCTAATGAATCAGCCTCTGCTTTATGGAATGCATTAATTGATAATGGTGTATCACCAATTGGACTAGGTGCACGCGACACATTGCGTCTTGAAGCAGGTATGAATTTATATGGTACTGATATGGATGAAACCATATCTCCATTAGCAGCAGCTATGGGCTGGACTATTGCATGGGAACCAGAAGATAGAAACTTTATTGGCCGAGAAGCTCTTGAAAAAGAAAAACAAAATGGCTCTAAAGAAAAACTTGTTGGATTGGTGCTAGAAGACAAAGGCGTATTACGCGGCCATCAAAAAATAGTGACTGAATTTGGAGATGGTGAAATAACCAGCGGGTCATTCTCACCAACGCTAGGTAAGGCTATAGCCTTTGCGCGTATTCCTACAGAAGCAAAAGATACTTGTCAGGTAGACATTCGAGGCAAACTACTTACTGCCCGCATTGTTAAACCACCATTCGTTAGAAATGGCAAAGCACTCATCTAGAATTAGATATTACACCCTTAATTTACACTTTCTTTTTAGAAATAATTAACTGAAATCGGAGAACGATTATGAGCAATGAGAACCCTAGCGATCTTAAATACACCAAAACTCACGAATGGGTCAGAGATAATGGTGACGGAACAGCAACTATTGGAATTACAGAACACGCGCAAGAATTATTAGGCGATGTTGTTTTTGTTGAATTACCAGAAGTAGAAACAACACTTACTGAAGAAGAAAACTGTGGTGTTATTGAATCAGTAAAAGCTGCATCTGATATGTATGCACCATTAGCGGGCGAAGTTACAGAAGTTAATGAAGAGCTTGATAGCGAACCAGAGTTAATCAACACAGCACCGTTTGGTGAAGGCTGGATTTTCAGCATGAAACTTAATGATATCGCAGACCTGGATAACCTATTAAGTGCTGACGAATACGAAGCTGAGTGTCAGGAATAATTAGCTACCAGCTATATTCCATTTGATTCATATCCCTTTAACAATGCATTAAACTTATCTATGAAAAACTTACCACTAAATATTTTAGATCAGCACGATGATTTCATCTCTCGTCATATTGGACCTCAAACAGAAGATTTGAATGAAATGCTGGAAGTTATTGGCGTTTCATCACTCGATGAACTTGCCGATAAAACAGTACCAGAAACAATCCGTATTAGAGAACCCTTAAAACTCGACGACAGCTGTTCTGAAAGAGAAGCGTTAGAGACTCTTAGTGATATTGCAGATAAGAATGTTGTTAATAAGTCATTTATTGGGCTGGGATATTACGACACTATCGTACCTTCCGTAATTCAGCGTAATGTTTTAGAAAATCCTGGTTGGTATACAGCTTATACGCCATATCAGGCTGAAATTTCTCAAGGTCGTTTAGAAGGTCTTTTGAATTTTCAGCAAATGATCATGGATTTAACGGGCATGGACATGGCGAATGCTTCATTACTTGATGAAGCTACAGCAGCGGCTGAAGCCATGGCTTTGTGTAAGCGATCAAATCGTTTAAAAACGGATAAGTTTTTTGTAGACGAAGCTGTTTTCCCGCAAACGCTAGAGGTTATGAAAACTCGTGCTCAATACTTTGGTTTTGAATTAATCATTGGAAATCCACAAGAAGACCTGAAAAACCACGAAGTGTTTGGTGTTCTTCTGCAATACCCTGGAACATCCGGTGAAGTAAGCAATATTGAACCAATCATTACACAAGCACATGAGCAAAAAGCACTTGTCTGTGTGGCTGCTGATCTGATGTCTTTGGTATTATTGAAAGCCCCCGGTGAAATGGGTGCCGATATTGTTTTCGGGACATCTCAACGTTTTGGTGTACCAATGGGCTTCGGTGGTCCACATGCTGCATTCTTTGCAGTACAAGATAAGCTAAAGCGCTCTGTGCCAGGACGCGTTATTGGTGTTTCTGTGGATTCACGCGGCAATCAGGGGCTGAGAATGGCGATGCAAACGCGTGAGCAACATATTCGACGTGATAAAGCCACTTCGAACATATGTACTGCTCAAGCTTTATTAGCGAATATGGCCGGCTTCTATGCGGTTTACCATGGAGCGGAAGGTTTAAAACGTATAGCGTCAAGAATTAATCGTTTAACCAGCATCTTTGCTGCCGCTGTGCGCCAAAGCGATCTCTCTAAAGCCGAATATATTGTTAACACAAGCTGGTTTGATACCTTAACGGTATTTGTTGGTGATCATCAGCAAGCCTTTTATAAAGCAGCTTTGGATAAAGGTATAAACCTACGTCTGGTTGAATCCGATAAAATTGGAATCAGTTTTGATGAAACTAAAACAGCTAAAGACCTGGAAACACTCTTTGAAATTTTCTTTGGTAAAGAGCATCAGTTAACGGTCGCTGACCTTGATGATCTAATCGTCAATGACAAAGCTGAGTCTGGTATTCCAGCGGATTATCAACGCGAAACATCATTCCTGACGCATGAAGTTTTCAAACAACATCATACAGAAACAGAAATGATGCGTTACCTCAAACGTCTTGAAAATAAAGACTTATCACTTGTACATGCAATGATTCCTTTGGGGTCTTGTACCATGAAGTTAAATGCTGCGAGTGAACTCATGCCACTCAGCTGGTCAAAGTTTTCTAATATCCATCCATTTGCTCCTAAAGAACAGACGGTTGGCTACCACGAAATGATTGATCAATTAGAAGCCTGGTTAGCTGAAGTAACAGGATATGCCGCAGTCTCTATGCAACCCAATTCGGGAGCTCAGGGCGAATATGCGGGACTTGTTGCTATTAATCGTTATAACAAAAGTATAGGTCAAGGACATCGTAATATCTGCCTTACACCGACTTCTGCTCATGGTACTAATCCAGCATCAGCTGCTATGGCCAGAATGAAAATTGTTTTGGTTAATTGTGATGATAATGGCAACGTCGACCTTGAAGATTTACGCACAAAAGCTGAAGCAAACAAAGATGATTTAGCCTGTATTATGGTTACATATCCTTCTACACACGGTGTTTTTGAAGAAGGTATTGTTGAGATGTGTAAGATTGTTCACGATTGCGGTGGTCAAGTCTATCTTGATGGTGCAAATCTAAACGCTCAAAAAGGCTTATCTAAACCAGGCGTTTTCGGTTCGGATGTATCTCATCTTAATTTACACAAAACCTTTGCCATACCACATGGTGGCGGTGGACCTGGTGTCGGGCCTATTGGTGTACGTAGCCATTTAGCACCTTTCCTTCCAGGGCATATTAATAACGAAGAAGATAAAACACATGCTGTCTCTGGTGCTCCTTTCGGCAGTGCATCTATTCTTACAATTTCGTGGATGTATATGAAGATGTTGGGCGCTGAAGGTAACGCTGCAGTGAGTAAAATGGCAATACTAAACGCTAACTACATCACTGAACGTTTAGCACCTCATTATCCTGTTCTTTATAGAGGCAAGAACGGTCGTGTTGCTCACGAATGTATCATCGATATAAGGCCCATAAAAAATGAGTCGGGAATATCTGAAGAAGATATTGCTAAACGTCTTATGGACTATGGCTTCCACGCACCTACTATGTCATTCCCTGTGGCTGGAACGTTGATGATAGAACCAACAGAATCCGAATCTAAATATGAATTAGATCGTTTTTGTGACGCCATGATTGCAATTAGAGAAGAAATCAAAAATGTAGAGACGGGCGTTTGGTCACTGGAAAACAATCCATTAGTGAATGCACCACATACTATCTTTGATATTTCAGAAAACTGGGATAGACCATATTCACAAGAAACGGCTGTATTACCAAAAGGTGTCATCGCAACCAGTAAATATTGGCCTACGGTTAATCGTATAGATAATGTGTATGGTGACCGTAATTTGGTATGCTCTTGTCCTTCTATAGAAAGTTACCGATAGTAGCTAATTGGTAGCTTTTATTTAGAACGATTCTTTCTAGATAAAGGAGCCAAAATGGCTGGTAGTGGTAATACAGGCATAACACGCTGGATAAAAGCCTTAGGCTTTACCTGGCTCGGTTTAAAAGCGACTTACAAACACGAAGAAGCCTTCCGACAGGAAGTTTGGTTATTAGCAGTATCAACACCGATTGCTTTATGGTTTGGAGATTCAGGGATTGAAAAAGCACTACTGATAGGCAGTGTGCTTTTGCTATTGATTGTTGAGTTATTAAATTCCGCAATAGAAGCAGTGGTAGATCGTTTTGGTGGAGAACACCATGAATTATCCGGCAGGGCTAAAGATATGGGTTCTGCTGCTGTATTTGTTGCAATGATGAATACTGCGATTGTCTGGTTATTTGTACTTTGGCCTTAGTTATAATTATCTTTAGCCATACTTTGACCATAGCTTACCCCTTTAAAAATTGATCATTAAGAAAGGTATGTAAAAAACAGCCCCAAAGTAGGGGGGTGGCTTAAGTTTATTTATAATTGGTCTAGTTCAACCATTAAACATACAAACAATATTTTGAAATCTAAGGACGACTTTTCTAGCCTTTAATTAGGCAGAAAAGTCATCCATCTATATATCACCCTGTTAATAGGCGTTTATTTGTTTGCTGACGCTGCCATTACATTGAATTTCTGTAAGTCTGTCAGTATATGCGCCGCTTCATTTAAGAACACATCAACAGGTTGCTTAGTAAAGATATCGTCATTTTTCTTTTCTTGAGCGTCGCGCAATTCTTTAATGGTTTTATATGCAGGTAGACCATTTGCTTTTTGTAGATTATTTTCTAATGCCAATAATCGCTTATTAAAATCTTCACGCTTTGCTTGTCGTTTTTTCAAGTTTAAAGAAACAACTTTTTCATTACCGGCATCTACCAACAATTTCACTCTATCTACCGTAGTTTTAAATTTAGGGTCATTCGAAATTCGTTCTAATGATTTAGTTCGAGCCTGTTGAATAGCAGCAGCTCCGAAGGCATTTTTATAATCTTTGTGCTTAGCCATTTCAATGCGTCTCCAAGGTAATGCATTCTTGAATGCACGCTCCCCAAAATCACCATCGACTTGAGGTAAATCCCAGGATAAATCAGGAACCACACCCTTATGCTGGGTACTTTCACCATTCACACGGAAGAATTGCGCTGACGTGATTTTGATCTGCCCTAAAGGTTTATCGAATGTTTTACGGGTATAAGACTCTAATGGCAATACAGTTTGTACCGTACCTTTACCAAAAGTAGTTTCACCAATAATTACGCCGCGTTTATAGTCCTGAATAGCGCCAGCAAAAATCTCTGATGCCGAAGCACTGCCTTTATCTATCATCACTGCCATAGGGCCGTTATAAACGACACCAGAATCATTATCACGAAGAATATCTGTACGACCAGTCGTATCGTTAATTTGTACAACAGGACCCTGATCGATAAACAAGCCAGTCAAAGAGACAACTTCACTTAAAGATCCGCCACCATTACCGCGTAAATCGATAATCAGATCATCAATACCTTCTTTGTTTAATTCAATTAAAAGTTTTTTAACATCACGCGTCGTGCCAGCGTATTCAGCATCTCCACGATTACGGGCTTTAAAGTCGATGTAGAACGAGGGAAGGTCGATAACACCAACTTTCACTTTTCCTTCGGGTCTTTCTATTTCGATGATTCTTTTGCTTGCAGCTTGATGCTCAAGTTTAATTTTATCTCTAACTATTTTTACTGTCTTCGCTTTACCGCTTAAACCAGTCTCATTAGGTAATACCGATAAAACTACGGTACTGCCTTTTTTACCCCGAATGATATTAACCACATCGCTTAAGCGCCATCCAACAATGTCTTTGATGCTGTTTTCTGTTTTCTGACCCACACCAATGATTCTATCGCCTGCTTTTATCTGACCAGTTAGATCAGCAGGCCCACCTGGTACAACACTTATAATCTTGGTGTGTTCTTCATCAGTTCTAAGTACAGCACCGATGCCGCTTAAGGATAAACTCATATTAATATCGAATTGTTCTGATGAACGCGGCGAAAGATATGAAGTATGAGGCTCAATAGCACCTGCATAAGCATTTACGATAGTTTGAAATAGTTCGTTGCTTTTGATCTGATTGGTTCTTTTCGTCATGCTCGCATAACGTTTTTTTAACTTACTGATAACTTCTTTAGGCTTTTCATCAGACAGTATTTGATTGATATAGTCATTCTTTATTCGTTTATCCCAAAGTATATTCAATGCCGTAGAATTTACTTCCCAGCGCGCTTTTTCACGATCGAGGTTATATTCTTCGTCTTTGGTAAGATCGAATTTTTGATCCAATCGTTGAATCGCATATTGAGAGCGTTCATTGACTCTTTGCTGATATTTTTTGAAAATATTAACGGCAACTTCAGTATCGCCGGCATTTATGTAATCGTCGAATTTGTCACGATGCTTATCAAACTGAGTTATATCGGCTTGTGTGAAGTAGATACGACTTGGGTCTAATTGTTTAATGTATTGATCTAAGATTTTCCCTGAGAATTCATCATTTAATTCAAACTTTTTATAATGATAACGCTTGAGCATGCTGTTGATAATTTTGTATTCAAAACTATGTCTTGGCGTTAACTGTTCAAGGTTAGTATCTGTTTTTTCAGCAGCATTTGCAGACTCAATTAAAGAGGTGCCAGCAGGTGGCGTACCTAGACAACCAACACTGATCGAAATAAGTCCTGATAATAATGAAACTTTTAAAACTGAATTGAGTTTAAGAGTTTTTAGTTTGTTTATGGTATTGGTCATTATAGTTAGTATCTGCAAAGTTGAAATAATTCAAAGTATATGAAAAGACTATATCATTCGGCGTTAGAAAAAACTATTTACAAGGCTAGTCTAGCCTCATAAATATATGGCACATTAAGTAATTTAAGCTTAGCCTCATACTTTATACGCCACTTATACTTAAATAGAGGCATAAGTCGCAATTTCAAGTATGTGCATTGTCATAAATCACGGTATCATTATCGTTTTAAATTTTAATTAATAGGTTAAAGCCACAGTGAAAAAGATTGGAATAGTTGGTGCTACAGGATACACCGGCGTTGAATTACTTAGAATACTTGCCACTCACCCTGATGTCGAAATCACTTATGTGACTTCACGATCAAATGCTGGCACACGAGTAGATTCTATGTTTCCCAATCTACGTGGTTTCATTGACTTAGAATTCAGTGATCCAACCACTGATGCATTAGCCCAATGCGATTTAGTCTTTTTTGCTACTCCTAATGGCGTTGCCATGAAACATACGGCTGAATTAGTTAAAGCTGGTGTAAAAGTAATAGATTTGGCGGCAGATTTTAGAATCAAAGATCTGGATGTTTGGAGTAAATGGTATGGCATGACCCATGCATGTCCAGAACTGGTTGAACAAGCTGTTTATGGTTTACCAGAAATCAATAGAGAAAGGGTTAAATCAGCCAATCTAGTAGCAAACCCAGGCTGTTACCCAACGTCGGTTATATTAGGACTGATGCCATTATTGGAATCCGGCCTTATAGATCTGGATAATATTATTGCTGATACGAAATCAGGTGTAAGCGGCGCAGGTAAACAAGCCAATGTGGCGACACTCTTTAGTGAAATGGGCGAAAGTTTTAAAGCATATGGGGTAGGTGGGCATAGACACTTACCGGAAATTGCACAAATATTTTCACTCATCGCTGACACAAAAGTAGATTTAACTTTTGTACCTCATTTATTACCTATTATCAGAGGCATACACGCCACTATTTATGCTAATGCAAACAATGATATCGATTTTCAAGCACTGTATGAAGACCGCTACAAAAATGAGTTTTTTGTAGATGTACTTCCAGCTGGATCACACCCGGAAACAAGAAGCGTTAAAGCTTCAAATATGTGCCAGATTGCCGTACATAAAAATCCAGAAAGTTCACGTATCGTTGTATTATCCGTCATAGATAACCTGGTAAAGGGTGCTGCAGGACAGGCCGTTCAGAATATGAACTTAATGCTCGGTTTTGAAGAAAATATAGCAATTAATAAGCCAGCGCTTCTACCTTAAATAAACAAGTTAACTTGATACACAACAGCACTGAGTGTGTAAATTACCACTGATGAAATATCTTAGGAAATATGATGCTAGCTAAGAAAAAAAAGAATTATGAAGAGATACACCGTACCAGAATTGATTCACTAATCGGTGAAAACACCATAATTGAAGGCCATATCAATTTTGAAGGCAAAATGCATGTAGTTGGCACGATTATCGGTAACATTAATTCTGAATCTAAAGACTCTTTACTCATTTTAAGTGAAGGTGCTTTAATAGTAGGCGATGTCACGGTTAACCATTTAATTGTTAATGGGCAAATTGATGGCAGCGTTTATGTAGACGGTAAGGTTGAATTATTCGATAAAGCCCGCATTAATGGTGATGTACATTACAGTTTACTCGAATTACCAGTAGGTGCAGAAGTAAACGGGAAATTGTTAAGACAAGACGAAAAAATAACAACAGATCAAAAGGGTTGACCTGTATTTTTTATCAACATTTTAACATTAAAAAGATATGGTTTATTTAGTTTAAACGCCAATCTAGGGTAAACTAGGAATTATCTAATACACATTTTTAAATTAGTTGTTTATCTCAGCATTAAATACCCATTAAGACGTTGAGTTATATCGCTAATTATTAAAAACCAAACGATTTATAAAGGTTAATATCATGACAGCAGAAACAGCAACAGTAGAAACAGCAAGTGCAGCACCAATTTTAAATTTTACAGATGCCGCTGCTAATAAAGTTAAAGGTTTGATTGATGAAGAGCAGAATGACAATCTAAAGCTACGAGTATTTGTATCTGGCGGAGGTTGTTCAGGCTTCCAATACGGTTTCACATTTGATGAGAGCATCAATGATGGTGACACGACTGTAGAAAAGAATGGCGTTAAACTACTTATTGACCCTATGAGTTTTCAATACCTTGTTGGTGCTGATATCGATTACACCGAAGGTCTTGAAGGTTCTCAGTTTGTTATTCGTAACCCGAATGCAAAAACAACGTGTGGTTGTGGATCTTCATTCAGCCCAGAATAATAAGCATTAGTACTATTCATAAAAAAGGCAGCCTTAAAGGCTGCCTTTTTTATTAGATTTAAAAACGTTTTAGAAAGTCGATAACTCTACACCAACACTTAGCATATTGATGTCACTGGATTCAGAATCTGACGTCTCGACATCCAGAACTTTTTCCCATTCCGCACGCAATTTAGTGTTTTCATTGATGTGCATTTTTGCACCAACACCAAAACTTGCACCAAAACCACTCTCACTGCCATCCGTATTATCACTGCTCCAACGTGTCGCGCCGACTTTACCAAACACATCAAACTGTTCAGTAACGGGAAGTGTACCCACGCCATAAGCGGAAAAAGCACTCACATCAGAGTTTTGGCCATTCTTGTAGATATCGCCTAAATTCATATAAGCACCTTCTACACTAAGCTTATCAGTGAACTTGTAGCCACCAAATATTTTCCAGGCGGTATCTGTATCTTCACAGTTTGATTCACCCGAACAATAGCTGCTCGCTTCAGAGGCGCCAATTGAGCCACCAAAAAAGTAAGGATTCGCGATAGAACCGAAACCACCCGATGTATTATCAACATAATTCGTTGATGCTTTTTTATAATCGAAAGGTTTAGGTAGATCAGCGTAAGAAACAGAAACGATAGAGATTAACCCGAGCAAAATCACGGATTTCTTTAAGGACTTCATTGTTATACCCCAGTTTTTTTATTATTTTTCCTTGGTGATAATCTTATTCCACCTAACGTGAGTGGTAAAGATGCACTGGATAAGCGGTTAGTAAACGACAGCAGCTTTATAGGTTTGAAACAGTCTCTTTCCCTGATTAATCGTTCCTTTGGCAGTGAGATGAGTAACATCATACTTTTCCAGGCCATTCATCGACATAAAAGTAATTGAGGCATCATCATTAGCCAACTTCTTTTGAGCCGCGACTATTTCTGGTTGAGTCCTAACCCGTGGGTGCTGTTCATCAACACTGAGTATTACTGGAAGAGACGGATCTCGTAATACATGATTACGCATATTCTTCAGCAAATTATTCAAGCGCCAATGGTATTCTCTGGCCAAATAAGGATCATTTGCATCGGTCTCACCCTGAATCCATATAAATGCTCTTGGCGTTACTGTGTGACCTTGATTCTTGAGTTCATGTATCGCTACATTGAGGTTACGTACCATATCGTCATACAAACCATTCTGACCGGGCGCTTTCCAATCATTTTTTATACTCGTACCGCCAGAACTGTATTTGAAAATAGCAGGGCGCATATTTAATTGAAAAAGGGCACGGGCAAAAGTAACTTCTGGCCCAAAGTGTCCTTTCTGAAAATGACCAATCTGTGGACCTAAGGTTTCCCAATGCTTATTGGAAGATCCATAATTTAATGCTTCAAAATAGAAAGGTATCTCAGCATCTTTATACATGGGATCAGGTGGATACATAGCGGCATCACTGCGCCAACCCTGCATATTAGATTGACCTGCCATGATGAATAAATCTATTTCATCCGCGTATGCCGTTATTGTAAATATTTGTAATAAAAAACAAAGTGTAATTTTCATAGATTATGATACGCAGGTATTAAGCTGTTAATGACCAGTATGTTGCTATTTCAAATAGACTTTATCAAGACGTTATTTGAAGAATAGTTGTATTAAATGCAGACATTACTAAAGTCTAACGCATTATCAACTAAGCAAGTGTTCATAAATTGCACTTAATTATTATATATCAGATAATTATAAGTTGATGCCAGCCAATTACCGATTATAAAAAACTGGCTATAAATGGGGGGGTGTAAAATAACTCCTTGATTCACAATACTTATTAGATACACCTTTGAAGTATCTATTTTTATTGATAAATTTACGGAAATTTCATGTTAAAAATAATTTTACCAATTCTGGTTCTTGCGGCAGCGTTTACCTACACTCAATATTTAAAAGAAACTGCCCCAGAAGCGAGAAAACGTCCCGTTGTCAGAAGCTTACCTGTTGTTGAAGTTCAAACGCTAAAAAATACTGAATACACTGTCAATATTGAAGCATCAGGCACTGTGACCGCAGGCACTCAAACGAATCTAGTCGCTGAGGCTGCTGGTCGAATTATTCGTATATCTGACAATTTCTTAGAAGGTAATTACTTTGACAAAAACCAGATTTTACTAGAAATCGATCAATCTAATTATAAGAATGCATTAGAAATTGCAAAAAGCGAAGTTGCTGCCAATGAGGCAAGCCTGAAACAATTAATCGCTGAAGAAAAAAGCAATAAAAGGTCTATTCAGCTCGCTCAACAGAATTTAGCTTTAGGTAAGAAAGAGTTCAATCGTGTAAATACCTTGTTGAGTAAGAAACTGATCTCTCGTTCATTAGTTGACGCGGAAGACCAGAAAATCAATCAGCTCGAACAATCATTGCAGAATCTCAATGGCTTACAAACAACCTATGAAAGTAAGATAAACGCCATTCAAGCGAATATTAATTCAAGGAAAGCTAACTTAAAACAAGTCGAATTGAATCTCTCTCGCACAAAACTTAAAGCGCCTTATAGCGGCAGAGTCTTATCGAAAAATGTCAACGTGGGACAGTATGTTTCCGTTGGCACTGTATTAGGCGAAATATACGCCACTGATTATGTCAATGTTGAGTTACCGTTATCATTAAACCAATATGAATTACTGGATATGCCTGAAGCATTCCGCAATCAACGTATTGATAAAAAGACCTTACCAAGCGTCACTTTCTCAAGTCCAGACAGCCTCAAAAATGATCAATGGAAAGGTTATGTAGATAGAACCAGTGCTGCTCTAGATGCAGAAAGTCGACAAATAAACGTCATTGCAAGGGTGGATAATCCTTATGAAGCGAAAGAAGGTGTTACTACTCCTATCCGTATTGGGCAGTATTTAAAAGCCACGATTAAAGGTAAAACATTTAAGAACGTCTTTATCCTCCCGTCAATTGCCGTTATTTATAATCGTGAAATTCGTATTTTAGAAGATGGGAAGCTCTCTATTATTCCCGTAAAAGTGCTATGGAACTCCAATACTGAGACAGTCGTTGAAGCAGACCCAACCTTTATCGGTAAACAGGTAATTACAACTAATTTACCGCAAGTTGTTGATGGTATGGAAGTGATTACCTTAGAAGCACAACAAGCATTAAATAAGGAAAAGGCCTCGAATAAGAAAAGAGGTAATAGAGAGGGAACGGGTAAGAAAGATGTTACTGGCCAAAGAGGTGCTACTGACCAAAAAAAAGGCACAGAAAAGAGAGAACGAGCAGAAAAAGTCGAAAGAACCAACAAAGTTAATGACGAATTAAAATCAAAAAAACAAACAAACAAAGGCGAAAACAGTTAAATGAATACCAATTCGTCAGACATTAATGACATAAATAACAACGCCTCAGAGCCCTTTGACAGCACCCAATCAAAAGGCATCATTGCGTGGTTTGTAAACAATCCGGTAGCAGCAAATATATTGATGATTACTATCATCGTTACTGGTCTTTATACAGGTGCAAAGTTAATCACTCTTGAATCGTTTCCTTCGTTTGAAACAGATGTGGTAAATATTTCAATTTCATATCCGGGGGCTACCCCTCAAGAAGTTGAAGAAGGGATTGCGATTCGTGTCGAAGATGCAATTGCAGACTTACCCGGTATAGATAAAATTTACAGCGATTCTTCCGAAGGTAGCGCATCAATCAGAGTTGAAATTCTCTCTAAATACGATGTAACTAAACTGCTTAACGAGATAAAGTCCAGAGTAGACAGTATCACCTCTTTTCCTGAGGATGCAGAGCAGCCCGTCATAGAACAACAGATACGAAGTCGGGCAGTAATTACAGTCGTCACTTATCAAGACAGTTTAGATGAAGTGGCCTTGCGTCGTAATACTGAAAAGATTCGCGATGAAATTCGCGGTTTACCCAATATAACGCAAATTTCCATGGGTGGTGTACGCCCCTGGGAAATCAGCATCAATGTACCTGAATCAACCTTAAGACAATATGATTTAACCTTGGGAGACATTTCTAACGTTATCAGCAATGCATCTCGAGACATACCTGGTGGAACGATTAAAGCCCAGTCTGGGGACATATTGGTTAGAACATTAGGACAAGCGTACAAAAAAGATGATTTTGCAAATATTAAAGTGATCAGCAAGAAAAATGGCACCAGTATACGTTTGGGGGACATTGCCGATATAAATGATGGTTTTAATGAAGACCCTTTATACAGCGAATTTGATGGCAAGAAAGCTGCTTTTATTAACATATCTCGCGTGGGAGACCAAAATGCCATCGAACTTGCGAATACTGTTAAAGATTATATCGAAGCTCGTAATAAAACATTACCACCTGGATTACATCTAACCTATTGGCAAGACAGCTCTAAAATAGTTAAAGCACGTCTAAACACACTGACGAATAGTTTGATTCAAGGAATAGGGCTTGTATTGCTGTTGCTTGCATTGTTTTTACGTCCCGATCTGGCTTTTTGGGTGAGCGTGGGTATTCCTATCAGCTTTCTTGGCGCTCTAGCCTTGATGCCACAATTAGGTATGACCATGAACATCATCAGCATGTTCGGTTTTATACTGGTATTGGGTATTGTGGTCGATGATGCCATTGTTACGGGTGAAAATATTTATTCTCACTTAGAGAAAACAGGTGACCCGAAACGAGCGGTCATAGAGGGAACACAAGAAATTGCAGTACCTGTTACTTTTGGTGTTTTAACGACAGTTGCTGCCTTTTTACCTTTGTTGATGATGGAAGGTAGACGTGGACCGATTTTTGCCCAGATTCCAATGGTAGTCATACCGGTATTGTTATTTTCATTGATCGAATCTAAATTCGTCTTACCTTCACATTTACGTCATATGAAATTACGTAAAAATAAAGACAATTTAAATATTTTCACTCGCATACAAAGATCGATTGCTCAAAGCCTTGTTTGGTTCGTTAAAAATATATATGCACCATTCTTAAACGCCTGTCTTAACGCACGCTATTTAACGCTTACAGTGTTTATCAGTATATTAATTATTACCATTACCATGGTCACAACGGGTCGTTACAAGTACACATTTTTCCCACGTATAGAAAGCGAAACTGTTTCTGCGACCATCGAGATGCCGGAGGGGACTTCGCTTGAGATAACGGAAAAGTACGTAAACAAAATGGTTTCAAGCGTAGAACTATTACAGAAGAAATACATCGAGCCTTATAGCGATGAAGGCTCTGAATCTTTGTCAGAACCTATGCCAAAATCATCATCAGATAAAACCCAAAACTTATCATCTATTAATGACTCTGGCGCAGATACAGCTAAACATGGCCAAAGCATCATTAAGCATATTTTAGTCACTGTTGGCAGTGCCGGTCGAAGACCTAGCGGTAGTAGTGGTGTTGCCAATATTGCCACAATCACTTTTGAAACTATCCCTCCTGAAGAGAGAAAACTCGATATAAGCACCATAGCATTAGTGCAAGAATGGCGAGACCTGATTGGTCCAATTCCCGGAGTAAAGGAACTGAGTTTCAGAGCAGAAATAGGAAGAGGTGGAGAACCCATCGATGTCCAACTGATTGGCACTGATTTCAATGAACTTAATGATGTTGCGCTTTTAGTGAAAGCTAAGTTGAGTGAATACGATGGTTTGTTTGATATTAAAAACAGTTACGAAGGTGGAAAAGCTGAAGTACAGCTTAGAATAAAACCATCTGCCGAGCAGTTAGGATTGAATCTAACAACGCTAGGGCAGCAAGTAAGAAATTCTATTTATGGTGCTGAGGCACAACGTATTCAGCGTAATCAATCAGAAATAAAAGTCATGGTTCGAGCACCAAAGGGAGAAAGGTTATCCCTATCCGGATTACAAAATCTGAAGATACGTACACCTACAGGTGCATCCGTTCCATTAAGTGAAGTTGCAGAAGTGAGTATTGGCAAAGGCTCGTCGACCATTTCTCGCGTTGATAGGCAGCGTATTATCAATGTTACGGCTGATCTGGACAAAGACAAGATCTCTGCGAATGCCGTAGTTGCTAATTTTAAAGAGTGGTTCCCGGATATTCTAGCTAATAATCCAGGAGTAAATTTCGATATGGAAGGGGAGCAAAGAGAGCAAAAAGAATCTAACTCGAGTCTAATGTTTGGATTTGCCGTAGCTTTAATCGCTATTTACATATTATTGGCAATTCCATTTGGCTCCTATTTTCAGCCAATCATGGTGATGAGCATCATACCTTTTAGTATTATCGGAGCTATCGGTGGTCACGCAATAATGGGAATGAGTTTGAGTGTAAGCAGTGTTATGGGTTTGTTAGCACTTGTAGGTGTGGTGGTGAATGATTCTTTAGTGTTGGTCGATTATACCAATAAGAAAATAAAGAGCGGTATTCCGGTTGCTGAAGCGATCAGAATTGCTGGTCAATCCAGGTTTAGACCTATTCTACTCACTTCATTGACAACTTTTGCAGGCTTAACACCTCTAATACTTGAGAAGAGTACTCAAGCACAGTTTTTGATACCAATGGCTGTATCTTTAGGGTTTGGGATACTGTTTGCGACCATGCTTACTTTAGTATTGATTCCTACCTTCTATTTAATCGTAGAAGATTTCAAATCAATACTAAAGCGGTTACATATTATTAGAACGTGAACCAACGCTGCATAGCGGAGTTAATAATATCTCCGTTAAATAACTGATATAGCAAAAAAGCTGTCATAGCGGTTAACGCAGCAATCAATAAATAAAACAGAATATTGGTTAATTTATTCGCTGGTTCTGGTACTTCACCGTACTGGTTTAAACCGTTAGTACCAGGAATAAGCGCAAATATTATATTGGAAAATGGCACTACTGCTAATATTGCCAACCAGCCTGATTTATTAAAGTCATGACAACGTTGAATGGTTAGTCTTACCAGGATGAACAGCATAGCTATTATGGCTACACCCAGAATAGCGTAGGATGCTAATGTCGCCGCACTCCCCATATAGGTTAAAACACCAGCGATACTCGCCAGACTCCAAAAAATTATAAAAGGAAGCAACACTGAATAAAGAAAGTAGCGTTTACTTCCTATTCTTCCATCAGTGGAAAATAAATCTACTTCGCTATATCGTTGCAAAGTATGATTTTCAAATTGCATATTCATAGTATTTGAATTCCTAGACATCATAATATCCTTATAATGATTATTATTAACAATACTTACATATAGTTTACGTTGCGATTATTCTGACAGATGCCGTTCAATAAATATCCCGAGACACCGATAAGTGGATAATCTGTGTCGCGCAACGGTCAAAAACCAATAAAAATAATGAGTTATCAGTCCAAGTATTATCCGATAAAGTGCTGATGCTATTTCATTCAGGCACAAAAAAGCCGCCAAACAATCACTGCTTGGCGGCTTATGCTTATACGTTAGATCAAAGCCTTACTTTCGCTATGATCAACTGTATTTAACTCAATTTAACTAATCACTTATTCAGCTTTAGCTGCTGGCGCTGCAGGTGCAGTAGTTGCAGCAGCAGGTGCTTTTTGCTGTGCCTGAGCATTCTGTTGAGCTTGCGCTTTTTGATGCGCTATAGACATTGCTTTCTGCTGGGCTGCAATTTGCTTGGCAAATGCTTCATATTGCTTACGTTGCGCTTCCATTTGAGCTTGCATTTGCTCATAACTTGGAGCGGCATAAGCAGGAGCCATCATGCGAGTTTGTGGCATCATACGTTGCTGAGGCATTTGCTGCATTTGAGGACGCATCATGCGCTGTTGCGGCATTTGCATCTGCGGAGCATAACCGTTGTATCCACCATAGTTGTTATTATTCCACGGCATGTTTGCGTTATTGTTCCATGGCATATTGCTATTATTGTTCCAAGGCATGTTAGAACCGTAGCCATTACCACTGTTTTGGCCTTGACCAGAACCATACATATTGCCAGCAGTGTTGCCAGCGCCGTCCATATTACCCGCTGTGTTACCTGCGCCTTGACCAGAACCTGTTAGGTTGCCAGCAGTATCCATATCAGTCTTGCCTTTACCTTTAAAGTTTATGCTGAAATCAACTTCGCCATCAGCGTCGCCTTTACCTGTTCCCCATCCTTGACCAGAACCATTTGCATTTCCAGTTGCATTACCTGCGCCTGAAGTATTTCCAGCGGCATTACCATAACCATTGCCCGAACCGTTTCCATTATTAAAACCATCCCACCAGTTAGCTGATGCTGTTCCTGATAGAGCGACCAATGCTGCAAAAGTAGCGATACGTAATTTCATTTTAAAACTCCTAGCGTGTATTATGAAAGTAATAAGGGATTAGTAGCAAAACCTAATTTATCAATATTCTAATATGCTAATATAGCTAAATCAACTATAACTTCTCGTTAAAAAGCAATCTATCCATTCAGAGATACACTCTCTATTTAATCAAGGATAGACGACATATTTGCCTATTTACCGGTCTTTCTTTTCCTAAACAATAACCAGAGTAATGCACATCTTCTAATAAATAATTAATAGAATTTAGATTAATTTTGTATACTGGTAAAAATCTATAAATCATAGAACTACACAGAAATACAAAGGGGAATACGATGGGTATCGCACCTGTAATGCTCGACTTAGATGGGCTGGAAATAACAAACGAAGAAAAAGAACTACTAAATCATCCTTTAGTCGGTGGAGTCATTTTTTTTAGTAGAAATTACGAATCGGTAGAACAATTGTCTCGATTGGTAGCCGATGTACGCCAGGCAACAAAAGGTAAATCGCTGCTTATCTGTGTGGATCATGAGGGTGGGCGTGTACAACGATTTAGAACAGAATTCACTACGTTACCAGCAATCGCAACATTAGCTGAATCAACAAACCCTGAAGAAAAGTCTTATTCACATGGCTGGTTAATGGCTGCAGAAGTCAGGGCAATGGACATAGACTTCAGTTTTGCACCTGTTCTTGATGTTAATTTTGGTGTGAGTGAAGTCATCGGTGATCGTTCTTTCAACCGTAACCCTAAAACAATCTCAACCTTGGCAACAAAGTACATTAAAGGCATGCGAGAAGCCGGAATGGCATCGACCGGCAAACACTTCCCGGGCCATGGCGCTGTCACAGAAGATTCTCACCATGAAATTCCCGTTGATACGCGTAGTAGAGAAGAAATCTGGCAGGAAGATATCATTCCGTTTGCAGACTTGATTAAACAGGGACTGGATGCCGTGATGCCAGCGCATGTCATTTATAAAGAAATAGATGATAAACCCGCCGGCTTTTCACCGTATTGGTTACAAACAGTACTGCGCGATGAATTAAATTTTGATGGCGTAATTTTTAGTGATGACCTAACCATGGAAGGCGCTTCTGTCATGGGTAACTACGCGCAACGCGCCGAAGCTGCCATTGACGCGGGTTGTGACATGGTGCTTGTTTGCAATAATCGTGCGGGCGCATTAGAAGTATTAAACAACGCAAAAATAAAACACAGTGAAGAGTCATCACAACGGTTGATGCGTATGCAGGGTGAACCATTTATGAATCGCTCCGCTTTATTAGATACTACTCGCTGGGCAGAGACCGTAGATGATATTACTGCACTTGTTTAACGCTATTTAGAGTTGTTCGATGAAACGTCTTCTCTAATTACCTCTAAAAAAGGCCTCAAAGTAGGGGGGTGGCTTATGTTAATTAACCCTTTACTTTGACGCCAATATAAAGTGATTGATAATAGACTGAAAACCTTCTCTGCATTGATTCATTACATTTGAGCCTTATATTACAACTATGTTTCGATTTACACTTTTCCCTCTACTCATCATCTTCGGCACATTGCTGTTTGGATTAGTGTCGTATTTCGTATATCGAAAAATCAAGAAAGTGCTAGTTTCAACCTACAAGAAAAGTGCAGAACTCGCCGCCGAAAAGCAACAGCAATGGAAAGATAAAGAAAATAAAAAACACTTACCTGAAATGCTGCAAAAAGGCTTCGACACTTACGCCGAAATTATACAAAGCACAGATAAATTACCCCAGGAATGGTCTTCTCAAATGCAGCCATTAACGTCTCAGGCAAAACAAATATTAGATGATTTAAGCTTCAAAGTTGCATCGATCAAAGACGATAAAAACACCAATCAGGTTAATGCTAAAAAAGATGACCTCATTAACAATATGCGGACTTTCTTCATCCACACGCTTGATGCTTTGCAACAATTCGTAGACAAAATTGCGCAAGATGCGGCACACATGACATCAGAACAACAAGCTAAAGCACGTGAGAACATTCAGATATTAGCGGCGGACTTACAGCACCATCAAACCATTCTTGAAAAAAAGCGTAAATTTGATTTTGATGTGCTGATGGATGTGATTAAAGCACGCTTAAAATCCTGAACGAATCCGGTATTGATAGTACAAGCCCATCGCCATCGTGCTGGTTAAAAATGCCGTAGCGCCACCGACAATGGCAAATCTCAAAAATACCTGAGCGCCATATAAACCATACATTACTTCGGTTTCGGGCATGTGTTTTAAACCAAAAAACACCCCCGCAAGTACACTAGAAATAGCCACAACTAAAAATGCAGTCATCTTTAATGATGACGAAGCTCGCCAACCACTATCTGCAGTATTGTGAGTAATCTTAGCCGTTTGGTTTTTATTTCTGTTTAACCATCTCATTCCCCAGAACACCAACAATGCCAAACCAAATAATGAACTAAAATGCTGTAATACACGATAAGGCATAATGTCATAACCATCGATTGCCGTTAACGGAACATCCATCCAGTGAATGAATTGTGGTAATCCGGTCTCATGCGTAAAAAAGTCCCAGATGATATGGGTTAATGCGCCAACCACTAATGACAACACCAATACGTGACTTGGAATGTCTGGTAACTTGCCCTGAAACAAATGACTGCCTAGGTGCTTTTGAATAAATTTTGGCAAAACCGACGTTATCACTGGCGCCATCAAAAAGTGATACAAAAAGTACACGGTTAAACCCATGGGAATACAAAATAAATACAAGCCAATCAGGGAATGACTATCCATACGTTGATGTACTAAAAATGGAGTTATATAAGCAATATCTGGCGTCATGCTTCCGATAATCAGAGGCGACATTGCGCCATACTTTCCCAAATACTTATATAAGGGGATAACAGCAACAGTATGTGAAACAGTAAATGGCATAAATAGGCTTTTTGTTATTGAGCTATTGTCAAAAATGCAATCTTCCCTCATAATGCGCCGCTCTGCAATAATCACCTGTTTAAACGGTTACATTGCAGAATTAGTTGTCTATCTGTGGAGACTCACATTGGTTCTCTCGCGACGATAAGCTGCGAACCCCGCCAGGCCCGGAAGGGAGCAACGGTAGTAGTGGATTCGGGTGCCGAGGTGTAGCTGGTGTGAGTCACCTCCAGCTAATCAAAACATCTTCCTGTTCTGTATACCCATTTAAAATCCCACCCAAATATCAGAAAAAAACGCCTCAAAGTAGGGGGGTGACATTTTTCATTTGAAATGCCTGATTTTACTATTGTTATTCGCCTGATTCATTTATGATTCTCTCATGAGTTATCAAGTATTAGCACGAAAATGGCGACCGCAAAATTTCACAGAAATGGTCGGTCAAGAGCACGTATTACGAGCCTTAATCAATGCTTTAGATAGCGACCGCCTGCATCATGCCTACCTGTTTACCGGAACCCGCGGAGTGGGTAAAACCACCATTGCACGAATACTTGCCAAATGCCTAAATTGTGAAACTGGTGTTACTTCCAAACCCTGTGGTAAATGTAATAGTTGTTTAGAAATTGCTGCAGGAAGCTTTCTTGATTTAATTGAAGTCGATGCGGCGTCTAGAACCAAGGTTGAAGATACTCGCGAATTACTCGAAAATGTCCAATATGCACCGACCAGAGCGCGCTTCAAAGTCTACCTCATCGATGAGGTGCACATGCTTACCGGGCATAGTTTCAATGCCTTATTGAAAACTCTGGAAGAACCACCACCACACGTTAAATTCCTGTTCGCAACAACTGATCCACAAAAGTTGCCTGCGACGGTGTTATCTAGATGTTTACAATTCAATCTAAAGCGTATGCCTTTAGAGAAAATCACCTCACATCTTTCGTACCTGTTAGAACAGGAAACAATCGCTTTTGAAGAACCTTCGCTTAAATTATTAGGCAAAGCCGCTGACGGCAGTATGCGTGATGCTTTGAGCTTACTTGATCAGGCTATTGCTTACTCTGGAGAGACAGTCACCGAAAAAGCGGTTAGCGACATGCTTGGGACGGTTTCTCATGAACCGTTAGTATCTATTTTAGAAACTGTAGCAACAGGTGATGGTGCTACGCTTCTAGGTCAAGTCGATGAATTGGCCTCAATCAACCCCGACTTCGATGCCAGTTGTGATGCACTGATTTCTGTATTACATCAAGTAGCCGTCCAACAGGTCGTTCCTGATGCCATTAATGACGAAGACAGTATTAAAAATCTCGCACAACAACTGAGCAAAGAAGATGTGCAGTTGTTTTATCAAATAGCTTTACAGGGAAGATCTGACTTATCGTTATCTCCTGACCCTAAAAGTGGTTTTGAAATGATACTGTTGCGAATGCTGTCGTTCAGACCATTAAGAGTCGGCATGCAGTTAGAGACATCAGAAACAGAAGCTGCTGGGTCTGCCACTGTTGCAGATTCTGACTCAAGCAAAAAAAAAACAGTCGCGAATGACGAATACGTAAGTAAGGGAAATGATGAAAAGGTTGTTACTCAACATTCCGCTTCGAATGAACAATTTGCTAGCACTGCCGAACCTCAAATAAAACCTTCAGCAGAACCAGAACCTCAATCTGTTACGAGTAACGATGTTAGTAGAGAACAATCACATTCAGCCCCTAGTGCTGCCCCTGAAATGCCTACACCACCCATGGATGAAGCCCCACCTTGGGATATAACACCAGACTACGATAACTTATCTGCTACACCTCCTAGTCAAAGTAAGCCTGAAGAAACTCCACACGTAACAGATACTCATAGCGAAAAACCATCAAGCACTGAAAAGAGTGCGTTTCTAGAAGCCGTTACCAATACATCCACTGCTTTAGAACCAGAAGCAGTAATAGCTGAACCTGAAAAAGATCAAAACATAGCTTCTGAAACTGAAACACAGGCAAAGCCTCTAGAGAAACCCGATCCAGAACAGATTAAAAACAGATTAAAACTTGCCTGGCACGAAGTTGTCCCCAATTTAGGCTTAAGTGGTAGAGCGGCAGAATTGATTAAACACTGCCTGTTAGCGCATCAGGAAGATGGTATTATTGGTCTTACACTGGATAAAGGCAGCGAAGGTTTATTAGCTGAAAGTATCGAATTAGAAATCAAGAATGCCTTATGCGATTATTATGGGGCAGACTACCGATTAGATCTAAAGGTACAAGAAACTGAAGCGGTTGATAATTCGGGTGCCATCAACAAGGATAATGAAACACCTGCACAAAGAGCACAACGCAAAGTAGAGGAAACGCAGCAGCAAGCTGAAGTAAATATACAATCAGACCCCTTTGTTATTGAGCTTCAAAACAGATTTAATGCACAAATAGTGCCCGGTTCAATAGAACCTAAATCACAGTAACACCATCTAAGTTACTGAATCATGAGCAACAACCATGATTTAAAACAGAATAGAATTTTTTAGTATTTAAAATATAGCAAAAAGAGGATACAACAATGTTTAAAGGCGGCGGACTTGGCGGAATGATGAAGCAAGCGCAAAAAATGCAGGAAGACATGCAAAAAGCGCAGGCAGAAATTGCCGCAATGGAAGTTACAGGTGAATCTGGCGGAGGTCTTGTTTCTGTGACTATCAATGGTGCTCACGAATGTAAACGTGTCAATATCGATAGCAGTCTAATAGCTGATGACGACAAGGAAATGATAGAAGATCTTGTTGCTGCAGCATTCAACGACGCTTCACATAAAATGGCTGAGACCAGTAAAAGCAAAATGTCTGGAATTACAGAAGGCATGAATTTACCTCCTGGAATGAAGCTACCGTTCTAAGATCTAAGCAAATAGCATTCTTAAAACGTATTTTTTCTCAACTAAACCACAGTAACCATTATGTCAGATACTGAGTCAGCATTGCTGAATGAGCTCGTTGTAGCGTTTAAATGTTTACCCAGTGTCGGTGCGCGTACTGCACAACGCATGGCTTTTCACTTACTCGAACATGATCGAGAAAATGGACTTAGGCTTGCAGCAGCCATGCAGAATGCCATTGAAAATATTGGCCATTGTTCATTATGTCGAACCTTGACTGAGCATTCGATTTGCAGAATTTGTTCGGATAAATCACGCGCTACCGAAACCCTGTGTGTGGTCGAAAATCCGTCTGACGTACTAGCAGTAGAACAAGCAACGGCATATCGCGGCTTTTATTTTGTATTGATGGGGAAACTTTCCCCATTAGATGGAATTGGCCCCGATGAGCTTGGTCTGGATTTATTAGAAAAAAGACTTGAAGATGAGCCAATCAAAGAACTGATTTTAGCGACCAATCCTACAGTAGAAGGCGAAGTAACTGCTCACTATATCAGTGAATTGGCGGCCAAATACAATGTGAACACAACCAGAATCGCGCACGGTGTTCCTGTGGGTGGTGAACTGGACTATGTGGACAGTAGCACGCTTTCACATGCTTTTGATGGGCGCCGAAACTACTGATTTTTTTACTGTATAAAAATAGTAGTGTCTTAACAGAAATCAAAAAAAACGCCTCAAAGTAGGGGGGTGGCAATTAATTACCCACCCCCCTACTTATAAGCGCTTTTTTATTTGGTCTACATAAAATACGATCTTAAGATTCGCTTTTCTCTGCAGCAACAAACGGTAAATACTCTGGCTTCCACGAGTTTTCGGCAATCTTCTCGATATAGTTTTCAAACGTAATTTCTTTATTACGTACCAGTCCCTGATCCAGCATTAATCGCATTACCCGTTCTGTAATATCCTGACTCACCGCCTGCAGTTCTGCAATTGGTGGATAGATTCTACCTGCTTCTAAATGATGCTTACTGGTGTAGTTGGCCAGTGCATGTGCTGATTCAATAATCATACCTTCAGTGATTTCTTTACACTCACCCAGTGAACAGGCAAATCCTAATCCAGGGAAGATAAAGGCATTATTACCTTGTCCGATAATATGCGATTTTCCACGGCTCTCTACATTAGGGAATGGGCTACCCGAAGCAATAATAGGGTAAGCATCAGCACCAGTGTTAATCATTGAACACCAATTGAAGATATCTTCTGGCACTGCTTCAACATTCGATGTTGGATTAGAAAGCGGGAATATGATCGGGTTTTTATTGTATTCAGCAACTGCCTGAATCACGCGCTCTGTAAATAAACCAGATACACCCGTTAGACCTAACATGGCAGTAGGTTTCACATTGTGAATGACTTCAAGCAACGAAGGAATTTCACCCTTAGTTTCCCAGTCAGCACAATTTTTAGGGTCTTGTTTGATCGGATTTTTGTATTCATCAGGACTGATTCCTTCAATCACTAATCCGAACTCATCCACAATAAACATCTGGCTACGGGCTTGCTCGCGCGTTAAGCCTTCGTGGACCAAACCATCCTGAATAACTTTGGCAACACCAACGCCACCAGCACCAGCACCAACAACTACTATGCGCTGATCTGACAGAGTTTCACCTTTTAACTTACAGGCGTTTAACAATCCTGCCAGTACTACCGCTCCGGTACCTTGAATATCATCGTTAAAACTAGGCACCTGTTTACGATAACGCTCTAATACCGCGAAAGCTGTGTCTTTGGCAAAATCTTCCCATTGGATAATGGCTTTTGGCCAACGCTTCTGCACTGCTGCAACAAAATCATCCAGTAAATCATAATAAGCTTTACCGGTAAGACGTTTATCATGAACACCTAAATAACCCGGGTCATCAGTTAAGTCTGTTCTATCAGTGCCCACGTCAAGATCAACTGGCAATGCATTAAACGGGCTTAAGCCACCACCAGCTGTATATAACGCCATTTTACCAATACAAATGGCTAGGCCACCATGTCCCTGATCGCCAATACCTAGAATTGCTGACGAATCCGTCGCAACAATCATGCGAACATCATTCCATGGGTAGTTATTAACGATTTGATCAGCACGCGAAATATTTTCAGCCGTGAAAGTTAAACCACGAGGTGAACGATACATGGAGCTATATTTCTGTACAGCTTTACCCACAGTTGGGGTATAAATGATTGGCATCATTTCTTCCAGATATGAAGAAATTAGCGCGTAATACAATACTTCATTACGTTCTTGTACCGCACGTAAAAATTGATATTTAGCCAGGTCGTCAGGCTGTTCATTAAAGCCGTTATACAAACGTGCGACTTGGTGCTCCAAGGTAAGAACAACAGGAGGAAGAAGACCTTCTAGTCCTAATTCGATTCTTTCTTCTTGAGAAAATGCCGTGCCTTTGTTTAACGCTGTTAAACGTAAAACTTCAATGCCGCGGGAATATACTTCTAGGTATTTCTCTCCATTCTTTGACTTTGCATCAAAGAATGGAGACAAAGGTAACTGCGTGTTAATAATTCACCTCTTATTTGCTTAAATAATTTGCTTAGATAACTGGGTTAAAAAACGGATCTATATAAAAATATTATAGTAGACCAAATTTAAGCAGATGTTATTTATTAACGATTAAATTCATAATAATTTAATACAAAACGGATTCAGTATTGCATTAAATTTAAACAGATTTAATTTACGCAGATTTTTTTACTTTTCTATAGTGGTGCAATAATGGCTCGGTATATCCATTTGGCTGTGCCGCACCTTTAATGGCTAAATCTAGTGCTGCTTTGAATGCAATGCCGTCATATGCAGGAGCCATTGGTACATACAGCGGATCTTTAGCATTTTGCTCATCAACCAGTACTGCCATCTTTTTAAACGCATCGGTGATTTGTGCTTCAGTACATAAATTGTGGTGCAACCAATTTGAAATAATCTGACTCGAGATACGCAATGTTGCTCTATCTTCCATTAATTCCACATTACGTGTGTCAGGCACCTTAGAGCAACCAACGCCCTGATCGATCCAGCGAACCACATAACCCAACATGCTTTGCGCATTATCTTCCAGCTCTTCGATCAATTTTTCACGACTAAGAACATACGATGAAGGCGTTAATGGGATTGTTAGAATATCATCCAGACTTGCCGTTTCACGGCTAGATAATTGCTCCTGAACCTCATCAACATTCACATAATGGTAATGCATAGCATGTAAAGTTGCTGCAGTCGGAGAGGGTACCCAGGCACAATTAGCGCCCGCTAAGGGATGTTGTATTTTTTGCTCTAGCATATCTGCCATTAGATCCGGCATTGCCCACATACCTTTACCGATTTGTGCTTTACCGCGAAGACCGCACTCTAAACCGATATCTACATTCCAGTCTTCATACGCTGAAATCCATGGCTCACCTTTAAGTTCCGCTTTCGGTAAGAATGATCCAGCTTCCATGCTTGTGTGTATTTCATCACCAGTACGATCGAGGAAACCCGTATTGATAAAGATTAAACGTTCGCGTGCTTCATAAATACAGGCTTTTAGGTTCACTGTAGTGCGACGCTCTTCATCCATGATACCTACTTTCATGGTGTTAACAGGCAATCCAACAGCTTTCTCAATCGCCGCAAATAGATCAACCGTCAAACGCACTTCATCAGGTCCATGCATTTTTGGCTTTACGATATACAGGCTATTACTTTTAGAATTTTTGTATGGACCAGTGCCTTTCATATCATGGATATAAATAAGTGCTGTCATCAAACCGTCTAGAATACCTTCAGGTACTTCTTCGCCATTCAATAAGACGCTGTCAGTCGTCATCAAATGACCGACATTTCTAACGAGTAAAACACTTCGTCCCGGTAAACTAAATGAATCCCCAGCAGGGCTTGTGTATTCGCGATCAGGATTAAGTTTACGGCTAAGTGTTTTGCCGTTCTTTTCGAAACTCTCTTCCAGCGTGCCTTTCATCAAACCAAGCCAGTTTCGGTAAACCAGAGCTTTATCTTCAGCATCAACCGCGGCTACCGAATCTTCGCAATCTTGAATCGCCGTTAAGGCTGATTCCATGATGACGTCTTTGACACCAGCGGCAGATGATTGACCAATAACCGAAGCTGGGTCTATTTGAATTTCGATATGTAAACCATTATTAACAAACAATAAGGTCGACGTTGATTCTTCTTCTGTGTAGCCAACGAAAGAATCTGCGATTTGTAGTTCAGTTACTTCACCATTACCGAGTGTTATTTGAAGATTTTTTTGACCGTCTTTATCGATTAATTTATATGAAGCAACATCTTTATGACTGCCTGATGTTAGTGGCAAGACCTTATCCAGAAATACATTGGCTAATTCAATAACTTTCTTGCCACGTTCCGAGTTGTATTGATTACCTTTTGCAAGTGCACCTTCATCAGGAATGATATCTGTACCGTAGAAAGCATCGAACAAGCTTCCCCATCTGGCATTTGCAGCATTCAGCGAAAAACGCGCATTATTGATAGGAACAACCAATTGCGGACCAGCGATAGTGGCAATTTCAGGATCTACATTTTCTGTTGTAATACCAAAATCAGGGACTTCATCCACAATATAATTAATTTCTTTTAAGAATTGCTTATATTCATTGTGATCGAATTCCTGGCCATTATTTTGCTGATGCCAAGTATCTATCTGTTGTTGAATATCATCTCGCTTAGCTAAAAGTTCTTTGTTTCTCGGAGCAAACTCTTCGAGCACAGTTTGCATTCCTGTCCAGAACTGATCTTCCTCAACACCAGTTCCTGGTAGAACTTCATTCGTTACCAAATCATAGATAGCTTGGCTTATTTGTAATTTATCTTTCTGTACGTTTGATGTCATATTCATTACTTTCTGTTAATTTATTATAGGTAATCTAAATATTTAGATGCTCTTATTGCGTTTATAGGTTAGCTCATTCGAGGGCATGTGCAAGTAAGATTGAATTAAGTAATCTGGTGTATTAAAACCATCATCATTAATTATAGACATAATGAAGCTTGCTCCTATTACTACTTAGAGATATAAAAACGGCACAATAGCTAAAAAAAGCCTCCAAAGTAGGGGGGTGACTTAGTAAATGCCGATTCCATTCGGGATGTTGTCTAAAGTGTCCCCTTAACCTATAGTCATTGCATGAATCTATCTCGAACAATAGCCAAAAAAATCCTTAAAGGATTCAATAAACACTTTCGAATTTTCACTGAAATTACCTCTGGGGCTCAAGCCAGATTTGAAAGCGCCGACTGGAAAGCAGATAGATTAGCATCACGACATAGAATCGAATTTTATGATTCTCGTGTAAAAGAAACGGTTAATTATCTTAAAGAAAACTACGACACTCGACCTGAAACATTCGATCAGGATTGTTGGAAAAAAGTGAAGGGTCACTTCATTCTGTTATTACAGAACCACCAACAACCCGAACTTGCTGAAACCTTTTTTAATTCGGTTTTTTGTCGAATTTTCCCGATTGAGTTTTATACCAATCTCAATATATTTCTAAGAAGTTCGGTTGCGACAGAATATATCGACTCTGAAGTGCCGACTTATGAAGCCTACTATCCGGCAAATACCAGTTTTTTCAGAGCGATAAAACTCATTTTAAATCACTCACCCTTATCTATACCGTTTGAAAATTGCCATAGAGATTGCCGTCACATGGCAAAATCAATTTGTAAGTATATGAAAAATGATAATCGTAATGCAGATTTGAATTTTCAATTTCAGGTTATTAATGCGCTCTTCTATAGAAACAAGGCAGCGTATATCGTAGGTAAGGCTATCAACGGTCATAACGAATACCCCTTTGCTATCCCTTTGCTTAATAATGAAAAAGGAGGAATCTACACAGATGCGCTATTAATAGGGGAAGATTCAGTATCGCGCTTATTCAGTTTTTCATACGCTTATTTTATGGTTGAGCATCCCGTACCTTCTGCAATCGTAAGCTTCTTGCAAAGATTGATGCCACAGCGAAAAAAAGAAGCACTGTATTCATCCATCGGACTACACAAACAAGGTAAAACTGACTTCTATAGAGGATTTTTGCATCATTTGGATTACTCCGATGATGACTTGATTCTAGCGCCCGGAATTCCGGGTATGGTGATGTCTGTATTCACGCTGGCCTCATATCCCTATGTGTTCAAATTAATACGAGACTATTTCGCACCACCTAAAGAAATTAGTCGGCAACAGGTAGAAGAAAAATATCAGTTAGTAAAACGACACGACCGTGTCGGAAGAATGGCCGATACACTCGAGTTTTCAGAAGTTTTATTGCCACTTAATCGTTTTACTGAAGATTTACTCAAAGACCTTGAGTCTACCTGTAAAAGTAGTATTCAGGTTGTTGAAAATCACAAAGGCGTGAAGCAACTTAAAATTAAGCACATGTATATAGAAAGACGTATGCAGCCTTTAAACATGGCCCTGGAAGAAGCAGAAAGAAAAGGACAGTTTGATGAAATCGAAAGACTTATCCTATCCTTTGGAGATGCCATTAAAGAATTGTGCGCAGCTAATATATTCCCCGGCGACCTGCTGTATAAAAACTTTGGTGTAACCAGACTCCGTCGAGTTGTATTTTATGATTACGATGAGATTGTTTATCTCACAGACTGCAACTTCAGAAAAATACCCGCGCCACGAAACTCACAAGAGTTAATGGCCGCAGAGCCCTGGTACAGTGTTGGACCAAATGATGTTTTTCCTGAGGAGTTTGCGCGCTTTTTATTGGGTAATGACTACATAAAAGCGGCATTTATGAAATATCATGCAGATTTACTGGATGCTAATTTCTGGATACAGAAACAGGAAAATATCAAAAATGGCATTTTTGAAGATGTTTTCCCATACCCACAGAAGTATCGTTTACAAAGGGAAGTATCTGATCAATAAAACAAACAGGCACACAGATAGGGTAGGCCACTTAAAAAGATAGTCTGAGGTTTGAATATGGAGCTAAATAGATAGCTGAATAATTCTGAATGTGTATGGAGGGATAAGACTTGCTGTTCAATAATCAAACAGATACAAGTTTACAGCCTTATTTACTACGGTATGTGATACGACCTTTAGTCAAATCATAAGGAGTTAACTGGACAGTGACCTGATCACCCGTAAGTATACGAATATAATTTTTACGCATACGACCAGAAATATGGGCATTTACAATATGTCCATTTTCCAACTCAACTTTGAATGTAGTATTAGGTAGTGTTTCAACTACTGTTCCTTCCATTTCTATACTTTCTTCTTTTGCCATGCTTTACAACTAGTTCCTTTTGGAGTCGGCGTATTATCCATTACTTACTATATTTAACAAGTAATTTCTGCCTATTATAATCAACCAGAGCTTAACCTTGTATTTACAAGTTACAAACTTAAATTAAAGCTTGTGTTAAGTTCTGTTCTAAGGAGATTTTTGATACGAAGTGAGTACAACTGAATTTATGCATTTAACTCATGTCTACATGATGGCCATGTATTACTTATAATCTTAATCTACAACATATTAGAGTGTGCATAATCACCTAATACCTATATTATATGGGCGAAATTTTACATCACAAGGAATTTATAATGCAATTTGCAGCAGTTTTCCCAGGACAGGGGTCGCAGTCAATCGGAATGTTAGGTGAATTGGCAACTGAATATTCAGAGATAAAAGCAACGTTTGAAGAAGCGTCTGACGCAATCGGTAAAGATTTGTGGTCAATGACTACAGCAGATGATGCTACCGAATTAAACAAGACTGAAAACACCCAGCCAGTAATGCTAGCCGCCGGTGTTTCAGTGTGGAATTTATGGCTCAAAGTGGGGGGGTGTGCTCCTGTTGGTATGGCAGGTCACAGTCTGGGTGAATACTCAGCTTTGGTTGCCGCTGGTGTAATTGACTTCAAAGATGCCATGCAACTTGTCGCTAAACGCTCTAGCCTTATGCAGCAAGCGGTTCCAGCGGGTGAAGGTGCTATGGCAGCTATTTTAGGTTTGGAAGATGACCAGATCGTTGAAATCTGTTCATCTATTAAAGAAGGCGTTGTTGAAGCCGTCAACTTCAACTCTCCCGGTCAAGTTGTGATCGCGGGTAATACTTCATCAGTTGATGCAGCTATTGAGAAACTATCAGAAGCGGGCGCCAAGCGTGCGATAAAACTTCCTGTAAGTGTTCCTTCTCATTGTAGTTTAATGAAAGATGCAGCCACTCAGTTAAGCGAGAGCCTGCTAACGACTAACTTTAATAATGGTGAATTTGAAGTTTTACAGAATGTAGAGGCAATCAGTTATGCATCAGCAGCTGATAAACAATCTGCACAAGCGAAGCAACTATATAAACCTGTTCTTTGGACAGATACCATCAACAATTTAAATAAAGTACAAGGCGCAGACACCATTATTGAGTTTGGTCCGGGAAAAGTATTATTCGGACTAAACAGAAGAATAAATAGAGCGCTTGGTAGCTTCTATATCAGTGACCCAGCGTCATTAGATAAAGCCCTTGAAGCCTGTAATTCATAATAGAACCAAGATAACAAAAGATAAAGCCGCATTAAAAAACCGATAGGAGAAGTATAGGTGATTAATTTAGAAGGAAAAGTAACACTAGTAACGGGTGCAAGCAGAGGCATCGGTAAAGCTATAGCAGAATCACTGGGCAAAGCAGGTGCGACTGTCATTGGTACAGCAACCAGCGAATCTGGTGCTAATTCAATCAGCGCATATTTTAAAGAAGCAGGTATAAACGGCGTCGGAAAAGTGTTAAATGTAACTGATACTGATTCTATTGACGGCTTGATTAAAGACATAAACAGTGAATTTGGCGCTGTTACAATTCTTGTCAATAATGCGGGTATTACTCGTGACAACTTAATGCTGAGAATGAAAGAAGATGAATGGAACGATATTATATCAACCAACCTCACATCTGTTTACAGACTTAGCAAAGCTTGCTTGAAAGGTATGATGAAAGCAAAGCAGGGACGTATAATTTCAATCTCTTCAGTGGTTGGCGCTACCGGTAATGCAGGACAGGCAAATTATGCTGCGGCAAAAGCAGGCGTAGTTGGATTCACTAAATCACTGGCACAAGAAATAGGATCACGTGGGATAACAGTAAATGTTGTAGCCCCAGGATTCATCGATACAGACATGACACGTGAATTGTCAGATGATCAACGCAACGCCTTACTAACAAATATTCCGCTGGGCAAACTTGGGCAATCTGAAGATATAGCGAATGCTGTATTATTTTTATCATCAGACATGGGCGCTTATATTTCCGGTGAAACTTTGCACGTTAACGGCGGCATGTACATGTCTTAAATAATAGACAATTAATCGGTAATATATAATTGTGTAGAGAGTTGAATTTCTCTACAATAGCCTAATCATATATTCAGTACGAATATGTTTTTTTTAAATTATAGGAATAAACAATCATGAGTGATGTTGAAGCACGCGTTAAAGGTGTCGTAGTAGAACAATTAGGAGTTGATGAATCAGAAGTTACTAATGCAGCTTCTTTTGTCGATGATTTGGGCGCGGACTCATTAGATACTGTTGAGTTAGTTATGGCTCTTGAAGAAGAATTCGGAACTGAGATTCCTGACGAAGAAGCAGAAAAAATTACTACAGTTCAATTAGCGATTGACTACGTAAATAATAACCAAGGTTAATTATTAGTCACATAAGCTGTGAGAAAACCGCAGAACTATTTAGCCTTGGAAATTACTTGAGCTTCTATAGTCACTGCGGTTTTTTTTTATTGTTTTATCAAAAATAGGATTATCTAGTGTCAAAACGTCGAGTAGTTGTTACAGGTCTGGGAATTGTTTCTCCAGTGGGTTCTCAAATAGAGAAAGCCTGGAAAAATATCATTGAAGGTGTCAGCGGTATCAATAAGATATCACCTGATTTATTTGATGCGACTGACTTTTCTGTAAAAATTGCAGGAAACGTTGATGACTTTAATCCAACTGATTACATCACGCCCAAAGACCAGAAGAAGATGGATCCATTTATCCATTATGGTATTGGTGCTGGTACTGATGCACTTAGAGATTCTGGTTTAATAGTAACGGATGAAAACGCTGACAGAATTGGCGTTATTGTTGGTTCTGGTATCGGCGGAGTAGGTTCTATTGAAAAGAACAGCAAAGCCTTTTTAAACGGTGGACCACGTAAGATTTCACCCTTCTTTGTTCCTAGCACTATCGTTAATATGGTTGCTGGTAACTTATCGATTATGCATGGCTTAAAAGGCCACAATATGTCTCCTGTATCTGCTTGTGCAACTGCGACTCACAGTATTGGTGATGCAGCGCGTATGATTAGCTATGGTGATGCCGATGTGATGCTAGGTGGTGGCGCAGAAATGTGTTCAACCCCATTAGGCATAGGTGGATTCGCAGCGATGCGTGCGCTTTCAACACGTAACGATGATCCTGAAGCAGCAAGTCGTCCATGGGACAAAGACCGTGATGGTTTCGTTCTGGGTGATGGTGCTGGCGTACTTATTCTGGAAGAATACGAACACGCTAAAGCACGTGGTGCAGAAATTTATTGTGAATTAGCCGGTTTCGGCATGAGTAGTGATGCTTATCACATGAGTGCTCCGTTAACGACTGGTGAGGGTGGTGCTCGCTGTATGAATCATGCACTAAAAGATGCTGGCTTAAACCCGGAAGATATTGATTACATCAATGCTCACGGAACGTCTACACCAGCTGGTGATGTTGCAGAAACCAATGGCATTAAATTGGCACTCGGCGACCATGCAAGAAAAGTAGCGGTTAGCTCAACTAAGTCAATGACAGGTCATTTACTAGGTGCAGCTGGCGGTATTGAAGCAGTATTCAGTGTGTTAGCAATCCGTGATCAAATTCTTCCACCAACAATCAACATTGAGAATCAAGATCCTGAATGTGATTTAGATTATGTAGCCAACACAGCCCGTGATGCCAAAATTGAAGTTGCGATGAGTAATTCATTTGGTTTCGGCGGCACAAATGGCACATTAATCTTTAAAAAGATTTAATCGATTTATCAAACATTTGTTTGATTATTTTCATCAGCATCGATAGATACAAGAAGCTTTTTGAGCTTCTTTCAAAACAGATAGTGAGTTATAGAGAGGTTACATGAGATTCTTTTTTAAAGTGTTCTTACCTCTATTTCTTGTCGTCGTGGGCGCAGTATCCTTCTACGCCTATACTCAATTCAATGAATTTAAAAACACATCATTATCTAATGATGTGGATAGTTTTGAGATAAAAAAAGGCAGCAACATAAAAACAGTTGCGAATGAACTTGAGCAAAAAGAAATTCTTAAACCGGCACTTCTCACAAGAATTCTAGCCAGATTAAACAAACAAGACCATAAACTCAAAGCAGGCGAATACGCCCTTAAAAAAGGCATGAAACCTGCTGATATCTTATCTTTATTTGCTTCAGGTAAGACGATTCAATACCAGACACGAATTCCAGAAGGAACCAGGTTTGAGGAAATCGTTGAAATTATTAAGAACGATAAAAACCTTAAACAGACTTTGACTGATGATGATTACAAAAACATCATGTCTAAATTAAAAACAAAGTACCAACACCATAAACCAGAAGGGTGGTTCTTTCCTGATACCTTTAGCTATCCGAAAAACACTACTGACTTACAATTTCTTCAGCGTAGCCATAATGCGATGCTCAAATTGCTCAATACAGAGTGGGAAAAACGCAAACCTTTCAAGGGCATTAAGAAGCCCTATGATGCACTTATTCTGGCTTCGATTATTGAAAAAGAAACGGGCGCACCTGAAGATCGCGGAAAAGTAGCGCGCGTATTTATCAATCGCTTAAAGAAAGGCATGTTATTACAAACAGATCCAACCGTAATTTACGGAATGGGTGATGAATACAAAGGCAATATCAGGAAAAAAGATTTACTAAAAGATACGCCTTATAACACCTACACTCGAAAAGGCTTAACGCCAACACCGATAGCAACACCCAGCGCTGCCTCTATCAAAGCGGCATTCAATCCTGCCGAAGGTGACATGTTGTATTTTGTAGCCAAGGGTGATGGTTATTCCTATTTTTCTAAAACTTACGCAGAACACAAAAAGGCCGTGATCAAATACCTTTTAGGTGGAAAAGCTAATCGCTACAAAGGCGGCCAGTAAAGCCAATGACTAAAAAAAATGCTAAGCACGGTTTGTTTATTTCATTCGAAGGCGTTGAAGGTGCTGGAAAAACAACAAATATTGAATATATAGCAGAAAAAATAGAAGCATCTGGTCAGGAAATATTGCTCACCCGAGAACCGGGAGGAACAGATTTAGGAGAAGCGATTCGCGAATTACTGATCTCTAAAGAATTTCCAGAAATGCATTCCACCACTGAATTATTACTTATGTTTGCCGCGAGAGCAGAGCATTTACACCGTAAAATTATTCCCTCGCTAGAACAAGGCAGATGGGTATTATGCGATCGATTTACTGATGCAACTTACGCTTATCAAGGCGCAGGCAGAGACATCGACCTGCAGAATATTCAGACTCTGGAAAATCTTGTCCAAGGCACTCTCAGACCTGATTACACATTTCTCTTTGATATAGATGCGGATATAGGTCTTGCCAGAGCTAAAAATAGGGGAGAGACAGATCGTTTTGAGCAACAACATCTGGATTTCTTCAATCGCGTGAGATCAGCTTATTTAAAAATGGCTGAAGAGAACCCACAGCGCTATCGCATTGTTAATGCTCAATACGATTTACAAACGGTACAAAAACAAATAGACACACTATTAGGTCAGATCATTCAATGACTCGGCAGAATGAGAACAGCCATAACCCTGATAAAGCCAACCAGCTTCATACCATGATCTATCCATGGCATGAAAAGAACTGGAAATACTTTGTTCAGGCACGTACTGCAAAACACCTTCCTCATGCATTATTGCTGGTCGGTGAAGAAGGTATTGGCAAGAACAAACTGGCGGAACGAATTGCAAGATCATTAATGTGCATTAATCCCATAGAATTTGAAGCCTGTGGTCAGTGCCAATCGTGTAAAACCTATGAATCTGGAGCAAACCCGGATTACACAAAAATAGAATTAGCCGAAGACAAGCAACAAATCAGCGTAGATCAAATACGTAAATTGAGTGAATTCCTCACTTATAGTCGCAGTTTTAATACGCATCGTGTTGCTATTATTAATCCCATAGAACGGATGAATAATAATGCAGCAAACAGTCTTTTAAAATCACTGGAAGAACCTGCTAACAATAGCGTTATCATACTTGTTGCATCGAATTTAAGTAAAATATTGCCGACTATCAAAAGTCGTTGTCAATTAATTTCAGTTGTAAGCCCAACTCACCAACAAGCAATTGACTGGTTTAAAGAAAATCATGCTGAAATAGAGCACGCCGAGTTACGTCTCAATATGACTGCCTACAAACCCTTAAAAGCATTACACATTACTGATGAAGACATACAGTCGAGATCCAGCTTTCTTATAGATCTCAACGATATCGTCAGGGAAAACATCAGCGTTGTAGCCACTGCAAAAAAATGGGAAAAAGCGAATTTAGAATCACTTCTGAATTGGCAAATTACCTGGGTTCAACAACTAATAAAAGCAACAGAATGTAAAGATTCGTCTTCTACTTCTACTTCTACTTCTACTTCTACTTCTACTTCATCTCAAAATAGTAATCCAGAAACAAATACACTCCATAAATCTGAACAAACACTATTCGCTACGATAAAATCAGATAAACACTGGGAGTTATATCAACAATTGATTAAACAAAAACAGTATATCCATACGTCTGTTAATACTCTGATGTTTATTGAAAACATGTTACTGTTATGGTTAGAAGCAGGAAAATAAAAAGTAAGCGCTTATACTCATATTTTTCAGTTACTTAACCATCATTACAAGAATAATTAAAACAATAATCACAACAACAAATAGTCATATAAAACTATGGATACACAAGAAGAAAACATTAAACACACCAACGCTGTTGCTGCCAAACAACAAGAAGATAAGCCACAACGTACCATCCTAAAACTATCTCTTAATGATGTAGCGGCACTTCATTCCAGCTTTATGCCATTTGTTCGAGGCGGTGCTATTTTTGTTCCGACTAAAAGCGAATCATTCAGTTTTGGCGATGAAATTATTGTTTCTATGCATCTTAAATCAACAGATAAAAAACTCGCGATACCAGGCAAGGTAATGTGGATTGCTCCAGAATCTTGCGAACGTGGCACTCAAGGACTAGGCATTCAGTTCATAGGTACGACAAAAGCAAAGGTTAAGCTTATTATCGAGACCATGCTGGGCAATAGAGCTAACGTACCCCCACTTGTAAGAAACTATTAATTTTTTAGCAATATAGTATAGCCGCCAATACAATAATCGATTATTTCTGATAGACAGAAATAGTTAACACGCAGATGAATAAAATTATCAATTTATTTAGCTAAATTAATAAACTCTTATATTTAAACAGGTATAATTTTGATTTGATTCCATTTTTATTATCTCATGCTTACAGATTCTCACTGTCATCTCGACAAAATTGATTTAACTCCCTTCGATAACAACTTTTCTAATATGGTTGATGCAGCTAAAGAAGCTGATGTCAGCCAGTTTCTCTGTGTTTGTATCGATACTGAGCATTTTCAGGATGTGCTAAAACCGGCACAACAATATTCCAATATTTATTGCTCGGTAGGCGTTCATCCAACCCATCAGGACTCTTATGCGCCAACAGTTGAAGAATTAGTAGAACTTGCACAGCACGAAGAAGTGATCGCAATCGGTGAGACGGGTCTCGACTATTTTCGATGCGAAGATGACGATATGACCTGGCAACATGACCTATTCAGGACGCACATTAGAGCGGCAATAATCACTCAAAAACCATTGATTATTCATACCCGTTCTGCGAAAGAAGACACCATTCGTATACTTGCTGAAGAAAACGCCCAAAAGGTGGGGGGTGTCATGCACTGCTTTGCAGAGGATTGGGAAACTGCTCAACAAGCGATGGAATTAAACTTCTATATTTCATTCTCGGGCATTGTTTCTTTCAACAGCGCAAAAGAATTGCAGGAAGTTGCCAAAAAAGTACCTGAAGACCGTTTTCTTATCGAAACAGACTCTCCATGGTTAGCGCCAGTCCCTAAACGCGGCAAACCTAACCAACCTGCGTATGTAAAATATGTTGCAGAAAAAATGGCTGATTTACGCGGATGTAGCTATTCACATATAGCAAAAGTATCGACAGATAACTTTAACCGCCTATTTAAACTGTAATCCTCAGAACGCATTTCTAAATCGTACAAACAATAAACAAAAAAAAACCTCCAAAGTAGGGGGGTGACCTTCAATAAATACTCTGCTTTTAAAGGAAAGGCCAAAATGATTGATGTTATTTTAGTGGTAAATTCAGGATCTTCTAGCTTAAAATTTGCGTTATATCCTGTGTCTACAGAAGTAACAGAACCACTTATGACGGGCAAAGTCATTCGCATTGGTTCAGACCCAAAACTAATGGCTTCAATCGGTGATGATGCATTAACAGTTACCGAACCTTTTACCCATATCCCTAAAGACGCTACTCATGAATGGTTAATCACCAATCTGTTAGAACGACTTTATAGCCGCTACGTGGGATTTCACCCGGTAGCTGCAGGACATCGCGTTGTACATGGCGGTAGTGAATTCCATCAACCTATCGTCATCAACGATGAAAATATGGAAATCTTAAAAAGCTATATTCCGTTAGCACCTTTACACCAGCAACATTGCTTAGCAGCTATTCAGGCGATTACAAAAAATTCACCCGAATTACCGCAAATAGCCTGTTTTGATACAGCATTTCACCATACACAAAATCGTTTAGAAAAAATCTACGCGATTCCGCGCAAATATACAGAAGATCAACTTATCCGTTATGGTTTTCATGGCATATCCTATCAATATATTGCTTCTTGTTTAACAGCTAAGCTGGGCCCAAAAGCCAAAGGTCGTGTAATTGTTGCGCACCTTGGCAACGGAGCCAGCATGTGCGCAATGCATAACAAACGCAGCGTTGCTACGAGTATGGGATTCAGTACCTTAGATGGCTTGATTATGGGCACACGGAGTGGCTCTATTGACGCAGGGTTGGTGTTAAACCTCATGAATGAAAAAGGCTTAAGTGCCGAAGAAGTACAGGAGATGCTCTATCGCCAATCTGGATTATTAGGTGTTTCAGGCATCAGCAATAATATGCGAGTGCTCGCAGAAAGCGACGATCCTAAAGCACATGAAGCCATCGAATTATTCTGTTACCGAGCCGTAAAAGAAATCGGGTCTCAAATCGCCGTTCTTGGTGGCTTGGATGCAATCGTCTTTACCGCTGGGATTGGAGAGAATTCAGCACAAGTACGAAAAATGATCTGCGAGCCACTCGCCTGGCTTGGGGTTAAGTTAGACAATGAAGCCAATGAAAAGCATCTAAATAAAATCAGCAGTGAACAATCGACTATTGATGTGCACATTATCCCAACGAATGAGCAAGCGATGATAGCTATCTCTACCTCGGATTTAATCAATACTTAAGCAATCAAAGCGATTGTGTAATAACAACGATATGGCAAATCAACGGTTTACAGTATCTTAACTATTAAAAAAAACGCCCCTAAGTAGGGGGGTGGCTTTAACTATTTATTCTTTTGATAGAATATCAAGATTAACGAAATAGCGATATCAGAAAGAGGGTACACACACCCTTGCACCAGAAGCTAACACTTCGACTTGCACTGGGAAATCATAAATAGCACTGAGCTGTGCTCCCGTTAAAATTTCATCTGGCGAGCCTTGTGCGATTAATTTTCCCTTTGCCATTAACACTGTTTCTTGTGCTACGCGAAATGCATGATCGGGGTTATGCGTGGATAGAATAATACCTAGACCTTGGTTTGCTAATTTTTGAATTTGTTCGAGTACCAGCATCTGATTTCCGAAGTCTAAACTCGCGGTTGGCTCATCCATGACGATCATGCCAGCATCTTGTGCCAATGCACGTGCAATTAACACTAATTGCTGCTGACCACCGGAAATACGATTAAAGTCTGTATCAGAAAAATCTGAAAGTCCGACGGTTGCTAAAGCTGCCTTAGCAGATTCAATATCGACTTTTCCCGGCGCACTAAACAAGCCCAAATGAGCAGTGCGACCCATCAATACGACTTCTAATACTTTATAGGGGAAAACCACGCCATGGTTTTGTGCAACATACGCTATATTTTTGGCAATAATCTTACGTGCTTGTGTATGTAGCGCCTTTCCGTTTATCAATACGTTTCCTTGAAGCGCCGGAATTAATCCCATCAAGGTTTTGAATAACGTCGTTTTACCACAACCATTAGGCCCTAAAAGACAGTAAACCTGACCATGGAAAAAACGTAAATTAATATCACTAACAATATTTTTATCACCATAACCTACAGTAAGCGACTTAGCTTCAATCGTAGCAATATTCATATCACCAATCCCTTTTGCCTTTAGCCAGTATCCAGATGAATATCGGCGCACCCAGAAAAGCGGTCAGAATACCCAGCGGCACTTCATTATTGGCAATACTGCGCGCCAGCATATCAACCAGACTTAGGTAACCCGCTCCCATCAATATACTCACCGGCAATAATAAGGCAAAATTCGGACCAACCAGCAAACGTGCCATGTGCGGAATTATCAAGCCAATCCAACCGATTACTCCAGACACCGCAACGGCTGCAGCTGTCATCAAGGTAGCAGCCACAATCAGAATAGTACGCATTTTACCGGGATGAATACCCAGAGATTTTGCTTCCTCATCGCCTAAAGCCAATACATTGACACGCCAACGCAACAACACCATAGGAATTAGGCCCAACAGCATCATAGGCGCTGTGGTCCAAACATCTTCAATTGTAATACTGGAAAGTGATCCCAATAACCAAAAGGTAATGGCTGGTAATTGATCATAAGGGTCAGCGACTATCTTGATCAACGAAATAACCGCACCCGCCATGGATCCTAAAACCACACCTGCTAGTACTAAAACCAGGGTAGGTTCGCGACCACGGACCATATTAGCGACCAGATAAACCAGAAAAACCGTGACCAAACCACCGATAAAAGCGCTAGCCTGAATGGCAATAACAGGCAAAGAAAACAGAATACCTAACGCTGCGCCTAAACCAGCTCCCGTTGAAACACCGAGTATGTCAGGAGAAACCAGTGGATTTCGGAAAATACCCTGAAATACTGCCCCTGCAGCGGCCAAAGAAGCGCCAACCAGCAAAGCCGCGACTAAACGCGGCAATCGAATTTGATAAAGAATGATTTCAGCTTGTTGATTTGAAAACGGTTTACCAGTAAACAAACGTTGTAGTATATCTGTGTAATGTAGCGAGAAAGCGCCAGTGCCCAACGAATATAATATAATGATGATATTAATGAGAAGCAGGGCAGCTATAACGAAAAAAGGAGACTTGTATTGAGCAGACTTTATCACTGAATCACTTACTTTTTTCTGCCCACTGAATCAATCTTTCCAATGCAGCATTATTAGTCTCTGGATTCTCTAGATCAACATGATAGAAAAGTTTGTAAAACTCTTTCACATCATCACTTAAGTCTGTTTTTACTTTATCGGGGTAGAATTGGCCAAATAACCATTTAAGCCCAATCAGACGATTCAAAGAAGGAGGGCGATCAATCCAGCCAAATGGTGCTGTAGGTGCTAAATAGACATGTTTCTGTTGAAGCGCAGGGATATTTGACCAATAAGGGTTATCCCAGACATCTGCGAAAAAAGTTCTGTCCCAGGTAATAATAATGTCTGGATTAGCCACAATCACTTGCTCCATACTTAAATTTACCAAACCACGCCTGATTGGTTTGCCTTCACCAGGATCTATAACATTAATGCCACCAGCTTGTTCGATAATCTCGGTATTAATAGAACCTTTTAAGCCCGTTTCTAAACCCGCAGGACCACGCGCCATATACACTCGTGGACGATCTTTTTTATCGACCGTTTGTAAGTTCTGTTTAATATCAGAAAGTAAGTTTTCAGTATAAACAGCTAGTTTTTCAGCGCGATCTTCACGACCAATCGCTTTGCCTAATAATCTTAGTGCATCCGCTGTTTTATCAAAACGACCATTAATTAAAAGATATGGGATGCCTGTTTGCTGCTGGGTACGGTCCGCTAGTGAAGCATAAGTGCCTTTAACAGAACCAAAATCAAGAATCAGATCAGGCTTTAAAGCCAGCACCTTTTCAAGATTCGCAGAACTGCCTCTGCCAGTTAATTGTCCCGTAGCAGGCAAATCACGGTAAGGTGAGGCTATATATTCACGCTCATAGTCGTGTGGTTCGCGAGGCCAACCGAGTAACATATCAGGCGCAAGAATATAAATTAGAATAGCTGCTGGTGCACCTGCAGCATAAATACGCTGAATATTCTCCGGAAGCTCTACAGTTCGTCCGGCCGAATCAGTAATACTTTGTGCAGAAGCAAAATGTATAGAAAGTAATTGCGTTGTTAATATCAGCATTGTAATTAGTAAATTTCTAATACTGAACGTGAACTGGTTTTTAAGAGAAGAAATACCCACAGACTACACCTAATATTTTATTTTAAAAAACGAGTTACTTTTTTTATGATTCCATCAAAGTTTACTGCGGACCTATGAGTAACGAAAGAGAAATAACAGCAGGAACATTATTTAAAACGACTTTGTTAAATACATTTAGAAATATTAAAACCGAAGGTTATGGATGAAGAAGGTTAATAAAAGGCTTGTTAAACTATGCTTTACAGCCTTTTGTATGTGAAAGCTAAAGATAGCGTCCCCCTCAGACAATAACACCTAAGTGCGTATAATCTATATTATGTTAAATAGACTATTTGTATATTATCTTGTGATATTTAAACATACAGCCTTACTTCCTCCTCTTCTGCCATCTGCTCTTTATTCTTGTGTTTTTTTAAATCAAGGCTGTTCAAGATACAAAATTACATCTACATAAAATTTGGGAATCTCTGCCCAATGATTCCTATCCGAAACTAAAGTTTCGGATGTGTACATAGTGACAGCCATAGAATAATTTTTATAATTAAAAGAATCTCCTCGATTTGAAGATTCCCAGCCACAACAAGCAAATCTAAGTTTAGGCATCGAGTATTGTTCTACTAGATATTTTTCTACAATATCAGCTTTCTCTCCGGAAACAGAATATGTCGACTTAAGAACTGCTAATTGTGCATCATTAGTTCGCACACATGTTTCAAATGTTAAAGCTTGAGGCTTTTGATGAGCATCACTTAGGAAATCCCCACAAGCTACATCACTGTATGGGTTATTTTTTATATCTGCAAAGGATACAGAATTGATAAATGCAGCAAATAAACTACAAATAAAGAGAAAGCCAAAGTGATGTAAACACCCCCCTACTTTTAATCCTTTTTTCATAAAAGTAAGAGGATGCATTTCACTATATCTGTACCAGTTTAGACAAAATGTATATGTATGTACTACTTAGATGCTAAACGTTTCCAGGTTTCAATCACTGTATCAGGATTCAAAGATACACTATCAATACCTTTCTTCATTAACCACTCAGCTAAATCGGGGTGATCTGACGGACCCTGACCACAAATACCAACGTATTTACCTTGTTTCTTGGCTGCTTTAATAGCCATTTTAAGCATCTTTTTAACTGCTGGATTACGTTCATCGAAGCTCTCTGCAACTAATCCGGAGTCTCTATCAAGACCTAAGGTCAGTTGTGTCATATCGTTGGAACCTATTGAAAACCCATCGAAATATTCAAGGAACTTGTTCGCTAAAACGGCATTCGATGGTAATTCACACATCATAATATGACGTAAACCATTTTCCCCACGACCTAAGCCATTCGCCGCAAGTAATTCAGTGACACTTTTTGCTTCTTCCAAAGTACGCACGAATGGAATCATAACTTCTATATTGGTGAGACCCATCACATCACGAACATATTTAATCGCTTCACATTCCATTTCAAAGCATGGACGGAACGTTTCATCGATGTAGCGTGCAGCACCACGGAAACCAATCATTGGGTTTTCTTCGTGCGGCTCGTAGTCTGTGCCACCGATCAAATTAGCATATTCATTAGATTTGAAATCAGACATTCGAAGAATCACAGGCTTTGGCGCAAACGCCGCTGCAAGTGTTGAAACACCTTCGATTATTTTCTGAACAAAGAAGTCTCTTGGACTTTCATAAGCCTCGATTTTAGGTGAAATAATTGCTTTAAGTTCTTCAGATTGTTGATCATATTCCAGCAATGCACGTGGATGAATACCAATCATATTATTAATGATGAATTCCATACGTGCCAAACCAATACCTTCATTGGGTAGCTGACAGAAATCGAATGCTCGCTCAGGATTACCCACATTCATCATTACTTTCAAATCGAGTTCAGGCATGGTGTTGATTTCAGTTTTGGTCACTTCGAAATCTACCAAGCCCTCATAGGTATAACCGGTGTCACCTTCAGCACAGGATACGGTCACATCGCTATTATCGACTATCGTTTTAGTCGCATCACCACAACCTACAACCGCTGGGACACCGAGTTCACGTGCAATAATTGCCGCATGGCAGGTTCTTCCACCACGATTTGTCACAATCGCTGATGCGCGTTTCATGATTGGTTCCCAATCCGGGTCAGTCATGTCGGTCACTAATACATCACCAGGCTGGATTTGATCCATATCGTCCAGACTCATGATGATTTTCGCTTTACCCGCTCCAACTCGAGAACCAATTGAACGGCCTTCCGCTAAAACAGTAGCTGCATCTCTGCTTGCTTTATCTAATGCAAATCTTTCAACAACATTGGTTGCCTGGCTTTGTACCGTTTCTGGGCGAGCCTGTACAATGTACAAACCACCGTCATTACCATCTAAAGCCCATTCAATATCCATCGGGCGCTTGTAATGCTTTTCGATAGTAATTGCCTGACGTGCAAGTTCTTCCACTTGCGCATCTGTAATACAATATTTCGTCTGTTTTGATTCTTCCACATCAATGATTTTGACTGGTTCTTCGCCGCCGATATCATAAATCATTTCTATTTTTTTACTGCCTAAAGTACGCCCCAGAACAGCAGGTTTATTTTCAGTAAGATTTTTCTTATAAACATAGAATTCATCTGGGTTTACAGCACCCTGCACTACCATTTCACCCAAACCGTAACTACCGGTTACAAATACCACTTTGTCGCAGCCAGATTCTGTATCCAGAGTGAACATAACACCACTGGCAGCGATATCCGAACGAACCATCTTCTGGATACCAGCCGATAATGCTACGCCAGCATGGTCGAAATTTTGGTGAACTCGGTATGAAATTGCGCGATCGGTAAACAATGAAGCGAATACTTTGCGAATCGCTATTTTAATATCATCTATGCCAGAGACATTTAAGAAGGTTTCTTGTTGCCCGGCAAAGGACGCATCAGGTAAATCTTCAGCAGTAGCTGATGAGCGAACAGCCCATGAAACTTCTTCACCGTATTGTCCCACGAGTTTTTCGTAAGCTTCATTGATGTCTTTTTCCAGATCATCCTGCAATGGAATTTCCATGATCCAATCACGAATCTGTTTACCCGTTCTGGCTAAATCTTCAAGATTATCTACATCAAGTTCATCCAGTAAAGCATTGATTCTATTACCTAGGTCTTCGTGCTCCAGAAATCCTCGATATGCATCTGCAGTTGTCGCAAATCCACCTGGTACATTTACGCCTAAATTACCCAGGTTTTGTATCATCTCACCGAGAGAGGCATTTTTGCCCCCTACGCTTTCAATATCATTTATGCCAAGTTGATCTAACCAGATCACATTGTAGGTGTTCATCACGAGTATTCCTTAGTTAATCTTTAAATATCTGTCGAGGGGGTTAATGTAATATCTTGCTTGCCCTTGAAGGTCTTAATAATCTGGGCGGCTAATTCTTCAATAGAACGCTTGGTTACATCCATAGGGACAAAGCCATACTTTTTATAAAGTTTGTTGGCTTTGGCTATTTCTGCCTTGCAGGTTTTCAGGGAAGAATATTCGCTGTTAGGGATGCGTTTTTCTCTTATCTGCATCAAACGTTTCGCTTTAATCGATGTGGCAAAAATTTTGTGTTTATTGTCTAACAGCACTTGTGGCAATTCGTTTTTTTCAAAGTCGTCTTCGGTAATGGGATAATTAGCAACTTTAATCCCAAATTTTAAGGCCAGATATAATGAAGTAGGCGTTTTACCCGACCGTGAGACACCGATAATAATAATATCTGATTCACCAATAGTCTTGAGAACCATCGCATCATCATGTTTTAGGGTGAAGTTCAAGGCATCGATTCGTGCATCGTAAGTCTTATGATTGATCATACCGTGACTTAAACCAGATTCGCGAGTAGGTTCAGTATGTAGATCGTGCCCTATTTTATCCAGAAAGCTTTCAAAAATTTCGTAATAATGACAATTTGCAGAAGCCAGAATATCGTTGATATTGGTTTCTGGCATGGTAGCGAAAACCAGCGGCCTAAAGCCTTGTGATTCACCAACTTCGTAAATCTCTTTAGCTAGCTCATGTGCCTTTTCTTCGGTATCGACAAACGAGCGCTGATGATAGGTAAATTCTAAATGGGGAAATTGCGACAGCAAACTATGCGCCATCGTTTCAGCGGTTATACCCGTACTTTCAGAAACAATAAACACAGTACGTTGACGGCTATTTATCATTTATGTGTCCATTGATTAGAATCAATTGATGGGTATCAAATCGTGTCATCAAAAATTGAATATGGTGAGTTTAGAGGCGGCATTATAAACTGATACGGAAAAAGAATATATACTCGAACTAAAGTGAAACTATGCCTTGTGCTATGTTTTTTTTAAAAGATCATTAAAGCATTTTCCAATCATTCAAAAGAGTCTAGTTAACCGATCTTTAGCATATCAAAAACTAATAATTGGACTTTTTAATCATTTCCGTGTCTAATATTAACTTCCCGCTGAGAAGAGATATACATGACGACTATATACTATAAGCAAAATAGGCTTAAAAAATTACGTGCCTTCTGTCAAGTGGCTAAACATGGCAGTGTTACCAAAGCTGCTGAAAAGTTATTTGCCAGCCAACCGACGGTTTCCTTACAAATTCAGGCTTTAGAAAGAGAGATGGAAGTCTCACTTTTTGAACGTAACGGCCCGCAAATTATGCTAACGGTCGAAGGAAAAATTCTTTACGATTTAGCTGAGCCATTAGTACAAAATGTTGATCATCTACACGAAACCTTCAGCGCACATTGTGGCAATTTAAGTACTGGCGAGTTATCTATTGCTGCTGGTGAATCCACAATACTCTATGTACTTCCAGAACCTGTTCAAAAATTCACCACAGAATATCCTGGCATTAAATTACGCCTAGCGAATGAAACTGGTCGAGATGGACTGGAAATGCTAAGAAACAATGATATAGATATCGCTATTGGATCAATGCTGGAAATTCCGGATGATATCGAATACAAACCAATCGTTTCTTATAATCCTGTTTTGATTGCACCAAAAGATCATCCTTTATCTAAGATTACAAGCCTTACCCTTTCTGATATCAGTCCTTATGGATTAATTTTACCTCCTCGTCATTTAAGTACATGGCGTATTGTTAAAATGGTATTTGCTCAGAACAACACCAACTACAAAGTAAGTTTGGAAGCTGGTGGATGGGAAGTTATCAAACAGTATGTAAAAATTGGTATGGGTGTTTCTATTGTTACTGACGTTTGTCTAACAGAAGAAGACAGAAAAGACTTAACCGTATTACCGCTCGACAAATATTTCCCGAAACGTAGTTACGGTATTGTAACGCGCAAAGGTAAGTTCTTATCTACGCCAGCAGAGCGTTTCATCGACATCATGAATAACTGCTATTCTGAAGCTGATGCTGAATAATTAATGCTTGATTTGTTAGCTTGTCTACCCGTTCAGGTTAGGCAGGCTAATATTCATTAATACAGTTAGTTTTAATTGCAATGCCACCCCCCTACTTTGAGGGACTTTTTCATTGCTTATATTTTCCCCCGCATCTGATATATCACAGCAAGCATTCCCTATTTAGTCTATAAATAAGAAATCAATCACTAAATTTCGGATCTATCTGAATGTATATACTTAAAGTAGTTATTGCCGTAACAGTCATATTTTTTGCTGTTACTATTTTCGCTGAAGACAAAAAATCAACAACAGCTTCTAAACTATTCGAGCAACACTGCAGTGTCTGTCACGGTCTAAACGGTGGCATGAATATGAAAAAGCGAATAGCTCCACCGATTGCTGGCGTAAGAGCACATTATCTGGACGTACACAAAAATAAAGAATCCTTTGTCAATGCTGTCACTGCGTGGTTAAAAAAACCGGATGCGAGCAAAAGCTTAATGCCAGGTGCGATCAGGCATTTTAATTTGATGCCACCTATTTCAATACAGGACGATGACGCCAAGCTTATTGCGGAATATATTTACGACGGTGATATCGAAATACCAGAAGGATTTAAGGAACATTACGAAGAGAGACACGGAAATGATAATCAAAATAATAACCGACAAGATTTAATCACACTGGCCAGACATCTAAAGCTACCACCACAACAGTTGTCGCAATTAGCACTAAAACCTGAACAAATCTCTCAAATCAAAACATTAATTGTTGAAAAAGAAGTCATCATGCAACCTTTACGCGAAGAGGTTTTAGAGTTTAATAATCAGTTAAATACCCTGGATTCTCGATCTGCTACTTACAAGTCTGACATCTTTGCGCTAGCCGACATTAATGCCAAACGTGTCGAACAAATGGTCGTAGAAAGTGGCGAGATGCGGATGAAGATCGAAGCAGTATTAAATCAACAGCAATACGATAAACTCATCAGTTTTCGTAAACAGCTAAATGAAAGACGCAAGCAGCGCTTAAAACAGCAAATGCAAATTAATTAATGCAAAATTAACCTTAAATCATCAAAAGACTAACCAGGTTTTAAACGAGGTCACCCCCCTACTTTAGAGGCTTTTTTTATGCAGCATTTGTCTGATTTTTAACGATAGGTCATTCTTGATGATCATCTACGCCATCTGCGACATCGACATCTATGACGGTATCTTGATGATTGTTAATGGCATCAGACTGCAAAATATCACGAATCAAACCTGGTCCTTGATAGATAAACCCTGTGTAGATTTGCACTAAAGACGCGCCAGCGTTTAACTTGTCTTCTGCATCTTTGGCAGATGAGATACCACCAACACCAATGATAGGCACCTGACCTTTCAAATACTTATGAAATTCTGCAATAATTTTTGTAGATTGTGTTTTAACAGGATCTCCGCTCAAACCGCCTGCTTCATTCGCATGATTTAATCCTTCTACAGCATCACGCGCCAAGGTCGTATTCGTCGCTATCAATGCGTCCATATTATTCGCCAAGATTGATTCAGCAACGGCTTCTACTTCTTTTTCAGTCAGATCTGGTGCCACTTTAATCGCTACAGGCACGTATTTTTTATGCTCCAAAGCCAGCTTCATCTGTTCATTTTTAATCGCAGACAACAATCCGTTAAGCTCGTCACCATATTGTAAGGTTCTTAAGCCCGGCGTATTTGGAGAGGAAATATTAATCGTTATATAGTCAGCGTAATAATAAGCCTGACGTAAACCAATCAGATAATCTTTAGTTGCATCTTCGACTTTGGTTTTCAGGTTTTTGCCAATGTTTATGCCCAGAACACCTTTAAAACCATTACCTCTGGCTTTGTTTACATTTTCAATTAACTGGTCAATTCCATCGTTATTGAACCCCATTCTATTGATGATGGCATTAGCTTCTGGAAGACGAAAAATACGCGGCTTATCGTTACCGGGTTGCGCCAAAGGAGTGACCGTTCCGATTTCAACAAAACCAAAACCTAAATTAGATAAGGCCGAAATATAGTCACCGTTTTTATCTAAACCGGCAGCCAAACCCACTCTATTCGGGAACTCGATACCCATCACTTTGATGGATTTAGTTTCAACATTAGGCGTAACAGCACGCAATAGACCAACTTTATCAAGCAGTGACAAAGCCGGAAGGCTTAAATCGTGGGCAACTTCAGCAGGAAATAAAAACAGAAACTTTCGAATCAACTTATACATAGGTGAAAGTATTTTTTTGGGGACAGAACCCTAATTTTAAAGCAGTCTTATTCAGGGTTAAAGGATTTAAATGGGTAAACGATTATTGGCAGCTTTTATCAACGCCTAAAATGTAATTCTCTTTAATACCAATCTTGCTAGCCGTATTACTACCTGAAAACCCTCGAATATCATCATTTGATAAAGCCTGATAGGCGTCACGCAACATGGGTATGGATAATGGTGTGTAAGACCAATGCCACTTTTCTTCGTTATAACCATTCGGCCTATTTTTATTTTTAGCAGTATAAGGTCTATGAAAACCATATTTAGCGGCATTGTTATTCATCCAATTGAACAAACGCAAACCTTCACCGTAGGTAAACCAGCTATTATTGAAAGAGTTTATATCTATCTCAGTCCCCCAATGATGTCTTGAAGTACCTGGCATCGAACTGAATTTTAGTATATTTAACGCACGTGCAGACGCATTTAAATTTGCGCGACTTTTAGATTTCCACTTTCTTTCCCAGATATAGTGCTGGTTGGTAAAATTACGAGTGGCTGACCGGATCACTAAGTTGATGCCTTGTTTTTTTGCTGCGGCATGCATTTTTTGAAAAGCATTATAAGCTTCAGTTCTTAGATAGAAACCAGATCGATTCGCGTATTTTTTAGGAACACGTGAAAATGCGGGATGTTTAGATGGCTGAAAACGACCCGTTAAATAATCAACGACCTGCTTATGTTCGACGGATTTTGACGCATGCGTTGTATCGGCAGCACTGCTAGAACTAACACCAAATACAAGGCAAGCGAGTAAAACAGAATGAATGATGATTTTGGTCATTGGTAACATTATATCACTAAGGTTTGTATCAGGTCCTACCCCTAAATTCTCAGATCTTCCAGATAGAGCTGATAAAGTTTAGGTTCCATTATTGAATTAACAGGCACATCTATCTTTTGAGTATCTTTCGGAAATACCATCGCTGCCTGCATAGTCTCTTCATTAATAAATCGCGTAGCTACATTAAATTGAAAACTTTCAGGGATAGAAGTTCCCGCACTAGCCAGATTAAATCCCCAGATACCAAAAGATGGAATGGTTACGTGATAGCTTAGCGTAGTATCAAACACAGAATCCAAGGTCTTTTCGATTCCCCAGAAGGTCTTATGGGTAAAATATGGCGATGAGCTTTGAGACACAACAAAGCCCTGATCCGACATGCGCTTACGAATCATTCTGTAAAATTCACGCGAGTATAATTTATTAATTGCTTCATTATGCGGGTCTGGCATATCAATAATGACTCTATCGTATAAAATCCCGGCCTGATTGATAAAACTGAATGCATCTTCGTTATAAACGGTGACTTTTTCATGTTGAAAGCTATTTTCATTGAGCTTGGTTAACATAGGCAACGTCGAGCTGATATCCGTCATTTCAGGATCAATATCGACCAAGTGAATCAACTTTACGTCATCGTACTTGAGTACTTCACGAATCGCCAGACCATCACCACCACCGAGAATTAATACATTCTCTCTTTTTCCAGCAATGCTCATTAACGGATGCACTAAGGATTCATGATAACGGTATTCATCACGTGATGAGAATTGGATATGACCATCTATATACAGACGATTCTCTTTATTAGACTCGGATTGTGTCACCACAATTCGTTGGTAAGGCGTTTGTTTTTTATAAATGATCTGATCAAAATACAAATGCTTTTCGGCGAAACTACTAATTCTGGTGCCATACACAGTAAAAGCTGTGAGCATGATCAGTACTGCAACACTAATCGCTGTCATCAATCTCGGTCGAGTAAGATATTCACGGAAGAAATGTATATTAATCAAAGCGGTAATGATATTTACCAGTCCAATTGCAAACGATGATTTCAATAAACCAAGATGTGGCAAAAGTAACAACGGGAACGCTACCGCACCAATAAGTCCACCCACATAATCAAGTGACATTACATTCGCGATCGAATCACGCATGCTCTGTTTCTTCGCCAAAATACCGGTAAGAATCGGTATTTCCATTCCCACCAAAGCGCCGATGATAAATATAAGACCAAACATCACCGTGTCATACAAGGCACGAACATAGGGAAATGACATCAACAACAATAAACTACTGATTCCACCAAATAGAGAGATCGCAATTTCAACACTGATGAAGTTCTGTATGGCATTGTCACCGAGCAGTTTCGATAAATACGAACCAACGCCCATGGAAAACATGAACAAGCCAATCGTCAATGAAAACTGATAAACACTGTTACCTAATAGATAACTAGAAACCGTACTAATGATTAGTTGATAAGCAATACCACAAAGCGCCACGATTAAAATCGAAAAAAGCAGAATAGCGACTTGTTGTTTGGATATTTTTGAGTAGATATGCAAGATGGTAACCGCGGGAATGGATGTTAGTTAATAACGCTGTGATTAAGCCTCGAAATCACAAGTCATCTATTTTTAAAACAGCAATAGCTGAAACAAATAACGCCTTTTTATACTCTAATTTACATATTAAGAGTAATAAAAAGGCGTCATAGAGCAATTGTAAATACGTTAATTACTCGTTTTGGTTATTTACCGCGTGAATGACTTCCTGAACCAGCGCGTGATTTTGCACTTGGAGCAGCTTTACGAGGTGTTGCACGTTTCGCAGCAGGATTCGCTCCAGTTGCGCGTTGACGGCTTAACATATTACCAATCAACATACCCATCAATAAGCCAGTTCCAGAAAAACCTGATTCACGCACTTCTTCCTGAGAAGATGCAACTAAACGATTATTCTCTGAATCAACCTCAAGTTTAAACAGATCCGGTTCACCTTCATCCTGGATATTGTTATTGTTTTTATCTTCAAAACTCAGTAAAGAACCATCTTTTGCAGGCGTTACACCAATCGTTCCAGGTAGTAGCGGTGGTTGAGCTGAATTCAGGTTGCTTTGATAAGTGCTAGAAAACTTCTCCATAACGTTATCTTTATTGACATCTTCAGTGCCTTCAAACTTGGTCATTGAGTCAGAAGCAACACCTAAAACACGGTCTAAATCTGCAGTCGCTGATTTTGTTTGGTCACAACCTGCTAATAAAACGGTGCTACAAATTAGTGTCGTTGCAGTAAACGTTCCGATTTTTGATAATTTCATATTTTGTCCCTTAATCCTTGATTGTGTCTATTTATCTATGTTTTATCTAAATTGTCAATTAGACCATATAGTCTAATGTTATTAATGCTTTACTGGAATTCGTTCTTTGTTAAACGTTTATGTTAAAAACGATAACTAAAATGCTGTTCGTGCAGACCATCTTCAAAGTAGTCATCTAAAACACCAGCATTGGTAAAGCCCGCCGCGAGTATTTTTTCACTCACACCGCTATAATTACCTGGAAAAGAGAGAAATACCGCTCTTCCATCATTCTGTTTCACATGGTCCAGACCAATTTTGACATCTTCTACCGTCAATGGTTCTTCACCTTCATCGGTCCAGCCAAAACTGTAAGTATCATCGGTTTCTGCAACTTCGTAGACCGCGTTGAATTTCACATTGCGATCTTCCATTGTTGCCGATACTGCACCCGGCTCTTTGTCTTTTAAACGCAACCCCAGAATCATTTGGGATTCGCCATCATCATAGTAATCTTTATGCGTGATTTCGAGTTTGAAACCCATTGATTGATATAGGTGTAAAGCTGCTGCGTAGATTGCACCATCTTCATCATCCACATAATCACTGACTTTAACAAACAACTTTCTGCCACCAATCGCTTTTAAATGAGAGATCAGTTCTTCCAGCATTTTGCGACCATGCCCTTGATTGACATGATCTTCGTCGATATAAGTCCATGACAGCCAATGCGTTTGATCACACGCTGGCGGCGTCATATAACCAGTAACACCAATGACTTTACCTTCATGCTCCAAAACATATTGATCCATCACGCCACCGATTTCCTGATAGCCTGCTACTGCTTCTTCCGCATCATCCTCTTCATGAGATTCGATGATTTTGAAAACCTTGCCAATATCGGAGGTTTCCATCTCTCTTAATAATTTAAAAGAACCTGCAAATGTGCTGTCTGATGATTCTTGCATGTTAGTTACTTAACTCGGTTTGATTAGGTATATCGTTAATGCGTCCACGCAAATGTTCCGTGACTTCAATGTTGTTGGTATTAAATGCTTTTGCAAATACATCGATTGTTTTTCGCGGCTCTGTATCACCACACATAAACACATCCAGTGCCGCGTAATCACGCTCTGGCCAAGTATGGATACTGATATGAGATTCAGCCAATACCGCAACGCCGGAAACACCACCGTTGGGTGTAAAGTGATGCAGATGAATGTGTAACAAGGTTGCCCCACTGACATCAACTGCGTCACGTAAAGCTTGCTCTATATGTTGCAAGTCATCAAGTTGCGTCGCCTCCCAGCAATCCAGCAATAAATGCGTGCCCGCATAGTCGTAACCATCAGCTTTATTGAACAGGTCCTGAGTTTTCTCAGAATCTATATGTGTCGGCCAATTAGATGTTTTTGCGTGGTTTTTCGTCATAGGAAATGGAGTATAACGCGACTGGAAATATAAGGTTATTTATTTATCCCCCCCCCACTTTGAGGCCGTTTTTTTCAAAAATATGCCTATAAGTAGGGGGGTGGCTTCGCTTTTATAGATTAGTACTAAGCAATTAGTAATTTGCAATTAGTACTTAGCATTTTCTAAAGCAGCGATACGCTCTTCTAGAGGAGGATGAGTCATGAATAATTTTTTCAAGCCATCGCCCATACCGCCCGCTATACCAAACGCAGCCATTTCACCGGGTAGATCATGTGGCTGATTAACTTGCTGTAGTTTGCGTAATGCCGCAATCATTTTTTCACGGCCTGCTAATTCTGCTCCACCTTTGTCAGCATGAAATTCTCTATAACGTGAGAACCACATAACCACCATGCTCGCAAGGAAACCAAGTAATACTTGAGCGACCATTGATACAATGAAGTAAGTTGCGCCATAGCTTGAACTGCTGTTCTGGCTACCACGATTGAGTGCTGAGTTAACCAGGTGAGCAATCACACGTGAGAAGAAGATAACGAAGGTATTCATCACACCTTGTAATAAGGTCTGTGTCACCATATCGCCGTTCGCTACGTGAGCCATTTCGTGACCCAGTACCGCTTCTACTTCATCGGCGGTCATGTGTTCCAGCAAACCGGTACTAACGGCTACTAGCGCGTTATTCTTACGTGCGCCTGTGGCGAACGCATTCGGCTCGTTTGCGTGAAAAATACCCACATCCGGCATATCAATGCCTACTTTGTCTGCCTGACGTTTAACCACATCAAACAACCAGCGTTCTTGTCTTGATGTTGGATTTTCGATTAATTGAACACCCATGCTTTTTATTGCTGAGCCTTTAGACATCAATAAACTGATAAAAGAACCGGCAAAGCCTAAAACAATAGACATAACGGCAATGTAGCCAAACTGTGCTGGCAAGCCCATTTCTGCCAACTTTCCTGAAATACCAAAAGTGGCATCTAGAATATTCCAAACAAGTCCCAACACCGCAATGATTGCGAAGTTAGTGGCTAGTAGTAAAAATACTCGTTTCATAGTGTTCGTGTCTCTCTTTAGTAAAAAGTCGGTTTAAATTTAAATGAATATATGTGTAATTATAATTATGACTAAAAATATTAATCAGTTACTTATCTAGAGATAACATGTGGCTGATTAGTTCAGTTTACAAGCGAGATTCTATTTATTTAATGAAATAAATACACAAATATTTGAGAAGTTTTATAAGAACGTGGTATTAATTTAATAATAGAAAATTAAAAATTGAGTAGTACGACCAAAAGCCACAGAAAACAAATCAGAATCCCACCAAATAAGATGGCTAAGTGATGTGAACGTCGAGTGTTACTGATATTTTTGATCAATACCGATTGTGCTGGGTTTTTAGGATTTATATAAGCAGACAGTTCGTATCCAACTTTTAAAGCAGACCACCATTTTTCATTTTCTGTCAGTGACTCACCCCAGACATTTTTTTCTGCGCACCAGATATTCTGTTTTTCCAGCGAGACTGTTTTACTGGTATAAGTCTTTTCGTCTACCGTGTAGTGGTATTTGATCTCAGGGTAATAATATTTCACAGCCCCAGAATTGCCTTCGGTTTGTTCGTCTGTCACTTCAGATAATGTTTCTATCCTGGCTTTTTCTAACTGCCAGCTTTGTAAGTCGCCGTATTTTTTTAAGATACGTAAGGAGTAAACACTCATTCCGGCGCCGATGAGCAATATCAAGTGATGTGCCATTTCAGGAAACATAAATATAAGCAACGCAACAACGAACAACGCGACAAACAGTTTCACCGAAAAATTAAGAATCTTTTGTATTGGGCTAGATAATGCTGACATGGGTAATATCGTTTTATTTTGATTATTGGCGGTCATTTTTTCAACTATCCATCAATATTACCTAAAACTAAACGAATCTAGGCTGAACAGACATACCTTAACTGTTGAGATAATTTCCCTTATCCCAAAATAGACAATAACTATCTATTAAAACTGCTCACCAAAACTTAAGAATTTGTTATGATCTTTCGCGTCTTTATCACTAAACGTAGAAAATACTGTGCGACAAAATCTATTACGCGCTGACAGCGCACTTTTAAGCTATCCCATCCGTGAAGTTGTCATCATCGGCAAAGAACTGGAAAAACTGGGTGAATTCTCCATGATCTGGGAAAACATCGGTGACCCTGTCGCCGCTGGCGAACCCGTACCCGCATGGATGCACGATGTCATTCAGAAACAAGTCGCGACTGAAAGAAGCTTTGCCTACACCGAAACCAAAGGCGCATTAGCCGCACGCGAATACGTGCTAGAACATTTCTCTGATAAAAAGAAATGCACTGTTGAGGATATTCTGTTCTTTAACGGCCTAGGCGAAGCAATCAATAAAGTGATGAATAACCTGCCTAAAGAAACGCGCGTGTTGGTGCCCTCTCCTACTTACCCATCGCACGCTACGGCTGAATCCATGCATGCGGGTTGTGCATTTCTTAGTTACTCGCTAGACCCTGAGAACGATTGGGAACCTGATGTAGAAGAGATAGAGAACAAGGTTAAATACAATGACAATGTCGTTGGGATTTTGGTGATTAATCCAAACAATCCAACGGGCAGTGTTTACAAACGTGAAACACTGGAAAAAATTGTAGCGATTGCCAAAAAGTATGATTGTTTTCTTATCTTTGATGAAATCTATCATCACATGACTTTTGATGGCATTAAAACCACGCTTTTGCATGAAATTGTTCAAGATGTGCCTGGCATCAGCATGAAAGGAATCAGTAAAGATATTCCCTGGCCTGGCTCGCGCTGTGGCTGGATTGAAGTGTATAACGCTGAAAAAGATAAAAACTTTAAAGGTTTCATCGAAATCATCCTGCTGACTAAAATGCTTGAAGTTTGTTCAACGACCTTACCGCAGATTGTTTTACCGCACTTGTATGATCACCCAGAATACGAATGTTATCTCGAAGGTCGTATCCGCAAATATGAAGAACGCGCGAATGAAGCCTGCGAATTCTTTAGTCATATTCCACAAGTGCGAGTCAATAAACCGAAAGGGGTTTTCTATTTGGTGGTTGAGTTAATCGACTTACCGAGAAACACGCTGGAGTCAGTGAATAAGCAAGTGCGTCTGTACCTCGACGATCTTGAGCAAACACCTGATAATTTATCTAAAAACACTGATTTCCAGTTTGCCTATGAATTGATGGGATCTGAAGGCGTCTGCGTTGTTCCATTGACCGGTTTCAGTTCAGATATAAACGGATTTAGAATGACGCTGCTGCAGGAAAACGACGAAATATTCACCGAAACATTACACAAAATTGGTCGAGCCATTAATCTGTATTATTATTAATATATTTTTAATCTTTTATTAGATATACGATTAAAAAGCGTTGCTATAAATAGGTCTTTAATTAGATATGGCACCCCCCCTACTTACAGGGGGTTTTTATTGTATCAGGTTTGATGAGTCTTATAGAACCCATCTGATTTCACTTGTTTCAGTACGCTTTAAATACTAAAAAATACCTGCATCTAAACCTGCTGCAATTGTCAAACCAAGCTCTTCAACCTCTCCTTCAAAAGATGTTTGATAACTCCCTTGCAGAATAAGTGTTTCATGTACCGGCTTCCAACGTAAGCCAGTGATAATCTTTTCCATCGCTTGTTTTGTACCTGAGCCGTCAATGCCAGCGCGAATGAAAATAGCGTAAGGCAGCGCTTCTGTATGCTCCAGACAAGGATAGTAAATACGATCAAAGAAATCTTTCATCGCTCCACTCATGTAGCCAAAGTTCTCAGTTGTACCTAGTAGAATGGCATCGCATTCGAGAACGTCTTCGACGGTGGTTTTTAGTGGCTGGGTCAGCGTGACTTCAATTGTATCGAAATCTGGATGAGATGCACCGCGATATGCGGCTTCGGCTAATAGCTGAGTATTAGCCGAAGGAGTATGTACAACGATAAGTAATTTCTTTTTAATTGCCATTGAGCGTCATTATGGCGGAGTCCCTATGAAGGAGTAAACCCCTAAGGAAATTCTAACGCTCAACCAATACAGGACATTGCGCATGACGAACAACTTTTGCTGCTGTTGAACCCAACAGGTAATCTTTATAATCTGGACGATGTGAATTGATAATAATTAGACCCGCTTTATTATCTTCTGCAGATTCTATAATGTTGGCGTAAGAACCACCTTTGCGAACCTCTACTTCTACTTCAACACCTGCTTTATCTGCAATAGCCTGTAAATCATTTTTGGCAGTAGCAATATGCTCTACTTCGATATTATCTGGCATTTCAATTAGGGCATAAGCAGGGATTTCATCCAACACGTGCAATAGAATGATTTTGCCACTTCCTAATAATTTTTTGGCTTTTTGTAATGACTCGATAGTTTGTTGGTCATGAGCAAAATCAGCAGGAATTAATATATTGTCGTACATGGCTATCTCCTAAATAGTTTGATTAATGTAACAATTAACATTCACTCATTTCTTGATGAGCTTTGATGCCTTATTAATAACTTATTTTAAAGATGCGTGTTGTAAAACTCGCAGTATTAGCGACTTATATCAACTAATGTGATTAGAAAAAAATCCCCCTATAAGTAGGGGGGTGCCTTTATTTTTTTTTATAGCCTTTTAGATTATTAAATGGATAGAGGCTTAGTTAACTAGCAAAGGTCTCCACCACTCTTCATTATCCAGATACCAATCAATGGTCTTTTGAATACCTGTTTCAAACGTTTCATCAGGCTCATAGCCCAGTTCTTTTTTGAACTTGCTGGCATCAATCGCATAACGCCAGTCATGCCCTGCTCTATCTTCTACAAAGGTAATCAAATCAGCTGATTTTTTGCCATTTGCCGGCGCTGCTTCAGGGTATTGTTTAGCTAATTCCGGGTTTTCAGCAAATCGTTTATCCATTGATTCGCAAAGAAGATGAATAATATCCATATTATTCCATTCGTTATTGCCACCGATATTGTAAATATCACCGACTTTATCGCTTGCTAATATGAGATCAATTCCTTTTGCATGATCGTCTACGTACAACCAGTCACGTACGTTTTTGCCTGTACCATAAACTGGTAAATTCTTGTTGCGAAGGATATTGGTTAAAAACAATGGAATAAGTTTTTCCGGATATTGGTATGGACCATAATTATTCGAACAGTTAGTGGTGCTAACGTTCAAACCAAAAGTATGATGATACGCACGCACAATGTGGTCTGATGAAGCTTTACTGGCTGAATAAGGCGAATTTGGTGCATACACATGCTCTTCGGTGAAACCTGGCGAATCATCGTCTAGCTCTCCGTACACTTCATCTGTCGATACATGATGAAAACGATGGTTTGGCTTAGCCGTGTCTTCATTTTCTATCCAGACTCTACGAGCAGCTTTCAAGATGTTGTGGGTACCGATAACATTGGTTTCGAGGAAAATATCAGGACCAGAAATAGAACGATCTACATGACTTTCAGCAGCAAAGTTTACAATCGTATCCAGATCTTCTTCTACCAGCAGTTTTTCAACCAAAGCCTGATCAGCAATACTACCTTCAACGAATTTAAAATTAGGCTTATCTTTTAAAGCATCCAGACTTGGTTCATTGCCTGCGTAGGTTAGCGCATCTAAAACCACCATGTGATCTTCTGGATAATTTCTCATCCAGTAATACACAAAGTTTGCACCAATAAAACCAGCGCCACCTGTAACTAATAATCTTTTCATTCTTATATTCTCTCTATTAAGCTATTTCGCACTTATCAGCTAATAACTATTTAGCTTTCAATTCTTTCATCATTTTACGTAACGCTACGCGCCAATGATCGCTCTTTAGACCAAGTGCTTTCCATGTCACTGTTTTATCTAATACGCTGTAACAAGGTCGACTTGCTGGCGTTGGATAATCTGCTGTTGTAATCGGGTTGATGGTAATCTCTTTGTCTAACAAACCTAGAGAAACGCCCTCCTCCATGATGGCATAGGCAAAATCATACCAACTCGCCACACCCGCATCAGACCAATGATGGAATCCTGTCGTGTCGAGTTCTATCGATTTCCATACAGCATTGGCTAACGAATTTGCCCAGGTTGGCGTACCTATTTGATCAGCAATAATCCCAAGCTCTTCTCTTTCCAGCATAAAGCGCAGCATGGTTTTAACAAAGTTATTACCATGGGATGAATACAACCAGGAAGTTCTTATAATTAATGCTTCATCACCCAGAATATCTACAACCAGATTATCACCGTCGCGTTTGGTTTTACCGTAATAACCATCTGGATCGGTAATCGCATCAACGGTATAAGGCGAACATGCTTTGCCGTCAAAGACAAAGTCGGTAGATATCTGCACTAATTTGATAGCTTTATCTTTTGCCGCCTGTGCGAGATTTTTAGCCCCTGTGGTATTGATTGCTATTGCGAGTTCTGTCTCTTCTTCTGCTTTATCCACAGCAGTATAAGCAGCGGCATTAATGATCACATCCGGTTTATGCTCATCTACATAAGTATTAACTGCTTGCGCATCTGTAATATCCAAAGCGTCTTTATCTGTCGCTAAGCACTCAAATCCGGCAGGTAAACTTCTTTGAAGTTCGAAACCAAGTTGGCCATCAGCACCAGTAATCAGTATTTTTTTCATGTGTTTTTTTGAGTATATAGTTACTTAATTTAAGTATGGAGTCTTTGCGATAGACTAAGCAAATGTCTCTGCGTTTGCCAATGCTGGGGCCACCGCATCTTTATCAGACAATATCGGGTTTTCACCATTAACAAGAGGCCAGTCTATTTTAAGTTTCTCGTCATTCCACAAAAGGCTTCTTTCATGCTCTGGCGCATAATAATCCGTACACTTATAGACGAATTCTGCTGTTTCACTCATTACATAAAAACCATGAGCAAAACCAGGTGGAACCCAAAGCATTTTTTTGTTTTCAGCAGATAACTCAAGACCGACAGATTCACCAAACGTCGGAGAACTTTTACGTAAATCTACGGCAACATCGTACACACTGCCTTCAACAACGCGCACTAGTTTGCCTTGCGTTTGCTCAATTTGATAGTGTAAACCGCGTAAAATACCTTGAGTAGACTTACTGTGGTTATCTTGAACGAAATCATAATCGATTCCATTTTCGGCACTGGTTTTACGTTGCCATGTTTCCATAAAAAAGCCACGATGATCACCAAAAACAGTTGGTTCAATCATTATGACGTCTGGGATTTTTGTAGGGATAAATTTCATAGGCGCTTTATACTTGATATCTAATTTAATGCAACTATCTTAAAAGTTAAACAGTATAGAATGTTATAAATGACTTATGTACGTTAATATCATTGTTAAATATAAGTTTTAAGGGTGTATATGATGACAAAACGATCAATTAAATCATCAAAAAAAATCATTTTCATTTTAACTGCAATTACTGCTGTTTCGTTATTATTGACATCATTTATACCTAACGTCAGTAATAACAACTTATCGGCAGAAACCATACCCGCAAATATTGCCCGAAGAGCAGACCTAACACCCGAAGAAAAAGGCACTATCGCCATCTTCAGACATAATAACCCTTCTGTTGTTTATATCTCGACTGTAAAGCGCGTTATTAATGTCTGGACACGTGACATTGCAGAGGTACCTAGTGGAACAGGTACCGGTTTTTTATGGGATAACAAAGGTCATATCATAACCAACTATCACGTGGTTGAACAAAATAAGACAGCAAGAGTTCGTTTAAATAACAAGAAAACCTATACCGCACGTATTATAGGCCGATCAAAACGTCATGATATTGCCGTATTGAAACTGGATGGTGTGAAAAACCTACCCAGACCAATTCAACCCGGATCAAGCAAATCTTTAATCGTAGGCCAAAAAGTATATGCAATTGGTAACCCTTTTGGGCTGGACCATACGCTTACTACAGGCATTATCTCTGCACTTGGTCGCACTATAAAAAACAGCACCTTGAATATGGATGACCTCATCCAAACTGATGCCGCGATCAATCCTGGCAATTCAGGTGGTCCGTTGTTAGATAGTGCTGGTCGATTAATCGGGATGAATGTCGCTATATACAGTCCGTCAGGTGCTTCAGCAGGTATCGGTTTTGCCATACCTGTCGATAAAGTGAATCGAGTTGTACCAAACCTGATTAAAAATGGTCGTTATATTCGCCCACATGTAGGAATCACTGCCAACGACACCGCAAATAAACTACTGATTAAAGAATTGGGAATTAAAGGATTACTCATTCTAGAAGTGGAGCGAGACTCCCCTGCTGACAAGGCAGGCTTAATTGATTCTAAGCTGGTTAATGGTGATTTGATTTTAGGTGACGTTGTTCAAGCGGTGAATGGTAAAAAAGTAGAAGATTTAAACGATTTTCTCGATATCATCGAACAATATCAGATTAACGACACTGTGATGCTTGAAGTACTCAGACAGGGTAAAACAAGATTAAAAATTCCACTGCACTTATTCATGCAATAACCTGATGCCATGATCTAATGCCATAGTTACATTATTACCTCGGAAACATATACAATTAACAATGGTAAAAGATGATAAAAAGGTGATAAAAAAATAATTGTTCTTCCTTGTAAATAGAATAAATCACCCGCATATTACTAAAAACTAATTCTTGTGTTTCAACAAGATCAAACTTACATTAATTTCTATTTTAGATAGATAGTTTAGCGGAATCAGTTATGCCCATATACGAATACCAATGCCAGTCTTGTGGTAATGAAATTGAAGTTATTCAAAAAATTAGTGATGCACATATAACCGACTGTAGTGCGTGCGGTAAACCAGATATGAAGAAAAAAGTTTCTGCTGCAGCATTTCGTCTAAGTGGATCAGGCTGGTACGAGACCGATTTTAAATCGGGTAATAAAAAGAACCTCACGGAAGGCGACAAATCGACTTCTGATAAAAAGCCTGAGAAAGCCGCAAAAGAAAAAGCACCTGAAAAAAAACCTGCTAAAACTGAGAAGTAATCATTTACTTATCTGTTTCACCTTAAATTTACGGTATACAAAATACACAAAGGACACTGATAAACCAAATGCTCGGTAAACTTAGAAAATATATCATTACGGGTTTACTCATCTGGATTCCATTGGGTATCACCATTTTTGTGATCAAGTTATTGGTCAACTTAATGGACAATACCATTGTACTTTTACCACCAGCCTGGCGCCCAGAAGCTTTGTTTGGCTTTAATGTGCCGGGTCTTGGCATTGTCATTAGTGCAATGATTATTTTTATAACCGGTTTCTTTTTAACCAATCTTGCTGGCAAAAGAATTATACACTTTTGGGAAAATCTCTTAGACCGGATCCCATTGGTAAGAAGTATTTATTCCTCTGTTAAGCAAGTGACATCTACTATTCTTTCTTCTGATAGCAATACCTTTAATGAAGTGCTATTGATACAGTATCCTCGTCTAGGCGTTTGGACCATTTGCTTCAAAACTAATGATAGTCCTAAGATATTTAGTGATGCCACAGGACAGGATTTAATCACTGTTTTTGTACCAACAACACCTAACCCAACTTCTGGCTTTATTTTGCTTGTACCCAAGGATGAAGTGAAGAAAATGGACATGGATGTAGAGGATGCATTAAAGCTTGTTATGTCATTAGGCGTTGTTACACCTGAAAGAAATGCTAAAATAACTACACAAAGGTCAGAATAAGCATATACTGCGCGACCTTCTTCAAATTACGCCGTACTAAATTATGTCAAACGAATCAAATATTAAGTTCTCAGACCTTGATCTGAATGAACTCGTCCTAAAATCGGTTGAAGAAGCCGGATACGAAGCTCCATCTGCCATACAAGCAGAAACCATCCCCCACCTATTGGAAGGAAAAGATCTAATTGGTCAGGCGCAAACCGGAACTGGCAAGACCGCTGCTTTCTCATTGCCTTTATTAAGTCGATTAGATCTCAGCTCGAAAGACACACAAATTCTGGTACTTGCACCTACACGCGAACTTGCAATTCAGGTTGCTGAAGCAATGCAAAGTTATGCAAGACACCTTAAAGGCTTCCACGTAATGCCTATTTACGGTGGTCAAAGTATCGATATTCAATTAAGACAATTAAGACGCGGCGCGCATGTTGTAGTTGGAACACCTGGTCGTGTTATGGACCATTTACGCCGTAAAACACTTAAACTGGGCAACTTGAAAGCACTAGTTTTAGATGAAGCTGACGAAATGCTTCGAATGGGCTTTATCGATGATGTTGAAACGATTCTAAAAGAAACGCCAGACACACGCCAAACGGTTTTGTTTTCTGCAACCATGCCTAGCGTCATCAAACGCATTACCCAAAAATACCTAACTGACCCTGTTGATATCAAAGTTAAGACAGAAACTTCAACGGTTTCTACAATTACTCAGTATTACTGGTCAGGCAAAACCTCTTTCAAATTAGATGCGCTAACTCGGTATCTGGAAGCTGAAGAAACGGGTGGTATTATCATATTCGTTCGTACCAAGAATATGACCACTGAATTATCAGAAAAATTATCCGCACGTGGCTATGCTTCTGTCCCTCTAAATGGAGACATCCAGCAGTCAATGCGTGAAAAAGTCATCAATCGTTTAAAGAAAGGCAATATAGACATCATCGTAGCAACCGATGTTGTAGCTCGCGGATTAGATGTAGAGCGTATTACACACGTTATTAACTACGATATGCCAGCGGATAACGAATCTTACGTGCATCGTATTGGACGTACAGGTCGTGCAGGCCGTAAGGGAACTGCAATTCTATTTATTCCACCGAATGGTCGTCGTCAACTGCAAGGTATCGAGCGCGCTACGGGTCAAACTATTGAGCCATTAGTACTTCCATCTCCACAAGATATCAGCGAAGCACGAATCAATCGTTTCAAAGAAATGGTGAATGAAACGGCTGAATCACAGAAGCTCGACTTCTATGAGAAAATTATTGCTGATCTTGAAGAAGAAAATAAGCTAACACTTTCACAAATCGCAGCTACATTAGCGTTTTTAGTGCAACAAGACCGTCCGTTATTGGTTACACCGCAAAGCAGAATCCCTGATGGAAAATTAGGTGAAGGCCGCGATAGAAATGATCGTGGAGATCGTAATGACCGCGGCGACCGTAATAATAATCGTCGTGAAAGAGGCGATCGTACACGTGAAAACCGCGAAAGATCACAAGGTTCTAAGCGCAAGCGTGGTCCAACACAAGCAGGCATGGTTACCTATCGCCTGGATGTGGGTAAAAGCCATGGTACCGAGCCTAGACACATCGTTGGCGCTATTGCTAATGAAGCCGGCGTAGAGAGTCAGTATATTCAGAACATCGATATCAGTGGCGATTATTCTACCGTAGACCTTCCTGAAGGCATGCCAAAAGAGATTGAAAAACATCTTCAAGGCGTACGTGTAATGGGTCAAAAGCTACAGTTACGTCAATTAACTGGTAAAGACAGCTCAGAAACAAAATCTGCTAAAGACAAGCCCAAAAAAGACTCGAAAAAATCTTCTAAATAATAAAAGTCTTATTAATGGTTTTTAAGTTAAACCATTTACAGTAATCATAAATGGCAATGGGCTTAATTTGAGTTCTTGCCATTTTTTATATCAAAGATAATACCTATGTCTGATAATCAAAAAATCATAGAATTAATAAAAGAGAATTGTCCGCAATTCAGCGCATCTTTAACTAAGGATGAAATTGCAGAATTTTTGAAATTCACACGTATTCAAGAAATCCAGCCCAATGAAATTATTGCCGATCTCGGTATTGTGGGTGATGAGTTTTATCTGGTCCTCGATGGTAAAATTCGAATGACCAATGATGAAGGCGGCAAGGAAATGGATGTCGGCAGAATCGAAGCTGGAGGTCTGGTAGGAATCATGTCGTTCTTCGACAAGCAACCAAGATCTATTCGTTTACGCGCCAGCCGCAAACATGGCGTTTATCTTCTCGCGATTACTCGCCCCATGTACAAACGATTATGTGTAGAACACCCGTATATCTCAGTAAACTTATTAGAACTGGTTGTCATGAGCATGGACAAATTAATCCGTAGTAGCAGTAAAGATATGGCGAGCCTTTACAGACAAGTCGTAGGGATCGGATACCGATAAAAAAGTGCTTATAAGTAGGGGGGTGTGTTTTTAATATAATCCAATTTTATTTTATTCATAACCTGCATGGTTTTATTCAAACAGACACATTTAAAAATTTCCCCCTGTATTTTCGCATCTTCTTGAATGCTATTTGTATTTCCATGGTTCATTATTTTAAGTTACTGCCACTTGGCAGATAATTACGTTGATGTTGTTCTTACATAAGTATTTTGAGAACAATTAATAAAATAATCAATAATCAGAAATTTCCCATATTGGAATACTCAAAAACTCACTTAAAAAGTATGCATCTTTTAAAATACTTTTTTTGTTTGCATGATCCATAATATTTATTCTTTTGCCATTTTTGCAAACTAGATTAAATTCCCATGATGTGTATTTTAATTCGTCAGAAATTATTTTTGGTAAGATTTGTATTGCAGCAACATTAGACAATCGAACCGCTTCTTTTAATGGTAAGAAATCCTGGTCTTTATGTAATTGTTTAGATCCTTGCCAAAGCCAACCTTTAGTTTTATCAAAAATCCAAGGTTTTGGATTAAATATCAACCAAATACCTGCAATAACGAACATTAGAGAAAATGCTAGCATTGTTGAAACGATCATTAACAATTTGGGACTTTCTTCAATAAAAAGAGTGTATACGAGAAGACTTGAGATTAATAATGCTATGAAGTTAACAGCCAGAGTAAAAACCCATGCACCTAGTGTTTTTTTGCTTACTAAACGTGAAATATTCAATTGCTTGAATGCAGTCGTTTTAAAACTTGAGCCATTATCTGATAACGGCGTCCAATCAAGCTTTAGTTCCAGTTGTGTTAACTGAGGATCTTGTTTTTTAGCTAAAGCTTTTAGCTTTTGTTGCTTTTCTGTAATCACAAATATCTCTTAAAAATCAGATAAAATAATCATTTAAGTATTCTCCCAGACAGGGACATCCAGAAATTCACTCAGCATTATGGCATCTTCTTCGATGTTATTTTTATTACCATGATCCATCACATTCAATCTTTGGGCGTCATGCGAAACAAGGTTAATTTCCCACGACGTATAATTGGAGTTTTTCCCCGAGACACGTTCTGATAATATCTGAATGGCTGCAATATCAGAAAGACGTGCAGATTTCTTCAGCTGTGATAACTCTTTCTCACTCATCAATCGTTTACTACCTGCCCAAAACCAGCCAATTTGTTTATCAAAAATACGCGGCCTAGGGTAAAACAGCGTAGCAACACCCACAGCTACAAAAATCGAACCAAAAGCCATCATTCCCAAAATTCCCCAACCGAATCCTTCATCCATAAACATCTGGTAGGCAATGACACCGGGCACAAAACATCCCATACCGATGAAGATTGCTGAGAAAAGCTTTCCGCCATTAGACTTTTTAACTTCTATTCTTGATGGGTTAGGTTGTAGCAGATAACTGGTTTTAAAGTTGGCACCACCACCAACGATTGGTGTCCACTTCACTTTCTTTGCTAGCTCAATAAGTTCTGGTGTTTGTCGGCTTGAAGTATTTTCACGAAAACTCGAGACGAAACTTTCCTTGCGTTGCTCTGATTCAAAGTCTTTACGAATGATGGCTGAATCATTCTTTTGCCATCTCGAGCCATTACGGCTTCGATTGTCGCGTTTATTTGTCTTTCTCTGTTGTCGTATCCTGTTTGTAAAATTAGATATAGAAAGAAAAATCCCAAGGCCTAAAATCAACCATCGATAGCGAATCAAATCTTCACCATAGGGCGAAGGAACAATTTTAAGAATATTATCTCCCATAAAGTGAGCGACAAACCAAAGCATCACCAATAGCGAACTTAGCAGCTGTGAAATAATAGACATAAATTAATCCCCCTTAAAATCAACGCACATTATAAAACTCAAGCAATTAATACAGTCTTAATCGGCTATCTTCATTCTCAGCGTGAAACCTTACTGTATATCCGCTGGTAAATCCCAGCAAAAACTTGCACCTAACAGCCACAAAGCTTACTATTCCGCTTCAAATTTTAACGTAAATAATTGGGTTTTTTGCTATGCGTACACACCGTTGTGGATTGGTTGATGAATCACTAATGGATCAAGAAGTCACTTTATGTGGCTGGGTTAATCGTCGTCGTGATCACGGCGGGGTTATTTTTGTTGATCTACGCGATAGCGAAGGTTTAGTGCAAGTTGTTTTTGATCCTGATGATCAGGAGATGTTCAAGACTGCAGAAACGATTCGTAACGAACATATCTTACGAATCCGTGGCACCGTGCGTGCGCGTCCTGAAGGCATGATCAATGATAATCTAACCAGCGGTAAGATCGAAGTATTCGCACTTGAGTTAGAAACCTTGAGTGCCTCTGATACTCCACCATTCCAGTTAGATGACGATGTTAACGAAGACGTGCGTTTAAAATATCGCTATGTTGATTTACGCCGCGATGAAATGCAGCAACGCATGAAGACACGCTCTAAAATGACGTCAAACATGCGCCGCTATCTTGACGACAACGAATTCCTTGAAGTAGAAACACCTATTCTTACCAAAGCTACTCCAGAAGGTGCACGTGACTATCTTGTCCCTTCACGTACGCATCCGGGTAACTTCTTCGCACTACCACAATCACCACAGCTATTTAAGCAAATGTTGATGATGGGTGGAATCGATCGTTATTACCAAATGGCGCGTTGTTTCCGTGATGAAGATTTACGCGCAGATCGTCAACCAGAATTCACTCAGGTGGATATCGAAATGGCATTTGTCAGAAGCGCAGACGTTATGGGAACCATGGAAGATATGATTCGCAAATTATTTAAAGACGTTGGCAATGTTGATCTGGGTGATAGATTCCCACAGATGACTTACGCAGAAGCAATGCATCGTTTTGGATCGGATAAGCCAGATATGCGTAACCCGCTAGAGCTTATTGAAGTGAGCGAGCAAATGAAAGACGTAGACTTTAAAGTCTTCTCTGGCCCTGCAAACGACGAAGGTAGCCGTGTTGCCGCACTTCGCGTACCTAAAGGCGCGGACCTTTCTCGCAAAGATATCGATAATTACACCAAGTTTGTTTCTCGTTATGGCGCGCGTGGTTTAGCGTATATCAAAGTAAACAAATTAGCTGATGGCGTTGCAGGTTTGAACTCTCCTATTTTGAAGTTCCTACCTGATGAAGTTGCAATGAGCATTATGGAAAAAACAGGTGCAGAAGATGGCGATCTGGTTTTCTTCGGTGCGGATAAAGCTAAAATCGTCAATGATGCTTTAGGTGCTTTACGTGAAGAACTCGCTAAAGACCTAGACCTATTGCAAGGTGATTGGGCTGCGCTATGGATAATCGACTTCCCAATGTTCGAATGGGACGATCGCGATAACCGCTGGCAAGCACTGCATCATCCGTTTACTGCACCTACTTGTAGCGTTGAAGAGTTACGTGAAAACCCTGGTGCAGCACTTTCTGATGCTTACGATATGGTTATCAACGGTTACGAAGTGGGCGGTGGTTCTATACGTATCCACCAATCTGAAATGCAATCTGCAGTATTCGATATGCTCGGTATTTCAGAGCAGGAAGCCGAAGAGAAATTTGGTTTCTTATTGAAAGCACTCACGTTTGGTTGCCCTCCATTGGGTGGTTTGGCGTTTGGTTTAGATCGTTTGGTTATGCTTATGACAAACACCGAATCTATTCGTGATGTTATTGCATTCCCGAAAACCCAGACTGCCGCTTGTATGCTGACTGAAGCGCCTGCTGATGTACCGCGTAAGCAATTACGAGAATTAAGCATTCAAGTAAAATTACCTGAAGTAGAGACTAAATAATCAAAGGGGTGCAATCTATTAAGTCACCCCCCTACTTTGAGGCACTTTTTTTATCCGATAAAAAAAGTATTCAGATGCAGAGTGCTCAAACTCTGCATCTGATTAATAACATAAATACTGCTATTTCTAACGCAAACGAGCTACGATAACGATATGCAGCTCTCCTCGCTCTCCAATGAAGACAATCTGCGTCTTAACGTATTACTCGCCCAAGACCTAAAAGCCATTCGTATCAACGAAGGTACAATGACCGTGCATGCACTCACCGATCAAGGTGAAGCCAAAGTCGTGCTCAATCCCAATACGCGTGATGAACAATACTTACGCACGGTTAGAGAATTACTTTCTTTAAAAATTACCGGCTCACCCGGCGGTTATCCCATTTTTATTAAACGCTGGACGCGCATGGGACATACCGACAACACTCTGGAACACATGTTATTACTAGGCGAACCAGAAGCAGTTGTCGCCGTAGTTCATGCACAAACACTGTCGCATGACATTGGCGTGCGCGCCTGGTGGGCTCATCCAACGACTGAAGTTGCGATGCGCTTAATGGAATACCCCGAAATCTGGCAAGGTGAGTTAGGCAAAGAACTGGTTGAATACCTGATGGAATTCTTGCCGTTTGAAGAGAAGCAATTAAACATCGTCAGCATGGTGAGGCTTTGTCTTCAGGGTGACATATTAAACAAAGCAGAAAAAGAAAAACTCTGGGCACGAGCAAAACGCCGTAACCCGTTTTATGTGGGTTTTTTACACAGCGATCCTAAGCAAATACCATTAGCTAAAAAACCAAGCTCGCATTTTGCTAGCATTGCTGAAAAGCTTGTAACCCTAATCGACGACAATAATATCTATGCAAGTACATTGCTTGAATTACTCGATAGTAACGGCCAGACCTGGTTAGAAACGCTAAAGCTATCGCTGAATAAGCCTGTTGATCAGGAAGTCGTTATCTCATTATTCATCGCAATTAATCAGTATTTTAAGCTACCATTGGACACTCTGCTTAAAGATGGGCGAGGCACACGATCTATTGAAATAGCCGTCCAGCATAGCGATGAGATTTGCGAACACCCTATCGATGCAGACCTGAAAGCCGTCATTAACGCTTTAGATTCAAAACATCTACCCTTGTTGAATGCCATGCTGGTACTCGCGCAAATGGGAGAACATACCTTGATTCCGGTATTTAGTGGAAACGATTCTGTGGGCACTGTAATGCGTAAGCGTCTATTACCATTGACCACTCCATTATTAGAAAAAATTGATATACTTATGTAAATACATTTGTTACTGAATATAACGAGTTTGAGTCACTATATTCATAATTATCAGGAATAAAGAATGCCTTATTACGTTTTTAAAATAACCCAACCAACACCAATAATTAAGAATCTTGATTTCCAGCAGGCCTTTGAAACCTTTAAAGAAGCTAAAACATTCTCACGAGCGATGCGTGCCGAGTTACCGTTGAACGGTGCCATCAGTGTTAAAATGGTACATGCCGCCAATCAACTTCAGGCAGAAGAATTGCTTCAGGAAAAGCGCGAAGAGACAGTTGTAAAAGAGTGGGAAAAATAGGCTCCGCCCATAGTTTTACACATGGATGAGATAGAATTCAAAAACACCTATAACAAACTAAACCCAAACCGATGTGTTTTTGAGAAGGCCATTACTAACCGACGCTGCGATTGCGAGCTTAAGCGTAAATTTGTATTAGCCACCAGAGAAGGTGTTGCTTGTCAGTCAAAACAGGCTTTAGAACAATGCACACAAATATTGAATGCTATTAGAGATAACGCTCGCTTCTCCTTAAAAGTAGTCACTATTGATGGACCTATGCCGCACAATAAAGAACTACAAGTTCAAGCAGGCGGCATGCTTGCATTACAGAATATCTTTGAGGATGACTCCAACACCAACACCAAAATAGAAACGAATCATGACGAAGAGACTAACTCAGTTAAGCAGCAAATGGTAATCAATATACATCATACCATGCAAGCAGCAATAAAGCGTTACCAAACGATTGACCAACTTCCTTATGGGGAAATTGTTAAAGATATAGTGAAATACCAGTCACGCCCCAAACGCCATAAAAAGAAATAACGTTACATATAGCCAAGAATGCCAACAGGAACATTAAAAGTAGAAAACACATGAAACATTTTCCAATATTCATAAACGTTAAAGACCGTCATTGCCTCGTTGTAGGCGGCGGACCGGTAGCGAGTCGTAAAGTCGATAGCCTGTTAAAATCGGAAGCGATTGTGACGGTTATTTCACCCGACATACATAATGACTTACAGCAAAATGCAGATTCAAAACGTATCACTATATTAAGAAGGCCTTACGAGCACACTGACATCGTTAGAGCATTTTTAGTAGTTGCGGCAACCAATGATATAAACGTTAATCAGGAGATCGCTAAAGCCGCTAACGATGCGAATATTCTTGTTAATGTGGCTAATGATCCAGATGCAGGCAGCTTCCTGTTTCCTTCTGTTTTAGATCGCTCACCAGTGACTGTTGCCATATCCACAGGAGGGGCTTCCCCTGTTTTGGCAAGACAATTACGCATGAAACTGGAAACTATGATTCCTTCAGCGTGCGGACGTCTTGCTGCGATTACCGAAGAATACCGAGAAAAAGTGAAACAGGTTTTCCCTATTCAACAACAACGCAAAGAGTTTTGGGAATCAGCATTAAAAGGAACATTCTCAGAACTCGTATACGCTGGTCAGGATGACGCTGCAAGAACGCTGCTCGATGAACAACTCGCCGAAGGTAAATCGAGCGCGCAAGGTGAAGTGTATTTAGTCGGCGCAGGCCCGGGAGATCCTGATTTATTGACATTTAAAGCAGCGCGCTTGATGCAACAGGCTGATGTGATGGTTTACGACCGATTAGTATCAAAAGCAATTCTTGATATGGCAAATAAAGATGCAGAACGTCTTTATGTAGGCAAAGAAAAAGAAAACCATGCTGTTCCACAAGATAAAATCAATGATCTATTAGTGGATTTGGCAAAACAAGGGAAACGTGTCCTTCGTTTAAAAGGCGGCGATCCCTTTATCTTTGGCCGCGGCGGTGAAGAAATAGAAAAACTCGCTGAGAACAATATACCATTTCAGGTAGTACCAGCTGTTACAGCAGCGTCTGGTTGTTCAGCCTATGCAGGCATTCCGTTAACTCATCGTGATTATGCACAATCCGTGACGTTTGCTACCGGACACCTAAAAGATGGCACAATCAATTTAAACTGGGAGCAACTAACCCAGAAAAATCACACCATTGTTTTCTACATGGGATTAACAGGCATCAAGGTCATCAGTGAGCAATTACAAGCACACGGCATGTCAGGTGACATGCCCGCCGCATTGGTTGAGCAAGGCACGACCATGAACCAACGCGTACATATTGGCACAGTCGACACATTACCGCAGCTAGTAAAAGATTCGGGCGTAAGAGCACCCACACTAACAATCATTGGCGAAGTGGTTAAGTTACACGATAAATTGCATTGGTACGAACCACAACGACATGTAAAAGAAGCATCAGAATTTACGCGGCATAAGACATAGCAGATCATTTACGTAAGCAACAAAATGAGAAACACACATGAATGAAGTCAAAATAGACATACAGGAAGCATTCCGTCAAAACATGAGCGATGGAGACAGTTGCTCAGCAGCAGAACCTTTTGCACTAAGAACCATTGACGACAGCATGGAACCTGAATTTGCAGCGGGATGTATTATCATTATCGACCCAGGTCATGTCGCGCGCGATGGGTCTTTTGTTTTTGCGGTGGATAACAAAAGTGAATATATCTTCCGCCAATTACGCATCAAAGATAAAAGGTATTTTCTGCAACCATTAAATGATCTCTATGAAACTATTGAGATCAAATGGGAGCAGATTGAAGGAGTCATTACACAACGAGCGGGTAAAAAGCGTACTTACCATAAGCATTATGATTAACGGTTTCTTTTTTCATTTGAAAAATATGTTGTTGTAAAAAGAGACAGTGGGTATAGACTACAACCACTAGTGAATCTGATTCTTGATAATTAATCACAATAAATATAGTAGTTCACTATAAAATAATAAGAAATATTCAGCATTATTTTGAATTAACACATTTTGTTTATAGTTATCAGGGAGAAGATACACTAATGAAATTTTCTACTAAATTTTTTACTAAGCATAGTTCTAGAACCTTAATTGCTTGCCTATCGATAAGTCTGTTTACGCCTTTATACGCAATGGATAAAGACCTAATTTATTCGGAATTAGCAAGCAAAGCAGATCAAATTGATTCAGCTCGAGCAAATAATGATCAACCTTCTTTAAATTCTTTATTATCGGATTATCAAGCTTTATCTGATTCCCTGGGAGGCGATGACCCATTTGGCAATGCCGTTAATTCACAAGCTCCAATAATTAACTCGGCAGCAAAAGCACCAGCTCCATTACCTAATTCTGCTAACAATTCTACTACGGTTACAGAAACTCCTGCAGCCGCTATACTTAACAATACCAATACCCAAGTTACTACAACTGTAAATACAACTGATAGTTATATTCTGGATGTAGATCTGAATCTAGATATTACCCATACCTTTAACGCTGACTTAGATATAACGCTAACCTCACCTGCAGGCACCGTAATAGTTATTAGTACAGATAATGGAAGTAGTAACGATAATGTTTTCAGTGGCACACTTTTTGACGATGATGCCATAGACACCAGCCCTGCAAACAATGTAACCGATTTCACTTATACTCATCTTGTGACTGCAACACCTTTAGTACCAGAAGGCGCTCTAGCTGCTTTCATAGGTGAGAATCCTAATGGTACCTGGACCTTAGATGTATTTGATGATGCAGGAGGTGACACTGGCACCATAAATAGTTGGGATTTAACTATTACTACCTTACCAGTAGCTCCAATAGTCACTGTTATTCCTACTGTGACGAGTTCCCCTGCATTAGCGATCACTGACAATGCAACAGTTATGGATACACTTACTATCGCTTCTGATGGTTATGTTTGTAAGGTCAATCTGGATGTTAATATCACACATACCTTTAATGCTGATTTAGATATATTTCTTACATCACCGACAGGAAGTCGTGTAACGGTATCTACCGATAACGGTTCTATTTTTAGTGATGTATTTGCAGGCACAACGTTTAGCGATGATGCAACAAACGGACCAGTAACTGATTACGTATTTGTAGATACTGTTACTGCAACACCTCTAGTTCCAGAAGGTGCCTTCGGCGCTTTTATTGGCGAAAGTCCGTTAGGTGACTGGATATTGGAAATTTCCGATGATGCGACCTTTGATACTGGTACACTTAATTCGTGGGGTTTGTCATTTGAAACGTGTGAAACAATACCAGTACCTACAGATATTCCGAGCTTGAATCAAATAGGTTTAATTGCCTTACTGAGTTTATTGTTATTATTTGGAATGGCGCTGCAACGAAAAAGAATATACTAACCAATACGTATTTCTTATTATAAAGCCATCTTATTAAGATGGCTTTTTTATGAAGAAATCCCTAATTGATATGGGGTAATCTCAAAGACACGCCCCTACTTTTGAGCACTTTTTTAGTTAAACGATATCTCTCAAGGCACTTTCCAGATTAGCGTATTTAAATCGATATCCAGCCTGAGTAACTTTTTCAGGGACAACACGCTGACCTGCTAACAATAACTCTTCACCCATTTGCCCAAACAATAATTTCACCACAAATTCAGGCATTGGGAAGATCGCAGGCCGCTTTAATACTTTGCCGAGTGTTTTGGAAAATTCTTTATTGGTTACAGGTACGGGCGCTGTTCCATTGATAGCTCCTATTATCGATTCTTGCTCAATGGCATATCGAATCAGTCCTACGATGTCAGTCATGTGAATCCATGACATCCATTGCTTGCCGCTACCAATAGGGCCACCTAAAGCCATTTTAAAAGGTGGAAGCATTTTGGCTAACGCGCCACCGCCTTTACCAAGAACGATTCCGGTACGTAAGTAACAGGTACGAATACCTAACGCTTCTATTTTTTGTGCTTCCGCTTCCCATTGCTGACATAATTGACTGGAAAAACTATTATCGGTATCACCATTTTCATTTATGGATTCATTCGTTGCATCTACACCGTAATACCCAAGCGCAGAACCACTAATAACCACTTCAGGCTTAATCAACGCTTCATTTAAAAATTCGTATAAGGCTTTTGTCGTGTCTATACGGCTATCAATTAGCTGCTGTTTTACTTCATTAGTCCATTTTTTATCAGCGATACCTTGGCCAGCAAGGTTAATGACTGCATCAAATGACTGATCTGGATTGATCGAATCTAAAGAGCTGATTGTTTTAACTTTTGCCTTGGTCTGAAAATCTTCACGTTCAGCATCCATGACAGCGGCAAAGTGTTTCGCCGTATTAACTTCATTGCGAGTAAGAACGGTGACATCATGATTTTCTAACAGCAATTGCTTAATCAGTTCAGTTCCGATAAACCCTGAACCACCAGTAATTAAATAGCGCTGTTGATACATAGATAAAACACCTTAAATTAGTTTGAAAGTATTCTTATTATGACTGACTAGATGTTAAATAGTTGTGAAAAAACTCTTTAATGGATTAAAACACCCCCCCCCTACTTTTATGAGGTTTTTTTATAACTTAGTAGGACGATCTCATCTCTTAGATCGAACCAGCTTGTCTTTACCAAACTATGTGAGGCCAGAGTACGTGAGTTATAAAATATTCTTAGGAATAACCCTTCTTATTTTAATTCTTAATTGTTTAACTTTATCGACTTCACCATCAGGATTCCATTCTGTTGTAATTCTCCAGGCGTTTTCTGGCTTAATTTCTTCTAACATACCAGATTTAACGTCTCTAGTGATTTCCTTCGAAGGAATGATGGTAATGCTTTCGGTATTCAAATTTGCGCTACGAGGATCAAGATTAAATGTACCGATTACTGTAATTTCATCATCAATAACCATCGACTTAGCATGTAAACCGAAAATCGGCATACGATCTAAATGACCAAGCATGTCTCCTGACATAACTTTTTGTCTGATCTTAGCGTCAGGCTTAAATTCATAAATCTCCACGCCCGTCCTTAATAGTTTTTTTCTATCTCGCTGGTAACCACTAAAGGCTTCAAGATTATCGTTTGAGGCTAAGCTGTTTGTCAGTATTTTTACTTCAACCCCTTTTTGAATAAGCTCTTTAAATATGTTTCGACTTAAATCAGTAGTCACTAAGTAGGGAGTTTGTATGATGACCGATTTTTTGGCATTTTTAACGAGAGAGATAAGACGCTGGGTTGAAATACCACTACCCCCTAAATATTCACTCCTATCGTTTTTACCTGGTAAGTCAGAAACATATTCAACCCCATCAACCCAATACAACTTTCCATCACTTTGAATTTCACTAAAAGTAGATGAAAGATCATTTATTATCTCCCGAACTTTTGGGACAAAATTTACTGGGTTACAGGCGTATTGATGCAAATCGTTAAAATTGCTATTAAATGTTTCATTACTCTTTACTAATCTGTCAATATCAACACTTAATGAATCGTCCCAATATTGATCAAACGATGATTGAATGGTTTGAATCATACCGCCTAACAATAAAACATCACGATCCCTAAAGTTATACTCATGATCATAACCAAAGTACTCATCGGCAACATTTCTTCCACCTGTAATTGATACCTTACTATCAACCGTGAAGGTTTTGTTATGCATACGTTGATTAAAACCATGGAAGTCAGTTGATAGATGAAATAACTTTTGAGCAATATTTTTCCCAATATTAGCCATGGGGTTATAAATTTTTATTGATAGATTTTCATGTGCAGCCAGTTTTAATAGTTCATCACCATTCGCATCGACCATGAGGTCATCAACGAGAATCCTAACTTTTACACCTCTTTCTGCGGCTCTCACAAGATAATCAGTAGCGATTAAACCAATATTATCAGCAGAAAAAATGAAATACTGGACATCAATAGTATGCTCTGCATGGTCACTTAACCATGCCCTAGACATCATTGCCTCAGTACCTTGTTCTAATACATAGACCCCTGTACTACTTTCCATTTTTTTGGCAAAAGGTGTTAAAAATTTCGAAAGTGAAGCAACTTCTTTTTTTACAATAGTAGAGCAGAAGTCTTGTGTAGACTCAGTTACGCGTTCTTCAGCTTTATCACAAGCAGATAAAAAGAGAAATAATATAGGTATCGCCAGCTTGCATATTATATTGAGTAAAGTTACTGGTTTGAGAACATAAATTATACCCATACAGATTTCTATGCCTATCAAGTTGACTTGAGTTTAAGTGTCTTATTTTTAGTTCTTTTGTTTGACACTAGTTTAGTAATTTATTTTATGCCCAATAACTGGATTATTATTCCAGTTATTACTATTAGATAGCTTTTCCAATCACATCAACGCCTTGTGGAATCTTAAAGTAGAAGGTACTTCCACTGATAGGCACATTTACTCTGGCATTAAGCTGAACAACAGTTTTTTGCCCTAACTGATCATGCATGACCATTTGGCGCATTCCTCCATTCTTATCTATACCAATTTCAATGTAGCGAAAATCTTTACTTTGTTTTCTTGGCGTTAATTGAAACCAGTCTAAACCACCGCCGCCTTTTATGGGCTGAACCACAAATTGTGCATCAGGGCTTTGCTTGCGTGTAAGAATAGCAATAGGGGCGCTGGACATAGCCTGTGTCATAGGTTTAATGGTGACTTGCTCCAGGTCTTCATCATAAACCCAGATATTTTTACCATCACCTACGATCACTTGTGGATCTGGTGTTTTGTATACCCAACGGAATTTCCCCGGACGACTCATTGAAATAAGTCCAGTAGAATTCTGAATTACTTTGCCCTTTTTGCTATACACCTGTTGTGTAAAGCTTCCCTCTAAGCTGGAAACGCCTGTAAAAAAGTTATTTAAGCGCGCTCGTGCTTCGCTCGTAGCGGCACTAACTGATGTAATGACTGTTGTTGATGCTACCAACAATGTTGTGGCAAACGTTAATTTAACTTTGTTACTTAGTAACGAATTAATCATAAACAATGGTCTCTGTCTCTTAATCTTTAGGAGGCTCAGGTGCCAGTACTTCACGCGTTCCATTCGATTGAACTGCGCTCACAACGCCTGCTGCTTCCATATCTTCGATCATTGATGCGGCGCGGTTGTAACCTACCTTTAGGCGACGTTGCACATAAGAGATCGAGGCTCTTCGTGATTCAGTAACAATTGCAACAGCTTGATCATAAAGCGCGTCTGTTTCTGATTCAGCCAAAGGCTCCAATCCCGGAATCGCATCTGGTGATCCCGTTTCTTGTATGACATCTTCTAAGTACTGAGGTTCCCCTTGGAGCTTCCAATAAGCAACAACATCTTCAACTTCACTATCATCAACGAAAGCACCGTGAACACGTTGTGGCAAACCAGTACCTGGAGGTAGGTACAACATGTCACCATGACCCAGTAAGGATTCGGCACCACCCTGATCAAGAATAGTTCGAGAATCAATTCGTGTAGAAACCTGAAATGCGATTCGTGTAGGAATGTTCGCTTTGATCAAACCGGTTATAACATCTACAGATGGACGCTGTGTAGCTAGAATTAAATGAATACCAGCAGCACGAGCCTTTTGCGCCAAACGTGCGATGAGCTCTTCAACCTTCTTACCAACCACCATCATCATGTCAGCAAATTCATCAATGACAATTACGATTGAAGGAAGCGGCTCCAGAACACTAGGACGAACATCAACATGCATCGTAGGATCGAAAGTTGGATCAGTCAGTGGCTCACCCTTATCCATCGCTTCTTTTATTTTGCCATTGTAACCAGCAACGTTTCTAACTTTAAGATGAGACATCAAGGCATAACGTCGTTCCATCTCACCAACTGCCCAACGTAAGCTGTTAGCGGCATCTTTCATGTCAGTAACTACTGGAGTCAGTAAATGTGGAATACCTTCGTAGATGCTTAATTCAAGCATCTTAGGATCGATCATAATGAGTTTAACTTCATCTGGTGTCGACTTATACAGCAAGCTCATGAGCATTGCGTTTACACCAACTGACTTACCAGAACCCGTAGTACCAGCAATAAGTAAATGAGGCATACGCGCTAGATCAGCTATGGCAGGTTTACCTGCAATCGTTTTACCAAGCACCATCGTCAATGGTGACTTAGCTTCTTTAAATAAATTTGAATCAAGAATTTCGCTAATTGCTACGAGGTCTCTGGTGTCATTTGGAACCTCAAGACCAATAGTAGTTTTTCCTTTAATAACTTCAACGATACGAATACTCGAAACACACATGCTTCGTGCCATATCCTGAGCAAGACCACTTATTTTACTAACCTTGGTTCCCGGAGGTAATAATAGCTCAAAACGTGTAATGATCGGTCCTGGGTAGTAGCTATCAATCTGCACACCACGAACACCAAAATGCTCTAGTGTTTCAACAATATTTCTCGCATGTGTTTCAATTTGCTCTTTAGAGAAATGCCCCTGTCCTTGCGGTGGTGGATTTAATAAACTAATTGGTGGCAGTGTAATCGCCTTATCCAATGAAATAGAAGGAGATACTCTCGGTGCAGCAGCTTTTTCCTGTCTATTATTTTGAACAGGTGCTTGATAACTATCTGCTTCCTGCTTTAATACTTTCTTACTTGTAGGCGATACTTTTTTAGCAGTGATAACATCGTCTAAACCAGCAACAGGGACATCTTGCTCATGATAGTCATCTTCATTCGTCATGTAGTCAGGCACACCTAACACAGGCTCTTGACGTTGTTTTCTTCCTTTACCTAGTGCTTTTTCTAATAATTTCTTTTTAGCTTTCTTTGGTTTCTCAGCCTCTACGTCTGCATTAGTTGTCATATCATCCAGAGGATCAAAACGAGGATGATTAAAACCAACACCCGATTCATTATCAGTAGATGACTTTTTCCATAAGAACAAGCCAGATAAACCGGCACCTATTGCACCAGCAATGCTCGCTGATTCACCATTATTTGTTGCTTGTTTCTGAGGTTCAAGATTAGCTTCGAATGACATAGGGATAGTGCCAGTCTCGTAAGACTCTTTATTTGGGCTACTACTAGTAAAGAGTTCGATTGTGCTAAGGATGGTGTCGCCGATTTTATCAATCAGTTTTAACCACTGAATATCTGCAAATAAAGTAACACCTGCGATAAAACCAGAAAACAGAATCATAGTTGCGCCGATATCACCCAGCGTTTTCATAAATATTCGAGCAATTCCCTGCCCTAACAGACCGCCAGCGCCATAGGCAAGGTTACTAGATGGCCAAAGCAGGATAGCCAAACCACAACCGGCGATTAGTGCAAGGAACACACCAAACACGGAAATACCGAGATTAATGCCATTGTTTCGTTCTTTAGAGGATCTAAAGAGTAAAAATGCGGATACTAGAAAAGCAATAGGCACCAGATAGGATAAATATCCGAAGAACCCAAATAACACATCAGCCAGATAAGCCCCAAACGAACCTGCTTTGTTCTGAATGACAGCATTGCTATCGTGAACAAACAACCCAGGGTCAGCCGGATGGTAACTGAATAAAGCCAGTAAGATGACGGCAGTTACGCCTGACAATATAAAAATACTGGTTTGTTTTAAGCTGCCTTTTTTCTTAGATGTTAAGGCTGACTTCTCTACAGCAGAGTTTGTACCAGATGTTTCGTTAGATTGCGTTGAAGACTTGGTATTACGTCTCGTGGTTCGCTTAGACGGCGCTTTTTTGGTAGCCAATTGAAAATCCCCATTTCCTTTAGGAAAGCGTTTTGTTAGCTACCGTTTTATGCCCAGGTAGACAACAATTCATATTCCTTTTTTGTTGTTAAAGTAACACTTTACGTTTTATTTTATAATTATGCATAAACAGTATTCCATAAAACACTGAATTGCTTAACATATAAGCCCTTATATGTTGACTTCAGATTACCACATAACACATCCAATTTGAAGCTTTCTACGTAGAAACTACGCGCATTAGGATTTTAAATCTTTTACACAAAATTATATTTACTTAGTTTCAAGTACTTATGTTTTGGTTCATCCGTTTTAATTCGTCAACAGATAGCAAATAATTTTATAAATGAATAGATACGCTTTGGAAACCTTGAATAAATAAGTATTGCTTTACCTTAATGCGAACATTACATAGCATAGCCAGAAATATTATAGCCTCAGTTATGTTATACAAAAATAACGAGGTATAAACCAAACAATTATTATATAAACAGATTACTCAGGAGCATCACCATGAGCGACGCAATACATCACCCTCTCATCATCTTAGGATCAGGCCCTGCAGGCTACAGTGCAGCTGTTTATGCCGCACGTGCAAACCTTAACCCAGTAATAATCACTGGCATGGAACAAGGTGGCCAATTGATGACAACTACAGATGTTGATAACTGGCCAGGTGACAATGACGGCGTACAAGGCCCCGAACTAATGGAGCGCATGAAGAAACATGCTGAACGCTTCGACACAAAATTAATCATTGATTACATCGCCTCGGTAGATTTCAGTTCAAGACCGTTGAAATTAAAAGGCGGAAGTAACGAATATACCTGTGATTCACTCATCATCTGTACCGGCGCATCTGCTATGTATTTAGGATTAGAGTCTGAAGAAAAATTCAAAGGCCGCGGCGTTTCTGCCTGTGCTACCTGTGATGGTTTCTTTTATCGCAATCAAAAAGTTGCAGTTATTGGTGGTGGCAACACTGCTGTAGAAGAAGCTTTATACTTATCGAATATTGCCAGTGAAGTAATCCTTGTACATCGTCGTGATGAATTACGTTCTGAAAAAATTCTACGTGACCAGATTCTAAAAAAAGCTGAGACCGGAAACATAACTTTGATGTGGGACAATGTTTTAGAGGAAGTTTTAGGCGATGATGCAGGCGTTACAGGCATGCGCATTAAAAACGTCAAAACCGAAGAAACACAAGAACTAGATGTTCATGGTGTGTTTATCGCAATTGGACACAAACCCAATACAGATATCTTCGAAGGACAACTTGATATGCAAGGCGGTTACATTTCAGTCAATAGCGGCACTGCTGGTAACGCGACCCAAACTAGCGTCGAGGGCGTGTATGCAGCTGGCGATGTAATGGACCATGTCTATCGTCAAGCAATCACTTCTGCTGGCACAGGCTGTATGGCCGCATTAGATGCAGAAAAATTTATGGATAAATTAGCAGAGAGTTAAACAAACATCCGAATATAGGCAAAAAGAATGGCTTCAGAAAAATCACCGACTTCTTTAGTTTTACTTGACCCGCATGCCAGTGACGAGCCATTCCCACCCGCGGAAATGGCTTGGGACGAACCTAATGGCTTACTCGCCTTTGGTGGAGACCTCTCCCCTACCCGCTTGATCAATGCCTATAAATCTGGCATTTTTCCATGGTTTAACCCCGATGAACCGATCTACTGGTGGTGTCCTGATCCACGCGCTGTTTTATTTCCCGAACTTATCAAAATAAGTAGAAGCCTTAGAAAATCCATAAGAAAAAATCTCAATAATGGTTACTCAATTAGATTCGATACGGACTTTTCAGCAGTGGTTAAAGCGTGCGCTGCTCCGAGAGCACTCTCAGGAGGTACCTGGATAACAAATGAAATGCACGATGCCTATCAACGTTTATTTGAACAAGGTATCGCCCATAGCGTTGAAGTATGGAATGCAGAAGAGGAACTGGTTGGTGGCCTGTATGGCGTAGCTTCTGGTGGCGTTTTCAGTGGCGAATCGATGTTCAGCAGAGAACGTGATGTTTCTAAAATGGCGTTTGTTGCTCTGGCGTATCACATTAAGCACTGGGGTTACTCAGTGATAGACTGTCAAATTGCCAATTCTCACCTTACCAGCATGGGCGCAATAGACATCCCAAGAGACGAATACTTACAAATTCTGAAAACCAGTCGTGCTTTTACACAACCCAAGTGGGAGTTTGAAGAAGGTATCGATCTATCACGCTGGCACCCAGAAGACTCTTAATAAAAAAGCCTTATAAGTAGGGGGGTGGCTTTATAAACTGATAAGCACTTAATTGTTTATCTCATTAGCACTCAACAATATTAACTGGCACTTCTATCACTTGAATCGCTAAACCACCACGTGACGTTTCTTTATATTTAGAACGCATGTCTTTACCCGTTTCTCGCATGGTAGCTACGGCTTTATCGAATGAAACAAAATGCTCGCCAGTACCACGCAATGCCATCCTGGACGCATTAATTGCTTTAACCGAGCCCATTGCATTACGCTCGATACACGGAACTTGCACCAAACCACCTATAGGATCACACGTTAAACCCAGATTATGTTCGATACCGATTTCAGCTGCGTTTTCAATTTGCTCTGGCGTGCCACCTAACACTTCGGTTAACCCAGCCGCTGCCATGGCGCAGGCAGAACCTATTTCACCCTGACAACCTACTTCAGCCCCAGAGATTGACGCATTCTCTTTTATGATGATGCCGATTGCAGCCGCTGTTAATAAAAACCTAACAATCCCATCTTCACCATCGCGTTTATAAGCACGGCAGAAATGCACGTAATAGTGTATTAAAGCAGGAATAATACCTGCAGCACCATTAGTCGGCGCAGTAACAACACGTCCACCAGCGGCATTCTCTTCATTTACCGCTAATGCAAATAAATTCACCCAATCCATGCTACCTTGATTATATTGTTCATTAGTAAGCTTGTTTTCTAATGAATGACATAATTCCGCAGCACGCCTTTTTACTTTTAGACCGCCAGGCAATATACCCGTATTTTTACACCCGGCATCTACGCATTCCTGCATGACTTTCCAGATTTTTAATAATTTTTCACGTACTTCTGCTTCTGGCAACCAGACACATTCGTTGCGCAACATGATTTCACTGATAGAAAGTTTTTCTTTTTTACACAATGCGAGCAATTCATCCCCAGTATTAAACTGATACGGTAAAACAGTGTCGTTCTGTTTAATGGGGGAATGCGCTTGGTCGCGCTCACTATCATCTACGACGAAACCACCACCCACAGAGTAATAGATCTTTTCCAGTAAAATATCGTCGCTAGAATCGCATGCAGTGATCATCATGCCATTTGCATGAAACGGTAAGGATTTCTTTCGATGAAAAGTAATATCAACATCGTAATCAAAATTGATTGTTTCAGTACCTGCCAATTTGATCTTCTTTGAGGTAAGAACCTCATTAAAAATCTCTGGTACTTTGGTGACATCAACTTCATCGGGTTTTTCACCCATCAAACCCAAAAGCACTGCCTTGCCACTGCCGTGCCCTTTGCCGGTAGCACCAAGCGAACCATAAAGATCCACCGAGATGCTATCTACAGCACCCAGACTCCCCCGCTCTTGCAAACCTACAAGAAAAGTATTTGCTGCCACCATGGGACCCACAGTATGAGAACTTGAAGGTCCTATACCAATTTTAAATAAATCGAAGATACTAATAGCCATGCGGCGACTCTATATGATTTGAAAACAGAAATTTAAATATAAGAGACTAATATATGTCAAATAATGATCATTAACAGGAATAGTTAATGAAATTACCCACCCCCCTACTTTGGAGCTGATTTTTTAAGACTAAATATTTTTATATTTATAGGTAAATTATTTTTAATAACTTAATTTTAAATAAGGTCTTATTCAAAATTTTTGCACATATCAATAAATTCGAAGTTTTGAAGAACATTAAATTTTGTGAAATATGTCACACAAATGAACGAAAATACTCAAAATAAAAAGTGCAAAGTGTGAACTTAAAATACAAGCAATAACTTATCTCATTGATTTAATTTACTATATTTAAAATCACGATAAATTTTCATATTACCCGAATGTACTAGTACATAAGTATTAAGCCCATTAGACTATTAACTATATTGATAACAAAGATTATAGTTTGTCTGCGGTTGAGGAAATAAGTTCATTCTTTCTTTATACCGTAAGATAAAAGTAAACAGTTCACATGAAGGAAATCAGTATTGTTTACTTTTGAATTTTAAATTTATTTTGTGAGGGAAATTATTATGAAAATTCAATTATTAACAGCAGTAGCAATCTTAGCATTAGGTGTAACTTCAGCATATGCTGGTGGCGGAAGACACCATGGCGGCGGTGGTGGTACAGATTTATCTAATAAGTCTAAAAATGCACTGGCAATTGGTAAAAGTAGCTCTGGAGGATCGAGTTCAGGATTACTTGGTTCTTCAAGTAGCTACCTTAATGTATCGGCAGGTCGTGCTATAGCAGGCTCTATTGTATTAGAAGGCGGCGCTTGTGCTTGTGACTTTGATGATGTGAAGAACAGAAGTAAAAATGCAATCGCAGTTGGAAATGCAACAGCTGGCTCTATTCATATTAATACAATGGGATATTAATAGAATGGGAAGAGTACATTAAGGTATAACGTTGTAATTATACTAACTACACAGATAGTAGAGGAGAGTAGCAAATGAAAACTAAAGCATGTTTTATAAGTTCTAACATGGAATTTGTTAAGCAAATTAAGTTATCAAAAGTGAAAACCTCTACTGCCTGTATTTTATATTTATCTTTAGCAACTTTATCCAATGCAGCTTTGGCAGGTAGATTCGATCCACCGTCATTAAAACAACCATTAAACGACTTCGACTCTCGAATTGACTCAAGTTTATTTAATGTTGATTTCCTGCTTGCTCACATTGTGAATAATTCAAGAAAAACAATAAGAGAAGTAGGTGAAATAACTGATACAGTCGAGGGGCTATTACAAGATACAACAGTTTTTACGAACAATTCTGGGACAGACAGTGCCTCTGCAGGATCAGTGATTATTCCACCGGGAACCACTGCTGATACCATAATTATCTTAAATCAGAATGAAGGTGATTCAATAGCCATTCAACGATAGCATTGTTTCTCTTCTCTAGAATGGAATAGAACTATAAAAAAAAGAACATATTAAGGACATTATTATGAAAGAGTGGAGAAGAAAACTAACCGTTGTAAGTATCACCATATTAATAAGTGCCTGTTCAACCTCTAATCGTCAAAACGAATTTAGTAAACATTTAGAATACCCATCCGATACTCAAACTAGAGCAACTAATTTTCTTGGATGCTTTGGTGACATGCTATCTACCTATCGCACTAGTGGCAATAAAGTTGCTCCCTTAAGAGTTGCAATCGTAGATGTAAAAGACGCTACCAACGTATCATCAAGCACATACCCTGATAGTGAAATACCCAATAATTTTACGGATATGACACTCGGCTTGGTCTCACGTATTGGCGGCCCCATTCGAATATCACACATACCAACCAGCAGCGAACTACTTGATGCAGCAAGATATAAAAGTATCAATAATTCTATTGATGATCAGTTCCTGGGCCGCTTTAAACCATCTCACTATAACTATTCGACAATACAACTTTATGGCGCATTGACGGAATATGATCGCATTATACGGAACACAAAAACCAGCACTGAAGGATCGTTTGAATTTGGAAGCGGTTCTGGTGAAACAAATCTGGAAGCTTCTGCAAATAAAGTGACCAACGTGGCCAGAATGACCATGGATTTTAGAATAGCTAGCGCAAATGTTGGAGACGTTGTTAATAACAGCAGTTCGACAAATACAGTACAAGTCTACCAGAAAGGAAATGACCTCTCTTTTGGCTTAAGTGTGGACGGAAACTCGATAGGTTACAGCAGAGAAAGATCTGTTGTAGATGCCAGACACAAAGCTATTCGTTTACTGATTGAGTGGGGAGTCATTGAAGCACTAGGGAGATACACTTATGTTCCTTATTGGAAATGCTTACCAAATTCAGACAATAAACAACAAATTGGTTTCAAAGATTTAGTTTCTTCAAATCAACTTTACGACTTCCATAACTTCAATCGAGGTAACTCTCGAGTTAGACTAAAAAATAAAAGTAAGGTTTCGTTAGTCGATATGCGAGATAAGTTATTAATTAATCAGGTTATGTCAGATTTTGTCAATGCTGAATATGTTGATGATGGCGTACGTAAACTACTAAAACGCCCTGAAAAAGATACTACTTTAGTGCAACGTAGAGCTGTAAACGGAAAAGTTATTGATAGCAAATCCATTATTGACGGAAAAGCAACTGTACGACGCGACATACTGGCTCATTATAGAAAAGATAGGAGCTACTCAAAACTATCTGATAGCGCTCTGTTAAAGCGATTACATAGCGACTTTGTAAAGGCCAGAATCATAAGTCCTAATGACAATATGTTGGGTGCTAATACTTACCTAGCATTATGGTTAAATGTTCCTATTGAAAAAGGAGCTCGCTGGAGAAAGTAAATCGATCAATTAAAACAAAAGACACATGATTAATTATATTTCAAAACTTATAGTGCTTGTTTTAACAAGCACTTTTTTGTTTGTGACTTATGCAGACATCGCTTTTTCGGGCTCGTCGGTTAACTCTTTATCTATTTCAAGCGAACGAACTGAAAGTGATAAGGCTTATTATCTAAAAATACACATTGATGGAATTGAATCATCACAACTAAAAGTAAAAATAATTGAAACAGAATTACAAATCACTGCACAAAATGGCGGCATGATATCCGGCAATGCTATAGCCGGTGGGCAGTTTGTAAATTACTCGTATCGATTTCCAAATGACGCAGATCTGCAACACCTAAAGAGAGTCAACTCAAACAAACTCGTTGTGTTTACTATCCCCAAAATTAATCAAAAAACAGACGAATAGATTGAAGTACGCTCTAGAAAAAACAAGAACATATATTTAAGTTTTAATTTTTTGTTTGAAAATATTGCTAAAGAACGTAAATGAATAATTGCAAGAACAAAGAAAGATATTACTTTGTTATTAATGGTGCCCAAGGCCTGAATCGAAACGGCACGGTGTTGCCACCGAGGGATTTTAAGAGCCTTAAAAATCACCACTTAATCAATTGCTTATATGTAGTCTATTTTATTAATAACTACTTGTTCATACTAAATAATACAAATAGTTAGAAAAGCTTTTTCCTAAAAACATATCTAGAAAAAGATACCGTTACTTATATTTAGAAAATCAATGGAAAAATATCAGTATCGGACAAACTCTATAGAATTTATAACTACTAACAAATGAGATAAAAATTGATTATGGGTCTATTCTAGATTTAAGATTTACTTGATATCTTTAGGTAACTCTTTTAAATTTTTAATAATCGTATTAGTGATGTCTTTAATATGATTCATTTGACCCTTAGGTGTTGCAATAAAAATAGTAATTGGATGACCCGACGGCATAAGACCCATGATGCTTCTTATAGAATAATTTCTCTCTTTTGATTCCATCTGATAAGAATCTTCATAAGCTTGCATATCTCCATAAACGACACGTTTTAAATCCGCTTTTGTAATGACCTCATTAACCCCTGATTTTTTACGAATTGTGTTAAGCCCACTAACCACAACTGATTCAAATTTGATTGAATTCAGATTAATACGATGATTAAGAACAAGTTCCATACTGACTTGTGGATAAAATTTTTCAGGAGTTGATATTAATAAAGCATAAGTTCCGGCACGTGGTTCTATTGAATTTTTCCAGGCTGGGCGATCAGGAATAGGAACATTTAATCCAGTTTTGAATGATTCAATTCGAACAAAAGGACGTTTTGCTCGATCAACTTCAGCATAAATATTATTATCTATAGTTACCACTACTAAACAAAATACACCTAGAAATATCTGTCTGATTAAAGTTTTTTTTGCATGTAATATCATGATGTGTATTTATATTTTCAGGAGAAAAAGTGAAAAAATTTTTGTGGAAACTAAGCCTAATTAAAATCCTAATTTTTATTTAATTAGGTTTTTCATCTGAAGTACCTTATCTAGCCAATACATCGAATTAAGTTCCTTTGAAACTTTCTCTATCAAAACTATCTCTTCTTTTCCAATATCATTGAATTGAACACCCAAAAACAAATCATTTAACAAAGTACTTCCATTCAACAAATTATCTGACTTAATACGTTTAAGAACATTCAAAATAATTTGTATAAAACGACTTTCAGCGAAATTCATGATTTCGTCAACATTTAATTTTTTATCAATATCAACAAAACCATTTCCTTCATATAAATTTTCAAAAAAAGTATCTAAAACTTTATTTACTGAAACAAATACGTCCCAATGCTTATTTTGGTATTTCCATTCTGCAGAGCTCATTTCTAAATATATATCAGGGGTAATAAGTTCAACTGGGGTAACAGATTTTTCTTTAATCCTTCTCTCTTTTAAGCCTTCAATTGTATTTACAGAAATACCCATTGAAACAAATCCGGATTCAATTAAAATTGCAAAAGCATATACTTTCTCGTTTTTCACATCATTTTGAAGTAAAGATAAGTATCTCACACAAGCTTTATAAAGTTCCCTTTCTAAGTCCTGACAAATTTCGTTAAACATCATTTATTAAGTACCTTTTCTAATACTGTTCTGACCAACTTCTTAGAGCATCATTTATAGCATCAATTTTAGCTTGTCCTGTTTTTCCTTGAATAGCATCATTCAATAAAGAATTAAGGGCTTGTTGAGGAGTTGAACCATGAATACCTGCTTCATTAGGGGCCCAAGTTAGGTTTTCTCTGTGTAGTTGTACATTAATACCGGCATCTTCAAGAATTTGCCTATTAGCAATCGCTGCTGGGGAAGTAGATCCTTTTTCTACAAGATGGTGAGCATGACTGGGAGGGCCAGGATAATCAGTTCCTGAGATTTCAGAATAATACTTCTTCCAATTATTACCCCAAATATTTACACCTTTTTGTAAAGAGCCTTCATATATTATGTCTTTTATATGATCAGGATTTACTCCATCAGCTATGGCGTCATTTTTCCATTTTGCAAAGTTACTGCTATTAACATCATTAACAAAAGAATTTAGAGCTCTAGTGAAACTTGGACCACGAATATCACAATCTACGTTATGAACCCATGCTCCGAAATTTCCAGCAAAATAACTATGGGTCTCACTAACTGAGAAATTAAATACTTTGACAGATCCCTCAATATAATCGTTCTGATAAGAAATCACATCTCCATCAACTGTAGCTATTGGATCTTCCCATTCAATATCTTTAGCTTCTACCCATCCTTTACCTTGTACCCAAAAAGGATGTTCTTCAGTAACTTCAATTATACCTTTTTCTGTTGTAATCCGATGAAAACCTTTCGCTACCCTTGAGTGAAGTGCAGTAACTTTTTGCTGGCTATTAATGAAGTTATTTTCGTTTCGAGAATTGACAATATTACCTTTAGTAATTTGTTCAATATTCACTAGTCCATTAGCAGTCCATATTGGTGTACCTGCTGGAAAACTTAGACACTCAATATCACGCCTTTTGTTAGTAACGTAATCAGCTAATCTAGCATTACCAGCAATATCAGCCAGTTTATCTAATACTCTGAGTGCTACTGCAGGGTTGACATTCTGACCAACTATGCGTCCTACATCTTGTGGACCACAATTCATTACAGTTTGAACATCATCTACAACACTAGATATTATTGACTCAATAGTACCCTTAGGATCATCAATGAAAGCTTTTGCTACATCCAACAATACCCCAGGGTTCTTTAACAATTCCCAAAGGTCATTAATTTGATCTCCAATACCTTGAAGTACCCCGGTCAAAAAATCCATTACTACATTAGCTGCAGCTTTTACTTCACCTACAAAGTTACCTGTTACTTCACACCACCACCCATCACATTCACCAGATTGGTATTTTTCATCTTCCCATGTAGTTGTACATTGTATCTCCTCCGGATCTGGATTTGTTCCATCTGGATTTGTTCCATCTGGATTTGTTCCATCTGGATTTGTTCCATCTGGATTTGTTCCATCTGGGTTTGTTCCATCTGGGTTTGTTCCATCTGGGTTTGTTCCACCCGGGTTTGTTCCATCTGGGTTTGTAATTGGATTACTAGGGTCTGTAGATGCAGGGGTATCACCAGGGTCGGCAGGGGATGTAGGGGTATCTCCTGTTGGATTAGTAACAGGATTTGATGAATTACTACTCATGCTATAAGGTAAAGAAGCACTAGCACTAGCGTAACCTGAGCTTTTTTGAGCTTCTGTAGTATTTCGAACAGAACCTGCATGATCTCCAGCAACTTCGTGGCTCACTGCAGCAATTTGATGACGCCCAGCATTGCTTGCGTTACCAATAGTAACCAAACTACCAACTGCTAGCATGAACATCAGAATGAGATATTGAGTCATTGATTGACCTATTTGTCTCACTCCTAAAGTAGATTTGGTATATTTTGTATATGCAAACATTTCAAATTTCCTTATTCAACATACTAAAACTTTCTAGCAGTACACAACAAACACAGATAGTTCTTTTCTTTGTTGTTAAGTTCAATGACTAAAAAACTAGTCCTTATTGTTTCTTCGGCTTATATTGTCTCACACCTGATCTTATTTTCTTTTTTAGAGATGTGAGCCTAAGTCTACGTTCGTCTCCCGGCTCGAATTTTACCTCTCCAGCCATAAGCGTTTCCTCTGCCTGCCTAATACGAGTTAAAGCCAAATTGTACCAAGCTTTACCATGTTTATTATCTTGTTGAATAACATTTTCATATGCTGTAATTGCAGCAGGATATTGACCTGTTCTATAATAAATATTACCTAGTTTAAACCATGCATCAGTAAATTCAGGATGATCATTTGTATATTTTAATAATAACGTTTCAGCGGTAGATAAACGTCCTTCATCATATGCTTTATAGGCAGTTGTTATTCGAGGAGCAAGAGTACCACTAACACTTTTAGGCCCTTCCCCAACACTTGCATTATTCATTCCAGAATTAGAACATGCCGATAGCCCCAAGACTAATAATAGGATTCCTATCTGTGTTATGGTTTTGTGCATTCTTGTATCTCCAATTTCATATTATTTACTAATCTATATTTCTGTATTGTCCCAATAGGTAGCTCTAAAGTTTGTGAGCTTCTAAAACAATAAGATAACTGCCATGGTTTCAAATTTTCTACGCATTTGAGAATAACATTTTCAGATGAAAGAAAAATGACATCTAAAGCTACCCTCATTCCAAACATATGAATGCTATTACACCTTCTGAATAACATATATAAATTTTTACTAGATTTATTTTCACCAAGTAAACCTTTAGCATTACAATAAAAACTATTTGGAATACGAACATTTTCAAATAATATTTTATTGGAACGCGCTAATTTGACTTTACAATATTTATAAGACATCCCTTAATTTCATCGCAATTGGAAACATTAAAATTATAAATGTAGTAGGAAAAATAAAAGCAACCAATGGAAATACAAGTTTAACAGGGGCCTTTAGCGCCATGGCCTCTGCTCGTTGAAATCTTTCTATTCTTCGTTGATCAGCCTGAATTTTAAGACTTTCACCTAAATCAGAACCAGTTCTTTCTGCCTGAGCTATCGTAGAAACTAAACTAGTAATTTCCCTTATATCTAAACGTTCTGCCATATTTCTCATGGCATCAAGGCGGGAAATTCCAGCTCTAATATCTCTTTGCACTATCATTAACTCTCTTTTTAAAGGTCCTTCTGGTCCTTTTTCCGTAGCCTGAATAAGTGAACCACTGAAATTTAAACCTGATTGAACACCCATAGTTATATAATCAAGATAAATTGGTAAAGCTTTTACTATTTTTAATTCTCTATTTTTTCTTCGATCATTTAAACTTATTAATGGCAAAAATAAGCCTACTGCTCCAGCTAAAACAATATAATTTATATTATGTTCCCCAAGTACATTAAGACACACCCATGTACTGAAAGAAAAAAGAACACAAGATAATAACTGAAGACCAAAGAATTGCTCTGGATTGAAAAGATAAATTAGCTCTGATTGTTTTAACTTATCTTTTAACCATAATATATAAGTAACTGGTAGGTATTGTGCAGGTATAGATAATAGATTTAATAGTGGCCATAAAGGTTTCATTAAAAAAGGTATGGGATCTTTATATATTCGGTCTTCCGAGGGAATAGGGTTTTCAATACTCGTAACTGACAAAACAAGCAAGACAACAGCAAGACTAGCCAGTAAAGGAATTAATAATAATATTTGCTCTTGATTAAACATCAATATTTACAATTTTTCGTATAAAAAAGTAGCCTAATAACTCCATAACTACAATGATAGCCATGACTAACCAACCTATTGGTTCCTCAATCATTTTCGACATGGCCTCGGGTTCCATCTTGTAGATTACAAAACCTAAGAATATTGGCAATAATGTCATAACTATACCTTGAAGCCGACCTTGTGCTGTTAAAGCATCAATTTTTCCTTCTGTTTCTAGTTTTGTTCGTAATGTAACTGATAAACGATAAATTGCTTCTGAAAGGTTTCCACCTATTTCTCGTGATATTTTAATCGCGTTTGCAACAAGATTAGCTTCCTCAATAGGAACTCTTTTAGAGAAATTATCGAGAGATTCATTAAAATCAACTCCAAGCCTTACTTCTTTCATAACTAGAGCAAACTCTTGAGAAACTGGCCCACTATCTTCTTGAATTGCAACCTCTAATGATTGACTTAGGCTAGAACCAGCTTGCATAGCTCTAGATACTGACATTAGAAAATCAGGTAATTGAGAAGTTAACATTTTAATACGTTTTTTCCGCATAAGATGAATCGCAATTCTAGGAACAGCTACTGCAATAAAGGCTAACGTTAAGGCAAGAATATATGCCCCTGTAATAAGGTATGTTAAATAAAATACAGCCAGTATTAGAACAATAGAAAGTATGAACATTTTTTCTGGAGGTATGAATAAAAACATTTCAATCATATTTTTTTGGATACTAGTATGAAATGAATTTTTGTATTCCGCATATGCATTTTGAATTATACTAAAAGTAATTAATCCAAGTATTACTACGGTTACAGTTACTAAAAGTGGAATCAACAGTATCGAACTCATTTCACGACCCTGCCCTTGTCAAATATATCTACATTAACTGGCAAACCTTTTGATCTGAGCTCCTCATAGAATCCAGGTATTTGGCCTGTAGCAATAAATTTACCTTTTACTTTATCGTCTTCGCCATATCCATTTTGCTCAAAGCGGAAGATCTCCCCAAGTTGTATTCTGCCACTATCTATACCTGAGACTTCGCTAATACTGGTAATTTTCCTGCTTCCACATGGAAAACGAGTTTGCTGAATAATAATATCCACTGATGATGCAATTTGCTCTCGAATTGCTCTAGATGGTAAATCCATTTCAGCCATGAGAATTAAAACTTCAAGCCTTGATAGGCAATCTGTTGCGTTATTTGCATGAAGAGTCGTTAATGACCCATCATGACCCGTATTCATTGCCTGCATCATATCTAATGCTTCACCACCTCGACACTCACCTACGACAATTCTATCTGGCCTCATTCGAAGACTGTTCTTTACTAAATCACGAATATTAACCTCACCTTTTCCATCTTGATTAGGTGGCCTTGACTCTAAAGAAACAAGATTTGGTTGATATAATCGAAGTTCAGCAGAATCCTCTATTGTAACTACACGCTCATTATCAGGAATTTTATTAGAAAGTATATTTAATAAAGTTGTTTTACCGCTACCTGTACCACCTGAAACTATAATATTTTGCCTGTTCGCAACAGCCATATTTATAAATTCCATCATTTCTTTAGAAACAGATCCAAATCTAACCAAGTCATCACCATGAAGACGTTGTTTCATAAACTTACGAATTGTAATACTTGGTCCTTTAAGTGCTAAAGGAGGAATGATTGCATTTACTCGAGACCCATCTTTTAATCGGGCATCAACGAGCGGAGAACTTTCATCGATACGTCTACCCAACGGGGTAACAATTCTTTCAATGGCGTAAAGCACCGCTTGATTGCTAGAAAAAGTGACATCGGATTTATATAATTTACCATCTTTTTCGTAGTATATTTCTTCAGCAGAATTTACCATTATTTCACTTACTGAATCATCTTCAAGCATAGGCTCAATTGGGCCTAGACCTATCGCTTCAGCTAAGGCTCTTTTTGTTAACTCTTTTTTATCTATTTCGACAGGAAAATTTTTATTTTTATCAATTACTTCTATAAGAATTTTTTCAGTGAGGGATCTTAAGTCTTCATCGGACATCTCATGAACAGCTAATCTACGCAAATCCATTTGTTGCAGCAGTTGTTCATGTATTGTTACTTGCCAAAGTTTGTATAACTTTTGTTTCTCAATATTACTAGCGTCAACCTCTCTACTAATAACCGCAGTGTTGTTAGTTTCATCTAAAAGTGGTTTATGAGCATTATTAGTATTGTTAGCTTTTTCTATATCATTTATGGGTACTTCTTTTTTGGTAGCTCCAATATGAGTTACTTTTATTATATAATTATGAATCCTAATCTCATCATCACTTGATAATGGACCGTACTCTTCATATTCAGAATCATTTACAAAAGTACTACTTCCTTTAGATTTGTTATTATATATATATACCCCATTTTCAGCCTCTACCAACTGAGCATGATTAGACCCAATTCTCCACCCATATAATCTCAATTGGCTATCAGGTGCTTTACCTATAATTGCATTTTTTTTATGACATACAATTTTTTCAACTTTCTTTCCTCCAGCTGTCCATGCTTCTACTTCAAACATATATTTACTCCAATATGTCTGTTACAAAAGAAGAGCCTTTAATATCTCTATCTAACGGTACTTGAAAGTTTTCTAAGCTTTTTATCTCATCTCGTAACTGCATAGGGGTATTGTTTTCATTTGAAGGAGTTATTAGTTGAGGAGTAACCAAAAAAACTAGTTCTCTTTTAGCAAAATTCTTTCCTTTCGTTTTAAACAAATGACCTAACACAGGTATATTACCTAAAAACGGTATTTTAGCAGTATCATTTCCTGCGGTTACATCTAGCAAGCCTGCTATTGCTATTGTACGGCCATCGTAAGCATTTATGGTTGTAGTTGCATTAGATGTTTTAATACCGGGAACACCCAAAACCGTATTAGATGTATCTACTGAACTAACCTCTGTAGTTAAATCCAAGACTATTTCATTATTTCTGTTAACCAATGGCTTCATTTTCACACTTACACCATATGGTTTAAAAGTCACTTGAGGCCCATCATTATTTGTAAAAACAATAGGAAGCTCTCCACCAACACTAAAGCTTGCTTCTGCCCCACTTCTTGCTAAAAGTTCAGGTTGAGATAAAGTTCTAGCCTTTCCATTTGACTCCAAAAAATTCAACCTAGAAAAAATACTTGTTGTAAAACGAAAGTCAGTAAGTGTCTTATTTGGTGCAGACTGTAATAGATCGACAAAATCAACACCACCCACCTCTGAACTAGACGGAACGATTCCAAAATAATCATTACTTATTAATGGAGTAGCTAAACTAAATATAGGGCCTGCTGCACTCTCATCCCATTTAATACCCAATTGACGCCCATAGTTTGAATCAATTTCAGCTACACGAACCTTAAGTCTGACCATTCGTTCTTTAACAAATTTTTTCTCTCTAATAAGAGATGATATGTTAGGTATTTTAGATATTACTGCATCAAAAGCCTTTTTATCTTGTGGATCAACCTCTCCACCTATAACCAAACGTTTACCTGCTTTTTTGATTTGAACACCTTGTATATCAAATGCTTTTAAAAGCTGCCTAGCTTGATACTCATTAAATTTATTAGGATTTACTAATGAAACAACATTCTCAATTTTAGCTATAACATTTTCATATGTTTTTTGATCAACAGGTGAAATCTTACCTTCAACTATTATATGTTTATCAACTGCTACCACCCTTAAGCCCGGAAACGCTCTTAACAAGGAATGTGCGATAACTTTTTTACTCCCCATATTTTCTGCAAGTATATTAAAGTGGTAACCAATATATTTACCGTTCTTTAACCAGACTTTTACATCTGTTTCACCAGCAGCCGTGGGTATAAAAAGAATCTTACCATCATCTAATATTACTGTTTGTAATACAGAGTCTTTACCTACAGCCACCCTAGATACTTTTCCTACATAGACAGGTTTTACTTGCCCTACATAAAGATTCATATTTGGATCAGCTAAAGATGGAGTATTCATCAATAACAAAAAGGTTACTAACCAAAAACATAAAGCTATTTTTTTTATCGCCATGGTAACAATGATTCCTTATTAACTAATTCTATTATATTTTTAAATGTCTAACTTTAGTTAGCTTGTGTACTCGCTGGCTCTATTATTCTAGGGTAAGTATTTTCAAACATCAGTTTTGGTGAATCTACAGAATCTTTTGCCTTGTAATTTTTATTATCATCAGACTTTGATGTGGGCGTCAGTACTAACCTACTTTTTGCTGAATAATATTCATAACTATCTTGTGAATCATTCTTATCGCTATAAACAGCAAAAAGTCCGTCAAGGGTTTTAACTTTTACTTTACGCATATCTTCGGAATTTCTTAAGAAGAAAACAATGTCCCCTAAATCTTGGGCTAACGCTAATTTAGTAGCGTCATTAATTGGAACACCTACCGTTACATAACTATAAGTAGGAATACGCCCCTCTTTATCTATCGGAATACGATATTTTTCATCTTCACTAGCTAAAGGATTTCTATCAACAGAAAGAACTTTAATTTTTGATAACAAAGGTACCAGCATTTTATTTTTGTCCGTACTCAAACCTTTAGACAAATCTTTTGTTGATAAAGGATCAATTTTAGACTTCTCAGCTAATACTAAAATGTCGACGAAATCACCCGGGATAAGCATATGTGAATTACTTTTTTTAGCATCTACTTCTAAAGTAACCGCTGTTCCTCCATCTTTCAAAAGTTCTGAAAAACGGTCAACAGCATCTCCCCCTAAATTTGAAGCATAGATTATTTGACCACGTTTTAAAGGCACATTTGAAATTTGACCAAAATAACTTGCTGCATCACCAGGAGAGATAGCTCCTTCACTTACAAATTGCGAAGGATAATCTACCGGTGCAACCATTGGTCCCTTCAGAATATCACCTTTTTTAATATCACCTATTGCAACAATAATTCTTTTAGTTTCAGCTTTCTCCGGCTGATAAGAGTTTTGTAACTCTTTTTCTTTATTTTTTAAATAAGTTTGGGTTAAATAAAACGTGGCCCCACCTAAAACTACAGCAATGAATAACATCAACCAGATATTGGATTTTTTTTTCACTTTTTTACCTAAAACTTATTAAATTATCGAGGACTAGAAATTGAATTAGAATAACCAGAGGACTCTTCTTTTAGTGCCAACTCAAGTAGTTCTATCGCAGATAGACCATTAGAAACAGGAACCACAGATAAAGCTACAACCAAAGCAGATAAACCTACTATATATTCAATCATTGAGGCCCCTTTTATCTGATTTTTTATAGTTCTATTTATTTTCTTTAAACTCATTTCTCTACCAAAACAGATACTATTTTTGTTCTATTACCATCACTAGGAATAAAACTTATAGCAAGTTCATCAACCCCTTTTGTCATCACCAAGCTAGACCCTCCAAGCTGTTTAGCCATTCCAAGAGACATTTTATTAAGCACCTCACTCCATTCATTTAGTTCAAAATGACGTTTGTAGTGAATTAAATTACTCATTACACTTCCAGGACTATCTAAAACGGTAGTTCTACTTTTATTACCTAAATCTATAGATGACAAATCAGTTAAAACTTTAGTACCAGGAGCTATGGGATAAATTTTTTCTATATTTATTCTTTTTGAATTATTTGTTACAGCGCCTGGCTGACTAATTCCTATAATCCCATTATATGATGAAGCACTAGAGAAAAAGGTTCCGCCCTCGCCCTTTGTCTGTAACTGTATAGAATACAAGAATTCTCCATCAAAGTAAGAATGATATATCCACTCTGAAGTTTTTACCGATTTGACTTTTCCATCCCATAATTCATTGAAATAAGCTAATATTTCTTTATTACCCTTAGAGGATCTAAAGACATACGTTTTGACATCAAGCTTACCAAGATTTACCTTTCCTGCAACTTCACTCACCTTCATAAAACTGGGAAATTTAATATCTGGGATTTCTTTTGCAATAACACCATTGATTAATAATGAAGACAGAAAGATGCATAAGATTGTTTTTGTCATTCTCACCATACGCTAATACTGTCCTAGATGGGTTTCATCTAATAACAACTCATCATCTATTTTATCAACATCGATGTCCCAAAGCTCTTCTACAAACGGTCTAAAGAAAATATAAGGAAACTTCATCGCTTCCACAACAAAGTCTAAACTATCTTCTTGAAACTTGGCCTTCATATCTCTAACTCTTTCAATATTATCATCGCTACCACCAGCACCCCAGCCATCAACAAGGATAGAATTTGATGCAGTAAAAGACATTACATCATTTACAAAAGGTGTTGAATTTTCAATATATTGAGACTCACCCATCCAAGTTGGGGTTTTGGCAGAAGTACTGACGGTTTCCGTGTAATAACCTTTATCTTCTAAAGATGAGAACCCACCATCCATCATCCATCCATAGAGACCAAAGATTGTATCTATTGCACTAAAACCTGGCGCTTCAGTTTGATTTTCAATCAATGAAAAGTATTGTTTTGATGTATCCGCAGTATTACTCTTGGTTTTTAATAACTCTTCGTACTGTTCAGTATTATGATTATTAAAATAATGCATGGAATCCACGTTCATATTTTGTTGATCTGAATCATTTTTTTGTTCGCCATAAATTAAAGTATTCCCATTCCCCAATACTCTATGGTTTGATTCATTTTCTATATGGGATGATAGTTTCTGCTGTGTATTAGAGCTATCATATTCACCAACACTTCCGTGCCATACTGTTCTTTCCCAAGCAGAATATCTGGCTGCACTCTCTGTAGAATGTCGAATATCCATATACTTACCAAGCATCGGAATTAAGAAAAACATGCTTAACAGAACAGTACTTGCTGCAACGAGAAACTCAACCCAAACAGCACCATTTTGATTTCTTCTTAACATTTAATTAGGTATCGTCAAAAGAATCTGAGTCCTTTCCGCTGGACTAATGGCAACCAATCTAGCTTGCCAATACGGATTAAATAAGTTGCCAAACTCTTCTTGAAGATCTTCCCTTCTAAAAGCATCCAAATCATACGATCTTGAATAATATGGCTCAGCTTTAGAAATAGAGTACATTTTACTCGATTTCAAAGTACCTTTTTCTTCAATATCAAATCTTGGGCCTACTTGCCCACCATTACTTTCAACAATCTCCTTCCATGTTCTTACACTTCCTGCATCTTTGGCAGCAACTGCAATAAATGATGGTGGTATAGGATTCTGATTATCATCCCCCAAATAGAAGAAACGCTGAAGACCACTAGTACCACCTAATTTATTATCCCCATATTCATTTACTGCAAACCCGGCTGACATAGAATTTTCTCTAGCATTATCCCATTTACTATTTGAATTATAACTTGAATAATTACCTGATTGATTAGAAGTATGTGCTGCGCCCCATCCTATAGGAAGGGTTTCTTCTGGAGACTGCCAGCCAAAGTCCTTAGGATCCCAGCTAAAAGTTCTGGTCCAAAGACTAACCGTATCCATAGCACTCCACTCCCAAACATATTTCCCGTTTTGAGTTTTACGATCAAACTCATTCCCACCTTTTTTGTCAATCCATGCTTCAAAGAATAACGGTATAGCAGGGGGATGAATCCATTCATAGCTTCTTCCCTTCATAAAATCATCGCCGGACTCTTTTACAACAGATGCAAAATCATCATATCGCCCTAAGTCAGAAGTCCCTGTATTAGCTTCTTCTGTTCTTTTTGCAAAAGCTTCAACATCTTGAAAGCCGAAAGATAATAAATTAGCATTCCCTATCGCACTCATCACTGCATCGGGATCATTATCTTTTAACACATCATGAAAAGTACTTTGAATTAAACCTTTTGTGGCGTTATGCAAAAGGAACTGAGCCTGAGATAAAGCCCGGATAACAGCATTAGCTTCGTAAACAAGAAGCGTGCTCATTCCTTCGATAATCGGCTCTGATACCGATACAGCAATTTCAAAAGCATTAAAATAGCCTTGGATAACCTGCCCAATAATTGGAATCCAAGAAACGAGGTCAGCGACGTCGCTTAGATTTTCAGTGGCTTCTATTAGCATTTTTTGCCATGAAACAAGACCCACCATTTGACCAATCGCCACTTGATTTACAATCATGGCACGGTTTGTATACGCCATGAAATTTAATTCTCTAGACACGACTACTGCCGTACTATAGGAAGCGGCATCAACTGCATTTTGTAACTTTAATTTATGAGTTACTACTTGACCACTATTAAACATAGCTAAGAGAGATAATCCTAAAACAGAGAACATGACTAAAGTCAGAACCGTTGCATAACCCCTCTGTTTATACTTTACACTCTTTGAAAGTATATAAGTATTGAGGATTTTGTTTCTGAAACAGAAATAAAATCTCTTAACTAAAAATAAGAACATTAATAAAAAACACTCAATAATTTTAAGAAATGCATATAGCTTCTATAAACTATATGCATTTTGCTATCTAAGAAAACGACAAAATATAAAGTCGTTTACTCTCCGCCAGTACTCGTATTTGCTCCAAAAGTACCCATATCAACAGCTTGCTTGGCTTTCTCTTCTGCTTTACCCGCAGTAGTTTTAGCAGCAGCAGCAGAAGTACTTGCAGCACCATGATCACCAGATACTTCCGCAGCCAAGTTAGCAACCTGATGTTGAACTGTTTTACCAAAGTAACCGTATGCACCGATTGCTGCAACTGCGATAAGCGCAACAATAACAATATACTCAGTCATACCCTGACCTAATTGTTGCTTTTTCATGTTCATATTTACTGCATTTTTCATTGAAAACTCCTTACATTATATTAAAAAACTATCCCTAAAATGAGGCACCCTTGAGACGAGCAAATCATTAATTGTCTTTATAGCAAAATACTATCTAAAAAGTAAAGTTATATTCTGTTTTATGAAATTAGGTCATACAAATTTAATATAAATGGTAAAAATGTGTGTAAAAAACATACAGTTATAATAACAGAAGTAATGACTTATACAGTTTTAAAGAGGTTACTAAAAATCAAAATACCTATACACAAAAGTGCAAAACAAACTAACAAAATAATAACCGAACCATATTTTGAATAAGGTGTGTTACCGGTGACGACTTTTATTTCTTTAATTTTACCTTTTCTATAATTTGATAAAAAAGTGTCTAATTCCCCTTTTTTAGATATAAAGCCCGCGAAACCAAAACTATTTGAAATAGCAATTGGGGTTTGCAGTTCAAAAGAACGTATTTTTGCTAAATTCAAAAAATATTTTTTAACCCACAGAGGCTTAAGCGCCCCAAGGTTCCCAACATTAACCAGCAAATTTGAATTAACAGCCTTTTTTCTTAACTCATTTCCAAACATAACCTCATAACATATCATTGGCGTTATAGTTAAACCTTTTGCTTTTATGCTACCCCCTAAAGAAGAATCACTAACGGTGGAACTTTGAAAAGATCCTGGTATCCATAAATCTAAAATTGAAAACCAAGTAGGAATATATTCGCCAACCGGAACTAAATGTTGTTTTGTATAAACTTCTTTTTGGGTACTACCCAAGAATATAGAGTTTTTATGTTGAGCCCCAACTCTGCCATAACTACCGAATAGAACTTCGGTGCTTTTTTCATCTATTTGTTTAAATCCGTCATTTAGAGATTCATTCAAATCAGCATAACTTCCTATGCCCGTAGATGATTCAGGCCAAATAGATAAATCTAATGCATCTTCTGATAAAACCAAATCCTGGAAGTTCTTGGAAGACTTCACCCTCTCATCCAGTTGATTATTTATAGTTGAACCTAACCCATCACTGAAAACCTGAATAACCACTGGTTCTTTATATTGTTTGGTATAGACCAAGGTATTAACAAAAAAAGTAGAGAGCAACAAAATAGTTAATACCTTTAATACTAACAAATTAGTTTTCGAATTCTTTATATTTATAAAAGCAAAGGCTAAAAGTGACGCTACTAAATAAATAATAAAACTTACACCTAACTCTCCAAATATGGCATACCAGCCACGAAAAAAAGTACCTGAAAAAACGTGAGAGGCTTGAAACCATGGAAAACCCGAAAAATACCAAGTTTTAACCCACTCTACTAAAGTAAATGCGGGTGCCACAATTGCCACAAACCAGATTATCGAATTTCTCTTTTTTCTTGAATAAAGCGTTAAGAAAAGACAAAGAACAGCAAAAGGTAAACTTAACAAAAATATAGCAAGCACCTCAAACCCCAGTAGAACTATATGACTAGTTGCCTCGTAACTATTATCAACTACAAAAAACCAATACAAACCCACAAAGTAGTACGACAAACCATAAGATAGACCTACTATATCTGCATGTTTAAAAGTTTTATTCTGCAAAAACACAATCAATAAAACATTACTCAAGATAAAAAGTACAGGAAACGAAACAATAAATGACAACGCTGATATACCACCTAGTATGAGGGGGTAAATAACATTTGAGTTTTCTGCTTTTAACCTAATGTAAGATATCTGCATTTTGCTCTACATAAAAAACAAGTAAGTTAAATTCATTTAATATCGCAGTGCCAAAGTAAAATCTTTGTTTTACCCAGCAGACCTTGTTGTTGAACTTCGGTATTTTTCTTATTTAAACGTTTTATAACCTTAAGCGGTATCCCAGTTTTTCTAGAAACTTTCAATAAATTGTCAGAATTTGAGCCATTAAAAAAACCACGAACAGTGGTTCCATTCACTTCAACATATGTGTAACGCTTTTTATTAAAATTTGTATGGCATGAGTTAGGTATATTGTTTGGTATTCCAATTAGAGAATCTTTTCCTTCCTTTTTAAAAGTATTTTTTTGATTATAAATACTCATTACCTTTCTGACATAATTGACTGTTTCCTTATAGGGTGGAATACCTCGATATTTATCAACGGCTCCTTCACCTGCATTATAAGAAGCGGCTATTAATTCATACTTATACTTAAAACGGTTTTGTAAAAATTTTAAATATTTCACCCCGCCAACAATATTCTGTTTTGCATTAAAGCTATCAATTACTCCGAATCTTCTGGCCGTAAATGGCATTAATTGCATTAAACCTTCTGCACCCTTATGTGAAACTGCATCAACTTTAAAACAGCTCTCGGAAGCAATAATCGCCTTTATAAAATACGGATCAACTCCATACAAATATCCAGTTTCATTAATAAACGCATCATATGTATTATTTTTATGACAAGAACTTAAATTGGCATACTTGCGTCTCAGATTTTTTTTCTTCTGAAAATTGCGCGCACCAATTATTACTTTTTTAGTAGACGTTTCTTGAGTTACACTTTTTGAAGTAATTAATTCATAACCATTCACTTTAAACGAGAACAGAATAAATATAAAAAAAGAAAGATAAATATACACGAATAAAGAAAACCTAACCTATTGCATCAATAAGTAATATGTAAAAAGTCTAAATATAAATAAATGAATAAATAAGAATCAAGTTAATAGGACTATTCACCACGGAATAATGAAATTTCTTATAAAAAGACTAAGATGATAAAAACTCAACATCTCCTCAGATTAGTCCATTAGTTATAAAAGTGCGAGGATATACCTACTAAGAAAATAAAAACGAGAGCAATAAAACCATACCAGCGGTGCGTATGATAAAAAGCCCTTTTCAAATTAAAATTAGAAACCAAAAACATAATAACTAAAACAACAAAATATGATAATAAAATACGACCAACTATTTGACCCGCTAATGTCATATCCATAAATACTGCCTCTAAACTAACGCCTTAAAAAGAAAAACATTTTATTACATAAATTTCTTTTTAAAAATAACATCATATAACTTATTATCACTATAGAAATACATTTAATACAAGATTCACTTTATTTATCACATTTATTGTGTAATAAATATTTAAATCACCCCTATCAAATTTTTTTACTATTACGTAATATTAAATCATGCGCGCAACTATTAAAAATAGTCACACTAAATATCAATCTGGAGCAACCTTAGCTGAAGCTCTTTATATTTTGCCTATATTTTTTATTATAATTTTTGGCATGGTCGAAATGACCTTCATCTATAAAGCTAAAAATACTTTAAACCTGGCATCAGCAGAAGCTGTAAGAAAAGGTACACTTAACAATGCTGATCTAGATTCAATTAAAACTGCTTTTGCTGAAGGTATGGCTCCTTTATACGCATCTAAAAAGAAATGCCCTGGTGTTGGTCAAGGTACAATAATTGCTGCGGGCTATAATTGCGCTAGATTAATTCAAACGTTTATGGACACTGGCAACAACCAAAAAGCATTAACCGTAATTAGCCCCTCAAAAGAGATTTATGACGTATTCAAAGTAGAACTAAAAGTTAATGTAGTGGGAAGTACTCAGGAAAAAAACTACGTAATTCCAAATGATAATTTGAAGTGGAGAGATCCTACCGAAAAAAATGTGTCAATTGGAGGAGTAAATAGGAATATTGGAATACAGGATGCTAACCTTTTGAAAATAAAAACCTATTGGTGCCAAAAGCTTTCGGTTCCTGGTCTAGACAGATTATTTTATAACTCGGTCCTGAGGTTTAGTGGCAGCCAAGAACAAAAACAATGTAACAAATTATCACAAAATAACACATCAACCTCCCTAACAAATACTGTATTTGGTAAAAGTAGGGGCTACTATATAGCTATTCGATCTCATGCCATTGCAAGAATGCAAAGCCCTGTTTTTGCAGGAGAAAGCGGAGGAAACCTATTAACAGACAATGAAATCGATAGCATTATCAATCCAACAGTTAATCCACTGCCAGATAGTGCGATTGATGAATCCGTCGTTTATGACGACCCATACACAATAACACCATCGGGACCTTCAACTTGTGACCCTACTGTTTCTAGTTGTGGAACAAATGGCCAGGATTATTGTGACGCAAATACGGGCACATGCTATGACTGCAGCACAAGCCCAATAGGTCTTTGCGTTGAAGTCTGCGATCCCTCTACTGGCGCATCGTGTATATGCGAAATTGATATCCCAAACTTTACTCCCATTCCAACGTCAACAAGTTCACTATGAAACTAATTCATGTTTTAGTAACACTCTTTGCTCTATTATCACTAACCTTCAATGCAAACGCCTGTGACGGTGGTGGGAACGATGGCGGTGACAGTAATTGCTCAGGGGCAAACAGTTCACCAATACCAGGAAGCACTCAACAATCTGCCAACCCTAACTCATCTGTGGGCAATCCTATTAGTGTTATTACAGGTAATAAATATCAGCAAGAAATAGATTACGAAGCTGCTGGTGGTGTTGCATCGCTCTTATTTAAACGACACTACAACTCACTTAATATCGAAACCGATACTGGGTTAGGGTTTGGTTGGCGCCATTCTTTTGACATAAAACTTGTCACTAATCCTAAGCAAAATAAAATTCAGATCAATCAAAGTGATGGTCGTAGGATCATCTTTACTCTTGATAGCGTCAATACCAAACAGTTTAGAGCAACTTCACCCCAGGATGGTGTCATAAGTGCTATAGGCAATAAAATATTATGGTCATTAAACGATGGGCGAAGTATTTTCTTTCTTGGTTCCCGCCCCGTTGAAATCACCTATCCAGGCAATCGTTCTTTTACGTTAGAATATGAAAATATTCCTGATGGACACCTCTCAAAAGTAACAGACAATAATGGCAGAAGTCTTCTATTTTCTTACTCAAAAGGCAACACTGCACTAGGCAACTTTGAGCAAAATACAAACAATAACGTTAAGCTCCCGGGACACTTAGAATCAGTCACTCTGCCCGACGGAAAAGTCATAAACTATAGCTATGATGATGAACATAATCTTAGCTCCGTAACCTACCCGGATAATACCAAACGTATTTACCATTATGAGAATATAGGCTTTCCCAATCACTTAACCGGTATAACCAACAGATCTGGCATTCGCTTTGCAACCTGGGGATATACCGATGAGGGCCGAGCAAATCTTTCAACTCATGCAGATGGCGCAGAAAAAGTCACACTTGAATACAAAATTCCTGAGCAAATGGGTGACATCGGCACAACCATAGTTACTAATTCTTTAGAACAAAAAAGCACTTACACCTGGCGTTATTATGAAACCATAAGTCAGCGTCTGTTATTGAGCAGTGAAGGTCCAGGATGTGCAACTTGCCCTGCTCCGAATAAAAACTATATCTACAATAATGACTATCAAATAGAATCTATAATAGATACAAAAACTGGCAACGTTTTACAATACAATTACGATAAACAAGGCCGCATATCATCTATCAAACAAAAAAGCCCTCAAAGTGGGGGGGTGCCTACAGCAGCTAAAGAATCATCAAATCGATTAGTTGTACGCTATGAATACAATGGTAATTTACCTCACCCTACCCTAATAGCAAGACCTAGCGTGAATCCTGATGGAGAACACATAACTGCTATAACTTATAACGATGACCAACAACCGGCGACACTCACAGAAAAAGGTTTTAGCCCAACTACTGATGGCAGTTTTGACCCAATTGAGCGTAGAACAAAACTCGATTACACCAATGGCAATCTATCAACCATTGATGGCCCAAGAGATGATGTACAGGATTTAATTCAACTTGCTTATGATCAACAAAATCGTTTGCAAAGCCTAACTCAGGCTAATGGGCAATCCATCAAAGTACTTTCCTATGATATCAGCGGCCACCCAACACAGATACAGAAAGGCGAACAAAGCCCCCTACACATCAGTTATAACGCTCAGGGCCAACCCACTGACATCAAACAACGCAACCGTAGCGTTCAATATAGCTATGATATCGAAGGACGCTTAACCCAAATCACCTCTGCCGATGGTGAAGTAATCAGAATGGCCTACGACGAAGCGGGTCGCCTGAATACGTTAAATGATAACAAAGGCAGAAAAATTCAACAGCTTCACGACAGTGAAAGTCGTCCTACACAGACACAATTGATGGGCGCAAGTGGTAAGGTGCTCAATACCATAAGCTACCTTTACGATGCACAAGGCAGGTTAGATAAAACCCAAACACAAAATCTTGATGGTGAGACAGAAACAGACTACCAATATGATGAGAAAGGTCAGTTAGTTAAAGTAGAAAAGGATGATCAAGCGGTTGAATTAAGCTATAACGGCCTCGGTCAACTTCTCGGCCTAACACAACCCGGCGAAGTCGTCACCCAGTTTAACTACGACAACAAAGGACAAAACACTGCCCTTACTGATGCCAGAGACAACAAAACCCAAACCATCAAAGATGACTTTGGTAGAACTGTTCAGCACATCAGTCCTGATACAGGCACTAATATCTATGCGTATGATGCATCGGGCAATCGTATTAAACGTACTGACCCTGAAAACAACATCACCACTTATCAGTGGAATGCAGCGAATCAACTGGTCAAAAAAGTAAGCACAAGCAACAATGGCGAGATTGAAATCACTACCTTTGATTACGACTCAAAAACAGGCAAACTCGCTAGCACTACTAACCCTAGTACCACCGAATCTTTCCAATACAATAACGAAGGTCAACTCATAGCGCATACGCGTGAAATAGACACACACACATTCACCACCGGATACGAATACAACGAACAAGATAAACTGCACAAAAAGCACCTACCTGATGGTCAAACCCTGCGCTATCACTATTACGCCGAAGGCGATGTAAACAACACGAATAATAAACAAACAGGCCAACTTAAAGCGATTACCCGTGAATCTCTATTAGGGATAAAACAAGAAAGTATCATTGCCGAAATTGACAATGATAAAACCGACAGTAAGAGTGGCTACCTTTCATACAATGGGCTTAAAACCGAATACACCTTTAGAGAAGATGGGCAGTTACAGAATATTCAAATCGCAGATACTTTAAAACTTAAGTATACCTATGACCAGAATGGCAATATTACGGGCATTGATGAAAATGGCACTCTACAAAGCTTTGAATACGATCAAGGTCGACTCACATTAGCCGATACACTTACAGGTCAGTATCATTATGACTATGACAAGGTAGGTAATCGAACGGCGAAAGCGCATCAGGATATACAGAGCACTTTTACATCTGAAAGCTATCAATACCCAGAAAATGGAGAAGGTAATCGTTTACTATCCTACTCCCAAGAATCAGGCAACATAACTAAAGCCTACCAATACAATAAAAGTGGCAGCCCTGAAAAAACTAACGGTTTTAGCTATGAATACAATGCAAACCAGCGCCCCATTAAAGTCTTTAAAAATAGCAAATCAAATAAAGAGCTAATAGCCGAATACCAATACAATACCTTCGGCGAGCGAATTAAAAAGGTTAGCTATTCGGGCAGTCAGAAAACCGTTACTTACTTCTTGTATGACGGCCATACCTTAACCGCTGAAATTACAGAAAAAGAGCCTATAAGTGGGGGGGTGTCATTTAATCAATATATTTACCTTAAGCATCAACCGGTTGCCAAACTTGAAAACAAACAGCTTTATGCGATCCATAGTGATCATCTGGGAACACCGAGAGTTGCCAGTAATGATAAAAAACAGACTGTCTGGAAAGCGGATTATACGCCTTTTGGTAAAGCAGAAGTTGTCGTAGGAACAATCTCACTAAATCTTAGGTTTCCGGGGCAATATGAAGATCAAGAGACAAGGACGCATTATAACTATTTAAGGGATTATAACCCTGAGACTGGTAGATATATTACCAGCGATCCTATTGGGCTCAAGGGTGGTATAAACACATATGCTTATGTTAGTAACAACCCGCTATTTTCAAGTGATATCTTAGGCTTAGCCCCTGATGAAACCACCATTACACTTGATGGCGTTGATAAACCAATAGCTACTGCAGAATACACAGATAAATTAACTTTCGTATTGAACGTTGCTCTTGAACAAGCTGTTGGCAATGTTAAACAAGCGCTACTCGATATGTTAAAGCCTGAAAATATAGCCATCATGGTTACAATGATGGCTGGAATAGCTGTTTTACAAGCTGTACCAGGATTAAATTTAGTTGTAGATGCTGTACTTCTTGGATGGGGATGGTGGAACTTTGGCTCTAGCGGTGTAAATTTTCTTTATAGCATTATCAAGACTGGAGTCGGTATAGCAAGAGCATCTACTCGGACTGAATTATGTAATTTAGGTATTAGCTTTGGTAATGCCACATCACAATTTGCCGAGTCTGCAATCGATATTATATCCGGAGGTTCTAGACGGATATCTAAAGCTGCAACAAATAATAATGTTTCAGTCTCTGATATAAGGAATCTTCCAAATACACCTATCACAAATAGACCATCTGGTTATTCCACGTTAGGCAATAATATACGGGGACCAAATGAAGGAATATATACGAAACTAAATGGCACCGAATATCGAGGTCACCAAGTTTATGAAAACAGCGGTAAAAAGTATATTTTTGAGGATGGAAAGAAAGTTGAAGTTAAACTTGATGCATCTGATGTCAGCAGATTTGTGACAGGCTTAGTAGGTGAAAAGCGAACTACACAAGCTATGGAGGACGCAGGCTGGACTCCATTAGGAAACACACAAAAAAGTAGCGGTACAGTTGATGATGACCTTCCTGGGTATCAAGGTCAAAATGGTATCGATGGAATATTCAAAAGACAAAAGAGTGATGGTACTTACGAATATGTAATTGTAGAAACAAAAGCTTCAACTGGAGGAAGTACTGGTTCATTAAATCAGACGGTTGATGGTGATACCCAACTTTCAAGTAAATGGATAGATGATCGTCTTGCAACTTCAGGGTTGCCTCAAGCAGATCAACTAGCTATCAAGAACGCATTAGAAGATGGCACATTAAAAACTGTAAAAGCAGAAGTTACTGGTGTTCAAACTCAACAAACTGGGGGTACAGACGTTGCTACAGATAATGGTACAATTATCTTTAAAGAAGTCACTCGAGTAGGTGATCAAGGCGCAACAGTTACCAACACAGAATGGTCACCATAAGAAAATTGTTTCTTAAACACCATTTATTTGTATAACTTTAAGACAGACAGAAATTATGAGAGATAAATTAAAACCCAGAGAGTGGTTTGATGACATTTTGAACCTAAAACAACAATATACACATAATACAGATAAAATAGCTGTTTATAAAAAAGTAAATGAAGACCCTACAAAACCCCGAAATTTTGCAGCATTAACAGGTGGATATACCAATGATTATATTGAGGATATCACCTATATGTATTCTAGAGGTGATGACTTAAGTCTATTAGAAAAACGTGCCTTGGAAGCAATAGACAGGTATGTCTGGGTTGCGGAAGAAATTAAAAAACAAGGCTATATGGGAAAAACATATTTCTATCCTGGTAAACTTGTAAGCCCACATCGTATTTTATCTTTATATACACTACTCAGTTGGTTTATTTGTTTCGGTATTAATAAAGATAAGATCTCAAAAATAGCCCCTTTTCTTGCACCAGAAAGTGAAGACCGTTTACTAGATGTTGTTTTATCTCGCTTTCAACAAGATCGAAAAATTTCGAACATTTCAGGTAACCCAGAAACTTTTACTTTATTAGACCAAATAATTGATGCTGATGAAAATAAACGTATCACACTTGTTGAATTATACTTAAAAGACTGGGGAAAGTTACTCTCCAACCTCAAAGGGTTGGGGTCACTAGGTATACATAGACAAAAACAACTTACCAACAAAACCTTATATAAAGAGCTAGAAGTAAAAAACGCTACTTATAAAGGATTTTGGGCTTGGGAAGTTGCCTTAGTTGTTAAGTTTTTTGATATAGATGATACAACCTTCCGAGATAATGAATATTATCCAGATGATCTAGTTCATTTTAAAAACTAAAAATTAATTTTCTTAAATTTAGGTATAAAAATGATTCCAAACTTAATCGTGATTTTCAGCATTTCTACTATCTCTACAAATGTTGCAACCGTAGAAGACTTATTCATTGGAAGGGAACCTCAAGGTGAATATATTTATTACTTAGAAGCTAATAAATCAGCTGCACTAAATCAACAAAAGAAAAACAGTTTAATTAACGCAGATATAAAATCTAACAAACCAAAAGCATCATCTAGGATTATAGATGCTAATACTTATAAACTAATGTTTGAAGTTAGTACCTCGTTTGAAAACGATACTAAAAATATTGCTTTATCTTATATTAAAGATATGAAAAACAACCCAGAAAGATACTCTACATTAAAAAGTCTTCTAGAAAATAAAACAGCAAAAGATGTATTTGAATTAATTGATCTAAAGACAGGCGAGTATATTCTACCAATAGAATCTAATAAAAATTCTGCTTCTTGGATTGAATTCAGTCACTTTAATCCTAGTGATCAAAACTATTCAATGCATATAAGATTTATGAAAGTTGAAGATGAAAGAACCTTAGAAATACGCGGACATAATAAGTTTAATGAACTTACTATTGGTGAACTATATTCTCACTGGAATAAGCTTGTAACTAAATATGAAAATACCCCCATGAAAAAATTTGAGCATGCAAATAATTACTAATTTTAATCCTAGGGTACTTATTTAAAATTAACTTACCTCACACCATAGTTTTTCATAAACTTAAACTTGAATAAATTTAAATAATTAGAACACTCTATCCCCCCTACTTTCAGGAACTTTTTTAATAACTAAAAGGTATGACCTAATAATATTATTATTGCTGACCTATTTATTGTAAACCAGAGCCAAGATCTATATTTAATGCTGACCAATTAAATGCTATTCAATCAGAAAATGCTAAAATTTCAAATTATACATGGCATTATCAACAACATGGTTGAAGAATACAATTGGTTGATAAGATAGTTCACAGCAAAACGGATCACATTGGTGGAGAAGCAAAGATTGCAGGGCAGTAAATATGGTTCTACGGTTGGAAAAAATGATTGTGATGATGTTGGTTTTGCAAAAGCTTGTCTTGTATCTGGAATATTGGATTTTAATGAATTTAAACAGTGGATTTATCATGTTATAGAAATTCAAAAAGATGTTCCTTTGTATTTTTGGGACATCTTAGATATAGAGAATAAGTTTGATTTTAAGCCGTTATCAGTAATGGGTTTTAACCCTTACTGGAAACACACGAAAATAGAGGATTATGCGCTTGAAGGTATTGGCTATAAAAGGCGAGATGACTTTGTAAGTGATGCAGTACCAAGGGAGAAGGCGTTAAAAGCACTTGAAGAAAATCCCCATATTGAGAGGCGTTTCAGAGAGTTATTTCCATTTATTGATTGGTAAAACAATATAATAATCAAAGAATTCTTTATAAAATTTCTTAAAGACACCAATATTTTTGTCCCAATAATCAACCCATGCACCGAGTTTCGATTCTGTCTTAACGAAAATAATTTGACCCCGATATTATCCATACTCCTTTGGATAAGTATGGTGGTTCAATAGAAAGCCTTTTTGAAAACGTAGACAACCAGTTCAACACAATATTTTTGGCAAAATAAATATGTGGAAAGGAATTTATAAGCGATATGCATGGGGCGGTTTTAATACTGAAGGTGCCGAAAAATTACTGAACAGTGGATATTTAGCTATTTATGAAGAGAATAATACCCTCAAAATTCTATCCACAAATGACTTTTCACCTTTGCTAGATTTAGGCAAAGGAAATATTTTTAAAGTTATATCAGAAAAGTACCTTTACCTCTCTTATGGCAATACCTTAAAAAAACTACACATTGATAACTTTTCATTAGAGAAAGTTTGTACAACGAACGAGAAGAATATTCTGATATTCGATGATACCTATTGCCTAAGCTCTACCCTAACAAGAAAACCTAAATGGTCATACAGTTATGAGTTAAAGTCATTATCATCTTGTGATACTTACTATCAATGGAATTATAAAAATACATTATATTCTATAGTAAATGGCGACCTTTTACTTAGCGATGAAAGTTCAAACAACAAATGTTTAAAACGTATTAGTCCAAACACAGATACTGAGCTATGGCGCTTTGATTTTAATGACGATTCGAGTGGGCGTCACTACATGCAAGTCGTTGATGATATTCTTGTGATTGGACTTCAATATCATAACCAAGGTGAATACCAGAATAATACCCACTACAACCTGGTTGGATTGAATGTTAATACGGGTAAAGTTCTCTGGGAGATTCTCAAACAACCTTTATACCCAATTTATCAATACAGCAAAGAAAGTAAAAAGCTATATACTTTTGGTGACAGCATATTCCAAGTTGTAAACCCAATCTCTGGTGTTATTGAAAAAGAAATTGATTTTATATCTGATTACCCTCACCTGCGAGCTAGCACTCATAAAAACTATCTTTCAAATGGCGGTTATCTATATTTTGCCAGTAACGGCTACGATGAAATTTTAAAAACCTACCTTCCTCAAGTTGGCGTAATTAATACCGATAACCACGAACTTGAATGTTTAGTAGATATTGAAATTGACCTTGAAATCATTTCGAAAGCTTCAAACGCATTAAATTCAGCACCTATTATTCATGATGATCGTATGTACATCATTGACTGTGATAGTAATATCTATATCTTAGAAAACCAATAACATACATCTACTTGACCCCAGTTTTCACTTTAATCAAAGTAAATACATATCTTGTTTTGAGATTCATTTCTTATCTACTTTTTGAACATATTTGTTTAATTTTCTCAGGATAAATCCTGATTTAAATGCAATATAATTTAAAAAAATTTACATCCGCATACCCACACCTTCTATCTATGGTTAGTACACTATTTATTTTAAAAATAGCAAGATCATATTTTTAAGGAAGCAATGGTGAAATAAAAAAATTGCCCTAAAGTAGTGCGTAGTTTTAAGCCACCCCCCTACTTTCGAGCACTTTTATGTAACTCACAAGAAGGTGCTGTATAAATTTTCTACTTTTATACTAAATATGCGAATTATATGTATCATAATTTTTCTTTGATTGATACTTTACCAAATAATACAAACTAGCTTTAAGACCAGTTGAATTTCCCCAGTATTTACAATTAATTAAGGTAGAATATGGATTTTAAAAAATCGCTCAAACACCTAAAGATCACTCTCTTTTGTTTGTCATTTTTTTTCTTAATTCCAATACAATCTTTTGCGGCTTCATGTCCACTAGGATCAGGTCAAAGTTCATCGTCAAGCGGGTCTCCTTTTTCAGGAGAAAATCCATGCCTACAACAATCACCTGCTAGCGCACCACCCTCGAATAACCCTTCCGCTACTAACGGTAACCCTATTAGTATCATTACGGGTAATAAATACCAAAATGAGATTGATTACCAGCCTGCAAATGGAATCGCTTCTCTACTATTTAGACGTCATTACAACTCATTGAATATTTCAACTGATACAGGAATTGGTCTAGGTTGGAGTCATTCTTTTGATGTACAAATGAAGTACTCAGACGATCAAAAAACAATACAAATAAATCAAAGTGATGGTCGTCGTATCATTTTTACATTGGACCCAAAAGCAAAAGTCTATCGAGCAGTATCTCCTTCAGACGGAACAGTTGGACGGGTTGGTAAATGGCCAACCTGGATTCTACAAGACGGTCGACAAATTATTTTTAACAGTAACTTTCCGACTAAAATAGTCTATCCGGGAAATCATAGCTATACCTTAAAGTACACAGGAAAAGCACAAAATAAAAAACTCTCACAAGTAACAGACGCCAAAGGACGCACCCTCCTCTTTAACTACTCTGAAGGCAGCAGTGCGCTGGCTAATTTCTATGAAGATGCAAGCAATGAATTGGAACTAGCAGGCCATCTACAATCTATAACCTTACCCGATGGCGGAGTGATTTCTTATAGCTATGACTCTGATCACAATCTCTCTAAAGCCACCTACCCAGATGGTACGAGCCGAATTTATCATTATGAAGATATTGGTTTTCCCAATCACTTAACAGGTATTACAAACAGATCAGGTGTTCGCTATGCCACATGGGCATACACTGATGAAGGACGTGCTAACTTATCTACCCACGCGGATGGCGCTGAAAAGGTAACCCTGGAATACCGTATCCCGGAAGTCATGGGGGAAATAGGAACGACCATTTCAACCAATTCTCTGGGGCAGAAAAACACCTATACATGGCGCTTTCATGACTCAATCAGCCAATTTTTATTACTAAGCAGCGAAGGACCAGGTTGTGTAACTTGCCCACCTACTAATAAAATATATACCTATAATGACCGATACCAGATTGCGACCTCTACCGACACAAAATCAGGGGATATCATCGTTTATGATTACGATGCATTAGGACGTACTACTAAAATTGTTAAAAAGTTGAAGGACTCAACTGAAACACTTATTGCAAGATACGAATATGATGGTAATTTATCCCGCCCTACACTCATTGCAAGACCCAGTGTTAATAGTAATGGAGAACATGTTACCAAAGTAACTTATAACGAACAGCAGTTACCAGTGAGTTTGACAGAAACAGGATTTAGCCCATTACCTGATGGTAGTTTCGAAACGATAGAACGCACGACAAATCTACAATACTCACAGGGTAATTTAACTCTTATTGACGGACCTAGAAATGATGTTCAAGACCTGACCAAGCTGAGTTATGATGAGCAAAATCGCATTCAATCGCTTTCTCAAGCAGATGGCCAGATCATTAATGTGCTTGGATATGATGTGAATGGACGTCCCACCAAAATACAGCAATCCAGCCAAAGCCCTTTATTTATCAGCTATAACCCTCAAGGCAAAATATCAGAAATAAAACAACGCCAACGTAGCATACAATACACCTATGATATCGAAGGTCGCCTGACAAAACTCACATCCGCTGATGGCGATGTTAGTACGTTGAAATACGATGATGCCGATCGATTAAGTTCGATAAGTGATCATAAAGGGCGCAAAATAAAACAGCTTCATGACTCTGAAAGTCGTCGAACGCTAACTCAACTTATAGGTTCTAATGGTGATGTACTCAATTCTATTAGCTATCTCTATGATGCCCAACGACGCTTAGCTAAAACCCAAATTAAAACCCTTGATGATGAGTCAGAAATAGATTACCAATATGATGACAAAGGTCAGCTAGTCCACGTATCAAAGAACAACAAATCAATAGATTTAAATTATAACGACCTTGGACAATTGCTTAGCGTAACGCAACCTGGGGATGTTGCTACCCAATATAGTTATGACAATAAAGGCCAAAATACCGCTCTGACAGATCCCAGAGATAATAAAACTCAAGTCATGAAAGATGACTTTGGCAGAACAGTGCAACATATCAGCCCTGATACAGGCACGAATCTATATAGTTATGACGCATCTGGTAATCGCATTCAACGCACGGATGCGGATGGCAATATAACCACCTATCAATGGAATGCAGCAAACCAAATCATTAGCAATGAAAACACCGATGGTATAACAACTTTCACCTATGACGTGAATACAGGAAAACTTGCAAGTACTTCGAACAAGTACACTACAGAGTCCTTTGACTACAATAATGAAGGCCATCTGATTACCCATACACGAAAAATAGATACAGAGTCATTCACTACAAGCTACGAATACAACGAGCAAGACAAACTGTACAAAAAGCATCTACCAGATGGTCAAACACTTCGTTATCACTACTATGCTCAAGGTGATCTTGGTAACGAAAATAATCATCAAACAGGTAAACTTCGCGCTATTACCCGTGAAAGCCTATTTGGTATGAAGCAAGAAAACATTGTTAGTGAAATAGACCATGATTCAACAGACGGTAAAAGCAGCTACCTTTCACACAACGGCTTACAGACCCAATATACCTATAGGGAAGATGGACAATTACAGGGAATACAAATAGCAAATACCTTAAAACTTCAATATACCTATGATCCAAAAGGCAATATCACTGGTATTGATGAAAACGGTACTCTGCAAAGCTATGATTATGACCAAGGACGCTTGTCTTATGCAGACACACTAACTGGCTTATATAAGTTTAGCTACGACAAGGTAGGCAATCGTACCCATAGAGTCCACCTCGACGACGGCACTGTAAAAGCAGATAGTTATGAATATCCTGAAGAAACAAAAGGTAATCGGCTTTTATCTAAAAATAAAACTCAGGGACAATTAACTATTTCTAAAAACATTTCTACAAAGGGCCAGTATAAAAAAGTAGGACATCGTTTAAACGAAAAAAATGAAGAGCACGACAATTCGAAGTTACATAAAGCTAATACTTCTGAAAACACAAAGATTAATACTATCGCATCCAAAGCAGAAAATAGAAAACTAATAACGCTAGCTGAAAAATACTCTAAAAAGTTTCAAGATGTAAAAATAAAAATACCTGACCTTCAAATATCAACAGAAGACAACACTAAAGCAAAAAGCAAAACCAACAGTAAACAACCAAAAAACACACAGCGCATATCAACAATAAAAAAAGATTTTCCCCAAGGATTACAAAAACTATTCAATGGTGACAGCAATACAATAAAATACAATAAGAGCGGCAGCCCCGAGACAAGTGATTTCTTCAGCTACGAGTACAATGCAAATCAAAGACCTGTAAAAGTTTTTAAACTGGTACAAGACAACGACACGAATAACCATGAACTATTGGCAGAATACCAATACAACAGCTTTGGGGAACGAATTAAGAAGGTCAGTTATTCGGGAGGCAAGCAATCTAAAACAACCTATTATCTATATGATGGTCATACTTTAACTACTGAAATAGAAAAAGTCCCTGTAAGTGGGGGGGTGACTTTCAATCAATTCATTTACCTTAACAAACAACCCATTGCAAAGCTTGAAAATAAACAACTGTATGCCATCCATAGCGATCTTTTAGGCACACCTAAGGCTGCTAGTAATGACCAAAAACAGACTGTTTGGAAGGCGAGTTACACACCTTTTGGTAAAGCAACTGTAACCAACAACACAATTGCAATAAATCTTAGACTTCCAGGGCAATACGAAGATCAGGAAACGGGCACTCATTATAACTATTTACGAGATTACGACCCTGAAACTGGTCGCTATATTACTAGCGATCCTATTGGGCTCAAAGGTGGTATCAATACTTATGCATACGTCAAAAACAATCCTCTAGAGCTAAGCGATCGTTTAGGTCTTGCACCAAATGACAGTCGATTAGATTATCTTAGAGATAGTCTTAAGCCTAGTACAAATAGCTGCAGTTCTATTAATACCAGTCCTTTATCCGCTTTAAATCAAACAACCGCAAATCAATGCTCAAATACAGCGAACATTCAAGTAACAGACAATAATCAAGCACCCGATATCACTACTGTATATACAATAGCAAGTGGAGATACCTTAGCAAATATAGCCATAGCCCATGGAACATCGACAGATAGGCTACAAATTTTAAACGACATAGAAAACATAAACCAAATTAGGGCTGGGGATACGCTACTTATACCCTTAGAAGGTGATACTGCACAATTCCATCCTAGCTATACTGTGGTATGTGGCGACACTCTGTCTGAGTTGGCAGAGCAATTTGGCATACCACTTGAAGACCTTATCAAACTTAATGAAGATTTTATTGATGACATAGACTTGATTTACATTGGTCAGGAGATCATCGTTACGGATACAGACACTTCTGAGCCAGTACCAACAGTAGTAGACCCCCCTCCTGTTGATAAGTGTGAAGGTGCTACACCACCTGATTATGTTGCAGAAGCCCAGGCTGATGGAATTATCTTTGATGACTTATATCATGATGGTCTTCTATTCGGGGAAGAAAGACTGGTTGATAGAATTACCAATCTTTCCGTCGGAAGTAATATTGAGTTAATAACACGGGATTCTTTCAGTATAGATTTAAATTTATCAGATTTTTTAGATGTAAACACTAGCGATAAATTGAAAGACAGGATTAAAAAAATAGGGAATAGTAATCTTGGTAAAGCAGGAGGATTAGTAACCTCTGCATTAGGATTAACTATCCCTGATAATTACCAAACACAAAGTGCTATTAAGACAAAAGTCACTAAACGCGAAGATGGTAAATATGAAATTTCGACTTATACATTAGATAAGAACGGAATATCTTGGGAAACAAGCATATCAAAATGGCTTGGATTATCTGAACAAAGTACGGAAAAAATACAAGGTTACGTAGATAATCTTCCTGATTGGGTACCACTACCTGAATCTATCTTTGATGACAATGGAAAAATAAAACCTGATGCAGCACAACTTTATGCTCAAATCAGGGATATGGATTATAGCGGTGTTCAAAAAACATATATAGCAGATGATGCAGATCTAGCAATTAATGTCGTTAATTACTTTCGCGCAATGGATAATACACCACTTAATGATTGGGATATGGAAGGTGGATATGGAAATCTGGGATTACCAAAACTTTCTGAACCAGTATCTAACCATGATGGAAGAGATGGTGATAGTGGTATTGGATTTTCTGAGTGTTTAGATCAACTGCAGGTTTCAACTAGAACAATAGAAAACGGCTATGAAAATCGAGCCGACGGACATGGGTCAATTTTTTGGGCTAATATGGTCGGATATGAAGGACGCATAGAAAACAGTGGACATACAGTAAGAGAACAAACTCCAGATGGATATACTGAGACTGATATCGAAACTTATAAATATAGCAACAGAGCAAGGACTCGTGTTGGAACTGAAAAGGATATCTGGGATGCAACATACGATTCTACAGAAATCAAACGAACCTATATTGGAGATGAATTAGTTAATATTGAAATCAAAATTCATAATAAATCAACAGGTGCAGATGTCCATATACAAAATGGTCAAAATTTTAATAAAGAAATTGTTATCAGTCTAGATCCTAGAAAAATTACAAATACTCCTTATAGAAACCCATTAATTACACAAGAAAATTTAATCACCGATCATTCTTTAGATTTTCTCTCTGGGGCAAAGTGGCGTAATAGAGAGGAGCTATCAGACTCAGAAAAAGCGCAGTATGCGGTAGATATGGCTAATGAGCTCTTCGAAATACAACGCAATGGTAAAATACCTACACCACCTGGGACCGAAAAACTCTATGGATCTACAGCATTAAATGATGAAATCAGCATTGCTCTAGACTCACATTCTTCTATCAAAGATAGCCCTACACCCAAGCTAGATAACTTAACTAATTACTTGTCAGCTGTTTACGGTGCAGATGCAATTAATAGTGTTAACGTTACTCAAGAACAAAATAATAGTAAAGACGCAGAAATCTGGGAATACTCTCCCTTTAATAGAGGTAAAACAGAAGATTTAGGTGATCAAATTGGAGGAAAAATCGGAGATGTAATAAAAAAAGCAGGCAGTAATATAAACAGATTTACTCCAGCTAGCGCGGTTTGGGGTGCTGTAAGTAATAGTATGACCGAAAATACTTTTATAGAAACATACACAAGTGAAAATATAGAGGTTGTAGATGACCCTTCTAGAGTTCATATATATGCACCTCCATATCCCGAGCCTGGAGATGATGATACAACCCTTGCCCCATAGAGGCTTTAAAGCCGTCTAAAGAATAAGATAATAGATTGTGAATATCTATCTTTAGAGCTCGTCAAAGTTAAATAGATAGTATCGATGAGAACTATAAAAATGTATTTTGTAATGTTACGCACTTATCAATTTCACCCCCCCCTCTACAATTGATGAAGTAGAAATTGAACTAGCAATTATAATCGCCATAACACTATAATTTTAAACTATTAGAATGCAATTATTGAACGTTAAACCTTACATATTTTCTGCAAGAAGATGAATTCTTCCATATCTTGGATTCTAAGTAATAATGCATCATTTCAATGTAAACAATGACAGAAAGCGTGATCGTACTCATAATTGCATATGACAAATGACTTTTTGTAAAAAATACAATCACATCTATAAGATAATTTTCTAATATAAAGGCAAGAGCAATACTAAACAAAACGACCGTAAAAAAAGAAATAAAACCTGCATTTAATTTAGAAAGCTTGGACCAATTCTTGTTTTTATCGTGCACTAGGTAAATCATGAATGCAGTTGTGTCGTGTATTACTCTAATTGTAAGGATTGCAAAAAATGTATAACCAGAAAAATAAAAAAATGTTGCTAGTGGAACTGATAACAAATTAACTAAGAAAAAATATTTACCTTTTGTTGAAACTACCTTTCTATATAAGAAAAAACCTAAAACCACAAAACAGATATTGAGTAAATAAACTAAAATATAACTAATTTTTATGATATCTGGATCAAGTTGTGCTTTTGCAGCAAAAACAAAAGCTAAAGTTCCAACGACACCGATAGCTAACCAAGTCCATAAATCTACCAAAACACCCCCAACTGAAGAAAATACTTTTACTAAACCAAATTGTTGTCTTAAGACATGGACTAATGTAATGATGATAAAGGCAGTTAAATTCACATAAAGGGGTAATAAATAACTTGCAGTGACAATAGTCATTATCACCAGAAATGATCCTAATAATATATTTTTCCGATGTGCCCCCCTATGCTCTTTATTAAGAACCAATGAATGACCTGCTATGATATGTGGAAGACCAAATAACATATTATATAAAGCGAGTGATGAAGGGTTTTCAGGTAAGGATGAAATTACAACACCATTACCTAAGAGATAATCATAAATGATAATTAATAAACAGATTGGCAAAACAACGTAGACAGCCAACGCAGATTCTGAGGTTAATTCATATTTTAGAGAGTCGAGAGTATAAGGGGAAATAGTGTTTTTATTCATTGTCCCTCCTCATCTATAAATAATTTAATTAGAGCCAAATAGCTAAGTTTTATCTTACTTTCTCTAATTATTTTGGGTTCTTCATTTACTTTATCTTCTTATTGTACCTATAGCGTTATTCAACCAAGAAGGTTTGAAAGGAATCTCATTCTTTTTTATTAATTTAGATTGTCTACTTAGAGTAATATCAGGGCACTCTCCATTTTCTTTATAAAAAATAGCAGCCGCTAATCGGCTTTCTTCCGGATCTCCTAAATCTTTAGTAAAATCATCTGGAATCGAACATCCTGAAAGTAAAACTGCCCCCACTGAAGAAGTATTATCTATCGGCGCAAAACCGTCATCAAATTCTGCAAAGCCTTTATTATTCTCACTCTTAAAATTAATACTGAAATAAGTAGTCCCACAATTATCAGTAGGATAGAAACCATGGGGTTTTCCACAAGTCGAAGAGCCTATCTGAATGACTTCAACATCTATTCCTATTAACCCATTAATAATTAATTCACTGGCAGAACATGTAGCTTCTCCTGTTAAAACAAATACTCGAGATAAATTCAAATGAGGTAGAGTGAAGTCTTCACTAGAAGTTTGGTAAAAATTAGTACCTGTGATTTCTTCACCAGTAAATGGGTTAATATCAGGGTGTTTATCATTAAATGTTGGTATAGAAAACGTTGTATTATTAGTTTTTTCAGTACTACTAATCATCGATGCCAAACCATTAGCTATATCAATTAATCCCCCACCATTATATCGAATATCAAGAACCAGATCAGAAATCCCTTCACTATGGAATATAGACATTGCTTCTATTAATTGAGATTCAGCGGTTTCAATATGCTCGTTAAATAAAAAGTAACCTATTTTCCCTTCGGCTGTCTCAATAATTTTATTATTTTGCACAGATTGTAAAGTTACATAAGCTGAAGTCAAAGATATCTCTCTAATAGTATTAGAGTTTTTTTCCTGAATAGTAAACGTATGAGACTTTCCAACTTCTTCAGGAAATAATCCTAAATAAGCATTTGCCAAAGAAAGATCATCTGAAGAAGTGTTGATTATATCAATTCCATCAACCGCTAATATTTTGTCTCCACGTTTTAGATTAATTGTATCACTCGTAGCAACCGTATTTGGCTGTGTATATGCAATAACAGCTTCACGAGGCACTTGATTAGATGTTAGGACAACTGTGAAGCCATAGCCTATTGTTAGTCCAGTTTCAGCCTCATCAAGAAAAACATCTGTGTTCTGAGTGAAGTGAAATCTATCTTTTTGTTTTCCTGATGATATGGTTTCGAAAGTTTTTAACTGATCAAAATACTCTAAAGGAGTGCTAAATAAAGCAGGATTCATATCCTCTATCTCATTATACCAAAGATAATTTTCATCACTCCAGGACCTTAGCCAATTTTTTTCATCATTTAAGCTACCCAATACATCAGGGTACAATGTCTGTTGAGAGACCAAATCTAACTCTTCTCTTGGGATCTCACAAAGTCCAGCAAATTCTCCAGATGAATTGTATATACCTTTTTGCCACGTTATGTTGTCCGTAGATATTAAAGAAACTCCCGAACCACCTGAAGTTGAAGACGAACTAGAAGAACCTGAACCACTGGCCAAATCTGTACTTGAACCACCGCCACATGCAATAACAGAAAACGAAACCAAAAACAGTAATACATTTAATCTAATAGTTTTGAAAATATCTTTACTCATGCAAAATTCTTCTATGTGATGGTTATAAACTTTTGTTTATTCGAAACAATATTAAAAATATCACAGACTATCATGAGGATACTTGAAATTAAATATACTATTGGTTGATATAATAATTAGTTAGTAGCACTTGCTCAATCATTGAGCAAAATTGAACAGAAAAGTTTAGAATTTGAAGAAAATATCAGAGATACAAAATCATGAACAATAATTGACAAACAATGTTTAGTTAGATTTCAGAAGAGAATTTACAAGAGATTGTATTTATCCAGAAAGATATGGTGCCCAGGGCCGGAATCGAACCGGCACGGTGTTGCCACCGAGGGATTTTAAGTCCCTTGCGTCTACCAATTTCGCCACCTGGGCATACTACTTAGATGGTCTTATAAATCTAGCCTAAGTTTTAAGTGTTTGGCTAACACAGTTTTCAGTCACACTTTTAAAAAGTGGAGGTTGAGCCCGGAATCGAACCGGGATAGGCGGTTTTGCAAACCGCTGCATAACCATTTTGCTACTCAACCTTTTCACTAGGGGCGGGATGATAGCATCAAAAATTAACGGATGGAATGCCTATTTCAAACCTTTTTGTTACTTCAATAAAAAAGCCCTAGAATGATTAATCCTAAGGCTTTCTTATTTAAATTTGGAGGCTGGACCTGGAATTAAACCAGGGTATCCGACGTTGCAGGTCGTTGCATAACACTCTGCCATCCAGCCGTGAACAAATATAAATAAAAGCCTTTGCTCAAACTATACTCACCATGATCAACGGCACCTTTTATGACGACCATTGGGGGGTAAGTAATTTGTATAAATTTTCAGCACCTATTTTCATCATCATCTCTAAGCAACTAATAATAAAAAATACTGAATAATCTCTACATTATTTCTTAAATATTCCTTCTTAAACTATGAAGTAACACTCAAGAAACAAAAAAGCCAATCATAATAAAATGATTGGCTTTTGTATTTGGAGCGGGTAACGAGATTCGAACTCGTGACCCCGACCTTGGCAAGGTCGTGCTCTACCAGCTGAGCTACACCCGCTTCGTATCATCAACAACTCATGCCACCAGAGCCGTCTCAACGAGGCGCGTATATTAAGGTTACTTTTAAAAACTGTCAAGCATCTGAATGCAATTTTTTTAAAAGATTTATCAACTCATTTTCGTCAGATACCGGAACGCCTAATTCCTCGGCTTTTGTGAGCTTTGAACCGGCTTTTTCTCCTGCAAATAAAGTTGTAGTATTTTTTGAAATACTGCCACTTACTTTTGCACCTAATGCTTCTAATTGTTCTTTTGCTTCATTTCGTTTCAGTTTTTCAAGTGTTCCAGTTAGCACGTAGGTATTCCCAGCTAGAGGTAAACTTTCTGTTGATTGTCTTTTTTCTGGATTTTGAGGTTCAACTCCCGCATCCAACAAAGCCTGTATAACTTCATTGTTATGTTCTTGCTGGAAGAAAGTAACGATATGGTTAGCAACTATAGGACCAACATCATCAACGCTTTGTAGGCTATCTAAATCGGCTGCTTTTATTGCTTCTAACGAATAGTAATGATTTGCCAATGATTTGGCGGTCGTTTCACCCACTTCTCTTATACCCAGTGAATAGATAAACCTGGCAAGCACTGGATGCTTACTATCCTCTAGGGCCTTGATCAGGTTTTGCGCAGATTTTTCACCCATGCGTTCTAACTTTATTAAACTCTCTTCATTTAAACTAAACAAATCGCTGACATTTTTAATTAATTTCTCATCGAATAACTGTTCAACCAGCTTATCGCCTAGCCCATCAATATCCAGCGCCTTACGCGAGGCAAAATGCTTTATCGCTTCTTTTCTTTGTGCCGGACAAAATAAACCTCCTGTACAGCGAGCAACAGCCTCTCCCTCAATAAGTTCGACGGTAGAATCGCATACAGGACAGTGCGAGGGTATTACTATTTCCTTAGCGTCCGCTGGGCGTTTATCAGGGACGATTCTAGCCACTTCCGGTATCACATCCCCTGCTCTTCTTACGATGACGGTATCACCTATTCGTACGTCTTTACGTTTGATCTCGTCCATATTATGCAAGGTTGCATTGGTAACAGTGACGCCACCAACAAAAACCGGTTCTAAACGAGCTACGGGTGTTAATGCGCCTGTTCTTCCGACCTGGAACTCTACATCGTTTATTAACGTCATTTGTTCCTGAGCAGGAAATTTATGGGCAATTGCCCAACGAGGCGCCCTACTCACAAAACCTAACTTATTTTGCAATTCCAGAGAATTCACTTTGAACACGACACCGTCTATCTCGTAAGACAAGCTATCTCGCTTGTCGCCGATCTCGTTATAATATTCCAGACACCCTGCCGCTCCTGATACGACTTTATTCTCAGGACAGATTGGCAAGCCCCAGTCTGCTAATTGTTTCATAGCATCGCTATGATTAGCAGCTAACGTACCCCCTTCGATTAAACCTGTGGCATAACAATACATAGCAAGATTTCGTGAAGCTGTGATTCTCGAATCGAGCTGCCTCAAACTACCTGCGGCTGCATTTCTAGGGTTTACAAAGGTTTTGTCGCCATTTTCTCTGGCTTTATTGTTTAGCGCTTCGAATGAAGCCTTCGGCATATACACTTCGCCACGCACTTCTAGTCTTTGTGGAATATTTTTGCCGCTTAATTTAAGTGGCACCTGTCTAATGGTTCTGACATTTTCTGTTATGTTCTCCCCTGTTTCGCCATCACCTCGGGTAGCAGCCTGAACCAACACGCCGTTTTCATACAATAAACTCACTGCCAATCCATCAAGCTTAGGCTCAACGCTATACTCGATGGTAATATCCTTCTCACCCAATTTATCTAACAAACGTTTTTCAAAAGCCAATACTTCTTCTTCATTGAACGCATTACCTAGCGATAACATTGGCACCAAGTGTTTTACCTGCGTAAATTCGCTGAGTGGCAGAGCACCAACACGCTGTGTAGGAGATTCTACGGTTAACGTTTCTGGGTATTTTTCTTCTATGTCTTGCAACTCACGCAATAATTTATCGTATTCGGCATCAGGAAGCTCAGGGTCATCAAGAACGTAATAACGATGATTATGGTAGTGTAAAATTTCGTGAAGTTCTGCAACGCGCTGTTGAACAGACTCAGGTACATTGGGTGATACTTGTTTAGACATAGGGAGGATTTCTTCAGTAAAGATTCAACTTTATGGCCTTTGAATGCTGTATCGGCACTGATCAAACAGTCAATAAGCGCAGTAAAAGCCCCGTTAGTAGAAAAGTATATCAATATTAAACTGATTAAGACTAATGTTATGAATAACTTATAACTTAAAAATGCTTGATTGAAAGTATTAATTTACCTAACAGAAAATTCAGGTACAATACGCGCGTAAAATTTTGCCGCAACATGGTTACATTTATAACTATGGTAAGCAAAATGCAAACAAGGAGACGTAGAAGTATGGCAACAAATAACACGCCAATAACACGCAAGTCCGCTTTACCTGTTGACGGTATTGAGCCTTATGTTCCTAAGAAAGATGAGGAATATATGAATGAAAACCAACTTGCGCACTTTAGAAGTATCTTAATTGCCTGGAAAAAAGCACTCATGGAAGAAGTAGATCGCACCATGGGCCACATGCAAGAAGAAGCGAGTAACTTTTCTGACCCTGCTGACAGAGCAACTCAAGAAGAAGAGTTTACGCTTGAACTGCGTGCACGCGACAGAGAACGCAAACTGGTACGTAAAATCGACAAAACGATTACACGTGTAGATAACGATGACTACGGCTACTGTGATGCATGTGGCATAGAAATTGGACTACAACGTCTAGAAGTTCGTCCGACTGCAGAACTTTGCATTGACTGTAAAACAACAGAAGAGATCAAAGAAAAGCAAATCGCTTAACTTGATGTAATCCGGATTACATCAATCTCTAAAGGAGTGACAGTTTCAGCTGTCACTCCTTTTTTTTGGATTAAATTATGTGCGTTAGTCACCCCCCTACTTACAGGGCTTTTTTTAACGCTGACTTTTATCATTCAGATATTGCTGTTGAATGATTGTTAAATTAAAGCGAACATTGTTTTTAGTACTTAGATCATCTAACGTGTATCAATGGGTTTTAATCATCAATCACAAAAGAAAATCAATTCAGTCATAGGCAGATTTGCCCCCTCACCCACTGGACCTTTGCATTTTGGCTCTTTGGTCGCTGCCGTTGCCAGCTATCTAGCGGCAAAAACACAAAACAACGGCAAATGGTTTTTAAGAATTGAAGATGTTGACACTCAGCGCGAACAGCCAGGCGCGTCACAATCCATTATTCAAACGCTTGAGTCTTTTGGTTTTGCATGGGATGGCGATATCCTTTTTCAAAGCGAACAAACAGAACGATATCAAACTGCTTTAGAACGCATATCAGATCACATTTACCCCTGTAGTTGTACACGTAAATACCTGCAGTCTTTATCAGACATTAGCACCTACGGTTACCTCTATCCTGGCATTTGTAGAAATGGTATTAACAATCCGGACATACAAAATCCCAGCATCAGGGTAAAAACCAACAAACAGGAAATATGTTTCCAAGATCTATGTCAGCCCCACGTTATCGGCCAAAGCATAGAACAGGAAATTGGTGATTTTATTTTAAAACGTAGAGATGGTTTATTTGCTTATCAGTTAGCCGTTGTTGTCGATGATGCTTTTCAAGAAATCAATCAAGTGGTTCGTGGTTCAGATATATTAGACAACACGCCAAGACAAATCTTTTTACAGCAGTTACTAGGTTATCCACAACTAGAATACCTGCATTTTCCTACAGCAGTTACAGCTGATGGCAAAAAACTCAGCAAACAAAATCATTCCCCACCTGTGCTCACAGATAATGATTCAAGCGATAAAAAAATGGAATCATTACTAGCCTCGCTTGAATTTCTGGGACAGAATCCACCGAAACGTTCTAACCTCGAATCAATAAATGATTTATGGAAATGGGCTTTTCAACATTGGGATAATGACAAAATTCCAAAAGTCATGACAAAACCTACTAAATTCACCTAGACTTCCAGTCTTCATTTGATGCGAATACATTAAATAAGAATTTATTTTTGACTTCTTTAATGAAATATACCCTATGCAATACACCGTCTTTATAAGCTGGCTGAAAAGCCTGGTGATAGAAATCTTTGCTATCACGTACAACTTATTCAAGCTAATGATCCCTATCATTATCGTTGTCAAAATCATTGAAGAACTGGGTGGCATTGAATATATAGGCATTATCCTTGAACCCATTATGCAAATGGTTGGCTTACCTGCCTCTATGGGATTGGTCTGGGCAACAACATTAATCAGTAATATCTACGGCGGCATGATCATCTACGTCACCATGGCTATCGAGCAACCTTTAACAGTCGCTCAAGTTACCGTACTTGGTGCGATGATGTTATATGCACATGCTTTACCTATTGAGTTACGCATCGCCCAAAAAGCGGGAGTTCGGGTTATCTACTTATTGTTATTGCGAGTGGGTGGTGCGTTACTTTTAGGCTTTATCTGTCACAAAGTTTACAGCTTGGGTGGATACTTAGACACACCAAGCACCTCGTTATTCAACCCCGAAGTCAGCACAAATGATTCATTAATGGGATGGTTAATGTTGCAATTAGAAACATTATTTAAGGTATTTCTTGTTATTAGCGCTTTGGTTATCTTTTTACGGTTACTAAAAAGCAGTGGGATTGAAAAACTCATGAGCTGGTTACTCAAACCTGTATTAAAGCTATTAGGCTTAGGCGAAAAAACCACCTCAATCACTATTATCGGTATTACGCTTGGCGTTGTTTATGGCGGGTCACTTTTAATCAATGAAGCAAAAAGTGGACGCATTTCCAAAATGGATATTTTCGGATCACTCACGCTGTTAGCTTTATGCCACAGCATTATCGAGGACACTTTACTCATCATGTTACTTGGCGCAGATATTACTGGGGCGCTCTATTTCCGCGTATTATTCGCCTTGTTACTAACCGCCATTTTAGTCAGACTGGCCAAAGCAATCAGTGACAAAACATTTAATAAATATTTGGTCTACCCCAAACCGACATGATTGGCTCACTGGTTCGAGAATAATAATTTACATTTAATGCTTTAACGTAAATCAATATCACCTTGTTTAAATTTGACTAGACCGCATAATAGCCACTCCTACCCGAGTGTTATGAATTAAGAGCCAGAATTATGAATATGCAGACAACCATTGAAGAAAAATTAACAGAAACACTTGCTCCTGAAGTATTGGAAGTTATCAATGAAAGTTACATGCATAGCGGTCCAGCGACCGAGTCTCATTTTAAAGTTATCGCGGTAAGTGATGCTTTTGAAGGAAAAATGTTAATTGCCCGTCATCGCATGATCAATGCAGCTCTTGCCGATGAATTACAACAGATTCATGCATTGGCACTGCATACCATGACACCAAGTGAATACTTTGAAAAAGCCGGAAAAGTTGCAGATTCTCCTCAATGTGAAGGTGGAAGTAAATAAAGGTCACCCCCCTACTTACAGGCGTTTTTTTAGTTACTATTCTCATTCGCCTCTCAGTTACTTCAAATAGTTACACAAAGTATTTCTTCGACTAGATATTTCAAATAGCTATTACAAATAGCTTCTTCAATTTACTTCTTTAATTAATTTTTGTATCTATTTCTTTGACCTGGTTTGTTCCTTTAGTTGCTCAATGACGTTTTAAAATAGGCTGTTTTCACCAATGACTTCAAATAATAAATTGCTATTTATTGCAATGATTTTATTAGCGATGACGCTTATACCATTGGGAGATACAGCAGGCAAATTACTCATGCAACAGGGAGTAACCCCCATTTTTGTTGCCTGGTCTAGATTTGCTATTGGCGCTTTATGTTTGTTGCCTTTCAGCGGATTAAAACTTTCAGAATTACGTCATTTCTTTAACTGGCGGCTACTTATTCGCGCAGCTCTTTTCATCGCCTCTGTATCTTCTATTCTGACTGCGGTTAAAACAGAATCCATAGCCAATGTATTTGGTGCTTTCTTTATTGGCCCTATTTTATCTTATTTTATTGCCGCGATTTTTCTGAAAGAGCCCATTACACTAGCGAGATCTACGTTGTTATTTGTGGGTTTTGGCGGCGCTTTATTAGTCATAAAACCTGGTTTCGGTATGAGTACAGGCATGATTTATGCTGTTATGGCCGGAACATTTTACGGCTTTTTTCTCGTGACCAATAGATGGCTCGCAGGCACTTTTAGACCGCGTTTGATTTTAATTTCAACACTGGTGATTGGCAGTTTTGTATTAGCACCTTTCGGCCTTAAGGAGGTACCAGAACTCACTATAAATTTTTCACTATTGATATTACTTAGTTCATTGTCATCCGCTATTGGTAATCTTTTAATCATAGAAGCAAGCCGTCAATTACCAGCAAGTGTCATTGCCCCATTTGTGTATATTCAATTAGTGGCGGCTACCATTTTTGGTGTAGTGGTATTTAATACATGGCCAGATCATTTGAGTTTTATCGGTTTGATTATCTTGATCGCTGCAGGAATGTCTTCGTTCTTAATAGCAAATCGTGAAAAGAAGCGTTCATTGCAAAATTAAACATCACCCATGATGAAAATATGAATTTAGATTTATTCTTAAGGCACCCCCCTACTTACAGCGATATTTTTGGCTATTTATTTTAGGCAAAAAAAGACGCCCCAAAGAGGAGCGCCAACCGCTAGGAGGGTATTAAATTGTCTATTACCATTCTTGTTACATACCCATAAAAAAGAATGAAACAAATAGACAAATTCAGTATATTATTATTTACTAACTTATCAAGTATTTTTAATGACAAATTTCGATAAATGAAAACTTTCATGACTCAGATCGTAATAACCAACAAAAATAGTATGTTTTATATCTCAGGCTATTAAAATCAGTTAGGTTATGTGCCCAAATATGTCAAAATAGCGCTTTTTTTAAGTATCAGGTTTCATTTACATGAAACCACGCCAATTCGACTAAACTCGCAATAGTTACAAAATGACTGAATACCTACTTATCATCGTCGGAACCGTCTGGGTGAACAATATTGTTCTCGCCCAGTTTCTTGGTTTGTGCCCGTTTATGGGTGTATCGCGCAAGCTTGAGACAGCTATGGGTATGGGCCTGGCAACTACATTTGTACTGACACTTTCATCTATTTCCAGTTATTTGGTCCATGAATACTTATTAGCGCCTTTTGACCTTGAATACCTACGCACAATTAGTTTTATTCTTGTGATTGCCGCTATTGTTGGTTTTACAGAGTTAGTCGTACATAAGACCAGCCCCTTACTTCACAATGTTTTAGGTATTTATTTACCATTAATAACCACAAATTGTGCAGTACTCGGTGTTGCTCTCCTCAATGTTCAGCAATCGAATAATTTTATCGAATCTGCATTATACGGTTTTGGTTCCGCTCTTGGATTTACCTTGGTTCTGGTGTTATTTGCCGCAATGCGCGAACGTCTTGCAGCAGCTGATGTGCCAGAAGCTTTTCAAGGCAATGCAATTGGCATGATTACCGCGGGTTTAATGGCACTGGCCTTCATGGGCTTTACAGGCTTGATCAAAGGATAATATGTTAACCGCTATACTCATTTTGGTTGGCCTTGCGGTATTCTTTGGATTAGTCCTTGGCTATGCATCAGTAAAGTTTAAAGTCGAAGGTGACCCCTTGTCTGATCAGGTGGATAGCCTGTTACCCCAGACGCAATGCGGGCAATGTAGTTACCCAGGCTGTAGACCGTACGCAGAAGCCATAGCAAAAGGCGAAGCACCGATTAACAAATGTCCTCCTGGTGGAGAAACCACTATTTTGGCGCTGGCTGATTTATTAGACGTAGAGCCCATGGAACTCGACGAAGATGCTGAAGCTGCTCCTGAAACACCAGAAGTTGCGGTCATTATCGAGCAGGATTGCATTGGTTGTACTCTGTGTATTCAAGCTTGCCCAGTGGATGCTATTGTTGGCGCTGCAAAACTGATGCATACGGTCATCGAATCTGAATGCACTGGTTGCGAACTATGTTTGCCACCCTGCCCGGTTGACTGCATAGTCATGGAACCTCTCAAAAAAACGCCAGATAGCTGGAAATGGATTGAGCCAAAATCGATTGAAAAGACTTATCACATGGTGCCAACAATTATTGAGACAACCATTAAAGAGCCTTCTGCAATGGCAACCTCTACGCCCTTAAATGACACACAAGATAATCAGAGTGATACTACTGGTCTATCTAGCTCATCTGATTCCAACCCCGACGTCGATAAAAAAAGCAAAAATGATTTGAATGAAAAAACAAGAGGAGCAGCATAACCATGAATGCTTCGCTTTTATCTAATCGTTCATTAGCTGAAACGACGAGTATAAAACTGTACAAGTTTCATGGCGGTGTTCACCCCCCGTTTCACAAAAAAGATTCAAATCAAAAACCTATCGAGTCAGCAGGCATACCAAGTAAATTAATTGTACCGATTCATCAACACATTGGTAAAAGTGCTGAGGTAGTGGTTAATGTCGGAGACTTGGTCAAAAAGGGTCAATTAATCGCAGAAAAATCAGATGTTATTAGTGCTGCTATTCATGCGCCGACTTCTGGAACAGTTACGTATATCGGTGAGCACTCAATTCCCCATCCATCTGGGCTGGCAGAAATTTGCGTGATAATCGAAACAGATGGAGAGGATGATTGGGGTCACTTCAAACTACCACCAATAGAAGACCCGGATAACACGGACTCGTCAGTTTTATTAGAGCGAATTGAACAGGCTGGTATTGTTGGTCTGGGTGGCGCCGTTTTTCCTACATCCATAAAGCTAGCCAGTTCTGGAATAAAGCACATTGAAACCCTGATCATCAATGGTGCGGAATGCGAACCCTACATCACCTGCGACGATCGTTTAATGCAAGATCGTAGTGCTGATATTGTAAAAGGCATTCAATTGTTACAAGCATTGGTAAAACCGCAAAGATGCTTGATTGCTATTGAAGATAACAAGCCTGAAGCCATTGCAGCAATGCGCAACGCCACAGCAGAGTTATCAAATATTGAAGTGGTTGCCATTCCTACTATTTACCCTAGTGGTGGTGAAAAACAACTGATCGAAATTCTCACCGGAAAAGAAGTACGCTCGGGTGGCATACCGATTGAATTAGGCCTGATGTGTTTGAATATAGGTACAAGCTACAGTATCTACAAAGCGATTTATTTAGGCGAACCCTTAATTTCAAGAATAATTACCGTTACTGGAAATGGCATTCAACACCCGCAAAACTTCGAAGTGTTAATTGGCACACCTTTTAGTCATTTAGCAGAAAAAGCTGGCGGCTATACAAAAATGGCTGAGAATTTAATCATGGGCGGTCCAATGATGGGCTTTGCCATTCCGGATGATGCCGTTCCCGTTATTAAAGCGACCAACTGCGCCTTGTTTATTTCTGCAACATCTTTACGTGAATCTAATCCTGCATTCTCTAATCAACCAACACTGCCATGTATCCGCTGCGGCAAATGCATGGAAGTATGCCCAGTAAAATTATTACCACAACAACTCTACTGGCATATTCGCGCAAAAGATTTTGAAAAAGCAGAAGATCACAGTTTAAGAGATTGCATTGATTGTGGCTGTTGTAGCTATGTTTGCCCTAGTCATATACCACTCGTGGACTATTTTAGATTTGGTAAAAGTGAAATACGTGAACAGAAAGTAGCATTAGAGAAAGCCGATCTCTCACGCCAAAGACATGAATTCTTACTCTACAGAAAAGAACGCGATAAACGCGAAAGAGAAGAAAAACGCGCAGCACACAAGGCAGCATTACAAGAGAAAAAAGCCGCGTCAAAATCAGACAGTACAACAGGTGGGCAAAGCTCCTCTCCGAAAGCAGATGCTATAAAAGCAGCTATGGAACGAGCTAAAGCAAAAAAACTGGCACGCACAGAGTCTGAGAAAATGGATACCAAAGAATCTGATACCAAGACTGTTGCAAAAGCCAGTACTGAAGAAGCTCAATAAACAATGAAGTTTAAAACTAAAACATCCCCTTTCTTGAATAGCAGTCAGAACATCAACAGTGTGATGTTGCAAGTGCTATTAGCTTTAATACCTGGCACCTTAACGTTGATGTACTTCTTCGGCACCGGGATATTATTGAATGTAATCATTTCAATTGTTTTTGCGGTGTCTCTGGAAACGCTCGCCCTGATCATTCGCAAACGTCCTTTATTGCCTTTTCTAAGCGATCTAAGCGCCATAGTAACCGCGTGGTTGTTTGCGTTAACGCTACCTCCACTAATGCCATGGTGGATAATTTTTGTTGGCATTTTCTTTGCGATCATCATTGCAAAACATCTATATGGAGGCCTGGGATATAACCCTTTCAATCCTGCTATGGTCGGTTTCGCCGTATTAATTGTTTCTTTTCCTTTTGAAATGAGCCAATGGGTACACCCGCGAACCTTTGGTGATCTCGGCGCTTATGATTTTAGCCTTATGGAAAAACTTTCCTTTATTTTTGGCAATCAAAAACCCGCCTGGGATGCCATAACCATGGCAACACCTTTGGATGAAGTGAAGACAGGCTTGCGCGCAGGCACAGATTTCAGCAGTGTAATGAAAGAATCTTCCTATTTACAAACGCTCTCACAAAACACCTGGTTGTGGAGTAGTTTGGCTTTCATGTTAGGTGGCATCTGGTTACTTTATAAAAAAGTTATTCAATGGCAGATACCCGTTGCCTTGTTAGGTACATTGTTTTTACTTTCAGCTGTGTTTTATCTTTTTTCTGCAGATAGTTTTGCCAGCCCTTTGTTTCATATCACTAGTGGCGCGACCATACTTGGCGCATTTTTCATCGCTACTGACCCCGTTTCAGCCAGTACCACACCCGTAGGCAAGTTGATTTACGGAGCCAGCATTGGTTTCTTTATCTACATTATTCGGGTCTGGGGCAATTATCCAGATGCCATCGCATTTGCGGTACTCATCATGAATATGGCTGTACCGATGATTGATTACTACACACAGCCTCGCGTATTTGGTCACAAACCTTCGTTCTTTTCTTCTGGTGCTACACAGCGAAAACAGGATAAAAAGCTATGATCAGGATAGAGCCGTGAAACAGCATTTTGAAGCGATGAAAAAAGCGGGTGCTTCGTTGGCATTATTTGCCTTCATTAGCGTGGTGCTAGTGTCGACAACGAATAGCTTAACCAAGCATAAAATTGAAGAAAATCAGGCAAAGATGTTGTTAAAGGCACTTAACCAGATTGCCCCCAACAATTCCTATGACAATGATCTGGCAAATAGCAAAATCATTATTGATCCTGCTGAGAATGGCTTTATTCGAGAAACACCTGTCTACCTTGCCACCTTAAAAGGCAAACCTGTAACTGCCATTTTCGAAGTGACTACATTGAAGGGCTATAGCGGTGCGATCACATTCTTATTAGGCATCAATGTAGACGATAAATCAGTAGACGGTCTTCGTGTTGTAAGTCACCACGAAACCCCGGGGCTCGGTGATAAAATGGAAATTCGCAAGAGTGACTGGGTACTTGGTTTTGATGGAAAATCCTTAGGCAATCCGGATATTGAGCAATGGCATGTTAAAAAAGATGGGGGCGATTTCGATCAATTCACGGGGGCTACTATCACACCAAGAGCCATCGTTAATGCTACCAGATCTACCTTACTCTACGCACAAGAAAATATGGACAGAATTTTTATGACGCATCTAAACTCTGTGCCTAATAGCAATAAACAATCTAAAACCAAGGGTACACAATAATGTCTGCCACATCACCCACTGATACAGGCATAGATCTGGACGACGTATCACCTCCGAAAGGAACTGTCTGGAATAAAAGTGAACGCAGAAAAATCACGATGGATGGCCTTTGGCATAATAATCCGGGCTTGGTTCAATTATTAGGTCTATGTCCGTTGCTAGCAGTAACTGGAAATTTGATCAATGGCTTAGGTCTAGGTATCGCAACCATTATCACGTTGACGGTATCAAACATCATTATTGCTTTTACTCGTAACTGGGTACGAAAAGAAATTCGAATTCCATACTATGTATTAGTAATCGCATCCATTGTTACCATGATAGATCTGAGTATGAATGCCATCACGCCAGAACTTCATAGTGTGCTTGGTATCTTTATCCCTTTGATAGTAACCAACTGTTTAATTATAGGGCGTGCAGAAGCGTTCGCATCCAAGAACACCATTAAACGTGCGGCTCTTGACGGATTCATGATGGGCTTAGGTTTCACCTTGGTTTTGATTGCTTTAGGCGCAATACGTGAAATTATCGGCAGTGGCACCTTATTTGCAGATGCATCATTGATGTTTGGTGATATTGCAAAAGACTGGTACATCAAACCCTTCGAAGAATATCAGGGCTTTCTTTTAGCTATTCTGCCACCAGGTGCTTTTTTGGTTATGGGCTTTCTTATCGCTATGAAAAACGTTGTAGATAAGAAGCTAAAGTCTTAATAGTTGTGAGCCGTTTTTATTGATTATAGAAACGGCTGTTTCGTCAGTTATCGACCAATAAATCAATGGGCTATTATTCGATCAATGTTCTACTGTTTTATCAACGGTGCAATATAAGCATTGATATCATTATCGTTGAGCTCAGCACTTTCATCGTGCCACCATCCGCTCAATGCTGTTACTTCACCCAGTGTTACATCAAAAGCTTCAGAAAAGAGTGTCATCCACTCTAATTGCTGCTCTATTTCTTGCTCCAAGACTAAAAAACGCAACATCTCAGCAGGCGTCTTATTCTCTGCCGCCATAAGCTTTAACGTATCAACAATTTCTTCTCTTTTCATTCTACAAACCTACAATCTTCAAACCTACAAAATTCAAACGATAACAAAACATTCACTGTATTTAATGAGTTTTATTTAGAGTTAATTACACTCATTAAATATTCTGACCTGACACCTTGCGCATTTATTATCATCAAGTCTTTTCTTGATGAGTCTTATTGCCTGCGATTTAGAGTCAAAGAAATGATCATTACCAATCATTTTGATAAAGTGGGATTTTGCCGCATCCGCATAAACGCCGGGCTTCATTCCTACGAAATAGAGGCCGCCCCCTTGTTTATCAAGACGTTTATTTTCAGCAACTAACATTTCTGAACCAGCCAGATCGATAAAGTTAATACCACTGGCTTCTATCAGGATGTGATTAATATTTTCAGTATCAGAGATCTTGGCGAATTTCTTTTGAATGTGATTCACCGAACCAAAATAAATCGACATATCAATACGAATTATTTTAAGTTGTGGGCATTGTAGAATGGGTTTTTCGCGAATATCGATAAACTTACGATGCGTGTTTTTTGGGCCATCATCGATAGATAACACAGGTATTTTCGGCGTAGAGGTTTTTGCCAGAAATAAAACCAGCGACAACAACACACCCAGGTAGATCGCAAATTCAAGTTCCAGAAACAGTGTCGCCAGAAACGTGGTTATCAGCACCGAAGACTCCGATTTGCTAAAGGCCAATGTTTGTTTGATGTGTGGAATATCTATCAGGTTATACGCAACTAACAATATAACGCCACCCATAGATGCAATTGGCAAGTAAGCGGTTAATGGCGCCACCAACAACACGATTACAACCAAGAACAAAGCAGCGAATATGGCTGATAAAGGCGTTCTCGCACCTGCTTCATAGTTAATACCTGAACGGGTAAAGGAACCTGAGCCAGCGTAACTCGAGAAGAAACTACCAACGATATTAGACATGCCTTGCCCAATAAATTCCTGATTAGAATCTATGCGCTGATCGGATTTCGTGGATATTGCACGACTGATGGATACCGCTTCGATAAGTCCTAATAAGGCAACCGCAAAAGCCTCAGAGGTTAACAGTTGTAGATTAGCAAATGAGAAATCAGGCGTTGAAAACGGCGGTAAGTGTCGCGGTATTTCTCCCACTAATTTTATGTCGTCGGTAAATTGACCAAAAAATAATGCGAGCAAACTACCGACTATCATGCCGAATAATAAATACGGCGAACGCGGTATAAACTTTTTAATACTGAGAGCAGCAATCATAGTAGCCACTGCAATCAACACAAGATAGATATTGGTTTGAGCAAAGCCTGTGATTATTTCTATCCAGGTATGCACAAAGGATTCTCCTTTTGGCACAAAGATACCCGTAATATTTTTCATCTGACTGGTTGCAATCAAAATTGCTGCGCCAGCCGTAAAGCCAATAACAACCGTGTGCGATACGAAGTTAGCCAAAGCCCCTAAACGAGCGATACCAAAACTTAATTGATAAATACCCGCCAGAAAAGTCAGCGTTAACGCCATTGATACGAATTCTGGAGTGCCAGGTTCTGCATGGTGACTAACCGCAGAAAAAATAACGATGGATATCGCAGTGGTGGGACCAGAGACCAGGTGAAATGAGGAGCCAAATAATGCCGCAATGATCGGAGTAACCATTGCCGTATAAAGACCATATTCAGGAGGCAGACCCGCTATTGTAGCGAAAGCTACGCCCTGCGGAAGCACAATGACCGCACCTGTCAGCCCTGCAATGATATCCGCTTTTATCGTCTCTTTAGTTAAGAGTTTAAACCAAGCCAAAAAGGGAAACAGAGCTACAATGTTCATCAGTCTATCACTATATTAGGGAGTAATAATAATGGGAGCGGATTGTATGCCTCTAAATTGATTAGCTCAAGGATAAAAAGGCTTCAATCTATTATAAATTCTAAAGCCACCCCCCTACTTACAGGCGTTTTTTTCATATTCAAAATATTGAGTATGAAATCATTCTAAATCATCGTTTAATAAAAAAGCCTGAGCCATCGTTATGATGAGTCAGGCTTTAAAATACTTAGTATCACATTGAAGTAATCAATTCGTTTTTACACTGTTCAAAACAACTGATTAAGGCAACTGACTAATTAGCTCTTCAGATATTTCTTTAATGCCTTTTGATCCATCGATAGATATTATCTTTGCATCGGTATTATTTTTGAAATAGTTAACAGCAGCCATCGTCCCGGTAACATCATCGTAATAGATATTATGGCGTTTATTGATCGCAGCTTCATCTTGATCATCGGCTCTGGCTGATAACTCTCCGCCACACACACGACATACTAGCTCGCCGTCTTTTTCAACAGGTTTAATCGCATCAAAGGCAATATGATTAGGGTGATTATTATCGTTTGCACATAAACGCCGACCCATTATACGTTCTTTGGCTATATCACGATCTAAGACAATTTCGATAACATAATCAAGCTTCATACCTGATTCTGTTAACGCCTTATCCAGCGCTTCTGCTTGCGCTAACGAACGGGGAAAACCGTCAAGCAACCAACCGTTTTCTTTAGAATTTGCGAGTGTTTCTAATACCATGGGAATAGTTAGATCATCAGGGACTAAATTTCCTTCATCGATGTATTCTTTGGCTTTGAGTCCTAGTTCGGTCCCACCTTTAATATGCTCACGAAAAATGGCTCCAGATTCAATATGATCAAGACCATATTTTTTCTTCACGATAGCACCTTGAGTGCCTTTGCCACTTCCATTTGGACCGAAGGCCAAAATATTCATTAACTTCTCCCTAGTAAAATTTGGTCGAACTCACATCATGATATTTTATTATAATAATCATAAGTAAAAATTATTTTATACTTATATCACAAAATCTTGATTTTCTTATAGGGTAATTGAAAAGATTTCACTTTAAAAGACGCCACAACAATTTTAGTCCGTTTTTGGCAATTATTAATATTCACTATGTATCTTATGAACTATTATTGACTTTTCAACAAACACAAAAAAGCACAATAATCTAATTCCTCTTCATTACTGATTAATTTCTCTTCATATCAGAAATTAATAATCAACTTAACTTTTTGATTGAGCGAATGCTCTCTATATAAGGTTTGATTTTTTTTGCATGCAGCGCCACCTTAGCTAATGAGGAGATCTCTTTAAGGGTTAAACGCGTCAATGCGAATACTCTCGGTTTAACTGGAGTTTCGATCATTTCGGGGTATCGCCATTTCCAGCGAAGGTATCCGGGAATATTCTGGTTGATATTCGAAAACGTCTTTTGCACCCATTGGTAACGATGATTTGAAAGATACGATTGCAGCGAGTAGCGATCTAATTCACGTTTTAAAGTTGTGGACACAACATTAGTAGTTTTTTTAGTGAAGATCCAATTCAAATTAAGGTTTTCTTCTTCTAGTGATACAACCTTATGAAACCATAACGGCGGTATATACAGCATATCACCCTGATTCAAAATGACACGAGTGTAGTTTTTGTTGTTAAAAATCTTCTCATCATTACCATCCATAATCGCAAAACTAGTGAATGGATAGCAATCTAATGGTGTTTCAGGAGAAACCAGATACCATTTCTTTTTACCTGTCATCTGCACATTAAAAACGTTCACCATATTGGCATCGTAATGCCAGCTGGAGACATTCCCTTGTGGGTGTGCCCAAATTCGCATTAACTCGTTACGTGGAAACACATTTTCTGTGTCTAGTAATTGATCAATGATTTCTGGGGTTTGATAGTCTTCTTCTAAAGAGCCTTTCTCCATCCAGTACCAAAGCGAAGCAGCTTTTGCTTTAGCGTCTTTGGCTAACTTCTCTCTAATATAGTCTTCACTCCAGGTAGAAATTGCAGGCCAATCTTGTCCGATATTTTCAATGATTACTGGCGTTTCGGTTTTATAATATTTTTCTGTAAATACTTCTGACGAAATACTGGAAGGCTCACGCGCTATTTCAAAATAACCTTTGTTTTTATTATGCTGATAATCATTGTTCATTGATGGGATGGTCTAATTAGAAATACTAAGATTTATTATAACGCTATCAAATAAAATGACACCCCCCTACTTTGAGGCGTTTTTTATAGTTAACTTATGTGTTGAGAAATGTACTCAGGAACAAACAATTATTTACAAACCCGGTTTAAATATTTTATACGCTTTTTATAATCTTTAAGTGTTTATCGTGATCGCTTAAAGCCTGTATAATCTCTCGTTTTTCCAAGAACTAATCTCCTTATGTTAACTTTTGTTGCAGCCATTATTTTTGGGCTATTTCTACTGATATGGAGCGCTGATCGTTTTATCGATGGTGCATCTAATATCGCCCGAACGATGGGTATATCGCCTCTTATTGTGGGCATGCTTATTATCGGCCTTGGCACTTCAGCACCTGAAATGCTGGTTTCTGCTGCTGCTGCCTTACAAGGCAATCCTGGTTTGGGTATTGGCAATGCGATAGGGTCTAACATCACTAACATCACACTGGTGTTAGGTGTGACAGCGATGTTCTTTGTGCTTCCTGTGCATTCAAGCTTGCTGAAAAAAGAAATTCCACTGGTTTTAGCCTCCGCCATTCTGGCCTGGCTGCTTATGCTGGATAATTACTTCTCTCGACTGGATAGTGTCATTCTTGTTTGTGCAATGGCAGGTATTCTTTACTGGATGATATCTTCTGCAAGAAAAGACCGACATACCCATGACCCACTGGTAGATGAAACGCTCGGTGAATTACCAGAAACCATGCCTTTCAAACAGGCCATGATATGGACAATTGTGGGATTATTACTCCTTTTGGTGAGCTCTAAACTACTCGTATGGGGTGCTTCAAGCATCGCCAGTGTCATGGGAATAAGTGATTTAGTTATAGGGCTGACCATTGTTGCAATCGGCACCAGCTTACCTGAGTTAGCCGCAACAATAAGCAGTGCACGTAAAGGTGAAACCGACCTTGCTGTTGGCAATATTGTTGGGTCAAACCTGTTTAACACGCTTGCTGTTCTACCTATTCCGGCGTTAATACAACCACTAGCCATTCCTGAAGGTGTATTAGATAGAGATATTTGGGTTATGCTAGGTTTGACTGTTATCCTGTTAATATTTAGCTATGGTTGTTTTAAAAACGCCCGTTTCAAAATTACGAAAATGAATGGCTTAGTACTGTTTTTGGCGTTTATCGCCTATGAAGCATTACTCTACTTTAAAACTATTCAATAGCCTTCTAAATTATCATTGATACCTACTGTATGAATGAATGTTTAAAGTCTTTTAATTAACATTAATTACTCAAATGCCCCGTTATATGGCATTGCGACGGATTAGCACTATTCATGACTATCAACAAAGATAAACCCGATTTTATAGGATTGGCTCAAGCTGTTATCGCTGCTGAAATTGAAGCTGTTGAAGCTTTAAAGCATCGACTTGATGAAAATTTCATAAAGACTTGTGAAGCTATTTTATCCTGCAAAGGCCGTGTCATTATTTCAGGCATGGGAAAATCCGGACACATCAGTAATAAAATTGCTGCAACACTTGCCAGCACAGGAACGCCTGCTTTTTTTGTTCACCCCGGTGAAGCATTGCATGGTGATCTGGGTATGATTACTGCTGAAGATGTGGTTGTGGCGATATCAAATTCAGGAACCACAGAAGAAGTCGTAACCATAGCCTCAGTTGTTAAAAGATTAGGCGCTGTTGTCATTGGAATGTCTGGCGATAAACACTCACCATTAGCCGAAATATCTGATTACCATCTGGATATTGCGGTAGAAAAAGAAGCGTGCCCTTTGGGATTAGCGCCTACGTCCAGCACAACGGTTACCTTAGTTATGGGTGATGCTCTGGCAGTGGCATTATTAGAAGCGAGAGGCTTTACGCCTGATGATTTTGCCCGATCCCACCCTGGTGGTCGCTTAGGTAAACGACTACTGGTTCACGTTAGAGATATTATGCAAGAAGGCGAAGCAACTCCTATCTGTTTGCCCGAAACAACATTAAGCAATGCAATTCTGGAAATGACCAGTAAAAAACTCGGCGCAACGTTGATCAGTGATAAGGATAATACATTGCTAGGTATCTTCACCGATGGCGATTTGCGTAGAACTTTTGAAAATGGCATCGACTTAAAGACAGTTAAGATTGGCGATATCGCTCATAAAGAATGTATTTCTACACACAGTGATGAACTCGCTGTAAATGTTTTAAACCTTATGCAAGATAAAGAAATCACTGTTTTACCGGTTACTGATGAACATAAAAAAATAAAAGGTATCATACATATGCATGACTTACTAAAAGCTGGGATCGTATAAATGAATCAAATTTCAGATAAAGAAAAAAGACAGGAGCTACTAGAAAAAGCAAAAAAAATTAAGCTGCTGATTTTCGATATTGATGGCGTATTAACAGATGGCAGTTTGTTTTTTGATAATCAGGGTCAGGAATATAAAGCGTTCAATTCGAAGGACGGCCATGGCATCAGATTATTACTGGATAATGGTATTAACGTTGCAATAATAACCGGCAGAAAATCCGAGCTTGTTATGCATAGAGCAAATAATTTAAAGATCCCTAAAGAATATATCTACCAGGGTTACCGAGATAAAGTCCCCGCTTTTTATGAGCTACTGGAAAAGACAAAACTTGAGAAAGAGAATATTGCCTTTATTGGTGATGACGTCATAGATCTACCCATTATGAGTCAGGTTGGTTTATCTATTGCGACTGCGGATGCACACTGGTTTGTGCAACAAAATTCGGATTTGATTTGTCAATTAAATGGTGGCAGAGGCGCAGGTCGGGAAGCCTGCGAATTTATACTCGAAGCACACGGACTTCTTGATGATATTTTACAAAGCTATATTCGTAGTTAAAATAACACCCCATGCAGACAACCTTAACTAACATATCTAAATGAACCGAAGCGGCTTACTCTTCTTGTTTTTGGCGACGGTTATTGCACTGGGATTTACCTGGTTAAACTCTACGTGGCTTTCATTTAAAGGCTTCTCTGTTTCTAAAAACGAAAAACTCATTGATTATTATTTAAGTGATTTTAGCGTTTTAAATACTTATCCAAACGGAAACATGAAATACCAGATTAAAGGTGAACACCTTGTTCATCAGCAATCAACTGGGGCTAGCCAGATATTTTCACCCGAATTAATAGCCAAAGATACGGATGGTGTCGTTATTACTTTAACCGCTAAAAAAGCAGAACAGGCAGAAAAAAACGGACCTATAAACCTAAATGGAGATGTTATTGCGATCAAAGATAGTCCAGAAGTTACAAAAAGTTTTGAATTGCTAACTCGAAATTTGACTTATAATCCTTTGATAAGAGAACTATCTTCAGAAGAAGAAATTACCCTGAATTCTGTAAACGGTATCATAAAAGGCCAAGGCTTTAACACTAAACTCGATGAAGAAGAATTAAGGATACATAAAAATGTACAAGCTATACTTATCCCTAGTAAATAAACTAAACAAGACTGTTTGTTTTTTTATCGCATCCATTGCACTTTCTACAATAGTTTTATCACCTGTCTATGCACTTAAAGATGACATAGAAAAACCTGTTCATATCAATGCCGATAGCGTTCTATTCAATAAAGCAAAAGGGTTAGCCGTATACGAAGGAAACGTGACAATTGTTCAGGGAACACTTGATATCAGAGCATCTAAAATTGAAATCAATGCTGTAAATAATGAAATTAGCCGAATTACAGCGAGTGGCTCTCCTGTTAGTTTTCAGCAAAAAATGGATGATGGAAAACTGGCTAAAGGAAAAGCCAATAGAGTGATTTATCAAGTAAAAGAAAAACGCATAGTGCTTGATGGTAATGCGAGTATTTCTCAAAATAATGACCAGTTCGCAAGTAATCACATCGAATACTCCACGGTAAATGGCGAACTAAAAGCTGGTGACAAAAAAGCACCTGGTAAAGGTCGCGTTAAAGCAATTTTCTACCCTACCAATAAGACTAAATAACGTCATTCACCCAAAACTTACAATAAAGATAATCTCGTTGATGATTGATAATAGGTAAACCATTGAGTGTACTAATCGCAAAAGACTTACATAAAAGTTACGGCAAGCGCGTCATTTTAAAAGGCATCTCTTTAGAAATAAATAGCGCTGAAGTCGTTGGTTTACTCGGCCCTAATGGGGCGGGAAAAACGACTTGTTTTTATATGGTAGTAGGTCTAGTAGCTATTGACAAAGGTAGCGTCAAGATTCAATCGAGCACTTCAAGTAACGAGAATGCTGTTGATTTAACCAAACTTACAATGCATTTACGAGCGCGCCAAGGTATTGGATATCTTGCTCAGGAAGCCAGTATTTTTCGAAAACTGAGTGTCGCTGATAATATTTTTGCCATCTTAGAAACCAGAGCAGATCTTAATAAAATAGAGCGCCGAGACAAGCTTGAAAATCTGCTAGAAGAGTTTCAAATTACGCACTTGCGCGATAGTTTGGGCATAAGTCTATCAGGCGGCGAACGTAGACGCGTTGAAATTGCTAGAGCACTTGCTACAGAACCTTCTTTCATACTATTAGATGAGCCTTTTGCTGGAGTAGACCCTGTTTCTGTGATTGAAATTCAAAAAATCATTTCTCACCTCAAGGCGCGAGGCATTGGAGTTTTGATTACAGATCATAATGTTAGAGAAACATTAGGTATTTGTGATCGCGCTTATGTATTAGGTAATGGCGATATCTTGGCAGAAGGCTCTGCAGAAGATATTTTGAATAATAAACAAGTACGCGAAATCTATTTAGGTGAAGATTTTAAATTATAAACGCAGTTATAATGAACCTATGCAATAACCGTACCATTAATCATTTTTTTATAAAAAAAACTCAACTCGTGTTACACTTTATTAACAATAAATAAAGAGCACATAGATATCAGAAAATGATAAAACAGGGTTTAAATATCAAACTTGGACAATCTTTGTCCATGACCCCGCAATTGCAACAAGCGATAAAGCTGCTGCAACTTTCATCGACAGAACTTGAACAGGAAATTCAGGAAGTACTTGATACCAACCCTCTTCTAGAACGATCAGATGATGCTCAACCCATTGAAGAAAAACCCACATCGAACACCGAATTAGAAGGCAAAGACGCTAACGAAGAGCATATCCCTGAAGATATGAAAATCGATGCTGACTGGGATGATATTTACGATCCTGAGTGGAAAACAACAAATTCTGACAGTTCAAATGCAAATAGCACATCCGATTTCATAGAAACCATGCACTCAACTGAGCAAGGCCTCACTGAACATTTAATGTGGCAAGTAGAGATGGGCAATCTCAGTTTTCAAGATAAAGAAATCGCAAAACTCATTATTGATTATCTGGATGATGATGGCTATCTGACTGAGCCACTCGAACAAATTCATGAAACACTGGAAGATATTCTACTTGTAGAGCTTGATGAAGTAGAAGCAGTACTGACTTATGTGCAACATCTTTCACCTACTGGAATTGCTGCCCAATCGCTTGGAGAATGCCTGGTTCTTCAGTTACAACATGATTACGCCGATCATGCTTTATTCAAAAAAGCCAAACGCTTATTAGAAAAACATCTGGACTTGCTTGAAAAAAGGGATTATACAGGAATTAAAAGAAGCTTAAGAGTAACCGATACGGTACTGGAAAATCTGATTCATCTGATCCGTAAATTAGATCCTAAACCTGGTAAACTCTATAATAATTCTTCTACTGACTATATTGTTCCAGATGTATATGTGAAAAATATCAATGGTAAGTGGAAAATATCACTTAACGGAAGCACGAAAACGGAGTTAAAAGTTAATAGCTACTACGAAGATATGCTAAAAGAACCAACTCAAAAAACTGCGGCCAGCCAGGAAACAAATAAGTACATCAAAGACAACCTGCAACAAGCTAAATGGTTTATTAATAGTCTGGAAAACCGTAACAGCACCATTCTTAACGTGGCTCATGCCATTATCGAAAATCAACTACCTTTTCTTCAATACGGAGAAGAAGCCATGAAACCTATGGTATTAAGTGATTTAGCCGATCAATTAGGTATTCATGAGTCTACCGTTTCTCGAGTAACCACTCGTAAATATATGCACACTCCCAGAGGCGTATATGAATTCAAATTCTTTTTCTCCAGCCATGTTAGTACAGATGCAGGTGGAGAATGCTCTGCGACCGCAATTCGAGCAATGATCAAAAGCTTAATTGCTAAAGAAAATCCAAAAAAACCGCTGAGTGACAACAAATTGACAAATCTGCTCAATGAGCAGGGAATCAATGTAGCGCGACGTACTGTCGCAAAATACCGTGAAGCACAATCGATACCATCTTCTCACGATCGTAAAGCTTTCGCATAGGAGTTAACTGTATAGTAAAAGTATCAAGATCTTCACACTGCGATTTACTGAAAGGGCTTTCAGGTTAATAGTCGCAACAACCTCAATGATAGGAGTGAAAATATGCAATTAGATATTACTGGTCATCACATTGACGTAACCCCATTACTTAATAATTATATTCGGGAAAAAGTAACACGCTTAACGCGTCATTTTGATCAAGTACTCAACATTCACGTCATATTAGAAGTTCAAAAACATCACAATAAGGCAGAAGCTTCAATCAATGTTAGCGGTAATCATATTTACGCTGATGCACAAGAAGAAGACATGTATGCAGCAATAGATGCCTTAGCCGATAAACTAGATCGACAAATTCTTAAGCATAAAGAAAAAATTCGCAGCCATCGTAAACACGAAGGCAACCATAGAAATATTGTTATGGATCAATATGCTTAATTTTTCTACAAGCTGTTAACTTATAGACATGTCTCTTACGCTGAGTAAGAGACATGCTAATCAATAAAAATAATACACTCCCATAAGACACCAAGACAATAACCCAATTCATTCTAATGTAATAGAATCGCTATATTTTTTTCTGTAATATCAACAACTAGCCATCCGAACTTTAAATATAAATCCGATAGAGATTCATAGTGCATGACTGATAAACAAAAGCTTCCTGTGTTAGTACCTGAAAGAGTATCTTTCGTCAAAAAGATGGAAAGCAAGAAATGTGTATTCGATGCTTTGACTGAATTACTTGAAAAAGGGCAAAAAGAAGTTACTAAAAACCAAATTTTTGATGCATTAGTTTCCCGCGAAAAACTCGGCGACACTTACATTGGAAATGGTATTGCACTCCCTAGAGCGCACCTGGATATCACCAATCCTCGTGCTGCTTTACTGGTATTAAAACGAGGCTTGAGTTTAAATAGCGCCGATAAAAAAGATATTAAGCTTTTTCTTGCGATACTGGTTCCACAAAAACAACAAAAAAAATGCTCTGCGATACTCTCTGACTATTACCGAAGCCTTCTGAAAGATAAAGAATTAGACACGATGGTTAAATCAGAAAATGCAGAATTAGTTGCACAATATTTTGATCAGTTTTTTAATTTTGAGGACATGTGATGCATATCATAATTGTAAGTGGAATGTCCGGAGCCGGAAAAACACAAGTACTTCATACGCTTGAAGATCAGGGATATTACTGTATTGACAATCTGCCTCTGGAATTATTTGAAAACGTATTTGAAACCGAACGACTGTTAAAGCATCAAAAGATTGCTGTAGGTGTTGATATCAGAAGCGGCAAAAAATACTTAAAAAAATTACCAGAAATGGTGACCAAACTTAAACGCAAGTTTAAGACAGATGTCATATATTTATACGCGGGTAAGTCGGTTCTTATTAAGCGTTACGATGAAACACGCAGAAAACACCCACTAAGCTCCCCCGATACAACCCTCAGGGATGCAATACTGAAAGAATACGATCTAATCGAACCCATCCGAGTTATAGCTGACATCCAGATTGACACCAGCACCACCAATATTTACGAACTCGCATCTAAAATCACTTCTAGAGTAAGCAATACACAGCATCAGTCTCTATCGCTTATGTTTCAATCATTCGGATTCAAGCATGGAACACCAAGAGATTCAGATTATTTATTTGATGTTCGCTGCCTACCCAACCCATACTGGATTCATGATCTACGCCCATACACAGGACTGGATAAAGAAGTATCCGAATGGTTATCGTCTCATGAATTAGTCAATGAAATGGAAAACGATCTTAAGTATTTCATCGAAAAATGGATTCCCAAAATCATTTCAAGCCAAAGAGCCTATCTAACTATTTCAATTGGCTGTACGGGCGGACATCATCGATCAGTTTACTTAATTGAAAAACTCGCAAAACACTTTGAAACAATTTATAAAGATTCTGTCATAGTGCAACATCGAGAGCTTGATTAAGTAATCGATTCATCACTTATAGAACTCTTATTGCATATCTAGATTGATCTGATCTATCACAGCTAAAGGATCTGCAGATTGTGTGATAGGTCTTCCGACCACGATATAATTAACGCCACTGGCATTCGCTTCAGCTGGAGTCATGACACGATGCTGATCACCTTGAGCTGAGCCAGCAGGTCTGATACCTGGCGTTACCAGTAAAAATTCAGGACCTAAAATTTCTCTGAGCATCTTAGCTTCTCTAGCTGAACATACAATGCCATCCAACATCGATGCCTTTGTGAGTTTTGCCAAATGTTTGACTTGCTCTTCTGGAGAAGACGCAACATTAGTACCTGCTAATTGCTCGCTATCCATAGATGTTAAAACAGTCACTGCAATCAACTTAGCGTTAGATTGTGTTTCTTCGAGCGCCTGTTTTGCAGCAAGCATCATTTTCTGACCGCCACTCGCATGAACGTTCATCATCCATACACCCAGTGAAGCTGCACTCTTACATGCAGATGCAACGGTATTCGGAATATCATGAAACTTCAGATCTAAAAATACATCAAAACCTTTATCGACCAATTGCTTAACAAAGTCTGGACCTGCTGCCACAAATAATTCGAAGCCTACTTTTAGTTTGCAACTCTGTGGAGACAGCGGCTCTATAAATTGAAGCGCCTGCTCTTTAGTTGGGAAATCAAGGGCGATAATTAACCTGCTAGACATGATATTTTCTCAAAATAATAAAATTAATAGTGCCTTATTATAGATAAAGTCACCCCCCCACTTACAGGCCTTTTTTTAGTGATTATCCGATTTAGGTGAAGAGGTTACGCGTGCTCAACCGTATCCCAATGATGACATGCAGGACAACGCCATAGGTAATCATGCATTTTATAACCGCAATGCTCGCATAGAAAGGCAGGTACTCCCTTCAAATAATTTCCTAATGATTGATTCACAAGAACCATTCCCGTTTCAGGAGTAATCTCACCCTCCCCTGTATTAATATATTCTGATGCTTTATAGATCGACTCAATATTCAACTTCTTGTTGGCTAGGGACTCAGAAATCAAAGAATCTACATTTTCAGTTAATTTGTACTTAGTGGATAACGTCAGAATCACTTCGAAAATACTCTTATCTTGATTCTTTTTAAATAACGTTAATAGTGAATCTAATACAAAAGATAACTCACCTGTTTGATTTGCAGTTTCTTCTATTTTTGATAACAACATATTCAATACACGGCTATCTTCATTCACGGCTTTCAGGTAATGATTTAATGCTTGCTTATACTGTTTTTGATGCAGCGCTGTATCACCCTGCAACGTCATCAAACGCGTGGATAATTTATACGCTTTTTTGGCTTTGGCAATATAACCATCGACTTCATGTAGATTACCCTCTTGTAAGGCCATCTCCGCCAACTCGCAATAATAATGCGAGATAAGACTGTCATGATTGATCAGGTGACTTAAAGCATCAGATTTTTTGGTGTTTTGTTTAACACAATGCGTCGCCTCGACCGCTTTTTGCCACTCTTGCGTTTGTTCGTAGATCGTTCTTAAGGATGAGCATATATCCGCTTTAGGAATCCATTTAACATCGTTTTCCAGCAACTCCTGAAATACACTTTCAGACCTATCAAGCATACCAGCGGCGAAGAAATCCAGTCCTAATGCGAACATGGCCTTCTGTTTTTGCTTGGCATTTAAATTAGAACGCGCAATCACGTTTTGATGGACGCGCAAAGCCCTATCGACCTCGCCTCGATCTCTAAACAAATTACCTAGAAGTTGAAATGTTTCAGCGGTGTATTCATCAATATCAGGATAATTGAGGAATACTTCCAGTGCTTTATCAGGCTCTTCACTGAGAAGATGATTTACACCCTTTACAAAACTATCAGAGAGTTGTGCTTTTTTTTTTGATTACTTTGCAAGCTTTTCCGGGCTGCTCGCCAGCCCGAATAAAAAGCAAGTGGAAGTAGTAAGAAGAGAATCTCTACCATTTATATATCCAAATATATCTAACTTAAAATTACAGACTTTCACTGCAAATAAAACTTAAATTGAAAACGTACTAATTTATAGAATTAATCTTGTATGGGATACTTATCTTTGTTCTCATTTACACGCTCACGCATTTCTTTGCCTGGTTTAAAATGTGGCACATGCTTGGGTGATAACTGAACTTGTTCCCCAGTTTTAGGATTACGCCCTTTTCTAGCGGTTCTATGATGTAACGAAAAACTACCAAAACCTCGTATTTCGATCCTTTCACCTGAGGTTAAAGTATCGCTAATTTGGTCTAATAAAATCTTAACTGATAGTTCTATATCTTTACTACTTAAGTGACTTTGTTTTCTCGCAAGTATATTTATTATTTCTGATTTGGTCATTTATGCTCTCCCTGCATTTCAGACGATCTATTAAAAGACAGAAAATGTTATTTTATTATTAATTATGTTTTACATAATAAGTATACAGGATTCAATAAGCAACTGAAATTACATAAAAAAAGCCGATTATGCATAAACATAATCGGCTTTTTAAGTGACACTTGGTAAATAAACTTACATTATAAAGTTTACTTATCTAACTGCTCTTTAAAGATATCACCTAAAGTACCAGTCGTTGCAGATGCAGAACTGTACTCTTTCATTACTTCAGCTTCTTCAGCGTAATCTTTAGCTTTAATAGAAAGGTTAATTGCACGAGTCTTACGATCAACACCCATGAATTTAGCTTCTACTTCATCGCCAACGCTAAGCACTGTTGATGCATCTTCGATACGATCACGTGAGATTTCTGATGCACGTAATACGCCTTCGATGTTTTCACCAAGATCAATCTTAACCATCTTAGGAGTAACTTCAGTAACAGTACCTTTAACGATACTGCCCTTCTCGTTCGCTGCAACAAATAGTGAGAATGGATCTTGATCCATCTGCTTAACACCAAGAGAGATACGCTCACGCTCAGGATCAATCGCAAGAATAGTCGCTTCAACTTCATCGCCTTTCTTGTAGTCACGTACTGCTTCTTCACCTGGAACATTCCAAGAGATATCAGACAAGTGAACTAGACCATCGATTCCGCCGTCAAGACCGATAAAGATACCGAAGTCAGTGATTGACTTGATAACACCTTTAACTTTCTCGCCTTTAGTTGCAGTTTTCGCAAACTCATCCCAAGGATTAGCTTTACATTGCTTCATACCTAAAGAGATACGACGACGATCAGCATCAATCTCAAGGATCATTACTTCAACTTCATCGCCAAGTGTTACAACTTTAGCTGGGTTAACATTCTTGTTTGTCCAATCCATTTCAGATACGTGTACAAGACCTTCAACACCATCTTCGATTTCAACGAAACAACCGTAGTCTGTAAGATTGCTAACTTTACCTGTAAGTACAGTGTTAACAGGGTAACGACGTACAAGATCTTGCCATGGATCATCACCCATTTGCTTAAGACCTAGTGATACACGGCTCTTTTCTTTATCAAACTTAAGAACCAATACGTCAATTTCAGAACCGATTTCAAGAACTTCAGATGGGTGCTTAACACGCTTCCAAGCCATATCAGTGATATGTAGTAAACCATCAATACCACCAAGATCGATGAACGCGCCGTAATCAGTAAGGTTCTTAACAACACCTTTGATTTGCTTGCCTTCTTCGATGCTTTCTAGAAGAGCTTCACGCTCAACACTGTACTCATCTTCAACAACTGCACGACGAGAAACAACAACGTTGTTACGCTTTTGGTCAAGTTTGATAAGTTTGAATTCTAGCTCTTTGCCTTCAAGGTATGCAGTATCGCGTACTGGACGTACATCAACTAATGAACCAGGAAGGAAGGCACGAATATCGCCAAGCTCAACGGTGAATCCACCTTTAACCTTGCCAGTAATCACACCCGTAATAATTTCATCGTTAGTTAGTGCTTCGTCAAGAATTTCCCAAGCGCGTAAACGACGGGCTTTCTCGCGAGATAATTTGGTTTCACCAAATCCATCTTCAACACTTTCCAGTGCAACTTCAACCACATCACCAACTTCAGCAACTAACTCGCCTGCTTCGTTCTTAAACTGGTCTGATGGGATAACGCCTTCTGATTTAAGGCCGGCACTTACTGTTACAAAATCTGGAGTTACATCTACGATAGTCGCAGTAATCAAAGACCCAGGGGTCATTTCGATATACGTTAGACTTTCTTCAAATAACTCCGCAAAACTTTCACTCATGGTATAAAACCTATATATACGTTAGTAAACCCATACTAAACGGTTAAATTAAACCTTCGCCAATCATTATTGATAGACATAAGGTGTTCATTAAATAGCGATACATAAAGATAGTTACTTCTGTTTTCTATCGGGCTTTTAAGGACCACTATTTTTTAAAATTATGATTTAATATGATGTGTAATTAGTAGACTTTTTCAACCGCTTCCATCACAGTATTTACAACCTCATCGATACTCATAGTACTGGTATCAATAATAATGGCATCTTCTGCAGGAATCAGTGGCGCATCCTTACGATTAGTATCGCGGGCGTCGCGTTCTTCAATATCACGAATCAAGCCGCGCAGGTTAGCATTTATCCCTTGTTGTTTCAACTGATTAAGACGGCGTTCTGCACGAATTTCAGCGCTGGCAGTAAGGAATATCTTTATTTTAGCCGTAGGGAAAACAACCGTACCCATATCTCTTCCATCTGCAACCAAACCTGGATCCGTTTGAAATTGCCTTTGACGCTCTAGCAAGGCTTTTCTCACTCCAGAAACAGCTGCAACTTTTGAGGCTGACGCACCGGCTTCTTCAGTACGAATATCATCGGTGACCAAATTGTTATCTAGAATAATATCAACAATGCCACTATCACCGGGCTTAAAACTTACATCAAGATCACGCGCGATAACACTTAGTGCAACTTCATCATCTAATGCTATTCCTTTGATTGTAGCGGCTAAACCAACCAGACGATATAAAGCGCCACTATCCAGTAAATTCCAACCTAATTTCGTAGCAATAGACTGGGATATCGTTCCTTTACCTGACCCTGCAGGACCATCAATAGTGATAATTGGTACATTTTCACGCGCTAAATTCATTAATACTGATTCATAGTTGAAGAAAATAGAGATTATGCCTGTTTTATTGAGAAAACTCATGACTTCTATCTATATATTAGTATATACATATATTCTTATTCTATTTTAAAATGAAAGAATAAATTTCACGAGAAGGAGAACAACATGAAATATTTAACACTATTATTGACATTATTATTATCAAATACATTGCATGCATCACCCAATAATGTAACCAACCCACCGCGTTATTTTTCCAATAATTCACCTGTACCATACAATAACAATTATGGTTCAAACTGGAATATGCCCAATATGAATTGGGGTAATGGCAATGGCTATAACAATCAGTCTAACTGGAACATGCCGTCCATGAACTGGGGAAACAGAAATGGTTATAACAATGGCAATAATTGGAATATGCCAAACTTCAATTGGGGTAATAATGGTGGTGATAATAACTGGAATATTCCATCCATGAATTGGGGAAATAATAATGGTTACGGTTCGAACTGGAACATGCCAAACATGAACTGGGGGAACAACTATAGAAATGGTTACAATAATGGTTCTAATTTGGGCATGCCAAATTTCAATTGGAATAATCAACAAGGTCCATGGAATAATGGGCCTAATCGTTATTACAATGACAATAGATTTTCACCTTTGATGCAACAAAGACCCGTAATTCAACCTCGCTTTTCTCCCAGAACTTTGGTGAATCCTAATTTTAATCAGCCTGTACCACAAAAACCTGCAACAAAAATAATGCAGAATAAAAATGAAGCGTTGAAAACTGATCCTATCAATACTGATGCTAATAAACAGGCAAATGAAATTGATATAGAAGCCAATTCTTCTCAAAAGAAAGCATCGACTGAGTAAGCGACTTTATTTGTATAGTTACTTAATAATCAAAGTCACCCCCCTACTTTGAGGCCTTTTTTTCGTACTGTTGAAAAAGTGCCTGTAAGGTGGGGGGGTGCCTTTAGCTTTATTTAATTGGTTTGGTTTGTTTTGATTTAGTTGTTGGTTGTTGATTAATCGATTGTTTTGATCTGGGTTTATTTCAGGCATAAAAAAAGCCCATCTCTGGGCTTTTTGTTTTTACTCTTGTTTCTTCGCTTGCTTGAAGATAATTGCTTTTAGTATTTGCCCACTAAGTTGATGAACCAGCCTTCAGCATCACCGTCGGTATTGCTTAAGTCATCATTGAAGTTTGTAAAGTTATAACCTAATCCTATCTTCATGTTTTCTCCGATATGACGATCAACGGCAATCATGGCACCGTGCTGGGTGTCTTGTGATTCGTCTGAGTTTAACCAGTGGTATTGTGCCATCGCATCCCAGTTCTTGGTCATGTGATAACGCACTCGTACTGCCGCAAGTGTGGCATCGTTGCGTGACCAGTTTCCTGCGTCTCTGTCACTTCTGATTTCGCCTTCTTTATGCGCAAGTTTACCACCGAGCTCCCAGCGTTGGTTGAGCTGGTAGCTTGATTCCAAACTGGCGATTAATGATTTCTCATCAGGCTCGATACTTTGTGACACGGGCTGTAAGTCGTAAAGATACGTGATACGACCCAGTACATTTAAACGGTCATGGTTGATCGGTCTGTAGGCAAAGCCTACCGCTGCTTCGGTAAAGGTCGCATCGTTTGTATCGCCCACCTGATCTTTGGTGTCTGAGTAGTTGAACTTACCCTGTAATCTTAATGATGGGTTGACGCGGTAGTTTATTTTGTT
>NZ_SMFQ01000002.1 GCF_004339015.1 Cocleimonas flava | reverse complement strand
ATTTTCAAGTAATCAACATTTATTTAATGTTTTTTACTCAACAATTCAAACAAAATTCCCAACAAATCAAAACACTTTACAGCGACCTAATCTGTCAGAGCGGCGCATTATAGACACCTCTCATTTTGAATCAACTACTAATTTCAATTTAATTTAAATAACTTTAAATCAGATCAAAACCGCCTACAAACAGATCACTTTAACAAGCAGCTTGTTCGTTGGAGCGGCGCATTATAGGTATATCAATTTTTGAAGCAACCTCTAATTTCAATTAAAACAAAATAAACCCAAAACAAGTTTCAAACAGTACTATAAAGGTAGCTTTAAAAGCCGACGTAGCCTGATAGGCAAAAAAGGTTCATCTATTTTTTACCGCAAAGGAGACTTTACCTTTTATATACACTACTATTTACAACGTCATTATTAACGCTAAATACTTAAAATTGCGAGACTATAAAAGAAAGGTTTCAACGCAATTTGACCGCCATCTAAAATACTTATAAACCCCATCAAATGGTAGTTAAGGTAGGATTAAGGTTGCAAACGGTACTATTTTAAGGTATTTATGCGTTTAATTTTTATACATACGTTTTTCATTTACACATTAAGGGCTTTAAATTTGTTGTCAAAAGATCGAAATAACATCGTATATAGCAATAAAAGCTGGAACGATGTTACAAACAAATATGACTTGCTAGATGACCTTGAAATAGTTATCAAAAAAGAAAGTTCAGAACCTGTTGCTGATAATAACATCGCACCTGTAAACCATACATCATGGTTATCAAGATCTGCCGTATTCATAGCTTTAGTAGCTGTGATTGGAAATATTCCTGTGCAGTCACATTTAATTAAAGATGCCCATGCGAACTCAACTGTTAAAACATTTGAAATTATCCCTACTGAAATAGATATAGCTAATAATTCTTTAGATAGCTCTTCTAAAGCTATTCAACTAGCCTCATCAGAAGACAGCCTTCAACTACAGGACATTGGCAATATAGAAGATTTACTGCAAGGTGAGGACATCCTTGAATCAAAGGAGCTTCAACTACCCGCAAGAGCCTTAGAAACTTATGCAGGTCAGGTTAACACCGAGAATACCAGTAAATGGGTTACTTACCACGTCAAATCCTACGACAACATTACTAATATATTCTATAAAGTTGGTCATCAGGCTCTTCTTAAAACACTCAAGCAAAACAAAGAGATCTATAAGCAAATAGAAAAGCTTAAAAGTGGAAGCATTGTTCGCGCTAACTCTGCTAAAGGAGAGCTATCTAATTTAGTATTTACTCATCCGAATGACAGCAAACGTAGTTATGTTATTTCTAAAAACGGCGATGACTATCAAGGTACCTGGAAAAACGATGTATTTGAAGTACGCCAAGCTCGCGCCAGCTTCACTATAGAAAATGGATTGTTTTTTGACGGCAAAAAAGCAAAAGTAGACAACAAAGTCATCAAACAACTTGTTAAAGTTTTTGACTGGGATATCGACTTTTCTCATGATGTTCGTGTCGGTGACAAAGTAACAGCCGTTTACGAAGAAATTTTTCATGATGGCGACAAAGTAGGTACACAGAACCTTCTTGCTGCTGAGTTCATCAATAAAGGTCGTCAATTCAGATCTATTCGTTATACCTATGCAGATGGTAAGTCTGATTACTTTACCCCTCAAGGTAGAGAGATGAAGAAAGCGTTTATCCGCACACCTATCGAACACGCTAGAGTTTCTTCACACTTTAACCCTGGTAGATTTCACCCGAAGCTCCATAAAATCCGCGCTCACAAAGGCACTGATTTTGCAGCGAGAACGGGCACACCTATCATGACAACTGGTAATGGTGTGGTTAAATTCCTAGGAAGAAAAGGCGGTTACGGCAAGACTGTTATCATCCAACATCGAGACGGTTACACAACAACTTACGCTCACATGTCTCGTTACAAGAAAGGCTTAAAAGTTGGAGATAAAGTATATCAAAGCGACCTTATCGGCTACGTAGGACAATCTGGTTTAGCGACTGGACCACACTTACATTATGAATTCCATCAAGACAAAAAAGCCGTTAACGCAATGACCGTTGCTTTACCTAACAGCATGTCTCTTTCGAAATCTGAACTTCAAGATTTCCGCAACAAGGCTGTAAACCTAGTATTACAATTAAACGTATTACATCGTTTTGTTGAAGCAGACATAGAAATAGACAGCGCCATTGGCGGTTAATCTCTCTATTCTTAGTCATTGTTAATGGCTAAGATTGACTACTATATTGGACTTATGTCTGGCACCAGCTTAGATGGTGTCGACACAGTTCTAGTGGGTTTCGATCAGCTGAAACCCACATTAATAGCTTCTTACGTACACCCCATAGAATCTAACCTTAGAGAAACACTCCTCGAAACCATTCACCCAGAATGGAAAGGTACGCTTGTCGATATCGGCACACTCAATCAAAAGCTCGGTCAATTATTTGCAGATGCGAGTTGCGCATTGATCAAAGACAAAAATATCGATAAAAATACGATTACTGCGATAGGAAGCCATGGACAAACACTTTGGCATCAACCTTTAGGTGAACACCCTTTTAGTCTCCAGTTAGGAGATGCCAGCATTATTGCCGAACAAACAGGCATCACTACTATTGCAGACTTTCGAAGTCGTGATGTCGCCGCTGGCGGTCAAGGAGCTCCTCTTGTCCCCGCATTTCATAAAGAATTACTGTCACACCCCAATAAAAACAGAGTAATACTCAATGTTGGGGGAATTTCTAATATCACGATACTTCCCTCTTCCACATCTCCACTCATGGCGAGTGGTTTTGATACAGGCCCCGGAAACGGTTTATTAGACGCCTGGATTTCGAAACATCAAACGAGTAGTTACGACAAGAATGGGGATTGGGCAAAGTCAGGCTCTATCAACGAGACGCTATTAGAATTACTACTATCAGAACCCTATTTTTCTTTACCGTCACCCAAAAGTACCGGCAAAGAATTTTTCAACCTGACCTGGCTAGAGAACTTTATCGGTGATCAACTTCATCAGGAAAAACCAGAAGACATACAAGCCACGTTAACAGAGCTAACGGCTAAATCTATAAGCGACAATGTTATTGATTGCGACGAGTTGTATATTTGCGGCGGGGGTACACACAATAGCTATCTTATCGAGCGATTAAAACACTATTTACCTGATACCGAAATAGACTCTACAGCCAAACTAGGCATTGACCCAGACTGGATGGAAGCAATGGCTTTTGCATGGCTTGCGAAACAAGCTCATGAAAACAAGACAGGAAATCTTCCTTTAGTTACCGGCGCGAGTGGAGAAAGAATCCTCGGTGCGATTTACCCAGCATAATACTGGCTTAAAAACCAAAGCCACCCCCCACCTTTGGGGCAGTTTTTTAGATATCGATTGTTATATTATCAATCAAACGTGCTTTACCCAGCCAGGCAGAAACCAGAAGAACCAAGCTCTTAGAATCAGCATCCGCAACCGATAGATCAGCCGCATTGCGTACTTCGAAGTAATCCGTATTGAATCCCTTATCGTTCAGAGCCTGAATACTTTCTGCTTGAAGAGCAAGATAATCCCTTTCTCCACCTAAGATTTTTTCCTGCGCCTTTTGCATTTGCTGATATAACTTTGGACCTGTGATATTTCGTTGCTCATCATCCAGATAATTATTACGTGAACTCATCGCCAAACCCGTCTCTTCTCTTGCGGTTGGCGCAGCAATGATTTCTATACCAAAGTCCAGATCACTTTCCATACGACGAATAAGCATCAATTGCTGAAAGTCTTTTTCACCAAAAACTGATATATCCGGGTGTACCAAATTAAACAGTTTCGCAACAATGGTAGCCACACCAGAGAAGTGACCAGGACGTGAGTCGCCTTCTAAAATTTCACTGATACCATCAACTTCAACACGGGCCGCACTTCCGGCAGGGTACATTTCTTCCGCAGTAGGGAGAAATACTAAATCAACCCCTTCGCTTTTCAATAACGCCAAATCACTATCCAGTGTTCTCGGGTAAGCCGCCAAATCTTCTGCCTTATCAAACTGAGTAGGATTGATGAAAATAGATACGACGACACGATCTGCAATTTCTTTAGCTTTACGCACCAACGACAAATGACCATCATGCAAATTACCCAAGGTAGGAACAAAAGCAGTGGTCTCATTTCTTGCTCTGTAACCACGCATTACTACTCTTAATTCGTCTTTATCATTTGCTTGTAACATGAAATAGGCCTTTAGTATTTATTCTATAATGTATTGCCACCCCCCTACTTTGAGGGCGTTTTTTTTAATATTCAGTATGTTTCATTAAAAGAAGCATTGATCATCAGTAGGAAAAGACAAGTCACGCACCGCATCAACATACGCTTTAATCGCTTCGGGAATGCCTCGACCGTCTTTTAAGAAGTTTAACGAGAACTTGGGTGCCAAACTTGATATGCCAATCATATCTTGCAGTACTAAAACCTGCCCATCACAATTTCGGCCAGCACCTATACCAATAGTTGGAATTTCCAGCTCTTCTGTTAACTGTTGCGCTAAATCGACGGGAACACATTCTAAAACCACGGCATCAGCTCCCGCATCCTGAAGTGCCAATGCATCAGATAGCATTTGCTTGGCCGCATCATCTTCTCTTCCCTGAACTCGATATCCACCAAGTTTATGGACTGTTTGCGGCGTTAAGCCAATATGTGCACACACAGGAACACCATGCCGTGTCATGTGACGCACCGTATCAAGCTGAGCTTCTCCCCCTTCTAACTTCACAATATGCGCTCGACCTTCCTGCATTAAACGTGCTGCATTGCCAATCGCCTGATCAGGATTGGTGTAACTCATAAAGGGTAAATCTGCCATAACAAGTGCACGCTTAGTTTGGGGCTCAACAGCTCTTGAATGATAGATAATGTCATCCACACTTACTGGCACCGTAGAGTCATGTCCTTGCATCACCATTCCCAGAGAATCGCCCACTAAAATAACGTCGACTCCTTGCTCATCAACAACTCGTGCAAAGCTCGAATCATAAGCGGTTAGAGAAACAATTTTCTCGCCCTTGGATTTCATTTCACGAATAGTTCTTACAGTGACGCGGTTAGGCATGATCAAGCTCCATGATGTTATTTTTTTCAATATCAGATAAATTGTTTATACAGTCTTCAATTGTAGTCGATTTATCAATCGTCAAATTATCTTTAGTGTCTTTAATGAGATCTCGCAGTGGATACAAAACAAACGAACGCTCGCAGATTCTTGGGTGTGGAACAATGAGGCGTCTGCTATCGATTTCTTGATCACCATAAAAAAGTAAATCGAGATCCAGCGTTCTTGCGCCCCAGCGTTTAACCCCCTCTCTCACTCTGTCATTATCATTTTCGATTTTCTGCATTGCGTCAAGCAGAGTTTCAGGGTCGAGCGTTGTTTCTACAGATACTGCGCCATTGAGATAGTCAGGTTGATCTTGAGGACCATGCGGCTTGCTTTTATAAAAGCGGGAGATGATTAAACTGGAAATATGCGGATGGTCATTCAAGTCTGAAATGGCTTGCTGCAGATAGGATAAAGAATCACCCATATTACTACCTAAGGCGATATAACAGCGTACAGGTTTTTTAGAAGGTTTAACCAATGATTCGAATTTCTAACCTTAGCTCTTTACCAAGGAAACCTCTAGGGTGACTAACCATTTTTGCGGCGTTTGCTTCTGCTTTTAGATTTACCGGGTGACGCAGCCAGACACATCGCTTTTTTCTCTGCGGCATCGACTTCCTGAATCAAGGTCCACCATTCACATTCTTCTTCTGGTAGTTCTCCGGCACGCACTCTAAGACACATAAAATCATAAGCTGCACGGAAGCGCTTATGCTCTAGAAATCTGAGCACTCTTCGTTCATTTTTGAAGGGGAATAAGCCCTGAAGCGTCCAGATTTCACGCGTCATATTACTAAATCTTCGAGGCACCGAAATACACTTAACTTGCTCACCAAAAGCATCGGATGCCGCCAAGTGCACAGATTGCAAAGCGGGGTTGCCCAGTTCACGGTACATAATCGAACCTTCACGAACACGTTTCCATAACATCACAGCAAACAGAAACGCGGGAGTTACGGGCATATCAGCCCTGATTCTTTTATCGGTATTTGTAAGAGCAGCATATACCAGCTTGGTATAACTGCCTTCATTACCGTCATTGTCCATGTCTTCATTTAGGCTTTTCTCAGCCTGCGGGAATAAATATTCCAGCAAATGATATTCACGCAGTAGCTCTAGCGTTTTAATCGCCTGACCGCTGTGGAAAAGCTTTAACGCTTCATCAAACAAACGAGCTGGGGCGATATTACCCAATAACGAAGAAAGTTCTCTTATCGGTGCTTCTGAGGCAGGCTCAATGCTAAGTCCTAGCTTGGCTGCAAAACGTATCGCTCGGATCATTCTTACGGGGTCTTCACGGTAACGGACGACAGGGTCACCAATCATTCTAAGCTGGCGTTTTTCCAAGTCTTCCATTGCACCGACGAAATCTAACACCTCGCCTTTCTGCAAATCGTAGAAAAGCGCGTTAATGCTGAAATCTCTACGATAAGCGTCTTCTAAGACAGTGCCGTAGACATTGTCATGAATGATTCGACCGTGTTGGCCAACCTGACCTTTGTCGCTATCATCATGAGGCGCGCGAAAGGTTGCCACTTCAAAGTATTCACGACCAAAATGGACATGAGCCAATCTAAAGCGTCGACCAATAATTCGGGTAGAGGGGAGAACTTCTTTTACTTGTTCGGGAGTTGCGCTGGTGGCAATGTCAAAATCTTTGGGATGAAATCCCAGAAGTAAGTCACGTACTCCACCACCCACCAGATAGGCTTCATAACCAGCATCAGTCAAAGACTTCAAGATTGTACGGGCTTTTTTGTCGATTTCTCGAGGGTTAATACCGTGCTCGCTTGCGGGTATTTTGGTGACTGAACTCATTCTTTATTAATTTATTATTTCAACTATGAAAAACGCCATAAGCTTAGCATATTAAGTGCAATTATTAGCTAAATACATTACTAAAAGTTAATAAATGTGGTCCTTAGGTGAAAATTTAAGCGTTTAATCACGCATAAAGCGCCACAAACGTTTAATCCTAAAGTCACCCCCCTACTTAGGGGGCGTTTTTTTACTCATTCATCGCGCTAGTTATTATCTACTGCATTTTATTTTTAATGCATTTGCCCAATCGTTTTATACCTTCACGAATGGTTTCTGAATCTACCGTTACATAACTAAGACGCATTGTATTTTCTTTTGGCTCACCCACGTAAAACGGATGACCCGGTACAAAGGCAACCTTCGATTCCAGCGCGTCATCAAATAATTCCATTGACGACATCCCTTCTGGCAAGGTTACCCATAAAAACATACCACCATCAGATGTTGCCGTTGTGACGCCTTCTGGAAAGTATTCTTCGATAGCAGAAAGCATTGCATCCCTTTGTTTCGAATACAGTCCGATGATTGTTTCCAAATGCTCATCAACGGAGTTATCTGTTAAGTACTGACTCATGACTAACTGAGAAAAGTAATTGGTGTGTAAGTCCGAAGCTTGCTTTGCAATAATCAATGAATCCATCAACCATTCAGGGGCGACAATCCAGCCAATTCTAAAAGACGGTACAACGACTTTCGAGAACGTGCCCAACATAATGGTGCGATCAGGAATCAATGAGTAGAAGCTTTCTTTTTCTTCCCCTGAGAATCGTAATTCCCCATAAGGATCATCTTGAATCAGCAGCGTATCGTATTTATCAATAGTCGCTGCAACAGCTTCTCTATTCTCTTGTGAATATGAAATACCCGTCGGGTTCTGAAAGTTTGGTACGGCATATACAAACTTGGGCTTTGAGCTTTGCAGCACATTTTCCAGCTGCGCTACATCCATCCCATTGTCATTCACTTCTACGGTTAACATATTTGGTTGATACAAAGAGAAGGATTGAATTGCACCCAGATACCCCGGGTTTTCGATAATTATGTCATCACCTTCATTGAGCAGTGCTTTTGCAATTAGATCAAATGCTTGCTGAGAACCATTGGTGATTAAAATACTCTCTGGTGAGACATCTATGCCCTGCTTTTCTTTGTAACGCTGTGCAATCAAGTTACGCAACGAGAGATCGCCTTCGGTATTACTATACTGCAATGCTTTTGCGCCATTTTGCTCTAGGACTTTGGCACTTGCCTGTGCGATATCACTAACAGGAAATAGACTTGCATTCGGCAAGCCGCCGGCAAAAGAAATAATATCCGAATGATTTGATACTTTTAGTATCTCGCGAATAAAAGACTTGGGAACACTTTTAATTCTATTTGATAATAAATGACTATTTTTTTCACTCATAGAGCTCACCTTTAAATACTGTCGTGGCATGTCCTGCAATACTGACTCTGTCGCCCACTAATTCGACCTGCAATGCTCCCCCACGTTTGGATAACTGTAAAGCATTCATTTGCGTTTTATTCAATCTTTCTGCCCAAAAAGGCGCCAGCGAGCAATGTGTCGACCCCGTTACCGGATCTTCGCTAATACCAACATTCGGGCTGAATACGCGAGACACGAAATCAACGCTATCACCACGGGCTGTTACGATCACATATTCAGCATCTAAAAGCTCTAATTGTTGTATATACGGCGCTATGCTTCTGACCGCTTCCTCATTCTTCACCTCTACTAATATATCTTCGCCTGTTTTGTAGGTATTAAGAATATCGCAGCCCAGTGCCATTTCTAGCCCAATCGGCTCTTTACATTCACTGGAAGGCTGCTGTGGGAAATCAAGACTTATTAGAGATTCACTGCGTACCACTTTTAATTCGCCACTTTTTGTAGCGAAACGGATAGCCTGACCATCCGAGATTATACCTTCGGACCATAAGATGTGTGCCGTAGCCAAAGTTGCATGACCGCATAATTTAACTTCTGTCGTGGGTGTGAACCATCTTAAAGAATACTGTTCCCTATCCATCTCTTCAGCAAAAGCTGTCTCTGGTAGATTCATCTCCTCTGCCAGACTTTGCATCCACGCATCTGTTTGCGCATGTGCTTTCGGGAGAATACATACTCCGGCTGGATTGCCGCTGAATTGTTTATCGGCGAACGCATCCACCTGAAATATATTAATCATTCTTTAACCTTATTATTTCTTCTAACTAAGCAACTAACTCACCAAGTCGTCAGCAAACGCTGGTTTGCTTAATTTGCGCATCAATATACTATTGTGTCATATTAGAATACAGATTCAATATTTTAAATTTGATACGGTACAGTTTACATAGCTTATATCTGTACCTATTCTCATACCGAGAAATAACATGACAACCCGCTACCAACAAGTTGCTGATCATATCAGTGATCAAATTAAAAATGGTCTACTCAGGGCAGGCGAAAAAGTCCCTTCTGTACGTCAGTGCTCAGCGGAAATGGGGCTAAGCATTTCTAGTGTGATTCGTGGCTATGAACTACTTCAGGATCAAATGCTCATCGAGCCCCGTCCGCAATCAGGTTTTTATGTTCGCTCTCAATTTGAAAAAAATGATCCTCCTGATATCAGCAAGCCGACGCCTAAACCATCAGATGTCAACATCAATTCACTTGCAGTAACACTAATGCAAACCACGCAGGATGAAAACGTAATACAACTGGGAACAGCACCACCTTTTACCGACGTACCTTCTGTAAAAGCGCTGAATCGCATTATGACTAAAGTCATCAGAGAAGAGCCTAATATTGCGGATTATGACACTCCCGCAGGTAACGAAGATTTAAGACGGCAAATTGCCAGACGTATGATAAACGCTGGGGTGAACGTTCACCCAGATGAAATTGTGATCACCACAGGTTGCCAGGAAGCAATAACATTGTGCCTGAGAGCAATTACTAAAGCGGGCGATACAGTAATCGTGGAATCACCCAGCTACTTTGGCACCTTAAAAGCGATTGAATCTTTAGGGCTAAAAGTACTGGAAATTCCTACTCATGCCGAAAAAGGAATGAGCCTTAGCGCAATACAAGATGCCATTGCGCAATGGGATATTAGCGCCTGTGTGCTCACACCTAATTTCAGTAATCCATTGGGTTACGTTATGAGTGATGAAAAAAAATCAAAACTTAGAAGTCTACTTAAAGCCGCTGATGTTCCGATAATAGAAGATGATATTTACGCAGAACTGAGTTACAACACGCAACGCCCCAAAGCGATTAAAGCCTACGATGAAAAAAGCGCGAAGAGCAATGTATTGCTTTGCTCTTCATTATCCAAATCACTTTCTCCTGGCTTAAGAATTGGCTGGGCCATTCCTGGTAGGTGGTTAAGTGAGGTTACCCAATTAAAAGTGTGTAACAGTATGGCTGGCGCAACTGTACCCGCTAAAACCGCGGCTCGTTATCTTGAGTTAGGTATTTTTGATCGGCACTTAAGACAAATGCGCCGTCACTACAAAGATCAGAGAGATTACTTTCTACATCTTGCAACGCTTCATTTACCGAAGAATATTAGACTGACGCATCCTGAAGGTGGATATGTCATCTGGCTAGAACTGGAAGAACATATTGATAGCATGAAACTCTATGAAGATGCCAAACAAGCACAAATCAGTATTGCTCCCGGTCCTTTATTTTCAGTGAGCGGAGAATATAAAAATTTCATACGCATCAATTATGGCAAAGCCTCTAAAGACCAATTAGAAAAAGCCATGATCATATTAGGTCGAATCATTTGTAACAGTGCTTAGTATCAGTAAAAACTGACTTTTAAGAATAACAATAGATAATCATTGCCACCCCCCTACTTTGAGGCGTTTTTTTAGAGTTCCCATTTATCTGATCCATTTGATAGCAACGGCTCACTTCGCTAAAATTTGCACATCAAATAAAAACTAATAAACAATGATAATAAAAAATAATTACCTAATAGGTTTCATGGCTCTTCTACTATCTAGCCCGAACTATGCTGATAGCGTCAATAAAAAAGAAGTCTATTCATTTCAATCCAAAGATGGCACAACGGTATTTACTGATAAACGCCCTGCTAAAGCCAGTCAATACAAGACACAAACGATTGAAGCGATAGCACCAAGCGCTAGTAATACTAGCAACCATAATGTTACTCATTACAATAACTCGACGCAAATCAATCACACTCAAACCATTGTCTACGAGAATCAGAATTCGATAAAAAAGAAAAAACGTAGTAGTAAAAAACATGGAAAAGGGAAACACAGCTTAAGTCGCTGCCAACGTTACAAAGAAAAACTGGATGACTACTCAGAGAAAATGAGAAGTGGTTATACTAATTCCGAATATAAAAAATTAGAAAAAAATCGAAAGAAATATAAGAATTTACTGTTTAAGCACTGTGATACCAAAACATTCAGTGAATAACTAAACTCTTAAGCCACCCCCCTACTTTGAGGGGGATTTTTATTGAAATGATCGACTAGCCTGTAACTAGACTACAAGCTCTGTTCCATCCAGTGGACATACAATAGCTTTCGCCACCTCGACATCCTGCGGGAATTCCTGAGCAGAAATCCATACTTGATTAATCACGTTACTAACATCAGGGAGCGCACGCATGGTTGCGTTTGTTCTTAATTGATCGAAGAAGGCAAACGGCTCATCAAGGAAAATAAACTGTTTTTCATTACCTGAGTTTTTCGCTAATTCTTCTGACATTGCCATTCTTAATGCCAACATCACCTGACGTTGAGTGCCTGACGATATCTCATCAAAATCCATATAGTCTTTCTTTTCGTCAGAGTAGATTTGCACACTAAAGTCTTCAGCAATTCTAACTTCGCTATAACGGCCTTCCGTAAATTTAGGCAAAGTATTTGCCGATATGTCTGAGATATTCTGATTGAAAAGCTCGACTGAATCTTTAGCTGCTCGCTGCATCAATCCGATTGAAATATTTTGCACATCAATACTGTATTTACACTTATCTACAACTTTATTTAGACCTTGTAAGGTTGAACGTAAGTTTCCAGCTTTGTCTGAACGTTCTTTTTCAGTCGCTATATCGACCAGTAATTCTTTACCCAGATCTTCTATTTCGCCATCCTGCTTCTTTAGCGAATCCGTTAATCTTGTTACAGCCGCGGTGATCTCTTCAGTATCGGCTTTGTAGCCAGTAGTACCTTCCGCTAACTGCGAAAGGTTATTAAACTGCTCTCTGGGAGGGAGAATTTGCAACGTAGATGGCGCTTCTTTTCTTTCATGCAACATTTGCACTACACGCTCAGGCAGTAATGTTTCAACCAGTGTTGTCACATATCTATGGCCTTTTTGTAAGGCACCAGCGAAGCCTTCTGCCTCTTCATCCAGCCTTTTCATCGTTGCCTGAGAGTTCTTACGTACAAGCATCGTTATTAAGTAACCAACCAAAGCAACTATAGCGCCCGGCAGCAGCCAACTATCAGCGAGACCGTTATACAGTGAGACATTTTCTTCAGTCATCGAAGAGGACAAAAACTCCATTAAAGAGTCTTTAAAGTAAGTATTTAAAACCCACAGCACCCACAGAATAAAGGCGATTGGGAATAGTAATTTACCTAAAAATGAAAAGGTCCCATAGGCTTTTCTTGCGCTATGAAAAGCACCGTAATTGTTTGAGTAAAGCTCACCGTTTTCATTCAAATGGCCAACTAATTTTTCTCTATCAGACTGCTCATTACCAAGCGTTTCTTCTGCATCAATTAGTTCTGGTAACCAGGTTTCATCGAGTTGAATAACATCCAACTCTGCCTGAGTAGTTTCTACCTGAGGCATTAACTCATTGATAGCCTCTGCGTTTTGAATATTGGATTTTTCAAAATCATCGGTTATCTGGGCATAAGCACCGATACCTGCCATTTGCTTGATGGTGCTGCTTTGCGGGTCTGGAGAGGTTAGTTCTCTTTGAGCGAGGTAAAACGAATTAGCAAACGCATCGTAATCAAAGCCTAGTATTTTAGGGAGCGCTTCTGCAACCTCTTCTATACCATCAATTTTATAATTTTCTTCGCTATCATTTATTTTCTGTAAAGTTGCCTTAGATACACCTTTACGATCAACACTGCGGCTCAATTCGTAAGTATCATCATCACCAGCGATAAAGTTTATCGTGACATCAGAATCATCGGATCCCCAAGAAACAAGCTTGCCCAGATTTTTTTCATCGAGAAAAAATGTTCTGCCAAAAAGGGCAAAACAGATTGCTTCGCCTATGCTGGTTTTTCCAGATTCGTTAGAACCAGCGACGGTAATTACGCCGGATTCAGGAATATCGGTGACTTCGAGTTTATGGTATTTGCGAAAGTTTGTAGCAATAAGAGATTTAATCAGCATGGAATAATTCCTCTACTGAAATAGAATCATCCAATTTTTGAAGTACGAGCTTAACGGCATCTTCATACTTATCCATATCGAAATCTTCTTTTTCTGACTGCTCTTTTACATCTTCTTTACAGAATTTAGCGAAGCGTTTTGCGGCTCCTCTAACACTGTCTGTCTTTAACCAACGAAGTTCTAATTCAGCCGTCATGTAATTTCTCCAATTACTAATTCATCAGAATAATGCCCACATCAAAAAGGACAAGTTATAGCCATTGTAGTGAAAATAATCGAAAATACAAACGGCAATAAAAAAGCCCCTAGCGACAATGTCCCTAGAGGCTCATAGAAAGGCTAGTATTACTATTAGCCCTTCATATTATTGAAAAATTCTTCATTTGTTTTAGTTTTTTGCAACTTATCAAACAAGAATTCCATTGCTTCCACTTCTTCCATTGGATGAAGGAATTTACGCAAAATCCAAAGACTCTGAAGCTCGTCTTCACCAACCAGCAACTCTTCACGACGAGTACCAGAACGATTGACATTGATTGCAGGATAAACACGTTTCTCAGAAATCTTACGATCAAGATGTAATTCTGAGTTACCTGTACCTTTAAATTCTTCATAGATAACTTCGTCCATTTTAGAACCAGTATCTATCAGTGCAGTAGCAAGAATCGTTAAGCTACCGCCTTCTTCAAGATTACGTGCTGCACCAAAGAAACGCTTAGGACGATGTAATGCATTCGCATCCACACCACCGGTTAATACTTTACCTGATGAAGGCACTACGGTGTTGTAAGCACGAGCCAAACGAGTAATCGAATCTAATAAGATGATTACGTCTTTCTTATGCTCAACAAGGCGTTTTGCTTTTTCAATAACCATTTCCGCTACTTGTACGTGGCGTGTTGCTGGCTCATCGAATGTTGATGAAACAACCTCACCCTGAACCATGCGAGACATCTCCGTCACTTCTTCCGGACGCTCATCAATAAGAAGAACAATTAAGTGAGCATCAGGCTGATTTGTTGCAATGCTTTGTGCAATATTTTGTAGCATCATTGTTTTACCCGCTTTTGGCGGAGCAATGATTAAACCACGTTGACCTTTACCAATCGGTGCAACAATATCGATAACTCGAGCAGTAATATCTTCGGTACTACCGTTACCACGTTCCATACGCATTCTTTCATCAGGATGAAGTGGTGTCAGGTTTTCAAATAATAATTTGTTACGTGCGTTTTCTGGTGGCTCAGTATTGATTGTATCTACTTTAAGCAGTGCGAAATAACGCTCGTTATCTTTAGGTGTACGTATCTTACCCGCTACGGTATCACCTGTTCTTAAACCAAAACGGCGTATCTGACTTGGAGACACATAAATATCATCCGCGCCCGCAACGTAGTTACTGTCGCTAGATCTTAAAAACCCAAAGCCATCCTGTAATATTTCTAAGACACCATCTCCGTAAATATCATCGCCTTCTTTAGCAACAGCTTTCAAAATGGCAAAGATTACATCTTGTTTACGAGCACGAGACATTCCATCAACGCCTTTTTCTTTGGCAATTGCTAGGATTTCAGGAGGTGTTTTTTGTTTTAATTCAGTAAGGTTCATAGGTGAGATATAAGATAATTTAGAATAGGTTTAGATAAAGAATAGTTGTTTTAGATTTAGTGAAGTTTTTCGTTTAAGTACACAATATCGATTGATTAAATTCTATGGCTTTGCCATATCAAGGTTATTGAATGAAAGAATTTTTTTCGATATGAAATTTTAGAAAAATAAAATAATAAGTCTATTATTAAGTGTTTGATTTATAAAATATGCTTGTATTTTTAGCCTGAAATGGCAAAACAAGGAGTACAGTTTCGAACAACTGATACAAAGGTATCACGTGAAAAAATATTAGTCCAGCTTTAAGAGATAAGCTGGACTATGAAAAAACTATTTAGATATTCTGATCTAAAAATGCTGTTAGTTGTGATTTGTTTAATGCGCCAACTTTTGTCGCTGCTACTTCACCATCTTTGAATAGCATTAGTGTTGGAATACCACGAATGCCGTATTTAGGCGGGGTATCACCGTTATCATCAATATTTAACTTAGCGATAGTTACTTTACCTTCGTATTCTGCCGCTAACTCTTCAAGAATTGGCGCTACAGACTTACAAGGACCACACCACTCAGCCCAGTAATCAACTAAAACGGGGGTGCTACTTTTTAAAACATCTTGTTCGAATGAATCATCACTCAGGCTTACAATACTCACTTTTGCTTCTCCAGCGTTATTCTTTAGTTAGCCAATGCTGTTTACAACATTGCCTTAACTAACAGTGTAAAACCTGATTATCAGGTCTAAATAAAATAATTCAAGTCCAATCTTTCTATAAACCAATAAAAAGCAACAACTGCAATGGCTAACGAAGCAGGTGTCGTAATTAAAGACTTATACCAACGTTTTTTACTAAACCACAAGCCAATCAACAAAAATGCCGCCAGGATAATGGTTAGCTGCCCAATTTCCACACCAATATTGAAACTAATTAGTGCTGTTACAAAAGCATTTTCTGGCATGCCAAAATCAGATAATACACTAGCAAACCCAAGACCATGCAATAAACCAAATAAAAAGACTAACACCAGTCGACTGTTATTCAGACGTTTAGCGAAGACATTTTCTATGCCTACATAGGCAATGGATAAAGCAATTAGAGGCTCAACAATATTGGCGGACAGGTTTATCACGCCATTCATTGCCAAGCCTAAAGTCAATGTATGCGCTAACGTAAACATTGTGATTTGCAATACAAGTGGTTTGAATGCAGTTCCAAAAAGGAACAATCCCAAAATAAAAAGAATATGATCCAAACCTTTAGGGAGAATATGCTCAAACCCTATAACAATATATGAGAATATCGTTTGATAAAGCGGTTTCTCTGCAACTATCTCCGTTAATGACATGGCTTCACTAGGCTTATCATTTTTTAGCCATTGCCATTGTGACCAGTGATATTCTTGTTTTGCTTCGTTTACCTGCTTTAAACGAACTGCATTGTCGCCAAACGATGCAGGGTAATACCACGTTAAAGAATTAGCAGAACTGCTTAAAACGCCTGATAGCTCAATAAGACTAATACGTGGTACTTTGGTATAACCGGGTTCTGGAATCTTTACATTTTTAATATTCAAACTAACTTTACGTTGTTTGTCATCTAACAACGAAAGCTTTTCTAAGAATGGTGTTTTAAAACCCTCAAATTCAGCGAGTAATTCACCAGACTCCATTTTACGTAAAACATCGTATTCATCTGCATTTGGCGCATCTTGAGTATTTTTGTAACGACCATCTATACCCGTTAACAAAGCTTCAATACTGGCACGTATTTCTATATTTACCTGCCCTTTCTCATTAACCACTATTTCAATCAGAGCAGGTTTAACCACATCGGCAGCTGTGGTTAGTGGAAATAAAAACAACAGCAATGCAAATAAACAGCAGATAGATTTTCTAATTAATAAGATCATCAGGGAGTGACTAAAATTTGAATTATGAGGATGCGGTTAAAATGAAGACACAAAAAAACCGAGATAAACTCGGCTTTCTTGTGTTTTAAAGCCGAAAGCCTAGAAACGAGGACCAGCTGTCTTAGCTAACTCAGCTTGCTTTAGCGATTCTTTGCTTTGCATTACAACAATATTCGCCAGCTTTATTGCTTTCTTTTCCTTACCATCTTTCGCAGCTTCTTCGGCTTTCTTTATGGTCTTACCCATATCACGCCATTCCATACCCACTGCGGCTGCTTCCTTTTGTGCTTTTTTAGCTGCATCAATTGCATCCTGAGCTCCACCAGCCATTGCTGTTGAACTCAAACCTAGTACTAATGATGCTAATAAAAATTTAAATTTCATAAATATCTCCAATAGTAGTTTGGTTTACTTTCTAGCGCCTGGTCCGTTTAGTTCAAGACCATTTGACATAACTGCCTGGAAGTATTCCAAAGCCTTGTATTCATCACTTTGAGCTTTGAAAGGCTTTGCTCTGATATTTTTATTACAACCACCGTAACGACGATGCAAAGTACCCATTTCTCCCCACTTGGTTCTAAATACTGGGAAGTGTGTTGGATGACCTAAAGCCGGACTCAATAATTCACTACGAACCTTGCGGTTGAAGTTGTATACATGGCAGTCAGCGCAGGCTAAATTTAATTGACCACGTTTAGCGTAGAAAAACTTCTTACCTTTGTCGTACCAGGCTTTTGCTTTATCTGTTTTTGGGTGCACATCAACCTTTTTGCCACGACCTTCGTAGGCTATATAAGCAGAAACTGCAGCAATGTTGCCTTTTTTCCATTTATAAGGTTTTTCACCATTATCAGTTAGACATTTATTGATATCGCCTTCCAAAGTAACAATAGTGTCTTGAGCTTCATCATGATAAGGATACTTTGCGCGAGTACCACTGATGTCTTCACCAAAACAACTTGCGAAAGACTTGCCATTTTTAAACGGCTTTTCCCAGAGTTCTGTACCTTTGTCTATAGCAAGTTCATACGGAGGAAATTCTTCTATTTCTATCCATTGCTCACGAGAGTCTGCATCTAATGCATAAACACCATTTTGAAAGTCTTCAAATTTCACATCCGGTACAGCTTTTTTAAAATAGCTTCTAAATGCTTCTGTATCCTCAGCTGGCGTTGAAGCCTGAACTGTTACAAATGGTAAAGCAATTATTAACAAAGCCACTGATGAAATCAGTTTTTTCATTTTTTCCTCCTAGCTTAAATATAAGAATGTCTCACTCTTGTTAAGTTAAGCAAAGCAAGACATCCAATTTATTTTCTTCTATTTTTTACCGACTTCTTTTTCTATAGAGTCGCTTTTACCCATATTGTCTGTCCAGGTAAGTTTTACCTTGTCACCTTTCGAACCAGCGTAATTGAATGAGATAAAAGGGTTTTTAGAAACCGAACCACTCCAATCTGCTGTCAAAACTGTTTTGCCATTAGCTTCAACTTTTACTTCAGTGATGTAGTGAGCAGGGATTTTATCTCCTGTCTTCTTATCTTTACGAAGACCAGTTTCCATAGGGTGCGTAATCAAAGCCTTTACCTGAACCTTGCCACCTTTTTCTTTTGTACGTAGTTTGATTGTAGATTTTGCCATGATATTAGCCTCCGCAGCCGCCTTTAGTTACTTTCACGTTGGTTTTTGCTGTATAGAATTTATCACCAGCTTTAACAATAGCGATAACATCTGTTGTCATACCCATTTTAAAGCGTGACTTAACAGCAGCCTCTGCTCCTTCGCCAATCATATAACGAGCGGCAAATGGTGTGGGATTGGCCGCAGTTAAAGAAATAATTTCTGTTGTGCCTTCAATTTCAGATGTTATTCCAACAGGCACTACCGCACCATTCTCTGCAATTTCAGGGGCTTTAATTTTAATCTTGTCAGATTCTGCAGCATCAGCTGCACCCAACATCGTCAGTATCTCATCTACTGACTTTGCTTTAGCTAAATCCGCACCCACAACTGAAGCAGCGAATACATTGCTTGAGCCAAGAATGCCAGAAGTAACCGCAACACCAGCAGCGCTTGCTACTAATGTGCTTTTCAAAAAGCTTCTACGTTTCATTATAATTCCTCATATAAGGTTTAAAGTTTAAAAGTTTGTTTTTACCAAACAAACCTGATCTCTAATGATTGTCTACATGCCTATCTATTACAGGCTATGTACGAAGTCGGTAATTAAATCGATTTCTTTTTCCGTTAGGATGCCATGAGTGCCGAAAGGAGGCATGATTGTGTTTGGGTTTTTAGCACGCGCATCCGAGATTTGCGCTTTAAGCACTGCTTTATCAGGGAAACGTGCTTTCATCGCTATCAAGGGAGGACCAATATTTCCTGGCTGGTCTCCATCTGACATCATATGGCACGCTAAGCAATTTCCTTTCTTAATACCAAAAGCTAGTTTCTTGCCTTTCTCCAGAGCACTCTTGTCATCAGCAATCGCTGTAGGTGCGATTCCCAGTACTCCTGTTAGAGCCAATGCAGATACGGCAATTGACAGTACGCGAAAAGTCTTTCGCATGTTTGACCTCCTAGTTACTTTACTTTCTCTAAATTTTTTTTATAGCATTATTGTATTTAAGCTAAAGAATAGCTCATTCTAAAAAAATTAGTTAAATTTTTAATAGTCTCTGAAACGAAGTTATGAATAGATAATCAGCAGACGGTTTCAGGTGGAAATACAATAAACAATTACCTGACTTTTGGTATTAGGTGATATTGCTATTTATATAGTGGTTTTCCACTAGCTATTAATAAAACTTAAACTTAACAGCCATATTGACCATAAATGACACCACTATTTTTTCCTATTTTACACCAGCAATTATGCCACATCTCTGTGGCATAATTTAAAATGATAACCCTATCAATTTTTTAATAAAACGTATATTTCTTTTTAAAGTCTTTTAATAATTGTCCGTTTTTCTCTTTTAACTTTATAAATCACCCTAGACATCCCATTTCACAATATAGTGTTATGTAAGCTAATTCCTACCTTTCAAAAGGCTAAAAGTTTACTTTCTTTAAGGATTCTACCGAGATCATGCCTCCCCTCCATTACGTATAGTTATCACATTGTTGCTTTGCAGCTCAATTTTTCAAAAAACAATATGACATCCAGGCGCAGTGAGCATTTAACAACTGGATAATTCTTTAACTTAACAAGAACTATATGGAGAAATAATGACTATCAAAAACATTACAAAGAACATAACAATGGGTAGCGCAGTAATTTTGACTAGCGCTCTAATGGCAACTTCAGCACATGCAGTAGAAGGTGGCTTTGCACAATCTACCAACGGCACAGCTTTGGTAGACGGATCAGGTAAATGTGTTACCTCATCTCTAGGTAATACATTAAGAGACTGTATTCCTACTGCTGCTCCGATAATAGAGCCACCACCTGTGGTAAAAGCAAAACCTCCTGTGAAAGCTCCCGTGGCTGTTTATGTTGCCCCTAAACCTGTCGTAAAACAAGCACCACCAAAACCTATCGTTAAAATACTTACACTTAATGAAACAGGTGGTTCAAATTTTGGTTTTGATAGCGATAAACTCAGCGACAAAGCAATGATGGAGCTCAATAATTTTACGGGTAATATCAAGGCTTCAAGAGTATCGCCAGATCGTATAACTATAGTTGGCCATACTGATAGCATAGGCTCTGAAAAGTACAATAAAGACTTATCCGTAAGACGTGCAAATTCAGTTGCAGACTATTTATCAAGCAATGGCATGAACAGAAATATGATGAGTGTTTCTGGTAGAGGTGAGTCACAGCCGGTTGCAAATAACAGCTCTAAAGATGGACGCGCTCAGAACCGTCGAGTTGATATAACGGTAACAGGTCAGGAAAAGGTAATAATCAGAAAATAAGAGTTATCATTCTTTATTTAAAGCCAGATTTATATCTGGCTTTTTTTGTGCACGATTTAAAATTCTATAGAACAATAACAAAAAAACCGCCGAAAGGTGGGGGGTGCCTTTTGTTATTCATTCAGTAATCGCCTTTTTTGATTCTGATGCCTTTTTAGTAACTCATGTTCAGACCGTAGAGTCCTAATTACAAATGATCCGATTTTTAGCTAGATCATTGACTCTATTTTCTTATCCAGATAATATTATTTACATCATGTAAATAAATGTCTCAGCTATTAATTACATAGAGAGTATTTTTCGCATAGTCACTTACCACCAACTTTGGAGAAGATAAATGAGTTCTGATTATTCTGAGATAGTAGCCCTACTCAACAAATATTTTGACATGCTCTACAAAGGAGATGTTGAACTCATAAATCAATTATTTCTACCAGAAGCACACGTATACAATGTTGTAGACGATGCTGTAGTCAGCATCAATATGGATCAATTCCATGAACGTATAGCATCTCGAGAATCACCTGAAAGTCAAAACAAGGATCGAAATGATCGTATTTTATCGATTGACATAGCGGGTTCAACATCCGCTCTAGCCAAGGTGGATTTATTGATTCTTCCATGGGGACATTATGTCGACTACCTGTCGCTGCTAAAAGTTGGTGGTAACTGGTTTATAGCTTCAAAGGTATTTCACATGGATGCCTCAAAATAATATTAGTAGGTTTGAGCCTATTAAAAAATAAGATGCTTTATTTTTAATTCAGTGACTTAGGTATATATAGATAGAATTATCTATACCTAACATTGCTTTGCCATATTTCCTGCGCTTCAAAGCGCTACAGCTAACCCATTATGGCTTTACATAAATATTCTCGTAAGGCTAAGTTTTGGGTCGCCTCAATATAGGATGTCTTATTGATAAGGAATTCAGTGTTCTCGATATCAGTACCCTTCGTGATCTTTTTATAAGAATTAATAGCGCCTTCACAAAATGAGCCCGAATCCACAACAGGACCTTCTAACACGATAATGTCGGGAGCATATGCAACAGTCAATGCCATTAGGCTCTCCCCTAGAGTCTGCCCCGCCTCTAAAAATACTCTTTCCTCAAGACCAGATTTAATGTTGGATGATTTTACAGCTGCTTGAAAGTCCTTTGTAATGGTTGAAAAAGTATCCTTTTTTCCATAGTCAGGGCTTTCAAGCCTTTGCAGAATTGCAAGACCAGATGAAACCTGATCAAGTCTTTTAAAGTTTTTAGAGTGATCTTGTGATGACGATGCAGGTATTTTTCCGATTAGCCCTTCATTTCCGCGTCGCCTTACAATACGCCCCTCTATCGCCAGGCTGGCTCCCATTCCAATAGCAATATGTATTAGGAAAATATTTAAGGAGGAAGAATCCTTAAGTTTATTTTCCTCCATATAGTTGAAGCAAAGTGTATCAGCAATATTTTCAACTCTGATGGGACATGACAAGTGCTCACAAAGTTTCTCACCAATAGGAAAATTGCTCCATTTTAACAACGGTGACTGATTAAGGTATCCCGTTTTAACGTTTGTTGAGCCAGCGATAGCAAGCACCGCACCCAAGATTTTCTCTCTGTTTAAAGCATTATCAGAAACAGTTTTATCTATATAGCTGGATATAAATTTAACTGCTGCTTCTGGAGATTCAACGTCTTTAACCGGTATTTCTGTCTGATAACGAGTCTTACCTGACAAGTCAGCAATTCTCACGATTTGTGAAAATGCAGATATACAAATGGCAATTACGAAGCCACCTTCAGGGTTGATAAAAATATCAGTTTGGTGACGTCCAAGTTGATTTTCAGACCGGTAAGATTCACCTTCATAGCAGACACCATCATCAATAAGTTCTTTTGTGATTCGAGAAATGGTTGCATTTGTAAGCTCCAATCGAAGACTTAAATCTTTACGTGAAGCAGCACCATGCTGAAGCAATAACTCCAGAATTCGCGCTCGGTTAGTAGCACGAATATCATTTAAATGAGGTCGTTTTGTTGGTGTTTTCGGTTGTTTCAATGTAGGTCTTCCTGTTATGGATCAGTCTTTGTAATTACATAAACCCATGGAATATTAAGCTTTCTGACGACTATAACATAGCATTTAATACAATAGATTTGATAATACAATGGTAATTATTTACATCATGTAATTATTGATGTATTTTAATTAGGAACCCATCAAATCTTAAGGAGATAGCTCACCATATTGAAGCTCAACTCAGCGAAATAATGATAGTTATAAATATTTGGGTTGGATTTCAAGCAAGACACTTTTTGAGGCGCTTGTGCTTAACAAAGTCGTCAGACTCATAAAATAGTAAATTACCGGAGACATTAAAATGATATCAAGAAGAGACATACTTAAGTCAGGAATTGCTACAGCAGCGGGAGTAGCATTACCTTTTATCAACACGACAGCACGTGCAGCGAAAGCCGACCATACCCTGTCATTTGGCCATACTTTTGGTAAAGCTACTGAAAAGTATATGGTCACTGGTCTGGAATTTTTCAAAGAGAGAGCCGAACACTACTCTGGTGGAAAGCTACTTGTTGATATTCATGAGGCAGGAAGCCTAGGCGGACAAACAGTTCTTCCGCAGAAAGTACTGACTGGTGCAATTCAAGCCTGCCAACTATCAACACAAAACTTTACCCCGTTTTCAAGCGTATACAATATTTTAGACTTCCCATTCCTATTTCCTAGTAACGATAAATTTGAAGAAATACTGGCATCTGATCTATTTAAAGATAGTGAATTAACAAGAGAACCAGAAAGCAAAGGTTTCAAAGTTCTACCTGGCATGTGGTCAAATGCAGGACACCGAGTTCTTGGTGTATCAAAAGAAGCAGAAAAAGTCGTAAAAGTGCCTTCGGATCTTGAAGGAATGAAAATTCGAGTAACAGGTTCAAAAGTAGAGCAAAAATTCTTTGAGTTAACGCCAGCTAACCCGGTTTCTATTGCCTGGGGCGAAGCATACCAAGCCTTACAACAAGGTGCTGCTGATGCATTGAATGTTGGACTTGGACCACTAACTGCAACAAAGATTTATGAAACGTTTGGCTCTGCCACGATGACGCAAATCAGCCTCAATTGTCACCTTACAGTTTTAAATAAAAGGTGGTTCGACAAACTCCCTACAGATGTACAAGAAGGGATCATGAAAGCCGCAGCAGAAAGTTTTGCTTTCCAACAAGAAAAACAGAGAAAAGCAAACGAAGAAATGGTCGAACTGTGGAAATCATCAGGCATTAAGGTACACATGCTGAGCGATGCTGAGAAAAAAGTCTGGAATGAACTTGCAGGTCATAAATTACCCGCTTACGACAAATTAAAAGATCGTTATGGCAGAGATTTATATGAAAAGTTAGCTTCTCTGAGCGCCTAAATTAGGGTTGCCTAAGTTAGGAGTTCCGTATATTGGGGGCTGGCTATGATTATCCAGACTCCTTTATTTTCGATAATTAATAAATAAAGGTTCAAAACTCAAATGAAAGCACTAATGAAGTTTTGTGATACTAAGTTAATTAAATGGTTCATCATAGGTACTTACTCCTATTTTTGTTTGATTATAGTGATTGAAGTCATCAGGAGATATGTATTCGGAGCATCAAGCCCCTGGGGTGAAATGACAGCACGTTATGCGTTTGTCTATCTAACCTATGTCGCGGCATCTGAAGGTATCCGACATGGTAGCCATATCCGCATTGATTTAGTTCCAAAGTTGTTATCCACCACAAAAAGTAAGCTGCTGTCTTTTTATATAGATATTCTAATCCTAATCCTGGCTGCAACCATTATCTATTACTCCTTAGAGCTGATGAACATACAGTGGACTGCCGGAATCGTAATGTCTGCTATCGATGTAAACATGGCATTTGCTCAGGCAGCACTACCTTTGGGATGGCTATTAATCATAGTGCGAACTATTCAAAACTGGGTTGACCCATTAGACCTTAGCACTCAAGTAGCGGAAGGACATTAATATGGAACCAGATACGATAACAATACTTGTGATTGCAGCATTAATGCTGTTTCACTTAGCCATAGGCGTCCCTTTATTTGTTGTGCTTGGCCTTGGGTCTATGGCAATGATTTTAGGCTTAGATGTCTATTCAATTACTGTCTTTGGAGAAGTCCCTTTTAGCGCGATTGATAGCTGGGCGTTACTTGCAATGCCACTTTTTATTCTGGCAGGCGAGATTATTTCTCGCGGGCAAACGGCCAATAACCTCGTTCGTTTAGGAGAGGCACTTGTAGGATGGATTCTCGGTGGCTTAGGTATGGCAACAATACTAGGCTGCTTCTTCTTTGCCGGAACCAGTGGCTCAAGTTCTGCAGATACCATCACAATCGGAAGAATAATGGTACCCGCAATGAAAAAGCGAGGATATCAAACGAGTTATGCGGCGTCACTCGCCGCATCAGGTGGAATACTTGGTGTCATCGTACCACCCAGTTTGATCTTCATCATATATGGCGTAGCGACAAGTACTTCTATCGGTGATTTATTCTTAGGGGGCGTTTTCCCTGGACTGATACTTGCTTTAGCCATGTGTATCGCAAACTACTTTGTTTGCAAGCACACCGACTGGGGTGTACCTGAGAGCGGTAAGTTTTCATTACAAGAAGTTGGCGCTTCACTTTGGCATGCAAAATTTGGGCTTGGCGCACCAGTGATTATTTTAGGCGGTATCTACAGCGGTATTTTCACACCAACTGAAGCCGCTGGAATAGCTGTGGCCTATGTCTCAATCGTTGAAATCTTCATTCATCGATCATTTGGCTTTTCTGAACTCATTAAGGCATTTCAAAGAGCGGCAATTGTGACTGGCATGTTGGCACCGATCATAGCCTTTTCGGTTTTATTTGGTGAAGTTTTAGCGATCTTACGCGTACCTTCAGACTTAGTAACTTTCTTCCTGGATCTATCAGTAGGATATGTTGGGTCAGTAGCGCTGATTATTCTAGTGCTATTAATCGTCGGTTCCATTCTTGAGCCGATTGCAGCCATCTTGGTAGTTATGCCAATTCTTTTACCCATCGGCGTTGAACTAGGCTTCGAACCTGTTCACTTTGGGGTATTCGTGGTTTGTACATTAGCCGTAGGCTTCATCACCCCTCCGGTCGGCATAAATTTGTTTGCTGCATCTGCTGTAAGCGGGGAACCCTTTATAAATATTGCCGTTAAAGCAACACCTGCATTTTTTGCATTAATTTCCGGGATCATAGTTATTGCGGCATTTCCCAGTATCGTACTTTGGTTTCGCTAATAAACCATGTACCTAAATCTTAATTTTATTAGCGCGATTAAATCATAAAAGACATTGAATGATTTTTATCCTTATAAACAACACAGAAAAGGAATTATTATGAATAAAAATATTAACCATCTTAAATTTGCAGACCTACCCGTACACGAACGCGGACGCGGTATTAAAAACCATCTTATCGCGAGTAAAGCGATTGGCTCACAATCAATACACTCTGGTATTACATTTATGCCACCTAAAACATCAGTGCCTGCTCACAAGCACAATACGGAAGAACAAGTCACTGTGTTAGAAGGAACGCTCAAAGTAGTTTTGGATGGAGACAAGGAAGTAATCTGTCACAAATATGATTCGTCGTTTTTGTCACCAGGAGTTCAGCATGAACTCTTTAACGATACTGATGAAGAACTGGTCGTAATGGTGACTTATGGTTCAGCGGATGTGAACAGGACATTTGTAGAAACAGGAGAGGTGGTATTAATAGGTTCAGATGAAGATCAATTTACCGCTAACAGGTAAAGTTTAAGTCAACCTTTCAAAACACCCACAAAAAAGGCCCGTAGCGTAAAACACTACGGGCCTTTATGTATTTGGCTCCTCGACCTGGACTCGAACCAGGGACCAATAGATTAACAGTCTACTGCTCTACCAACTGAGCTATCGAGGAATTGTTGGTAATTTCTGATGATCAGTTGATCAACAGAGGCGCGAATTTTACTGTCTGATTTTAGTGTGGTCAACTACTAATTGACTAAAAGTAGCACCTTTTTTTAAGATGTTATAAATGACGCCGCTTTTTTGATCACATTGATATCTGCACCAGCCTTATATGCGTTTTCACTAATGTGTCTGCGCCACGCTTTTGCGCCCGCTTCACCGGTGAATAAGCCCAAAATATGGCGGCTCATGTGTTTTAAATTAGCCCCTTCTGCCATTTGCTTTTGCATATAGTCTATATACGCTTCTAACACTTCATGCCTTGTAAGTGGGGGGGTGTCATTTTCTCCATAAATGCGCTGATCTACATCAATCATCATATAAGGGTTGTGATAAGCCTCGCGACCGATCATCACACCATCGACATGCTCCAGATGTTGCTCAGTTTCATCGAGTGTTTTAATTCCGCCATTTATAATAATTTCAAGATGTGGGAATTCTCGCTTCATTTGATACACGAGTTCGTAATTAAGCGGCGGCACGTCACGATTCTGTTTCGGGCTTAAACCTTTTAGCCAGGCTTTGCGCGCATGTACGAGAAATGTCTCACACCCTGCTTCTGAAACGATAGATAAAAAACGATGCAGGCTTTCATATTCTTCCATCTCATCTATGGCGATGCGGTTTTTTACAGTAACTGGAATATCTACTGCAGCCTGCATAGCGCTGACATTTTCGGCAACTAATTCTGGCTCTGCCATTAAGCATGCACCAAATGCTCCATTTTGCACGCGATCGCTGGGACAACCGACATTGATATTAACTTCGTCATAACCTTCGTCTTCTGCCATTTTGGCGCAGAGTGCCATTGCCTTTGGTTCACTTCCACCAAGTTGCAATGAAACGGGGTGCTCTTCTTTATTGAATTGCAAATAACGTTTTGCATCACCATGAATGAGCGCACCTGTCGTGACCATCTCGGTATATAACATTGCACGTTTAGAGAGCAAACGAAGAAAGGTACGCTCATGCCTGTCTGTCCAATCCAACATCGGTGCAACGCAAAAACGTCGATCAGAAAATTTAGCTATGGAAGAAGATACAGACAAAGTTTTTACCCAGAAAAATCAGGAAATTATGATATGCTTCTGACCTTTTGTAAATCTCAGGTTACAACTATGTCAGGTTACAACTATGGACGTTGGTGAATCAATCCAGACAGGGAACTGGATAGCCTTATTTACTTATATGGGCTTTAGTTTCTTTGCAGGCTTTGTTATTGGCTATGCAACTCGCACCTTTTTGAAGTTTGTATTTTTCATTTCAGGCACTGTTCTTATTTTATTATTTGCGTTGCAATACGCTGATTTAATTCATGTTAAGTGGGAAGCGTTTGAAAACGTTTATAACGGCTTAATCGCATGGATTTCTCCACATCTTGGTGGACTAAAAGGCTTTATTACCGCAAACCTTTCCTCTGCAGCAATGGCAAGTTTGGGATTGTTTTGGGGCTTTAGAAGAAAGAGTTAATACAAAAAAATACCTTAAATTAGGGCTGGCTTAGTATTTATAATACCTTCAAACCTAGTTTAAACTCCGCACATCTTAGATTCCTTATGGAATCTAAGATGGACTTTTCTGGCTCTTGGTGAGCCTAGAAAAAGCCACCCCCCTACTTTAAGGCACTTTTTTATTCTGATGCGAATTACTTAGCGCTGACATTTCCCACAATAAAAAGTAGAACGCTGTCCTTGTGTTATCTGCTTAATTGTTGACTCACAGTTATTACACCGTTCTCCTGCTCTTCCATACGCATTTAATTCTTGTTTAAAGTATCCCGGCTTACCTTCCACCTGCACAAAATCCTTCAATGTCGTTCCGCCCTGCGCTATCGCTTTCGCCAAGACTATTTTGATTTGCTCTACCAGTTTTTGATATCGCGCTTTAGAGACTTTACCCGCTTGCCATTTAGGTGATATCCCTGACATAAACAACGATTCACAAGCATAGATATTGCCTACACCGACAACTACATGGCCATTCATAATGAATTGTTTGATGCTCATGCTGCGGCCTCGAGATACTTCGTATAAATAGTCAGCGTTGAAGTCATCGCTTAAGGGCTCAGGGCCTAAAGAGCGAATCAGTTTGTGTTTGAGTGGGTTTTGCTGCGTCCATAAAACTGCACCAAAACGTCTGGGGTCATGCAGCCTGACGGTTTTACCCGTATCCATAATAAAATCGACATGATCATGTTTTTCTGGTGCTATACCATCATCGACAATGCGTAAACTTCCAGACATACCTAAATGGATGATCGCCGTACCCGCACTGGTTTCTAACAGAATATATTTACCACGACGGCGCACAGATTCGATCAGTTGCCCTTCCATTTGCGCTATGTTTGTTGGCACAGGCCATCGCAGTTTTGGCTGACGTACTACCACTTTTGCGACGGTTTGTTGATGCGTGTAAGGCTTGATGCCTTTGCGCGTGGTTTCAACTTCGGGGAGTTCTGGCATAAATCCTTTATTTCATTTCTAGCGGTTTAAATGAAGAGGCACCTGATTCAAGTAACCCTGAAACAGTTTCTGAGATGAGATACATCTTATCTCCTTTAAGCACATAACGTTTTTGTGCGACTTCATTATAGTCACCAAAAACCAACTTCACTCCATTAAAGCTAACACTGAGATAATCTTTATCTAAACCAAAATCCGCTAGATTCTTATCAGCAATGTCATAATGGGTATCCGCATTTTCGGATAACAAAGTAAACAGATGCCTAACTTTTTCTTCATCCGCATCAAACTGTTCGGGCTTGGTTACCTTCCATTTCCCTTCTGTATTTTTTAGGACAACGTCTTCTTGTCCTTCAACATGGATGACGATATCTGTTGCTTCATCACCGATACTCGTATCGTAAAGCGTTGTATACAGTTCTTTTTCATCTTCTCGCAGTATGATAAAGGCGGCTAACGCAGCGACAACAATCAACAAGATAAAATTTTGAACAAGGCGTTTACTGTTTGGACTTAGCATTTCTATTATCTACTACTGCTTTTTAACAGCGGGCTTTTCGCCTTCTTTGGTGACTGCTTTTACAGGTTCTGCCACACCGTATGTCATCACCATTCTATCTTTGCTTGCAGGCGATTGAAGTGTGAATGAAATATGCTTTAGCAAAGCGCCAGCCTGATCATAGATATACACCTTGTTACCAATTTTGGTATATACGCAGTCTCGCATCTCGTGCGCATCAACTGGGCTCAGGTATTTATAATTACACTGTCCATTTGGGTCAAAACCAAACTCCATACGGAAACGGCTTGGCGGAAATTGTCTACTGCCTTTTACCCTGAAAATATTAGGCGTTTTCTGACCATTTTGCTCTTCGAAAGAGTGTACCCAGTGCGCATAAAAATTGGTATTTGTTGGGATGCTTGCTGCTCCCCCACTCGTTGTATCCCCTGAACCTGCGCACGCAGTTAACACAAATGCACCTAAGAGAACGGTCATTTTCTTCACGGTATTCTTCATTCTGTTTCCCCTTTTTTATTTAACGTTTATCCAGCTTTCATTTAGCAATGCGATGAGCCTTACTTTAAGACTAGCATTTTAAGATTAGCGTTTTCTTCGTTTATGCCAACGTAGCGTCCCTATTAATAAGAGCAGTAGCGGCAAGCCCAGCCACAACACTGCTAAACCTATTCTTCCGGCAGTTGATAGGTTTAAGCTAGTCCCTGGCGCAACTTTGGCTTTTATTGACAATAAGTCATCATCAACACTCAACCAATTAAAAATATTACTCGCCAACTCCAGGTTACTGCCCTGACCGATATAGCTGTTCAGCATAAAGTCACTATCACCAACGACCAGAACACGTTGTTCTTTTATTTGTTTGTTTTGCATTGCTTGCTTAGCTTCCTTTTCGTCGTCTGCTGTTTCAGACGGGGAAGCCTCATCGCTAAGATCAACATCGCGCGTCATTGCCATCGCAATATCTAGTGGTCCGGGTTTATCCGCATCATCGTCGAACTTTACATTACCTTGAATATCACCAGATTCCATCCAGCTTGTTGGTAGTGTCGTGAGTAATGGTTGATATTGCCACCCCCCCACTTTGGGGCCATTTTCTGGGTCTCTGCTTTTGATGGATTCATCTCGTTCAATAGGCGTAGCAAAAGGAAATAAGGTATGTGCCGCTAACTTAGTTGTTAACGCTGATGGCCCATAATCAATAATTGCAATCGCCGCCGGATGTTGAATACCCAGCATTTCCTGTAAAGCGGTGTTAGCATCTAGCAAAGTACCTTCGTTCATTTCCAGACCGAGTTGCTGTTCGATGTTATCCAAACCGTGCAAACTACCTGGTTCGTGAAGCCACAGAAGATTGCCGCCCTGCCTTAGGTATTCAGCAATGATCTTAACTTCACCTTCTAGAAATTCTTTTTGCGGTGCTGCCAATACCACAAAGCTCGCATTTTGCGGCAGGCTTTGAGTACGAAGAATATTATGCGGCTGCAATAAGAAGCCCTTCTGTTCCATCACTTTTGCCAGATCAGACATTCCCGTTGATTTATCACTGTATGGCGTCCGTTCGTTATGCCCTTCGACGAAAACCACTAAACGCGGCTCTGTTCGAGAAAGACGCTGTAATACATCCAGCATGGTTTGCTCATCAACCGAGTTAACTTTCTCGCTGTTCTCTCCTAGCTTAACTAATAACTGGCCACTATATTCAATGCCATCTTGCTTCGCTCGCGCAGGATCAAGATCGGGATTAATGATCTCTAACTTGATATTGTCATTGTACTTTTTGTATTTATCGATCAACTGTCTCAAGTTGGTATGCACCACAGCATCGTCAGGCACATAAGCAGTCAGCAAGATTGGTTTATCGATTCTTTTAAGAAGCTCTTGTGTGGTTTGGCTTAATGAATTTCGCTGAGTTTGGGTGGCATCAAAACCTTTGTGATAGGTTTTTCCAAGCCACGCCAGCAAGCCAATAATAACCACAAATAACACAGAGAAAATGACGTTCTGGATGCGTAAGGCGATATGAGATTTATTAGACATGATTACTAACCCAGAAGCCTGTCATTATCGAGTTTACGAATCGATAATATGATAAATCCGACAATGAACAGTAGGTAGTAAACAATATCGCTGCTATCAATGATACCTCTGACAAACGTCTCAAAATGACTAAAGTGCGACAGGTAAATAAACAACTCACTACTGTTTGATTGCGATCCACCCGACAAATACAGCACCACCAGAAACATCAGCAAACCAAAGCTACTAATCGCCGCAATAATCGGCTGACTGGTTAAGCTTGAAAGGAACAATCCCGCTGCTGCAAATGATGCTAGCAGTAAAAACAAACCAAGCGTAGACGATAGAATTATTCCCCAATCCAGTTCTGTACCGAAAGAAAGCGCGATTGGCATCAAACTAATCATAAGAATAAATAACACAACAAATAACAACACACCCCCGTACTTTCCGAGCACTATTTGCGTGGAAGATACCGGAGATGATTTTAATAAAGTCAGTGTTTTGTTCATACGCTCTTCGGCGAACAAGCGCATTGTCATGATCGGCATAACGGCCAGCATGATAATACCCGCCCATAGATATACCGGCGAAACGATAAAGAATGTTGCTCCTGGCGCATTATCGGCAGTTGCCATTTGCTGTTGAAATACCGCGACAAACTCATCCACCCTAGAGAGAAAAATCATCGCCAGAATAAATTGCAATATTGCTAGAACACTCCACGCCAAAGGAGAGTTAAACATGCGTTTAAATTCGCTAATGGCAATGGTTGAGATTTTATTCATAATTAGTCCACACCGCATCAGCCTCTGCTTTCGCAACAGGATAAGAATCTGGATCAGAACCGAAATGAACATCAGAATCGGTATGCACCAAATTCATAAATATCTGCTCTAAGGTTTCGGTTTTAGGGGTTAACTCAGTGAGCTCCCAGTTGTTTGCAACAGCGAGCTTGAAAATGTCAGCAGGATTAATTTGCTGTGACTCATTCTTAGCCCCCTTCAGTAGAAACTGATTATTTTCCAAGGCTTCTACACTGGCTACACCATCGATGCTATCCAGCTTGTTTTTATCAATTGACTGACTAAAGCTGACAATAAGTTCGGACGCTCTTTCTGAATGCGCCATCGCACTAAAGGAGTCAGCGAAAACGGTTTGTCCTTGATGAATAATCTGCACACGATCACAGACTGCCTGCACTTCAGGCAAAATATGCGTCGAAAGAATCACACTATGATCATTACCTAGCTCTCGAATCAGCTCTCTGATTTGCCTAATTTGAATTGGATCCAAACCAACCGTTGGCTCATCCAGAATCACCACATCGGGTTTATGTAATATTGCTTGAGCAATACCAACGCGTTGTTGATAGCCTTTGGATAGATTGCCGATGAGTTGGTCCGGCACCGCATGCAGGCCACATCGATCCATTGCTTCATCTACCACAGCTTTTCTTTGCGCTTTTGCAACATCGTGCAAAGCAGCGCAATAAGCTAGATATTCTCGTGGCGTCATGTCGCGATAAACAGGAGGTTGCTCTGGCAAGTAGCCAATGGAGCTCTTGGCCGTCTCTGGCTCATCAATCAAACTAACACCGTTGATGATGATTTCGCCCGAGCTTGGGGATAGATTTCCCGTGAGCATTTGCATCGTACTGGATTTGCCAGCACCATTTGGCCCGAGCAAGCCGAGTACCTCACCTTTCTGGATAGTCAGGTGAACATCTTTTACTGCGTGATATTTTCCGTAATAGCGATTTAAAGCAGTCGCTTTAATCAGAGCTTCAGTGCTCATTGTTTCCCCGTATCTCTAGCCTAGAGAATTTTTTTATTATCTAACTGATTATAGCAAGCCACTGTTTAAAACACACCCCCCTACTTTGGGGGCTTTTTTTAAGAATGTTAGTAAATAACTGGTTCATCCCCGTGCGGCACTACGTCGTCATCTTCTGGGTCCACATTACTGTGGAACGTTTCATAGACCGTTTCCGCTTCTTCAAGTTCATCAAATCGTGCAATATGGAAAATTGCTTCACCTTCATGCACTAAAGGTAATGTTGTTCTGCCGATTACCATACCACTCACTGGAGAGATAACTTCTTGTTCAACCTCGCCAAAAGGGTCAGACACATAACCCAGCACATCACCTTTATTGATGCTTTGGCCCATAGGGTTGGTTGAACGCAAAATACCGCTTTGAGGCGCACGCACCCATTTACTGGAGTGCGCGATCGCAGGCTCCATTTTCACTTTTTTTCGTGATGCAGCGAGCATGCCGATATTACGCATGACATTGATAATGCCATTAACTCCGGCTCGTATTGATATCTCATCATAACGCAGCGCTTCACCTGCTTCATAAAGCAACACTTTAGTGCCCGTCTGTGAGGTTGCCTCTCGCATGGAGCCTTCGCGTAGTGGGGCATCAAGCACCACTGGCGCACCAAAGGCGAGTGCCAGCTCTTTGGTTTTCTCGTTATCCAGCAACGCCCTTATCTGGGGTAAATTATCTCTGGATATAGCGGCCGTATGCAGGTCGATTCCAAAATCGCAACGATCACAAATATTGTTAAGAAATACGTGTGCGAGTTTGGAAGCCATTGAGCCTTTTTCAGAGCCAGGAAAAGAGCGATTTAAATCACGACGATCGGGTAGATAGCGTGATTTATTAATAAAGCCATAAACATTTACTACAGGTACAGTAATCAAGGTGCCTTTAAGACGCCTTAGTGCTTTAGATTTTTTCAATCGACGAATGATTTCTACACCATTAATTTCATCGCCATGAACTGCTGCACTAACAAACATAATAGGACCCGCCTCTCTGCCACAGATAATGTGTACAGGCATGTGTATGTTTGAATGGGTATAAAGACCGGGTAAAGGCAATTCAATATATTGACTTTCACCCGGCTTGACTGTGACCTTTCCTAATTTAAAGGATTTGTTAGTTGGCTTTTTTGCCATTGTTAGCCCTTGCCCCGAGTTTTGGTTTTGCCAAGCTTACCATTTTTTTCAATAAACTCGATGATCATTTCTGCAACATCTTTGCCGCTAGCGCCTTCAATTCCTTCCAGACCAGGAGAAGAGTTCACTTCCATAACCACTGGACCATTATTAGAACGTAATAAATCCACACCACATACATTCAAGCCCATGGTTTTTGCCGCTTTTACAGCAGTAGCACGTTCTTTTGGCGTGATTTTAATGAGTTCAGCCGATCCGCCTCGATGCAAGTTTGAACGAAACTCACCCGGCGCACCTTGACGTTTCATCGCAGCAACTACTTTATCGCCAATCACAAAACAGCGAATATCTGCGCCTTTCGCTTCTTTCACAAACTCTTGAATAAGTATGTTTGCCTTTACACCCATAAAGCCTTCGATAACACTTTCTGCTGCTTTTTGAGTTTCAGCCAGAACCACACCAATACCTTGTGTACCCTCTAGTAATTTAATAACTAACGGTGCGCCACCCACAAGCTTAATCAAATCTTTGATATCATCAGGCTTGTTAGCAAACCCGGTCACAGGAAGACCAACGCCTTTACGTGACAGTAATTGCATAGAACGAAGCTTGTCACGAGATCGCGTTACCGCAACCGATTCATTGAGCGGGTAAATGCCCATCATTTCGAATTGTCGTAACACAGCCGATCCGTAGAATGTGACTGATGCGCCGATTCGTGGAATGACCGCATCAAAACCTTCAAGGTTTTCACCACCCAGATGAATAGTAGGATTGTTTTCTGCGATATTCATATAGCAACGTAAAGCATCGATGACTTGAACTTCATGTCCTCTGCTCTGGGCTGCTTCGACTAAGCGACGGGTAGAATATAGTTTTTTATTACGTGACAAGATTGCAATTTTCATGATTAAGACTCTTTTATTATCTGTCTTCTCATCTACTCAAACTTTCGTCTCAGTTGAAGAAAGTAGATTTCTGTAGAAATAAATAAAATAGCCGCAATAAACGAATTTATTGCGGCCATATGGCGGACGAACTCTGGTTTAACTTTGTACTGCTTACTTAGCTTTATTCCAGCCTTGCAAGCCATCCATTAAGTTACGCACATTGGTGTAACCCATGTTCTGCAATGTATGTGCTGCAAGTCCGCCACGGATACCTTTAGTGCTGATAATTATGATAGAAGAATCTTTGTTAGGTAGCTTTTCATAAGCTTCAACTTCAAGGAAGTTACGCGGTATGTTCAATGTCACACCTTCAATACCAGGTGTTTTTGCGAACTCACTTTTCGGACGAATATCCAACATTGTTACTTTATCCCCACGCTCAAGCAGCTCTTTTAAACGAGATGATTTAATGTGCGTAGTGTTTTCCATAATTGACTGGATGTAAGGGTTCTGTGAAAAGATGTAGATTGAAGTGTCACTTACTGTGCGGTTCACTTCTGCATCTTTAGAATCATCTTCAGATGACTTCATTGCCTCTACTTTCTTCTCAACTTCTACAGCCTTCACATCTTGTACAGCGTCATCACCTTCGCCCTGACCCTGTGTTGGAGCCGTTGATTCACTAAGTTTGGCTTTCTCTTTAACAGTACCCACTGTTTTCTTTACTGCGCCTTTAACTGCGCCAGCAACACCAGTTACCAAATCTTTGCCTTCAGCCATTAAACTTTTACCATCAGATGAGATAACTTCTTCAGTATCAGTAGCTTCACCTGTTGCAGGTGCGGTTGTTTCATCAGCATGAGTTACAGCCAGGTTCAACACTGCAGCTAAAGTCAACACAGATAAAAATATGTTTGTTTTCATAATCGAACTCCTTAAGTACGTTATTTGTTTCTTGAAAATTTGAAATCACAAATTGCGATCTCTTATTACTTAGACGGAGTGATCTATTCGTTAGTCACAATTATTTTTATTTTTTTACAAAAAGATTTACCAGAGTTTTTAACAAAGTTTTTAACAACGTTTTCAACTTACTTTTCAATCAATTATGAAATGATCAACGGCATTGACTATTTAACGCTTCGGTGTAGCAATTTAGTTTGGTAACAACAATAATAGATGTGACTTTTCTGTTAGACCTTACGTCTAAATCACTTTAAAGAATAAAAAACAGGGTTTTATTATGGATCATGGTATTTTTGGCATCGTTACCATTGTTTTATTGTTAGCAATAAATGCATTTTTCGTGGCGGCAGAGTTTGCCTTGGTAAAAGCCAAGAGCTTTCGCATTAATCTGCTTGCTGATCAGGGCAGTAAATCTGCATTGTTAACGCAACGAATTCAAAACAATCTGGAATCCTATCTAGCGGCCTGCCAATTAGGCATTACTATGGCGTCTCTGGGTCTTGGCTGGGTTGGTGAGCCTGTGGTTGCGGCATTACTTGAACCTGTTTTTCATACCCTCGGTGTACCGGAGCAATTGCTGCACCCAATCTCTTTCATTCTTGGTTTTTTGATCTTCTCATCATTACATATTGTTGTGGGAGAACAAGTTCCTAAAACCTTTGCGATTCGCAAGGCCGAGCCTGTTTCTATGTGGACAGCTTACCCATTGCACTGGTTTTACCTTTTGGCTTATCCGCTTAACTGGTTATTGAATAAAGCTTCTGGTTCAATCCTCGCGCTATTCAATGTGGAAGAGGCAACTCACGCAGACGTGCTTTCTGATGATGAAATCAGAGGTATTATTGATACCTCCGAAAAACACGGCGACCTGACCACTGATAAAGCTGCGATGCTACAAAATATGTTCGAGTTTGATTCGCATACTGTTGAGCAAATCATGTTGCCTCAAAACGAAGTTGACGGTTTGGACTTGCAGCTAAGCTGGGAAGAAAACCTTAAAATTATTCGAGAGACACAGCATTCACGATTTCCTGTGTTTGATGGTGACCCTGACACGCCTGTGGGCATTCTATTAGTCAAAGACCTTTACAATGTTCTGATTGCCAATGAAGACAATCCAGACCCAATGACCATTATCAAAGATAATGTTAGAGAGGCATTACTGGTTCCTGAAACTCAACCAATTACTAATTTACTCGAATCAATGCGTGGCAAACGCAGCCACATGGCATTGGTTATGGACGAATATGGCAGTTTTTCAGGTGTGGTTACCATGGAAGATATGCTGGAAGAAATCGTTGGCGAGATTGCAGATGAAATGGATATTGATGAGCCAGATGCTGCTGCACGCTGGGTTGTCGACCACTGGGAAACTGATGGACTGGTTTCGATGATGGATCTTGAGCGTGTGGTGAATATCAATTTCCCCGATGAGGTTGATGCAAATACCATAACAGGTCTATTCATGACTCATCTTAGCCGCATGCCACGACCTGGTGATGAAATTGAACAATCAGATTTGCGCTTTCTGGCTTTGGATGTGCACAGCAATCGCGTTGGAAAAGTACAAATTTACCCGCTCAATGATTTGGTTTCCCCGAATAATCAGACCGATGAGGCTACACCAGAAGCTGTAAACATAGATGATAAATCATCAGTAAGTACGTAACATATTAACCACCCTATTAAATTAAAACAGTGACAAATTGGGAATCCTCATGACAGAAGCAAATACACTAATCAGCAACACCCAAAGCCTTACAGATACTGTCTTAGAGGCGTTAGAGGATAACAATCAGGACGTGCTACACAGTACCTTCCTGAATCTGGAAGCGTCTGAAATTGTGCATTTACTGGAGTCGATACCTGACTCATTACGTGGTGCATTATGGGAATACATACCGGAAGAATTCAACGGTGAAGTACTTGTAGAGCTAGGTGATGTTGCCAGAGTATCGTTGGCAAAATACCTGGATCACGGACAAGTTGTAGATGCGGTTAGTGATCTGGATACCAATGACTTGGCGGATGTCGTTGATACCCTGCCTGATGAATTTGGTGATGCGATTAGACAATCACTGGATTTTCATGGACTACAAAATCTGGAAGCCTGTCTGGCATTTGACGAAGATACTGCCGGGCGTCTCATGGAAACCGATGCCATAGCGATTCGTTCTGATGTAACGCTAGAAGCGATCTTACGCTACCTGAGAAAAAAGGAGACTATTCCAGAGCACACCATGGGACTAATGGTGATTGATCGTGAAGGCTTGTTTCTCGGCGAATTACCGCTTTCAAAATTAATCACTAGCTCTCCAGACAAGCACGTATCTGATGTCATGGACACCGAGGCTTTATCAGTCCCCCCAGAAATGCCACAAAACGAATTAGCCGTTCTTTTTCGTGAGCACGATCTGACCTCAATGCCAGTTGTCGATGAAGGCAATAAGCTAATTGGTCGTATTACACTCGACGACATGATTGAGATTCTGGATGAAGAAGCAGATCGCCAGATTCTTGGTGCGGTAGGTCTAGACGAGGAGGAGGATTTGTTCTCCCCAGTATTACCGAGCGCAAAAAGACGTTTATTCTGGTTGGGTATCAACCTTGCCACTGCTTTCTTGGCGTCCTGGGTGATTGGTCTATTTGAAGGCACGCTGGAAAAAGTAGTCGCACTTGCAGTTCTTATGCCGATTGTTGCCAGCATGGGCGGTATCGCTGGCTCACAAACACTGACGTTAATGATTCGTGGTTTAGCAATGGGTAAAATAAGCTCGTCGAATCAACGGTGGCTAGCCTATAAAGAAATCACCATCTCAATTATTAGCGGTGTTGTATGGGCGATTGTGGTTGGCTGTATTTCTTATCTATGGTTTCAAGACATTAAAATCAGCCTGGTTTTAGGCTCAGCGATGGTTATCAATCTTGCAGTTGCTGCTGTAGCTGGCTTTTCGATCCCGCTGCTTATGAAAAAAGCGGGGATAGATCCAGCTCTTGCAGGCGGTGTAGCACTGACAACCGCAACAGATGTTGTGGGTTTTGTGAGCTTCCTTGGGCTAGCAACTATCTTTTTACTGTAGTTGTAAGTGCAGCTAAAGCTCAGCGCTTATAAATCGTTAACCCTTATTATCTGAAGACTCTTCGTCTTCAGAATCATTTTCGAGCGACTTAAAAACCTTAAGTTGCTCGCGAATATCATCAATACTCTGTTGAATGATTTTCTTATCATCGTCGGATGAGTTTTCGAGTTTTTCTTTATACTCTTCAATTGTCTCTAACATTTGCTGCTTATTTTTTTCAATTTGTTCTGCTTTCTCAGCTAGGTCAAAGACCACTTTTTCGGCTGTCTGACTAACTTCTTTAGGCGTTTGAATAACGTTAGCAGGAATCACCTTTAAATCATCGGGCACTTTTCGCTGATTCATAAAGCTTGGAGACATAATCTCAAAGCCGCTTCCATGCACACTATCCAATACATAACGACAAAGATTAGAGCGCGCCGTCAACAAGCTCTTAACATCAGACAAGATGCCACTCACTCGATAGGTAATTGAATAGTTGCCGAGCTCAAGCACTTGCACAAACGGATCCTCAAGACCACATTTTTCAGCAGCATCCAGCAACATCACATCAACTTTTGAATGATGAATGTCATACCCTAGTGAAAGAGTGGTAGAAACGATGGCTCCCGAACTGTGAGTAACAGAAATAGGATGGGTAATCATAAAAGTATTGGGAATAGCCACCAACTCCCGGCTTTCTGTTTGTATCTCTGTATCTAACAAACCACGCTCAACAACACGCCCAAAATGATCTCCAACGTCTATAAAATCCCCTGTTTTAAAAGGCTTTGTCACTCTCAGCATGAAGCCTGACATAAGATTTGCGAAGATAGTACTGGATGAGAAAGCAATAATTCCCGAGATTACCAAACCCAACAACGCGAGGATCTGGTTTAGTGAGCTCTCTTTTACTGGCAGTGTCAGTGCGATTGCCAAAATCCCTGCAAAGGTTAAACCCAGCATAAATAGCTGTCGTGGGAATAACTTCTCATTTCCAAGTTCAGGGTGACGCGAGATAAACACTTTGTGCGATCCCCAAAGCACTGTAACGACAAAGACAGTCATTGCAACTAGAGGAATAAACGGAGTAATGAAACTAATAAGATTATTCATGAAAAACCCATTTTATTCTTGAAGGTAAGTAGACAAATCATCAAACAGAAACGAGAGATAATTTCCCTGAAGATATGTCCTAATAGTACACGAACTGTCAACCAGAATAAGAGAACTACATACAAGAACAACCTGTGTTTTCATTTATTGTGCTTTTGTCCCTGTGCACCAATTTAATATTTAATCTCTGTTTTCGCCCAATCAATCACCCGGTAATCATCTAGCTAATACTAAAAGAACACCCTATGATTGTAATCAAAGGGGCACATTGCTTGGATTAAACTTAGAGAAACTTACACTTTATAATCATGTGGTCATATATTCTTCTAATTTTACACGTAGGTGTTACCACCGGCTCAGTGGTGCATATTGTCATGTTACGCCCAAAATCCAGCATTGCTCTTGCATGGATAACTTTTATCATGACCTTTCCTGTGGTCGGTGTTGGGCTTTACTTCTTAATTGGCGAACGCCGTATTGGGCCTAATCGTAGCAATAACATTCAGCAAGTTCGCTCTTATCAAAAGAAGTTTTCAAGTCTAAGTAAGACTTCCCCAGAAACATTCATTGACTGGAGTAAACAACCAGAAGCTGCTCAGTCTATGAGCAAACTTGGGCATTCGATGGCTGCAACCTATGCCGTGACTGGTAATGCTTTTGAGTTATTCCCCGAAGCCCACTCAGTATTCGCAAACATACTCGATGATATCGATAAAGCAAAACGCAATATTTTTATGGAATTCTATATCTGGAGTGAAGGCGGATATGCAGACAAGGTCGCGTTAGCGTTAATCAAAGCCGCAGAGCGTGGTGTAAAGTGCCACATTCTTGTCGATGACATTGGCGGGGGAAAATGGTGGAATAGCGAACAGGCAAAAGCGTTAGACCATGCCGGAATTAAACTCCTCAAGGCTCTGCCGGTTGGCATATTTCGTACTTTAGTCGGTAGGACGGACTTACGACTGCATCGTAAGATCATCATTATTGATGAAATCACAGCCTGGACGGGCAGCATGAATATGGTTGACCCTGAGTTTTTCAAACAAGATTCGGGCGTGGGTCAATGGGTTGATGCAATGGTGCGTCTGCAGGGACCTATTGTCATCCCATTGGCAGAAACCGTCATGGGTGACTGGGTGGTCGAGCGTAATAAATCGGCACAAAGCCTGATTGCTTCGGTTGATTTTAGCGCTGCCAAACAATGTGGCGATTCAAATATGCAAGTCATCGCATCGGGACCTGGTCAAACCAACGATGCTCTGTTGCAAATGATACTTGCGTTAATTTACGCAGCACGAGAAGAAATCGTTTTAACAACACCTTACCTTATTCCAGATGATTCCTTATTAGTTGCACTTCGCGGTGCTGCCGCGCGAGGTGTGAATGTCACATTAGTGGTGCCAGAAAAAGTAGATTCGTTTTTAACTCGACACGCGAGCGAATCTTATTTTGAAGAATTATTGGGCGCAAATATTCAGATCGCCCGTTACCATCAGGGATTACTTCACACCAAGTCTATTTCAGTGGATAACGCTTTATCCATGTTTGGTACGGCGAATATCGATATGCGCAGTATGTGGGTGAATTACGAAGTCTCACTTTTTATTTACGACCAATCGTTTACTCGCCAACTGAGAACCTTACAGCAAACATATATTGATGGCGCCAACCAGATTGAGCTTACAGAATGGAATCAACGATCATTTTTGAGAAAGTTTATGCAGAACATCCTGAGACTCGCCAGCCCTTTGTTGTAATTTTACCCTCATTAGGGCGTCTACATAGCTGTAAAAGATGCGGATAAACAACTATTTTATTGATAAACACACCCCCCTACTTACAGCCGTTTTTTTATAATAAATTTATGCATACAACACTGCCACTACCTACGGCAGAAACATGAAAGTTAAATAGTATTTGCAAGTAGTCAAAGCTATTATATTTTGTCCAAATAGGGTCTATAGGGAAGGTAAACATTGACTGAGGAAAAGATTGTAAAAGATTCTGTCGTCATTGCTGAAGTGCAGTTATTGCTGGCGGAGAAACGTACGTCATTATCTGTACTTCGAACAGGCATCACTGTACTGATTCTGCCGTTATCTGTTATGAGTTTCTTGATAGCCACGGAGAAATACTATGATTTCTTCAAGACGCTGCACTTTATGATACCGCTGCTCGTGTTAAATATAGCCCTGATTGTATTAGGCGCTTATCTGATTATTCGATCGTTAAAGCGTATGCATCACAATGATTTAATCATCAAACAACTCAAATTAAAACACACCATTATCGGCGAGCTTATCAATTGAGTTTTTTACACTAAAATGGATTTGCAGCAATTAGTCACTGATTATGGATACATCAGCGTACTTATCGGCACTTTTCTAGAAGGTGAAACTATCCTGATTATTGCTGGTTTCATGGCACATCGAGGATATCTCGATTTACCATTGGTGATACTTGCGGCCTTTATTGGAACGCTAATCGGCGATCAGCTTTACTTTTACATCGGTCGTTTCAAAGGCAAAGCATTTTTAGAAAAAAGACCCAAATGGCAATCCAAAGTAGGTCGAGTGCATACACTGATGGATAAACACCAGACCTTACTCATATTAGGCTTTCGTTTTATCTATGGGGTGCGAACCGTTACGCCCTTTATTCTCGGTATGAGTAAAATTTCTCCGCTTAAATATTTGTTTTTAAATACCTGTGGCGCACTTCTTTGGGCCATTATCTTTGGTATTGCCGGTTATTATTTTGGTTTTACACTCGAACTTTTAATGGGCAAAATCAAAAAATACGAAATTTTCATTATTATTGGAATGATTAGCGTGAGTATTCTGATCTGGATACGTTATAAAGTGAAAGAAAAGAAAAACCTCAAGAAAGTTTAGGCTTTATACTTTCTTCAGCAAGGTGCGCAAAGTTATATGTACACGTCTAGAAACAATGGTCTTTTTATAAATATCGATGCATCAATCGTGAGTGAAAAAAATGATAGAAAATTCAACCAACATATCTGAGAAAGTCGGCATGTCACCAGGATCTTTGATCCATATTGGTGATATTCATGATCAGGACCAGCATATTACTATCATCGATTACACCAAAAATTCGGGTGAAGTTATGGACGTTGAATCGATCGATGACATCTTAAAATTCAAAGATAAGAATTCCGTTACCTGGGTAAATGTAGAAGGTTTAAAAAATATAGAAATCATCGAATCTATTGGCCAAGCATTTAACATTCACCCATTGGTACTGGAAGATATTCTAAATACACACCAACGAGCAAAATTTGAAGACTATGATGACTATCAATACATCGTTCTGAAGGGGCTTTTTCTAGAAAACAAAAATTCAACCGTCATCTATGAGCAAATTAGTATTCTGCTACTCAATAATTTTGTGTTTACCTTCAAGGAAAAAAAGGACAATTTATTTGAGCCTATAGAAAAACGCATTCAAAACAGTAAAAATAGAATTAGAGGACTGGGACCTGACTATCTAACCTATGCAATACTGGACAGTATTATTGACCAGAATTTTGCGTTGCTTGAATCGTTAGATGAGATTATCGATTCAATAGAAGAAGAATTATTGCTAAACCCGGGGGCGGACACACTAAAACGTATTCAGAATATAAAACGCGAGCTGATTTATATTCGTAGATCCGTTTCACCGTTACGAGAATTATTAAATTCTATACTTAGAGTAGAAAGCCCGCTGATTGAAGAAAAAACGCAAATCTATTTCAGAGATGTGTATGACCATGTATTGCGGATTTCAGAAACCATAGAGCTACAAAGAGACATGGTTTATGGCTTGATGGATATGTATCAAACCAGCATCAGCAACAAAATGAATGAAGTAATGAAGGTATTAACCGTATTCGCATCGATATTCATACCCCTTACTTTCATAGCAGGCGTGTATGGAATGAACTTCGAATACATGCCAGAACTTCAATGGCGACTGGCATATCCTATACTATGGGTTATTTTCATCGTGGTAGGTGTTGGTTTGCTTATCTATTTCAGACGAAAAAAATGGTTATGATGCTGATTTTTCACACTGTTTTCATACTTTAGCCATAATGATCTGGCACTATGATCATTTTTAATACGTTTCAATTATTACTTTTTAATAAATATTAGGGTTACTGCATTGCGCAACTTTCAACGCTTATTTCTTTCCATAATAGTTTCTTTGCTATTGGCGACTTCATTTACCTTATTTGCAGAATCCAAAAATGAAGTCGACCTGCAAAAAATGTTCGACAAGATCAACACTCAATTTAATGCGTTAAAGGCAGCGGATGAGTTAAATAAGCTAAGCGTTCAGGATATTGATGAGCAACAAAAAGCATTCACCGAACTAGAACTGAAGCTCGATGAATGCATCACTACTAATACAACCCTAACAACAAGCCTTAAAGATAATTTAAAGCTACTGGGCGATGGTCAAACCACTGATGAATTTGATATCAAAGTTAAGCGTCAAGAACTCGAAAAACAATCCCAGGCAGCCGATAACGAATTAAAACGCTGTAGTCTGTTAAAAATACAACTCAAAGAAATCAGTGACGCCTCTTCAGAACTCAGGCTAAACCTGCTTAAAAAACAACTCCTCAGCAAGGAAATTTCGATTTGGGCTGCAGTTAAAAAAATAGGTACCTTAAATGAATTAACGGGAGAAAAAGAACTCGCCGTCATTAAACCGTTAACTGAAAAAACTTACCAGGCTCTTAGCTGGCCATTACTACTGCTTCTGATTGTAGGGATTTTACTCGGCCTGTTATGGCGCCGTAATGCAAAACCCAAGAAGGCCACTACAGCTCATTTTTCTAGCCCAACCATGTTGGCGGTAATAAGGGGAATCAGGCGCACCTCACCTGCACTGATAACCACACTTTTCATCCTCATTTATCTGTATTCGCAATCCACATCGCAATCTGCTTTGATTCAATTTATCAGGATGTTATTTGTACTGATTTTAACTTTTGCCGTCATACGCGGCCTGTTATTTCCTGAAAAACCATTCTCCTCTACTCCCATACTTTCAAGAAGCACCATCTTATTATTTGTATGGGGCACGATCATATTTAGTGGAATGCTGATATTGCTCAACGACCCTGCAGTCGGTCGTTTTTCCAATTCAATTACGCTTTATTTAATCTGGCTCTCTGCCTTAACGCTGGGTGCGTTCAGTATTATTTGTTTAATCTGGTTAGCGATTCGCAATATATCTATTAAACGCTCTTACACGCCTGCATTACTTATCCCCATCGGGACGATGTTCATTGCGGTATTTGCTGCTTTATTAGGCTATCGTAATTTTGCCAGCCTTCTGTATTTAGGAACATTGTTATCAGCGGTTGTGTTTGTCTTCGCCTTTACTTTGCTGCGTATCAGTAGCGAATTATTTGACAGCCTGGATCAAGGCAAACTTCCCTGGCAGAAGAAACTACGCACGGTAATGAGCATTGAAGAAGATAAAGCGTTTCCGGGTGTGATCTGGTTACGAATCTTATTTTTCTTCGCTGTTCTGTTCGCCAGCGTTTCTGCCTTAATGTATATCTGGGGGAGTTCACAGCAACGTATATCCTCTTTATTAACCACTTTGAAATCTGGTATTTCAATCGGGTCAATGAACTTTGACTTACTCAATATCGTTTACGCTTTAGTCGTTCTGATAATCGCTCTGGGTATTTTGCCTTTTATTAAAAACAATCTGGTTACTAGCTGGTTAAAGCACAGTAACTTAAGCCGAGGCGCTAAAGAAGCAACCCAGACTTTAGTCGGTTATGTGGGTGTTGCAGTGGCAATCATCTGGGCACTATTCATATTAGGTGTCAACTTTCAAAATATAGCGATAATCGCTGGTGCGTTATCTGTTGGTATTGGTTTCGGCTTACAAAATATCGTTAACAACTTTGTGTCTGGTTTAATACTTCTATTTGAACGCCCTATTCGTCGTGGTGATTGGGTTGTAGTAGGTAGCACCGAAGGCTATGTCAGAGATATCAGCATTCGCTCCACAACCATACAAACCTTCAACCGTGCAGATGTGATTGTACCCAATTCAGAACTGATCTCCAATCAAGTAACAAACTGGATGCTGACCAATAACGTGGGACGTCTGGTAGCTCCTGTGGGTGTCGCTTACGGATCGGATGTTGATAAGGTCATCGAGATTTTAAAAAATATCGCTGCCGAGCATCCTGACGTCATTGCTGATCAACCTGACTATCGTGTTCGTGCTTTATTTTTAGAATTTGGGGACAGTTCATTAAACTTCGAGCTTCGTTGTTATGTAAGAAACGTTGATGAGCGCTTACTGATTCACAGTGATATAAATCTGAGTATTGATAGAGCATTTAGAAAAGAAGGTATTGAAATACCATTCCCTCAGCGAGTGGTACACATGCAAAATGAAACTAAAGATGAGTCTGAGTCTAGTTGATTATTGATTGATTCATCCATAGCAATTTTGGCACCCCCCTACTTATGAGCGATATTTCGTGTTTGTTATTTGAAAACGAAAATAGAATTCACGCAGAACTAGGCGTTTTTTATTATTGCTGAAAAGTTACTACAAACTTTATGCATAAAAAAAGCCCGGATAAACCGGGCTTTTTTGTGATTTTAAATCACTTTTAGTGATTGAAACTTTCGGGATTTCAACCTACCAAAATAAAGTGGGGGCTAAACAAATAACCCCCAAAACGTCAGGCATTTAGGAAGATTCACCTGACGGTACTACTGCCAACTATTACTTCAAACGGTACTTAACACCCATTGTTAAACTCTTATCAACGTCGTCATTGCCATTATTAGAAATGCTGTCATCAAGCTTGGTTAACTTGCCCTCTACACCAAAATCAAGTTGGTTAGTTAGGCTGTAGTAAAACGCAGAACTTAATGTGTTCGTTGTAACATCATCTGTATCGTCAGATGTTGCATACGCTAACGTCCATTTGTTTTCCCAATCGATCAAGTCAGACAATTCGTAGGTTAAACTCATCGCGTTATTGAAGTTATAACCGTTGTCATCATCATCTAATGTAGCTGTTGCAATCGCTTCATTTGAGAACTGTGTCTTGTTGTTAATTGGTCTGTGGTATTCAGCACCCACTTCCAACGCTGGTTTTCCATCTGAACCGTCGTAGTTACTTAATACCGCACCAACACCTGCACGCACTAACCAACCGTTTTTACGTGTAGAAACACGCTCGTTTTCTAATACGTCGTAAGTCTGAACAACGGCTCTTGCATTAAAGTCGCCTTTAACCATTCCAGAAGTCTCAATAACTTTCTGAATATCCTGTAACCAGTATTGCTTATAATCTTTAAGGCCGTACTTAGACTTGTACTCAGACTCTTTATCTACAATTACTGCAACTTGCTGGTAAATATCATTGCTAGGGTCAGCTTTCAAAAATCCATCTTCACGAAGTTTTTGCATGATTCTGATTGCATAAGCCATTGGCGTTACGTTAACAACACGGCCATAACCGATACCTGCTGTTGCTTTTGTGAACGGGTCTTCCTGATCTTTTTGAACGCCAACTTCGCCTTTACCATACCAAAAACCTGCATTGCTATTCGGTGTGAAGTAGTTATCTACTGTTGCTGAACCTAATGCCTGATAAGTGCTTGAGCTCTTATCGCCATCATTTCCGCCTTTAGCAGAAGAGCCTGTGCCCAAAAAGTCGATTTTAGTGTTACGGTTTGGAGAGCTGAATACTTTCTCGTAGTCCAATGTTAGGTCCAGGTTATAGCTAGCCTGATCCTGATTACCATCGTTTGAGTTAAAGTTACCAGACACATAAGCATCTTCATACGCAGAAGTTGCTTCTTTGTAGTCAGTAATTAAAGGCTCAGCAAATGCTGTTCCTGAGAAAGCCATCATTACAGCAGCAGTTAGTACATTTTGTTTTTTCATGGAGTAATACCTTTGTTATTAAAGTCACTTAACTCTTTCCTAAAAGAGCTTTTAAAATTACCGATAAATTATCGGATTCAATAATTAGACTTAGGCACATTTCAGAAAGTCACAAAAATAATTAAAAAAATAACAAATAAGCAAACAAATCGATACAATCAGTCATAAGTGTTCTGTTAAACGCCTATTTACATGGCTGTTGCAACGTTATTTAAGCAAGCCAATTACTTACTGAACCCACGAGAAACCCAACAATAATTAATCCCTTTAACACAATAATTAGACTTTTCTGTTTTTGCTAAAAAGAGAAAAAGCCAGAATCACCGTATAAGAGAAGATATTTTTGTGACTTTTCATCCACTGACTAAGTCTCAATACTGTTAAACCATGAAAACAGAACTGAATTTACTAGGCGAAGATGAACTGATCGCTCTCTGCAAAGAACAACTACCCTATATCCCTTCGGGTTTTGAGGAACTTGTTAAACGCTACCAGAAAAAAGTGTTTTATCTGTGTAAGCGTTATTTATCTGCTGAAAGTGATGCTGAAGACGCTACTCAGGAAGTCTTTATGAAGGTTTTCCATGCGCTTCAATCTTTTGATAACCGCTCAACGTTTACAACATGGATATTTAGTATTGCCATCAACCATTGCAAAACCTTGTTAGCTAAAAAACAGCTACACAATCAGCGTTACGAATATGGCAACGAACATGCAGAAGATGAATATCAAGATGAGAATGAAGACAACAGCAAAGATGCAGAAACACTTGATGAGAAAAAATGTATCCAGGAAGTCATTCACAAAATGAAAGCGGAAGAACGAGATATGATCCTGTTACGTTTCACCAGTGAATTACCGATTGACGATATTGCTGAAATCATCGGGAAAAAACTTAGCGCAACGAAAATGGGGTTTTATCGGGCTTTGGAAAAATTCAAAGGCCTCTACGAAAAATTCTGTTTGTAGCAGTGTGAAGCGCTATATAACTTATTCAACTTAAATGAAGCAACGACAATGACGCAAGAAGAAAACAAAGAACTGGAATTATTAATAAAAGACCTGTTCTTGCAGAGTAAAAGAAAATCAAAAGTACCTGCAAAGTCACGAATAAGATCTATTCTGCAACGAAGCCTGCATGAAGTTGCTTTACGCGATGTACTGATCTTAACGAGCAATACCATATTCGCCATGATTTCGATGCTGTCATTATTTTTAAAACTTTTAACCAGTAGAACTTAAGAGCAAACACTCTTACCTTATCTATTAAATAAAACGGAACTATTCTCAATGGATACAGATGCACTGCTTGATATAAGCAAACTCAAAACCACTGTCGTAGAAAATCTTAATAGTCAGTGGGCTGATCTGATTGCTTTTTTACCTAACCTTTTAGGCGCAGTAGTAATTTTACTTGTTGGTTTAATCATTGCCTTCATTCTTAAAAAGATTGGTAGCTCATTATTCCGGAAAATTGGCATAGATCGGATGAGTAGAAATGCAGGAGTTTCCGATGTCATGCAAGATGCAGGGCTCGCGAGACGACCTTCTCTACTCGCCGGAAAAATTATATTTTGGCTGGTATTGTTTATATTTCTGGTTCCCGCGGCGAACACACTGGGCTTGACCGAATTGGTTAACCTTTTCAAAGGTGTTATCAGCTTTTTACCTAAAATCATTACTGCGCTGGTTATTGTCATCTTCGGAATTATGTTCGCACAATTCCTGCGCCGCTCAATTATTGATAAGCCCTCTACCATAGGTTCCGATTCCGCCAAGTCTTTGGGCAATTTAATCTACGGCATCATGGTGACTGTGATTGTTTTAGTCGCGCTTGAGCAGTTAGAAATAGAAACAAAGCTACTGCATAGCATTATCATGATCGTTGTTAGCGGCATTATGCTCGCACTAGCCTTTTCAGTGGGGTTCGGGGCAAGAGAAGTCGCCCACAATTTACTCTCAGGCATTTATGCACGAGAACATTTCAAACCGGGTGAGCACGTAGAAATTGACGATGTTAAAGGCAACATTCAGGAAGTGAGTACCTTGAATACGATTATCGAGCTTTCGGACAATGAGACGGTTTCTATCCCAAATTCTACTTTGTACAAATCAATCGTAAAAATTTCTCATTAGCTTCATTAGCTAAGAAACAATTAGGCAATCAAACAAGTAGCTCTCGTGCTACTTGTTTGTGGGTAATGGATGTGTAAATGATGAACAATCATAAGACCTTATAAAAAAAGCCCTCAAAGCCGGGGGGTGGCTTTGTAAATTAATCTATTGGCTACTTTATGCGTTGATTTATATCGCTTTTAAAGGATTAGGAAACAGAATTGCAATCACTCAAGATCAATTATTAATAGATTAACAGGCACAAAAAAGCCCGGCTAACCGGGCTTTTTCTGTTCTTTATAAAGAGCTTAACGATCTAATTACTTGATCTTAGCTTCTTTAAATTCAACGTGCTTACGAACCTTAGGGTCGTACTTCTTCATAACTAATTTCTCAGTCATAGTACGTTTGTTCTTAGTAGTGGTATAGAAGTAACCAGTACCAGCAGTTGAAACTAATTTGATTTTATCACGCATGATTATTCTCCTTTAAGACTATATACAGTTTAAGACTATATTCAGTCTTGGATTAAACTTTTTCGCCGCGAGCACGGATATCAGCTAAAACAGAATCAATACCATTCTTATCGATGATACGCATTCCTTTTGCCGTTAAACGCAACTTAACGAAACGGTTTTCAGATTCAACCCAAAAACGGTGAGAGTGTAAGTTAGGTAAAAAACGACGCTTGGTTTTATTGTGCGCATGAGAAACATTATTTCCCGAAACCGGACGCTTTCCTGTTACCTGGCAAACTTTAGCCATGATAAATCTCCAAAATTCTTATAATTACAAAGACTCTCTTAATAGATACTTTAAAACAAGAAACTAAAGTACTGGAGAGTCGAAAGGCGAGTGATTTTAGCGAAACATGCTGACTGCATCAAGCTTAATCTGATCTAATTCAGCATTATTTGCATATTTAACTAAAATCACATCAAAATTAACGCAAAAAGCTTTGATATGCAGGGTTATTTGTCTCTTCCCAATGCTCATATCCCAGGTCTTTGAGGAATTCACAGAATTTTTCTCTTTCATCCACTGGAACTTGAATACCTGTAAGCACACGACCGAAGTCAGAACCGTGATTTCGATAATGGAATAAACTGATATTCCAGATTCCACCCATACTGGTTAAAAAGTGCAATAAAGCCCCTGGACGTTCTGGAAAACTAAAGCGATACAATACTTCGTCTTTAATACCTTGGGCATGACCACCTACCATAAAACGTAGATGGACTTTAGCGACTTCATTATCACTTAGATCGAGAACTTTATAACCTTTCTGTTCCAAGGTCTCCATGATCAGAGACTTCTCTTTATCCCCTTCTGAAATCTTTACACCTGTAAAGACCTGAGCATCTGCGGTATCGGAATAGCGGTAATTAAACTCGGTAATACTTCTATCACCTAAAGCGCTACAGAAATCCCTAAAACTATTTGGACGTTCTGGAATAGTCACGGCAAATATGGCTTCTCTTTTCTCACCCAGCTCAGCGCGTTCGGCGACATGGCGCAGACGATCAAAATTGATATTTGCGCCACTGCTAATGGCTATTAGTTGTTTGTCTTTAATGTTGCTTTGAGCAACATATTTCTTAAGCCCTGCAACGCCCAATGCGCCAGCAGGTTCTAATAAGGTACGGGTATCTTCAAAAACATCCTTAATCGCTGCACACGTCTCGTCGGTGCTCACCAGAATCATTTCATCAACCAGGTCACGCGCGATCTCAAATGTTTTCTCACCAGCCTGTCGCACTGCGGCACCATCAGCAAATGTGCCAATACTATCGAGAAGCACTCGCTCACCTTTTTCTATAGCGCGCGTCATACTTGGCGCCTCTTCGTGCTCTACGCCGATGATTTTCGTAGAAGGGCTAAGGTACTTTATGTAACTCGCAATCCCTGAAATTAGACCACCGCCACCGACACAGACGAAAATGGCATCAATAGGATCAGGGTGTTGGCGTAACAGCTCCATACCTATGGTGCCTTGACCAGCGATAACATCTAAATCATCAAAAGGATGAATAAAGGTCATACCTTCTTTTTTGCAAAGCTCCATAGCATGCGCATAGGCATCATCAAAGGTATTACCGTGTAAAACAGCGATGCCACCGTGGGACTCAACGCCTTTCACTTTGATATCCGGCGTAATTTTAGGCATTACGATGGTAGATTTAATCCCTAATTTAGCGCCGGATATAGCCACACCTTGTGCGTGATTACCCGCAGATGCTGCAACAACACCTCGTTGCTTCTCTTCATCAGATAGGTGAAACATGCGATTAAACGCGCCACGTAACTTAAAAGAAAATACTGGCTGTAGATCTTCTCGTTTTAGAAAGACTTTATTATCAATACGTTTTGATAAAGACTTTGCAGCATCAAGTGGGGTCTCAATGGCTACATCATAGACTCTTGCAGTGAGGATCTTTTCTATTATTTGATTAGTTGTTTCTGATTTCTTATCCATGGTGCGGACTTTACGAGCTGAAGTTAAAAGGTGCAAGTGATAAAGCGGTATAAGTGTTTCTTGGCATCCTTACTTTAGGTATTATCTACAGATCCTTTAAGTAACGATTTTTACGAGACTAACTTATGACACAAGATGAAATGAAAAAAGCTGCAGCCCAAGCTGCACTCGAATATGTTGAATCAGGAATGGTTGTAGGTATAGGAACAGGATCGACCGCAAATCATTTCATCGATTTACTGTCGTCCATGAAGGGCAAAATAGATGGAACCGTCGCCAGCTCTATCGCCAGTGAAGAAAGGCTGAAAAGCCATGGTATTCCTGTTATGGATCTTAATGATGCAGGACAGTTATCTCTGTATGTCGATGGCGCAGATGAGTCTGATAAACATCTAAACTTAATCAAAGGCGGTGGCGGCGCATTAACACGTGAAAAAATCGTAGCAGGCGCTAGCGAAAAGTTTATCTGTATTGCAGATGACAGCAAGCTGGTCGATGTTATGGGTAAATTTCCGTTACCTGTTGAAGTGATTCCAATGGCGAGGAGCTATATTGCTCGTGAAATTGTGAAAATGGGCGGGCAACCTCAGCTACGTGAGGGTTTTACTACTGATAATGGCAACATCATTCTTGATGTGCATGGTCTGGAAATATTTGAGCCGGTAAAAATGGAGGACGAGTTTAATAGACTACCAGGTGTTGTCACGGTTGGGCTTTTTGCCAGACGTCCGGCAGATGTACTTATTTTGGGCGCAACAGAAGGCGTGAAAGTTATAGATTAACTATCACGTTTAATAACTACTTTTTGAAAGGAAATGGTTAAAGATTAATGCAGAGTGAGTGCAGAAAATTAACTGGCGCTTTTTTCTGGCTCTACTAATCTTAATTCATCACTTTTAATACGCTTGAAAATTTCTTCACGATGCACTGCTACTTCTTTCGGTGCATCTATACCTATGCGTACTTGATTGCCTTTCACACCTATCACCGTGATGCTTACATCATCACCGATCATCAGTGTTTCACCGATGCGTCTGGTTAAAATTAACATTTAATGACTCTCCGTTATTATAATTATTAGCCACTTTCCCGAGGCTATATTTGTATTCGATTTCTTTTTCGTGTGGATCTTTAGCAAACTTTTTCTTTATCTAACGTGTTCAACATTCTTTTAGTTTACACAATAAAGTCAAAATAAGTCTTTTATACAAGATTGTTTTTATTTGTTAGTTAACTTGTAGTTTTTATTATTATTTTTGACCACTTTTTCCGATATACGGTGCAATAATGGCATGATGCTCCTGAACACAGACTTAACTTTTTAAGAATAGTTAAATAAAACATCACGTATTTCATTGGTTTAAAACCAAATACACCCCCCTACTTATAGGCACTTTTTTAGAAAAAGTGCCTATAAGTAGGGGGGTGTATTTTTTATAGACTTAGCGTTCTTCCTACAGCTTATTATGCTTCGTGTAGATCAAATGCCTCATGTAGGCTTCTAACGGCTAATTCTAAATACTTCTCATCAATAACTACTGACACTTTAATTTCAGATGTTGAAATCAATTGAATATTAATATTTTCTTTAGCTAACGCTTCAAACATTTGTGTAGCAACACCCGCATGCGATCTCATGCCACCACCAATAATCGAAATTTTTGCTATTTTATCATCGCTAGACCAGTTCTTCGCACCGAGTGATTTACCCGTTTCAGCCAAAATATTCTTCGCTTGCTCCAACTCATTGCGATGCACGGTAAAGGTAAAATCGGTTGCACCATCTGTTCCAATATTTTGCACGATCATATCAACTTCGATATTCGCATCCGATATTGGGCCTAGAATTTTATGCGCAACACCGGGCTGATCTGGTACGCCTGTAATTGTCAGCTGAGCTTCATCTCTGTTAAACGCGACACCGCGAACTAATACTTCTTCCATTATATCTTCCTCACGCGTTACCAGCGTACTCTTTCCATCATCACCATCATCAAAGCTTGATAATACTCTGATCGGCATATTGTATTTATAAGCAAATTCTACCGCTCTAATCTGTAGTACTTTAGAGCCCTGACTTGCCATTTCCAGCATTTCTTCCAGTGCAAGTTTTGGAATGTGCGTAGCCTCAGGAACCATGCGCGGATCCGTTGTATATACACCATCCACGTCTGTGTAAATTTGGCATTCGTCGGCATCTAGAGCTACTGCTAATGCAACAGCCGTAGTATCTGATCCACCACGACCTAAGGTTGTGATATTTCCTTCGGCATCGACTCCCTGAAAACCAGCCACAACGACTACTTTTCCCAGGTTTAAATCTTCTTTGATTTTAGAGCCATCTATTTCACTAATACGAGCTTTACTATAGGCGTTATCAGTAATAACTCGTGCTTGGGTACCGGTATAAGAACGCGCTTCACACCCTTTTGCTTCTAGCGCAAGGCTGAGTAAACCGATGGTGACTTGCTCACCTGTGGATAGCACAACGTCTTTTTCACGCGCAGAACCATTAGGGTTAATCTCGTTGATCAAACCAACGAGTTTATTCGTTTCGCCTGACATCGCAGATAAAACTACCACAACTGAGTCACCACGATTACGATAACGAATCACACGATTCGCTACTTCTTGAATACGCTCTACCGTACCTACAGAGGTTCCGCCGTACTTTTGTACAACTAACCTATTCTTTTTAGCTTCCATTAAATTTGTCCTTCTACCCAACTCACAACTGACTCTAAGGCTTTTGGTAAAGCACTTGGGTTGTTACCGCCACCCTGCGCCATATCTGGTCTTCCGCCACCTTTGCCATCAATTTGACTAGCAACATGTTTCAACAAGTCGCCTGCTTTTATTTTGTCCGTCTCACCTTTAGTAACACCTGCCACCAAGCTGACTTTATCACCATCAACGGCCGCAACAATAACTGCTGCTTTACCCAATTTATTCTTAAGTTGATCAACCGTATCGCGTAGTGATTTAGGATCAGCTCCATCCAGATTGGCAGCCAATACCTTGATACCAGCGACTTCCACTGCTTGAGATGCCAAGTCAGAACCTGCTTGAGTCGCGAGCTTGGTCTTTAACTGCTCCAGCTCTTTTTCTAACGCACGAGATCTTTCAAGGATTTGAGTGACTTTATCGCTAGCATTACCTGCGGATGTTTTAACTAATGAAGCAATGTTCTCCAATTGATCAGAACGCTCTTCAATCCAGTTAATTGCACCTTCACCTGTAACCGCTTCAATACGTCGCACGCCTGCAGCAACGCCACCTTCACTAATGATTTTAAATAAACCGATATCTCCGGCACGTTTTACATGTACACCACCACAAAGTTCTGTGGAGTAACCAATATTCACGACACGTACTTCATCGCCGTATTTTTCACCGAATAAAGCCATAGCACCTTTTTCAATAGCATCATCCATGCTCATCACATCCGCTTTCGCTTCTGCATTCAAACGGATTTCGTGATTAACTATTCTTTCTACTTCAGCAATTTCTGCTTTAGTCATGGGCTCGCCATGAGAGAAATCGAATCGCAATCTTTCTGGCGTTACCAACGAACCTTTTTGTTCAACATGTTCGCCCAAGACTTGTCTTAAAGCCTTATGCATTAAATGTGTGCCAGAATGGTTGAGGACGATTGCCTGTCGACGCTCATTATCCACTTCAGCCATGACGTCATCACCCGTTCCAAAAGAACCAGAAGATACAATGCCGTAATGAATATAAACATCGCCTTGCTTTTGCGTGTCTTTCACATCAAAAACATTACTGCCAGAAATCAGCTTTCCAGTATCGCCTACAGGACCACCTGATTCTGCATAAAATGGGGTATTGCCTAGAATGATTTGGCCAGTCTCGCCTTCTTTCAACGAAGTAACCTTCTTACCATCAGAAAAGATAGATTCGACTTTACTAGAGTCATTGGTTTTTTCATAACCACTGAAACTGGTTTCACCAGAAACATCCAGTTTATTGGTGTAATCACTGCCAAATTTTCCTGCTGAAGACGCTGTGTCTTTCTGAATTTTCATTTCAGCATCAAACCCTGCTTCATCAATCGCAAGATTATGTTCGCGTGCAATATCCGCCGTTAAATCTAGTGGGAATCCATACGTATCATAAAGTTTGAATACCACTTTACCAGGAAGCGTATCGCCTTCTAATTCCTGAATTGTAGTGCTTAGTATCTTCATGCCACGATCTAACGTTTCGGCAAAACGTTTCTCTTCTTTTAACAGAATCTCTTCAACTGTTACCTGTGCTTTAACTAGTTCTGGATAGGCTTCACCCATCTCTTTAACAAGAGGTGCGACAATCTTATAAAAGAATTCTTTTTCTAAACCCAGTTTATGCCCATGACGCGCAGCTCTTCTGATGATGCGTCTTAAAACATAACCTCTGCCTTCATTCGATGGAATCACTCCATCTACGATCAAAAATGCACAGGATCGAATGTGGTCTGCAATGACTTTTAACGAAGCATTGTCTAAATCTTTTGTGTTGGATAGATCCGCAATAAATTTAATGAGGTTTTGAAACAGGTCTATATCATAATTGCTATGACCACCCTGAAGTATGGCGGCGAGTCTTTCTAGACCCATACCCGTATCTATTGAAGGCTTTGGAAGATTGCTCATCGCACCATCTTTCGCGCGATTGTATTGCATGAATACCAGATTCCAGATTTCTATGTATCGATCACCATCTTCTTCAGGTGTACCTGGAGGACCACCCCAGATATGTTCACCATGATCGTAGAATATTTCACTACATGGGCCACAGGGACCGGTATCTCCCATTGCCCAGAAATTATCACTTTCGTACTTTTTGCCTGGCTTATCACCAATTCGACTCAAACGATCTGCAGGAAAACCTAGTTTATCAATCCAGATACTCGCTGCTTCATCATCATCGGCGTATACCGTGACCCAGAGTTTCTCTTTAGGCAGCTTCAGAACTTCAGTTAGATATTCCCATGCGAATAAAATCGCATCTTCTTTAAAGTAATCACCAAAACTAAAATTACCCATCATCTCGAAAAAAGTATGATGTCTCGCGGTATAACCTACGTTCTCTAAATCGTTATGTTTACCACCTGCGCGTACACATCTTTGTGAAGTGGTTGCTCTTGAAAAATTGCTTTTCTCGTCACCTAAAAAGATATCTTTAAATTGCACCATACCAGCATTGGTAAATAATAATGTCTTATCATTCCCGGGAATGAGAGAACTTGATGGAACAATCGTATGACCTTTTCCAGCGAAGAAATCCAGAAAGCTGCTTCTGATTTCAGCTGTACTCATTTTTTTATTTGAATCTACCGACATGCTTAACTCTGCTAGTGCATAAAGTGGCTATTGTCTATGTATGTTGAGGTAGATTCAAGATAGAGTTAGTTTTTTCTTATATAGCTTGATAAAAGTGGATACTTTTTAGCCTTAATTTTAAGATTAATCGTACTTTTTATTGTTATGCGCCAACTAAATCTCTAATTATGTAGGTATCAAAACCTCGACTAGACAAAAAACGCATACGTTTTGTTTTTTCCTTGTAATCAACTGGCGTTGTCTCTCCGTATTTTTTTTCGATTTGCTCTGTAGCTACCTCATACCAATCAATTTCATTTTTATCGATTGCTTGTTGAATTAGAGATTGGCTAATACCTTTTCGTTGTAATTCATTCGTTATTTTAAGTCGGCCTTGCCCGCGATTTACTCTTGATCTAACGAAGCATTCTGCAAAACGCTCTTCATTTAAATAATTATTTTCAATCAACTCATCAAGAAGTTTATTAAGGTCAACGCCTTCTGCAAAGTCTTTAACTTTTAATTTATTAAATAATTCTAATCTTGAATGTTCACGCATAGCGAGTGAATAGATCGCCGAATTCATGCAACGCGTATAATTATCTTTTTTACTAAACGCTAATTTACTCACTGTAGACCCCAACTAACTTGTTTTATATTTTTGTATCTTTAATTTCTTATATTTAATCTGTCGTGCTTTGTTTTAATAACTAATAAATATCTATTAGTAACTAAGTTCCCATTCTTCAAAAAAAGGGGTCAAAAGGGTGGGGGTGTGTTTGACACAAATTATGGGGGGATGATACCCCACCCTTTTTTGACCAAGGGGAACTGGTTTTATATAAAAGAATTAATCTCTTTTGAGATCTACTCTCTTAATCTACTTCTTTTGCATCATCAATTTCTTCTGCATCAGCTACAGCTGTTTTAGATGGCAATAGCTTCTCACGAAGTAGTTTTTCTATTTCTTCAGCAATCTCAGGGTGCTCTTTCAAATATACCCCTGAATTTTCTTTACCTTGTCCGATTTTTTCACTGTTGTAGCTATACCAGGCACCTGCTTTATTTACGATCCCTTCTTGAACACCTAAGTCCAAAAGCTCTCCAACATGTGACACACCTTCGCCGTATTTAATTTCAAATTCAGCCTGTTTAAATGGAGGTGCCATTTTATTTTTAACCACTTTTACACGCGTACTGTTACCGATGATTTCATCACCTTTTTTAACAGCACCAATACGTCTGATATCTAATCTTACAGAAGCATAAAACTTAAGTGCGTTACCACCCGTTGTCGTTTCTGGGCTTCCAAACATCACGCCAATCTTCATACGAATCTGGTTGATAAAGATAACCATAGTGTTTGAGCGTTTGATATTGGCCGTTAACTTACGTAACGCTTGTGACATTAAACGCGCCTGAAGACCCATGTGTGAATCACCCATGTCACCTTCAATTTCTGCTTTAGGTGTTAGTGCGGCTACTGAGTCGATAACCACTAGATCTACACCACCAGAACGAACTAACATATCTGTTACTTCAAGCGCTTGTTCACCCGTGTCTGGTTGAGATACCAACATATCATCAATATTCACACCCAGTTTTTCTGCATAACCAGGATCAAGAGCGTGTTCCGCATCAATAAATGCTGCTGTACCGCCGTTCTTCTGACATTCTGCAATAGCATGTAATGTCATTGTTGTTTTACCAGATGATTCTGGACCGTAAATTTCTATAACACGGCCTTTAGGCAAACCACCTATACCCAAAGCAATATCCAGTGTTAGAGAACCTGTTGATATCACTTCTATATTTCGTGCTGCTGCAGAATCCCCCATACGCATGACAGTCCCTTTACCAAACTGTCTTTCGATTTGTCCTAATGCGGCTGCTAGTGCTTGTTTTCTTTGCTCATCCATTTTAATCGTTTCCCGGTATCTATTTATTTTGTTATATCTAAGTTCTATGAATACTTAGTTATATTGTTCGTTGATCATTTGTACTTATTTACGTGTACTTTTAAATCATACAATTTCGTTGTTTGTTCTATTTTAAACATAAAAGCGAACATAAAGCAAACAATTGCATTTAATTATCTATTAACTTCATTATCCCACTCAAAGCATAATCCACAGCCTGACTTCTCACACTGTCCCTATCACCTTTAAAAAGTATTGTTTCAGCACGAGCTTCCCCTTCTTTTTTCTTCCAGCCAAAGCAAACCGTGCCGACAGGCTTTAACTTTGTTCCACCAGCAGGGCCTGCTATACCGCTTATTGATACAGCAATATCTGCATTCGAATGTTCGATAGCTCCAGTAACCATTTCTAATGCAACTTCTTCACTAACGGCGCCGAATTCATTGATGGTCTCCGCTGAAACGCCCAACATATCCTGTTTTGCTTCATTGCTATAAGTCACAAAACCACGATCAAAAATAGCAGAACTACCCTCTAAATCAGTTATTTGCTTGGCAACCCAACCACCTGTGCATGACTCTGCAGTAGCCATTACAAGATGATTAGCATGCAATTTATTTGAAACTTCTTTAAGAATATTTGTCATAAGGTAAAGATTTTAAAAATTACGTTAAGCATAAATTAAGCGGTCAGTTGTCATATTAGCCATCTAACGATGTGCTTTGATTAACGTAATCGCCTTAAGTAAATATAAAAAAGTACCTAAGAAGCTACGTCTTAACACCGCTAGAAAATAAGACAAAAAGGATAGTATCATGTCCATTAATTGCAAAATAGTCACCCTATTTGTAACTACCGTTGTACTATCTGCCTGCGGAGGTGGAGGCGGCTCAGGAACGACGTCAAACACTCCTGATATAACAACCACACCACCATCTACAGACTCAACAACAACCGCCACGAGTTCTATTCAAGTTAAAAATCAACGTGATGCATCAAAATTTCTCGCGCGCTCAACCTACGGGCCAACGAAGGAAAGCATCAATCAATTGCTTGCTAAAGAAACCTATGATGCATGGCTAAACCAGCAATTTTTAACATCACCAACCTACCACTTCCCTTACGTTAAGCAACTCGCTAAACAAATGTGTGCTGATAAGGATGATGATGGAAAACTATTAGTCGACACATGGGAAGCAGTTTACGCACGCCATCAAGTTTGGTGGGAAACCGCTACAAGCGCTGAAGACCAATTACGCCAACGCGTTGCACTCGCATTAAGCGAAATTTTAGTTATTTCAGACTCACAGGGTTTAGGTCTCAGTGATTTTCAATATGCAGTAACCAGTTATTATGACGTTCTGGTAAAGCACGCCTTTGGCAATTATCGTAATTTACTTACTGATGTCACCTTGCATCCAGCCATGGGTGATTTTTTAAGTATGTCCCGCAATCAGAAAGCAAACGCAGAAGGTACGATTCGTCCAGATGAGAATTATGCGAGAGAACTTTTACAGTTATTTACCATTGGAGTTCACGAATTAAATCTGGATGGTAGCGAAAAGTTAGATGCAAATGGCGCAACAATCCCAACCTATAATCAGAAAACCATCGAAGAATTCGCAAAAGTATTTACTGGCTGGAATTATTCAAACTTGGAATGGCATGAATACTTTGGTCATGGAGATCACACTGTGCCATTGGTAGCCGTTGAGGAATACCACGACACCTCTGCAAAAACGCTATTAAATGGAGCACAAAGTAGCGCCAATCAATCGGCGAGACAAGATTTAGACTTTGCGCTCGATAATATTTTTCAACACCAGAACATCGCCCCCTTCATTAGTAAACAACTGATTAAACGTTTAGTTACCAGCAACCCTAGCCCACAGTATGTCGAGCGGGTGGCGGAAAAATTCAATGATAACGGCAATGGCGTTAAAGGCGATCTTAAAGCGGTAGTAAGCGCCATATTACTGGATGACGAAGCACTGGCAACAAATAAGCCAGATAGCTTCGGCAAGCTTCGTGAGCCCATGTTACGTATGAGTCATCTCTGGCGTGTTTTCAATATGCAAACATCGCTTAAAGTGGGACATTACTGGGAACCAGACAAGCGCTGTGGGCAAGGTAGCTACAGAAATTACAATTTTTATAGCTCGCTAGACTGGTTTGCTCAAAAGACAGGGCAAGGTCCGTTGCAAGCCAGATCCGTTTTTAATTTTTACAAACCTAACTACTCACCAAGCGGATTGCTAAACGATAATGGCTTGAGTGCGCCTGAATTCCAGATTATCAACGAGAACACCATGGTTGCCGGTACCAATCTTTTTCACCAGATAATAGAAGAATTCAGCGACAGTAAACCGATCACTCCTGAACTGGAAGGGTATTCAAAATTAAACCTATCGGATGTCACTGACTTAGCCGCAGATACTGAAAATTTACTGGATTATCTCAACCTGGTATTACTCGATAAAGACATGACCACATCGCTGCGAGATATCCTCACTGATCACCTAAATGCCCCGGACATCTATCAGGAGGGAAGAGAGGGACAGCTACAAAAAGCCAGAGAGGCAATATTGCTCATCATCAGTTCACCTGAATACTTAATCCAAAAATAAACGCAAAGAAGTAACCTTCGAACCAGAAGGAATAAAGGACAAAATTATGATTAAAAAACATTCACAATCACGTCGTAGCTTCTTAAAGAAACTGTCCGTAGGCGTTGGCTCCTCATCCTTGCTAGCCACACAAGGCAAACTACAGCTGATGAATGCAGCGATTGCCGCTGATAGCGATTACAGTCATTTCGACGACCACAAATCACTCGTATGTGTTTTCCTGTTAGGAGGAAATGATGCTTTTAATACCATGATTCCCTACGAGCAAAGTGCTTATCAAAAGTATCAGGCAGCCAGAACAGGCATGGCATTATCACGAAATTCGTTACACGCATTAAAAGGTGGAGAACAAGCATTTCACTCTTCTCTGCCTGATTTACAACAGCTATATAATGATGACAAATTAGCGGTCGCAACAAATATAGGCGCAATCATTGAGCCAACCTCAAGACAAACTTTCAAGAATAAATCTGTTCAATTACCACCAGATTTATTCTCGCACAGTCACCAACAAGAATTCTGGGAAACTGGAACCACAGCCAAAAACAGCGTACATCCACCAGGCTGGGGCGGAAGAATGATAGACATGCTTGCCTCAGCTAATAGCAACCCTACCGAGCCGTCAATGTTTAGCCTTGCAGGCAATAGTGTCTGGCAAAAAGGCATAAAACCACTGGATTTTGTATTAAACCCTTATGAGGGCGTCACCCAAATTCGTTCTTTCACACCCGATGTCTGGCCCAATGGTCCACACAAAGAAAGTAGGATTGCTGCGTGGAATAGAATAAAAGCCAGTAGCAGCTCATCACTGTTACAGCAACACATGACAAGCACCTACAACAGTACGGAAGAACGCATCAATTCATTAATAGAACAAATTGCACAGGCACAAGAAATCACAACCGAATACCCAAGTGATAATGAGTTAGCTGTTGAATTAAAGATGGCAGCAAAAATGATTTCTATTCGCGAGAACCTTGGGCAAAAACGCCAGATATTCTTTGTCGCACTAGGAGGGTGGGATACACACGGCAATCAATTAGCCGACCATGCAGAGCGATTAGGCAAGCTCAACGACGCCTTAAAAAGCTTCTATGACACAACCGTAGAACTTGGAATTGCAGACAGCGTTACAACCTTCACCGCCAGCGAATTTGGTCGCACCATGAGCATTAACGGTGATGGAACAGACCACGCATGGGCAGGTCACAATATAATCATGGGTGATGCAGTTAAGGGCGGCCAAGTACACGGCGAGCCGATTAATCTAACTATTGACGGTCCCGATGATGCTCAGGATACCGGACGCTTCATCCCCAAATATGGTGTCGACCAATATGGAGCAACATTAGCCAAATGGATGGGAATGTCAGACAGCGATATGAATGAGATATTCCCTAATCTAAGTAATTTCGACACCAATGATCTTGGGTTTATGAGTTAACCCATTTACTCATATTCACCCCCTACTTATAGGCACTTTTTACAAGGTCTGTTTTCAGGCAATACTTTCAGTAGCTATGTTATTAAAAGACTAATAAAATTAAAGCCTTCTTAAATGAAGGCTTTATGCAATGTCTCTAACTGTTTCTATCGCTCAGATTAATCCTATCGTTGGTAGTTTTAAACAAAATTTCAAAATGATTTCAGATGCCATTCTGGAAGCACAAAAACAGAATGCGGATGTTGTTTTATTCCCTGAGCTAGTGATAACAGGCTATCCGCCTGAAGATCTTCTTTTTAGACAAAACTTCTTACGCAAAGTCGAAACCATGCTGCAAGACCTAACGCAGGTCGCACCTGATATTGCCGTTGTGATTGGCGCTCCTGTCACTCGTGCAAAACGCCTTTACAATATGGCCTGTGTTTTAAAAGATGGCAAAATCATCCACGAATATGCCAAGCGACATTTACCAAATTACCGCGTATTTGATGAGAAACGTTATTTCAGACGTGGAGGTTCAGCCACTGATAGTCATCGACCAAACAGTAGTATTGTGGAAATTAACGGACATAAAGTGGGCCTGCTCATTTGTGAGGACATCTGGCGCAAAGGACCTGCGAAAGTAGCTAAAGCAGAAGGCGCGGAAGTACTTTTAGTGTTGAATGCATCACCCTTTCGTAGCAATAAGACCAAAGAGCGTATCGAATTACTTAAGAAACGCTCCAGCAAAAATCAAATCGATATCGTATATGCCAATCTGGTAGGTGGGCAGGATGAATTGATTTTTGATGGAGAATCACTGATTTTCAGTCAAAAAGGTGAGCTTTTATTACAAGCCCCAAGCTTTGAGTCGGGACTATTTACTCACACACTTTTTAAGCAGGAAGCCCAAAAACCCATACAGCCTGTAGAACAACACACCCTCAAAAACATCTACGATGCACTTGTGCTTGGTGTGAAAGATTACGTTAACAAGAATGGCTTTCCCGGCGTGATGCTTGGGCTTTCGGGAGGCATAGACTCAGCACTAACCTTGGCAATTGCCGTCGATGCATTGGGCGCAGAAAATGTTGAAGCGATTATGATGCCGTTTCGTTATACCGCTGACATTAGCAAGCACGATGCGGCGCAACAGGCGAAAACTCAAGGCGTTAAATATCGTGAAATACCGATTGAGAATATCTTCGAAAGCTTTGTGTCTGCCTTATCTGCCGAATTCGAAGGTTTGGAACGCGATGTAACCGAAGAAAATATCCAGGCTCGCTCACGCGGCGTATTGCTGATGGCGATGTCTAATAAACTGGGAAAAATGCTTCTCGCCACCGGTAATAAAAGTGAAATGGCTGTTGGCTATGCTACCCTTTATGGCGACATGGCTGGTGGCTACGCACCACTTAAAGATGTATTTAAGACAGCGGTGTATGATTTGGCCCGTTATAGAAATGAGATTGGCGATGGCACGGTAGAGAATCCAGTCTATAAGGAAATCATCCCTGACAGAGTCATCACTCGCCCTCCTTCTGCCGAATTAGCGCCCGATCAGGTTGATGAAGATTCATTGCCACCCTACGATATTCTTGATGCAGTACTGCGAATGTTTATCGAAGAATTCCAAAGCGTCGATGATATCGTTGCCCAGGGTTACGATGCCGAAATGGTTGAACGCGTCGCGAATATGGTATTACTCAACGAGTATAAACGTCGCCAATCAGCGCCAGGTATCCGCATCACCAAACGCGCGTTTGGTAAAGATCGACGTTACCCGATTACTTCCCATTATCGCTGGAATATGACTTAACACGTTCGATTAAACCCATGACTAAATCATTCACATTCAATTCAGAAGACCGACATCTGTTGGTCATTTCTGGCGAGTTAGACGAGTGTGTTGCGATTGCCAGAAAACTCGTGGCAAATATAAACGCTATTGAGCTTGAAGACCCGAAAAAGGCAAACAGTTATCTCGGACAAGAATGTGATGCCGTTATTTTTCATTCTCATCATATATTTGATCCCAACGCATTTGGAGCGATTGCCGGCACCATTCGTTGCGGTGGATATTTACTGTTATTAAAATCACAAGATACCGCTGAAAACAGTTTATTTTTGACACGTTTTGATCGTTTGCTCGAAGCTTCTAAAAGCACTGTATTTATCAATGCCAAGGACGCTTCGCTTTCAGAACTACAAAAACCAATCGCCAAGATAATTGGAGATCAGGAAACTAACTCTACAGCTCATGCCACAGTAGAACAAAAACAAGCCGTAGAAGAAATCATACAAGTCGTTAAAGGCCATAGACGCAGGCCTTTAGTCTTAAGCTCTGATCGTGGTAGAGGAAAGTCTTCTGCCTTGGGAATTACCGCAGCAGAATTAATCAATCAAGGTTATGAAAAAATCATTGTCTGCGCCCCCAGCAAAAAAATCTCCGCCATGGTTTTTCAGCATGCGACCAGAATAAACCCCGATGCTGTCGAAAATAACGCCATCAGCTTTTACTCACCTGATGATTTACAGCGGAACAAACCATCGGCAGATTTAGTATTGGTGGATGAAGCCGCGGCTATTCCCGTTCGTATTTTGACAGACTTACTAAGCCACTATTCCAGAATTGTCTTTGCCAGTACACAACATGGTTACGAAGGCAGTGGCCGTGGTTTTTCCATTAATTTCAAGAAGGTCTTAGACACACAAACGCCAGACTGGAACAGCTTTCATCTGAACACACCGATACGCTGGAACGAGAATGACTCACTCGAACAGTTTACCTTTGATGCCTTATTGCTCGATGCAGAACCTTGTGATTTACCCAAGAACTTTGATGAAAAACTTGATTTAGCAGACTGTGAATTTTCGAATATCAATAAAGCGGAGATGATAGCGGATGATAACAAACTCAAGGCAATCTTTGGCTTGTTGGTCGGCGCACATTACCAAACCAAACCTTCAGATTTGATGCACCTACTCGATGATGATGAAGTAACGCTTTATTCCGTAACGCAAAATAATCTCATTATTGCGGTTGCGTTGATCATTCGTGAAGGAGAAATTGATAAGACCTTAAGCACGGATATTTTTGCAGGAAAACGACGTATACAAGGCCACCTTGTTGCGCAATCGCTTTCCGTCAATGCGGGCGTAGAATCTGCCATTCAACTCTCTGGCGATAGAATCAGTCGAATTGCAGTCCACCCAGAATTGCAAGGGCGAGGTATCGGCAGTTATCTGTTAGATAAACTTCTGGAATCATCCACTGCAGATTACGTCAGCACCAGTTTTGGCGCTACCACGCAGCTATTACATTTTTGGCAGTCATCAGGATTTCATTCGGCTTATTTAGGAATGAAGCGTGACGCCAGTAGCGGTTCACACTCTATTGTGATGTTAAAACCAAAATCAACAGATGGAATAGATCTATTAAACAAGGCCCAGAATAACTTCGCACAAAACTTTCCTCACCTTTTAAGCGACCCTTTGCGAGACTTAGAACCCGACCTGGCCTTCGCAATACTCTCTGACTTATCAAATAAACTTAGTCACCCCCCCACTTTGGAGGCTTTTTCTATATCTCAGTTACATGGTTTTGCCAACGACTTCAGAGGCTATGAAAATACACTCGCACTAATATGGGAACTCACGCTACGTAAATTACCAAAAAACAATGAGTTAACGGCAAATGAAAAGCACACCCTAATCATCAAAGTGTTACAAAAAAATAACTGGAAAGAGCTGACTCAGAGAATGGCGGGAAACATCAGTGGGAAGAAAGATGCAATCAAACTGCTAAGGGCATCAGTTGGTAAATTACTTGAAAGATAAATCGACTTATTAAACCAGAGAAAACACGCTAAAAGCCTGTTATAGCGTGATTCAACGCTTCACAAAAGAAACAATATGAATTAATATAATGTGAACTAATACTAACAATTAGCAAATAAAAATTTCGGGCTTGAAATGAATTACTTAATGAAACTTAGTCTTGTGCTATGCCTATGTGTATCTGCACCAGCAACGTATGCACTCTCAGATTCTTTTTATTCGACTGGCGAAGATCTTGATTTTTTGATGGAAAGTCAAAGTACTTACGTGATTGAAGAAATTGAATATGAACTCCGCCAATTTATTTTGTATCGGAAAATTGAAGACCTTTTCTCTGATCCAACGGACGAATACTCAGGAATACTCGGCAACTGAGCCGTCAAATAAACCAATTAAAGCAGGGCGATGTTTATAAGCCACCCCCCTACTTTGAGGCACTTTTTTTAGAGTGCTCGGTATTTTTAGTGCCTTATAGGAAGATTTATACTTCAACCATTTATACTTCAACTAAAGAAGCTGTTTAAGTTTACCCATAAAGACATCCATATCTTCATCTGTACCAATTGTTATCCTCAAGAACCCATTGATTCGGGGCGCATTAAAATAACGCACGAGTACACCGTTTTCTTTTAAATCCAGATACAGTTTTTCTGCGTTTTTTTCTGGCTTGGCAAACACAAAATTCGCTTTAGACGGCAGCACGGTAAAACCTAAGTCTGATAAATCATCAGATACTCTTTCACGCGTCTTTATAATTCTGGAACAGCTCTCTTGAAAATATGCTCTGTCTTTTATTGAAGCTGCCGCACCGGCAATCGCTGCTCTATCTAATGGGTAAGCATTAAACGAGTTTTTCACCCTTTCCAGCGCTTCGATCATTTCCACCGAGCCAATCGCAAAACCAACACGTAAACCCGCCAATGAACGAGACTTGGAAAATGTTTGAGTCACTAATAGATTAGGGTAATCGTTGACTAAGGAAATGGCGGTACGCGCGCCAAAATCAACATAGGCTTCATCAATCACAACCGGCGATTCCGGGTTGGCTTTAAGAATTTTTTCAATTTCAACCAGCGTTAATGCTATACCTGTGGGCGCATTGGGGTTCGGAAAGATGATTGATCCCACTTCATCTGCCGTGGCCTCACTGTAATCATTCAGATCAATCGTAAAATCATCTGCAAGTGGAACCTGCTTATAATTGATATCAAATAATTTGCAGTAAGAAGGATAAAAGCTATAGCTGATATCAGGAAACAGTAGCGGTTTAGAGTGCTTGAGTAAGGCAACAAAGGCATGCGCCAACACTTCATCTGAACTATTCCCTACAAAGACCTGATCTGTCCAGACAGAATAGTATTCAGAAATAGCTTTCTTTAGCTCGAATGAATTCGGATCGGGGTACAAACGCATCGCCTCACCAGACGCCGCCCGCATTGCTTCAATCGCTAATGGAGATGGTGGATAGGGATTCTCATTAGTATTGAGTTTTGTATACTGCTGATCTTGCGGCTGTTCTCCGGCCGTATAAGGGCTGAGCTCGTGTGTGCGTTTACTCCAGAACTTACTCATGACAATTTCACTGACTAATTTTCAATGAGTTGATTATCAATCCTAAACCAAGGATTGGCAACAAGCTAAACGGATAAACTTTACTCGAGATACAGTAGCATCAATGCCAATGTGAACAGCGACAGAGCATTTCCAACAACGACCATAGATGCCACTTCAGTTGGTTGCTGATTGTATTTTTCGGCAAACATATAATTCAAAACAGCAGGAGGCAGAGTCGCGAATATCAACAGTTGTACACGCTGTGCAGGTTCTATCGGCATAAAGAGCAATAAACCAAAGGCAACTACAATACTAAATAGTGGACACAAAATTGCCCCTATCATTCCTAAGCGCCATGCACTTAAATCGACCGTCGTCATGCGCACGCCTAATGACACCAGCATCAATGGAATCGCAACTTGCGACAACATTTGAATTGGAATATGGATAACCTCGGGCATTTCCCAATGCGTGAAACTAATCACCAAACCGATAATAGTGGCGATATTTACCGGCATTTTGAGTAGGTTCCACCAAGATATTTTACCGCCAACGATATAAGTACCTAAAGTAAAATGCAGTAGATTAGACACTAGAAACAACACCACCGCAGCACTTAAAGCCTCTTCTCCAAATGCTAAGATAGCCAATGGCAATCCCATATTTCCACAGTTGTTAAACATCATGGAAGGGACAAACATAGGAACCGATAGCTTAAACGCTTTGGCAAAGGTGTAAGCCAATACGCCTGAAAGCAACACCACTAACAACCCTGCAATGGCAAGCAATTGATAGTCTATCAGGTTAAAACTTTTACGGGACAGGGCTTCGATCAAGAGCGCAGGTATGAAAATTTCCATATTGGTACGGTTGGCAAATTCCATGTCGACATGACGAAATTTGGCATACAGGTAACCAACAAGAATTAATACGAATATAGGGAATAGAACGGGAAATAAAATTGCCATTTAATACACTTTTGCCTCGCCCTCTGGGCGTGTTTTATACCATTTCATGGACCACATATACTGCTCTGGGTGTTGTCTAATGATAGCTTCAAGTGCTTGATTCATGTTTTGTGCATCAGCAGCGGCATCTTTAGAGGGGTAATTCTCTAATGGCTTAGAAATTTTGGCAATATATTTTCTTTTATCTTTATCATAGTAAGCAAATGTAGTTAGTGCTACAGCCTTTCCCATTTTTGCCAAACGCGCGGTTGTTGTTAGTGTTGATTTCTGTCTGCTGAAAAAAGGCACAAACACTGAATTATCCAGACCCAAATCTTCATCTGGCAGAAACACCATCAACCTTCCGGGCGACATTGATTTCACCAGCTTTCGCAAACCCTCATCTCTGGATACGACCAAGCTGGCATGACGGCAGCGACTTTTCGCGATGATCCAATCCATCACCGGATTTTTAGAAGTTTTGTAGGAGCCGAAGATGTCATATTCTGCGCCGATGGCCGTTGGCGCAAACTCCAGCATCACACTGTGTGCAAGCAAGATAATGACATTTTGTTGATTTTGAACGGCTTGCTCAATGTGCTCCTTCCCTTCAATCTCGATAAACTTGCTTAAGCGCTTGCGACTGGTAAAGATAATTAAGCTGTAATCAATTAAGCCACAGCCATACCATTCCATATTTTTCTGGGCTAAATCCTCTAACGCTTCTGAGCTTAATTCAGGGAAGGCAATCTCAAGATTTGAAATCACCGTATTTCGTCGCCGTGGACTTCTATACATGAAGCTTCCAATTCTGCGACCGACCATGTGCCGCACAGACGCAGGCATATATGAGATCAAGTAAAAAATACCGAGACCCACCCATGTGAGCCAGTATTTAGGGTGCATCAGTGAAGCGGTAAATTTAATCCCGCATTGCTGACTCATGAGTGCGCACCTGAAAAATCAGTGCTTTTATTTAAGGCAATGACACCCCCCCACTTACAGGCCTTTTTTTCTTTCTTGTTTGGCGCTATTTGGTTAAGGACTAACTTATTAATCGCTTTATTGACAAAGACCAAATAAGAGGAATTAAGCTTGGTTTTCAATGGATTTATTCGACATTCAACACTAATCATTACAACAAAAAACAAACTACTTGGCCTCTCTAAATTTGTACGCAACATCCATTGCTTGTAATTTTTCTTCCAGCCATTTGGCCGCTTTGGTGACATCTTCTTCTGGGCCTTTCAATCCAAAATCAATTAAATCACCTCTTCTCACCGTGCTCGGCAAGCTTGATAAATTAACCGCTTCGAACTTCTTTAATAATTCATTCATCATCGGCAACAAAACACTCTCTGGCGTACCCAGAATATCCCAGCGCCATTCGACATTAGGCGTATCATTTTTTAAGTGGGTGTAATAAGTATCAAGCACCCATTCAACCATTGGCCAAGCCATATCAGGAAAACCGGGCACAAAATGGTGATGCTCAATTTTAAAACCTGGCACTTGATTAACCGGATTAGGAATCATTGTGGCGTGTTCGGGCAAATCTGCCATTAATATCCGACTCGGATACGCACTTTCACCGAATTTATCTTCAATAAGTGCTTTTGCCTCAGGGTGACGAATAAACTTTTGATTAAACGCTTCAGAGGCTGCCGCTCGGGTTTGGTCATCTGGTGTGGCACCAATGCCGCCAAAACTGAAAACCACATCATTGAGGGCTTTGGTCTGTTTCAAATTAGCCACGATTTCTTCGCGAGTATCCACAATCATTCTGACCCAACTTAAAGACATCCCTCTGGCTTTTAATATCTCTATTACACGGGCCATGTGCTTGTCTTGACGAGAACCGTTAAGCAGCTCATCCCCAATCAAAATCAAACCGATTTTTTGATCTGTGGAGACCGCGTTACTCATAGTTTCGCCCCATGTTTTTGCGCCTGCTTCTTGGAAATTTCACTTTGTTTTTCCGCGTTTGAAGCCTGCCAGTCACTTTCTGTTTCAGGCCAGCCTTGGGTATGCTGTTGAACAATGTCTGCCAACGCTTTTACATGCTCCGGGTTATCATTTAATGCAGGAATATATTGATAATCCTGACCTCCGGCCTCCATGAAATAGCCGCGGTTTTCCATGTTAATTTCTTCCAGTGTTTCAATACAATCAGAAGGAAAACCCGGGCAAACGACATCAACTGATTTAATCCCTTCGGCAGGCATTTCACTAAGGGTTTTATCAGTATAAGGTTTTAGCCACTCTGCCTTGCCAAATCGTGACTGAAAGGTAAGTTTCCACTCACTTTCTTTCAAGTCCAGTTTTTCTGCCAGTAACCGCCCCGTCTTGTGACAATGGCAAAAGTAAGGGTCTCCCAATTCTAAATTTCTCTTCGGTAAACCATGGAAAGACATGAGCAATACTTCGCTTCGCTTATTCGTTTTCCAAAAATCCTTCACGCTTTCTGCCAAAGCGTTGATATACGAGGGATGATCATGATATTGCGCAACGAAACGTAGTTCTGGTATCCATCGTCTAGCACTGAAGACTTTGAAAATCTCATCAAAACTGGTGGCGGTTGTGGTGGCTGAATACTGCGGATACAAAGGCAAAATAAGTACTCGTCTTACGCCTTTTTCCTGTAGTTTATCAATGCCTGCCTGTATATCTGGATCGCCATAGCGCATGGCTAATTCGATATGCACCGGACCACTAAATCGGGATTCCATTTCTTTTTGCAATAGCTTTTGCTGACGTAAGCTGTAATGCATCAGAGGAGAACCTTCATCCATCCAGACTTTTTTATAATTTCTTGCGCTGGCTTCTGGGCGTCGCGGCAAAATAAATCCGTACAGAATAGGAAGCCACACTAACTTTGGTATTTCGATCACACGACCATCTGACAAAAACTGTTTCAAAAAACTTCTGACGGAGGATTTTGTCGGTTCTTGCGGTGTCCCAAGATTAATTAAAAGGACACCTGTACTCTCAGATTTCCCATGAAAAAAAGTCTTGTCACTCTTCACTTTTGCCACTTTTAGGTCTCAGGATAGAAAAAAAGCAGAATAACATAAAATTAATCCATTATTAGCGCTCTATTAGTCGGATAATCGCTAACTAACTCTTATCTTTTTATAGTTTGGCGTTTATACTGGAGGTTATATTTTAATGAATTTTTTAAAGGTGTAATCATGGCCCGTGTAACAGTAGAAGATTGTTTAGAGTTTGTAGACACAAACTACGAATTAGTATTAAAAGCCTCTAAGCGCGCAAGAGATATTGCCGATGGCGCTCAACCACTTGTTGAAGAAGATAACGACAAGCCTGTAGTTATTGCATTACGTGAGATCGCAGAAAACGTGAGCGTAGAAAGCGCTGCTGAATTAGAAGCTCCTCATGAAATGACATTAGATCAAGACCAGTCTCAAGAACCTGTTGAAATTAGTATTGGTTAATAAGTTTTTTATTCAGCTTCCTTGCACCTTAGTTTTTAAAAGCTGAGTAAAGAGCACCAGATTATGTCCGAGGAAGCCAAACCACCTCTAATTAAGGCATCCGATCTTACGGAGGTAGTTTCGCGCTACATGAGCGCTGAAGACATCAGTAGAGTCTACAGCGCTTTTCTCTTAGCCGCAGAAGCGCATGAAGGCGTTGTTAGAAAGTCCGGCGAATTTTATATTTTTCACCCCCTCGAAGTTGCCCACACACTGGCAGAATTTCACATGGACGCCGACACTGTCTGTGCCGCGTTGCTACATGATGTTATTGAAGACACCGATTTTTCCAAAGAAGATATAACGAAGCAATTTGGCAAAGTAGTTGCCGACCTGGTTGACGGCGTTACAAAACTTGCAGGTGGTGAATTTAACACCAAACAAGAAGCCGCAGCTGCTAGCTTTCAGAAAATGATGGCAGCTATGACTCAAGATTATCGAGTCGTTTTGATTAAACTTGCCGACCGGCTACACAATGTAAAAACACTGGGCGTAAGAAGCCCCGCATCGCGCCGACGAATCGCCAAAGAAACCTTAGACATTCATGTACCACTAGCCCGACGCATGGGAATGAACACCATGCGCAAAGATCTACAAATCAATGCCTTCAAACACTTACACCCCTGGCGCGCCAAACTACTGGCACAAGCATTAGAGAAATTTAATGCGGATAACGAAGAAAAACATCAGGAAATTGTTTCTAATATTTCCCAAGCCTTATCTGAAAACAACCTTAAAGCTCAAGTATTCCGCTGGAATAAAAACATCTACAAAGTCTACAAACGCATAGAAAGAAGCAATGGTAGAAAGCGCATCATCAATAGCAAAGAAGCGCTTGAAGTTAGAGTTTTAGTTGATACAACCAACGAATGCTATCTGACATTAGGCATTCTACATCAGCTATTTCACCCTAAACTGGGCTCTTTTAAAGATTTCATTGCAACCCCTAAAGGCTATGGTTTCCAAGCGTTGCAAACTGCTCTGTTAACACCTCAAAGACAGCTGATTTTTGTACAAATACAAAGCCATGAAATGTACCAGATTGCTCAATACGGTATCGTGGCACCTAAACGCTATCCAGAATTACTAAAGTCTTCCGATAAGTCACAAATGTATCTCAATCGATGGTTACAGCAAGTCGAAGAAATACAGAAAGTTACTGGGAATGCCGCAGAATTTCTGGAGGACATGAAAGCTGATTTATTCTTAAGCGAAATATATGTATCAACTCCCCGAGGGGAGGTAAAAGTTTTACCCAAAGGTGCAACCCCCATTGATTTTGCTTACTCAATTCATACTGAAGTTGGTGACAAATGTGTTTCTGCAGTTATCGATGGTGAACCTGCAAGACTCAATACGGCTTTACCCAATGGCGCTACAGTTTTAATTCTTACCGATGAAGAAGCTACGCCTCATTCGTCCTGGTTAAATTATGTGATTACGGCAAAAGCCCGCTCGTCTATTCGCGGCTGGATAAATAAACGTAAAACACATGAGTTCTTATCTTTAGGCAAACAGATCCTTGATAAAGCATTACAACCTTATAACCACACATTAAAGTCCATACCTAAAGAAAACTTTGATTTAACACTCAAGGCCCTCGACCTTAAAAACACTGACGCCTTATATATCAGCGTAGCAAAAGGCAGCCAATCGGCAAAGTTAGTGGCTAGGCGTTTACTTAATGATGATCGATTGATTCCGCTCAGCGAAGAAGAAAATAAAGATCAGCTATTACTCATCAAAGGAACCGAAGGGCTTGCTGTACACCTACAGCCCTGCTGCTACCCTATTCCCAATGATATGATCGTCGCAAGGCTTGATGAGCAAAGTGGTTTAGAAGTACACCGTGCAAATTGTCCCGCTTTATCACGTAACTCACGCCTCAATCAAAAAGATATTTTCAGTATCGCCTGGGTTGATGATACTAGCCAGGAAAGTCATTTTCTTGCTGCATTAAATGTGCAGGTAAGAAATCGGGTTGGCGTACTTTCACACATTACTGACCTGTTAGAGAAAATGCAGGTTAATATAGAAGATATAAATATCAGCGGTGATCGTGATATAAAAGACATGTATTTTTTAATACAAGTTAGCGACGCAAATCACCTTAGAAAAATTGCAGAAGCTATAAATAACCTACATCATGTACTTGATGTTGCCAGAGTTTTCGAAAAAACCAGTTAATACATTATTAGGATTTAAAATGAGCAAGGAAATAATTTCAACGACAAATGCACCACAAGCTATAGGCACTTATTCTCAAGCTGTTAAAGTTGACAATACGGTTTATATTTCAGGGCAGATTCCTTTAGTACCTGAAACAATGGAAGTTGTTGAAGGCGATTTCGCTGAAAACGCACGCCAAGTCTTCAGAAACCTGGCTGCTATAACAGAAGCTGCAGGCGGAACAATTAACGATATAGTAAAAATCAATATTTTCTTAACGGACCTGAGTAACTTTGCAACCGTAAATGAAGTCATGGCTGAGTTTATGTCACAACCTTATCCTGCGCGTGCCGCTTTACAAATATCAGCACTGCCTAAAGGTGTTGAAATTGAAGCTGATGCAGTAATGGCGCTCTAATAGATAGAGTTAAACAAACATTTGAAGTTAGAGATTGATATGACCAATAGAGACAATAAAACAGCAATTTATCCTGGGACTTTTGACCCTATTACTAATGGTCATATTGATCTCGTTCAACGTGCTGGAAAAATGTTTGACGATGTTATTGTGGCGATAGCAACCAACTCCAAAAAGAATCCTAAGTTCTCTCTAGAGGAACGCATAGATATGGCAGAGAAAGCATTAGCAGATTGCCCTAATGTCAGAGTAAAAGGATTCAAAGAGTTACTCGTTGATTTTGCAAAAAAAGAAAATGCCATGGTATTAATACGGGGCTTACGCGCGATCTCAGATTTCGAATACGAGTTCCAGCTTGCCAGCATGAATAGAAATCTGGCACCTGATATTGAATCAATATTTATGATGCCCGCAGATGAATATTCATTTATCTCTTCTTCTCTTGTAAAAGAGGTTGCGTCACTTGGTGGTGATGTTTCTAACTTTGTTCACCCGCTAGTGAATGAAGCCTTAAAAAACAAATAGTGTAGACTCTCTATTTGCTTTTCCCATTATCATCCTTATATAAGCATATATTGATAAAGGTTACTGTTTTTTTAATGGTGTACTGTTAAAATCACACCAAATATACGACTAGCTAAGAAATAAGGATTTCAGATGTCATTATTAATTACTGATGAATGCATCAACTGCGATGTATGCGAACCAGAATGCCCTAATGAAGCGATTTACATGGGTGAAGAAATATACGAAATAGATAAGGACAAATGTACAGAGTGCGTGGGACATTACGATGAACCACAATGTGTTGAAGTTTGTCCAGTTGATTGTATTCCAAAAGATCCAAACAACGAAGAAACCGAAGACCAGTTAATGCTCAAGTATGAGAGATTAATGGCTGAATAAATTTTATGATAATTACTCTCTCTCCATCCAAAGGACAAGATTTTGAAACCCCGACACCCTCGGATATTCACACTCTTCCTGATCAACTCGCTGATTCACAACTTCTGATCAATGAAGCTAAAAAGCTCAGTTCGGAAGATGTCAGTGAGCTTATGGATGTGAGCGAGAATATATCAAATTTGAATGTTCAACGATTTCAAGACTGGAATCGTGACTTTAATACACAAAATGCCAAAGCAGCTCTGTTTGCTTTCAAAGGTGACGTGTATTCGGGTATTCAAAAAGAGAGCTATAACGACGATGATTTAGCCTACGCACAAAACCATCTTAGAATTTTATCCGGCCTATATGGCGCACTTCGTCCTATGGACCTTATTCAACCCTACCGCCTAGAAATGAAGACCAGACTAAAAAACCCACGTGGTGATAATCTGTACCAATTCTGGGGCGATAAAATAACTCAGCAGTTAAATGAAAGCCTGGAAGGACAAACCGAAAAAGTCCTTATCAACCTGGCTTCTAACGAATACTTTAAATCAGTAAAGCCTAAGATTTTAGATGGCAAAATTCTATCTGTTAATTTTAAAGAAACTAAAGATGGAAAAACGCGAGTAATCGCTATTTTTGCTAAAAAGGCTCGTGGAATGATGGCAGATTTCATTTTAAGAAATCGCATTGAGCATCCTGAAGATATCAAGGACTTTGGTTCGGATGGCTATAAATTTGATGCTAAAGAATCAACAGATAACAACTGGGTGTTTTCAAGGCCACAACCAGCTAAGAAGTAAGAAAATCTCTAGCAAATTAGACGCGGATTAAGGGTTTATACACCCCCCTACTTACGGGCACATTTTTTATTAATCAGCGTTCTTAATTTTAAATTTATCAGCCCACCACATTCTTGCTCTTAAACCCCATCCACTCGTTAAACCAACTTCTGTAAATCGTATGTTTCCATTTCCATCGATAATGTAACTTGTTGGTACACCTTTAACGCCAAATAGATCTGCCAACCTACTGTCAGCATCGATGATTGTTGGCCAGCTTTCTATGCCTTTTTCTTGCATATGCTTAACGACTTCGTCTTTATCACCGGATTGGTAAGCAACACTCAATACCGACCAATCTTGTTGAATATCGGTAATACTGCTTTCTTCAAACTCACAAAAAGGGCACCAGCTCGCCCAGAAATGAAGCAATAAAGGCTTTCCCGTATAGTCTTCAAGATTCACTGTTTTGCCATCAATCATGACACTTTGAAAGCTTGGGGCAACTCCGCTCACCAAGTCTTTTTGTTGCCAGGCTCGAATTCCGACAACTATACCTACGATTAAAAGTATTTCAATTAGAAAACGAAACCATCGTCGTTTTCTGGATGCTTTTACTGGCGTATTACTCGTTTTATTCTTGGACATGATTAAAGGGGATTTATAAATTTTAAGAAGCTTAACATAGCTAAGAATTCCAACGTTAATATCCTTGAAGATTTCAAACTAAGTTTTTTATGAAGTCTATAAACAAAAAAAAGCCACAGTATAAACTGTGGCTTTTCCGATCATCCTTGATCAATTTACATCCTACTAACTCGGTTTAATTACACTTGTAACCAGTAGCACATCCTTCGACAACATCTACATAGATCAATGCAGCAGTGCCTTCACCTTTATTAGGACCTGTCGTATTCACGATGTCGTACCAGAAGCTATCCGAACCTGTGTATCCTGGGTTTGGAGTGTAAGTTACCTTACTACCAGTAAAAGTAACTGTTCCGTTCTTAGGAGCATCAACTGCGATGATTTTAATACCCGAACCAGTATCATTACGTAGAGGGTGTATATCTACAGAGGTGTCTTGATTCGTCATAACATCATCAGGCTCAGCATTAATAGTTCCACCTGATACACCTTTAAGACTTATGTCAACCGTGGCAGAAGCAGTGTGGCCTGCACCATCAGAAATTGTGTAAGTAAAGCTATCTGAACCACCTTTGCCACAAGTATCTGGGTTAGGCGTATAAACGATCATTCCACCTACGATTGAAGCCATAGCTCCAATACTTACACCATCTACTCCAATAATACTCAAAACATCATCTGCGTCAGCGTCTGTGTCATTATTTAGCACATCTATATTAATGGCACTACAAGCTGCTGTAGCTGAATCATCTTTCGCAATCGGAGCCGTATTAGCTGGTCCCTCTACTGTGACTGTTACAGTCGCAGTATCTGTATTTCCAGCAGCATCTGTCACTTGGTAAGTAAACGTCTCAACACCAATGAATCCTGTTGCCGGGGTGTACTTAATTTCATCACCTACGATACTAACGGTTCCACCTTTAGTTGGTGTACTAAGCGACCCAGGAACTAATTCAGCATCATCATCATCGTTACTTAGAACATCAATAGTCAGAGGAGTATTTAAGTCAGTTGTTCTAACATCATTCTTAGCATCAACTGATTTGTCAGTCTCTAAAATGGTTACTGTTACCGTTGCAGTATCTACATTTCCTGCTGCATCCGTGATCTGATAAGTAAATGTATCTGTACCAACATAACCTGGTGCTGGCGTGTACATAACCTGACCACCAACGATACTAACAGTACCACCATTTGCTGGAGTACTTAAAGAGCCTGCAACGATAGTTGCATCTGAATCATCATTAGCTAGAACATTAATTTTGATAGACTCATCTTTATTAGTCGTTTCAGAATCATTCTCTGCATTTACAGATGTATCTGTCTCTTCGATCGTTACTGTCACAGTTGCAGTATCAACATTTCCTGCTGCATCCGTTACTTGGTAAGTAAAGGTATCTGTACCAACGTAACCTGGTGCTGGTGTGTATAGAACCTGACCACCAACGATACTAACCGTACCACCATTTGCTGGAGTGCTTAAAGAGCCCGCTACGATAGTTGCATCTGAGTCATCATTAGCTAGAACATTAATTTTGATAGACTCATCTTTATCAGTCGTTTCAGAATCATTCTCTGCATTTACAGAAGTATCAGTTTCGGTAATCGTCACTGTAACTGTTGCAGTATCTACATTTCCTGCTGCATCTGTTACCTGATAAGTAAATGTATCTGTACCAACGTAACCTGCTGCTGGAGTGTATAGAACTTGTCCACCAACGATAGTAACTGTACCGCCGTTTTCTGGGGTGCTTAAAGAACCAGGAACAATCGTTGCATCTGAGTCGTCATTAGCTAGAACATTAATCGTGATAGGTGAATCTTTATCAGTTGTTCTTGTATCGTTTACAGCATTAACAGAAGTATCCGTTTCAGTGATTGTTACCGTTACTGTTGCAGTATCAACATTTCCGGCTGCATCTGTCACCTGGTAAGTAAAGGTATCTGTACCGACATATCCCGCTGCTGGTGTATATAAAACTTTACCATCAACAATACTTACTGTGCCGCCATTTGTAGGTGTGCTTAATGAGCCGGGTACGATAGTTGCATCTGCATCATCGTTCGACAACACATCAATCGTAACAGGTACATCTTTACCCGTATTTTTGGTGTCATTTGCAGCATTAACAGAATCGTCAACTGGACCATTAACAGTGATAGTTACTGTTGCCGTCGCTACGTTGCCGCTTGGATCTTCAACTTCATACGTTAATGTATCAGTTCCTGTGAAGTCTGCATTAGGCGTGTAAACGATTTGGTCATTAACGATAATTGCAGTTCCGTTAGAAGGACCAGTAACGATACGTGTAATTGAAGCATCCGCATCATCATTATCAAGCACATCAATTGTTACCGCTTGACCTTGGTCTGTGGTAGCCGAATCATTTGCTGCTTTAACTGTGTCATCTACTTCTGCATCTACAGAAACCGTTACAGTTGCAGTATCCGTACCACCATTTCCATCAGAAATCGTGTAAGTAAACTCATCATCTATTCCACATGTGCCAGCATTTGGTGTGTATTCAAATACACCATTAGACACTTGAGTAACTGTACCATTTGCAGGCTGGGTAAATCCAATTACAGACAATGCATCATTATCAGCATCACTGTCATTACCTAGTGCATTAATAGTTACCGGACCGCCATTACAAGATACTTTAGTTGAGTCATCTACAGCTACTGGACCATTGTTACTATTACCTAGCGTGCTGCCTTCAGTTGTCTCATAAGTATTGATATTTCTATCATGCTTAATGTTGTTATGCAGTGCACGCTTGATCCATGCAGGAGATGTAGGTATTGCTTCTGTTCTCCAAACTACACGAGGACTTCCCGCTTTACCATTATCAATCATTACATTCTTAGAACCAGCAGGAACATTCTTAAAGCCTGTAGCTACTTGACGTGTACCTGTTTGAACATTTTGTGTCTCTGTTCTGTAACCTGTTTTGTAAATTTGCTTCTCAGAAACATACTCGATATCAACACGACGGTTTTTGAAGTCTTGATCAGGAGTACGTGGGTACTTTGGATGTCCTTTACCTAAACCACGTGCAACTAAATGATCAGGGTTAAATCCGTTCTTGATTAAGAAGTTTTTAACCGCTTTCGCACGCTTCTCAGATAGGATTTGGTCATATACTGGATCACCTAGACCACATGTATTACCTGTAATTCTGATAGAACCTTTATATCCTGACTTACGAATTTGAGCTGCAATTTGCTTCAAACGAGTTTGAGCAGAAGGAATAAGCTTAGAGCTATTCAATTTAAAGAAAGTCTGACCTTCGAGCTCCATAGTGCTCTTCACTAATTGCTTGTAAGGCTTCTTAACTGTTTTCTTACCATATACAGGAACAGTCTTATACGTAGGAACACGCTTAAATTGTTGCTTCTGTACATAACGTGGAGGAGTCGCTTTTCCAGGAACTTCTACACGAACACGACGGTAACGTCTATCAGGCTGATAAATACTTGCACCACCGAAGTCATACTTATAACCAAGTCTACCCGTTACATCAGTATCATCTGTTCCACCATCTAGGTAACCACCAGATTGCTTAGAACCAGCTACATCTAAAGATACGCTATGTCCTGTTCCCTGGAAGAATTTTTCTATACCAGCAGAAAGCGTTGTATTTCTAGCATCTTTCTCACCAACACCAACTTTATCACTCCACTCATGGTCTAAACCCGCACGAACACGCAAGTTAGCTTCTGGAATGAATTTACCAACACTACCACCAGCGCCCCATGCGTATGCACGATCAGAAACGCCATTGCTTCGAGTATTTTGTCTGCCTGAAAGCCCTTTACTTACGTGACCTTCCCAGAATAAATGCTCATTTTCCTGGCCGTAACCAACTGTTGCTTTTTCATGATCATCTTCATTACGATCATAAGCAGCGAATACTTTATTAACTCGTGTAGCACGACCTGATGCATCACGTGATACCCAGTTGTGATTAATTTGTGCACCACGACCTAGCAGGCCTTTTTCGTCGCCTTGCAAGTCATATCCAGCCCATAAACCAGCACTTGTGCTGTGATTATCGCTTTCAGAAAGTACTTGATTGAATTCAACGTCAGTATCACCTTCATCTGTAATACCAAATCCAATCTGTGTGTTACCACCAACATATTCGTGGTTGGCTCTATTTACTTGTTTAGCATCTTGATATTGCTGACTTCCTGCTACAGGTCCTGCTGTAGCTTGAGTTGCTAATATAGCTGCTGAACTAAAAACAAACGGTAAATATGCCCATTTGTATGTTGTAGTTTTATTTCTCATTACTTTTCTCTCTATACAAAGTTAATAGGTGTAAATAATCATCGCTTCATACATTGGGTCGATGGCTATCTACCGCTTACGTCCAATACGCATTTAGCATGTGAGAATTATCTAATGAGTTGTAATGTGAAAGAATTCCACCTGTCAGAGCAAATAGGCGATTAGTACCTTTCATCAGTGAATTGATGCCAGTATTTTTACAAGCAAGATCAAACAAGCTTATTTATTAATCCAATTTGAGAATGCAATCTGAACTTTAGGTATACTGATGACACGTAGTTATATGGCTTGAATGTAGACTAGTTTTTGAGAAATAAGAGAATCAATTTTAGTTCTCGTATATATTTGATTGTGAACAATTTCACGCTTGAAATTACAATCCTTTATAGGAAGGGTACTAGCATGTTTATTTTTAAAATTTTTCCACTTTTTGCTTTTTTACTAATAGCATTCTGGGGGCTACATCAAATAGGCTACTTCCCTGAAAGATTAAATCATGTGTTATTCCATGTTGGTTTGCCATCAGGGTCAGTTTGGAAGCCTACCTGGAGTGATGTAGTAACGTTGACTGGTCTTATCACACTGTATATTGAGATATTTAAATCAACTCGGACATCAAGTATCTCAATCGTAGATCACACTTTATCTACCATTGTATTTGTAGGATTTCTTGTATCCTGGATGGTATTTCCCTGGTCTATTGGCGACAAAGGGGACTCTACATTTCTATTTTTAACCATAATGTCATTTATAGATGTTATAGCTGGTTTCACAATCACAATAGCCGCGGCACGTCGCGATTTTGCTCTAGGCGGCAGAGAATAATTTATATAATTTTGGAGGCATTTAATGCACGTAACTATCAAAACATTGTTAATAAGCAGCTTTTTAGGCTTAACAATTCAACAAAGTAACGCAGAAGGTTATCCACAAAATTTTGAAATGCCCTCTCCCATCTGGGGAAACAATCATGGCCTTATAGCCTGGGGAGACTGCGTACCAGTTCCTGTTGCACCAATAAACATGCCTCATGCAATCTACCCAATGGAAAACTTAGGAAGCAATATCGGTTTTCCACAACCTGTGCCGATACCAGAAGTAATACCATACCCTACTCAGAATGAACCCCTTGGCTTACTGCCACCTCCAAGCCCTTTTTTCAATACTGCTCCGCCTATTCAAGCCAAAACTCAAACATCAGCCCCAGAGTTGCAGCACAAATGCGCAAGTGACGAAAAACTCCAAAACTTACAACAAAAATATGATGCAGCATCATCGGCATCGAAACAGAAAATTGCAGAATTGAATCAAGTTATTGCAGATACACAAAACCAATTCTCCGATAGTCAAAAAATAATTAGTGCCGGTAGTAATGAAAACATCGCACTAAAAGAAAAGGTAAACGAGCTAGAAAAACAGATATCTGATTTCAAGGCCACACAAGCCAAATCAGATACTGAAGCAAACAAAGAAAAACAAGTACTAGAAGAGTTAAACAAGACAATAAGCAACCTTGAAGTTGCTAATAAAGATTTACAAGCTCGCTTATCAACTGCTGAAGAACAGGCAGGGTCTCAAGCTCTCATGATTACTTCTTTAAAACAAAGTGATGCAGAACTGAATACTTTAAAAAGTGATTTCATAGCAAAGGATGATGAAACAACCACGTTAAAAACTGAGTTAGAAAAACTAGATAATGATTACAAATCTCTACAGTCGCAGTTTGCCTCTTTAGAAACCGAAGCTAGTAACCAAGCAAGAAAATTAACCGCACTTGGACAATCCGATGTGGAATTAACGGCTCTTAAAAGTGCTTACAAAGATAGAAGTGAAGAGGTAGCCACACTAAAAGAGAAACTGGCAAAACTAGACGATGAATATAAAACATTACAGTCTAAGTTTGCGTCATTAGAAAGTGAGGCAAGTAATCAGGCGAGAAAATTAACCGCATTAGCTCAAACAGATGTCGAACTCACAGCATTAAAAAGCACTTTTAAAGAACGCAATGAAGAAAACATGCAGCTCAAAGATAGTCTTTCGAAACTTGATGGCTTTAACAAGTCATTGAGTTCTCAGTTAATGCAAACACAAAGTGAAGCTGCTAGCACCTTACAGAAACTCAATATTTTAAGTCAATCAGCAGCCGAGCTAACTGCTTTAAAAAACACATTCAAAGAGCGAAACGACGAAAACACGCTACTTAAGCAACAGTTAGCCGAACTTGATAAAGAAAAATCCAACATTCAAACACTTTTCGATACTGAAAAAACAGCCATCACATTAAAATCAACTCAGGCCAAAGAAACAATTGATAAGTTACAAAAAGAGCTGAGTGCAGCAAAAGATGCCAGTATTAGCTTTAAAAGCCAGCTTGATTTAGCCAACAAAAACGCAAGCGAGCAAACAAGGAAAATTACAGCGCTGACTCAAGCATCCAATGAGCTGACCGCATTACAAAGCGCATACAAAGAACGTAATGACGAAAACGTTGCGCTTAAGAAACAATTATCCGAGCTTGATAACTCATATAAATCACTACAAGCAAAGCTAGAAACAGCCACAGCTAATATCAGCACACAAACGACTAAATTAACTGCTTTAGGAAAATCTACGGCAGAACTAGAAGCACTAAAAAGCACCTACTCAAAACTCAACGAAGAAAATGCATTACTTAAAAAACGCTTATCAGAGCTTGATAATTCCCATAAGACACTGAAATCTCAACTCTCAACAGCGACTGCTAGCATTAGCTCTCAAACCAGAAAACTAACCGCTTTTGGAAAATCAGCAGTTGAACTTGACGCGCTAAAAAGTGCTTATAAAACCAAGAACGATGAAAATACCGCACTCAAGCAAAAACTTGATGAACTCTCTGCAGCTCAACAAACGGCGAATTCTCGTAAACTCGAAATAGATAAGTTACAAGCTAAACTAAAAGAATCTGAAGACGCAAAAACGTCTTTATTAGAAAAAATCTCGACTTTGGAAAATAACTCATCTGAGCAAAGCCAAAAAATAGCCACTTTAATGGCAACCACCAGCGAATTAGATGCACTGAAAAGTGCGTATAAAGACTTAAGCTCTAAAGAGGACGATTTAAGTGCAAAGCTAAAAGCTGCAACGGCTGATTCTGACAATGATAGTGTCATTGATAGCAAAGATAAGTGCCCAGCAACACCTTCGGGACAGGAAGTAAATATAGAGGGCTGTCCAAATATTGTCGACACTGACAAAGATGGTATAGCCGATGCAAATGACCTTTGCCCAACATCAGAAGCTGGCTCAGAAGTTAATGGATTTGGCTGTACTCCGACCGAAAATATCACACTAAAAGGTGTTAACTTTGCCACTGGTTCGGCAAATTTAACACCAAGCTCGCTCCCAATAATCAAAGCTGCAGCTGCTACGATTAAACAAAACCCTAATTTAAATATTGAGGTTGCTGGCTACACTGACAATCAAGGACTTGCTTTAGTGAACAAACGCTTATCAAAACGCAGAGCAAATTCAGTGATGATTGAATTAATCAAACAAGGCGTTAATGCAAACAAACTAACCGCAAGCGGCTATGGTGAAAAAGAGCCTGTTGCTGACAATAAAACTGAAAGTGGACGTGCAAATAATCGTCGCGTTGAATTAAAAATCATTAACTAATCTCTTTCAAAGAAACAGTAACAAAGCGATAGAACAGGTTATAATTAGCCCCCTTTTTGGGGGCTTAATTTTTTCCGGAGTAAATACATGCAGGACTACAAAACAAAAAAACGCTTCGGACAACATTTTCTGAACGATCACTCTGTGATTGAAAAGTTGATCTATGAAATTAACCCTAAACCCAATGAAAAAATTGTTGAAATCGGCCCAGGTCTTGGCGCATTAACATTTCCACTTCTAGATAAAATAGATTCGCTTAACGTTGTGGAAATAGACAGAGATGTGATTGCCCGACTCCAGCAAAAGAATAATCCTAAACTCAATATTCATGGCGTCGATGCTTTGAAGTTCGATTTTAGAACCTTACTTCAAGATGAAAGCAGTGACACGAAGTTAAGAGTAGTAGGTAATCTCCCTTACAATATTTCCACGCCACTCATCTTTCATTTGCTTGAATACAGACATCAAATATCTGATATGCACTTTATGTTACAAAATGAAGTGGTTAATAGGATAACAGCGGATCCTGGCTCAAAAACCTTTGGTCGACTTTCTGTAATGGTCCAATATTTTTGCAATTGTGAATACTTGTTTTTTGTCGGGCCAGAATCATTTTCACCGCCGCCTAAAGTTGACTCTGCTATTTTAAAGTTAACACCGTGGGACAAGCCTCCTCATCAAGCGAATGACGAGGAACATCTGTCTCGATTAGTAGCACAAGCCTTTTCAATGAGACGCAAAACACTGCGCAATAATTTGAAGAAAATGCTGACTGCCGAGCAAATTGAAGCTGCTGGGATAGACCCTTCTTTAAGGGCAGAAAGCCTGAGTGTGAAAGACTTTGTTACTCTTAGTAATATTGAGAGCAATATTGAGAGCAATATTGAGAGCAAGAATGACAGTAAAAAATAAAATAGCATCAAAACCTAAATGACACCTATTCCGTTAAGCCTCTATGTTCACATCCCCTGGTGTGTAAAAAAATGCCCATATTGTGATTTCAACTCACATCAAGCCAAGGGAGAAATCCCTGAAGCACAATACTCGGATGCACTGATCAACGACTTGGAATCAGAACTACCTCAAATATGGGGCAGATCAATTGAATCGATTTTTATCGGCGGCGGAACCCCTAGCCTGTATTCAGCTAAGGCTATGGATCAACTCTTATCCAGCTTAAGAGAAAGGCTAACTATTCGCCCGAATACAGAAATTACCATGGAAGCTAATCCTGGTACTTTTGAACAAGAGCGTTTTAGTGCTTATCGACAAGCAGGAATCAACCGTCTTTCCATTGGCATCCAGAGTTTTAATAACAAGCACCTGAAAGCCTTAGGAAGAATTCACGGTGCAAATGAAGCACAAAAATCGACTCACATTGCGAAACAGGCAGGCTTCGATAATTTTAATCTGGATATTATGTATGGCTTACCTAAACAAACAATAGATCAAGCCATTGCTGACCTTCAACAAGCAATAGATGCCAACCCCACTCATATCTCGTGGTACCAATTAACCATCGAAGAAAACACCCTATTTCATCACTCTCCACCGGTTACTCCAAACGATGAAATACTCTGGGAGATGCAACAACGAGGTCAAAAACTTCTAGCGGATGCTGGTTATTATCAGTATGAAGTATCCGCTTATGCCAAAGAAGGCAAACAGTGTCGACACAATCTAAATTATTGGCAGTTTGGGGATTACTTGGGGATTGGCGCTGGTGCTCATGGAAAAATCAGCATGCCTGATGGTGAGATTAAGCGTCACACAAAATATCGTCATCCAGAAAAATATATGGGTGAAGGTATTAATGGCAAAGCTCGTTCCAGCGAGAAAAAACTGGCCACAGAAGACCTTGATTTTGAATTTATGTTGAATGCTGCGCGATTAAAAGAAGGCTTCACTAAAGAGCTGTTTGAGACCAGAACGCTGCTTTCTTTTTCTGCTGTTGAAGAGAAATTAAATACATTAATACAAAAAGAATTGATCGAATACGACAATGAAAAATATAAACCAACAGATAAAGGCTGGCATTTCGTTAATGACATCGTCAATAGCTTTATTTAACGATTAAATCGTCCAGCCATTTGTCGTTACACAAGGCATTACTAAAAAAACCGCCCCAAAGTAGGGGGGTGGCTTTCGTTATTTTCAAAGCAATTATCAGCTAGAAAATAGCCACCTCCACACTTCTGAATGTTATTACGTTTTTGTTATTCGAAAATGTATATAGAATTTATGCAGAACCAGGTACTTTTTAACGTGCCATAAATGCTTTAAACGCCATGCCTAAAACATCATCTATCATAGAACCGTCTTTATCGGCATCGAGTAAATTAGTCAGAAAACCTGAAGATTCCTGTCTAGATGGCGCAGTTTTACTACCACCAAGCATCTTCTTGCCTAAAGAAGCCATTACCATTGTTGCTACAACAGGCAACATCTTCTTCAATAAACTACTTCCTAGTCCTGTTTCTTTCGATGAACGTTTCGCCACATGACGGCTAACATCTTTATCGCCAAAAATATGACCGAGGATGTCGTTTCCTTCTTGAGTCGTTTCTTTCTTACCCAATAAAGAAGGGTCATCCAGGTAACGGGAATGGTTTCCTTTCTCTAAAGCCTCCATCAAGCTATCAAGGCCTTTAACCTCTTGTGTATTTGCTCCGAGACCGCGGGAAAGAGAGTCTGCTAAAGATGAGATTGCGTCTTTGGCTTCAGATTCATTGACACCAAAATTATTGGCAAATTCCGAAATTGCATCTGTATTGTTTTTATCAAAAAGCAAGTCATTGATATTCAAGTAAGGCTCCTCGTACTTTGTATAAAAGAAATTAAGCGAGCTATTACTATAGATAGTAAACCTTTATTTCTCAATAAAAGTTTCTTTAATGGTGTTTGTTGAGTAAGTGGTATTTCTTAAGAACGAAGAGAAAAGAGCCTTCTTGAGAGTGAATCCAAAGAAGGCTCAGTAAAGAATGGTTTAAGAAATCTCTGGTAAGGCCCCAGATAATACAGGTTTACTATTGATGGAACGCTCATTCTGCTCTTCGGCTTTACCGTCAAAGCTAAGCATCCATTCAAGGTTGTTTTTAGAACTCGCATGTTCAAGTGCATTTTCACGAGATATTTTACCCGCTTTAAATAACTCAGCAAGTGACTGGTCGAAGGTGTGCATACCATCCGCGCCACCTTTCTCAATGATATCTTTAAGCTCTTGCATACGTCCTTTTCGAATAACTTCTGCTGAAAACGGTGAATTCACCAACACTTCAGTAGCAAGGGCATAACGACCATCCAGACTTGGAATAAGACGCTGCGCAATGATCGCATTCAGGTTCAAAGATAGATCCATTAACACACGGTCTTTTTGATCAGCAGGCAGCAAGTAAATTAAACGTTCCAGTGCCTGAATCGAGTTTGTTGCATGCAGGGTACTGATAACGAGGTGACCAGTATCGGCAAAACCCATTGCTGCTTCTACGGTTGCAGTACTTCTAATCTCACCTACCATAATGACATCAGGTGCTTCACGCATGGCTTCTCGCATGGCATTTTCATAAGAGTGTGTATCAAACCCTACTTCGCGCTGTCCGATAATGGATTTATCATGCCGGTAAGTAAATTCGATAGGATCTTCAATGGTTAGAATATGCCCCGAAGCACGTTGATTTCTGTATTGAATCAGTGATGACATCGACGTTGATTTACCCGCACCGGTAGAGCCTACGAACAAGAATAAACCTTCTTTTTTCATCACCAAATCTTTTAAAACTTCCGGTAATCCCAAGGCTTCAGGAGCCAGAATATCTGATCTTACATAACGAATAACCATCGATACTTCGCCACGCTGAAAGTAGACATTGACTCGGAAGCGACCAAGGTCTCTGACCGAAACACCTTTATTCATCTCTTTGGTACGATGAAAAACGGCCCATTCTTTATCGGATAACAACTCTTTGGCAAATGCGGCGATAACGCCAGGCATCAATTTATTTTTTGAAATGCTCTCAAGGCTTCCCATGACTTTGATAGAAGCAAAAGCACCTGTAGTTAAGTACAAGTCAGAAGCTTCTCTTTTGACCATAAGCTCTAGATAGGGGATTAGTTTCATAATGTTTTCAGCCTTGAAAGATCAATCAATGTGATTTTTTATTAGTTATTTTTTATTAACGATTCTAGTAACGCTACTGTTTAAGCCCTAAGGTTTATTATAGTTTAGGTGTGTACTCGTCCAATGTTTCCATCGCAAGTGACTCAGTACCCTTAAAGAAATCACCTTTCTTCGCCTGACGGCTATTCAACTTCAACTGAAGACGTAAATCATTCACCGAATCAGCATTGCGTAAACCTTCCTTAACCGTAATCATACCAGCATCAATTAAGCGGAATAGCGCCTGATCGAAAGTACACATGCCCAACTGGTTAGATTTAGAAATTAATTCTTTAATCGCTGGAATATCACCTCTGTAAATCAAGTCTGCCATCATCGGTGTATTCAACATCACTTCTACCGCAGGTAAACGACCGTCATCTTTAACTTTTCTTACGAGGCGTTGTGATACCACACCTTTGAGGTTTAATGACAAATCCATAAGCAATTGATCACGACGTTCTTCCGGGAAGAAGTTGATAATTCTATCAAGTGCCTGGTTGGTACTGTTTGCATGCAATGTGGTCAAACATAGATGTCCCGTTTCTGCGTAAGCGATCGCATACTCCATGGTTTCTCTATCTCTTACCTCACCTAGCAGAATAACGTCTGGTGCTTGTCGTAAGGTGTTTTTCATCGCTATTTCATAGCTATCTGTATCAACACCCACTTCACGTTGAGTCACTAAGCACTGATGATGCTCGTGAGTGAATTCAATCGGGTCTTCAATCGTAACAATGTGACCCATTGAGTTTTTATTTCTGTAATCGATCATCGAAGCCAAGCTGGTAGATTTACCAGAACCTGTCGCACCCACCATGATAACCAAACCACGTTTTGTCATCGCAATGTCTTTCAAAACGGGTGGAAGTACTAACTCTTTAAACGAAGGAATATAATCAGGGATATGTCGTAAAACCATGCCTGGCGCGCCACGTTGTGTAAATGTATTCACACGAAAACGGGCTTTACCTGGCAAGCTAATCGCGAAGTTACACTCCATGTGCTCTTCGAATTCTTTCAATTGCTTATCATTTAAAATCGAACGAACAATAAAACCTGCCTGCTCTGCATTCAGCTTCTGGTTCGACAGAGGCTTCATTTGACCATCAACTTTAATTGATGGGGCAGCCATCGAAGTAATAAACAAGTCAGATGCATTCTTATCCAGAGTTGAATCTAACAACTGGTGGACGTAACTTATCGCGCTTTCTTTATCCATTTTTATTCTTCACTTTTATAATCGTTATTATTCTTAATGTGATTGCTTTTGTATCAACAAGCCATTCTTATGCAGATTTTTATCCGATTGGCTAAAAATTAGCTTCGTTCCATAATCGCTTGTGGATTATCTGCCTTCTTCATAGCAACATCACGAGAGATATGACCCAAGGTCATTAACTTCTGTAGACTTTGATCCAGTGTCTGCATACCGTCTGCTGCACCTGTTTGAAGGGCAGAACGCATTTGTGCCAGCTTGTTTTCTTTAATCATGCTGCGAATTGCGTTAGTACCAATCAATATTTCATGTGCCGCTACTCGACCACCCTGAACACGTTTTAGTAGTGTTTGTGAAATGATTGCCTGCAACGATGAAGAAATCATTGATCTCACCATGTCTTTTTCTGCCGCTGGGAAAACATCAACAATACGGTCAATGGTTTTAGGCGCACTAGTTGTATGTAGTGTCCCGAATACCAAGTGACCTGTTTCTGCCGCTGTTAGCGCCAAACGAATCGTTTCAAGGTCACGCATCTCACCAACCAGAATAGTATCTGGATCTTCACGAAGTGCAGATCTAAGTGATGCATCAAAACTTTGCGTATCACGGTGAACTTCACGCTGGTTAACCAAACTCTTTTTACTGTTGTGAACAAATTCTATTGGGTCTTCGATCGTTAGAATGTGACCGTGATCGGTTTCATTCTTGTAGTCGATCATTGCCGCCAGCGTAGTTGATTTACCAGAACCTGTTGGTCCTGTAACCAATACCAATCCACGAGGCTTATCAGAAATCTTCTTGAAGATTGCCGGAGCATCTAGGTCTTCTAGCGAAAGTACTTTACTGGGGATGGTACGAAATACCGCTGCTGCACCACGATTCTGATTAAATGCGTTTACACGAAAACGAGCCACACCGGGAATTTCAAAGGAAAAGTCAGTTTCCCAATTTTCCTCGTAAGCTTTACGCTGTTTGTCATTCATGATGTCGTACACCATACTATGCACTTCTTTGTGCTCTAGTTCAGGCATATTGACTCGACGCATATCACCATCGACACGAATAATCGGTGGCTCCCCTGCTGAAATATGTAAATCTGATGCTTTGTTTTTTACCGAGAAAGCGAGTAACTGTGTAATATCCATAAATGACTACTTTTATTTATTGTTATTAATTATTGGAGTCAGTATTTAAATTCTTTTATTCTAATAACATCGTTTCCATTGTTATTTAGATGCTAGTTAGGGCACTATCCCCAGTGCCAAAAACTATTACTACTGACATTTACGCCATAAATTTATCATATATGACTCAAATAAGTGACAATCTCCAGACAATCGGTGCAAAACTGAAAAAGTATTCACTGCAATATAATCGAGCAGAAAATTCAGTCAAACTACTCGCCGTAAGTAAAAAGCACGACAGCACCAAAATACGAGAAGCTTATGAATGCGGCCAAAGAGCATTCGGCGAGAATTACGTACAAGAACTCTGGGATAAATATCAGGAGTTATCTGACTTAGATATCGAATGGCACTTTATAGGTCCGTTACAATCCAATAAGACCAAAAAAATAGCTGAAATTGCAGACTGGGTTCACACTATTGATCGCCTGAAGATAGCGCAAAGACTGAATGATCAACGCCCAGAAAACCTAGACCCACTCTCTGTTTGCATTCAATTGAATATCAGCGGTGAAGAGAGTAAATCTGGTCTTTCAGTAGATGAAGTAACAAATGTAGCGAAAGAAATTATCAAACTGCCTCATTTGACTCTTAGAGGCTTGATGGTTATTCCCGCTCCTGAAGATGACTTCGACAAACAACTCGACGTATTTGCTAAAGTCAGTGCCATAAAAGAGGCACTAAGCCTTGAACTAGGGATAGAGCTTGATACACTTTCAATGGGTATGAGTAATGATATAGAAGCCGCTATTGCAGGCGGCTCGACCATGGTTAGAATAGGCACAGCCATTTTTGGTCAACGCGAATACTAAAATACATTCACACAGGGATTACTTAATAGCATGGGAAAAACGATCACTTTTATTGGCGCGGGAAACATGTCTCGCAGTCTAATAGCAGGTTTAGTTCAAGACGGCAGTAAGCATAACATTCGTATTTCAGACCCTAATGAAGAACAATTGACGGGTATTACTGCAAACTGGGCAGCTATAAACTCTTATGTAAATAACGCCGAAGCTATTGATGGTGCGGATGTTGTTGTTCTTGCGGTTAAACCTCAGATTATGCAGATGGTGTGCGAACCACTCGCAGAAGTCTTTGAGGCTCAAAATCCCTTGGTTATTTCTATCGCGGCAGGCATTAATTTAGAAAATCTTGAAAAGTGGTTAGGAGGTTATTCTCCCGCGGTTGTTCGCTGTATGCCAAATACACCTTCGCTGGTGCAGTCTGGAATGACAGGGCTTTTTGCGAATGAACAAGTGTCAGAAGAACAAAAGAATCTGGCTGAAAGCATTATGCGCGCAGTCGGAAGTACACTTTGGTTAGATAATGAAGGTTTAATGGATACGGTTACCGCTGTATCTGGTAGCGGTCCGGCATATTTCTTCCTGGTTATGGAAGCAATGCAGGAAGCCGCGCAAAAAATGGGATTAAGCGCTGAAGACGCCCGCTTACTGGTCTTACAAACTGCGTTTGGCGCGGCTAAACTAGCTTTAGAAAGTAGCGATGATGCATCTGTGTTACGTCAAAGAGTCACATCAAAAGGCGGAACCACCGAAGCAGCTTTAAAAAAACTTGTGGATGGCGGCTTACCTAGCATCTTTGAAGAAGCATTGGTTGCAGCTGCAATTCGCTCGAAAGAATTAAGTAAAATATAAAAAGCCACCCCCCTACTTTGGGGCCTTTTTTCCCTTTTTTACATTATCACCCAATAATAACTGGAGAAGTTATCAGTGTTAGGTTTATCAATATTAGGACTTTCAGTCGTCTCTCAAATCGTTATCTTTTTAATAGAAACCGTTTTTTCTTTATATATCGGTGCGGTGGTGATTCGTCTACTGCTGGGCTTTGCGCGCGCGAGCTTTCATAACCCTTTCTCACAGTTTTTGGTAAAAATAACAAACCCTGTGTTAGTGCCACTCAGACGCTTTATTCCGTCATTCGGAAGTGTCGACACATCTGCGGTTGTTTTGGCTTACGCGTTAACCTGGATAAAGTTAAGTTTACTGTTCCTGATTAGTAAGGGTGCAATTATGTTCCCTGAAACCTTACTGTTTGCCTTGGGAGAATTGGTAAAAACCATAATCTGGATTTACATCATTGCTCTTATTATCCAGGCGGTTTTGAGCTGGGTAGGAAACGCTCAAGGCAACCCATTGGTGCCATTAATTAACAGCCTGACTAACCCTATTTTAAGACCTATTCGTAAAGTTGTTCCACTTGTAGGCATGATGGATTTATCACCGTTAGTTGCGATTCTTGGGCTAAATATTTTACTCATAATTGCCAACAATCTATTCCATTAACCTGAGAGTGATGGGCAAATACCAGTAATCTAAAAACGATAATAATCATTGTCGTAAAAAAAGGCATAAAAAAAGCCTGCTAAGTTGCAGGCCAAAGGGGATGTTCTTTAAACGTTAGAGGGTATAAATTAGATTTGGTTCCAAAGTATTTCTACTTTTCGACGACCCCATTTAAATGCCTTACGTTTGTTCATACCCATATAAATATCGATTTTCTTGCGCCAGCGCTTGTTCATTTTATCTAGCACAACGTATTCGCCTTCTAGGCCTTTGATTCTCACTTTTTGCTTATGCTTTAATCCGTGTACTTTTAAAAGATCACGAGATACCGCAATTGCTTTCATACCGGGCTTCAATCTATCTCCCCATGCAGCAATATTAGGGGTGCTATCTGTTTGATCAGCATGAGAAGTGTATGCAGTTGCTGTCACATGTAGGCTTTTATCATAATCAGAGTAGTTAGCCGCGGTTAAAGACGCTTTAACTAACTTTGCTTTTCCGCTGCTCTTTTCTGATGATAATTTCGCTTTGACAGAAGCTGCTTTTTTATCAAACTCTGCAATCAACGCTTTATATGCTAGTTGTAGTTGCCTGGTTTCTTCAGCAGTTTTCGTTTTAGTGATAACGCTGTTCTTATTCCGTGGGCTTGCATTTGCTGACATTGAGAATACAAAACTCAATAGCACAGCTAGCGTTAATCCATAAACGCTAAGGGGTTTATTAGTAAACATCTTAATTTCTTCCTCGTTCTGACACTCCAAAAGGGGGGATAAGTGCCAATTTCGGCGCATATTAGCAAAAGATGATTTGCTAATAAAGCTTAATTTAAACTTTCTTTCGCTTATTTTTTATGCATTTCTAACAATAAAATATATAAAAAATAACAATTGTGTAAATAACATCAAACCCTTTAGTTAGCAGACATCAAAGAAAGTTCAAAATTATCGAACTTATCCTCAATCAAGTCCCCCATATACACTCTCGCCTGATTGTTCTCGTAATTGCTTTATGAGAGAATGCTCAATAGTTAGGCAACTATATATGGATAAAAATTTATTATGGAAAATGCAGTACTAAACGTATCTAAAAATACGTTATCAGTGTTCTTATTCACCCTTATTTTATCTTTAGGCTTAACAGCTTGTGATAATGATGATGCCAAACAAGACACCACAGCAGCTGTGGAAGATAAAACCATAATTTTATCTGCAGATGGTATTGGTCCCATCAATGCCACTACATCATTCAATATGCACCAGATGACCTTGGCATTTAGCGATTACAGTGTTGTTGAAGAGGTCAATTTTCAGGATGGTAATCCATTTCCAGCCATACGCATTTCGGAAGGCGTAAAAACCATATTAAATATCATCCCTGATGCGGCACACAAAAACATTTACTCAGTCATTATTGAAGACAACATTATCCAGAACAGCCTAGGTCATCATCTTGGGACACTCTACAATAAAGTGTATACCTACGGTCAAAATGAGCAATGCCAGGCAGGCTATTCTGATATGTCTGGAAAAGTACTGTGCTACGCTCCGAATACACCAAATATTCTCTATGTCTTCAATGGCAAGTGGGATAACCCGGTTACAGGCAAAATTCCACCTGCAGATGTTTTACAAGGCTGGTCTCTCGAATCCATTATCTGGCGCCCAAAATCCTAAACATCTGATTCTTCATCTGTGGCATAATCCCGTTTTTTTTAGCATCACCCAAAAACAGATTACTATTGCGAGAAGAGAGAGATGAGCCTAGAACAATCCCTAAAAGACCGAAGTGAAAGCAAATGCGAACTATGCTCGGCAGAAAATGATCTGAGTGTTTTTGTAGTACCACCGGAAACCAACCCGACAGTTGATACCAGCATCATAATTTGCGAAACCTGTAAATCCCAAATTGAAAACCCATCCAGCATGGATGCAAATCACTGGCGTTGTTTGAATGACAGCATGTGGAGTCAGATACCAGCCGTTCAAGTGATGGCATGGAGACTGCTTAATAGCCTGAAAAGTGAAGGTTGGCCGCAAGATCTTTTAGATATGATGTATTTAGAAGACGAGACAAAAAAGTGGGCAATGGCAGGTGTAGGTCCAGGCGCAGATAATGATGAACCAACCTTAGATGTTAACGGAACAGCATTAAATAACGGCGACTCTGTTACATTGGTTAAAGATTTGGTGATTCAAGGCGCAAACTTCACCGCAAAACGCGGCACCTTAGTAAAAGGCATATCGCTTACTGATGACACCTCACAAATCGAAGGGCGCATTAATGGTACTCGTATCGTACTTCGCGCCTCTTACATGAAAAAAGCTTAATTCACTAAACGATTCCATTCGTGTAAACAGTATAAAAAAACAGATAGCTACCTCCCCACTTTGGGGAGGTTTTTTTATGATTAATCTAAAGGCACAAAATTCAGGATTGCATCCAGCTGCTCATCACTAAAGGTTGATTCCACAATCGGGAACAACTCTCTTTCTTCAATACGCGTGTGATTTTTTAGCATGCTTGCAAACTCCGCCAGATCTTCTCTTGCACTGGCCACATGAAGTTTTGGCATTAACATTCGCATTGCACCATGCTCTTTTAATAGCTGTGTGGCGATGCCAATATGCTCTCTATACTCTTTAAAGATCGGGGCGAAAATGGTTCGCTCTTCGTGCTGAAAATGCACTTCTAGCTCATTTTCATAGTAATCTTTAACCTTTTCGATTGCCTCCGCAATGGCTGCTTCATCTCCAGATTCAGCAACCTCAGCAATGCGTTTAGCCATCACCAATGATCCGTGGTGCTCTCTCGACAAGTCTTGTAATTGTTCCGCTCTTTTCATTTAATTATTCTCTATCTTTGCTAATCGCATTTTCTTTAGCTGCTTCAGCAGCATGTTCATTGTGATCAAATCCGCAATTGGGGCAGACGTTGACACTGGTGTTATTTTTTTTAACTTTATTCCGTTTATTTATTGCTCTGGCTTCACGCAGCATGATGGCTGCGTCTGTTCTAGATATGCCGAGATTCAATCTCAACTCAATAAATTCGGAATTTTCATGTTTACTAAAAGTGCCGTCTTCTACCCAAACCATCAGCGCAGTCTTAAAATGCTCTCTCCTACGCGTCACTTCCGATGTAAAACCAGCAGCCAATATACCTGCAGGTAACGCTGCCATACCGACACCGGTGATTACTATTAATATACCAAGCGCACGCCCTATTCCGGTTACCGGAACGACATCACCATAACCTACCGTCGTCAATGTAACCGTTGCCCACCACAAAGCCCTTGGAATGCTTCCGAATTCTTCTGGTTGAATTTTTCCTTCAACAATATGGATACCCGATGCTGAAATCACAATAAGAATCATCAACACGAATATTGCCGAAAGAATTGTCTCGGCTTCTTGTTTAAAAACAGTGGTGAGCAATTCCATCGACCGCGAATAACGCGTCAACTTAAACACTCTGATTAATCGCAATGCCCTTAAAATAAGAAAATCGTGACCGAGGAAAAGTAAATAAGACGGTAATATCGCCAATAAATCCACCAGTGCCATTGGGGTAATCATATAGCGTAGACGAGTCATTATCGGGCGACGTTCATCTTTCGATTCTCTTTCGATAGATACCCAGATACGCATAAAGTATTCAATGGTGAAAACCACCAATGCAAACAAATCCATCCAGCGAAAAAACACGGCGTACTTATCATGAATACTCTGCTCAGATGCCGCAACAATGCTGACCACATTCAAAAAAATCAACACCATCAAACTGATATTGATGACATACCCAAAAGTACTGTTATGACTTTTTTCTAATACTTGATACAGCCATTTACGTCGCGTTTCGCTCATTTCTTTATTCTACAATACACCCCCCCACTTTTAGCGAGTTTTTTCAGAACATAGATCAGCTAAATGTCTGTTAAAAGGGCAAAATAATTACAGACTGGAGAAAAGCGAACAAAAAGCGTATTATCATATAATGAGTTCTCCTAGTTTCCATCCGGCCATCACCCGCTGGTTTAATTCTAACTTTAAAGCAGCAACGGATGTTCAGGAGCAATCGTGGTCTGCAATAAATCAGGGGAAACACACATTACTCGCAGCGCCAACAGGTTCGGGTAAAACGCTCGCCGCATTTTTATCAGCGATCGACCAGCTAATAAAAGAAGGACTGGAACGCGGGCTGGAAGATGAAACCCGCGTTCTTTATATCTCACCATTAAAAGCCCTTTCCAACGATATTCAAATCAACTTACAACAACCGTTGCAAGGCGTCCGTGATTCACTATTAGAATTAGGTTTACACGATGTCGATGCGCGCGCCTGGGTGAGAACCGGTGACACACCTCAGGCTGAGCGTGCCAAAGCGATTCGCACACCGCCGCATATCCTCGTCACCACCCCAGAGTCGATCTACATTATGCTGACTTCTGAGTCTGGCAGAAAAATGTTAAGCACCGTGCAAACCGTCATCATCGATGAAATTCACGCCATCGCAGGGAGTAAACGTGGCTCACACCTAACACTCTCATTAGAAAGACTGGAAGCGCTCACTAAAGAACACAATCCAGAATCTCATCTGCAACGCATCGGTTTATCCGCCACACAGAAACCCATCGAGACCATGGCGAAGTTTCTAGTCGGTGATCGCGATGAGGAATGCGCGATTATCGACACAGGTCATTCTCGCGAGCGCGATCTTGCCATTGAAATGCCAGCCTCACCACTTAGCGCAATCATGTCGAATGAAATCTGGGAAGAGATTTACGCGCGCCTCGAATACTTTTCCAATACGCATAAATCGGTTCTGATCTTTGTAAATACTCGACGCTTAGCCGAACGCGTTGCCAAAAGCATGGCTGATCGAATAGGCGAAGAAAACGTCATGGCGCACCATGGCAGTATGGCAAAAGAAAAACGACTCGAAGCCGAGCAACGCCTGAAAGCAGGTAATCTTAAATGCTTAGTCGCCACAGCCTCCTTAGAATTAGGTATCGATATTGGTGATATTGATCTGGTTGTGCAACTCGGTTCACCTCGGTCGATTGCCGCATTTTTACAACGCGTTGGACGTTCAGGGCATGCCGTTGGCGCAACCCCTAAAGGTCGTATTTTTCCATTAAGTCGTGATGAGCTAGTTGAAACCACCGCCTTATTACATGCCGCAAATCAGGATGATTTAGATCGGGTTATTATTCCCAAACAACCGCTGGATGTGCTCTCACAACAAATCGTGGCAGAAGTTAGCGCACGCGAATGGAACGTCGACGAACTCTATCAGACATTTAAAAAAGCACTACCCTACGCCGAGCTTGCGCAAAAAACCTTCGATGACATTATAAAGATGCTAGCGGATGGTTTTTCTACGCGACGCGGCAGACGCGGTGCCTACATACATTATGATGGTATCAACCGTCGTGCTCGACCACGTAAAAGTGCGCGTATTATTTCGCTGACAAATGGCGGCGCAATTCCCGATCAATTCGATTGTGATGTGGTATTGCAACCTGAAGGTTATCGTATTGGAAGCGTGGGCGAAGACTTTGCCTTTGAAAGCCTGCCCGGAGATATTTTCCAATTGGGTAATCGCTCTTATCGAATTTTAAAATCAGAAATCGGCAAAGTGTTTGTCGAAGATGCGGATGGTCAACCACCTAACATTCCTTTCTGGGTGGGTGATGCATTGGGTCGTACCGATGAATTATCAGGAACCGTATCCGCCTTGCGTGAAACGGTCGATGAATTACTCGACGAAAGCGAAGAATGCGCAATCGCTTTTTTGCGGGCTGAATATCACTTATCACGAAGTGCTGCCGAACAATTAGTTGCTTATCTGGCTGCTGCCAAAGCGGCGTTGGGCTTACTGCCGACACAAAGCAATGTGCTTTTCGAACGCTTCTTTGATGAAGTGGGGGATATGCATTTCGTGATTCACTCCACTTTTGGATCACGCATCAATAAAGCATGGGGTCTGGCTTTACGAAAACGCTTTTGCCGTAAGTTTAATTTCGAATTACAAGCAGCGGCGCTGGAAGACAGTATTGTGCTGTCATTGTCATCCACTCATAGCTTCCCCATGGAGGAAGTCGCCCGTTATCTAAATTCGAAAACAGTGCGTGAAGTGTTAATCCAGGCGATGCTAGATGCGCCTGTATTCCCGACGCGCTGGCGCTGGAATGCGACGATTTCATTAGCCGTTTTACGCAATCGTTTTGGCCGAAGGTCACCCCCCTACTTTCAGCGCTCTGATGCCGAAGATTTAATGGCCGTGGTGTTTCCCGATCAGATTGCCTGTCTGGAAAATATCGCTGGTGAACGCGAAATTCCTGATCATCCTTTGGTAGAACAAACCATCAAAGACTGCCTGAACGAAACCATGGATATCGATGGTTTAATCGATGTCTTACAGAAGATCGAAACGGGCAAAATCAATATCACCTGTTGTGATTTAACCTCTCCATCGCCGCTTTCACAAGAAGTGATTACCGCTAAACCTTACGCATTCCTCGACGATGGCGAGGCTGAAGAACGCCGCACTATGGCGATTAAATCTCAGCCATTTATGAGCACGGAGGATGCCGCCTCATTACGCAAATTAGATAATGCAGCAATAGATAAAGTTCGTGAAGAAGCCTGGCCGATTGTTCGCACCGCCGATGAATTACACGATGCGCTGATGGTATTGGGTTTTATTCTTGAAACTGAGCAAGGCAAAGTATTATCGAATAGCGCTGTCGACGTGATTAGCAATTGTGGCTGGCAACACATGTTTGATGAGCTAGCCAACGATAGTCGTGCGCATAAAATTAAGATAAACCACTCCGATAGTAATGCAGATATTTTATGGGTTGCTGCAGAACGGTTACACGAGTTTCTGGCGGTTATACCTGAATCAAACCGTGAAATAACTAGCCTCGAATCTACTAATAACAAACAAAATGTCACCCCCCCACTTATAGGCACTTTTTCTACAGAGAACCCATTACTGGAAATTTTACGCAGTAGGCTGGAAGGGCTCGGTCCTGTCACTGCCGAGCAACTAGGTCAACCATTAGGAATCGATGCAAATAAAACCAATCAGGTTTTACTGGCGCTTGAACAGGAAGGCTTCGTTATTCAAGGTCACTTCACCCGACAAAATAGCGAAGTTGAATGGTGTGAGCGCAGACTGCTCGCACGCATCCATCGCTATACTATTTCTCGACTACGCCGTGAAATTGAACCCGTTTCACTCGCCAACTATATGTCCTTCTTATTTGAATGGCAGGGTTTGGTGGATAAAGGCGAAGGCACTGAATCCCTTGCCCACGTACTCGAACAACTGGAAGGTATTTCGCTTTCTGCGGCTGCGTGGCAAGATGGCGTATTGCCAGCGCGCATCAAAAATTTCAGTATCGATATGCTAGATAGTCTCTGTATTTCTGGAAGAATTAACTGGCTACGCTTGAATGTCGCCTCTTCAAGTAAAAAACTTACCAAGAAGAAATCACCCGTGAAGAATACTCCCATTGCCTTATTGCAACGAAGCCATCTTTCCCAATGGAAACAACTCGCAGGAAAACCCGACGAATACAAACTCAGCCCCTATGCAGAAAAAGTCGCTGAAGCGTTAAGCAATCATGGTGCTTTATTCTTCTTCGACATTGTTCAACACACTGGCATTTTGCGTACTCAGGTCGAAGATGCATTGGGCGAGTTAGTGAATTGGGGATTAGTTACATCAGATGCCTACGTAGGCTTACGTGCATTGATTACGCCTTCAGCTAAACGCCCCAAATTTCACGCACGGCGCGGAAGAAGCACCGCCAAAGTTTCACCTTTCGATAATGCCGGTCGCTGGAGTTTAATCAGACAAATCAACAACACAGAAACAACTCAAGCCTCACTGAATCAGGATGAAATAGAATTCATCGCATGGACGCTACTGCATCGTTACGGCGTCATCTTCCGTAAAGTGTTAGAACGCGAAAACAACCTACCGCAATGGCGTGATTTATTACGCGTTTACTGGCGTATGGAAGCGCGCGGTGAAATTCGTGGTGGACGTTTTGTAAATGGTGTCAGTGGCGAGCAGTTCGCTTTACCCGAAGCACTCAATGTACTGCGAAAATCCCGTAAAAATAACAAAGCAGATCAATCGATTACGATTTCTTCGGCGGATCCACTAAATTTGATCGGTATTCTACTGCCCGGAGATAAAGTGCCAGTGACACCGCTAACTAACATATCATTTATCAATGGTGTTCCTGTCGTTTCTGATCTCAAACTTCAAGGGTTTTGCTGAAGAGTTCCGATATAGAAAACTAATTCAAGAATTCGCTCACGAACTGATGGACTTGGTCCAGTATTCATTGGTCCAACTTCCTTAACGATCTCTTGATTATATCGTTCACCCCAAATCGGCATTTCCAGCGTTCCATGGGAAGCAATTCTGTCGACTCCTGATATTAGGTTATACACTTTAATTAAGGGGTAAACGCCGCCATTGCGTTTGCTGATTAGGGTTAGGTCAGATGGCGCCTTTTTTAATAATTCAACAAAAGAACCATCGCCTTTACCCGTTATACCATGGCATACAGCACAGTTATTCAAAAATTCTTTTTTACCAATATCAGCACTTGTTTTGTCTGCTGCAATAGCCACATTCGTTGTAGCTATCAAACACAAAGTGATCAAAGTCGATACAGTACCTGCAATTAGTCGCGTAATCATAGTCGTCTCCATAGGCTTATTGATTAATATCATTTCCATACTTCAACTTGAAAGCACTTCATATCTATAAAAATAAAGTAACTCTCTCGAACGCACACTCTCCCACGTGTTGATAAAAGCATAATTAAGCACAACACGCTTCTACAATTGTTGATTTGTTGACGAAAAACACTGCAAACAGACATAAGCACAGCGACCGGTAATAATAATTACAAATCACCCCAGGCCATCTGACATGCAGTTATACCAGCTACTACGGCAGTCTCTGCACGTAATATCCGTTTACCAAAATTCACAGATTGAACATTTTTTGATTGCATCAATTGCTCTTCTTCATTGCTAAAGCCACCTTCTGGCCCAATAATTATCGATACTCCGTTATGGCTCTCATCGAGTTTCATTTGTTGTATTTTATTTTCCGAACCAGGCAGCATTGAAATTTGAGTAGTCCCATCATAAGCAGAGAAAATTTCGTCAAAATCACAGGGTTCTTTTATTGCAGGGATAGCAGTTCGCCCTGATTGCTCACAAGCCGCAATGATAACGCCTTGCCAATGTTGCATCTTTTTTTCGAGGCGGTTGCTTTTGAGTTTTATGACACTGCGTTTTGTATACATCGGTTGAATCGTAGAAACACCCAGTTCAACGGCTTTTTGAATCGCAAAATCCATTTTATCAGGCTTGATATTCGCCAATATTAAGGAAATTGAAAGTGATGATTCGCGATTTACAGGATCGTAGTCTTCCACAATCACTTGTGAATTTCGCTTATCTGTCGCACTTACTTTTGCCGCATATTCTCCTGATTGTCCATTAAAGAGAATCAGATCATCTCCTTCTTTTAAGCGTAACACTTGCACTGCATGACGATGATTGGCCTGAGTTAACGCCAATTCTTCACCCACTTTTATGTCACCTTCCTGATAAAAACGCGAAACTCTCATTTGTCTATATGCCTGTTAAAATTACTTGCCGATTGATTATGCATCTAGCAATAAAAATTGTCCGTTATATTTATGTAATCGACGCTATATTGCAATTAATACATTCTATACACACAATGTATTATAGTATTTCAGAATATTATTGTTTTCTGTTATACTCGGGCAAATTACGATATAAACATATAATTTCAGAGGTAGAAAAATGGAGCAGAAAAAACTAGCTATTATCGCCACTAAAGGCACACTGGACTGGGCTTACCCTCCTTTTATTCTGGCATCAACAGCGGCTGCTTTAGGTTATGAAGTAGAAGTTTTTTGTACATTTTATGGCCTACAACTTTTAAAGAAAGACATCAGTGATCTACAAGTTAGCCCACTTGGAAATCCTGGTATGCCGATGAAAATGCCAGTGGGACCAAAATGGTTCAAGGATATTAACTGGAATATTCCTAATATTATTCAGTCGAACCTACCTGGCTACGAAGCCATTGCGACGACCTTAATGAAGAAGACGATTTCCAATAATGGTGTGGCTTCAATCTCGGAATTGCGTGAGTTATGTCAGGAAGCAGAAGTTAGATTTCTCGCGTGTCAGATGACGGTTGATCTCTTCGGCTTTGATGCAGAAAAAGATTTTATGGATGGTCTGGACTATGTAGGTGCAGCAACTTTCTTTGATTTTGCTGGCGAGTCAGATATCTGTTTATACATCTAACTAGCTACAGTAATCGCAATCGAACATTAAAAAGCCGACGTTATCGTCGGCTTTTTTGTATCGTTTTATTGTTCAAACAGAACTCTGACACTAATATTTTTGTAACTCTATAACCACTGCATTCACCAAATCATCATCGTGGCCCTCAAAGAAGTGATTTGCGCCTGCAATTTTCTGCTGTTTGTATCCTTTGTTTTGTGAGGCTGCCTGTTTTCTAGTCTCTGTTGAACTCAACACACCTTCCAGATCTTTTTCCCCATATAAATCTAAAACCGGAATTTTAATGTTTTTTAGAAACTGCTCATTATCTGTATTCATTCCAATACCAATATAAGCAACTATCGGCGTTTCTGTATGCGCTTCTTTATAGACTTTTTTATGCGATAAGTAGTAGTTAGCCATGCGTGCGCCCAGACTATGCGCAACGATTACTACTTTCTTTGCGCCTTCCTTAGCCAGATACCGAATCCCCGCATCAATTCTGGCAGGTACTTCTTTCATCAAGGGTTCGTAGTCTTCACTGTCTGCATCATTTGCAAGAACTGGCATCTGCAGTGAGAGCGTATTCCAACCCTTTTCTGCTAACTCAACACGCAGTGGCTTTACGACGGTTTCCCAATCTGGATGAATACCAATACCATGGATCACGATTACAGCCACATCACTTGGTTCGTCTGCACGCGTATCGATAGCTAAGAAGTCATTACTACCATCGTTCAACTCTATCGCTTCGCCATCAAACAAAGAATCACTGATTTGTTCTGCCCAGCGCTTTTCTTTCTCAAGATCACTGGCAAACACAGAGGTCACTGAAAACAGGCATGTTAAAGCCAATGCAAAAAAAGCCCTGTAAGTGGGGAGGTGTCTTTTATTTTTCATGAAATGCTCCATTTTTAAAATGAATGTAGCACAACCGATAGAACAGAAGAAGATTGAATATCTTATTCCCAGTCGAATATTTTAGTCCTAATATTTCAGTCCTTGTAAAAGAGACTTGCTTAAAGTGATAACCACTCTTTCGCGATAACACCACCAGAAAGGTGTTGAATCGAATCGATTGCATTATTTCTAAACTTTTGCAGCATAAGCTCGTTATAAAACAAGTCGTCTATGGCTTGGGTAAAAGCCTCGGTATTTTCATTTTCGACCAGTAGACCATTTTCACCATGACGAACGATCTCTCTTGGCCCTGTCGGGCAATCAGTCGCAACCACAGGCGTTTTAAGTGCCAAAGCTTCAATAAGAACCATCGGAAATGCTTCGGTACGACTAGTTAATGTCAGGAATTTAGCACCGGCGAGATAGGGAAAAGGATTGCTTTGGGTTCCTACAAAATGCACTTTATGATGGATTTGTAATGAATTTACCTGACGTTCCAGATCTTCTCGCAGGTCACCATCACCCACAATAATCAGGTCACAGTCCTCCTTCATCTTGCTGTTAGCGTATGCATTGATTAGCAAGTCGTAGCGTTTTACTTCGTGGAATCTGCCCAGTGCAACGATATAAGGCTTTGGATGTTCATAAGGTTTTTCGACCTGCGCAACAATGTCTTCCACATCAACCGGATTATAAATACGAGAAACATTACTCAATGAATAATCTGTTTTGAGTATTGAGGCAACATCTTCAGAGACCGCGATAATATTCTTAACCCGAGGATAAGTAAGCTTCACAAGTGTAGATTCGAAGAAGCTGAGTTCACGAGGGTTACAATGCACGGACAGTGCAGCGTCATTAAAGACCAAAGCTGTCGGGAAGTTAGCGGTTTCCATAAAGCCATAAACATGATTAAACTTTTCTTTTTTAATCAGCTTTCTTAAACGATAGGCACGTTTCAAAACATTGAATGCTTTACCAATAATGTTGTCTTTTTGTGGGCAATCCAGATGAATCAACTTTCCGGGAGCATCGTAGTGTATATCGTCATCCTGAAAAATAACGATACTAACCTCATTTTCTTTCGCTAAAGCATTAGCAAGATTAATTGCCACACGTTGTCCGCCACCTAAATCTAGGTCCGCGATAATGATTGCGATCTTTTTCATGAATTGCCCCGGTTATGTTGTCTGTATTACTGTGTAGACAATCAGTGCATAAGTATTCAGTAAAAAACCATGAAATGGTAATTTTAGTAGACGAAATGATGATCTTAATGACCAAAGCGTCTTTTATGCAGAATAATAACCGCTAAAAGGTTAAATTAAAGCCTATTTTCTCTAACCACACTTTTTCTTGAGTCAGGTCTGCTTCTAACAATGCCTGATCTTTAAGCGACTTAGAACAAGTGATATGCATACTGTTTTTTGACGCAGTAACAGTCGGCAGGATTTCTTTATCCTGTCTGGAACGATGCAATAATACTGAAATACGTAATAGCACACAGAGATAGATGATCGTTTGACGGTCATCTTCTAGCAAGGTGTCGAATATTTCGCTTTCTATTTTTTTACGATGCGTTTGCACCATGACCGCCAACCAATGCTGACGTCTCTGGTTAAAACCGGGTATATCAGCATGATCCAGAATATGCGCACCTTGTAATTGATGTTTATCGTGGGTAATGCTCATGCCCAACTCGTGCAAATCTGCCGCCCAGGCCAGTGTATTGCTACGCTTTTTATTCAAGCTCCAGTCTTTTCTAACCTGAGAAAAGCAATGCAATGCCGTTTTCTTCACTTGCTCTGCGTGCTCAACATCGATATTAAATCGACTCATCAGGTCTTTTACAGAACGATCACGGACATCTTCGTGATTTATTCGCCCGAGCATATCGTAGAGCAAACCTTCACGCAGTGCCCCTTCAGACACAGTCATTTCTTCTATGCTCAATGCCTCAAACACTGCGATGATCACAGCAAGTCCACCCGCATACACAGGCGCGCGGTTTTGATTTAACCCAGGTAAATTTATATCGTCGGTATTGCCAATAGCGATTAATCTATCCCGAATTTCGTATAAACCCTCTAGCGTTATCACAAACCGGCCCAGTTCAAGTTCCTGAATAATAGCCAGCGTAGCCTTGATCGTTCCCGAAGAACCTATTGCACGCTTCCAGTTTTGTTGAGAATACTCGCGTTGAATCGGCATTATCTCAAGGCGTAAAACGGTATTTGCCGTCTGCCAATTAGCTGGACTCAAATCACCATTGGGGAAAAATCGTTTAGTGACACTGACCGAACCGAAATTAAGGCTCTCTAGACGTTTAGGCTCAAATTTTTTGCCGACAATAAACTCGGTACTACCACCACCAATATCAACGACCAGCTGCTTGCCTTCATCATCGGATAAGGTATGCGATACGCCCAGATAAACCAGACGAGCTTCTTCACGCCCCGGAATAATATCAATACGATGACCGAGTGCTTTGTTTGCCTTACGCAGAAACTCTGTGGAGTTATTCATGGTGCGCAGTGTATTGGTACCCGCCGCTTTGACCGCTGATGATTTTAAATGCCGAACACGATCACCAAAACGTTGCAGACATTCCAGTGCGTTTTGCGCGACTGCCCTGTCCATATTATTGTATTCGTCAAGACCACCTCGTAAGCGCACCATTTCTTTCATTTGATCAACCATGGAAAAATTACCATGTTCATCAACGCGCGCTACAATTAGGTGAAAACTGTTTGAGCCAAGGTCTACCGCAGCAATCATTTCGGGGTATTTCCTTTGCTCAATATCACTAGATTTTGTCATATCATGAAGATAACGCCTGAATCATTCTGAATCAATAAGTGTTATCAATATCGATAGAAATAATCACAGTAGGCGTCTATCACACCTTTCTTCATCATTAGACTTCACGAACTGTTTTGATTGAGCTTCGCGCAACTCATTCCAAAAACGGTATTTAATTTTTTTGATGCGTTTAAGCGGTTTTCTTTTCTTCAATATTTTTGTTTTCATTGGATATATCTCCTAAATAGCGTTTCTTTCTTTTTTCTTTCATTTGCTCAAGATCTACCAGAATCAAGCTATCTATGCAGTAGTTGAACTCTGCATCAATGTTAAAAGCAATGAACTGGCAACCTCCTGGCTTGCATATTTCTGAGTATTGTTTGTATAAGGTTGGGACTTTGACTCCATAGTGTTTGAGTTTTTTATTCAAACGTTTGAAACTGGTTTTGTATTCACCAGAAAAATCCTCATCCGCAATCGCTAAAACCTGAGGCGTCAATTCAAACGGTTTCATTGCAGACGCCATTCTTTGTTTAGCGGAGAACTGTAGATTATAAAAAGACAAGATTAGTTCCGTAGGCTGTCGTGAATAAGCTTGAGACAAGCTAAGAGGACCGAACAGGTATTTGATGTTCGGGTTATGGCGTAAATAAGCACCTATTCCGAACCATAAGTAATCAAGGCTTCTCTTACCCCAGTAACGCGGCTGCACAAAACTACGACCTAATTCGATCGCTTCTGGCAGATGGTCTGTAAATGCTTCTTCAAATCTAAATAAGGTGCTCGAGTAGAGCCCCGCAACGCCTTTATCATTGATGATTTTTGCACATTCACCAATACGGTATGCACCGACGATTTCTAAGTCGTTGTCATCCCATAGCACTAGATGGCGGTAATAACTGTCGTACTTATCGATATCTATTGAGTTCCCCGTACCTTCTTCGACAGAACGAAAACTCAATTCGCGAAGTCTGCCAATTTCGTGAATAACAGGCGAATCTGCGGCGTAATCGTAAAGAAATATTTTCTTACCATCATCCGTTTCCCCCAATAATGGTGCTTGATAAAGCGCAGTCTTTAACGCCTTTCTTCTGGCAGGATGAACAATAGTCTGTATCGTGTTAAACAGCGGCAGTTTGTTTTTACCAGACAATCGATATAACTGCTTTTTAACTAACTTGGCAATACGCTTGTCGGGCAGATCAGAACTGATTAATTCTGAAACAGGAATCGGCTTGCCCACATGAATGTTTAATTGTTTATTTTCCTTATTAAACATCTCATGTACTAGCATCGCTGTGCCCAGAGGCTTATAAATCGTAGACATGCTGTAAAATAAAGCCGAATTTTTTGCGTTAACAAACACCGGCAATACTGGCGAACCCGTACGCCGAGCCAGCTTCAAAAAACCTGTTTTCCACTTGCCATCTCTTACGCCATTTGGCTTCACTCGGGATACTTCACCCGCAGGAAAAATAATCAACGCCTGTTCGTTTTCCAGTACTTGAATCATGCTTTTTAATTGCACTCTGAAAGCAGCCTTGCCAGACATGACTTCAACAGGAAGTAATAAGGATTCTAGGGGCTTGATCTGCGATAGCAATTCATTGGCGACCACTTTCACATCGTGTCGTACAGATCGAACCATTTTCAGCAATGCCAGCCCATCTAGCGAACCAATGGGATGGTTGGCAACGATAATGACTCTGCCTTCTGCAGGAATATTGTCGTAAGATTTAGCAGTAGCCTGATAGGTAAAATTAAAGTGTTGCAGCACTTTATCCAAAAAAGCAAAGCCCACTAGATGCTGGTTTTCGGCAATAAATCGATTAATCTCCTTTTCTCGAAACAAATGCCTGATTGTTTTAAAAAACAAATTTGAGCCCGGCTTATCTGCCAGAGATGGGTTCACTTCTAATAATTTCTTCTCTAAATCAATCACTTTGTTATGCCTTTAGAATTCTTTTAATAAACATCGCAACAAAGAATAAACCTGGCGTGTTAAAAAAAGATGAATGCAATATTAAAGTTTGATGACTTCACACAGCTTCGTTGTAAGCCAGCCCTTGCTTTGCAACAATCAAAACAACAATGATTTATTTATTAATTAAAAATTTAAATAACATCCCCACACTTTGCTGGGTTCTTACTATACTCATTAGTAGAACGTTTATTCCTTACTATTTAGCAGTTACAAACTTTACTAAAAACAATTACTTAGGAGCGTTAATATATGGCAGATAAGATCTATGTAATCGATACCAACATCATTTTGCATAATCCTCAGGGCATCAAACAACTATCACAAGACAACAATAATATCGTTGTAATACCAGAAACAGTCTTAGTTGAATTAGAAGAATTTAAAAAAGGCTCAGGAGAACTGAGCTACCAGGCAAGAAGCTTCGCACGCATGTTGGCCGCTTGCAAAGTCGATAAAATAGATCAGAAAAAAGAATGCAGAGTGGTAAAACTCCGGTTTAATCATTCTGCCTCCATCCACCTTTTCTCAAAAAACAAATACGAATCAGATCTGGATGCTGCACACATTGCAGAATCTAACGATAAACGTATCGTCGAAGTCGCAGAAGCCGCGCAAAGCTATTACAGAGGACACAAGATTGTGTTTCTCTCTCTGGATATTTATGCCCGCATGTTCGGCTTATTCAGCGGTATAAAAGTTCAGACCTTATACGAAGACAGATCTGACCTTCCTCCCTTCCATTTTTTCAAATCCATCGAAGTCGATTCAAGCTTATTCAATGGCATGCAGAATAGCGACATCACCGATTACGATGATAATTACCAGAACGATAATTTTAACTACGAATTCGCTTCTAAAGACGGCAATCGCCAATACGGCATCGTCAGTAAAGGCGGAAAAATAGATATCGTCAATGAAAAAGAAGACTTCAATGGGCTCAGCATTAAGCCGATGAACATGAAGCAAATGTTTCTGTTGAAGGCGATGCTCAGTGACTATTTCGATATCACCGTCGTGGATGCCAAGGCAGGAAGTGGTAAAACCTTGCTGGCATTTGCTGCTGCCATGCGATTAATCGATCTGGGGCATTATGAAAAAATCGTTTATGTTCGAAACTCCATCGAAAGTGTAGACAAAGGTGCAGAGGTTGGCTTCCTTTCTGGCAACGATGAAAAGTTTCGCGTTTACAATATGGCCTTGTATGACACGCTGGAATTTATTGCGAAGACCCAGTTGAAGCGCCGCGAAAGTGTACTTCAGCAAGAAGCCCTTGAAATGAAGGTTGAGTATTTGGTGAACAAATACAACATAGAAAAGCTCTGGCCGGGCGAAGCGCGTGGACGTACATTAAGCAATGCCATTGTGATACTGGATGAATGGCAAAATAGCTCAAACAATACAACGCAATTGGTCTTATCGCGACTCGATCAAAGCTGTAAAGCGATCATCATTGGCTCAAACCGCCAGATAGATAATATCTACCTGAATCGCTACAACAATGGTTTAACGACACTACTCAAGCAAACTACCAATAAACACGAAGAAGTGTCTATGTATGCGATTGAACTGGAAAGATCGGTTCGTGGTAAGTTCGCGCAATTCGCCGAAGAGATATTTGAGAAACGCGAGAATTAGAATGCGTGACCATTTTAGTCACAATAACACTCTCGTAAAAAACGCCCTATAAGTGGGGGGGTGGCTTTGGTATTGATTGTTTCTTATCGGGAACCGGATCATAGCCACCTTCATTCCACGGGTGGCATTTACCAATACGTTTGAGTCCCAACCAGGTGCCTTTGATGGCACCGTGCTTATCGATGGCTTGATGAGTATAACTGGAACAGGTGGGTTCGAAACGACAACTACTGCCCAATACAGGGCTTAGAAATATCTGATAGCCACGGATGATTTTAAGAAGAAACCATCTCATCGTATTTTATTTTTTGTAGAGTTCTTCGGGATCAATGAGTGGTTCGGAATCGGTTATCAATTCGCCATCTTTAACGACTTGATAAAAACACGAACGCCTGCCCGTATGACAAGCAGGTCCCGTTTGATCGACCAACATTAACAGTGTATCTGCATCACAATCGACCCTGAACTCTTTGAGCATTTGCACTTGCCCAGAGCTTTCGCCCTTACGCCAAAATGCCTGGCGTGAACGAGACCAATAGCAGACGCGTCCCGTTTCCAGAGTTTCTTCAATCGACGCTTTATTCATCCAGGCCATCATCAATACTTCATGAGTATCAAATTGCTGGGCAACTGCAGGGATTAATCCGTCTTCGTTATACTTTAAATCGTCGATAAATTTCATAATAGCGTTAGGTTATTAGATTATCTGGCCAGGTTCTTTGCGTACATATTTCGCTTCTTCGCATCGAGCTAGATAATCTGCCCAATATTCTTCGTAATTGTCGCCAAGTTCCCGCAATAATCCCCAGTCATAGAGGCCACTGTCGTGATTGTCGTCGAAACCCAGTTTTACAGCATAATGACCAATGGGTTCGATTTCTTTGATATTGACGTTTTCTTTGCCCAGCTGCAAAACTTCCTGACCGGGACCATGACCACGTACTTCCGCCGATGGAGAGTAAACGCGCAAGTATTCACAAGGGAGATTTTGAACCACGCCATCAGGCCATGTAAGTTCCAGAACTCGAGACTTCTGGTGTAGTGCTATATTTGTTGGTGTCATTCTAAATCCTGTTTCAATATGTTAATGATCGAAATTCTAATCATTGCTAGTTTATCCTAATCAGTATCGATTAGATAAAAGCATCTATTTCTTTACGTCACGAATTTCTTTATTACTAATGTTACTAATAAATAAAGAAATTAAAGAATGTATCTGCTTAGATCTTCATCTTCTATTAGTTCGCCCAGTACATCATCAACCATTTTCGCATCAACTATCACGGTTTCCGTGCAATCCGGTGCGCAAAATAATACTTCTTCAAGCAATCTTTCTACAATCGTATGTAAACGTCTCGCACCAATGTTTTCTGTTTGTGCATTGACCTGAAACGCAGTTTCCGCGATTCGTTGAATACCATCATCAGTAAACTCTACTTTTACACCTTCTGTTTGAAGAAGGCCCTGGTATTGCTCAGTCAGTGATGCGTTTGGTTCAGTCAAAATACGCTTAAAGTCATCCGCTGTTAATGCACCAAGCTCTACACGAATCGGTAAACGACCTTGAAGCTCAGGAATCAAATCAGAAGGCTTAGCCATGTGGAAAGCACCCGACGCAATAAACAAAATGTGATCTGTTTTGATGATACCGTGCTTAGTTGTTACCGTGCTACCTTCAATAAGAGGTAGAAGATCTCGTTGCACACCTTCGCGAGAAACACCCGCACCACCCTGCTCACCTTTTTGAATCACTTTGTCTATTTCATCGAGGAATACGATACCGTTTTGCTCCACATTCTCGAGTGCTTTAAGCTTTAGATCTTCGGTATTAACCAGCTTATGCGCTTCTTCTTCTGCCAACTCTTTCAGCGCATCTTTAATTTTAAGCTTACGTTTTTTAGTCTTGGTGCTGCCCATGTTCTGGAACATGCCTTGCAACTGACTCGCCATGTCTTCCATTCCGGGAGGAGTCATGATTTCCACACCTAATGGGCTGGCAGAAACTTCAATTTCAATTTCTTTATCGTCTAGATCGCCTTCGCGTAATTTCTTACGGAATTTCTGGCGTGTCGAACTATCTTCTACAGGCTTCTTTTCGGTCTCGTTACCGTCGCTATCCATACCGAACCAGTTAGCATCTTCTTCTGCTTTAGGTCGTGGTATTAGAATGTCTAACACGCGATCTTCTGCAGCATCTTCCGCACGGTTCTTAACCTTCTCCACTTCCTGCTCGCGAGTCACTTTAATCGCTACATCAGCAAGGTCACGAATGATCGAATCAACTTCTTTACCGACATAACCTACTTCCGTGAACTTAGTCGCTTCAACTTTGATAAAAGGCGCATTTGCCAATTTCGCCAAACGACGGGCAATCTCTGTTTTACCCACACCCGTTGGGCCGATCATAAGAATATTTTTCGGCGTTACTTCTTGGCGTAAATCTGCATCAAGCTGTTGTCTACGCCAGCGATTACGCAAAGCTATCGCAACGGCACGCTTGGCATCATGCTGCCCTACCACGTGCTTATCTAATTCTTGAACAATTTCTCTAGGTGTCATTGACATAATAATTCTCGTTTTTTGCTGCTATTTTCTTTTATTGGGTATGTGCCTATTTAAAAACACACCCCCCTACTTTTAGGAGGTTTTTTATAAAATGCTGTAATTATATTTTAGAGCGTTTAGATTTCGTTCTAGATCAAGGCAACATCGGGCGGAGAATGTGAGCGTATGTTAAATACGTGACCATTCGAGCACGATGTTAACGCCGAGCTAGGGCGAAAGATGAATGCTCTAAATTATAATTCTTCGATTGTGCGGTTCTGGTTGGTGTAGATACAAATATCACCTGCAATACCCAACCCTTTCTCCACAATCTCACGCGCCGACAACTCTGTATTATCTAGTAACGCACGCGCTGCTGATTGCGCGAATGGTCCGCCTGAACCTATCGCAATTAAGTTATCTTCTGGATCGATGACATCGCCATTACCGGTAATAATCAGTGATGTTTCTTTGTCTGCTACAGCAAGCAATGCTTCTAATTGACGCATACCTCTATCGGTACGCCAGTCTTTTGCAAGCTCGATTGCGGCACGCGTTAGGTTGCCATTGTGCTCGTGCAGTTTAGCTTCGAACTTTTCGAATAGAGTAAATGCGTCTGCTGTTCCGCCTGCGAAACCTGCGATGACTTTGTCGTTATAAATACGGCGCACTTTACGTGCATTACCTTTCATAATGGTATTACCTAAAGAGACTTGACCATCTCCACCAATCACTACTTTTCCGTTGCGGCGCACGGATAGTATGGTTGTTCCTCGATATTGTTCCATTTTCAGTCCAGATTTATTAGTGTTAAGTTTAAGGTCACCCCCCTACTTTGAGGGCTTTTTTCTGGGTAACCTTTATTTTGATCTATTCAAGAAATAATTGGGTTAAATAAACTAATTTCAACAGATAGTTTTTAATTTATCTACGTGATTATAACAGGCACAAAAAAGGCACCGTGTAGGCGCCTTTTTCATTATTCATCGTGACGATAAATTACTGTGACTGACTAACCATGTAATCAACCGCAGCTTTTACTGCTGAATCTTCAAGAGACATATTACCGCCCTTAGGTGGCATTGCGCCTTTACCTGCTATTGCGGTTTGGTATAAAACGTCCATGCCCTGGGCTATTCTTGGTGCCCATAATGCTTTATCACCCATTATCGGAGAACCTGCAACGCCTGACGCGTGACAAGCAAAACAAGCTGTATCGTAAATTTTCTTACCCACTTCATTGTCCTTAGCAGCTACAGCTTGTTGAGCTGGTACAGCTGCTGCAACAGGTGTAACTGGAACAGCAGGAACTTCAACTTTTGCTGGTGCTACTTCTTTAGCTGGTGCTACTTCTTTAGTTGGTGCTACTTCTTTAGCTGGCGCAACTTCTTTAGCTGGCGCTTCTTCTGCAACTGCTGCAGTCTCTTCCGCTTTAGGTGCCTCTGTAGTTGCTGTTGCAACAGGAGCTTCTTCTACTTTAGGTGCTTCTGTAGTTGCCGCTTCTACTTCTTTATTTGCTTCAGGCTCTTTGTTGGATGTTTCTTCTGCTTTTGGTGTTTCTTCTGTTGCTGCCGCTTTAGGTGCTTCTTCTTCTTCTGCTCCGCCAAGGTCTAAGCCTGATTCTTTAGTGATATAAAGAATAACCGCTTCTAGCTCAGAATCTGTAATCGATGGATCACCACCTTTAGCTGGCATTGAACCTTTACCTTCAGTTGCTGATTTCAGTAAACCTGCAAGACCATTAACCGCACGTGCTTCCCAAGCTGCCTTATCACCTAACTTAGGCGCATCCAAAACACCTGTCGCATGACACGCGGTACATACAGCATCATAAATTTCTTTAGGTGGACGTCCTGCAGCATTTGCAACAACAGCACCCGCTTCTGCAGCGAAACCAACCGGTTTGATGTTATTTTCAGCATTGAGAACTAACTGGGTATTATCGACTTCACCTTTCAGTGAATTTCTTTGATAGGTATTTATTAAGCTTGAAATTAAAACGTAAACTACCGCTAAAATCGCTAGTGCACTAAGTAAAAACATTATCTTAGATACATTATCCACCTTAGGTGCTTGACTTGCCATACTCTCTCCAACTTACATCCAGTATTCAATAGGTGCAGGATTATATTCAACTGCACTAATATACTCTACTTTTTTGTGCGATTGATTTTTTAATCATAGCAATAGTTGATGTGGATCATGAAACAAATGATCCCCAACTGCTAAAAGTAAGAAAATATTCTCTTAGTTCTCGAAAGTAGAACCAATATCACTCTGTTATTGGTTCTACTGGCAAAACCTCACTCAATTAAATGATATGCATCTGTTGCGCATACTCACGAAGTTCATCACGAAAATCAGGATGTGCGATCGAAATTAATGACAAGGCACGTTCACGCAGACACTTCCCGCGTAATTTTGCGACCCCATATTCAGTAACCACATGATCCACATCGTTCTTACTGGTGGTCACTACCGCGCCCTCTTTTAACATAGGCACTATACGAGAGATGGTGCCATTTTTAGCGGTAGACGGCATCGTAACAAAGCCTTTACCGCCTTTTGAGATATTGGCTCCTCTAAAGAAATCTACTTGGCCACCTGTGCCACTCCATTGTTTAGGGCCCATAGATTCCGAACAACACTGACCGAACAAATCAATTTCAATCGTGGAATTTATAGCGACCATATTGTCGTGCCGACCGATGTTGTAGGGGTTATTGGTATAATCAACGGGGTGCATTTCTATCATCGGATTGTTATTCATAAATTCATAAAGACGTTTTGAACCCCAGGCGAAGGTGCCAATAAGTTTACCTGGATTCCACGTTTTTCTAGAATTGTTTACCGCGCCACATTCAGCAAGCTCGAGTATTCCTTCTGTAACCATCTCTGTATGAATACCCAGATCTTTCTTACCTTTGAGCGCCTCACAAACCGCATTCGGTACACCGCCAAATCCAATTTGCAAGGTAGATCCATCGTCAATCATCTCTGCCACGTAGCCGCCAATGGTGATATCCAGTTCAGATAAAGGCGCGCAGGCTAGTTCTGGAATAGGATTTGAACATTCAACAACATGAGTCACCTGAGAGATATGAAGCTGGCAATTACCATAACAACGCGGTGCTCCCTGGTTGACTTCGACGATCACAGACTTGGCTTTCTTAATCGCTTCCCACGTGTAATCGACACCCAAGCCTAGACTAAAATAGCCATGCTCGTCCATCGGAGAAACAACCACACTAACCACATCTACAGGCCAGTAATCACGGATGAGTCGAGGTATTTCATGAAAATGACTAGGAGTAAAATCAGCCCACCCTTGATGCACAGCTTCTCGAGATGCGCCGCTAACAAAAAGAGAATCATGACGAATATGTGCTGAGGACTCTTTATCAAAATAACCGGGCTTTGCAGGTAATATCTGGTGAGTAACAACATCCTTAAGACTGAGCTTACGATCTATCAAGGCTTTTAAAAACACATCAGGCTCTCCCGCACCAACCGGCAGCCAAATGTGGTCGCCCGATTTGATAGTGGCTGCCGCATCTTTTGCAGAAAGCAATTTATCGTCGTAGCGTTGTTGCCAATTACTCATAATCGTCTAGTCCTTTAATTATTTATACACAGATATATTCAGATTAATTTGTACCGTTTTAGTAGGTGATGGTAGTAATAATTACTGCTATCGCACTTGTTACGGAAACAGTAGCTCTTTGATTCGAATGAAAAAAGAGTAAAAAATGGCGCGCCTGGCTGGATTCGAACCAGCTGCCTCAACCTTCGGAGGGTTGCACTCTATCCAAGTGAGCTACAGGCGCATCCAATCATTCTAACGAAAACGGGTACACGCTTCATAGACAATTTTCTAATTATTGATGAAACGATTCACCTGGTAGGTATTTTTTTAATACATAGATGATCTGGATTGATGCAAAGTCTATTGCCACAACTCTGACCGACAAACATCCCGTCAGGGATATCACCGATAAAAGCAGTATAACTGGCGGTTTCTGCCGTTAGTTTTTTGTTTATAGACTGCGGATTATCCCTGACGGTAATGCGTCCATGCCCACTGTTGGAAACTTGTCCTAACCATTCCCAACAATTTGTAACAGGGTCAACCTGACTATAAGTACGAAGTTTTTCTTGTAAACGAACTCGATACATTTTCACTGTTTCCTTAATTAACAACAAAAAACCTATACATAAATGATAAGAAATCGGGTTAAAAAGTAGAGTTACTTTATATAATCTTATACAATAACGATACAATATTAATGGTTTTGCACAAATTTCACATTTAATTCGCACTCATTTCACATCCCCGATGTGAAGCTACCGATCGTGAATCATCTTATTCACACTTAATTTCGGGAGAACAAAAATGAAACGTATAACAACATTATTATTTATTTTAGTCAGTTCGTTCTTACTCATAGGTTGCGGCGGATCGAGTAGTAATACACACGATCCACAATTAAGAGCAGTACATTTATCACCAGATGCGCCAGCAGTTGATGTAAGCATTGAGGGTGATACCGCGTTGGAAAATGTTACGTATCGACAAGCCAGCGGATTCTTATCCTTAGATGCCGGAAGCAATAACGTAAAGATACTTGTAGCAGACACGACTACCGCAGTAATAGATGAAACACTCGAGCTACAAACAGATATGAAATATACGGTACTTGCAGTGAATACTGTAGCCAACATTGAGCCTATTGTTATTGCAGATGATATTGAAAGCCCAACAAACGGTTATGCCGCGATAACTGCTGTTCATGGCGCACCATCAGCTCCCCCAGTCGACGTTTACTTGTCTGCACCCACCGATGATTTCTCGAGCCTCTCACCGACGCTTCAGGGTGTAGCTTTTAAAGCGAATTCAGGTGAGCTAGAAGTTCCAGCGGGTGATTATAGAGTACGAATTACATTAGCAGATGACAGTACTGTTATATATGACTCAGGAACTATCTCATTAGCATCAGGCATTGAATACATAGCGATTGCCGCAGAATCTAGTGGTGGCTTGTCGCCAATCGGACTCACTATCCTGACTGATCAAGACTCTACACCTTTTGTAAATGTGGATGATGCGAGAGCAAGATTACGCGTGGTACATGCTTCGGCAGATGCGCCACCAGTCGATATTTCAGTAGATGGTTCTGAGGTGCTGAGTGATGTTCCTTTTGGGGTAGGCTCTGATTACCTTGAAATACTCGGTGACTCTTACAATATAGATGTGGCTGCCGCTGCTAATTCTGCAAGCGTGATTAATGCTGATCTTACATTTGATTCACAAATGGATTACACCATTGCAGCAGTAAACTCTTTAAACAATATCGAACCCATCGTTTTATTAGATGACAACCAGCCTCCCGATGCTGGAAATGTGAAAGTTCGTCTAATACATGCAGCACCAAGTGCTGGTTTAGTGGATATCTACATAACCGCGCCAGACGCTGACATCAATTCGATATCACCCACAATCAGTAATTTTGACTTCAAAGATAACTCAGATTATCTCGAAGTTGTAGCTGGTGATTACCAAGTGAGAATCACATTGGCGACCACCAAAACAGTGGCGATTGATACTGGCACACTAAGCTTGGATGACGGGCAAATAAGGACTGCTTTTGCCGTAGACCCTGTTCCGGGATCTGCGGACTTCGGTGTTATTTTACTTGCTGACCTCAATTAATTATTGCGAGGTTAATTTATAAAAAACTGAAAAGATCATATCTATCTGATCTTTTCAGTTTTTTAGTTTAACGAGGATTTATGAGTAGCTTAAATGATTTTCATGGGCGCATTCTGGTAGTCGAAGATAATACTGACATTGCCTCTTTGCTCGTCGATTTCTTTACCGACAAAGGTCATATTGCCGATTACGCAAGTGATGGATTAACCGGTTTACACCTCGTTACCGTAAATGAATACGATGTCATTTTGCTTGATTTAGCGCTTCCCGGCATCGATGGGATCAACTTATGTCAGAAGCTACGCAAAGATCTTCATTCCACTACGCCTATTTTAATGTTAACCGCTCGGGACTCTCTGGATGAAAAACTAATCGGTTTTGATGTAGGTGCAGATGATTACTTAGTAAAACCGTTCGATCTATTAGAAGTATATGCAAGAGTACAAGCGCTGTGGAGACGTTCTAATAATGACAATCAAACAGTCATCAACGTTTCTAACCTTGCGTTCAATTACGAAACTCTGGAAGTTGTTAGAGAAGGTCAAGCCATTAAGCTAAACTCCATTAGGCTCAAAATTCTACGTTTGTTAATGGAAAATACCCATCGCGTTGTTTCGCGCAGGGAAATGGAAACACATATCTGGGGAGATGACCCAACAGAAAGCGATGCATTGAGAACACATTTATCAGCCATCAGACAGGCGATAGACAAACCCTTCGAGAACAAGTTATTACATACCATTCATAGCGTGGGGTATCGTCTTTATGATGACCAAGCAGCTTAATTTAGCTAACAGCTTTGACCTAAATAGAATTTTTTCCAAACGGTGGATACTACAAACACTTTTTATCATATTCGCTGTACTGGTGAGCATCATTACCATTACCTGGATATTAGAGAAAAGTCTGGTCAAGCAAGCGATGGAATTAGAAGCCGATGCTTTTATAAGCCATTACCAGAAAGATAAAAGCTTTCCTTTACCAAGAACCAGAAACCTTATTGGCTATCTCACAACCCCTGAATCAACAGCAGAAACCCCTGCTGAAATCAGCGGTCTTGCAGCAGGCCTTTATCCTAAAGTGATCATATCTGGTCGTGATAAACCCGTACCTGTATATATACGAGACTTTGATAACAACCGACTATATTTGATTTTTGAAGGCGCTAACATAGATCGTCTGGTAGGTGTTTTTGGCTTAATCCCGATGAGTATTTTACTCATTCTTATTTATTCCAGCAGCTGGATAGCCTACAAGCTAACGTGGCGAGCAGCCTCCCCCGTACTGAACATCGCCCGTAACCTCAGAAATTCCGGGACATCAGGCACCGATAGCTTTGCATTAAAAGTCTCAACAAAAAATTTAAGCGGTGAAACAAAAGAGCTGGCCGAAGCGCTAGATGAATACGCTAAACGAATTGACGTATTTGTCGAGAGAGAACGCCAGTTTACCGCAGATGTCAGCCATGAGTTACGCACACCAATGACTATTATTGATGGTGCAGCACAATTTCTTGAAACCGAGTCCGGAATCAGCAGCAAAGGCATCGCTCGGGTCAAAATGATTCGTCGTGCTTGTAGCGATGTAAATGATCTAACTTCGGCCTTTTTCCTTATGGCTAGAGAACAAAAGCCAGAGCTTGACGGCAGCAAAACCAATGTCACTGAAATCATCGAAAATGAAGTAATTAAACTGAGCTCACTGATTGATTCTTCCAAAATCGATCTATCAATCAACATTCAAAACGAACTCAGCGTCAATACACATAGAAAAGCACTAGAAATAATCATCGGTAATATTCTTGGCAATGCCATCAAATACACGGAAAGAGGTGCCATTGAAGTAACCGTGGCAGGTAATCAGGTCATGGTTTCTGATACCGGAATCGGGATACCAGATGAATTATTGCCTAAATTATTTGAACGCCATGTAAGAGGCAGGGGTCTACATCAAGCGGGTGAAGGCATAGGGCTTGCCATCGTTAAAAGGCTGTGCGATCAATTTGATTGGGATATTTCCATTCAAAACAATGTAGATCAGGGCATTCTGGCGACACTAACGAAAATAGAAAAAGAGACTCAGGACAACACATGAAAAAACTATACTTTATGATTATCACTTTATTCTTGAGTGGCTGCTCAGCAAGCATTCCTGATGGAATCGAACCAGTCTCTGGCTTTGAAGTAAATCGCTATTTAGGAAAATGGTACGAAATTGCACGCCTGGATCATTCATTCGAACGTGGTCTAAACAATATAAGCGCTGAATATAGTCTTCGTGAAGATGGCAATTTGCGTGTACTTAATCGTGGTTACAATATCAAAAAGAAGAAATGGCAAGACGCTGAAGGCAAAGCCAAATTCACAGGGTCAAGTGATACCGGAAGTTTGAAGGTTTCCTTCTTTGGACCATTTTATGGTGGTTACAATATTATCGAGCTAGACAAGCAAAACTATCAATACGTGATGATTGCAGGAAATGATCGTAGTTATTTCTGGATTCTATCTCGAACACCGAAACTTGCGCCAAATATACAAAAAAAGCTTATCGCGAAAGCTAAAAATCTAGGCTTTCCAGTAGATAAACTCATTTATGTTGACCACAGTCTTGCCACAAGATGAAACTACTTCTAGCCACTACTTTAACTTACCTTTTTTGCCTTATGAATGCATCCGCCCAAGACCTGATCATTGACGACCGCAGCACTGGAGACACCCGTTCTAATATAGGTGCAGACTGGCGACTAGTAACAGACAGAGTGATGGGAGGTATTTCAAAAGGCAGCTTAACTCCAGAATCATATCTGGATAAAAAATGTCTACGAATGCAGGGTGAAGTATCCACCGAAAATAATGGCGGTTTCGTGCAAATGGCGCTGGATTTGAATGATGGCAAAGAGTTTGACGCCAGTAATTTCCAAGGCTTGGAACTCGTAATCGCAGGAAATAATGAAGTCTATAACCTGCATTATCGTACCAGTGGACTTTGGATGCCTTGGCAATCGTATAGGGCAAGCTTCAAAGTCTCACCTGAATGGGGCATTGTAAAAATACCATTCAGCATGATGACTCAGTATAAAACCAGCAAAAAATTTCAGGCCAGTAAAATCAAGCGCCTTGGATTAGTAGCCATAGGTAAGAATTTTGATGCGGATTTATGTGTTGCTTCGGTGAGGTTTTATGGAAAACAGTAATCCAGTCGCTGAAAACACAAGTGATGCTCAAGCAATGAAATCTAAAGTCACCATGTATCACGATGGTGACTGCCCTTTATGCAAGTTTGAAGTCAAGACTATGCAAAAACTAGACACCGCTAAAGCAATACGCTGGGTGGACATCACAAAAGATAAAAAAGCGCTAGAAGACTCCGGCATCAGTTACCAACAAGCCATGGCAAGAATCCATGTGCAAGACGAAAACCAGAATATGTTATCCGGTGTCCGAGGCTTTATGACTGTGTGGAAACAACTGCCTTATTATCGAAGAATCGTTCCTGTCATCGAGCATACACCTTTACTGTTACCAATTCTGGAAAGCATTTACACCGTGTTTGCCAGGTATCGCTTACCACTAACAGGTAAAAAGCCGCTTACACCTGCTTCTGAAGTTACCTGTAAAACTACTAACGAAACTACTAATAACGAGATCAACAAAACAACAAACAAAGGGGTTTGAGTCATGAACCAGATAAATCCAAAAAAGCTGCTACTATCAAAATGGACTGCAACAGCGCCTGTAAACAAGGAGCGTCACTTCATTGTTTCTGAATTAATAAAAGATGAAGAAGAGAAAATCATTGGCTGTAAATTAGAAGCCGTCATTAACAAGAATCACTACGAAATCCAGTGGCAACGTTTAAAAAACAATGAAGAATGGTTGATGGGCTGGAAGTAACGACTGGGCAGATTAGACGATTAATGACGAACTTCAGATATCTTGCTAGTACTCTCCAGTATCGCAGTTAACGCTTTTATTCTTTGTTCGATGGTATCGATTTCAATCAACATCTGCTTGTCTTCATCCGATAAATTAAGAAAATAGAAAAGAGCATTCAGTAAATTTTCAGAATCTAATTTCTCCATAACTTCCCAATCTAATTTCATATCGGTTTGATTGAAATAAGATTTTAACGCACTAATAAATGATTTTTGCGTAGCGACGTCAGGCTCAGATTGATCGTCATAATCCCTTGCAAATTTAGACCAGTCTGGAACGATCAGACGATAACCACGGGTTGTTACTATTTCATCTTTTATTTCAAAACGGCACAGTCCCGTCAGAGAAATTTCTAACCGACCATCGTTGGTTTCTTCATAACGGGTAATCCTCGCCGCACACCCAATATTATACAGTTCAGGTTTGGCGCTTTCGTCACGCGGCTGGATCATGCCAATCAATCGGTGATTCTCCATCGCATCTTGCAGCATGTTTATGTAACGCGGCTCAAAAATATTCAAGGGCAAATGGCCACCCGGCATAACAACGGCATTTGCCAGTGGAAACACGGGAAGTGTGCTGGGAAGCTGATCAAAGCTTTGCATAAATGGACTTAATTTACTCATTTTCATCCTTGTTGATTAGGCTTTAATATAGCCTTATTGCGAATTTTCTAGAATACACCCCCCTACTTTGGGGCACTTTTTTATAATTGTTATTTTTTCTTAATATACAAGACCACTACTGCATTTCTTGAATGCGCATCGGCATCTGGTCAATCTCAGAAAATAGATAATCGATGTTTACTTTTTCCTACCTAAGCTTTTCACCTTGATCATAACCAATCAATAGTAGGCGAAATTCATTATTACTGACATTGTAAGTCTCTCTGAAATCTTGACTTGATATACCATTTGTTATGCCTGTTTGCACTTTGACGCCTAACCTTACAGGATCGTTCCCAATCACATGCCAACTGTGCAATTTACGTTCTTTAAACTCATCTCTGAATTCTGCTTCTAGCTTTCTAAAAAGTTGATATTGACGATGCTCATTGCTCGGAGCAAAAACGATTAGCTGACGTTTTTCCCATGCGTAATTGTTCAAGGCCAATCTTACCTTGTCAGTTGCTTTTTCAGCGGCTGAAACACTTGTGGAAGACATAATCATAAATAGTAATATCAGGATGTTTTTCATAACCAGCCTTAGCCACTAACAGGAAAAAAAGATCGATACAGAGGATTGGATATTGGTTTGTTTTTTGACAACCAGATACCCAGATATGCTTTTGCCAATTCTGCAGATTTAATCTCGATTAGGTTCTTGTCATTTAAATCCAGCCGCATCAGCTGATTTCTACCGTTATAGCAAAGACTATAACTATCACCTTTCTTTACGGGTTTATAAGCTTGTTGAAAAGCATCTAAAGGGGCTTTAATTTTCTCAAGGTATTCGGCGTTGTGCTGGCGACTTAATACTTTAAATGTTGCCAACCTAAATTTGTCCACCGATAAATCAACGGCGTAATCCAGTTTTAAACATTTTGATACGTTCGTGTTAAGTATCGTTTCCGCTTTTACTGCATTAGGGCTGTAAAGACTAATATCATAAACCTTTATCATTTTTAAATAACGCACTTCACCCTTGCTGTGCAGTGGCCACTGTTTGGTATAAGCAAATGCTGAAGAAAAAATCGTGCTTAATACCATTACCATGATCATTACAATCAAGGGAAATATCGTTTTAAATAAGCGCATAATTAACTCCGAGAATCAGTCTTTTCTACTTTTTGAAGCTGATAAAAACTTCACCCAGCCTGAAACCAAATTTACTCATTTTTGCCCTATTGAGCAGAACGCCGTCTGGTTGTAAGAACATCCAATCATCAAAACTCACTTTATACGTTTTACCATCGACTGGCAGGCTCAAGTCATACTTCCAATGTAGGGCATTACCTGCACTAACTCCCTTAGCTTCGCCAATAACATCATCAGCTTTACCGATATATTGATTGTCGCTACCTTTACTGATTGTCCAGACGCGTCTGGATTTTTCACCATCATTCCAGACAAAGTCTTCTTCTAAAACCAACTGACCCTGGTCATTTGTATAACCATTGATATCAACAACAAACTGTCGTTTAAGATTGCCGCTTCGATCCTGAAACATTCCCCAGCCACGTGTTTTACCCTGAAAGTACTCAAACAAAGTAAAGCTCGGTTTGTTCTGTTTATAGTCTTCAATTTTCATCGCGCTACTGCATCCGCTCATTATTGGTAACAAAAGAAATAGTGTGAGAATTAATCTTTGAGTTATATTTATCATCGTGATTACCTACTTTTTCATGTGCTTCTTGAGTTGATACATTCTTTACTGCCTTGATCGGTTCTTCAGTTTGTGATTTTGTTGTTGCTTCTATTAATGGTGTTGATAATAGTGTTGCTGGCTGTCGTGGAGACATTTCCAATGACAGCTTTTCCAGTCGTGACGTTGTGAAATAACTTCGGTTAAATGGGAAATGCCACATTTGAAAGAGGACCCATATCTTAAAAAGAATAGGAATCAGCGCATACAAAACCACTAAAGTCACAACCGCTATCTGACTAGAACCTTCAGTAGTTGAACCATCCAGTTTAAGACCGACCATGTCTAATAAGGGGAAAGCTATTCCAATGGCTAACGCGAGTGATAGCTTTGTCAACAAGCCCCAGATACCAAACAACAATGCGGTTGAATTTTGACCTTCTTTAACGTTAGAAATATCATCTGACTGCTGAGTAGCTTTGTTAGCTTTGTTAGCAGAAATATCCTGAGAGATATCCGCCTGAATAGATGCTGGCATAACAACATCAGCGCCCAAACAAAAACCACTCGCCACACAGATGAATAGAAAACTCAGAAAGTCACCAGTATTCAGGAAAGGTACCCAGATAAAACTCGCTATAGAACCGTAGAGCGCAGTACACCAACTAATATGCTTGTCTGTTTTGCGTGCTAAATATAACCAGAAAGGAATCCCTACTATTGCCGATATAAAATAACTGACTAACAGTATTCCGATCATCTCTGGCGTTTGTAGAACATAGCTGACAAAAAGAATAAATAAGGTTGCAGGTAAAGCGTTAGCGATGCTATTGATGAAATAAGCAGGTAATAACCTTTTAATTGCAGGATGTTTTAAAAGTTCAAACGTCTCTTTACTGAAAAGCTTCTTGTTGTTTGGTCTTTGCTTATCAGGTTTTGAGCCAGACAGTAATTTTGGCGATAACACCCATAACAGAGGCAGCAATGTCAGCGGTACTAAAAAGGTCAGGTAATTTGCAAGCATCGACAACACAGACTTTATATCTGTTTCGATCGACATCAACACGGGTAAACTAATGACCGCAACAGTGCCTATTACTGCAAAAATCTCCCGACTGGATGCCAGCGCACTTTTCTCATGATAATCATCGCTAATTTCAGCACCTACGGCTAACCAGGGAATGTTTATTAAAGTCCAGCCTAAATAGGTGACGAATGACCAAAAGAATAAATAAAAGGCCGTAGCTGTTTCTTCTGGTCGAAGTAAATAATTCAACCCAACCAGCAACAATGGGATGCCAGCAATGATAAAACTCTTTCTTCGCCATGAAACGGATCGAAACTCAGGATAACGATCATTCAGCAACCCAATTATTGGATCAGTAATCACATCCAAAGAACGCGCTAACAGTAACGCCAAGCCTACGGCAGTTAAAGATAAACCCAAGTTCTGACTATAATAACTTGGCAAGTATACGAATAAGGGAAGCCCTAGCATCGCCAAAGGCAATCCCGGTAATCCATATAAAAAAACCAAATATGATTTGAGTTTACCGCTCACAATGTTATCCCGAATGTGTCAACGTCAACTGAATTACATCGATACGTTCTTCTTCGAAGCCTGCCTGACAGTAACCTAAGTAATACAACCACATACGTTGAAAGCGCTTGTCATAACCTAAGGCTTCCATTTCTGGAATCACGTTCAGGAAGCTCTGCTCCCAGCGAGCCAGTGTTTCACCATAGTCGTGACCAAAACTGATACGGTTATCCACTTTTAAATCATTTTTAGAGACTAAATCAGACAAAATACTTTCAGATGGCAACATGCCACCCGGGAAAATATAACGCTGAATAAAATCCGCACGTCGCTGGTACAAATCGTAATACTGATCTTTGATGGTGATGATCTGTAATACCGCTTTACCACCCGGCTTCAAGCTACGCTTCAACATCTCAAAGTAAGTTTGCCAGTATTGCTCACCCACTGCTTCAAACATCTCTATTGAGACAATATGATCATATTGCTGATCTATCTCGCGATAGTCTTTAATTTCTAATTGGGCGTTATCACCAAAATGAGACAAACGTTGCTTTGCAAATTCCAACTGCTCTTCAGAGAGTGTTACACCGTGTAAATGACAGCCTTTTTCCAACGCTTTTTCTGCAAACCCGCCCCAGCCACAACCGACTTCTAATATCGATTGGCCTTTTTTTGCATCTATTTCATTTAGAATTCTGTCGTATTTATTATTTTGGGCTTCCAGCAAGGACTGGTCTTCACGCGCAACGTTGTAAGTCTCTTCTGATTCAAATAGCGCCGATGAATAAGTCATGCCTTCATCGAGCCACAACTTGTAGAAATCATTACCCAGATCATAATGATACTGAATATTCTTTCGGCTCCCCTTTATGCTATTTTTACGCAACTTGTGATAAATATTAGCGGTAGCACGAAGCATGCTTTTTCCACCATAAGCATTGCCTAACTTGTTTCTATTTTTAAGAAACAGTTTAAGCAATTGCGTTACGTCATCGCTGCTCCAGTCTCCCTCTAGGAAACTTTCTGCAAAACCCAAGTCTCCTTTTGCCAGGCATCGCCATGCCATTTTTAAAGGCTGATGGATTCGTAAGGTAGCCGTTATGGAATCATCATTTCCACAAGCATAGCAATGCCCATCAATGTGCACGAACAATGTTCCATGATGTATTTTTGCTAAAGATTTCATTAACCAGCGCTTAAATGCCGGCAAATGATCAAAACTTGGCGGTAAAACACGAGTTAACGTCATTTCATTATTCATATTTATTCCTCGAATATCTCAGGATGTATCAACTATTACGTTTAATAATCATTCAACAAACTAACTAAAGTCTTCTTTGGGTGCTTCTGGCTTTTTATGATAAACACCGCCTCTCATCCATATTTTTAGAGCCTGCCAATGGATCAGCCACATGATTTTGAATGTCATTAGAGGCAAGCGAAAAAATTGGCCTAAAAGGTGGGGGGTGGTTATCTCTTGCTGTTCGCCCATTTGAGTAGCGGTTAACATCAATTCGTTATCCTGATACTCGTTTATCACTATCATTAATTCGTCTTTAGGCGTACCAATGGTGAATCTATATTCAGCATCCATACTGATAAATGGCGACACGTGAAAATGCTTTTTCTTGTGGGCTTTAACTCTGCCTTTATAGGGTTGATTATCGTTATGTAGAACGTAGTGATGATGCTCTCCGAAAGTATTGCTGACTTCGCAAACAACTGCATATAGCTGACCATCTTCACCGAAGCAGTACCACAAACTTAATGGATTAAATGCATAACCTAAAATTCTAGGGAAACACAGTAATTTCACCTGATGTTTTGCCTTGCTCAAATTGCGCTCATCCAGAACCGTATCAATCCATGCTCTCCATTCTGAACCATTTCTAGCGCCATGATCTTTGGTATAAACGCTGTATAAATTAAAGCGATTAAATGAAAGCAGTGGATTTACCTTACTTTGCTTAACTTCATCAATATCGATCAGAAAACTAAATACTTTATAATTAAAACGATAGTTTTGAGGAAAATGCCTGCGGTGCATTACATCGCATTCATATAATGATACGGCTGAGCTCATTGAGCACTCCCCAAACTTGTTTGTGGTTCAACTTTTTGCTCAGCGTTTGATCCTGTTATTACCTTATTCCACGGTGCAATAACACCTAGCTGTTCACAGACGTTTACAGATGAAGATAACGCATCTTCATGGAATCCATATCCGGTGTAACTGCCACAGAACCAACTATTATTTTCGCCTTGCAATTCATTCAAACGAGACTGAGCATAAATAGCATCACGGTCAAAAACAGGATGGTGATAAGTCATTTTCTTAATGACTTTGCTTTCATCTAATTGCTGGTATGGATTGAGTGTTACCAGATAATTTTTTTCTGCTTCAACCTTCTGTAAATTATTCATCCAGTAGGTTGCTGTGACCTTACTTTCATCTGAGCCATCCGCTAATTTAGCGCCAGATTGAGCTAAATAATTCCACGAACACCAGGCATTTTTGCGCTTAGGCATCAGGTTTTCGTCAGTGTGTAAGTAGGTGATATTTTCCTGATAATTAAAGCAACCCAGAATTTCCTGTTCAGTGTCACTTGGCTGATCAATCAGTTTAAGCGTTTCGTCTGCATGGCAGGCAAAGATCACTTGATCAAAATAAAAACGTTCATCACCACTAATGACTTCAACAGCACCCTTTTCATTATTGCTGTCGCGTCTGACAGATTGAACGCCGCCTTTAATCGAAATCTGATCATTTAAATCAGGCATCATTTTACGTATGTATTCTCGACTACCACCCACCACACTTCTCCATTGTGGTCTATTTTGCAAATCAATCAGTCCGTGATTCGCGAAAAATCTCAAAAAGCTGTAAGCCGGGAAGCTATTCATAATCTCGACAGGACAAGACCAAATCGCAGCACCCATCGGTAGCAGGTAATTTTGTTGCAAGTCTTTGGAAAATTTGTGCTGCTTGAGAAAGTCACCAAGCGAGTGTTCGCTGGATTTATCTTTTTCTAACACAGGCAACTCTGCATGAGCCGTTTTATTGAATCGAACTATCTCCTGGATTAAACGCCAGTGCTTGATGCTTACCAGATTGCCGCGCTGTGCAAACATCCCTTTCAATCCGGAACCTGCGTATTCAAGCTCTCCCTGATTCATAGAGAACGCAAAAGACATATCGGTAGCCTGCGTCTCAACCTCAAGCTCTTCAAAAAGACCAACCAGATTTGGGTAATTTTTTTCGTTGTAGACGATAAAGCCAGAATCTATAGCCAGCTCTTTATTATTTTCGACTACATCGTGAGTGTGAGTGTGACCACCGAGGTAATCATTTTTTTCAAACAGTGTGACATCATATTTATCTCTCAAAAGCCAAGCCGCAGATAATCCTGTTACCCCTGAACCGATAATTGAAATTGACTGTTTTTCTTTAATCATGTGATCACACCAAATTAATTTACTATACAATAGTTATACATAATGTATAGCATTTGAGTCTGTTTGTATAACTATTTTTTACTATGTGCCATTTTATTGCTAACTCTGTGAAATAAATGCGAAATGGATGTGAAAATTTATGAGTGAAAATAGGCATGGCAAAAAGGAATAAAAAAACCGTGAAAAACCCTAAAAACACAGCATTTAACTATCAATTTTGTTATAGACTGATATGGTGTTTACATTAAGAAATGAAGAGATATGGAAGCAATCGTATGAGCAATGACCATAATACGAACGAAAACGATTCAATACCGGAACAAACCCCAATAAGGCCCGACTTACTGCACGCCCTTATTGATCATGCAGAACATGGTATAACCATTGCTGAGCGTGAAGGTGACGATACAATTCTGCTTTATGTGAATCAGGCGTTTGAAAAAATGACAGGCTACACGCCAGATGAATGCCTATATAAGGATTGCCGTTTTCTGCAGGGTGAAGATAAGCAGCAAGAAGAAATTAAGAAAATTCACAAAGCGATTCAAGATGAAGAGCCTGTTAGAGTAGTCCTTAGAAACTACCGCAAAAATGGCACCCTATTCTGGAACGATCTCACTATCACCCCTTATTTCGACAAAGTAGAAAGCGTGATGTATTACATTGGTGTACAAAAAGACATCAGTAGCTTTAAAGCGCTTGAAGAAGAACTCGCTATTGCCAAGGCAAAAATCAACGAATAAAAATAAAGCTGTACAAGTTATGTATAATTTTAGTATAAATAGAATATGCATAAACAGAAAACAGCGTGGATTATTGGAGCAAGCTCAGGAATAGGCAAATGTCTTGCCGAGCTAATGGTCAAAAATGGCTGGCAGGTTGCCATTAGCAGCCGCAACCAAAACGCCTTAGAAGACATCGCCAGCAACCACGAAAACCTCCATCCTTTCTCTTTAGATATTACAGACAAAGAAAGTTTAGCAACGGCCAGAGGTTTAATTCTTGATAAACTCGGCTCTATTAATTCGCTATTTCTAAACGCCGGGGATTACACCCCAATGCCACTGGATGAATTCGACCCTGCTTTATTTGAACAGTTAATCTCCATTAATTATCTTGGCGTAGTTAACGGACTGGATACCATCCTGCCTTATATGCAAGGCGAGAAATCTGGTGAAATTTATGTAACAGCTAGTCTTGCAGGCTATCGTGGCCTCCCAAAATCTGCTCCTTACAACGCCAGTAAAGCGGCCGTAATCAGCCTGACAGAATCACTTCGATTAGAACTTGAACAGCAAGGAATAACCTTGCGTTTAATCAATCCTGGTTTTGTTAAATCTCCGCTGACTGATAAGAACAACTTTAAGATGCCTTTTATGATTAGCCCCGAGAAAGCAGCTGAATACATCTATAAAGAGTTACCTAAAAGTAACTTTGAAATCACTTTCCCAAAACGTTTTGCCTACATTATGAAAACGTTTCGAATACTCCCTTATCGACTCTATTTTGCGTTAACAAAATCCTCACTTCAAACCGATCAAGTGAAGGAAGCCTGAAATGAATCAACAAGCAAATCAAACAATTAACATCGAAAATAGCGCTATAGATAACAATGAAAAAAGCCGTGAAAAAACATTCATGCGTTTTTTCACGGAGTTAACCGCTGAGAATCTTATCCAGATTAACGAGATATTTGCCCCTGATGCGCACTTTAAAGATCCATTCAATGATGTATACGGAATAGATGCGATTAAAACCGTGTTCACTCACATGTTTGATACGACAGAAAGACCAAAATTCAGGATCAATCATTACGCATCTAATCAGCAAATACTCTTTATCCAATGGCAATTCAGTTTTGGTAAAAACAAAACCATGTGGGCAATAGATGGCTCCAGCATGGTGACCTTTGATAATAACGACCAAGTAAAAGAGCACATAGATTACTGGGATCCTGCTGAACAAATTTACAGCAAAGTGGGATTACTTAGACCGCTTATGAATTTTCTTAAATCACGATTAACAGCAAGTAACGATTACAGCAAATAGTATCGGTTAATAAGGCACAAAGACATGAATGAACAAAGCATCAATAACCCAGCAGTAAGCCAACTATTCAAGGTATCGACCTTGTTAGCGCTACTGCTTGGTTTCTCACTATTAATACCCTTCTTTTCCATAGCAACCGCCAAAACGATTTCAGCTCCAGTTAACTCAAATGGTTGTCCTGCGACACTGGATTTTGATCTTAGAAAATTAGCTAAATCTGATAAAGTAAATTTATGTGAAGAATACAAAGGCAAGGTGGTTTTGATCGTCAATACCGCGAGCAAATGTGGTTTCACTGGCCAGTTTGATGGGCTTGAAGCCTTATACCAAAAATACCAGGATAAAGGTTTAGTCGTTTTAGGCTTTCCTTCCAATGACTTTGCCAATCAAGATCCAGAGAATGAAAAAAATATCGCTAAATTTTGCCGCCTCACTTACGGCGTGAAATTTCCGATGTTCCAGAAAACCCATGCCGCCGAGAGTAATGCCTCACCAATCTATAAAACCCTAGGGAAGATGGCAGGTGAGTTTCCGCAATGGAATTTTCATAAATACGTGTTAGATACTAACGGGAATTTGATTGGCTCATTTAAAAGTCAGGTTACTCCTGAGAGCAAAGAAATCGTCTCCCTAATAGAAAAACACTTACCTTAGAACAGTCTAAATACGCGCTTATACAATATCTGTACAGCATGTTAATATAGCGCCATTTTTTACACACGACAAATTAACTGGTTAACAGCATGAACGAAGATCTTGATAGCTTATTACCCGCATCGGAAGAAGGTTTCTACCCGATTAGAACCGTTTCCGAAGTGACAGGCGTAAACGCCATAACGCTTCGTGCCTGGGAAAGACGCTACGGGTTATTTAAACCACAACGAACTCCGAAAGGGCATCGTTTATACAGCCAGCAAGATATTTTGCGCATTCAGCAAGTTTTACAATTGCTCGAAAAGGGTGTGTCTATAGGGCGAGTATCTAATGCTTTAAACAAAGAAGCCAAGCTAGAAGACCTTAAAGATATCACCTTGCAAAACGATATCGTCAAGACCGAGGATAATCTGTTAGCAGCAGATCAACAGAAGACAGAAACCCCTTCTGAAAATCAGTGGAAAATCTATAAAGATAAACTAATGGCGGCTGTTAATAGTTATGATTTAGAGACACTTGAAAGACTCAATCATGAGATCTTCTCGCTCTATCCGATAGAAATTATTAACCACAGTTTGTTAAAACCGTTACTGCACGAACTCCGTAGTCAGGCTGATCAACTGCAATCTTTGTCTGGCAATTACCATTTTTACTGGCAATTCCTGCAACAACGAATCGGTGGTTTATTCTTAAAAAGCACCTTGCAGAATCGCGGTAAAAAAATTCTGTTAATGGCTTATGGTGACCCTCAAGCAAATGTAGAGCTAATGTTATTCGGGCTGCCACTGCTAACTCATGGTTACCGAGTCGTCGTGCTTGGCAGCGATATCCCATTCGATGCCATCCCGATGACTTTATCTCGTGCGAGTTGCGATGCGCTGATTATTTATTCTGCCGTACCATCTACAAACGCATTATCAACCCCGGAAGAAAATGAGCCTGCGCACGCAACCGAAATGATTACATCTATCAAAGCGGTTGCAGATAGCCAGAAGATTCCAGTATTTATTGCGGGACAACACAGCGAAACTGAAACAAAAAACCTGCTTGAAAGTGGGCTTGTGTTATTAGCAGATAATGCTATTGAGCAATTAAAAGTGATTGATGCGACATTAGCTTAATCAACACCTATTCAATCTAGCCTATGCCACCCCCCTACTTTGAGGCGTTTTTTTATACTAAAAAAATGGTTATAAGTAGGGGGTGGCTTTTAACTAATTTGCTATTACTAATTCTCTGATTAAATTCTGATTAAATAAGCTAAGGCACTATTTAATTTGGGAGTATCTATCAAGCGCACGCTCTCTCGTAGCTTTCAGATCAACCATCGCTTCTGGGTAATTGCATTGCTTTGCTTGCTCTTCAGAAGGCTGATGAATCGCTTTATTATCCAGTTTACTTAGCTCTGGAACCCACCGACGAATGTATTCTGCCTTGCCATCAAATTTATTGCTTTGTAACACAGGGTTAAATATTCGGTAGTACGGCGCAGCATCCGCACCACTTCCTGCAACCCATTGCCAACCCATTGTGTTATTGGCGATATCTGCATCAACCAAAGTATCGCGAAACCATGCTTCGCCCTTGTGCCAATGAATTAATAAATTTTTGGTTAAGAAGGACGCAGCGATCATCCTGACACGATTATGCATATAACCTGTTTGCCAAAGCTCTCGCATACCCGCATCAATGATAGGAAAACCCGTATTACCCTGCTGCCAGCGTTTTAATTCTTCTTCATTGTTACGCCATTCAAATCCTTTGTATTTTTCGAATAAAGGATCGGTAACCGTTTCAGGAAAGTGGTACAACAATGCATAGGCAAACTCACGCCACACGACTTGACGTAAAATATGTCCAACGCCGTGATCGTGATGCGGGTTTTGTGCTTTATGCATATTGCTGTAGTGAAATACCTGTAATGGGCTTATTTCACCAAAGTGTAAATGTGGTGAAAGTAACGAAGTGCCACCAATTGCAGGGAAGTCTCGTTTTTCTTTGTAGTTTTGTACGCCATCTTCTAAAAACTCATGCAATGCATCATGTGCAGCATCTTCGCCTACTTTCCAATGCTTCATCATTGCTTCATCCCATCTTGGGATAGGTTCCTGAGGGAGAAGTTTAAGTTGATTAAGCTCTAAAGAATCTGGCCACTTTTCTGCCGGCTTTAAATCCGATGGCATTTCATACGGCGATGTAAGGATGAGTTTTTGTACCAATGCTTTCCAATAAGGCGTAAATACGCGATACGGTGTATCGTCTTGTTTTGATACCTCCCATGGCTCCAGTAATAAACTGCCTTTAAAACTTTTTACCTTTATTTGCTTGCTTAAGATTTGCTTACTTAAGGTCGTTTTAATTTCTTCGTCGCGTTTTCTTACTTTTGGCTCATAGCAACGATTCCAGTACAGATGTGTAGCCTTAGTTTCATTGATCAGTTCGCTTAAAACCTTTAACGGTTCGCCCTGCCTAAAAATTAACTTTGACTGCTGAGAGCTTAAATCTGCTGACAAACTTTCTAAGCTTCGATGTAACCAGGCACTACTTGCACCACCAATACTACTAATACTTTCCTCCATAGCATCGTCAATAAATACGGGGATTACGACATCACACTCATTGCACGCGTGTAGCAATGCAGCGTTATCCGCTAACCGTAAATCTTGCCTAAACCAGACGATACCAATCATAAATGCTTTTCCTTAGCGCGTTTAAACGCCTTAAATTATTAAATATACAACTCTATTTTGATCATAATTGTATAACTATTTAAATTAATTGTACAACTTATGTATAGCCATGTATACTGATTGAAAATAACCTACTTCAGGAGACTGAAATGCTAAGTAACAATAATTTCCCAAAACTAAAACTCGGTATCAGCAGTTGCCTTCTTGGCAATGAAGTTCGCTTTGATGGCGGACACAAGCGCAGTCAATATATTCAAAATACATTAGCCCGTTTTTTTGATTTCCAGACATTTTGTCCTGAAGTTGCCATAGGTATGGGTATCCCTCGTAAACCTATTCGTTTAGTACGTAAGTCAGAAGATGATGGTAAAAAAGCGTACGCAGTAGATGTTAAAAATAACGAATTAGATTTTACCAATGACCTACATGAATACTCAGAGATGATCGCAAAAAATTATCTATCTGATATCAGTGGTTATATTTTCAAGAAGGACTCACCTAGTTGCGGCATGGAACGTGTAAAGGTGTACAGCCCTGAAGGACATTTTGTACATAAAGACGGCGTTGGCATTTACGCGGCTGTAATCAAAGAGCACTTCCCACACATGCCAATGGAAGAAGAAGGCCGCTTGAACGATGTAAATCTTCGTGAAAGCTTCCTCACCCGTGTTTACTTATACAACGACTGGCAGTGTATGGTTAAAGAAGGTATCACACCACGTGGCCTGGTAAACTTCCATGCACAACAAAAATATTTGTTTATGGCGCACAACCAGCACATTGCTCGCGAACTCGGTCAAATGATCGCCACAGCAGGCAGTGCCGATATCGATGAGTTAGCTGAGTCGTACATCTCACTGGCAATGAATGTACTAAAGAAACAACCAGACCGTAAACGTCACACTAATGCGTTACAGCACATTATGGGTTACTTACGAAAGAAGATTGATAGCGATGACCGTCAGGAATTGTTAAATAGCATTATGTCTTTTCAAAAAGGCGAAGTGCCATTAATAATGCCGCTTACATTGCTCAAGCATCATTTTTCGAGACACCCTAATGACTACATTGCTAAACAGCGTTATCTTTCTCCATTCCCAGTTGAGCTGCGTTGGTAGTTGCTAGCAGCTTCTGGTTTTCAAGGTACCGCTGGCAATAGTGAAATCTCCCAATTAATACTATTGCAAGCAGTTCGATATGGCTTTGCCCATATTGTTGAGCCAACCAAGATATGCATCTTGGTTTGGCTCTATTTTTCTGGCAAGTACATCTATTTCTACCACTCTTATTTCCTTACTGGCATTTTTAGGCAGCAAATTATCTACCTGAGATTTTGTGATATCTGGGCCAGTAAAAACGCAACGTATATTCAAATCAGAAATTAACTGGCGGGTTGCGCTTAGTTTCTTCGCTCCACTTGTTAAACCTTCATGTGTATTAAGAACGATTGGATCGGCGATTCCAAATTCGTGTGCAAAATACTGCCATGAATTATGAAACACAATATACGGAATGGCTGTTTTACCATTTAATTGCTGCGTTATCTGCATTGACTCCTGACCCAGTTTAGCGTCAAACGTATCCAGATTTTTCTCGTATATTTTCTGATTCTCTGGGTCTAGCCTGGACAATTCCTGAGTGATTTTACGTGCCATTAATAGTGCATTTTTGGGGGATGTCCAGATATGCATATCCTGTTTCCCATGATTATGACTATCGAAAATTTTCGTTTCAGCAATGACTTCTTTAGATGTTAATGCTTCCTCTTCAGCTTTGGTCTCGGGACTAGTCTCAGAAATGGTCTCAGAGCTGACTTCAACATTATCATCAGGTTTTACTTCAGACGCTTCAGACGCATGAGATTCATGTTCGTCACCATCGACATGACCTTCGTGTGGCTCATGATCGTGATCATGTTCGCCATGTCCCAATTCCAGCGCCGCTTGTTTTAATATTTTGTTTTTTGCTTTGCGCATGCTATCCCAGTCTATTAACGCGATACCTTCAACTTCGGCTAATGAGATGAGTTTGTCTTTATGCTTTTCCAGCAAAGGGTTTAGCATCACTTCCATGTGCTCATCGATACGGAAAATGATATCCGCCTGCGACACTTTACGAATATCAGAAGGCTTAAAACTGGCATTATGCGGTGATGAATAGTCGGGGATTAGTTGAAAACTACTCACATGGTCTTCTAACTGATCACCCAAAATCGCCAAAACAATCGATTGCAATGGCTTAATCGTGGTAACAATATGTAATGGTTCGGATACTTTAATTTTTTCGGTTACTGTTTTAGTTTCTGCTTTGTTTTCTGCTTTGTTTTCTACCGACTCTTTATCGCCACCATTATTTCCACACGCAGTGAGCATTCCAGAAAGCAAAAAAAAGAGTACAATACCGCGCATGTCTGATCCTATCCAAAATAAAAATGTTGAGTTACTGGCTTCGCTAGATCATATCAACCTTAGCCTGCAAGGGAAGACGATTCTGCATGATGTAAGCCTGCAATTGCAAGCAGGAAAAATCCTGACGGTTATTGGCCCTAATGGCGCAGGCAAATCGACACTGATTCGCATTCTTTTAGGATTAGAAACGGCTCAAAGTGGGGGGGTGTATCGAAAACCCAAATTACGCATTGGTTATGTCCCACAAAAAATGGCAATCGACTCACTGTTGCCGCTTACTGTAGAACGGTTTGTGTCGCTGTCTTCCCGATCATTTAGCAATACCGCAAAAGCAAAAGACGCGTTAGAAGAAACCGGGGTTAAGCACCTTGCAAAACAAGCGATTCAACAATTATCTGGCGGCGAATTTCAGCGCGTTTTACTGGCACGAGCATTGCTACGTAAACCCGAATTACTGATACTCGACGAACCTGCACAAGGTGTTGATGTTACCGGCCAAGCAGAGCTTTACGAACAAATTGCCGCCTTAAAAAACACCTATGGTTTCGGTGTTTTAATGGTTTCTCATGACTTACATTTAGTGATGCAAAAAACAGATCAGGTGCTGTGCTTAAATCAGCATATCTGCTGTAGCGGACAACCGGATGATGTCAGCAAACACCCAGAATATCAGCGACTATTTGGCAATTTACCCGCCGAAGGTTTAGCTGTTTACACCCATCACCATAATCATTGTCACGAGTTAAACGGTGATGTTGTGGTGGGCGAATGTAAACATGCAGACCACAATCATTCGCATCATGAACATACAGATATCGCCATTGAAAAAGTAACAACTAAAGAGCAGGAAAAACACACGCATGGATGATTTTTTAGTCCGCGCCATTCTGGCAGGCGTCGCGATTGCATTAATTGCCGGCCCATTAGGTGCTTTTCTACTCTGGCGTCGGATGGCATATTTTGGCGATACCTTATCTCACTCAGCGATATTAGGTGTGGCTCTCGGCATGCTCATGTCGATCAATGTGAATATTGGCATCCTGGTTTCTACATTATTGGTCGCTGCCTTACTGATACTATCGCAGCGGCAAAAACGACTGGGTAGCGACGCCCTACTCGGCATCATTTCACACAGCGCATTGTCGCTAGGCTTAGTCTTAATCAGCTTTGTGCATGGCATGCGGGTTGATTTGAATGCATGGTTATTCGGTGACATCCTCGCGGTTACATGGACAGATTTAGGATTAATCGCTGTAAGTGTGGGGGTGGTTTTAGCCGTACTCACCGTGATCTGGAAACCATTATTATCATTAACCGTACATGAAGAACTGGCTTTGGTAGAAGGCGTTAATATCTCACTAATCAGCGCGATCTATACATTGCTGATTGCGGTTTTGGTGGCAATAGCGATGAAAATAATCGGCGCCTTGCTAATCACATCACTGTTAATTATACCCGCGGCAACGGCTAGACAATTCTCTAAAACACCAGAACAAATGGCAGTGCTTGCTATCGTCGTGGGCTGTATTTCTGTGATTCTGGGATTAAGCGCTTCTTTCTTATGGGACACGCCTGCGGGCCCATCGATCGTAGTAGCTGCTTCTTCTTTATTTTTGTTGAGCCAGGTTTTTAGCAAACGTATTTAAGAAAAAGGTGCTTAGCTTGCGGTAATCGACAGCACAAGCCGTCGATTACAATTGGAATCGTATTCGTGTATTCTTGCTGGAGTTATTTGCTGGTCTTTTTCTCTAAACCCAACCAGTAATCTAGCGACAACTTACCTGGCCCGATAACAATCAATGCGGCCGCAACTCCGGCCCACCACATTGCAGGATTCACCCAGTGCGACCATGTCGGGAATACTGCTAACTGGATAAAGATAGTCATACCGAGGATGCCTAGTGCGGCAAATCTCGTAAACAATCCAACGATGATCATTAGTGGCAATACGATTTCTGCCACGCCTGCAGCTACAGCAAAGTACTTAATATAAGCAACGGTAGATGAGCCATCCACATACTCTAAAGTTTTAGGATCACACAGCAAAAGCGCGCCTTCTCGTGGTTCTTCAGGGCAGAAAAACTCATACAGAAATAAATCATAGACGCCGGGATCGGGTTTCAAAAAACCATTCCATTTGGCTAAACCAGAATAAAAGAACACACTGAAAAGTTGCCAGCGTAAGCCCAGCATAGCCAGTGGTTTAAACAATATATTCAGCCATTCAAATACGGCAATATAAAATGATCGGATTAAATTCATAGCGTGTTACTCGATTAAATTTTATTTTTGTGGAAGTTTTTGTAAGCGTTGTAATAGATGGGCGTTCAGTAGCTCAGCAAATAAGGTTGAAATATCAAAACTTTCATCCATTGCCAACGCCTGCTTTGTTGCTTCATCAATATCTGCAGTCTGTTTCAAACACTTCATGAATACCGCTTCAACGGCAGACAAAGGTTTAGCTTGCACCTGTAAATCCATCTGCCAAAAAATCACGGAGTTCTGATGTGGATTTAACTCTATTTTATGGTCTTCTGAAATTTCTCCGAACCGCAGTTGCCCCCATAATTCAAAGATATCGAACTCCAGATCAACCACTCGGCTTGAATCAACCACTGTTAATGGTAATTCCGATAAATCTTCCCCTTGTGCTATTAAATCCTGAACAACCTCAAGTGTTAGAAACGACTCTCCATTCTCATTGAGTGATTCTAACCAGGCTTGATCTAAACGACAGATATCAGGCACATAAGGAAATTGAACTAACACCTCAGCGAGATGTTGCTGAAGGAACTCTAAAAAGCTAAGGGTTGACGGCTCTAATTCATCATCCACAGATTGTTCGGTACGGTTTTCAAAACCATAGCCTATTAGCGTTGCATTGGATGGCGGTGTAGCGTTGACATAAGCGCCTGCCACTTGTGCGAAGTAGTCGTCTCCCCAAAGTTTAACCAGCGTCGGGAAATTACTTTCAAGTGCAGAAACACTGGCTCGGATAAAACCATTCCGGTAAACGCTTAAGAATGCTTCAGGTCTGCTGTCTTCGAGGAAAGAAGCTAACTGTGCTTTTTCTCCCGTTTGCATGAATTGCTGAAATGCACGCAAATACTCACTGTGTGAAGAATGATCAGCTGGCATTAGTCACCGCCAATTGAGGCTGTTGAGCCATTCTGGATGAGTCCATCAAAATCGAATAAGCGCGATTACGCTCGGTCATTAACTCACTAAACTCGGGCACATTATCATCACGTTCTAATAGCACCGGTTTAGGCCCTAAAATTGAAATAGCCGTTTCTAATAAATCCCACACAGCTTCATCTACTGGAGCTCCATGACTGTCGATTAATAAATCATCGGGAAAATTAGGGTCGGCATCAAAACCGGCTATGTGAATCTCACCGACTTTGGCAGGATTTAAAGATTCCAGGTATTGCTGAGGGTTTAAAGCAGTATTACGGTAGCTGAGGTATAAATTATTTACGTCGACCAGTAATCCTGCTCCGGTTCGGTTTGCAGCTTCCATCAAGAAATCTGCTTCATCCATTTCTGAGATAAAATCTAAATAATTGGTTGGATTTTCAATCAGAATAGTACGACCTATCGCCTCTTGATAGCGATCAATACCATCACAAAGGCAATTCAAAGCCTGTTGTGTTCGCGGCAAAGGCAATAAGTCAGAAAAATAAGCATGCTGACTTGTTGACCAAGTCGCATGTTCAGACACTAACACAGGGCTAAAACGTTTAACTAAACTGGATACCTGTGCCAAATGACTGGTAGTAATAGTGGCAGGTTTCTCGTTAAAGGATCCGAGAGAACCTGCGACGCCGTGAAAGCTAAGCGGAAAGCGATCGGCGATTTCTTGTAAATAACGAAGTCTTGGCCCGCCTTGTACGAAGTAGTTCTCGGTATGAACTTCAAACCAGAGTTCTGATACAGCATTGGGCTGGGAGCCTGCGTCAGCTGAAAAATGTCCATCAGCTAATAAAAGTGCTGCTTCATAGTGCTGGGGTTTCAAGTTTATCCCCGCGCCTGTCAGCGTTGACTGCTTCGAATCAAATTGGGCCAAATGACTTTGCATATTCAGTGTATTAAAGCTTAGAAATATTACGCTTTAATTTCAGACTTAGAACCCATGCCTACTGGTGTCTTGATGAATTCACAAGTGCCTTTTGGTGCATAAGTCCATGCATTACCCTGGAAATCACTTGTTGAAGTACCCTGACAACTTGTACCTGGACCTGCTGCACAATCGTTCTCAGCTGTTAATGCAATACCGAAACATTTATCTTTACGTCCTGAAATCTCAGCACCTGCAACCCAAGAATTAAAGCTCTTTTTAGCGCTATCAGAAGCATCTGCAGAAATTGTTAATTGGTCGTTAGGCTTTGCAGTAGCAACAGAAGTTAGAACAGCTAGAGCAGCGCCAGCGATTAGTGCAGAATTCGTAGAATTTTTCATAGTAATAAATCTCTTAATTAATAATGGTTTAAGACATCATTTGATATCTGTAGTGTTATACGACACATTTTGAAATTCAGATCAAATTAATTTAATTTAACGTTAAAAGACAAAGTGTTAGTTTAAAAAGTACATATTTTACCGGCTTAACAAACCATAAGGATTTATCCTTATTTCCTTTTTTCTTTATTTATTGTTCATTAATTACCAGTTTGTTACCCACCCCCCTACTTTAGGCCGTGTTTTCAAATTTCTGTCCTTGTGAAATTTGATTTGAAATTTATATTTAGACCTGAACCTAGACCATACCTTGTCCATTATTATGACTTCTTACAATGGGAAAGTACTAAACGTGAGGGGTATTACATCATTTCATACAAAACCAAGTCGACGCACAACGTATAAAGAAGAACTGTTAAAGTTGCTTGCTTCAGTGATTCAGATGAAACTATCCGCGCTTATTTTTCGCTCTTAAAAAACCATACGAAAATTATTTGCTAGAAAGGTAAATATACTTTTCTCGATACCTAAAATCAAATACTTACGATAGAAGGCCGCATTCAATAGGGTTTATAAAACAGAGTAAACGCCTATCTGAATACTCAGGCTGATCATGATAAGAACCTTTTTGAGCTTTGATATCATCGTTAATAATTCAGTTGCTTTGTAAAGGTATAGAAAAAAGTGCCCTAAAGTAGGAGGGTGGCTAAATCAGCCAACAGATTCCAAGCCTCCGATATGCAGTTAACAACACGCTTTAAGGCTCGAATTTCTCACCTAAGAAATCGAATAGGTAACCACTATCGTCGGGCTTTAAATTATCCACAACATCAATCAATTTACTGGCGGTAAATTCTGGCATTTGTAAATGCCCTTCTGGAACGCCTTGTTGAAACGGTGCTGATAATAAGGTGTCTGTTGTTCCGGGTTGCAAGCCAACGATAACCACGGGTCTTTTCATACGAGTAAGCTCAATCGCATAATTTTTTATCAGCATATTCAAAGCGGCTTTACTGGCGCGATACGAATGCCAGCCACCAAGGCGGTTATCGCTAATACTCCCGACTCGCGCAGATAGCACGCCGATTTTAAGCGGATGTTTCTTGTCGTTTTGTTCTAATAAATACTTCACCAGCAATGACGGGCCAATGGCATTTAAACTAAACGATTGTGCTAGTTGTTCAGCCGACAGGCTTCGATAGGTTTTCTCTGGTTGCGTATGTTCATCGTGCAACCAACCTGAGGCTATAAAGGCCCAGTCGATATTAATATCCGCAGGGATTTGTTCTATTGCTTGCAGTAAAGAATCTTCCGAAGCCAGATCAAACTGGATATCGATAGTTTTGCAACTCAGGGCAGTTAATTTTTCCAGATTGCGCGCCATTCGAATCAAGGTTGCATCAGGATAACGAATTGCTAATGCTTCGCAGATTGCATGGCCGATGCCACCTGTGGCACCTGCGATAAGAAAATTTGTGGTTTCTTTCAAAAGGCTTATCCGATTAGATAGATCAATGTCAGTCTTTGTTATAGGTGTTTAACCGACCTTAAGCAAAAAACCCTCTATAAGTAGGGGGGTGGCTTAAATCTTATTTACATAATATTTAAGCTGGTTTGACCATTACCCATCGACGATTCCATAAGAAATCGTCGCTGGGCTTTAGTGTGTTGTGAAAACATTTCTACTTTTAGGCAATTTTCAATTTTTCATGGGAATACTGCTTAACATCTTCGCAGTTATTTAAAGTCTGGATACAGGCTTCCGCGGCCTCTTTGCCTTTTGTCGCAAAGTGTTTAAAAAAGAACGCTTCGTGTTCAGCGCCTTCGTGGAAATTAATTGGCGTCATTATGGAGTGAATAATGGGGATTCGAGTATCTAGCTGAATGTCCATAATCGATTTAATTATGCTATCAGCGACAAATTCGTGACGATAAATACCGCCATCAACAATTAATCCTGCAACGATAATTAAAGAGTACTGCCCTGTTTCTGCTCGCAGTTTTGCCTGCAAAGGTATTTCAAGAGCGCCGGGTACATCAACTTCGCTAATATTCTCTTTTGCAATTCCTTGCTCAATTAGAGTATTTATACACGAATTTTTAAGCTCATTGACAATGTTTTTATGCCATGAGGATTGGATATAACAAATTTTTGCTTGATTATGATTATTCATTTTTCACTACCATTTTTACAATTAACAATAATGGGCATGAAGAAATAACGCAGGAAAACGCGAAGGCATTTCTAGAACGCACGCGCTAAGACCTTAGATAGGACTTACAACCTGTAAACTTCTATCATCCGGACTTTAACCGTCGGCTTTGGAATTACACCAAATCTGCTGACTCAAAGTTATCACTTTGACGCTCGCGGGCTTGTTTTCATCAACAATGTTGAAAACTTTACCGCCGGTAGGGAATTACACCCAACCCCGAAGACTTACGGAAAAAATCTTAATCCAATAGTCTTAAAAGATAAATATCTTTCTTGGAATAATTTAGCGTTTTCTTGGGCTCTCTACCCTTATGTTAGTTTTACTAACCATACAAGATGCTTAAAATTGCCTGCAATTAACACATACACTGAACCCATTATTCATCGCTTTTTAGCAAGTCATTAAAAGGTATTTAATCTTTAAAAAGATCAACAAAATAAGAAGGCGTCGTCTACACTCCACTAATCATGTTAACCGCCTCATACTCTTGACTCTCAACGACACACCTACTGTTAAAGACTGGTTTTCTCTACTGTTGCTTATTCTTCTGTGGGGAACATCATTTATGTTTACCGCTGTCTCACTGCAAAGTTTTAGCCCTGTGGGTATAGTCTCTCTTAGGGTGTTGATTGCAGCGATTATTTTGACGCTTTTCTTATTTACTAAAGGTTTGCGATTGCCTTCCGACCCATTGGCCTGGGCGGTGTTTCTACTATTGGGAATTATGGGCAACCTGTTACCGTTTTTTCTGATCTCTACAGGTCAGAAGGATGTTAGCTCGGGCATCGCGGGTTTATTGATGGCGTTTATGCCGCTGGCGACGATGATTTTGGCGCATTATTTTGTGGCAGGGGAAAGTCTCAACCGCTTTAAAATACTCGGTTTTCTATTGGGCATATCTGGTGTGGCAATTGTGCTTTGGCCATCTATAGTCGGCGTTCACAGTAACTTACTGAGTGGTCTATTGATTTTACTCGCCACCTTTAGCTATGCGATAAATGCCATTTTGGTGCGGCGCTTGCCTTCCTATAACCCTATTGTAACGGCAGCTGGCGTAATGATAATTTCCAGCATTGTTATCGTGCCATTGTGGTTGTGGCAAGATTTACCGTGGCAACAAAGCTACTCTTTAAAACCCACCTTATCGTTATTGTGGTTAGGTGTCGGTCCAACGGCATTTGCCACCATTATTTTGTTTGCCGTTATCAGCTCGGCAGGCCCAACCTTTCTTTCATATATTAATTACGTGATTCCTGCAGTGGCGTATTTCACTGGTGCGCTTATTTTGGGCGAAGCGATTGAATGGACTAGCCTAGCGGCGATGTTATTGATAATTTTGGGGATAGCGTTAACGCGCAAACGAGTCGCTGATCGAAAATGATGCTTGAGAGTTTTGCTGAGTTGTTGAAAAACTCAGGCCAAATCAATCAAACCCTCAATGTTCAAGTACTGTCAGAAAGTGCAGGCGTGTGATTTTAAATACAAAATCACACGCCTGTTTTTCACAAATGGCTAATCAAACAGCCAAAGATAACTAATAGTAAAGGTAGCTATCAATAATACCGCTGCAACGATATAGCTCAATTTATCCATTCTTCTTGGCTTCAGCTACTCTCGCTTTAACTTGCTCTGGTGCAGTTCCGCCTAAGTGATTACGCGCTGCTACCGAACCTTCTAGCGTTAATACTTCAAATACATCCTGATCGATGATGGTTGAGAATTTCTGTAATTCTTCAAGACTCATTTCACTTAGGTCTTTGCCTGTTTCCACACCGTAAGCAACCGCACTACCTACCACTTCATGCGCATCACGGAATGGCATGTCTTTACCTACGAGGTAATCAGCTAAGTCAGTCGCGGTTGAGAAGCCTTGCATCGCTGCTGCACGCATGGCGTCTTTATTAGTAGTGATATTTGGCACCATATCGGCAAACGCACGCAAGCTACCTAATAAGGTATCAACCGTATCAAAAAGTGGTTCTTTATCTTCCTGGTTGTCTTTATTGTATGCCAGTGGCTGACTTTTCATTAATGTCAGCAGTGAGAATAAACTACCGAATACTCTGCCACTTTTACCACGTACTAGCTCAGGCACGTCTGGATTTTTCTTTTGCGGCATGATGGATGAGCCGGTACAAAAACGGTCTGGCAGATTAATAAAGTTAAACTGCGCTGATGTCCACAGCACTAATTCTTCTGAGAAACGTGATAGGTGCATCATGATTAAAGACGCGGCTGAGACAAACTCAATGGCGAAGTCACGATCGCTCACGCCATCTAGCGAGTTGTTACAAGGTCTATCAAAACCTAATAGCTCTGCAGTGTAAGCTCTGTCGATTGGGTAAGTGGTACCTGCCAATGCTGCAGAACCTAATGGCATGATATTTACGCGCTTGCGGCAATCTTGCAGACGTTCGAAATCTCTAACCAGCATTTCGTACCATGCAAGCATGTGGTGGCCAAAGGTAATCGGTTGTGCGACTTGTAAATGAGTGAAGCCAGGTAGAATCGTTTCTGCCTCTTGCTCGGCTACTTTTAATAAACCACTTTGTAAGCGTTTTAATTCAGCTGAAATTGCATCGATTTCTTCACGTAACCAAAGACGAATGTCTGTAGCAATTTGGTCGTTTCTTGAACGTCCAGTGTGTAATTTTTTACCCGTAATGCCAATCTTGTCAGTCAGACGTGCTTCGATATTCATGTGAATATCTTCTAACTGTATTGACCATTCCAGATTGCCTGATTCAATATCTGCCTGAATCTCAGCCAGACCTTGATGGATATCATTCATTTCTTCATCAGTCAGGATGCCTACTTTATTCAGCATTTGCGAATGTGCTTTTGAACCTGCGATATCGTGCTTGTATAAACGTTGATCAAAATTAATTGATGCGGTAAATGCTTCTACAAACGCATCGGTAGATTCAGTAAAACGTCCGCCCCAAAGCTTGTCCGCAGTACCGCTCTTTTCGGGATTAAGGCTATTTTGGTTATCATTTGAAGAATTTTTGCTATCAGGCATGGTTGTTCAGTTTCCAGTCAGTAAGGTTTACATACAATATGACGAACGCTACAAAAAAAGCGACGAATATAATAAAAAAAATGATAGTCGTAGCGTTTACGCTACTTTAAATAAAAATAAGATTTAAGGTATTTATATCAAGCTACGCATTATAGCAAAGCCTGTAAACCTTAGATCCAATAAATAAGTTAATAATAATAAATGAATATAACCACCACTGAAAACTCTATCGGTTTCCTACCAGAGCTTTGCACGCCACAGGCAGTGCTTCGCGTTATGGTTGGTGCTGAAGTGTTGGCTTTGGTGTTAGCGTTAACCAGTTCTTCTGCGACTTATCAGGCATCGATTTTACGTTTAGGTTTAACTTCTTTGTTTGTGCAATGGGTTGCTTTAAGCTCGACATTAACGATCTGTCTTTTATCCAATAAAATCAAACGATTACCTGTTATTAAATTTGCGGCAGCAGTAAGTGGAATCGTAGTTGCATTTACCATTGGAGCTTCTGTTCTTGCCATTATGATGGATAGTTACCAGAAAGTTGGCGTGATGTACTTTTGGGATACGCCTTTTATTCTTAGAAATGTATTTGTAGCACTGGTTATTAGTCTTATGACGTTGCATTATTTTTATGTGCATAGCCAAAGAGCTGAGCTTTTGAGTGCTGATTCAGGCGCTAAATACGATGCACTTCAATCTAGAATGCGTCCTCACTTTCTCTTTAATAGTTTAAACAGCATTGCTCAACTGATTCAAGTTGACCAAAACAAGGCTGAAGATGCTTTGTTAGACCTCGCTGATATTTTCCGATCGACCCTCGATACCCGAAACCGTATTTCACTAGGCGAAGAGCTTGATGTGACTTTACGTTATTTACGTATGGAAGGTTTACGATTAGGAAAACGCAGATTAAACATCGTTTGGGATATGGATCGTCAAACGCTTCCTTTTAATATGGAAATTCCGCCTCTGTTATTACAACCTTTAGTTGAAAACGCTATCTACCATGGCATTCAACCTTGTAAAGACGGCGGCACTTTAGGAATCAGTTTATATGATGCAGGACCTCGTTTAGATGTTGTTGTAACGAATCCTGTGCCACCAGTAGGAACCAATTCACACCAAAAGGGCAACCACATCGCCCAAGAAAACCTAAAGAATCGTCTGAGACTCGCATACGGTGATCGCGCTAATCTAAAAATAACAAAAAGCGAACACCAATACCGCGTCTCATTTTCTATACCGAAGGAGACATAATAATGACAATGAATATCCTAGTCGTTGACGATGAAGAACTAGCTCGACAAAGAATACAAAGCTTACTTCAGGAAAATTCTGAATACAAAATTTGTGCAGAGGCAGAAAACGGAGCCGAAGCATTAATGATGGTTGAGCGCCATCAGCCCGATTTGATATTACTCGATATTTCTATGCCTGTGATGGATGGGTTAGAAGTAGCAAAACACTTATCAGGCATGCCAAATCCACCAGCCGTAATCTTTACTACTGCATATGGGGAGTATGCATTAGAAGCCTTTTCAACCAAAGCAACAGGGTACCTCATGAAACCAATAAGACAAGAACAACTATTAAAAAGTCTACAACAGGCCCGCTCACTTAACCGTGCACAGCGATCTAAAGTACTGGATGACAACGAAGTAACAGGTGCAGGACGCAAACACATTTGCGCAAGAATGCGCGGTAATCTGGAACTGATTCCCATTGAAGATGTTTATTATTTCCAGGCTGATCAAAAATATGTAACGGTAAGACACAAGCAGGGAGAAGTGATCATTGAAGAATCACTTAAATCTTTGGAAACGGATTTAGCGGATAAGTTTATTCGTATTCACAGAAATGCATTAGTAGCTAAAAGCCGTATTACTGGCTTAGCTAAGAATAATATCGGTCGAGTACAAGTGAAAATTGAGAAGATTGACGATCAACTAGAAGTAAGTCGTCGTCACGTGGCGGAAATTCGTCGCTTTGTACGAAATCGTTAATACGATTAAACGGATTTTTGTTAGTTAATAATTATCTTTAGTTAATGACTTTTTAACAAAAACGTTTATCCGCTAACGGCTCAATTTATTGGGCCGTTTCTTTTTGGTATTTATTTGATCTGGTTTAGACTAGCTTGATCTTCTCAATCTTTAGTCAATTTATCCATCATATTGTCTATCTCTCGATCCAGATAGGCACCGAATAATTCGATGGTATTAATTCCCATCATTTGCTTAACGACTTCTTTACCTTGATAGTCTAAAAACACCAGGGTAGGCGTTAACATCGCATGATATTCACCCGAGATATCGGCAGGCTCTACTGTCTTACCTGAAAAATCAACCACATCTCTGACATCGTCAATCTGTAACTTCCTGATAAAAATACGTTTATCGTATTCGCCGCTGAGTACCATCGGCGATAAAATCTCTTCGTCCATTTGTTTACAATAACTACAGTATTCCGCATGTAGCATTAAAACCAGACCACGATTTTCTTGCTTCATTTGTTGAGCAAGTTGCTGGAAATCATTTTCTTCAATGACAACACTGTCATTTGATGCACTACTGTTAACGGAGATCAATAAAAGTAGAAAATATGTAAAGAATTTCATGGAGGGTTTTTGCCTCTAAAGACTAATTCACGTAAAGTTCGGAGGGATAACATAACTTTTTTACGTTATCCTGTTTGAGCCAGATGCAAGCTTTATAACACACAGTCTCATTCGACTCTTATCTAACGGTTTTATTGCACATTCATTACGTATTATTTACGTTTTCAGTGCACACAACAGAATAAATTTATGACGAAAACGATACGCATAGCAACCAGAAAAAGCCCACTCGCCTTATGGCAAGCTGAGGAAGTTGCACGACAATTAAAACTCCATCACCCTGATTTAGAGGTCCAGTTAGTCACCATGACCACTCAGGGAGATATCATCTTAGACACACCCTTGGCCAAAATTGGTGGCAAAGGCCTGTTCGTAAAAGAACTTGAAACCGGCATGCTTGAAGGTCGCGCAGATATCGCCGTACATTCAATGAAAGATGTTCCCATGCAATTACCTGATGGCTTACATCTCTCCGTCATTATGCAACGTGAAGATCCAACTGATGCTTTCGTCTCTAATACTGTATCGTCTTTAGATGAGTTACCACAATACGCAAAAGTGGGTACTTGCAGTCTAAGGCGCCAGACGCAACTCGTCGAGAAAAGACCTGATATCAAAATTCTTAACTTACGTGGTAATGTGAATTCGCGTTTGGCAAAGCTGGATAACGGCGACTACGATGCAATCATCCTCGCTTCTGCCGGACTGATTCGTTTAGGCTTTGAAGACCGAATCAAACACGGAATTTCTGTAGAGCAAAGCTTACCAGCCGCTGGACAAGGAGCTGTAGGCATAGAATGTCGTAGTGATGACGAAGAAGTGAATGCCCTGCTCGCGCCCCTCCATGACGACAAAACTGCTACCCGCGTCTATGCAGAGAGAGCGCTAAATACACGCTTAAACGGTGGCTGTCAGGCACCGATTGGCGGCTTTGCTACCTTGCAAGGTAACGATATTCACTTAAGTGGATTGATCGGATTCCCGGATGGGTCAAAAATATACCGTTGTGAAAAAACGGGACCTCAAGCTGATCCAGAAAGTCTCGGTATTGCAGTCGCAGAAGACTTACTCGCTCAAGGCGGTGATGAGATATTGAAACAGCTTGGTATAGATACCTAGTCGAAAATGGAAGCTTCTCTGCCGTTAAAAAACAAATGGATAGTCAATACCAGAGCTGCGCATCAAGCTCAGCCACTAACTGAAAAATTAAGAGATGCCGGCGCTACTGTTATCAACTTTCCATTACTCGAAATAGATGCTCCTGAAAATTATGAAGATGTCGAGCATCAACTATCAGCACTGGAACAGTATGATCTGGCTATATTTATTAGCACCAATGCTGTTGAGCGCACCTTGGATAAGGTTGATGTAAGCACTTTAAAAAAGCTGAAGCTTGCATGTGTCGGTAAAAAAACCGGGTTAGCTCTAAAAAAACATGGTCTTGATAGTGACTTTTGCCCCGAGCGTTTTTTTAACAGCGAAGCATTACTCGCACTAGATGCTTTCCAACAATTTATACCGGGTAAAAAAATAGCGCTGATTAAAGGAGAAGGTGGCAGAGACCTACTTCAAAAAAGCCTTCTAAAGTGGGGGGGTGACGTTGATAGTATTAATGTTTATCGCAGAACGTGTCCACAGCATAATTTAGCGCTTCTGAAAAATCACCAACAACGCCAAGAGCTTGATATAATCATTCTCACGAGCGGTTTCAGTATTGATCATTTCTTTGAGCTGGCCGATAAACATTCTGAGACTGCTGTAGCAAACAGTAACAACAAAAGTAACGAAAACAACTGGATGAATTCAGTGACATTACTGCTTGGTAGTGAAAGATTGAAATCACATATACCCGATAGTTTTAAAGGCAAAGTGATTTTTGCCGAAGACCCGAATGATGACACACTCTTAAAAGAGTTAACGATTGATAATAAATTATGAACAACGAAGACCAAATAAAACTACTAAAAAAAATCAATCGACGAACTCGGTTTACTCAGTTTTTAGCATGGCTAGCCCTCTTTTTTACTGCGGTGGGAATTGCTGCAGGCTATAAAAACTGGCTACGAATTCACGATAAAGCAAAACTAAGCTTAAAACAGATTGAAGAAATTCGCGGTGATATGCCTGATTTTGCCCAAAAATCCAAAGTGGAATTGTTACAACAAGAAATCAACGAAAACATCAAAGAAAATAAAACACATCTAAACGAAGCGATGCACGAACTTCGTAGTATTCAGGATAGTACGCAACACATCGCCGAAACTGTTTATGTTCAAGTTGAACAACTTACTAAACAACAAGCACCCTTAAAAGTACAAACGCCGACGATAAATGACTGGTCATTAGGCGAAGTACATTTTCTGCTACAAACCGCTGTACAGAACTTTGAACTGAAAAAGGATAAGTCCGGGGCAATAGCCGCACTCAAACTGGCAGATAATTTGTTATTAGAACGTGGCTCAATTGATTTGTTGCCAGTGCGTAAACAAATCAGTAACGACATTGCGACGGTGAATCAATTCGAAATAGCAGACATTAGCGCGCTTTCACAAAAAATTGATGCCTTAATGCTTCAACTGAAACCGGCTGAAAATAAAGCGATCGAGACCGGTGAAAAAGTTGAGTTGCTATCAAATGACAATAATGAAGACACGACGACAGACATCACAAAAAAGAAAGAAAAACCGTCCATTGTTTCCAGAGTTAAAAACACTATTAATAACGCCGTAATCATCAAGAAGTTTGATAAACCTCTACAAGAAGAGATGAATGCAGATGCCAAAGAAAATCTGTTTCAGTTATTCTCTTTACGACTTGAAACACTGCGCATTATGTTACTTCAAGGCGATGATGAGAATTTCCATAAGCAAATTGCCAGAATCAAAACCTTATTAGAAAAATACTATTCTGAGGCGGACGCCATTGCCTTCAATAAACAACTCGATACATTATCGACTGTTAATTTAGCACCGGTCGTCCCTGACATTTCATCTTCATTAAAGCTACTCGAAAAACTGATGGTTGAAACACAATCAACGAAAGACAGTGAGCCAACCGAAACTGCTAAAAAAGGCACTGAATAATGAAATATATACTGTTCTTCTTTTTAATTGTTGCTGCATTTTGGTTGGGTATATTTGCAGTCCAACATTCATCTGATGTCACTATCAATTATCAGTGGGACAAAAATCCTATCAGCGTAAGTTTGACGAGTACGACGCTACTCATCGCAAGTATTATCGGGCTGATTGGTTTATATTTTCTGTTTTCAATATCCAAATTTCTATTCGGATTAAGTAAGCGCCTAAAGCAAAGAAAAGCAGCAAAGTTAGCCGCCAAAGCAAATCAGGAACTCACTAAAGGTCTTGTATCTTTCACTGAAGGGCACTGGTCTGAGTCTGAAGATACTTTATTGAATAATGTTGATCATTCTGAAGCACCATTACTGAACTATCTTGCTGCCGCAAGAGCGGCGCACATGCAAGGTGCTTATGACAGAAGAGATCGTTATTTGAAAGTAGCCAGCGAACAAGGCGATGACGCCCAGATTGCGGTATCAGTTTCGCAGGCAGAAATGCAATTTAATAGTGATCAACTGGAGCAATCCAGAGCGACGTTGATCCATTTGCTGGAAGTTTCTCCAAAGCACCCTTATGCGATTAAGTTATTAGCAAAGGTCTACTATCAACAGGAAGATTGGGCCAACTTGTTTGAGTTATTACCAGACCTTGAAAAACTGTCTTTGATTAAAGAGAAAGATCATAAGAAATACCAAACGACAGCGTTGTCGGGTATTTTTCATACTCTTTCACACAAAAAGGATATTACAAGTCTTAACGCATTATGGAAAAAGTTGCCTGCTAATCTAAGAGAAAACCCGCAAGCAGTTTTATTATACTGCGAGGCGTTGACAGATGCTGGCGATGAAAATACGAGTAATAAATTATTAATTTCGCAACTCAATAAAACGTTTGATGAAAAGCTCGTAGAACGATACGGATTAATTGATCACCCCGTTTTAGGTGATGCTATCAAACAGGCCGAAAAGTGGTTAGAGGGCAATGAAAGAAGCCCTATGTTGCTACTTGCCTTGGCTCGCCTCAATAGAAAATACCAACTCTGGGGTAAGAGTAAGACGTTCTACAATACCAGTCTTAATTTCTCGCCATCTGCAGCGGTGTATCTGGAACTTGCAGGACTATTAGAAGAGCTTAATGAAGATGACAATGCACAGACCTGTTACAAAATGGGCCTTAATTACAGCATTCATAAGAAAGGGGAGATTTTAACCCTCAAACAGCACGCAAATCATAAACATCCCCGACAACGCATAACTGATAATCCTAAGCTTTCTATTGTCCCGGAGACTGACGAAAACGATACTTATCCTTTGTAGTTTTTTGTATCAAGAGAAGTCTGTTTAAAAATGAAACGTAGGTTTAGCCTCTTTACCAACAAGAGGCTTGAGTTCGGTTTCGAATAAGCTAGAGCGGATGAAATCATCATCCATTTTTACAATTTTCATTGCATGCGCTACCTGCTTACTTCCCACAACAACGAATAAACGCCCTTCTGGCTCTAATAAATTTTCAAACATTGGCAGATACTCAGGAATTGAGCCTGTTATCGCGATAACGTCGTACTTTCTACCAGCTCCCCAATCAAAAAACGCATCTTTCTGCTCTAATTCGACATTAGCCACATTCACTTCAGCCAAATTTTTCTCAGCCGAAAGCAGAAATTCTTCGTATATATCAATGCTATGTACGTGATTCGACATATTCGCCATACATGCCGTTACATAACCACTGCCTGTCCCTATTTCTAAACAGTTATCATCAATGTTAATTTCTAGTTCTTGAAGCATACGACCTTCTACGCGCGGGAACATCATCGCTTCGTCATTTCCCAGAGGCACTTCGATATCGGCATAAGCCAAGGATTTTAAAGACTCAGGGACAAAAATTTCACGAGGCACACTACCCATCGTCTGCAACACCGTATCGTCTAAAACTTCCCATGTACGTATTTGCTGCTCGATCATATTGAAACGTGCTTGTTCCATATCCATGCGATAACCCTGAATTTATAGAAATAAAAGACCTAGATTTATCTTAAGGTACGGCTGATTAATTGCAAGTAATTAAAAGGTTGAGCCGAAAAGGCAGCCGTTAATAAAATCTAGAGGTTGTTACTAGAGTATATTTAATGAAATACACCCCCCTACTTATAGCCGTTTTTTTCAGTTACCTTTTTTAAGTTTTTTATGCTTAATCTGATCAAGCATTTGGCGCATTTCCTGCAATTCATTGACGTTAGAACCAGGCAGTCTCATCGCCTTGGTCAGTTGAATTCTGGCAGACTGATAATGACTCGTGCGTATATTGCGTTCAGCCACTGCACGGTAGGCATAAGAGCTATTACCACGCAGTCTCGACAATTCTTGCAGTACTTCAAAAAACTCAAGACTCGTTTGTTCGGTGGTATGTATTTCTCGAATAATTTTCCACGCTGGTCCTATCTGACCTAAAGAAATATATGCCTGTGATAGCGGAATGGCGATGACTTCATTGCCTGGATAGATTTTAGATAGCGGCAAAAGTATAGAAATAGCTTTATTGTATTGTCTCTGTTTTATCGCTAACTCAGCATATAAAGCAGCTTCAGAAATATTTTTCGTTGAGAGTTGTTTTTCTGCGAGATTATAGGCTTGCTGGAAAGCACCCTGTTTTCTGAGAAGCAGAATATTCGAATAGTTTTTAATCTGCGCAGAAACAGAAACTGGCGCACGCGAGGTAGTATTAGCAAGCGATCTCACTTTCTCTCGCATATATTGATAACTTATATTTTCTTTACCTTTAAACACACCAAACTGGCTCGCTCTAAAGGAAGTATCGCTCACGCGTTTTATGGTAAGCGGATGATTCTGTAAAAACTCTCTGATCTCCGCGGTTTTACTGTCGCCATATTCCTCTAATTTTTGCAAAAATTTAGGCATCCCTTGTGGGTTTAAGCCCGCACTTGCCAGTATTCTTAATCCCACACGATCAGCTTCAGCCTCTGCTTCACGACCGAATGCCAATTGTTGATGTGCTGTAGTTGCAAGAGTTGCATTTATGATTGCACCACCTGCCTGACTATCTTTAGTCGCGGCAATCACACCGGCCAATAAAGCGGCTCCGGTAGCAAATTTATTATTCTTAGCTTTTTCAATCATTCGCGGAATATGTCGTTGAGTAACATGCGCAATTTCATGAGATAACACTGCTGCTAATTCGCTTTCTGAGCTGGTATTCAGAATTAAACCTGAATTTATTACAATGACACCGCCCAATGTAGCGAATGCATTAATAGCAGTATCTCTGGCGACAACAAAATAGAATGGGTTTGGAGAGCTTGGCGCACGCGCTGTTAAACGATTACCCAGTGAGCGAATCCATAAATTCACTTCAGGATCTTCGATGAGAAGTCCACGCGCTCTTAAGCTACGCAGTACATCCAGTCCCGTTTCTCTCTCCTTAATTGATGCTGCAATACTGCCTGTATGACCACCAAGTTGTGGCAAGTTGAAATCAGGCAATTCCAAATTCAAATCGGCCTTTACAGATGAGCTCAGCAATAAAGGCGTGGACAACAACACAGAAAGCAGCAATGTATTTAGTTTATTCATACTTTTATGATAGTAGCGTAGTTAGATAGTTCCGTTAAGGATTTGATTAAAAAGCGCTATCAATATCTTCTATATCTGCGGAATAACTGTCATAAAAGCTTTGCCATCCAAGACAATGATCTTGACTAATAAACAGGGCAAATGTAATATAAGTAAATTAGTATTAGCTTATATTGGTGTTCCGATAATGATGTCTGTAAAAGAAATTGATGCAACTGCCCTAAAAGAGATGATGGATAATGGTGAAGACATTTGTCTTTATGACGTCCGTTCACAAGCTGAGTTTGCACAAGGCATCATCAGGGGAGGAGAGTTTGCTCCACTGCATACGATACCGGTAAAAATGCACGATTTGCCAAAAGATAAAACGATCGTTTTTTATTGCCGCAGTGGCGCGAGATCTGCTCAGGCATGTCTATATGTTGCTGAAAATACAGGCATTGAAGCATTAAACCTTCGCGGTGGGATTATCTCTTGGTATCAATCAGGGAACGAAGTTATTAAGCCCGATGAAATGCAGGCAAACGGTTAATTATATTTAAAAGTCACCCCCCTACTTTGGGGCACTTTTTTCTATTATCTTAAAAATTAATAGCCAGTCATTTGTGATAATAACTGGCTAGTCGTTCTTCACATTTTTAGACAAAAAGACATTCCTGTCATCTACTTATAATACTAATTCGCGCGCAATTAATGATTTATTCACTGGAGTCACGTATTATCCTGTGCTTTTAGAACCGCAAGTACCTCAAATATTGAGATATATTCTAATTAAGTGAGTAATACTTTAATGTATCTTGTGAACAATAATAATAAAATCCTGACTCTAATTAAATATCGCGCAGAACAGGAATAACTAATTAATAACCTAAACATAAATAATCGTCAGGAGAGAGTATGTCGGTAAAAAATGCCTTTTATGCACAATCGGGTGGAGTCACCTCAGTCATTAACGCCTCGGCTTGTGGCGTCATTCAAACTGCAAAAAAACACAGTGATAAAATTGGTACTGTCTACGCTGGCAAAAACGGCATCATAGGCGCTCTCACCGAAAACCTGATTGATACAAGCAAAGAATCCGACGAAGATATCGCAGGACTACTGCACACGCCTTCTGGCGCATTTGGCTCTTGTCGCTATAAAATGAAAAGTCTTGAAGAAAACAAAGTGGAATACGATCGTCTGATCGAAGTTTTTAAAGCGCACAATATTGGCTATTTCTTTTACAACGGTGGTGGAGATTCAGCAGACACCTGTCTAAAAGTTTCTCAATTGTCAGAAAAAATGGGTTACCCAATTCAGGCGATTCATGTGCCTAAAACAGTAGATAATGACTTACCAGTGACAGATAACTGCCCTGGATTTGGTTCTGTAGCTAAATACATTGCCGTTTCAACACGTGAAGCCAGTTACGATGTAGCTTCTATGGCCGAAACCTCTACGAAAGTTTTTGTTCTTGAAGTCATGGGCAGACATGCTGGCTGGATCGCTGCTGCTGGCGCATTAGCGGCTGATGAAGATAACGATATTCCTGTGATCGTGTTATTCCCCGAAATCGAATTTAATCAAGAAAAATTCCTGGCGTTAGTTGATTCAAAAGTAAAAAGTCATGGCTATTGCAGCATTGTGGTTTCCGAAGGAACCGCTTGGCCTGATGGAAGATTTTTAGCAGAACAAGGAACGCGGGATGATTTTGGCCATGCGCAACTGGGTGGCGCGGCACCTGTCGTGGCGAATATGATCAAAGAAGCACTTGGATACAAATTCCATTGGGCTGTAGCCGATTACTTACAACGTGCAGCACGTCATTTAGCATCACAGTCTGATGTTGAACAAGCGTATGCATTAGGCGAAGCTGCTGTTGAAATGGCAGTAGCAGGAAAAAATTCTGTGATGCCTGCAATTATTCGCACTTCTAACAATCCATATAAATGGGAAATTGGTTCAGGAAATTTAGCTGATATTGCAAATGTAGAAAAAATGATGCCAATGGATTACATCAGTGAAGATGGTTTCGGTATCACAGCGGCTTGTCGTGAATATTTACTGCCATTGATTGAAGGTGAATCTTACCCACCTTATAAAAATGGTATGCCGAACTATGTCACATTAAAAAAAGAACTGGTTGAAAAGAAATTATCTGAATTTAAGATGAAATAATATTTCGTTTCTGACAATAAAAAAGCCCTGCAATGCGGGGCTTTTTTATTGGAAATACATTATTTGATGTTTATTGATTGATGTTTTTTTAATTTAAATACTTTTGTAAATTAGCTTCTTTTACTGTGTTTTCAAACGCTTTATAAGCTTCGAAATCTACACCACTAATTTTAGGCACTTCTTCGTAGGATAATTTTTCCAGCTTCTCTTCCATTTGTTTTAACTGTAATTTTAACCGTGCGTTTTCTTTAATAGATTCCCCTAAATAGTCTTTTACCAATGTTAAATCTTTATCTGACTCTTGTTGTCTGTTCTGTCCGTAGAAATGATGCAACCACCAACCTATTAGTGAACCAGTAACAATAGCAACCGTACTAATAAGTGCTATCTGAAATAAAAAGTATGTCATAAATATCATCCTTGATTAATAACGATGCATCTAACCCTTGATTCATCGTTAATTTACCTTACGCAGTACTGCGCATGTCTCTCAGTTATAAACAACCAGCAATCCTTGCTTGATTGTTTGCTCTTCGACCAACGTAACAAACGTTAAATTAGTCTTATCTTTTTTTGTAATAATGTTTCCTGCATAAATCTTTATTTATATTTCCATCACTATTAGTTTAGCAACGAAACGTAAAATATGTGTCTCTGTTCATCAGTACTAGCTGCTTGTTTATCAGAGAATCTGTATAGTTTTTAGTCGTTTGTTTGGTTTTTAACCACAAGCTGGCTCTTTACCTGACTAATACCGCTGATGTTATTCACGATATTTTCGGCTCTCTTTCTATCTTCATGGGTTGGAATAAACCCTTCCAGTAATACATTTCTGCCTTCAACACTTACTTTGACCGTTTTTATACCACTATCAATAAGGCCACCATGAACCTCATCTTTGATGCTTAATTCCAATCCGGGTCGCAAAAAATAGTTGGATATAACCACTAGCGTAGCAATGACCAATATTCCTATTAATAGAAGCAGAGTTAATGGACTCTTTGATGTTTCACCCTCTGCCAGCATTTCAAGTAACCGTTTGTTTTATGTAGAAGCTGGAAATTTAACAACAACTAAAGAAAAAGTTCGAAGGGATAAGATAACAGGGGGGAGAATAGGGATTAGTGGAAATAAGTCAGGCAAATACCGGATAGTTTTTAAGCAACCCAATTAAAAACGGGTTATTTATCTGCATTTTGCAAAAGATCATGGTGTAGTTTTAACCATCTATGCTGATTTTCTTCGGAGACATTTAACTGATCACAAAACGCCCCAAAAGCATCGTTATTCATAGCTGATATTTCGAAATCTTTGGATTTCACTGCTTCAATATCACACACAATTCCGGTCAATTGACGCGCAAGTAATATCGTATCCTGATGATCTGAAATTAATTGCTGGATACGACTGGCTCCACGAATTTGCATGGTTGAAATTTCACTGGTATTGGCCAAAAGGTTTTCCAGCGTTTCAAACTTTCTTAGTAATTTACCTGCCGTCGACATGCCAACACCTGGCACCCCAGGAATGTTATCCGATTTATCACCCGCTATCGCTAATTGGTCGGCAATTTGACTCGGCTTTGCACCAAATCGTTTGGTGATTTTTTTAGTGTCGAGCATCTCACCTCTCAAATACTCCCACCAGTGATCATCCTCTTTTACTAGTTGCGCTAAATCCTTATCTGCGGTGATAAAATTTACGGGAATTAAATCGGTATAGAACTGCTGACCCCATGTGCCGAGCAGATCATCTGCTTCATAAAACGGACTAGCCTTTTCTAGAATGCCGAGATGACGTAAAAACTCTCTACACAAACGAAACTGTAACCTGAGTGACTCCGGAGCCGTTGCTCTATTTGCTTTGTATTCTGGATAAATATCACGACGATGGGAGGTTTCCAGACTTTCATCAAAAGCGAAACCAATTAATTGTGGTTTTTCAACCGACAATAGTTTGTAAACAAAATCCATAAAACCCATGACGGCATTTATTGGATTACCGTTAACATCATAAATGTCTTCACGAGTGAACCAGGCTTTAAAAACATAGATACTGGAATCAATTAACCATGCCTTTTTATTCATAGCAAACAATTGGGTATTAAAAAAATCATATAAATCCTACAGCTCGGCTATTAAAAAGTTTTGGTTAACATTTAATTAAGTTACAAACGGTATAATCCGCTAGTCTGGGAAATCTTGTGATAACAAATAAGATTGGATATATTTACTTAAAACCCAATAAAAATAAAATAATAAAAATAAAAAAGGCAAACCCAATGAATAAAATGTTACCTATAGTTGCTCTTTGTAGCGCAGCAATTCTAACAACAATTCTATTGAATGGTTGTGATAAGACTGCGTCGGCAAATGTACAAGCTCCACAGCCACATCTTTCTACGTTTTTATCTCTTCATAACCAATACTGTGAAAAGAAATACGATACTCCTGAATCATTACAAAGCTCTCTTGATAAAGCACCCGAACTTGCCCCCGCAAAAGATTTCAATGGTGTTTATGAAGTCCATGTAAATGGTATTAGTTTTGCTGTGTCTCCTGAAGAAGATGGCTGTACCACTGATGTAATGGTTCAAACCAGTGATAATAAAGAGCTATTTTCTTTTGAAGATATAAACAAAGCTTTGTTATCAGTCGGTTATGTAGAAACAGGTGAACCTGTATCTCGTAAAGACCTGGGCACAGATCAGTCTGAACTTACCATTATCGAGAAGAAATATATTTCTCCTAAAGGTGAAATCACTACTTTAGATTTCCCTCTAGAGAAGAAAGATAAATATTACATGACGTTATTTGCAGAGAAGTTCTCAGAAGCAAAAAGAGAAACAAAAGAAAGAATCATTCAATCTCTTAAAATGGCATCAAAATAAGCAATTTATAAGAAATTCAATACTGGATTACCAAAGGTAGTTATACCTTTGGTAATCCCACACTCATTAACGGTTTCATTGTCGTTAATAAAGTCCCAAATAAATTATCCACTTGCTGCTCTTGTTGAGCCAATAACTGCTTCATGCTTTCTCGTTGAGTAGGCATAGAAAAACACGCTGGGCAATTTTCCATAATCACGGGTAACTCTTGCTCTTTTGCAAAACTCGCTAATTCTTTTTCACGCACATAAACCAAAGGACGAATGATTCTAAGGTCAGCGTCATCATTCACATAATGCGCCTTCATTGTTTTGAGTTTACCGCCATGAAATGCAGACATTAAAAAGCTTTCAGCCAAATCATCCAGATGTTGCCCTAAAGCAATAACGTTATATCCGTTTTCTCTGGCGGTGCTATACATCACTCCGCGTTTGATTCGCGAACAAAATGAACAATATGAATCACCATTCATGTGATCATCTGCCATTTCCAGAATGGGCTCTTGCTTAAAGAAATATTCAACTCCGACTTCTTCCAAATAAGGAATCAAAGGAGAGGGGTCATACTCGCCAGATTGAGGGTCAACAGTCATTGCCCCAACATCAAATTTAATAGGCGCATGTCGTTGAAAATGCAGTAACAAATGCAATAAGCTCAATGAGTCTTTGCCGCCAGACAGGCCTAATAATACTTTGTCACCTTCTTTGATCATCTCAAAGTCAACTATCGCCTTTCCCGCGTTCTTTCGAAGCTTTTTAGGCAAGTCAATGCTCGGTATAGATTTACGATTCTTTGTCATAACGGTATTATGCATAAAACTTCACCTAAATGTTAAGGACATCTCTAAGTAATGAGTGAACTATTCCCACCTATCCATGAAAACCGCCATTTTTATCTAGATGTTGGAGATCAACATAAAATCTATGTAGAGGAGTGCGGAAATCCTGACGGCATTCCAGTCATCTTCTTGCATGGTGGCCCAGGTGCAGGATGTGGTGAGGTACACCGCCAATTCTTTGATCCTGAAAAATACTGGATCATTCTTTTTGATCAGCGAGGTTGTGGCAGATCAACTCCGCATGCATCGATTGATAACAACACCACTCAAGACCTGGTCTCTGATATCGAAAAAATTCGTAATGAATTAAATATAGATAAGTGGGTCGTTTCTGGTGGGTCGTGGGGAAGTACTCTATCTTTGGTTTATGCTCAAACGCACACAGAAAATGTTCTAGGTCTGATTCTTCGGGGTATTTTCTTTAGTACACCAAAAGAAATTAGCTGGTTTTATCAAGAAGGTGCCAGCCAGATTTTCCCTGATTATTGGGAAGACTTTGTCGAGCCTATTCCAGAAGAAGAAAGAGACAACTTCTTACTTGCGTATCACAAGCGCTTGAATGGCGATAATGAAATAGCAAAAATGGGAGCAGCCAAAGCATGGTCGCTTTGGGAAGCCAGAGCAGCAACCTTGCAACCTAGCCCATCTGGAATCAAAAAATACCACGACCCTAAAAATGCCATGGGCATCTCCCGTATTGAAACGCATTACTTTATGAGTAATGGGTTTTTAGAAGAAAACCAGATCCTGAACAATATGGATCGCCTTCAGGATATACCAGGCTTCATTGTACACGGTAGATACGACATGATTTGTCCTATCAAGCAAGGTTACGATTTACACAAAGCCTGGCCTAAATCTGAATTTTTTGTGGTTCAAAGTGCTGGTCATTCTGCAGGCGAACAAGGCATCACTGCAGCCTTGATTAAAGCCGGCAACGACATGATAAAGTTGCTTCAAAATTGATTGGTTTAATCCAGCGCGTTACTCATGCAAATGTTGTCGTTGAAGATAAAGAAATAGCCAAGATCGATCAAGGTATCCTTCTTCTCTTAGGTGTAGAGAAAGAGGATACTGAGGAAAACGCTAAAAACCTTTTAGATAAAATTCTGAATTTTAGAATTTTCGAAGACGAAATCGGGAAGATGAATCTTTCGCTTTTAGACATTACTGGCAGTCTGTTGGTGGTTCCACAATTTACGCTACCCGCCAATACTCAAAAGGGCACAAGGCCAAGCTTTGCTTCAGCAGCCCCACCACAACTTGGAAATGAATTATTCGATTATTTCGTTTCAATCGCTTCCAATAAAGTGTCCAAACTACAAACGGGACAATTTGGCGCAGACATGAAAGTCAGCTTGTGCAATGACGGCCCCGTTACTTTTTGGCTTAAGAAATAAGTGAACTATCAAAACGACCTAAACACTTAGACGCTTAATCTTTAAGCCACCCCCCTACTTTGAGGCGTTTTTTTATAAAACCGCAAATAGAAGCGTTATCCAATAACCAACAAAAAAGCTTTACGAGAGCGATGTCAGGCTAATTTCTCCTGTACTTCACCGCCAATTATCATGATAATTTTTCATACTTAATGTTTATTATTTTTACAGTATGCCAAGGGCTGCTTGAATTTGAACGATAGGCATGATATTTTTTATTGGTTGGATAAATATTTTCCATAGAGAATTTTTATGACTAAAACTATAAACCTTATATCTCTTCTTATATTATCGATGCTACTAGCCTTTACCCCCGCTTACGCTGCTAGCCACTCAGATAAAGAAAAAAAAGCTGAAGCTACCTCTGAAGCAACTAGTGATGCTGCAGAGGAAACCAAGAAAGAAGAAGATGATAATGAGGAAGAAACTGAAGTCGAAGAAGACGAAGAGCCTGACTGCGACTAACCCAATACCCTGAACAGCAACCCATGCTTTTCTTCGTATAATTACGTATTAAAATAAAAACACGATTTAGATATAGTGTGCCCTTAAGATATCCCTAGGAGGAGAAACTTTATGAAATTATCAAAAACCCTAACTGCATTATTCGTAACTGCCGGTTTAACTGTAGCGGTAACATCTGCTCAAGCAGCATCACATGGTAAACCAGTAAACATTACGCCAAAATTAGAAAGCGTTACTGTGATGCATAAAGGCAAAGAAACGAAAATTATGCGCGTTCAGGATAATGCAAATACTGTTAATCCTGCTTTTGCTAAGACTTCACGTCCTTGTCCTCCTTTTTGTATCCAGCCAATGAGTCTGGGTAAAGGCATCCAGACTATCGGTGAAGTAGAAGTTATCGATTACGCAGATAAGATGAGTAAAGGTGACAAGAACATCATGCTTGTTGATTCACGTACACCGGATTGGGTTGCAAAAGGAACTATCCCTGGTGCAATAAACGTATCCTGGGTTGAATTAACACCAAGCAAAGGTGCAACAACCGAAGGCATTATGAAGGTTATGACTGAGCAGTTTGGTGTTAAATTAGCAGACGGTAAAGACGACGTTGATGTTGATGAAGCCATCGCAAACGGCGACACCTCTGAAGTATTCGACTTCACCGACGCGAAAACACTGGTCATGTTCTGTAACGGCATGTGGTGTGGACAGTCTCCTGCAAGTATCGCTGCATTAAGAAAATTCGGTTACCCAGCTGACAGAATCAAATACTACCGTGGAGGTATGCAAGACTGGGAAATTCTTGGATTATCAACGGCTAAGTAATAGACGTTATATTCACAAAAAAGGCTGGCGTTTGTCAGCCTTTTTTTATGGTCCTTTTTAACCACACCTATGAAACATCTTCTAAAAAATCTATCGTTATATTCATAATAATAAATAGGAGAAGCGAACGACCATTTGCTAGTCTTAATGGCAATACAAGCTTGATTTTTACACTTTAAAACCAAAGGCTCTGTTATGACACGTGATAGCTACTACCCTTTCTATGGCTGGTTACTAATGACCGGCGTAATTCTATTCAGTAGTTATTTACTCTGGGACTTCGGTCTATTTCAACAACTGGTAGAAAACGATATCACCTATCTTTCTTCTATCATTTTACTTTTATTCATCATCATTACTCTCTACTTAGGATTTGCCTCCTGGCAACTTTCCAGGCAACTACAGTTCACCCAAAATTACTCAGATGATGGCAAGATTGACAAGAGTTGGGCGTCGGAGCATCTCTCGTTATTACATTTCCAGCGGCAACAAGCTCACAATGAATCAGAACCGTTACTTGCGAGACTTATCGAGAAAATTCATCGGGGGCATGTCAATGGCTGGTTCTTTTCTGACGTGTTAATGCGGCTGGGATTAATCGGCACAGTAATCGGTTTCGTCCTAATGCTAAGTACCGTTTACCAACTTAAGGACAATGATATTCAAGCCTTACAACAGCTTCTGGGTACGATGGGGAGTGGCATGCAGGTCGCCCTCTATACCACGCTTTCTGGCTTAGGCTGCGGCTTGTTGGTGAGTCTTCAGTGCCAATGGTTAGACCGTTGTGCAGATACCCTAGTGAGTAAAATTATAGAACTGGGGATGCAAACACCCAAGCAATAGACCATGCCAAGCCTCTATAAGCAAAGCCGAAATACACCCAAAGTAGATCCTTTCATAGACCTGCTTTTCAATACCTTAATGGGCTTCAGCTTTTTATTTTTAGTCAGTCTATTGTTTATCAACCCGAAAGCGGATCAAGCCAAAGTCGAAAAACAAGCCGAGTACATTATTTCTGCCACCTGGCCACAAGATCTCGAAGATGACATCGATTTATGGATGCGAGCACCTACCGGTCATACTGTTTCATATCTGGAAAAAGAAACAGGCTGGTTACATTTAGAGCGTGATGATAGGGGCGAACTCAATGACACCTTGATGATAGATGGTAAAGAGGAAATCCATCCCATCAATCAGGAAATCATCACCATCCGCAAACGCAATGCAGGCGAATACATCGTCAATCTTTTTTACTACACGAAGAAATCTCGCGAACCAGTTCCGGTGGATATTCGTGTCGATCGAATTAACCCCAAGTACGAAACTGTCTACCGACAAACCATAAACCTGGATAAAGTGAATCAGGAAAAGACCGCCGTAAGATTCACCATTAAAGAAGATGGCAGCGTACACAACATTAGTAAACTACCGATTGAATTAACGCCCTATTCTCTGGATCACATGCCTTCACTGATACCTGATGCAATGTTAGGTAAGCCAGAATGAATAGCTATCTCATTCTTATAAGCATCAGTTATATCAGTCTTATTGTTTTTGTTGCATGGTTGGGCTTTGGCAAGCGACTCTCGGTGTTAAGTAAAATTATTCTGGCTATGTTGCTGCCGCTTGTTTACTTTTTACATTGGACAGGACTTCAGGAAAGCAAAGGCTGGCCTTCAGATCAAACCTTACCAACACAATTTGAACTCATCAGTGCAGATATTCAGGAACCTAACCCATTAAAAGATATCGAAGGCAATATACATTTATGGGTTAGACCGGAAGATAATGGGCCTCCACGGTCTTATGTATTAGCTTATTCACGGGAATTACATAAAAAACTATTTGATACCAAACGCAGAATTTCCCAAGGCAGAAGACAAATCGGGCTTTTGTACGATCAAAGTTCAGGGCAAAGCGGTGTCAGTATTGGGGGTAATATGAAACTGGGTTTCCGTAATGCTCCACGAAAGCGACTCCCTCCAAAAAAATAGCGTAAAAAAGAGTCTGAGGCCTGTATAAATTCCTTCGCTCATTTTAAACAGCAAAATAAAAAGTCGCTTAAAGTAGGGGGGTGTGTTTTCAATACCTTATTGTCTTAATAATATTTAGAGAACTACCTCAAACGATCGATAACTTAGGTACAGCTATAAATCTAGACTTAGGTAACTTATAATCTAGCGCATTGTTTTTTAGATTTTTTTAGAACTTTCAGTATTAAGGATAAAAATGAGTATTAGCAACGAAGATGTAACCAAACTCATCGAAACAGGCATTCCAGGTGCAACTGTAACCGTGGATGGTGATGGCTACAAATACGAAACGACAGTAATTAGTGATACGTTTGAAGGGCTAAATACTTTAAAACGCCACCAAGCGGTATACGCGGCAGTAAATTCAGCAATTACATCGGGTGAATTACATGCGCTTACAATTACGGCAAAAACACCAGACGAAGCGTAGTAAATAAAAATGACCTCGAATAACGAAAATATAACGACACATGATCTGGATGCGCGGCATTTACTTTGCCCAATGCCGGTGATTAAAGTACAAAAAAAAATCGTTGAATTAGGACCAGAAGCAGACGGTGACTATCTAGCAGTAAAATGTACGGACCCTGGCACGTTATATGATATCCCTGCCTGGTCCAAAGTGCACGGCCATAAAGTCATCGAAAAATACGAAAAAGATGATGAGTATCACATTCTAGTCCAGATCTGCCTCGACAGCTAAAAACGTCCAATGGCGGAAACTCAAGAAAAAAAACAAGCACGCTATACAGCCACCCGCAATGTAACACTCATAGGGGTGGCAGTTAATGCGTTATTATCTATCGCACAATTGCTTGGTGGTTTTTTTGCACAATCTCAAGCATTAATTGCAGATGGTGTTCACACACTGTCTGATTTAGCGAGTGACTTTGTTGTATTGTTTGCGGCAAAAGCAGCTTCTAAAGATGCAGATGAAGACCATCCTTATGGGCACGGTCGCTTTGAAACGGTGGCAACCGTCATTCTTGGCATTGCTCTCGGTTCTGTTGCAATTGGTATCGCGATGAATGCCATTAACCGCTTAATGCAACCCGAAACATTATTGCAACCGAAACCTTTAGCGTTACTCTTTGTAGCACTTGCGATTATCAGCAAAGAAGGTCTTTACCACTACACCATGAGTGTCGCCAAGCGAGTCGACTCCAAACTGTTAAAAGCGAATGCATGGCATCACAGGTCGGATGCGATCTCTTCAATCCTGGTTGCGATCGGTGTTGCGGGCAGTGTCTTTTTAAAAATCCCCTGGCTTGATGCCGCAGCCGCGATCATTGTCGCCATGATGATTTTCTACATGGGCTTAAAGCTCATTATGGATAGCACCATGGAACTGGTGGATACTGCATGGGAGCCTGAGAAAACCGATGAAATCAAATCATTTATCGGGGAGATAGAGGGTGTAGAAGAAATGCACATGCTACGAACTCGAAAAATGGGAGATTCGGTTTTAGGTGATATTCACGTGCAGGTAAATCCTTATTTAAGCGTTTCGGAAGGGCACCATATTGCGGATAGCGTCATCACTAAATTACGCCGTAACTTTCCTGAAATGAATGATATTACTGTTCATATAGACCCGGAAGATGACGAGGTTTCTTCGTTATCCAAAACATTACCGAATCGCCACGAGCTCATGGTGAAGGTCTACCCAGTGTTGCAAACGCTGAATATTGATCAGGCTGTACATAATATTAATTTGCACTACATCAAGGGTAAAATCGAACTTGAAATCATTGTAAATGCACAGCTCCCTGGTGAAACCATTCAAGCACTTAAAGAAACCTGTGAAAGTTTTGATGAAATTAGGTCATTAACCATGCTCTATCGAATGGATTAAAGACAGCAGCAATATTTAAAGACGAATACCAAAACAAAGTGAAACTATAAAGAAGCAGGGAAAAGCCATGATTGCGCTACAACCTAGAGAAATAGTCACACCCAGGCCATCAATGTCGCTCAAGATACCCGATGGCATGTCGCGCGCAGAATTTTTCAATAGCGCCGCCAACTTGAAAAACCTCGCCGAAGAAAACGGTTTATTCAGAACCCCTGAAGATTTACTGATGTATCGCAAATTAATCGGCCACAGTACCGAGTTCGATACTTCAATTATTTTAGACACATCCAGACGAATACTCGACCCGCTTGGCCGTCCTGTGCGCCGTGATCAAATGAGCCGTCAACAGAAGAAAGTCTGGGCAAAAATGACCACCATATTGATCGAATATATGCTGGAAAAATACCCCGACCCAGAACAACATTTAATCCTTTGCGGTGAAGCCAGCCTAGACTCAACCTGGCCGTTAAATAAACCCGGTGTTCCAAGCATTAGAATGATACACAATCATTTTATGGTATTCCCCATTGCTGATATCAAAGCAGCAAAATTAACGGATGCAAACAACCCCAACCTAACCGATAGTGGACACAACACCCTCTTTTTAAGGCATTTAAGCGACGTTTACCACGAATTTCTAGAAGTTCTTGATTTACAACTGCTATCGTTCTTGCCTTCAGAAGATTGCGCATTATCACTCACCGGTTACCCTCAAGGTCTACCAAGCTGGGAGTTAACAGGAGGCGCCAAGAAACTCAACGACCAATACTTTTGGTATGAGTTCGAACAAGTTTTGAGAGGCTTTCTGGATTTCTATCAAACATTTTTTACTTTAGTCGCAACCGGCGAAGAACAGATTCCACCCAATGCAAATTTCCCTGCTCAAATATCGGATGTGCTGCTTAGCAGTAATCGTTTTTTACGGGTTGCCAGAGACCTTCGCGAGCAAGTTATACAGGACCCACAATTTGCCAATGATATTCGTTGGCGCCCTGCTTATAAGCAAATTCTTTACCGGGACGATAAAGGCCGCTTGATTGTAACCATTTCTCAAAATTCTGTCGGCAATGCGATTACAGAATTATTAGGATTGGTCATCAATCGCGTTGAAGACACCGATGCTTATTCGAAAAAAGAAGCTGCGCTGGTAGAAAGATTATTAGAAGCCAGAGAAAGATTGATTGCGGCTAATCTGGGTGAAGCCATTTCTGCGCCATGTTGGCCTAATGGTAAATTTGTAGCTTGCAGATAAAACAATGCCACCCCCTATTGATGTGACCTATTGATGTGACTTATTGATATCACTTTCTAAAAAAGTGCCTGTAAGTAGGGGGGTGGCTAATTAACACTACAGATTAGTTAAAAGACGAAATCGGACGTCTTTCAGCCATCCATCCAGTAATGCCATTCGTTACATTCATCACATTTCGATAACCAAGCTGTTCTGCAATCGCTCGGCTCGCTGCCTGAGTACGATTACCTGTGCGACAAATGAGCATCACTGGCTGATTCGGCTTAGCTAGCGCGGTGAATTCTGGTACAAAATTCGGATTGATATTACCGGTTCTATCGAAAAAGGTAATAGTATTACTGCCTTCAATAATTCCCGTTTGTTGCCACTCTTCTTTACGACGAATATCCACTAATAGCACGCCTTGCTGAGCCAGCTCTTTCAATTTAGCATTATCTATATTGCTATAACCACCAGGCTGAGGAATAGGATCGGCCCCCTTTGTGTTTACCTTTTCTACATTGGCTGCTTTGGTTGATTGTATTTCAACGCTTTTATCAGCATTGGTATTGGCATTACACGCGGTTAAAAAACTTAATAAAAAACCACCTAAAACTATTGGTTTGATGTTATTCATTCTGAACTCCAGATATATTAATGCGCTGAAGTATATCGTCTTATAAAAGGCATATATAAATCTAATAAGGATTTAAGGGTTAAAATTACCCAATATTTTCCAATATATTGATAAAAATACTTTTTTGTATCACTCGATATTACAAATTGAGATGAATTCTAAATGACAGAATTCACTATTTTGGCTATTATGTCGACCACTAAGGGGCAAAAACAGACCGCTAATCAAGCGGTAATCTAATAAGGGTGGAGTAATGTCAGCTAATTCATTACGAATTATTTTCAGTGTATTTTTTACAATCACTTTTCTCGCAGGTTGCGGGGGAGCTGGTATTAAATCTACAAGTTCGGAAGATGCAACTGCGGAATCATCTGCAGATTCAACCTCGTCTTCGGACAGTAAAAGTTCTGAGGAAGGCGCCGAGGCCAAGCCAGAAAAGAAAGTTGAATCAAAATACGGCAGTTTACGAAAACGTAAAATACCTGGTCGTCCTAATGCTAATCCCGTTTCTAACAAAGCGTTCGCAGACAACTTAATGGCTGCGAGAAAAAAAGAAGCAGAACGTTTCCTTAAACAAGGCGCTGATGCAAATACAATTGCGGCGAACGGCGAACCTGTTCTATACACCGCACTTCGACTACGAATGTATGATATCGCCGACAAACTTGTACTTTACGGTGCAGACGTTAACGCGACGAACCGTGGAGGACGCACGCCATTACTAGTAGCCGTAGACCAAGGCAGTGATAGTAATGTTCAACTGCTTTTAGAAAATGGCGCTGATCCGGACAAATCAAGTAATGCGGGCGAAACACCCCTACTAAATGCTATTGAGAGAAACCAGACTGGCATTATCAACAAACTGCTTTATTACAGAGCCGATCCTAATAAAACCGGCAGAGGCGGAAACCCACTTCACCTTGCAATTGCAAAGGCACAAGTAGATGTTGTAGAAAAACTATTAAAGTTTGGTGCCAATGCAAACACTGGCAGCCAGAAAGGCACACCTCTTCAAGTGGTTTTAAGAAACGGCAATGTGAGCATCGCTAATCTATTAGCCAGCAATGGCGCAGATGTAAACATCACCGATAGTATCGGCGAATCTTTATTGCACAAAGCAGCTGCTAATGGACAACTTGGCTTTGCACGCGCCATTATCGAAAATGGCGCCAACGTAAATGCGCGAGATCAATACGATGAAACACCTTTGCACGAAGCTGCAGCTAAAGGTCGGTTAGACGTCGTAAAGCTTCTGCTATCAAAAGGGGCAAAACTTAACGCCAAAACAAAGAAGAAGTGGACAGCATTACATGAAGCTGCTCGTTTTGGACACCCTGAAACCGCTGCATACTTGATTGGCAGAGGTTTAAGCAGAAACTCATCTAATAGTGACGGCATTACCCCTAAAGGGTTGGCTCGTCACCTCAAACATGATGAAGTGATTAAAGTATTCAAGTAAAAACTGACTTAAATAATAAAAAAAATCAAAGTATTGACCCAAGTCATTATTCTAAAAATCGCATAGGTGTAAATTTAAACTTCGTTAAATAGTTAGTTATCGGAGTTTATTATGTGGGATTTCACATTTCCTTCAATTCTTATCGTTGGTTTAATCATCTTCAGCTGGGTGATGTTTTTTAGTACATTTATTTAATATCAACGGCATATCAAAATACTGCGCCAAGGAATTAATTTAATCTCTTGGCGAAAGCTAGTTATCGTTCAAACTAGCGTTTCTGGTATTGCCAATTATGCTGCCATGTAAAATAAAGTCTTTCAAAACACGCAAAGTTCTTGTACTTACAGTGTTGTTTGGAAACGTAACATATTGATATCTATAAAGTGTATCGTGGAGTTGCTCTTATTCAGGCATCTACCACCTAATTAAGCCGCTCACAAAGCAGTTAATATGACATTAGTGTCCTATAATGCTTGCCTATGAATAAAGGCATAATACTAATATTATTGGGGTACGTTGGCTGGGGCTTATTCCCACTTTACTGGGCACTTGTGAAACATGTGCCAGCCTTTGAAGTTTTATCACACCGCATGCTGTGGTCTGTTCCTGTACTTATTCTTTTTGTTGTTCTCATCACAAGCTGGCGATCGGACTTTTTCTCCACCTTAAAAAATAAACGCGAGCTCGGCTGGCTATTACTGACCTCTATCCTGATTACTATCAATTGGGGTGTTTACGTATACGCTGTAAATAATGATCGGGTGGTTGAAGCGAGCATGGGATATTTTTTAAGCCCTTTGCTTCATGTCCTCGGCGGCTTAGTCATCTTTAAAGAACAACTAGGTCCTTTGCGCAAGCTGGCGATAACCTTCGCTACCTTAGGCGTGCTGTATTACATTTTTAGCGTGGAAGTATTTCCCTGGATTGGGCTTGTGGTTGGCTTTAGTTTCGCCGCCTATGGCATCTTAAGAAAATTCATTAAAACCTCTGCAGTACCCGGGCTTTTGGTCGAGACCTTGCTGTTAGTCCCGCTTTCTTTGGGTTATCTGGTTTATATCGAAATCAGTGGTGAAGCTGTTTTTCTAAACCTGGATTTGAATACTGATATATTTCTGGGCTTAGCCGGTTTAGTGACGGTTGTTCCTTTGGTTTTATTCACCGCTGGTGCGCGTTTATTACCAATGACGACTTCGGGTATTCTTTTTTATATTACGCCAACGATGCAATTCCTGATCGGCGCATTTATCTTTAAAGAAACGGTTAACACAGATCAGTTAATAGGGTTCAGTGGAATCTGGATTGGCTTGGTACTCTATACATTCTCGCTATTGAGCCGACAAGCGAAAATAGAACCAAACAGGGAAAGTACTTAGATAAAGTCACCCCCCTACTTTGGGCAGTTTTTTTACAGCAACTAAGACTCTTGTTCCTTCTTCTTAGCCTCCGTTAACATCTGCTCAACATCTCGGGTCGTTTCTCTATCTGCTTCTTTGATGAACTGATCCAAAGAGATTGTTGCATTTAAACGGGTATCACTAGGTAACAGTGTCTGACTGTATGAAGGCACTTCAGAAAAACCAGATTTCAGTGATAACTCATCAACAAGAATCAATACCTGATAAGCAAGGAATGGCGAGTATACGAGTACTGCAATCCCTGCAGCAGGCAACCACTTAGCATGTATAGTCTTCACAATGAATACTGCAATAAGCGCTGGGATCACAATAAATTTAGCCGCATATTTTAACCACAAGCCCACAGAATCCTCTGTAAGCAGATAAGCTGCGTAATGACCAATGTATTCAAAGACTTGGGGCAATAAAAATATCAATGCGGAAATACTAATCGCAGGGATAATTTCCCAGCGATGCGTCGAAATACGGCTAATGCCAGAAATAACAACGGTAATACCCAGAATTATCCATATCGATGGCAATACGGTATTTAGATAAAAGAATATTTCTTTGGGAACGGGCGTAGTTACATAACGCTCGTAGAAGAACATGGCAATCGTTGCCAGTAAAAGCCCAATCGCCCAAAGTGGATTACTGAAGATACAGAAAAAACCGCTACAATCTTTAACATGCGTACTTTCAACCGGCATATCTATCGGTAGCAATCTAGCTTTGACACCACTCATTTGAAAACTAGTCGGCGCTTCAATTTTTACGCGCTCATCACCCATCGCTTTTTTACGAAGTTTTGTGCCATTCTCCGTTGATAGGTTTTGTATGTAGAGATCATCACCTTCCTGATCAATCACCACATGATGAGGAGAGATCGTAACATCCTGAATGATAACGTCGTTATCAAAAGCACGACCAACCGTTACCGGAAATGAGTCAACTTTATGATAGTGATGAACGCCACGCTGAATCGTTTCAAGAATTAGTTTTGCCATTTGAATTTCTCCAGCATGCTTTGAAATAATGCTAATGCGGCTTTAGGGTCTGTACCTGTTAAATCCAGATTGAAAAGAAAACCTTTATCTTTTTGACCAACCAGTGCGGTGGTAAAGAGCATATCGCTCAAACCTGTATATTTAAGGTAATCTCTTCGACAAACAGACGTTTTAAAATCATGATCACCAATCTTAGTGAAATCAGTATGACAAGAGAAGTTAGTCACATCACGCTTACCAGCATGCCCCCCAATAACACTGCTATTCACTTTTTCATAACGACGGTAGAAACGTGTCGGCGAGAGTTTTTCCGTTTCTAGCCACATATATTCATAATTGATACTGCCAACATTCAATCGGCTAGAAATAAAGATATTGTCTTCATTAGAACAACGCGTGAAATACGTGCGGAATAGATCATCTTTCTTTGGTGTTCTACTCGCATCCCAACAACGGATCGATTTATCGACTTCTGCCGGCACCACGAATGAACCGATTTTGGTACCACTCCATTTATTATTTAGCATCTTGTTCACGATTTTTTTTGAATTAGCCAGCAATTGACCGGAACTATGTGCAAAACGATCGCTTACGGCTTCAAAGCTAGTTTCTTTCAAACGATCCAACACGACCGTTAAATACTCTGCAGGAACCAGAAAACTAATATCATTGCCCGATGTAGCAACATTGATACCGATGATATTGCCTGTTTCATCAAGGGTTGGACCGCCACTCATGCCTGGGTTCAAGCTTCCAGAAAACAGAATATTACCGTCTTCGTCTTTGGTTAAAATACCGTTATTGGTGCCTTTGATGATGGTAAAACCCAAATCCATTGGGTTTCCTAATGAATATAAGCTAGCGCCTTTTTCAGGTAGGTAAGAAATTCTTAACGGAACACCCATTGGTTGATTCGCTTTGACGACAGCAAGATCATGAACGATATCGAAATCAACTAACTCTAAAGGACCTGTTGCACCAGTCGTTGATAGAAACTCTAAAGAGAAAACATCAGGATCGTTAATGTATTCGCTAACTACATGATAGTTAGTCGCCAGGATATTATCTTTAGTGACAACAAAACCAGAACCTATGCTTGATTTTTTTCCCGTTTCTTTATTTATTACACGTATTTGATAGACTGATTTTTCAACGTTGGTGTAGATGTTTGCAGTATTCAATTCAGCATTTACTTGTGCTTGAGCGCTCATTAAAAAGCTCAGAAGCAAGATCAGCAAAGATTTTTTTAGCATTCCCTGGTTTCTCGTTTTATCGATGGTTTTTGAAGGACTTATAGCGTTGCAACTGTTTAAAGAGTAGCAACAATCAAAATCGTTATATTTGCATAACAGAATTGATAATTATGTCGCAGCTATTAAGAACATCACAATAGATAGAAGTTCAGCGTAAGATATGCCAACATTCTAATACATACCAGCTTTACTGATCAATATTTCGCCAGATGGATCATTTTAAGCGCTGAAGTGCCCAAGAGATATGTTCTCGAACCATCTCGGATGAGACCTCATATTTGGCGTTTAAGGCAGTGATAATTTTCTCTGATGAGGGCGCGTTTCCTAGCGCAATGGAGATATTCCTTTGCCATCGCTCATAGCCAATTCGTCTAATTGCAGACCCTTCCAGATTCTTTAAAAAGGCTTCTTCACTCCACGCAAAGAGGCTTAATAAGCTTGCAGAATCAAGGTTATTTCGCGTTGAAAAGTCTGATTCTTTGGTATCTACAGCAAAACGATTCCACGGACAGATCAATTGACAGTCATCGCAACCATAAATTCTATTTCCCATGGGCTCTCTAAATTCCACAGGAATAACGCCTTTATGCTCGATGGTTAAATAAGAAATACAGCGTCTGGCATCTAATTCATAGGGTTTGATAATCGCTTTGGTCGGACAAACATCAATACACGCCGTACAATCTCCGCAATGATTATCAACTGCCTGGGATTCAGTTAATGGCAAATTGGTATATATTTCACCAAGAAAAAACCATGACCCAACATTCTGGCTCAAAATATTGGTATGTTTACCCATCCAGCCCAGACCTGCTTTCACCGCGATTGGTTTTTCCATGACAGGCGCGCTATCAACAAACACACGGTACTGCATTTGCTCGGAGTCACTGAGTTCTTCATTGATTTTCTTCGCGAGCTTTTCCAGCTTCTTGCGCATGATCTTGTGATAATCCCTGCCTAAAGCATAACGGGAAACGTAAGCGCGCTCTGGGTGATTCAGCACCATGATTGGGTCAACGGTTTGTGGCGGCAAATAATCCATACGCACGCTGATGACACTCATGGTCCCTTCTTCGAGTTCTTCAGGGCGTGTTCTTTTATTGCCATGACGCTCCATCCACTCCATATCACCATGAGAACCGTTTGCTAACCAGCGCTTCAGATACTTCTCTTGAGTGGATAAATCAATACCACTCACGCCCAACCCCTGAAATCCCAGTTGTTGTGCCCACTGCTTAAGTTTTATTTGCGTGATATTATTCAATGTCATTCCTTTAAACCCAGCAGTAATAATAGCATTGTGATGTCTAAACCACGTAATTTATCTACTTTATCAACCGTGTCGACCTTGTATCGTACCGATCAAACCAGAGAACTAGATCGAATAGCAATACAGGACTTCGGCATTCCAGGGTTTACTTTAATGCAAAGAGCCGCTCAAGCAACATTTGACGCGATACTAAATTCATACCCAGATTGTAAATCAGTATGTGTTTTATGTGGTGCTGGTAATAATGGTGGCGATGGTTATGTAATTGCTACGCTTGCCATAAAGGCAGGACTAAAAACTACCCTTATTCAATTGGGGGATGTCAACGCCATACAAGGCGACGCACTACTTGCCAAAGATGTATTCATCAAAGCTGGGGGGATTTCTGCTGAATTTGAAGAAACACTTTTGAACGCTGATGTGATTGTAGATGCCATTTTAGGTACGGGACTCACTCGCAATGTAAAAGATGATTGGATAGGCTTTTTTGATGCCGTTAATCAAAGTTCAGCGAAAAAAGTCGCTGTCGATATTCCGTCTGGTTTGAGTTCTGATACGGGTCAGATTCTTGGCGCATGTATTAAAGCAGATTTAACGGTAACGTATATCGGCCTGAAACGTGGCTTATTTACCGGACAAGCAAGGGATCAAGTTGGTCAACTCATCTTTGATAATCTGGGAGTACCCACTTCTGTGTATGAACAATTAAGCACAAAATCCAATACACACCTCATTCCTGAAAACATTATTACCAATACCATCACACCCCGTCCTCGCTGCAGCCATAAAGGCAATTTCGGCAGTGTCTTGTTAATTGGCGGCGGCGAAGGTATGCCAGGAGCGATTCGACTTGCTGCAGAAGCCTGCTTGCGTTCTGGTGCTGGTTTAGTGCATGTCGCTACACACCCTTCTCATGCGCATTATATTAACGCGACAAGACCTGAAATGATGGTAAAAGGCGTTGAAGAACCACAAGAGCTTGATGAGCTTATAACGAAAGCAACTACCATCGTACTAGGACCCGGATTAGGAAAATCACCATGGGCTCGACAATTATTTTCACATGCTATCAACGCCAGTCAACCCATCATTATGGATGCAGATGCGTTAAATTTACTGTCTGAACAACCCATCAAAAAAGACAACTGGATACTAACTCCGCACCCCAAAGAAGCTTCGCGCCTATTGCAGACAACTACCAAAGAAATTGAATCCGACAGGTTTTCAAGCAGTAAAAAAATGCACTGTAAGTACGGGGGTGCCATTATTCTTAAAGGCGCAGGTACATTAATCAGTAATGGTCGTGAAACATTCGTGTGTACCCATGGAAACCCCGGAATGGCTAGTGGTGGTATGGGAGATGTTTTAAGCGGCATTATCGGAGCATTAGTTGCTCAAGGGCTAGATATCTTTGATGCAGCAACGGTTGGGGTTGAGCTCCATGCACATGCCGCTGATTTAGCGGCCGAAAATGGTGAAATAGGCATGTTAGCCAGTGATTTATTCCCTCACTTGAGAGCACTCTTGAACAACAAATTATCAGCCATACACTGAAGCTAAATTAAGATAAACAATGAAGATAAAATATAAGTGGCAGATAAGATGACAATTAATTATGAAAGATAATGATGACAGATAAACAAATCATCCACGATGAAAACGAAATGATGAGTTTTGGTGGACAAATTGCAGAAAAATTTCCCAAAGGCGGCATGGTTTTCCTCAATGGAGATCTCGGCGCGGGCAAAACAACCTTAGTACGAGGCTTACTCAGAAGCCTTGGTTTTCAAGGCACTGTAAAAAGTCCCACTTACACGCTCGTCGAACCCTATCAAATCAAAGATCGGATGATTTATCATTTTGATCTTTATCGATTAGCTGACCCTGAAGAACTCGAATATATCGGCGGTAGAGAATACTGGAATAGTGATGCTTTATGCCTTGTAGAATGGCCTGAAAAAGCACAAGGATTCCTTCCTGAGCCTGATTTAATTATCGATATTCTCTATCGAGATACGCAGAGAGAGATAATTACAAAACCATCTATAACGATTAAAAACAAAGACTTATGAAATTATAGTAAAAATCACTTGAATTTAAGTCTCTACTGAGTTTTACTATATAAACAAACCGCGAGTAATAAAAATAATTTTCAGCTCGTGTTTTACAAACTACATACTTATAACATTTGAATGTGAATATCGGATAGGGCTTTGATACTCACAAATCATTGGGGAATATGGATACTACCAGTCAGAAGCGTAGAGACTTCGTACTGAGATTAGGCAAAATATTAGGTGTCGCTGGAGCAACTAGCGTGGCACCTCATACTTTCGCTAAAGGTCGCAGCGCGAATATCAAATCAGTCTCTCTTAAGCAAGGTGCTAAAGGAAGCCAAAAGCTTATATTTGAGCTTGATAAATCCGTGCGCCACAAAGTTTCGACGTTAAAAAATCCAGATCGAGTCGTTATAGATTTTCTTGATACAACGTCGCTCACTAAACTCAAATTAAATCGCAACACTGCGGCTTCTAAGCAACTCATCAATAAACTAAGAGATGCCAGACGCAACAAGAATGACTATCGTGTTGTTTTAGACATGGCTCAACAGGCGCACCCATCATCCAGAATGAGTGCGAATAACAAAAGCTTTTTCCTTGAAGTCGCACTGAGCCCTAAACAGGCACCTAAATCAGTCGAACAAAAAACCCGCCAGGCGATAAGCGCTGTAAGTGGGGGGGTGATTAGAAAGCCAATCGTAATAGCAATTGATGCTGGCCATGGCGGTAGAGACCCTGGCGCTGTAGGCAAACGCGGCACAAAAGAAAAAAATGTAGCGCTCCAAATTGCTAAACGCCTGAAAAAACAAATCGATCGACAGCCGGGTATGCGCGGTGTCTTGATTCGCGATGGTGATTATTACGTTACATTGCGTAAACGTATCGAAAAAGCGAGAAAGAACAGAGCAGATCTTTTTATATCGATACATGCAGATGCTAACCCTAGTCGCAAATTAACAGGCTCGTCTGTCTACATATTGTCGGACAAAGGGGCTACCAGTGAAGCGGCTAGATTACTTGCTAAGAGTGAAAACTCATACGAGACAAAAATTGCAGGCGCACGCTTACACAAAAATAAAACACTAAACTCAATAGTTGTGGGTCTGGCACAAGAGGCAACCACCACTAAAAGTCTGGAGATTGCGAACGGAGTGCTTAAAGAACTAGGCAGCGTAAACAATTTACTTAGAAGCCGTGTTGAAAGCGCAGGTTTTGTCGTTTTGAAGTCTCCTGATATTCCTTCCGTTTTAATTGAAACAGCATTTATCAGCAACCCTCAGGAAGAAAAACGCCTGAAAACTGCACGACACCAAGAAAAATTAGCCAAAGCGATCTTTAAAGGAATACGTCGCTACCAGGTGGCTTTACAGGATATTGATTCTCAATATAGCTAAACTTCTAATAATAATGATTTCCTTCGATGTGAATTTAGCCGCTTTAAGCGGCTTTTTTTTGCCTGCAAGAAATGCTTTTAAGCTTTCTTTGAAGCACCAAGGCTATTCACCAAGCCTCCCACAATTACACAAGCTAAACCAACCAGATAGATTCCCAGCATCGGCTCATCAAAGAATACAATTAGGTAGATTGCTGATAACACCGGTGTAATGAAGGTGAAAGGCGCAAGATACGATGCTTCAGCCGATCTTAAAGCCATCAACCAAAATAGATAAGAAAATCCATTAACAAGAATGCCATTTAACAGAATTGGCATGATTTCAGCCGAAGATGGAACAGCAAACTCTGAGAAATACAACATCGAAATTAGTGATGCCAATGTTGCCGACAGAAAATAAATGCTAATCACTACTAACGGCGCTCGTCGCTTGATATTTTTACTAAGCACAGAAAACAGTGCAAAACAAAATGACCCAGCAGCAACTAATGAAATTACCGTAAGATTATTCAGCTGAACGTTTTCGAACTCACCCTTGGTTAATACCAGCATAACGCCGATAAAACCCAAGGCGATAGCGATTGTTTTTCTGATGGTAAGCTGTTCTTTTAAAATAAATAAGGAAAGTACAAGGATGAAAATTGGCCAGGTGTATTGAATCACCAACACTTCCATCCCTACTGCTTTAGCATAACCAAGATAAAGAAATAGATAGTAAATATACGTGCCGAGCAAACCTAAAAAAGCATAGTACAGCCATTCTTTCAGAGAATAACTACCCAGCTCAGACATATCGCCTTTTATAACAGCGGTAAGGCTTAGAACAATCAAAGAAACCAGGCTCGACCAAAACAAAAACTGGTGATTATCCAAGCTCGCCTGACCCAGCTTAGCAACCACCGGAATTAACGCCCAAAGAGCCACGCAAATTAAGACAAACAGGGTTCCTTTAAACTTATTGCTCATTAACTAAATACTTAAAGCAGAAAAGAGTGTTTAACTATAAATATTAAAGCCACCCCCCTACTTTGAGGCACTTTTTTAATGCCTAGATTCATTTGAGATTTCGATACTCACTCACTACTGGTGCGTGATCCGATGGTCTTTCCCAACCACGTGGTTCAGGGTCCACATAACTCGCGGTGCATTGCTCGGCCAGAAGCTTACTGGATAAAACCAGATCAATACGTAAGCCCATGTTTTTATCAAAGCCACCGCTGCGATAATCCCACCAACTATAGGTTTCGTCTTCTTGCTCAAACAAACGGAAAGAATCTGCAAAACCGAGATCAAGAATTTTCTGTAAGGCATTGCGTTCAGGCGTAGAACAGAGAATCTTCTCATGCCAGGACTTAGGATTATGCACATCTCTATCTTTAGGGGCGATATTAAAATCACCCAAAATGACAAATTTCTTGTATTGCTTAGATTGTTCTTCAATCCAGTTGGTTACTTTTTCAAGCCAATGGAGTTTGTATTCAAATTTCTCCGAGCCCACTTCCGAACCATTCACCACATACAAATCAAGAATGCGAATACCATTGATAGTTGCCGCTAAAATGCGACGCTGTGGATCATCCAGATCAGGAAGATCCATCACCACATCTTCAATCAAATACTCATCTTTGCAGAGTATTGCCACACCGTTATAGGTTTTTTGCCCTGAGAATACGACCTGATAGCCCATATTCTGAATTTCTTCAGCAGGGAAATTTTCATCGATCGTTTTCGTTTCTTGCAGTACCAAAATATCTGGCTCTGCTTTTTTCAACCACTGTTCCACATGAGGCAAACGAACCTTCAGCGAGTTGACATTCCAACTCGCTATTTTGAACTTATCGCCATAGATACTGGTTTCTTTAGAGATTCTGGGACTACTCTCACTCATGCTGCCAATCCAGAATGCTTGAGTAAGGCGTCGACTTTTGGCTCTCTGCCTCTAAACGCTTTGAAAGAATCGATTGCCGGACGCGAACCACCCACTTCAAGAATTTCTGTAAGAAAGGCTTTACCCACTGTTTCATTGAATAAACCTTCTTCCTCGAATCTCGAAAAAGCATCAGCAGACAGCACTTCAGCCCATTTATAGCTGTAGTAACCCGCCGCATAACCACCCGCAAAGATGTGTGAGAAACCATGCTGAAAACGGTTGAAAGTGGGGGGGTGTATTACCGCAACTTCATCACGTGTTTTATTTAACACATCCTGAACTTGCTGCGATGTTTTGATTGAAGTATCCATGTGGAGACGCATATCGAACATCGAAAATTCTAATTGACGCACCATACCCATGGCACTCTGGAAATGTCTTGCCGCCTGCATTTTATCGAATAACTCATCAGGTATTTTTTCACCCGTTTCGTAATGTGCTGCAAACATATCCAGCGCTTCACGCTGCCAACACCAGTTTTCCATAAACTGACTAGGAAGTTCTACTGCATCCCACTCAACACCGCTGATACCAGAAATATCCAGATAATCTACCTGAGTCATCATGTGGTGCAAGCCATGGCCAAACTCGTGGAATAATGTAATCACTTCATCGTGCGTGAATAACGCTGGCTTGCCGCCTGCAGGTGGTGCTGAGTTACACGTCATAAATGCGACGGGTGTTTGTAGCTTATCCACCATTTTAAAACGGCTACAGAAATCAGCCATCCATGCGCCGCCACGTTTGTTCTGGCGTGCATATAAATCCAAATAGAAACGAGCTTTCAAGTTACCTTGTGCATCATTGATATGGAAAAAACGTACATCTGGGTGCCAGCTTTCCTGATCTTTATTTTGCGTGATCTTAACGTTATAGAGTTTCTCAACTAACTCAAACAAACCATCCAATACATTATCAACAGGGAAATATGGCTTTAAATCTTCATCACTAATGCTGTAACGTTGCTGTTTCAGTTTTTCGCTAACATAGCCCACGTCCCAAGCCTGAAGATCCGATATACCGACTTCTTCTTCGGCAAATTGCTTTAACTCTTCGTATTCTTTTTTTGCAAACGGCAAAGATTTTTCAGCTAGTTCAGAGAGAAACTTCAGAACTTGTTCTGGTGATTCTGCCATCTTTGTATCTAGAGATAAATTTGCATAGCTATCAAAACCTAATAACTGCGCTTTTTCTTGACGAAGCTGTAAGATCTTTTCCATGTTCTGGCTATTATCCAATGCTTCATTATCTCCCTGATCTGAAGCGCGCGTACTATAGGCACGATACATTTCAGCACGTAATTCGCGATCATCCGCATAGGTCATTACTGCATAGTAAGATGGAAATTCCAGCGTTAACATCCAGCCTTCGGCATCTCTTTGCTTAGCGGCTTCTGCTGCTTGCTCTATTGCAGTATCTGGCAAACCTTTCAAAGCTGATTTATCAGTCAGCAATTTCGTCCAGGCATTGCTCGCGTCTAAAACATTATCTGAGTACTTAGAAGTCAGTGTTGAAAGCTCTTTGCTGATTTCTCCATAACGCTTTTTCTTATCGCTTTCGAGATCGACGCCAGATAGACGAAAGCCTTTGATTGAATCTTCCAGTGACTTGCGTTGCGCATCATCAAGACCTAATGCATCTGCATTCGTTTGAATTTGTTCGATTGCTTTAAATAGCGCTTTGTTCTGTCCCATTTCGGTGCTGTATTCGCTTAGTTTTGGCAAACAAGCGTTGTATGCATCACGAAGTTCAGGAGAGTTCACAACCCCGTTCATATGGCTAATTGGTGACCACATGCGACTTAATTTGTTATCAACTGTTTCTAGTGGCTCAATTAAGTTCGCCCAGGTGTATTCTGTGTTTTCATCTAGCAACGTTTGGGTAAGCTCTCGCGCTTCTTTTATTAACTCATCAAGCGCTGGCTCAATCTGCTCAGCTTGTATTTTTGAAAATTCTGGAAGATCTTTTATATCTAATAATGGAGAATTCATTTGTTTTTCTATGCTCACTTAGTTTTTATGATGACTTTTGAATATGGATATTGTTTAAAGATGGCGATTTTGAAACGTTTATCAAGAGTCGATTAGCCAGTTAAATTATTCTATTAAACTCACGATGGAATTTTCTACGCCTATCGTCATTTCACCAGACATTACTTTGTGAATTTGCTCATTCACTAATTCACCACGCCAATCATCAGAAAGTCTTGATTCACCAGATTGAACCAACGTCGCCAATTGCTTTCTTGTCGCAATCACAGCTGCTGTAATATTGTGCTTTTTAGCCTGAATTTGTACCACTATCATCAATAAATCTATAAGCGCATTTTGATTGGGTGATGGCTTTTTGCTTCTCGGTAGTTCGGGCCATTCTTCTTCTGGCGTATTTTGACCTTTTTTAATCAAATCTAACCAGATTTGGTGAGTATTACTGCTTCTATCCGCATTAATACCTCTGATTTCTCCAATCTCAGTTAGATTTGACGGCTGTTGTCTGGACAAATCCAGCAAAATATCATCACTCACTATCCACTTTCTGGGTCTGTCAGATTTTTCTGCTTTGTCTTCTCGCCATGCTGCCAGCTCTCTTAAAATAGCCAGTTGAGGTCGTTTTAATACTTGGTTGCCTCGGACTTTTTTCCATCGTTCACGTGCGTTACTGGCATAGACTTCTGGGTCTGTCGCTCTCGTAAAATCCTTATCAAGCCAGCTTAATCGATCCTGCTCTTTTAATTTATCAATCATCTTTGGATAAATTTGCGCAAGATAACGCACATCATCAATCGCATATTCCAATTGCGCTGGCTTGAGTGGGCGCTTAGACCAATCGGTTCTCGATTGGGTTTTTGCCAGACTAACACCCAGCATATCCTCTACCAATCTGGCATAACCCATTTGATCGCCGATACCTAAAACAGATGCCGCAACCTGTGTATCAAAGATTGGCGCGGGTACTTTCCCTGTTAATTGGAGTAATATCTCTAAATCCTGATGCGCAGCATGTAGTACTTTGACGATATTAGGGTTGTGCAAGATTGAGGAAAATGACGAAATATCGTCAATAGATAATGGGTCGATACAGGCTCTTAAACCCTCTGCTTCCACCTGCACCAGACAGAGTTTTGCGTAGTAAGTTTTTTCGCGCAGGAATTCGGTATCAATTGCAACCCAGCTTGCGTTACTAATTTTATTTACAAAGTTTTGTAGTTGTTCTGTTGTCTCAATCAGGTCAAACACTGTTGCACCAAAGTATTAAAATCAATACTTGAGCATAAAGCACTGTTTTTAAATTTGATACTTATTTATCCAAGATTGTAGAATCTTTATAAGTAATTAATAATATTGGAATATTTTTCTGTTTATTGACAGTATTGCTAACAAAGCGCATTCTTGAGGCGTAGAAGAATTCCTCCAACCGCTAGGAGGGGTAACGTCGGAAACGGAGGATGCTCCCCCTTACCGACACACTAAAAAGCCTATTCAATGAATAGGCTTTTTTTTATCTGTGAATTCTAATATTCATAAATATTGTTATCGATTTCACAGTTGAATAAAAACCAGACCGAAGTCTGGTAAAAACTCTTAAATAAGCAAGGGGTGGCTTATATAAGAGTGGAGAGTCCAAAGGACTCCGGGCTAACAACATAGATAAAATCGGGGGCTTTGTTATTGTTATTAGCTAAGCAAAACATTGAATTAAAAATATAGTAACTCCTGATGTGTAACGGTAATATCGCATAATTAACTATTATCTTCATCGTGAAAACGACCAACTTCACCACTTTCTGATGAATGGCCAACTGATAAACTTCCGAGAAAAGAATACTTTATGAATAAACACTTGTTAATCGCCATCCTAATGTCACCTTTTCTAGCGCTAGGAGGTTATTTCCTTGCGGGCATCTATTCCGATGAAGAAAAAGCAGAAGATCTAGATAAAATGCTAGTGGTCACCGATGATAGTTGCCTTCCTGTTGAAGACCGTTGTGAAATTCTTGGTGTAGGCATGGAAATGCACCTCAAGTTTCAAGCACCACCAAGTTATCAACGCTTATTGCCTATTGAATTACTCTCAAAAACATCACTCGATGATGTCGCAATGTCAATAATCATTGATGGGGAGGAAGCCCAACCCGTAAAAATGGTAGACTCAGGTGATAAAAAACGCTGGACCATAGAATTAATGCCTACAGGTACGGTAACTCCCGACAACATGAAAATACGACTTGCCGTATCCTATAAAGCCGCACTTCATTTAGCTGAGTTCCCTATCAAATACTAACTTTAACTGTACAAAAATAATCATGGAAATAGAGCAACTAGAAATTCGCGAATATCTGGAGACCTGTTCTCCATTAGATAAACTTTCAGCTAAGACCCTTGATGAAATAGTCAAAACACTCGAAGTTACTTATTTACGCAGGGGGAAACCTTTATTGACCCCTGGTGATGAAAATCAATCGTTGTACCTGATACGTACGGGTGCATTAGAACTTTACGATACGGAAGGGAATATAGCGGCTCAACTTTCTGAAGGGGATTGGGCCGGACATCGCTCCACCATGCTCAGTGGTATTGTTACTCGCAAAGTGATGGCAATTGAAGACTCGTTGCTATATATCATTGCCGCTCCTGTTTTCAAAAAATTATTAAAAGAAGAAGAAGGGATTAGAGAATATTTCTCTGAAAGAAAACACGAGCGTCTGCGCAGTGCTATTAAAACTATTAGCAACAATGAGCGTAGCTCACTAATTTCTACCCGTGTCAGCGAGTTATCGCACGCTACGCCGTTAATTGTAGAATCTAACACTACCATTAGGGAAGCCGCCAATAGAATGACTAACGAGCACGTGAGTGCGTTATTAGTGATAAATTCTGGTGAGACCAACATACAGGGAATCATTACAGACCGTGAATTCTGTACCAAGGTAGTTGCAAAAGGGCTTAATCTGGAAGATAGCGTTGATACCATCATGACACGCAACCTAATAACCATGCCTTCCACAGCCACTGCATCTCAGGCGCTATTAACAATGGCCAGAAACAATATTCGCCATATACCCGTACTAGAAAACAATATAATCAAATCAATGGTTACTGCGGCAGATATTATTCGCCAGCAAAGTAACAATGCCGTTTACCTGATCAACGAAATTCATCGAGCAAAATCCGTCGAAGAACTTACCAGCTTAAGCAAGCAACTCGCGCCAACACTGGTAAATCTTGTTAATAGCGGTCTCAATGCTGACGATACCGCACATTCAATTAGCTCGATAGGCGAATCGATTGCTAAACGTTTATTACGTATGGCCGAAGATAAACTCGGTCCGCCGCCTGTACCTTACGCATTTATCATTGCAGGGTCTCAAGCCCGCAATGAACAGACAGCTCATTCTGATCAAGACAATGCGCTGATCTTATCGGATGATTATGTCGAGGAAAAACACGACGAATATTTCCTCGCTCTGGCGAAGTTTGTTTCTGATGGTCTGGATGCCTGCGGTTATATTTATTGCCCGGGCGATGTCATGGCAACGAATAAAAAATGGCGTCAGCCTTTTTCCACCTGGTTAGCATACTTCAAAAAGTGGATAGATGAACCCGAACCAAAACCACTTATGTATGCCAGTATCTTTTTTGATTTACGCTGCATTCATGGCGAACAACAATTACTCGAAGCATTGCAAACCAAGGTATATAAACGAACCAAGAAGAGCGACCTTTTCATCAATCTCATGGTGGATAACGCTTTGCATTATCGACCACCCTTAGGTTTATTCAGACATTTTGTACTGGAAAAAACGGGTGCTGAACAGAAAGCACTTAATATGAAGAAAAGAGGTGTTGTTCCTATTATCGACCTTGCACGTGTTTATGCCTTAAAAGCAGGCTCTCACGTTATTAATACTCAAGAACGATTAGATGAAGCCGCTATAGCAGGCGTTTTGAGTCAGGAAGGCAGAGCCGATTTGAAAGATGCATTTGAATTTATTTCAACGGTTCGACTTAAGCATCAGGCGATGCAAATTGAAAATGGCAAAATTGCTGATAATCATGTGCCACCGGAAGAGCTTTCTTCTTTAGAGCGCAGACACCTTAAAGATTCTTTCGAGATTGTCAGTACCTTGCAAACTGCAATGGAAAGACTCAGCTAATGTTTTCTTTCTTCACTAATCCAGATAAAAAAAGACAAGCGCTTTTAGAAAAAGTGGAAAATGAGATACTCAAAGATTACCTTTCCACGCCATTTCCAGATTTAAAGTTACCAGCTTCGGAAGTTGAATTTCTAGCGCTGGATTTTGAAACGACGGGATTAGATGCCAGTAAAGAAGCCATTCTCTCCATTGGCTCTACACTGATCAAAAACGGCAAAATAAAGTTGAGCGAAAACAGCCATCACTTCATTCAAGTGAATCGCGAAATTCCACCAGAAAGTGTCGTCATCCATAAAATAACGGATGATCGAGCGATGACAGGCGAGCATTTACATGATGTCTTGGCATTGTTATTAGAAAAGATGAAAGGGCGGGTCTTGTTAGTGCATTACGACAAGATAGAAAGAAATTTCTTTAACACGGCTTGCAAAGAAATCTATGGCGATACGCCACCGTTACTGATTGTTGATACATTAGCAATAGCGCAAAAACGTCAGGATAAGCGCCCTCAAGGATTCTCGCCTAATTCTTTACGCTTATTCAATCTAAGAGCTGATTACGGACTGCCCAGATATAATGCGCATAGCGCTTTGGAAGATGCGATTGCTACAGCCGAATTATTTCTGGCACAAATGGCCAACGGTGATGGACTAGAAAGAGTCCGCTTAAAAGATATTCTATCCAAATAAAAAAGTCACCCCCCTACTTTGAAGGCTTTTTTAAATAAAGGCCTCAAAGTAGGGGGGTGACTTTTAGTCTAAAGCAATGCTAAATACGCTTTATTCAATAATCTCAGGATTGCTAATGAGTATTGTTGTACCACCTGAACCCTGGAAAGTAGCCAATTGAGTATGCATTTCAGTGAACACATTAAGATACTCTAATGCACCATTCGGGCCTGCTGGCGTAAGTGGAGAACTATGTGCTCCTATATTGAAAGTAACAATACCTGCATTACCCGGCGCAATATCAGTAACTGTTGAGCTAACTGCGCTTGCCCCGATTAAGCTCGAGAGAACATCCGTACTTGAATTAGGTACGGTGCCATCATCGATGACTTTGATCATGTGGATAGCATTGTTAGCTACAGCTTTACTCGCGAAATTAACTGGATCTGTAGAATCCACAATCCACTGTGCTGCTTGATAAAACGCAGTCAAATCATCACCTGTCACACCCTGAGCTTCAAGGCCAGCAACGATACGAGGTCCAAACGAATCAGAATCAATTAGAATCTTACTGATTGGCGCACCTGCTGTTACTACTGAGCTCGGTAATGACTGAGTCTCAACACCTAGATAAGTCGTTCCAACCACTCCACCGAGAGAATGCGCTACAAAGCCTGTTTTACTGGTATCTATTTTGATAGTAGAACCATCCATACCATTCACAATATTACCTAAACTTTTACGTAAGGTAAGAAGATTGGCAACACCTTGTCTTATATTATCTCGTGATGTCAGAAGACTTTGTAGATTTATAAAGTGAGTACCTGAAGCATCGATAATACCATCTGGTCCAGCTTCACCCGTTGTGTTGTTAACAAAATCCAGATCGAAAGAAAGCTCTGTCTCATTGAAGTCTGTATTACTTGCGTGGAATGGATTAGGTACTTCCACATCGCCAACTGTGACCGTTTTAGATGCCCCATGCATAGGTAGATCAATAGCGATTACTGCAAATCCAGCATTAGCCATTGCATCGGCATAGACCAAAACATCTGTTCTATTTCTCGTTATACCATGCTGGTAAATAACAACCGGGAAACCTTCAGCCGGAGCTTCGCCTTGAGGCATCGTCATCATCACAGGAATAGTCAATATTGTATTAGCGACAGGTGCCGGATTAAAACGCGTTAGAGAACTTCCACCAGCTCCCATCCAGTAACCCGTAAGAGGTGCTGTAGGATTTTCTGCCGACGGTGTTTCTAAGTAATAAGGAACATCCAGAGTTCCCACATAGACATTTGCTGATCCCATTAAACTGCTGTTTACATCATTGGTAGATTGACCCGTAGGTACAACAATTAATGATTCAGCTTTTGCACTCGCTTCAACAGCAGAAAGCACAGGAGTGATTGATTGAGTAGTGAAAGACCAGGTCAATACAATACTGTCTTTATCAACACCACCCAAAGCACTTGCAACCGTTTCATGGTTATTTACAGACTGTCGAAGTGGTTCTAAATCGTTGTAATCACCACCTGTTAAAGGAACAGTACTTCTTGCAATGATATACGCACTTGCACTCACTGCATTTGAACCATCAGCACCTTTAATTTTGTTGGTTAGTACAACCATAAAACTAGTACTTTCAGCCATTGGGGCATTTGGAATCAAAGCCAAGGTAGATCCATCACCAATCGCAGCAGCCGTAAATTCAGCCGCTGTTGCTTCACGCTCTATTCCTGTTACTGCGCCGGTCAATAAATCTTTTGAAACCTGGAAGATTCTAATTGAATCACCCACAGTCAAACTAGATTGATCAAGAGCCATTCCAAAGTCAGCAATTATTGGGTTACTGGTTGAGAAACCATCCAATGTATTGATTTGCGGAATTACCGGGCTATCAGTTGTATTCGGTATATTTAGAGTACCGTCTGCTGAACCCTGGAAAAACAAATCATTTGTCGTTGGTAACTTACCAGCTGCCGGGTCAAAAATTGGCCCATTAGGTGGAGCAGCTTCAACCGTTTCGATAGGCGTATCAAAATCGTGATTTGAACCCCCACCACAAGCGGTTAAAAATAATACAGACGCAAAAGTTGCTGTTAATTTTGTAGATATTCTCATTATACGCTCCCCTTAAAATTTATAGTTAAGTTGTGCACTAAGAATGTCCACACTGCTTTTATAAGTACCACGTACTGCATATCCATTTTCACCCGGATTATCAATAGCGGTTTCTTTTAAGAATAGATGCGAGTAACCAAAATCAAGATCTAGATTTTTACTCCACTTATAACCTGCGCCAAACGAGATCCACGTACGATCATTTCCTGGAATTCTTGGTGTGCGTAATTCTGCTGAAGGAATTGGCTCTTCATCATAAGCAACACCAGTACGAAGTGTTAATTTCTCGTTATATTTATAATTTGCACCGACAGAAATACGATAAACATCTTCCCATTCTTCAGGAGTCGTTGAAACTTCAGTAACACCATCAACTTCAGTTACTTTTAACTCTTGAAACGAGCTCCACCCAGTCCAGGTGATATCTCCAAGCAATTCGAGTTTATCGTTCACTTTATGCGCAACAGAGAAAGACAAGGAATCTGGTAGCTCAACAGATGCTTTTACATCTCTATCTTGAAGTTGAGGAACCCCATTAAGAGAAACTGCAGTTAAGCCGGGATCTAGATCAAATTTAACTTCACCATCAACATCGTGCTTAACTTTAGAACGGTAACTTAAGCCCAATCGAGTTTTATCTGTAGGTTGATAGAGGAGACCGAGATTATAACCAAATGCAATGCTATCCCCAGTGAGTTCATTGTAAGAATCTGTTTCCGGTTGTGCTGCATTCGGATATACGGCATTACAACCACTAAATAAGTCTGAATTTCCTGTTTGGATAGCTGCGCTTCGACAAAAACCAGCTGAATCAATAGCTGCTGACAATGAAGTAAGTTTTACATATTGCGCACTAACTCCAGCCCCAAGGCTTAATTTGTCGCTAGCTTTCCATGATAATGCCGGATTAATATTGATAGACAAAAGATCTGTCAAGGTAGATTGATATCGACCATACCAGTCTTTATCGTAATCGGTTTTAGAACCAAACGGACCATTGATACCTAGGCCAAAGTGTAATTTTTCATTTACTGGCTTCACATAATACAAATTAGGTATGAAACTAGTGATTCTCTTGTTCTCATCTACTCCGCCAAGTTGTGCATTCAGTGCCGCTGGTGCTGTTGAGCCCTTGTCAGTGTATTTTGTTTTTGCTGAAACGATATGTCCAGCTTGAGTAACCAGTGATTTTCCGTCCAGACTTTTGCCCAAATAGTCCATGCCTGCTGGGTTAAACCATACTGTTGATGCATCTTCAGCTGCCGCTGCGGCTCCTGCAAAAGCTTTGCCCATTCCAGCTGCGGAATTTTCAATTAATGCAAAGCCAGCGGAGTATGCTGTTTGTGATGCAAATAGTAACGGGAGTGTCGAAAATAATACTGCTTTATTAAGCGTTATTTTTATTGGCATATAATAATTCCTTATTTAGCGGGTGGTTTCTTGCCAAATAAGAATAGTAAACAAATGACAAAACGTCTAATTTTTATTGATTTATATCAAATTGCTAAGGTAATTGATCTAAATCGTATTTTTTAATTCTGTATCTCAACTGTCTAAAAGTCATCCCCAACGTCTTTGCAGCAGCGGTTCTGTTCCATCGCGTCTGATTTAGTGCATGTAATATTTGCTCTTTCTCATTCCCTGACGAAAAGTCCGGTTTTTCGAGCGATCGCTCTAAAATGGGCTCGTTTTTAACCACAGATCTTACATCTGTTGCTATTGAAGACAGTTGTAGATCTTCTGGTTCTATGAATTCACCATCAGATAAAGTACAAGCGCGCTCTAAAATATTCTCTAATTCACGCACATTGCCAGGGAAAGGATAATTAGATAATACCTTTATCGACTCATTGGAAAGAGCGGCTTTAGGTAATTGCCACCTTTCAGCAATCAGATTCAAAAAGTGCTCAGCCAGTAATAGAATATCGTTTCCACGTTCTTCCAAAGAAGGCACGTCTAATTTGATCACATTTAATCTGTAATACAGATCTTGTCTGAAATGACCTTTTTCGACTTCTTCTTCGAGATTTTTATGCGTCGCACTTAAAATACGTGTGTCAATTGATACTTCTTCCACACCACCTACTGACTTTACGGCTTTTTCCTGTATTGCACGCAGTAATTTTACTTGCATACTCAGCGGTAAATCAGCCACCTCATCAAGGAATAAAGTACCATGATGTGCTGCCTGGAATAATCCAGCCTTATCTTCTACAGCCCCGGTGAAACTGCCTTTTTTATGACCGAAAAATTCACTTTCCATCAAACTTTCCGGGATCGCACCACAGTTAACGGGAACAAAAGCGCCAGAGGAGCGCGGGCTTTGCAGGTGTATTTGTTTCGCGACTAATTCTTTACCTGTACCTGAAGCACCATGAATAAATACTGGAGCCTGACTTCGCGCTAATTTCGCTATTGTCTTCTTTAAAAGCTCTATCGCAGGAGATTCTCCAATAATTGGATTCGAACCAGCATCGTATTCAGCGTTTCCTGAAGAAGCATCTGGACCGCCTTTTTGCGAAAGCTTCAAAGCCGTTTGCACTAAATCCCTTAATTTAGCGAGGTCCACAGGTTTTGAAACGAAGTCATAGGCTCCTGCTTTTAACGCCTCAACCGCGCCTTCCATACTGCCAAATGCAGTGATTACAGCAACAGGAACGTGAGAATGTTCTCTCTGGATATATCTAACAATATCAAATCCAGTTCCATCAGGAAGTTTCATATCAGTTAAACACAAGTCAGGCTGGAAATTCTGTATTTCCAATAATCCATCTTTAACCGTTCCGGCAGTAGCTGTTTCCAAGCCCATTCGAAGCAGTGTTAGTTCTAATAGTTCGCGAATATCTGGTTCATCATCAATAACTAGTACACGTTGAGTCATCTTATTTTTCTCTTTTACTTATTATTTTTACTTTTTATCTATTCTTATTTTAATTATCTAAATATTAGTTCTCTAAATTAGACTGTGAAAAAATCAATCTAAAACAGCTACCTCCGGCTGGTAGCTTAATATATTCGAGCGAGGCGCCATTGCTTAAACACAGCTCTCTCGCCATGAATAAACCTAGTCCCGTCCCTTCTCCTTTTGAGCTTGTAGTGAAGAAAGGCTCAAACAACCGATCTATATTTTTATCTGGCACACCTTTTCCATTATCAATAATGCTCAGCATAATGTCTCTGGTATGACTTGGGTGCGTTCCTTGAATGTCTATATGCAACTCAGACACATCATCTCGCGCATACTTTTCTGCATTACGGCAGAGGTTCCACATGACTTGATGCAAATGTGTTGGATCAAACTGGATAGCAGCATCAGGAACATCTAAAAACAGACTAACCTGATTCTTTTGTAATGAAGACTGCATTACAAAATCGTTGATAAAATCATTTAACCAGAGTTTTAATCTGATGTTTTCACGCTTTGGATTACTTTTACGTGAGAGATTTAATACGCTTTCTATGGTGCCATTCATGCGTTTTGAGTTCGCTTGAATAATTTGAATCATTCTTTCATCTGCTTTATCTAAAACAGGAGACTCTGAAAGTAATTGTGCCGCATGACTAATCGCACCTAAAGGATTTCGGATTTCATGTGCAATATTGGCGGTTAATTGACCTAAAGAAGCCATTTTCACATCTTGCTGCTTTTCACGTTGCATTCTAGTATCTTCCAAATACATCAATACAACGCCCTGATTCTTAATCCCCAACTGGGAAAGCCGCATAGTAAATTCCGTAGATTTCCAATGCTTTATATCGTAACTCGCGACTTTGGGAGAAACATTATGCCGCCAATAATCTAGATGAGAGTGTAATTCAGGCGCAAATTCCTTTAATGTTTTCTCTCTCCAGTCCCCGGGTTGGCCTAGCATATCCCACGCTGTTGGATTCAAATGCCTTATACACGCCTGATGATCTAATACTATGATTCCGGTTTGCAATTGATCGAGTATCGATTGATTCAACTGTGAAAGATTCGCTAAATCGATACCACGGCGTTTAGCCAGTTCCGCCGTTTTTGAAGCTTTCTCAAACCAGCTACCAGCCGCCAAAGAAATAACCATGATAAAAAGGGAAAGCACGCCCGTGTGGAATATTTCATTGCTTGAATCCACATTTAGAGAGTGCAAATAAGTCTCTAACCCCAATAATGCAATAACTGTTGATGCGGAGAGTAATAAAGATATTTGCCCGGGGCTTAAAATACTTGGCAGAATAACGGGTAATAAAAGAAGAATTCCAAGGCCAGAGGTAATACCACCGCTGCTATAGGCAACGATTAACAGAAAAACTATGTCTGAAACAGAGTTTAGATATACCTGATAATTTGCACCAGGTTGCCTGAAATGAGCAAGGAAAATACCTAGTACAGCAACCCCAAGATAGATATTAACAGCTTGTGAGAACACGACTTCATCGTAACCACCAATCCGAACCGCAGAAACCTCGGTTAAACTTAAAACCAATAGAATCCCAGCTAGAATCAGCCTATAAACACTGTATAACTGTATCGGTGCCCAAGGATCTGTAGATACAACTATTTCTGAAGAACTAACACCCCCAATACTTCCTACAATTTCTCCTGTGCGTGCTCCAGACTGCAAAATACCTTATCCCCTATTTTTATCGCTTCTTTTTCTGGAATATGTAAACCACAATTAAGACATTTGACCATTTTGTTTTTATCAGAGGTCGTATTGCTGTCTTTTTTTATCTTCTTTTGTGATTCATCCAGCTTTGTTCGAAGGTATTTTACAACATACAAGCTGACTGCCAGCAGAACGAGAACAAGAAAAATGCGTCCCATACGGAAATATCTCTAAAAATTTTAAGTAAAATCGATTATACCTGCAATTATTCAAAATAATAATAAGCTCCCTCAAACAAAGCTATAATAATGGTATATCTAGATATTATTAGTACTGATACACAAGCAAACCCTTATATATTATCACTTTATGCCTTCTATTAGTTTGCTTGCTACCGATTCACGGCATTTATCTGTATGATAGCCGCCGTTATATAGAAGCCATGTGTTTAGCTGATAATTTAGCTATAACACGCATTAATCATTTCACTTATCAGAGAAAAAGATGAACGTACATGAATATCAGGGTAAAGAAATCCTGAGAAAATATGGAGTTACTACTCCACGTGGTATAGCTTGCTTCTCAGTTGATGAAGCCGTTGCAGCGGCGGAAAAATTGGGCGGCAAAGTATGGGTCGTAAAAGCACAGATTCACGCAGGTGGACGAGGCTTGGGCGGCGGAGTAAAAGTTGCTACTTCTATGGAGCAAGTTCGTGAATACGCTGATGCTATCTTAGGCATGCAGTTAGTAACTCACCAAACTGGTCCAGAAGGAAAAGAAGTTAAACGACTATATATAGAAGAAGGCGCAGATATTGCGGATGAACTCTATGTAGGTGCTTTAGTTGACCGCGAGACACAAAAAGTTGTTCTTATGTGTAGCTCTGAAGGCGGCATGAGTATCGAAGAAGTTGCAGAAGAAACTCCTGAGAAAATCATCAAGATTTACGTTGACCCTACTGAAGGTTTAAACAGAGCTGAAGCTGAAGACGTTTGTGCAAAAATTGGCATGCCTGCTGAAGCAATTTCTGAAGGCGCTGATTTCTTAGCTGGTCTTTATGAAGCATTTGTTAAATCTGATGCATCACTTGCAGAGATTAATCCTCTTGTTATCACTGGCGACAAGCGTGTTATTGCTCTTGACGCAAAATTCAACATCGATTCAAACGCACTTTACCGTCAACCAGAAATCGTTGCTTACCGCGACCTTGACGAAGAAGACGCTAACGAAATTGAAGCATCTAAATGGGATTTATCTTACATCTCTCTAGATGGCAACATCGGTTGTTTGGTTAACGGTGCAGGACTTGCAATGGCAACCATGGACATCATCAAATTATACGGTGGCGATCCAGCAAACTTCCTTGATGTAGGTGGCGGAGCGAATGCTGAGCAAGTTACTGAAGCATTCAAAATCATGCTTGGTAATGAAAATGTTGAAGGCATTCTAGTTAATATCTTCGGTGGTATCATGCAGTGTGACGTTATTGCAGAAGGTATTGTAGCTGCTGCAAAACAAGTAGACATGAAAGTTCCATTGGTAGTTCGTCTAGAAGGCACCAACGTTGAAAAAGGTCGCCAGATTCTTGATGAGTCTGATGTTAAATTACAAACAGCTACCACTATGGCTGATGCAGCAGAGAAAATCGTAGCTGCAGTTAAAGCTTAAGGAGTTCACACATGTCTATTTTAATAAACAAAGATACACGTATTGTTACTCAAGGTATCACAGGTAAAACAGGTGAATTCCATACCAAGCAATGCTTAGACTATGCATTTGGTAGAGACTGTTTTGTTGCTGGTGTTACGCCAGGCAAAGAAGGCCAGGAAGTTCAAGGCGTACCTGTATACAACAATGTAGCTGATGCTAAAGCAGAACACGGCGTTAATGCTTCTGTTATCTATGTACCACCTAGATTTGCAGCTGCTGCAATCGACGAAGCGGTAGATGCTGAACTTGATTTAGTTATCTGTATCACAGAAGGTATCCCAGTTGCGGATATGATCAAAACTCGTGACCGTATGCGCAAAATGAACAGCAAGACTATTCTTGTTGGTCCTAACTGCCCAGGTGTTATCACTCCTGAAGAAGTTAAGATCGGAATCATGCCTGGTTACATACATAAGAAAGGTAATATCGGAATCGTATCTCGTTCTGGTACATTAACTTATGAAGCAGTACATCAAGTAACACAACTTGGCCTTGGCCAGTCATCATGTGTTGGTATTGGTGGCGATCCAGTTAATGGATTGAAGCACCTTGATGTCATGAAGATGTTTAACGATGATCCAGAAACACACGCAGTTGTTATGTGTGGTGAGATCGGTGGTACTGATGAAGAAGAATGTGCTGCATGGATGAAAGAAAACATGACTAAGCCAGTTGTTGGCTTCATCGCAGGTGTTACTGCTCCTCCAGGAAAACGTATGGGCCATGCTGGCGCTATCATTTCTGGTGGTCAAGGTACTGCTCAGTCAAAAATTGATGCTCTTGAAGAAGCTGGTGCGCACGTGACACTTAACCCTTCTGAAATGGGATCTACACTGCTTAAAGCAATCTCTTAATCTACATTAATACTGTATTAAGAAATTTAAGCAATAAAAAAGCCGGGTCACTTAACAGTGGCCCGGCTTTTTTGTTTACTGCATTTTTACAATTCTAAATAATTATTCTTCAGCTTTGAGCATTGCAAATAATTGATCTTTTAAATGCAGGCGCTGCTTCTTCATTTCTTCGATAACATCATCTGATGGTGTTTCGATTTCCTGTTCTACCCGTGTTATCTGATGAACAATTTCATCGTATTCCTTAAATAAACGCTGAAAATGCGCATCATTCATTTTTAATTCATGAATTTTTTCTTTGTACTCAGGAAACTCATGGTGTAGATCGTGATTCTCTCCAAACATATTTAACTCCTATTTTTAAACATTATAACTGAATGATATATCCGAAAAAGGAAAGTCACGTTGATTTAACTCAACTTCCCCCTTTTGTTTTTTAAAACAAGTGATATACTTCCGCGCTTGAATCTGTGCCAGTGTGGCGGAATTGGTAGACGCGCTGGATTCAAAATCCTGTTCCCTCTGGGAGTGTCGGTTCGATTCCGACCACTGGCACCACTTTTATAGAAGTGAAACTTTATGACAACATCTAATCAACAAGGCTACTATCTCGAAGATTTAACCATCGGGATGGCAGCAGAAAAGACCATGGTCGTTTCTGCTGATAAAATCAATGCCTTTGCAGAACTTTCAGGCGATTTTAATCCAGTACACATGGATGCTGAGTATGCAGCAACTACTATGTTTGGGAAACGAATTGCCCATGGAGCTCTATCAGCCTCTCTGATTTCTGCCGTTCTAGGTAACGACCTACCGGGTCCTGGAGCGATATTTGTTGAATTAAACATGCGCTTCCGCAAACCTGCTTTTATTGATGAAGAAGTGACAGCACGTGCTGAAGTTGCTGAAATCAATGAAAAAACTGGCCGCGTTAAAATGAAAGTTTCTTGCCTAGTCGATGGCAAAGCAATCATTCGTGGTGATGCAGGTGTCGTTGTAAAAAAACGCCCTCAAGAATAATCAGTTCGACTCGTTCTAATGCAGCTGAGTGACTTTAGTTATTCGCTTCCTCCAGAGCTTATCGCTCAAGAAGCTTTAGAAGATAGAACGGCTAGTCGCTTACTTCATTTAAATACTGGTATCACTCCAGCTGAAGTTCATGACAAACACTTTTCAGATATCGTTGACCTGATTCAGCCCAACGATTTACTCATCTTCAACGATACCCGTGTAATACCTGCGCGCCTTAATGGCTTTAAAGAGAGCGGCGGAAAAGTAGAAGTATTGATTGAACGAATATTAGACGATCATCGTGCACTTGCACATATTCGCGCAAATAAATCCCCTAAAGTGGGGGGGTGCCTTTTGTTAGAAAATGCAATCAATGCAGAAGTGCTAGATCGACACGATGCACTCTATGAAATTAAATTTAAGAACGAAGAATCCATCTTCAAACTACTCGATCAATATGGACATATTCCACTACCTCCCTATATTGAAAGAGAAGACACAGAAGCAGACAAAGAACGCTACCAAACAGTATTTGCCGATAAAGTCGGCGCTGTTGCAGCACCCACTGCTGGACTGCACTTTACCGATGAATTATTGCAATCTTTAAAAGATAAAGGCGTCGAAACAGCCCAGATTACGCTTCACGTCGGCGCTGGAACTTTCTTACCCGTACGAGTCGACAATCTTGAAGATCATGTTATGCACGCCGAATGGGTAGAAGTCACCCAGCAAACCTGTGATGCTGTGGCGGCATGCAAAGCCAGAGGTAGCAAAGTAGTTGCTGTTGGTACGACCAGTGTGCGCAGCTTAGAATCTGCCGCAAAAGAAACAGGTAAGCTCGAGCCTTTTGCGAGCGATACACGACTCTTTATAACTCCTGGTTTTAAATTTAACGTAGTAGATGCGATGGTGACAAACTTCCATGTACCCGAGTCCACGCTGCTCATGCTAGTTTCTGCATTCAGTGGCTATGAAAATATCATGTCTGCCTATGAGCATGCAGTAGCAGAAAAATATCGCTTCTTTAGTTATGGCGATGCCATGTTTTTGGAAAAAGCTAATCAGATTTAGCAAACACTAATTAGCAATAAACTTAAAAGCCACCTCCCCACTTACAGGCACTTTTTTCTTCCGAAAAATACCCAATTATCTAGCGATTAAATACTCCGCAAGCTTTTTATTGCCTTCAACGTTAAAGTGACCATCACTTGGGAAAAAGTAGTCTTTAGTATTATTTTTAAATACATCCCCCAACATGACTAAAGGTTTGGGTGAAATATCCTGTAACTTCTTGCCTAATTCCTGATACTTATTGTGAATAATTTCAGGCTCTGGAAAGATCACAAAAACCTCATACTCAAAGCCATAAGCCTTACTGAGTTGATCCAATCGTTTAAACTCCCCACCAGCAATATTCAGTGACTTGTTTAGCTGCGCTTCAGCTTCTTCAGGATCATTTCGAATAATGGGCAATACTTTGTAATAGGCGACTCGTAATAAATTTGAATGCTTTAATCCAAAATCGATAATCTTCTCAACCGTTCCTTTATTGTTTTCAGCATCAGGATTTAAATTCAATTCACCAGGCTCATAGCCTTGTCCTTGGGAGCGCAATTCATCAGCGATTAAATTATCACCAAAATCATTACCCGTAAAAAAGAAGAAATTTACCTTTTGAGGTCGCCAGCCCTTATCCTTTATATAAGACTCAAGTCGATCGACTTCATACAAAGTACTGGAACCAGGCACCGATAAATTGGCGCAATTAAGGTTTTTAGCGTTGCAATAAATGGCCGGAAAAGCCTCATGATCTTTCACCCCTTGAGCATAGGTGAAAGAATCCCCGATAAAAACCACCTCCGGATTACCGTTACTCGCAGGAGCTCGATAGCCATCAGGTGTAATGTTTGTGACCGCATCGTAATCAGGAGTAATTATTCGAAACTGCTTATTCGGCGATACATAACTGATTCGCTGTTTATTTCCCTGCATATCCAAAATGCTTGGACCAGGTGATATAGGGCTAACATATCGGCTAGCCACCTCACCTATTACAAACATGATAGAGAGACTCACACACAGTAGTATCAAGTTTCCGAATACGTTTTTCATCGTTCTGCTTTATTAAACTCCAGGTTAATTTTCATTTTGCTTTAATTAGAATAAAGTATAAATAAAGGGGGCTATTGCCGAACCTTGAGCAAGCACTAATAGCGCGCCCAATAACACCATGACCAAAATAATTGGTGCCAACCAAAACTTTTTGCGCTCACGCATAAATGACCATAAGTCACCCAATAAATCTAACATGTCTAATTCCTATCACTATCTCATTCATTAATTACTACAAAGATTAAAAAGGCTTTTTCAGATGATCCTTTTCTCGTACCTTTGTTATTTTTCTATACGTTTCAGCTTTCTCTTCTAACTTTCTTTCCATGCTGTCTTTCCCTAAAACCTTCAAGATCATGCCAATCGGAAAAATCATTAAATAGAACATTGCTCCCAAAATAATACGGCTATTTATAAACCCTAAAACATTGCCAATCTTTAACCAGTAATGATTAACCGGGCGTAAAATTTCAGGCATCACGATTGCCAAAGCAAAGAAAACAACCATCACGATGAATGGCCATATCGGCCAATTTTCGCTGGTTTTATCAAAAACCCAGGGAAAGAATAAGCCAAACATTAAGGCGATCATCCCTCCCATAATAAAACCAAATTTTCTTAAATCTGATTTTGTCACTTCCACTGTTTGAGTATCTGCGGTCATATTTATAGTCTATTCTTAGTTACGATAATATTGCTTTAATCCAAAGCGAACTCATTACGCCAGTCGCCTTCTTCTTTCCATTCTGGCTGAGTAGTCTTATCTATTAAAATATTTTCCATCACCAAATAATCCATTTCAGTCCGCATAAAACATCTGTATGCATCCTCTGGCGTATTCACAATTGGCTCGCCACGCACATTGAATGAAGTATTAACCAGAACAGGGCAACCTGTCTTTTCTTCAAAAGCATCCAATAGATGGTAAAACCTTGGGTTGGTCTCTGGGTGAACGGTTTGCACACGCGCAGAGTAATCAACATGGGTAACCGCTGGTATTTGAGATCGTGGGATATTGAGTTTATCGATACCAAAAAGCTTATCTTGTTCTGCGCTCATCAAGTTTCGCTTATCTTCTTTTACAGGCGCTACGATCAACATATAAGGGCTTGGGCCCTCATGCTCAAACCATTCTGAGACTTTATCGAACTTAACAACCGGAGCAAAAGGTCTGAAGGACTCACGATATTTGATTTTTAAATTCATCACGGTTTGCATTTTGGTACTTCTTGCATCACCAATGATAGAGCGCGCACCTAAAGAACGCGGACCAAATTCCATGCGTCCCTGAAACCAACCAACAACTTTCTCACCCTGCATAACTTCAGCAAGTTTAGGCATTAATTGATCATCTTCGACATGCGTGTAATCGGCTCCTATCTTGTCTAAATAGCTTGTTATCTGTTCATTACTAAATTTTGGCCCGAGATAAGAACCTTTCGTTGCATCAGGCAACTGCAAGGTCCGTGGCTTATCCATATACTGATGATAAGCAGATAAAGCAGCACCTACCGCACCACCAGCATCTCCAGCAGCGGGTTGAATCCAGATACCTTTAAACGGACCTTCTCGAAGCAACCTTCCATTAGATACACAGTTAAGTGCAACTCCGCCAGCAAGGCATAAATAATCCAGACCGGTTTCTTTATGCACACTTCTACCCAAACGTAGCACCACTTCTTCTGTGACCCACTGAATAGAACGCGCGATATCCATTTCTTTTTGAGTGAGTTCACCTTCGGGCTCTCTTGCAGGAGCACCAAACAAATCAGCGAACTTTTTATTCGTCATCGTCAGACCAGTCGCGTAATTGAAGTATTTCATATTCAATTTAAACGTACCGTCTTCTTTCAGATCGATCAAATTATCTAAAATCAAATCGACATATTTAGGTTCACCATAAGGCGCCAAACCCATTAGCTTGTATTCACCAGAGTTAACACGAAACCCTGTGTAATAGGTAAAAGCCGAATATAGCAGCCCCAGAGAATGCGGAAAATCGATTTCCCACTGCGGCGTTAACTCGTTTCCATCACCAATCCACATGGATGTTGTGGCCCATTCACCCACACCATCAAGACATAAAACCGCCGCTTTCTCATAAGGCGATGGAAAAAAAGCAGACGCCGCATGAGATTGATGGTGCTCATTAAACAACAACTCAGGTATTTCATTTTCACCAATAGAGAATACAGAAGACAGTTCTCTTTTAAGTGTTTTTTTCAAAAATAATTTATCTTTTAGCCAGATTGGCATTGCTGTTAAAAATGAACGAAATCCGCTTGGCGCATAAGACAAATAAGTCTCTAAAAGTCTTTCAAACTTTAACAATGGTTTATCGTAGAAAACCACCGAGCTGATATCGTTATGATTGATACCAGCTTCTTTTAAACAGTATTTAATCGCATGAGCAGGGAAGGCAGGATCGTGTTTTTTTCGCGTGAAACGTTCTTCTTGCGCAGCAGCCACAACCTCTCCATCACAAACAAGTGCCGCTGCACTGTCATGATAATATGCTGATAATCCTAAAATATATGTTTTCATATTTGTGGTTCTATTTCTTTCTTAGTTATTCTTTCTTAACGATATTCGACTTTAGAAAAACACGAAATGATTTATTGGTAATCACTATTTCCAGCTTCTGCTCTACGTCTTTATATACCTAGATTTTTTAATAATTTATGGTATTAAATCAAAACATCATCATAGAGGAAACTGTATAGAAAATAACCAACTATTGATCAATGGCTACAATGAAAAGACTAAGGGATAATATTAATAAACTAAGTAGTACTAATCTTAATCATTAAAATAATTCTATCTCCAATAAAAGACCTTTACAGGTCGTTATGCTATCTTCGCCGGAATCTTTAAAGCATTGGTTGCTGCTTTAACAAGATTTTAAGTAGACTATAAGGAGAAGTTTATGTCGCAAGAAAGTGAAAATAATGCGAAGGCCTATTGGAAGGCCAATTTAAGACTAGTGATGATCTGTCTAGTTATCTGGTTCGTTGTTTCATATTTATTTGGCATCATGCTTGTTGAACCACTTAATGAAATCCGCCTTGGTGGATATAAGTTAGGTTTCTGGTTCGCACAACAAGGTTCAATATATACTTTTGTAGCTCTAGTCTTTTTCTACGCTTGGCGTATGAATGCGTTAGATCGCAAATTTGGCGTGGAAGAGGATTAATAAATGGAATTACAAACACTAACATATATCGTTGTAGGCTTAACGTTTGCGTTATACCTAGGTATCGCGGTTTGGGCACGCGCTGCATCAACTGGCGAGTTTTACGTTGCAGGTAAAGGTATTCACCCAATCCTGAATGGTATGGCTACTGCTGCCGACTGGATGTCAGCGGCATCTTTCATTGGTATGGCTGGTTTAATCGCCTTTAACGGATACGGCGCTTCTGTATTCTTAATGGGTTGGACTGGTGGTTATGTACTACTAGCGATGCTTCTAGCTCCTTACCTTCGTAAATACGGTAAGTTTACGGTACCTGAATTCATCGGTGATCGTTTCTACTCAAGAACAGCACGTCTTGTAGCTATTATTTGTTTGATCCTTGCTTCTGTTACTTATGTAATCGGACAGATGAAGGGTATCGGAGTAGCTTTCTCTCGTTTCTTAGAGCTTGATTATGATACGGGTCTTTACGTAGGTATGGCGATCGTATTCTTCTACGCAACACTGGGTGGAATGAAAGGTATCACTTATACACAGATTGCTCAGTACGTAGTTCTTATCTTTGCTTATACTGTTCCTGCGGTATTTATCTCTATGCAGCTAACTGGCAATCCATTACCACAGCTTGGTTTGGGTGGCACGATGGCAGATGGCACTTATCTACTCGATAAACTTGACGCCGTTCTTACAGACACAGGCTTTAAAGAATATACAACTGCTGGAATGGACAACAGACTCAATATGTTTGTTTACACACTAACATTGATGTTCGGTACTGCTGGTCTTCCACACGTTATCACTCGTTTCTTCACAGTTCCTAACGTTGCAGGCGCAAGAAGATCTGCGGCTTGGGCATTAGTATTTATCTCATTACTATACACAGTAGCTCCTGCTGTTGGTGCGATGGCTCGTCTTAACTTGATGCAGACTATCGAACCTACTAAAGGCGATTACCTTGTTTATGCAGAGCGTCCTCAGTGGTTCAAAAACTGGGAAAAGACAGGCCTACTAGCATTTGAAGATAAGAATGGTGATGGCAAGATCCAATACACTGCTGATAAAGCAACCAATGAAATGGTTAAAGTTGACCGTGACATCATGGTACTTGCTAATCCAGAAATTGCGAAACTACCAAACTGGGTTATTGCATTAGTTGCTGCTGGTGGTCTAGCTGCCGCACTATCAACTGCTGCCGGATTGTTACTTGCGATTGCTTCATCCATCTCTCATGATTTATTGAAAGGTATTCTAACCCCCAATATCTCTGAGAAAAGCGAGCTACTCGCCAGTCGAATAGCGATGGCCTTCGCCGTCCTAGGAGCCGGTTATCTCGGATTGCATCCGCCCGATTTTGCGGCTGGTACGGTTGCGATAGCCTTTGGACTTGCAGCTTCGTCTCTATTCCCAGCTCTGATGATGGGTATTTTCTCTAAGCGAGTAAATAGAACAGGCGCGATCCTTGGTATGCTTACAGGTATCATTGTAACGATGCTATATGTATTCCAACACAAAGGAATCATGTTTATCCCTGGTACATCTTTCATGGGTGGCATGGAACAAAACTGGTTCTTTGGAATATCTCCAAATGCATTTGGTGCTGTTGGCGCATTAGCTAACTTTGCAGTTGCACACATTGTTTCTAGAATGACTGCTGAAGTACCACAAGATGTACAAGAGCTTGTTGAACATATCCGTGTACCTCAGGGTGCAGGTGCTGCTCACGTAGACTAATCTATGTAGATAATTACATTGATTAATAAAAAGGCTCCTTCATAGGAGCCTTTTTTATGTATACACTTATCTAGCCATCTTTAATGCTTACGATTGAAGCTATTCATTTTCCTAATAGTGTTTTATTTCCTACCCTTAAACGATGGTTAATAACATCAAAAATTTACTTGTCACCAAACGTGGTGAAATTGTTATTCGATTAATCTTGATGTTAGAGAATCCTCGATCAGAGTGATTTAGTCGCCGTATTTAAATAACAAGTAATCTAAAAAAAAATTAATATCACAATTTATATAATAATTTCCTACGAATAAGAGATTGGAGAAGTAAGAGTATGTCCAAGAGAGATAGCGTAACGCTAATTGATAACCGCACTGGCAAGCAGATTGAGTTAGATTTATACAAGCCTACTAGTGGCCCTATGACGGTGGATGTACGCAGCCTTTATAAAGAATTAGGCTACTTCACTTATGACCCAGGCTTTATGTCTACGGCAAGTTGTGAAAGTAAAATCACTTATCTTGATGGTGACAAAGGAATCCTCGAATACCGTGGTTACCCTATCGAGCAATTAGCTGAAGAAAGCTCTTTTCTGGAGACATGTTACCTGTTATTAAACGGCGAACTACCTAACGAAAAAGAATTAGAAGAATTTGAAGAATCAATACGTACGCGTTCGATGCTTCAGGAGCAATTAAAAACATTCTTCTTAGGCTTCAGACGTGATGCTCACCCTATGGCTACCATGGTTGGTGTTGTCGGCGCATTATCCTCTTTCTATCATGAAGATGAAGATGTACATAGTCAGGAAGATCGTATGGATGCGGCTCATCGTCTTATCGCAAAGATGCCAACTATCGCTGCCTGGAGTTATCGCTACTCTAAGGGAATGCCATTTGTATACCCTAAGAACTCTTTAAGCTACAGCGCCAACTTCTTGCACATGATGTTCTCAATGCCTTCAGAGCCGTATACAGTTGATCCATTGATGGAAAAAGCACTGGATATGATTCTGGTCTTACACGCCGACCACGAACAAAATGCTTCAACCTCTACAGTTCGTTTAGCGGGTAGTTCTGAAGCTAACCCATTTGCTGTTATTGCAGCCGGAATCGCTTCTCTATGGGGACCTTCTCACGGTGGTGCTAACGAAGCTGTTATTCAAATGCTTACTGAAATCAATGAGTCTGGCAAACCAATTTCAGACTTTATTGATAGAGCGAAAGATCCTAAAGACCGTTTCAGATTAATGGGCTTCGGACATCGTGTTTACAAAAATTACGATCCGCGCGCCAAAATTATTAGAAAAACCTGTCATGAGATGATTGCAGAAAACACCTTCAGCAACCCAGAGCACAAGAAGCTACTTGAAACTGCGATGGAACTTGAGAAGATTGCGCTGGAAGATGAATACTTCGTGTCGCGTAACTTATATCCAAATGTTGATTTCTACTCAGGCATCATCTTCCTCGGAATGGGTATTCCATTAAACATGTTCACCGTATTGTTCGCTCTAGGAAGAACGGTAGGCTGGATTTCTCAGTGGAATGAAATGATGGGTGACCCTGGTTCTAAAATTGGCAGACCTCGCCAGTTATACACAGGTGAAGATAAAAGAGATTACGTGAAGATAGACAAGCGTTAGATCTTAAAAAAACTGCTTATAAGTAGGGGGGTGCCTTTTCTGGTTCTTGGTGAATCAGCAAAAGCCACCCCCCTACTTTTGAGCGTTTTTTACAAATTTTCTACTTAGTTACAGCAGTCGTTAATTTATCCAGGCCCGTTTCAACTTTTCCCAATACTGGCACGTCAGCCACATCATAATCTTTCGCAAGATCTTGCGGATTACGGTAACTCAACCACACTTTCCCGGCATCATCTTTATAAACCGCAACTTTTAGTGGTAAATCCAGAGATACAGCAGGATCTTTCTTCATGATCACAGTGCCACCTTTTGGGTTTCCGAAAATCAATACTTCTGCTTCATTCATTTTCATGTCAACGCCCGCCGCATTCTTAGTGTGGTCAACGCGTGCAAAAATATCCATACCTTTAGATTTAGCAAGTGCTTCAAATTTATCCATAGTTTCTTTGACACTATGCGCGCTCGCTTTCTTGATGATGTCTGCAGAAGCAGATACTGAAACAGCAAGACCCATGATCACTAGCATTTTTTTGAAATGATTAATTCTCATTGTAATTATCCATCCTTTATTTTATTTAAGAAGTTTCGATTTAGAAGTAAATGTATTTATTCGGTATAACAGCACAATTTATGCATATAAGCTGTACGTACAAATCTTAAGTTCAGATCAAACTTTTTAAAAAAAGTTTAGTGAAAGTTGAATAATTAACAATAAACGCTAATGAGCTTCATCCCAGTTAATACCTAGACCTGTATCTACAACTAACGGCACATCAAGTTTAGCGGCATTCACCATACGCTCTATAATCTTTGATTGGACAGCTTCGATTTCATCTTCAGCAACTTCAAACACCAATTCATCATGCACCTGCATAATCATGGTGGTATTGCTGGTGCCTTCTCGCAACCAATCATTCACCCCAATCATCGCAACTTTAATAATGTCTGCGGCTGTGCCCTGCATCGGCGCGTTAATTGCCGTACGCTCCGCGTATTGACGCCTCATGGCGTTTTTAGCATTAATTTCTGGTAGGTATAGGCGACGACCGAAAAGTGTCTCTACGTAGCCATCCTCTTTGGCTTTTTCGCGGGTGTCTTCCATATAATGTTTAACACCCGGATAACGCTTGAAATATTTAGTCACGTATTCAGCAGCCTCAGTACGAGAAACCTTGAGCTGCTTCGCCAAACCAAATGCCGACATACCGTAAATAAGACCAAAGTTGACGGCTTTTGCTGCACGACGTTGCTCGGTTTGAACGTCATCCAACCCTACTTCAAATATCTCGGCGGCTGTCGCTCTGTGGATATCTTTACCTTGCGAGAACGCCTCTACCAAACCATCGTCACCCGACAAATGCGCCATGATGCGTAATTCTATTTGCGAATAATCAGCCGCTAAAATTTTAAAACCTTCCGGTGCCACAAACGACTGTCGAATACGTCTACCTTCCGCATTACGCACGGGAATATTCTGCAAGTTCGGATTACTCGATGACAAACGACCTGTAGCCGCAACCGCCTGATGATAAGAGGTATGCACCCTGCCGGTTTGAGGGTTTATTTCCAGTGGTAATTTATCGGTATAAGTCGATTTCAACTTGCTCAGACCACGATGCTCTAATAACCAACGTGGTACATCGTGCTCTTCCGCCAATTCCTGCAACACATCTTCAGCGGTTGATGGCTGACCTTTCGGCGTTTTACGAATAACCGGAAGATTGAGCTTATCTTCATTAAAGAAAATTTCCTGAATTTGTTTTGGTGAACCTAAGTTGAATTCACCACCTGCAGATTCATAAATATCCTGTTCCAACTCTTTCATTCGAACCGTCAATTCTTCGCTTTGCTTAGCCAACATTTCAGCATTAACCAATACACCGTTGCGCTCGATATCGGACAACACTTTTAATAACGGCACTTCAATTTCACGATACAGTTTTTCCTGAGACTGACGCGGTTTTAATTGTGGCCAGAAGAAATTATGCAGGCGCAATGTCATATCTGCATCTTCTGCGGCGTAATAGGCAGCGCCGCGAGTCACTGTCGCCTCAACATCGGGATCATCACTTTCTTGTACGACATCGTCGATTTGAATCTGATTAAACGTGAGTTGTTTTTTACCTTTACCCGCAACATCTTCAAATTTCACATTGATGTGACCGAGGTGTTTTTCACACAACGTATCCATATCATGCCGATTAGATACCGAATCCAGAACATAAGATTCCAGCATAGTGTCATGCGCGATACCTTTTAGCTCGATATCGTGATTTAGCAACACAGAACGGTCATATTTCAGATTTTGACCGACTTTAAGAATGGTTGGATCTACTAGCAGTGGTTTCAACTTCGCCAAAGTAGCATCAAAATTCAGTTGCTGAGGCACTCCCACATAATCATGTGCTAGCGGTAAATAAGCCGCTGTGCCTGCTTTAATACAAAATGACATCCCAACCACTCTGGCGTCCATATAGGCAAGACTGGTGGTTTCAGTATCGAACGCGAATAATTTTGAATCTTTTAAATCTGCAATCCAGCTATCTAACTGTTCTTCAGTAAGAATCGTTTGATAGTCGACTTCTTTAATTTCTTCTATTTCCGGGATACCAATTTCTTCGCTATCACTATTAGAACCTACAGCTTCGGGTTTTAACTGAATCGGCGTATCTGAGGTTGATTGCAAATTGCTTAAACGCGTACGGAAACCATACTTTTGATAAAGCTCGGCCAGTAGCTGTTTATTTTCTTCGTTAAAGCTTAAGTATTCTGGCGACACATCCAGCTCAAGATCACATTTAATCGTCACCAATTCATACGATAACGGTAAAAACTCCAATGACTCACGTAAATTTTCACCAATCTTGCCACCAAATTTATCCGCGTTTTGCATAATGGCTTCGAGTGAATCGTATTCGGTCAACCACTTAACAGCAGTCTTCGGCCCCACTTTTGGTACACCAGGAATATTGTCGACCTTATCCCCCATCAACGCTAAATAATCTCGAATGCGTTCTGGTGGCACACCGTATTTTTCAATCACGCCTGCGCGATCGTGGAAGCTATTCGACATGGTGTTGATCAAACTGATCTGGTCATCCACCAATTGCGCCATATCTTTATCGCCGGTAGAGATGATTACATCACCGTCATACAGTTTCGACATGGTGCCGATCACATCATCAGCCTCAACACCTGGCATCACTATCATCGGATAGCCTTGTGCTTCGATAATTTTGTGTAGCGGTTCGATTTGATCGCGCAACTCATCCGGCATCGGTGGGCGTGTGGCTTTATATTCAGGGAACATGTCATTACGAAATGTTTTGCCCTTCGCATCAAAAATTACCGCCATGTGATCTGGTTGATAGTCTTTTCTCAACCTATCGAGCATATTCAGCACGCCGTGAATCGCGTTGGTTTGCATCCCGTCTGGGCTGGTAAGGCTCGATGGTAATGCGTAAAACGCACGGAATAGGTACGATGAACCATCTACGAGAACTAAAGGTTTACTGGTATTTTTATCTGACATGGATTGATATACTGTTGAAATCTAGGATTCGAGACCCAAAGTATAAAACATGTCTACTGTTACAGCACCCATCATTCCTGAATTTAAAGTTCCGGTAACGGCACAAATCGAAAATTTGAGCCCACATTACACGCCTGAAGAAAAAGAAGCCGTCAAAGATGAGATTAAAAAACTCCTGAAAGAACAGGATGCCGTCTTGGTTGCGCATTACTATGTTGATCAAGAACTGCAAGAACTTGCGGAAGAAACCGGTGGTTATGTTTCTGATTCACTCGACATGGCAAAGTTTGGTAACGAACACCCTGCCAAAACATTAATTGTTGCTGGCGTTCGTTTCATGGGTGAAACGGCAAAAATTCTGACCCCTGAAAAACGCGTGTTAATGCCAACACTCGAAGCGGAATGTTCTCTTGACCTTAGTTGTCCAATTGAAGATTTTGCACCATTTTGTGATGCACACCCTGACCATACCGTTGTGGTTTATGCCAATACTAGCGCGGATGTAAAAGCACGTGCTGATTATGTGGTTACTTCGGGTATCGCTTTAGACTTAGTCAGCTGGCTCGGCAAACAAGGTAAAAAAGTATTATGGGCACCTGACAAACACCTCGGTAATTACATTCAGAAAGTGTCAGGTGTTGAGATGTTACGCTGGCAAGGCGCCTGCATCGTGCATGATGAATTCAAAACCCGATCATTGGGCGAGCTTATCGAAAAGCACCCCGATGCTGGTGTTCTGGTGCATCCTGAATCTCCCGAAGAAATTATCGCGATGGCTGACGTGGTTGGTTCAACCACCCAAATTATCAATGCCGCGAGAGAAATGCCCAATAAGGAATTCATTGTTGCTACCGACAAAGGCATTTTCTACAAAATGCAGCAAGAAGCACCCGGCAAAGTTTTCATTCCTGCACCAACTCATGGTGATGGTGCAACCTGTGTGAGTTGTGCACATTGCCCATGGATGGCTATGAACGGCCTGCACAATTTATTAGAAGTGTTGAAGAACGGAAATAATGAAATTTTCGTTGATGAAGAAGTGCGCGTAAAGGCACTTAGATCGACACAACGCATGCTCGATTTTGCCACTAGCCAATCAATGAGCAAAGTTTCAGCGTAAATAATCATCCACCTATATTTAATACACCCCCCTACTTATAGCGACTTTTTCTAAAAAGTCGCTATAAGTAGGGGGGTGTATTAATATTTGCTTTAATTTGCACAAAAACAATTTTCTATTTTCAGACTAACTCATTAAAATTAAAGACATCTATGTCTAAAGATCTTTGTCTAAGTTAGTTGATATGAAAATCACGCGCCAGCAGCTATTCACTCCACTCATTTCAGTGATTCTTTCGTTAATCACTATTCCTATTTTCTGTGTAGTTATTGGCTTGTTTTCTGGCAGCGCAATGGCGCAACAGCCGGCAACAGAAAGCTCCAGCAAAGCACCTGAAAATAACGAAAAATACACGTTCGTGATCGTACACGGTGCCACAGGTGGCGGCTGGGATTGGAAAACCGTCGCACAACACCTGTCCGCAAAAGGACACATCGTTTATAGACCTACCCTCACAGGCCTGGGTGATAAGTATCATTTAGCTAGCCCAGAAATCAACCTCACCACACATATCAATGACATTGTGAATATGATTATTTTCGAGCGTTTAAATAATATCGTTCTGGTAGGTCACAGTTATGGGGGAATGGTTTTAACAGGCGTTATGAACCGTATCCCACAGCGTATTCGTCATGTGACTTTTGTCGATGCGATGGTGCCTGATGATGGTATGTCGATGATTGATGTAAAACCATTAAAACCCAGCTATAAAGTGATTAACGGGATGATTCACTTCCCCTGGTTGAAATTTGACAAACCTTACCCAAGAGACGTTATCCAGTCATATAAAACTTACACCGAACCCGTATCTTATATAAACCCTGCGGCAAAACGATTAGATACGACTTACCTTGCCTTTGTCCCAAAAGGGATGTCGGTCGAGAAGCGTTCACGAGATGTTTCCTGGCAACGGGCTAAAGAGCGAGGCTGGACAATCCGTACCTTTAAAGGCAATCATGTGGTCTACAGAAAAAAACCGGCAGAGTTTTCAACGGTGCTTATAGAAACAGTAACCGATGAAAATTTATAAATTAAAACCTTAAGACCTGTCTGCCTGAATTCTAAAACCCTGCGTTTAGGTAAATAAAAAAACGCCCCTAAGTAGGGGGGTGGCTTTGGTTTACAGGGTTTTCAATCTGCTTATAAACTAATCACATTGATACTTTCTTGTGCATTAGAACAATGATTCAGTCAAATTTAACAAATACGTATGCATGAAAACCTTTATTTGACAAATAAATGCTGATTATAAATTAGTATATGTTAATATTTTTCCCCGTTTCTCTCCAATCTACATGGGTTGAGAAGCACCCACGCCTTACTTACTCCGAATAAATAACACTTTTAATGCGACAGTCTTTTTGAATAAACATATTGCGACCATAGTTGTGACCCGAGCCTTGCACCAACTTATTGTGCTTCTATGCTTTTCATTGTTGATGATGGCTAAGCCAGCTATGTCACAAGAGTCACAAGAGCTCAAACTAGGTCATCGCTGTGAAAGCATTAGTCCGGTTTTCGCCTCAACCGGAGAGTGTTATCGATTACTCAATGATATCTTCGAAGGATTGATTCGAGTCGGTAAATATGGCGAACCTGAACCCGGTGCGGCAAAACGCTGGCACATTAATGCGTTGGATAAAACCATCGTCTTCTATTTAAACCCATCTAAACGCTGGAGTGATGGCTCTCCGGTTGTTGCGAATGATTTTGCGCTCGCCTGGCAATCAGTCCTGAAAACATCAAAAAACCAAAATGCATTGTACTTCGCGCTGATGAATTTAGCAGGTGCAAAAGAATACAGTGAAGGCTCCTCAAAGGTACTCAAAGGCATTCAAGTTATAGATCCGTATACGCTCCGACTTGAGTTTGATACGTTTGACCCGTTGTTTTATCAACGCACGCTAAACGCAGCACTATTTCCGGTGCCTTCACATTTTGTAAAAAAACACGGAGACCACTGGAGTAACAGAACAGATATTCCTTTTAACGGTCAGTACAAACCCATCTTGAATACTTTTTATCATTCCAGCGGGCACAACCACCTGGATTTAAAAGAAATTCATTTAGTGAAAAATACTGCACATCCTGAAAGTAGTCAGTTAAAAATACCCAAAATACACTATGTCTATGTATCAGAAAAAGACGAACCACAAAAAGATGCATTACGTTATTACACAGACCCAAAAACAGCGCTGCATATTTCTTACGTATCAGCTGGCAATACCAAATTAATCAGTAATTTTTTGGAGAGTAAGAATTGCAGCTTGATTGAACAACCCTCAACGGCAGTCTATTTATTAAGTATAAATCGTGACCGTGTTGAACCTAAACTTGTTGAAGCTATTAAGAATATCGTAGAGCCCGAAGAGGTCTTTTCACGGGCATCCCGTCGTGTTCAAGGATCACCAACACGTAGATTAGTACAGTTACCCAACCTTAAGGCCTATTCTGATCTGCCGTTAAAAAATACCAACTATGAGCTCAATAAAAGTCAACGACATGACAAGGCAAGGAAGCTTCTTCAGGAAATTGACATTAACCCTCTCTCGCCCAAAACATTGACCTTATTGGTTACCTCAGATAATAAATCGAGTCACTTGGCGAGGGTTTTAACACCTATTTTAATTCCCTTTGGCATAAAGTTAAAACTGGAACAACCCACCTCTTCTGCCAGTTTTGATAAAATGAGAGTGAGTGAAAATTACGATTTATCGATATTCCAATGGTTTGTTGCTCTGCCCGATCCTTCTGGATTTTTTATCAGCATGTCTCAATTGCCTAGAATTTTTCAAGCTGAGGATAAACGTCATTTTGATACATTAATGCGGGAGGCAAATAATAGTAAAGGCACAAAGCGTTTTGAAAAATTTAGAGATGCAGAAGAATTCTATTTGAGTAAAAGCAGCGCTATTCCCATTATTCGCCCGTCTTTAAAGCTCATGGCACATAATGATGTTTGCGGTCTTACACCGGCACAAAGCCTTATTTTTCCTTCAGCCTGGTTGTCGTGGTGTCCGAAACAATCGGAAATTCCGAACTGACTTAAAAATATTGCTCTGAAGAAACATGCCCGGGTTTGTGATTTAAATGTCTGTCCATACCACGTTTTAATAACACGGCTTTAGTATCATTCAACAAACCACTATTCCCACACAGCATCACATGCGAGTTTTCCTTGTTAATTTCCAAACCCGCTTTCGCTTCTAGTTCACCGTTCTCAATTAAGGCAGGAATGCGTCCTTTGAGTGATCCTTCATGATCTTCACGACTGACGATAGAAATAAATTGAAACTGATCGGGGTGTTCTGCCGCAAACTGCTCAATGAGTTCTGAGTAATTCAATTCGTTGGCGTAAGGAACCGCATGCACCAAGGTGATTTTTTCAAATCGCTCCCACGCTTCATCGGTTTTCAGCATCGACAAATAAGGACCTACACCCGTGCCTGTAGAAAGCATCCACAGGTGTTTGCAATCCGGAATTTGTGATAATACAAAAAAGCCAACGCAAGGTTGTGCAATTTCTAAAGTATCACCCGGTTTTAAAGCTGCCAAGGCATTTGACACTTTGCCTTCTGGCACAGTGTTGAAATAGACCTCGGCATATTTTTCATCAGGGGTATTGATTAACGAGTAGGGATTAGCAAATTTATCTAATTCACCTTCATCGTTTTCTGCTTCGATTTGCAAGCGTGCAAACTGACCCGGTTTAAAAGGCAATAGCTCAGCGTCGAAGATCAGGGCAAAGTGCCTATCTGTCAATTTTCGGTTTTCGATAACCGTTGCTGGAACCCAGTTTGCTGCCATTTTATGTATTCTCTTATGGTCACCCCCCCACTTTCAGGAGGTTTTTTATGACCGGTCTAATGTAACCCCGATCTAATCGGGTCTATTAGCGATAAATCTATTCAGGGACGAAATTGTCGACTGACGATGGACCTTCCCCTAATAAGAACTTTTCCATTTCTTCTTCAAGAAACTTACGGTCTTTAGGATTGATTGGCGATAAACGATACTCATTGAGTAACATTGTTTGATGGTTTACCCACCCTTGCCATGCTTCTTTTGAGATATTGTCATAAATCTTCTGTCCTAACTCACCCGGGTAAGTCAGTGTGTCTAAACCTTCTGCTTCTTTACCTAACTTGATGCAATTAACCATTCTTGCCATGTTTCTGTCCTTTAATTTCTAGTAACGTATTTATTAAGTTTTTGTCTTCAAATTTTTCTAGATTTTTCTAAATTTTTGATCAGATCACTGTCTAACCAAGGTGTTTAAAAGTGTGCTTACAGGGGCTGCAAGACCACCATTGAATTCTGTGTTGACGTTATACCAGAGCTTGTCTGTTTTCTCCATCACACTCATTTTAATGGGGGCTTTAAGCTGAATTATCAAGGGTTGAATGTGTAATTTGAAGTGACTAAACGTGTGGCTAAGCACATCGTGTCGTTGCACTTTTTCGCTCCATTCGCCCAGAAACTCCTGTGTCCAGTTTTCAGCCTCGTGTTGTGTTTCGAACTGAGGAAAACACCAGAGTCCGCCCCATATTCCTGTCGGAGGACGCTTCTGCATAAACACATCACCTGCTTCATCTTTAACGATGAGCATAATCGTTTTTTTCTCGGGGATGATTTTCTTCGGCTTTTTAGCAGGCAATTCAGCTTGTCGACTATCAGCAAACGCAATGCAATCGCTTTTCATCGGGCAATCATCACAACGTGGTTTACTGCGGGTACACAGCGTTGCACCCAAGTCCATAATGGCCTGAGTGTAATCAGCGTTGCGCGTTTTGGGTGTGGTTTGTTCGGCAAGCGTCCACAGTTCTTTTAACACCGCAGATTTTCCTGCCCAGCCTTCCACCGCAAATACCCGACTTAGCACGCGCTTTACATTACCGTCCAAAATAGGTTCTGGCAGATTACTGGCAATGGATAAAATCGCCGCGCCGGTAGAACGGCCAATGCCTTTTAAGTGCTGGATATTCTCAATATCACGAGGAAACTCGCCATTAAATTCATCCCTTACCATTATCGCTGCCGCGTGCATATTGCGCGCACGGGCGTAATAACCTAAACCTGACCAGTGCTTTAAGACTTCATCCTGCTCGGAGTTTGCCAAAGCAGTCACGGTAGGAAACGATTCCATAAAGCGTTGAAAGTAAGGGATGACCGTTTTCACTTGAGTTTGCTGCAACATAATCTCAGACACCCAGACACGATAGGGGCTGATATCTTGTTGCCATGGTAAATCTTTACGACCGTGATCATCAAACCAGTGCAGTAATTTATCTGCGAACGATAATTTATTTTTACTCATATATTTTTGTAGGGGGTGGCTAAGCCGTCATGTGGATGAATCAAATTGATAACGGAAAAATTCAACGCTTGGGTCAGCATCGTCAAAATAAGGGGTGCAATGTTTAAAACCATAGTGTTGATAAAGGTGCTTTGCTGATTCCATTATCGGTAGGGTTTCTAACACCACTGTTTCATAACCCATTGCCTTTGCACTCTCCATTGCCGCATTAAACACCTTTTTGCCTATGCCTTTTTTACGGTGCGATTCCCGCACAAACAAACGTTTAAATTCCGCTTCTGTTTCTGCTTTATCGATTCTTGGTCTAATTGCTGCGCAGGCGACTGGTTCGTCGTCATCAAACACCAAATAAATTGCTCCCTTTGGGGCGGCATAGCGACCGGGCAAACTCGCTAATTCCTCTTCGAACCCCTGAAAACAAATATCCACATTTAACCAAGCCTGATATTCACGAAAGAAATCACGGACTATCCCCATATCTTCAGATTGTGCTTCAACTATTTTCATTTGGTCACCCCCCTACTTTGAAGGCATATTTTTTTCAGAAGAATTTAAATAAAAGCTTAGCGTTAATTCTGCTTAAGAAACTCGCCGCTTTGGTGCTTCCACATGGTTGCATATTTACCGCCTTTATCAAGTAATTCCTGATGCGTCCCTTGCTCAATGATTTTACCGCTATCTAGCACTAAGATTCGGTCCATACGCAAAATAGTGGATAAACGATGTGCAATCACAATCGCCGTTTTCTCTTCAATTAGCTCAAAGATAGCTGATTGAATTTGTTTTTCGGTGATCGAATCCAGCGCGCTTGTGGCTTCATCCAACACCACAATCGGCGCATTTTCAAGAAACGCTCTGGCGAGAGCGATGCGTTGCTTTTCGCCACCTGAAAGCTTTACGCCGCGTTCACCCACCATTGTTTCAAACTGCTCTGGCAGGCTTTGAATAAAGTCCAGGCAACCTGAGTTTTTAGCCGCTTTGATCAACGCCTCTTCACTGACTTCATCACCCAGTAAAATATTTTCTCGCACGGTTCGGTGAAACAACTCGGGTTGTTGTGGCACTAATGAAATCTGATTGCGTAATGATGACAGAGTAAAGTCTTTGGCATCCTGCCCATCGAATAAAATCTTGCCTTGTTGCGGTTCAAAAAAGCGAAACAGCAATTTAGTCAGTGAAGTTTTTCCTGAACCAGAATGCCCCACTAAGGCAATCTTCTCACCGGGTTTTATATCCAGCGAAAAATCTTCGAACAATCCATCCTGACTTTTGTCACTGCTTGAATAGGCAAAATTAATGTTTTTGATTTGAATGCCACCCTTACTGATCTTCAAATCTTTGGCGGCGGCAGAATCTCGCTCGAAATCATCATTTTTAAAGACATCCGCCATCTCTGCGGCATCGGCTAAGGCTGTGAAAAAGTTTCTGAAATTTCGTCCGAATTCCCATAGACGCTGCACCAAAATCAACAGAATCGATTGGAATAAAACGAATTCGCCCACATTAAATAGACCCAGCTCCCACTTACCAATCATTTTGTACACCAGTACCAGCTCGATGCCCATGGTCAAAAAGCCCTGAACTGCAAATGAAACAAACATCAATATCCAGGCGATCTTGGTTTTTTGATAAACCACATCGGCTTTTTCATCGATGTTGTTTTGTTCGCTTTTTTCTAGGGCGAAGCTTTTAACAATAAAGATATTGCTGATTGCATCAGAATAGGCACCCCCCAACTTTGAGTCACTTTCTGCAACGGCTTTATCGTATTTCAATTTCCAGATGGAGAAACCCACGCTCCAGATAATGAATCCAATCACCCATACCAGAAAATAGTAAGCAAACTCAGGGTAGTGTTGATAGAAAATAATAAAGGCGATCGAGATGCTTAATACATTTTGTACAAACTGGAAAATAAACCAGTCCACAATCACTTCATAAGAGCGTGAAAAACGTCCTGCCTGTTTGATTAAACTGCCCGAGAAATTATTTTCGAAATACAGAAATTTCTGACGTTTCAATACCTTGAAGCAGCGCTTGTTCAAGAGGCGCATACCACCGCCATCAACAGGCACTATACCGATTTCAAGCACACGCCAGGATAACCAGATACCGGCATAGAACAGGACAATCATCCAGAAGTTATGCAACATCATCGAGCTGGTTTCTACGCTAAAAGGCTCGGCAAAGCCATTCGCTATATTTTTATAAAAAACAGGCACATAGATCCCTAGGAACGTCGCAGAGACAATCCCGATCATTACCAGTAAAAATGCCCATCGCACTTGCAATGCCACATTGATATATTCTTTAAAAATGGTTTTCATAAGAGGTATTTATTAGATTTCACCAGAACTTCGCACAGTGTACTTGATAAGTCGCGCTTAAAGCCGCATATTTGATTCATCTCACACTAATTTAATCTTGGAGTTTCACATGGGTGCAGTTGGAAAAGTATTTTCATTATACAAACCCTCAACCTGGAAAGAAAAAGGCCTTAAGTGGACAATAGGAATGTTTATTGTCACCTTGCTCATTCTGTCTATTTTACTGATGTTTTACTGGAGCCGCGAACCCGCTCGCTTTGATGTAAATACCAATGCGCAAAACTATGCCGATGAAATGGGCGCTGAAATGGTAACTGGCTTTACCACGACCGCAACGTTATCTCAGCTGATGAAAACCCTACTCGACAAACCCGGTGGATTCCTTGAAAACGATCGCATGCCTCCCGGCGTATTCATGGACAATATGCCTAATTGGGAATTTGGTGTACTGGTGCAAGCGCGTGATCTGGCATTGGCGTTACGAAATGATTTAAGTCGTTCACAATCGCAGTCGCAGGAAGATGATGACTTAATCAACACCGCAACTAAATTTCATACAGACACCAATTTATGGATTTTACCACCTGCCGAAAGCCAATACAGAGATGGCATCAAAACACTGGATAAGTATCTTGCAAGATTATCCAGCACAGGAAAAAACAATGCACAATTCTACGCACGTGCTGACAATTTAGGTGACTGGGTAGACCTAGTTAAAAAACGCCTGGGATCATTAGCGCAAGAATTGAGTTCTAGTGTGGGTAGAGAGCAACTGGATACGTCACTGGCTGGCGATAAAAACGCCAAACAATCGACGCCGAATGCAGAGTCTAACTATGTTAAAACGGGCTGGTTTAAAATCGATGATGTGTTTTATGAAGCACGTGGTCAGACCTATGCACTGATTCATATCTTACGTGCGATTGAAGTCGATTTTAACGACGTGCTAAAAGACAAAAATGCACTGATTAGTTTGCGTCAGATTATTCGTGAATTGGAAGGTACTCAGCAAGCTATCTGGAGTCCTGTGATTCTTAACGGTAAAGGTTTTGGCTTTGTAACCAATCACTCTTTGGTGATGGCGTCATACATATCACGTGCTAACGCAGCCTTGATTGATCTTGAGAGGTTGTTGAAACAAGGTTAACGCCCTAAGTCTTTTTAAACTGATCGCGCATTTGCCGTTGTGTCAGTTTCTAAAGACAGTCTTCAAATCCTTTTATATGTGTATCGAGTACACTAAGTGCTTGATGCGCCTTTTAAAAGAATAATCAACATCACGAAAACTCCCCTCAAAGTAGGGGGGTGCCTTTAATCTCTTTTTCCGGTTATTCACTCGTTTTCATCAAGGTTTAATTGCGAATAATTCTCATTTAATTTAAACTCTCGCCACTCTTAATATTTAACGCTGTAATGAATAATCAGTCTACAAATCAAACATCTTCCAAAGCAGGATTTCGCTTACCAAAGCTGAATCGTTGGAATGTTTCTATTGTGACGATCGCGTTATTAATGGCGCTACCCGTTCTGGTTGTCGCAAGCTTTTTATTTCAGCCTTTTAATGAAAACTGGACGCATTTATACGATTACTTATTAAAGGATTACATCACTAATTCTTTAATTCTAATGGTCGGCGTTTCTGCTGGTGTGTTGAGTATCGGTATCACCACTGCCTGGTTGACCAGCATGTGCGAATTCCCCGGACGGCGTTTTTTTTCCTGGGCTTTATTATTGCCATTAGCAATTCCTGCTTACATCATCGCTTATACCTACACCGGCATGCTGGATTTTGCGGGTCCTCTTCAGACCTTACTGCGTGAAACGTTTGGCTGGAGTGCAAGGGATTACTGGTTTCCTGAAGTACGCTCAATCGGTGGCGCCATCCTGATGCTGTCGTTAGTGCTTTATCCGTATGTCTATATGATGGCACGCGCGGCATTTTTGGATCAATCGATCGCGGTACTTGAAGCAAGTCGCACCCTCGGTAATTCACCACTACAAGGATTTTATCGTGTGGCTTTACCGCTGGCACGCCCTGCGATTGTGACGGGTTTATCGTTGGCGCTGATGGAAACACTCGCTGATTACGGCACGGTTCAATATTTTGGCATCCCAACGTTTACCACGGGTATTTTTCGTACCTGGTTTGGCGTGGGCGATGGTGGAACGGCTGCTCAATTAGCGGCGTTATTATTAGGCTTTGTATTCGCATTGCTAATGCTAGAGAAGTGGTCACGTAAGCGCGCAAAATTCCATCATTCCACCAATAAATATTCAACCATCAAACGCTATCAAATGAAAGGCTGGATGGCCGCTTTAGTCGTGTTTGCCTGTTTTATGCCGCTGTTATTGGGCTTTATAATTCCTGCCTTGCAGTTATTCGTGTGGACATTCACCACCGCAGAAGAAGTGATCGATGCATCCTTTTTTGTGCTGGTGGGTAATAGTTTAATGCTCGCGGCTTTGGCAGCATTGATTGCTGTTAGCATTGCCTTGTTATTGGGTTACGGCAAGCGATTGCGCAAAACCAAAGTCATCAACACCAGTGTGAATGTCGCTTCAATGGGGTACGCCATTCCGGGCACCGTTATCGCAGTGGGCGTGATGGTACCTTTTGCCTGGCTCGATAATAGTATTGATGCGTGGATGCGTGAGCACTTCGATATCTCCACTGGCTTAATATTCTCAGGCACCCTGTTTGCGCTGCTATTTGCCTACACCGTGCGCTTTTTAGCGGTTTCCATTCAAGCCATCGATTCTGGTTTAGGTAAAATTAAACCAACCATGGACGACGCTGGTCGCTCACTAGGCTTAACACCTTTCGGTGTGCTTCGTCGGATTCACATGCCGATAATGCGCGGCACGGTATTAACCGCCTTGTTACTGGTATTCGTGGATGTATTAAAAGAATTACCCGCAACGCTGATTATGCGCCCCTTTAACTTTAATACCTTAGCGGTTCGTGCCTATGAAATGGCGGCGGATGAACGTTTACCCGATGCCGGAGCACCATCTTTAATGATTGTTTTAGTTGGAATCATTCCAGTGATATTGTTAAGCCACGCCATTAGCCACTCCCGTGCTGGAGAACACAAATGAAAATACTCCACGTTGATAACGTTTCCATTGCTTATGATCAAAACGAGGTTGTCACACAGGCAAGTTTTGAGTTAGATAAAGGTGAAATTGGCTGTCTACTAGGGCCTAGTGGTTGTGGCAAAACCACCTTGTTACGCGCCATAGCTGGTTTTGAACCGATTACACACGGCAGCATAAAACTAGTCGACACAACCGTTAGCAACGTCGGTTACACGATGCCGCCCGAAAAAAGAAATATCGGCATGGTGTTTCAGGATTTTGCACTCTTTCCTCATCTGACTATTGCTGAAAATATTGGCTTTGGCATACGCCACTTGAGTAAAAAAGATAAATCAGAACGTATTAAACAATTACTAGAACTCATCAATCTGCAAGATTATGGCTCGCGTTATCCGCATGAATTATCCGGTGGGCAACAACAACGTATTGCGCTCGCACGCGGCTTGGCACCTAAGCCCGATTTATTATTACTGGATGAACCATTCTCCAGCATGGACGCCGAACTACGCGAAGAATTAGCCAGAGAAGTCCGCAGCATTCTGAAGCACGAAAACATCACCGCCGTATTAGTGACCCACGATCAAAATGAAGCGTTTGCGATGGCAGATAGCATCGGTGTAATCAATCAGGGCAAGTTACTGCAATGGGGAAGTGGTTACGAGTTGTATCACGAACCCGAATCATTATTCGTCGCTGACTTTATCGGCTCTGGAGTATTTATCGATGGCGAAGTAATGGAAGGCAATGTCATCAAAACATCGCTCGCCTCTTTGGAAGGTATCTCCCCCCCCGAATGTAAGCCGGGTTGTAAAGTGAAAGTATTAGTACGCCCTGATGACATCGTTCATGATGACTGCAGTCCGCGTAAAGCGAAAATAGTATCCAGAGTTTTCAGAGGTGCAAATAACCTTTTCACCCTGGAAATGGAAGATGGCACGCAACTATTATCGCTGGTGCACTCACATCATAATCACGAAGTCGGAGAAGAGCTGGGAATCATCATGGAATTTGAGCATTTGGTGGTTTTTCCGGATAAGCCTCAATAAATCCGAACAAGACTAATCTTAATGGCCCCCCCCCTACTTTAGAGCACTTTTTTTAGATATTTAAACCCATTCACAAACATAAAAATTATTTTATGGGTGAATCAAAGTGGGTGACCTTTGACTTCTTTGGCAAGGAATCGTACTAAAAGTAATGTCAGATTTTCTCGACGTGATTTATCTGGCCATACAGCATAATAACCCAGTGGTCTTAGTTTCCACTCTGGAAGCACATGGACTAATTCACCCGAATCAATAAGATCTTCAACCAAGTGAACAGGTAGAATTGTTACGCCCAGGTTTTGGAGTGTAAAGTGCTTTAAAGCTTCAGAACTGTTTAAACTTATCGAAGCATTTTCTTGAATGGTGACAGACTCACCCGTAGTTGAAATTAACTCGATAGCACTAGGTCTACTCTGAAAGCGTAACCAATCCCAGTCTTTTAAGTCTGATGGGTGTTTTGGTATTTGGCGACCTTCTGCATATTTCTTACCAGCAACAAGAAGTCTCCCACTCTCCCCCAATTTACGAGACATCATAGAACTATCTTCTAATAAGCCTACTCGAACTACCCGAATACTCAAATCAAGGCCTTCTTCTAAGATATCCATGACTTGATCTGAATAGGTCAACGTTAAAGATACTTTTGGGTGCTGACGAGCAAACTCAGCTATCGCGGTAGAGATCGTTGAAGAGGCTAGAAAAGCTGGAAGTGCAATTTTCAACGAACCAATAGACTCCTGAGAAAGTACATTAAGCTCGTTTAATCCAGCTTCAGCATTTCTCGTGATTTCAGCGGCATAAGCGTAAAACTTCTTACCCTCATTGGTAAGGAAGAGTTTGCGTGTCGTTCGATGCATCAGAGTAACGTTAAGATATTGCTCAAGGTCTGACACCGTTTCACTGACTCTTGAAGGTGCTATACCAAGTGTTTTCGCTGCAGCACGAAATGACCCTTCATCCACCACACTCGCAAACACACTCATGTGGCGCAGGTAATTTATCATTGTTCCGAATACCAGAATTATGAAATACATTTATTGTATCTACTCAGAACAATAAGTAAACGATATATTTAATCCCACAACTCGCAGTGGTAATTCAACTGCTTGAAACATTTAATTAAACGATCAAAAAACAGTATAAAAAGGTACTCTGATGAACACAGCAAAGAACAAGGTAAAAAAACAATTAGCGCTAGCCATCGCAGTGGCATTAGCCACTCCTTCAATCGCTTTAGCAGAAGGATTCTATGTAACGGCACAGCTTGGTGTTAGCGAGCAAGCGAGCGATTCTGAACCGACAGGTAACAACATTGCAACAGATTCAGATTTCCCTGCAAAGTTTGATTCTGGTGACAGTAGCGTTGCTGGCATTGGTATCGGTTACAAATTCAGTGAAAAGTTTCGCATTGAAGGCCGTCTTACTCACCGCGATGGAGACTTCAATGACAAAAATATCGGATCTGGAGCACGAGCAGGTGAAGAATATGTCCTCAACGGTAACATCGAAAGCACAGCCCTGACTGTAGAAGGTTTTTATGACTTTCCAAACAGCACATTATTCACACCATACATTAAAGCGGGATTAGGTGTATCTGACAACAGTTACTCAGCTCGACTTGGTGGCGCAGGTGTAGCAGCATTCGATGCCTTTGATGGAGCAGCCGACGGTTACTACGATGCCTATGCAGACGGAGATTCAACAGAACTCTCTTGGAATGTTGGTATTGGTGGAAACTATAAGTTATCTAAGCGCACTTCGATCTACGGCGAATATCAGTATGCTTCATTCGGTGATGTGAAAACTGGATCGGATTCTTTTACCGATGGATTTAAAATAGACGATGTTTCGGCACATGAATTTGTAGCGGGCGTTCGTATAGATTTCTAAATTTACGTCAATTAAAACCCCAAAAAAACAGCCCTCTCTCTGAGGCCTGTTGTTTAATGAGTTGTTTAATGAGTTGCATCATACTTACAATAAGCCCCACCCCACCTTTTGAGCTGTTTTTTAAAAAAGTGCTCATAAGGTGGGGGGTGGCTTAATCAATTAACTTAAACAGGCTCTACCAGAAGCACAGCCCCTTTAACGCCAACTACCTTAACCGAAGTACCTTCTGCAGTGTCAGGCCCCTGTGCTTTCCAGGTTGATTCGCCGACTTTTACGCGCCCACTACCATTGATAATGGCTTTTTCAACTTCGTATACATTACCAGTAAGTTCGTGTTCGAGCTGACCCAGCGTCGGGTCGTCTGTATTTGCTGATTTGCGGCTGAAAAAGGTACGTCCCACTAAAATGGAGGCAATGCTCGCAATTGAAAATATAATAAATTGCATTTGCCAGCTCATTTCCGGCAATGCTAATAAGGTTAAGCCAGTTACACCCGCTGCAGCACCCATCCACATAAAAAATGCGGCAGGGGAAAACACTTCAAGAATCACAAGTACAATGGCGAAAACCCACCAGTGCCAAAATTGAAGATTATCAAAAAGCCCGTTGGTTAAGCCTTCCATTATTTTTCTCCGCTCTTATCACTGCTACCAAACGTTTCTTTGGTAATTTCTGCGATGCCGGCGATTGATCCCATCAGACTAGCTGCTTCCATTGGCATCATTACGATTTTAGAATTGTTTGCAGAACCTATGTCTTTAAGTGCCTCAGTGTATTTTTGCGCAACAAAGTAGTTGATAGCTTGCACATCACCTTGGGCGATTGCTTGAGATACCATGGTCGTTGCTTTGGCTTCTGCTTCGGCTAAACGTTCACGTGCTTCAGCTTCTCTGAATGATGCTTCTTTCTCACCTTCTGCGGCTAATATTGCAGATTGTTTAATGCCTTCTGCATTCAGTATTTGTGCGGCACGTGTACCTTCGGCTTCTAGTATCAAGGCACGTTTTTCACGTTCTGCTTTCATCTGACGACCCATCGACTCGACAAGGTCCATTGGTGGGTTGATGTCTTTAATTTCAATACGTGTGACTTTGATTCCCCACGTTGCTGCCGCTTCATCGACCACCACGAGCAGTCTGGAGTTAATCTCGTCACGCTTGGATAGCAACTCATCCAGATCCATCGAGCCCATCACACTACGGATATTTGTCATCGTGATATTTAAAATCGCACGATACATATCATTTACGCGATAGGCTGATTTAGCCGCATCCATTACCCGAAAGAACACCACGCCGTCTGCTGTTACCATCGCGTTATCTTTGGTGATAACTTCTTGCTGAGGTACGTCAGCGACCTGTTCCATCATATTGACTTTGGCACCGATGCCGTCAATAAATGGAATAATAAATTGTATGCCTGGCTTCAAGGTACGCGTGTATCGACCGAAGCGTTCAACCGTATATTCCATCCCTTGAGGAACACGCTTGACGCCCATTATGATCATAATAATGGCGAATACGACTATGACTATGGGTAACAATTCCATGAAAATCTCCAGTTAATATTTATATTTATTTGGGCAATTAAAATTGATTATATTTTAATCAATAATGAGGGCAAAACGCCCGTTTTTCAAGTAGATTCCGATATGCAGCAACCAAAATGAATATTGTATAAGGTGCCATTAAACGCTAGTCTTTTTCCATGACTTCAGAGATTGCTTCAAAACACCAAAAACACCCTCAAACAAATACCTGGATTGTCGGTTGTGGTGATATCGGTAAACGCGTTGCGGCATTATTGGCTACTGAAGATCAACGGCAAGCTCAAAACCTAAAAGCGATCGTTTCTTCTGCCGAATCTGTTGAGCATTGCCGGCAATGCAATATCGATTCTTATGCGCTTGATCTTGATAGTCACTATTCGCTGGATGGTTTCAATTTTGATCAAGCCGATCTCTTTTATTTTGCACCACCAACGCCATCGGGTACTGAAGACCTTCGATTAAAGCAATTTCTCCAAAACCTAGGCAGTGCTAAACCTCGACGTATCGTTTTGATAAGTACCACAGGTGTTTATGGCGATAGTGCAGGTGAATGGATTGATGAAAATACAGCAGTAAACCCTAAAGCAGAGAGAGCAATAAGACGCTTATCCGCCGAACAAACATTGCAAACATGGTCTGAAAAAACAGACTCTGAATTCATGATTTTAAGGGTACCCGGAATTTACGCCAAGGAAAGATTGCCGCTTGAGCGCCTTAAAAAAGGCTTACCGGTGATTAATGCAGATGAAGCAGGTTACACTAATCGCATCCATGCTGATGACCTTGCGCAAGCGTGTGTTGCGGCCATGAATTGTGAATTTAGCAATGAAATAATCAATGTCACCGATGGCAACCCTAGCACCATGACGGATTATTTTAATAACGTAGCTGATTTTGCTGGTTTACCGCGCCCGCCACAAATCAGTCTGGAAGCGGCAGAAAAAACCTTAAGCGCAGGGATGGTTTCGTATATGAAAGAGTCTCGACGGATAAGAAACGATAAAATGCTTGGATCATTAAAAATTAAATTACGCTATCCGGATTTAAAAACTACCTTGCAGCGCTCGGTATAGCTAAGTTTGTCTGATCTTCGCTTTCATGAATCAAAACGTTCTAATTATTCAATTAGACCTATCTTAGTATCCTTCCTATATTATAGAAGTTAGTTGCGTCTGCGACTTTCATAAAAAATCTTACCAAATTTTTTTTATAAATTTCTATAACAACAAAGGAGAAAAAATTATGTCTCTTAAAGGAACCAAGACTGAGCAAAACCTGAAAGATGCTTTCGCAGGTGAATCTCAGGCAAACCGTCGTTACTTATACTTTGCAGCAAAAGCTGACGTTGAAGGTTACAACGATGTCGCTACTGTTTTCCGTTCAACTGCTGAAGGTGAAACAGGACATGCTCATGGTCATCTTGAATATTTAGAAGAAACGGGCGATCCAGCAACAGGCCTTCCATTTGGTCCTACTGCTGACAACCTAAGAACAGCGGTTGCTGGTGAAACTCATGAGTACACAGATATGTACCCAGGAATGACCAAGCAAGCTCGTGAAGAAGGCTTTGACGAAATCGCTGACTGGTTTGAAACGCTAGGAAAAGCGGAGCGTTCACACGCTAATCGTTTCCAGAAAGCGCTAGACAATCTAGACGATTAATCTTCATTTAATTTTGAAGATTTCTCCCTCTCTTATTCCTTAAGAGGGGGAGCACATTCAGTATGAAGTTGGATTAAGAAACGGAATTTAATCACTATGGCAGCACGTGAAGGCAATTTAGAAGCACCCACACGACATCCCTTAGACTGGAAAAATCCAGATTTTTACAACGAAGATTTACTCAATGAAGAACTTGAGCGGGTTTATGATATCTGCCATGGCTGTCGCCGTTGTGTCAGCTTATGCGATGCATTCCCCACTTTATTTGATTTGGTCGATGAATCTGACACCTTTGAAGTCGATGGTGTCGATAAGAAAGATTTCGTAAAAGTCGTCGATCAATGTTACCTGTGTGATCTTTGTTATATGACAAAGTGTCCTTACACACCACCGCACGAATGGAATGTCGACTTCCCTCACCTGATGCTTCGCGCAAAAGCGATTAAGCATAAGAAAGGGGACTTTAAAACCCGTGATAAGATTTTATCGGCAACTGATAAAGTCGGAAACATCGCTGGTATTCCAGTTGTTTCGACTATCGTTAATGCTGCGAATGAAAATGGCTTAGCCAGAAAGGCGCTACAGAAAGTGCTAGGTATTCATCCTGATGCTACTGTTCCTAAATATCACAGTAAAACCGGTAGAAAGTTACTGGCATCAACAGTAGAAGAAAGCAAAAGCACGCACGCAGATGCTAAACAAGCGGGCCGAACTACAGGCAAAGTAGCCATCTTCGCGACCTGTTATGGCAATCGCAATGAACCACATCTATTAGAAGATTTGGGCAAAGTGCTGCATCACAATCAAATAGCAGTTTCCTTAGTCGATAAAGAAGTCTGCTGTGGCATGCCGAAACTAGAACTAGGCGACTTAAAATCTGTTGAACACGCTAAAAACATCAACATCCCTGAGATGGTGAAAAAGATTGATGCAGGCTGGGACATTATCGCTCCCGTACCATCTTGTGTTTTGATGTTCAAACAAGAATTACCGTTAATGTTCCCTGATGATGCGGATGTACAGAAAGTTAAAGCGCATATCTTTGATCCCTTTGAATATTTGATGCTGCGTCACAAGGAAGAACTACTCAATATAGATTTCAAAAAATCACTGGGCAAAATTGCCTACCATGCAGCCTGTCACTTACGTGTACAAAACATGGGCTTGAAAACCAGAGACCTTTTACAACTGGTTCAAGATACTACGATAGAAACGATTGAGCGTTGCTCTGGTCATGACGGTACTTACGCAGTCAAAGAAGAATTTCATGAGAAATCGATGAAAATCTGTCGCCCGGTTATTACTAAAGTCCAAAAGTCGGAATCAGACTTTTACAGTAGTGACTGTCCTATGGCAGGACATCAGATAGCGAATGGTATGAAGGATGATTCTGAACCACAACACCCACTTACTTTGTTACGCATGGCTTACGGGCTATAAACACTAACGGAAGAATTACGGATAAAAAGTACAATGACACAAAAACTAACCAGAGATGACTTACTTTCTTTAGAGCAGTATCATGAACAGCGACCAGAAATTCGAGCGGCAACCATGCTGCATAAAAAGAGCCGCAACCTTCCAGTTGGTCCAAATGTTACTCTGTATTTTGAAGATGCCACTACCTTAAAATATCAAATTCAGGAAATTCTACGTGCTGAAAAAGTATTTGATGCCGCTGGTATCAATGAAGAATTAGAAGTCTATAACGCCATGCTACCTACTGGTACTAATTGGAAAGCAACGATGATGATCGAATACATCGATGTAGCCGAAAGAGTTAAAGCACTGTCACAATTAATCGGCATTGATCGTAAAACCTGGGTACAGGTTGAAGGATTCGACAAAGTATTCGCGATTAGCAATGAAGACTTAGAGCGCGAAACCGAAGACAAAACCTCTGCGGTGCACTTCATGCGTTTTGAATTATCCCCAGAGATGATTGCTGCGGTTAAAGATGGCGCAGCGATTAATGTCGGTATAGATCACGAAAACTACACGCATGCGGTAACGCCAGTTCCTGAGAATTATCGTCAGGCGATGGTAAATGATCTGGCTTAGATAAAAATAGAAAAAGTGCCTAAAAGTGTGGGGGTGCCTTATAAATAGCCCCCTACTATTAACAGTCTCAGGTGTAACTCAGCAACCAATCCTTAAACAATCGAGTTGCTTCCGATAAGTTCTTTTCACTTTTATAACAAACAAAATAGCCGCTTTCAGTATCCAGACTTTCAAAAAATGGGGCGACCAATTGCTTCGCTAAAAAGCCTTCCTGCATGAAATCGTCATACATCAAACAGATTCCCATACCATTTGCTGCGAGTGAAGCGGCCATCACATAGCTATCCATATATTGCATCGGTTGTCTGGGTCTATCATTCAACTCAGTCATTTCTAACCAGCTATTCCAGCCTTTAGGCACGCCCAAAACATCGAGCAATGTCAGCTTATTAACATCATCGAGCTCACGCAATTGTTTTGCATTTTCAGGGCTGCAATAAGGCCTTATCTTTTGTGAAATCAGCGGGATAGATTCAAAGCCATCCCAATCACCCTTGCCATAACGGATTTCTAATTCTGAAGTTGATATTGGGTAATCAGAAGCCCAGTTAGTGCCATGTTGACGAATCGATATATGCGGATGAATCAAATTAAACTGTTGCAATCGAGGTGCCAGCCATAACTCGGCGAAGGTTGTATTCACACCAAACTCAACAACCGCTTCATCTGATGGAGAAAATATTTTAGCCGCGCCCTGGTTGAGCTGTTTCAAGGTACTTTCCACCAGGGGTAAAAATGCCCGTCCTGCGTCTGTGAGACGTATACTTCTGTTAGCCCGATAGAACAGTTTTTGATTCAAGTGATGTTCTAGTAGCTGGATTTGTTGACTCACAGCTGATTGGCTCATTGCCAGATCTTCAGCTGCCAAGGTAAAGCTTAAATGCTCACCCGCAACAGAAAATGTTCTTAGCCAGTTGAGTTGTATAGAATTTGTGAGTAGCCTTTTCATAAGTTTAACTTATACATTTGTGGTTTATATATCATTTGTTGCTGGTCGAATAACTTAATATCATATTTACTAGAAGGACACAATCACTGCGCGCCCCTCATAAAACATAAAAAGTAGCAGTCATCCCTATCAGAGACCAAAGGAATAATGATGAAAAATAAGACAGATGTATTAATTATGGGCGGCGGCATTGCTGGCGTTAGTACTTTATATCACCTGACAAAACTTGGCTGGACGGATGTCATGCTGACAGAAAAGCTGGATTTAACATCTGGTTCTACTTGGCACGCAGCGGGAAACCTGCCTCATTTCAGCAATAGCTTTAATGTGATGAAAATGCAGCAGCACAGTATTGCGCTTTATGCACGTTTAGAAGAAGAAACCGGTCATCCCGTTGATCATCACCCTACCGGTGCGGTTCGATTAGCGCATACCGAAGAGCGCATGAATGAATTTGAGCGCGTGGTTGCAATGTCAAAACTCGCTGGACTGGATCTCGAAATGATCAGTGTTGAGCGCTTGGTCGAGCTCTACCCTTATTTAAACCCAGAAGGAGTTTTGGGTGGATTATGGGACCCAGCCGACGGTCACATCGACCCAACTAGTGCGACTAACGCGATGGCAAAAGGCGCGAAAGATGCGGGCGCAACGATTGTTCGTCAAAACCCTGTAGAAAAAATCGTACAGAAAGAAGATGGCCGCTGGGAAGTGACTACGCCTAAAGGCATTATTGACGCTGGCATTATCGTTAATGCAGGTGGTTTCCGCGCCAACGAATTAGCCAAAATGGTTGGCCACGAATTGCCGATGTGTTCCATGGAACACCAGTTCCTTGTAACCGATTCAATCCCTGAATTAGAAGGTCGTGACGAAATGCTGCCAATGCTTCGTGATCCAGATGTTTCATACTACTTACGTCAGGAAGGTAAAGGTTTCATCTTAGGCCCATACGAGCCAGACGGAATTCCTTGGGCAACTGATGGCGTTCCTAAAGAATTTGGTCAGGAATTATTAGCACCAGATCTTGACCGAATCGAAGACATTATGATGACAGCGATGACTCAGGTTGAGCTGGTTGCTGAAGGCGGCATCAAAACGGTTGTTAATGGCCCTATCACTTACTCACCAGATGGGCATCCATTAGTTGGGCCGGTGCATGGCATCGACAACTATTTTGTTATTACTGGCTTCAACTTCGGTATTGCACAAGGTGGTGGTGCTGGTCACTTTATGGCGCAATGGATTGTTGATGGCGAACCAGAACTCGATCTGTTCGAATTAGATCCGCGTCGTTTTGGTGATTATGCAGACATCAAATACACAGTGGCGAAAGGCACTGAAGTTTATGCCAACGAATATCAATTGGGTTATGCCAATGAATACGCGATGCGCCCTGCGGTTCGCGGCCAAAAGAAAACGCCTATTTACGAATCTCACAAAGCAGACAACGCTGTATTTGGTGCTTACTTTGGCTGGGAGCGTCCTAGCTGGTTCGCTCCTGAAGGTATGGAGCCTGTTGAGCAGCATAGCTTCCGCCGAGGTAACTGGTTTGATCCTGTCGCCGCAGAGTGTAAAAACGTTCAAGAGAATGTAGGTCTTTTGGATTTATCACCGTTCACAAAGTTCGAAGTATCAGGTGAAGGTGCATATGACTATTTAAGTAATATCATGCCCAACCATGTCCCTACTGAACCGGGCCAAATAGTTCTAGCCCATCCGCTTAGTCCTTCAGGCGGTGTTGCCTGGGAAGTTTCAATCACCATGCTACAAGACGGCAGATATTACATGATGTCGCCTGCGGCACTTGAGATTGTTGTAGATGATTGGCTATTCAGTCGTTTACCAAAAGATGGCTCAGTCACCTTGAAAAACACCACCAAAGCCGGGGGGTGCCTTTTAATTACAGGTCCTAATGCGCGTAAGGTTTTGAGTAAGGTAACAGATGTAAGCTTAAGCAATGCAGACTTCCCTTGGTTTACAGGTCAGGAAATTGATGTCGCAGGTGTTCCAACACGTGCTTTACGCATGAGTTTCGTGGGCGAATTAGGTTGGGAGCTTCATCACCCAGTCGAGTACACACAGAAGCTATATGATGCATTACACGAAGCAGGCGCAGAGTTTGACATCAAAAACTTCGGCTTACGTGCAATGGATTCAATGCGATTCGAAAAAGGTTACCCAGTTTGGGGCCCAGACATGAATACAGAATTTACAGCGCTTGAGTCAGGCCTTAGCTGGTTCATAAAAATGGATAAAGACTTCGAAGGTAAAGACATATTGCTTAAGCAAAAAGAAGCTGGCTTTGAAAATGACATGGTGATGATTGAAGTTGATTCAGATATGGCTAATGCAAACAAAACAGATGCACAAAACGGATTTGAACCACTTTACTTAGACGGTGAAATCGTAGGACAGTGTAGTTCAGGCGGTTACGGCAATCGTATCCAGAAGAGTTTAGCGTTTGCCTTTATCAAGACTAAAAAGATTGATAAGAAAGCAGAAAATGCTGGTTTAACCGTTCAGATTCTTGGTAAGCATTACCCTGCCAAGATCGTTCCAATGTGCAACTACGATCCGAAAAATGAAAGAATTAAGGCCGATGACTAAATGCTAACAAATAGTATATGAACTCATTCGAAGGGCGTACTTAAGTACGTCCTTTTTTTATATCACCCCTCCTACTTAAATGAGTTCTCGTTTTGTGTTTTAAAAACGTTAGAACGAATTTATGCCAAAGTTTAGTTATAGCTCGACTGTAAGGAGACCCTATAACTTAGCGTGTATTTAAGCACTTTTTCCCTAGGTTTCTTAACAATAGTAAAACTTAATTACTGATCCCATACCGAATACACATCACCAGATTGAATATCACTTATCTTTGTTTTTCCCGCCAAACCCATGGTTGTCTTGAGTTCATTCTCATAAATCTGCAGCAATTGGTCGATGCCTGGCCTTCCCATTGCACCTAATGCATAGACCATAGAACGCCCGAGTAATACGCCGCTGGCACCTAATGCTTTAGCACGAAAAATATCCATGCCAGTACGCACACCAGAATCAAAAAGTAGCTCCATTTTATCGCCCACCGCATCAGCGATACGAGGAAGCCAGTAGATTGAACTGCCTGCACCATCTAACTGGCGTCCACCATGATTAGAAACAATAATGGAATCGATCCCCATGCTGGCAGCAATTTTGGCATCTTCAACATCGAGGATGCCTTTGAGTATAATTTTGCCACCCCATTCCTGTCGAATCCATTCGACGTATTCCCAATCAAGCGCTGGATCGACCATTTCTTTTGCCCAGACAAGTAGACTACTCAAATCATCTACCCCTTTGGCATGCCCCATCACATTGCCAAAGCCTTTATAAGGAGTGGTTGCCATTTCCAACGCCCATTTTGGCTTGGTCATAATATTCAACATATTGCGGAAGTTAGGGCGAATCGATAATTCGTTCTTCACATCTTTATGGCGTTGACCCAGCATGGGTAAATCCATGGTAACAACTAATGCTGAACAATTAGCGGCCTTGGCGCGATGAATTAAATCTCGTACAAACTCACGATCTTTAACTACATAAAGTTGAAACCAGAAAGGAGCACCGGTCGCTTCCTGAATCTGCTCGATTGAGCAAATAGACATGGTAGATAAAATGAAAGGCACACCATAATCACGAGCTGCAGTTGCCACTTTAATTTCGCCACCTGCATTCTGGATACCCAGCATACCAACGGGCGCAAACGCGATGGGTATTTTTGCATCCGCTCCAACCATAGTGGTTGACGTGTCGACATTAGAAATATCCACGCCTACCCGTTGACGAATACAAACATCCTTTAACTCATTCTCATTTCTATGGAATGTCGATTCAGTATACGAACCGGCTTCCACATAGTCATAGAACATTTTCGGAACACGTCGTTTGTAGAGTTGCCTAAAGTCTTCTACACAGGTAATTTTACTCATGTTAATTATTTCTCTTTATTTGAAGCTAAAAAAACAGCCTCAAAGTAGGGGGGTGCCATTTATAGTATTATTGAATGCGCTGCATCATCCAGTGTTTAAAGGTAATGGTATTGTCACCATATATGCGTGTTGGGGAGGAATAAAAAGCATAACCATAACCCGTTAATTGCTCCTTAAAAGGCGCTACCAATAATCTATTATTGAGCTCATTTAACATTAAATCATCGGCTAAAATCAATCCCTGTCCGTCGACTGCTGCCTGCACGCGCACATTGGCATCACTAATCACTCTGCGAGGGTTGTTTAGCTTAAGATCAGGACCAGCCGTGTTATTGGCTTTTAACCACTCCTGCCACTGATCCTGTTTGCTGTCTTCACATAGCAAGGGGATATTACTTAGCGCTCCTTGCACGATGGCATCCATACTTATCTCGGTTTGCTGGCTTAACTTATGTGTGTCTAATAATTTTGGACTAATCACAGGAAACAAAGACATCGGTATTTCAGCGAAGCGATTTCTATCCAGCTTTCCTTTGCACGGCCCCCACAAGATTGCGAGATCGACTTCATCAAGCTTGAAATCAACCGAATTTACCGAGTGTTGTAACAAAAAATTGATATCAGGGTATTCATCGTTAAAACGACCGATACGCGCTGACAACCAGCGCGCAGCGACATAGGTCGTTGCGGCAATCGATACGTTTGCTTCCTGCTTGCCTTCCTGAATACGCGAGAGGCTATTTTCAAGATCTTCGAAAATCTTTTTCGTGGTCAGATATAAGGCCTGCCCTGTATCTGTTAGATAGACTTGGCGCACGGAGCGTTTGAACAAACTGCTTTGTAACTCTTCTTCGAGTTTACGTATTTGATAACTGACTGCGCCTTTGGTTACGCATAACTCATTCGCTGCGATACTAAAACTCAGGTGCCTGGCCGCAGATTCAAAGACTTTAAGGCTATCGAGCGAGGGTAAAGAATGTTTCATTGTTGGTCCAGCCTAGAAATACAGTAAAGCATTTATGGTTTAAATTAACTGAACTATAGATCATAACGTTTCGATTGTCAGACGCTTACTTTGTTGTGCATTATTGATGACTTAAATTTAGAAGGCTTAAATTTTAACTATTTATATCTGGAGTAGAAAATGTCGAATTCTGTTAAATCCCATGCTCGCGTGGTTGTCATCGGCGGAGGTATTGCAGGTTGCTCTACCTTGTATCATCTTACCCAGCTTGGCTGGACAGACGTAGCACTGGTAGAAAGAGATGAACTGACTTCAGGTTCGACATGGCATGCAGCGGCGCAAGTCACTCAGTTTGGCGGCAATCAAACCATGATTGGTTTGAAACGTCACAGTATCGACCTGTACCGAGAACTCGCGGCAGATGAGGATTTTCCCTTCTATTACGATATCACCGGCGGCATGCGAACCGCTTACACTCAGGATCATATCGATACCTATCAACATTATATTGGCATGGCGAAAAGCATGGGTGTTGAGATGGAATACATCAGCCCAAAAGAAATCAAAGAACGTCATCCATTATTAACCACAGACAAAATGCTGGGCGCGTGGTGGGATCCATTAGATGGCTATATTGATCCATCCGGCATTACTCTGGCATTGGCACGAAAAGCACGCCTCGCAGGAGCTTCTGTGTATAGAAGTAATCCCGTTGAAGGTATTACGAAAAAAGGCTCTCGTTACGGCACGGGTGAATTTATCGTTCACACCAAAAATGGCGACATCACCTGTGAAAAAGTTGTCAACGCAACCGGCTACCGCGTCAATGAAGTGGGCAATATGTTAGGTGTTGAGCACCCTGTGACATCGATGGAACACATGTATTTCCTTACCGATAATATTCCCGAATTAGAAGCACTGGATTTTCAGGTACCGATTATTCGTGATCCATTAGATGATTTTTACAGCCGTCAGGAAAAAAATGGCCTGCTGGTTGGTGTTTACGAACAAGCGTGTAAAACCTTCGGCATGGATGGCATTGACCCAGCATTCACTAAAGATTTATGCCCACCCGATTTAGATCGCTGCCTTGAAAATATGGAAGGTATTTTTGAACGCTTACCCGCTCTTCAAAACGCAGGAATTCATACCACCATCAATGGACCTATTACCTACACCATTGACGGCATGCCGTTGATTGGAAAAATACCTGGAATAGAAAACGCTTACTGTGCGATCGGCTTGCGAGCGGGAATCGGCGAAGGTGGTGGACACGGAAAGATCTTAGCTGACTTAATCGTTCACGGTGAATGTGAGTGGGATGCATGGTGTCTTGATCCGCGACGTTTTACCCAATACGCAAATACCGAACATACCTGCTTGAAAGCGATTGAAGATTACCAGAACGAATTCCACTATCACTTACCGCACGAGCATCGCCCAGCATCTCGATTAGCACGTACAACGCCTCTTTATCCAGTCCTTGATCAGCTAGATGTTGCCTGGGGAGTGGTTAATGGTTGGGAGCGCTCTTTATTCTTCAAACCTACCCCTGATTTTGAAGATGAGCATTCATATCGCTTCACCTCGACAAAAGATGTTGTGGCTAAAGAAATTGAAGCCTTAACGACAAATGTTGGTTTGATGGAAGTGTCTGGTTTCAATCGTTTCTCTATTCAAGGTGAAGGCGCAACGGAGTTTTTAGACAGCATCACCTGTAGCAATATTCCGAAAAAAGTCGGCAAAATTAGCCTGTGTTATTTGCTCAATGAACATGGTCATGTACTAACAGAAGCGACCCTTGCCAAGTTAGACGAAGAGCATTACTGGTATGGTTCTGCCGCTGCTGCTGAATGGCATGATCTGGATTGGTTGAACACGCACAAACCTGATTCCGTAACTATTACCGAAATGGCAGCATCACATACAATACTTGTGGTTGCAGGTCCTAAATCACGCGATTTATTGCAGTCGCTTTCACCGCGATGTGATTGGTCTAAAGCGGGATTCCCCTGGTTGAATGTTAAAGAAATGACACTAGGTCATGCGAAAGTAATGGCAATGACGGTAAGTTTCTCCGGTGAGCTCGCCTATGAATTGCATGTGCCTAATGAGCAATTATATTTAGTCTGGAAGCTGTTAAATGAGGCAGGTACAGCGTTTAACTTGTCACACTTCGGTCTTTACGCTACAGAATCAATGCGTATGGAAAAGGGCTATCTGCATTGGAAAGCAGACCTTATTTACGAACGTAACCCTATGGAAACTGGCCTAGACTTTTTCGTGAAAATGGATAAGCCGGACTTTATCGGTAAAAAAGCGCTGCAAGCACAATTAGAAAAAGGTAATCAAAAGCAGCTCGTCACGCTTGTTATTGACTGTGATTTGGCCCCTGCACACAGTGGTGATTCAATTTACCACGGTGAGACATTATCAGGCACTGTCACCTCTGGCGCCTATGGTCATCGCGTTAATAAAAACATTGCCTATGCGTTTGTAGAACCTCAACTCTCCGAGGTAGGTACTGAAGTAAAAGTAGAAATACTAGGCGAGAAGTACCCTGCTGTTGTGACTGAAGCTGGTTTGTATGATCCTAAAAATGAGTTAGTCAGAGGCTAATAAAAAACTAGTAAAAACTAACTAAACAGATCTAAATGTGGCCTCAAAGCAGGAAGGAGTGTTGAATTGACACCCCCCTACTTTAGAGGCCTTTTTTCTTTTAAATATGCACTCACAGCTTTCTTTTCTATCGTTCTGATCCATCGTTCGAATTTAATCCTATACTCATTGAGTAAAGCACCGTTATATTGTCTGACGAGGATAGCTTTAGAAAAAACGTAGATAGAGACTGAATATGGAAACACACTGGATTGCAGTAGATTGGGGCACAACAAACCTTAGGGCGTATGCAATGTCCAGCGAGCATCAGGTCTTAAGTGATGCGCAATCTCATGATGGTGCGGGCAAACTTTCACCCGACGAATTTGAAGATGCTTTGCTAAAACTAATTGATGATTGGCTAGTGCCCGATAGAATAACCAGCGTTCTGGTTTGTGGAATGGCAGGTGCCAAACAGGGATGGGCAGAAGCACCTTACCTGCAAACTCCGTGTCTGCCTTCTTCATCCGATGGATTAAAAGCTGTTGAAACGAAAGATTCCCGCCTTAAAGTATCCAATCTGCCCGGCGTCTGCCAACAATCTCCCGCAGATGTGATGAGAGGAGAAGAAACGCAACTTGCGGGTCTAATCGCTGATACAGGTGCAAAATTCAACACAGTGTGCCTACCGGGAACGCACAGTAAGTGGGTACAACTACAAGATAATCAGATACACCGTTTTAACACCTATATGACGGGTGAGACTTTCGAATTGCTCAGCCAGCAATCCATTCTGCGTCATGAGCTAACTTCAGAAGGCTGGAACCAATCCGCATTTTTAGAAGCCGTTGAGGAATCTCTAAAAAACCCGCAACAGCTATTAAGTGACTGCTTTCGTATTCGTGCACAAGGTTTGTTAGGTAAACCCGATTCGGCTTCTGCACGTGCCAGATTATCTGGATTATTGATAGGAGCAGAACTTGCAGGTGCAAAATCCTACTGGAACAATCAGAATACAGCATTAATTGGTGATGATCGTTTAGTCACCCTCTATGCAGAGGCTTTAACCCATATCGGTGGTAACAGCGAAATATTCAGTGCTCAAGACATGACCTTACAAGGTTTGATTCAAGTGTATAAAAATCTATTCAATCAATGAGAAATACTATGTCACCTAGACCGTCACGTAAATTAATTGCAATTCTGAGAGGCATCACTCCCGATGAGGCAAAAAGCGTATCTGAAATGCTGGTTGAAAAAGGCTTTGACTGGATTGAAGTCCCTTTAAATTCACCGAATGCCTTTGATTCGATTGAACGTATGGCTAAACATTTAGGTGAACGTGCACATATCGGTGCAGGCACAGTGTTGAATGAAGATGACATCATTCGCATCAAAGAGGCTGGCGGTACTTTTATTGTTTCACCTAACTTTGATATTGATGTTGTGCAGCAAACCAAGAAATTGAATATGGGTTCATACCCCGGCGTACTGACACCCTCGGAATGTTTTGCCGCTTTAAAAGCGGGTGCTGATGCTTTGAAATTATTTCCGGCGACAGCAATCGGCGGGGTAAATATTCAAGCAATGCGCGCAGTGTTGCCAGAAGCAACTGATTTGTACGCAGTGGGTGGTTGTAACCCTGAAAATCTGGGTGAATGGTTATCCTATGGTGTTGATGGTTTTGGCATCGGTTCTGCGCTCTATAAGCCCGGGAAATCAGTCGCAGAAATTGCCAAATCGGCAGAAGCATTTGTCGAAGCCTTTGATAAACACGTTTAAAGTTATGGTAAACAATTGGAAACGAGAAAGGTCTAATTTTACTTTTTGATGAAATAGAGGGGGATTAAAATCACACCCCCCTACTTTGGTGCCTTTTTTTATGAGGTTGATTATCTGTTTTCAGAAAGCCCTTCAAACAACCTTGCAACAGCCTCAGCCCCGGGATCAATATTTCCTTTCAGTTGCTCCTCATTCACATAAGTAGAGCGGCCTGCCTTAGCAACTAATATCGTTGAAGTATGATTTGCTCCTTCACGAGCCGCTATAGCCGCAGCCTCTAAGCCATTATCCAAAGCATCTAAAGCTGGGCTTAGTGCATCAACCATGGTTCGATCACCGAGATTTGCTCCACCGATCGCTTGCATTCTATTTAAACCTGATTTGAAGGCATCAATAACTGAAGCACCGTTGGAGGAAGCATCACCTACCGCGGTAAAGAATATTGCCAACAATACCCCGGAAGAACCACCCATGACTTGGCTCAATTCCTGACCGATAGCGCTAAATAGTTTTGGATGATCTGCTAACGGCAGGCCCTCAAGCGCAGCAATTATAGATCGTCCTGCACCTGCTACGGTAGAACCTGTATCGCCATCACCTGATTTGGCATCAAGTGCATTCAAGTCAGCCTCTGCTGCGATCATGATTTCACAACATTGTGTAATTAACGTTGCAGTCTCATCATGCTTTGATGGATTATGCCTAACGGGTGTTAATCCATCGGGTAAATCGACGATCGCAATAGGCGTTATTTCTTTACAATCTGGCCACACAGAAAGCGCACAGGGTGATTTTAATAACGCCTCTTGTTGTGCGGTAAGCGGACATACCGAGATTGAAAAACCTCTCATATCAATGGCTGTCATAAGTGATGCCGGACCGATAATTAACTTGAGTTTTTTACCGATAGAAGAATTAACTAACTCATTCGCAAGTATCGACATTTCCAAAATAGAAACACCACCCAAATTATTTAGCAAAACAACATGTGACTCATTACTCATCAAAGGCTCTAGTTTATTCACCATTGCTGCAATCGACTGTTTGGCATCAATATAATCTAATTTTTCAAAACCTGGCTCGCCATGAATGCCCAGACCTAATTCAACTTTACCGTCTTCAATGCGCTGGTCTTTTGGTGAGCCCGGAACAGTGCAGGTGTCCAAAGACATGCCAATGGTTTTAGTACCGGCGATAATATTCTCGGCAACTTTGGTTACCTCGTCTAAAGATCCACCGTCATTTGCAAGCGCCCCAGCGATTTTATGAACTAAGACTGTTCCGGCAATACCTCTCGGTTTCGCTAGATCGGGTAAAGCAATATCATCATCAACGATAACCATATTTACCTTAAAGCCCATTTCGATCGCTCTTGCTGCGGCTAAGCCAAAGTTCAAACGGTCTCCCGTATAATTTTTGATGATCAGCAGGCAACCTTCAGAACCTGTCACTGCCAGTATTGCTGACAAAACAGCATCTACCGATGGCGAAGCAAACACTTCTCCACAAACTGCTGCCGTAAGCATACCCTCACCAACTAAGCCAGCATGTGCGGGCTCATGCCCTGAACCGCCGCCAGAAATAAGCGCAACTTTGGACTTATCCCAATCGTTTCGGACAACGACTTTGATATGTGGATAACCATCGAGTCTTGCGAGTGCCCCTCCTGACGTGGAGATCAATCCATCTACAGCTTCCGTGACAATATTTTCTTTATTATTTATAAATTGGGACATTCTCTCTCCTTTGAATAACTACAGTGCAAAACCGTATATAACTATATTTACTGATAGGCTAAGAGAGTAACAATAAAAGCGGGGACTCACCTTAGCCGAGAAGACGCTAGTAGGAGCAAAGTAGCGTCACATTTGACGCTACTAACATGCATTTTGGTGAAGAGAAAAAAGAAAACTTCCCTCTGTTTCTTACAAAACCTGTCTTTTTTATGGATTACAAAAAATCCTGAGGATGGAATGTAAATTGAGCGTCAGTAATTTCATTCTTAATTAATTTTTTAATATTTTCTGGGATACGCTCATCTGTATGGTGAAATAAATCACATTGCTTCATCGCTGCTCTGATATTGATGTTTTTTCCTAAAAATTCGAAGACTGTTCTACCTGCGCTGGGCTGATGAGAACTGCCTGAAGATGCACAAATTACCAAGCCAGACATATAAGGACTATTCGGTCGATAGTTTGGCGTTAAAATCGCTTCGGATATTGTTGAATTCAATGCTGGTTCCGATTCAACGATGAATATTCTTTCGGCCAGAAAAAACGCAACGCCATGATATTTTATTACCAAACGAGGTATGGATAAGTCATCATTTTTACTCGAAAGCTCTATGTGTTTAATGTAGTAATAATCACCTAATTGATAGAGTTTAAAGAATGAGCGGAAGATATATCCGGGAAAACTAAATGAATAAAAATAACGGTAATAGTAGCCTTCATAACGACTTAAAGACTGACTCGAATTCTTCATTAACGGCATAACGATGTTTGCAAACTGCTCTGGAACTGCGCCTTTCTTTTCGGTAGCGCTGGGTAAGCCTGCTATTTTTTGAAATTCGATAGGGTCGATAACAATCTCTTCGCTTTCAACACCAAAGAAGTCACAGATCTTTTTATAATTTTTATAAGAAGGAAACGATTTACCACTAAGGTATCGATTGAATTGTTGTCTGTTTATTTCAAGCCTGCGGCATACTTCTGATATCGAACTGTAGAAGCCACATAGGAATTTTAAGTTTACTGCAAAATTTTCTGAATCAGTTTGATTGCTCATATATACGCATTAACCACCTTTAAATCGCGTTTAAGCATAGGTTATTAATTTAAAAATAACTACACTAAATTCAGCTATACCCTTTAAATTCAACGTATTTGAGGTGATCACAACAGTAAATAGATCAATGCATCGTGGTAGCTTCATTTTTTACGCTTAGTAGCGACAAACAGACCAAATCAAACAACCGCCAAACGCTTTTGTTACTGCTACACTGAATATCAATTACTCAAGATGTACATGAAATAATGCTTAAATTTAAAGATGCTGATCAAAGCCTTTGGCAACATACAGCAGTAAAACTCACTAGACCGGAACCATTAAAGGGCGCTGTAAAAGCAGACGTTACTATTGTAGGTGCTGGTTTTACAGGGTTACGCACAGCATTAGAACTCGCTCAGAAAGGTGTCAATGTGATCGTATTAGATATGCATGAACCAGGCTGGGGTGCTTCAGGTAGATCGGGCGGACAAGTTAACCCACTAGCACATGCTCAACCCAGTGAAATCATCGAGCAACTAGGTGATGTTTTCGGCAATAGAGTACTAAACAATTATATTCATTCAGCAGATGAAGTATTTGACCTTATCGACAAACATGATTTGAAATGTGACTCCGTGAGAAAGGGCTGGCTAAGGGCCGCACACAGTCGCTCATCAATTCCTGAACTGGAAAAAATGGCTAAAAACTGGTCTGACATGGGTTTAGATATAGATAGTGTGGAAGGGGAACAACTAAACCAGCTTTCCGGATCTACAGCCTATTCTTATGCCACACGTGTTGAATCTGGCGGCTCTATTCACCCCCTTTCTTATACGCGTGAATTAGCACGTGTAGCCATGGAACATGGTGCGCAAATCTACTCTGACAGCAAAGTATCCAAGGTAGAACGTAAGGGTGATAAATGGCAATTAACGACCGATACCGCAACGATTGATAGCGAATGGGTGGTCTTTTGTACCAATGGTTATACTGACGATACCTTGAAAGGTTTGAAGCAAACCATTATCCCACTAATCAGTGTACAAGCTGCTACGCGTGAATTAACGGATGAAGAATACGCTCAAGTATTGCCTGAAGGACATACCATTGCTGATACTCGCAGGGTGATTTACTACGGCCGCAAGGATAATCGTAATCGCATTCTACTAGGCAGTTTAGGGTCGTCAGAACTCTGTGTAGGTACAGATAGAGATCGAATCCACAATGCTTTTAAAACAGTCTTCCCCCAATTTAAACCTGAAGATATAGAATTTTATTGGGGCGGGCGTATTGCACATACGAAAGACCTGTTGCCTCATTTGCACGAACCTGCGCCAGGTATACTCGCTGGCTTAGGCTGTAATGGTCGAGGTGTAGCAATGGGGACAGTTATCGGTAGAATTTTATCTGAACGAGTATTAGGTAAAGAACAGCAGGATTTAGCGATGCCGACCACGCCTTATAAATCTTTTGCGTTTCACCGATTCCATGAAGTCGGAGTCAGTGTAACCACCAAGTATTTTGAAATGAGAGACGCGTTAGAAGTGAAATTTTCATAATCGCGTAATTATTAAAACCAGCTAAATTGACATTAACTCATCAGACTAGACAGATTATTAATATGATTAAAATAGAAAAACCAGACCCAAAAAAATTAGAAGAAATAAAACAATGGGAAGTATGGGAAAAGGAACCCTGTACCTTTGATCATGATCAACAAAAAACAGAGTCTTTTTACATAATTGAAGGAAAGGCTAGTTTATCTACCGATACAGGCATCAATGTAGATATTTCTGCAGGAAATCTTGTGACTGTCGAGTCAGGGCAAATTGTTCACTGGCACGTGCATGAAACGATTAAAAAACATTTTAGATTTTACGATTAATTGATCATTAAAAAATCATAAGTGAGGAGAAAGAGAGGAGAAAGAGAGAAGATAAAATTAAACATACTATTTTTATTAAAAACAAAGAATTATCCACACTTAACCATTTGATAAGCCCTAAAAAATGATCAAAAAAACCCCTATAAGTAGGGGGGTGTATTAAGTAAAGGGTGGTACTTAGATTCTACAAAAATACAATAGATGTGAATATTTTAAACAAATATGAGTAATACTAATGTAATTAATAAGCAGTGCTTAAGCTATTGATAAGTACTACTTAAGTCATTAAAAAGAAAAGATTTTTAAAAATTTTTAACTATACTCAATTGATGCATTTTGTATTTAACACTACTAAATGTAGAAAAAAGTAAGTTCTATACTTGGAGGAGTTAGAGTTTAACGTTTGATGTCGGATGCTTTTTGATTAAGAGCGTATGGCTAATATTAATATATTGTGAAGTCTAAATTTGAGGTTATAAAATGAAATCAATGAAAAAAATCCTGGGTTCTTTATCGATTGTTGCATTGTCTGCATCAATGGCAACATCCGCAAGCGCTGATGTGAATGTCGCTTACTTTCTAGAGTGGGCAACACCCAATCAAATAGCGAAGGTTGAGAAAACATACGACAAAGCATTAGGCGAAAAAGTAAACTGGGTTAACTTCGCCACAGGTACAGCAATGACAGAAGCTATGTTATCTGGTGATATCGATATCGCATTTAGCCAAGGCTTAACTCCATTTGTAAATGCTGTTAATGCAAATGCACCTATCAAACTGATTGGTGTCGCTGTTGCTTACGGCGCTGGTGGTGACTGTGTTGTAAGTACCAAGTCTGGTATTTCAAAAGAAAACGCAACAGAGCTAGAAGGCAAATCAATAGCAGTACCATTAAACACAATGTCTGACTATGAAATGCGTTTGACACTGAGTACTCTGGGTGTTGACATCAAAAAAGTAACACTAGTCGATCAGGAACCAGCTGATGCTGCAGTATCTTTAGTTGATGGTGCCGTTGCAATGGCATGTGGCTTCGGTGAGAACTCATTATCCAAGATGAAAGAAGTGGGTAAGTCTATGCTAACCATCCCTGAGAAGACTGAAGCAGGAATCACGAGTTTTGATATCGTATCTGTTACAGAGAAATTTGCTCAGGAAAACCCAGAAGCTGTAAAAACGTTTATGGAAGTAACAGCACAAGCGAACGCAGACTTTGCTAAAGACCAATCTAAGCTAGCGATTATTGCTGGTGATGCTGGTTTATCTGTAGAGAAAACTAAAAAGCAGATGGCAGGATTCAGTTTTCCTAGTGTAGAAGAGCAAATGTCTGAGTACTTCAGCAAAGATGGCAAAGTTGCTAGTGTTCTTCCTTTCATGGGAAAAATGTTTGCTACAGAAGCTGCTCCAGCTAAAGAAGATTACTCTACAGTAGTAGACACATCTTTCCTTAAGTAATATGGATTTTTAAGATATTACTAAAAACGGTAGATAAATTTATCTACCGTTTTTTTTGTAACAAAATTTAGAACAAAATCAGAACAAGCATCAAAAGATAGCAAACATGATGCATTAGCTATGCTTTTACATAAAAATTTATATTCTTATGGTAAAAATTGAAACAATAATATTTCCTGCAAAATAACACTTAACAAAAAGATATAAGGAAATTTTCATTTTTACAGGAAATATGATTTTTAAAGCTAGGCTACTATTAATTGAGACAATAATGAGTAGCGATTAAATTAAATCAACAATTAATCGTGAAGCGAAATAAATAAACTAAGGAAGGAATATGAGTGATCTTGTAGCAAAAGACCTGAGTATGGTTTTTGATGTTGATACTGGAGGCCAAGTACATGCACTTAACAACGTCAACTTCACGTTAAAAAGCGGAGAACTTCTATCGGTACTAGGCCCATCAGGCTGTGGTAAAACGACTCTATTAAACATAATTGCAGGATTCAACCACCCAACGGGTGGCGCGGTATATCTTGGTGATGAAGAGATAAAAGGCCCCGGTGTTAACAGAGGCATGGTTTTCCAACAGGGTGCATTGTTTGAATGGTTAACCGTTTCAGAAAATGTCGACTTCGGTCTTCGTATGAAAGGCACAGACCCTAAAAAAAGCAAAAAGATGGTCGATGAATGGTTAGACATTGTTGGCCTGGCAGGCTTCGGAGATATTCCTACCTATCAATTATCAGGTGGTATGCAACAACGAATTGCATTAGCACGCTGTCTTATCAATGACCCTGATTTAATCCTGATGGATGAGCCACTAGGCGCACTGGATGCGTTGACACGTGAAAAGATGCAATCACTGGTTTTGAAAATCTGGAAAGAAACAGGCAAGACAATCATGATTATTACTCACTCAGTAGAGGAGGCACTGCTACTAGGTGAGAGGTTATTTGTAATGGCACCAAGGCCAGGAAGATTGCATAAAGAATACAACTTACCGTTTGCTGAAAGGGGAGTCACTGAAGACACCAGAGATATCAAAAACAGTGAGGAATTTATAGAAACTCGCGAAGAGATTCTTACCATGATCTGGGATATGGAAGAAGAAATAATGGGGCAGGTGTAATTATGTTTGAGTTCTTATTTGAATACCGGGGTTTCATTGTAGGCACCATTTTTATTGCTTTGATTGCGACGGTTATATGGGCGATTTTATACGGGCGTAATTTAATTCGCACCGAAAAGTCAGATGCTGTGTTTGGTAATCCAGAGCGCGCACTAGGTGGCTGGCATTGGGTTATGACCGGTGTAAGTGCTATTTTGATTGTGTGGATTTACTTCTCCTGGGATGCAGCAAGGGCGTTTAATCCAAAAGCAGCAAATGAGCTGTGTCAGGTGGGTAAGCTGTCTTCTGCGATCAATCCTATTCGTTCTACCTTCCCTTTGGATGATGGTTTCCTTAAGGGGACAAGTCTCTTAGTTCGTGAAAATAAGCAATTAAACGAATTAGCTGATCAAGTCGAAAGACTGGGCTTCTCTGATGCTGAAAAGTCTCAAGCGAAAGAAACCATAGATTTAATGCGCAAAGCCATCATAGGGATGACCTCTCCTGAATATCTTGACTCTGCCACTGATGCCAAGTTTAAAGAAATTGTAAGTAGAATTGACGGTTTAACGGCAAAACTGGCTGATCAAAATTACCCTGGTGATCCAACGGCTGAGCAGATAGCCGCCGCAGAAAAGAATCCACGATGGGGTGATTCTGGCAATGAAATTCCTGCCGCACCTGCAAGTCCTCGTGGTTATAAATTTGATGCTGCTGCAAAAGAAATGAAAACCATTACTTCTGATTTTTCTAAAATTAGAAATAATAATAGTAATTTCCTCGCACAAGTCGAAAAACTAAAGGGACAAATTGCTTCACTAGATACATTGGTGAAAGCATCACCGGGTACCGACGAACTATTAATCGCTAATCGTGCTGATTTTGTAAAAGGTTTAACACGAGTTCTAAGACGAGTAGACGATGGTAATATTTTCCCACCTGATGCGTTAAACAATATACAAAATGCACTGGTTAAACTTGATAACGAGCAAAAAAGCCAGCAAGGCGGATTGAGATACTACGATATTTTGATGATGCCTGGCGGAGAAATCCGAGCAGGTAGCAGCTCATGTAGTGAACAAGGTTCAGGTCGTTGGTTACCAAAACCATCTGACACGCTACGTACGTTTGCTCGAATCTCTAACCCGGAAATCGGCTATAAGGGTTACCCACTGTTGTGGTACAAAATGAAGCCATTTGGTGAAATGGTTGATTTTATTATTCCAGATTTCATCGCTTCATTAGTCCCTGGTGATTACCCTAGACATGACACCAACGGAATCGTCACACCAAACTTTAAAAGCAAGGTAAGAGACTTTGCGACAGGTAATTTTGAGTCGTTTAAAGTGCCGATGCCATCCGGCCACGTTTGGGATTCATTACTGAGAGTGTTAGCAGGTTTATTCTTCGGTATTATTCTCGGTGTACCTTTGGGATTATTTATGGGGCTGTCGCGATTCTCGAAGGGTTTCTTCGATCCATTAATCGAGCTTTATCGTCCTGTACCACCACTTGCGTGGGCACCTTTGATCTTAACCATTTTCGGAATTGGAGATGACGGTAAGATTTTCCTATTATTCATGGTTGCTTTCGCAATTATGGTTATCTCAGCTAGAACAGGGGCGACAGGTACACACCTTTCCAAGATTCATGCAGCTCATTCATTAGGGGCAACAAACCGACAGATCTTACGCAAAGTAATATTGCCTAATTCGCTACCAGAAATTCTTACAGGTATTCGAATTGCGATCGGTGTTTGTTGGGGTACTTTGGTTGCTGCCGAAATGTTGGCAGGTACAACCGGTATTGGTTTCGTAGAGAATGTGGCACGTAAGCAATCTGACTATGAGATCATCTGGACCACGATTATCATCCTTGGATTACTCGGATTGTTATTCGATCTCATGATGCGTTGGGTGATTGATAAATTCATCCCATGGAGAGGTAAAGGGTAGACGATAACCATTACAGTATTTAGTCACTGTAATTTTACGAATAAAAAAGGCGAACTTTAAGGTTCGCCTTTTTTATGTCTACATATTCTGTGACTGAATCTGGGTGATTTACTAAAAGCCACCTCCCCACTTTGAATGATATTACGTTTTTGTTTTTTAAAAACGTAAATAGAATTTATGCAGAGCTAGCCATATTTTTAATCGGACAGATCATGTTGTTATGCCTAGAATAAAATCCTTACTTCAATCGGCTCTGGACCCATAGATGTGTGTTGTAAGCTAATTTATTTTAAGTCACCCCCCTACTTATAGGCATTTTTTTATACGTGTTTTTTTAATTGAGTCTATCGTTTATTTTTTACTTCTACTGAAATAAAAACCTGTAAAAGTAAGATTTGTTTTAAGGCGTTAAATAAATGGATAGATATAAGAAATAGATAGATGTGATTCCCACTTTATGGAGAATCACATCTAAGAATGATTGGATTTTAAGCTATGACTAATTAGGTACTAAACCTAACAATAGCTTATAAACATTAGCCGGCAAGAATTGCGAGCTAAGAACGTCTTAACGTAATACGTGTACCGAACACTTAGAGTAGCGAACCACGCGTGCGGATGTGGAGCCCAGAAAGAAATCTTCCAATCCAGGTTTATGAGATCCGATAATGATGCAATCCGCTTCAATTTTATTGGCATATTTTGAAATTTCACGTCCTGCCTGACCGTGTAGTATCTCGGACTCAACCGCTTCATCATGACAGCGCTCTGCCATCAAATCCTTAATCTTTTCGTATGCTTTGGATTCGACATCTTTAGAAACAAACGATTGAACAACGTTATTTACAGGCTCTATAACATGCGCAACGATAATTTTACCGTTTTCAGAAACCAATAATTTAGCTGCTGCTAAGGCCCTATCACTAAAGCCTTGATTCAAGGCACTCGCAATCAATATTTTGTTGTACATATTAACTCCAACATTTTAACTCCAACATTACTCAATTTGAGTCTAAGGAAACAGGCCTGATTTAACTCAGGCCTGCAAACTTATGGACAAGTTTGAAAAGAAATTAAAGCTCGCCCTTATCCTTAAGGTATTGCTTCATGATTTCAACGCCTTTTGCATTACCTTCTGATCTTTCTGCAACTTTAGGCCAAACTTCAGCAATTGACTTGTCACGCATTCTCTTAACTTCATCAGGAGAGAAATTAATGACTTCACCGCCTGCATCTTCAAGAACCTTCAATGCTCCAGCCACGCCATCTGCATGGAGTTTGCTGGTCTCAAAGTAAGTGCTTTTGAAGATTCCGTCGATTTTCTCTCTCTGCCAATCATTCAACTCGTTATATCTATCCAAGTTCAAGAATATTTCCTGATGCTGAGCGGGAGCCCAACCTGGCTGAGCTGCATATTTGATCACTTCGTGGAATGACATATCATCAATTCCGCCCGTATCCCAGTAAGTGCCGTCGATGGTACCTAGTTTAATTGCGGTATATATTTCACCGCCACCCATTGAAACAGGTGAGCCACCCATAGCTGTGTGGAATATTGCCTGAGGACCACCAGCACGCATCTTCATGCCTTTTAAATCTTCCATTTTTCTAACGGGAGTTTTAGTAAACATGGCATTAGGTCCCTGGTTTGTCCAACCAACCCATCTTAGGTTACGCTTTTTTGCCGCTTCTTGAATGATATCGCCAATTTTGTACTTAGGATCGCCAAACGTCACTTCCCACGCTTGCTCCGTACTGCTAGCACCCATTGCCAAGCCAAACGCCAACATACCTTCTGGCATGTCTCCACTGTAGACAGAACCCCAACAAGCAGTTCCGTCGATTAAACCTGCAGCAGTTCCACCGAATGACTCAGACCCACTGGTGATAGCGCCAGATGGCTCCACCTTGATTTTAACAGTACCTTCGGTTGCTTCCTCTACTGCTTTAACCCAAGGAATAACACCGCTTCCCCATCCGGCATCGGATGAATCAAAACAGGGCTGAAAAACCCATTTAGTTACCTTGTCTGGTTTTCCACTGTCTGCTATTGCCGCTCCTGATACTGCGAGTAAACCCGTAGCATATAAGGCAGCGGATATCATCGTTATGACTTTTTTCATAGTTCTGCACCTCTGTAGTGTTAAAAAAATTACATTCGCTCAATACGTATCTTCCAACTTACTAATTGAACTCAATTACGCCCCTGAGTATGCAGGGGCCACATTCAGACGCTTACCTCAAAAAGGCTTACGACGAATTAAGTCTCCCACTCCTTATGACCTCAGAGTTCGTATATCGTTTACCAATTTTTTAATGACAACGAGAAGCATAATTATTCCTGTAATTGGAAAGAATATTTTCAGGGGATAAATAGGGAGCGGAATACTGGTTGGAGTGTGTTGGTTTAGCATTACAGACATCTTCGCCGCCTGATAGCCTTTCCATATAAGTACCCCGAGAAACAATATTGTGAAAACGACGGTGATAATGTCGCACACTGCTTTTTTCTTGGGTGAAAAGTTGGCATAAAAAAGATCCAGCTTTACGAAGGCATTATCATTTAATGCATAGATACCCCCCACACAGGCCAATAGCACCATCGCAATTTGCAACGAGGTCGAAATCCATAGGGAGGGAGCGTTTAAAACATATCGTAGAAATACGTCAGTAACACCAAATACCATCAGATAAATAATCAGTAACCAACCAATGCGTCCCATCATTTCAGCAATGAAGTCAATCGCCTTTTCTATTGTGTTCCACAATTTCATACTAGCCTCTTGATCGTAATTTATTTAATTTATAAAAAATGTTTCTCTAGCTTCTGCCTATTTCAAAAGTTCCGGTAGCCATGTAGCAATAGCAGGGAAGAAGAAAATCAGCATCAATCCAAGAAATTGCAGCGCTATAAATGGCCACACCGACCTGTATACATCGCCCATACTGACATCGGCGGGCAAAACACTTTTTAACCAGAACAGAACAAATCCAAAGGGTGGAGTGAGGTATGCAATCTGGATATTCACGATGAACAGAACACCAAACCAAAGCTTATCGATGCCCAAAGAGTCAATAATCGGGATGAATAATGGTGTACACAGCATGATTATTGCCCAGTCATCCATTACCATTCCAAGTATCAGGATAATTGCCATCATCATCAGCAAAACGCCGTTTTCCCCACCCGGCATACTCAAAACTAACTCTGTTACAAGGTCCTGACTGCCAAGTGAATTGAAAACATTTAGATAGATATTGGAGGCAATCAAAATCCATAACCCCATACCGCTTAGTTTCACGGTCGCTGTTAAGGACTCTCTCAATACTTCCCAGGTTAATTTTCCGTAAATCAGGTTGATAACGAATGCGCCTGTGGCACCAAAAGCAGCAGCTTCAGAAGGGGTTGCTATTCCACCCCAAATTGCTCCCAGCACAATGACAATCAATAACATGAAAGGCCAAATGCTGACTAATGACTGTAGTTTCTCGCCTCGGGTAAATTGTTCATCCGCAGGTGTTGGTGGCCCCATATGTGGCTGTAAACGACAGCGAATGCCAATGTAGGTCATATAAAACAATGCGAGCATTAAGCCCGGTATTATTCCGCCAAGAAACAATGCACCAATGGAAACCTTAGCCAGCAGACCATAGAAAATAAAAGGAACACTTGGCGGGATCAGAGCACCCAATGCACCACCCGCGCCAATCGAACCGATGGCTATATCTCTGCTGTAGTTATATTTGATCATCGATGGATAGGCTATTTGCCCCATCGTGATGGTTGCTGGAGGAGTAATACCGGTAATCGCCGCAAATATTGTACAGACCTGCACGGTTCCCATGGCTAAACCACCTGCGACATGACCTATTAATTTATAAACCGCATCATAGGCCGCTTCGGCTATCCCCGAAAATCGTATCAGACTCCCCATAAACAGAAACAGCGGGACAGTCACCAAGACGTTATTCCACGGTGTGGAGTAGAAAGCACTGGGGATGGTTAACAATGATCGTGGGACAAAGATAGCAGCAAAAATAACCGCCGTACCACCTAGGCCAAGCGCCACAGGCAAGCCAAGAAATAGCGCTACAAATAAACATAAGAAATAAAGTAAGGTGATAATTTCTATACTCATAACAACCCATCCATTTTTATAATCATGAAGACTTCTCCCGCTCTATTAATTTAAATATCCTAATGCTGAGCTGCACACTTAAGCTAAGTGTTTCATCGCTACATCAACTACTTCTGCTCTACATCTTTTCTCGCTGCTTTATATATTTCTGATTACTTTCACTAACGTTAAACTTGTTAAAGGTGTCTGTAATTTTCCCAATGCGAAAACTACAGACACTTAATTTTTTGCACTTAACTGTTAACGACGTAATTTTCAGTTATATAGTCAGAGTCTCTTTTTATGAGGCGATACAACTTCTGACGTTGCCTTTGCCAGCTGACTCCGTAACTTTTTGCTCCCCACCTGACGACTGTTCTGCAGACAGATTCTGTGGTGGAGCTACCCTGATAGTTGACACTTTGTTCTGGGTAAAGAAATCAAAGCCGTCTTTTCCTTGTACCTTGTTATTTCCAATCAGTGAATCCTTGATGCCACCAAAGGGCATATAAGGATGAGGCGCACAAACACCCACATTGATGCCGACCATGCCGACATCGGCTTCATTCATGAATTTTTCAGCCAGATACATATTCTGGGTAAACAGACAGGCGCCATTGCCTGTTGATTGCTTGCGGATAAGATCAAGCGCATCATCCATATCCTGAATCTTCATCACCGACAATACTGGCCCGAAGATCTCTTCCTGTACGATTTCCATACAAGGCGTAACATCAGCAAAAATCGTTGGCCCAACAAAATAACCGTCTTTATTGGCCTCCGGCAAATCAGGATTGCGACCATCAAGGACTAACCTTGCACCAGCATCAATGCCGCTTTGAATGAAATTCTCGATTCTTTGCTTCGCCTGTGCTGAAATAACGGGCCCCATGAAAACATCTTCATTCATGGCATCACCCACAACAATCTTCTTGGTAGCTTCGGTCAAACGTTCGATCACTTTGTCGTAGAGATCAGGCATAATCGCAATAATCGAACTGGCTAGACATCGCTGTCCTGCTGAACCATATCCAGATTGCACAATATTGTTGATCAATAAGTCGATCTGCGCATCTTCCAACGCTACCAGATAATTTTTAGCTCCGCCGAGTAGCATGGTTTTCTTGCCAACTCGACCACATGCTTCTGCAATACTCTTAGCGGTTGGGGAAGAACCAACCAGACATACACCAACGACCTCGGGCATCTGATACCAGGTTTCAGCAACTTCTCTTTCGCCATAAACAATATTCACAACACCTTTTGGTAGGCCAATATCGTTCAATAACTGCGCCATTTTCTGCATGAACAGCGGCGATTCCATCGAAGGTTTAAACACAAATGTGTTACCTGCAGCAATCGCAAAAGGAATAAACCAGCCAAACACTAACGCTGGAAAATTAAAAGGCGCGATGCCACAAAAAACACCTAGTGGCTGACGGGTTACACGTCCGTTGATGCCATCTGCAATCTGATCCAGCATCTCTCCCTGCAAAAGCGAAGGTGCGTTGCAAGACATTTCAACTATCTCGATTACCCTCTGCACTTCACCACGTGCTTCACTGATATGTTTAGCCTGGTCTATAGCAATCGATTCAGCCAATGCTTCGTGGTTGTTCTTCATTGCCTCACGAAGTGCAAAAAGATATCCCACGCGTTTTCCGATAGGCACTTTTCGCCACGTCAAAAAAGCTTCGTGGGATGATTTGACGGTTGCTTCAACAGTCGCCTGACTCGCAACAGGAACCTCTCCGATCTGTTCACCTGTCGATGGATTATAAAGTGGCAGGATTTTTTCATTCTCATCCGTTACCCATTCGCCATCAATAAAGTTTTTAATTCGAATTGTATCAACCATCATCATCCTCTCTCTCGCATCGTTGTTTTTAGAAACAAAAATTCTAAAGCTTGAAAACACTGAGCAGTAGAACCAATTTTCTTTACCAAATGGACCAGAGAGGCATTTCCTTAATATTTTAGTAATAAATTTGTGTCCTAGTAATAACTATAGACAAGATTCAGAGTTTACTTGAAGCCAGTTGCAAGAAACTTATAGTGCCAGTGGAAAAAAGTGAGCTAGATAGCGGCCTCCGAGTGTGTTCACCTAAGACTAGAGTCAGCAATAACGCGGGGTATAGGGTAATTTTTTGGAAATAAACAAAGTAAAATCTAAAAAGAAATACTGAAAAAAATAATGATGACTGCTTTGATAAACATCATCGTAATTAGATAAATTAGACGAATAATTGACCTAAAAAAGCATGAAATCGCTTACATAATCCTGAAATTCACTTCAAAAATGAGACTTTCTGCTTATAAGAAAAGGTCAATTAGCAGCAATTTATTTAAGCCACCCCCCTACTTAGAGGCGTTTTTTTAACCAAATACGTCAAGCTGGCGGGCTGTGATTTTTTCGAATGTTGTACCTAAAAAATACAAAATACTATCTGCTACAGGCGCCAATTGTTTATCCACATAGTGTTGATAATCCGGAATAGAATCTAAACTTTCGATCGGTTCTGGGCCGTTCAAAGTGATGACATATTGGATTTTTCTACCCGGGTTTTTCATTTTTCGCGCCGCTTTAACCTGTGGTGGCTGAGTACTCGTATAACTTTCCAGTGGTCTGCGCAAACGCTTGGTATAAGTTAATTTATGATCTAATTCACCATTAATCAAAGCATCGTGTGTTTCTGAAATATACTCTTCATAGGGCTGATTATTGAAGATGCGTTTATATAGTTCCTGTTGAAATTCTCGTGCCAAAGGCGTCCAGTCTGTACGCACTGTTTCTAAGCCTTTAAAGACCATTAACTTCTCTGAATTTTCATCCGCTCCAGTTTGAATCATTCCGGCGTAGCGTTTTTTACTGCCCGTTTCAGCACCTCGAATAGTGGGCATTAAGAAGCGTAAGTAATGTGTTTCGAATTCAATTTCCAAATTAGACTCGATGTCAAACTCATCCAGCAAATGCTGTTTCCACCAGACATTCAAGATTGTTTGTAATTGCTCTCCGATACTCTGGCATTCACTCCTCTCTTTCCCTTCACCCAGTAATACAAAGACGGAATCGGTATCCCCATAAATGACAGAATAGCCTTGCTGCTCAATGAGCTCTTTGCTGGTTTGAATAATTTCATGACCTCGCATGGTGATACTACTGGCGAGTTGTGGATTAAAAAAACGGCAGCCAGATGAGCCAAGAACACCGTAAAAGGAATTCATGATGATTTTAATCGCATAGGATAAGGGCTTATTATTTTCTTTTTTTGCCTCGTCACGTTGCTGCCAAAGTCGGGTAACAATATCCGGCAATATGTGTTTTTCGCGAGAGAATTCTGCCTCTAAAAAACCGGGGATAGTGTCATCTAAGTGATGTTGAGAAAGCCCTTCAGCGAGTCCCATCGGATCTATCTTGAAGGTTCTGATAATACTGGGGTACAGGCTTTTAAAATCCAGCACCAGCACGTTCTCATACAAACCCGGCAATGAATCCATCACATAGCCACCGGGACTAGTCTTGGTATTAAGTTGGCTCCCGATATCTGGTGCCACATAGCCTTGTCGGTGTAATCTCGGTAAATAGAGATTATCGAACGCCGCCGTCGAACCTCCCTGTCGGTCGATCGCTAGTCCGGTCATTTTTGCGCGCTGGATGGAAAAGCTCAGCATGTCAGTTTTCTCAAAAATATCGGCAACTAATCGGCAATCTTCCAGATTGTATTCAGCCAAAGCGACGGGGTCTTCTTGATATTGACGACGTATCTCGTTTAATTTATCTAATGGCACCCCCCCACTTTGAGCGTTATTTTTATCTTCACTAATCAGCTTTTTACGACCCAATAGCTGTTCGGCGACATGATCCAGAGCAAAGCTTTCAAACGAATAAAATGCACCTCGTAAACAGGTGATTCCATCTAGGACAACTCTACCGGGGATTCGGGCAATGTACAGTTGGCCGCTGACTTGTGGCGTGAGTATGGCTGAATTTTGATAGCTCGATGCTCCGCCAGCATTTTTGCTGTCTCTTTTATTCCCTCTGCCAATATCAAATGGCAAGTGCAATTGCTTACATTTCCATTGCAGAAAATCCAGATCAAAAGCCACAACATTCCAGCCGATGATGACATCAGGGTCGTGCTGTTTCATCCATTGGAAAAATTGTTGCAGCACATCTCTTTCGCTGTAACACCAGTGAATATTTCCATTACCCTTGTGCCTTTCTGGCTCGTCTTTATTCATAAAGACTACTTCAACATCGTTGCTCGTTACGGCAATGGAATACAGTTTTCCTCTGAGGTCTTCTGTTTCGATATCCAGTGAAACCACGTTGAATTCAGGCTCATATTCTGCGGGTTTCATCACTGGGTTTATGAATTCGAGATACCCTTCGCGCTGAATCGCGTCACCACTAATTTCAACAGAAGCGGTGATAAAGCGCTCCATCAGATAGCGTTCGGTGGGTTTAATTTCAGACTCTAGTAATTGCTGCTTATTGTAAGCGAGATGCTCACGCAATGTATTCAGCTGGCGTTGCTGCGGGAAATATAGACCATCTACCGCTTCGTGATCGAAAGTTCTCAACTCAAGTGGTTTGCGTTGAACCGAAGCATCAACTTTTAACTCATTAGAACGTCGAACAAAACAAACGGCTTGCTGTCTATCTATCAAGATATGTACAGGGCCCTGTTCAGTACTCACCCAAAAACTTAGGTTGATTCCATCCGCAGTGTCGCGCCATTGCCTGCTTAAAATGAAGCCCAATAATTTTTGTTTTTTGTACATATTCCACATTTTAACGTAATAAACTTTGATAAACTGCGCTGTTATTAACTGTTTTAATCAGTAAAAATATAACAAAGCATATTCACAACTATAAACGCGAAGGTACTCACATTGAAATTATTTAACAAAGCACTCTCAGGCTCTACACTTGCCCTGGCAGTTTCACTGGCGGCTGTTTCTACAACGGCTGTACACGCTGATGGTTTTTTCTCAAACTTATTCGGTGGATCAAAAAGTGGAGCTGGCTTTGAAAGCATGTTGGCACATGTTCCCGCTAATACGTCTTATTTACTGGCGAATAAAAATGCTATCCCTGAAGAAGTCATGGAATACCATTTAAAGCGTGGTAAAGACATGCTTGCCATGTTCTCAAAAGCGCAGGCTAAATCAGATGCTGATGATAAAGCCGAGGGCGGAGAAAAAGAGAGTCCTGATGCTGAGAAGTTCTTCAATGCACTAATGGCGGACTACAGTGACTTACTCGCTAAAGATAAGTTTGAAGAAACAGGTCTTTCGAAGAAAGCCAACAGCATGGTTTATGGTTATGACATGATGCCTGTGATGCGCATTAGCTACGCCAGCAAAGAAAAGCTAATGGCTATGATCAAACGTGCTGAAGAAAAATCCGGCTACAAAGTAGAATTCACTAAATGTGGCGATCTAGACTGCTTTACGTCAACGAACCCAACGGGTGAGATGGCAATGGCTTTAGTCTTCCTGGAAAACCAGATTGCAGTATCTGCATTTACACCTGATAAGAAAGAAGCGATGATTTCTCATCTTACTGGCAAAGCGGATCCTAAAGAATCTTACAGCGTTGCTAAGTGGGATACTTTCTTAAAAGACAATGACTACAAAGGTTATGGCGACGGCTTCGTCAACTTAAAGAGTGTTTTCAACAAATCGAAACCATTGATTGCGGAAAGCATGAAAGGTGAAGTTGATGATAAAGAACTAGAAGGTTGTTTAGCGGTTGTCGAGCAACACGTAGACAATATGCCTGAAATTCTACTGGGTACTAAAGAATTAAAAGCGGCATCAATGAAGTACGAATTATTGATGAAGACGTCTCCGGCAGTGAGCACCAGCCTGCAAACGCTAGCGAACCCAAGCAATATTCCGCAACGTGCTGATGGTTCCATCTTCGAATTCGGTGTGAATATCGACTTCAAAAAGCTACGTGATGCACTTACGGATTACTCAAGCTTCTTGATCGCAGCAGGCGAAGCAAATAAATGTACTTCAATCAAACCACAAGAAATCCGTAAAGGCATGGGTGGCATGGCGATGGTAATGAATATGGGACTGTCTCAATTCAAATCTATTTATGCTTCAGTCTCTGATGTTGAGCTGGATGACAGCATGCAACCTAAAAAGATTGATGCTTATATTTCATTAGGAACAGACGACCCTAAAGGCTTGCTTTCTATGGTTGGCATGATGGCTCCGCCACTAATGTCTTTAAAAATTCCTGAAGATGGATCTGCGGTTAAACTGCCTGATGGACTTATTCCTAGTCGAGGTCAACCGGTTCCGGATATCTACTTAAGCAAGAGTGACAAGTCATTAAACATTATGGTCGGCAACGATAAGCCTTCTTTGGTTGAATATAAAAATGACAAACCACAAATCTCTTTCTCGGGTATCGATGGCAAACGTTATATGGAAAAAATTGCCAGCATCATGAAAAAAGCGATGCCGGATAACAAAGATGTGGAAATGATGGAATCAGTCGGCGGAATGTCTGGCAAATTCTTATCTGAAACCAGTGCAGATAAACGTGGCTTAGTGATTAACTACCACCTTATGTATGACAAATAAGGCTGTAAAGAGAGATCACTGCAAATGACTCCAGCAGTCGATGCAGCCAAGAAAGCAGGTATTCGGTATACATTGCATGAATACTCGCATGATTCGCAGGCTTCTTCCTATGGGGAGGAAGCCGCGACTTTACTCGATATTTCCCCCAATCGGGTTTTCAAAACATTGCTCATTGCAGCTACTGATTCGAATCAACTTGCGGTTGCGATTGTCCCCGTTAGTAATCAACTCAATTTAAAATCTGCGGCTAAAGCATTGGGCTTTAAGAAAGCATCAATGGCTGATCCGGCAGAAGCTGAAAAAGCGACAGGTTATATTCTGGGTGGCATCAGCCCGCTCGGGCAGAAAAAACGTTTGCCTTTTGTTTTAGATGAATCTGCTACTGGCTTTGAAACGATTTATGTCAGCGCAGGCAAACGAGGCCTGGAGATAGAGTTAGCCCCAGGAGATTTAATTAAGCTTTGCAATGCCAAAACAGCAAATATAAAAGCCTAAATTATTCAAAAGGCACCCCCCTACTTTGGACGGTATTTTTCAGAACTGGCTATATTTCATACTTTCTAACTCGCTATTTCTGCCAACAACCAATCTCTCAACAGCATAACTGCCTGATTTTTTGCTTTATTCTTAGGGATAATTATATAGAAAGGGTGATACGTTTTGATTTCAAGATCCAATGGCGCAATCAACTTTCCCTGCTGAATGAGTGGGTCTATTAAATGCTTCCACCCCAGTGCTATACCTTGCCCTTCTAAAACCGCTTGCACCACAACCGAGTAATCATTGAAGCTCTCTTCTGCTTTGGAATTACTGTAGTTCAGGTTTGCATCTTCAAATAAATCCTGCCAATCAAAGCGATGTGTATAACGCTCCTCAAGGTGGATTAAAGCATGGTCTGCCAAGTGTTCGATTTTGCTTAATGGTGGCGAAGTTTTTAAATACGCAGGGCTACAAACAGGCGTTATCACTTCATCGACAAACTTGTAGCGTTCGAAACCGTCCCAGCTAACTTGTCCCAGTGGAAAACATAAATCAAAACCACCGTTCTGTACTTCGTTATCGGTATCTTGCGTAATACAGCGTAACTGGATATTCGGATGGCTCTGTTTAAATTTAGCAATACGTGGCATCAACCAGTGGCTCGCTAATGAAGTTGAGATATGCAGCGTAATCTCATACTGGTTTTCAACCATCAAAGCTTCCAGCCCTTGTTGTATAGAACCAAACCCTTTACTCAAATAATGAGCGAGCACTTCACCTTCACTGGTCAGCTTTACACCGTCATGCTGGCGCTTGAACAAGGTGGTATCGAGAATGGACTCTAATTGCCTAACCGCATGGCTTATCGCAGGCTGGCCGACATTAAGCGTTTCTGCAGCACGGGTAAAGCTGCTGGTTTTAGCTGCAATATGAAATGCCAGTAAAGACTTATTGTTGAGCAGATTGATATTAATTTTTTTCATGTCATTTATGAAAACGAGAGACGTTCTCCATCATATTAGTAGCTGGTATATTCATCTCACTATTCTAGTAGAAATTTTTGACATGACTTTAACTAATGAAGAAACCAAAACACACCCCCCTACTTTTAGGCCATTTTTTGATAATTAAGTAAACAACCGACTACACCGAGGATAAACCTTTGACTAACGATCCACTTTTACAGCCTTATCAGTTAAAACATTTAACCTTAAAAAATCGCATCATGATTACCAGCCATGAGCCTGCTTATCCTGAAGATGGCATGCCCAAAGAACGTTATGCGGCCTATCATGCTGAGCGCGCCAAAGCTGGTGTTGCATTAACCATGACAGCGGGATCGGCTGCAGTATCCAAAGACAGCCCGCCGGTGTTTAATAATATTCTGGCGTATAAAGATGAAGTCGTACCTTGGATTCAACAACTAACAGATGCCTGCCATGAACACGATTGTGCAGTAATGATTCAGTTAACCCATTTAGGACGTCGCACCGGTTGGGGCAAAGGTGACTGGTTGCCAGCGATATCATCATCACACCGCCGCGAACCATCACATAGAGCCTTTCCCAAAAGAATTGAAGGTTGGGATATTACGCGCCTGATTAAAGATTACGCAGATGCCGCAGAACGCATGAAAGCGGGTGGTATGGATGGCATCGAACTGCAAGCTTATGGACACTTGATGGATCAGTTCTGGTCCCCGATTACTAACTCTTTGGACGCACCTTATGGTGGTGATTTAAACAATCGGGTTCGCTTTACCATGGAAGTGCTGGAAGCAATCCGTGAGCGCGTGGGACCAGACTTTTTAGTCGGTATGCGTTACACCGCTGATGAAGTTCACAAACAAGGCTTAACACCCGAAGATGGCATTGAAATATCTAAACTATTCCGTGACAGTGGCATGGTGGATTTTCTCAATGTAGTGCGTGGACGTATCAACCATGATGCTGGCTTGACCGATCTCATTCCGATTCAGGGGATGCCTAGTTCACCGCATTTAGATTTTGCAGGGCAAGTCAGAAAAGAAACAGGCATGCCAACGTTTCACGCTGCGAAAATTCCCGATATTGCAACAGCCCGACATGCTATATCGGAAAGTCTGTTAGATATGGTAGGCATGACACGCGCTCATATCGCTGATCCGCATATTGTGCGTAAGATTACGCAGGGACGCGAACACGATATTCGCCCCTGTGTTGGCGCTAATTACTGCCTAGACCGCATCTATCAGGCAGGTGATGCATTGTGTATGCATAACGCGGCGACGGGTCGTGAGCTAACCATGCCGCATGATATTCCCAAAGCCACCACGCAAAAGAAAGTGGTTATTATTGGCGCTGGCCCAGCAGGTCTGGAAGCGGCACGCGTTGCTGGCGAACGCGGACATACAGTGACTGTTCTCGAAGCGGCCGCTGAAGCGGGTGGGCAAGTGCTTCTCACAGCGTTATCTAAACGTCGTCAGGATATGATCGGTATCATCGACTGGCGCATGCAACAGTGTAAGGACTTAGGTGTCGAGTTTAAATTCAATACCTATGCGGAAGCCGACGAGGTAAATGCAGAAAACCCCGATGTAGTCATCATCGCGACAGGCGGTTGGCCAGATACTGAAGTATTAGAAACAGGTAACCATTTGGTTTCATCCAGCTGGGATATTATTTCTGGGCATGAAGCTCCAGGGAAGAATGTGCTTATCTTTGACGACGCGGGTGATCACCCTGGTTTGCAAGCTGCCGAAGTTATCGCTAAGACTGGCGCAAAAGTTGAAATCATGACCCCTGACAGAAGTTTTGCACCCGAAGTCATGGCAATGAATCTAGTGCCTTATATGCGTAGCCTTCAAGATAAAGACGTGACCTTCACCGTTACCCGAAGACTGATGGATGTTATGCAGGAAGGGGATCAACTAAAAGCCATTATTGGCACCGATTATAGCGACCTTAGAGAAGATAAATTCTACGACCAAGTGATCATAAATCATGGAACACTGCCGATGGAAGATTTGTATTTTGATCTCAAGCCTCTTTCTTCCAATCTTGGTGCTGTTAATTATGATGCGTTGATCGAAGGTAAACAGCAGGATTTCAAAGAGAACCCTGAAGGATCGTTTCAATTATTTAGAATTGGTGATGCGGTATCTGCACGTAATACGCACGCAGCAATTTACGATGCATTGCGTTTGATGAAAGACATTTAATTGGCGTTTTGTTAACGAGAAGGATGAGAACATCTGCCCCTTACTTATCAGGCTCTGCTAAAAAAAAGCCTTAGCTCTGCATAAATTCTATTTACGTTTTTAAAAAAACAAAAACGTAATATCATTCAAAGTAGGGGGGTGTCATTTTGTGTATTAACATTAGGTATTTAACTCGATATATATCATGCATTTTAATCAATGACTGCTATATTCAAGCACTAAATAACAAATCTAATATCCAATATGTATCCTTTTATTAAACTCATTATTACCGTTGTTAAAGCTAAATACCGTCCGAAACTAGCACTTGAAGATGAGAGTGTGTTGCACCTTCGTGCAGGATTTCTGGATGTTGATATGTTTGGTGAATTAAATAACGCACGTTATTTCAATTATATGGAATTAGGTCGCTGGGATTATTCACAGCGCGTTGGTTTCGTTGGCCTGATGAAAAAACAAGGCTGGGGAGTAGCGGTGGGCGGTGCGAGTATTCGTTACCGTCGACGAATTCCATTTATGCACAAATTTACCATGACTTCCAAAATGATTTGTCATGATGGCCGATGGATTTACTTTTTGCAGGAAACGCATCGCAAAGATCAGATCTGCTCTTCTGCATTGATGAAAGTCTGTGTGACCTCTAAAGATGGACTGGTTCCTGCCCCAGAGGTTCTTGCGGCATTGGGTACGGAAGATACATTTGCTGATGTGCCTGATTGGGTTGCGGCATGGATAGAAGCTGAAAGCCAGCGCCCCTGGCCTTCGTCGCAATAGCCATAGCTACAAAAATTAATAGCTTATTTAGCTTATTTTATTTAGCCAATGACTATACTCACAGTTTGTATTAATTAGAGTCTATTTTGGATAATTTAAGAGGAAGCCTCTTCATGGTGCTCGCGATGGCGTGTTTCACCTTTGAAGACATGTTTATCAAGGTGGCTTCGGAATCTGTGCCTGTTGGTGAAATTCTAATCTTTTTTGGTATTGGCGGTACCTTTGCGTTTATCGCTTTAACGCTACGCCGCAAAGAAGTCATCATCAATCCCGCGATTAAATCTAAACCTATCTTACTAAGAACCTTCTTCGAAGTTTCTGGACGCGTCTTTTATACCTTAGCGATTGTTTTAACACCACTTTCTAGTGCCTCGGCCATCCTGCAAGCGACGCCTTTAGTGGTTGTGACAGGCGCTGCCATTTTCTTTGGAGAAAAAGTAGGCTGGCGACGCTGGACTGCAATCATAGTGGGTTTCATTGGCGTGTTGATGATTTTACAACCCGGACTGGAAGGCTTTGAAACCGCATCTATTCTAGCCGTTCTAGGCACATTGGGATTTGCAGGGCGAGACCTGACAACACGCGCAGCACCTAAGGGACTGTCAAATACTCAACTAGGGATTTATGGTTTTTTAGTATTAATTCCTATCGGCATAGTGATGTTAAGCATTAGCGGTGGGGCAGTAATACCAAGCCTATTCCCCGCATTACAAATTTTAGGTGCGATAGTCTTCGGGGTGATTGCATACTATTCGTTAACCATTGCCATGCGTACTGGCGAAGTATCGGTAGTCACGCCCTTTCGTTATATCCGTTTAGTCTTTGCTTTGATTCTGGGAATGCTGGTGTTCTCTGAACAGCCCAGCTTCATGACTTTAGTAGGCAGTGCGGTGGTTGTTAGCAGTGGTCTTTATACCCTGCTTCGTAGTAAACAGGGTACGTCTAAAAACCTAGTAAAGGAAACTGCTTGATACACAGAACGGTTAATTTATAACGGCAGAAAATCCCCCTCAAAGTAGGGGGGTGGCTAATCTTAAAAGCAGCATCTTGATCTGCATTAAAATATCATTCAACAGCGTTAATCAGCTAATGCAGGCTTCTTTTTGACGACCGGATTTAACTCCCAGGTATCGGCATTCGCCATATCCCAACTTCTTTGCCATTTTTCAGGAATAGTCTTCTTAGATAATAAACACCCTTCTTCCAGTGTTTCATAAATATCGTAATAACTTTTAATTTCAGTGGCACTCGCACGTCGATTAATATGCCAGGGCATCACTTCTTCAGTGTGATTAATTCCAGCGACTTCAAGTAACTCCACGATGTGTTTCACCATCGAATGGTGGTAATTGGCTACTCTCTGGCCTTTATCAGTAACATCTAGGGCTTCATAACGAACGGGCTCTTGGGTTGCAATACCGGTTGGGCATTTGTCGGTATTACAATGTCTGGATTGAATACAACCTAGGGCGAACATCATGCCACGAGCTGAGTTTATGGTATCTGCCCCTAACGCTAATACCCGCATCATGTGGAATGCTGAAATCACTTTGCCTGCCGCTATGATTCTAATGTCATCCCTGACTCCAGTGCCGATTAAGGCATTATGAACAAAACTAAGGGCGTCCCTTAAGGGCATTCCGACAGAGTTTGCCATTTCTATTGGCGCTGCGCCGGTACCACCTTCAGAACCGTCTACAGTTACGAAATCAGGTGTTAGTCCGGTCTTTTTCATCGCTTTACAGATAGCCAGAAATTCAGCTTTATGTCCGATGCATAACTTAAAGCCAACGGGTTTCCCGCCGCTTTTTTCGCGTAAGTTTGCAACAAATTCGAGTAAGCCTTCAGGTGATGAAAAAGCGGTATGTGCAGGAGGAGAAACAACGTCTTTACCCATTTCAACACCGCGAATATCCACAATTTCCTGGGTTAATTTTGCCGCTGGCAATATGCCGCCATGACCAGGTTTTGCCCCTTGAGATAACTTTATCTCAATCATTTTAATTTCTTCACGAGAGGCCATTTTGATAAATTTTTCCTCATCAAAACCACCAGTGGCATTATTTCTGCAACCAAAATAACCAGTACCTATTTGCCAGATTAAATCACCCCCATGTTTAAGGTGATAAGGGCTAACGCCACCCTCGCCAGTATTATGTGCAAAATTATCTATCTTCGCGCCTTTGTTCAGCGCCATGATTGCATTCTTGCTCAAAGCGCCGTAGCTCATCGCTGATATATTTAAGGGCGATGCTGAATATGGCTTGCTGCAATTTTTTGCACCAAAGATCACTCGTGGGTTTTTATCTTCTATTACGTGTGGCTGAAGAGAGTGGTTGATCCATTCATAACCTTGCTCATAAACATCAAACACAGTACCGAATGCACGAGTATCTCTAACCCCTTTTGCGCGTTGATAAACTAAAGCTCGGAATTCTCTACTTATTGGTTTTCCGTTAGTTTCATCTTCAATAAAGTATTGCTGAATCTCAGGGCGGATATATTCCATAAAGTATCGGAGGTGCCCTATGAAAGGATATATTCTTAATAACGTAGAAGTCTTCTGACTCATATCCCTAATGCCTACTAAAATAATTGGCAAAACAATGAGAAAAAGCCAAAGAATAGGTTTCCAAATAAATGAAAACAGGAGAATGAAAAGGGAGACTACAATTGAGCTTATTATGAATCCTGTACGGACTGTCATATTAAAAACCTTAAGAAAAATATATAAAGAATATCATCCTTATATTAGTAGTTGAATTTTAAAGTGTCTTTACTTTTAGCGTTTAGTTTAGAATTCACTACGCATAAAAAAGGCTGTTATATAAACAGCCTTTAATTAATTTCTTTATAAAACTTGAGCAATGAAACAGAAGATTTAACTCACTTTTATTTATTTTGCAGTTATCCAGATGTTTTTAGGTTTCTCTTTCTTCTTTTCTGCGCCAACGGATAAGATCTCGTCTGTGAGGTCTTCTGGCTTATGAGGTAAGTCGTCCAGCAACGCTTCTAATTCTTTCTTTTGTAACTCTGCTTCTTTGTCTAAGGTTTTGTTCACAGGAAGCGGTTTTTTATTAACTTCTTTTGGTTTAAATGCATTCCCAGGGAAAACATAGCTGGAAACATGATTTCTGCCCGCTTCTTTAGATTCATACATTGCTTCATCGGCAAATTTGAGGAGTTGATCGAGCGATTTAGCAACCATAGCAGGGCAATTTACTGTACCTACAGAGAGTGATAATGGAATACTTGTGCCTTCCCATAGAATAGGTTGGTCTTGTACATTCTTACGCAAGTTTTCTGCAATTTTAAGCATTACATCGTCAGTACAGTTATTGATATAGACGACGAATTCATCACCACCCAGTCTTGCAGGAATATCTTTACTGCGCGTGCTTTCTTTCATGATCGTAGCAATGTGTTTTAATGCTAAATCGCCCGCTTCGTGACCGTATTCATCATTGATAAACTTAAATTTATCAACGTCAATAACGATAATGCCCACATTCTCTTTGCCTTTACGTGCAATGATTTTATTTACTGAATCTTCGAAGAAACGTCTATTTGCAATCTTGGTTAAGTGATCATTACTGCTCATCTTATACAAATATCTATTGGTTGCGCGAAGTTTAGCCGTAGCTTTCTCGATATCCTTACTCAATGAGTAGTTAAGCTTTCGCACTTCTCTATTTGATTTATGCAATCTACTTACTAATGCAGACAATGCATTCCAGAGTTCTGATACTTCAATAGGGCTGTTTTTGGGAATCTTACCCAAGTTAAAGTTATCTGACCTTGTGCCAATTTCTTTAGATTTAACAACCAGAGAGTTCAATGGTTTAGTGATCTGTTGAGCCAGTATATAAGCCACTAACAACGAAATAATAATACCCACTGCTAACCACGTTAATACGGTATTTATGACTTCTTTAAACGGAGAGACCAACTCTGATTCCGGCTGAAGTATCATTACACCCCAACCTAGTTTTTCTATCGTGCTGTATCCAACCACAACATCTTCATTAAGATAAGGAGAATGGAATGTCCAAAGCCCATTCATAGAATCTTTCATCTTATCCATAATGCCGATAGATGAAATATCACGAATTTGTTGCTCTAACTCTTTGCTAGGATGAGCTACTACTTGACCTAGCTGGTCTACAATGACGCAATGACCTTTTTCACCAAACTGAATCTTGTTACACATTTCACGTACAGGTGCCAAATCAAGTTCTACGAAGATTGTTCCTATTTTATTTAAGTCTTTGCCGATAATATGATGCTTCATCAACACTACTGGCTTGTTGGATACCGAACTATTAAGAACAGAAGATATAGAATTTACGGTGTCATATTTTCTGTATTTATTTTCTGTCTGGTGATATGGAAAAGAGTTAAGCGATCCAGTTGATCTAATTTTGTATTCGTCTTTAACAGAAACAACGGATGAACCATCTTCTATAGATAGAAATGATATTGCGACGAAGTTATCTAAAGTATTGACATACTTATCTGTCAGAGCTTTTATCCCATTAATATTTTTCGTTGAAAGGTTAGTTGAGTTTACAAAGGTATTTAAATTCTTTTGGTAAGACGAGAAATATTGACTCACGGGTAGCGTCATATTCTTTGCGATCAGCAAATGTTTTTCCTTCAACTCATTCTGAGCACTATCCCACGAGTGCTGACTGAGGCTGGAAATAATAAACCCTAGAGGTAACAACAGGACGAACACAAAGCTTCCCATTACCAATCGATTTATTGAACGAGTTAAGAACTGATGCATATAACTAATTGATGTTTTTTCTTATTTTTATATAGTGACATTGTAAATTATTGTCACTAACTAAACAAAAGTAAGCAGACAAAAGGTTCATGTATTACTGTTAACTATCGGCTTTAAAGCGCCATTTAGAGTAATAAACAGGTTATTTGATAAGCAATAGAATATTGTTAGTCAATGACTCATAAACATACCTTAAATTCTTATAACTCTCAGATAAATATAAGTATTTCAGAACTATTACCGAAACTGTTCTTATTTCTTAGTGGGCTCAGTTTTGTTGTTTCTTTGTTTTTATCTACCTTTTTTACGTCTGATGGAAATGTTATAGGCGCATGGGTTTTTATTTTGGGATGGATAGGCATAGTAGTATTTCAATTTGCCTGGTATGCGAATCCATTAAATATTCTGGCATTACTTTTGTTTGAAGCCCGCCCTCGACTAGCTATCTTACTGAGTTTACTCGCTTTGGTTATAGCTTCTGAAACATTTACATTCTCAGAAATACCTACTGGCCTATTTACCGGAAATCATTCTGAAAAGACTTTCATTAAAGAATTTGGATTAGGTTTTTACAGTTGGTATTTATCTCAAATATTATTTTTATTTGCTTTATTCAGTAAGTATCTCGCAACGAATAAAGGCAATTCATAACTGCCTTTATTCGTTCATCTGCTTATAAGATCGTTTGACTATTCGTTCGATCACTTTTGGAGCTAAATAGTCACCACTGAATTTATCATTTTTTCTAATGATTAAAAATCACCGGTTGCGCCTGCTTCCATTAATTTTAACATGACGTCTTTAACTTTATTCGCTTCCTGCAAAAGCTCGTCTGGCAATGTTTTTCCTCCATGAATCATTAAATCCATATCGAGTGAATACAACCAGAACTTACCTTCTTTATCTTCAACCATTGCGATACGACAAGGCAAATAAGCTGAAAAGGCATCAGAATACTCAATCATTTTTACTGCGGTAAGCGGGTTACAATACTGGTAAATCGTTAACAATCGTTGCTTCTCGCCTGTTTTAGCTTCAACTTCTTTGGATAATGGAAGAACTCCCACTGCTTTGATATTGACTTCAGTTGCGACAGAGCTCATTGCTTCAGCAGCATCTTCTGGCGTCACACCCTCATCTAGCTGTCTCTTCCATACTGTGGACTCAGCTGAGTTGCCTGATTTCTTAAGCTTCTGCCACATGTTCATATAAAGGGTTTTAGCTTCGGGTGTGAGTTTGTTTAGCTCATTAATTTCCCCGCCAAATTTACTGTATGCATAGCCACCACCAATCAAAGCGACTAGCCCAATGATTGCTAATATATTTCTTATAAATCCCATTTTAATTCTCCTAGTTTCTACCACCCATTTCCTATAGTGATTAAATATAGGGAAAGGAAATTATAAATTATTATTTGTTATGAGAGGCAAATGCTTAAACATTAGGCACTCAATGTCACTGTTTATCTTAACTTCATTAGACTAACGTTTTAACAATTGGCCAGTCATTTTACATAGCATTATTCTAATAATCTCAGAAGCATTTGATGAGTGATAGTGTAATGAAAATAGCACCAATGGGTAATATTACCCATTGGATACTAAATGTAGATAAATGAAGCGAAGTAATAAAAAATTAGACCAATAAAGGCGCAATTACCAAAGAAACGATAGCCATGACATTGATCAGGATATTCATTGCGGGACCTGATGTGTCTTTAAACGGGTCGCCAACTGTATCCCCAACTACCACTGCCTTATGAGTTTCAGAACCTTTACCGCCTAAATTTCCTTTCTCCACATGTTTTTTCGCATTGTCCCAAACACCGCCTGCATTGGCCATTGTTAAGGCCAATAAAACGCAGCAAATTAAAGCACCACCTAACATGCCGCCGAGTGCTTCTGGACCAAGTAAAAACCCTACTACCACGGGAGAAAACACTGCCAAAATCCCGGGGAGAACCATTCGTTTCAAGGCGGCTGTCGTTGCAATATCAACACATCGCTCAGTATCCGGCTCTGCCGTGCCTTCCAGTAAACCCGGGATATCACGAAATTGACGTCGAATCTCTTTGATCATATCAAAGGCCGCTTCACCCACCGCATTCATGGTGATCGCGCTAATCAAGAAAGGAAAAATTCCACCAAGAAACATGCCTGCTAACACCAAAGGATCATTTATTTGTAAGGAAAAGTCTTGTTGATGATGTGAAATGGTTTCAATAAATGCAGAAATAATAGCCAATGCTGCTAGTGCTGCAGCGCCTATGGCAAAACCTTTACCGATGGCTGCTGTAGTATTACCCAATTCATCCAAGGAATCTGTAATTTCACGAGTTTCTTTACCCATACCGCCCATTTCAGCAATACCGCCTGCATTATCTGCAACCGGTCCATAAGCATCAATTGCCATGGTAATACCTACTGTAGCTAACATGCCGACAGCCGATATTGCGACACCATAAAGTCCGGATAAGTTACTAGAAATTAAAATAATTCCGCAAATAGTTAACACAGGGATGACCACGGACTGCATCCCTACAGATAACCCGGCAATCATAACGGTTGCAGGTCCCGTTTCACCTGCTTTTGCAACTTTCAGGACAGGCGCCCCTGATGTATAGTATTCGGTCACCAAACCAATAATAATTCCACCGACTGCTCCCACGAGCACAGAACCCCAAACCTTTAAACTGATACCCATCACAGCGATTAATAGTAAAGCGATAAAAATAAAAAGGACTGAAGATCCTATCGTACCGGCCCGCAACGCCACTTCAGGAGATTTATTGGCAGATTGTTTTACGATAAATATTCCGATCATAGAACAAATCAAACCAAATGAAGCGAGCACTAACGGTAAGAACATTAGTTGATCCTGCGATGCATTCAATTGGGTTAAGGTTGTTGCCGCCATCGTAGAAGCTAGGGCAATGGTTGCGATAATTGAGCCACAATAAGATTCGAATATATCTGATCCCATACCTGCAACATCGCCTACGTTGTCACCAACGTTATCGGCTATTACACCTGGATTTCTTGGATCATCTTCTGGTATTCCTGCTTCTATTTTGCCTACCAAGTCTGCACCTACATCAGCGCTTTTTGTAAATATTCCACCACCGACACGTGAGAACAAAGCAACACTGGAAGCACCCATTCCAAAGCCATGAATAACATGCGCAGTTTCCGGATTACCACCAAAGATCAAATACAGGAAACCAAGCCCCAGCAAGCCCATAGAAGCAACAGTGAGTCCCATGATAGAACCACCAAAGAATGCAACAGTCAGAGCACTACTGACGCCTTCTGTTGAAGCTGCCACCGCTGTCCTGACATTAGCCTGGGTAGCGGTGTACATCCCTATATAACCTGCTAAAGCAGATGTGAAGGCACCAATCAAAAAAGAAAGTGCGGTCTTCCAACCCAAATCTGAAATTAAAATCAGAAATAAAACAACAGCACAAAAAATACCAAGGATCTTGTACTCTCGTCGCATAAAGACCATAGCACCAAGATGAATTTGCTCAGCTATTCTTGCTATTTTATCTTCGCCACCGGGGTATTTTTTTACTTCTTTATATAAATAAAAAGCCCCACCTAGACCAAACACACCCAAGAACATGGGAAATAACGCGCTTAAACTCATTTTGCCTCCTATTTTCAGCAATGACACACAGTGAAATAACAAAAATTAATAGATGGATAAGTTATATCTTAGTTTGAAAAGTGCTTTTTTGCTGATTACAAACACATAAATTCCTTAATAATAAGAAATTCACTGCTGTACTGAATAGGAAATAAGTTGGAAAAATAAGAGATACACCCCCCTACTTTGAGGGACTTTTTATAAAAAGCCCTTCAAAGTAGGGGGGTGTGTTTTGAATTAATCAGAGTCTTAGATAACGATAAAACTTTATTTATTTGAGGCAGGGATATCCGCGAAGTCTGTCTTAACGTCTAAATTTTGTGCACGGTGTCTTAACACGTGATCCATCAATGTCATTGCAAGTTGCGCTTCACAAATAGGTGTAGCACGAATACCTACGCAAGGATCATGGCGCCCTTTCGTGACGACTTCGATTGGCTCACCTTTAATATTCACACTTTTACCTGGCAAACGAATACTCGATGTCGGTTTAAACGCAGTATGAACGACAATGTCCTGTCCAGAAGAAATACCACCTAAGGTTCCACCGGCACTGTTACCATCAAAGCCATCTATCATGATTTCATCGCGATGCTCTGTGCCTTTTTGAGTGATTGAATCAAAACCGGCACCTATTTCTACGCCTTTAGAGGCGTTAATGCTCATCATAGAATGAGCGATTTCAGCATCTAAACGATCAAAAATGGGTTCGCCTAATCCTGGTGGAACGCCAGTAGCAACTGTCGTTATTTTGGCACCAATAGATTCGCCTTCTTTACGAAGCGCATCCATATAGGCTTCCATTTCAGGGACTTTACTAGCATCCGGCGAGAAGAATGGATTATTTGCTATTTCATTCCAGTCTACAGATTCTATTTTGATAGGGCCTAACTGAGACAGATAACCTTTAATTTCGATACCGTATCTTTCTCTCAAATATTTTTTAGCGATTCCGCCTGCTGCCACTCGCATGGCAGTTTCACGCGCCGATGATCGACCACCACCACGATAATCACGTAAGCCATACTTTTTATAGTAGGTGTAATCAGCATGACCAGGACGAAACTGATCCATGATATTAGAATAATCTTTAGAGCGTTGATCGGTATTGTTGATCAATAATGCAATCGGTACCCCCGTGGTTTTACCCTCAAAGACACCAGATAAAATTTGCACTTCATCCGATTCACGGCGCTGTGTTGTGTGACGACTAGTGCCCGGTTTGCGACGATCTAAATCATCTTGCAAGTCGGCTTCTGAAAGCTCCATTCCTGGAGGGCATCCGTCAACGATACAGCCGATCGCTGGGCCATGACTCTCACCAAATGAGGTCACTGTAAATAATTTTCCGTAAGTATTTCCTGACATGCTTGCGATTATATCCGATATTTTTTGATGAGTTTCTACATATTATACGTTTGTAAGGGGCTTGGTGGCTATATATATCAGACAATGCAACTAGAAACGCATGCTATACGTAATGATATGATCGAGTTTACTTTTTATGATTTCAAGGACGAAAACATGAAGCAGTTGCTAACACTACTTTTTATCATTTCTGCATTTACTACGAGTGCGAATCAATTAAAAAACCACTCCTCCCCTTATCTAGCCCTTCATGGAAACGATCCCGTTAACTGGATGGAATGGGGCAAGCCTGCCTTGGATAAAGCAAAAAAGGAAAACAAGCTATTGCTTGTATCCGTTGGATATTTTGCCTGTCACTGGTGCCATGTGATGCAACGCGAAAGTTATTCAGATAAAGGTATTGCCTCAAAACTCAATAAAAACTATATCTCGGTAAAAGTTGATCGCGAATTAAATCCTGTTCTGGATAAGCGCTTAATCGAATTTGTTCAAGTCACTAATGGGACGGCTGGTTGGCCACTTAATGTATTCATTACACCAGATGGTTACCCTCTCGTTGGAGCAACTTATCTTCCAAGAAATCATTTCTCTAATGTGCTTAATCAATTGGATAAAAAATGGAAAACAGAACAGCCTGCTCTTTCCAAAAAAGCCAAAGAAATGAGCCAGACTTTAGTGTCAATGCTAGAAAAGCAAGAGAGAACTGTTAGCGGAGATATTTCACAATTGGCAGATAAATACGTTGATGAAGCTATGGAATACGCTGACACATTGCAAGGGGGCTTTGGACAAGACAGAAAGTTTCCTCAAATACCTCAACTATGGGCTTTGCTAAAACTGAATAAAAAACAAAAAGATAAAGAAGCAGACGAGTTTTTAAATTTAACACTTCAAAAGATGTCACAGCTAGGTCTTCATGATGAAGTAGCAGGTGGCTTTTACCGTTACACAATTGATCCAGATTGGGAAACACCACATTTTGAAAAGATGCTCTATACCAATGCATTAATGACTCTACTGTATTTTGATGCGGCAGATTATTATCTAAATTCTAACTACAGAGATATTGCACTAGAGACGTTGTATTTTTTACAAAACGAGATGCGAGGTGAAAAAAATGCCTATATAGCAAGTCTTTCAGCAGTAGATTCAAAAAATGAAGAAGGAGGTTATTACTTATGGCAGCAAGAAGAACTGAAGAAAATATTAACGCCCGAAGAGCTATTAGTAACGACTCATTTCTGGGGTCTAAATCGAGCAGCAGAACTACCAGCAGGCAACTTACCCAGACAAAAAATGAGTGTTAATGAATTAGCCAGCAAACTTGGCCTCAGTTATAGCGAAACCTCTAAAAAGCTCAAGAACCTTAAGTTTAAACTAAAACAACACCGAAATAAAACCAGAGAAATTCCACGTGATATAAAACTACTGTCAGGAATGAATGGGCTAACACTGGCTGCATTTGCCCGAGGATCTCAATATGACACCTCAATAAAGAGTAGTGGAAAAGATTTATCCGAATTTCTTATCAGTTTATGGGATGGTAAAGAGCTTCGTCGTTCTGCCGCGAATAACATGACAGGAACTTTCTATGATTATGCCGCTGTCTCTTGGGGTTTAATGAAATGGGGAATGGCTAATAAGGATGATGAAGCTAAAAAAATAGGACTAGAGATAGCAAACGTAGCTTGGGAAAAGTTTTACATTAATAATTTATGGATTGAAGATCCAGATAGTCTTTTACCTGAAGGGACCAACCAAGCACATCTACCTGATAGTGCCATTATTTCTGCAGAAGCACTGTTATTGGAGGCGAGCCTCCTAAGTAAAAATAAAGAGTTAGACAAAAAAATTAAACACACTCTAAAAATGGTCACTCGATCATTAGAAGTTGATATTTTTTCTTACGCATCTTTATTAGCATTAGCACATTTGAATTAAAAAAAAAGCCCTCAAATAGAGGGCTTTAATATTAACATGTAAGAACAATATCTATGGCGTTACAGTTACCGTTCTAGTGCTAGTAGTAGCATTGCCTGCAGCATCCACCGCTCTATATATAATCGTATGAGAACCAAGTATACTTGTATCTACTGGTAACCCAGAGATTGCAGTTGCAGTGACAGCACCATCAACATCATCAACCGCTGTGGCACCAGCATCTGTATAAGTACCGTTTTGCGCTACAGTCTCAGGGTTAACACCTGTAATGTAGATAACAGGCCCCGTTGTATCTGTAGAAACTACAGGCTCTGGAACTATCGCCGCATCATCTCTGTAGAAGAAAATCTTCTCAACACCATTAATTGTTAAATTAATGTAGTACCCATTATTATCAACAGCGGTGTTATTATCTATTAGTCTGAATGAGTTATTTGGACCAGTTTCGATAGTCACAACACTAGAATTTAGACTGTAAGTACTTGCATCAAGGATTTCTCCATCTCCGCTAATTGAGTACCAAACGTCGTTTTCTAATTCGCTAACCTCTGCGCCAGTTATTGGATTTACTACAACTAATGTGAGATTTCCTGAAGGTAGTGGTGGAGCAATTCCATCTGGATCATCAGTACAACCACCCCATGTACCATAAGGGCTATTTAAATTCGGTGGTGTCGTATCACTACTATTTACATCCGCAGCAAGTACAGGAAGTCTAAAGTCTGTGTATTCAATAAACTCAGTTCCATCAACTGTTACTGTCGCTTCGATTCTTTGTTCAGACCACCAGGCAGTATTCTTTGCATAAATTACTTCAACAACTATTTTACCGTTTTCATCAGTAACACCAGATCCAGTGACTGCCGCATCATGAGTTGGCTCAAGTGTTCCATTAAAGTTTATATCTTCACCACTATCTAAATTACCATCATTGTCAAAGTCTTCTGATACACAACTCGCTGTTACACCTTGAATAATAACAGTGTTAGTTGGATCATAAACAGATGCGCCACTCCATCCATCACCCGTATCCCACAAGCTTCCCTTGTAATAAGATTTAGGAACGATTTTGAATGATACATCCTGTCCTACAACAGGATTACCAGCACTATCTGTCACGATAACGCCAAACTGTTTATTATAGAAAATATCTTCTGCTTCCAGTAAATGATCATCTCCTAACACTATGCGAAGCGCATTACCACCAACAGTCAGTTTAATCTCGTCTTCAGCAACAGCTGGGTAACCTTGAATAAAGGTTTTAATAACAACCCCGTCTTTTGCACTTGACGAATTTCCTGCCGTATAAGATACCGATGCACGTCCAAGAGAATCGGTAATTGCAGTTGAACCACTCAATACACCATCAACGGTATCGGTTAAGCGGAAATCGATTATCTTATTTTTTACAGGATTATCATTAGTATCGCGTATTTTAGCTGTAATGGTACTAGTTCCATTAGGAGATACCAAAGTTGGGTCTGCTTGTGTATTCAAATAAGCAGGTGTTGTGGCAACAAACTCCCTGTTTAATGTTGTAGATAAACCGTCAGCTGTAGTAGCAGTAATAACGGTTTGACCAGCAGTAGACGATGAAATTGAAAATTTAGCTTTACCATCTGCATCTGTAACTGCGGTTTGACTAGTGATATCACCGCGTGTAGCACTTAACGTTATTGTTTTGCCTGATTGAGCAACACCATTTGTTGTCCAGATAAAATCAATGGAAGCATTTGTGTTTATATTTATTTCTTCAGATGAAGCTGACGATAATGCAAATTCATCACTCGATACTTCAATATGCTTTTCAAAGCTAGCACCTAGTACATTAGCCGTTATAGTATCTGTTCCACTTGCGTCACCAGTAACAGTAAATGCAATTTCACCGGCTGAATCAGTTTCGAAATTACTATCCGTTTTAATCGTATTACCTGCTGATGAAGTAAGTTCGACCACTTCATAAGCTATAGCTTTGTTGGAACTATCTTTCAACTTCAGTACAAAAGGATTGTCTTTATTCAAAGTAATAGCCTGAGGTCCGTCGATCGTTACCTCTGTACCAATCACCTCTACAGTAATCGATTTTGATGTATTACCAGACGATACCGTTACAGTTAATGTCTGGTTCGTAGCAGAACCTGGTGTTAATGTCGCTGTTTGAATCGAACCAGCTGTTACGACCGTCGTTTCTGTATCATCAGTTGCATCAACAGAGTCAGTCGTAGTGGTTACTGTTGCATTTTTAATTATGGTTGCATCTTTATCAACGGCGAAAGTAATGTCCGCGTCATCTATTGCAGTATTATTAGAATCTTTTGCGATAGCTGTAATCGTAATCGGAGAAGAACCATCTGATGCAAGTTGTCTAGAACTCACACTCAACTCAATAGAATCTGCAATTACTACTGCAGAATCGTCTCCTGATGAACTAGTGTCGCCATCCCCAAACGATGAGCCTCCGCCACCACAAGCAGTAAGAGCGATTGCTAATGCAATAGGCGATACAATTTTTACGAATTTAACTGACTTTGACATGAGAAGGACCCTTTTTATAATTCTTGTTGTTAGTTATTTTATTGTTGTAGCAGGTGTTTTCTTATTTTTATTACGATTAGTTTAGTTTTTATACCGTAATTCTGTCAAGAAACACCACCTATATTCAGACTAGTGGTATTACCTTGTATAAGTAAGTTTCTTAATAAACAATTACACCCCCCTACTTATAGGCACTTTTTTAGAAGCTTTTCTTAAATAGCCACTTATCTAAAAAAACATCGTCTTTTTATGTTTCTGCTAATATTGCTTTAATACTAAAAATAAAAGGTAAATGTTATGAGTCTCGGTCTTATTATATTTCTTGGTTTATTTGCAGCTCCTTTGTTTTGGGGTGTCGCTATCTTTAATCAACTGGTTACGCTTAAAAATAATACGAAGAAATCCTGGAGTAATATCGACGTATTGCTCAAACAACGTAATAGTGAGTTACCAAAACTCATAGATACATGTAAGCAACACATGAAATACGAACAGGAAACCTTAGAGAAAGTTATCAAGGCACGTAACCTGGTCGAGTCTGCGATGCAGTCTAAGAATATTCCTCAACTTGGTCCTGCTGAAATGAAACTAGAAGCCAGCCTAAACGGATTATTTGCAGTTGCGGAAGATTATCCTGAATTAAAAGCGAGCGATGCGTTTTTACGTTTACAAACGCGTATCAGTACGCTTGAAGAAAGCATCTCAGACCGCCGTGAGTTTTATAACGATACTGCTGCATTAAGCAATACAAGAATTCAACAATTTCCAGATAACATTGTGGCTAACATGTTTAGCTTCAAAGAATTTGATTTACTTGAGTTCCACATGAGCGAGTTGCAAGATGTAGACATAGCTGCAAACTTTATTTAACTCTTATTCACATTTAAATTAAAGTTTAGAAAGAATGATTTCTCGCTTTAAAGGACGGCTGTTCGTACTAATTAGCTCGTTCATTTATCCATTAGTGTTTTTAAGTTTATTGCTTTTTGACGAAACTCAACGATACGAAAAAGCAGTGCTAATGACTGCTTTTTCAGTAATGAGCCTGATTTTTTCTCTGCTTTTATACAGACGCATTCGTCTAATAGAAGACACCTCGCAAACCGTTTTGAATTCAGCTGCACAAGGTTATGTAGAGCTTGAAGGTAAAGCCTCTTTATATGATGGAGAGGTAGTCAGAGGACCTCATCCAGAACTCCCTCCCATGCTATGGTTTAGAAACTATTCCATAGATAGCTGGGCGGGTTTCATCTTAGGAGATGAAAAGGGCAGGTGTACAGTTGATCCTCGCGGTGCTGAAATCATTACCCCGCTATATACCTACAACCACCACACGTACAATGCAATTTATCCCGGTGAAAAAATATACGTTCTCGGCCAATTACATACCTTAAAAAAACAACGCAACGATTTTGAAATTAACAATTTGATGCTATCCAAACTTGCAGAGTGGAAACGCAATCACTTTAGTTTCCTAGAGTATTTTGATAAAAACAAAGACAGTAAAATCGACGATGGTGAACTAGAAACTGCCAAGCAGGCAGCCAGTAGAATGGTAGATTTAGCCCTAGAAGAAACCTACCAAAATCCCGCCACTCACGTAGTTTCTAATCCAGAGGATGGACGTCCCTACATTATAAGTAGCATCCACCCCGATGAACTTGTTGTTCGTTATAAACGTGCATTGGTTTTTCACTTATGTACATGGGTGATTTTGTCTATATATGTATTAGCCATGCAAGTTTATTAAACATAATTGTTATTGTTGTACTAATATCAACATCCATTATCTACATCCAAATCTAATAACAGTTCGTTAAAACCTGTTAACATCCTGCTATTAAAAACACTCACATGAATCATAAGGAATTGGTTTGTACCAAACACTGAATCAGCGCTTAGAAAAGATCGAATCAACTTGCGCAACTAAATTACTCAAAAAATCCCTGACAGGATTAGAAAAAGAGAGCCTTCGTGTTAATCCTGAGGGAACCATCTCGACGACTCCCCACCCTGAAGTGCTTGGCTCTGCTTTAACCAACCCGTGGATCACGACAGATTACGGCGAAGCGATGTTAGAGCTGATCACGCCACCATGTGATAGGGCTTACAAGTCACTCGACTTTCTATTAAATATAGAAATATTTGTTTATCAGCATTTGTCTGATAACGAATTACTCTGGACCAGCAGTATGCCTTGCGTGATTCGGGGCGAGCAAGATATCGACATTGCACAATATGGCTCGAGTAATGCCGGTAAGATGAAGTCTATTTACCGCCAAGGTCTGGCTGAACGCTACGGTAAAATTATGCAAGTGATTGCCGGCATTCACTTCAATTATTCAGTTGCTGTAGATTTCTGGCCTGCATTTCAAGAAATTGAAGGTGCTTCGGAGCAAGAACCGCAAGCATTTATCAATGAAAGATATATGGGGATGACGCGAAACATTCAACGTTACGGCTGGATCATTCCCTATTTATTTGGTGCCTCACCAGCAATCTGTAAATCATTCCTTGCGGGTCAACCCAAACCAGAATCCATGATCGAATTTAATGGAAACACCTATTATGAAAAATGGGGTACTTCATTAAGAATGGGTGATGTTGGTTACACCAACAGCAAAGAAGACAAAAGTGGCATCAAAGCAAATTACAACTCGCTCGAAAATTACATTGCCAGTCTTCGTTGTGCAATCAATACACCTTTTGAGGATTACGAAAGAATTGGCCTCAAAGATGGGGATAAGTATTTACAGTTAAATACCAATATCCTGCAAATCGAAAACGAATATTACAGCAGTGTTCGTCCTAAAAGAGTACTCAAGGGATTTGAAAAACCTACCGATGCGCTTGAAAGCAGAGGTATTCAATACGTAGAACTTCGTTCTGTTGATATCAATGTATTCAAACCAGCAGGACTGACGCATACTCAGCTCTATTTTCTAGAGATTTTCATGCTGTTTTGCCTATTGCAGGAAAGTCCTGAAATCTGTACCAAAGAAGCTGAAGAAATTGACAGCAATCAACATACTGTTGCACATCAAGGTCGCAAACCCGGATTAACCTTAAGTAATAAAGGTGAAGAAATCACACTTAAAGAGTGGGCAACGCAATTACTCGATGAAATGTCTGGTGTTGCCAACTTACTCAATAGTACACATGATGAGTCTTGTTACGCCAAAGCAATATCAGAACAAATGGAGCTGGTTAAAGATCCCAGCTTAACGCCTTCAGCCAAAGTACTTGATGAAGTACTGAATCGGGATGGAAGCTACTATCACTTTGCAAAACGCCAATCGGAAGAGCATCGTGACTATTTTATTAAAAGACAGTTAACGCCTGAAACACAGTCTGAAATTGAACTAATGGCAGAAAAATCAATCAAAGAGCAGAAGAAATTAGAATCGCAAGATACCTTGGATTTTGATACATTCTTACAGAAATACTTTGCCAATGAACTCTAGTTCGCAGCTTTCTTACATTACACCCATAAATTAATACTAAACACATACTATGAATAAACTATTTTCCATTATTAGAAACAACAAGGGTTTCATATTTTTTATCATATTTCTGTTTGTATTCAGAGGTGCGGTTGCTGATTGGCATCCAGTACCAACGGGCTCCATGAAGCCAACGATCTTAGAAGGTGATGTGGTTTGGGAAAATAAACTGGCTTACGATTTACAAATCCCATTCACGGATATTTCCCTAATGAGAACTGGCGAACCGAAGCGCGGTGAAATTATTGTATTTACCTCAGCGGCAGCAGACAAACGCATGATAAAACGTTTAATGGGATTACCAGGCGATACCATTGAAGTTCGAAATAACCAACTTTTCATTAATGATGAAGCTGCTCAATACACTAATTTAAGAGACGAAAAACTAGAGCCACAACGAGATATCGATAAAGAAGAAGGTGTTTATGCGCTTGAGTCACTCAGTGATTTAGAGCCTCATGTAGTTCAGGTAAAACCTACAGAATACAACCCTCTTAAGAACTTCGAAAAAATCACCATCCCTGAAGATCATTATTTCTTTATGGGCGACAATCGTGACAATAGTGCTGATTCACGTTATTACGGATTTGTTCCACGTTCTGAACTTCGAGGACATGCAACGCGCATACTTCTATCACTAAACACTAAAGACAGCTATAAACCACGTTTTGAGCGCTTTTTGGAAATGCTTAAATAGAAAAGGCACCCCCCTACTTTGGGGCACTTTTTTTAATTCAGCGTTGGTTATTATCAACGACAGAAGGCGATTTACTGACTAACTGTCATACAATCGCTGATCAGCAAACAATCACGATTGACTTCAAATCAGGATAATTAACACTAATTATCACACTGGTTTGAAATATGCTTCATGCTAAGATTTTATTATGTCTAATGATTGGCACTTTCCCACAACTTGTATTTGCGGGTGCGTCAAACACAATCAAAATTGGAATCAGTGTGGTTGTCAAAGAGCCAACGAAATGCGATTTTCATATAAGCACTGATGGGAATGCTGCCCTCTACAATGAATCATCTTCAAACTGCGTAATTCAAGCAGATAATTTAAAAAAGCATTTAAACAATATAAATTATCAGCAACACATTGAATCCAGTACTAATGAATTTGCCAGAATCGTTATGGTTGTTCAGTGATCACCGTTTTAGACTATTAATTAAATTTTAATATATCTAGCAAATCTATCAGTGCTTTATGCAGTTCGGGAGTTGCGGCTGAAACAACATCTCCTTTTGAATTCATATCCAGTTTTTTCCCTTTCCAATCAGTCACAATACCTCCCGCAGCTTCTATAACCGCAGACAAAGAAAAGTAATCATAAGGCTTTAGATCGTAATCGATAACAGCATCAATTTGCCCCTGAGCAAGTAATGCGTGAGGGTAGCAATCATAAGAAAACCGTCTGACCTTTCCGACTTTCAATAAACGTGAGAGCTTTTCCGGATGACCAGCAACCAGCTTTTCTCCTTCGTTAATATAAAGCACGCACTCGTCGAGACTTGTTTGATTCGAAACTTTTATGGGTTTGCCATTGCAAGTAGCAGATAAGCCAACAGCCCCACTGTATATTTCATTTAACATCGGCATAGAAATAACACCAGCAACTGGTACTCCAGATTTCACAAAAGCGAGTAAAAATCCAAATAGAGGGTTACCTGAAACGAAAGAGCGCGTTCCATCGATTGGATCGATAACCCATAAGTTATCATCAATCTCCCCCTTTATTCCGCTTTCTTCGCCCAGTATTCCATCGTCTGGATACTTTAAACTGATTGCGTTTTTAATTTCATTTTCAATGAGCTGATCAATGACAGTAACCGGGCTTTCATCTTCTTTGAAATCGACCTTGGTTGGCTGTCGAAAATACTGGCGAGCCAAGACTGCTGCTTCCTCAGCCCATGTCTCACAATCACTTAGAACTTGTGTGTAGTCGTAATCATCTGAACTTGTCATAATCATAGTCTCACTCCAATTTTTTGAATTAAGCATTTAGAAAATACTTAATTTAATCTTTATTCGATTTTTCAGAAATTATCTCAACACCGGTTTTTTCAAACGGTTTTAACTGCTCCGGTTTTACTCTACTATCTGTTATCAAATAATTAATTTCATTCGTTTCTGCGAAGCGCACGCGGTTCGTTTCACCAATCTTGGAATGGTCGCTTAAAATCACGCTTTTACTGGCTTTAGATATCATGGCTTTAGCGACTTCGGCCTCTTTTAAGGCATAAGAAAAAACACCTTTATCAGCATCGATGGCTACGGGCGAAATAAAAGCCAAGTTAACATTAAAGCGTTGGATTTCAGATAATGTTAGTTCGCCATAGGTTGCCGGTACGTCTGAGGTCAACTGCCCACCCAATAGAATAAGATCAATATCAGCACCACTAGCCTTGATCGTTTGTGCAATATCGATTGAATTTGTAACAACCATAATTCCTGCTAGCTTTGCCAGATAATGCCCAAAAGCAGAGGTCGTAGTACCCGCATCAACCATGATTGATTCACCGGGCTTAATGAGTGATACCGCCTTGCGTGCTATATCCTGTTTTGCTCGAGTCTGCACATTTTTGCGTTTTTCAAACGGGGCTTCATCGCCTTTGTTTGCTAAGACAGCGCCACCATGCACCCGGTCAATTAAGCCGCTATTCTCAAGCTCAAGCAGATCTCGTCGAACTGTCTCCCGGGAAACGGATAAAAACTCTGCAAGATCATTCGCACTCACTAATGACTTGTTATTAAGCAGTGAGAGGATGCGTTGATGTCGTTCTTTAGGCCACATTATGCTGCCCCGACTTTATTTTTTGATTGCATCGATAAAATTAATTTCATAATACCCAGAGAAAGACAAACAACCGCCATGACACAGGTAGAAAAAGCCGCTGCTTGAGAGGTTAACCCTGCATCATCGAGTCGCATTATTGTTACAGCAGCCACATCAAGCTGCGGAGTTGTCAAAAAGATAACCGCAGATAAAGTCACCATAGAACGCATAAAGAGAAAGAAAAAAACTGACACCAACATGGGAGCAATAAAAGGGACGATGACGCTTATTGCGGTTCTTCCCAAACCCGCGCCTAAAGTACTCGATGCTTCTTCAAGTGCTGCAGGGAACTGTCTAAAACCTGTCATCACCGTTAAAAAAGCTTGCGTATGATAGTGATAAAAATTAATTGCAGCAATCAATATGGCCGTTCCATACAAAACATGAAGCGGAGTTGACGTAGAGTTGAAAGTCAGAATATAGGCAAGACCTAACACTATCCCTGGAACTGCCGCTGGCATTGCCGCTAACACTTGAAGTGCCTGAGATAATTTTTGTGGTAACCGAAGCAACCCAAAAGCCAGAATGAATATTAAGAATGTGCCACCGATTGCTGCACCTAATGAAATTGCAATCGTTATCCACAAAGAGGAGTATCCACCCGCCAACGTTATATCAAAATGTTTAAACGTAAAATCAAAATTGTAAGGCCAAAGTTTTACAAAACTCGCATAAACCACAATACCAATCACCGCAAGTATAGCCCCGATGATTAAGTAGCATGCAATCGCCATCGGGATATCTCTATAAGGCATGAATTTAGGAACAAAGGGCTGGATATTAGTACTGGTTTTTCCTTGCTGGCGCTGCATTGCTTTGCGCTCAATATAATAGGAGATGACCGTGGGCAACAGCAGCATAATACCCACCACAGCACCCATATTGAAATTACGTAACCCTATGACTTGTGTATATATTTCAGTCGCAAGTACGGAATAGTCGCCACCAATAACTGCCGCATTACCAAAGTCTGTGATCGTTATGATGAATACGACAAAAGCAGCGTTGAGCACAGCATAATAAATAGCAGGCAGTGTTAGATCTCGGAACTGTCGTAATGGTTTTGCTCCCATAATCTCTGCCGCTTCATATAAACGCTGATCCAATAACACTAACGATGCGCTAATAATCATAACGACCTGAGGGAGGGCATATAAGGTATTTGCAATGGTTAAGCCCCAGAACCCATAGATGTCTAGCTCTAGACCAAAAAAGCGATTAATCACACCATTACGACCCAACAGAAATATCAACCCAAGCGCCTGAACCAGCGAGGGTGCGAGTAACGGCAAAATAATGACCGCGCGTATTAACCACTTACCTTTGAATGAACAACGATGCAGCCCTAGCGCAATGATAAACCCAAAAAGAACACTAAATACCATGGTCGTCAAACCCATTAACATCGAGTGTCGAGTGGCACGCCAGAAACCTGTTGATGAAAGTGTTTCTATATAGTTTTGTAAGCCCAATCCACCGTCAGGCAAAGTGATCGAACGAATAAAAACAATGTACATCGGATAAAGAAAAAATAGTGCCAACGCTACCAGCGGAATAACCACACAGGTTATTGTTAAGAGCTTATCTCCATCAAAACCTCTACTGGATACTGCTTTCATGAGGCTGTCTCTACAGCATCATTGAGAACCCAGTTACAATCAGCGGGATTTATCTGCAGCGATACATTCTGATTTTCTTCGAGATCTATTGCGCCGTGTACTTCTACAATCAAATCACCCAGCGTACTTTCTAGTTTGATCTTACTTAAGTTACCTAGAAAACCGATGGATTTGACTAGCGCATCGCCATTTACGTTAGGTTCAATCTTGATTGCTTCTGGGCGAATACAGGCATCATAAAGCTCATCATCGCCTTCGGGTCGCATACCGAGTAATTCCGGCATAAAACTTCTAATAACTTCAGTCTTGATGAGGTTACTTGTTCCCATGAAATCAGCAACAAATCGTGTTGCTGGTTTTTGATACAGTTCTTTCGGTGTTCCAGCCTGCACTACTGCACCTTGATTCATACAAATGATTTTGTCGGCCAGCGCTAGTGCTTCCTCTTGATCGTGAGTCACCATTAACGTGGGAATTCCTAATGCACGTTGCAATTGTAAAATTTCATCGCGCAAATCTCCGCGTACTTTTGCGTCCAGTGCTGAAAGTGGCTCATCGAGTAAAAGAACTCGTGGATCAACGGCAATCGCTCGCGCCAGTGCAACACGTTGTTGCTGACCGCCTGAAAGCTGACCAGGAAATTTGTCTGCAATCTGTGGCAATTTTATCAAATCTAATAATTCAGTAACTCGTGTATTTATTTGATTAACAGGAGTGTCCCTGATTTTTAATCCATAACCGATATTTTCGGCAATCGTCATATTAGGAAATAAAGAATAGGACTGAAAAACGATGCCAAATCCGCGTTTGCGTGCAGGAAGTCCAGACAAAGACTCACCCTCTAATGTCACTTCACCACTATCGATATCAGTTAAGCCAGCGATGAGTCGTAACAATGTGGTTTTGCCACACCCGCTTGGGCCTAAAAGGCAGACGAATTCACCTTGTTCAATGGATATAGATACATCATCTAAAGCGGTGAATGACCCATAAAGTTTGGTTGCGTTACGCACAGTTAAATACATGAATGATTCATTCCATGAAATATTGTCACTTACGTGATTTACATGAATACCATACTAAACATCATTAATATGATACGAATAGAAGTAGCCTACGAACAGATAGCTATAACAAGCATCTATTCGCAGGCTCTTTAGATTAGCGTGCGAACTTTTCTCGCCATTCCGCTTTGATTGCAGTCTGTCGACCAGCTGACTCAACGAAATTAACCGGTGCAAGGATGGTGCTTAAATCTGCAGGAAGACCAGATGCTTTTGCAGCTTCTGACTGTGTAACACCTGGCATAGTGATTAATGCTTTATACTGGCCAAACATAGTGATTGCGCTATCTGACATGCTCCAATCTAGAAAACGTTTTGCATCTTTTTTGTTATCGCTGCTCGCTAAAAGCCCTGATGCTTCTAGTTCATAACCAACGCCGCCTTTAGGAAATACCATTGCTAGCGGATAGCCGTCTTCGATTGATTTCATGGCTGTAAAGGCTAACGAAATACCGACGGTATATTCACCTGTTCTTGCAGCTTTACAAGGCTTTGAACCTGATGACGTATATTGCGCCATGTTTGGATCAACCGCTTCAAGTTGCGCCCAACCTTTTTCCAGGCCTAGTGACTGCAAAACTGCATTCACGTGTAAATAGCCAGTACCTGATGAATTAGGATCAGGCATCAACACTTCACCTTTAAATTTAGGGTCAGCCAGATCTGCCCAGCTTTCTGGCATTTTCAAGCCTTTCTTTTCAAGGCGTTCTTTATTTACACAAAACGCTCCCATATACCCCATTTGAGCAAACCATTTGCTGTCAGCATCGCGAAACTCCGGGGCGAGTTTTTCGACACCAGCAACTTTAACGGGTTCGAGTAATTTTAAAACTTGTGGATCCATCATGGCTGTCACAGCCCAACCCCAGATCACATCAGCTTGTGGATTATCAGCTTCAGCGAGTAAGCGTGCCCCCAGTTTACCGGTAGATAAGCGCAGTACGTTTATATCTACATCTGGCATCGCTTTCTTGGCAGCTTTCATATAAACCGCAATTTCTTCTTCCTCGAGCGCACTATACACCGTAAGAGATTCAGATAAGGCAGCGGTTGAAGCACTAAATAAGACCATCGAAGCAGTAAGTTTAAGCAGAATGTTTTTCATATCTTTTCCCTATTTCCATTGTTGAGGTGCATGTAAGCCAGTGAAATTCGCAGATTTCAAACTAAACTCGTTTATCTCCTCCAATATGACCCAATCAAGAGAGACTCATTGTTGGATGATTGGGTAATTATGTGCTTTTGTGTTATTTTGTGTATTTAATACATATTATTGGATTTTAAAAATAATTACAAGGGCTTTAAAAACAAGGAATACCATTAAGAATTAACGAGATATAGGGATAGCTAACACCATAGCCACCCCCCTACTTATAGGCCGTTTTTTTTATTATCAGATCTAAGTAGTTATCAAAAGAACATCAGTCACTAACAGGCTTTAACATCCCTTTATCAACAATAAAGTCGATAACTGCCTCAACATTTTCACCATCTTTCAAGTTGGTAAAAAGATAAGGTTTATCGCCACGCATACGTTTGGTATCTTGATCCATGACTTCCAGAGAAGCACCCACCATCGGCGCTAAATCGGTTTTATTGATAATTAATAGATCAGACTTGGTTATGCCAGGACCACCTTTTCGTGGAATCTTATCGCCGGCGGCAACATCAATCACATAGATTGTTAGATCAGACAATTCAGGGCTGAATGTGGCACTCAGGTTATCTCCACCGCTTTCGATAATCACAAAATCAAGATCTGGGAAACGATCACACATAGTATCCACAGCAGACAAGTTGATCGATGCATCCTCACGAATCGCAGTATGTGGACAACCACCTGTTTCAACGCCCATGATACGATCGGCATCAAGCGCATTATGGCGAAGTAAAAACTCTGCATCTTCTTTGGTGTAAATATCATTAGTGACGACGGCAAGGTCGTAATCGTCCTGCATTCTTTTGCATAGTTGACGCAGTAATGCTGTTTTTCCTGACCCTACTGGGCCGCCAACACCAACGCGTAATACTTGATCATTGCTCATTTAAACTCTTCCTTATTTATTCATTCTTTCAAGAAAATTTATAACTCAAGATCTGAACAATCTTGAATACTGTGTTTCATGCTGCGCACTAAGAATTGCCATCATCGGTAACGATGCGCCAATATCATCATCTTCAATCAATGTGCTCTGCTCAACGATATTAGGGATCTTAGGCAGCAAATCAGAAAGCACTTTCTGTCCATCTGTTTGACCAAGTGGCACTAGTTTAATCGCTGCAGCGATCTGATTATCCAGCCACGACCAGACAAAACCATTGGCCGCCTGTTGGATATCTATGTTCCATTTGTTCGCCGCCAGGGTGAATAATGTGATGAAACAAAGATCATTTCTTTTATGCAGTGCTTTGGCTTCGGTAACATCCAGATCTTTTAGCAATCTTGCTAGTGCAAGTCCCAAGTGATGATCCTCACTGCGCAATTCGTTTGTTTCTCTTTGCGCACGCAGTATTTGATTCCACTGCATCACAACATTCAAATCTTCATTTTGCCAAGCATGGTATAGACGAAAAAAAATCGGCAGATCGACATGTTTCAGACTCAACTCAAGCGAATCTGTTAACCACACGCGAAGTGCTTTACTGTCTTTAATGATCCCTGAATCAATCGCTGATTCCAGGCCTTGCGAGTATGCAAATGCACCTACAGGAAGCGTTGGACTGCTGAGTTGTAACAGCTTAAGCAGGCTTAGATGTGAATCAGTCATGAGAATGACTGTGGTTATGGTCATGATCGTGGCTTTGATCATGCTTATGGCTATGATCATGCGCGTGATCATCCGCATGATGGTGATGCCCGCCGCCACTGTATGCGCCAGATTCTGGTTCGAAAGGTGCCTGCTCAGTGGTCACCTCCAAGCCTAAACCTCTGACCATTTCATCTAATACATGATCATGCTGATAGCGCAATTCGGTCGCATCAATCTGCAACGGAATGTGTCGATTTCCAAGGTGATAGCACGCCTTTGCTAATAACAATGGATCATCACAATGCACGGTAGATACTGTTTCTGCCGCCGCTTTAATTTCTACTACGGTTTCACCATCGGTGCTGATGATTAAATCTCCATCTTGAAAACTGGTGCCCTTGGCAAAAAACAAACCACCATCGCGACCATCATCCAGAGTGACTTTCAGTCTGCTTTTTTCACGCTGATCTTTTCCCAGCGTTAAGGTCGTTTCAGCTGTAGCGTCTGTTTTATCTATCTTTTTTTCGAATTTAATCATTTACTTTTTATACTCAAACGAGTCATTAAAACAAGAAGTAACGCTGCGCAAGCGGCAACACATCAGCTGGCTCGCAAGTTAATAAATTGCCATCGGCACGTACTTCATAGGTTTGTGAATCGACTTCGATTTTTGGCATATAGCTGTTGTGGATCATGTCGGTTTTCTTCACCGTACGGCAGCCTTTGGTCTCACCAATCAAACTCTTTAAATTGAGCTGGTCGGTTATACCTGCATCGATGCTCGCTTTAGAAAGGAAGGTCATTCTTGTGGCTAAACGCGCACCACCATAAGCACCAAACATGGGACGATAATGCACAGGTTGGGGCGTTGGTATAGAAGCGTTTGGATCACCCATCGGTGCTGATGCAATCATTCCGCCTTTGATAATCATGCTGGGTTTAGTGGCAAAAAAAGCTGGTTTCCACAAAACGATATCAGCAAGTTTACCGACTTCAATCGAACCTATTTCATGGGACATTCCATGAGAAAGTGCAGGGTTAATCGTATATTTAGCGATATAGCGCTTAATACGATTATTGTCATTTTGTGCGGGATCACCGTCGAGACTTCCGCGTTGTACTTTCATTTTATGTGCAGTTTGCCATGTGCGGCTTATGACTTCTCCGACGCGCCCCATCGCTTGCGAATCAGACGCAATCATCGAAAACGCACCCAAGTCATGCAATATATCCTCAGCAGCAATTGTTTCTCTACGAATACGTGATTCAGCAAATGCCACGTCTTCAGCGATGCTTGGATCAAGGTGATGACAAACCATCAGCATATCAAGATGTTCATCAACCGTGTTTATGGTGTAAGGACGCGTTGGATTTGTTGATGATGGTAAAACATTTAGTTCACCACATGCTTTGATGATATCAGGGGCGTGACCTCCGCCTGCACCTTCCGTATGAAACGTATGAATGGTGCGTTCTTTAAAAGCGGCAATCGTGTCTTCAACAAATCCAGATTCATTGAGCGTATCGGTATGTATCGCCACTTGAATATCGTGACGTTCTGCAACAGATAAACAGGTATCGATTGAAGCAGGTGTTGTTCCCCAATCTTCATGCAGTTTTAGACCCATCACACCAGCTTCAACTTGCTCATCCAATGCTTCTGGTAAACTCGCATTCCCTTTACCCATGAATCCTAAGTTCATCGGGAATTCTTCCGCAGCTTCTAACATGCGGTGAATATTCCATGGGCCTGGGGTACACGTAGTGGCGTTGGTTCCGGTCGCTGGTCCTGTTCCTCCACCCAGCATCGTTGTAACGCCAGACGTTAGTGCTTCTTCAATTTGTTGCGGACAAATGAAATGGATGTGTGCATCGATGCCACCCGCAGTGATTATTGAACCTTCTCCTGCGATCGCTTCTGTTCCCGGACCTACAATAATATCAACATTGGGCTGTACATCAGGATTACCTGCTTTGCCGATTCCTGAGATTCGACCGTTCTTGATACCTATATCTGCTTTTATTATTCCCCAATGATCTACTATCAGGGCATTAGTTATTACTGTATCGGCAACTTCTGCTGATACTCGCTGGCTTTGACCCATGCCGTCGCGGATAACTTTTCCGCCACCAAATTTCACTTCATCACCATAGGTTGTGAGATCTTTTTCGACCTCCAGCCAGAGTTCTGTATCACCTAAACGTAAACGATCACCCGTCGTAGGTCCGTACATTTCTGCGTAGGCTTGTCGGCTTATCTTACTCATTAGAGTCCTCAACTGTATTTAGTCGTCCACTGTTTTTAATCATCAAAGCGCTCCCATAACTTCGGCATTGAAACCATAAATCTTGCGGTCACCCGCATATTCAACAAGCGTTACCGAACGTGTTTGCCCAGGCTCAAAACGAACTGCTGTACCTGCAGCAATATCCAGTCTAAAACCTCTGGTTTTTTCACGGTCAAAGAGCAGTGCATGGTTTGTTTCGTAAAAGTGATAATGCGAGCCCACTTGAATAGGACGATCTCCACTATTAGCAACTTCTACCGTTACCGAATTTCTACCGACATTTAATTCAATGTCACCAGCAGCTACAATCATTTCTCCGGGAATCATTCTAAAGCTCCTCTAGTCCTATACGATTGGGTTATGCACGGTCACCAGCTTGGTGCCATCAGGAAAAGTCGCTTCTACCTGCACGTCATGAATCATTTCTGGAATCCCTTCCATGACATCATCACGCGTAAGAAGCGTTTGCCCAAAACTCATTAATTCAGCAACCGTTCTGCCATCACGAGCGCCTTCCATAATGGCAGCGCTGATAAAAGCAATCGCTTCTGGGTAGTTGAGTTTTACGCCACGATCTTTGCGTCTTTCTGCAAGTAAAGCCGCAGTAAAAATAAGCAGTTTGTCTTTTTCTCTGGGTGTTAAATCCATTCTAAATCCACCTTTTTAATCTGTAACTGGGACAGGTGTTTAATTTTAGAATTAAAGTCACCCCCCCACTTTTGAGCACTTTTTCTTAACGTTGAAGGAACACTATTGATAAATAGGAAAAGCATTTATGTAGCCCATATCCTTGGATGGCAGGCATCTCTTCCCATCACTTCAGGTCGAAGAGCCATCCAGATTAATTTAAGTATTGTCGAAATCTGTTCTGCATATTGCCCAAGGCAACGCGCTACTAAAATATCATCGAGCAATGTAATGCCGACTTGTTGATTGCCACCGATGCCTGTTATTGCCTCACGTGCTTTTTCGAGTAATTGAGGCGTAACATGCGTCGCAATAAAAGTACCGAAACAAGGATACCCGGCCAAACTGGCAGGGCTTTGTAATGCGTCATTGTTAATAATTTTTAAGCGATCAAGTAACAACGGTTCTCCATTTCTGGTGATTTCAAGTTTGGTGTCAACCTTGCCACTATTGAACAATTCTTTTGATGCAGGTCTTCCGTAGCAATTAATTTCCCACCCCATGAAACGCGCTGATTCTTCTAGTTCTATCCGTGTGGTTAATTGCGTGTGGGTTCCATCAAAAAATATATTTTCCTGAGGAAACCACTCCAGTGATGAGTCATTCAAAACAGTGAGTATTTGAATCTGTTTTGCCAATTTTCCTGTATTACGATAAAACTTGGTTGCACCCGGTGTGGTTATTAATGCATTAGCCTGTTTAGCTGCTTCTACATTGATATGCAGCTCATCCCCACCAACAACACCACCCGGTGGATGCAATAAGTACAAGTGGCAAACATCACCTTCCGGATAGAAAGGGCGTTGTACCGTCAAAGGTCCGCATTGCGTTCGACTCGCTAATACAGATTTACCAGAGCGTTTCTCAAACCCTAGAGTCAAATGCGCCTTCCAGCCCTGTGAATCCGTCTGTTTTGTCTGGGGCTTAATTGAGGGCTTTGATGATTGTTCTGTTAATGGCTGAATTGCAGGCACTTGTTATTTCTTAACTCGTTGCTTTATCGCTTTAGGTAAACGTTTAATTACGTAAAATCCAGCTGCCATTAGCGACAGGTAAATACTTACTGTGACTACAGCATGAAACATCAAATGCATTACTGAAACGTTTTCGTGCCCTGAATGAGCAGATGCTGTGACTGAAAAGCCCAGGCTTAAAAACACAGTAATTACTGTTAGAAATAATTTAGTCATAGCATATATCCTCACGCATTTTAAATGGCTCTTAAAAGTTAACGTACTGTTTGCCGAAAATGTCAGCTTTTTATGGTGCAAAATTCAACACACCATGACAGAACGAAATACTCTAAACACCTAATGCAGTTTATATGCCAATGTTGATCTAATAATATTAGCTAATTTGGTAGTTAGGTGAGTTAGAACGGCGTCACATTTAATCGTTTTGGTGCAATAACCGCAGTTTTAGCACCTTGGTGGTGCAAATATTGTTAGATGATATTAATGATGGCTCAAAAAACGTAAACACACGGCTGTCGCCGAGGTTCTGTTTTCTACACCTAATTTTCTAAATATCGGTTCTAGATGCTTATTAACCGTTCTTGGACTCATTGATAATATTTGACCAATTTCTCGATTGGTTTTCCCCCGTACCAGCCAAAACAATACTTCTGATTCTCTCTCTGTGACGGAGAAGCGCTCGCAAAATAATTCGCGTGTACTGATTTCATCATCATTAGTCAGCCTGAGTAAGTATTCACCGGGTGCTGGTCTTCCTAGAAAACACACCTGAATCGGTTTATCAAAATCTTTGAGCCACAGGCTTCCATGCTTCTCTGGATTTGAGGATAGCCAAAACCGGATTTGCTCAGACATCAATTCAGAATTTTCTTCAGTATTAATACCGGCACTTTCCAATAGCTTTTGCGCCGTATTTGTGGCCCATATTATTTTGGCGTTTGCGTCACAGGTAAATGCTAGTTGACCAATCTGATTCAATGCTTTGTGAGCACTTCGTGTCGACTTTGAATTCCTTAAATGTACTTTGATTCTTGCCAATAACTCATCGAACTGTACGGGTTTATTAATGTAATCAACCCCACCCGCATCCAAGCTTTGAAACAGATAATCTTTGTCACTTAAGCCCGTCATAAAAATAACGGGTATATCCGTTAAATCACTATTTTTCTTTAGCTCTTTGCAGGCTTCTACGCCATCCATTATCGGCATGATAATGTCCATTAAAATAATGTCGGGCACCATGCGGTTAGCTATTGAAATAGCTTGTTCACCATTCATTGCGACCAGCACTGTATAACCTTCATTGATCAATGCTTCATTGATCATACCCAGCGCTTCCGCGGAATCATCGGCAACTAATACGATGCCTTTTGTTTCTTTTTCAATCATGAATCTAAGCCTTTTTCAGCCAATGAAATAATTTTTGCAAACTTACAACATTTCACATATTTGCGAATCCGTTTAACAAGTTCTTGATTACTTTCTAATTTATCCATGCGTGTTAATATTTTTTCGATACCTTGTATATACCCTATTTCCGCCATTGAGATAAGTTCATGACAATCACTTTTTTTAATCCCGCTGAATAGAGTTGTTAAGTCTGGTTTATCTTTAGGTTCTGTTTTTTTGTTTTTAAGCAGTCCTTTCTCGGTTTCATAAGTCCACCTTAAACCCAACACATTGGCGATTTTATCCAGCAGCAAATTATCATTAATAGGTTTGGTTAAATAATCATTGTGCAGCCTCTTATCAGCATCAACATCCTGATTTTTAGGATTGTTTTCAGGGCTTTCAAAAGCATCAGCAGATACCATAATAATGGGGGTTTTTATGCCTCTATTTCGCAGAACTTTCACTAATTGCCACCCATTCATGCCTGGCATAGAGATGTCGAGCAGAAACAAATCGACGTTTTTATCCTCCAAACCTTCTAAACAGTTATAAGCGTCAGAAGCCTCTAAAACGTCAAAATTAAGCGGTAATAGAATTTCACTGATTAGACCACGATGTGAAGGTTCATCATCGACCACCATGATGGTTTTTTTACTACCTTCATAAGACGCTATGCGCCTGATAACTTCGGTGCGTAAAGTAGGCTCTGAAACATTCGGCAACATCAGGGATAATTGAAAACTACTGCCTTTGCCGTGTTCGCTTTGCAGGGTGATTTCGCCCCCCATTATTTCGGCAAAAAATTTGCTAATCGTTAGCCCTAAACCGACACCTGGAATTTGTGGAGAATCAAGAGTGCGGATTCTTTCAAAAGGTTGAAAAATAAGTTCTTTATCTTCCGTTCCAATTCCCACCCCGGTATCTGAAATTATAAATTTAGCCACTTGATTGCGATAGATAACCGAAAAAGTCACCCCCCCACTTTGGGTGTATTTTATTGCGTTCGAAAGCAGGTTGATGAGTATCTGTCTCAAGCGCTTTTCATCCCCAATGACAACATCAGGGATCTGATTCGTGACGTCATATTCAAACGTCAAATCTTTAGCATCCGCCTGCATGCTAAACATCTCTGCCAAATCATCTACTAACATTTTTAACGGCAGTTGATCGCGTCGCAATTCGATTCGACCTGCTTCAATTCGGGATATATCCAGCATACCTTCGATCAAATCGTTTAGATGCTCGCCACTACGATGAATCAATGTCAGCTTGGCTTCCTGATCTTCGAGCAAGCGTTGATCTTTCTCTAATAACTGCGTGTAACCTAGTATTGTATTTAAAGGGCTTCTTAATTCATGACTGATACCGATAAGGTATCTGCTTTTGGCCAGATTGGCTGAATCTGCCGTTTTCATTGCCTCTTGCAGTGCTTGTCCTGTCTGTCCGTGAGCTTTTATCTCTTTGCTCAGCAAATGCGTTTGGCGTTGCGATTCTTCTAGTGCAAATTGTCGGCTTTCTGTCGCTAATACAAATAACCAAACTAATACACCCACAATGATCATTAGCAGAACAAATACATTCTTCATCGCTGATGTAATTAATTCGTTTGCCTCTATATTCTCATTAGGAACCTGTTGATAAACAAGCCAGAAAACCGTTGCTATCAAAGAAGAAATCAAACTAAGCAAGAATACAAATTGCAGCAATCTATTATCAATTTTAGCGGCAATATTATGCGGCAAAATGCTATTGATAAATAATTTCAGTTGATCATTAAATCTAGCACCAGCCTTACATTGATCATGACAGCGCCCGTCTAATGAGCAGCATAAAGAACAAATAGCTCCTCCGTAAGCTGGGCATGAGGTCATATCCTCTGTCTCAAAATCATTTTGACAAACAGTACAGGTCAAGATTCTTGTTGATGTTTTTTGTAGATTTGATTTACGCGCTATGTAGTATTTCCCTTTGGTATAGATTGCAATGATCGGAGACACTATAAATGCTGTTACCAAAGAAATATAAGGTGACAAAGCATGAGCTAATTCACCAAATACCCCAGTATAAGAGACGATACCAGCAACTGAAGCAATAAGCATTGCACCAAAACCAACCGGATTAATATCGTATAAATGTGCACGCTTGAATTCTATGTGCTTCGGGCTATAACCAAGTGGTTTGTTAATGACTAAATCTGCGACTAGTGCTCCTACCCACGCTACCGCCACATTGGCGTAAACGCCGAGTATATGCTCTAGCGCTTCATATATACCCAGCTCCATCAGTAGCAAAGCTATTGTTACGTTGAAAACCAGCCAGACAACTCGCCCAGGATGACTGTGAGTTAAACGAGAGAAGAAGTTTGACCAGGCAATAGACCCTGCATAAGCATTTGTTACGTTAATTTTTAATTGGCTGATAATAACGAAGATACCGGTTAGTGCTAAAACCACGTTTGGGGAGTCTGTTAAAAAACTAAACGCAATTAAGTACATTTGAGTTGGATTATCAGCAAGTTCCTCCGGTATTCCATGGTTTATAGCAAGCACCACCAGAAATGAACCAGCTAGGATTTTAATCGCTCCGACTATAATCCACCCAGGTCCAGCAGAGATAAGAGCTAACCACCAACGGCGACTATTCGATGCATTCTTCTCAGGTAAAAAACGTAAAAAATCAACTTGTTCTCCTATTTGTGCGATTAACGAGAATATGACGCCTGATGCCGCACCAAAAAAGATCAGATTAAAGCCGGTAGTATTCTGTTGCTGTTCCAGGGTTCCTTTATAGTTTGTCCAGTCTTCAACAGCAGACCATTCATAATAAAGAATAAAAACAAATGGGAGTATTTGTAATACCAACCAAAGTGGCTGACTCCATAATTGAAAACGACTGATAAAGGTTATTCCGTGAGTCGCTAGCGGTATGACCATTAATGAGCTCAGCAGATAAGCAATGCTAAGCGGTATATCGAATAGCATTTCCAGTGCCAGCGACATTATTGCGGCTTCTATGGCAAAGAAAATAAAGGTAAAAGAGGCATAAATTAGCGAGGTTATGGTTGAACCAATATAGCCAAAACCTGCCCCTCTGGTAAGTAAATCAATGTCTACACCATAGCGCGCCGCATAATAGCTAATTGGCAAACTTGTAAGAAATATAATAAGTGAAACGACCATCACCGCGATCACGGTATTGTCAAAACCATAACGTAGAGTAATCGCACCACCAATGGCTTCTAACGCCAGAAAAGAGATAGCCCCCAAAGCAGTGTTAGAGACACGTGACACCGACCATAAACGTCCGCTTTTTGCGGTAAAACGTAACGCATAATCTTCCATCGTCTGGTTGGCAGCCAAACGATTGTATTTTCTTCTGAATTTTGAAACATGCTGTTCATTCATACCAATGTCACTCAAACCAAACTATTTAATCAGGATTAACATCCCTATTTAATCCAGTTCGGATCATATAAAGACAGCCTCTACTATCGGTATACAAGTTTCATGCCAAAGGATATGCGTCAAATGACGTACCTCACTGGTGCGAATGGCGAATTCACAGAAACCCTCTAGATACGGATACTTTCGCTGGACAATGACAGTCAAGCAACTTCCATTTTATTAAAGAGGTAAAAACATGAAGTATTCAGGTTTCTCCAAAAGGCACAATGAATTGCGCCGACATATATTAAAAGGATTTATGGCATTACCTGCCGCTATTTTCTTATCTACATCTTGTATTGCGGCAACACCACCAACGTCAGAAATAAGCACTACTGGTTTAGCTGTAACGGATGACACAGTAACAGTAGGAATACTGCATTCACTTACTGGAACAATGGCTATCAGTGAAACAGGTGCTCAGGAAGCTGAAAAACTTGCGATCAAACAAATAAACGATATGGGCGGTATTTTAGGCCGCAAAATAGAAGTGATTCAGGAAGATGGAGCTAGTGACTGGCCTACATTTGCTGAAAAAAGTCGTAAATTATTAGTTCAAGATAAAGTAGCTGCAGTATTTGGCGCCTGGACTTCGGCTTCTCGTAAGGCTGTTTTACCTGTATTTGAAAAAGAAAATGGACTTCTCTACTACCCAACTTTCTACGAAGGTCTGGAACAGTCTAAAAACGTTATCTACACAGGTCAGGAAGCAACTCAACAAATCCTCGATGGACTTAACTGGGTAGCAAAAGAAAAGAAAGCAAAAACGTTCTACCTGATCGGTTCTGACTATATCTGGCCAAGAACCTCAATGAAAATAGCGCGTAAGCACATTGAAAAAGTATTAGGTGGAAAGGTTGTTGGTGAAGAATACAAGCCTCTTGGCGATACTCAATTCGGTTCTGTAATCAACAAAATCCGTTTGAAAAAGCCTGACGTTATCTACGCTGCTGTCGTTGGCGGAAGTAACGTTGCATGGTTCAAACAGCTAAAAGCTGCAGGTATCACCTCTAAGAAACAAACACTGTTAACAATCTCAGTTACAGAAGATGAAGTATTGGGTATCGGTGGTGAAAACCTTGAAGGTTTCTACTCAATCATGAAGTATTTCCAAAGTCAGGATAACGAAAACAACAAGAAATTTGTTGCTGCGTTTAAGGAAATGTGGGGTGACGATAGTGTAATAGGTGATGTAACTCAAGCTGCTTACTTAGGTCCTTGGTTATGGAAAGCTGCGGTTGAAAGAGCGGGATCATTTGATGTTGATAAAGTCGTAGCAGAATCTGAAAAAGGCGATATTGAATTAACGACTGCACCAGAAGGTTATGTGAAGTTACATAAGAACCATCACTTATGGAGTAAAGCTCGTGTTGGCCAATGGAAGAAAGACGGTCAAGCAACAGTTGTTTACACATCTGAGTTAATTGAACCAGATCCATTCCCAGCTGGTTATCAATAAGCTTTAAGTTGAAACAGAGTAATGTGGGTATAAACCCGCATTACTCACTTCTTAGAAAGTCGATAGACCATTTACAAGTAAGCATTATTTGCAACACAAAAAAGTTCTATTTAATACGGAGATTATCAAATGGGCGATTACACATCTAGCGAGTTGGTTTCTATATTCGCAATGCAAGGATTTGCTGGTATTAGTTTATTCAGCGTACTTCTATTAATGGCACTTGGCCTGGCAATTATATTTGGTCAAATGGGCGTTATTAACATGGCTCATGGTGAATTCATGGCTGTTGGCGCATATACGACCTATTTTATGTCTTCACTTACAGAAACTTATTTTCCTAGTTTCATGCCTTATTACTTTATTTTTGCAATCGTGGTCGCCTTCTTTGTTGCAGGAATTTTAGGCTACTTAGCTGAATTTGTCTTGATACGGCATCTATACAAAAGACCTCTAGATACTCTCCTTGCAACCTGGGGTTTAAGCTTAATTATGCAGCAATCATTCCGAACTCTTTTCGGAGCAAGAGAAGTAAGCCCAACTTTACCTGACTGGTTATTAGGTTCTTACCAGCCAACAGAGACTATTGATATTCCTTTAAATGGCATGTTTGTTCTAGCTTTAACTGCCGTTGTAACTTTAGGTGTTTTCTACTTACTGTACAAATCAAGCTGGGGATTACGTGTAAGAGCAACTACTCAAAATCGAGTAATGAGTGGTGCTGTCGGTATAAATACTAAAAAAGTAGATAGATATACCTTTGCGTTAGGTTGTGGAATAGCAGGCATCGCAGGAGCAGCTTTTACAACCATAGCTTCAACAGGCCCAACAACCGGCACTTTGTATATCGTTGATACATTTATGGTAGTTGTATTTGGTGGTGCAGCAAGCTTGATCGGCACAATCGTATCGGCCTTTAGCATCGCTCAAGCACAATCAATATTAGAATTCTTTATCAGTGGATCAATGGCAAAGGTATACACCTTATTTGCACTTGTCTTGATCTTAATGTTTAAGCCTGAAGGTTTATTCGCGAGCAAGGTTCGTCGTTAAAACTATTAACTATAAACCATAGAAAAACTTATATTTATTCTGGAGATAGTATGAACTTTGTATATGAAAAAATGATGGGAGGCAAAAAAGGTCTCACAGGGTTTCTGATCTTAGCGACCTTGATACTTGTTATCTTCCCTTTATTTTTAGATATTTTTCGTCTTAATTTAGTGGGCAAATACCTTACTTATGCATTCCCTGCAGTCAGCCTTGTTCTTCTTTGGGGTTACGGTGGAATATTAAGCTTAGGACAAGGTGTTTTCTTTGGCTTAGGTGGCTATGGCATGGCCATGTTTTTGAAGCTTGAAGCTTCATCTGTAGAGAACACTAAAATCCAATCTACCCCTGGTATTCCTGATTTCATGGATTGGAACCAGTTAACTTCACTACCTTGGTTTTGGGAGCCTTTCAACAGTCTTACATTAACCATTTTAGCCATCCTGATATTACCTGCCGCTTTTGCTTACATTATCGGTGCAGCAATGTTTAAACGCCGTGTTGGTGGGGTTTATTTTGCGATAATTACGCAAGTTATAGCAGTAATTTTGACAATATTAATTGTGGGTCAGCAAGGATATACAGGCGGTATTAATGGTATTACAGATTTACGTACCTTAAACGGCTGGGACATCACGACTGATAGTGCAAAGTACATCTTCTACTTCATCAATGTAGCGTTGCTGTTAGGAGTTATTTTACTCTCAAGACTTATTCTAACGAGTAAGTTTGGTAGCTTGCTGTTAGCCATTAGAGATAAGGAAGATCGTGTGCGTTTCTCTGGCTACGACGTTTCCAATTTTAAAATATTCATTTTCTGTTTTTCTGCCTTAATTTCATCGATCGGCGGCGCGATGTTCACACTGCAGGTGGGCTTCATGTCCCCTTCTTTTGTTGGCATCGTTCCTTCGATTGAGATGGTCATCTTTGCCGCAGTTGGTGGCAGAATGTCACTCATAGGTGCAGTCTACGGAACCTTATTAATTAACTTCGGTAAGACCGCCTTCTCTGAATCATTTCCTGAATTATGGCTGTTTTTGATGGGTGGCTTATTCATCTCTGTCGTTATGTTCTTCCCGAATGGTTTAGCAGGGCTTTGGGATGACTACGGACACTACATTACCGATAGATTTTCAAAATCTAAAAAAACAAAAGAAGACTCACCCGAAATTGTTGAAAAGAAGTCTGATGAGAGTGCAGCTTAAATCTCATGTACACCCTGATTGACATTACTTTTTATACATTACTTTCTGGAGTAATAAATGAATTCAAATACTGATTTTACTTTAGCAATAGAAGATCTCACCGTTTCATTTGATGGTTTCAAAGCGGTAGATAGCTTGAATTTTTATCTTGATCAAAATGAGCTCCACGTAGTCATTGGACCCAATGGGGCAGGTAAGACTACCGTTCTAGATTTGATTTGCGGTAAAACCAAATCAACCTCGGGCAGTATTAAGTTCCTAAATGAGGAGCTTACTAAAATGTCTGAACATGAAATTGTAAGGGCGGGGGTTGGACGTAAATTTCAAACACCATCGATATATGAAAATTTAACCGTCCTGGAAAACCTCGAAATTTCTTACCCTTATGGTCGAACTGTTGCTGGCTCATTGATGTTTAAACGATCCTCCGAAGTTCTTGAAAAGATCAATCAAACAGCCAGTGAAATCATGCTGCAAGATGACTTAGATACTGAAGCTGGATTATTAAGTCATGGCCAAAAGCAATGGCTTGAAATCGGCATGTTACTTATTCAGGACCCTCAATTATTAATGCTCGATGAGCCTGTAGCCGGCATGAGTGTAAAAGAGAGAGAACAAACCGCAGAACTTTTGAACAAAATTAGTAAAGGTCGTTCTGTTCTCGTTATAGAACACGACATGGAGTTTGTTGAGCGTATAGCGCATAAGGTAACCGTTTTACACCAAGGCAAAATACTAGCGGCCGGAAATATGGAAGAAGTACAAAACGATCCAAAAGTTATTGAAGTATATCTTGGTCACTAAGACCTAAATAACTATTAATCAAACAACTATTAACCAAATAACGAAGGTATTCAGATGCTAGACGTCTCAAACTTAAAAGTTAGCTACGGTCAAAGTGAGGTCATACATGGCCTGGATTTTACTGTCCCAAAAAATGAAACATTAGCAATTATGGGCCGCAATGGAATGGGTAAAACCACGCTGTTTAAATCCTTGATTGGCATTCTTGATTCCACCGACGGTCAAATTAGTATCGATGGTATAAATGTTACGAATACAGACAGTTACAAAAGAGTCGAAAACGGTATTGCCTACGTCCCTCAAGGCAGAATGATTTTTCCTTCACTGACCGTTCAAGAAAATATAGAAACAGGAATGGAAGTCTCGAAATTAAAGAGAATCCCAGATGATATCTATGCCCTATTCCCTGTATTACAAGATATGCGAAAACGTAAAGGTGGAAACCTTTCTGGTGGACAGCAGCAACAATTAGCTATTGCGAGAGCACTTGTCACAAACCCTAAAGTCTTATTACTAGATGAGCCAACCGAAGGTATTCAACCTTCCATTATTAAAGATATCGCAAACGTTCTTAATGAAATTAAAAAGATGCGTGATATCACAATTATCGTTTCAGAACAGGTGCTTAGTTTCACTATGGCAATCGCAGATCGCATCATCGTTATCGATAAGGGTAATTTTATACACGAGGATCTTAGAGATGAAGTAAACACCGAGCAAATCAAGAAATATTTATCCGTATAGAGCCATTTGGATAGATTTAAACGTTATCAACAACCACAAATTTTCAAACACTGTAATTACAGTAGGAGTTTAAAATGACAGACACAATTATTAAAGTAAACCTAAACGAGTCTGCTTACGATAATGACAAACTTCATAATCGTTGGCATCCAGATATTCCGATGGTCGAAACGGTGAAACCAGGCGATGATTTCATTATCGAATGTATCGACTGGACTGGCGGACAAATAAAAAATGACGATGATGCTGCCGATGTTAGAGACGTCGATTTAACGCAAGTACATTTCCTATCTGGTCCTGTCGGTGTTGAAGGTGCAGAACCTGGTGATTTGCTAGTTGTAGATATACTTGATATCGGTACTTTTGATGATAGCCAATGGGGCTTTAACGGTTTCTTCTCTAAACAAAATGGCGGTGGCTTCTTAACAGAGCATTACCCAGACGCACAAAAATCTATCTGGGATTTTAAAGGTATGTTCACCAGCTCACGTCATATCCCAGGCGTAGAATTTGCAGGTCTTATACACCCTGGCTTAATTGGTTGTCTGCCATCACAGGAACTACTTGATGAGTGGAATAAGCGTGAATCAGCATTAGTGGCGACAGACCCAGACAGAGTACCGCCACTCGCTACACTTCCTTATGTAGATACAGCACACATGGGACGTATGTCTAAAGACGACGCTAAAGCAGCGGCTGCAGAAGCGGCTAGAACCGTACCTCCACGTGAACATGGCGGTAACTGTGATATTAAAGATTTATCTCGTGGCTCAAAAGTTTACTTCCCGGTTTATGTAAAAGGCGGCGGACTTTCAGTAGGCGACCTTCATTTCAGTCAGGGTGATGGCGAAATCACATTCTGTGGTGCAATCGAAATGGCGGGCTGGATTCACATGCGTGTAAATCTGGTTAAAAACGGTATGGAAGCTTACGGTATTAAAAACCCTATTTTCAAACCAAGTCCTATTGCTCCAAAATATGAAGATTACCTAATCTTTGAAGGCATCTCTGTCGATGAAGAAGGCGAACAGCATTACCTAGATGTGCAGGTTGCCTACAGACAGGCTTGTTTGAATGCTATCGAATACCTGAAAAAGTTTGGTTACTCAGGCGCACAAGCATACTCACTTCTGGGAACTGCACCAGTGCAGGGCCATATCAGTGGTGTGGTCGATGTGCCCAACTCCTGTGCCACTCTGTGGTTGCCTACCGACATCTTTGATTTCGACATTAATCCAAGTGCAGATGGCCCAACAAAATACCTTGATGGCAGTATTGATATGCCTATTGCACCGGATGAAGACTAACAGCTAAAGGAGAATAACAATGCCAGTTTACGATTATAAATGTTCTGAACACGGTTTGTTCTATGAGCTTGCAAGTATGGAAGACCATGCAAAGCCAGCTTGTTGTCCTGAGTGTCAAACGTTATCACCACGCGTGATTATCATGTCGCCTGCACTTTTTGAAATGCCTAAAGAGAAAAAACAAGCGATGGAAAAGAATGAGAAGGCTCAACATGAGCCTCAACATTCAACGGTTGATTCACGCGCAGAAAATGCCGAAATGCTTAAAAGTGGTTGCGGTTGCGAACACAAAAAACGAGCGAGCAACCTTATGTATACGGCTGAAGGTAACAAGATGTTTCCTTCTATGCGACCTTGGATGATCAGTCATTAAAGCAGTAGTCAGAACTCAATAATCGATTAGGGCTGGTTGGAATACATATACGTTTATACAGACTTCCAACCAGCTTTTTCGACGCTTTTTAATCATATTTATATCGGAGAATACGCATGAGACACGGTGACGTTTCCAGCAGTGCAGATACAGTGGGTGTTGCTGTAGTAAATTACAAAATGCCAAGATTACATACTCGTGAAGAAGTGTTAGAGAATGCACACAATATTGCGGAAATGATCAAAGGCATGAAACAAGGCCTTCCAGGAATGGATTTAGTTATATTTCCTGAATACAGCACCATGGGCATCATGTACGACAAAGACGAAATGATGGCTACAGCGGCCACTATTCCGGGCGATGAAACAGCAATATTCAGTGCCGCATGTAAAGAAGCAAATACATGGGGCGTATTTTCTCTAACAGGAGAAAGACACGAAGATCACCCTAATAAAGCGCCATACAACACTTTAGTGTTGATTAATGATCAAGGTGAAATAGTTCAGAAATACCGCAAATGTATTCCATGGTGTCCTATTGAAGGTTGGTATCCAGGCGATACCACGTATGTCAGTGAAGGCCCTAAGGGCATGAAAATAAGCTTAATTATCTGTGATGATGGCAACTATCCAGAGATTTGGCGTGACTGTGCCATGAAAGGCGCAGAATTAATCATTCGATGTCAGGGCTATATGTACCCTGCTAAAGAACAGCAAGTGATGATGGCGAAGTCTATGGCGTGGGCAAATAATAGTTACGTTGCCGTTGCTAACGCGACTGGTTTTGATGGTGTTTATTCTTACTTTGGACACTCAGCACTTATTGGCTTTGATGGAAGAACATTAGGTGAATGTGGCGAAGAAGATATGGGTGTTCAATACGCTCAGTTATCTGTTAGCCAGATTCGCGATGCTCGTGCAAACGATCAATCTCAAAACCACCTCTTTAAATTATTGCATCGTGGTTATACCGGTGTTTACAACTCTGGCGACGGCGACAAAGGCGTTGCTGATTGCCCATTTGATTTTTACCGAAGCTGGGTTTTGGATGCCGAAAAAACCCGAGAAGATGTGGAAGCACTGACTCGTAAAACTATCGGTGTTGCAGAATGCCCTGTCGGTGATTTGCCCGTTGATGGCAAAGAAAAAACAGCCGGCGAATAACGCTTACGTTATTAAGACATTCGAACAAAGATATTCGAGCAAAAAAACCGAGTCGATCATGCCATTCATAAACGAAAGATTGTCAGCAAATCAGACCAGTATCGATAAGGCTAGATATGAAAAGCCTACTACGGATAATACTGTAGCCCGACAATCACGCTTTCATTTCAAACCTGAAGACGTTATGAATGCTCTACGGACAAACATCATCGGTCAAGATGATGTTTTGTCCTCAGTAGAGGAAATGTTATATCTGGTGAAAGCAGACTTCGGCATAAAACATCGTCCATTGGCGGTTAACCTATTTCTTGGCCCCACAGGTGTCGGCAAAACCGAAACCGTCAAAATCATTGCAAAAAGTATCTTGGGCAGTACCGACAACTTTTGCCGAATAGATATGAATACGCTCGCTCAAGAACATTATGCCGCCTCTTTAACGGGCGCTCCTCCGGGTTATGTTGGCAGTAAAGAAGGGCATTCTTTATTTGATAGCGATGCTATTAAAGGTAGCTTTAGCAAACCCGGCATTGTGTTATTCGATGAGCTTGAAAAAGCCAGTACAGAAGTAATCCGCGCGCTATTGAATGTGCTGGATACCGGTCATCTCGTGTTGTCATCCGGTACGCATGAGATTGATTTTAGTAACTGCCTAATATTCATGACCAGCAATATTGGCGTTAAAGAATTAAATGCACATCGCGCCGCACAAAACAAAGGGATAAAAAAGTGGCTTGGGGGCAATACCATCGATGAAAAAAGCCATCTTAAGCAAGCCTTACAGAAAAAATTTGATCCTGAGTTTTTAAACAGAATCGATCGAATTTTATCGTATGATTATTTAAGCGATGAGTTTCTAGATAAGATACTGGATGTGGAACTTGAAAAACTAAATCTACGACTAAAAGCCAAAAACGCCACTCTTGAATTAGATGAAACCGCGAGACAGCAGCTATACACTTATTACGATGAAGAGTACGGAGCACGCAATCTCGCACAACATATCAGAGTGAAACTGGAACCGTTAGTGGCGAGAGAAATACTCAAAGATGATCAATCAACACAATTCATCATCAAGTATGTAGATGACAAATTTAGTATTTCGCCGGATATCAACACTTGATCACTTGTCTAATAACAGTAAATCAAGGTTCTATTCGATGAAAAAGCCACCCCCCACCTTTGGGGCACTTTTTATTCCTTATTTTGTTACCAGTTAGAAAAACAACCACTTCGTTTATTTGAGTGTTTTTTGTAACCAGGCAGAAATATCGTTAATTTCTTCCATATTCACGGAATGCTCCATTTGATAGGAGTGTGCTTCAACATCAAAACCTTTGGCTTCTAATTGCGGCACATAATCTTGCCAGCTAGCGAATGGAATCACCGGATCTTGTTGACCGTGAGCAGCAAAAATAGCCATGCCCTTTTGCACGTCTGGGACTTCACCCAGCAAGTTGTCGGCAAACGGAATGTAAGTAGAAAGTGCCATGATTCCACCCAGTTTCTTCGGATAACGCAAACCAGTGTGAAGTGCTATTACGCCACCTTGCGAGAAGCCAGCTAGCAGAATTTTTTCTGAAGGTGTGCCACTTTCAATTTCATCATCAATCATTTTATTGATCCATGTGACCGTGGTTAAGATATCATCTTCATTGGCATTTTTACTTCTGTCTAATGACAGCAAGTCATACCACGCTGGCATCGACATGCCATTATTTAATGTTACTGGTCGTGATGGCGCGTGTGGGAAAATAAATTTAACTTTTAGCGAAGCCGGTAAACGTAATTCAGGAATCACTGGCACAAAATCATTTCCGTCTGCGCCTAAGCCGTGCATCCAGATGACTGTGAATTCAGTTTCTTCTGCGGTTTTTACGATTTCTGCTGGTAATTTTTCCATGGCTTCTACGCTTCCTATATGTCCTGAATAACCCAATAACGTACTAAATAGAACTTGTGCAAAAAATAGCGCTATAAGTGGGGGGGTGGCTTTTTTAACTAAATGACTCATTAAAGATGTTAAAAATAAGCGCTGCATAATATCAAAATTTATCATTTTTCACAGAATTAAGAAGCATCCAGTTCTTTTAACTTTCTGGTTAATGTATTTCTACCCCAACCCAGTAATTCAGCCGCATCTTTTTTTCTACCACCGGTTTTTTGTAATGCCGCATTCAATGCGATGGTTTCAAATTTAGGGGTAACATCATCAAGAATTCGAGTGTCGCCACGATTGAGTCTTTGCAATAAATTTTGAAATAACAACGCTTCCCAGTTGCTCGCCTTTTGCTCATCGCTTTGCTTTAATTCTTGCGGTAAATCCTCCATGGTAATTTCACTGCCCGTTGCCATTACGGTTAACCAGCGACTGACATTTTCTAGCTGACGAACATTACCCGGCCATTCTAAGGTTTGCAGGTAATCACTGACTTCATTGCTCAATCGCTTTTGCTCTGCGTTCAGTTCAATCGCGGCTTGTGCCAGGAAGTGATTCAATAGAACGATGATATCTTCATCTCGCTCTCTTAATGCTGGTATCTGCAATCGAATAACGTTTAGACGATGGAATAAATCCTCACGAAATGTGCCATTTTTTACGTGCTCTTCTAAGTTTTGATGGGTTGCCGCCACTACACGCACATCAACTTTAATCGCTTTAGTGCCACCGACTCGATAAAATTCGCCATCCGCTAAAACACGAAGTAAACGTGTTTGTAATTCTGCTGGCATATCCCCTATTTCATCGAGAAATAACGTGCCGCCATCGGCCTGTTCAAATCGCCCAATTCGCTGTGTTTGTGCGCCGGTGAATGAGCCTTTTTCATGCCCAAATAATTCTGATTCAAGTAACTCTTTAGGAATTGCAGCCGTGTTTATCGCGATAAACGTTCTATTCGCTCTGGGGCTGTGGGTATGCAAGGCTTTAGCCACCAATTCTTTACCGGTTCCAGACTCACCCGTGATCAAAACTGAAATACTGGTTTTACTGAGTCGCCCTATCGAGCGGAACAATTCCTGCATTGCTACTGACTGACCAATAATTTCCTGTGGTGAATCTAACGGTGCATTTTCTGCAACTTGCCCACTTTTAACTTTGTTGATCGAGCAAGCACGTCTGGCGAGTTCAGTGGCCTCGTTGATATCAAAAGGCTTTGGCAAGTATTCAAAAGCACCACTTTCGTATGCGGACATTGCACTATCCATATCCGAATGCGCCGTCATTATAATCACAGGCAAATCTGGATAAAGGCTGTGAATTTCTTTAATCAACTCAAAACCGCTCATGCCAGGCATGCGTATATCTGAAATAACGGCTTCAGGATTTTCCACATCAGCATCGTTTAAGTCGCGGATTAAATCACTGGCAAATTCGTAAGCACGAACGTCCATACCCGCTTTTTCTAACGCCTTTTGTAAAACCCAACGAATGGACTGGTCGTCATCTACTATCCATAATTTTTCTGGTTTTCTTGTTGGCACTTTGTCTCGCCTCTTTTAAAAATTTCAGTTTTATTTCAATGTAACTACGTATTGCTACTGTGGATTAATCTGCTTTTGAATTATCTATTGGTAATAACAGCGTAAAACAGGTTTCGCCGGGTTCCGATGTAAACTCAATCACCCCATGATGTCGATTCGCTAATGATTGGGCGATGGATAAACCAAGCCCAGTGCCATTGGCTGAACCGCTGATCATGGGAAAGAATAGCTTGTTACGGATATTTTCCGGAACGCCACCACCATCATCAATGACTTCCAGTTTTAGGGCTAACCGATACTGTTTGTTATTGATGACGTAATTTCTGAGAATTCGTGTTCTAAATAAAATGTTGCCTGAATCACCGACCGCTTTTAAGGCATTACCTACAATGTTAAAAACAATTTGAATCAAATTATCCAAATCTGCTTGTAACTCGGGAATACTCGGGTCGTAATCAAATTGTAAATTTACACCCTTAGGTATATCCGCTTTAACTAATCGGCGAACCCGCTCCAAAACTTCGTGAATGTTGATCCATTGATTTTTGGTTGGCTGTCTTGAGCCCAATAGTCGATCTACTAATTTCTGCAAACGGTCTGCTTCAGAAATGATAATTCGGGTGTATTCTTTTAACTCTTCACTGTCTAACTCAGAATCGAGTAGCTGTGCAGCACCACGCAATCCCCCTAAAGGATTTTTAATTTCGTGTGCCATTCCCCTGACTAAACTTTGAGTAGCTTCTTGCTGACTTAATAACTGCTCTTCACGCGCGATTCTTAATTGAAAATCGGTTCGATACAGCTCGAGTACAATTCCTTTTAACTTGGAATTTTTGATAAACGGGGTAGCAACACAATCAACAATAATATCTTTCTTTTGCTGACCTTTTAAATAGCGACCACGAACCGCTTGTGGCTCTTCATTTTCAATCACAAAATCAAGGTGATCCCGCATGATGTCTTCATGCAATATCACGGAAAATGATTTATCGATAATACGCTCTCTAGACTGACCAAATAAATTTTCAGCAGCAGCATTCATTTGGCGAACCCGCAATGACTCATCTAATACGATTATCGCAATACTAATAGTGTCGCTAATTTCATTTGGTGAGAATTGAGTCTGTATATCTTTAGCCAACTTTTTATCCTGAAACTAAAAGGTAATGTATCTGAGAGTTATTAATGTAATTAACAAAAATCTTGAATTTAAATTAACAATGCAATCTTTGAGCCAACTTCTAAAAGGGCTTAAATAAACAAAACTCGCAGTTATTTATCTCCCTGAAACTATTATGGTGCTTTTTATCATACTAATGCACCTTATTGGTGCTTTTATCTCGAATTTCCTCCTTCTACTTGCCCTAAGCCCCACTGAATAACACCCATAGCGCCTTTTTTAAAGTTGGCACGTATTTTGCGAAGTACGCATAAGCACACTGCTTTTTAATATCAATATGGAGAAAGAACGCAATGAAATTGATCACTGCAATAGTTAAACCCTTCAAGTTAGATGATGTACGTGAAGCATTATCAGAAATTGGCATATCCGGAATCACTGTTACAGAAGTAAAAGGATTCGGCAGACAGAAAGGCCACACAGAACTTTATCGTGGTGCTGAATACGTTGTTGATTTTCTACCTAAGGTAAAAATAGAAGCCGCTGTTTCTGATGACATCGTTGATCAAGTCATTGAATCAGTCACTAAAGCAGCAAATACGGGAAAGATCGGAGACGGCAAAATTTTCGTCACTGATATAGAACAAACCATTCGTATTCGCACGGGTGAAACTGGACCCGAAGCACTTTAAACAAAAGCCTCTTAATAAAGAGTCCTTTTAATTAAATTATTTAGAATACGAAACAGGAGTATTTCACAATGGAAAATAATATATTTGAATTACAGTATGCGTTAGATACCTTTTACTTCTTGGTATGTGGCGCATTAGTAATGTGGATGGCAGCGGGTTTTGCCATGCTAGAAGCAGGTTTGGTACGATCGAAAAGTACAACCGAAATTTTAACCAAGAACGTCGCACTTTTTGCTATCGCTTGTACTGCATACTTAGTAGTTGGTTACGAGATTATGTATGACGGCGGTATGTTCCTTAAAGATATTGCTTTAGATGGCGCTAAAACAGCTGAAGGTTTAACGGCTGCGGTATTAGCTGAATCTGCAGAAGCTAAATTTGATGGCGGATCTGTTTACTCAAACGCATCTGACTTCTTCTTCCAGGTAGTTTTCGTTGCAACTGCAATGTCTATCGTTTCTGGTGCAGTTGCTGAGCGTATGAAGTTATGGTCTTTCCTACTATTCGCTGTAGTAATGACTGCTTTCATCTACCCAATGGAAGGTTCTTGGACTTGGGGCGGAAAATCAGTATTCGGTATGTATAGCCTAGGCGATGACTTCGGATTCTCTGACTTCGCTGGTTCTGGTATCGTTCACATGGCTGGTGCTGCTGCTGCGTTATCGGGTGTTATTCTACTCGGCGCAAGAAAAGGCAAATACGGTAAAGACGGAAAGATCACGCCAATCCCTGGTTCTAACTTACCTTTAGCAACACTAGGTACATTCATTCTTTGGATGGGTTGGTTCGGATTTAACGGTGGTTCTGTACTTAAGCTAGGTGATGTTGCAAATGCTAACTCTGTTGCAATGGTATTCCTAAATACAAATGCAGCTGCTGCTGGTGGCGTTATTGTTGCACTTATCGTTGCACGCTTAATGTTCGGTAAAGCTGACTTAACAATGGCACTTAACGGCGCATTAGCAGGTCTTGTAGCAATCACTGCTGAGCCTTCTACTCCTACACCTTTAATGGCTACTATCATCGGCGGTATCGGTGGTCTTATCGTTGTATTCTCAATCATCACGCTTGATAAAATGAAGATAGATGATCCAGTTGGTGCGATTTCTGTTCACGGTGTTGTTGGTCTTTGGGGACTACTTGCTGTACCTCTAACGAATGATGGCGCTAGCTTCTTTGGTCAGATCATGGGTGCTATCACTATCTTTGTCTGGGTATTTGTTACTTCATTCATCGTCTGGATGGTTATCAAGATGATTATGGGTATTCGAGTATCTGAAGAAGAAGAGTACGAAGGTGTTGATATTGGTGAGTGTGGTATGGAAGCTTACCCAGAATTCACTGGTAAATAAGAACGTACTTAATAGTAAAACAGTCTTTAATTAGACAAAAAAAAAGAGAGCCTAGGCTCTCTTTTTTTATGAGGGTTATTTTTATACAAGAAATTATTATAAATAAAAATATTGTAAAAAAAACGGTCCCAGATTAGCCATGGGGAGAAGATATGCGCAGCTGAAGTGTATCAACCATGGCCTCTCTGAAACCAATATGAAGGTAAGGAAAGTCCCTCCATATAAACATTTGACGGTAACATTTCTGATTAGTTCCAAATAAAATAAGAAAATTATCTTGTATAGAAAGATTAAAAATAGATTTATCGGATAATCAATATCTTAGTGCTGATATTTTTTTTTAAAAAATTTTAAATTAATGTGAAACAGTCACCATTTTCCTAAAAAAACGATCCCTCCACTTGTTAGATTGAACAACTTTTTTCTTTATTTTGCGGTGGATGTTTTGTTTATCTCAACTCAACATCACTAAAATCATCAAGATCATCAAGATCATCTGCTAACTTTACCCCGAAGATACGGCGATAAACTGATTCACCATCAAATGAAGAGATGACAGAGAAGCAATAGAGGAAAAACAGAAAACCAGCCGAAAGCACGCATAAAAAAGCAGTTTTAAGGGTTACCAAAAAACTGCCTATAAGTAGGGGGGTGCCAATTTAAAAAACGGCAAAAGGGTGAAATAGATTAATTTAGGCTAGCCGAACCAAAAACTATCCGCTTTGCTTAGAAACTCTTTAACAGTCATGTAGTGAGAGCCATCACAAGAAAACGTGAGCCCTACCATGCCATTGATCACATTTATGGATCCTGAGCGTAAATAGACCGTTTCATCGGCATTTCTAAGATCCTTTAGCCTATCCAATACCATTTTTACCTGGTGCTCAGGTACGGTAGATTCCGTAGGATATGGATGCGACGGATAAGCAAGACACACATCGGGATTAATAATCTCATCCAGAACGTGTAACTGATATTCGTAAGGCCGCTCATAAGCCCACAATGTTGCTCGTGAACTACCATAATGCAGCTTCGCGTGAAAAATCCCGCGATTGCAGACTAAGTTGGTAATGATTTTATGCACCTGATCCAGGTTCTGGTCCATTGCACTGATAACACGCTCTTGCTGAAACAGGTTCTTGCGAATAGCAGGATCACCTTTTATTTGCCGCCAGGACTGTTCTTGATTCACTTTAAGGTCATTATCAGGGAAGTCATCAATGTCAAAATCAGCGACCACAAAACCTAATAAATTTCCGTTTTCATGAAACACAGGGTGGGTCGCAGTGATGCTGGGCTTATGATCAACACTACTTAAATACACTGGCGATAATGCAAAGCCTTTTTCACTGTGGATATTATGCGTATAGGGTCGCTTCGATAAATCCTGACCGCGAGCATGTCGTTTTGTTGATCCGTCTGGGAAAATATTAGAGCTTATCTGTAAGCCTTGAAAATCAATCACGTAAAATAATTTTGATTGAGGAATTCTACTCACAGCCTGAATCAGATATTGGTCGATTTCTTCCGGGTATTCCCAGAACTTTGCGCAATCCATAGCGATTGCCAGCAATTTAAATTTTAACTGCGCCCCTAAACGATCTTTGCGTTTAGTGTTTATTTCCAAGAGTTGAGCATGCATTGCATTAATCCCCTTCGCTTCAGTTACGGTTTAAATAAAAGCCACCCCCCTACTTTGACGCGTTTTTTTAGTGTTTTTTATGTTTCGTTATCTTTCAAGAAGGGCTTGCTCTACATTTTTTACAAAAAAGAAATCAGGAACAAAAGGTATTTTGGTAAAAGCTACATAGGAGGAGAAACCAAACCAATATAAATACCTTCCGTTCCTGATCATCAAGTCAGATCCCGCTAGAGTCTGACGGTCCACTTTATTGTAATTATTATTTTGTAGCTAGTTGGTTGCTAAGCTACTTTATTCTTTGGTTGCTGACTTTCTTTGAAATCAACAACGGGCGATTTTTCTGAACTATCGACAACAGTCTCGTCAATAGTTTCATCTTCTGTTAATTCTTCTGCTTTTTTTCCATGCCTCTCATACAAGAAACGCAATACTTCATGACGACAATGGTTGTACTGCGTACTCTCAGACACCTTAATTCTGTCACGTGGCTGCGGTAAATTAACCTCGAGTATTTCGCCAACGGTTGCTGCAGGTCCATTTGTCATCATCACTATACGATCAGACAAAAGTACTGCCTCATCAACATCATGAGTAACCATCATCATGGTGTTACCAAGATCGGCCTGTATTTCCATCACTGAATCTTGTAAGTGCGCGCGTGTTAAGGCGTCTAAGGCACCAAAAGGTTCATCCAGCAATAGAACTTCAGGTTCCATTGCTAAAGCTCTTGCGATACCGACGCGCTGCTTCATGCCGCCTGATATTTCATCGGGACGCTTATCCAGAGCATGTTCCATATGCACCAGTTGCATATTGTGTTCAATCCATTCGCGCATTTCTGATTTGCTTTTTTTGCCTTTAAAAATAGTTTTAACGGCAAGCTCAACATTTTCGTAGGCTGTTAACCAGGGTAATAATGAATGATTCTGAAAAACCATCGCACGCTCAGGCCCTGGAACAGTCACTTCTTTACCGTTTAAAATCACGCCACCAGCGGTTGCTTGATAAAGCCCAGCGATGACATTTAAAACGGTCGATTTACCACAACCCGAATGACCAATGATTGAGACGAACTCACCTTTTTGGATCTTAAGATTGACGTTTTCTAACGCTCTAAACGAACCATTAGGCGTAGGAAAATCCATATTTACGCCTGTTAATTCAAGATGAATTTTTTCCATGATCAAACCTCCTATCAGACTTTTATCAGCGTACTAATGCACGCATGGCGTCTTCTATTAACGTAATGCAACCGACTTATCCCAAGACACTTTTTTCTGTAGAAACAGCATGATTCGATCCAGTAAAAAGCCTATCAGGCCTATCACAACAACCGCTACCATGATTCTACCCAGTGAATTAGAACTGCCGTTCTGGAATTCATCCCAAACAAACTTTCCTAAACCAGGGTTCTGCGACAGCATTTCTGCCGCAATTAATACCATCCACGCAATACCCAATGACAAACGTAAACCTGTAAAAATCATTGGAATGGCTGAAGGTAAAACAATTTTTCTTACATGCGTCCACCAGCTTAAGCGCAATACATGGCTGACATTTTGCAAATCTTTACTCACATTGGTAACGCCAACTGCAGTACTGATAATGGTTGGCCACAAGCAGCAAAGTAGAACCGTAATTGCAGAGTTTAAAAATGATTTATCAAACCATGCATCATCGGATGTAACGTAGGTCGCACTCACGATCATGGTTACAATTGGCAACCATGCGAGTGGAGAAACCGGTTTAAATATTTGCACCAATGGATTTAAAGCGGCATAAACCGTTTTACTTAAGCCTGCGACTATTCCAATGGGAATTGCGATCAAAGAGGCCAATAAAAACCCTGCCATTACAGTCACTACGCTGGTAATGATCTGATCAAAAAACGTCGGATTACCTGCGTATTTACGAACCTTAATGGTTGCTTCTGGGTCTTTTGCTAACTTCTTTGCATTACGTGTTTCTTGTCTTTCATAAAAATCGACCTGCTTTTGGCGCTCATCTTTATGCTCAACAACTAACGCTTCAAATTGTGAGTAAACCTGTTTTGGACCTGGCACTGCACCCAAAGATGTCACTACTTTTGGCGCTAATAAACTCCATAGCATCAAAAAGATTAGAACACCTAAAATAGGCACAGCAAAACTGACAAAAAATGCTTTAAAGTCTGCTTTACTAAATGTTCTGGATTCTATGCTTTGCGTACTCACTGCTTTATCCTCTTCCTTGTTTCCTGGCCTAAAAAGCCCGCCACACAATCTCTAAAGAAAGTGGGCGGGAACCGCTAGGAACTTGTTAGCCTTTGTCATCGCCTTTTAGGCCGATTTTAAATGACTCAATATAGTCATTTGGCTTGCTACCGTCGTAAGTAAGACCATCGATAAATTCATTTTGAGCTGGTTTAAATCCGGTTTCAGTCGCAAAATCAGGAAACTCTTCTTTCGAAATTTTTCCTTCTGCAATTAATTCTAATGCAGCAACTTTGTATAACTCTGGCTTGTACACTTTCTTCGCCATATCGGTATACCAACTGTCTGGCTTTTTCTCATCAATCTGTCCCCAGCGACGCATTTGCGTGAGGTACCAGATAGCATCTGAGTAATAAGGGTAAGTTGCGTTATAACGGAAGAACACATTGAAATCAGGCACTTCACGCTTATCGCCTTTCTCGTATTCAAATGTACCTGTCATTGAGTTAGCGATAACGTCAACATCTGCACCAACATAGTTTGGCTTAGCAAGAATCTTTACTGCTTCCATTCTATTTTTGTTGTTGTCTTCATCTAACCATTTAGCCGCACGAATCATTGCTTTAACAATTCTTGCCGTGGTATTTGGGTATTTTTTAGTAAATTCATCCGTCATACCAAATACTTTTTCCGGGTTATCTTTCCAGATTTCGTAGTCAGTTATAACTGGCACACCAATGCCTTTAAATACTGCTTGCTGGTTCCATGGCTCACCGACGCAATAACCATCGATTGTGCCTGCTTCCATGGTTGCTGGCATTTGTGGTGGTGGTGTTACTGAAAGTTGAACATCTGCTTGTAGTTGACCTTTGATATCGCCCTTAGAAGGTGCGTAATAACCAGGGCTTAAACCACCCGCCGCTAGCCAGTAACGTAGTTCGTAGTTATGTGTAGATACAGGAAATACCATACCCATTTTGAATGCCTTACCTTTATCTTTGTAAGATTCAACAACGGGTTTTAACGCAGCTGCACTGATTGGATGAACTGGCTTTTCGTCTTTGTACTCAACGTGCTTTTTCATTTCTTCCCAAACAGCATTCGATACCGTAATACCGTTACCATTCAAGTCCATGGAAAAAGGTGTAACAATATGTGCTTTAGTACCAAAACCTATGGTTGCTGCAAGCGGCTGACCAGCCAACATGTGCGCACCATCTAATTGACCATCGATAACGCCATCTAAAAGTACTTTCCAGTTCGCCTGTGCTTCTAGCTTTACGTACAGTCCTTCGTCTTCGAAATACCCTTTTTCGTATGCAATCGCTAATGGAGCCATATCGGTTAGTTTGATGAAACCGAACTTCAAATCTTCTTTTTCAGGTTCGCCTATTTCTGCATGAGCAGGAAGTGTAATTAGTGCAGCACTTATTGTGAAAGCGACACTGATAGACAAAGTCACCTTCTTAAGAATGCTTTTGTATGTTGATTTATGTTTTGGTTTACTTTTGCTACTGCTAATTTTCACTTAAAACTCCAATAACTATTTTTCTATAATTATTAGAGCCTTTGCAAAGCCCATGCCAAAAATAAACAAAGACTAACTAAATTAACTATTAACTTACTGATAAATAACACTATTATTCAAATTAAAAGTTCTCGAATTTCTATCAGTACTTATTATCAGTAGAATATTCTTCTTCAAAATAAGGCATCAAACATTAGAATTGCATCATACAAGTGCATTTCTTATTTTCATCAAAGCCCCCCCCCTACTTACAGCCATAAATACCTTTGGCATATAAGTTGCAATTACAAAGTATGAAACACTTAATGGTTTAACGATCTGTATGAATGTATTACAAACTGGAAGTATTAAAACTACTTGCCCCTACTGTGGTGTAGGTTGTGGTGTATTAGCCTCAATGGATGAGCAAGGTGTGGTATCAGTTAAGGGAGATCCTGATCATCCTGCGAATTACGGACGCTTATGCTCTAAGGGAACAGCGCTTGGGGAGACGGCCTATCTACAGGATAGATTGCTATACCCTGAAATAAAAGGAGAACAAGTTAGCTGGGATCAAGCACTTAGCACTATTTCAGGGCGCTTTTCTGAAATAATTGACGAACATGGTGCAGATGCTGTCGCTTTTTACGTATCAGGGCAATTGTTAACCGAAGATTACTACGTTGCCAATAAATTGATGAAGGGCTTCATTGGCTCTGCGAATATCGATACCAATTCACGACTGTGCATGTCATCAGCGGTTGCTGCCTATAAACGCGCATTTGGTGAAGATTGCGTACCTTGTAGCTTTGAAGATTTAGATAAAGCCAACTTAATTGTATTAACAGGCAGCAATGCCGCGTGGTGCCACCCTATTTTATTTCAGCAAATAGTGCGTGCTAAAAAAGCCAACCCTAAATTAAAAGTCATCAATATTGATCCGCGTGAAACACAAACTACTAGCGCTGCAGATATTCAACTTTCTTTAAAACCAGGAACCGATGCGGTTCTATTCAATGGATTACTTAATTATTTAAAAGAACTCGATATAGAAAACAACTTCTTTACTGAAAACTGTACCAGTGGAATAGATGGTGCTTTGCAGGCGGCAAAGGAATCAGCCCCCAGTATTGCGAGTGTTGCTGAACAATGCGCTCTTTCAGAAGAAGATGTCAGTGAATTTTATAACCTGTTTGCCAATACCGAAAAAGTTGTCACTGTTTTTTCACAAGGTATTAATCAATCATCCAGTGGTGTTGATAAAGGTAATGCAATCATTAACTGCCACCTTTTCACAGGAAGAATTGGCCGACCAGGCATGGGACCCTTTTCATTTACCGGACAACCCAATGCCATGGGTGGCAGAGAAGTTGGCGGTTTAGCCAATCAACTCGCCGCTCACATGGATCTTGAAAACCCAGAGCATTGTGACCGTGTACAACGCTTCTGGAATTCGCCCACTATCGCTAATAAACAAGGCTTAAAAGCTGTCGATTTATTCGAAGCCATCGATCAAGGCAAAGTTAAAGCGGTTTGGATAATGGCAACGAACCCTGTTGTCAGCATGCCTGATGCTGAAAAAGTAAAAGCAGCGCTAAAAAAGTGCGAGTTAGTCATTGTTTCGGATTGTGTCAGAGAAACAGACACCGCTAAAGTTGCGGATATTTTGTTACCTGCTCTAACATGGGGCGAAAATGATGGCACTGTCACCAATTCGGATCGCCATATTTCTCGTCGCCGTTCTTTTTTAACTGCTCCCGGTCAAGCTAAAGCAGATTGGGACATTATTACTGAAGTTGCCCATCGTATGGGTTTTGCAGAACACTTTCCTTATGCATCAGCGGCGGATATCTTTCGTGAACATGCGGCATTATCAGCATTTGAAAACGACGATAAGGCAAACGCTCATCGCTTTTTTAACATTAGTGAATTACAGAATATCACTAATCAGGAATACGAAACGTTTCCTATCAAGCCTTGGCCAATAACAGCAGAATCACCAGCAGGGACTAAGCGACTTTTTTCGAATGGAAAATTTAATACGCCCGATGGTAAAGCACGTTTTATTAGCGTAACACCCAGGGCACCCGCATTCAGCACCACCAAAGAATTTGACCTGGTACTCAATACAGGCCGAGTTCGTGATCACTGGCATACCATGACACGCACAGGTGTATCGCCCCGTTTATCTGCACATATCCATGAGCCTTTTGTGGAAGTAAATCCGCTTGATGCGGCACAATATGGATTAACGGATCGCAGCCTTGCACGGATAAACGGACCGCTGGAAAAATCCGTGATTGTCAGAGTTCAATATTCTGACAAACAGCAACGCGGCAGTATATTCCTGCCCATACATTGGAACGGCCAATTTAGTAGTCGCGCGAATGTAGGCGCTTTAATCCCGTCAGTGGTTGATCCTATTTCCGGTCAACCAGAATCTAAACACGGTATCGTCAATATAGAACCCTATGTGGGAAACTGGCATGGCTTTATCCTATCCAACAACTCAACCAATCTTGATCTTGGTTTTGCCAAATACTGGGTTAAATCTCGTGGACGTGGTTTCTGGCGTTATGAAATGGCAGGGTATCACTGTGGCCCAAATTGGGCAGCGTTCTCTAAAGAACTGCTCGGCACAATCAGTGAAGATGAATGGATTGAATACTTCGATAAATCTAACCATACGTATAGAGCAGCCCAGTTTAGAGGGTCGAAATTAATCAATATCATCTTTATCGGCCCCAATGAAAAACTACCGCCACGTGACTGGCTAATCAGCCTTTTTCAAAAAGAAGAGATATCGATAAGTGAGCGTATGAGTTTGCTCAGTGGCAAACCACCCGCTGATCAGGAAGATGCGGGCAAGACAGTCTGCGCCTGCTTTAATGTGGGAGAGAAAACCATTCTAAAGGCGATAAATGAAAAAGGGCTAACCACGCCAGAACAAATAGGTGAATGTTTACAGGCAGGCACTAACTGTGGCTCATGTTTACCAGAATTACGCGGTATTTTAGCGAGCAACACATTCGCTAGCGCCTAACTGGTGCGATAGAAAACACTATTGCACCATAATACCCCTGTCATGCGCTTTTAAAAATTGTCACCCCCCTACTTACAGGCCTTTTTTTATTTGAATCTTCAAATACATAGGCTTTTACGCTCAAGCACTCTGATTCTTTTGCTGAACCCCATCATTAAACCTAAATAAAGACTTCAACATAAACTGTAAACGGCAGTTCACGACCCATTAAATTCATATTAATCAGTAACTTAATCAAAACAAATAACTCGTATTGAAAATAACAGGTCTTAACTTTTATTAACTTGGCATGCATTTTGCAAAATCTTAAGTAAATTTAAAATTGGCAGAAAATAACCATGAATCAAATATTAGAGAAACCAGAAAATAAAAAATGGGATACAAAAATGCCGGGTAAACTAACTGTATCAATAGGCGAATATTCAGATAAAGGTCGTAAAGAAATCAATCAGGATTTTCATGGATCTTACTATCCCGAAGAACCTTTACTGTCATCCAAAGGAATCGCTTTGGCTATAGCCGACGGTATTAATAACAGTTACATAAGCCAGATCGCCAGTGAAACAAGCGTTGCTGGTTTTTTAGATGATTATTACGACACGTCTAAATCCTCAGCAGTAAAACGTTCTGCCGAACAAGTCCTTATAGCAACTAACTCATGGTTGCACGCACAGTCACAGAAAACTCATGGACACCCTGATAATGACAAAGACTATGTGTGTACCTTTAGCTCGCTAATTCTCAAATCTACCACCGCCCATATTCTACATATCGGTGATACGCGTATTTATCGATTTAGGGCAGGAAAACTAGAACAATTAACGACGGATCATTGCTTGCGAGTATCGGATGAAATCAGTTATCTCAATAGAGGGCTTGGCATTTATTCAATTCTGGATATCGATTATCAAACCACCCCCATGAAACTAGACGACGTGTTTTTCATGACAACAGACGGTGTTTACGAACATGTCAGTAATGATTTTATTATCGATACTATCGAAGAGCATATCGATGATCTTGATTTGGCAGCAGAATTGTTAGTGGAACAAGCTTATCAAGTAGGAAGCTCGGATAGCCTTACTGCGCAATTAGTGAAAATTGATGAGTTGCCTTAAAAAGACAGTCTTAAACACACTGAAATCTCTAACTCAATATAAAAACAGTTAGTAGAATCATCCCGTGCCGAACAGTGAACATTCTTTAATAACAAAATAAAGCGTGATGGAAATAGCCTAATCCATCAAATTGCACAAATACAAGGCGTTAATGCCCATTTTGAGGACGTATGCACTGATTATGGGCAACGCATTAATGATTATAAATAATTAATACCCACCTCCCCACTTATAACGGCTTTTTTAAAAAATTCACTTTGGCACATTATTTGCTGTTATTAGACTAACAACCATTAAATGGAGTTTTTCCTGTGAGTGATATTGCTAAACAAAACCTTATATTAGTCGGCAACGGAATGGCCGGCATGCGCACGATTGAGGAGCTCTTAAAGCTAGAACCTGAAAAATACAATATTACTGTATTTGGTGATGAGCCTTACGGTAACTACAACCGCATCATGTTATCTCCTGTTTTAGCGAATGAAAAAACACTCGAAGAGGTCATGCTTAACGATGACAATTGGTATCAGGAAAACAATATCCGTTTCGAAAAAGGTAAAAGAGTTACTGATATTGACCGAGTTGCTAAAAAGGTTATTGCTGAAGATGGCACAGAATTATCCTACGATAAATTATTAATAGCGACGGGTTCCACGTCATTCATGCTGCCTCTACCAGGTGCAGATAAAGAAGGCGTAATTGGTTTCCGTGATGTTAAAGATGTCGATGCGATGGTCGATGCCGCCCTCAATTACAAGAAAGCTGTCGTAATAGGCGGTGGTTTATTAGGACTTGAAGCGGCTAACGGATTAATGAAACAAGGCATGGATGTTACCGTTGTTCATATCGGTGACAGCCTTATGGATCGCCAGCTTGATAAAGACGCGGCGACAATGCTCAAAACATCGCTCGAAGAAAAAGGCATGAAGTTTTTAATGTCTCATGCTTCTGAAGAAATTTTAGGTGATGGACGAGTTACAGGGTTACGTTTCAGTGATGGCTCAGAAGTTGATGCTGATTTGCTAGTTATGGCGGTAGGTATCAAACCTAATTTCGAACTTGCCAAATCGACTGGCTTGCACTGTGAGCGCGGCATAGTAGTCAGCGACACGATGCAAACTTTCGACCCCAATATTTACGCGATTGGTGAGTGTGTTCAGCATCGTGGACAAGTCTACGGTTTGGTTGCACCATTATTTGAGCAAGCTAAAGTTGCAGCTAATCACCTTGCTGAATTAGGTTATGGTCGCTACGAAGGCACTGTTACTTCTACGATGCTTAAAGTAACGGGCATTTCATTGTTCTCAGCCGGTGACTTTATCGGTGACGACGATACCGAAGAATTATTATTTCGCGATGTAGCCAGCGGCACCTACAAAAAATTAATACTACGTGACAACATTATTATTGGCGCCTGTTTATACGGCGATACCATGGACGGCACCTGGTACTTCCAGATGATGAAAGACGGGACCAATATTTCCGATTTCCGTGATTCTATTTTATTCGGACAAGCGCACTTAGGTGATGCAGGTCACGGCGATGAAACCCGTGTAGCAGCAATGGCAGATAATGCTGAAATTTGTGGTTGTAACGGCGTTTGTAAAAGTGAAATCGTTAATGCCATCACAGAAAAGAAATTATTTACCCTAGATGACGTCCGCGCACATACCAAAGCTTCTGCATCATGTGGTTCTTGTACGGGTTTGGTTGAATCTTTGCTGGCTCATACTTTGGGTGGTGATTATTCACAAGCACCCAGCAAGAAATCATTGTGTGGTTGCACCGAGTTAACCCATGAAGAAGTTCGTGCTGGTATTCGAGAAATGCACTTAAAAGATCATGAAGATGTGCGCAAAACACTAAACTGGAAAACAGAAGATGGTTGCGCGGTTTGTAGACAGGCAACCAACTATTATCTACTGTGCGAAAACCCTGAATACAACGATCCTGAGTCTCGCTTTATAAATGAACGGGCACATGGAAATATCCAGAAGGACGGAACGTATTCTGTGGTTCCACGTATGTTTGGCGGTATGTGTACGCCAAAAGACCTTCACGCAATAGCTGATGTGGCAGAAAAATTCAAAGTCCCTGAAATGAAAGTGACAGGTGGTCAGCGTATTGATATGTTCGGCATCAAAAAAGAAGATTTACCATTGGTATGGAAAGATCTCAGCGAAGCTGGTTTTGTTTCCGGGCATGCTTACGGTAAAGCAATGCGAACCTGTAAAACCTGTGTTGGAGATTCCTGGTGCAGAATGGGTACTCAGGATTCAACCGGTTTAGGGGTAAAACTAGAAGAGCTCACTTGGGGTTCCTGGATGCCACATAAATACAAACTGGCAGTATCAGGTTGTCCACGTAATTGTGCTGAAGCAACCATCAAAGATTTTGGTGTGGTCTGTGTTGATTCTGGTTATGAAATTCATGTCGGTGGTAATGGTGGAATTAAAGTTCGCGTAACGGACTTCTTAATCAAACTAGATACCGAAGAAGAAGTGCTCGAATACTGTGCCGCCTTCAGCCAATACTATCGTGAAGATGCACACTACTTAGAGAGAACAGCACCCTGGATAGAACGTGTTGGTCTGGACAAAATTAAAGCTGCTGTTCTGGATGATGAAGCGAACCGAAAAGAACTTTATGAGCGTTTCATCATTTCACAAAAACCTGCGCAGATTGACCCTTGGAAGAAACATGCAGATGGCGTGGATGAAAATCAGTTTAAATCAATTAAAATTACAGCGGCGTAAGCGACGGGACATAGGATAAAAATATGAACAATTGGTTAGAAATAGTCGCCCTTGAAGAAATTCCTGTTTTAGGTTCGCGAGTGGTAGAAACAGACACCGTCAATATCGCTGTATTCAGAGGCAAAGAAGACACCGTGTTTGCCATAAAAGATCAATGCCCTCATAAACAAGGGCCTCTTTCACAAGGTATTATGCATGGCGATTCAGTCACCTGCCCGTTACACAACTGGAAAATAAGCTTGGTTTCTGGTGAAGCTTTAGGTGCGGATGAAGGTTGTACTAATGTTTATGAAACGAAAGTCGAAGACGGTAAAGTATTTTTAAAGAGTCCTTCCAGCTAATATTTCAGTTAGCTAAATATCCTATTTAGTTACTTTTTGGGATAGCTTTATTAGCAATAAAGTAAAAATAAGATTAAACAGTGTTAATTACCTCTATTCGATTTGCTAAGTCATTAAAGTTAATGGCTTAGCAAATCCTAATAATATTCACTTGCCTGAGATCACTGTTATTAAAAACCTGTTTAATAACAGAGACAATGATCTCATGCCCATTGTCCATCCACAGCAACAACAAAAGAACAAAGGCATCCCCCCACTTTCGGGCATTTTTTCTTATATTTTTGTAAATGGGTAAATACACGTTTTTGTAAAACGTTTATGTAAAGAATTGGTATACTTCGTCGTTTTCACACATTTAGAAACAGAACTACCATGCTAAAAAATTTCTGCTGGGCTCAAAAACTATTCGCGCTAATGGTTTTCGCATTATTCATCTTGAGTGTTTCCAGCTTAGTCACTGGCTGTGGCAACAAAGGTGATTTGTATTTACCTGATAGCAAAAGTTCTGCTGCTAAATCAAAAACACCTAACTCAAAACAATCACCAAAGAAGCATTGATATGGACTTTTTTAATTATAAAAATGGGCAACTATTTGCCGAAGATGTAGCACTAGACGATATTGCAAAACAATACGGAACCCCTTGCTATGTATATTCAAGAGCAACCTTAGAACGACATTATCATGCATTCAATGATGCTTTCGGTGAGCAACCACATTTAATCTGCTATTCGGTAAAAGCTAATTCAAATATTGCTATTTTAAATTTATTGGCGCGCTTGGGTTCTGGCTTTGACATTGTTTCTGTGGGTGAATTAGAACGCGTTTTGAAAGCCGGTGGAGACCCTAAGAAAATAGTATTTTCTGGTGTTGGTAAACGTGCGGATGAAATGCAACGCGCATTGGAAGTCGGCATTCGCTGTTTTAATGTCGAATCAGAAGGTGAATTGGTACGACTTAACGATGTTGCTGCGAGCATGGATAAAATCGCTAGCATCTCGATTCGTGTGAATCCTGATGTCGATGCAAAAACTCACCCTTATATCTCAACGGGCTTAAAAGAAAATAAGTTTGGTATCGATATCAGCCTTGTTGAAGCAGTTTACCTTCGCGCTGCGGCGATGGAAAATATTAATGTCACTGGCATTGATTGCCATATCGGTTCACAACTCACTGATGTTACGCCATTTATGGATGCACTTGAACGTTTGCTGGATTTAGCAGATCGTTTAAAAGCACAAGGTATTGATATCAAACATCTCGATTTAGGGGGTGGTTTGGGTGTGCGCTATAAAGATGAAACGCCACCATTGCCGTCTGAATATACCGAAAAATTATTCACCAATGAAAAACTAAAAGAATACGAAATCGTTATCGAGCCGGGTAGGGCGATTGCAGCAAATACAGCTGTATTACTGACTAAAGTCGAATACCTAAAACACGGTGAAGAAAAGAACTTTGCCATCGTTGATGCCGCGATGAATGACTTGATCCGACCTTCTCTGTATCAAGCATGGCAAGCAATTATTCCTGTGAATGAAGATAGCTCTGCAGAAACCAGAACCTACGATATTGTTGGCCCTATTTGTGAAACCGGCGACTTTCTCGGTAAAGATCGTGACTTGGCATTAGAACAAGAAGATTTATTGGCAATACGTTCTGCTGGTGCTTACGGTTTTACCATGGCTTCAAACTACAATACACGACCACGTGCTGCTGAAGTTTTAGTCGATGGCGAACAATCCACGGTCATTAGAAAACGTGAAACGATTGAAAGCCTGTTTGAAAATGAAATCATGCTACCCAAGGAATAATCGTTTATTGGAGCATTATTCTAGTAATTAAACATTGTCACCCCCCTACTTATGAAGGATATATCTTTTTTATTCTGTTAAAACTCAATAGAATTTATCCTTTGTGAGTAGGGGGGTTATAAAAAAGTGCTGATTTATAACGGCTTTTATAGGGCCTTCTTGTTAAACAGACCAAGCTCTAATTGCTACAAACATGGTCTTTAACGTAAACCTAATAATAAAATTAAAATTTTAAGCTATTAATTTAATTAGTTATTTTTTGTTAGCGTCACTCTTTTCATTATCACGTTCGTGATTAAATAGATAACTTAACTAAGTTAACTTATTACCCCCATAAAAAAACTCATATACCGTTTGTCACGTAATAATCGCCTTATATCGTCAGATGAAATAAATTAGATCGTGCGAGAAAGATATAAGATGCGTACGAGAAATACCTTACGTAATAATAAAAAAAAATAAAAGGAAAATGCGTGAAGAAGAAAGCTCTTGTGCTAGCAAGCTGTGTAGCATTTGCGACGCCAACAATTAGCATTGCCCAGGCCATGCCGAATAATTCGGTCGGCTTAAATCTGGGAGACATAAATGCGACGTCATACCTTAATCAACCATTTAAGGGCTCTATACCTTTTTTATTTACTAGTGTAGAAAGCACTCGTCAATTATCTGTACGGCTAGCTCCACAGCATGTATTTGATCAGATTGGTGCTGAAAAGCTACCCATTCTTAATAATTTACAATTTCACATCGTCAACCAATCGAATAAACCTGTTATTCAAATAAGCTCAAATTCTCCAATCCAGCTCCCCTTTTTAAATTTTGTATTGGAAATAGAAGGACCAGAAGGTGTTCTCTATCAGGATTACACCGTTCTGCTTGATCCTCAGGGCTACCAGGCTGAATCACAAATAACGCAGGGCCAACCCACGCTGTTTGAATTTTCTAATGATTCATCCTCAGAAGCAATAAATGACGCTACCTACCAAAGCAATGAAAGTGAAATTAGCAATAACGACTTACCTGTCACCTATTCATCGACAAGTGTTGTTACCAATAAGGCAAAAAATCACAAAATAAAGTCAGGTGATTCATTATCTCGAATTGCTAAACAATACAAACCCAATGATATTTCGCTGAATAAAATGATGCGTGCAATTTTTGATAAAAACCCGAAGGCATTCATTCGTGGGGATATCGACAAGATTAAAAGAGGCGTTGTTTTAACTTTGCCTTCACACAAAGAGTTAACTGGTTTGAATAACATTGCAAAGAAAATCGAATTTAAAGGTAAAACTCCTAAAGTTTCAGAAGTAACGCTTTCTAAGGATACCTACAAAGTTGTTAAGGGCGATAGTCTGTCTAAAATCACACAAAAATTTGTCGATAAAGACACATCTTTTACCAAAATGATGAATGCTATATTTACGGCTAACCCCGAGGCTTTCTCCCAGAATAACAAGAGTCAGTTAAAAGCAGGTGCCACACTGAAAATTCCTTCTTTTAACGAAGTAACATCTGCACCAGCAGAGGAAAATCCAAAAGTTGAAACGCCTGCTGTGACTACTGTGGCAATCAGCTCAGAATCTACACAGGTTAAACCCAGCAAAATAGAACCAGAAAAGACGGCGTCTACCGAAAATACTGCTGAAACAAAGTCCAAAATAGACCTGCCGCTTGATCAACTATCTCTGAGTACCTCGAATCAAAATTCAACAAGTATTGTTAAAACAAGGGTACTTGAAGAAAATGAATACCGAATTAAAGAAGGCGACACATTAACAAAAATCGTAAAAGATATTGGTTACAAGAATGTATCTTTCACCAAAATGATGAAGGCGATTTATACAGAAAACCCTCAGTCTTTTGAAGAAAATAATATAACAAAACTGAAAGTTGGTTCTGTATTAGTGTTACCAGAACTAAGCGTTATCGAAGGAGTCACATCAACGCCAGATGCTAAAGCTAACGTTGATATACAAGCAAAAGATGAAGTAACAAACACTCAGAAATTATCTGACAGTTCTATTGCTAGTACATCCGTTAACGATGCTCCTGAGAAAACTGATGACAGCAAAAGCAGTGCTAAATCAAATGTCATCAATATGCAGACTAAGCTAGCGGGTAAAATTGCCGTCAATAGCGAATCTGTTACAGAAAAGCTGGCAACAACGAGTATTAATAATAATGCTGAAACTGTTGTCTCACCTATTACAAGTCTAGATACATCAAATTTAGAAAAGCGTATCCGTGAACTTAGATCAGAACTTGATCAGGCTCAATCTGGTTTATCAAAAATGAAGACGGAGCTATCTACAAAGGATGCCATCATTTTTGAAAAGGACAGCCAGCTAGTAGATTTAAAGTCATCGTTGATTAAACTTAAAATCAGCAATGAGCAAAATCAAGGGATACTAGAAAGTCAGGAATTAGCCCCCGAAGACATCATCATAGAAGATGAACTTTACCCAGAAACTACTTCGTCTTCCGCGGAAGCGGCAGCATTAAGTATGTTAAAACCATCATCTATTGCAGAAACTGATGATGGTTTTAATCAAATGTTAAGTAATTTAATACAGGATTACTCCGGTAAAACTTCACCGAAAAATCTCGCTTATTTATCAATGGCGTTGATTTTAGGTTGGTTACTGATTAGGTATCGCCGCGAAATTTATTCTTACACTGCGATTAATTTAGATGAGCCAAAATATTATCCTGCGCCAGGCATTGATGATTATGTATTGAAAGAACGTAATATTACCCATCAAGACCCGATAACCGAAATAGATCCTATAAAAGAATATGTAGAAGATATCGAAAACAATTCTATCGCTGAGTTATATAGCGACCCGGTTCAAGAATTTACAGATCAAGAAACTGTGGAAGAAACGGTTAAAGAAACTGTAGAAGAAATTGAATTAGATATCATTGAAAATGAAGTGACTAAGACTGAAGTGTCTGAAAATGAAGTGCATAAAGAGGAATCAATCTCCAAGGAAACAAAAGAGATTGAGCACTGTGAGCATTTAGTCACAGAACTCTTTAGCGATCTTAATTCCAGCTCTAGCTCCAAAACAGAAGTTTCTATTGGTGATAATGAGTGGCTCAGTATTGAAAAAATCTGTGATGACTACATCGAAAGTAAAAACGAAGAAGACACAAAAGTCGTTGTTGATACGCTTACCGTCGATTCTCTAGCTGATGATACTCTAGACGTTGATACACCTAAAGTTGCAGAACTTAATGCCTCTGAACAAAAAGTCACAGCACCGAAGCACAGTGACTTAGATAAAAATGATGTAATTGACTTCAAAGACGTAAAACCAGCCACCGAATCTGATGTGACTGATTTTGATGAAATGATGTCAGATTTACTAAAAAGCCTGGATGGTGTGGAAAAATCCATCAACATCAACTCTTCACTAAAACGAAAAGTTAAAGACTTGAAGGCCGATCCCACGGAAAAGTCCACATAAAATCAGTATTCAGCTAATGCGCGTTCAATAGAAGCTTGTTGCTGACTCTGGTATAGATCAAAAGCATTGACTACTTGAGTACCCAATGCTTTTTCAAAACTATCCTGATTTGGACTTTGTTGAATCTTATTTTCAGCCTCATTATCTTGCGCTAGGTTAGACGTAAAAATTCCTGCTGCACTCACTGGCAAAAAGTCTTCATATCTAATCGGCTTGAAATCAATATTTCCGCTTTCGATAAGCGCTTCCAAGGAACGTTTTTGCTTATCCAGGCAGCAAGGTTGCTTGGTATCAAAGTAGTTGAAATATGCCAGCTCCTGCTTTCTTAATTCCTCATAACTATCGGGAAAATCAGCGAAGGCATTTTGCAAAGTTGTTGCATGGTCTTCCTTGTCGCTTTTATTGCTACGCGCAAGATTTAGTAGCTCATCGTAAAGCGCACGCCCTTTCGGTGTTAATGCTATACCTCTTTGTTCTACCTCTCCGAATCTTGCTGTATGTGTGCCTGTTTCTCCATCCGTAAATGAGACTGCTTCATCAAGTGCGATAAAACTCGTTTGGCGTAATAAAATATCACAGTCTCTATTCGGCGGTCCTTCAACAACGGCTTTTGCTTTGAAACCCTGTTTCTTAAACTCACTTTGAATCTCATCAATATCCAACACCTTGGGTGTCAAATGATTGATATGTGGACCTTTGAAAGACACCACATCAGCAACGAGTCGGTGTGTATTATTCAATGCATCGTATTGTTCTTTCTTTACATTTGCCTGTTGATGCCAGCGAAATATTTCGAGTGCCTCGGCAACAAACACAGCAGCATCTTGTTCGTTTAAGCCACCCTGACTTTCTGATTTATCCAGTAAGGCGACTAATTCATCAGTGACTATATTTCTGGTAGAAAGTATCTGTTGAGCTTCTTCACGCAGTGCTTCATCAGCAATTAAATCTAATCGCAGTAGCGAAGTAAAAACACGAAATGGACTGATTAGTAACTGCTCGGGCTCCAAAGCCCTGAAAGCTGTGGAATGAACAGGAATTCCGGCCACACTCAAATCATAATAATCTACAGGGAACATACCCATAACATTGAAAACACGTCTTAGCGCCGATAGTTCTTCAGCTGTTCCAACACGAATTGCGCCATGATGTTCTTTGGCTAATAAAGCGTCTTCATCGGACGATAATGTGATTGAGTTTTGCTGGATGAATTTATTATTGGATTGCTTCACTAACGATAACAATCGGCCATATTCAGGCACCTCCTGCTGGTACATATCAGACATGGCAGCAGCAAAACTCTGGCGAATTTTATCTTTAGATAGAACAGTAGAAGAAGTCATAATCTCGAACGTTTTGTAATCGGAATATGAGTCTAGTATAAATCTAATACCACCCCCCTACTTTTAAGCACTTTTTTGATTTATCTTAAAAAAGTGCCTAAAAGTAGGGGGGTGGCTTAAATATTAATTTCTTATTAAAACTTAAACACCGTTCATGCGATCCATAGCTCGATAACTAATGGTTTCGCTTAGGTGCGTTGTTTGAATATGTTCACTGCCTTCTATGTCCGCAATGGTTCGTGCAACTTTTAGAATACGATGATAAGCACGGGCCGAAAGTTTAAATTTTTCCATAACCTGAGCCAGTAAATTTTCATCTGCTTCGCTTAATTTACAGTACTTCTCGATTTCTTTATTGCTTAGAAAGTGATTGGCTTTTTGTTGTCGTTGAAGCTGTCTGTTTCTCGCGGCGATAACTCTCGCACGAACGCTTGCGCTGGTTTCACCGGTGCTCGGACTTTGCAAATCTTCACGCGGCAAACGCAACACTTCAATCTGCAAATCTATCCTGTCTAAGAATGGTGCAGATAACTTTGAGCGATGTTTTCGCTGTTGCTCTAAGGAACAATGGCAATTACTTTTAAAATCACAATCTCGACCTTGTGGACACGGATTCATCGCGGTGATTAACTGAAAACGGGCAGGGTAGGTAGCTTGCCTTGCTGCCCTTGAGATGGTTATACAGCCTGTCTCTAAAGGCTCACGCAACACATCAAGCACCTTGCGATCAAACTCCACCAATTCATCAAGAAACAACACGCCGTTATGCGCTAATGAGATTTCTCCTGGGCGAACTTTTGCTCCACCACCAACCAATGCAACACCCGAAGAAGTATGATGCGGATCTCTTATGGGTCGTAGCCCCCACTGACTAGAATCAAAACCCTGATCGCTGATTGATGCGATTGCCGCTGACTCTAAGGATTCCTTTTCTGACATCGGTGGAAGTATGGTTGCTAACCTTGAAGCAAGCATCGTTTTTCCTGTTCCGGGCGGGCCAATCATCAGTAGATTATGATTGCCAGCTGCGGCTATTTCTAAAGCCCGTTTCGCTTGAAACTGACCTTTTACTTCGCTTAAATCACTAGCGTATTTTACTTCATTGTTTATTTCGGTGTTTTCATGAACCAATAATCTTTCAGTATCGGTCAAGTGAGCGCAGATTTGTAATAAATGAGTGGCTGGAAAGACTTCTAAGTCTTTAATTAAACTGGCTTCGTTCGCATTTTCCTGAGGAAGAAAGAGTTTTCTATCTGCTTCGCTGGCAGCATAGGCTGTTGGTAATACGCCCTTTACCGAGCGCAGTTGACCACCCAAGGCTAGTTCACCGATAAACTCATAATCTGCCAAGGCGCTCTCTGATATTTGCCCTGATGCCGCTAAAATCCCCAAAGCGATAGGCAAGTCAAAACGCCCCCCATCTTTTGGCAAATCTGCAGGCGCTAAATTGACCGTAATTCTTTTTGCGGGAAATTCGAAACGGGAATTAATAATGGCTGCACGGACGCGATCCTTACTCTCTTTGACTGCCAGCTCTGGGAGCCCTACGATCGCAAAGCCTGGAAGACCATTACTAAGATGGACTTCTACAGTTACCAAAGGAGCGTCGATACCATCATTAGTACGACTAAAAACTACAGCAAGATTCATAGCAATTTAGCATTATTATTTTTTATGAAAGATAATTATAGCTAAATATAACCCTGCCCTCTATTTCTCCCTGATAAGAGGCAATCAGTGAAACGATAAATCCATTGCCTTAATAAATAAGGCCTCATGAATCAGGCAATCAACTGACCACCGTTAATTTCCAGCACTTGACCGGTAATATAACCTGATAACTTTTCAGAAGATAAGAACACATAGGCAGGAGCACAATCTTCTGGCAAACCCAGACGCTGAAGTGGTATCGATAATCTAGTCGCTTCTAACTTTTCCTCGCTAGAATAACGCTTATGGAAATCTGTAGTGATGGTTCCGGGAGAAACCGCATTTGCTCTAATGTTATCGGGAGCGAGTTCGCGTGCCAGTGCTTTTGTGTAAGTACTGACAAATGCCTTGGTTGCACTGTATATAGAAGAACCGGGGCTTCCACCTGTTGTTGCAGAAATTGATACGGTATTTATGATTGAAGCACTAGAGGATTGACGCAATGAAGGTATTAACGCTCTGGTAATTTGCACCACTGAAGTTTGATTCAAATTAACAAGGTTCTGATATTGCTCGCTTGTCAGTTCATCTGCTGGAAAACGACCTAACATGGTTCCTGCATTATTAATTAATACATCGATGGTTGATGTCTCGGCTTTTACAAACTCAATAAAAGCTCGCACTGAATTTTCATCGGTCATATCCGCTTCAAATACAGAATCAGTAATATCAACAAGCGAATTTGCCGTCCCTGAACGTCCACTATGAGCGATGACTTTTGCACCACATTCTTTCATTGTCGTAGCAATCGCCAAGCCTATACCACGACCTGCACCTGTTATTACAACAGTTTTTCCCGCTAAAAGATCATTGCTAAACCCATTATTATTCATCAAACTGTCCTTTAAATCTCTTTTGAACTGGCTTTGGATTGAGAGATGGTACTCTCTACAGCTGCTAGCCAGCTGTTATATCTGTGCGCACGTTTTGCTTCATCTAGTCGTGGCTCAAAACGGTTCTGGAGTTTCCACGATTTGGAAAAACCTTCCATATCCGGCCAAACTCCACTCTTCATTCCTGCCAGCCATGCTGCGCCTAACGCCGTTGTTTCTAAAATGGATGGCCTATCAATGGGCGTCGCCAAGGTATCTGCGAGGTATTGCATCGTCCAATCACTTGCTACCATACCGCCATCAACTCTGAGTACACTTTCTTCCTTTTGCCCTTGCCAATCCTTTTTCATGGCATCTACCAAATCACGTGTTTGGTAACATACCGCTTCTAAGGCAGCGCGTGATAATTCTCTTGGCCCTGTGTTGCGTGTTAATCCGAATATTGCACCTCTTACATCAGGCTCCCAATAGGGTGCACCCAAACCCGCAAAAGCAGGAACCATAATCACATCCTGGCTTCTGTCGGCCTCGGCGGCTAGACCACCCGTTTGACTCGCATCATCGATAATTTTCAGACCATCACGCAGCCACTGGACAGCAGCACCCGCGATGAAGATCGAACCTTCTAATGCATAGGTTGTTTTACCGTTAATTCTATATGCGATAGTTGAAAGTAGTCGATTTTTGGATTCTGCACGTTGTTCACCGGTATTTAACATGACGAAACAACCCGTTCCATAGGTCGATTTAATCATTCCCGGGCTGAAACAAGCCTGACCCAAAACTGCAGCGTGTTGATCACCTGCTATCCCTAACACTGGAATAGATGCACCAAATAAATCGGTTACGGTGTTGCCAAATTCCGCAGCGCAATCTTCCACAGCCGGAAGTATCTGGCGCGGAACATTAAATATTTTAAGTAATGCGTCATCCCATTCATTTTTTGCCGTATTAAAAAGCATGGTACGGGAAGCATTTGTCGCATCTGTTTTATGTGAGGCACCATCAGTAAGGCGCCATAATAAATAGGTGTCTATGGTGCCGAAAAGTAGTTTGCCGTCTTCTGCCTTTTTTCTTGCCCGATCTACGTGATCGAGCAACCAGTTAATTTTTGTCGCAGAAAAATAAGGATCAAGAAGAAGTCCTGTTTTATCTCGAACCGTTTCTTCGTGACCACTGGCTTTTAGTTCATTACAGTAATTAGAGGTTCGTCTGTCTTGCCATACAATCGCATGATGTATGGGTTTACCCGTAGACTTATCCCAGATAACGGTGGTTTCACGTTGGTTAGTGATTCCGATACCTGCAATTTGTGAAGCGTTAATTCCCGCATCAGCAATTGCTTTTCTACAAGTGGCGACAACACTATGCCAAATTTCCTCGGCGTCATGTTCTACCATTCCAGAGGATGGAAAGTGTTGTGCAAATTCTTGTTGTGATGACGAAACAATATCAAACTGTTCATCAAAAAGTATGGCTCTTGAGGATGTTGTACCTTGGTCTATAGCCAAAATATAAGAAGTCATAACAGCTCCTTTTCCAGATAATTATTCTAGATAATAAAAAAGGACTTGGGTTTCCCCAAGTCCAAATTGCATCCTTTATAAAGCGATGCTGGAGGAGTGCAAATCTAACTTTCTAGATATGCAAAGCATCTATTGTGTCCAGCTCTTAACAAGTTCAGCATAAGAGACGGTAACGCCTTGAGGTTTCTCATTAGCTAATTTAGGCTTTGGAGCACCAGGTTGAGCAAGCCAGTATTCAGCACCTTTTTCCTCATTTAACTTAGGACCAAGTTCACCCTGAACACCTGCACGTTCTAGACGAGACAATACTTTTTCCTGAGCAGCACATAATCCATCTAATGCACCTTGCGCTGTTTTAGATCCAGACATTGCATCACCGATATTCTGCCACCAAAGCTGAGCTAGCTTAGGGTAATCAGGAACGTTAGTACCAGTCGGAGACCATTGTACACGCGCTGGTGAGCGGTAAAATTCAACCAAACCACCTAATTTATCAGCACGTTTTGTAAAGTGATCTGAGTTAATTGTTGAGTTACGAATAAACGTTAAACCAACATCAGATTTCTTTAAGTCAACTGTCTTAGATGTCACGAACTGAGCATATAACCAAGCAGCTTTAGCGCGATCAACCGGAGTAGATTCCATTAGTGTCCATGAACCAGCATCCTGATAACCAATCTTAGTGCCTTCTTTCCAGTAGGCTCCATGTGGTGAAGGTGCCATACGCCATTTCGGTGTACCATCTTCATTCATCACAGGAAGATCAGGTTTTACAGTCGCTGCTGTAAACGCTGTATACCAGAACATTTGTTGAGCAACATTTCCTTGAGCGGGAACTGGACCAGCTTCACCAAATGTCATACCAGCAGCCTCAGGCGGAGAGTATTTCTTTAACCATTCAATCGCTTTTGTTACTGCGTAAACAGCAGCAGGTGAATTAGTCGCGCCACCACGTGCAACACAAGAACCTGTTGGTTGTGACTTATCGTTTACACGAATACCCCACTCATCAACTGGAAGTCCGTTTGGCTCTCCTACATCGCCCATACCCGCCATTGACATCCAAGCATCAGTATAGCGCCAGCCAAGTGATGGATCTTTCTTTCCGTAGTCCATATTGCCATACACTTTACCTTCAACGCCTAAACGCGATAGGTCACGTCCTGTAAAAAACTCAGCAATATCTTCATACGCTGACCAGTTCACTGGAACACCTAGATCGTAGCCATATTTAGCTTTGAAATCGCCTTTGTTCTTTTCATCGTCAAACCAGTCAGCTCTGAACCAGTAAAGGTTTGCGAACTGTTGTGTAGGAAGTTGATAAAGTTTTCCATCTGGGGCGGTTGTGAAAGAAGTACCGATGAAGTCTGCAATATCAAGTGTTGGGCTAGTAACGCTCTTACCATCACCTGACATCCAGTCAGTTAGGTTACGTACTTGTTTATAACGCCAGTGTGTACCAATCAAATCAGAGTCATTTACATAAGCATCGTAAATATTCTCGCCTGATTGCATTTGAGTTTGAAGCTTCTCAACTACATCCCCTTCACCGATTAAATCATGAGTGACTTTTATTCCTGTAATTGCTGTAAATGCAGGTGCTAAAACTTTCGACTCATATTCATGTGTTGCAATAGTTTCTGATACAACTTTGATCTCCAAGTCTTTGAACGGTTTTGCAGCATCAATAAACCATTTCATTTCTGCTTTCTGATCATCAGCATTCAAGACTGAGACGCCAGCGATTTCGTCTGTTAGAAACTTATCTGCAGCAGCCATATCGGCTTGTGCAGAACTCATCCCTAACATCAAACCAGCTACTGCCGTAGATATTAGTAAATGTTTTCGCATAATAAAATCCTCCTTTAAGATTTTATGTAGATTGAAGGGACATACTTATAGAGTACGTTCCCATTTTGACTTCATACTGTTTTAAATACGCCAATGGCATAAACAAATGAAATTCCGAGAGCCCACCACAAACCAGGACCGATAAAGCCTAGCCAAGCGAGGTGGATAAAAGCACTACCAAGAAGCGATATGAACAGACGATCGCCTCTTGTTGTTTCAAATCGTAATATTCCTACCCGTGGATTTCCTCCCGGTGAAAAATATTCCCATACCATCATGATGACCAGGCAACTCACAATTCCTAACCAGAAAAGTGCTGTCGGGCCGGTCCATGCCATCCAAGAGAGATCCATTATTTGATACTCCTTTTAATTGTTTAAACGCGGCCTAGGGCAAAGCCCTTGGCGATGTAATTTCGAACGAAGTAAATAACCAATGCACCAGGAATAATGGTTAGTACTCCTGCCGCTGCTAAAACTCCCCAATCAACCCCTGAAGCACCAACCGTTCTTGTCATAATGGCAGCGATTGGTTTTGCATCGACCGTGGTTAGTGTTCTTGCAATTAATAGCTCAACCCATGAAAACATGAAACAGAAGAATGCAGCCACGCCTATGCCAGAAGCAATTAATGGGGTGAATACTTTTATAAAGAATTTTGGAAATGAATAACCATCAATATAGGCTGTTTCATCAATTTCTTTTGGTATACCAGACATGAACCCTTCTAGAATCCAAACAGCTAGTGGAACGTTGAAAAGACAATGAGCTAGAGCCACAGCGATATGAGTGTCAATCAAACCAAAAGAGGAATAAAGCTGAAAAAATGGAAGTACAAAAACTGCTGCCGGAGCCATTCGATTCGATAACAGCCAGAAGAACATGTGCTTATCACCTAGAAAACGATATCTGGAAAATGCATAGGCAGCTGGCAAGGCGACTGATATAGAAATTACAGTATTCATCACCACATAAATGATCGAATTTATGTAGCCGTTATACCAAGAAGGATCGCTGAAAATTACCACATAATTACTCAATGTCGGATTTTCCGGAATCAAAGTAAATTTTGAGAGAATTTCCTGATTCGTTTTAAAACTCATATTGACCAGCCAATAAATCGGCAACATCAAAAAGAAAATATAAAGCGAAGGAGTAAACCACCTAAAATTTCTTGGCTTTTTCATTTGATTGGTCTGACGCAGCGCACCTTCAACCAAAAGTGTTGTTTCTTTGGTAGTCGATTCCATGATTATTCCTCCACCTCTGGTTTATCCGTTCCTACATTGCTCATTACAGTGAAAAAGACATAACAAACCAGCAACACGATTAATTGATAAACAAGCGACATTGCCGCAGCGGGCCCAAGATCAAACTGACCAATAGCTTGTTTTACAAGGTCTATCGACATAAAGGTTGTAGAGTTACCCGGACCACCGCCCGTAAGAACGAAAGGCTCGGTATAGATCATGAACGAATCCATAAATCGAAGTAAAAAAGCAATGATTAATACGCCCTGCATTTTGGGTAATTGAATGTAACGAAATACAGACCACTTAGAAGCACCATCAATTCTTGCTGCTTGATAATAAGCTTCTGGAATTGAAACTAAGCCAGCATAGCAAAGTAATACAACCAAACTTGTCCAGTGCCATACATCCATAACGATAATGGTTACCCATGCATCGATTACATTACTTGAATAGTTATAATCGATGCCTAATGTCGCCATCGTATGACCAAGTAAACCGATGTCTGCTCGCCCGAAAATTTGCCAGATTGTTCCCACTACATTCCATGGGATAAGTAATGGAAGGGCCATCAAAACTAAACAAACAGGCACCCAAATACCTTTTTTAGGCATCGATAATGCAATCAAAATACCTAAGGGAATCTCTATGCATAAAATAATGAATGAGAATAAGAGGTTTCGACCTAAAGCATCGTGAAAACGTTCTGATCTAAGGACATCGGTAAACCATTCTGTACCTACCCAGAAAAACTTATTGCCGCCGAAGGTATCTTGCACAGAATAGTTAACCACGGTCATTATTGGAATAATTGCCGATAAGGCAACCAGCAAGAATACCGGTATTACTAGTAACCAGGCCTTGTTGTTATATGTCTTATCCATGATCTAAATACCTTTTCCATTTTCTAGAGAACGAACCAAATGATCATCTTGGTAAATATTTATTCGTGATGATTCGAAAATTAATTTAGGCTCAGCAGGAATACTTTCCCCTTCATTTAGTACAACATTTAATTCAACGCCTTCAATGCTTGCTCGTACAATCTTGAAACGGCCTATGTCTTCAACACCATTAATTTGTGCAGGAATTCCCGATTCTGAATTTGTCAGGGATAAAAATTCAGGGCGAATGCCAAGCTCAATTTTCCCTGTTAAATCTGGGTAAGCGCCTTTAAGAGTAACAGTATGACTGCCTAATTTAGCCTGATTACCACTGACCTCAACAGGTAAAATATTCATCCCTGGTGAACCAATAAAATAACCAACAAAGGTATGCTTCGGTTCATCAAACAGTTCTTCTGGGGTTCCTATTTGAACAACATCACCTTCATACATAACCACAACTTTATCAGCGAAGGTCAACGCTTCGGTCTGATCGTGTGTGACGTAAATCATGGTATGACCTAACTGACGATGTAAATCTTTTAACTTAGTTCTAAGTTGCCATTTCATGTGCGGATCGATAACCGTCAAAGGCTCATCAAACAAAATAGCGTTCACGTCATAACGTACTAAACCTCGACCCAGTGAAATCTTTTGTTTTTCGTCAGCAGTAAGACCACGTGCTTTTCTATCTGCTTTATCACTTAAATCCAGAATGTCTATCATCTCAGCAACGCGCTTTGATATTTCATCATTTGGCACATTACGATTCTTTAATGGGAACTCTAGATTTTGACGTACAGTCATCGTGTCATAGATCACTGGAAACTGAAAAACTTGAGCAATATTGCGTTGCTCAGGCTGTAGATTTGTCACATCTTTTCCATCAAAAAGTATCTGTCCTTTGGATGGAACCAGAAGCCCTGAAATAATATTGAGGAGCGTTGTTTTACCACACCCCGAAGGTCCTAAAAGAGCATAAGCACCACCATCATCCCATGCATAATCAAGCTCTTTTAATGCAAAATCATGATCAGTTTTTGGGTTCGGCAAGTAAGAGTGCGCCAGTTTATCAAGTGTAATTTGAGCCATTATGCTGCTCCCGTCTTTGGAGCAGATACAAGTTTATTCTCTCCATCAAATATAAAAAATTTCGCTGGATCCATATAAACCGGAACTTGGTCACCGATATCTACTCGATGAACACCGTGTGTGAGAATCACCAGTTTAATGTCATCAAAAGCCACATGTACAAACGTCTCTGACCCCGCAATTTCTGAAGTAGAAACGGGTGCCACAACTTTCACTGATGGTTGTTTAGGCTCACTGAGCAATAAGTGATGAGGGCGGATACCAATACTATAAGAACCGTCTGATAATCCAGATAGATCTTCAGGGCAGTCAATATTACCTTGAGAAAAGACGAATTGTGCGCCTTGCTTTTGCATCGGAATCACATTCATGGGTGGATCAGAAAAGGTTTGAGCAGTGACTAAATCTGATGGTTTATTGTGCACATCAATAGTCTGACCAAACTGTGTAATATGGCCTTCATGTAACGTTGCAGTATCGCCACCCAATAATAAAGCTTCTTGTGGCTCTGTAGTCGCGTATACAAAAATAGCGCCTGTTTCAGCAAATATTCGAGGCAGTTCTATTCGCAGTTCTTCACGAAGTTTATAGTCCAGATTAGCTAAAGGCTCATCAAGCAAGACAAGCTCTGCATCTTTGACCAAGGCTCTCGCTAGTGCTGTTCGTTGTTGCTGCCCACCTGATAAATACAAAACACCACGATCAAGATAAGGGGTCAGTTTCATCAATTCCGCTGCTTCACGAACCTTTTTATCTATGGTTACTTTATCAATACCTGCAACACGCAAAGGTGAGGCAATATTTTCATACACACTAAACGCTGGATAGTTAATAAACTGCTGGTACACCATTGCAATATTACGTTTTTGCACAGGCGTTTTAACCACGCTAACGCCATCCATGAGAATATCGCCTGATGTAGGTTTATCGAGGCCCGCCATTAATCTCATCAATGACGTTTTGCCAGACAACGTCGGACCCAAAAGGACATTCAAAGAGCCTTTCTCTAATTTCAAAGACACATCATTTATGTGAAAGGTATTTCCTACCTTTTTACTCACATTACGCAATTCTAACAATTCCAGCTCCTCTACTTTATTGCTTATTAATTAGCTTGTTTTATTGGTGTTGTTGTAGCCAACTATCTAATTCTTTTACTTCCTGACCGCTTAGACGAATACCAAGTTTGGATCTTCGCCAAACAATATCTTCTGCGGTTTCTGCCCACTCGTGTTGTATCAAATACATGACTTCTCGTTCTGTGAGCGAACCACCAAAGTCTCGTCCCATATCTTCAAGCTTTACTGCACCATCCATCAGTACCCAGGCTTTGGTGCCATAAGAACGAATCAACCTTTGAGCCAAAGATTCTTCTATAAAAGGAAATTCAGCCTTTAGCTTTGTTACTAATAAATCATAGTCAGAAACTGCGAAATCACCGCCGGGTAGTGAAGAATCAGCAGTCCATGATTCTTTTCGACTTCCGATCAAATCCTCAATTTTCTCGAGCATTGATTCTGCCAATCTGCGGTAGGTTGTAATTTTTCCACCAAAAACATTCACTACTTTTGGTTCATCACCCTTGCCATCAACACGTAACACATAATCTCGTGTCGCCTCTTGTGCCTCTGTTGCACCATCATCATAAAGAGGGCGAACACCTGAATATGACCAAACGATATCTTCAATTTTGATCGGTTTTTCGAAATACTCACTGGCTGCTGAACATAAATACGAAACTTCAGAATCAGTGATTTTGGCGTTTATCGGATCACCTTTGAAATCATGATCCGTGGTTCCTATCAGGGTGTAATCATTCTCGTAAGGCAATGCAAAAATAATGCGATTGTCGCTATTTTGAAATATATATGCTCTATCATGATTATGAAGTTTTGGGACAACGATATGACTTCCTTGTACCAGTCGAACATTTTTAGCGTTGTTGCTGCTCATCGTTTCATCGAGCACTTTATCTACCCAGGGTCCTGCAGCATTCACTATCAAACGAGCTTTATGCTGTTTCCTATCCCCGGTACGAACATCTTCTGTCGTAATGTTCCAATAGTCTTTCTCTCTACAAGCATAGACAACTTTAGAGCGAGTTTCTATTTTTGCACCACGATCTTGGGCGTCTTGTGCATTCAAAACGACAAGACGAGCATCATTTACCCAACAATCTGAGTACTCAAATCCTTTTGAAAATATTTTTTTTAACGGTTTTCCTATAACAGACGTTTTTAAATTAACTTGAGAAGTGCCGGGCAATAACTTGCGCTTACCGATGTGATCATAAAGAAATAAACCTAGTCGCAATAACCAGGCTGGGCGCATATCACTGTGATGGGGTAAAACGAAACGCATCGGCCAAATGATATGTGGTGCCATTTTCAAAAGCACTTCACGTTCACCTAAGGATTCTCGCACCAATCTGAATTCGTAATACTCCAGATAACGCAAACCACCATGAATGAGTTTTGATGACCAGGAAGATGTACCACTTGCCAGATCGTTCATTTCAGCTAGACGCACAGAATAACCACGGCCAACTGCATCGCGAGCTATACCACATCCATTTATTCCGCCACCAATGACGAAAATATCATCTATGTCAGACAATACATTCTCCTATGTATTTTTACTTTTTCTGAAATTGCTTCAGAAACAACGAATAGGAAAGATATTTGAAAACAAAACGAATGTCAAACGAAAGCTATGAGAAAAGACTTGTTGAGTACTGTGAAAGCTATCTAATCTCGTTAGGTCGCCTCTACTTCGATAACCTTTACTTCGGACTCCTCACAAATTTCCCTAAACTCATTATCGTCAATGATATCCGTGATGAATGTATCTATTTGAGAGATGTGACCAATTCTCACTGGTGCGCTACGTTTAAGTTTAGTTGAATCTGCAACCAATATAACGTGACGTGCATTTTTGATAATGGCTTGAGCTACTTTTACTTCTCGAAAATCAAAGTCTAATAGTGAACCATCAGAGTCTATTGCTGAAGAGCCAATAATGGCGTAATCCACTTTAAAGTTCTCAATAAAATCAACCGCAGCTTCACCCACAATTCCGCCATCTGATGACCTTACTACACCGCCAGTAATTATCACTTCATTTTCTAAATACAGTCTTAACCTACTGGCAACATTGATATTATTGGTTATGACCATTAAGCCTTTATGATCAACAAGCGCATCGCTGAATGCTTCAGTAGTGGTTCCTATATTGATGAAGAGGGAGGCATTATCAGGAATCATTTCAGCCGCTGCTTTGCCAATCAGTACTTTCTGTGATGCTGCGATCTGTCTTCTTGCTTCATACTCGACATTGCCGCGACTATTAAGCAGTCTCGCTCCACCATGAACCCTCACCAGTTTTTTTGCTTTGTCGAGTTCGTTAAGGTCGTTTCGAATAGTTTGCGGAGTCACATTAAATTCAGCGACCAGATCTTCAACAGAAACCTGATCCAGCTTTTTTAGCATATCGAGAATTTTATTTTGCCTTTTACTAATAAACATAAATCCACATGTCCCTTTATATTATTTTTACTCTACTTTTCGATTTTTTGTAATTGTACAAATTACGCAAATTTTCACTCTTTGTCAAAACAGTCTTAAGATATTGATTTACAATATATAATGACTAAACACATTAAAGTTTTGAAAAACATTTAATCTTTAAAGCTAAAAAGAGAAAGTAAAACGAAGATATTTTATGGGGATCATAATCATAAAAACTACCAAACAAAATATTAAATAACCCTTTAACATTTCCAAAACATAGTTTTCTTTTAAGAAAATTATGCAAAATGTATTTAATGAAAACCTAAATGCTTTGTTTTTCAGGACCTTATTAAAATTTAAAGGCACCCCCCCACTTATAAGCGTTTTTTAAGGGTATTCGATATGCAACATTAATCTCGAACATGTACAATAATGCCCAAAAGGGGAACATCTTTTGATCGAACTAGTACTTACCATTATTTTAGGCATTGGCGTTTTACTATTTTTAGTGAGTTATCTCACTTATATAGTTACCGGCTTTAAACACCATTTTGTGACGGGAGTAATCGCAGCATTACCTGTGCTCAACGTAGTTACACTGCCTTCACTTTGGGATAAAGGAAGAGGAAAGTTCCTGATGGGTCTAGTAGGATTAGTTCTTGCGGGTGGATCATGGATCCTGGGGGCCAATAAAACTGTTAATAATTACCTTGCTCAAAGAAATAATATTTCTGCAGAAACTGTAATACGCAGTGCAGATAATACGCAGCGCATTGTTACAAACAACGGTAATGCCTCAAACAACCTCACTTCTTCAAGAACACAATACAACCCTATTGATGAATCCAAGATGCTTGGCCTACCTAGCAAAGCGTTATATTCGATGCATTTTGACCCAGTACCCGTTAATCAAATAAGTACATTACAAGGCCGTATAGTCAAAATAACCAATCAACAAAATGAAGAGATTGAAGGTCGAATTAAAACAGTAAGTGCGAGTAGTGTGGTGGTTGAAGGAGAGTATGAAAATGAAATTCCGATTGCCACAATTAAACAAGTATTGCTTATGGTGAAGAAAGCAAACCGATGAATTGTTATGTATACCGCAGTAATAAAAAACAAGGTATGTACCTCTACCTCGTTGAAAAAGACAATTTCGATGATGTGCCTGAGTCTTTAATGAAATTATTAGGTGAACTCGTATTCTCTTTTGAGTTTGACCTAAGCAAAGACCGTAAACTAGTAAAAGCGGAATCAGAAGAAGTATTAAGAATACTAAAAGAAAATGGCTATTTTTTACAGATGCCCCCTGCCAAAAGTGAGCTTTTTGGAAACAATGAATCTCTAAACTGATCTAGACATAATTTTGTTCCATAAAAAAAGCCGCTATCTTTCGATGCGGCTTTTTTCATTGAAGCAATTATTGCTTCAACTTATAACTTATCTGTACTACTGAGTTACAACTTCTAAAGTTAAAGTATCAGAATAAGTACCAGCCAATACAACTCCAGTAATTGCCGGTGAAATCATGTTAAATGCGCTTGCAGCATTATTACATGTGGTTAATGTTGCAGTGTTAGTAGCACCTGACGTATAAGTAGTACCTGCCCAGTTTACAGAGTAGTTATCAGAACCATGTAAGTACAAAGCAGCATCTGTATTATGCTGTAATCTAAAATCATTATCTGAAGTAACAGTTACCACACAACCACCCGTTGTATTTGCTTCTGTTCCTAGTGTACCAAGATTAGTTGTCGCACCATTTACATCAGCTTCAGCAAGACTTACCGCGGTAGTTCCAGAAAGGCTGCCTGTTAGGTTTACATACGCATCTTTAGTTACATTAATTTCAATTTCTGTAGTATCTGATGCCGCAATAGCGAATGAGCTAGTTGCTAAAAGAACAGCAGACGCAAGAATAGACTTAGTGAATTTCATTGTTTTTCCTATTTTTTATTGTAAAGGGTTTGTTTTGGTTTGTTGCTTTAGTTTGTAAAAGGTAACTAGTAATTTTTATATTGTGACCTTGGATATATCTTATGCATTTTTAGCTGAACGTTTCCTGAACATATCATTCAGTTTTCTACCGTATGTCTATAACATAATGTTAAAATGGCTATACAATGGGGTTTTGGTTATTCATCTATAATTAAGTTACCGACTTGATGAACTTTTCCTTTCAAATCAGGAACGCTAATCTGAATGTCATTCATATCAGGATAATCGAATAATTCTAACTTATATGTTCCAGCGGGCATCGAGATGACTCTAAATCTACCTGCCTTATTAGAGAAGAAGGCAATAGTCTTCGCTTCTTTATTCTTTGCATCGATTGTCCCAGCATCATTTGCTTCACTGTTTACAGCAGAACTAACAGGTATCCATTGACCACCTTTAAAGCCTAGAGGTTTATTAGCAGTATCAACTAACATCCCATCTAATATAGTCTGTGGTTCTCCGCCTGCTTTAATCAAGAATCCTTGGTGATACTTTGGTAATACTTCAAATTCTGTTTTCTCAGTATCGTAACCATTAGGTAGGGTGCTTTCATCGATATTAATATTTTGATATCGATAAGAATCTAAACGCACAATTGCGCTATCACCTTTACCAGGTATTAAAGCCGTATAGTTATCGGGCAAACCAGTATCATTATCTTCAGAGTATCTAAAACGATTATTGCCGTTATTTATTGCTATAGGGGCTTCCTGGTTAGATGGCCCCGTAACCAATGCAAAACTATCATTGATAGGATAAGACGTTGCGCAGTTTCCACCCACACAGGCTAAACTGGTATTAAAGCCAACAGTTAATTGCTGCGTGTTATCACTATCAGACATACTGTATCTATTATGTGCAGCGAATGTAGATTCAAATCTGTTGTGTCTGTATTGAACGTTAAGATTCTGCTGTCTTGTATCATCATCTTGATAATGTTCTAAAGACCCTGCCAAACTGTTTGTGCCCACTAAACTTGTTGGTTTTACACTTAATTTCGATTCTAGAGTGCTGTCTTTGGTATTCACTAATACATCGAGACTCTTTTTTCGACGGCTTGATTTATGTGATAAAGGAACAGAGAGCTGCATGCTCATTGAAAAATCATCTTCACTGTCATATCGCGCACCTAAACTGAGAGACACACCATTATCAAATCGCCTGGTGGTATTCAGGCTTGCATAGATATTTTCATCGGCATCATAGTAATCGGATATTCCAAGGTTTAAATAACCATTCCACTTTTCACTTAAGTTCAAACTGAAGTTCGTTTGCAAATTCGACTTTAGACGTTGATTGCTTACTTCTACGATATTGCCTAATTCATCAACCGTATCTAATTGCACTTCATTAATTTGTGAAAAGTTTTCACTTCGATATTCGCCCGTAATTGTCCAACCATTCAGAAAGTCATTTATCGGTGGTTCAAGTCCGAGCATATCTTCGCGTAAGGTATCTAGACTAATATATTCTCTTTTCCTATTGGGTCTAAACTCGAAGCTTGTCGCATAACCTGTATCCTGATTATCAGCACCGCCACTGACGGCAAAACTGTTCTTTATTGAGCCTAAAGCCACAGATGTTAAAACTTCAGTTCCCAATAAGTAACTATTAGGGGTGATTTGAGCGTCTACGCTCAATGTAAGGTCTTTTGTTAAACCTTTTTGATAGTAGCCACTTAGGATCAATTCGTCTTCTAAACTATCGTTAGTGTAACCTTCTTCATTACTCAAATAACCGACACTGAAAGCATACAGAGACAGGCCCGATTTTAGTAAATGAGAATCATAAAACTGCTCACTACTTTTAACTGTGATTTTTCCAAACTCATCTTTTATACGAACCCGTATATTATTTGCACCGTTATATAGACCAATATCTTCTAAAGAATAAACCCCTTCTTTTAAGTAAAAACGACGGATTAATTGATTGTTTATGAATACTTCAACTTCCGAGTCTGAATCAAGAACCAGTGATTCATTCGCTTGTGGTCTTATCTGCAACTCAGGATCCATAAAGAACTCTTTGCTGACTCTGATGCCATTGAGCGAAAGGTTTTCCTGAAAGTTTCTATTACCGGAAGATATATTGCCTAAGGTGAAACGTTTTAATTTTTCAGGTTGGTCAAACGTCAGCGTAGTATTGCTAAAGGTGTATTCTTCATCACGTACATCGACTGTTGTTTCTAATACTTTATCTCCAATATTCAAGCTACCTTCCAGTTTCATTTTGAAGTCAGTGTCACTTTCGTTTTGAGAATTGAAGCCGACAGTTGTGTAAGCATTAATAAAAGAACTGATCTCATTCGCCTTAATTTTATTTTCGCTTCTGACTGATGCTTTCTTTTTACTGATCATGGACAGAATATTGGGCCTTCTTAATTCATTCTTGATGTTTAAATCGAGACTTAAATTAGTGGGGTTATATTCGGCATCAATTCCCATTTCACTTAAAACAGCAAACTGGGTTTTCTTCTGTGTCTTCAGTTTTTCGTTTACTCGAAAATAGACATGCTCTTTCAATACATCTTTGAGTAAAACAAGTAATGGCTCTGTTTCTACTTTATCCAACACGCCTTGATCATTACTAAATAGCTTTAATTCACCCTTAGTAGAATTATTCACTCTCAATTCTGCTGTGACTTCTTTAGGTGTGCTGACTGTCTTTTTTCCGAATGCTTTTGCAAATAATGCATTTAAATCATTTGCTTTAGCAGATTTTGGAGAACTTTCTTGTTTATCATCACTTACTCCCTGACTTGAAAGGGCTGTTGTATTTGTATTTTGAGAGGATGGAAGCGTACTTTCTGCTTTAGTGGTTACGGTCTCTTCCCTGGTACTACTGAGTACTTCAACTCTAGCTGGAGTTTTAATAATTTTATTGGCTATAAGTGGGGGGGTGGCTTTACCTTTATCATCTATATCGACATAAAGATTATCTGCCTGATTATTTATGGTTTTTTCGTAAACTGATTCGGTTTTCTTTATAACAGTAGGTGTTATTGGTTCATCTGTCTCTGTTACAGGAATAGCTTCTTCGATATTTAGACTTTCAAAGAAAGCAATTAAAGCAGGGTCATTTTTATTTAAATCATCAGTGATTTTTGGACCTGCAGTACGTGTTTGTTTACGCTTTTTCGATGGCATCTCTTTATTTAAAAGAAGCTTACTTTTTTGAGTAACAGTAACTTGTTGCTGAGACGCTTTTGTTTTTGCTTGAGTTGAAGATTTCTCGGCAGAAGTCAGACGATGATAAAAGGCAGCAATTTCAGCATCTGATATTTCATCGGCTGATACAGTTAAAAATGGTAAAAAAACCGGGAAAACAAACAATAAAAAACCAGCAACCCATGAAGTAACTTTGATAACGCTACAATGGGTGATTTGCTGGTTCATTGTTAATTAATTCACGCGTTTATCGATAAGGAGCCGTTGTATAGCGGTGAATCAGTTAATGAATTGTTATTTAGGGTACTTAATTTCAGCTTTCCACGCTCCATCCCTGAAATTCTTCGGTAATGGTATGAAAAAGCGCTTTGTCGCTCCTCCTAGAACATTATTGCCTTCCAGCCCCAAAATCTGATTGCCTTTGAGTTGGATCGTTTGTCCACCATTGCGTAAAATCAATGTAGCGTAACGCATCAGCTGGTGCTTATTGCCTGTGTTTGCAACAGTAATCGCCAACTTATTTCCCTGACGCTGAACACCTTTAACTACTAAGTTACTTTTTGTTCCATTTGGCTGAACATACAAAGCACCTACGAGTGTCATCAACATCTTTACACCCGTTGTATTTTTCTCTTCGAGTGACACATAAACCTGTTCTGCAATTAATCGATATGCTTGTTCACGTGGTAATTGTCCTGGACCCAACCATTCAACTCTGACTCTTTGAGTGGAGTTAGCAGGAATAATTGTTTGCGGAGGATAAATCATGAAATCCTTATCGGCAGGCTTTCTGACTTCTTTATTATTGATTTGTTGTCTAGTGGTAACACTAAATTGAACCGCGATTGGCTTGTTACTTTCGTTAGAAACTCTAACAGATTGTTTTGCGCCACCGCCAGATGGCTTAAGCACCAACGATAAAGGATTCATCTGTAGTGCATGACTACTTAAAGTCATGAGTAAAAAGAAAACACTAATAATAGTTTTAATCAGGAAGGTGTTATTTTTGTTGTCCATATTGTTCATTGTTTACATCCGGCTTGTATTATTGTTATTTTTTCTTAAGCACGCTCAATCCTAAACGTTACTGAAATCAATATACAACGCGTTTTCTTTACCTAGGCTTAACCATATTTATTTTTTCTAATTTTTCTTTTGTTTAATAGCTTAGTTGGCTTGTACTCATTTCTCGTTTAACTCTATGATACGCTTGAGAGGCGTTAGACCTTAAAATTCAATCTTGCTCTAGGTTATAAAACATGGAAATCAGAATCGGAATACTTCAATGCGATCACGTTGCAGATGATTTAATCAAAGATCATGGTGACTATCAGGATATGTTTACTGATTTAGTTCTATCTCAAGATGATGAGATTGAAATCAGCGTATACGATTTAACGGCTGATCAGTTTCCTATAGATTTGAATGCGTGTGACGGCTACATAATTACTGGTAGTAAGTTTAGTGCGTTTGAAGACATTCCCTGGATTCATAAAGCCAAAGATTTGGTGAAAGATCTATATCAGGCTCAAATACCCACAGTTGGTATTTGCTTCGGTCATCAACTCATTGCCGAAGCATTGGGCGGTAAAGTAGAAAGAGCGACAGATAAAGGTTGGGGTGTTGGTGTACACCAATGGCAAATTAAAAACCAACAAGAATGGATGAAGAAGAATCCTTTGGAATCAATATCTATGCGCGCTAGTCATCAAGATCAAGTAGTGGAAATGCCGAAAGACGCCACATTAATTGCTGGTAGTGACTTCTGTCCCATTGCAGGGTTTCAGTTAAATTCTGTTGTTACGTTTCAAGGACACCCTGAATTTTCAAAAGAATATTTAGAAACTTTAATTACAAATCGATTAGATCGCATTGGTGAAAACACTACTAATGCCGCTATTGAGTCATTAAAGAAAGAGGTCGATGGTAAAACCGTTGGTTCCTGGATGGTGGATTTTATTAAGAACTCTCGTGCATAATTTACAAACTACTATCTATCTTCTTTCAACAGGATAAATCCGCTAACTACATGAAACTGAGAAAATACACCTATATAGTTTTGGGTTGGCTAAGCTTTGCTATCGGCTTTCTTGGGATGTTTGTGCCATTACTTCCAACAGTCGTATTTTGGATTATTGCCGTTTGGCTCTGGTCTCGCGGTGCGCCTGAGCTCATGCAAAAAGTGTATGACAACGCTAAGTATGGCTCTCAGATAGAAGCTTTCATGCTGCATGGCGTGGTTTCAAGAAAGGGTAAAATAGCGGCCGTTGTTAGCATGTCTATTAGTTATATCTTGTTTCAGTTTTTTGCAAAGCCAGCCTTTATGGCCGGAGCAGGGGTAGCTATTGTCTTAAGTGTAATTGCTATCTGGTTAGTCACAAGACCTGAACAACCAAAACAAGATCATTAATTTACTTAAGCCACCCCCCTACTTTGAAGCAGTTTTTTATAACAACAAAGTAAATACCAAAGCAATAAACGCAGGTAGTGCCTGAAACACAACAATCTTCTTACTCACTGTCAGTGCGCCAAATATTCCCGCAACTATCACGCAAGTAAGAAAGAATATAACAATAGAGCGCCCACTTTCACCGAGGCTTAAACCCCAGATTAGTCCAGCTGCTAAAAAACCATTATATAAACCCTGGTTGGCCGCCATTGCTTTTGATTGGGTGGCAAATTCCTGAGTTAAACCAAATACTCTTCGTCCCATTGGTTTATCCCATAGAAACATTTCCAGGACTAAAAAATAGATGTGTAGAACGATTACCAGTGCGGTAAAACCTATGGCTAGCATTTGCATAAAGACTACTCAGAGAAAAATTTATTTAACGTCAGTCTTACAATAGCCTAACAAAGCCTTTTCAACAGCTTTAAGTGCATGAATTTTTGTTGTATCAAAAAGTAGGGCAGTTGTATGTTCCGGTTTAACCAGCAATGTAATTTCAGTACACCCAAGAATAATCGCTTCAGCACCCTGTTCCACTAAGGAATCAATAATCCGCAAATATTCCTGTCTTGATGAATCTGCGATATTTCCCAAACATAACTCATCGTAAATAATTTGATGAATGATTTGTTGATCTTGCTCGTTTGGAACCATCACATCCAAGCCATACTCCCTAATCAAACGGCCTTTGTAAAAATCCTGCTCCATGGTAAAACCAGTGCCTAAGAGAGCAACTTTATTAAGGCCTTGTTTTACAATTTCTTCTGCCGTCGCATCAGCAATATGTAAAAGCGGAATAGAAATGCCTTGTTGTATTTGCGGCGCAACAAGGTGCATAGTGTTGGTACATATCAGTATAAAATCAGCACCTGCTTTTTCTAATCCCTGAGCAGCAGCTTTTAGTATTTCAGCTGTTTCATCCCATTTTCCCTGATGCTGAAGTTTTTCAATTTCTGAAAAATCTACGCTGTGCAAAACAATCTTGGCAGAATGTAATCCGCCAAGATTTTGTTTTATCCCTTCATTTATCCAACGGTAATAAAGCTCTGTAGACTCCCAGCTCATTCCGCCTAACAAACCTATTGTTTTCATCTTTCATAACCTTTATTAACTATTCGGGAGCCAATCTATAACGAAGTAAGACTTTTATAGTCCTGGAACTATACGATCTTCAGGATAGCTCACGGAGTAACCATACTTAATATTCACTGACTGTTTTGGTAATAAGTTAATGTCCCAACTCGACACTCCTTTCTTACCATCTACATCTGTATTGGTAGGAAGGTCTCCCAGTATTTTAATTTTAAGTTCTTCGTTAGATGAAACAGGCAATACATCCTGTATCACTAATGGATAAGCTTTATTGTGGTTACTGTTTACGCTGACTTTGTAATGTCTTTCAACAACCTTCTTTTTACCAAATAATAAACCGTCTTTTCGTTTCTGATCTGGGTCAGGTAAAAATTTGATTTTCACTTTATCGTCTTCACCAAATGATAGTTTTATTTCTTCGCCTGATTGTTTTTGAGATAAGAAAGTACTGCCGACAAAACTACCGTTTCGATAAAGCGACATACTGCCGGCCAGTAATGGTGTTTCATCCTGGTATTTTGTAGTAGCAAGAATCATCACTCTAGGATCCATTCGAGGTGCGCTAGCAAGATTAATCGTTGATTGTAAATCTTGTGATGTCAGCGCGAAACGTCGCTTATTACTGCCAGAACCTAAACTGATATTTCCCGGAACTTTATATTCCGCAGAAAAATCTGCACTGATCAAACGGCTTTGTTGTTGCTGCATACTTTTCTTTGGCGCTCTTTTGACGGGTGAAGGCATAGGAGCTGCCAGTGCCATATCTGCCATATTGCTTTTCTTCATCATCATGCCAGCGCTTTCTGCTTGTACCATAGGCATAGCTTCTGGCATAAAATCTAAAGCCCAGGGTTGAAGTACAGGTAATTGAGAGCCTGCGCTAGGACGCAGGGTAGATAACGTTACATCAACACCCGTCCAGTCTTCACCGGTTCGTTGACTAATTTGGGCTAAGGTTTTTAATTTAATGTCGCCAGTTTCTGTATCTAAATCAGCATCGTAAACTGGCTCCCAGCGGGCCCCGTTTATTTGATAAGTAAGATTTAAGGTTAACTCCGTCGCTCCATTAGATTCGACTTGTAGTTTTGCACTTCTGGTTTCTTTTTGATTCGTAGCAACCAGCTGAAGCTCACGTTTCAATTGATTTAATGTCTGATCTTTCTCTGAAAGCGCAATTTCAGACTGTCTGATTTTTTCTTGCACTTCAGCAGTTGCAGAGTCTAATGTATCCCATGCCTGCTTCCACTGCTCTAAAGGTAGATTCGTGTAACTTCCACTTTTAACTTCTTCATTTTTTTGCTTCGTATTATTACTACCTAAAACCATCTGACGAATAAATTGAAGTTGTGTCTTATTACGACTTATATCATCTCGAATACGTTTTTGTTCTAACTGAACATCTTCAATTTTTTGACGTAATTCTTTTTCCTGTTGTTGCACTACATCTCTTTTAATATTCTTGAATAGCTCAATGCTACCAAGTGATACATCTGCCTGACTTTCACCAGAAACACGCAAAGATGCCTCATTTAAGTTTAAAGGCAAATTTTCTATAACCACTTCATTATTGCCCGGATTTAATGAAATCTTGCTAACTCGCGTTACTTTGGCGCTACCCGGATATACAGTGACCGCTTCAATGCTAGATTCTGCAACGATGTCATCTGCAAATGCCAGTGATGAAAATTGAGCAGAGAGTAGTAAGCCAAATAATGCAGTACTACTCACTAGTTTTAATGGTGAAGATGACTTGAATATTAAGCCAGAAGTATTCTTAGACATTTTTATACCTTTTGTTGTGTTCATGTTCATGTGAATATGACATCACTATAAAGAACGAGACTTTTAATTCGTTAATCAAGTGTAACAACTTTGTAAAAAGAATGTAAAAACCTAAAATAAGAAACCATGGAACTCATAGATAGCCATTCACATATTGATTTTGCAGAGTTTGATCATGATCGCACTGACGCTATCCTGCGTGCTAAAGACGCAGATGTTTCTCATATTATCGTTTCATCGACAATTGCAGATCGTTGGCAATTGATTACAAACATCGTTGAAGCTACACCATCAATATGTCATGCAGCTTATGGTTTACATCCGATGTTTATGGATGATGTAAACAATGATGATCTGGATAAATTAAAACAGTATTTACAAGAGCATAAAGCCGTCGCAATAGGGGAGATTGGTCTGGATTTTTTTATCCCCGAAAGTCATCAACAACAGAACAAACAAAAGCAAATAGATATATTCGTCGGGCAATTAGCCATTGCTGATGAGTTTCAGTTGCCGGTTATTATTCACGCGCGTAAATCACTCGATATAGTACTAAAACACCTCAGACAATTTCCTTCTTTAACTGGATCTATTCACAGTTTTTCGGGTAGTGAACAACAAGCAAAACAGCTGATAGATCTGGGTTTTTATTTAGGATTCGGCGGACCTATTACTTACACACGGGCAACTCGATTACAACAGCTTGTAAAAAAACTGCCCCTGGACAATATGTTGATAGAGACCGACTCTCCGGATCAACCTGACTCATCTCATCACCAACAACGTAACGAACCAGCTTATTTACCTACAGTGGCAAATACCATTGCAGAGATTCGCGGTATAGACATCAATCAGGTAGCGAGTGTAACAACGACTAATGCGAAGAGGTTGTTTGCGTTATAATCCTGCGTCAGATTATTAGATGTGACCTTATGATGAAAACACTCTCCACCATAATTATGGGTATCGTTATTTTAGCTGGATTGATACTCGCGGTAACACCATTCGTTGCTGATAAGTTTTTCCCCGTGCCTGAGAATGCTACACGTGTAGCAAAACCAGAAGCAGCTGTAATGGCGCTTCAGCAATGGTTTCAATCACCCGATGCCTTGATCACGGATGTACAAGCCATTAACAAGTCGGGCAATGAAGCTTCATCATCCTGGTTTTCATTTAGTGTTGGTCGTCGCCCAGTTGAAAAGTACATTATCAATAAAAAATTATCTCAAAATACGCTGACGCCAGAAATTTTAGAATCCACTTTCTCTACAAATAACCCACCAGCCAGTTGGTGGCATCCCACTGCTGTGAATCAGGAAACCTATTTTTCTGGCACTGATCAGGGACGTTCTGTGGCTTTAATATATAACCCTGATACTAAACGTGGTGTGTTGGTAACCAGCACTAAAAAGCTTAATTAAAAAAGTGCCTCAAAGTAGGGGGGTGGCTTTATATTTAAAGTATTACTGTTTAAAGTAGGTTCATGAGCAACTCACCCGAACAAGACTTTGTTACCTTCAAAGCAAAGATAAAAACACTGTCTCTATCAACGCTGACCGCAACAGGTCGACCCAACATCAGCTATGCACCTTTCATAGAAGATGAAAACGGCTGCTTTTATTTGTTCCTAAGCCAGTTGGCCAGCCATACACAAGACCTTCTTAATCAACCAATGGCGAGTATTTTGCTGATAGAGGATGAACAGGATGCTCGACAGCTATTTGCCAGACAACGTATTAGCTATGATTGCGATGTCAGTATCGTTCAATCTGATGAAGCCTGTTATAGCGATAGATTGGATAAATTTGAGCAGTCTTTTGGTAGCATCATTCCATTACTGAGAAGCCTGCCAGATTTTATTCTATTTAAACTAACACCAACTGAAGGACGTTATGTTCAAGGCTTTGGTAAAGCCTATCAACTAACTGGTGGAAGTTTAACTGAACTGGAACATGTCAGTGCCTAAGCACATCATAGCGAAGTAACACGAACGTAGTTACATTTGCTAAACATAGAGTTGTTTACTAGTCTTTAGTATGACTTCTGATGTCACTTTTATTCGGATTAGCTATCGAATTATCGTTTTAACCCTTCTCGCATTAACGCTTGGCAGTATCGCTTCGCTCGCTGCAATAGCATTTATTGAAGCAGTAGACTGGATGAATGATGTATTACTTATTTCACCTCGCTCTCGCATTCAGCTAAACAATCCATTTTTACTGACTGCAGCTACAGTATTAGTGCCCACTATTGGTGGCCTGATTGTTGGTTTTCTTATACAAAAATTAACCATTGAAAAGAGACCTTTGGGGCCTGCCGATGCAATTAAAGCGGTACAACTTAGAACATTTTTACCAGATACACGATCTGGTTTTGTTTCAACCTTGGCTTCGCTGGTTTCGCTTGGCAGTGGTGCTTCAGTGGGCCAATACGGTCCTATGGTTTACATGGGTGCCATAGCGGGTAATTTTGCCAGTCGTCTAAAACTCGATATACCCAATATCCAAACAATTGCAATTGCCTGTGGTGTGGCTGCTGCCATCTCCACCGCATTTAATGCGCCTATTGCCGGTTTGGTTTTTGCCCATGAAGTGATTTTGCGTCATTACTCATTGCAAGCATTCGCGCCAACTACTGTCGCTTCTGCAACCGGTTACGTTTTTGCCAATATTATTTTTGATAGTCCTCCACTGTTTCTTGTTCATTTTGATGGCGTGGCTTTTGGTTACGAGTTTTTGCTGTTTGCAATTTTGGGACTAGTCTGTGCGTTCTTAGCTGTTATATTTATGCGACTGTTAGCTTCTACTAGTGCGTTTTCGGAGAAGTTATCATTACCCACTATTTTTAAGCCTGCTATTGCTGGATTAGCTGTGGGAATCATCGCTTTACAACTTCCTGATGTACTTGGAATAGGTAAAGAAGCATTGCGCTTTGCAACCATAGAAGGCGCATTTAGTAGTGGAGAACTGATTCTATTACTAATTGCTAAAATGGTGCTGACTGCACTCTGCTTAGGCTTTGGTTTTGCTGGGGGCGTTTTCAGCCCATCGCTACTGATTGGTATTTTGTTTGGCACGCTATGTTGGACCTTATTAGACTTTATCAGCATACCCAATTCTGGTGTCGTGGTTTACGCCATCTGCGCGATGATGGCCTTGACCAGCCCAATCATAGGAGCGCCTTTAACCACAATTCTTATTGTTTTTGAATTAACCCATAATTACGATTTAACCATCGCTGCCATGGTCAGCGTCGTATTTGCAAATTTACTCGCCTATAGATTACACGGTCGCTCCATTTTCGATGTCGTTCTCGCCAGTAAAGGTGTCGACTTATCGTCTGGAAGAGATAGAGCGATGCTTGAAAACATCAATATATTAACCTTGGATAATACCGATTTTGCTAACTTAAAAGACACATACAGTATTGAAGAATCTCTGATTCAGCTTAAGCAGGTTGGTCGTTCTGCCGGAGCAATCACTAATCATAACAATATATATTTAGGTGTTGTACGAACCATTGATTTAATTGGTGAAGAATCCCAAGCAATTACCAACCTCATCAGAAAGGATATGCCAGTACTCAATGAGAAAACATCACTTTGGCAAGCCATGTCTGCACTCGAGGGATTTACTGGCGAAGCTGTTCCAATCGTCGATTCTAGTAATGGTGAATTGATTGGCATGGTACCTGAAAGTGAATTGATTACTGCCTATCAGAAGATTGCCAATGATATTAGGGATGAAGAAAATGAAGGCATTTAATCATTTTTTTATCTTCCTGCTCTGTAGTTATTTTTCTACAACGTTACTCTACGGCCAATCAGAATTAACCATAGCCACATGGGGCGGCAGTTATGAAAATGCACAGCAAACTGCTTTATTTCAACCTTTTGAAGTTGCCACTGGTACCTTAGTAAATACCCAGAAATACTCTGGCGATCTGGCAATTTTAAACAGTGATTTACTCCCTGATATTATCGACATGACATTAGGCGATGCACTTATCGCCTGTGATAAAAAACTGATTCATAAGTTGGATTATAAACAGATTCTTATTAAGGATAAAAAACACGAAAATCCTAAAAGCGACTTTGTTAAACATTCGATTTTACCGTGTGGAATAGCACATCTCTCATACTCAACTTTGATTGCTTATGATGAAAGAGAATTCACGGGAGAAAAGCCTCAAACAATATCTGATTTCTTCGATATCAAACGTTTTCCGGGGAAGAGAGCACTGAATAAATCACCCTCTGATATTCTGGAGTGGGCGCTGATTGCCGAAGGAGTGCCCATAGATCAAATTTACGATTTACTCAGTACAGAACGTGGTATGCGTATTGCTTTTCGCCGCCTGGATAGTATTCGGGATGAAATTATATGGTGGGATAATCCAAGGCAAGCAGCATCATTATTATCAACTGGTAAAGCTGTAATGGCTTCAGGATATAACGGAAGGTTCTTTAGTGCACAACTCGATGGCGCGCCCATAACCATGATCTGGGATGCTCAGATTATTGACTGGAATGTATGGGTCATCCCCAAACAAAAGGATAGTAATTCTAAAACTGTCTTGAAAAATAACTTTATCCGTTTTGTTATAAAAGCCGAAAACATGGCTAAACTGGCAGAGATTATTCCTTACGGACCTAGTAGAAAAAGTGCCTTACGCAGAATTGGTCTACATGCTGAACAAGGCTTTTCTATGCGTGATCAATTGCCAACAGCCACCCATCATTTAGATAGGGCCTTATTCAGAGATGCAAATTGGTATGCCAATACTCAGAATTTAAGGAAAACACGATTCTGGGATTGGTTAAATCAAAATAAAATGGGTGATGCTAAAGAAGACAATTAATGATCTAGCTTTCTACAAACCCTAATCTAATACCTAAACCAATCAAAATAACACCTGTCGCCTTGCCAATTAGTGTGCTCACTTTTTCGTTATTACTGAGTACTTCACCAAATTTGGAAGAGAATAAAACCACAGAGATAAGTATGGGCAATGATAAAACAAGAAACAGTAAACCCAGCAAAATCATATTGGTAAAAGCATCTGAATCCGGTTTTACAAACTGAGGCAAAAAAGCCATAAAAAATAACGCTAGTTTTGGATTAAGCGTGCTTGAAAGCATGCCTTCTTTTAATAATTTAAAATCAGATGCTTTGTCTTTAGTTTTCTTTATTTCTAAACGCCCTTTTTGTCTAAATGCTTGAATACCCAGATAAATCAAATAGAGTGCGCCAACAATTTTAATAACGGTAAATGCATACGCTGAAGTTAATAAAATTGCCGCAGCTCCTGTGGCTGCTGCTAAGGTGTGAAACATAACCCCGATAAATAAACCGGCGATAGAAATGAAACCGGCGCGAATACCTTGAGAAATACTGCGAACCATAACATAGATAAAATCTTGCCCGGGTGTCATGGCTAATATCAATGTTGCAGTGATGAAAAGTGATAGGTTTTGCATAAGAGATAATCAGCTTACTTGCTCAACAAATAAGTAATCTAACTTGTTCCTCTGCTGACTAAAAACAAGCCAGCACCAATCATAATACTGCCTGCAGTTTTGTTTAATCGTTTTAAAGCCTTTTGCGACTTTAAATATTTTCTAACCGAAGATGCCATTACAGCCACTAGCATCAAACCAACCATTAAAGCTAGCAGGGTTAACCCGCTGACTAACACAATATCCGAAGTAGACAGTTTGGTTAAGTCCATAAACGTTGGTAAAAACGCGATATAAAAAAGTATCACTTTAGGATTTGATGCAGAAATTAAAAAGCCTTGAACAAAACTACTTAACCAGGAAGATCGGCTTACTTTATTTTTTTGTATTTCTACATCGACTTTAGTTGTCCACATTTTCCAACCTAAGTACATCAGGTAAGCTGCGCCTATAAACCGTATCGTTGTAAATAAACCACCATAATTTTCTGCAATTGCTGCAAGACCAAATGTTGCCAAGATCAAATAAATAACATCGCTAACAGACATTCCCAAAGATAATGGAATACATGATTTTGCACCTGAATTTAAAGCACGTGCCAGTATTGCAAAGATGCCTGGACCAGGAGTAATACCAAAAATGAATATTGCGAGAGTAAATGTAATCGCTGCTTCTAAAGACATGGCTAACCTAAAAAACTGCTTATAAGTGGGGGGGTGGCTTTTCGCTGTAGACTAAGCCTGTTTTAATCGAAATAAAAGCTTTATTTACCGATACAAAAACTACTAAAGATCTCACCTAATAAATCATCTGAGGTAAATTTTCCGGTGATTTGACTAAGCTCATCCTGCGCCAGTCTTAACTCTTCTGCCATTAATTCTCCGGCATTGAATTCAGTTAATTGCATTTCTGCATTATCGACAAATTCCTGAGTTCTTTCTAACGCTTGAAGATGTCTTCTTCTTGCTATAAAAATCCCTTCATTATTATTCTGATATCCCATTCTTTGTTTGAGTTCTTCTTTAAGAATATCTATACCAAGATTGTATTTAGCTGAGATATTTATAATATCTTTTTCTTTTCCGGCATCTTTGGCATTCAAGTCAATTTTGTTTTGCACAACAATTAGAGGCAATGATTGTGGTAGTTTTTTGACTATCTCATCACTTTTTGTAGATAAGTGGGTATCGCCTAACAGCAAAAGCGCAATATCTGCTTTTTCAACTGCTTTCCAGGCACGCTCGATTCCGATCTTTTCAACAGGATCGTCACTGTCTCTAAGACCAGCAGTATCCACTAAATGTAATGGCATACCATCAAGGTTGATAGACTCATGCAATACGTCACGTGTAGTGCCAGCTATATCAGTAACTATAGCAGTATCGTTACCCGATAAAGCATTCAGTAAACTGGATTTACCTGCATTAGGTTCACCGATAATAACGAGGTTTAAACCGCTTCTTAACAAGCTTCCCTGTTTTGCTTTGTAGGTGATTTCAGTGAGTTGATCTTTAATAGCCTGCAAACGTTCTAAGACTTTTTTATCCGCTAAAAAATCAATTTCTTCTTCTGGGAAATCTAATGCCGCTTCGACATAAACACGCATCTCAATCATCTTAATCAACAGGGAATCTATCGAAGAAGAGAATTCACCTTGTAAAGAACGTAACGCAGATCTTGCTGCTTGCTCAGAACCTGAATCTATCAAATCAGCAATAGCTTCTGCCTGTGTAAGATCGAGTTTATCGTTGAGGAATGCTCTTTCCGAAAACTCACCAGGTTTTGCTATTCGTGATCCCAATTCAAGACATCGTTTTAGAACCATATCCAAAACAATTTGACCGCCATGACCCTGGAGTTCTAAAACATCTTCGCCAGTAAACGAATTGGGAGAGGGGAAAAATATGGCAACGCCATCATCAAGAGTTTCTTGATTAGCATCTTTGAATAGACGATGTGACGCTTTAAAAGGAAGTGGTAAGGAACCTAGTATATCAACGGCCATATCGCGAACGTATGGCCCTGAAATACGAATGATACCTACACCACCTCTACCGGATGGTGTAGCTATTGCGGCAATTGTATCGATGGCATTCATCATTTACTAATACCACTACATGTTAATCAACGTTGATAAACCTTTATTGCAAAGGAATAGTTAACTATCCGTCGCCTATTATCTTTTTATTGATAAACCACTGCTGGAAAATAGAAAGAATGTTATTAACAACCCAGTAAAGTACAAGACCAGCAGGGAAGAATAAGAACATCACAGTGAAGATAACCGGTAGATAGGTAAATATCTTTTGCTGCATCGGATCTTGAACAGCAGGTGGATTCAGCTTTTGCTGAATAAACATACTTGCGCCCATTATGATCGGTAATACAAAGAACGGGTCTTTGATCGACAAATCTTTATACCAAAGAATCCACGGTGCCTGACGTAACTCTACACTCTCCTGAAGTACCCAATATAAACCCATAAATACCGGCATTTGGATTAGCATTGGCAAACAACCACCTAATGGGTTTATCTTCTCTTTACGATAAAACGCCATGGTTTCTTTTTGCTTAGCTTGTGGATCGTTCTTATATTTTTCGCTAATTTCTTTTATCTTTGGACCAAGCTTTTTCATCTTCGCCATAGAACGATAACTAACCGCTGATGGGTAGAAGAAAATAAGCTTTATGAACATGGTTAATAGGATAATTGTCCAACCCCAGTTGCTCACAATATGTCTGTTAATGAAGCTCATTACCCAGAATATTGGTTTAGAAACAAACGCAAATATCCCGTAATCAACTGTCAAATCCAGACCCTCAGAGATTTCAGCCAATGTCGCCTGATCAGTTGGCCCTACGTATAGTTGACTGTCGAAACTACCCGATGTACCTGGTTGAATATCTTTAACAGGAGATTTAACACCGATAATGTAGTTATCACTAGATTTGTTATAACGGGTGTAATAGGTGTTTGTTTCTTCTTTAGAAGGTATCCAGGCACTTACAAAATAGTGCTTCAACATGGCTACCCAACCGCCTTGAATTAATCGGCTGGCTTTTTCTTCTTCTGGTAATGCGTTAATTTCAGAACTATTAAGATCTTTTAACTCACCATCTTTTATTTCATCGAAATCAATTTTGTCGTACTTATTATTGTAATAAGCAGGACCAACGTAGGCGATAGCGCCACCAAGTAGACTGCCTGATCTCTCATGTTCTTTATGAGTCAGTTCTAAATACTCATTACCAGACCATACTTGATCTGTTTTATTATCAACGGTCTGAATTTGTTTAACCAAAAAAGAGCCACGTTCAAATATAAACGTTTTAGTAACAGTGATACCTTGTCCATTGCTCCAGGTTAGAGGCACTTGAAGTGTGTCTTGACCATCTTGTAGAGAATATTCGGTACTCTCAGTGTCAAAGTTAGTGTAATGATTAGGTGCAGAACTTTCACCATTGCTTCCACGATAGATAAGACCAGCTTGTGCAGCGTACTTCATTTCTCTATCAATAATACGTGTTGCTTTATCCTGTTCTTCTAAACTAACTGGATGTGTCGGTAAATCAGCTTGAACTATGGTTCCACCCACTGTGCTGATATACATATCGAGTACATCAGTTTTAATGTGAATTTGTTTAGCTTGTGCATTTGTAGCAGCATTATTTGCCGAAGGAATGACATCTGAACCATTTACCGAAACACTAGAACCCGAAGGCACTGAATTATTTCCATTAGCAGATTGTTGAACAGACGTGTTCGCTGAAGGGATAGGCTTTGGTGCATGTTCTTGTTGCCAAGTAGACCAAATTAAGAAACCTAAAAATACTAAACTTAAATATAGAAAAGGGCGTTGTTGATCCATGACTAAAAAGACTCTATTCGTTTGATAATGCAGGGAATTTTTTACGCATGAAACGCCATTGTGTTTCTATTTGCCTTTGCATCTCCGCATTATCTAAAGAAAGAATGCCTGGCTTACACATAGCGACGATATCAACATTAGGTAATGAATGTTGATTTAACCTGAAGCTTTCACGGAATAATCTTTTAATGCGGTTTCTATCTACAGCTCTTTTTGCGCATTTTTTAGATATAGCTAATCCTAATCTAGGATGATCTAAATTATTTGTTCTGGCTAATACAGTTAAACAACGATTACCAAAACGCTGTGAATCACTGAAAACAAATTTATAGTTTTCAGCATTCAACAATTTCAAGTCACGATGAAGATGAAGCTTAATATTACTGTCAGCCACATCTATTGCGTTCACTTTAAACTGAAATCTTAAGTTGTTTAAAAAACTTAAAACTTAACAGCAGAGTGATGCACGACCTTTTGCACGACGAGATGCTAAAACTTTACGTCCACCAACAGTGCTCATACGTGCGCGAAAACCGTGTGTACGTTTACGCTTTAAATTACTTGGTTGAAATGTTCTTTTCATGACTAAAAACCTATTAAAATCTGTTATTTATAACTTCGTTATGAAGATTGCATTCTACAATTGATCATATTGCTATAATCAAATTACTGTAGGAACGCAAAGGGCGGAAAAAATACGCTATGATTGTCTCAATGTCAAATAATATATTATTTTTTTGAACCAAAAACTGCTTGTGGATAACTTATCATAGAGAGTAGTATTTGACCTTCTTAAGTACGATACAAAGCATTTACAAATTATAGCTTTATGACAGTACTAATAATAAGAATAGAATGTGTATAAATAGTAGTTTGTCCCCTAACAAATTACCTCTATAGCCATTCAATTAAAATACTAATATTTTCAACCCACTAATCAATTATTGGTTTAACGGTTTAATCCTTAAATTGTCATAAATTTCGTAGGAGTATCATCTATGCTCTGGCAACAATGCCTGAATAAACTAGAGTCAAAATTATCAGACCAGGAAATTAATACCTGGTTACGTACTCTACATGGTACACAGCATGATGATGTTTTAGTACTTCTAGCCCCAAACACATTCGTCTTTCAGTACGTTAAAGATCAACACTTGGAAACCATTAAAGATGAAGTTAAGAAAATCTCTAATGGCAATAATATTCAAGTGATTCTGCAGATTGGTGCTGGTGATACGCTTTCGTACTCAGAACCTGTGCCTGCTGAAGCTTCTATCACAGCACCGAGTGCGCCGCCTGTTTTAAACAATAATACTCAAAATGTTTCTAATCCACAGCCACAACCTATTATCAATCAGAAAAGTTTTACCAATAATTTAAACCCTACAATGACTTTCGACAATTTCGTTGAAGGTAAATCTAATCGTTTAGCTGTAGCTTCAGCCAAACAGGTGGGAGACAACCCTGGTCAATCGTATAATCCTCTATTTATTTATGGGGGAGTTGGTCTAGGTAAAACGCATCTAATGCATGCAGTCGGGAATCAAATAAGAGAAAACAATCCGAATGCCAAGGTGGTATACCTTCATTCAGAACGTTTTGTAAACGACATGATTACTGCTTTACGAACTAACAGCATTGATCAATTCAAATTATATTACCGAACTGTTGATGCATTACTCATCGATGATATACAGTTTTTCGCTGGCAAAAAAAGCTCTGTGGAAGAATTCTTTCATACGTTTAATGCACTGTTAGAAGGCCAAAAACAAATAATCCTCACTAGTGATAAATACCCCAGAGATGTAGAAGGCATCGATGACCGATTAAGGTCACGACTAAATTGGGGTCTAACCGTCGAAATCGAGCCACCAGAGCTTGAAACACGCGTAGCTATACTAACTAAGAAGGTAGAAGAGTTTCATCTTGATTTACCAAAAGATGCAGCATTTTTTATTGCAAAACGTTTTCGTTCGAATGTCAGAGATCTAGAAGGAGCCTTGCAAAGAGTCCTTGCTAGTTTACGTTTGCATCAACGTACTGACATTACCCTTGATTTTGTTCACGACGCCTTACGCGATCAGTTAGCAAGCCAGGATAAAATGGTTACGGTTGATAACATTAAAAAGACCGTTGCCCAACATTATAATATAAAGACTTCTGATCTTGATTCTAAAAGACGTACTAGATCTATAGCAAGACCAAGGCAAGTAGCCATGAGCTTGTCTAAAGAACTGACTAATCATAGTTTACCTGAGATAGGTACCTTCTTTGGTAATAGAGATCACACTACTGTATTACACGCATGTAAAAAAATTAAAGAATTAAGAACAGAAGACACAACTTTAGACGAAAGCTATCGTATACTAGAAAGAACCTTAACAAGGTAATATTTGTAAAAGGATAAGACGTTATTAAATGCTATGTAAAACTAATAACAAGCTGTGGATAAAAAACTGTTTAATTTTAGAACCAGACTTATCCACAGTTCTTACACACATATAATCATTTTTATCAGATACAATATCAACACCCATTTGTATCTTTAAATATATGATTTAATTGTATTTATTAACTTTGTTAACAGTAAAGCATTACCCCTATTACTACTATTATCTTTTAAATATATATATAATATAAATATGAAATTAACTATTTCCAAAGAAACATTGCTCGATCAACTCACTCATGTTGTCGGTGCTGTAGAAAAAAAACACACTAGCAAAATTCTTGAAAATATATTAATTCAAGTCTCAGAAAATCAATTAAGCCTTGTTGGTACAGACCTTGAAATTGAAATGTCTTCTAAACTTGATATTCAAGCAGAAGAACCTGGTCAAATTACTGCACCTGCAAGAAAGCTTTTTGATATTTGCAAAGCTTTGCCTGCTGACTGTTTTATTTTATTTGAAACGGAAGGTGAAAGACTTCACATCAAAGGACTTAGAAGTAAATTTGAATTAGCAACGTTACCTGCAGAAGAATATCCACTGCTTGATGATATTCCGATACAAAACGAAATCACTATTCCAGAAAAAGATTTAAAACTTTTGATGGAAAAAGTCTCATTCTCAATGGCGAATCAGGATGTCAGATATTATCTAAATGGTTTGTTGTTAGAACTATCTGATAATAAACTTTTGGCAGTTTCTACTGATGGACATCGTCTAGCAGTTTCTGAATTTACAGTTGAAGATCTTAAATTAGATTCTCCTTTGAAAATCATTGTGCCACGTAAAGGGATTCTAGAATTAACTCGTTTACTTGATTCTACCAGTGAAATTCCCGTTGCCTTACAAATCAGCGATAACCATATTCGCGTTCACAAAGATAATATTAGATTTACATCAAAACTTATTGATGGAAAATATCCAGATTATCAAGCAGCAATACCATCTAACTGCCAACACAATATCGAACTTGATCGAGAACAATTCAGAGATACTTTGTCTCGTGTTGCTATTTTGTCTAATGAAAAATTTCGTGGAATACGTCTAAAGCTTCAGAACGGTGTAATGGTTCTTCACAGTAACAATCCAGAAAATGAAAGTGCCGAAGAAGAAATTGATATCAATTATTCTGGTGAACTATTTGAAATCGGTTTTAATGTGACTTATTTGCTTGAAGCAGTAAATCATCTAGAAGGTAAAATTGTTCATCTTGAATTATCTACACCTGATAGCAGTGCCCTATTACATTCATCGGATGATTTGCAAACACGTTATGTTGTTATGCCAATCCGTTTGTAATTATATTTCATATCTTCTGATCTTATGTGGATTCAGAAACTCAACATTAAAAATGTACGCTCAATTCAGGATGAAAGTTTAGACTTTTGTCCTGGATTCAATATCATCATTGGTGATAATGCTTCTGGTAAAACAAGCTTACTCGAATCTTTAAGTTTATTATCTAGTGGTAGATCATTCAGGTCTTCCCATATTTCTGAAGTAATCAAATATCAACAACCATCAGCTTTGGTGAATGCTACACTCAATAATAATAATTCTTCAATAAAAATGGGTATTGATAAAAGCCAGAGTAAAACGTCAATTCGTATTAATCAGAAAGATATTTTTTCTCAAGCTGAACTTAGTTCTCATTTACCTATAACGATAATTCATCCAAATTCTTTAGAACTGATTACTGGAGCTCCATCGTTACGAAGAGCATATATCGATTGGTTGGCTTTCTATATTTTTCCTGATTTTTATTCAAAGTGGAAAACCTATCAGCATGTTTTAAAACAAAGGAATATCTGTTTAAAGTCACCTAAACATTTTTATGCCTTAGATAAATGGACAAGCGAACTCGTTATTAACCAGCCTGAAATTATTAAATACCGACATCAAACGGTTGAGTTAATTAAACCGATACTTCAAAAAATTACATCTGTGTTATTACCCGAACTTGATATCAATATTGAATTATATTCGGGCTTTCCAAATGATATTCAAACGGATTCGAAATCCTTACTGGATTTCTACAAATCAAAATCTGATATTGATATTAAATTTAAGCGAACGGTAACTGGTGCTCACAAGGCTGATCTAAAAATTAACCTAGGCGATACATCTGCTTCTCAGTCTGCGTCGAGAGGACAACTTAAACTAATTGCAATATCTTTACTTTTAGCTCGAAGTGAAATTATTCTTGAAACGAAATCCAGTAAAGGTATTTTGTTAATTGATGACTTATCTTCAGAGTTAGATGTTATAAACCAGAATAAGCTTTTAAAATTCATTTCAGATTTGAAATTACAATCCATCATCACCACTACCAAACCTTTAACTTATGATTTGGACCAAGCAAAGATGTTTCACGTGAAACACGGGTCATTTTCTGAATATCAAGGTTGAAGAAGTCTAGCTAATCTAAATACATTTCCTGCTAAATGGTATATAATTTGTCGGTTATATTTGCCTGCACAAAAATAAAATTCTCAAGCAATTTTAAGTGCCTAAAATCTTATAGATAGGTTGTAAAGAATGTCTGAAAAAAATGATTACGATTCTTCGAGTATTACGGTCTTAAAAGGACTTGAAGCTGTTAGAAAAAGACCCGGTATGTATATCGGTGACACAGACGATGGAACTGGTCTTCATCATATGGTGTTTGAGGTCGTCGATAACTCGATAGATGAGGCCTTAGCAGGTCACTGTACCCAAATTACTGTAAAGTTGAATACAGACGGTTCTGTGACTGTTTCTGATGATGGTCGTGGCATACCTGTTGATGAACACGAAGATGGTGGGTCAGCTGCTCAAATTATCATGACGGTACTTCATGCCGGTGGTAAGTTCGATGATAATTCATATAAAGTCTCTGGCGGACTTCATGGTGTTGGTGTTTCTGTTGTAAATGCTTTATCTGAAAAGTTGACGTTAACGATTCAGCGTAACGGTGAAGTTTACAGACAAGAATACAGTATGGGAGATCCAACCACAGAAATGGAAGTGGTTGGTAAAGCTGAAAAGACAGGTACGAAAGTTCGCTTTTTACCGAGCAAAGAAATCTTTGCAATTCACGAATTTAGTTTTGATATTTTAGCGAAAAGATTAAGAGAATTATCTTTCCTGAATTCAGGTGTAAGAATTCATCTTATCGATGAACGTGGTGAAGGCGAAGATATAGTTTTCGAATATGAAGGTGGTATTAGCGCTTTTGTTAGTCATCTGAATGATAAGAAAACACCGATACATGAAAAAGTTATTAGCTTCGATACGATGAAAGATGATGTTGGTGTTGAAGTGTCTTTACAATGGAATGACTCGTATCAGGAAAATATTTTCTGTTTTACTAATAATATTCCACAGCGTGATGGTGGTACTCATCTCTCCGGTTTCCGAACAGCACTGACAAGAACGTTAAATCAATACATAGAGAGAGAAGGTGTTTTATCGACTAAAAAGAACGATAAAGTTTCTTTAACGGGTGATGATGCGCGCGAAGGTTTAACCGCTGTGTTATCTGTGAAAGTACCAGATCCTAAGTTCTCATCTCAAACAAAAGATAAATTAGTCTCTTCAGAAGTGAAAGGTATTGTTGAATCTGCGATGGGCGAAAGCTTGTCAGAGTTTTTAATAGAGAATCCGAAAGAAGCAAAAATCATCTGCGCTAAGATGGTTGAAGCAGGAAGAGCTAGAGAAGCTGCACGTCGAGCAAGAGAAATGACTCGTCGTAAGGGCGCGTTAGATATAGCTGGTCTACCAGGTAAACTTGCAGACTGTCAGGAAAAGGACCCGGCGCTTTCTGAAATATACTTGGTGGAGGGTGATTCTGCGGGAGGTTCTGCAAAACAAGGAAGAGATCGTCGAACTCAAGCAATTTTGCCACTCAAAGGTAAAATTCTGAATGTAGAGAAAGCTCGCTTTGACAAAATGCTAGGTTCTGCAGAAGTAGGAACTTTAATAACTGCATTAGGTTGTGGTATCGGTAAAGAAGAATTTGATCCCGATAAATTACGTTATCACCGTATTATTATCATGACCGATGCGGACGTCGATGGATCTCATATCAGAACGTTACTCTTAACGTTCTTCTATCGACAAATGCATGAACTAGTAGAAAGAGGCCATATTTATATTGCTCAACCTCCGCTTTATAAAATAAAGAAAGGTAAACAAGAACAGTACGTAAAAGACGATGATGAGTTAAACGAACGTTTATTACAATTAGCACTAGAAGATGCTGGTCTGTTTACTGAAGAAGGATCTCCTGCGATTAAAGGCGAAGCGCTTGAAAAACTAGCGAATGAATTCCTTGTTATCAATAATATAATTAAACGTCTATCACGTCGTTATGATCAAGATGTATTAGAAGCAATGCTGTTTACGTCTGCTGGGACTAAAGACATAGATAGTACTACGGGCACCGACTGGTTAAATGGAGCGGTAGAAACGGCGAATGAGAAGTTTAATGGCACTCGTAATTATAAAGCTCAGTTAAAAGAACTAGAAGGTGATGATTGGAGTATCCAAATCACTCGCCGTATGCATGGAGTAGATACAGAATATTTCTTTAATAAAGATTTCTTTGCTAGCCCTGAAATGACCTTATTAGTTGAATTGAACAGAAAACTAGATGGCTTGCTGAATGAGAAAAGTTATATACAACGTTCAGATAGACGAGAATATGTTTCTCGCTTTGATAATGTTATAGCCTGGTTAATGAAGGAAGGTCAAAGAGGACTGAATATTCAACGCTATAAGGGTCTGGGTGAAATGAATCCTGAGCAACTTTGGGATACAACAATGGATCCTGAAACCCGGAGAATGCTTCGTGTAAATATTCAGGATGCGTATCAGGCAGATGAAATTTTCTCTACGTTAATGGGTGATTTAGTAGAACCTAGACGTGAGTTCATAGAAAATAATGCATTGAATGTTGCCAATCTAGACGTATAGAAAAGTACAGTTATGAAGATAATTACAGCAAATACAAATGGTATTCGTGCTGCTGCAAAAAAAGGTTTTTTTGACTGGCTAGAAAAACAGGATGCTGATGTTACCTGTATTCAGGAAACCAAGGCTCAAGTCCATCAACTTGAAGATCCTATATTTCATCCTGGGTTTAGTTATTACAATGATGCCGTTAAAAAAGGTTATAGCGGAACCGCTCTTTATTGTAAAAGAGAGCCCGATGATTTGATAAGCGGGACAGGCTACGAGACATTTGATTCAGAAGGACGTTATCTAGAAGCTAAATTTGGCAACTTAAGCGTTATCTCTTTGTACATGCCTTCGGGTTCGGCGAAAGATGAAAGACAGCTTATTAAATATGAGTGTATGGATTTCTTCATGAATCTTATGGAAGAAATGAAATCTTCTGGTAGAGATTATATTATTTGTGGCGATTGGAATATTGCCCACAAGAATGAAGATATCAGGAACTGGAAAGGCAATAAAAAGAACTCTGGCTTCCTTCCGGAAGAGCGTGCCTGGTTAGATACCCTTTTTGATGATGTTGGCTTTGTAGATGCGTTCAGAGAATTAGAACAGGAAGAACATAGCTATACCTGGTGGTCAAATCGAGGTCAGGCTTATGCTAACAATACTGGTTGGCGCATTGATTACCATGTACTGAGTCCTTCACTCAAAGGAACTGTTAAGAAAACAGAAATCTATAAGGATGAGAAATTCTCAGATCATGCGCCTCTGATAATCGATTATGACTATGACATTTAATTGATTAGCGCTATTGATGAATCAGGAAATCAAGATAAAAAAGTGCTCTAAAGTAGGGGGGTGCCTTATAAAGAATTAAAAAGGCACCCCCCTACTTTAAGGCTATATATTCATTCCCTGTTAACAAGGTTGGTGATTAGCATGCCAAGAATAGCTAAGAAAATTTTTATTATTACTTTAGCTATATTTGCTGTTGTCGCATGTCAAACTAAAGCAGATAAAAATTATTCTTCTAATTTAGAAAATAAAAATAATACACAAGCTCAGGTGTGTTCAAATCCAAGACCTGAAATGTGTACGAGAGAATATAAGCCAGTTTGTGCAGTTGTAGATACTAAGGTTAGATGCGTAAAAGCACCCTTTCCTTCAACTATCAAAAAGACCTATTCGAATAGCTGTACGGCCTGTAGTGATAAAAATGTCTATGAATATAGTTTAGGTGTTTGTAAGTAATTTCTTTTTATTATCAGTTACTTAACAAAAGTATATTTATAATTTCCACTGCTTAAGATGAGTTTATTCTTGTCTAAGAAATCAATTCCGTACTTAAGAATTATATCGTCACCGTTGATAGGTGAAAGATTTGTAACATATAAAATCTGACGTTTGATATGCCAATTTTCAGCATCTACAGAAAATGCATCGGGTATTAAACACGCATCTCCTACAGACTTGTAATATCTGTTTTTATAAAACGTTTGTGACCACGATGTATCTCTACAATCATCAGCTTGGCGTTCGTATTTCCAGGTCCCACTTGTTAGTGTTTTTTCAATATTGACGTCTTTTTGAGATTTAAGCGGATGTGATGACATAGTATTAGTAGCAGTATTAAAATTGCTGCAACCCGTAAAAAGAACAGACAATAATATTAGCGGTATAACTTTCATCAGAAAAAATCCATTTAGCCCATTAGAGTGAATATTGTTACGCATTGTTACATAATGTTAAGAGATAAAAAAGTGTTTAGCCCAGACAAATAGGGTTATAAAGTAAGTAAGAAATTAACAATATCTTGTTGTTCTTTAACAGTTAAAGAAATAGGTGGAAGATCAACTTCTAGCGCCCTTTTTTCATCAATACTATTGTAATATCTTAAAACTTCTTCTAAATTATTAAACCTGCCATCATGGATATAAGGTGCAGTTTTAGATAGGTTTCTTAGAGACGGTGTTTTAAAAGCACCAGAAAGACCATGCTTGTTTCTATTGATGTAATTTAATTCAACACACTCTTCTTTTTTTGCATCACTGTATTTGCTTAAACAATTAAACTCATCATGAATAACAGCATTTATAACTTCTGATCTACCGTTATCGTGCGCAAGAATCCCGGTTCCTATATTGTGAAACTCTTTATTAGTAAAAAGTGGACCGCTATGACAATTTGAACAACCTGATTTTTGATCTATAAAAAGTTTATAGCCGTTTATTTCAGATTTATTAAGAAGTGAAGAACGTCCTGTGACCGATAACTCATACGCAAATTTATCAAAACGTGATTCTTTAGATTCAAGTGTGGTGACATAAGAAGCAATCGATTTGCCAATATTAGTAAAAAATAAATTTATTCTATCTCTTTGATTGCTATTAAGTTTTTTCCATTCTATTAAACCTTGTAAATCTGCATTAGGGCCAGCCTTAGCAGGTAGATTTGTAGCTATAGAGGTTTTAGTTAGAGATTGTTTAAATACAGATTCGTACAGAGTTTTATAAGTATTATCATTAATGAATAAATTAAATAACTCTACTCTGGTGAAGTTTTGTTCAGCGGGGTTTTCAATAGAACTTAATACTTGTGCCCAAAGGCTGTCTTTACTTCCATCAGCAAAAAACCAGTTATGGTGTGCTGAATTCAAAAGCGTTGGTGTGTTTCTAAATCCTTTTTGTAAGCCAACAGCAAGGTTATGATTGTCTGTAAAAGATTTTTCTTTTATATGACAAGAAGCACAGGATATCTTTTTATTACTACTTAAACGTGTATCAGAAAATAGTTTTTCACCTAATGAAATAACGTTTTTATCTAATAAATATTTGTTTGACGGGTCTTTTACGGGTTGTAGTTTTTTAAGGGTGAACGCCGAGATCTGTTGAATGTCTTTATCTGACCAGCTATTAGCACTAATTGAAGAAACAATTAGTATCGAAAATAAGGTAAAAATTAGATTAAAAGAATACTTAATCATTGGATTTTTTGAAAATTAATCAATGACAAAATTAATAGTGACAATATCACGTGGCAGCTTTTTAGTTTTTTCAATCAGAAATTTAAGTTGCCAAGCACCAGGCATACTGAACTTTAAGCCTTTGATAATATATGCTTTTTTCTCACTATCCCAACTTATAGTTGGAGAGGTAGGTAAGCCATGATGATGTTCTGGCATACCACCCTCTATTTTAATAATAGCATTAGATATAGGATTAGAATTATCACTAAGAACCAAACTACATGGAAGAAAACCGCCCAAAGTGGGGGGGTGCTTACACAGTAAATCAACAGAGTAGTGTTCGTTTTCAGATACTTGTGATTTTTTCCAGCTAGCAGTGTTGTTGGCGTAAAGAAATTGGAAATATAAAAGCAGGCCGAAAATTAAAATAGATTTAATCATTGTTCTTAAATCTGAAAAATACATTGAATAAAATTAATCCCAGTAGACTGAATAACAGCATTATTGAAAGTGATCCACCACCAGAACTTGAACCAGTAGATGCTGCAGATACCACCCAATTAAACTGAGTAGAAGCACTTTGCTGTCCATCGGACACAGTAATTTGCACAAGATAGGTTCCTGCTGTTGAAATAACACCGCTAATTACACCTGAACTGGTGTTTATAGATAAGCCAGTAGGTAAATTAGAAACATTATAAATCAAGCTATCACCATCTGAATCACTAGCTTGAATGTTGAGAGTGATAGAGTCGGAGGTTTGACTATTTAGATTGGCTACAGTTGCAATGGTTGGTGCGTTATTAGTCACATCATCACTTAAGGTATTGCTTGCATTCCAGTCACGCGGAACTATTTTTAAATGACTCCAGTGCGCATCCATGTGGGGTGAATCTTCTGAGCGCGGCATATGGTAAAAGGTGACACCAGCCCAGACAACAATATCGTTATCGACGATGCTTTCACCATTTACAAATTCATCCAGGTTTGTACCGCCACTCGTATTGTGTGAGGCGAAGCGTTCGTTATCATTCTGAGTGGTAACGAAAAAGTCATTATGAGTAAATGGTTCACTGGCTGGGCCTATATCCTGATGACCCATTTCACTAAGAATGACATCATAAGAGATGCTGTGACCATTTTCATTTTTAGCTGATTTATCACGGACTCGCCAATGACGCATGGTTTCGGGGTTAACTTTACGAGCTGCTTCCGTAGAAAAAGGGATAATACTGCGTTCTCTTTTTCCATTTACGAGATTAAAATTAATTTCTTCTACAGCATCATCTAGATAAGTTTTATTAAGATCGAAGTCTAATTTCCAAAAGAAATTATGTAAATGTGCGATACCTACTCTGTTATCAGCTAATAACCAGCCTGTACTATCGTCTGTACCAAAACGTTGCAACGCACCAGTGGCTCCCATCCAGGGTTCAATTTTACCATTATCAAAAAATTTCCAGGTAGGTATATAGTAATAAGCGCCAACCGGTGAAACACTGAATAAACTTAAATAATAACCATTTTCGGTATTAGTGCCTGATTTAAATGAAATGTCCTGTTTTGTGGTTTGTTTGCAGAGTACGTTTTTTCCACTGAAAGGAATCAGACTTCCATCCGGACATTCATCAGATTGAAGTTCTAACATATTCAAACCACCGATCCCGAGATCAGATAAATCATGGAAACGAGTACCATTATCGTCATAAGGTACATGTATTTGGGCAATAGCAACCTGGTTTAAAACCATTCTGCGTGTGCCATTTTTCGGCGTAAAATAGATACTTTTGAATATGATGCCTTCTCTATCTTTATGTTCCCAGCACATATCCCAACGTGCTCCATTGGGAAATATTTCATTCACATAAAATTCATCACCACAATTTTCAGCGGCATTAGCGTGACTAAACCCGAGTAAGGAAAGAGTAAATAGTAAAACTATTTTTATGAGTAATTTATTCAAAATGTTTGCTCTTATTATTTTATTCTAAATCTTAACAATCCAATAAAGCTAAGTAATATTAGCCATTCAAGTGGGACTGAACCCCCTCCACTAGAATTATCAGTGTCTGTATTCGTATTTGTACCACTATTTGTTCCATTTTCAGCTACATTTAATACAACTGTTTCAACAGAACTATCAAAAGTGCCATCATTGGCTATATATCTAAAGCTATCTTCACCTACATAATCTAAATTAGGTGTATAAATATAGTTTTGACCACTACCCGAAAGAATGCCGTTGTTAGGTTGGTCTAATAGTTGGTAAGTAAGTGTATCGCCATCAAGGTCAGATGCGGATAAAGTAATCTCACTAGTCGTATTGCTCCTGACACTAAATGATATAGAAGATGCAACTGGTCGACTTGATGAACTTGAAGTACCGCCTGAAAGTTGGTACTCAAAATAATCCAGTGCGTTAGGGTAAGTATCTATACTGCTACCGCCAAACGCATCATTGTCTCCTACAAAAATTACTCGCATCTTATCCGGATTTCCAATAAGACTTCTGGCAAAGCCTAATTCCACGGTGTTGGCATTATAGCTAACTGTGGCTGTTGCGAAATTGTTCCAACTCCAACTACTTCCATCACCAGTGTAGCTCTGAATTTGAGTACCTTCGATAACATATTCAGCGCCGACAGTGCCTATTTTATAGCCGCTATCAGGATTAGAATCGGTATCTATAAATGTTTGCCAACCCCAATTGATAAAGCTGCCATTATTAGCATCGGCATTGATAGCATTGTAACTTTGGTACATGAAATAAATATCTGATCCGTTATGAGCAGTCGCAGCACGTTGCCAATCAATAACGTTATTGATGCCGCCGATGTCATTACCATCTTGTGTATAAGCAGAGAGACTAGCCCACTCCTCGTTATTGCCATCGATGGATATGCTACTTACAGGGTTGGAGTAAGACCCACCTTCAGCTCCAGAAACATTTATGCTGACGGTAGCATTAGAACTAATGGCATTACCGTCATTTACATTAAACGTGAAACTGTCTTGCCCTATAAAATTACTATTTGGAACATAAGTCAGATTAGGGGCAACACCGGATAAAGATCCATTAGACGGGTTAGATACAATACTGTAAGTAAGATTATCGTCATTTGGATCGGATGCTACTAATGTAATGTTAACAGTAGAATTTGAATTTACAGAGACAGACTGTGTATAAGCGATGGGTCGCTCATTAGAGCCTGAATCTCCGCCGGTAATGTCGTATTCGAAAAAGCGAATACTGGATTGAGCATTATTTTGTCCGTTGGGATATAAGTCTGCACCAGAACCAGCATAAGAACTACTATCGCCTGAAAAACTCACTCTAATTGAATCAGGGTTGCCTAATTGGCTGAGAGGCAATGCTAATTCAGCTATATTACCTTGATATTGAGATTCAACTGAACCCAAGTGAGCCCAGCTCCAATTACTGCCGCTTCCGTCGTAACGCTGAATTTGATTACCTTCTAAAACGTAATCAGCACCGATAGCACCAGCCTGATAGCCGGTAGAAGCGTTCTTATCGGTATCTATAAATGTCTGCCATCCCCATGCTAGATAAGAACCAGAACTGTTGTTTGGATCGATATTGCCTCTGTTATTGTAGAGCAAATAAAGTTTAGAACTGTCATGCGCAAGTGCCGCATTCTGCCAATCAATATTTCCTGAAGCATCATCTGCATCGTCTTCAAAACGAATTAATGTCGACCAATCAGAATCATCTCCATTAACCGATATGGGGGAGCTTACATAGTTAGCAATAGCCCCATTGGTTTGTCCGTTTGTTACGGTAATAGATACAGTGGCAGATTGACTGTTTAATAAACCATCATTAGCTTGAAAACGGAAATTGTCTGACCCCGTGTAATTCTCATCTGCGGTATAAACCAGATTAGGAGCAGAGCCACTTAAAGAACCGTGTTGAGGTTGTTGGTTAACGGTATAACTTAAACTGTCATTATCAGCATCAGATGCTGTGAGTATTAAACTTATAGAGGCACCACTACCAACGGAAAGCTGTTGATTATTAGCGATAGGTGCTGAATTAGGTGAACCAGAACCCGTAAAGGTGTAGCTAAAGAATCCAGTATCTGGGTATCGGTCAGTACTATCACCATTAAATGCAGCATTATCTCCCAGAAATATCACTTTCATGCTCTGAGGATTCCCAATACTCGAACGAGGAAAGCTCATTTCAACATTAGCACCTGAATACATTAACGTTGAAGAAGTTACAACATCCCAACTCCAGCTGGTACCAGTACCTATATAACGTTCTATTACATTGCCATTAATGACGTAATCAGCACCTATAGAGCCTTGTTGATAACCGGTATTTACATTGTTATCTGTATCTAGAAAAGCTTGCCAACCCCAAGGAATATAGGAACCTGAAGTATTACTAGGGTCTACATTTTGTCTATTCTGATAAGTCATAAAGACATTTTGCGGGCTATGAGCAATAGCAACTTTTAGCCAATCTATTTGATTATTTTGACCACTAATGTCATCAGCATCATTACTGAAGTATTCTAAACTGCTCCAATCTGAGACTGCGCCATTAATAGTAATTGACGTAGTAGAGACTTCATTCGACGTTGAATTTGTAGGGGAAGATATAACCCAATTAAAAGATGTGTTAGCGGATGTCGAAGAATCGCTAACAGTAACCGTTGTAGAAAAATTTCCTGTAGTACTTAAGGTACCTGTTATACGCCCAGAATTTGCATTGATTTGCAAACCATTGGGAAGCCCAGTGGCACTATAACTCAGGCTATCACCATCTGAATCATTTGCCTGAATAGCAAGATCTATGCTGTTACCGACCAAACCTGTTTGATTCCCAGGAGAGGAAATTGTAGGTGCAGTATTTGTATTAGCAGATACAAGCCAGTTGAATAGTATTGAACTGCTGTCACTCCCATCGCTTACAGTTATGGTCGTACCATAGTTACCAGCAATTGAAGCAGTCCCTGAAATTAATCCTGAGCTACTATTTATCTGAAGACCATTTGGGAGTCCCGCCGCTGAATAACTTAAAGAATCACCATCAACATCAGTCGCCTGAATAGCTAAACTAACAGAGCTACCTTGTTGTGTATTTTGATTACTTAGTGAAGTGACAGTGGGTGGTGTATTGACAGGAATACTGCCTAAAGGATTCGATGCGTGCCAGTCACGCGGCACTATTTTTATGTGGCTCCAATGCGCATCCATATGTGGCGCATCTTCTGAACGTGGCATGTGATAGAAAGTAACGCCAGCCCAGACCACGATATCGTTATTAGTAATTGATTCACCATTGGCAAATTCTGCCAGGTTACTTGCACCAGTTGGATTATGAGAAGCAAACTTCTCTTCATTTTTTTGTTTAGTGACATAAAAGTCATTGTGCGTGAAGGGTTCACTCGCTGGACCTATATCCTGATGGCCAGCTTCATTGATTAAAATATCGTATGAAGCACTATGATTATTAATATTTTTAAGTGTTTTATCTTTTATTCGCCAATGACGCATCGTATCTGGATTAACTTTGCGTGCTGCTTCCGTATTAAAAGTTGTAATGGTTCTTTGTCTTTTACCACTGACTAATGGGAAGTTAATCTCCTCAACAACATCATCAAGGTGTGATCCGTTTAAATCGAAATCGAGTTTCCAGAAAAAATTATGTAGATGAGCGATACCAACACGGTTATCACCTAGTTTCCAACCACGGCTCTGATTAGATCCATAACGTTGTAATGCTCCTGTTGCGCCTATCCATGGTTCAATTGTACCGTCGTCCATAAAACGCCAGGTAGGAATATAGTAATAAGCACCAACAGGCGAAACACTAAAAAGACTTAGATTTTTAGCATTAACAACATTGTTGCCGCTTTTATGCGCTAATGGTCTAGATTCAATCTGCTTACATAAAACGTTTTTACCAGAAAAATTGAGTAAATCACCTGCCGGACATTCATCGCTATTTAAGCTAATAATATTATTTCCACCAATACCATAATCGGAAATATCGTGATAACGCGCTCCATTATCGTCATAAGGAACGTGTATTTGGGCTACAGCGGCATGGTTTAATATAAGACGGCGTTGCCCATTTTTAGGCGTGTAGTAGACATGATGGAAAATAATGCCTTCGCGTTGTCGGTGTTCCCAACACATATCCCATTTCGACCCATTAGGGAGAGTCTCATTAATAAAATAATCATCGCTACAATGTTCGGCCGCTTCTGCATTTTTTGTGGGCAAAGACAGAACTGTTAATGCGAGTAGAATACTAAGCAGTATGCGGCTGAAACTATTTTCTAACTGAATAATCATTTTATATTTTCATTACAGTCGATTAATCGATGTCCAGTCTCGAGGCAGTAGAATAAAGTTACTCCACTGAACAGCGACAGGAGAAAAGTCTTCATCTCTTGGAAGTGTGTGATGAGCCATGCGGTACCAGACAACAATATCTTTAGCGTTTGTATTTTGTGAATTTACAAACTCAGAAACGTTGCTGCCGCAACTACTTGCTGTATTGTTAACAGCGAATCTTTCACAGGCATTATAAGCAGTGATATAAACATCATTTTTTAACCATGGTGAGCTACTGTTGCCTTTACTCTGTTGTGCATAGTTGAGTAATACCATTTCATAAGACACGGGCTGGTTTGCATTATTTGTTTCGCTTTGGTCTTTAATGCGCCAGAATTTTTTATCAGCTGGCGTAAATGATGCTGCAAGTTCTGACGATATGGTTTGAGTCTGTTTAGTTTTAGTTAATCGATCAGAAGATGGAACACTTTTAATTTGTTCAACAACATCGTTACTATTACTGGATCCTATATCAAAATCGAGTCGCCAAAAGAAATGATCGGTGAAGCTGGTAGAGAGTTTATTTTGCGACGTTACAGGCCAACCTGCATTTGAATCTGTCGTTGTTTTCGTGAATTGACCGGTAATACCAACACCCGTTTCTATCGTGCCGTTTTCGAGAAAAGTCGAACGAATGATAAACTCTCTTGAGTTTATGTTTGATGCACTTAGTATTTCTAGTTTGCTACCTTGTCTGCGGATATTGTCTCTATATCGATAAATATAACCGTTGGCACTAGAGACTTCACACAATACATTTCTACCTGCATATTCGTGTAATTGACCTCCCTCACACATAGAAGTATTAAGTGTTTGCAAACTATTACCGCCTAAGCCGAAGTCTGTAACCAGGAATTGATCAGCTGAATCATCATCATATTCTGTTTGAATTTGAGAGAGACTCATTTCACCTATAACTTTTCTTCTGGTTGAATTAGCTGCTTTATAGTGAATATCACTTAACACCACGCCCTCTTCATCTCTCACTTCCCAGCAAAGATCCCAAGCGGCTCCTGAAGAAAAAGTTTTGGAAATTGTATTACCAGCAGCGCAAGAGAAGGTGTTTGGTCGCGCAAAACTTGAACTGGCAAATAACAACGAAGATAAAGTGAAAAGCGCGAAACCGGCTTTGATTATTTTATTACTCATACTTAAAAACCAATTCTTTGGGTTACAACACCAGCAGATAGATTAACGATCGGTGAAATTTCAAATACAATATTTTCATCGGTATACAGCATTAGCTGTGCGCAACGATGAATACCGCATTGTTTACTCGCTTCGTTTACTCTATTAGGCAAACTGTCTGCAGTGAAAGTAAATGCTTTAATATTTAGCTCAGATGTATCATTAAGTGTACGTGACGTGATTCTATTGTATTCATGTTCAAGAATCTGACGCTCGTCTTCATCCTCAAACACTATTTCTTTAGCTCGCTTAAGCTCATTTACTGTTAAAGGAAGTTGCACACCCTGTTTAGTAACGGTGCTTATAATTTCTGATGTGTTTAAATCAACCAGAGATTGTTCTAATTCATCTGTTGAGTAGTTGTAGATATAGACATCCGCGCGACGTTGATCCTTAGGTGCACCTTTTTCTTCGTTACGCTCAATCAATAACAGTTCCTGATTATCATTAACCGTTACACCACCTTCAGATTTAGCAGCTAAGGTTTGAGGGGTGACTAAGTTTCCTACTCGGGATATTTCATCAACGGTTAAAGGGTCATTATTGTGTGCATAAGCATTGCTAAAACTAAGAAAACTTAGGATACCAATGCTAATAATTATTGATGGATGCATTTTCATGCAGGATGGTCTAGAAAAAATCATTATCAACTCACCAAAATAAATTTTTATTATATCCGACAAAGTATAAACCAGATTGACTACATTAATTTGATATTAGTCAAACAGTTACTGCCACTTGTCTGATATTTACTGTAAATACAGGCGATAAATATACATAAGCTAAGGTTTTTATTGGTATTGGTAGATTACTTTACAAGCAGTCATACACACAATAAACTCCGCCTAAATTTTAACTACCCCCCTTCCTTTACTTGGTGAATAGCTATGGTTACAAAAAACTATATGTCTGGCCTGTTTGGTAGATCTCCCATAACCCCTTTGCAAGAACATATGTACCGTGTTTATCGGTGCGTAAGACATTTATCGCCACTTATAGAAGGTATGGTGGAGTCTGATGAGAAAAAGGTTCTAAATGCACAAAAAGCAATTGCAAAAGGAGAGCATGATGCGGATAAGATGAAGCGTGAATTACGCACACATCTTCCGAAAGGGCTCTTCATGCCTGTCGATAGGCGTGATGTACTTGATGTATTACTTCGCCAAGACATTATTGCGAATCAGGCGAAAGATATTGCTGCTCTGATTGTCGGACGAAAAATGCAATTGCCGGCAGAAATGAACGAGCCATTTTTAGTTTTCACCAAACGTTGTATCGATTCGGTAAAACAGGCGTTACATACCATTAATGAACTGGATGAATTAGTAGAGACAGGGTTCAGAGGACTTGAGGTCGAACGTGTAGAAGGCATGCTTTCTGATTTGGGTGCCATCGAAAGTGAAACAGATACGATGCAAGATGATTTAAGAGCCACACTCTTTAAATTAGAGGATGACCTAAGCCCAGTAGATGTAATTTTCACCTACAGGTTGATAGATTGGGTTGGAAATGTGGCCGACAATGCCGAGCGTGTTGGTAGTCGTTTATCTTTGATGCTAGCACGATAGGTATATAAATCATGGAATTTTTAACAGATACAACGTTTATCTATATTACTCTTGCGGCCGTTTTTGGCATTTTCATGGCATGGGGTATTGGCGCAAATGATGTTGCTAATGCAATGGCGACGTCGGTAGGCTCAAAAGCGATAACCATAAAACAAGCGATTATAATTGCAGCAATATTTGAATTTTTAGGTGCCTACCTTGCTGGAGGGCAAGTTACTAAAACCATCAGAAAAGGTATCGTCGATCTCAATGCTTTTGATGGTAATCCGGATTTATTGATCTGGGGCATGCTCGCCTCATTATTAGCTGCAGGTACATGGCTATTAATTGCATCCATGAAGGGTTGGCCGGTTTCTACCACGCATAGTATTGTCGGTGCGGTTATCGGATTTGCTGCAGTCGGCGTTAGTGTTGACGCTGTTAGCTGGGGCAAAGTGGGTACCATAGTAATGAGCTGGGTGGTTTCTCCGGTACTTGCAGGGGGCATAGCATTTGCGGTGTTCAAAAGTATCCAAAACCTGGTTATTAATACGAGCAATCCTTTAGAAAATGCAAAAAAATATGGGCCGTTTTATTTATTTATGGTCGGTTTCATTATTGCTTTGGTGACAATCAAAAAGGGTTTGAAGCACATAGGCCTGGATGTTAATGGCGGCATGGAATTTGTTTACGCGATTATCTTAGGCTTGTTAGTAGCGCTACTAGGTGTGTATTTAATCAAAAAAGTAAAGTTTGATGAAAAAGCTGAAAAACGCTTTCACTTTGCTAATGTTGAAAAAATATTTGCTGTATTAATGGTATTTACCGCTGCGGCTATGGCTTTTGCTCATGGCTCAAATGACGTAGCAAATGCAGTTGGTCCTATGGCGGCTGTTATTAGTGTTGCTCAATCTGGCGAGCTAGCTTCAAAATCAGAGTTGCCAAGCTGGGTATTGCTAGTAGGTGCTATTGGTATTGTTATAGGCCTTGCTACCTTAGGTTACAAAGTAATGGCGACAGTAGGTAAAAATATAACTGAGTTAACACCAACTCGTGGTTTTTCTGCAGAAATTGGGGCGGCTTCGACAGTAGTACTAGCCTCTTATACTGGTCTACCAATTTCAACTACGCAAACTTTAGTGGGTGCTATTTTAGGTGTTGGTTTAGCCAGAGGTATCGCAGCAATAGACTTACGCGTTGTGGGTAATATATTCATGTCTTGGGTAATTACCTTACCGGCTGGCGCTATTCTCTCGATATTGTTCTTTTATATGCTGAAAGGAATATTTGGTTAGAAGCATAATACTCTAAAAAAGTGCCCGTAAGTGGGGAGGTGCCTTATTTAATTAATGTTTCAAGGCACCTTTCATACGTAACTATTTGATTCTCTTTTCATACGGAAATGAGAATCATTCCATTAAAATAATTAAAACAATAGAGGGTAATCATTAACTTTCAATTTACGAGCGCTTCAATATCAGCTAATATTAAGTCAGCTTCAATAATTTAATTGGTTGTAGCTCGGTCTTTTTATAAGGCTTTGGGGAATGTGTTTGGCAGCTTGTATATAGTGTATTAGACTAGTTTTTAATGCAAAATCTAATGCATACGAAACACAAAATTACGCATTGCAATTCGAATTCGATTAATAAAATATAAGTAATAATATAAGCAAAGCGAATTTTAGGGCAGTTTTAAAAATCACTAATCTGTTCTGTCGAACTAAATGAATAAACACACGTCTAAACAAATAGATGAGTGTTAATTTGAATCATTCTAAGCTACAAAGTTACGTATTTTTTGTGAATTTCAAGGCAAGATGCGGATATAACTTTACAAAGCATATTGCTGTTTAAGATTCAAAAAATAGAAGTAGTTCGCAAAAAATAAGTACCAAAAGCAGTTTAGATTATTGTTGATAAGACAATATTCAAAATAACCTGGGGTACATTATGAGCATCTTTGACAGTTATCAGTCACGTTACGAGTCATTTCTCGAGGAGGAATACTCACTTCAAGAATACCTTAATTTGTGTAAGGAGGATCCCTCTGTATACGCAACAGCAGCCGAAAGAATGTTAATGGCTATCGGAGAGCCAGAGCTGATAGACACTGCCAATGACGAGCGTTTGAGTCGATTATTCTCTAATAAGGTAATTAAACGATATCCTGCATTTTCACAGTTCTTTGGAATGGAAGATGCCATAGAACAGATCGTTTCATTCTTACGCCATGCTTCTCAAGGCCTGGAAGAAAGTAAACAAGTACTTTATTTACTAGGTCCGGTTGGAGGTGGTAAGTCATCATTAGCTGAGCGTTTAAAAGTGCTGATGGAAAAGATGCCGATTTACTGCATTAAGGATTCTCCTATCAATGAATCTCCACTTGGGTTATTCGACTCAGGAGAGGATGGCGCAATACTCAAAGAAGACTACGGAATTGATAAGCGCTATTTGGGCAATATCATGTCTCCTTGGGCGGTAAAACGCTTAAATGAATTTGGAGGCGATGTTACTCAATTCAAAGTAGTAAAAAGATACCCGTCTCAGCTGAATCAGATAGCAATCTCTAAAACAGAACCGGGTGATGAAAACAATCAGGATATTTCAGCTTTAGTCGGAAAAGTTGATATCAGAAAACTCGAAGACTTTTCACAAAACGATACTGATGCTTATAGTTATTCGGGTGGTTTGTGTATGGCGAATCAAGGCCTGCTTGAATTCGTTGAGATGTTCAAAGCCCCAATCAAAGTATTACATCCATTATTAACCGCAACACAGGAAAAGAATTACAACGGCACTGAGAATATTGGAGCCATACCTTTTGATGGGATGATACTGGCTCACTCAAATGAATCAGAGTGGCAGTCATTCAAGAATGATCGTAATAACGAAGCATTCATCGACCGTATTTCTATTGTAAAAGTACCGTACTGCTTGAGCGTCAATGAAGAGATTCAAATCTATAACAAATTGTTGGAGGCAAGCTCTCTCAATAAAGCACCGTGCGCGCCTGATACGCTAAAAATGCTAGCGCAACTCTCTGTGCTTTCTCGAATTAAAGAACCAGAAAACTCCAATACATTCTCTAAAATGAGCGTGTATAACGGCGAAAACTTAAAGGATATTGATCCTAAAGCAAAAACCTACCAAGAGTACCGAGATGTTGCCGGTGTAGATGAGGGTATGAACGGATTATCAACGCGTTTTGCATTCAAGATACTCTCTCAAGTGTTTAATTTCGATGCCCAAGAGATTGCAGCAAATCCGGTACATCTGATGTATATCCTGGAAAAACAGATCGAACGAGAGCAATTCCCACAAGAAACGCAAGATCGTTATATTGGATTTATCAAAGAATATCTCAGCCCTCGTTATGTCGATTTTATTGGTAAAGAAATCCAGACAGCTTATCTAGAATCCTATTCAGAATACGGACAAAACCTGTTCGATCGTTATGTAACCTATGCTGACTTCTGGATTCAGGATCAGGAATATCGTGATCCTGAAACTGGCCAGATTTTAGATCGCGCGGCTTTGAATAACGATTTGGAGAAAATTGAAAAACCAGCGGGAATCAGTAATCCAAAAGACTTTAGAAATGAAGTTGTTAATTTTGTATTACGTGCAAAAGCACATAACGATGGTCAAAACCCGGTTTGGACCAGTTATGAAAAACTACGTCATGTGATCGAAAAGAAAATGTTCTCAAGCACAGAAGACCTATTGCCAGTTATATCGTTCAGCACCAAGTCTTCAAGTGAAGAGCAACAGAAGCATGATAATTTCGTTTCAAGGATGGTTGAACGTGGCTATACCGAGAAGCAAGTGAGATTACTTGCTGAATGGTATTTAAGAGTCAGAAAATCTCAATAAACTAGTAATTACCATGAAAAGCTAAGGAAACTGAAGCAAACTAACGGAGACAAAATGTCATCTTACATCGTAGATCGCCGGCTCAACAGTAAAAATAAAAGCACGGTTAATCGTCAGCGCTTTTTAAAGCGCTATCGAAAGCAAATACGCAAAGCTGTTTCCGACGCAGTAAATGAGCGTAAGTTGGAAGATATGGAAAATGGGGATAGCATCAGCATCCCCAAGAAGGATTTATCTGAGCCAGTATTTAGCCATGGTAAAGGTGGCAACCAAAATATTGTTCATCCGGGCAATAAAGATTTTGTCGTGGGTGATCGATTCAAACGACCAGAAGGCGGTGAAGGAGGGTCTGGTGAAGGGGAAGCATCAGATTCTGGCGAAGGTGAAGATGAGTTCGTTTTTCAGATCTCTCAGGAAGAATTCTTAGAGTTCATGTTTGAAGATCTGGCCTTGCCGAATATGATCAAACTGCAATTGAGTACGGATGATTCATTCAGTTATAAACGCGCAGGAATTAGCGAAGTAGGTAGCCCCAATCAAGTGAATGTGGTGCGTTCATTGCGCAGCGCACAAGCTCGTCGAATAGCATTGGGAGGTAAAAAAAGAAGGAAGCGCAGAGAGTTGCGAGAGGAGCTTGCTGAATTTCTGGAAGCCACACCCAAGCCGTATGATGAAGAGCAAAAAAAGAAAAAGTTATTGCTGGAAGATGAAATTGCTTCATTAACAGCCCGCCTGGATGCGCTGCCCTATATCGATGAATTCGACCTGAAATTCAATCTACGCGTGAAGATTCCACAGCCTTCGCCAAAGGCAGTGATGTTTTGTGTGTTGGACGTATCCGGTTCTATGACTCAGGAAATCAAAGACACCGCCAAACGTTTTTTCTATTTGCTGTATCTGTTTTTACACCGCAGTTACGAAAAAATAGACGTCGTGTTTATCCGTCACCACACTAAAGCGGAAGAAGTGAGCGAAGAGGATTTTTTCTATTCTCGTGAAACAGGTGGAACGGTGGTATCGAGTGCTCTGGAACTGATGAATGAAATTATCAAAGAACGTTATCCTGCTGATCAATGGAATATCTATGGTGCTCAGGCATCTGATGGTGATAACTGGCAAAATGATACCGCAAAGTGCCATGAATTAATGACACAGCAAATTTTACCCGCTGTTCAATACTTCACTTATATAGAAATTGGGGAGCAAGACCCGCAAGAATTGTGGCGTCTATACACAGATTTAAAAGAGAGCTTTAGCGATAGTTTTGCGTTGAGCAAAGTAAGAAATAACAGTGAAATTTTTCCAGTGTTCCGTGAGCTGTTTAAAAAAGAGGGGCTTCGGACATGAGTAAAACCAACAAACAAACACCGTTTTCCAAATTTGATGTAGATGGGCGATCAGAACCCGCACAACCTCATGGACCTCATAACGAAAAGAACTATATTTCGACAAGTTCTGAGTGGACTTTTGAATTACTAGAAAAATACGACAAAGAAATCAGTCGTATCGCTAAGGAGAAATTCAAGTTAGACACTTATCCGAATCAGATAGAAGTGATTCGTTCAGATCAAATGATGGATGCCTATGCATCAGTCGGTATGCCGATTAACTATAATCATTGGTCTTACGGCAAATCGTTTCTAAGTACGCAACAGGATTATCAACGCGGACGTATGGGATTAGCCTATGAAATCGTGATTAACTCCAGCCCATGTATCGCTTATTTGATGGAAGAAAACACGCTGACAATGCAGGCGTTAGTGATAGCGCATGCCTGTTATGGCCATAACTCTTTTTTCAAAGGAAATTATCTTTTTAGAGAATGGACAGATGCCGAAGCAATCATTGATTACCTGTTATTTGCCAAAGGTTATATCGCAAAATGCGAAGAGCGATACGGAGTAGAAGAGGTAGAAAAGATTCTGGATTCTTGCCATGCGCTGATGAATTACGGAGTCGATCGTTACAAGCGCCCTACTCCAATTTCTGTGGTTGAAGAACAAAAACGTCAGAAAGAACGCGAAGAATATATCCAGAAACATATTAATGATCTTTGGCGCACATTGCCTGAAGAGAAGGATAAAGTGGCAAAGAAAAAACGTTTTCCAGAAGACCCACAAGAAAACCTTTTGTACTTTATTGAGAAAACATCGCCAAAACTTGAAAACTGGCAGCGCGAAATAGTCCGTATCGTAAGAAAAATATCACAGTACTTTTACCCACAACGACAAACACAAGTGATGAATGAAGGCTGGGCGACGTTCTGGCATTACACCATTTTGCATGAGCTATATGATGAAGGATTAGTCTCTGAAGGCTTCATCATGGAATTTTTGGTGTCGCATACGAGTGTTGTGGCGCAACCAGATTTTGATAGCCCGTATTATTCAGGTATTAATCCTTATGCTTTGGGTTTTGCGATGATGCAAGATATTCGAAGGATATGTGAAGACCCGACAGAAGAAGATTATGAATGGTTCCCGGATATTGCAGGCAGCGACTGGTTAGAAACATTACATAATGCAATGCGCAATTATCGAGATGAAAGTTTTGTACTGCAATTTCTATCTCCAAAAGTCATGCGTGATTTTAAATTATTCCATCTGAATGATGACGATTCGCAAGAGACGATTGGTGTAGAAGCGATTCATAATGAGCAAGGTTACAAACAAATCCGTGATCAATTATCACAACAATATAACCTGAGTTATAGAGAACCAGATATTCAGGTTTTTGATGTTGATATTCTTGGGAATAGAACCCTAACCCTAAATCACTATATGAATAACCGCAGACCATTAGGCCCTGCAACGACTGAAGTTGTAAAACATATTCGTCAGTTATGGGGCTACGACGTCAAACTAAATTCAGTGGATGAAAATGGAGAGACAGTGACGAGCTATTCGACTTATGCTTAGCATTACTTGAGTAATAATGACTAACGTTAACTGATCTATTATTGTTTAAAAAATATGCCCCAAAGTGGGGGGGTGGCAATAGAATTAGTCGTAATCGCTTATTCTAACGAACACCGAATGCGCCAAGAATTCGTCTGTCATTGGTCGCTTTAGCCATATCAATTGCACTCAATCCATCTGATGTTTTAGCATAAGGAGACGATCCACGCTGCTTTAGATAATTTGCAATCTGAGCGTGGCGAAAGCGTGTAGCATGATGAATCGGTAACCAGTTATTAACTGTTCGGGCATTAATGTTTGCCCCATGATTGATTAAGTAGATGACTGCGGAATAATGTCCTTTTGCAGCCGCCATGTGCAGCGCAGTTTCTCTCTCCGCATTTCCTGAATTTACATTCACTCCACGATTTATCAATTGACCAATAGTTCGCACATCGCCTCTACTAGCCGCATCAAATAATTCATTGGATGTCGGTGCAGGTGCTTGGGTTGCTGCTGGTGCTCTTGGCGCAAGTCGATTTTGAGACGCTTGCACAGGTCTTTGTTGGAAATTTGTTTTTTTCTGTTGTAGCTGCTGCATTTGACGCTTTTTAGTTTGCTGCTGTAATTGCTTTTTACGCGTTGCTAATTGCTGTTGTTTTCGTGATTGCTGTTGGGCATTTAACAGACGCACCTGCTCATTGAAACTCTGGTTCGACTGTGATGATTTTGTCACGGGTCTCGATGGTGGTTTCTTTACCATTCTTTTGGCTGGAGCTGCTTTTGGTTTTTTGAGTTGCTTTTGATACTCGCTTTGCAGGGCCCCAATATCAGACATATCGTAGGCATATTCAGAGTTTGCGCTTGCTGATAGATTACTTACCAGGAAAGTAGTGGTGACCACTGTGTATAAAGCGATGTTAGAGCATTTCATTTTAAGTTCCTTTGTAAGCACGTCTTATCTATTGATTATAAGATAAATAGTAAAAATCAGTTGCTTGATGATTAGGCAGTTATCTTTTTAAATACGCTTACTAAGGGTGTACATTGATTTAAATAGTTCACCCCCCTACTTAAGGCACTTTTTTATGTCATTAAAAAAGGGTGCTAAAAGCACCCTTTTTATAGACTTGTGAAACTTAAGAAATTAAGTCACTTTCTGGTCTAACTCTCCAGATGCATAACGCTGTGACATTACATCTAATGAAATCGGTGTAATCTTTGACGCATTACCTTCACAACCGAATGACTCGAAACGTGCTTTACAGATCTGTCGCATCGCATTGGTAGACTCTTTCAAGAATTTACGTGGATCAAATACAGATGGATTTTCTGCCATGAACTTACGGATAGAACCCGTAGACGCCATGCGTAAATCTGTATCGATGTTAACTTTTGCAACACCGTTTTTGATACCTTCAACGATTTCCTCAACAGGAACACCATAAGTCTGGCCCATATCGCCGCCATAGTTATTGATGATCTCTAACCAATCCTGAGGTACTGATGAAGAACCGTGCATTACCAAGTGCGTGTTAGGAAGACGCTCGTGGATTTCTTTAATACGATCTATTCGTAAAATATCTCCATCAGGCTCTTTGGTAAATTTGTAAGCACCGTGTGAGGTTCCGATAGCGATTGCTAATGCATCAACATTGGTCGCTTTAACAAAATCAGCTGCTTCTTCAGCCGAAGTGAGTAGCATGTCCATGTCGAGTTTGCCTTCAGCGCCATGACCATCTTCTTCGCCCATTTCACCGGTTTCTAGAGAACCCAAACAACCTAATTCGCCTTCTACAGATACACCACCAGCATGCGCCATTTTTACCACTTCTTTGGTAACACCGACATTGTATTCAAAACTCGCTGGAGTCTTCATATCTGCTTCTAGCGATCCATCCATCATCACCGAGGTGAAACCAGACTGAATAGAACGCAAACATACTGCAGGTTCAGAGCCATGATCCTGGTGCATAGCAACAGGTATATGCGGATACATTTCAGTCGCTGCAGTTATCAAATGGCGTAAGAAAGGTTCGCCTGCATAAGCGCGCGCACCTGCAGAACCTTGTAATATAACCGGTGAATTTGTTTCATCCGCTGCTTGCATGATCGCATGTACTTGCTCCATGTTATTCACGTTGAACGCTGGCATACCGTAGCCATTTTCTGCTGCATGATCTAGCAGTTGTCTCATCGAAATCAGGGCCATTGAAATCTCCTTTACTATTTAATCACTTATAAAATTACGAATCAGTTAATCAGAATAATGTCTTTTTAACTGGCTTTAACAGTTTGGTGCGTTTGTTATATAAATAGCAAAAACAACCTTCAAGTGGGTTAACCGTTGTGATGTTCTCCAACTCGAATTACTTTCATTTGATTGGTGCCGCCATCGGATCCTGTTCCTAGTAAATCGCCTTTTGTGACAATCACCAAATCACCATCTTTAACTATTTTTTCTACCACCAAGTGTTCAACTACTATGCGATTAGCCTGCAATGGATCACTCAAAGGTTCATGTACCCAAACAGGATAAACACCACGATACATACTCACTTTACGACAGGTTTTCTTATGCGTAGTCATGGCATATATTGGAATTCCCGAGCTGATACGAGACATCCATAGTGCTGTCGAACCAGATTCAGTTAAGGCACCAATACCTTTCACACCCATATGATTTGCGGCATACATTGTCGACATGGCGATGGCTTCATCAATTCGCTGGAAACGCTTGCCAATACGATGCCTGGATTTCTTCTGTGAAGTAGATTGCTCTGCTTCGATACAAATATTGGCCATCGCAGAAACAACTTTTGCCGGGTGTTTACCAACAGCTGTTTCGCCAGATAGCATCACTGCATCAGTGCCATCCATTACGGCATTAGCGACGTCAAATACCTCCGCTCTTGTCGGAATTGTATTATCAATCATGGTCTCCATCATCTGTGTCGCTGTAATCACCGCACAGTTGAGGTTTCTCGCACGTTTGATCAGCTTTTTCTGCATCAAAGGCAAATTAGCGTCACCAATCTCGACACCCAAATCGCCTCTGGCAACCATAATCACATCAGATGCACTAATAATGTCGTCTAAAGTAGGTTGTTCTACCGCTTCTGCTCGTTCAATTTTTGCGACAAGTGCGGCATCTCCACCAGCATCTTGCATTAATAATCGAGCATACTCTATATCTGCTGCACTTCTTGGAAATGATACCGCTAAAAAATCAACGCCTATTTTGGCAGCTGTTTTTATATCTTCTTTGTCTTTTTCCGTTAACGCTTCAGCTGAGATACCACCACCGCGTTTATTGATGCCTTTATTATTAGAAAGGTCACCACCAACCAAGACCTTGGTGTGAATTTCTTCTCCGATTACATCCGTGACGGCTAGAACAATTCTGCCATCATCGAGTAACAGTTCATCACCCTTGTAAACGTCATTAGGCAGATCTTTATAAGCAATGCCTACACGCTCTGTAGTTCCTGATGACTTATCCAGTGTCGCATCGAGAATAAAAGAGTCACCTGCGATAATGGTAACCTTATCGTTTACAAAACGATCGATACGAATTTTAGGCCCTTGTAAGTCACCTAAAATGCCAACAGACCAACCCAGTTTATCAGCAATATCCCGGACCATTTTTACACGACGGATATGGTCTTCGACCTCGCCGTGAGAAAAATTCATTCGTACAACGTCTACGCCTGCACGTATCATTGCCTCAACAGATTCTGGAGTGTCCGTTGCCGGACCCATTGTTGCTACTATCTTAGTTCGTCTCATGATTAATATATGCTAGTAAAAAATCAGATTATAAAGTGACTTCATTACTAAAATATTAACCCTTCGCTCGTTCTTCTAGCATTGCAACCACAGGTAGTTTTTTGCCTTCCAAAAACTCAAGGAATGAACCGCCACCAGTAGAAATATATGAAACTTTATCTGCTATATCATATTTATCAACTGCTGCCAGTGTGTCACCACCGCCAGCGACGGAGAAGCCTTTTGACTCAGCTATCGCCATTGCAATCGCTTTGGTGCCTTCACCAAATTGATCAAATTCGAAAACGCCCACAGGACCATTCCAAACGATTGTGCCAGCATTTTTAATGACTTCAGCAAGTTCTGCCGCTGATTTTGGACCGATATCAAAAATCATATCGTCATCAGAGACATCGCTAACGTCTTTGACGGTAGCTTCTGCCGTTTCAGAAAACTCTTTACCGCAAACCACATCGACAGGTACCGGAATGTCACCACCGTTTGCCTGTGCCGCAGCTTTTAGGTTTTTGGCAGTTTCTACCAAATCTTCTTCGTACAGTGATTTTCCAACATTGTGACCTTCAGCTGCAATAAAGGTATTCGCGATTCCACCGCCAACGATTAATTGATCTACAACTTTTGATAGAGATTCTAAAACGGTTAATTTTGTCGAAACTTTAGAACCACCAACCAGTGCCACCATTGGACGAGCTGGATTATCCAGTGCTTTGCCTAAGGCTTCTAATTCGCCAGCAAGCAAAGGTCCCGCAGCCGCAGTAGGTGCAAATTGACCAGCACCGTGCGTTGAAGCCTGAGCGCGATGTGCAGTACCGAATGCATCCATTACGTAGATATCGCAAAGTGCTGCATATTGTTTTGATAGTGTTTCATCATTGGCTTTTTCGCCTTTATTGAAACGTACGTTTTCTAATAAAACGACTTCGCCGTCAGCGACTTCTGGTGTTGTTTCTAGATAATCAGTGATTAATCGAACATCGGTGCTGAGCAGTTCACCTAAATGATTAGCAACGGGTGCTAGTGAAAATTCTTCTTCAGGAGAGCCTTCTGTAGGGCGACCCAAATGTGACATGATCATGACTTTGGCACCTGCTGCAAGTGCCTTTTGAATGGTTGGTAACGATGCACGAATACGTTTGTCAGATGTTACTTTGCCATCTTTAACGGGGACATTGAGATCTTGGCGAATAAGAACACGCTTGCCAGCAAGGTCTAGGTCAGTCATTTTGATTACAGACACAGAGAATCTCCTATTAATTTTTAGATTGATTAAATAAAGAAACTAGCAAGGTATCTAAAGCCACCCCCCTACTTACAAGGGCTTTTTTAGGAAAGGCAGACCAGCCTACTTATTTAAGCAATCTGTGGGTATGCCAGGCATACCCACAAATAAACGATGCTGTTAAGCGATATGATCAACTAAACGAAGCATGTTACAAGTGTAACCATACTCGTTGTCGTACCATGAAACGACTTTAACGAATGTGTCGTCTAGTGCAATACCAGCGCCAGCGTCAAAGATAGAAGAAGCGCTAATACCACGGAAGTCTGATGATACAACTTTCTCTTCTGTGTACTGTAACGTGCCTTTCATAGAACCTTCAGATGCTTCTTTGATTGCCGCACAAATTTCTTCGTAGCTTGCTGGCTTGTCTAACTCACAAGTAAGGTCAACCACAGAAACGTCAACAGATGGGATACGGAAAGCCATACCAGTCAGTTTGCCGTTAAGTTCAGGAAGTACAACACCTACTGCTTTAGCAGCACCTGTTGAAGATGGGATAATATTTTCAAATACAGAACGGCCACCACGCCAATCTTTTGTTGAAGGACCATCAACGGTTTTCTGTGAAGCTGTTGCAGCATGCACAGTTGTCATCAAACCACGCTTAAGACCCCAGTTATCGTTGATAACTTTAGCCACTGGCGCAAGGCAGTTAGTGGTACATGAAGCGGCAGAAATAATCGCTTGTCCGTCATATTCGTCATGGTTAACACCGTATACAAACATTGGTGTACCGTCTTTAGAAGGCGCAGATTGAACAACCTTCTTTGCGCCAGCATCGATATGTGCCTGACAGCTTTCTTCAGTAAGGAAGAATCCAGTACAATCAAGAACTACGTCTACGTCAACATCGGCCCACTTAAGGTCCGCAGGATTGCGTTCAGCTGTTAAACGGATTTTGTTACCATCAACCGTGAAAGAACTATCATCTACATCTGTTACTTCACCATCAAAACGTCCATGAGCCGTATCATACTTAAGCATGTATGCGAGGTAATCGTTATCAAGCAAGTCATTGATTCCAACTACTTCAAGGCTAGGAAAGTCTTTTTTGATCGCACGAAATACCATACGTCCGATACGTCCAAAACCGTTAATGCCGACTTTTGTTGTCATGGGTTTCTCCTCAGAAAAATATAAAAAATTGATAAAAGATAAAAACAATAGCGCCCCGGTTTAATCGGGGCGTATTGGATAATTTGTTTAGGCTACTTCGTTAATAGCGTTAACTACATTGTCTACCGTAAAGCCAAAATATTCAAATAAGTCAGGTGCTGGAGCAGATTCACCAAAAGTGGTCATGCCTATGACCTTACCGTTGGTGCCAACGTACTTCCACCATCCGTCCATAATCGCTGCTTCTACTGCTACGCGAGCGGTTACAGCAGCGGGTAATACTGACTCTTTATAAGCATCATCTTGCGCTTCATACATATCAACTGAAGGCATTGATACAACACGTACTTTTTTATCAGAGGCTTCAGCTGCTTTTACGGCTAGATCTACTTCAGAACCTGTTGCGATGACAATGGCATCAGGCGTTCCATCAGTATCCACCAGAATATAGCCACCTTTTTCGATATTAGCAATTTGTTCTGCTGAACGAGGTTGGTGTGCAAGGTTCTGTCTAGAATAGATTAATGTGGTAGGTCCATTGTTTCTCTCGATTGCATGTTTCCATGAAACAGCAGTTTCGACAGCATCACAGGTACGCCAAACTGACATATTAGGAATCATACGTAGTGTAGGAATTTGCTCAACAGCTTGGTGAGTCGGACCATCTTCACCTAATCCAATTGAGTCATGGGTGTACACAAAGATACTTTGAATCTTCATTAATGCTGCCATGCGTAATGCATTACGTGCATATTCTGAGAACATCAGGAAGGTTGCACCGTAAGGTACCAATCCGCCGTGTAATGTAACGCCGTTCATAATCGCTGACATACCAAATTCACGCACACCGTAAGAGATATAGTTTCCAGCGAAATTCATCTCTTTAGAACCATTGTTATCGTTAATCTTAACGCTGGTTTCGCTAAAGGTGTTATTTGATGGTGTTAAATCGGCAGAACCGCCGAGTAGCTCAGGTAGCATCGGAGAGAATGCATTTAATGACATTTTTGATGAGATACGTGTTGCTTGAGTTGGTGCAGCTTCATTAATGTCAGCAATCGCCTTTGCCGCAAATTCATCCCAACCAATTGGAAGTTCACCAGCCATGCGGCGTTCAAATTCTGATGCTTCTTCAGGATATGCTTCACTGTATGCAGCGAATTTAGCATTCCATTCGTTTTCAGCCACAGTACCGGCTTCTTTTGCATCCCACCCTGCGTAAACTTCTGCTGGAATCTCAAACGGAGGATAATCCCAACCCAGGTTCTTACGGGTAGCAGCAATTTCTTCTGCTCCTAACGCTTCACCATGCACATGGTGTCCACCTTCTTTATTAGGTGCGCCTTTACCTATGATGGTTTTACAACAAATAAGTGACGGTCTATCAGATGCATCAATCGCTGCTTGTGTTGCTGCTTTGATTGCTTCTGGATCATGTCCATCAATAGATTGTACATGCCAGCCGTATGCTTCAAAACGCTTTGGCGTATCATCGATAAACCAACCATCAACATTTCCATCGATAGAGATGTCGTTATCATCGTAGAAGCAAATCATTTTACCTAAACCAAATGAACCCGCTAATGAACACGCTTCATGAGAAATGCCTTCCATTAAACAACCATCACCCAGGAATACATAAGTATTGTGATCAACAATTTCATGACCGTCTTTGTTGAATTGCGCTGCCATGACTTTTTCTGCCAATGCAAAACCAACAGCATTAGTGATGCCTTGACCCAATGGACCAGTTGTTGTTTCTATACCTGGCGCATATCCATATTCTGGATGACCCGGTGTTTTAGAATGTAATTTACGGAAAGATTTAAGATCATCAATAGATAAATCATAACCCGTTAAATGAAGAACGGAATACGGCAACATAGAGCCATGTCCATTAGACATAATAAAGCGATCGCGGTCAGCCCAGTTTGGGTTAGTTGGATTGTGCTTCATAAAGTCGTTATAAAGTACTTCGGCGATATCTGCCATTCCCATCGGTGCACCAGGATGGCCAGAGTTAGGAATTTGTATGGCGTCCATGGTAAGGGCACGGATGGCGTTAGCCAGAGTTGCGCGATTAGACATTAAGCTCTCCTTAGATTGTGTTAGCTTTAAATCAGTATTAATCAGGTTTAAAAATAGTATCGATAATATATTTCTGTATAGCCTAAACCTTTCATTAGGTGCATAAGCCACATAGAAATCTATTATTTAACTGGAGTTATACTTTAATCATATAAGATAAAACACGTTATAAAATCTGATGTTTACTATAGTTGAAAGGGACAGATGGCACATTCTGTTGCAATTCAACGTTTAACGAAACTAAATATTACCTGCTTATTATATAAGGGTTGCTTATGTATATCGGTATTTTTGAAAATAAACTTAGACTCCTATGCTCGAAAAATAGATAACGTAATTATCATCAACGAGTAACCATTCCTGTCGTTATAAACAAAGACCATCAACACTTAAATATCCAAATAAGCCTTACCTTAAAACGTTCGTCAAAGTAGGGGGGTGGATTATTTAGAGGCCATATTGTGCTGGACTTAGCCTTACTGAGCAACCTCTAATCAGAGGTATTCTAAGGAAGTTTAAGCGGTACATCCTTTGTCACTAAGGGTACTAGAAATTAAATTTCTTTTGGTATAGAATGTTGCCCCCTTGCTTGAGGAGCGTTGCAATCCGATATTTTTTTCAAAATATTAGACTAGGCTCAAGCTAATTAGACAGACCGTGACGGCTGTTTAATGAATATGCAACGACGCTCAGCTAATATTTAAGGAGAACTTAATATGGCTGGGAATCATTTATTCACATCCGAGTCGGTTTCTGGGGGTCACCCCGACAAGTTGGCAGATCAAATTTCTGATGCTGTCCTTGATGCAATTCTAGAACAAGATACAGATGCACGTGTAGCCTGCGAGACTATGGCTAAGACGGGCATGATCATTCTTGCTGGTGAAGTAACTACTAGCGCTGTTGTCGATTATGAAAAAATCGTACGTGATACAGTTAAAGAAATCGGTTACACCAGTTCAGAAATTGGTTTTGACGGCGATTCATGTGCCGTTATAAACGCACTAGGTCAACAATCACCTGATATCGCAATGGGTGTAGACCGCGAAGACAAAGAATCACAAGGCGCTGGAGATCAAGGCTTAATGTTCGGTTACGCAAGTAACGAAACTGATGTTTTGATGCCTGCTCCAATCACCTATTCACATCTTTTGGTTGCAAAACAAGCTGAGCTAATGAAAAACGGCACGCTTCCTTTCTTGCGCCCAGATGCTAAGAGCCAGGTAACTTTCCGTTACGAAGGCGACAAGCCAGTTGCTATCGATGCGGTTGTACTTTCAACGCAACACAGCCCAGACATCAGTCTTGCTGATCTTCAAGAAGCGGTTATGGAAGAAATCGTTAAGCCGGTTTTACCTGCTGAATGGTTAAATGCAGATACGCTTTACCACATCAACCCAACAGGTAACTTCGTTATCGGTGGTCCAGTGGGCGATTGTGGTCTTACAGGTCGTAAAATCATCGTTGATACTTACGGTGGAATGGCGCGTCACGGTGGCGGTGCATTCTCTGGTAAAGACCCATCAAAAGTTGACCGTTCTGCTGCATACGCTGGTCGTTATGTCGCTAAAAATATTGTTGCTGCTGGTCTTGCTGAGCGTTGTGAAATTCAGGTTTCTTACGCAATCGGTGTTGCTGAGCCAACGTCAATCTCTATCGAAACATTCGGTACTGGCACTATTTCTGATGAGAAAATCGAAGCACTGGTTCGTGAAAACTTCGACCTACGTCCTTACGGCATTATGACAATGCTGGATTTACTCAAGCCTATCTACAAGCAAACTGCTGCTTACGGTCACTTCGGTCGTGAGAACATCGGTTTACCTTGGGAAAAGACTGACCGAGCTGAAGCACTAAAAGCTAGCGTTTAATCTATTTGCTACTTTTCTGAGGAACGCTGCACCGGATTGCTTAATCAGTAATCATGGGAGGCTCAGAAAAGTAGCTAAAACTTTCAACTGCGTTCCTAAATTTTTACTTTAAATTTAATAGGAAAATATCATGACTAAAGCACAAGATTATATTATCGCTGATATAACACTCGCAGATTGGGGTCGTAAAGAACTCAATATCGCAGAAAATGAAATGCCTGGTTTAATGGCATTACGTGAAAAGCACGGTACAGACAAGCCTTTAAAAGGTGCTCGTATTGCTGGCTCTTTACACATGACTATTCAGACAGCTGTTCTTATCGAAACGTTAACTGCATTAGGTGCAGAAGTTCGTTGGGCAACGTGTAACATCTTCTCTACTCAAGATCACGCTGCTGCTGCAATCGCTGCATCGGGTGTTCCTGTATTCGCGGTTAAAGGCGAAACACTGGACGAGTACTGGGATTACTGCCACAGAATTTTTGAATGGCATGATGGCGGTACTCCAAACATGATTCTTGATGATGGTGGCGACGCTACTGGTTTAATCGAGTTAGGTGTTAAAGCTGAAAAAGATATCTCTGTACTGGATAACCCAGGCAGTGAAGAAGAAATCTGCATGTTCAACTCTATCAAAGAGAAATTGAAGACAGATCCAACATGGTACTCAAACATTCGTCCTAACATTCAAGGTGTTACGGAAGAAACAACTACGGGTGTACATCGTTTATACGAAATGGTTAAAAAGGGCGAGCTAGCTTACCCAGCAATCAACGTAAACGATTCTGTCACTAAGTCTAAGTTTGATAACCTATACGGTTGTCGCGAGTCTTTGGTTGACGGTATCAAGCGTGCTACTGACGTAATGATCGCAGGTAAAATTGCTGTTGTACTTGGTTACGGTGACGTTGGTAAAGGTTGTGCACAATCACTACGTGGTTTAGGCGCTACTGTTTGGGTTACTGAAATCGATCCAATTTGTGCACTTCAAGCAGCAATGGAAGGCTACCGCGTTGTAAATATGGATGACGTAGCAGCACAAGTTGATATCGTTGTAACAGCGACTGGTAACTTCAATGTAATTACTGAAGAGCACATGCTACAGATGAAGCATGAGACTATCGTTTGTAACATCGGTCACTTCGATAACGAAATCGCTGTTGCAGATATGGAAAAATACGAGTGGGAAAACATCAAACCACAAGTTGACCACATCATTTTACCTAGCGGCAACCGCATCATTCTTCTTGCTCAAGGTCGTTTAGTAAACCTGGGTTGTGCAACTGGACACCCAAGTTTCGTAATGTCAGCTTCTTTCACTAACCAGGTGTTAGCGCAGATCGAAATTTTCTGTCATGGCGAAAAGTACGAGAACGACGTTTACATGCTACCAAAAGCATTAGACGAAGAAGTTGCTCGTCTTCACCTTGAAAAAATTGGTGCAAACTTAACTGAATTAACGTCAGTTCAGGCTGATTACATCAGTGTTGATAAAGCGGGTCCTTACAAAGTTGAGCATTACCGTTACTAATAGTTAGTTTTATAAAGTACACCCCCCCACTTACAGGCATATTTTTAAAAAACTGCCCTAAAGTGGGGGGGTGTCATTAGTAGTACTTTATATTTCAGAGATCTTTTCGTCATCACCCGGCGAATCTAAATACATTTCATTTCCCAGTTTTTCATATTAATGATAAAACAATCTCGGATATTGTCTGAGTTTTATGAAAAAGATGAAGATTTTCATCGTATTTTTTACAGTCATTATGTTGCGCAAAGATTTCAACTTAACTAGGAGTAATAACCATGAAAGACCATTCATATAGCTTTGAGTTCTTCCCTCCTAAAACTGAAGTTGGTGTTGAAAAACTCTCACAAGTTAGCAAAGAATTATCTCACTATAATCCAGCGTTCTATTCTGTTACTTACGGTGCAGGCGGAACAACACAAGATGCGACAAAAGGAACGGTTCTCAGTATTCAGAAAGAGACGGGAATTGCAACAGCACCACATCTTTCCTGTATCGGTTCTGAGAAAGAACAGATTCGTCAAATGCTGAACGATTATAAAGACAACGGAATCAATCGCATCGTGGCATTACGCGGTGATTTGCCATCAGGTATGTTTGAAATTGGTGATTTTCACTATGCCAATGAGCTAGTTGAATTTATTCGTGCAGAAACTGGCGATCACTTTCAAATTGAAATCGCTGCTTATCCTGAAAAACATCCGCAAGCTAAAAACTTTGATGCAGATATCGAAAATTTTGGTCGTAAAGCAAAAGCGGGCGCAGACCGTGCAATTACACAATACTTTTTCAATGCTGATGCTTACTTCCATTTTATGGATAGTTTAGAAAAAGCACAGATTGATATTCCGGTGATGCCTGGAATTATGCCAATTACTAATTTTTCACAGATGGCGCGTTTTTCTGATGCAATTGGTGCTGAAATTCCTCGTTGGTTACGTATGCGTTTTGAATCATACGGTGACGATGTTGAATCGATACAGAAACTGGGCAATGAGTTTGTCACTGGAATGTGTGAGCGTTTACTGGAACAAGGTGTACCGGGTTTGCATTTCTATTCGATGAATAGAGTCGAGCCAAGTTTAGCTATCTGGAATAACTTAGGGCTTTCTGAGGCTTAAATTTCATTTACTTAAAAACATAGATAAAAAATATGCTTATAAGTAGGGGGGTGGCTTTAGTTGTTTTAAAAACACCTAAAGCCACCCCCTATTTTATGTGTTTTCTATCTAACTATTTCAGTATTTAAACAAACGGAATTGGTCTGAATTGTTTTTCCCAGGGGTTGGGTCTTCTCCACCAGCGCTGCGCTAACGTCGCATACACTTCACGGAAATCTACCGTGTGAATCAAATCTCCGTCGTGTAATTTATCTGGCGATAAGCTCGGCTGTTTTCCATACATACCACCACGCACTCGTCCACCAATAGCAAAATGTGGTGCTGCTGAACCATGATCTGTTCCGCCACTGTTGTTTTCGGCAACGCGACGACCAAATTCAGAATACGTAATAACCATCACATTGTTCCACAGTCCTGCACGTTTCATTGCTTGAGAAAATGCCTGCAAGCCACCACCTAAGTGATTCATCAGATTATTATGCTGATCTACCTGTGATGCATGCGTATCAAAACCTTCCAGTGAAACTTTGTAAACTGGCGTATCCATACCGTTAATGATCATTTGAGTGACTTGTTCAAGTTTGCGACCAAAACGACTGGGCGGAAATCTAACCGGAGAGCGTTTGCCTTTGTGAATTCGTCCTAATTCTTGTGCTGCAGTATTGATTTGATTTTGCACATTCAGCATATGCGCCAATGAAGAATTGGCCGGTTTAAACCCTTTTTTGTTTAAATACTTTGTCTGACGTAAAAAGGTTTTTGGGTCTTCCATAGCAACGGCAGAACTGTTTGCTCCCGACATTGGACCAAGATTGTTATCTCCTAATACAATACCATTAACGGCGTTGTTACGTGGCGGCAAAACTCTTGATAACCAACCGCGTGATTCATTATTTTTGGTAGAAGCTGTTTCCCATATATCGATAGAATGAAAATGAGAACGACTCGGATTGCTGTAACCTACACCCTGAATCCATGCCATATGGCCTTCTTTCCAGAGCGGCAATAAGTTTTTCAGGTAAGGATTCATTGCCATATTATCTCGCAATGGAATGCCATTTTTTACGCGGAGCGTGGGTCTGGCGCGATGATAATCTGCATCTCTAAAAGGGATGAGTGTGTTAAGGCCGTCGTTACCGCCTTTTAACTCAATCATCAAAAGAATTTGATCGGGTCGATTGCCTTGGCCTGCGGCAAATGCGCCGGGAGCCATGCCAGCAAGCGGAACTAAGCTGGCGTATTGTAAAAAATCACGTCTATTCATTATTTGTTATCTTTGTTTTTATCAAAGGTAAGCAGCCCTATTTAAGCTGAAATACCGGATCTAAAATTAACGCACGTACCATGCGTCGCTTTCCCGGCGTAGTAGGTAAAGGTAAAACAGGTGCCAATGGTAACAACCATTGAACAACTTCAGATCCTGTTGTCTTCGGTAAATACGACTGTACTTTTGCCGATGCCTGACTGTGGCGCGTCAATTTATTGAGTAAAGATGTACGTACCAATAATGTTTGCGTATCTATCCAGTCATTGCCTCCTGCCCAACCTTTTACAGTGGGAGGATCAAACAAGTCCTGACCTAAGAGTTGTGAAATGTGCACAAGTTCCGTATCGGGTAATTTAGGGAAAGGTAACGCGCGTAATGTACCTACCAGTAAATCGATGGGTGACTTGGTTAAAGTCCCTTTGTAACGCGGAGACCAAAATGGTTCGCTGTTGAGTACTTCTGAGAATAGTGTTCTGATATTGTAATTTGATTTTCTAAACGCTGCTCCCCAGTTCCTGATGTAGCGATGATCGGGTTGTATATCACTCACAAATTCTTTCCAGAATTTTTCCGCAATGTATTCGGCAGTTCTTGGTTTTTCTAAAATAATATCGATGATTTGATCGCCAGAAAAAGAGCCTCGTCGTCCCATAAAAGTTACAGGTCGGGTATCGTGCTGTCTGGCGTCATAAACATAGGTGCCATTATTACGATTTACACCCCAGCCGGTAAAAGCGATGGCTGCAGCTTTGATATCATTCTCGGTATAATGACCTCTGCCTAAGGTAAATAACTCGAGTAATTCTCTGGCAAAATTTTCATTTGGGCTGCCTTTCACATTCTCCGAGCCATCAAGGTAAATCAGCATGGCAGGATCTCGTGCTACTTTGTGTAACAGCGTTCGAAAGTTACCCATGGCATTATCACGCAGTAGCTTATTCTGATTTAGCATCAGATTCGGTTGCTCTACTTTTTCTAGTGATGAAGTGAAATGGTTGTGCCAGAACAAGGTCATGTGTTCGTTGACGGGGGTGTCAGTTTGTAAGAGATGCAGCATCCACCAGCGCTTTAGTCTTTCGCCTTCGCGCATCATCATCTTACGGGCTTGTTTTTTCCCTGCGCCATTGCGCATTCGCATGCGGTTGACATTAGCCCATGGAGTTAATCTTGGTGCTGGCGGTGTTTTTATGGCAGACGGAGACAGCAGAATGCTAATAGCTTCCGCTCGGGTTTTACCTTCCAATGCTTTTACGCCACCCCACTCTTGCCCTAAAGCAGTCCGTGTGACTAGATGCCGTGTGTCTGAGAAACTCAGCCTTCCCATTCCAATACCCTACCTAAACTACCCCGCAGTATTTATAAGTACCACTTAGTTATTATTATTCGAGACTTGTGCCCAATATACGCTTTGCTTGATTAAGAGATTATGAACGATTTTTTCAATCATAACCCTCTCTGACAAGCGGTACTATAAGGCCGACAGTATACCTACACTTATTTTGGAATCAAGGTATGAACATTGATGTAGATCACACGGAAGTTGCTAAGCTAGAGGAAACACTCAATGATTTCAAACAAGAGTGGGAAGAGATACAAAACAAACGCTCACAGACATGGCGTAAGTATTTTGCTATTTGTTTTATTGGCGCTTTAATTGTCTCACTTTTAGTGCCATCGTTCTGGTGGTGTGGCATCTTTGTTATCGGTTATTTTGCCGGATCACTATTCGCCATGTTAAGGCAAAACGCCAAAACAAGTTCACAAATTACAGAACATCAGCAACAGCTTAAACTGGTTAAGCTGTTGCGTAATTTCGAGACTTCACCGTTTTCGGATAGGTGAATAAAACTCAGTTTATATCAGGCCGTATCGTTGCGCACTTTTCACCGCTGCTGTCCGGTTGGATACTTTTAAGTGCTTAAACAAATCATGTAAGTGAGCCTTTACGGTATTGGCTGAGATATTTAACTCACTGGCAATCTGCTTATTCAGTAATCCCTGGGACAGTAGGTAAAGCACCTCTTGTTGTCTCGTGGTTACCTGACCATGTATCTCTGTATTTTCAGACAAAGGCTTACATAAGTAGGATTCGCCACTTAGCAATTTTTGGACTGCTTCCAACATCACTTCAATTTGACTGCATTTAGAAATAAAGCCTAATGCACCTTTTTCCATAGCCATTGTTGCAATGGTTGGAGAATCATTGGCCGATATAATTAATACTGGAATTTTACTATCCAGCCTATTTAAATATTCAAAGAGTCGAAAACCTCTGACTCCATCGATGTTTATGTCGAGCAATATTAAGTCTGGTTTACCCTTATCTTCAATATAGGTGTAACCGTTGTCTACATTATCTACACATTCTACCTGGTTTGATTCATCATAACTTTCTATAAGATTCTTTAGTCCTTCAGCAAAAAGAATCTGATCATCTATTATTAAGATTTTCATCTGCGCTCCCTCGATCTTCCTTAAGCACCCCCATGCTTTTATTTGATCTAATTAAACTCCACAACTCTCCTTTTTGCAGTTTTTGGCCCGATTTTTTGTTGTTTATCTAAACTGTCTTGAAAGTAATATACATAGCGGATGATCAAAGTTATGTGACAAAAGTCACAAATTAAAAATCTATCTGTAATAATTTGTTATATTAACTGAGCGTAGTTCCAAATATAGTGATGAATAAGGGGTATTATTAATGCATAACACCTTGTATAATCGCGCGCCTCGGTTAATAGTGAATGAAATTAACCCTCCTTATATAAATAGAGACTTTTGTCGTGATTGAAAATTTAAGAAATATTGCCATTATTGCCCACGTAGATCATGGTAAAACTACTTTGGTAGATAAAATGTTGGAGCAGTCTGGCACCCTTGGTGATCGCGCTAATGTCTCTGAACGTATGATGGACTCGAATGCCATTGAACAAGAACGTGGTATTACTATCCTTGCAAAAAATACGGCTATCAAATGGAATGATTACCGCATCAACATCGTAGACACACCGGGTCATGCCGACTTTGGTGGTGAGGTTGAACGTGTATTGTCGATGGTTGATTCGGTATTACTACTTGTTGATGCTGTTGATGGCCCAATGCCACAAACACGCTTTGTAACATCAAAAGCTTTCGCAATGGGCTTCAAGCCGATTGTTGTTATTAATAAAATTGACCGTCCGGGTGCACGTCCTGATTGGGCACTTGACCAAACTTTCGAACTATTCGATAAGCTTGGTGCAACTGACGAGCAGTTAGACTTCCCAGTAGTTTATGCATCAGCAATCAATGGCTATGCAGGCATGGAAGATACGGTTGATAGTGGCGACATGACACCGCTATTTCAAACTATCGTAGATAGCGTAAACCATCCAGATGTAGACCCAGATGCACCATTCCAGATGCAGGTAAGTCAGTTAGATTATAACTCTTACACAGGTTTGATCGGTATTGGTCGTATCAAACAGGGTAAGATCAAAAAGAACTCTGCTGTTAAAGTTATTGATGCAGAAGGCAAGATTCGTAACGGTCGTATCCTTCAGCCAATGGGTTTCCACGGACTTGATCGTATCGATGTAGATCACGCACAAGCTGGTGACATCATCGCGTTTACAGGTATGGATAAATTACACATTTCAGACACGTTATGTGATCCTGATAACGTAGTCGCTCTTCCTGCAATGACGGTTGATGAGCCAACAGTAAGCATGACTTTCCAGGTAAACAATTCACCGTTCGCTGGTAAAGAAGGTAAATACGTAACATCAAGAAACATTCAAGAACGTCTAGATGAAGAGCTTTTACACAACGTTGCTTTGCGTGTTGAGCCAGGTGACGACATTGATAAGTTCAGAGTATCGGGTCGTGGTGAATTACACCTTGGTATATTGATTGAAAATATGCGTCGTGAAGGCTTCGAAGTTGCTGTATCTCGTCCAGAAGTAGTTGTACGTGGTGAAGGTGACAGCCGTGAAGAACCTTATGAGAACTTGACGATCGATATCGAAGAGAATCATCAGGGTAGCATCATGGAAAAGATGGGCGAACGTAAAGGCGCTCTTCAAAACATGGAAACTGATGGTAAAGGACGTATTCGTCTTGAATATGTAATTCCATCACGTGGCTTGATTGGTTTCCAGACTGAATTCATGACGTTGACTTCTGGAACAGGTTTGATGTATCACTCATTTGATCATTACGGCCCATTCATCAAAGAAGAGATTGGTCAGCGTAGTAGTGGTGTATTGGTTTCTAACGCTACAGGTAAAGCACTAGCATTTGCTATCTTCAACCTTCAAGAACGCGGTAAGATGTTTATCGATCACGCACAAGAAGTTTACGAAGGTCAGGTAGTGGGTATTCACAGTCGCGATAACGATTTGGTTGTTAACCCTCTTAAGGCAAAACAGTTAAACAATATCCGTGCTGCAGGAACTGATGAAAACTTGATTCTGGTTAAGCCGATTAAATTCACACTTGAGCAAGCGTTAGAGTTTGTTGATGATGATGAGCTTGTAGAAATCACACCAGATAGCATTCGTATTCGTAAGAAAATTCTTAACGAAAGTTTGCGTAAAGCGGCGACTCGTTCTTCAAAGTAAATGTTTCGTCAAATCTTTCATGTTTGACTAAATAGAATACGAAAGATTAAATATTGAAAGAATATACACCTCCCCACTTACAGGCCTTTTTTATTGCCTTTAAGTGGGGTTTTCGTATTAACAATATCCATTTACAAAAATACTATTTGTGTAAATTTGTATTCATTCTATGATCTAACCTTTTGGGCTTTCGTCTATGTTTAAGATCCTATCCTCTTCATTTTTAACCTTCTTATTTGTTCTTTTTGTATTTTCCAGCCAGCCAGCTTTTTCGCACGGAATGCATTACGAGGTTCAGCTGAAAAGTGAGCTTCAAGCGAATACTGATGGCCAGATTAGTGGCGTAGGCATGGTTTGGGTTTACGACCCGATAGTTAGTGGCGATATGTTGAAAGATGAGCCCGATCTGACAAAGCTCGGTAAATCAATCAATAACAATCTTGAGCGCTTTAAGTTTTTCACTAAAATTAAATTAGAAGACAAAACGTTAAGCATCGGAAAAGCGCAAAATTTTAAACTAGAAGAAGTTAAATACGACAAAGAAACAAATCTACAAATTAGTTTTACTTTGCCGTTTACCTCGCCACCAGCGCTTGGCAGTGTGAAAAAATTAACATTCGATTATTCGGACCCAACTGCAACAGCGATTTTGTATTATGAAAATCCTGCTGATGTAAGCCTAGGCTTTGGCCTGAAAGAAAAATGTAAAACGAGCCTTGAAGAAAAACCCAGTTTTAAAGAAGGTGAGTTTCCTCAGATCGTGACCATTATCTGTTCCTGATTTGCGTTAACGTTTTACCTTACTCGTAACGATAACCCATACCATGCACCGTTTTGATTAAAACGGGTTCTGTAGGGTTTGTTTCAATCAACTTACGTAATTTAGAAATATGCTGATCCAGCGTTCTGCTATTCGGCATATGATCATAGCCCCAGCATTCATTGAACAATTGATCACGGGTAACCACTTCACCTTGATGATTTGACAGCGTTTGAAGTACTTTTATCTCGCGTAAACTTAAGTCTATGAAGCTATCATCTTTTTTAGCCCTTAATTCACTCGGATAGACTTCTAAATCACCAAAACTGAAACTTGTTTGCTCACTCGGGGTGTTATTCGTTTTTAGATAACGACGGGTAATCGCTCGTATTCTAGCGACAACTTCCCGGGTTCCGAAAGGCTTGCTAATGTAATCATCGGCACCTAATTCCAATCCTATGACCCGATCAATTTCTTCTGATTTTGCGCTTAAGAAAATAATAGGAATATCAGTATCTAGACTTCTAATCTCACGACACGCAGCGTAACCATCCATTTCTGGCATCATAATATCCAGAATCACAAATTGTGGTTTATGTTGTTTAAAGCGTTCGAGAGCGATTTTACCGTTCTCCGCTGCATCAATTTCATAGCCTTCTTGTGACAACAAGTCATCCAGCCCTTGTCGAATATTATGGTCATCTTCTGCAATTAATATTTTCATGTTAGCTGACTCTTAAGGTGTTATTTACTTCGTAGGTATGCGTAATTCAAAGCAAGCTCCTTGGTCAACATCAATATATTCTAATGAGCCACCCAAGTGTTGCGCTTGTTGTCGAGCAATTGTTAGACCAATACCAGTGCCACTAACACCTTCAGTTAGCTTGTCATGGATTCGGTAGAAGGGCTTGAAGATATGCTTGCGTTCACTTTTTGAAATACCATCGCCATAATCTCTAACAGACAGGCGATATTCATCATCTTTAATCTCACTTTTGATATCCAAGCGCTTTCCATTGGCAGCGTATTTTTCAACGTTGCTTAATAGATTGTTTAGCACTTGTTCTAAAATATCGGGGTCGCTTATGATTTCTTCATCTGCATTTAAAGCTAATTCCAAAGCAATTTGCTTTGCTTCCAGACTGGGTGAAAAATGTTCTATGGATTGTTTAACAATATCATCGGGATATATCTCGCGCTTGTGAACTCTGGGCGCCCTTGAGAAATTCAACACATTAGAAATAAGACGGGATAAACGCTTACTTTCATCGGTTATTACCTGAACATAACGCTTAGGTTGTTCTTCCGAGATTTGCTGCTCCAGTTGATCTTCTAACAATTCTGCATACATTCTGATATTTGTTAGGGGTGTTTTAAGCTCGTGAGATACCTGACTTACAAATTGCACACGTTGCTCGGCCAAACGCATCTCACGCGTTTGTTCCCGGTATAAAAACCATGCCAACGCCGAGATCAAAAAAGCAAAACCGAAAAAGGTCAGTAACAAGGTATATCGGGATAAGGCAGATTGATTAAACGGTTCGCCATGATATTCCAGCGCCCAGCTTGAAAGTGGATAACTCAAAGGACGTTTTTGCTGCGGTACATCTTTAGCACTTGTGAGTTGATAATTACCCCATTGATAAACCACTTGTCCAGCGGTATCGAGTAAGCGTAATCGAAAATCACTGCTTTCATCACCAGGAACGGTATCGGGTAAACGACTTATTAAATCGGCTTTTACGCGGACGGGTTCCATTTCTACGCCAACGATGATGCCATTGTCTTTCTGTTGCCAAAAAATCAAATTAGAATCGCTTCCCCAATGCCACATATACCAGCCTTGTCGTTTTGCTTTATTGGTGCTGCTCCTAGGTGTTGTTTTGCTTTTAGCTATTTTGGATGATTCATAAGAGGCTGATTTTGTAACGGGTGCAGACATGGAGGATATTTCTGCCTGAATTTTTTCCTGCTTATCAAGTTGTGCAATTGCATCGGCATTTTGCATAGACTGAGGAGCACTAGATGGTTTAGTTGAGTTAGAAAATGTCGAAGAAAAAGAAGACGCTGAATCTATTTTTATCAAAGCGCGTGAATTCTTCTTCGTATTAGCGGCTATCTGCTGACCTTTTGACTCCCCAAGTTCTAGCTGATTACTTTGGTTTGTAATCAACATTTGCGGATCGCGCCATATCAGTTCGAGGCGATCGACGAAGGTTTGTTCTGCTTGTGTGACCGCTTCGTTCGTTGGTGGAAATTGACGCTTGTTCTGAGCATCAATAACAAAAATCTGGCGGATATTGCCGTTATCATCGATGCGTTTTCGAATCTGGTCATTGCCCAGATTCCATTGTTGAATTTGTAAACCCCACTGGATTTGCATCTCTTCGAAATAGCTTTGAATCACCGTATCGACTTGGTTTAGTCTGGCACTCACCAAACTATCAAAACGCGCACTATTAAGTTGTTTATTATCCTGATTAATCTTCCAGCCTTGCCATGCAAGTAATAGCAATGGCAGCACTACAATCAATATCAATATGATAATTAGTTTTTTATGTTTAGTGCTTTGAGGCATTAAAAAATTTATTCCGTTGTGGTTATTCAGTCGAGGCTAAACTAAACGTTAGCCTAGTTGAAACTCAGTTGTGTTCTCAGTTGTATTAATGGAGCAAAGCTTATCAGTAAATTCATTATATAGAAAAATACGAGACCCATATTTTCTGGGCCTCGTATATATATCCAGTCGATAAATTACCAATTAATAAGACTGCTGCTTATCTAATTTATATTGTCTGGCTTTAAGAGACTTTCTGTTTTGGTTCCAGTCTTTTTCTTCCATGATCGTATTCGCATCTTCACTGATTGATGAGCTAAACGAATTCAATAAGCCCGCTTCAGACCCACCAAGTTGCTCTGCTTTGCGTTTGATAACTCGCGCACTGCCTTTCAATACTTCCTGCGCTTCTTTTAACTGGCCTTGGTCGCGTAAACGAAGTGCTTCTTTACTTGCTTCATTTGCTACCTGCTTAGTTGCAGTTACTTCAACGCTACGATTTAAAGCGCGTCTCACATCCGCTTGAGATGCGCTGTAAGCAATGGTCATATTATCAGCGAGTTTATCCTGTTGGTTACTCTGCATATTTTGATAAGCCACACTTACGTCAGCTAAAGACACTTGTTGTTTTGCTCTGCCTGCTGGCACTTCCACTTCGATTAATACAAACTTCTCCTGTTCACTATACAGCTGACTCATATTCGTCTTCACAGTTTGACCTAAAATCGTTCCGTCACGGCCTAAAATTCGAATTGGCTTGATGCCATTTTTACATTGAATTTTTATTTCAACATCTTGTGCAACAACGGATAGAACATCACCAAACTCGTATTTGAAAATCTTAGCCAGGTCTTCTGCGTCTTTAACAAATGCGTGATTACCGTCGCTATACCCAGCCAGATTTGCCATGAGGTCTTCGTTGTATCCTGTGCCTAAACCTATGGTAGTGACTGTGATGCCGTCTTTGCTTAGTGACGCACCTAAGTCACCTAGTTGACTGGGAGAGCTTGGACCCACATTAGCCTGTCCATCGGATAATAAAATCACGCGATTAACACGATCCTTATCTAAAAACTTGCGAATTTCTGCTGCTCCTTTGCTGACACCTGCAAACAACGCTGTTTTACCGTTGGAACGCATTCTATCAATTGCACGATGAATCGCTTTCTTATCGCTTACCTTTGTTGCCGGAACCAGTACATTCACGGTTGAGTCGTAGCTGATGATTGAAATGATGTCATTGTCATTTAACAGATTCACCGCCATGCGTGCAGCTTGTTTTGCGCTTTGCAGTTTATCTCCTCCCATTGAACCTGATTTATCTAACACAATGGCAATATTCGCAGGTGTACGATCTGACTCGTCATCCAGTTTAAAACCGGTTAAGGCTATTTTTAAAAACGTGGTTTGTTTTTTGCCTGCTTCTATTACTGGGCTGCCTAGTTCTGCGCGTAATTCAACTTGTTTCGCTTGGGCTGATGTCATCGCCAGCGTACTTCCCAATAAGCTAAACGAAGCGATACCAACGGCACCTAATAATTTTTTCCAAAATGGTTGCATGTTTTTCCCTGTCATCTCGTCATACCTTTATTTCTTGTTTGTGGAAGAATGACTTTAAGTGAACAAGAACAATCATACGTGAAAACGATGTAAGGACTTTGTAAAAAGTTTGTAAAAGCTCGTACAATGAAGGGATGAAATCTACGACAATGAAATACACACTTCCTTTAATGCTACTTGTTTTGATGAGTGTAAGTGCCTGTTCACAACATTCAGTGAGCAAATCATCAAACAGTAAATCTGCCAATCATGACGCACAAACTGAACATGATCAGCAGATCAGTGTTTTAGATCTGAAAGCAATCCAACCGCTGGATACATTATCGAATGAGCTAGACCAATATCGCGTCGTGTTTGTCGGCGAATCACACACCGATTACGGACACCATCTTAATCAATTAGCAGTGATTAAAAAAACTCACTATAAGTGGGGGGGTGGGCTAAGTATTGGATTAGAGATGGTTCAACAACCGTTTCAATCTGCACTGGATGATTATATCGCAGGTCGAATTAATGAACGCGAGATGTTAAGAAAAGTAGAATGGTATAAACGCTGGAAGTACGATTTCCGTCTCTATAGACCTATTTTTGATTATGCAAAAGCGAATAAAATTCCACTAATTGCATTGAATATTCCCCAGGAAGTAACTAAGCGGGTTGCAAAAGTAGGCATTAAGGGTCTTTCATCGAAAGACCGCGCCTTATTACCCAAAACGCTCGATCGATCGAATAAAGACTATGAGGCACGTTTAAAAACTGTGTACTCGATGCATTCCCATGGGGTGAAAAACAATAGCAAGGCGTTTGATAACTTCTATGATGCGCAATTAGCCTGGGATGAAGGTATGGCTTTTGCGGCTGCTAATTATTTAAAAAAATACCCAAAAAGAAAAATGGTTGTGATTACTGGCAGTGGTCATCTGATAAATCGAGAAGGTATTCCAAGCCGTCTTGATCGACAGCTAAATAATAAAAAACATTCTTTGGTGATTTTAAGTAGTAGCAGCATTCAATCGAATCCATCTTCTAAAAATGCAGATTATTTGCTTTATTCACCAGAGGCAAAATTACCACCGGCAGGACTTATCGGCATCATGATGGGTGAAGCTGATCGGGGTGTAATCGTGAATTCGGTCATCGACAAAGGTGCAGCTACAAAAGCAGGGATCCAAGCAAAAGATGTCATTATCGCGATCGACAATCAAACAATAAAAGAAACCAGTGATGTGAGTTTATGGCGTTTAGATAAAAAGCCGGGGGATAAAGCGATGGTGAAATTACTAAGAAATAATAAAACGCTGATTAAAACCTTAGTGCTTGGTAAGCCGAAGAAACATGGCGCATTCGATTTCAGCAGGATTCATAAAAAATAGATTAGTGTAAATAAATAAAGCCACCCCCCTACTTTAGAAGCCTTTTTATGATGGAAACTAAAAAAGTGCCCTAAAGTAGGGGGGTGGCTTATTTGATTATCGTTTAACTGATTTAATACGTTATTTAGTTAAGCACACGCATCAAATCTTTAAGCATTAAAGAAACTTCACCCGTCATCAAGGAAAACTGAATATCCATATGCTCTTCGTGTGATTCTGGGTCGTTATCGTTTAATTCTTCTTCAAGCACATCAAGGAATTTAAGCTTTTTGATCTGTAAGTCTTCACTTAACACAAAGCTAATTTTTTCATCCCACTCTAATGCAAGCTTCGCTGCATACTTACCCGCTTCTAAACTTTTCTGCACTTCATCTAAGGTTAAATCATGCTGTTTGAATGTTGCACTGCCTTTGTCATCACCCTGATTTTTTAACTCACACTCAAAACCTAAATCAAAAGGCTCAGGGGTTTTAGAACTGCTTAACCATTCAGTCATAGCAACGGCTGGAGAAGTTTCAGATTCTGGCAATGTCACTGGTAACGTACCCAATGTGCTACGCAATAATTTTGTGAAAGCTTCAGCACGTGGTCCGGAAGGCGTATTTATAATTAACCAACCATTTTTAGGATCTATCCAGGCATCCATTTTTTGAGTGCGTTTGAATGCTCTTGGCAACAATTCGTGCTCGATATCTTCGCGCAAATCTTTTTTCTCACGAGAACTCACTTTACGGTTTTCTTTAAGCTCAATCGCTTCTACTTTTTCATCTAAGGTTTCTTTAATCACAGACGCAGGAAGAATACGTTCCTGACGTGCCATGCTTAATAAAATATAGCCATTTGATCCATGCGTGAATGAAGTTGCGTTCTTACCTAAAGGAGGAATCCAACCTGCACTTTCACGTTGAGTAGCAGAACACGGAACAAAAGGCTTCTTCGCCAATTCTTCATGTAACTGCTCTGCATCTAAGGGAAATTCTTTTTCAAAGTTGTAAAGATAGAGATTTTTAAACCACATAATTTGTCCTTGTTAGCCCTTTTTTGTTTTTAAAAATGGTAATTTTTAGGCGGAGGATTATGCAATAAATGACAAGTCTATAATAGAAATCTCTCTAATTTTTCACAAAAGAAATCATTAAATAGGAAACATCTAATTATATATTAAGATCAACTTTTTTCCTTACCTAAGTTAATTAATAGACTTTTCAGATAATAGTGGCATTAGAAGTAGTTGATCTAGTCGATTATTTTTAGGTTCTCGAAAGTACTCAAGACCAATCTCCATTTCAGGCAATTCGTTATAAGGTAAACGAGTTGCTGTGCCAAAAACATAATCGAAAATGGGAAACATGACGCAAAAATTACTATCAGTATATTTTCTCTGACTCGAATGATGCATACGATGAAAATCAGGAGTTGCTATAAATTTTCGTAAGTAAGAATCAAGTCGTTTTGGTAAAACAATATTGCTATGGCTAAAGTGTGCGATTGCGGCATGGAGAATATTAACCATTGCAATGACTATCACCGGGGCACCTAGAAAGATAATAAGTGGTGTCGCGATAAGCCCGTTAATCATAGGCTCAAGTGGATGATGGCGATGACCTGTGGTTACATCTATCTCTATGTCAGAATGATGAACCGCATGGATTTTCCAAAGTAATGGGAATTTATGAAAAGCACGATGTAACCAATAGGTAATGAACTCCATCAAAAAAACAAGAAATATGAAAATGTTAATATCTGATATTTGAAAATGGCGAACAAGTGTTGTGTCAGAGTGTAGCTTTTGAATAACAAAACCTAGTCCGATTGAATAGAATAGAACAATGAAATGATTAAAAAAAGCTAGACCAATATTGTTAAACCATCTCCCAGTTTGATTTTGACTGGGGTTTCGACGAGGAATAAAACCTTCAAGTATAAAAAAAACAAACATGCCACCAAAAATGATGGCAAATTGAAGTTCGTAATAATTATTTTGAATGTAATCAGCCATTGTCACTAGCTAACCATAAGTAAATCCTATTGTTTAAAGTTTCTGTTCATAAAAGACGTTATCTGGAGAGGCCTTCCATTGATCTAAAGTAATCATTTTTAAACCGATTGATCGGTAATTCACTGCGAAATGATTATCTTTCATTCTGATTACTGCATCTTTGTATCTAGAATCATTCAGAAGATCTTGGGCCATAACACCAACTTGTGTCTCTTTAGAATTAGACACATTCGTAAGGTATTTAAAAGAATAGATCTTTAAACCATTTTCAAGAGTACGGAGATATTTGATATTTTGTTTGAGGCGTATATCTGAAACTTCAACAATTGCATCACATTGAAAGTCACAAATATTTCCATTTGATATTTCAAGAGATTCGCTGCAAGTTGACACTGCAGGTAATGCTAAAGCTTGTGGTTTTCCCGCTAATGCGCCACAAGAATAACCTGCATCAGTTGTTATACTTTTAATTGTTACGGTTTGAGAATTTGTATTTTCGAAGATATTATAACCAGAATATAAATCAACTTCGCCTGTTGTAGGACCAGTATTCAAAGGTAAAGAAGCTCCCATTAAAGCTTTGGCATCAGATACCAATTTAATCCCACTACCACCAATAGATAATGCACTAACACCAATCAGCGTAATAAACATCTTTCCAGAGCCTTTCTGCTTGGCAACCCTAAAAGCAACCGCAAATAACAATAAACTAAGTGCAATAAGCATCGTGCCGCTTAACGTAGGGACTGCTGTAGCTCCTGGGATACTATAGGTCATAGTACCTATTGGGTTAGGTGCACCTGCAAATACGTTTGAGGTTAAAATAAAAGAAAGTGCTATGCTAAACCCAACTTTAGTAAAAAAAATTTCTCGCTTTTTCATCCTGTATCTTCCTTAAGTATTGGTTAAAATTACTGAATCAGAGACAGATAATGGAGTGATTATTTTTATATTGTTTAATTATCCTGAATACAGTCTAGCACAAACGATTTACTATAAAAAAGAAGCGCACCTTCAATTAACATAGGTATTTATTGAGAATGTTCTGGAAAAAACACCAAAAAAACATATTACTTGCGCTAATTATCATGATCGCTGTCGCAATGATTTTAAACTTATCCTACTATTTTTATGGCTCTCAAGAGTTATATCCCACTCAGGAGCAAGACGACAAAGTTAAACTGTTTAGTGGGCTCGTTTTCTTTGTTCTGTTATTGATAGAATCAGCTTTGGTGAATATATATCGAAAGCTGACTCCTTAAATTTAAAACATTCTAAAAAAACGGCTCAAAGTGGGGGGGTGACTTTACTTTTCTAAGCCATGAGTCCCAGAATAAGCATTTCGTTCTGCCGGCTTCCAATCTCCCAAAACTCCTTCATCCGGTTTGTATATTTCTACCAGAAGCGGAAAACAGGCGGCATCATCATCTGAATGGCTACTGCCACAATCACCACCCGGGCAGGTTGACATTGAACCGAGTAAATCAATCTCTGCAAAAAATTCAATAAAGTCGCCGGGTTTTACGGGGCTGGCTTTCATAAAATATTGATGGGTATCTTTGGTGAAACCAGTACACATGAATACATTCAACACATCGTGTACGTGCAGCTCGGCTTCTTCAAGCGGTAAATTTCTACCTTCTACCAACGATCTTGTTAGGTTTGAATGACAGCAATAATGATAATCTACACCATTTAACATGTAATTTGTGTATGGATCGCAGCGCGTACCAATCACATCATGAATGCCTGCGCCATCTTCATCCCAACCGTACCATTCCAGCGTATCGTGAGTGATAGTTGCCAGTGGGCGTAAACCGGGCAAGCTACTCCATAAACGATCACCTGTGGTCACATGACTGGCGTGTAGCTGACGGGTTTTACCGCTGAAAAAGCGTTCGCTTAAATCGTGTTGATTCCATAAGTTTAAATCGCCAACTTGCGGCCCTTCAACACTGACGAGTCTAAACACATGACCAGCGGGTACTTCAAATGTCTTCGCATCTCTAGGTGGTATTAGCACTTCGTCGACTTTAGTCATATTGGTGCGGACCTTGTTATAAAAATCAGTATCGACTGGTGGAAGTTGATCGACGCTATAACAAATGATTGGTTTTCTACTCATCAGATATTTCCTTTTTGCTAAAGAGGCTGGGTATATCTTATACAGTTGATGACCTAATCAATAGTATATTTGGGTAATACTTTTAATAGAGAGTGTGTGTTAGTTTTTGCGGTGAATTGCCTGGCTTTGTTTTATTTAAAGCTTGTTACACTCAAAAGGATTTCTACCATGACTGCTATTAAAAATTTAACAGCAAAATGCATCTCGATTTTTACCTTAATGGTTTTCTCTTCTTCAGCGGCTTTTGCGGGAATTGCTGTTCCTGGTGGTACAGTGACATTGTCGCCGACTGCTACAACGGCAGTTCCTACGCTTAGTGGAACAATGCTTATCCTATTAAGTTTACTCTTAATGGTAGTTGCTTTCCGAGTATCGAAAAATTCAAAAAATGGAGCTGGTAAGTTCTTCATAGCGCTTATTGGCGCTTCTGTTTTAATGGCGGCTGGTGGTTTTAAAACGGTTTCTGATTTACAGGCTGCTGTAGGTACAACCAAAACGATGGATAACCCCGCAGGTGGAGATGTCATTTTTAATGAAGGAGCTTTTACTATCATTAAAAATGGTTCTGGCGTCACACAACAAGTAAAAGACATAATTTTAAATTTTGAAGGTAACTCTTGTGGGAATTTTCCTGGTGCTGGAATGATCGAGGGAATACCAGAATGTGCCATAAATCTGCCGCTTTCAGATGACATGAGTTGCCATGTGGATTGCAGGTTAGAAGTTGATGAAGTTATTATTGACGAAGTGCAAGCAATAAAACCCGTAAAATAATTTTGGGTACCAGATAGGTAAAAGTTCTTCGAGCCTCCTTTATCCATTAATCTTAATTGCAATCATACTTATTATCGTTGATTATGATGTGATCAAGTGAATGATAGATATATAACAGAGCATCCATAAACCGATGGAAACCCAAGTATTAGATTTAAGCCAAAGCTGGTTTCAGACGCATTTTACTGAAATTCAATTTGCTGCCATTTTTGGCGGCATGGTCCTTTTCTTTTTAATTGAGGGGTTTATTCCTCGGCGAAAATCGAATGAGAACGAGACCAATCGTTGGCTGGGTAATATTGGATTAGCGTTATTTAATCACTTCTTTGTCTTGTTTTTCTCGATTGTCGTGTATGGGTTAATATCTGGTTTTGTCCCGGAATCTCCGCTTCTATCACATTTTAAAATTTCTGATCTTCCTGTATTTATTCTGTTGCTGTTTGTGATGGAGTTTTTGGTCTACTGGATTCATCGTCTTTTTCACAAGGTTCCATTTCTCTGGCAAATACATGCAGTACACCATACAGATACCGAAATTGATGTGACGACAAGCCATCGGCATCATCCTTTTGAGCCGATGATTAATGTCATTATTTTGACCCCTGTTATTTTATCTCTAGGTGCTCCTTTTATTGTTATTGCGCTTTATAACCTAACCCACACTGCATTTAGTTTATTTACCCACAGCAATATAGTGTTGCCTAAAAAGCTCGATAAGGTATTAAGACTGTTTATTGTGACGCCAGATTTTCACCGTATGCATCATTCCAGCGATAAAAAATTCACCAACAGCAATTACAGCGACATGATTCCGTGGTTTGATTATTTTTTTAGGACGTACACGCAAAAGCCTTATGAAGAGATTGCGTCAATGGAAGTTGGTCTAGAAACATTGCGCGATAATCAAGATAGTCGCCTAGACAGGTTGTTCATTACACCATTTATTTACAAACCAAAAAGCTAACCCACCCCCCTACTTTCATGAGGTTTTTTATAATACTTGAAAAGCCTCTATGTAATATTCGTGGTCAATATCCTTTAATGTTTATTAGCCAATGACTCAGAACTGTTTTAAGCAGAATATTGAGCGCTAAGTATTTTTATTTAAGTTACAGGGTTTTCTCAAATAGATAACCTATACTCTTGCTTCTTTATCTCAACCCAGTTTTAAGTATGGATCCTATTTTTGAGCTCAGTATCTACTGGGTGTTAGCCTTGAGCCTTGTCGCTTTTTGTGCGGGTTATGTTGATGCTGTTGCGGGCGGTGGCGGAATGCTTAACCTTCCCGCTTTATTATTCGCAGGTGTTCCACCAATTTCTTCATTAGCTGTGAGCAAAGTGACTGCCATTGCTGGTACTACACTTGCAGTTGCCAAATATGCTTTAGGTAAAAGAGTGCAATGGAAAATAGTGGTTTATGCAGCGATTCCTTGTCTATTGGCTTCTTATGTTGGTGGGATGTTTGCGCTAAAACTCTCTGCTACCTTTTTGGCCTGGGCTATTATAATTTGTATACCGATAGCGCTGATTATTGTACTAAGAGACAAACCAGAAGCACACTTGGGCACTCCGGAAGATCGACCGGTTAAAGCAATAGCAGCGCTTGCGCCGATTGGTTTCTATGATGGAATTTTAGGCCCGGGAACCGGAACTTATATGGCAATTGCCGTAAGAAAAATTCTGAAATTTGATTTACTTAAAGCAACCGCAACCATCAAACCCTTAAACCTATTTACCAATATAGGGGCGGCTGTTGCATTTTTACTGGCGGGAAAGGTTATTTGGGCAATCGCTCTTCCGATGATTGCCGCAAGTTCTTTAGGTGGCTGGATAGGAGGTCATTCTGCCATTAAAGGAGGAGATAAATTTATCCGCCGTCTATTAATTATCGTACTAACCGTTATGTTAACGGCGAATGTAATCAAGATGTTTATGTAATTAGCCTAAAAAACTCCCTGTAAGTAGGGGGGTGGGTTTGGTTAATTTTATAAACTATCTTAAATGTTAAGTCGTTCTATTTAGCTCTAGGATCTTCTTTCTGAAGAATTTTGGCACGTCTTTCTTCCCACCTTTCTTTTGCCGTTTGAATAGCTCTGTCCGTATTGTTGGTAAACTCAGGAGTGGGTGTTTGGGTTTTGATCGCTAAAGATGGAGAAAGCCTGGACGTAGTTTCTACTAATTTATCTTCCTTCTGTTTTTGGAAAGATTTATGCGCTTCATGGGTTTTTTTCAGCGTGTTCGCGCTATCAGGACGTCTCAGGCTTTTCTTTGTCGGGTCGTAATCGGATAAATTAATTTCAAAATTCCCTAAGCCGATATCCAGTAGGTATTTAGCGAGCGTATCGAGCTTTCTCCAGACACGTGCTTTACCACTGTTTTTAGCCATTACGATTTTATCTGTTTCACCAGCAGTAATGGTTAATGTCCAGGTATCACCTTCTGCATTTGCTTTTGCTTTAGCAACAGCTCCGGCTTCTATTAAGTGAGTTAGTGCATTGTGGTTAATTGTGTGAGTATTCATCAAAGCTTCCCCTTTTTGCTATGAATTGCTTCCCAGTTATTAACTGTATGGTCGTTATTTTATAGAAAATAGTATTGTATGCAACTTTTTGGTGCATTTTTTACAGGGGTTTTCAAAGTACTTTTGACACAGCAAATGCTTTTTTATTGATGGTGACTAGGCTAAGCTTCTATTTTTGATAATTTAAGCTATTTCAAGTGACTAAAACAGATCAACATGTCGATATGAATCGACGCTTTGGTGGCGTACAACGCTTATATGGAAAGGCTGCCTTAGAAAAATTTCAACAAGCACATGTGATTGTGGTTGGTGTGGGTGGTGTTGGTTCCTGGGTTGCTGAAGCCCTCGCCAGAAACGCAATAGCAAAAATTACATTGATCGATATGGATGTCGTTGCAGAATCAAATATCAATCGCCAGCTCCCTGCTTTATCAAGCACTTTGGGCCGAAATAAAATCGATGTAATGGCGGATAGAATCAAAGATATTAATCCTAATTGTGAGACTGTCACGATTGATGACTTTGTTACGCAAGATAATATGGAAGCGATGATATCGATCGATACTGATTTTGTTGTCGACTGTATCGATGACTCACGGGTTAAGTCAGCCATGATTGCCTGGTGCAAACGCAATAAAATAAAAATCATCACTCTTGGTGGAGCGGGCGGTCAGACAAATCCTGGTTTGATAGAAGTCTCTGATTTAAGTAAAACGATACATGATCCTTTATTATCTAAAACACGAAAATTATTACGTCAGGATTATGGCTTTACAAAAAATGCGAAACGTCGTTTTTCAATTCCCTGTGTGTTTTCCTCCGAGCAGTTGAAATACCCACTCAGCTCTGGTGAAATGTCCAACGATAAACCCACAGGGGAAGCGGCATTGACGGATTTAAGTTGTGCCGGAGGAATAGGCTCATCTGTAATGGTTACGGCGACATTTGGGTTTGTAGCGGTGGCTTATGTGTTGGAAAAAATAGCAGCGAAAACTTAAGCAATCGTTTTAATTAGAAGGTTTCTTTTTAGGCTTTTTAATCTTTGCGAATTTAGGCGCCATTTTTTCGAGATGATTTTGATACATCACAAACCACATCAAAACTGGTGTTACCGCAGGCAAGATTAAATAGCCCATTTGATAGCCAAGCGCGATCAATTCTCGAGTAAATGCGGTAGTGTTGAGTGTTTCTGCAATACCCATTCCCAATTTAAATACTAACGTTTGCAGTGTGTCGAAGGTTATGCCCCAAACCTGCACGATGAGTAAAATCAGAATACCTATGTATAAATTCTGCAGCTTATTGCCTAGTTTGTCGGGAGTGGCTAACAACATCGCGATAAATAAAGCGATACCATAACCGTACTTCATGGCATTAATGGCGAATACTAATTGCCCCTGATTCACATCATTGGTTTTTTCAGCCGCGAATGGAGTAACAATATGTAACACGTGCTCATAAACATTAACATCAACCACTGCTTGACCAGCTACTAAGGTTAATGTCGCTTTCGCTAAAAATGAAAGTACAAAGAGAATAACGGGTGTTAAGAAATACCAGACTACAAAAGTAATTGGCAACCAAATAAGAATTTTAAGCAAAAATCCTTTAACTGAGATTATTTGTTCCGATTCTTTTGTCATATTTTGATAATCAGTACTATGTTAGTTTTAAGCTGCTTGAGGCTCTGTTTGGTCATCTTCTGGCTCAGGTAGCATGCGTACCCAAACAATAAATACGATCAATGCGTCAAGAATGATAAGTGCTTGCCACAAGTATAAATGTGCCCATTCAAACCAATCTTTATCCCATTGCAATAGGTAAAAGAGGCTGATAATTCTAACGATATTCAGTGCCTGAATGGCAATAAAGCCGAACAATAAGCCATACAGTTTATGCTTCCAGCTGGCAGGGAATGCGACAATGGCAGCGGTCAGACAGATCATCGCTTCAACGCCATTACAACCGGGCTGAATAGAGACAGCGGTGCCATTATTTATATTTTGAAGAATGATGCCGTGAGATTGAACCGAGCTATCAAATAGTTGCGTAACTGCTGCGCTGACTGATGCGATTAAGCCAGTGAAAGGCAAGATAACGTATTCACGAACAGGACCGAGCAATTCCAGGGCAAATAAAACAACCAAGACCAACACAAACCACGAGATACGCATAAGCTTTCCGACAATGTAGATAGTTAAAGTATGGCATAACTTTCGTATGTTTTTTGTGAAAAAGTTACGGAAATTGCTTTAAATTTAAGGGTGTAAATCAACTTTATTATGAGATCTCGTAATAACGTGCTACTTTTAGTCCGTTCTTTCGATAAGAAATTGATATCAAATTGTTTTAACTATTTTCTATGGTTAAGCCTATGCTCAGTAATCTTGATATATCCTGTAAAAAAAGAACAATAAAAAGGGGTCTTTTCCATGTTAAAAAAATTCACGGTATTAATGCCGATTGTACTCATATCTGCTGGCATTACCGGTTGTTCGGGCACAAAACCACAACAAGCTAGCAACTCAGTGGCTTCAAAACAAATAGCTAAGGTGCCTACTGTTGCCGATAATGACGTTGAAGTAGAACCGGTTGTATATGAAAAACGTTCTCCGAAACGCAATATACGTAAAGCAATAAATCCACCTAGATACAATAATAATGTGAGTGCTTTCTCGCGTAAGTTATCTAATGCGGCATTACAGCGTTTACAATCTCGTGTTAGATACGATGGTAAATATGTAAAGATTGCATACCCTTGGGGTGATGTACCTGCCAATATTGGAGTATGTACGGACGTTGTCATCCGTTCTTACCGTAAATTAGGCATCGATTTACAGAAAGAAGTGCATAAAGATATGACCACTGCTTTCAATTCTTACCCGAATCCACGTAAATGGGGTTTATCACGTCCTGATACCAATATTGATCATCGTCGTGTTTACAATTTAAGAAAGTTTTTCCAGCGTAAAGGCGCTGCATTACCTATCACTCGCAATGCGCGTGATTATAAACCAGGTGACCTAGTAACCTGGATGGTAGGACCTGATTTACCACATATCGGTGTCGTTGTTGATAGACCAAGTCGTGCTGATCCAAATCGCATGATGATTGTGCATAACATCGCGCAAGGTCCGCAGATGGAAGATATTTTATTTAGATTCCCAATTACTGGTCACTATCGTTATACATCGGCTCATGTTGGAAACTCTACACAAACGTATTATGCGTCTAATCAAGCACAGTCACGTAGAAATGAAATGAGTCATGCTCAACTGGTTCAAGCGGCTAATTTATTAGGTGCTGGAACGCAATCACGCACTGCTCAAGCAGCACCTCTTACGGTGGCTGCAGCACCAAGCGCATTATCAAATGCTGAACTCATGAATAATGTAGTTCGGTTAAATAATACAGCTGGGCCTGTGGTAACGTCGAAAAATAACTCCGTAAAACTAGCGACGTTAACAAATGATGAAATCAATGCGTTATTAATTAAATAGCATCGTTTACATATCATAAAAGCCCGAGTGTCGATTAGACCTCGGGCTTTTTTTATGTTTTTTTAAGATTTTTCCTATCATCAATTACGTGCAAAGCGGTCTAGACTGTATTATCTTATTTCTTGTAAATTAACTTGTCTGGAAAAAATACTATGGCTGCAACCCCCTCTACAATGCTGGAGCTTGGTACTCAAGCGCCTGATTTTTCGTTAATTGAGCCTGCATCGGGCAACATGATTTCTTTATCTGATTTTAAGAATGAAGCTGTTTTGGTCGCTTTCATTAGTAACCACTGTCCTTATGTCATTCTAATTAAAGATGCGTTGGCGCAATTTGCCAGAGATTATCAAGATAGAGGTCTAAAAGTCATCGCAATCAATGCTAACGATGTAGAAAATTATCCTGATGATAGCCCAGAAAAAATGGTTGAAGATGTGGAAAAGTATGATTACACCTTCCCCTATTTATTTGACGAATCGCAGCAAACTGCTACTGCTTATCAAGCGTCATGCACACCAGATTTCTTTTTATTCGATGCGAATCATAAATTGTATTATCGCGGTCAATTCGATGGTGCGCGTCCCAATTCCGAAATTCCGGTTACGGGCGAAGATATGATTAAAGCTGCTGAATCATTGCTCGCAGGTGAACCGCAACCGGTAGTCCAAAAACCATCAATGGGTTGTAATATTAAATGGAAAGCAGGTAACGAGCCTCAATATACCTAGAAAAAACAAACGATAAAAAAACAGCTTATAAGTAAGAGGTGACCTTTACTTTTTTCTGTTTAAATAAAAATGTATAAATATTAGATAAAGATGACTGCTTTTCAAAAAACTTTCGATAAATCTATCTGGGAAGTCGTTTCTCAAATAACGGTAGGGCGCGTCATGAGTTATGGCGAGGTCGCTCGTGCTGCGGGGTATCCCAGACACGCTCGAATGGTGGCGCGTGCGATGAGTCGATCAGAAGAACAGCTTCCCTGGCATCGGGTGGTAAAATCCGATCGTACCATTGCGTTTGAAAAAGGCAGCGAACCGTATAAAAAACAACAAGCTTTGTTATTAGAAGAAGGCGTAAAAATCAAACAGGGTAAAGTTGTACCTGTTGCCTCAGATAAGAATAGAGCGCTTGATGAAGTATTGTGGGGACCAGGCGACGATACTTAATACTACTTAGGCTAATAAAATAAGAAAAACGCCTTGTAAGTAGGGGGGTGACTTTTCAGGTATGATTGGCAACAAACTAAATCGACTATGGGCTAAATATGTCTGATTCAATCACTGATTCTAAAACGATTAATAAAAAAGAATCATGGGGAGACACACTAAAATTATTCTTGAATCCAAGTGTTTTAACGATGTTATTTCTTGGGTTTTCTGCAGGTATCCCTATTCTGCTGATTTTCTCTTCCTTGGGTTTGTGGTTACGAGAAGCGGGGGTTGAACGCTCCGCCGTTACTTTCTTCAGTTGGGCAGCTCTGGGTTATTCCTTTAAATTCGTCTGGGCGCCCTTGGTAGATAAATTACCATTACCGATACTAACCAGACTATTAGGTCGCAGACGAAGCTGGATATTGCTGTCGCAATTTGCAATTATTTTAGCTATTTTGTGGATGTCACAGACGGATCCAAGTAATGACGAAAGTCTCACGCTAATGGCCATTGCTGCCGTTTTATTGGGGTTCTCATCAGCAACTCAGGATGTCGTAATCGATGCTTATCGCATTGAATCTGCAGAAACGGATTTACAGGCCTTAATGTCCTCGACTTATATCGCAGGTTACAGAATAGGTATGTTGGTCGCCGGAGCAGGTGCGCTCTACCTTGCCAGTTTTTTTGGTTCTGAAAAAGGGGCTTACAATTATCATGCATGGGAATACAGCTATATGATCATGGCTGGGGTCATGTTAGTTGGTGTGATTACCACGTTACTTATTCCTGAACCCGCCCAAAGCAAAGACAAATCCACCCAATATTCGGCCGATGATTATTTAAGGTTCTTATTCTTATTCATTGCGATTGTTACCGCATTTATTTTAACGTTTTACTTCAGCAGTGATATTTCAAAAGAACTTAAAAGCTCACTCAAAGTAACGTTAGATAATAAACACTTGGCGAATTTCATCGTTGCCCTCATTCGCTTGATCACAGCGATAGCGTTCGCTGGACTTGTTGCTTTTGTTTTAGTTAAAGCGCGACTCGTGAATAAGGCAATGGTAAAGGAAACGTATGTAGCGCCCGTACAGGATTTCTTTTTACGTTATGGTTACTCGCTCGCTTTTCTTCTTCTTGCGTTAATAGGTCTTTATCGAATTGCAGATATTGTACTTGGCGTAATCTCGAATGTTTTCTATCAGGATTTAGGGTTTTCAAAACCTGAAATTGCGAGTGTGGTGAAGACCTTTGGTTTGCTGATGACGATCGTTGGCGGTTTTCTGGGTGGGTTATTATCCGTTCGTTTTGGTGTAATGAGAATTCTATTCTTAGGTGCGTTACTTTCCGCGTTAACAAACCTGCTTTTTATGGCTTTGGCAGGGGCAGGTTACAATATGCTTATGCTTTACCTTGTAATCTCGGCTGATAATTTATCCGCTGGATTAGCCAGTGCTGCGTTTATTGCCTTTTTATCTAGTTTGACGAATATTTCTTTTACTGCTGTGCAGTTCGCCATCTTTAGTTCATTAATGACGTTATTGCCAAAAATACTAGGCGGTTATTCAGGTTCGATGGTGGATGAGGTTGGTTACCCTAACTTTTTCCTGATTACGGCGATTATGGGAATACCGGTTTTAGTCTTAATTTTTATCGCAGGTAAAAAGTTAGAGTTAAAACAAAACAGCGAGGCATGAAAAACCCTCTGAAAGTAGGGGGGTGTCATTTTTTTGAAACCAGCTTTTACACGGTATTTTTATCATATTAACTAAGTGTTTAGGTGATTTTGCCACTTGTCAGTTAGAATAGTGAATTCAGCTATGTGGCGGTTTGCCATATATGTTTTTTATCGTTAAGCTCAGCCGTTAAAGTCACAGACGCGAAATCTATTTCAAGGAGAGAAATTGATGTTATCCCGATTTATTAAGTTAATGATTCTTTTTACATTAACAATAGGACTAACTCAAACTAGTAGCGCTCGCTACAGCACCAATCCAAAACTCGGAATTAATGTCGGTGGTGTCGGTAAAATGACCACTTCTATTCCTTTTACTGATATTTTTAAGAGCTCTCGTGGTTGGTTTACGTCATGTGAATTTGACTGGCGTGCTGGTGTCCCTATAGACCCTGGTTGCACCAAAAAGAAATCGTTAAATTCACAAGAACAAGATCTATTACAGTTAGATGGCAATGGTTGGGTAAGGTCTCTTCCTGCACCTAATGAATCTCCTATATTCACCAGTGTAACGAGTACCTGGAAGCTGTCAAAGCATTTCCCTACTGGCCGTTATGTGGTTCTTTATGATGGTGAAGGTGTGATGAAAATCACCGGTGATTTGCGTATGGGTTATCAACGACCTGGGCACATCGAATTCGATTTGCTATCGCCAAAACGTAATTTAAAACTGCAAATTACCAGAACTGACCCACGTAGAACGGGTGACTATATTCGTAATATTCGTATTGTTCCTAAAGCTTACGAAAAAACCTATCAGCGTCAGGTATTTAATCCTGATTACATCGCCAGAATCAGAGAAATGCATGCCTTACGCTTTATGCCTTGGACAAACCCAAGAGGTAATATGGCAGAAGAGTGGAATCAACGTGCAACTATCGGCACTTCTCACTATACCGGTGATAATGGTGTACCTGCAGAACGTATGGTGGATTTAGCCAATGCGATTAATGCGACTCCATGGTTGAGTATCCCTTATAAAGCAAGCGATGATTACATGGCGCAATACGCACGTATGGTTAAAAATCGATTGCGTAAAGATCAAAAAGTCTACGTCGAGTTTTCTAATGAAGTGTGGAATACCATCTTCCCTGCTGCAACTTACGCCGCCCGAAAAGCAGATAAATTGTGGAAGTTCCCTTATCCAAAAGTTCCGCAAGGAAAACGCCGTGTATTACTCGCAGCTAACTGGTATGCAATGCGCAGTGTTCAAATGTGTCAGATTTTCAAACAAGAATTTGGCGGTCAACGTAATCGTGTAATTTGTGCAGTTGGATCATTGAATTCAGTACCTTGGGTGGGTAAAGAAATTTTAGATTGCCCACTATGGAAAGCGGCTAACGGCTGTGGAAGACACATTGATGCCTACGGTATTGGTCCTTACTTTGGCGATTACATCGCACGTAAAGAGAATCGTGAAACCGTTAAAAGCTGGACGAGAGATGGTGATGGCGGAAAATCTCGTCTGTTCCAGGAAATCCTTCACGGCGGCATGGTAAAGAACAGTCCTGAAGGTGGTGCAATGAGCCTCCTACGTACTCAAATTGCTCAAAATAAAGCGCTTGCGGATAAATACAATCTTCAATTAGTAGCGTATGAAGCTGGACAGCATTTGATTCGTTTTGACCCACCACATACCGTAAAGGATCCTGCAGTGCTTAATTTATTTATGACTGCACAAAAAGATCCTCGCATGAGAACGGCATATCAGCAGTACTTAAATGCCTGGCAACAAGGTGGTGGCGGATTGATACTGCATTATTACGGTATTGGTGAACCAGAACCTAAAAACTTCTTCAGTATGCTTGATCATTTACATCAGCCTTCTACACCTAAGTATTTAGCATTAATGGACTATTTAGGGACTAGTTCGACCTATGTCGCGCCAAGAAAAGCTTACGTTGCTCCTGTCGTAGAAAGACAGCAAGCACCTCGTGCCCCTGCTCCTCAGCCACAAGTGCAAAGACAAGCTCCGCCTCCGCAAGTTCAGAGACAGGCGCCTGCTCAAAATAACTGGGATAAATTTCTTGAACCTGCGCCTCGACAAGCGGCAAGACAACCAGCACCTGTTGTAAGAGCACAAGCGGGCTCCCCACTTAGTGGTGCTGGCATTCAGGGTTGGGCGAGAACGGGTAATTCAACTATTTCTCCGCCAATCACATTACAACGTGGCGCCAGAAACAGACTGTCGCTTTTGTGGCATTACACCAATGCAACGCGTGCAGGTAATCAGTTCTTTCGTTTGTATGCGATGGATAGCAGGGGTGGAAGAAAATTGTTGTTGGAACAACCAGCGGCAGATATTGCAGAAATTGGTAATTTTGATCAGTTATTTGAGGAAGATGTCAGTCGTTATGTAGGACCTCCTATCAGGTTGATGATTGAAACAAGTCCTGGCTTAAATACGGTTATCGAAAAGCTAACTTATTAAGTTAGCGATGCCAATTTCAACAATGATGGAATAACCATACAACAACAGTGTTATTCGGTTATAATGCGCCGTTTCGTGAGATTTAAGGAACGTAATAATGTCTCAAATCCTTGTTGGTGTTGTAATGGGTAGCAATAGCGATTGGAATATAATGTCCAAAGCTGTTGAGCAATTAGAAGCATTTGGTATTCCACATGAATACAAAGTCGTGTCAGCTCATCGCACACCTGACCTGCTGTTTGAATATGCAAGTTCAGCTAAAGAACGTGGCTTAACTGCGATAATTGCAGGCGCGGGTGGTGCAGCGCACTTACCTGGCATGATTGCAGCCAAAACAGAAATACCGGTTCTTGGTGTCCCTGTTCCTTCACGTTATCTAAAAGGTGTTGATTCACTGCATTCTATTGTACAAATGCCTGCTGGAGTGCCTGTTGCCACGTTTGCTATTGGTGAAGCTGGTGCGACTAATGCGGCATTATTTGCTATTTCTTTACTGGCAAATACGGATGAGTCAATTGCTAAAAAACTCACTGAGTTCCGTGAAAAGCAAAAGCAAAAAGCCTTGAATATGCAACTCCCACCAGAGACAAAATAATGTTATTACCAGGCGCAACACTCGGTATGTTAGGCGGTGGCCAATTAGGCCGTATGTTTACTATTGCAGCAAGAAATCTCGGCTACAAGGTTATTGTTCTTGAACCGGATACTGGTAGTCCTGCTGGTCAACTCGCCGACGAACATATTATCGCTGCTTATGACGATGCCGAAGCCTTAGTAAAGCTTGGAAATCAATGTGATGTCATAACCACAGAATTTGAAAATATTCCCGCTGAAGTACTTAATAAACTAACAGAATATTGCCCTGTTTTTCCATCGGCTAGTGCTGTGGAAAAAGCGCAAGATCGTATTGTTGAAAAAGAATTTATTTTATCTTGCGGGTTGTTACCTGTTCCTTATGGGGTAATTAATACAAATTCAGATATCGCTAACGCGGTTAAGGGTATTACTTTTCCCGCAATCTTGAAAACAGCGCGTTTTGGTTATGATGGTAAAGGCCAACAAACAATAAATAGTGTGGATGAAGTAGAAGCCGCATTTAAAGAAACCGGCCAGGTATCCTGTGTTTTAGAACAACGCATTGATCTGGATTGTGAAGTCTCAGTCATCCTCGGTAGAAATGAGCAAGGAGAAACTCAGTGTTTCCCTGTTGCAGAAAATATCCATCGAGATGGTATTCTTTATCAAACACTGGCTCCTGCCAGAGTGGATGACAATATTGCTAATGCTGCACAAGCTGCTGCTCAGCGAATGGCTGATAAACTTGATTATGTTGGTGTAATGGCTGTTGAGTTCTTCGTTACCAAAAAAGGCGAATTACTTGTCAATGAAATGGCACCAAGAACACACAATAGCGGTCATTTCACGCTTGACGCCTGTGTGACTTCGCAGTTTGAACAACAAGTACGTATGGTATGTGGTTTACCCTTTGGTGATTCGCGTTTGTTGAGTCCTGTGGTTATGACAAACATGCTTGGCGATCTTTGGGGTTCTGGAGCAAACACACAACCGCATTGGGATAAGTTACTTGAAAACCCATCAACCAAGTTACATCTTTACGGAAAAAAAGAAGCCCGAGCAGGTCGAAAGATGGGACATTACTGCACACTTGCAGATGACTTAACGAGTGCTCAACAGCAAGCCGATAAGATCTTTAATCAACTGCCGGCTTAATTTAATAGAGTTGTTTATTCTCTATTAAATGTAAATGTCGAGTTAAGGAGTAGCTATGGATTTATCGCTATTAATAAAAGCGCATTCTGGCATCGCTATTGCCGTATTGATAATCTATATCGTTCGTGGTGCTTTGATGCTTGCAAATTCACCTAAGACTAATTCAGCAACAGTGTTATCTATCGCTTCGATTTTTACCTTATTGCTTTTTGGTCTAGGCGTTTATATTGGCTTTGCACAAAATCTTTCTTTTGCAGATGGTTTTATATTAACTAAAATTATCAGTTTATTGTTATTTGTTGCGTTTGGCACAATCGCACTTAAGAAAGGCCTATCAAAAGCTGTAGCTAGTGGGTTGTGGCTATTAGGACTGGTTGCTTTTATTTACGCTTCCCTTATCGCTACGCATAAACTCGCTCCTTTGTTCTGAGCATCTATAAACACAAAACTCCTCATTAAATATTTTCTGCTTTTTAAGCAATAATCATAAGACTAAGAAATCATGTTAGATAAAAAACAATTAGATGAGTATCGTAAAGATATTTCATTTAGCGGCACACTTTGTGACACCACATTAAATTACAAAAGTACCTGGGGTATTTTCTCTCCACGAGAATTGGATGATGGTACTAAACTGTTGATGAATTACATTAAGATTAATTCGGATGACAATTGTTTTGATCTAGGTTGTGGCTACGGACCGATAGGTTTAACAATGGCAAAACTTGCCCCTAATGGTGAAACAGTATTGGTTGATAAAGATTTCATGGCTGTTGAATATGCGAATAAAAACGCTGCGTTGAATAAGTTATCCAATGCTACTGCGCAGCTAAGTAATGGCTTTCAACACATTGAAAGGTCAAAGCGATTTAATGTTATTGCTTCTAATGTACCGGCTAAAGTTGGAAAAGAAATGATGTCTTTGATGTTGCATGACGCTTATCATCATTTAGAAAAAGACGGAAGTTTATATCTGGTTACAGTTAATGGTTTACGCCAGTATATGAAAAGAAATCTGAAAGAGATTTTTGGTAACTATAAAAAGGTAAAACAGGGTAAAGCGTATACCATTCATTTGGCTAAAAAATGAAAAATCTTAATCTAAAAGGAAGAAAAGGCACCCCCCTACTTTAGTGCATTTTATTTTTCCAGGTTGTAAACCCATTACCGTTTCTAATAATCATTTGAACGCTCAGGCCTTGTTCTATTACTAGTTCTTTTCCTTTTGCTTCACCTAATACCATTAGAGTGGTTGCCCAGGCATCTGCAAGCATTGTAGACGGATTTACGACTGTGACTGACGCCAGTTTATGCTTTATCGGGTAACCTGTTTTAGGATCAATAATGTGTGATTGTCTTTCATTATTTTCAACATAATAGTTTCGGTAGTCGCCGGATGTGGCTACAGCAGTATTGTCTAATTCAAGTAAACTATTGACCGCTCTTGAATCCGCGTCCGGATTCTCTATGGCAATTCGCCATTTCTTATTAGACAGGTTTTTACCTTTCGCTTTAACCTCGCCTCCGATTTCCACTAAATGATTAGCAATGGATTTACTGCTTAAGTAGTCACTTACTTTATCTACTGCATAGCCTTTGGCGATTGATGATAAATCTATAGTGAGAAGTGGGTCTGTTTTTTTAAGCGAGTTGGTTTCCTTTTGAGTGCCCAGTTTTTGGTAGCCTATGTGTGACATTGCTTCTTTAATATCGTCATTCTTAGGCGTATTAATTTTTATTTTAGGGCCAAACCCCCATAGATTTACCAAAGGTGAAATCGTTATATCGAAATAGCCTCTAGATAAGTTTGAAATTAATAACGCACTATCAACCACATCATAAAAATCTTGCGATATAGGTATCCACTCTAATGAAGGATTCGCATTAAATTGACTGATTTCGGAGTCGGATTGATACGTCGACATCTTGTGGTTGATGTCTTTTAACAGATTATCAATATCCAATTGTAAAGCAGATTGCTTATCTTGATTTTTCTGTGTGGTTATCAGAGTTATATGATAACTCGTCCCCATGGTTTTACCTTGTAAAACGACTTTTCTGGGAGTGTTATTATCAGAACATGAAACCAATAATACTAATAAGAAACAAAGAGAAATAAAGCGAGACATCGTTTAAATTTAGAATGCGTGATCGATTAATATTTCTTGTGAGCCACGTTTTACTTTTACAGAAATGCTTGATGCTTGTGATAATTCATTTAAAACCATTGCGCCCTTGTTTTGATCATCCAACACAATACCATTTACTTCAGTGATGATATCGTTTGAACGGAAGTTCAGCTGATTAAACATTTTTCGTTGTTTGCCGGGTCTAATTCGAAACCCAATAAACTGACCATCTACAATTGCAGGAGATGGTCTCACTATATCCATCAGTTTTGTTGGATTAGTAATTATATCCTGCCTTAATTGAGTAAGGTCAGGTGGTGTTGAATTTGGGGCAGCTATAGGAGAGCGCTTAGGTTTTTTTTGGGTTTCGCTACCAGGTAAAGGAACGCTGCTGGTTTGTCTTCTTGATTTGGTTGACGCTTTATTAACCGGTAGTAATAGTTCTTCTGTTTTCCCGCGGTTATCTAATACGACTTTTTCTGGGAAGATATCACTGACAGTAACGCCCTCCTGTATTTTTTCGCCTTTGCCATAGACTTTTTGAGGTCCATTAGCGGCTGAGATTAGCGCAAAACCTTCTTTAGACTTATAGGCAACGATGCCATGAAGTTTTAAATTTAATTTAGTAGGGGCAACAACGGCCTTTTTAGTTGTTGTTTGTTTAGTGACTGGGGCTGCTACTGGTTTAACTTTAACTTCACCAAAAATATGCTGGTCTGCAATGCGTTTACCGTAATTAATCTGAGTCTGAGGTGTAATCAGGTTACCAGCGTCACTAGATGTAAAAGTGCCTATTTTTGGGGCTGGCGTTAACACTAACCACATTAACTTAGCTAGAGAAAAACCTAAGGCAATAACGAGTAGCAGGCTTATAAAGCCGGGAAGTTTTGTTTTTGTTTGTATGGTTGCGCTCATTATACTGCTCTAATTTATTTGTCGCCATAATACTATAGAAGGAGACCGGAATGTAGCTTGGACTCCCTACTTAGTTTTTGGTTCTAAGATTGTAATAATAAGTCGGCAACTTCCTGATATTTTTGTGCGCTCTTTTCTAAAATCTCTGCGGGTAAATGTGGTCCAGGTGGTGTTTTATCCCAGTCTAGAGTTTCTAGATAATCTCTAATAAATTGCTTGTCGAACGATGGCGGGCTAGTGCCTTCTGAGTACTGGTCTGCTGGCCAAAATCGAGATGAATCGGGTGACAGAATTTCATCGATTAATATCAATCTGCCATGATCATCAAGCCCGAACTCAAATTTGGTGTCAGCAATGATAATCCCTTTAGATAAAGCAAATTCAGATGCTTCTGTATAAAGTTGGATACTAATGCGGCGAACCTCTTCCGCTAGAAATCCACCGATTTGAGCATGCATTTGTTTAAACGTGATATTGACGTCATGACCACCCACTTCAGCTTTTGTGGAAGGGGTGAAGATTACTTCGGGTAACTTTTCTGCTTGTTTTAAGCCTTCAGGTAAGTCTATTCCACAGACTTTTCCTGTTTCCTGATAATCTTTCCAGCCAGAACCGATGATATATCCACGCACGATTGCTTCTACGGGTAAAGGTTTTAGTTTCTTAACGATAACACTTCTGCCTTCGAGCATTTCTCGTTCAGATTTGGTGAGTTTCAAATCATTAAGAGTGAGATCACTAAAGTGATTAGGCACTATGTGCGATAACTTATCGAACCAGAAGTTTGAAACCTGGGTCAAAACAATTCCTTTATTTGGAATAGGCTGGGGAAGCACAACATCAAATGCAGACAGTCTATCCGTCGTGATTATCAGCATGTGATTATCATCTACGTCATAAATATCGCGCACTTTACCGCGAGTAAATAAAGGTAAGTGCTCTAGATTGGTTTCAAATACAGGAGTTGACATCGCTTCACTTCAGAAATAGCTGGATAATTAATCACTGTATTTTATCTAACCAAAACCACAAGCGCTATGTAATGCTTGAAAATAAACTCTTATTTTTCTCCTTTTTTCTAAAGTTCTTCTATAATCTCTAGCAATTCACTTAGGACAGTCATATATATGACGATGTCTGTTTATGATTAAATATGAAAAAAACCCTAGAAATATACAAAAGCGTTCACTAAAAACTATTCAAGAAAGCGCTGAGTTATCCCACTTTAATAACAATGAGAAAGCAGTTGCACTGCAAATGATTGCAGCGGCAGGGGATGTATCTCTTCTTGAAAATATCAGATTCAGCAAAGATGCGATTGATATTGCTTTAGAAGCACTGAAAGAAGATTTTGATCTTCTTTGCGATACGGATAATGTCGCTTGTGCAATGAAGCAAAAATATCTAAAAGATGAACCTATTTGCCTGATAAACAAAGCCAGTGTGATCTCACAGGCAAAGTCGAATAAACATACACGTAGTATGGAAGCGGTCGATCTCTGGAAGCCTTATCTCTCTGATAGCATAATTGTAATAGGTAAAGAAGCTACTGCACTTTATCGTTTGTTAGAGGTTTTAGAAGAGTTAAAAGACGAAGATAACTTTAAAAAGCCAAGTCTAATTATTGCTACGCCTTCTGGATTTACAGGAGCGGTAGAGTCCAAAAATTATTTATGGGATAACCATGAGCAACTCGATATTCCCTGTATTACTGTTTTAGGGTCTCAAGGAGGTAGTGATGTTGCCTCAGCGGCAATTAATACATTATTAAAGATAAGAAAAGAAACAGACGATGGTTGAAATTTCAGCCAGGAAAGTCCCATAAAAAAAGCCCGGTTTAGCGGGCTTTTTTTATGGGACTTTCCAAATTATTTAACTATAAACTTCTGATAAATTATCTATAAACTTCTAGCTTACGAATTTTAGCTAAAGATATAGGGGTTGTAGCTATACCACCACCAATATGTTGTTCAATAACAGCATTGTTTCCACTTACTCTTCTTAGTAAGCCTGTAATGCTAGCGTCATTACTGTTTAAAATTCTGATATTTTTACCAACGGCAGAGTTGATGCTTGAAATGCTTACCACTCTAAACTTTGGCTCGATATATACTTTCTTTTCTTTCGCTTTCAGTTCTCTAATTGTTCCGGCTGGAAGTAAGTCACTTTCTTTAAATGTAGGCTCTATATCATCATCTAAAGCAACTTCTTCTTCCATAGCTGCTTGTTCATTGCTTTCCTGTTCCATACTAGTGTCTTTTGACATCACTGCGTCTAAATCACCTTTAGCGACGCTCTGAACCATATTCGCATTTTCTTTGGCGACACCACTAATTTTTGAAAGGGTCTCATCAATGGATTCACCATTCAAAACAACTGAAGCTGTTAACGCGACTAAGCTTAATACGATATTGGCAATATTCGTTGTTATTGCGCCACTCCAGGTCATTACATTGATGTATTTGAAAGCCATGCTAGAAACGATAAACACTATCGCAATTGATAAAATCAACATGATGTTTGGGTCTATACCGCCCAAAAATATTCCTAAAGGAATTAAGGTAATTGCAGCTGCAATGCTACCAACAATGGAAGCTAAGAAAATTCTACCCATATCTGGCTTCTTTGCATGTAGCATACTCGCTATCTTGCTAACCAAGAAAAGGGTGATGAGAAACGCAAAAATGAGTGATCCGACTAAAATCATGACTGTAACCTTATAATTTTTATATTTTAGATAGAGCCCTAGCTCTACTTCATTGGTTAAACTTTAACGCTTTTGTGCTCTAGTATTCAATGAAACTCCGATAAGCGCGCGTCTTAGCGGGATAATTCATGAGAAATAGACGTTAAACGGTTTAGCAGGGAGGATAAAGCTGCTTTATCGGTGATCAATGATATAAGAAATAGTAAAAAAAGGCTTATAAGTAGGGGGGTGGCTTAGTCTAGTTAATACGAAAGCCGAGATTAATAGATTATAAAACGACTAAGTTATCACGATGAATCAGTTCTGATTCACCTGTATATCCCAAGATACTACCAATTTTATTGCTAGGTTTCTGGGCTAGAAGGGATACTTCCTTGTCTGAATAGTTGATTAATCCACGGGCAATAACCTGATCGCTCTGATTTTTACAATCAACCACGTCTCCACGTTTAAAATCACCTTCAGACTTAATAACGCCAATTGGTAATAGACTTGTGCCCTGAGTTTGAATTGCTTTACTCGCGCCGGCGTCAAGATATACAGCACCACTTGCCTGTACCTGTCCCGCAATCCATTGTTTTTTTGCTGAGAAATGAGAATCATCGGGTGTTAATAATGTGCCAATGATTTCTCCGTTGGCAATTCGTCCCAAAACTTTTTCTTCTCTACCTGATGCAATAATAGTCGCACAACCCGAACGGGCGGCTCTTTGAGCAGCTGTTAGCTTGGTTGACATGCCACCGCTACCGAGTGATGTTTTAATTTCACCCACATACTCGTGTAATTTTTTATTGCCTGCTCTTTCTTCGGTAATTAGCTTTGCGTCACTGTTATGCCGAGGGTCTTTATCAAAAAGACCTTGTTGGTCAGTAAGAATTACCAGTAATTCAGCTTCAGTTATATTTGCCACTAATGCTGCTAGGGTATCGTTATCGCCCAATCGCATTTCTTCCAAGGCAACCGTATCGTTTTCATTAATGATGGGTAAGGCTTTGAATTTTAATAAGGCGCGTAAGGTGTTTCTCGCATTGAGATAGCGCTTTCGATTACTAACATCATCATGAGTTAATAAAATTTGAGCTGCTTGGATATGGTGTTTTTTGAATTGAGTTTCATAAGCTTCAATTAGACCTGTTTGTCCAATTGCAGCAGCAGCTTGAAGTTCAGCCAGTTCTGTTGGTCGTTTAGTCCATCCCATGCGGCTCATGCCTTCAGCAACAGAACCTGATGATACTAAAATTATTTCAATACCTTGTTGGCGTAACTGAACCATTTCTTCGGTCCAGTTGTTAATGGCATCGTAATCTAAGCCTTTACCATCTTTGGTTAAAAGCGCACTTCCAATCTTGATAACCCAGCGCTTTGCCTTTTGCGTATATTTAATCCTGCTCATTTTTATTTTGAGTTTCTAAGTAAGCTTTGTCATCGAGTGATTGCATAATCTGGTTTGTTAACGCTTTAGTATTCAGGCCAGTAGCCGCCGAAATCATAAACACTTTACCTTTCCAGTCGAGACGTTTCACTATGTCATCACAATGCTGTTGTTGCTCATCGGGTGGAAGCAGGTCGACTTTATTGAGCACTAACCAGCGTTCACGTTCTTCTAATTCACTGCTGAATTTTTGTAATTCGTTTTCAATAACCCGAATTGATTCAACAGGGTCCTCTCTCTCATCCATTGGAGCAACATCAACTAAATGAAGGAGCAGGCTCGTTCTGGATAAGTGTTTTAAAAATTGAATGCCTAAGCCTGCGCCTTCAGCAGCACCCTCAATCAATCCGGGTATATCGGCAATAACAAAGCTTTGATATGCATCGACTTTAACAACACCTAGGTTTGGATAGAGGGTAGTAAAAGGATAGTTTGCGACTTTTGGTCTTGCAGAAGAGACAGTACTAATCAAGGTTGATTTACCCGCATTAGGAAGGCCAAGAAGACCAACATCAGCAAGTACCTTCATTTCTAATCTAAGTGAACGGGTTTCGCCTTCAGAACCTGGTTTAGATTGGCGAGGTGCTCTATTGACTGAGCTTTTATAACGTAGATTGCCCAAGCCATGAAAACCACCTTGAACAACTTTGATCATTTCTTCGTCTTTGGTCAAATCGCCAATGAGTTCGCCAGTTTCTTCAACATAAATCATTGTTCCAATAGGAACCTGAACGATTTTATCTTCACCTTTAGCGCCAGTCATATTGCGACTCGCACCATTTTCTCCACGACCGGCTTCATAGAAACGCACGTGTCTGAAATCGGCTAGTGTATTTAGTCCTTTATTGGCTTGTAGATAAACGCTGCCACCATCACCGCCGTCGCCACCATCGGGGCCACCATACTCAATGTATTTTTCACGACGAAAACTGACGCAACCATTTCCTCCGTCACCGGCTTTAACAATAATTACAACTTCATCTACAAATTTCATGGTTTGAGTTTATCTGAATCTAATAAAAATAACAGGCAATAAAAAACCCCGACAAGCGGGGCTTTTTATTAAAGCTGTAAGTAGCTTATGCCGCTTGAATACTTACGAACTTTCTGTTTTTCGGGCCTTTTACTTCAAAAACTACAACGCCGTCAGTTTTTGCAAATAAAGTGTGGTCTTTGCCACAACCTACGTTTGTGCCTGGGTGAAAGTGAGTTCCACGTTGACGAACGATAATGCTTCCAGCAGAAACTGCCTGGCCACCAAAGCGCTTAACACCTAGGCGATTTGAATTAGAATCACGACCGTTTCGTGTACTACCCGCTGCTTTTTTATGAGCCATTTTGTTAACCTCTGTAATTCAACCAGATATTCAACCAAGGTTAAATTCCAGTAAATATATAATTTGTTTTAAGCCGCGAAAGTCTACAAGCACTTATATAGTTAGTCAAATATTATATTTGCTATTTTAATCAATAAAACTTGGTGAATTTCGACATCCGCCTTGACACTTACCTTGCATCTACCTAGCATTCCCTAATTCAATAATATTAAGTCAAAATTTGCGTGGATTATAAAACAATACAGAATCTGGTTGAATCAGATATGAAGGCCGTTGATGCCTTAATTCAACAACGACTTCAATCAGATGTTGTACTCGTTAATCAATTGAGTCACTACATCATCAATAGCGGAGGCAAAAGGTTAAGACCTATGTTGGCTCTGCTAATGGCGCGTGCGTGCGGATATGAAGGAAATAAACACGTAGATATTGCGGCTATCGTTGAATTTATTCATACCGCTACGTTATTACACGATGACGTTGTTGATGAATCTGACATGCGACGCGGTAAAGATACGGCTAATAACGTTTGGGGAAATCAAGCTGCTGTATTAGTTGGAGATTTTCTTTATTCTCGTGCTTTTGAAATGATGGTAGATGTCAATGAAATGCGCGTTATGAATATCATGGCAAGCACTACCAACATCATTGCTGAAGGTGAAGTATTGCAACTTCTTAATATCAATGATGCTGAAACCAGTGAAGAACGCTATTTAGAGGTTATTTATTCAAAAACAGCGAAACTTTTCGAAGCTGCTTGTCAGCTAGGTGCTGTTCTATCAGGCCTGTCTGAGGAAGATGAAGTTGTTGTTGCAAAGTTTGGTACACACTTGGGTACAGCATTTCAATTAGTTGACGATATTTTGGATTACAGTGCAGACAGTGATGAAATGGGTAAAAATGTTGGAGATGATCTTGCAGAAGGGAAGCCGACATTGCCGCTAATTTATGCTTTGAGTGAAAGCGAAAAGAACGGCAATACAGAAGATGCCGACATGATCAGAAAAGCGATTGAAGAAGGTGGTCTTGATTTGATTGAAGAGATAACGAGCATCATTAAAAAGACCAAGTCCTTAGAATATACAATTGAAGTTGCTAAAAAAGAAACCACCTTGGCAACGGATTGCTTAAAAGTATTGCCAGATTCAGAATTTAAATCTGCGTTATCTAATTTGGCAAATTATTCATTGAGTAGAACCACATAGCTGGAACTTCTTAAATCTTGTAGATTCGTCTTCACATTTTATTTGCTTACGTTCAGTAAATAAAATCGTAAGGTTTGTATCGGCTAAATCAATGATATGATTCTATTTAATTAAACCATGGATCGAAGTAATGAAACTATCTAACAACTCAATCGGTATATTGATTTTTACAATTCTAGCTGCGGCTGTTTTCTTTTTTATGGCTAAGCGTCCAGCTGTTGAAGGAAATGCATTGAATTTTGGTGTGCCAATCTCATCTCAAGCCAGCTCGACACCATCTACAGAAGACGTTACTCCCAAAGTTGAAGAAGCTGCAAAATCTGAAGCAGTAGAAACTGATGCTGTAGAAACTCCTGAAGTTAAAGCTGAACCTGAAGAGAATGCAGAGCCAGAAACAGCCCCTGTTGAAGAAAATGCACCTGCAACAGATAGTCAGCCTACTACGGAAAGCGCACCAGTGAGCGAAGAGGCTCCAGTAGCTGAAGAAGTTGCTCCTGTTGTGGAAAACGCACAGGATGAAGCAACTAATACAGATAATGCTGGCGAAACACCTGCTGCTGAGACATCAACAACAGATTAATTGCTAGACGCGACCTGCGCCTACAAATTTCTTCCGCCAGTAGCTATTGAAACTGGCAACAGAAACATTCTTGCCCCTTCTGGGGGCATGAATGAATTTATTCCCACCTAGATAGATACCAACGTGATTAACCTTGGCGCGTGTTCTTCTCGTATGAAAAAAAACTAAATCACCTACTTCCAAGTGTTTTAAAGCGACTCTTTTAGCGTGTTTGTATTGAGCGGCGGCAGATCTGGGAACATTTACCTTTATCATCTTGTAAGCGTACTGGATTAGGCCGCTACAATCGAATCCCTTATTAGGATTGGCACCCCCCCACTTATAGCGCTTATTTATTTGCTTCTTTGCAATTTGAAGTGCTTTATATTTGTGTGGAGTAGTCTTTTTTACCGTCGCTTTTCGATTGCTATGTTTATTAGTTGCGGGTTTAGAGTTACCTTTTACTAATACATTGTATGCGTGGTTTAAATCAACATCGACTTTCTTTTTAGGACTATTAGCAAAACTTGTTCCTTGAATACAGAACAAGCTCACTACAAATAACCCCATAGAAACTGCTTTCAAGCGTTTCATAATTATCCCTTTGGTGTACTTATTTATCTAAGTATTATTATTTTTATGGTTAGATTTTAAAATCCGCGGGGATTGTAGGTTAAATAACAACATTCAGCAAATACACCTGATAATTGGGGCTTATTTGACTACTTTATTTCATAATCATGAGTAATCTTCGCTAGCTCACCAAGCATAATAGAAGCTGAGCAATACTTGTCTGCTGAAAGCTCTATTGCTCTGGCTACTCTTTTTTCTGATATATCATTTCCAGATATAACAAAGTGCAGATGGATTTTAGTGAATACTTTTGGCTCAGTTTCTGCGCGTTCTGCAGTTATTTCAACTTCGCAATCCTGGATGTCTTGTTTGCTTTTTTTGAGCATGGAAACAACATCAAAAGAAGCACAGCCACCTAAACCTAATAAAAGCATTTCCATTGGGCGGACGCCAAGATTTCTGCCGCCGTGTTCAGGAGGTCCATCCATAACGACTGAATGACCACTGCCTGATTCTCCAATAAAGCTCATATTATCGAGCCATTTCACTCTTGTATTCATTGTAAATTCTCTTTTAAACTATTTTCAATTTCATCCATTAGTAAGCCAGATATATTTGCCGAATAGATGGTATCTAACTCACGTATGCAAGTGGGGCTGGTGACATTGATTTCAGTCACATAATCTCCGATTACATCGAGGCCAACGAACATCAGTCCCATTTCTTTCAGTTTCGGGCCGACGGCGTTACAGATTTCAAATTCTCTCTCGGTAAGGTCTACACCTTTATAACTTGCTCCAGCCGCCAAGTTTCCTCTACTTTCCCCTTTAGCTGGAATTCTGGCTAAACCATGAGGGAAAGGTTTACCGTTGATGACCAATATTCTCTTGTCTCCATTTTTAAATTCTGGAAGAAAACGTTGAGCCATGACAGTTTGAGTACCATTATTAGTGATTGTTTCAAGAATGACACTTCTATTAGCATCGCCTTCCTGGATTTGGAACACCATTGAGCCACCCATCCCATCTAGTGGCTTTACAACAATTCGTTTAAGTGCTTCGTGGAACGCTTTGATACGATCCATATCTCTGGTAACAAGTGTTTCAGGTGAAAATTCAGGAAACCATGCGGTAAATAATTTTTCATTGGCTGTGCGGATGCTTGATGGTTTATTGACAACCAGACACCCATGTTGCTCAGCGAGTTCTAAAATGTAGGTAGAATAAATGTACTCCATATCGAATGGAGGGTCTTTTCTCATAATGATGCAGGAAAGCTCATGTAAAGGCCTGTCGCTAGATTCTTCTAATTCATACCAGGAATCAGGATTATCAGTGACTTTTACTTTTGTCATGTTGGCATATGCAACGCCTTCTTTAACATACATGTCTTTTTGGGTTATGTAATAAACTGAATAGTCTCTTCGCTGAGCTTCAAGCATCATTGCGAATGAACTATCTTTTTTGATGTTTATTAGATGTATAGGGTCCATAACGACCCCTAAGCTGATTTGATTTTGCATAAATAAACAATGATGAAATAATGAAAGACATCATTATTGTATGCTAAAAAGAATATGAGGGATTAGAAATAAGCAAAAAAAAAGGCGGACACGAAGTCCGCCTAAAGTTGCGAGGGAGTCGGTACAGAGCAAACCGCTAGATTTTGCTCGTGAATGTGGTTGGTCTACAAATCCCCTTTGATCAAGCCCAACTTAACCGTCTCACATATGCTCAGTGGCAATTCATTTCATAAAGGTTCATTTATTTGTGTTAAATTGTCATTTTTTTATCAATATTGGATAAAATAAAATATTTTGAACATTTTATTTAGTCGAAACTACAGAATCAATGGACGCAGTTGTGAAGAACAATAAGCAAACAGTTGAAGAAAAGACGAAACGAGATACCGAGTTATTAAAAAAGATATCTGAAGGTGATCGTGACGCATTTACAGAGTTATATATAAGCTACCAACCAAGGCTTATTAAATTTTGTAGTCGCATGTTGAAATATGATGTTGCATTGGCTGCTGATATAGCCGATGAAGCACTTATAGAAGTATGGCGATCAGCTGGCAGCTTTTCTGGACTTTCACAGCCATCAACCTGGATACACTCGATCGCACGTTTTAGAATGATCGGTTATCTTAGGAAGAATAAGGAGCTACTGCAGGATGATGATTTTGAGCAATTAAATATAGAGGACACAGATCTATTACCAGAACAAGAAGTGATTATTTCAGAGAGAGATCAAGAAATAGTCGATAATTTAGCTAAACTTAGCGAAAAACATAGAGAAGTTATAGAGTTGGTTTACTACCGTGAACTATCTATAAAAGATATTTCAGTTATGTTGGATATATCTGAAAATACAGTCAAGACTCGAATGTTTTATGCAAGAAAGCACCTTAAATCACTTCTTTCTAATACAGATCTTTTAGATACTAGCAATGAATATTGATACTAAGAATAATGAAATCCCGGAAAGGGCACTAGAGTTACTACCTTGGTTTGTAACTGGAGAGCTTTCTTCTGATGATGAAGCCTACTTTAAAGAAGTCTTAGAAGATAATGCTGCTCTAGAGTCTCTCGTAGATGAGGAGCGTAACTTCTTTAATTTAGTTGCAGAAGATAAAACCTTGATAGGTTTATCTAACCTCCCTTCGCCGGAATCCAGACTGGAAAATGTTTTCAAGCAGATTGATAACTTATCGATAGAAACACCAGTAAACAATACGACAAACGATAGTCAAAGTTTTGTAACTAAACTTAAAAACGCTCTTTCTTCTTGGGTGCCATCTACATTTGGTGCCACTGAGTATGCTCGATTTGCGAGCGTGGCTTTATTGGTTGTATCATTATCGGTGCTAATGGCTTTTGTTGCTCCTTTGTTTTCAGACAAAAGCGAGTTTACTCCAGCAGCAGCGAAATCTGCTGAAGTTGTTAGTGATCAATCTAGCACGACATTACTTGTTGGGATAAATGGTCCAATGGACTCTTTACACACACACCCTGAACTTAAAGGTAAGCTTAAGAAAGTTGAGTCTGTACCTGGTAAAGAAGGTATGTATCAAATTACCTTCAATCAAAAAATGAATGAAGCACAGATAAAAGAAGTTCTGTCATCATTATCTTCTAACAAAGAATTGATATGGTTTGCCGGTGAAGCATATTAAATTAACTTTTTTAAGTAGCGCTGTATTCTGCAGCCTCGCTATTAGCGGGGTTCATGCAGACGAGTATGCTTTGGATAATGAAGGTGCTGAGCCTTTGTACTTTGATTTTGTCTACGAGCCAAAAGTAAAGCCTAGAAGATCAAATTATATTAAAGATGAAGTAGTGCTACTGTATTCCACTGAGAATATTTCAAAAGTTAAAAATATTACAGAAAAATACAATCTAAACCCTGCAAGCACTACGGTTCTTGCGTCAGTAAAAACAGGGATGGTTGTTGCTAAAACGAATGGTCAAGACCCTTTAGATCTCAGCGCTGCAATCAATAAAAAAGAAAAAAGTGTAAATGCTGAAACTAATAATATATTTAAAACGGCTTCAGCTTCCTATAAAAATGCGTATTCAATGTATGAAACTGGTGTTAGTTATGTACATGAAACTACCAAAGGAAAAGGAACTACTATATGCATGGTAGATACTCCTATTGATATTTTTCACCCGTCTTTATCTGATGCACACATTGAAACTAAAGATTTATTTGAAGTTGATATAACTAATAAAGAAGCCTTACTTCATGGAACATCTGTTGCTGGCGTTTTGGTAAGTCAAAACCCGCATATAGGTATAGCACCTAGAGCAAAGCTATATTCGATAGGTGCTTTCAAGGCAGAGAAAAATCATCCATCAGTGTTAAAAGGTTCATCTGCTGATGTTGCTAAAGCAATAGATACCTGTATCCAGCATGATGTAGATGTTATCAACCTGAGCTTTACTGGTGGGAAAGATTCCATTGTAGAGAAAATGGTCAGAAAAGCCGTCGCTAAAGGTATAGTTGTTGTTGCTGCGGCTGGAAATGGTGGAAATTGGGGAAGTACGATTTACCCTGCTCTAATCCCTGGCGTAATAGGCGCAACAGCCATCGATGAGAATAAGAAACTATTCAATATGGCTGATAAGGGTCGTTTTATTGATTACTCTGCTCCTGGGGTTAATATTTTAACGATCGCACCTGATGGCAAATATAAACTAGCTACAGGTACGTCAATTTCCTCTGCCCATGTTAGTGGCATTGTTGCTCTTCTGCTTTCTCAGAAAGGAAATAATAATCTTAATTCAGCATTGACTAAAACCGCTGTTGATTTAGGCAAACCAGGTAGAGATGAAGAGTTTGGCGAAGGACTTATTAATGCGAGCAAAGCTTTAGCCGTTTTTAAAGATAGTAAGCCTTAATATTTCTGTACATTAATAATTTACCCAGTCTCTGGGTTTTAGAAAGTGGTTATACAATCTAGCTTCTTCAGTACCTTCTTCAGGTTGCCAATTATATTTCCATTTAACGAGTGGAGGCATCGACATAAGAATCGATTCTGTTCTCCCGCCAGATTGTAATCCGAAGAGCGTACCACGGTCATAGACCAGATTATATTCCACGTACCTACCGCGTCTATAAAGCTGGAAGTCCCTTTCTTTTTCACTGTACTCAAGATTTTTCCTAAGATTGACTATAGGTCTATACGCTTCGATATAACTATCGCCTATCGCTTTCATGAAATTAAAAGACTCTTCAAAGCTCCATTTATTTAAATCATCAAAAAAGATACCACCGATACCACGTTGCTCATCGCGATGTTTTAGATAGAAATAATCATCACACCATTGTTTATACTCATTGTAAACAGCGTCTCCAAATGGCTCGCATGCTTGTTTAGCTGTTTTGTGCCAAGACTTACAATCTTCATCAAACCCGTAATATGGCGTTAAGTCATATCCTCCCCCAAACCACCAAACAGGATCTTCACCTTCTTTTTCGGCGATAAAAAAACGGACATTTGCGTGTGAAGTAGGAACGTATGGGTTTTTGGGGTGAATGACTAAAGATACCCCCATAGCTTGAAAGCTTCTGCCTGCTAATTCAGGTCTATGAGCGGTTGCTGAAGCAGGCATTTTACTGCCCTGCACATCAGAGAAATTCACACCGCCTTGTTCAATGACACCCCCATCAACAAGAAGTCGTGTTCTGCCACCACCTTGCATGGCAGTGGAATCAGGGTTTTTAGCACGAGTCCAGGAATCTTCTTCAAAGACTTTTTGGCTATCTTCATCAGCGAGTTGATCACAGATAGAATCTTGTAATGTCAGTAGATAGTCTTTAACCGCTTGAATATCCGGGGTTTGCATTGTTAGTACCTTAGCTGTATCTGTTTAATTTTGTTGTTACTATATCAACGATGGATTTATTACGAAGATTTTTAAAGTTACTTTTTCAACGCGTACATTTTATATTAATTGGAATGCTCGTGTGTGCTTTAACGGTAATGGTTTTACTTTATGTTATTAATCCATACGATGTTAAATCTAAAAATATTAGACCCCGAATTTTTGGATTGGATATCTATCGAATACCGAGTCGATCTATGCAACCGTTATTGAATCCCGGAGATATAATAGTAGTTTCAAACAAAGCTTACCTAGAGGCAGACATTAAAAGAAATGAGATAATAGTGTTTAATAAAATCCAGAATAAAAACTCTAAAAAGACGTTACCGTTTATTAAACGAGTAATCGCTATTTCAGGTGATCTATTAAAAATAGAAAAAGGTAATACGTTCGTTAATGGTAAGAAAATTTCCGAGTCTTATATAAAAGATTCAAATAGACTCAAGCCTTATTCAACTCGATTGTCTGAAATAAGCATACCAAAAGGTCACTTATTTGTACTCGGCGATAATCGAGACAATAGTAACGATAGTAGAATATTTGGACCAATTTCCATATCAGACGTAGTCGGCAAAGCAACAGATATACTTTATAGTGCAGAAGGCGTTAAAGGCAATCTAGGGAAAAAATAATAAATGAAAGGTGTTTTTGTAACAGGTACTGATACCGATGTAGGTAAAACCTGGGTTGGACAAAAGATTATTCAACAGTTATGTAAGAATGGAATATCCGTAGAACCTAGAAAGCCAATAGAATCTGGTTGGCCTACAGATATTACGAAGAGTGATGCATGGAAACTGGCGTATGCTGCAAACCAGGAAGAAAAATTAGATGTTGTTTGTCCTAATAGATTCTTAGCCGCTATATCTCCTGATAGAGCAGCCAAAATAGAGCATAAGTTAATTACGATTCAGCAGTTATCTGAAGAATGTATTGGGAGCTGTAATTCTGAAGAAGATTTTTTATATGTTGAAGGTGCAGGAGGATTTTATTCTCCTATCTGTTCAGATGGATTAAATGCCGATTTAGCAAAAGCGTTGAATTTACCGATTATTCTGATCGCAGCAGATAAATTGGGATGTATTAATCATACATTACTCAGCATTGAAGCTATTGAGAGGTGTGGATTAAATCTAATGGGTGTCGTTTTAAACCAGATAGATAGTCAAAACACTGATACCCAAAACATGAATAATTTTGAAGACTTGTCAGAAAAAATAAATTATCCAATTATTTCGACGAATGATTCTTCTACATTTGCCAACAATATTTGTAGTTGGTTTGACCACTAATTGATAATTAATTTCGTTTAGATTTACGTCTTTTTTTTCTTTTCTTTTTACTTGTTTTCACAGAAGCAAAATCTAACGATCTCACCGTAGTTACACGCGCCAGTATTTTGATAATTCCCTGATGTTTAAGGTGACGAGCAAGTCCTAATGCAGTTTTGCCATCTGAATTTCTGATATCTGGATCTACACCGACGGAAAGAAAGTATTGTACTAATTGCCAGTGTCCATAGCGGGCAGCAACATGTAAAGGTGTCCAGTTTTTATCTGTTTTTTGGCCTGGGTTAAGACCTTTTTTAACCAGTACTTTGGCTACATCAATGAGTCCATTTGCGCTTGCTATATGAAGAAGAGTAACTCCTCTTGCTCCTTTTTCATTAACATCTGCACCGTTATCAATGAGTTTAATGACCATTGATGCCCAGCCTCTAGAGACAGCAATCCCTAGTGGAGTTTCACCTTTTAAATTCTTGTAGGTGGGCGATGTGCCCGCTCTAAGAAGTTGATCAGCGCGTTGAGTTTTACCTGCTTTCAGCGCATCAAGTAACTCCATTTCTAGAACAGGATTTGAGGGTGGTTTGTTACTCTTAGGTTTTTTAGGTGACTTTGTTAGTTCTTTTTTTTCTTTATCATCACTTTTTTTAGAGGTTTTGGATGATTTAGATGAATTGAATTTTTCCGATCCTGAACTTAATAGCATCAACACTTCTTCTGACAAAGGCTGACCATTAGCATCAAGTAATGCAGTTTGTTTTGCAGTAACGTTAGAACTAAATATAAGCCCGCTAAATAGTAAAAGCGCACCATGAAACATAGTGGATAAGGTGTTGTGCTTATTCATGGCCCTTCCTGAACTCGAGAATTATTATTGATTATATTCTAACAGAATATTTAATCGATAATTCTAAAATCACTTAAAAGCCGGAGGCCATGCTTTCTCTTGTATTTTAATTAATAAGTTTTAGTAACTTCTAGTAACTTCTAAATACTCCAATCATTACACCTTGTATTTCTACTTGGTCTGCAGGGTAGAACATAGATTGTAATTGGCTGTTTGCAGGTCTAAGCTCGACGACCCCTGTATCTTTTGGATAATAGTATTTTAACGTCGCCTCGTAACGATCTACCAGGGCAACAACAATTTCACCTTCTCTTGCTGAATTTTTCTTCTGTATCACGACATAATCTTCGTCCCAGATACCTGCCTCTATCATTGAATCACCTGCAATCTTTAATACATAGCGACCAGGGCCACAAAAGAGTTGTGCAAGGTTAATATTTTGTTGATCTGGAATAGCTTCAATGGGGAAACCAGCTGCGATTCTTCCCATGTAAGGGAGGCTGCCTTCTTCTTCGAAAGGTTCTACTAGCTGATAGGCGGCTTTGCCCTCAGCTTCTTTCAGATAGTTGTTATTTATTAAAGTTCGGATGTGTTTGTGAATGGTGCTGCGCCCGATACCAATATGCTGTCCAATTTCTTCTAATGTAGGTAAGTAGCCCATTTCCTGAGCCATTTCCTGAATGGTATTTAAAACCAGTGATTGTTTAGATGTCAACATGCCGTTCTCCCTTTGTTTCTCAGGATTCTTTATAGCGAACAAAAAAGAAACTTACAAGATAAATTTCAATTACTTGCGATTGTATTGAAATACAGCCAGAGTAATAAGGTTAAGCATCGAAAAAAACAATGTGCAGATAAATAAATCTTTTTAAATTAAAAACTTAGAGTGCTATAGGTTTTAGGGAATAGTTAAGAGACTGATAACTAAAAGAAATATTCTTATTTTGAGAGATTTTAAAACAGTAAATAAATTTTTAAATTCGTAAAAAGTACGGAGCATCTATTGTGCTAATCCAATTTCACTTAACAACCTTTGGTATTTATATTAGTATTTAGTTACGGGTGTCCTCTGTGGTATTCGGAAAGTGTGCGGGTAGTCCCTTGAGCCTAATTACAAACTCCGGGGGTTAGAGAAAGTTTTGTGAGCATGACTGCTACGGCGGTAAGCCTAATAAGCTTTTAAAGACTCCCACTTGAACCTTACTGGTTCAAGGTCAATGTACACTTTGCGATATCTTGGTAGGCACCCTTTTTTGTGCCCGAAACATTATTAAGGGTCTTAGGTGAATTGTTTAGGTTAGCTAAGCGATCTTGCTTCTAAAAAGCACAGGCTTTAGGAATTTTTTGAGCGCTGTTTCTAGGGTCGATATCATTTGCCCAATCCAATACGGGTGCATTACTGCCAAACGGTTCGTCATAGTCTATCCAGTAAACTTCTTTTTGTTTTTTCTGTGTTGTATATTTTGCATCATACCCAAGAAATCGAATGTACTCTGAATGCCTGCGTGCTTCGTCAAGAGAATCAAAAGAACCCAGTGCGATCGCGTTTTTATAAGGTCCTGTCTCGATAATTTTATATTCTGTGACTTCTTGTTTTTTGATGTCATTGATTACTTTTAAAGCTTCAGAACGATTTTTCAGTGGTTCCAGGTACACTAAAAAATTAAGAGTTTGCATGGTTTTCTGTTTGTGTGTTTCTGTCGCCAAACCAAAATTATTAATATTTTTTGCAATTATTTGTGCAGTTTTTTCACTGTTAAATGGTCCAAATGTATAACAGCTACTTTGTCTCGTTGAAGTGTTGCTTTGGTAGATATCACTGTTTTGAATAGGAAGTAAAGTTAAACTTGGTACGCCTTTTTCCTCTGTAAGTGGGGGGGTGCCATGACCCTTACCTATGGTTAATGTCCATATCAAGTAAAAGACATTAAGGCCTAGTAAAACGACTATAAGGTTTTTAATTAGGGAATTAGACATTATTTGATAGTTCTTCCTTGATTACTTTAAGTCCAAACATTAGAAGATCTTGATGTAAATCGTATTCACCCTGCATATACGGCAATAAGCTTTCAGCAGCGCCTCCACAAATGACTCTCTTTATTTCAACGTTTTCTTGTTTCTTCTCTTGGGAGTTTTCGTCCTGCTCAATAATTCGTTTTTCCATCAAATTACAAATATGTTCAATAGAGCCTGCTTGGCCTAATAAGCAACCGCTCGCAATTGCCTGAGTGGTTTCTTTAGAAAAACATTCGGGAGTAAATTCGTTTGACTCATTTCCCCAAAGGCCAAGTAATTCTGTGTTCTGTAATAAGCTTTCAGAGCTCAACTTTAGACCTGGAAGAATAACTCCACCTAAATGTTTTCCATTTCCATCAATGGCGTCAATAGTCGTAGCAGTGCCGGAATCAATAACGATACAAGCGGTTTTATTAGATTCGGAATTATTATTTAAGTAATAAGCGGATAAGATTCCAACAAATCTATCAGCACCTAATTTAGTAGGGTCCTTATACCCATTTTCTATCTTTCCGAGTTTGTTTGTAGAAGTAATTTCAATAAACTTCATTTGTAATTCAAGCGTGATTTTATTAGCTGCGCGGGAGAAAGTTCCACCGAGCACTGAAACCATAATGACGCTATCACAGTCTGTATTTGCGCTTACAATTTTTTCGAAAACTTCTATCGGTAATTCGTACTGATGAGATTGAGAATGTTGCTCCGACAATAGACTATCGTCATCTAAAATAGCCCATTTTAGTTGTGAGTTTCCAGCGTCTATTAACAGTGTTTTCATTGATTAGTTGAGTCTTTGATTATTAGCTTTTATAAACTTTTGTATGGATTTTTTATCGAGTCTTATATCAGCAGAAGAATAAAATTGCGTTTCACCCGATGTGTGTAAAATGCTTAGTCTTCCATGCTTATCGATATCATTTACTGTACCTGAGATAACTTCCCCCTGATGCTGAAAATTTACGCTTTCGCCCCGTAAAATATCCCACTCTCTCCATAAATGCTTAAACGACTGAAAGTCCATGGAAGCAAACCCATCAAGGTGAATAGATAGTCTGTGGATTATTCTGATTAAAAGTTCATCACGGGAAAATTCATCACCTACCATGGCATCGTTTACCGAGGTTATTCCCTGATTGATATTATCTGCTTCAATGCCTGTTAAAGAGATATTTAAGCCAATGCCGATAATAAATTGATCCGAGTAATTTGATGTTTCGATCAAAATACCGCCCATCTTTTTACCTTGCCAGTAAATATCATTGGGCCATTTAACCCCATGATCTTTTAGGCCAATATCTTTTAGTGCTTCGGCAATAGCTATACCCGTAACCAAACCTAACAAAGAACGGTGTTGTGTATTTTCCGTCAGACAAAAACAGAATGATAAATAAATATTACCATTGTCGGGAGATACCCAGTTATTGCCTCGTCTTCCACGTCCATTGAATTGTTTCTCACTAAGACAAACATCCCCACATTGACCGTTTTCCTTTAGCCAGGTGTTAGTGGAAGCCACCTCTTCAAGGTAATGAATTTTGCCAGGTATCTTTGAACCAGCTTCGTGTAAAATCTGCTCAATATTATACGGTTTATGTGTTGTTGGCATAACCAGATAAGCGCTCTTTGGTAATATATTTGCTGGCTATAATAGCACCAATCAGCGCAATAATTGCAGATGATAAAAATGTCCAGATTGCTCCCTGAGAGTCCCAGGCATAGCCACTTAATAAGTGTCCCAAAGTTCCTCCAAGTCCAAAACTCACCCCAGCATAAAGTGCCTGTCCCCGCCCTTGAAGTCGACCGGGGAATAGTGAATGAGCAAGATAAATAGAGCAGGCATGGAATAAACCAAAACTGGCGGCATGAAATAGTTGAGAGATAAATAACAAAACGATGCTATCGACATAAAGTGCCAGCATAACCCACCTGATAGCTGTGATAAACAGCGCCATAGCGAACAAGTGACAAACACTAAATTTTGTTAACAAACGTTTCATGACAATAAATAGCCCTACTTCTGCGAGCACACCTAACGCCCACATAGCACCCGAAAAACCTCGCGAATAACCATGGTCTTCCAAATAAATAGTGAAGAACGTGTAATACGCTCCATGGCTTAAAGATTGAAAGAAGCAAGCGAATAAAAATGCGAGGACGATTGGTTTTTTCAGTGTTTCAATTATATGTGTCTGACTGCTCTGATGGCTGGATTTTGGAGTTCTATCGTCAACTAAAAATGTGGTAACGGTGTTTGCGATAAGTAGCGCCAGAATTATTAAAGGAAGCAGAGAAATATGACTGCCGCCGATAATCAAGGGTAAAACCAACGCTACTACAATAAAACCTACAGAGCCCCATAATCTTATGCTGCTATAGAGGCTTGTGTCGTGCTCTAGGTGATTAAGGGTGAGTGCTTCATATAAAGGGAGTGCTGCATTCCAGAAAAAGCCAAAAGCTGCCATTACAAAGGCAAACCACCAGTAACTTTGAAATGGAATGACGCCGGCAAACACAACCACGGATACAAACATGGAGGCTTGAATAATCACAAGGCGTTTTTGTATGTGATCTGAAATCCAGCTAAACAGGTAAGGTGATGCTACTTTGCTCACCATCACAATAGCAAGAAGCTCACCGATTTCATTCGCATTAAAATTTAAGGATTTAAGATACAGCGCCCAATACGGAAGGAAAGCCCCAAGCGCGGCAAAATAAAAAAAGTAGAACGCTGAAAGTCGAGAGTATTGTGTTTTTCGCATTTAAAAGTCTGTTTACGATTTCGGACAAGACCTTAAAATCGCGAAGTTACAAAAGACAAAGTATATGACTTGTAACTTCAGCTGACTATTTATTTGATAGTTTAAAAGCGACTAGTTTTGTGCAAATTCAGTAAATGTTTTCACCAATAAAAATCATTCCGAAAAACATAAATTCCTGAGGTCACTTAAATAGCAAAATAAAAAAGCCCCTTAAAGTAGGGGGGTGGCTAGAGAGTCAGTATTAATCTAGCGTGCGCCTAAAATGGAGAGTAAACGGTAATCATTCACATTTCTTGCCATATCAACCGCAGTTAAACCATCCGAGGTTCTGGATTGCGGAGAAGAGCCATGATTAATCAGAAAATTAACAATATTCGGATGACGAAAACGAACCGCATGATGCAGTGGTATCCAGTTTTTTACAGTTGGAGCATTCACATAAGCCCCCTTGTTAACTAGAAAAATTACGGCAGAATAATGACCTCGTGCAGCAGCCATATGTAGTGCAGTTTCTCTTTCTCGATTGGATACATTGATATCCAATCCTTGAGATAGAAGTGTTCTTAGCTGGTTTACGTTACCGGCATTTGCTGCGGCAAATAAATCATCGGCTTCCGGAGTCGCAACAGGTGCCGGTGCTCTAGGTGCGTTGTAAGGCTGGTTGCCACTCACATTCTGAGTTGCAGATTGCGGTACACCTTGTTCTGCCTGCTGTTGTTGCGCATACCATTCAAGAAGACGCATTTCTCGAATTCTCTGTTGTTCGAGGCTGGTTTGACCATTATTATAATCTTGTGCATGACTTACTGAAACAAAACTCAATCCCACTATTAGCAGAGTGATCAAAGATAAAAGTAGCTTGCGCATTGTATTTTGAATGGTATTTTGCATGGTATTCCCCGAAGAAGTGCTTAACCGTAATCTAATGAATTAGTATAGAGAGTAAGGTGCTAAATCCATTCTGGAACCAGATAAAGGCGCATAAAATAAAGATGACTGTAATGCACAATGTTTTGTAGGAAAGCGCATGAATGTAAAGAATGTTGAATTTTCTTGAAACTGGTCTACTATTTTAGTTTCTTGAATAAGCCCAACCACACAACGGTATACATGAAGTATTTGTTTTTGCTCTTTTTGCTTACCTACGCTTTGTTATTTACAGCTGGATGTAATAGCGAGGATAGGATATCTGCATTAAAAAAATGCACCGTATTAGGAACAGAATCGATCGTTTATGCGCGAGCAAATTATGTGAAGTTATTTCATTACTTCAATCCTGATAAGTTTTCTGACTCTTATGAGCAAACTAAAGAGTTCGATCACGTAACCTCCAGAAATATAATCAACACTTACGATATAGCGATCAGGAAATTAAAAACAGATGATGAGGATACCGAGTCGTTGATTTCTTCGTGTCAGCAACTCGCTGATTTTAGTAAAGCTTTTGTCGACCAGTCTTACCCAAGGGCAATGTCTCATCAAAGTAAGCACGATGTATTAAGCGATGCATTTTTTATAGAGATCAATCAGATCGTTAAATTTGATAATAAAATTGGCGTATTTGATGAGAACACCAAGAGCTTTAAGCAGTATGTGGAAGAGTATCGAAACACGGTGCAAAACTATGTGACTAAATACAAGGATGAATTGCCAGAAGAGCTTATCAATTCATTCTAGTATCTTGATATCAATTCAATGGGAAATTTAAACGACTTTAGCAATTAACTCTTTGGCTTTTTCAGCATCAAGTAAAATTTGGGCTTTTAGCTCTTCAAAATTATCAAAACGCTTTTCTTCGCGAATATATTCCAGCAATTCTACGCAAATATATTGCCCATAGACTGAATCTGAAAAACCAAATAGATGCACTTCTAAACGATTCTGACTGCCAGACACCGTTGGGCGATTGCCTAGATTTGCGACGCCGGTGTAACTGGAATTATTTAAGCCATAAACGCGAACGGCATAAACTCCTCGCTTGGGGGAAATATTTTCCGGAAGTTTTAAGTTTAATGTAGGGAAATTAATGGTTCGACCACGTTTCTCTCCATGGCGAATTCTTCCGCTGAGCTGATAATTTTTTCCGAGTAAGCTATTTGCCAGAGAAATATCACCGTGCTCCAGCGCTTTTCTAATTCTGGTGCTGCTAACACGCTGAGATTCTTTTTCTAGCGTTGGGGTGTCAACAACCGTCATACCAGAATGCTTGCCTAGGGTTTTTAATAAAGCAAAGTCACCCCCCCGGTTATAGCCGAATTTAAAATCATCGCCAACGGCGAGGTGTTTAACATTCAGATAATCTTCAAGGATATCTTTTACAAATACTTTAGGCGCCATATTGGCTAGTGCTTCATCAAACTTTAAGCAAAGAAAATTATTAACGCCTAATTGCTCTAATAAACGAATCTTGTCGCGCAGTGGGTAGATTCGAGTTGGAGGATAAGGGCTAAAATATTCAGCGGGTAGTGGCTCAAAACTAACGACTGTTAGTGGTAGCTGTAATTCTTTGGCTTTTTGTTTTAGCTTACCGATGATTTTTTGATGGCCTAGGTGGAGTCCATCAAAGTTACCGATGGTGGCGACACACGCAGAATCATTCTTCTTCGGTGAACTAATATGGCGGATAAATTTCATCCGTAAAGTTTAACCCAAAGATTCGAAATTGTTTTGTCTAAGTGCTTCATAAGTGACAATCGCTACGGTATTAGAAAGATTCAAGCTACGGCTCTCTTTTAGCATTGGTAGACGTAATTTATTTTCTTCTGTGAAGGTCTTTAATACTTCATCAGGTAAACCGCGTGTTTCCGGCCCAAATAGCAGGATTGAATCTGCCACGAGTTTCGCATCTGTATAAGTTGTTTTACCTTTTGTGGTCAATGCAAAAACAGGTCGATCACCAATAAAGTCTAAAAAGCTTTGATAGTTTTCATGTTCTTGAATTGTCGCCATATCGCGGTAATCCATACCCGCACGTCTTAATTTTTTTTCATCAAGATCAAAACCCAGTGGATGGATTAAATGCAAGCGTGATCCGGTGTTCGCACAAAGGCGCATAATGTTGCCTGTATTTGGCGGTATTTCAGGCTCAAAGAGCGCTATATCAATCATATTAATAATTACTTCTTATAAAATTTAAATTCAATCAAAAACTTGTTAACTTATCTCTTGACAACTAAATACGAAAACGCTCTAATAGCGCCCTCGCTTAAGGCCCGATAGCTCAGTCGGTAGAGCAGAGGATTGAAAATCCTCGTGTCGGTGGTTCGATTCCACCTCGGGCCACCATTTTAAGCTTCTAGCTCCACTTCTTGTTTTATCTCCTAACACTCTAGCTTTTCCATACACAAATAACTCGTGTTTAAAATTTTCAAACCGCGTAGCGTTTTTTACTGATGCTTGGATCCAAACTCATCCATATTTCCAATACGAAATTCCTTTTGAAGACATTTTTAAGCATATAATCCATCACAACGATATTTTAGAGATACCTGCATTATTGATTCATAGCTCTCATTAGCTTTGATATGAGCGTGTTTATACGGTCTTGTTAAGGAATTAGTACGAGTAATATCAGGTGCGCTATCTTGCGCAAATAACAAGATGAAATCTACTGATAAATGTAGAAAAAATGCAGTTTTAATAAGCATAGCAGCACTTCTATCAATTTAAGCCGTGAGGATATAGTGGGTAGTTCATTTGAATGACTTATGAGATGTTAAAGTCGAATAGAGCAACTAAGCAATAAAAACTGCCCCAAAGGTGGGGGGTGGGTTTTGAAACGTGCTAAGGGCTAATTAACTTCATTGTAGCTAGTCTTTAATGAGACATTAATACTGGAACGATCATAGACTTCAATAATATTGTAGAGACGCTGCCGAATATTTTCTGTTTTAACGTAGGCGTACCGTAACCGCCAATCACTAGCAAATCGACATCATATTCTGAAATTTTATTAAGAATTGTTGTGGGTACATTATTCGAGCCAGGATTGACGCGCATCAGCTTGACGTTAATCTCATGATGCGATAAATGCCTAATTAGTCTTTCCTCCATTAAATTATTCTTTTGCTCTTTTTGTTTTTTACTTTCAACAATCAGAATGAAGACTTCTTTGGTTTTGGCTAATAAAGGAATTGAATCATGGATTGCACGACTTGCAGCAGGAGTGCCATCCCATGCAATCATCGCTTTTTTAAAACCTATTCTTCTAGTGCCAATGTATGGCATGAATAAAATTGGTCTACCACTATGTAGAATGACTTCTTGTGAGAAGTCCTCTAGCCTTGAGAAATTATCTCTTGATGGGTCAGGTTGCCCGAGTATTACAAGGTCTGCATTACGAGCGTATTGTGCCATCTTGAGGGCACTTTTAGATGCGCCACCGTTAATGACTAGTGATTCGACATTAATGCCTTCAGCCACAGCATTTTCGGCGAATTCATCAGCTATTTTGTGGGCTTGTTTATCCGATATGCGTATGAGGACTTCCTCATTATCGGACTTTGCGTGAATTGGCTTCATAGAAGCCAATGAGGCCCCTGTTAAATGGGCCCCATGTGCTTTGGAAATATCAAATGCAGCATTAACTCGATCTTCGTGTCCGGCACTATCATCGAGAAAAACAAGTATGTCTTTAATGCTCAAATGTAATTTTACTTACTATATCGCGAGGTATTCATGACGAAGTTCTTCGTTATCTAGGACTTCTTTGGCAGTACCGTCAAACACGATATTACCCATATCAAGAATTAATGCACGATCAGCTAAACGAAGGGCAGCAACCGCATTTTGTTCAACGATAATGGTTGTAATACCTTGTTTCTTAATGCTATCAACGATGCTGGCTATCTCTTGTACGATAACAGGCGCCAAGCCTTCATAAGGCTCATCGAGCAGTAATAATTTGATATCACGAGCTAGCGCTCTTGCAACAGCCAGCATTTGCTGCTCACCACCCGATAGAGTAGTACCCATCTGATTGCGACGTTCTGCAAGGCGTGGAAAATGCTCGTAAAGTCGCTCTATGCTCCAGCCTACAGGCGGAGCAATTTGTGCGAGCTCTAAATTCTCATGAACGGTTAAGCCGGCAATAATACGGCGATCTTCTGGTACTAGAGCAACACCACTTTGAGCCGCTTCGTAAGAAGACATTTTATGCAAAGGTTTATGGTCTAGCCAAATTTCACCGTGAGTTACTTGAGGATCATCAACACGTGCAATAGAACGTAGCGTTGATGTTTTACCCGCACCGTTTCTACCAAGAAGTGCGACAACTTCGCCTTCACGGATATCAAAATTTACACCTTGAACGATATAACTCTCACCGTAGTATGAGTGAATATCCCAACATGAGAAAAAAGCAGGATCAGATCCTTGACTCTGAACTGGGGCGACTCTGTCTTTGACCTTTATATTATCGACTATTCGATCACTCATCTTCTTGTTCTCCCAGGTATGCTTCTTTTACTTTTGGATCATTTTTAATTTCTTCGGGTGTGCCTGTGGCAATGATATGACCACGAGCAAGTACACTGATTCTATCGGCAAGGCTGAACACTACATGCATATCGTGCTCGATAATGACTTTTGTCATTTCACCCATCTTGCCACTTTTTAATAGATCAATTGTGGCATTAGTATCGTGTCTCGCCATACCAGCAGTTGGTTCATCTAACAACAGTAAAGTAGGGTGTTGAATCAATCCCATTGCAAGCTCGAGACGACGCTTATCACCACGAGACATACTGCCAGCGTGATGGTCATGAAACCTATCTAAATTAAAGTCGGCTAGTGTTGCCATCGCCTCTTCATGTATAGCAGTTTCTTTAAGGAGACTTTTAAATGGATTGAATTTGAATGTTCCATCACGTTTTGCAAGTGCTGGAATCATCACGTTCTCAAGAAGAGTGAGTTCAGGAAAGATTTCTGGTGTTTGGAATACACGAACCATTCCTGCATGATTAATATCATGCGCTTCCATTCCAATCATATTCTTTCCGTTGAACGTCACACTTCCGTTATCTGGAATTAATCGTCCAATACAACAGTTAAGAAGTGTAGATTTACCCGCACCATTGGGGCCGATAATCGCGTGTGTCTCACCTTCCTCAATTTGTAGATTCACATCTTGTAGAGCGTGCAAGCCACCAAAGGTTTTATTTACGCCTTTAATCTCAAGGATATTACTCATTTTGCCTCTCCTTCGATTTCAGCAGTTCTATTGTCTTCGCCCTTTCCAAAAATACCTAAAATAAAGTCTTTAATTTTGGTTACACCTTCCATAACACCACCTGGTAAGAATATAACTATCAGCATGAATAACGCACCTAGTGTCAAATGCCAGCCTTCCCCAACAAAAACATTCGAAATATTTACCACAATGGTTTGTAACCACTCTGGCATAAAGCTGAATATTTCTGTTAATTCGGATTTATTTAACGCAGAGAATATATTTTCAAGATACTTAATGATTCCAGCGCCTAGTAATGGGCCGATTAAAGTACCAACACCACCCATGATTGTCATCAATACTACTTCACCAGAAGCCGTCCATTGCATTCTTTCAGCACCCGCAAGAGGATCGATTGACGCCAAAAGTCCACCAGCTAAACCTGCATACATACCAGATATAATGAAAGCTGTTAATAGGTAAGGTTTGGTGTTGAAGCCTGTGTATTTCATTCGGGTTTGATTAGACTTTATTGCTAACAACTTCATCCCAAAAGGTGATCGGAAAATCTTTAATGAAATATAAAATGCGAAAATCAAAAAAGCTGCAGCAACATAGAAACCAGAATACCCACTCATCAAAGTGCCGAATAAATTGGTAGATGGGAGGCCATCCGTTACAACAACGCCAAACATTGAATCAATGATGCGTGGGTCTTGTTGCTCCAGCTGCAAGCCAGTTTCACCGTTAGTTATAGGTGTCAGTACAGAATAAGCAAGACTATATGCCATTTGTGCAAAAGCTAAGGTTAATATTGAGAAGTAAATGCCAGAACGTCTCAGACTCAAGTAGCCAATAATCAAAGCGAATATGCCTGACACAATGACTGCGAGAATTATTGCAGGCACGACATTCATCGTCAGTAATTTAAAAGACCAAACGGCGGTATATGAACCTATTCCTAAAAAGGCTGCATGACCAAAGGATAAATAACCCGTTAGACCAAATAGAATATTATAACCAACTGCAAATATTCCAAATATTGCAAATTTCTGAAGTAAGTCAGGATAGTTGGCACCAATTGGCGCAGTCCACATTGGCGCAGTTAAAACAACAGCTGCAAATATCAGCATGATGACGGTATTACTTTTAATTAAATTTTTCATCATTAATCCTCAAATACGCCTTCGCGTCCCATTAATCCACGCGGTCTTACTAGAAGTATCACTACTGCCACTAAGTAAATAATAATTTGATCAATACCAGGGAATAACGATGACACTTCAGTCATCGAAGCGAATGATTGTAAAACCCCCAATAAGAATCCAGCTGCAACAGCGCCTGGTAAAGAGCCCATGCCACCAACAACCACTACAACAAAGGACAGTACTAAGAAGTCCATGCCCATGTGATAGTCAGGTGGTAATATTGGTGCATACATAACACCTGCTAGACCTGCTACTAATGCAGCAATAGCGAATACGATAGTGAAGCGCTTTTGAATATTGATACCCAATAAACCGACAGTCTCACGGTCTGCCATACCCGCCCTAACTACCATTCCGAAGGTCGTAAATTTCAAGAAGGCAAATACGGCAAGGATTATTGCTGCAGAGAAGACTAAGTAAATTAATCGCCACCATGGGTAAACTAAATTTTCGTTGAGTCCAAAGAATGCTCCAACCGCCGCACTACCAGAAACTACATCTGGTGCAGGTGTTGGAATTGGATTTGCTCCAAAAAAATGACGAATGACCTCTTGTATAATAATTGCCAAACCAAAGGTCACGAGAATTTGTTCTGCATGTGAACGTTTGTAAAAATGTCTGATTAGGCCACGTTCCATTATAAAACCAATCAATAGCATCACTGGAATTGCCATTATTATTGATAGTGGGACGGCATAATCAATGATCGCGGTTCCTGTGTCACCCCACCATATTTCTAAATAGGGTTGCTCCTTATATGCATCGAAAAAAGTAATACTTTCATCTTTTACTTTTTTAGATATCGTAAGAATTTTTTGAAAGCTGACGGCGCAAAAAGCACCAAGCATGAATAATGCACCGTGTGCAAAGTTAACAATACCCAAGGTGCCAAATGCTAGAGTCAGACCTAATGCAATTAATGCATAAGCTGCACCTTTATCAAGGCCATTGAGTAGTTGGATCAGAATCGCATCCATGATTTTATCTTCTCTTTTTGTGAGCTAAAGTATTTGAATCAATTTAGAATTTATATAAAAAGATAGCGAGCATTTAAAAATAAACACTGTTTGCGTATATTTCAAATTATTAGTAAAAATGAAATTTTTTGATTCAAGCGTGTAGGTAACCGTTTATAAATATTGAAACTATTATTTATAACGATTAAGTATTTAAAATTTAAAACCCCATCAGAAGTATTCCGATGGGGTTAATTTTACGACTACTTATACTTCGTATGGACCTAATTCGCCACCAAGTAGTTCTGGCTTGTATTCAACTTGTGCACGAGGAACTTCTTGTACAACTTCAAGCAGATCGAATTGACTAGTTGGGTTTTGATTACCACGTACAACCAATACATCTTTGAAACACTGATGATCTTCAGCACGATATTCAGTTTTACCGTTACCCATACCGTCAAACTCAAAGCCTTCAAGTGCTTTAATAACTTCTGGTGGATAGAAAGTACCAGCCATTTCACATGCATTTGCATATAAAAGAGTCTGAACATAACACGTATGAGCAGCCATTGATGGTGGGTTACCATACTCAGCACCAAATGACTTAACAAAAGCTGCTGAACCTTCGTCTTTAAGTGCCCAGTTCCAGTTAGTAGAACCTAAGATACCTTTGATGTTTTCACCAGCACCCTGTGCCATTAAACGAGAGAATAAAGGAACAACTATCTGGAAATCTTTACCATTAACTTGCTTATCACGTAAACCAAACTGTACTGCCTGGGTGAGTGAATTAACCATGTCTTTACCGTAATGGTTAAGAACAAGTACGTCAGCTCCAGAGTTTAGTACCGGTGTAATAAATTGTGAGAAGTCACCTGCGCCAACAGGAGTTTTAACTGCTGCTTTGGTTTTCCAACCCATGGCTTCTGTGTACTTTTTGATTGAACCTTCTTGAGACCAACCCCAAGTATAGTCAGCCGTTAGGTGATAAGCAGTACGATCTTTACCATACTCTTTCTCAAGTACTGGACCAAGTGCAGCTCCAGACATTTCAGTATTGAAGAAATGACGGAAACCGTAACGACGCTTGTCTTTACCTGTTGTATCGTTTGAGTGAGTCAAACCAGCCATGAAAATGGTACCCATTTCCTGACATAGACCCTGTACTGCTATTGCAACACCAGATGAAGAGCCACCTGTGATCATTAATGCGCCATCTTTTTCGATCATACGCTTAGCAGATGCACGTGCAGCATCTGATTTGGTTTGAGTATCACCTGTTGAGAAGACAACTTTCTTACCGAGAATACCATTGCCTTTCAACATGCTAGGCTTCATGGTTTTCATCATTCCACCATCGCCTTCGCCGTTAAGGTGCTTAACCGCTAATTTGTAAGCGCGTAATTCGTCAGCACCTTCATCGGCATAAGGACCAGACTGTGGTACGTTGAATCCTAGGGTTACTGTTTTAGAATCTTTAGGGTCATTTCTAAAGTCCTTTGCCGCGTACGCGTCTTTCATAAAAATCATTGGTGCAGAAGCGGCTACGCCTGTAGCACTCGCAACTTTGAGGAAACCACGTCTGTTTAGATGTGGCGTATTTTCATTTTTTTTCATTGTTTCTCTCCTTGGGGTTTAACAAGACTGCGGGTAAAAATATTATTATTGTTAGCGATCTAATAATGCAATTTGCACATTTACTAGAAAATGGCTCTTTAAGAGAGCTCTAAATACAGGCTATCATCAATAAAGATTAAACCTAAACAGTCGTTTTTTTCTATTGCACCATGTGTGTACATCAGTGATGTTGGTCAAAATAGATCGCCGAGTATAAGCTATGTTTTTGTTTTTTCTAAGACTATTGGTAGAATTTATGTAAATTATTTCAAAACTTAATATTAGTAAATTTAATATTAAGGTTTTCAAAACTTAAATTTAATACTGGAGAAATATCAATTATGAAAGCGCTATCAAAGGCTTAGAGGATTTCACATAAGTCTGATTATTTTTGTTTTTTGAAACTATTTCACACCAAAAATGAATTTTTGCCGTGCTAAAGATTTGGATTGATCGAATTTAATTTGATCATTTTTTAAGCTAATCCCAAATTTTTTCCATATATTTTCGAGCTCAGGATCAAAAGCCTTGCTTTTCATTTTGTTATATAAATTCATAAGTGTTTGAGTGCCAACAGCTTTATCTCCGATTGAAAATACCTCGCTTATTGGCCATGTTCCATCAGCAGCCATACTTGCACCAGAATGATTGATCGCCCTTAGCGCATCTTCCAGCCCTAACTTATTATTGGTCTGTTCACGTATTTCAATATCGGCTAGTAGGAAATATATGGCACCACCCCAGTATTTCATTCCCCAGCTGCGGGTGTTATCTAATCCTCTTTCACCCTCTTTAGGGATACCGTTGGGTGTCCCTTTTAATAACCAGAGCCAGACATCTTTCTCTTTAACTATGCCAGCTTTGAGTCTAACTAAGGGCTCAACATAGGTGGCAAGACCTTCTTGAGCCCAGCCATGATCATCCTCCATCAGGGGAAATGCCAAGTGAACCATTTCATGTACCAATACCCAATCTTGTTGTAATTGTTGTTCTGTGATGTCAGGTTGAATTCTTAATACAATTAAGGGAGTAGCCCGGTAATAAGCATTGCCGCCAATTCTTGAGCCAGAGCCCGGGGTGATTGCAATTTTTAGATTTTTCACGGGAAATTGCTCAAAGTAATCGGCAACGGCGATTGCAGATTTTTCTATCCAGTTAACGATGGTTTGTTGATCCAGTGCAAGGTGCTTATCTGACATTTCAGGCGAAAATCTCAGGTTTATTGAGCTGCCTTTAATAGTCAAATGATACTCTGAATTGGCATTAGCGTTTGCACTGCTAAAGCTGCCACTAAGAATGGTTAACAGTAACAACAAATAACAAACATAGACTCTAACTGGTCGGAGTATCATGGATAACCCTCTTGTAAGATACTCTAAGCGATACGTTTAGTATTGGTCGTTAGAGGCAGGAAATTAAAATCAGGATAAGTACCTTGTAAAAAAGTGCCTATAAGTAGGGGGGTGTCTTAGTATATTTATGAGTAGTTAAACACGAGTATTTGATGAATAACACTCAGCTAATCGCTCTATTCCAAGCTCTATTTGGTCACAACTCGAGTTACCATAACCAATTAATAAACCGAGGTTTTTAGGCGGTTTCTGATAAAGCTTATTTGCGGAATATATGCCCACGGATTTATTTTTAGCGAGTTGAATAAAGTCTTTTTCTTTGGCCGCATCAAGCTGTTTGAACCAAACTAATAAATGAATACCTGCATTGGTCCCTTCAACAGATATCTCATTACCAAAATATTCTTCAAGCTTGGATATCAAGATTTCACGTCGTCTGGAATAGATCTTACGCATGCGTTTTAAGTGTCGAGCATAAAGCGGAGAGTTAATGAATTCAGCCAGTATTTGCTGATTGAGCAACGGGCTGTGTCGATCGCTACACCACTTTAAAGCGGTAAAGGGCTCAACTAAAGGCGTCGGTAAAATGACATAGCCAATGCGTAAAACAGGGGAAAGTACTTTCGAGAAGGTGCCTATATAAATCGTCTGACCTGATTGATCTAATCCTTGAATGGCTTCGATTGGAGGACCTTGATAGCGGAATTCACTGTCATAATCGTCTTCTACGATAAAGGCATTATTTGCATTCGCCCATTCGAGTAATTTAATACGCCTCGATAATGGCAGAACAGCACCAGTAGGGAATTGATGAGAGGGAGTGGTGTAAACCAAGCGTACGTTGTTATTTCCTGTCGAATTTGATTTATTATCTGGATCGATTTTATCAAGATCAATGCCTTCATTATCGACATCGCATCTGATCAATTTAGCGCCGGCATTTGAAAACGCCTGTGCCGCGCCACGATATCCCGGTTCTTCGATAATGACTTTTTCACCTTTTTGAATCAACAAGCGTGCGATTAAATCTAAAGCCTGCTGTGACCCATTAGTGATTACAATATTATCGGCATTACATTGGCATCCCCTGTTTTGTTGCGCATAGCGTGCAATGCTTTCACGCAATTTTAAAAGCCCTTCGGGTCTTTGGTAATTTGAGTCCAGGGTTTGGCTAAAGCGACGAGCAATCTGATTGATGTCTTTTAATAAATACTCATTGATATCAACGGGGCCATATTGAAAATTGACATCAAGCGCCGCCCTATCAAGATGATTCAGGTCATAAGCTTGCCATTGTTTCAATGAATATTGTGCTGAGTCGCTGAGTTTGGGCGGTCGATAGTGTTGTTTTGGTAACTGTTGTTGCTTGCTTAAATCATTATCCGTGACAAAACTGCCAGAGCCAAACCGTGTCTCGATATAGCCTTCTGCTAACAGTTGTTCATAACAATTAATCACAGTATTGCGAGAAACATGTAATGATTTGGCTAACTCACGACTAGACGGTAGCTTTTCACCTGCTTTGTATTCCCCAGCTAAAATCGTATTTTTAAGGCTTTCGTAGAGTTGTCTATACAGAGAGCCTTGGCCGCTTAATTTAATCATTATTGGTCGAAGTGGTTCCTAAATATTGTGTGTAATTGGCGCTTTAAATAAACCAATATTCTTCGATAATAGACTATAAATTAAAGATGTTTTTATAAATTTAAGTATCAGTAGCGAAAACAATCAGCACGGAGAAAAGATCAATGAGCGAACATAAAAACAGCCTGGGGCAGCCAATTGGTTTTCCGATGCAAGATTGGACCGGCTGCGAATTTCCCTCCCGTTCTGAAATGGTAGGGCAATACTGTCGGCTTGAACCGATAGATATACAATTACACGCAGACGATCTATATCAAGCCTATGGCAAAGACCAGGATCAGAGCAACTGGACGTACCTACCCTATGGACCTTTCGAGAATAAAGCAGACTTTGTCACGTGGTTAGAAGCAACAAGCCTCGGAGATGATCCGCTGTTTTATACGGTGATAGATTTAAAAACAAATCAGGCCGTTGGAGTGGCGACTTATTTGCGTATTAACCCTAAAGATGGCGTTATTGAAGTAGGACATATTCATTTTTCACCACTTATGCAGCAGACCCCCATTTCTACAGAAGCCATGTATTTAATGATGCGACGTGTATTCAACGAATTGGGGTATCGTCGTTATGAGTGGAAGTGCGATTCACTAAATGGCCCATCAAGAGCTGCGGCTTTACGACTGGGTTTTCAGTTTGAAGGGATTTTCCGTCAACTGACCATGTACAAAGCCAGAAATCGTGACACAGCCTGGTTTTCTATTCTGGATAAAGAATGGCCGAAACTAGAAGCGACATTTAAAAGTTGGTTAGACCCGGAAAACTTTGATGAAACTGGGAAGCAACGCTCGAGCCTCGCAAGTTTTAGAACATGATTTAATTCAGGGGATTCATTCATTAAAAAAGACTAGCTGATTAGAAGGAAAAGCCACCCCCCTACTTTGAATGATATTACGTTTTTGTTTTTTTAAAACGTAAATAGAATTTATGCAGAGCTAGGCACTTTTTTATTGATTGGTTAGACATCGATACTCATTTGAACTGCACAAAATCTCCATATAAAATTTGCTAAAGTTACGCATAACAGTGGAACTAACCTGCTATAGTTTGATAAATTAACTTACATTCTATGAGGGATAAATCAGTGCTATTTAAAGGTTTTGCTGGCGATCTAAAACGCTCACTACCCCTAACAATTATTCTTGCGCTTATGCTAAATGCATGTGGCGGTGATAAAGGTAATACGAACAGTACTGACAATTCAAGCAAGACAGAGGCCATCAAGACTGCCTCGGAATCTGCGCCTGCAGGCAATGCTACTGACAATAATAGTCAGGCAGCAAGCCCTTCGAGTAGCGTTGATCAAGCAACTGCAATTATTCAAGATACTACCGAAGCAGAACCCCCGTTAGAAAAAAAGGATGATTTATCTGCATTTAGCTGGGAGCAACTCGGTGGCTGGCACACGCAGGGGATTGTTTCGCGTGACACTCCTATCCATATTGATTTTAATCGTGATGTTGTTGATGAATCGATGGTGGGCAAAGACGCCAGTAAGATCATGTTCATTTCACCCGAAGTTAAAGGCAAGCCGGTATTTGCCAGTAAGTCCAGCATAGTGTGGAAACCTCTCGAGCATTTAAAACCGAGCACCGTTTACAAGGTCAGCATTAAACCCGTTGGGCTTTTTGATATTCCTAATAAAGCGGCGCCTTTTCAATACACGTTTCAAGTCATTCCTCTCGACTATGAAATCAAAACTGTTGGTTTAACAACCGATCCAGCGGTCAGTAATGGAATGATGCTGGAAGGGCAATTGCTGGTGTCTGATCGTGTGCCCTCGAAACTTGTCGAAAAAGTAGTCTCTGCGAAATTTCAGGACAAAACATTACCCATAGAGTGGACACACAACACCAATGGTAAGAGTCATAAATTCGTTGTGAGAGACATCGTCAAAGAAACCTTTGATGCTGATTTGCATTTGTCATGGGATGGTTCAGCCATCGATATCAAAACCAAAGGCAGAAAAAGTATAACGGTTCCGGGATCTGATAAATTTGAAGTCACTAAAATCGCCGTGATCCACAAAGCAGATAGCTCTCCTTTTGTCGAAGTGCGTTTTTCAGATGACCTGGACCCGAATCAAAACCTGAAAGGGCTGGTGGAGCTTGCAAAAAATAAATACAAAGTCAGTATCGATGGAAATCGAATCAATATCTACCCAAACCGAAATCTCGCAGGAAGCTTTTTGGTAAGACTTTACGGTGGGATTAAATCCAAAGAAGGTAATAAGGTTTTATCTAAGAAAATAGAACAAAAAGTAGCCTTTGATGATGCCAAGCCAAAAGTTAAATTTGTCAGCAAAGGCTCCATTCTGCCAGAAAATTCTACCTTGGAAATTCCGTTTGAAGCGGTCGGTGTCAATGCGGTAGAAGTCACTGCATTTCGTATTTATTCAGACAATATGAAGCAGTTTTTGCAGGTTGGGAACTTATCGGGTTCAAATGAGTTGGGCCGCAGCGGGCGTCATCTCTGGCGTAAAGTGATTCCACTGAAATCTGCTGATCCAAATAAATGGAATCGCTATACCTTTAACGCAACGGAGTTAATGAAGAAATATTCTGGCGGAATGATTCGCCTTACGTTATCGATAAAACGCCGTCACTCAACGTACCGATGTGCTGCAGATACTCCAGTTGCTGATAGCAAAGACGCACCGCTTAAAGATATGGAAGATTACGGTGTGTTAGAGAATAGTGGCTGGGATGGAATCAGCGATTATGTAGAAGGTTATAACAATGACAATTCTGGCTGGGATAGCAGAAACGATCCTTGTACCGATTCGTACTATCGATATAACAGCGACAAGACAAGTGCTAGTCAAAACTTCATTGCGAGTAATATCGGCTTAATTACGAAACGCGAAGCAAATGGTGATTTAAGTATTATTTCAACCGATATCAGAACGGCTAAACCGTTAACGGGTACGGAATTTGAGATCAGGAATTATCAGGGTCAGTTACTTTCAAAGGCAACGTCTGATGGAGAGGGTTTTGCAAAAGTACAATTGTCAGAAACGCCTTTTTTATTGGTTGCTAAAAAGTTTGAAGATACGGCTTATTTAAAACTCAATACCAAAACAGCCTTGGCAGTCAGTCATTTTGATGTTGGCGGTAAGAAAATCAAAAAAGGAATTAAAGGATTCATTTATGGTGAGCGCGGTGTCTGGCGCCCCGGTGATGATATCTTTTTGACTTTTGTACTGCAAAATCAGGCATTAAATGAAAAAGATGCCAAGAAGATTCCAGACAGCCATCCAGTAACAATGAAGCTCATCGATCCGAGAGGCAGAGTGGTTGATACGAAAACCAGCGTTAATTCGGTTGGTGGCTTTTACGCGTTTAAATTTAAAACGGAAGAAAAGGCGCAGTCAGGTAACTGGATGGTAAAAGCCTTTGTTGGTGGAAGTTCTTTTAGCAAGTCTTTGATGATTGAAACCGTCCGTCCAAATCGCCTAAAACTAGAACTCAATTTTAAAGCGCAAGGTGAAAATGCCAGCAATAAACCTGCTGAGGTTATTTACAGCAGTGAAGGAACACCAGAAGGGACGTTATTCTCGCAATGGTTACACGGCGCCACAGCAAGTAAATTAAAAGCAGATGTTTCCGTTAAATTCACCCAAAAGAAAACACAATTCGGCAAATTCACTGACTATGTGTTTGATGATCCAGCGCGCTCATTAAGAAGTCAGGACACAATGCTTTTGGAAGGTCGTTTAGATGATGAAGGCTACTTAAAATTTAGCAAAGACTTCAAAGTGAAAGGTAAGCCAGCTGGCATGCTCAAAGCTAAATTTACTTCGAGAGTGTTTGAAGAAGGTGGAGCATTCAGTATTAGCCGTAGCAATATCGATTACCATCCATACACTAATTATGTTGGTATCAAGTTACCTAAAGGAGATGCCACTCGTGGTATGTTGCTCACCGATGTTAAACATAAGGTAAGCATTGCCAGTTTGAGTGCTAAGGGCGAAGAAGTATCATTAAATAAAGTCCAAGTCAGCTTGTATAAAATCAAGTGGAAGTGGTGGTGGGATAAATCCAGCGAATCTCTCGCGGAGTATGCAGATAGCCGTTATCAACGACTTTTACAAAAGGATATCGTCAGCACAACAGATGGCGTGGGCGAATGGAACTTTGAAGTTAAATACCCTAGCTGGGGTCGTTATCTAATTCGGGTGTGTGATTTAGAAGGCACACACTGTACGGGTAAAACAGTTTATATCGATTGGCCGGGATGGGCTGGACGCGCACAAGAAGAAGGCAGTGGTGCTGCTAGCCGTCTAAATCTGTTCTCTGATAAAACAGCGTATAGCGTGGGCGATGTAGCAACGATTCAATTACCTGCAACCTCTCAGGGCAGAGCATTACTGAGCATTGAAACCGGTAGCCGAATTCTGGAGCAGCGCTGGGTTAAATTTACAGAAGCATCAACGGCAGCTGCTGCAGGCGTCAATAGCTCCGAGAAGCGATTGCAGTTTGAAGTGCCTATTACCGCAGAAATGGCGCCGAATGCTTATGTGCATATTACTCTATTGCAGCCTCATGAAGGTAAATCAAACGATAGGCCGATTCGCCTGTATGGCATTATTCCATTAGATGTAAAAGATGCTGAAAGCTATCTACTACCTAAAATTCAGGCTGAAAAAGAATGGAAACCAGAATCTAAGCAGACCGTAATGGTTAGCGAAGGCAATGGTAGAAGCATGAATTATACCTTGGCAGTTGTTGATGAAGGCTTGTTGGGTTTAACCTCATTTAAGACGCCAAATTTACATCGTCATTTCTACAGCAAAGAAGCACTCGGCATTCAAACCTGGGATTTGTTTGATCATGTTGTCGGTGCATATGGTGGCAAGTTAGAACGCATGCTTGCACTCGGTGGTGGCGATGATGAAGAAACGGATGATGACGATAGCAAGAAGCGTCGCTTCCCACCTGTGGTTAAATACCTCGGTCCCTTTACTTTAGCTCAAGGCGAAACCAGAAAGCATGAAATAGAATTGCCTCCTTACTTAGGCGCAGTTCGTGTGATGTTGGTTGCGGGCGAAAAAGGGGCTTACGGTAAATCCCAGCAATCCATTTTTGTGCGTCAACCATTAATGCTGCAAAGCAGTTTGCCTCGTGTGCTTGGACCTCAGGAAGAAGTGTCTATTCCTGTGACTTTATTCTCGATGGACGACAGAATTAAAGATGTGACCGTATGGGTCGAAACAGATGATTTAGTCAACGTTATTGGAGAACCCACTCAACACATTAGCTTTAACAAGATGGGTGAGAAAATTGCCTTTATCAAAGTTAAAACGGCCAATAAAATCGGCAAGACGCGTTTACGCTTTACGGCGACTGCTTCTGCCAACAGCACTTCAACGTCTTCTGATAAGGATGGACGTAATGGTGAATTTAAATCTGAAAAAGTAGTTTATCTGGATATTCGCCGAGCCAATCAGGAAACCACACGCACTATTACTCAGGTTATCGAGCCGGGCAAAAGCTGGGATAACAAAGCAGTGGCCTTTGGTCTGGAAGGCACTAACCAATCGGTACTAGAATTATCAGCTGTGCCACCGTTGAATATTGAGAAAAGACTAAATTTCTTAATTCGGTATCCACATGGTTGTTTAGAACAAACCTCGTCATCGGCTTTCCCACAATTATTCTTGTCGAAGGTGATGGATTTAACCGATAAGCAAAAGCAGGATACTCAGCTACACGTTCAAAAAGCGATTGATAAGTTAAGACGCTTCCAAACCGGAACCGGTGATTTTAGTTATTGGCCGGGCGGTAATTATCAAAACGATTGGGCAAGTGTTTATGCCGGTCACTTTTTATTAGAGGCAAAGAAACTGGGCTATAAATTGCCAGCGAACCTACTCAATAACTGGCTGAATTATCAGGTCGGAGCAGCGCAAGGCTATATTGTAGCGAGCAATAAATATTCACATACTCAAGCTTATCGCCTTTATGTTTTAGCGTTAGCAGGTCAACCGCAATTAGGCGCGATGAATCGTCTTCGTGAGGCGGCTAATACGGCGAGTACTGAAACAGGTGGAAACAACAGTCGATTGAACAATAAAGGTCGCTGGTTACTCGCTGCGTCATACCAAACGGCATCACAACCTGAAGCGGCAACAGCATTGATTCAGGGTATGGATTCCGATGCTACTGCAGTGAATAACGTTACTACGCCTGATAAAACCTTCAGCTCGACGTTGGGAGATCTTGGATTGCAGTTAGATAATCTGGTTGCCTTGAACAAAAAGCAGGATGCGAATAAGTTATTAGAAAAAATTGCAGAGCAAATGAGTGGAGATGGATTCCAGAGTACTCAAGGTATATCCTGGGCATTAATGGGTGTTTCCCGTTATTTGGGCGGAGATACCAGCAGCTTCAGCGCAAATCTGTCGCAAGATGGCACGCCAAAAACCATCAATAGCAGCAAACCTATATCCAGCACCATGCTGGTAAAAGCAGGCTCTAACATCAGTGTAGAAAATACATCTGGAGTGAGATTATTCGCGAACCTAGTGACTAAGGGTGTACCTGTAGCAGGTGATGAAATCAGTCAATCAAAAGGCTTAACCATTGATACTGAGTTTAGCGTGCGCGATGCTGAAAACAAAAAGCTGTGGAATGATCTTGCGGATTATAGCGACTGGAAAGTTGCTCAGGGCACTGATGCGAAGTTATCTGTGAGCATTCAAAATAACGGTAATTATGACGCTGAAAATATAGCACTTACGATTCCAGTAGCAGCAGGTATGGAAATACTGTCAGCATCAGAACAAGCCGCGACCAAGAGTAAATATGATTATCGAGATTTGCGTGATGATCGCATTTATTACTATTTCTCATTAAAGAAAGGTGAAGTCAAAAACTTTGAATTATTGGCGAATGCTTCCTATCAAGGGCGTTATTACCAACCTGCGATAACTGTTGAAGCAATGTACGATGGTAATTTAAAGGCCATTGAGAAAGGTCGCTTTATTAATATTATCAAGTAGAAATGAGGAGTTAAAAAAACGCCTCAAAGGTGGGGGGTGGCTTTTGTTATTTAACTACAGCTAACCCAGCATAAACATTGTACATCGACGATTCCTTATGGAATCTACGATGAACATTTCTGGCTCTTGGAGAGCCTAGAAAGGTCACCCCCCACCTTTTAGCCACTTTTTTATATAAGAACCGTGAAACCATTCAAGTCACTAACAAAAAGCAAAGGCAGATCATTACTGTTTATCTTTGTCTTGATGGGAATCACCGCCTTCTACTTTTGCCTGCCTGAGCCGCTATTTAAGTCACCCGTATCAAGTATCTTGCTGAGTAAAGAAGGTAAGTTGCTAGGTGCACATATTTCAAAAGATGGGCAGTGGCGTTTTCCCCCGCTACAACAGATCCCCGATAAATTCAAAACCAGCCTCGTCGCTTTTGAAGACAAACGTTTCTATAAGCATTTTGGCGTGGACCCTTTAGCCATTGCGCGTGCGCTTAATTTAAACCTGAAGGCGGGGCGCATTGTTAGTGGTGGAAGTACCATTTCGATGCAAGTGATTCGACTTGCCTCACAAAATCCGGAACGCTCATTGACTGAGAAAGCCATCGAAGCGTTTCGAGCACTACGTTTGGAAACTCGTTACAGCAAAGATCAAATCATGAATTATTATGCCAGCCACGCGCCGTTTGGTGGAAATGTGGTTGGTCTGGAAGCGGCATCGTGGCGTTATTTTGGGCGTAATCCGCAACAATTATCCTGGGCTGAAAGTGCGATGTTAGCCGTTTTACCCAACAGCCCTGCACTGATTCATCCCGGTAGAAAGCGCGATACCTTAAAAGCTAAGCGCGATCGTTTATTACTCAAATTATTCCAGCAAGAGAAACTCAGCAAGCTTGATTATCAATTAGCGATTGCCGAACCATTGCCTGAGAAACCCAATTTATTGCCAAGAATGGCACCGCATTTATTAGATACATTAATTGCTAAAGCGAAGGCAAATTCTACCGAAAATCAAAAGCGTTTTAATACCACCATTGATTTTGTTTTGCAGTCTCAAGTCAATCAAATCGCCAAACACTACGGTCAATTAAACGCGTTAAAGGATATCCATAATCTCGCAATTGTCGTGATCGACAATGACAGCTTTGAAGTAAAGGCGTATGTGGGCAATGCGCCACCACTAAAAGAAAAAACTGAGCATGGTCAGGCGATTGATTTGATCCAACGTCCTAGAAGTACCGGAAGTACACTCAAGCCGTTTCTGTTTGCAAGCATGATTGAACAGGGTGAATTGTTGCCTGAAATGCTAGTGGCTGATGCACCGATTCGTTATACAGGATATCGCCCTAAAAACTTCGATCGTAAGTACCGGGGTGCTGTGCGGGCAAAACAGGCATTAGCCAGCTCATTAAATATTCCAGCGGTGAATATGCTGAGTTATCACGGTGTCGAACGCTTTTTAGCAACGCTAAAGAATATGGGCATGAGTACGCTGCATAGACGTTCTCGTGAATACGGTTTGCCGCTGATACTTGGTGGCGCAGAAGGGACGCTCTGGGATTTAACCGGGATGTACGCCAATTTAGCTAATCGGGCTCAGCAAGGTTTAGATTCTGATCATGATTCGGATGCTCAGCAAGGACAAATGCTAAAGCCGATTATTTTACAGGAACAAAAAGCGCAAACATCCAAACAAAATCAACTCAGCCCTGCAAGCGCATGGATGACCTTACAAGCGTTGCTAGAAGTTGGCCGACCGGGAAGTGAAGCGTATTGGAAACGATTTAACAGTACGCACAAAATAGCCTGGAAAACAGGTACCAGCTTTGGTCACCGTGATGCGTGGGCATTGGGCACCACACCAAAATATACCGTAGGAGTCTGGGTCGGAAATGCCGCCGGAGAAGGACGTCAAGGCATGACCGGAGTGAAAGTCGCTGCCCCCATTTTGTTCGATGTATTTAACCGGCTTTCACTGGATTCAAAATGGTTTAGAAAGCCTATCGAGCAAATGAAATTGGTATCGATATGCAAAGACGATGGTTTTTTGGCTAATCAAAATTGTGAAGCGAAAGATTATTATATTCCTGCAAGTAGCCATTTCGATCGTGTTTCACCCAATCATCAGCGTATTCATCTGGATAAGTTAACCCAGCTTCGCGTGCATAGCGGTTGTGAATCAGTGGCTGCAATGGAGCATAAAGACTGGTTTGTATTGCCGCCTGATGAAGCTTATTACTATCAACAGTTTCATGCTAATTACAAAGTCATGCCTGAGTGGCGAGAAGATTGCCAAAAAGTGGAAACTGTCGCGTCAAAAGACAGTCCGATTTCATTGATTTATCCCAGACGAAACACGCAGATTTATATCCCTAAAGAATTAACGGGAGAGAAAGGTAAAACGGTTTTTCAGGCAATTCACGGAAATCCAGAAGCACAACTATTCTGGCATCTGAATGATGATTTTTTGGGAACAACACAAACTTATCATGAGCAAGCAATATGGCTCGCTGCTGGCAAACATCGACTTACTTTGGTGGACGAGAAAGGGAATCGTGTTGAACAGAGTTTTCAGGTATTGAGTCAGTGATTCTAGGTGTTTAATTCATGAACCTAACTTATGAATCTAGTCTAGCCATTTGATTTGACTTTCACCTTTATCCATTCTCGATAGGCCCAGTATTCGGCAACTAAAGGCATTCGGCCTTGTTCACGAATTTGTTCACTAAACTGATTCAGTTCTTCAAAATGTGACGATGCTTTTTTGATGTAACAGAGCCCTTTTTCATCAACTGTTTTTACCGACTCTATACCTTTTAAAATCTCGTCATAATAGGTCATTAACCACATACTGGATAATGCGCTGGCGAGTATATTGATGCTGCTGATCCACACGGTTATATGACCAATAAATAGAGTCATTAACATAGATGCGAATAAACTGGCGGAACTACAAAGGATAATGCCAACGACAATTAACTGTAATTTTCGTTGAGTATTACCATCAATCATAACTCCAGCGAATAAGCCAAACCACATGCCAACATAAAGACTTAGATTGAATAATTCGAATTCGGTATCGTAATTTAAAGTCAACGCGCGATAACTTACACCGAGACCGAGAGCAAAAATAGCGATGACAAAACTTAGGTGGCTGCGATAGGTAGAGCGTAATTGCTTTTGAGAAGTTTCAATATCCAGCGGCGTTAAAGGTTGCCCTTTAAGGTCAATTTGAAGGGCATATTGAATGTGTGATTTTTTAAGCATCGTGCTAATAAATATAGCACAGCTTTTTTATGTTCTTGGTAAACGAGCTAAGAAGACGCTTAGTAAGGTCGCATGCCAGTATAATTACCGGGAGGATTATAACTACAAACCCATGTTTGTGATTTGTCGTTGCAGACTTTTACTGCACAACCAACTTCGGTTGTATTCTTCCAAACGACTTGCGTATAGTGACCGCATTTTTGTCCAGGTTTACAGCTATTGCTTTGGTAATCATACCAGCGCTCTTCATCCGTCCACGCTTTCACTACATCTTTAATAGTCACTCGATTGGTTTCGCGAAATCCATCACTCCACACTACTGCGCTTGACCAGTATAGATTCTCACCATAAGGAGGTTGCCCGCTTCTATGACGCATTGTACAGCTTGATCCTGAACCTAAATGATTAGCCCATTCTTTTGAATATCTTGCCAGTTTATTTGACCACTTTAGTGGCTTAAGACGATGTTTGGCTCTTACCCTATTATGAGATTTTAGCACTCCTGAAAAAAGCTGAGATTTTGATAAAGGTGGTTTAGCGGGTGGACGCACTTCAATGATTTGCTGCTCGATAGGATCTTCAGGAGGCAATTCAATATTTTTAGGGTCATGTGTAAATCCCTCTACTAATTCTTCTGTAGGTTCGATAATTTCAAGCGGGGGAGATTCTTTTTGTTCAACAGAACAGGAGATTAGTAATAAGCTACTTATAAAGAAGAGCATGCTTCTTTGAATGGGTTTGATACGTGTATGCATAAGTCAGTGTATAGATATTTTCTCTAATGGCCCTGAAAAACCCGCTAAAAGTAGGGGGATGACTCTAATTATTGTTATTTCTTAAAGAGTTCGGGGTGCGGCTTAAGTTCGTTATTAAATTTACTTTTTTACTGCTGGCGGCATTTTTTCAATCTCTGCCTCGATCCAGTTTCTTACCATATCATTGATCTGTTCTGCTGTTAAACCTTCTACGCTAAACGGTTTTCCGATACTCACGGTGATTGTACCGGGCAATTTGATGTAACTATGCCTTGGCCAACATTCGCCGGCATTGTGTGCAAGTGGGTAAACAGGGTAGCCACTGTATTCAGCAAGTAATGCAGCACCCATTCGATAGGCTTTCTTTTGTCCTGGTAGAACACGGGTTCCCTCTGGAAACATGCAAATCCAGTTGCCTTCATCGAGACGTTCCTTGCCACGTTTTTTTACTTGCTCAACCGCAGAAGCACCAGACTTTCTGTCTATTGCAATAGGTTTGGTGGTTATGAGCGCCCAACCAAAAAAAGGAATCCAGGTGAGTTCTTTTTTCAACACCCACGATGTTGTCGGTAACAGCGTCGGTATTAACATGGTTTCCCACGTTGACTGATGATTGGCGAGAATAATGCCACGATTATTCAGGTCGATATTCTCTTTGCCGATAATGTTGTAATTGACCCCACAGGTTACTTTTAACCACCAGATATTAAAGTGTGTCCATGGCAATACTGTTCGATAACTCAGCTTTGGCCCTAGCATCAACAAAAGGGGTGAAAATAAACCGTAGAATACGGTGCTGGTGAGTAATCCAATCCAATATAAAGTAGCGCGAATGTAAAGTAGAGGCGTATTCAATGGATTATGAGTCTTCAACGTTTAGAGAGTCTTCAGCGGTTAGAGAGTCTTTAACGGACAAAGAGTCTTCAACAGATAATGAAACGTTATCTTTCATCAGCTGCAACATGATTGCTAGCGCTTTACCGCGATGACTAACGCTGTTTTTTTCGTCAGCATTGAGTTCTGCAGCACTTTTACCAAAAAGAGGGACATAGAAAAGAGGATCATATCCGAAACCATTCTTACCGGATAATTCTTTAAGAATTGTGCCTTCCCAACTCGCATCGGCGATCAATGGTGATGGGTCTTCTGCATGGCGCATGAAGACGATGCAACAGCGAAAACGCGCCGTGCGCTTCTCATCTGGTACATCTTTCATTTCTTCTAGCAGTTTTTGATTGTTTGCCGCATTACCTTCGCCGGAATAACGCGCGGAGTAAATACCGGGCTGACCGTTCAGTGCGTCAACCTCTATTCCTGAGTCATCCGCTAGGGCAGGTAAACCTGTTTGTTGTGCTGCATTTCGTGCTTTGATAATTGCGTTTTCAACAAATGTAAGACCTGTTTCAGGCACGTCTGTTACATCGTAATCAGACTGCGCCACAACTTCGAAACCCGCGTTACCGAGAATTTCAAAGAATTCGCGCAACTTGCCTGCATTACCGCTGGCAAGTACGACTTTCTGTTTTGGTGTTGTAGCGTCTGTATTCACTATTTTAGTGTTTCATCCTGTATTTCAATGATTTCGTTGATGCCTTTCTCCGCTAAATCAAGCATAGCATTCATTTCATCGCGGCTGTAAGCATGGCCTTCTGCAGTACCTTGCACTTCTATGAAATGTCCTGCGTTGTTCATCACGACATTCATATCTGTTTCTGCGTTAGAGTCTTCCGCATAATCAAGATCGAGTACTGGGTTTCCCTTATAAATACCGACTGAAACAGAAGCAAGTTGACCCATGAGTGGATCTCTCTTGATTTTCTTAGAGTCTAGTAGAGTTTGAACCGCATCGCACAAAGCAACGTAAGCACCACTGATAGAAGCTGTTCGGGTGCCGCCATCTGCCTGAATAACATCACAATCGACGATGATTTGGCGTTCGCCCAATGCTTCAAGATTAACAATCGCACGTAAAGAACGCCCAATTAATCGCTGAATTTCCATGGTGCGACCACCTTGCTTGCCGCGTGCCGCTTCACGACCCATACGTGAATTTGTCGAACGTGGCAGCATGCCATATTCAGCCGTTACCCAGCCTTGGCCTTTACCGCGTAACCAGGGTGGTGTGCGTTCATCAATCGTCGCCGTACATAACACTTTGGTGTTTCCAAATTCAACTAAAACTGAGCCTTCAGCATGCATGGTGTAATTACGGGTAAATTTAACTTGGCGCATTTCATCGTTGGCGCGACCACTAGGTCTCATAGACGTATCTCTTGAATTTGAAAAACGCAGATTATACGGAGCTTTGTAAAAATTTCATTTAAATACGATTATTTTAAGACTACTGACACAATGCTGTCAGCAGGGCTGTCGTATAGTTTGTTTGTGAGTAGGCAAACACAGAGCAAATACCAGTAGAAGTTAACAAGCTTTTAAATCACGTAATAGACACAAAAGAAAGGAGATAGAAATGAGTAACCCAATGAAACAACACGGTGCATTTAGCTGGAATGAATTAATGACAACAGATGTGGCAGGCGCAAAAGCCTTCTACGGAAAAATGTTCAACTGGCAGATGGAAGACATGGAAATGGATCAGCCATATACACTGGCAAAGATTGACGATGAAATGAAAGCAGGCTTAATGCCATTAACTCCAGAATGTGGTGAGATGCCTCCATACTGGGGCGCTTATGTTACAGTGGATGACGTCGAAGCCAGCGCGAAACAGGCCGAAGCACTGGGTGGTAAGATATTATTAGAACCTAGAGATATACCTACGGTAGGGCGCATGTGTGTCATTAGTGACCCTCAAGGTGCTGCTCTAACTATTATCAGCTATTTCGATCAGGAATAATTCGAATCGATTTATTAAGTCACCCCCCTACTTATAGGCACTTTTTTAAAGCGGATCACTTATGACAGAACTGAGAGCAGAGTTAAAAACTCAAATGATTCAGATATGCGATAAGAAAATATCGGAAAAAGGGCAATCGGTGGGGGTGTCTTTCTACGCATTTTTTGCGAATAAAAACACTGACCCTGAGGGTTTGATGGAAGTTGCGACCTGGTGGATTCAAACGCATCAATTAGATCATTTTGAGAAGGCTCTTAAGATTAGGGATATGATAGAAAAGGGCCTGTAAGTATGGGGGTGACTACCAATAATTAAGGATAAATGGATCTATGAGGCGTGCTGACAGACTCTTTCAAATAGTACAATTTCTTCGTACTCGACGTGTAACGACAGCAGCATGGTTAGCTGAAAGACTAGAGGTATCTGAGCGCACAATTTATCGAGACATCAAAGATTTAATGCTTTCGGGTGTGAATATTGAAGGTGAAGCGGGCATAGGATATGTCGTTAGGCGCGGATTTGATCTACCGCCACTGATGTTCACAAAAGAGGAAATTAGTGCTCTAACATTAGGGGCACGATTAGTAGATAGTTGGGCAGACCCTGAACTAGCGACCGCCGCTCAATCAGTACTGAGTAAAATCGAAACGGTATTACCCGCTGATTTAAAATCCAGCCTTGATGAAACCAAAATGTTCTCACCCTATATGCGGATTCATCCCAAGGTAGCATCTATGATGACGGAAGTGCGCAAGGCAGCTGATAACCGTTTTAAATTGAGTATGCAATATACACGTGCTGACGGCACAGCATCGGAAAGAACAATCTGGCCATTAGGGCTGTTTTTCTGGGGATCGATTTGGACCATTGGTGCATGGTGTGAATTACGTCAGGAGTTTCGAGTTTTTCGTTTGGATAGAATTCAGGTATTGATGGTTCTTGCTGACAGTTATCCCCACGAAAAGGGTAAAACTCTGGAAGATATGATTGAACACGAAAAGAAACAGTATTGCAGTTAATCTGAATATTATTGAAATTGTTGCCGAGCCGTTTATGATTGTTAGATAGGGTAATTGATTCAACTAAATCAAACAGTTACTACCAGTGCTTAAAATATTAAAAATAATCAAACCATCATGAATAAAGAGCATATTATTAAAAGCCTACAGCAGGCTAAACCAGACCATATCGAATGGATCAAACAAGGTTACAAACTGGTTAAAGGTGTGCCTGAAGATCAGGTAAAAAAACCAGTAGATTGTAAAGCCTGTGCTTTTGGTAAGTGGTATCAAGAAGAAGGGTTTAAGCTGGTTAATATCCCTCAGTTAAAAGAAATTGATACACTGCATGAAGAAATTCATAAGGCCTATACGTCTTTGTATTACATTACATTCGATCGACGTAAGAAAGCTCGCTCTACCTTGATTACAGCAGATGAGGTTGAAGTGCCAGTCGATGAAACACCATTCCGTATGAAAAAGCTTAAAGACTTGGAGAAGAAAACAGTCACTATGATTCGGGCACTGAATACCATCGAGAAGAAAGTCGATGCAATGCAGGATCAAGATTTTGATAATGGCTGGTTGAATTAGTTAATACATCGATAGTTATTTCATGGCTAATTACTCAATGACTGTGTAATCAAAGGTCTTAGAATAACCGCGTAAATATAATTCTCATTTTTAAAAGATCTTTTTTCCGTTAGAATAGCTAATCTAAATAAGCAAACACTAATGGAGTTACTATGAGTTCATCAAACCCACAGATGCTAGAAGACGCACTAGCGCTTTATGATGCAGCGAATAGCAAAGATCCTAATATCGAAATGGATGAAGGGAAAGAGGTTCCAAAGGAACTACTTTATTCGAAGCGTATGCTAGATATGCTGTCACGTTTTATTCCCGATGCTGAGGATGTTGCTAAACTTTCCGTTGCGGCACAGCATATTGAACGCTGGAAATCTCCTCGTAGCGACTATCCAATGAATCGCAAGGGCTATCATCTTTGGCGAACCAATCTGTATAAATTTCACGCGGATACTGCCGCTGCGTTATTAGAAAAGGTTGGATATGATGAAGAAACGATAGAGCGAGTTAAATTAGCCATCGGTAAGAAAAACTTAAAAACAAATACCGATACACAAGTCGTTGAAGATATCGCAGCACTAACGTTTATCGAACATTATATGACCGCGATGTATGAAAAATTTACCGAGTATGATGAAGATAAATGGATCGATATCATTATTCGTACCTGGAAAAAAATGTCACCAGCTGCGCACGATTTTGCGCTTTCTGGCAGTGTGAAATTACCTGAAGGTTTAGTGCCGGTGATTCAAAAAGCGCTAGCGAAAGCAGCTGCTTAAAACTTCAGTTTAATGAAAAACCCCCTGTAAGTAGGGGGGTGTCATTTGAATCTCTGGATAAATCTATTTACTAAAGTAAGCGTTCAGAGATAACACGATAGGTTTCAGGGCTTGTGATTGTATCGATAAAAATCCGAGTATCGGGGGTCACAAACCAGAGTCCAACAATACCTAAGATGATGACTGCACTGCTGGTTTTATCTTTGTAATCTATAAGTTTGAGCGCTGTACCGAAAGACCTTTTGAGTCGTTGCCCCATAAAATCTACGCTATATATCTCATCGAGTAACAGATGCAGAATAAATCCTGAGAAGATAAAAAACGCAACCAACCATGAGATAAACGCCGGTCTGGCAAAAAAGTGATAACTGATTGCTGCTGTTGCAAAGGCGAATAGAATAGCGACACCAATAGAATGAATCGCTCCGCGGTGAACGGTCATTTTTTGAAACACGCTCCAGATGGGATAACGAACGATCAAATACACACCTAAACCTGCTCCCCACAGATAGATGATGGGCAGATCATTTTCAGCAGCAAACACCCAAAGAAATGCCGCCACTATGCCCAATAACGAAAACAAAATACGACTAGGGTAAGAATAGTGTAAATCGATATCAGGTAAAATTCCGCCAACCACCCCCATACTTGCAAGCAGTATTGCGTCTTTTGCGTCGACTAAACCTACTTGTAAACAGAGCGTCGCGAGCATGCCAGAGCCAACGGCTGCTACACCTAAATGTGTATTGAAATTTGCCATTTATTATTAGAATCTCTTTTAAAAAGCTTAAATATTGAAGGTGGAATCATAGACTAGGCTTAATATAAATCAACGACTTAAATATCAATATGTTGTCGTGGTGATGATTAATTTATCTAGAAATTTACTAAGGCTTGTTTATTCTTAAGGTGTGCCTAGTCCTTCAATTGCTTTCTACGTTTTCGTTCTTTTCTTCTCATGCCAGCAAGATACAGGGTAGGAATAGCAAATAGAGTGAGTAGAGATGAGAAGCCTACTCCCCAAACTATCGAAGTGGCAACAGGCCCCCAGATTAGCGATTGACCGCCTAACCCAACTGCCAATGACATTAATCCGGCAATAGTGGTTAATGTTGTAATCATTATAGGAATGACACGTCGTCGTGATGCATAGATGGTTGCGTGAACAGCCGACATACCGGCATAAATTCGGTCATTGGCAGCAGATATCAGTACAATCGCTGCATTTACTGCAATTCCAGCTAAAGCAACAACACCATATAAGGTATATAAACTTAGCGGGTTTTGCGTGACTAATAACCCTAAAATAACACCGGTAAAAGCAAGTGGAACGGTTGCAAGAATAATAAAAGGCTGAAAATAACTTTTGAACTGAGTGCCTAATATCAGATACATCAAACCGATTCCAATCAAGAATAGCTTGGCTATTGAGTTTATACTGTCTTTGATATCATCCAGTTGTCCTGAAAAATCGAGGTCAATACTGGGGAAATCCTTACGATACTTTTCCCAACCATCCAGCATCAATTTATTGGCGGTCACCGTATCTAATTCACATTGACTGTAGTCACGCTCTTCCCCATAAAGTGCGGGACGTAAACGGCAAGCCATAAAGTCTTCTTTTCCTTTGGGCTTATCAATATCTGCCTCTAATGTAATCGCTCTTCTGAAATTGTAGTGACGAATATTACCCAAAGATACGCCACGTTCCTGAGTCATTAACTGGTTTAGTGGAATGTTCGAACCACTAGGTGTGGGCATTCTGAATCTTAGTAATTCGCCAATATCATTGCTTTTAGTTGAGTCTGCTTTCACGCGGATTTGTAGTTTTTCACCTTTGTCTTGCATCTCTGCTACGACTTCACCGTCAACGAGCAAACGAACGGTTCTTGTGATATCCATAGGGTTTATACCTGAACGGCGAACCGCATCGTGATTCATCTTCAAGGTGAGTTCCATACGACCACGACTGGCATCATCATTGATGTCTTTTATGCCTTTGATGCCTTCTAAAATTTCACGAAGTTTGTCGCTGGCTTGTTTGATAGTCTGGTAGTCATCGCCTCGAACTTTCACACTGATTGGCTTACTGGAAGGTGGACCACCCTGGAGCTTCAAGAATGAGATATTGTTTGCCCCAACGACACTTGTGACGTCCTCTCGCATTTCATTGATAATAGTATCTACATCGCGCGAGCCTTGATCCATCGGCAATAGGCTTACAACAATCTGTCCGTATTGATCGCCGTACATCGGTTCTGTTTCGGTAAACATAAGACCCGCATAGCTAGCAACTGATCGGGCATCTCTGACAGTATCTGGATTTTCCTTGATATCTTTTGTAGCGCCTTTAAGGTGTTTTTTAATGGCGGCCTCTACTTTCAAGGTGGTACTTAATGTTTCATCCAAAGGAGTTGATGTTGGCATTTCAACATTTACATAGAAAATTCTTAAGGTATCTGATGCGAAAAAATCTACTCGAATCATACCTGCGCTAAGTGCACCAATGGCTGTGGCAAACGCTAGGAAAATTGTGAGAAGCGTCATTTTCGGCCAACGCAATGCACGGATTAGAACTTTAGAGTATTTGAGCTGAATCCAGTGAATAAAGGATTCACGCCATCGTTGAATTCTTGAGGGTTTAGCAAAGTTAATTCTAGCGCCATGAACGTGAGATGGGAGCATCCAAAAGGCTTCTATCAGGCTAATAATTAAAGCAATGGTCACTACCATCGGTATCACACGCATGAATTTACCCAAAATCCCGGGCAATAACATCAAAGGTAGAAAAGCGGCAATGGTGGTTAAAACCGCTGTAGTAACCGGAAGAGCAACTTCTTTCATAGCGCCCGTTGCGGCATCTAGAGAATTCATGCCTCTTTGAAGTCGATAATAAATCGATTCAACCACAACCACGGCGTCATCAACCAGCATTCCTAATACAATCACAACACCTAGCAATACTGTGATATTCAGGGTTTCTCCGTTCGCTGCCAATACCCAGAATGTGGCTGCCAAGATAAAAGGAATGCCGATGGCGGTTAGTAGGGCGATTCGAGTACCTAAAAATAGCCATGCCACAATCAATACCAGTAACAAGCCAATCAGTGCATTACTTTGCATGATGTTAATCGCTTGTTTTGTCGGTAAGGTTTGGTCATCGACCATTTGTAATTGAATGCCGGTGTTTTCTGTAATGTTATTTTGTTCGTCAACCCACTGATTTAACTGGTCAACGAGTTGAATAACGTTGGTGTTATCCTGCTTCATTACGGATAGTAAAACCGCGGGCTTACCATCGATACTGACTTCTTGAGAGGCTTTTTTACGTGCTCGTTGCACAACGGCAACACGAGAAAGGGGTACTTCGCCATTTAAACCAGGAATAGGAAATTGAGCCACTTCAGATGGGTCACTATTTTTTCCCACTATTCTTACTAGCCAACTTTGTTTGCCGATGCTTGTGGTTCCGGCAGATACGTCTTGAAACCAAAGTTTGAGTGAATCAGCGAGTTTTCCGGGAGTGAGTTGTAACGATTCAAGCGCTTCAGGAATAAAATTGATTTGCAGTTCAGGGTCATCAAGTGCGACAGAGTCTACACGATCAACGCCTGTCATTTGTTCTATCGAGTCACTAACAGTCTGGGCGCGTTTTCGTAAACGCTCATCATCAGCATCTGAAACTACGGCAACTAGTGCTGCAGGGAATGCATTACCCGAGGTAATCTCCAATATTTGAGAATCTAACGCTTCTTCAGGTAATTCGTTTTGTACATTTTGTAATTCACGGCGTAAATCAGCGAGTCTTTTATCATAGCGCCTTTCAGGAATATCTTCGAAACGAACCAGAATGCTTGAAATATTTTCACGGCTATTACTGGAGACGAAGTTCATGTCTGAGATGCCATTGATAGAATCTTCCAGCACATCTGTTACTCTTTTTTCTACATCTGATGCAGAAGCGCCGGGTAAGGCGGTGATGATAGTTATCCAATTAAAATTTATGGTCGGATCTTGCTGACGAGGCATTTCTTTGTAGGATAAGAATCCAATAATCAGCACTAATACAAATGTTAGATTTGCAAGTACATGATTTTGGATGAGGCGTGAATACATAAATGTCTGGGATTATTCTTATTAGCTACTGAATACTAATAAGTTGTCCATCACTAACCCTGAATTGATTTTTGTTGATGATTGCTGTTTGTTGGGGTAAATCGATATTTGCTGGTTGACCTTCTATGGCATTTTTTAGCGCGATAAACTTTGCTTTACCAGTGCCATCCACGATATCTTCAGCAATCATAATGCCGAGGTTTTGGCCTTTTCTTTGAATATATTCGGTTGGTATTTGCAAGTTGCCGTTACTCCATTCAATTCTTCCGGATAATCCCGCAGCAAGGTGAGTAGAGTCAGGTAAGGATAAGCGAACTTCCTGGGTTCTGCTTGTCACGTCAACGTTTTGAATAATACTTCGAATAGATGTTTTGATTCTTTCTTCGCCAGAAACAAACTCAATCAGTTTTGCGCCTTTAACCTCATTGATAGATGTAACTGGTATGTTCGCTTTAACTTCTAATGCCGCATCTTCCATTAATTGAAAAAGGGCAGTTCCTGGTAAAACAAGTTGCCCTTGTTGTACGATTTTTTGGGTGATTTGCCCTGAAAAAGGTGCTTTGATTGTACAGCGTTCAATAGTCAGTTCTGTGTTCTCTATGGACGCTTTCTTTAGTTCTATATCCGCTAGCGAAGTCTGTTGAGTGGCTTCTGTTCTCTCGAATAGTTCTCGAGGTATTGTGCCGTTTTTGATTAATCGTTGATTTCGAACAAGCTGTTTTTTCGCTAAGTTGAATTGGGTTTCCGCTACTTTCAGTGCGGCTTCTGCTTGTTTCTTGGCTAAAAGGTAACTTCTACAATCTAATGAAGCGAGTTTTTCCCCTTTTCGAACAAAAGAGCCAGCTTCAGTATTTATAGAATTTACTCTGCCTGTAATTTCCGCACTCAGTGTAGAGTGATTTGTGCTAATAATATTTGCAGGTGCGCTATTTTTGGTAGAAATGAGGACGGAAGAAAGCGGCACTATGCTTACGTTTAATAACTTGTTTTCGCCATATATTTTATATGGCATTAATATGCAGAGTATTAACAATACATATTTAGATATAATAATCTTGATTGTACTAGCGTCCATATAGGTAGTCTCCAGCATACCTATTGGTATGTCAATTTCACTGGTTATTACTCATACGAGATGTCTTAGCGTACTGGTTTAAAGAGGAAACTCCTCTTGATAAGTTGTCTTTTAAATTAAACCAAAATAATTTGTCATATAACTTATGATGGGCTCTCTCCATATGAATCCAACAAAACCTGCAAGCGCTAGCCATGGACCAAATGGTATTGGTTGACTCTCTTTTTGACCTTTTAAAACGATCATCAAAATTCCTGCGACTGCCCCAACCAGTGAAGCTGCAAAAATTGTAAAAGGTAATATTTGCCAGCCAGCCCATGCCCCGATAGCTGCTAATATTTTGAAGTCTCCATAACCCATACCTTCTTTGCCAGTGATTAACTTGAATAGATGGAAAAGACTCCATAAAGACATATAGCCTATCATTGCCCCTAGAACACTGCTTCTTAGGTCAATAAAGATTTCTTGGTAATTAACTACAATCCCTAACCACATTAATGGAATCGTGAGATTGTCCGGGAGCAGCATGGTTTTAGCATCAATTAATGATAAAGTAATTAACGTCCAAGTGAAGATTAAAGCGGCGAGAGTTTGCCAACCAAAACCAACTTTCCAGGCAACAAAAACTGATATTGCAGCTGTTGCTAGCTCTACCAGAGGGTATTGAATGGAAATGCCTGTTTTACAAGAGGAACATTTACCTTTTAAAAAGAGATAACTGATAACAGGAATATTTTCAATGGCAGTAATCATATGTCCGCAGTGAGGGCATTGTGATCTTGGAATGAATAAATTGAATTTTTTGGAAGAGTCATGGTTAGTGTCTGAGTGATCCCCGCCAAATAATTCTTCGCATTCTTCCCTCCATCCTTGCTGTAACATAATTGGAATGCGGTATATAGCGGCGTTTAAGAAGCTTCCCACAAGTAGTGAAAACAACCCTACAACCGTAAGGAAAAACAATGTGTTCTCCCTTAATAGTGTAATCAATTCCATTTATTTCCCCTAAGCCCTTTAGATCAATGAGTTTAACCTATTGCTGCTCCTAATTTAAAGATTGGTAAATACATCGCTACAACTAGGCCACCAACCAGAACGCCTAAGACAGCCATGATCATTGGTTCCATTTGTTTTGATAATGTATCTACTAAATCATCAACTTGTTCTTCAAAATAGTCAGCAACTTTATCTAGCATCTCTTCAAGTCGTCCAGATTCTTCACCTATTTTTGTCATTTGAACAACCATACTAGGGAATTCCTGTGTCGTTGTCATCGCTACATGAAGTTGTACGCCTTTAGATGTGTCTTCTTTAATCTGCATTGTTGCTTCTTCATAAACCACATTGCCTGTTGCTCCTGCAACAGCATCCATAGCTTCAACCATTGGAACTCCTGCAGCAAACATTGTCGACAACGTACGTGAGAATCTTGCTACCGCAGACTTGTTGATGATTACACCCATAAGTGGGATTTTTAAAGATAGTCTGTCTATAAAACGATGAAATTTTTTGGATCTCCTTCTCGCCTGAGTAAATCCAGCAATACTGCCTATTGTAATAATAAGAGGTAACCACCAATTTGCCTGTAGCCACTCTGATAATCCTATAACCCAGAGTGTAAAGGCGGGTAAATCAGCGCCGAAACCTGCAAATATATCTTTAAAGGTTGGTATTACCCAAACAAGCATTATCACAGATACTACCACTGCCGCAATTATAACAATAACAGGGTACATCATTGCTTTTTTTACTTTGGCCTTCATTCTTTCTGTTTTTTCTTTATAGGTCGCTACTTTATCTATCATATCTTCTAAAGTACCTGCCTGTTCACCTGCCCGTATTAAATTGACAAATAGGCTGTCGAAGTAAAGTGGATGATGTGATAGTGCGCCTGCTAAATCTTCACCGCCTTCAATATCCTTGGTGATTTTCTTTATCAATTCTCGCATTGCAGGTTTTTCGTGACCGTTACTGATCAATTCTAAAGATTGAACCATAGGCACACCGGCACGCATCATCGTTGTTAACTGACGTGCAAATTGAGCAATATCAACAGGCTTAATTTTACCACCTGTAAGTCTATTACTTTTCTTTTTGATAGATTTTGGACTAATGCCCTGTCTTCTTAGTTCAGCTCTAAGGAAGTTTTCATTCGTAGCTTGGTTCTCACCACGAATCTTTACACCACTTTTATTAATCCCTTCCCATACAAAAGTAGGCTGATCTAATTTATTAGTTTTTTTTGCTACTGCTGTGGCCATAATAATTTCCTGATATTAATCTTTCGTGACACGTTCTAATTCAGCTAAAGAGGTGACACCTTCTTTTACTTTGTTTAATGCTGATTGTCTTAAATCGTTGATCCCTTCTAATTTCGCTTGTGCTGCTAACTCTAGTGAATTAGCGCCATCCATAATCATGGTTTCCATCTTTGTAGAAATTGGCATCACTTGATAGATACCTACACGGCCTTTATAGCCATTTGCACACTCACCACATCCATTGGGCTCATATATTTCAATAGATTCTATCTCTTGTTCATCGAACCCAAGCTGAATGAGGGCCTGTTTTGGAACATCTTCAACTAAAACCTTACATTCCTTACATAATCTTCGAGCAAGGCGTTGAGCAACGATTAAATGAACTGAGGATGCAATATTAAATGCCGGAACACCCATATTGATTAAACGAGTCAGTGTTTCTGGGGCACTATTCGTATGCAGGGTTGATAACAGCAAGTGACCTGTTTGCGCTGCTTTTACAGAAATTTCTGCAGTTTCAAGGTCTCGAATCTCACCAACCATTATAATATCTGGATCTTGACGTAAGAAAGCCCTTAGTGCACTTGCAAAGGTAAGGCCGACTTTATTATTTACGTTGACCTGATTAATGCCAGGCACTTGAATTTCCGCAGGATCTTCAGCAGTAGAGATATTTCTCTCTGAAGTATTGAGAATATTTAGACCTGCATATAAGGTTACTGTTTTACCACTACCGGTAGGCCCTGTTACCAGAATCATTCCATCTGGTTTGCCTAAAGCTTCTAAAAGATCAGCTTTTTGCTTGTCATCAAAGCCAAGCACGTCGATGCCTAGAGCTGCGGTATCAGAATCGAGGATACGCATTACGATCTTTTCACCGTATAAAGTCGGTAATGTATTTACACGAAAATCGATATATTTATCTTCACCCATTCTGAAGTGAATACGACCATCTTGCGGTATACGTCTTTCAGAAGTATTTAGCTGAGCCATGACTTTAATACGAGATGTCATTTTTCTCGCCAGAGCTTTTGGAGGCATACTTACCACTTGTAACATTCCATCCAAGCGGAACCTTACGCGTAAAATTTTCTCATAAGGTTCGATATGAATATCCGAAACCTTCTTTTTAATAGCATGTGATAAAAGTTCATTTAAGAACTCAGTAACATCCACACCAGAATCATCTTCTTCCTCTTCTGATTCTAGTTCATTGGTCTCAATTACAAGATCTTGGGCCGCTGTATCAGAAGAAATGGTCATTCCTGAACTAACGGCAGAATCACTGTAGTCAGGATTCAGAAGTTTTTGTAATTTAGAGTATTCAACGATGACAGGCTCTGGCATTAACTCTGTAGCAAATCTGACATCACTTAAGTGAGAGAGAAAGAAAGGATCAGCTACAGCAATAGTAATAGCTTTGCCCATTCTGAATAGCGGATAAAGCTGAGTTTTCCGCATCATTTCTTTCGGGAGTAAATTTTCAACATCCATAGCTATTTCTATGGTGTCAATATCTACCAGACTCAGGCCGAACTCTTTACTGTTATAAACAGCAAGATCGTTTTCATCGACTAATTTCCGCTGAGCCAAATGCGTCGTGATAGAAACACCCCTTTCAGTCGAATCAGCAACAGCTTTTTCTGCGACGTCTTGGGCTAGTTTCTTATCAGCAACTAATTTCTTTAGTAGGCTGGGAAGATTTTTGTTTTGAACCGTTGTCATTATTATTTAAGGACTCTGTCTCTATTATTTATTATTAGATTTATTTAGGTAGACACATTAAGCATTCTAAAGTTACTCAAGAAGATTTGGAAGATTCTCAAGATAATCGGTAGTTTTCATTTTAATTATTGAATTGTCGTTATGGAAAATTCATTGATAACCCTAGTTAAAATAGAGAATATTTGAAATTGTGGTTTCCACCTCCATGCTTAAGAATTATTCAAAAGAAATTGATGAGATTAAAACCATGAAGTCATATATGTGTATTGTTTGCGGGCTAGTTTATGAGGAAGAACAAGGGTGGCCAGAGGATGGGATAGCGCCAGGAACGAAGTGGGAAGATGTTCCGGAAAACTGGGAATGCCCTGATTGCGGTGTCGGTAAGTCAGAATTTGAAATGATTGAAATTTAATCTTCAAGGATAGCGCTCAATTATCTCACTTTTCCCCTTCTATGTTATTATTTGAATCAAAATGATAATTAGGGGAAAGAATGATTAATAAAAAAAAGAAAGAGAGAAGCTGCACTACAAAGATCTCTTTAACATGTTTCTGCATCACTTCCTCTAAATATTAAACTGGTTTTATTATGAGAATTCTCGGAATAGATCCAGGCTCAAGAATTACAGGTATCGGGATTATTGATAGTGATGGGCGTTACAGTCAGCATGTTTACAGTACCTGTATTCGTTTAGGCAATGATGCATTTCCTTTGCGTTTGGGTAAAATATATAAAGAAATTGAATTAATCATTAGAGAATTCAAGCCAACACAAATGGCAATTGAAGATGTGTTCTTATCGAACAACCCCTCCTCTGCATTAAAACTGGGGCAGGCTCGAGGAGCAGCAATCTGCGCAACTGTGATGCAGGATATTCCCGTCTACGAATACAGTGCCCGCGAAATAAAACAAGCAGTTGTGGGGAAAGGAAACGCAGATAAATCACAAGTACAACACATGGTTAAATTACTGCTAAATCTTTCAGGTAAACTGCAATCAGATACAGCAGATGGTTTAGCAATAGCTCTGAGTCACGCGCATGTCGGCTCAACTAAAATACGATTACAACAAGCTATGGAAACAACGTCGAAATGATTGGTTTATTACGCGGTAATATCTTGCAAAAGCAAGCACCAGAATTATTATTAGATGTGGGTGGTGTTGGTTATGAACTACTTGCTTCACTGACAACGTTTATCGATCTTCCAGAGATAGATAATGAAGTTACCTTGTATACCCACCTGATTGTTAGAGAAGATGCGCACACGCTCTATGCTTTTAGTTCGGTAGAAGAACGCGCACTTTTCCGAACCTTATTAAAAGTTAATGGTGTCGGCCCTAAGATGGCGCTTGCTATTGTTTCAGGGATGACTGCAAACGAATTCTCTCAGCGTGTTCATGCTAATGATGTTGCAGGTTTAACCAAATTACCCGGGGTTGGTAAAAAGACCGCAGAAAGATTGATTATAGAAATGCGAGATCGTTTACCAGAGCCATCCGCGCAATTAGAAGCCGACGTTTCAATTCCTGTTTCTGCAAGAAACATGGAAGATGAAGCTACCGCAGCACTTCTAGCTTTAGGCTACAAACCAACTCAAGCGAGCCAAATGGTCTCAAAATATTCAAGTGAAGGATTGTCTGTAGAAGAAATCGTACGAAAAGCACTTAAGGCAAGCCTATCGTGAGTGACGATCCATTCAACGACTTCGGTAGTGATCGTATAATCTCACCTGTTGCCGGTCTAGATGATGCGACCAATGATATTGAAGAAAAGATACGCCCAAAATACCTGAAAGATTATGTAGGGCAGCCAACCGTTCGTGAGCAGATGGAAATATTTATTCCAGCAGCAAAAGCACGTGGCGAAGCGCTGGATCATGTGCTTATTTTTGGGCCTCCGGGTTTAGGTAAAACGACGCTCTCACACATTATTGCGAATGAATTGAACGCAAACTTGCGACAAACCTCTGGACCCGTTTTAGAAAAAGCGGGTGATTTGGCTGCGCTATTAACCAATCTTGAAGAGAATGATGTGTTGTTTGTTGACGAAATTCATCGTTTAAGTCCAGTGATTGAAGAGATTTTATATCCAGCTATGGAAGACTTTCAGCTGGACATCATGATTGGAGAAGGACCTGCAGCAAGGTCCATAAAATTAGACCTCCCTCCATTTACATTGGTCGGTGCTACGACACGAGCAGGGTTATTGACCTCTCCGTTAAGAGACCGCTTTGGTATTGTGCAGCGACTTGAGTTCTACAATGTTAAAGACCTAACGCATATTGTTAAAAGAGCTGCAGGAATCATTAATGTAGAAATTAACGACGATGGTGCCGCAGAGATTGCCTGCCGATCACGAGGCACACCTCGTATAGCGAATAGACTTCTCCGACGTGTTCGTGATTACGCTCAGGTAAAGTCAGATGGGAAAATCACCAAGGAAATATCAGATCTGGCACTGAATATGCTCAATGTCGATAATTTAGGTTTCGATCATATGGATCGACGCGTCTTGCTTGCTATTATGGAAAAATTTGATGGTGGCCCAGTAGGCGTTGAAAGTATTGCGGCCGCAATTGGTGAAGAGCGCGGCACTATAGAAGATGTGATTGAGCCATTCTTAATTCAGCAAGGATTTTTAATGCGTACTCCAAGAGGCCGTGTTGCAACACGCCATGCTTGGCAGCATTTTGGTTTAAATGCTCCTAAAAGCTCTCAAGAGAGTGGCGATCTACTATAACGACCTTTTGTAACTAAAAGTTAAATCAAGAAAGCCACCCCCCACCTTTAGGGCACTTTTTTAATTAATTATTACTCGTTAATAATTGGGAATAGCAATCCACAGCTATAAAATGTTCAGTGTCTTTAGCGGCTTGATTAGAATCTGGTCTAGAAATTGATAGTAAATGTTTTACTCCAGATTTTTGCGCTGCTTTTAAAACATCTAAATTATCATCAATAAATAAACTTTGTTCTCGCGAAAAAGCTTCAGTCTTCTCGAGTTCATCCCAAAAACCATCTTCTTCCTTGGCGATTCCAATATCGTGCGAAGTGATAATACGATCAAAATATTGTTCTATAGAAACGTATGAAAACTTTACCTCAATGGTTTTTTTGTGCGCATTTGTAAGCAACACAATTTTTTTATTCAACGCTTGAAGATGTTCAAGAAATTCCACTACATTTTCACGAATAGCAATTTTCTCTGCCACTTCATGTTTTAGACTCACAATATCCATATCCAGATTATCTTGCCAATAATCAAGACAATACCAGTCTAGAGTGCCAGCAATTGCAGATGTCTTTTTCTCTAAAAGCTCACTCGCTTTGCTAATACTTAAACCGTGCTTTTCTGCATAACGTTTAGGGATATGTTCTAGCCAGAAGTGGTTGTCATAATGTAAATCCAAAAGGGTGCCGTCCATATCGAGAAAAACGGTAGATATGTTTTGCCAATCAATAGGAATTGCTTTCATCTGCCTGTAAACTCCTCAGCCATGAGCGATCAAAAATTGAAAAATAAGTTACCCACCATACATCAAACCAGAAAAGTTGCCAGTAGCCGTTTATTTGAAATAGAAGCTTTGGATCTCGAGTTTTCAAACGGCGAAAAACGAGAATATGAACGATTAGTCAGCCGTGGCGTTGGCGCAGTGCTTATTGTCCCTATCCTGCGAAAAGAGGGTCAAGAAGACACAGTGCTATTGATTCGTGAATACGCAGCGGGTACAGAACGCTATGAATTAGCTTTTCCTAAGGGCAAAGTGGAAGTTGGCGAAGAAACCCTGCATGCAGCTAATCGCGAAATTATGGAAGAAGTTGGTTATCAATCAGGCAAACTAACCTTGTTAAAAGCATTGAGTTTAGCTCCTGGCTATTTGGGACATGTAACTAATATTATTTTGGCTGAAGATTTATCTGAACGTCGTGAAGAAGGTGACGAACCTGAAGAAATTGAAGTGGTTCCGTGGAAGTTAAGTGAAATAGATCAGCTCATAGAAAGAGATGATTTTGCAGAAGGTAGAAGTGTGGCGGCTGTGTATTTATTAAAACAACACTTAGCTAAAAATCCATAAACGATAAGAGCCGAAGAAATGAATCAAGAACAGCTATCAATATTATTGCCAGAAATTCGTCGTATCGCAGTAGGTGCGGGTGAAAAAATAATGGAGATTTATAAGAGTGGTTTCGACACAGAAACTAAATCTGATGATTCCCCTGTAACATCGGCAGACCTTGCCGCAAATAAATTCATCGACGAAGAATTAAAAAAATTAGACCTGCAATTTCCAATCCTCTCAGAAGAGTCAGCTCATCTGCCTTTTGAAGAGAGAGCTTCAAGAGACACCTACTGGCTGGTCGACCCCTTGGATGGAACTAAAGAGTTTATCAATCGAAGGGATAGCTTTACCGTAAACATTGCTTTAATTGATCAACATAAACCTATTCTGGGTGTTGTTTATGCGCCTGCTTTGGGTTTAAGTTATTTTGCCGGTAAAGGTCTTGGGAGTTTTAAGACTAGCGATGAAAGCTCGACTGAACCAGAAGCGATTCATTCTCGTGATGTGCCGGATACTGCTATTTTCGTCGGCAGTCGTTCGCATACGGGCGAAGATATGGTTAAGTTTCTGGAAAATTATGAAGCAGATAATGGCCAGTATGATCTGCAGAGCATGGGTAGTTCACTAAAAATGTGTATGGTGGCTGAAGGCAATGCTGATTTGTATCCACGATTATGGCTAACATCAGAATGGGACACGGCTGCAGCTCACTGTATATTGAATGAAGCGGGTGGAAAAATCGTAAATATCGATATGTCGCCGTTACTCTATAACACTAAAGATTCATTATTAAACCCATATTTCTTTGCCATAGGTAATAACTCAGTCGCCTGGAATAAGTACCTTCCCAAGTCTTTGATTGATTCGTAATAGAAAATGTAACGCCCCCACTAGCGGAGCATAAATGCTATTTACGTTTTAAAGAACAAAAACGTAAATAGCATTCGTAAGTAGTGGGGTGACCTAAAGGTTTTTCTTCTAGGTATTAATTTGGTTTAGCAGTTCGAGTGTCTTACTCGAGTCATTATAATCCAGTGGTAGATATTCATATCTACCCTCTATCTCCAGCATCATGCTCGGAAATCCCTGCGCGCCAATTTGTCTGGCAAAGGTCATTTCTTCTTCAAGTTGTTGCTGGGTTTTAGCTGAATTAAGGTCGGCTGAGAAAGCTTCTTTGTCTAAGCCTAATGATTCTGCAATATCGATTAATGTTTCATCATTAGAGGGGTTTTTTGCGTTCAGATAATAGGCTTTTTGAATAGCATCGATCATCTCGCGCTCGATTTCTGGTTTTTGCTTTCGTGCTGCAATTACCGCTCTGCAAGAAGGGTAGGTCGATCTTCTCGGTTCGCATTCTTGCCAAAAATCAAAGTTGAATTCAGTTCCGGGAATATGTTGCTGGATTCGTTTCCAGTAGCCCGCAATCGCTTCCTGCATTTGCTCTGGCATCGGCTCGTCAGAGTCAGGAGCGAGTCCACCCAACAAGTATTTCACTTCAATATTGTCAGGAAGTTGCGTTCGAATTTTAGACCAGGTAGGGCTAAAGCCCCAGCACCAGCTACACATTGGGTCATGCACATAGTAAAGTATCATGAAGACAAGTATAGGAGACATTTTATGAAACAAAAACTTTTTATTATCGCAATTTTAGTCGCACTGGCAGGCTGTACTCAGGAAACCCAAAACCAGCTCGGTAGAGCCTTAAATAACTGGACAGGAACCAATGGAATCCTTGAAGTATACGCAGGAGAGAAGTTAGTCAGACGCTTTATTAAAATAGATAAGCTAAGTACAGCAGGTGGAACTGGTAATGAGGAGCATCGACCTTATCGATATGGATACGGGTATCTAGATAAAAACCTGAATGATATTGTTGATGCAGATGAAAAGAAAAAAATCTATTTTGAATTTAGTGACTACTCTACTTCTTATGTTTTCTTTGAAAGCCCTAAATAAGAGCAAAAGCCACCCCCCTACTTTAGGGCATATTTTACGGATACGAGTGTCTTAACTATCGTTAATCTTGCATAAATGTTCTCTCTAGTAATATAACTCTTAATGGTAAATCCATTAGGGGATATAAAAATGAATAAGAAAACCTCGCCGAATATTTCGGCACTACAAGGTAAAAAAGCCTATTGTGGGCGTAAGCCTTTAACTAAACAGACCGGTTCGATTTTAAGTAAATTGATGCTAATGATCGTCATTGGGGGTATTGGTTATGGGGCTTATATTGCAAATGATAAAGGCTTGATCAACGCGAAAAAATTTACCTCATTAAAAAGCACTATTTCCAATAAGTTCTCAGGTTCTGATAGCTTCAAAGGGTATGGTGTACAGCTAATGGCAACGAAGCAGCTGGAACAAGCAGAAACGGTTATGAATGATTTTGCGCGCGACGGTTATTCGGCATTTGTTTTGGCAAGTCAGTCAAAAGGCCGGACGATTTATAAAGTCCGCCTTGGACCTTATAGCCATAAACCAGAAGCAGTTGCGGTAAAAGATAAAGTAGTGCGTCGTTATCCGCAGAATCCGTTTGTTAAAACAAGTCTGGTTATTTACAAGCCAAACTAAGTGATGGAAACAGCTTGAGATTATTTGATTTCAACGACTGTTTTTACAGAATTAGCAATAAAGCATGCTTCGTGAGCAAGGTGGTGGATTTCCGCCTCTTGCTCTTTCGAGGGTGTTTCCCCTGAATACTTGATTTCAGGGTTTAGCACGACTTTCGTCATCGCTAACTTACCTTCTTCGTTTTTCTCTAAAGTACCACTTGCGCTATCTTCATAACGATCAATGATCCATTTATTTTTCGCTGCGAAGGATAAAAAGAACAACATATGGCAACTGGATAGCGAAGCGACGAAAGCTTCTTCAGGGTCGATATTCTCGTCCACAGAATAGGGCAGGGGAACAATATGTGGCGATGAGGACGCGGCGATACTCGTGCCGCTATCGAATACCCATTGATGGGCACGGCTATATTTATTATCGGAAAAGGTTTGAGAGCCACGTTGCCAGACGACAGTGGCGTTATAGTGTGAAGCGTTAGTCATATTGAAGGCCTCGTAATATCATAAGCCACCCCCCTACTTTGGGGGCATTTTTCAGGTCAATATTAACTGATAACTATTAATGGCCCGCCGCCTTCATCTTCTCTAGGCGTTGAGTTGCCAGTTTCACTGCATTCTCATTTTTAGGGAAGTATTTCAAAACATCTTCAAAGGTTCTTCGAGCATAAGGCCAGTTTTTTAGTGCATAAAAGCTATAGCCGAGTTTGATTGCAGCATCAGGGGCTTTGTTACTGTTCTTATACTTTTGTAAAACCTTGATAAATTCATCCACCGCACCTTTGTAGTTATTGTGCGAGTACATGATCTCACCAATCCAGTACTGCGCATTAGCTGCAAGTGGACTATTTGGCTGCATTTTTATGTATTCTTGAAATGCTTTGGTTGCAGCAGTAGGTGAAGAACCCATCTTATTAAACGCAGCTTGATAGGTTTCTTTCTCGTAATCTGTCGGTGCTCTAGGGCTTGACTGACTAGATCCTGATGCTGTGGTGCTCGCAGTTGGCTCGGGTTTAGCTTCCTCTGTTTTTGCCGCTGCAGGTTTCTCAGCAGCTGGTGTTTTGGCCGCAGGAGGTGTTTGTATAGAAGGTTTCGCCACTTCAGGTTTTGCTACAGGAGTTTCTTTTTTCTCAGGTGTTGCTGCAGGAGTAGCAACGGCAGGTTTGGGATCAACCACTTTCACCGTCGGCTCAGGTTTTGTTTCTGAGCTGTCTGCGCCCTGACTACTACTGGCTTTAATGGTGTTAGAAAGCTCATCAATACGTTCGTCAACATTAAGAAAACCCTGTTTCTGGGTTTTCTTTAATTGTTCGATTTGATTGGTGAGTACTTCATTTTCACCGTGAAGCTCTCTGGTTTTCTGCTCTAACGTTTCTAAGCGCTGAAAAATTTGGATGATTGACTCCGTGTTTACTTCAGCAAAACTCGGAGTAAAAAATACAAATAAACCCAGGATTAGCCCTAAGCTTAAGTTTTTCATAGGATTCCTTTCATTATTTTATTCGTCTATTATTTTCGATCTGTTTGTTTCGATCTAGCCCATTTAGTTCTATGGCTTGTCTTCTATTGATAATCAATAGTCATCGTATTTGATTTCAACACGACGGTTTTTCTGCCAAGACTCTTGAGATTGTCCACGTACTATCGGGATTTCCTCACCGTAACCAATTGTTTTTATTTGCGAACTAAGTGCCCCTTGAACGCCCATAATATTCTTTACCGATTGCGCACGTGATTCGGATAATGCCACATTATATGCACGTGATCCACGTTCATCAGCGTGGCCTTCCAGACGCATTTTAAGGCTAGGGTATTTTGCCAGTAGTTTAGCGTGCGTATTGATTAGCACCATGTACTCTGGGCGAATAGCGGCTTTATCATAATCGAAGTAAATGATTCGTTGTGAAAGCAAGTTATCAGGGTTGTTTAACCCAGCTAACGTAATATCATTTGTATTATTACCGTTATTTTCACCGGGTAAATAATTAAAGTTAGAACGATCACCCTGACTATCTTTAGAATTAACACCTGAAGCGCCACCAGCGCCTACTGTTCCGGTTTTAGTGCCATCTTCAGTGGTAGTTGAGCTGGTGATAGAACCATCAGCGGTAGTATCTTTATCTACATTCTGACTACTACAACCAACAATGGTTAATGCCGATAGTAGAATAGGTAAAACAACTAACTTTGTTCTGATACTTCTCATATTTGATTCCTTTCTTGCGTGTGAATTTGATTATATATTAATCACATAAGGTTGGTGACTTAAGCTTAGTGACTTTAATTTTTTCAGTAAAATTAGTGATTTAAATAAGGAGACCATGCAGGCTCTCTAATATCACCAACTGGAGAGGTTAGAAATTGTCTCGCTTTTGAGTTATCACTGACAACCGCTAGCGAGTTTTCCCCGTTTTTCATGGTTGTGTATGCAACCATAGCGCCATTAGGAGACAGAGTGGGCGATTCGTCTAAAGTTCCATTTGACAGGAAGTCTTTGCCCTCTCCGCTCAGGGATTTAATAGCTACATTGTACGCACCACGATTTCCTGTGATAAATGCCAGTTTCTTGTTGGCGATATCTGCAGCACTGTTGTACTTGCCATCAAAAGTCAGTCTTTTTGCCTTGCCACCTGTTGCCGCAATTTGATACAGCTGCGGGCTGCCACCTCGGTCAGAGGTAAAAACGATCGAATTTGTGCCACTCCAGCTCGGTTCGGTATCAATCGCCGATGAGGTTGTTACGCGGGTAAAATCGCCACTTTTGGCATCAACTATGTAAATATCGGGGCTTCCATTAAATGAAAGACTCATGGCTACTTTAGTGCCATCAGGAGACCATGCCGGCGCGCTATTGCTTCCTTCGCGAGAAGAAAGCATAAATTTTTCACCGGTGAAAATATCCTGAACATAAATAGCAGAACTATTATCTTCAAAAGAGACATAAGCTAGTTTCTTACCATCGGGTGACCACGCCGGAGACATAATGGGTTGCTTGGAGGTTAAAATAACCTGTGGTTTATGCCCATCAGAATCAGAAACATATAATCTAAATTGACGATTGTCGCTGGTTTTATTGGTAACCGTTACATAAGCCAAACGCGTATCAAATGCCCCTTTTTCACGAGTGATTTTTTCGTAAATTTTGTCAGCCGCTTTATGGAAAACACGTCGAGGATTGGTATTTTTAGAGATGGTATAGGTTGTTTTAGCATTATCAGAAGTGCTGATTAATTCAACTTGAAGACCGCCTTCATGCTCTTTGCCACGAACAATATAATCCGTAATATCGTTATATTCACCGCCGTTTAATTCTCCACCAAAAGCGCTTAAGTTAGTTATTTTTGGACGCTCAATGATAGTGAAACGACCACTACGTTTTAGATCACCTTCAATCACACCTGTCGCGCCACCGGGTATATTCGCGATATATATAGGAATACCGTCGTCGCTGGTTTTAGAAATGGTTAATTCTAGCTCTGCAAGCGCAGGAACGCTGCTTGCAAGTAAAACGACAAGCGCTACGGGTTGCAATAGCAAACGGGATAGAGAAGGGGATAGAAAAAGCGATAGAAATTTTTTAATCATAATTGATTAGTCCATTTTAAACGTAATAGTTCGATCTGATTTGCTTAAATTATATTTGCTCGGCGGTCTGGGTAACGGTTCTGAGCGTTCGAACGCTTCTTTCACCGATGCGCAAAACTCAGGATTGCCACTACAGGATTTTATCTGTATCCCGCTTGAAATAAAGCCACTATTAGAAATGGTGATTCTAACTTTTGCTTGTTCCCCCTTTGTTCCTGGAGGTGGATGCCAACGCCTTTTTACGTGTTGCTGTATTTTTCCACCCCATGAAACCAAAGCACCGTATTTAGCTTTTTCTAACGATTTGTTTCTAGCTGCTGCTTCTGCATCAGATTTTCTTTTGGCATCTGCGGCGGCGGCTTCTGCTTTTTTCTTCGCTTGAGCTTCTTGCCATTTACGATGATATTCCGCTTTCTTTGCCGCTAATGCTTCAGCTTTTTCACGTTCAGCCTTTTCTGCTGCAGCTTTGGCTACCGCTTCTTTTTCCGCTTTTTCTTTCGCAGCCTTAGCACGTTCTGCTTCCTCTGCTTTTCTCTTTTCTGCGAGTTTGCGTTCGGCAGCTTCTTCAGCCTCTTTCTCTTTTTTGCGCTCGGCTGCGAGTGCTGCGGCTTTTTTCTCAGCTTTTTCTTTGGCTAGCCGTTCCTGTTTCTTTTCTTCTGCTCTTTTCTTCGCGGCTTCCTTCTTTGCCGCTTCTTTCACGGCTTTGTCTTTAGCTTTCTTTTCAGCAAGTTTTTGAGCTTTGCGTTCAGCTTCTTTTTCGGCTTTTTCTTCTGCCTTTTTTTCCGCCGCTTTTTTAGCAGCTAATTTTTCCGCTTTTTCGCGAGCTTTCTCTTTTTCTATTTGTTCAGCTTCTAATTTTGCCGCCTGTTCTTTTTTCTCTTGTTCCTTAGCTTCCGCTTCAGCCTGTGCCTTTTCAGCTTGAGCTTTTTCTGCCTCATCTGCTTTTCTTTGGGCTTCTCGTTCTGCGGCTTCGCGTTCCAGACGTTCTTCTTCCTGTTTAGCTTCTAACTGAAGACGTTTTTTGTTGTCGGATTCTTTTTTCAGTTTTAATGCTTGAGCTGCTGCTAGTGCCGCTTTTTGTTTTTCAGCCTCAGCTTTCTTTTGTGCTTCGGCTTGTTTTTTTGCTATCTCCTTTTTTTCCGCAGTGGCTTTTTTCTGCGCTTCAGCGATTTTTTGTTGTTCTAGTTTCTCTGCCTTTTCCTTGGCATCCGCCGCTTCTTGCTTCTCTTTGATAATTTGTTTTTCAGACGGTTTTGCTGATTCTTCCTCGGCAACATTATTTGCCTGAGTTTCTAAAGAACCTTCAGTGATAATCGCAATGGGAATTCCGGCATCATGAAGATCTGGCTTCTCGGACCAATCAAAACTGAAAAAGAATAATCCACCCAATAACAGGTGCAAAATAATTGCGCCTAGTACTGCCCCCGGGTGTCTTAATAGTACTTTTAACATGTCTTTTTATTGCTTATCTTGTAGATAATGTATTAATTATTAGATTCTGGATCTGTCATCCAGCTGATCTTTTTTGCGCCTGCTTTTTGCGCTGCAATCATGGCTCGTGTTACATAAGTATGTATCGCGTTACCATCTGCGCGTATGTATACAGGACGTGTTCCTGTCTCACCTAATTGACCTTTCATTTGTTCGGTTAGTTCAGTGGTACTAATCACCTCATCTGACTCCCCAAGGCTTATTTCCCCATTTTCCCTGATTGATATATACAGCGGCGGTTGCTTGCTGTCGCTCTCTAACATCGCTGCATCGGCGTCTGGCATATTCACATTAACGCCAGATTGCATCATTGGAGCCGTTACCATAAAGATAACCAATAGCACGAGCATGACGTCGATATAAGGTACGACGTTCATCTCTGCCATAGCGCGGCGTTTTTTAAAACGACGAGACATTACTGAGCATCCTTCTTGATGTGCGCCTGGCGCTCTAACAAGGTGGTAAATTCTTCACGGAAGTTTTCATAACGAACGGCTATACGATCCACTTTATCGCTGAATCGGTTGTAGGCAATTACCGCAGGAATCGCCGCAAATAAACCAATTGCTGTGGCAATCAACGCTTCAGCAATACCTGGCGCGACAACTGCCAGAGTGGCCTGTTTCATTTCACTTAAAGAAATGAATGAATTCATGATGCCCCATACCGTTCCGAACAGACCAATATACGGACTGGTAGAACCGACGGTTGCTAAGAAAGACAGGTTTTGTTCAAGCTTATCCATTTCGCGGGTTTCTGCAACTCGCATGGCACGGTGAGCTGTATCAGTTGGTGGTAAGTGCCTAGGTGTTGCACCTTTGTTTAAGCGCGCATATTCGTGATATCCATTAAAAAAGATCGCCGCCATGCCATCTTTATCGCTACGATTAGCCAGATCGCTATAGAGTTTATTAAGGGAGATTCCACTCCAGAAGCGGTCTTCAAATATTTCGAGTTTTTTCTGTGCTTTGCTCAATTGACTGCTTTTTATCAACATCAATGTCCATGATGCGAGTGAAGCTAAAACTAAAATGGCCATCACCACCTTAACGATAAGGCTGGCGTCCATAATGAGTTTTAAAATAGTTTGGTCAAATGACATTTTGTATTCTCTCTAAAATATTTTTTGGTACGCGTTTCGGTTTAAACTTAATGGTATCGACACTGACTACGGTGACATTTCCAATTGCTAAGGTTTCGTAAAGTTTTTCTGACGTTTTTTCTTCTGTATTCTCTCTTTCAGTGTCATCTTTTACTTCACGAAGTATCTTTTGTTCAAAGGTGATACTGGTGTTTCCCAGCTTTAAGATTTCAGCGGAGACAAAAAGTTCGTCATTAAATAGCGCAGGACGTAAATAATCACAATTGAGTGCTTTTACCACGAAGATTACATGCTGCTCTTCAGAGAGCACATCCAATTCATAACCTAGGTGTCTAAGCCACTCAGTACGGGCTCTTTCGAAGAAACTGATGTAATTCGAATGATACACTACACCACCTGCATCGGTGTCTTCGTAGTAGACACGAACCGGGAAAGTAAATGTGTCTGAATGAATGGGTTTAGCGATTGCTTGCTTGTTTTTTGATCTATTTATATCTGTCATGGCGCAATCCTATCACATACTTCTTAGAAGTGATTAAATGAAAAAAGGTCTCCAAAGTAGGGGGGTGGCTTTCATTTATTATCTACTTTTCAGTTTTAGATAAACGTTTCGCTATACGAACCATTTGAGCCAATTCCACTTCTAATTCATCTCTTTTCGTTTCTAAGTAAGCCTTGAGGTCTTGCTTGCGCATAAACAGGAAAAACACTTTCAGATTAACCAGTGTGCAGCGGTATTCTCCTTGTAATGATATCGCGACCACCGCGCTGATAAAAAGACTGGTGAGATAGATAATCGCCCAGTGCAAACTGAAGTTATCGTATATCAGATAGCTCTGGATTCCCCAGAATAAACTAAAGGCAGACATCCCAATCAGAACACGCGCTGTGTCGTACTGATCTACGTCTTTTGATAATTTTCGGGTTAAATATTCTGTAAGCTTAAACGGGATAATGCTGTTTAGAATTCCCCATAGCGCAATTGGGAAACCGATCAATACGATACCCAGAGTTCTTAAGGTGTATAGGATCAAAAATAGCGGTTTGTAATTAACCGCGAGGTGATAATGATCTATGCCGCAGGCATTACAGAGGCGTTCGAACATGCGCATTTTGCTCATCAGACTGCGTACTTTGTCTGGCTCGTGCTGTTGTAATAAATCCTGTGCTTCTATGAGTCGTTGAAGTGCGGTAAAACGTTGGGTGAGACTGGTTTTTCGTCGTTTGCCACCGCGCAACGCAAAAAAGCGTTCTAGTCGATGAACCAATGCCATGTCTTTCCAGGATTTAGTATTTAAGGTAACCGACTCAATGCCTTGTTTAACGCGTAAAGTAATCAAGCGAACGGCATCTTGCTCGCTCATTGCTTCATCTACAGATAGATCAATGGCTTTACCATAACGCACTAAAACTTCGGTTCTAGCACGCTTCTTTCGTGTAAAAGTCATGCCTACAGGAATAACAACAGGTGCTACGCCATTGGCTTTGATTGCCCCAAGCGTCATACGCGCTGCACCTGTTTTGATTTCCTGAACATAAGGGTTGGCGTGGCTTTGCCCTTCAGGGAAAATAACAATCGTCTCTTTTTCAGCCAACAGTTTATAAACTTGAGAAAAGCTGTCTTCGTTTTTAGAGGTATCGCTGGTTTCGGTATTGCGTCGATAAATCGGCACTGCGCCAATGGTTTGTAAAATAGGCCTGAGAATGGGGTTTTTGAATAAGCCACTGCGGGCTAAGGGTCGAATATTTCTTTTGGTTGATGCTTGCAATACAACACCGTCAATCAATGCATTTACATGATTAGCGCACAAGATCACGCCGGCATCATTCGGAATCGTCTCTTCTCCGCTGACTTCAAAACGACTGTAGAAGGTGTTGATGACAAAACGCCCGAATCGTTTCCACGCCGATAAAAAACCACGTCTAACTCTTGATTGTTTTTGTGGTTTTTTATCAGGTGCTTGCATGAAAGGATAATAGCAAACCTTTGTCTGACTACCTACAGTCTAAAAAAGTAGCTATAGATAGAGAGATGGAATTAGATATAATCTCGCTAAATTGAATTTGAGATATAGCATGAGCGATAAAAACATCTACGAAAACCTGCAACAATTAGGTGGGGATACAAAACTGCCTGATTCTCCAGAGACTGCGATTTTAGAAAGTGTAGAAAATCCACAGTCAGACGTTGATTATGTGGTGCGTTTTACCGCGCCAGAATTTACATCATTATGCCCAATGACGGCTCAACCCGATTTCGCCCATCTAATGATTGATTATATTCCAGATCAGAAATTGGTAGAGAGTAAATCACTAAAGCTATTTCTCGGTGCATTCAGAAATCACGGCGCATTTCATGAAGATTGTACGGTAAGTATCGCGCGCCGCATTATCGATGAGATTGCTCCGAAGTGGTTACGTATTGGCGGTTACTGGTATCCACGTGGTGGCATACCGATAGACGTGTTTTTTGCACAAGGCGAAATCCCGAAAGGTGTCTGGGTGCCAGAGCAGGGCGTTCCGCCTTATAGAGGCAGAGGTTAAAATAGAATAAGTCACCCCCCTACTTTAAGGGGGTTTTTATAGAAGTTGTAATAGTAATACAGAGTTATTCTGTAACCAGCGCCACTCGAATCGCATCCAGTTTTAATTGCGCATTGGCTAAATAACCAGCCAAAGCTTTCTGGTTTTCTTCCAGTTGCGTAATTTCTTCAGCACGAATATTAGGATTCACTTTAGCCAAAGCCTGCAGTCTTTCTAAATCATCTTTCGCTGTCACTGCAAATCTTTGTTGTGCTTCCTCGATGATTTTTGCTTGTTGAGGCTTCGCTAATTTATTCGCAGTATCGATTAATGTTTGAATTTGAGGGCGTGCATGCTGGATTAAGTCTTGCGTAGTGCGTTTGTTAACACGCTCTGCCAATTGATTAATCTGTTGATGCTTAAGGAATTTACTCAAATCACGATTGTGGTTATCAACCGCAACTCTAACGCTGGATACAGGCAGATAACGATGCACTTGTAAGAAGCTTGGTGCAGGACAGTTAATCGTATAAATTGACTCTAAAATCAGTGTTCCAGCAGGGACTTGCGCTTTTTTCAATGCGATTGAGCAGAACGTCGCGTTACCAAATTCACTGGTTAAAATCATATCGATTGCGCCAGTCACCATCGGGTGTTCCCAACTAATGAAGTGCATGTCTTCGCGTGATAGCGCTAAATCACGTTGATAAGTGGCGGTTAAGCCCTCATCGCTTAAGCCCGGAAAGTCGGAATTGATCATGTGATCGGTTGGCTTAAGGATAAAGCTATCAATACCATGACCTTGCTGATCTACACCGTACTCATCAAAAACCGCATCCATATAGCCACTTAATTCAGCCGTATTCATGGTGGTGATTAATTCGTCGATGACTTCTTCAGCATGCTCTTTATTGCACGAATTTAATTCTAATAAACGATCTCGACCTTGCTGCATTTGCTCGAGTGTTTCATCTGCTAATGCTTTGCTTCGAGTAATGAGATCATCGAAGTTATCATTGTCAGTAGTAATCAATTCACGGCGTAATTCATTCTCGAACACTTCGAAAATGCTGTGGCCCACTGGGCAAACATGCTGAAAAGCGTTTAAGCCTTGGTGATACCAGTTGAGCAATTTTTCTTGCGCTGTATCTTTGAAAAAAGGTGCGTGAATTTTAATCGTGCTGGTTTGTCCAATACGATCAAGACGACCAATGCGTTGCTCTAACAAATCAGGGTTTAACGGTAAATCGAATAAGATCAGGTGATGTGCAAACTGGAAGTTACGTCCTTCACTGCCAATTTCAGAACACAAAAGAATCTGCGCGCCGATTTCACCATCTTTTGCTTGTGCCGCAAAGTAAGCAGCCGCTCTATCACGCTCGATAATGTTCAAGCCTTCATGGAACGCGGTCGCATTGATTGATGTTCTTAAACGTAAGTGCTCTTCAAGCGCTAGAGCCGTTTCAGCGTGAGCACAAATTAACAGTACTTTGTCTTTTGGATTTTCAATGAGCCAGTCTTCTAACCACTCGACACGAGGGTCTTCAGCTAACCAGTTGTCAGCATCATGACCATTTTCAGGGTGTAGTTGTTGCTCAAGGTCATTAGAGTCAGCGGCGTAAATCTCAGGTGCTTCCAAGACATAGCTATGCAGTTCGCGCTCTGGAAATCCACCTACTGAATCACGTGTGTTTCGGTAAAGTACTCTGCCAGTGCCGTGTCGATCTAGCAGATCTTGAATGAGGTGATCGGTTTCGTAGTCTTTTTGGTAGCTGGCAACAGCTTCTTTACCGAGGTATTTTTCTAGTTCAGCGAGCATTTTCGTATCGTTAGGTTCGCTGTTTTCATCTTGCAGCCATTGCACCAGATCATTGACTGGTTTGTAGTTTTTCTCTTCTTCGACGTATTTGTGTAAATCGTAAAAACGATCAGGGTCTAACAGGCGTAATCGAGCGAAATGACCCTCAACACCTAATTGTTCAGGAGTTGCTGTAAGCAATAATAAGCTAGGAATTTTTGAAGCGAGTGACTCAATGCACAGGTATTCATTACTGGTGTGTTTTTCACTCCAGTTTAAGTGATGTGCCTCATCGACAATCATCATGTCCCAGCCAGCATCAGCCGCTTGCTGGTGACGCATTGGATTTTCAGTAAGGAAAGATAAACTGCACAGGACTAATTGGGCGCTTTCGAAGGGATTGATGTGAGTTTCTTCGTCACCTTCGTCTTCAATCGCAAAACATCGCTCTTCATCCAGCACGGTGAAGTGCAGATTAAAGCGGCGTAGCATTTCAACAAGCCATTGATGAGTGAGTGTTTCGGGCACAACAATCAGTGCGCGTTTAACGCGTTCCGTAAGAATTTGTTGATGCAGAATCAAACCCGCTTCGATGGTTTTACCCAATCCAACCTCATCGGCCAGTAACACACGTGGAGCATGACGACGAGCCACTTGGTGAGCGATATAAAGCTGATGCGACAAAGGTTGAATACGTGGACCAGCAAGTCCGTAGCTATCAGACTGTTGCTGGCGATGCAGATGCTCTTGTGTAGCCACACGAAGTTCAAAGTGCGTGGTTTTATCTACTTGGCCGGCAAATAAACGATCTTGTGGCTGACTGAATTGAGAAAAACTATCCAGTTCCAACTCATGAATCTGTACTTCTTCACCGTTTTCATCAATGCCTTTATAGACAATGCAATGATTATGCTCTGAATGACCCGTGATATTAATTTTACTGCCTTCACCTTCGGTACTGATCACTTCACCAACAGGGTATTTAACGCGATTCAAAGGAGCATTGTCAGTCGCATAAACGCGAGTTTCATCAACAGCAGGAAAGATAATAGTCAGATGGCGACCTTCAACCTTTTCGATAAAGCCTATGCCGAGCGCTGCTTCCGTATTACTAACCCAACGTTGGCCGGGATGAAATTCTTTAATCATGCGTTTTAGTCCTAAAAATCAGGGTGGCTATTCTGAATAAAAATACCAGCAGGTCAAGCTTAAATCTATAGAAAGTGCCTTACAGAGCATAAATCGCAATATCATTTTTAAAAAACAAAAATGAGTTGCCATTTCGCCACGCATCAGCACGTTTTGCCATTTAGAAAAGGGATGAAAAAACGCCCGAAAGGTGGGGGGGTGGCTTTGACAATAATAACTAAACATCGAATTTGATTATCGTGAGTAACACCATGTTACTTGAAGCGAGTTTAGAAAAAAGATTATTCGTGCTTTAGCAGCTAATGTTTCGTTTGTCGGATGGTTTTGATGAGGGTGTTTTTAATTGCTAGTATGAATCGGATAAGGCTCAAAAATAAGCCTGAAAGAGTCGTTAGACCCTCTCTGTGTGGGAAACCAACATAATAAAAATATATTTATTGGTTTTCAAAACATCTCTTCAAATTATTTTAGCAATAAAAATAAACCCCGAGGTACATCGTGCATTTTAATAAGTTGAATGTTCTACAGGCTAGTCTATCTATTTTAATAACAATCGCATTATCCGCTTGCGGTGGAGGAGGAAGCAGCAGTAGCGCTGATAGTGATCCATCCGGAGGCTACAGTGAAAAAGAGTCTGCTATTGAGAAAATCAAAGCGTATTCAAATGGTGAAAGTAATACTGCTCCTACTATAAATGATTATGTTGCAGCCGGTGTTTTAGGTGTAACAAATGAAACACTTTCAGAGCTAAACAACGTTGTAAAAGAGCTATCTCCTGAAGAAGTCGACTCTACCAGTGAATTAGAGGCCCTAACTACGCAGCTAGGTGTCAATATTTCTCCTGAAGTTAGCGCTGGCGGAAATCAAACGGTAGAAGTAAACAAGAGCATAGAAATTACCGGCACTGCTACTGACAGTGATGGAAAAATTGTTTCATATTCATGGCAAAAAGATGATCAAGTTTTGGCAACGACCGCAACTTTTGTTTATACCCCAACCATAGTAGGTACTGATTCATTAATCTTGACTGTGACCGATAACGATGGAGCTAAAGCCAGTGATTCAATCTCTTTAGTTGTTACCGCTGTTCAGACTGTTCCGAATAAAGCACCTACCGCTAATGCAGGTAGTAATAAAACAGTAGAAGTAGGTCAATCGATTCAAATGGTAGGAAGTGGAACAGATAGTGATGGCTCGATATCAGCGTATGAATGGTCAATCGATGGAACCGTTTTATCTAGCGTTTCAACGTTTCTCTATACGCCATCTGAAATTGGTACGGATACTTTAACATTGTCAGTGTTGGATAATGATGGAAGTGAAGCGACTGATACGGTCAAAATTGTCGTAACCGAAGCCACGTTTACACCGAATAAAGCTCCTACAGCGAATGCCGGTGCAGATAAAGTTACCCAGGTAAATAAAGGTATATTAATCGCAGGAAGTGGTGCTGATAGTGATGGAACAATAAGTAGCTATGAATGGAGCAAAGGGCCAACTATCTTGGCGACATCAGCTTCATTCACCTATACACCGACGGATACAGGAACGGACACCTTAACCTTAAAAGTGACTGATAATGATGGTGACAGTTCTATTGATGAAATGGACGTGCAAGTCATCGCAGCACCAACGTCTGATACGACACCTCCGGTGATATCGCTATTGGGTGAAAATCCAGTCAGTGTGGATCAGGGGGCATCTTATAATGATGCGGGAGCAACCGCGTCTGATAATGCCGACGGTTCTATTACAGCCAATATTATTGTGGCGGGTGATACGGTTAATACCAATTCTGCCGCTGGTACATCGTTTACGATTACTTATAACGTTACGGATGCCACTGGAAATGCAGCCTCTCAGGTGACTCGCACGGTAAATGTGGTTTCAGCGGTTGATACTACAAATCCGGTAATAACCTTAAGCGGACCTTCAACCGTTGAAGTTATTCAGGGTGCTAACTATGTTGAATCTGGTGCGACTGCGAACGATGACCGCGATGGAAATATCACGACAAAAATTCTAATTGCTGGTGATACTGTGAATACCAGTGCATCGCCAGGAACGACGTTTACGATTACTTATAATGTTTCTGATGCCGCTGGAAATTCAGCAATTGAGGTAACACGCAGTGTTTCAATCATCGAAAGCTCGGATAATCAGATTCCTGTTTTATCCGCATCAACCCAGCAAAACTATCTTGCGGTAATTAACGAAGCGAGAGCGCAAGCAAGATCTTGTGGCGAGTATGGAAGCTTCCCTGCTGCGCCTGCGGTAAGCTGGAGTGATAAACTTTATAAAGCGGCTTATGAGCATAGTCAGGATTTAACGGAGACCAATACATTCTCTCATGATGGGTCAGGCACGGTATCGGACTGGAGCGGGTATCCATTAAGTAAGCAAAGTACCATGACTGATAGAGTTGCGACTTACGGATATAGCTGGTCTAGATTATCTGAGAATGTTTCAGCTGGAACAGGAAGAGATACACCAGAAGAGGCTGTTCAATCCTGGTTGGACAGTGATGGCCACTGTAAAAACGTCATGGATGCAAACGTTACTCAAGTTGGAATGGCTTTATCCAGTAAATCGGGAACAACATATACCCATTATTGGACTCAGAACTTTGGACGACCTTAGCCCTAAACTTGAATGATAAAAAGGACCGCAGTTGCGGTCTTTTTTTATGCCTGCTTATTACTAAATTATTTCTAGAGTAGTGCCTACTTGTGTTTATTAAAGCAAAAACTAACAGGTACAAAAAAGGCCGCACTAGGCGACCTTTTTTAATATCAGTTAACTATTACTTAATGAATAGCATTTCCTGATAGGTTGGAAGTGGCCATAGATCATCAGCAACTTCACTTTCAAGTGCATCAGCATATCCACGAACTTCATCCATAAGGCCTCTGATAGTGTTTGCACAGAATTGCATGTGCTCTTCTTCAGATGCATGGTCTTCTTTCGCAAGTGCTTCAGAAAGCTTATCAACAGATGCCATCATGCCATTAATGTTAGCAGCAATGCTTGTAGCAACAGTCTTATCCAGATCAATACCTAACTCAGAAGCAGATGATGATGCTAGTGATACGTCAGACAAGTAACGAGTAGCTGCTGGGTAGATGCTGGTTGTAGCCATGTTGATTACTAGCTTAGCTTCAACTTCAATCGACAAGATGTACTGCTCTGCATAAACTTCAAAGCGACTTGCTAGTTCAGTTTCAGACAATACGCCTGTGCTTGCGAATAGCTCTTTGATTGCTTCGTCTTTAAGGTAAGGAAGCGCATCAGCAGTTGTAGGTAGGTTTTTCAGGCCACGTTCTTTAACTGCAGCTTCATGCCACTCTGAAGAGTAACCGTCACCACCAAATATTGCTACACCATGCTCAGTCACAAGCTTCTTCAGTACTGCAATAACAGCCGCAGTATTGTTAGAAGCAGACTTTAGTTCTGTTTCAAGCTCATCAGCAATCCAGTTCAAAGAATCAGCAAGCATGGTATTCATTGCGATTAATGGGCCAGAAACTGATTGCTCTGATCCTACCGCGCGGAATTCAAAGCGGTTACCAGTGAATGCGAATGGAGACGTACGGTTACGATCGCCAGCATCTTTAGCAAATGGAACGATTTGAGACAGACCCATATCCATGATGCCACCTTCGTCCGTACCATCTAGATTACCTTCTCTGATTTGCTCAAAAATTTCTTCGATTTGAGAACCAAGGTAAACAGAAAGAATTGCTGGAGGTGCTTCATTAGCGCCTAAACGGTGATCATTACCTGCAGATGCAATAACAGCACGTAGTAGTGGACCAAATTTGTGAACGCCACGAATAACAGCACCACAGAATAATAAGAAGTTTAGGTTCTCATGAGGTGTTTTGCCTGGGTCAAGTAAGTTACCTTGTGTAGAGTTACCTACAGACCAGTTAACGTGTTTACCAGAACCATTGATACCCGCGAAAGGCTTCTCGTGGAATAAACAATCAAAACCGTGCTTTTTCGCCGTGTTTTTGAAGATTGTCATTAATAATTGCTGATGATCCGCCGCAACGTTTGCTGCTTCGTAATAAGGAGCAATTTCAAACTGTCCAGGTGCCACTTCGTTATGATGCGTTTTTGCTGGGATACCTAAACGGTACAATTGATCTTCAGTGTCTTGCATGAAGTTTTGTACACGTTGTGGAATAGCACCAAAGTAGTGATCGTCAAACTCCTGGCCTTTAGCCGATGGAGCACCGAATAAAGTACGACCAGCAAGTAGTAAATCTGGACGTAGGTTAGCGAAGTTCGAATCAACCAGGAAGTATTCCTGCTCTGCACCACAGCTTGAGTTTAATGTAGCAACTTCTTTTTCGCCCATTAACTTAAGTACTTTCTGTGCAGCGTCGTTCATCGCTGAGTTAGAACGTAGTAAAGGTACTTTCTTATCCAGTGCTTCACCTGTCCATGAGATGAAGATACATGGAATCATCAGAGTTGCGCCATTATCAGTATGCATAATGTATGCAGGGCTGGTTGGATCCCAAGCAGTATAACCACGTGCAGCGTTAGTCATACGGATGCTGCCATTCGGGAATGATGATCCGTCTGGCTCGCCTTTGATTAACAAACTACCTGTGAAATCAGTAATCGCTTTACCGCTAGCATCAGAAAGAATGAATCCATCGTGCTTCTCAGCTGATGCACCAGTCATTGGGTAGAAAATGTGCGAATAGAATTTTGCGCCTTTAGACATTGCCCAGTCTTTCATTGCTGCAGCAACAACATCAGCAGTTCCTGGATCTAAAGCACCGCCAGTTTCGACAGTCTTCTTCATCGACTTAAATGCTTTTTTAGATAAAGCTTCTTCCATCTTTACTAAAGTAAAAACATCAGTTGCCCAAATTTTATCTAGCGACTTTGGTGGCTTAACCTTTAGCGGCTCGCTGTTTGTAACTTGAAAAACCGCTTGGGCGCGGGACTCATTTCCACTCATTTCAATACTCCTATTTATCTAAATGCTTAAAAACTATCGATAAATTCTAACAACCTAAAACTCATCAATAATCTGTGTATTTTGTGTTGTGTAAAGCTAAGTAAAGCACCAGAAAATCAGGGGTATGGCACTTGAATAAAATGTTCTATTCTTTCGCTAATATACTTAGAGTTAAACACTATAAAGGTTAGCAATTATTGTGCCAAACCATCATACAGTAGTGTTTAGAATTATTCTTCTCTAAGTCTTGGAAAAATAGGGGTATTCTATAAGGAATGCTTAAACTTAAGCATAAAAGCGAGCTCTGAAAAATAACAGAAGCACAATAATGGTGCGCGTATTTCATAAAATGCACCAAGATGAATCATTTTTCAAAAGAGGGATAGGAATGGAAGGAATAGATTGGGGTAAGACACTGGCTGCAAGCTGGCGATCTAGAAAAGAACAATTAAAACCAGTGTTGGATATCGATTTACAGGATATGGACCGCTTACTGTGTATCGATAGGCAGAAAAATGCCTTTACTGAAAATCTGGAACGGTTTATGGCATCTGAGCCAAATAATCATGTTTTATTATGGGGTGCGCGCGGCACGGGAAAATCATCGTTAGTAAAAGCTGCTTTAAATTCTTATCATGAGAAAGGCTTACGAGTCATAGAAATATCAAAAGATGATTTGCATTTTTTAGTCGATATTACTGACGAGATCCGACATCTGGATTATCGTTTTATTGTGTTTTGTGACGACCTCTCTTTTGAAGAGGGGGAAACAACCTACAAAGAACTAAAAAGTACCTTGCAAGGTTCGATAGAAAAGCCGCCCAAAAATGTATTGATTGTCGCTACATCGAACCGTCGTCATCTTATTCCTGAGCAGATGAAAGACAATGAGCAGTCAGCACTGGTAGAGGGTGAGATTCATCATTCGGATACCATACAAGAAAAAATGTCATTGGTAGATCGTTTCGGCTTAGCACTTTCGTTTTACCCGATGACTCAAGATGAATACTTTTCGATTGTTGATATGTTGTTCGCCGAGATTGAGGTAGACGATATTGCGCAGATGCATGTTCTGGCGGACAGATTCGCGCGAGAAAGAGGCAGTCGTTCAGGGCGTATCGCCCAGCAGTTCTTTAACTCATGGAAGTCTTAATAGGGTTATAGAATCTTTAACAGACAGATTTAAAAAAAGGCCTCAAAGTAGGGGGGTGACTTACCCTCCTGCTTTAGTTTCCAAAAGTACTCAAATCATTCACTCATAAGCAACTCACCCATTTAAAATCACTAAAATGGGGCGCTATTGTCCTTTTTTCGCTCTTCTTCAGATTCACGTATCCACAGCTCGTAATCCATTCCCGTTGAAAACAAACACAATAGGATTCCCATTCCATCGTTTGGTGTGCTGCCGTCTTTAGTGATTATACCGATGGGAATTAAATTGATGACCGCGCCAGCAAGTGCGGCAAAAGCAAAGCTTTGTAGAGCAATGCGCATATAGTCATTGCTAATGGAAAAGAATCCTTCAGCCCCGCCGAGATAGATAAAAATGAGAAAGAATAGAAGGAGCTCTATGCCAGGGCCAGCGAAGTAAATCAGTGCATGTTTATAACGTGCTAAATGGGTTGTTTTGGGTGCAATCTGCACAAAACCTTCAAGCGGAATCGTGCGTATTTCCATGGGAGCACCAAGTAAGCGCGTTTGCGCTAGAATGCGACCAAAGCCAATAACGGTTCTGTCAATACGCCAACCAAGCATCTTCGCCATAATGGCGTGCCCGAATTCATGAATAAATAATAATGGAATCCAGAACACCACAAACAACAATGCGCCTAATTTTTTAGGTTCGTAATTACTGAGTATTTCCATGCTCATCATAAATAGAAAAGCGAGGCTCAGAATAATCACAAAATACTTTTCTGCCTTCGATGCGGGTTCTTTGTCTTTGGCTCTTTCGTCAATATGCATAAGGTTTACATTTAAGTCTATAATCAGGCTCATTATACCAGTGGATCATAAGTGGATTAAATCATGTCAGAAAAACCTTTCAAGCTACCTGAGATCAATGAAGAAGTCCCTTTGCCGAGAATAAAAGAGATTTGCGAACATTTTAATCTGCCTGACTTGTGGCTGAAAATAAAAAATGATCCACCTGCGCTGGTGTTTGTTAGTGATGGTTGTACCATGTGGCCAAATGTGACTGGCGGCAAAAGTATCTATCAGGCATGTTTCTTACACGACTTAAAATATTGGGCAGGCTATCCCGGTGAAGATGTTGAAAGGTTGGTTGCTGATGCCGAATTAATGATTGATGTCGCTCGCTTAAGAGGCTCAACCAAAATGGCGGAAACGATGTTTCATGGCGTAAGAGTTGGCGGCATGGGTCAGCTTAATCTGGCATTTTCCTGGGGTTTTGGAAGGGTGATATAAGCGACGAGTTCGGCTTTATGCCTGCAAATCTATCTTGCTCGTTTCCGCCGCTGTTTCCATCACAACCATGGTTTTTGATTCTCTAACATCTGGCAAAGTATGTAAGATATCACCGAGTAATTGTCTATATATCGCGATATTCTCAATGCGGATTTTTAATAGATAATCAAAGTCGCCAGAAACCAGATGGCATTCCTGAATTTGAGGCCATTTGGCTACCGCTTGTTTGAATTCAGAAAACACATCAGCTTTACGATAAGTGAGGTTGATTTCAACAAATACTAATAGACCAGAGCCCAGTAAATCGGCATTCAGGTTTGCGGTGTAACTTTTGATATAGCCTTGCTTTTCCAATCGTCTAACGCGTTCCAGGCAAGGTGACGTACTTAAGCCTACTAACTTCCCTAAATCAACATACGAAATTCGCCCATTGTTTTGCATTTCTTGCAGAATGCGGCGATCGATTCTATCGAGATTTTTTATTTCATCTGTTTCTATTGCCATAATATTTACTGTATTTTTATTATCTACGAGTATATTTTAGGAAGTTTATGCAAATTCAGCAAAATAATTTTTCGATGATTGCCATAATAAATCGAGACTAGTGCGTAACAGTAGAGAGTGACCAAGCGTAACTATGTCATTCAATTGGCATTTTTAAAACAAATCTAATGGGGAAGAATTTTAAGCATCAGTAGTAAATTTATTAAGCCACCCCCCTACTTACGGGCACTTTTTTAAAGATTGTTTCAATTTATTGAAAACTTACTCTTTATCGAAGCTATCCACAATAATAGCGCCCATGGAAGCAGGCATTGTAATCACAATAAGCCGTCTTAATGCGATATCTGGCTCCGTCAGTAATGGGAATTTATCCAGCGAAGACAGCACCAGCGCGACAACAAATGCAGCAATCAAATAGGCAATAATAATGCGTACCACAAATACGGGAACTCTATATTTGATGTTTGACTGGAACACGCTACCATAAGCGAAAAAGCTAAGAAAAGTCACAGATAAGATGAAGACCAGAAACAGATTTGATAAGGGCAGCTTTTCTCCGATTCTCCACGCTTCTTCCGAGAATGAAATGGGAACGGCTAAAGCAAACGATCCAATCGCAACCTGACTGGCATCTTCTAAGTTAAAGCTTAGATTCATAGTGGTTCCTTGGGTTTTAAACGGACGTATTGGTGGCGTTATTCATTGTTTGAGTTATTTATTGTTTAGCATAGCAGTTATCAACGGCTTATTGGTTTTTCTAACTCTTGAATCGAATACCCAGTCTCATCCATTCTCTCTGTCATCAGTTGTTGCGCATCTAATAAACCACGGTTGTAAAAGTGTGCACCGATTTCTTTGGCGAAAAAATCAATTAAGAATTCAGCATCAAAACTGCCGATGTCTTGATCGAGCTCATCGCTAAAGTATTTTTGCACCTTGTGAACGATTTCAGTTTTTTCTTCGGTTGCAAAGGTAATCTCACTCATGTTGGTGCTTCCTCAATCTGTAGGACTTATTTTATGATTGAAAGGGAAAATGGATACTGGAAATCTCCAATTTTATACACAGAAAATGCTGCCATTCCCGCAAAAATAATGCCACCAATGCCAGTCATAAAAGCGATCGCGAGCAGTGGTTTAATAATCACCGACAATAATGCGAAGACAAACACAATAAGTAATATAGTCAGCTGAAAATTAATCGCTTTTTTGCCTTGTTCGTTAAGATACGGGCTGTCCCCTCTTTTAAGAAACCACACAATTAAAGGGCCGAGTACTAATCCGGGGGCTAATAATAATCCGATTAAAGCTGCCGCATGCATAGCGCTAGCCCATTTACGTTCTTCTGGGGTTTGCGGTAGTAAATCATTACTCATTGTTGTTCCTTTGGTATATTTATTTCTAACAGGCTATGTGTGTAAGCTATACGTCTAATAGGGCGTTTAAGTGGCTATAATGCATTGATAATGTCGCGGTTATCGGAATTTATCTAGCACGGCGCTCTATTTTGTTATAATCATGCCATATTCATGTTTTTCAAGGTAAATCAGATGAAAACCATAACACATTGGTTACTTATTCTTTCATGCACTTTCGCAACTGCGGCAATGGCAGAAGGTTTTTATAAGTGGAAAGATGCACACGGTAATACTCAATATGGTGACCAACCTCCCGCGAATGCAAAAGCGGAACGTATGAATATGCCAAAACTTACGGTGATAGAGAATTACGGTGAGCAGTGGAAGCCTGTGAATTTTCCGAAAGAATCTGATCCTTATCAACAAGAAGAAAAAGCGAAGGCAACCGCTGGCGCTTACACAACCTTATCCTTTATCGCGCCAAAGGCGAATCAACCTATTCGTGCAAATGATGGTGATGTCTCTGCGATAATTAGCCTTAAGCCAAAACTAAAGCCGGGTCATGCGATCACGTTCTCTATCGATGGCAAAGAAGTCGCGAAAGGTAGTTCTCGTACGAATAATTTCACTAATCTGGCACGTGGTGATCACACCATTAACGTCAACATAATCAACGAGTCGGGCAAAGTGTTAAAGAGTCAGTCTGTGACCTTCACCGTTCTTCGTTTCTCTAAGTTATTCAAGAAAAACTCAGCGGTAAAACCTGCAACGAACAATAACGTAGCGAGTTCAACACCTAACCAATAAAAAAACGCCCCAAAGTAGGGGGGTGGCTTTGGTCGTTATTTTTTAGTGTTTGCGAGTGATTCTACTACTAAGAATAACGTCAAAGATAAGAAGCTCAATTCGCTGTGCTACAATCAAAAAAACAGTAAAGAGTTAACAGGGGTATTTGCAATATCACGTTGTGTCTCGTTATCCTGTTGTAACATTTCTTTGAGGCTAATTGGCGGATGAAGTACTGCAATCAATGTGGTGAAAAAGTAGACCAGGCAATTCCTGAAAATGATAATCGCCTGCGCTATGTCTGCGTTTCCTGCGAGACAATTCACTATCAAAATCCCAATATTGTTGCTGGCACTCTGCCCTTAATCATGGGCGATGATGGCAGAGAAAAAGTATTGCTGTGCAAGCGTGCGATTGAGCCTCGTTATGGCTTATGGACGTTACCTGCAGGCTTTATGGAAAACGGTGAAACGGTAGAAGCAGCAGCCCTAAGAGAATCGCAGGAAGAAGCAAACGTAGAGCTTGATAACCTCAAACTATATTCAGTGATGAGCATGCCCCAAATCAATCAGGTGTATATGATTTTCAAGGGTGATATCGTGGGTAATAGCTTTTCACCCGGTATCGAAAGCCTTGAGACGCAGTTGTTTGATGAAGAAGATATTCCATGGTCAGAGATGGCATTTAACGTCATCACCCAAACCTTACAATGCTATTTTGACGATCGAAAAAAACAACACCGCAGTCAACTAACTGATTATCAGGTACACAACCTGGTTTACCAGGTGCCGAAAAAATACCTCAATACCGATAAAACCTAGTATCGGTTGTATTGATTGTATTGATTGTGTTGGCAGCATCAGTAATTTCAGGCTAAAAGCACTTCCCAGTAATTTCAAAGACCATTTCAAATGATAAAAAATACCCGGGCAAAAATAGATTTCTCATTGAGTTGGGTCAGCGCCACAGCCCAGCATTGTGATGTCTTTCATGCGGAAGATATCGATTTAACCAAGGATGTTTTTCCTGAAGGTTTCGCTGATAAACTGAAAGCATTAGCAGTAGGCGAGAGCAATACGGAAACCTTTCCGGCTAATGGCTTGCTAAGCACTGGATTCGACCCTGACAAAGTTAAAACCTTTAACGTTAAGGATTTTGACTCGACCTTTCGTGGTCAGAATATTGTGCCCAAGTTATACCGCTATTTCCCAAGTGCGGTAGCTTGCAAAGGACTCGGTACTGACCCAAGAGATTTAAACCCCTTCCGTATAATGTCTATGGAAGGCGAGAATATGACGGGTGATTACAATCATCCCTTAGCGAAATACTTTTTAACCTTATCCGCTACTATCGTCGAATGGCTTGAGCCTGAAACATCATCGGTAACGGCCGCTGATCAGGAAATAAAAAGAAAAAAACATATCGGCAAACTGGTCTGTAACAGAGGTCCCGGCATGCAAGTACCTTTTGAGTATGGCGAGCCTTCCTACTTTGATGAATATCCGTTTAAACGCTTAGATGAAACGGATGATGCAGCGTTTTATAAAGAGCCACGCATGGATCATCATCTGGATGCTACAGCCATTGCTGAAATTACTCAGCTGCACAATACTTTACTCAACAAGCATTCCAGAGTGCTCGATTTAATGAGCAGTTGGAGCTCTCCCCTTAGTGATGAATTATCATTGACTCACGTCACGGGTTTGGGGATGAATCAGGAAGAGTTGAAAGCAAATAAACGACTGAATGATTTCACTGTTCAGGATCTAAACCTTCAGCAGATTTTGCCTTATGCCGATGGCCAGTTCGATGCGGCAATCTGTACGGCGTCAATAGAGTACTTAACCTATCCATTAAAAATCATGACAGAAGTAGCGCGGGTAATTAAACCCGGTGGAAAGTTTGTGGTGACATTTTCCGAGCGCTGTTTTCCCAGCAAAGCAATCACGCTGTGGTCACAACTTCACCCATTCGAAAGAATGCAACTGGTACTGGAATACTTTAGAGACTCAGGATTATTTAGCGACTTAAATACCTATTCTAAACGTGGCATGCCAAGGCCAGCGGATGATCAGTATTTTGACGAGATAAAAACCTCAGATCCTGTATACGCCATTTGGGGCACAGTAGAATCGCCTGAGTTAGATTAATAGAAAAAAGTGCCCCAAAGTAGGGGGGTGACTTTTAGTCTACTCAAGAATAAGTAAACCCATCGCAGATTTCGTCAGAAATCGTCGATGTACATTGCTATATCTGGATTACTCACTGCTATAACGACTAAATATGTAATTCGTTGTAATTTTGTGTAAAAGAAACAGCAAAAGCAGCAAGCTATGGCAAAATACAACTTCTTATTAAAATTAGATAATAATTATGGCTGATATATTACTTGTAGATGACGATACAGAACTAACGAGTATGTTAGGTGAATACCTTACTTCTGAATCGTTTAATGTCGATCAGGCTAATGATGGTTTAGCGGGTTTGAATCAAGCGCGTAGCAAAAATTATGATGCTATTGTGTTAGATGTGATGATGCCTGAAATGGATGGATTTTCAGTATTGCGTGAATTACGTCAAAGCCAGTCAACACCGGTAATAATGTTAACCGCAAAGGGCGAAGACATCGATAGAATCGTCGGTCTTGAAATGGGTGCCGATGATTATTTACCCAAGCCGTGTAACCCAAGAGAACTTGTCGCCCGATTAAAAGCTGTTTTACGAAGAACGCAATTTGCGCCTGAAGTACAAGAAGAAATCAAAACAGGTGATTTGGAAGTACAGCCAAAATCGCGCAAAGCGTATTACAAATCAGAGCCTTTACCGCTAACCAGCAGTGAATATAACTTACTAGAAGCACTGGCTCGTCAAGTCGGTCAAGTAGTTGATAAAGAAACACTTTCAGAGCAAGCCTTAGGCAAAAAACTGACTGCTTACGATCGTAGTATCGATATGCACATGAGTAAATTACGCCAGAAATTGGGTGATGAAAATCAGGATTTGATTCAAACCGTTCGCGGCATTGGATATCAATTAACGGTTCAATCGTAAGCCAGTAATGGGTCGTTTATTCTGGAAAATCTTTTTGTGGTTTTGGATCACACTTATTTTGATAGGTGTAGGTGCTTCGTGGGGCACCGCCATTTACATCAAGAATTCTGATGATAATACGCAACAGGAATATCGTTCCCGTTTTATTGATAACCGTGTTGAGTCGTTGAGACAGATTCTGTATTACGGTGGTGAAGAAGCGGCGATAGAATTTCTCGAAAATAAAAAACTCACTTCGCGCCGCCTGGACTTTTTTGTTGTCGATGGTTTTGGCAATGATGTTTTAGGCCGCCCATTTTCAGTAGATGCACCCGATTTAAATGAGTTTGAGTCTGTTGAGTCAATAGATGGCGTCACCTACAGAATATTCACCGCAGCACCCAAAAGAGCAAAAAACATAAGCACTGTTTCGCAAATGTATCGACCTTTCCGAGGTTCGGAGGGAGTGTTCTTCCTGTGGTTTGCCATCGCCATTTTATTAAGTAGTCTAGTATGTTTTTGGTTGGCCTGGTACTTAACGAAACCGATTAAGAAACTGCAATCTGCTGCAAAAGAATTCTCGCAAGGCAAGTTAGATACCCGAGTCGCAAAAGAAATGGGTGGTCGTCGAGATGAAATTGCTGATCTTGGCAGAGACTTTGATCAAATGGCAACCCAGCTGCAGGGCCTGATCACCAATCAAAAACAATTGTTGAGTGATATTTCTCACGAGTTGCGCTCACCTTTGGCACGCATGCATGTGGCAATCGCTTTGGCCCGGAAGAAAACGGGTGCTGAAGTAGACACCGAAATGCAAAGAATCGAGTACGAAACAGAACGTCTTAATGAGCTCGTTGGTTTATCACTAACGCTTTCAAGATTAGATGCTGGTGCGCTTTATCCAAAAGATGATTTTATCGATATTGCAGAATTGTTAGAGGCAATTATTGCAGATTGTGATTTTGAAGCGAGCAGCAAAAATAAAAAAGTCATTTTACAGCATTCGCAATCATGGACATTAAACGCCAATGTCGAACTGTTACATCGCGCCTTAGAAAATATTATTCGAAATGCGATTCGATATACCAAAGAAGGCACAGAAGTTACAGTAGCGATTACCATTAAGGATAAATCACATATTCAGATTTCTATTTGCGATCGTGGCCCTGGTGTTCCAGAAGATAAACTGAAACGCTTGTTCGAACCTTTTGTCAGGCTTTCAGAAGCCAGAGATAGAGATAGCGGTGGCTATGGCCTAGGTTTGGCGATAGCGCAGCGTTCAATCGTTTTCCATCAGGGTGAAATTGTTGCCAGAAATAGAGATCAAGGCGGATTGTGCATTGATATTATTTTACCTGTAGAAGAATAATTGAATTTGATCTAGAGATTAATAAACGGTTCACCAGCTATTAATCGCTAAAGTAATAAAATAACGAAAAAAGTGAATTAAAAAGTAAAGACCAGCAATAAGAATAAAATTAATTTACACAAATTTACATAGAGTAAACCCTTATTTACACCGTTTAAGCTCATAATTAATTCATCGAAACAATGAATGAAAAATACAAGCTGGCAAATAATTTACTCACTGGTGCTCTCTTAAGTAGCAGATGAATATTAAAAAGCTCAGCGTTATTAAAATGGAGAAAATCATGAAAAATAAAATGACAAAAAGACTATTCTTAAGCTCTATGGTTGCTGGTGCTTTAGCGATGGGTACTATGGCGAGTGCTGATTCCATGTGCAATAAAGGTGGAAAACACGGCAAGAAAGGCATGGATAAATCAGAATTTATGCAGAAGCGTTTTGACCGCATGTCTACGAAATTAGGCTTAACTGATGAGCAGAAGACTAAAGTTCAGGAACTGATGCAAAACCACAGAAATGTGATGAAGCCGCTCAGAGATGAAAAGCGCGCATTACGCACTGAGATGATGAATCTTGATCCATCGGCTTCTGATTTTGATGCAAAGGTTGAAGACATTGCAAACAGAGAGTCTGCAATCGTTCGACAAACTACCATTGCACAAGCAAATAAACGTAAGCAAATGGCTAGAATTCTAACTCCAGAACAGCAAGCTGCGAAAAAAGCGATGCATGAAAACCGTAAATCTAGACACGGCAAGAAAAGAAAGTATGCGGAATAAGCAGTAATCTAATCGTTTTAACCCTAATAAAAAGGCGGATCATTTGATCCGCCTTTTTATTATCTGCGCTTTGTCTGAACAATCATCTGTCGAAAATAAATAGAAAAAAGTGCCCCAAAGTAGGGGGGTGGCTAATGAGTTCTGATTGCTATGATTGTATTAACTCGCGAAGCTAAGAAGCTTTAAGTGCTGCTTCGTCTTCGACTAAATGCTCTGCAATTAACTCAGTCAAACCCAATACTTCCATATCCATTTCGTTTTCATCAAGACCATCCTCCAGCACTGTTCGGCAATTCGAACACGCAGTAACCATGGTCTCTACTTTTATTTCTTCTAGCTGTGATTTCTTGCGATTGAAAACCTTAAGTCTAAGTTCTTCGGCACGCTCATTCGCGCTGACACCGCCACCGCCTCCGCAGCACCAATTCATACGTCCATGATCTTTCATTTCGGTAATGTCAGACGCAACGCTCGCAAGCAGTTCTCGCGGTTGCGCTTCAACACCGCCACGACGAACAATTTGGCAAGGGTCGTGGAAAGTCATTCTCGAGGTTTCCATTCCAGAGGTTTTGATGCGACCACTGCGGTAAAGCTCATCGAGTAATTCAAGAATATGCACCACGCCAAAGCTAAACTTTTTACCCAGATAGTTCGGGCCATTCCAGCGAATTGCGGCGTAAGCGTGACCGCACTCGGGACTTACTACGTATTTTACGTTGAGCTTTTCTGCGGCTGTCACAATCCTGCCGACTAATTCTGTGGCAATCGTATTGTTACCCATCTGCAAACCAGAGTTAGTGGCTTCAAAGGCTTCAGTTGAAATCGTCCAGTTCACACCAGCATGATGGAAAATACGCGTTAGTGAAGCAATATACTCGGGAAAGGTAACGACCTCATTGGCAGAAATCGTGACCATATAATCTGCATCTTGCACATCAAATGGCACAGTTAGGCCGGTATCTGCCTCGATATGTTTAATATGTGCTTGAAGTGCGGGCAAAATATTACCCATTGGGCTACCAAATTCGAGCGTTCTCTGGGCCGCGCCAACCAGACCTTCTGGCGTATAACCAGCTGCTGACAAGCCTTGTTTGACTCTGGCAATAATATCCGCCACATCGATGCCCATTGGGCACACCATGCTACAGCGCCCACACATGGAACAGCCGTCGTAGACTAACTCTTCCCAGTCGGCAAAATCAGCTTCTGTAAGTGGTTTCGATAATCCCAGTTTACTTGCGAATTTGCCCCAGAAGGAATACTCCTGCTTCCACAGTTTGCGCAGAGGTTCGGTTTTATAAATAGGCGTATAACGAGGATCTTTGGTCTCGGTATAAAACAGGCAGGATTCTGCGCAGATGCCACAATTCACACAACTGGAAAAATAGGTTTCTACTTTAGAATCCATTTGTCCACGTAATGCTGTTATTCCTTTTTCTAGTCTTTCGCTCATTGTTTCGCTCATAATGTTCTCCTGTTTACCTGACACTAGGATTTAATTCCACGACGTCCAAACCATGCACCAGTAAAGATACGACTCGGTACAAAAGTGAACGCATGCATCAAGCTGCTAAACGGAAAATAAATCAGAAATAATTCAACGCTAAATCGGTGCAGTAATCGTAAAGAGCTAAACGATTCCAGTAATGCCAAGCAACCTGTGAGTAACACAACAAAGGTCAGAATAGATGAGATGTGATCCCCTTTTGTTGATAAAAGGCGGCTAACTGGGCTCATTATGCGGTGAAGCCATAATAAAATTAAGCCTAAGAAAGCGAGTTGAGCAGCAACCAGAAATCCCCAGTGCGGCAGTGCAGGCCAGGAAAATCCAAGAAAGTGTTTGTCTAAAAATTTGATATGGGGTGCAGCAAAAAATATGACTGCAAACAAGCCTAAGTGGAACACATACCCCGCAATCACCTGAAACTTTATGTGTTTAAACAAACCCTTGTCAGGAATAAAGCGGCTGAAAAGGGTTCGCAACGCGCCAGGGGTTTCAGGTCCTTTAGCCACGGATAAGTCGACTTTGTGTTTGCTGAATATGATGCTACCCAAGCGTAAAATAACACCAGCAAAGAAAATGAATAACGAGAAGTACCATAAAGGCCCATCAATAAAGCTGTCTATCATGAGTATGCTCCTTGTTCTTTTTCACTGGACGGGTCTTTGCTTATTGTGCCTTCGCTTGAGGCGCTCAATTCACCCTCATCATCTTCGTTTGTCTGGGTTTTTTCTTTGTACCAGCGTGAATGATGTGACTTAGCCCAGTTTTCGTCGACCTCGCCCGTATCCATCGCATCGAATGTGCCTTCAACGGTATACACCATCCAGATATGACCGAAGACCATCGCAATCAGTGCCAGTGCGGCAATCGCATGAATCAATAAGGCAAGTTGCGTGCGGTCAATAGTGGGTTCGTAATAAGGGAAAAGTAGCAATAAGCCGGTAATGGATAACACCGTACAAAGCACGATAGTCGCCCAATACAATATTTTTTCGCCGGCATTAAAGTAGCCAACCTCTAAATGCTTTTTGCTAAACAAGCCTCCGACTGTTAACAGCCACTTGAGGTCTCCTTTTGCAGGAAAATTATGTCGCACGTAATAAATCAACATCATTAACAGTGCAACTACCAGCAATGGACCCATCAGGTTATGGCCTTCCTTACTTGCTGAGGCAATGGGGGAAAAGGCACTGGCACCCATTAAAGGGATAATGACGAAGCGCCCAAACAATAACAGTAAGCCGGTAATCGACATGAAACCCACGATGACGACCAGAAACCAATGGGTGATCATTTGCATGGTAGACATTCGGGTGACCGTTTGACCACTCTTTCCATTGGGTATTCTCTGACGCTTTATAAAAAGAAATAAAAGAGCAATTATTCCCAAAGCACCCATCAGAAAATAGCCTCCATAAGGTAATAGTAGTTCTCTACGTACCTTGCGCCATTGGTTGTTTTTGGTATCAATCAGCGTCCCTGATTTCAGGCCTTTGACTTGTGTTCTACCTGAGATGGTTGCATCTCTTTGACGCACATTTCGCCACAAATCACTACCCGGGCTTTGCACGCGTTCTTGTTGCAAGGAAACGGCATCGGCCAAACCAGAATTAGCATCTTTAAGATTCTCTGTCGCAGATACCGAGTTAATATTAAAGCTGAATAGCATCATCATAATGCCCAGAAACCAGAAGTGTTTTAGTTTTGTCATATTCGAATGCTCAATAATTATTTCTATGTCATTAATTATCTTACTTACTTTTAAATTTGAAGGGGGTGCTTAAACCCTAAAAGGTGATATTTATCATCAAATGACTGAGATAAAGGGGGGAGATTCATGTTATGAGGTTTGCTGTAGAATTTAAATATCCTAATTGGATAGGTGCAGCGTTAGGTAGGTTTGGCATTAAATAGCCGCAGCATTCAGCAGATAGGGTATACCCGTTTAGGTTAACTTCGCATTTCTAAGATTCAAATCGTTAATATGAAAAGCAATTAAAGAGGATTTTTTTATTTACTTTGCTTGGGCGCAAAATTGAAATACATTTTCTCGGGTACAAGATCATAAGACCAGGGTAATCCGCTGACTTTCCAGCCGCTGACGGTGCGTTTTCCTTTATCTTTTCCCTCTTTTGCTCTAATACCTTCAAAGCCTTCAACCTGAGAATAGACTTTTTTGAAGCCAGCTTCATGCAATGCTTTCACTGCAAAGGGGGCACGATTACCGGTTGCACACATAATAATCACAGGATTATCGGTGCTCATGTTTTTCGCCTTTAATACATTTTTAATGGCGGCAATAAAGTGTTTGTTTTTAGGCATTTTAAAGGTGCCAAATTTACCTTTTTTCTTCATCTTCCATTCATTGGAATCGAAGCGATAGGGAATGTTGGCATCAACGGTATCGGGGATTCCGGTGTAGTGAATTTCTGCTTCATTTCTGACATCCAGCAACAATACCGTTTCAGGATTACTGGTTTTCATCTCATAAGCTTCTTTTGCACTCAGATATAAATCATACGGTGTGTGCTGCCATTTCTTTGTGAGTTTACTTTTATCGTAAGCAGCAGAAGGCATGCTAATGGTGATCAATAATAAAATGAAAAAGTATTTGTTCATGCTATATCAACACCTTAGTTAGTAAAAAAATGCCTCAAAGTAGGGGGGTGGCTTTGTTTGATTTTAGATAGATCGGTTATCGATTTTTTCCTGACAATTCAGACAAAACGCCACTTCGGGGGTAATACTTAATCGTTGCGGGGAAATCTCATCACCGCAACGATCGCAATAACCATATTCATCGGTTGCGATTTTACCCAGAGCAATCTTAATCTGGCGGATACTTTGCTGGGCTTGTTGCAAGGTGTTATCAATAATCACCGCACGATCTCTTTCTTCGGCAATTTCGCCTGCATCTCTACAATGTGGACGACGTATAAATTCCGCATCCGCTTGTGCAGTTTGTAGAATCGCCTGTTGCTCTTGCAGTTTTTGCTCAAGCGCTATTTTCGTATCCGGAATTTGTTTCGCTTTATCGATTGCCATAAAAGTTAGCTGATTATGTTTACTACTAATGTTAACCACATTAATAGCGCCTAGAAATGATGCTTACACATTTAATTCGGCGGCTAGCGTGGCGAATAAGCCTTTAATTTTAATCAGAACCGGATGATCTTTGACTTGATAATTCGGCGTATAATCATCCAGCGTTTGATGAATCAGTTGTGTTTCACCCTCGTTCTCGATGATTGCCAGACGTAAAGGTAAATCCAGACTCATCATAATATCGGTCTGCATCAACTTTGTGCCAGACAGTGGGTTACCGAAAATAATAGCGCGTGATGCAGGCATTTCAAGATCAACAGATTTTGCATTCGCTTGATGGTCAATATCCGCAAAAATGGTAAAACCTTTTTCTTTTAAGGAGTTTACTACGAGGTCTGCAGCATCTGCTACGCTGTGCTTAATGGTTGTTTTTTTCATCGTTATATATCCAGAATGAGTTAAATATCGTATTACAGTAAAGCGCCGTATACCGTTAAGTAAGGCTTAGTGTAAATGTATTTAACGTTTTACAGAGGTGTTTTATATTAGCACTATTGTTTATCAAATTTATTTCATCCGTTTTGTAAGCGAGCTGCGTATCAACTGTATTACGCTTCAATGAGTCAATTGGATATATTGTGTTTGTAATTATCAATAACCCCCAGCGTCATTGATATAGAAAAAACAGCCTATAAGTAGGGGGGTGACTTAAGCATACTATTATTTCTTAGAATTGGTTCTTGGAAATACATATTAGAAATAACAGGAGTGAACCATGAGTACAGAATTAGCAATACTAGCAGGCGGATGTTTTTGGGGAATGCAGGACCTTATCCGTAAACGTCCAGGCGTTATCGCTACACGCGTTGGTTATACCGGTGGTGATGTAGAGAACGCGACTTACCGCAATCATGGAACGCATGCAGAAGGCATTGAAATTGAATTTGATCCCGAAGTGGTGAGTTATCGCACATTGTTGGAATTCTTCTTTCAGATTCACGATCCATCTACTTTGAATCAACAGGGTAATGATCGCGGCACGTCGTATCGTTCGGGTATTTACTACACCAGCGATGAACAAAAAGCAGTGGCAGAGCAGACCATCGAAGATGTGAATAAATCAGGTAAGTGGCCGGGGAAAGTAGTGACCGAGCTTAGGCCTGCAGGCGATTTCTGGGAGGCTGAGCCAGAACATCAGGACTACCTGGAACGTTATCCTACTGGCTACACTTGCCATGCGATAAGACCAGACTGGACATTATCTTAGTTAGTTCTGACGAGTAATTCCGTTGGATAAAGCCTCAGTTAGCATTGCTTAACTGAGGCTTCAGAGAGTTTTTTTTACTTGTTTCGTTTACTTGATTAACACGGCGCTTAAATCAAGTTTTCCATCCGTGATGGGTGGGCACCAAAAGTAGCTGCCTGTGGTGGGTCGGGTAAAACTGAATAAGCCATCGATAATGCCGTCGTCATTACCAATCATGCGGTGCATCAGGGCTTCAAACGCATCGAATGATTTTCCGAAGGCAACAAATACCAAGCCTTCCTCGGTTTCATTTGCCCACGGCATAGAACGTCTGATGACAAATGCTTCTGGCTCGAAATCTTCCTGTGCGGTGCGTTTTACATGCGCTGATTCTGGGGCATCATCGAGTTCTTCGTTGCTTACCTGATCTCTACCAAAAGTATGATTCTGTTGCTGGCGAGACATCGACTGGAATGTGTCTAGATCATGTGTCCACTGCTGAACAGCAACGAAGCTAGAGCCATTTAGTCCTTTTTCAGAAGATTGGCTGATAGCCGCTTCCAGCGCATCATCACCGGTCGGGTTTTCTGTGCCATCTTCATAGCCTGATAAATCACGGAATTTATCGTAGCGGAATGCATCGGTCACTTTATCGAGTACAAAAGCAGGTGCAAGCGTGTTTCTTATCAAGCGTGCCTTGTGTAATAGATCTCCACGGTCTTCTCCACGAATCCAGCACCATAGTGCGTGAGGCGTGGTTGGGATTTCGATGCCCTTGCCACTAAACTCAGGCATTTTTCTCATATTAGGGACTTCAGCATCCATCGCCAAAATTAATGACTGGCCTAAACCAACGACAATATTCTTTTCTACCGCTATATCGGCAAGTTCCTGCAAAACCGCTTTGGCGTTTGCGCCTGGTTTCAAACGATAGTATTGATAACGGGCAAGTAAGGGAATTTCATCGATAATACCGGTTTGATAAGTCATGCATTGATCCATAGCGCTTTAAAACTAGATCATATCAAAAGGTAAAAATTAAAGCATTTATGATCAATTGCTAAAAAGAGATAGATAGTAAAAGTCTGATCATTTAAAAAATTTACTTTCCGTTACTGTGATTAAAAAAAGTGCCTCTAAGTAGGGGGGTGTATAATAAATAAGCAGAGTTCTCAAAAAGCCCTACAGAATAAGCTTTGCATGCAATTAATAGGCCGCTCATGACTATGATCAGATTGCTCTGAGCATTTATCTTGAATCGGTTGACTCTTGCTATTTAACTGTATAATTTTGACTGAAACACGACTAATAAAAGAGAAAATAGATGTTACTTCCAACAAACGATCTTGAAAAAGCACTCCATAAAGCAGCTGCAGATCACAATGAAGCTCCCGCATTTTATGAAGCATTAATGGAATCTAAAATATTCGTTTTGGGTAAACCAGAAGAGGAAGATACGGGTAACTTCACTTTAGAAGAAGAACAAGCCGTTATTATTCAGCACTGGGAACGCGAGACCGACCAAAGCCCAGTCGTACCCTTCTTTACTTCGTTACAGATGCTACAACAGGCAATTGCTAGCGATGAGCCTTATCTTGAGTTAACCACGGTTGATTTGTTTCAACTAACCATGGGCGCGCCTTTGGTATTAAACCCGAATTCTGAATTTGGTATGGAGTTTGACCCGGAAGATATTGCTATCCTGCTGGATACCGATTTAATGGAAAATAACGAACTCACACTGGATGAACATACCGAAGTACTTCTTGGTATGCCGGAGAATGTCTCTGAAACTTTCACCGGAGTTTTGACAGAATACTTCTCACGTCAAAAAGAAGTTGAAGCCGCATATTTAGGCACCATTCAAATACCAGCAGATGATGACAAAGAGCATTTGATGGTGGGTATTCAAGGTAAGGGTAAATTCGAGAAAATTATCGATACCGCGATTCAAAAGATCTCATTACTCGAAGATGACATGATGTATGAGACGGTCGACTTCTATGTGGTAGACCAGGACGATCCGGATATCAGTCAGTTTATGGTTGAGAACATTGTGCCATTTTACACCGCAGAATCGCGCGTTATGCATTAACGATGTGATAACTAGCTACCCGATTAAATCGTGTAAATGCAATTTACACGCATAAAAAAAGCCCTCTATTGAAGGGCTTTTTTTATGCGTGAGATAAACCTTATTCTTTCTTCTTCGCTCTCTCAGCTTTATCTGTGATTGCTCCGCCCACATCCTGAATATCTTTGCCAGCTCCGGCAATGGTGCTGCAGCCATTTAAGGTAAATAAACCAAATGCTGTGATAAGCGTCACTACTAATAATTTCTTCATATTTTTAGCCCTCTGTTTCTCGTTTAGACAACTGCGTTTTAAATCAGTTTAGGGTGAATTGCAAATCGATATTATTTAATTGTGTCATCTAAATTAAATGACACGTTTAAACCTGACATTAGTGACATTTATGCCGTTAAATTGTCAGCAAGTGACAGTGTTTTGGCACCTAAAATTTAATTTTGCGCACAAAATAGAATTTATTATATTCATTTAAAACAATGTCTTAGGTGTTTTTTGGGAAAGTTGGCATCGTGTTTGCATTATATTAGGCATAACAAAATGGATTAATAATAATTCAAACAGAAGACAAAGAAGCTTAATAAAGCTCGAATGGAATTTTTTAGCAAGCCCCTGAGGCGAAGAGTAGTTTAGTTAATAAATAAAAATAAAATAACTACCAGTCTCTACCCCGTACCTCTCTGCTTTCCCCGGCAGAGGGGTACAACTTTATTTGGCCTATGCGTTTTTCTGCATAAGCGTTCATCCAGTCAAAATACATTTCCCCAAACGTACAAAACCTGACAAACATTTCAGTAAGATATTTAAAAAAACTTAATTAATTTATAAGACGCTAGTTCAGTTAACTTAGCAAGGTAATCCTGAGGTGTAGAGTATCTGTCTTATTTTTAATTATTATCTTAACTTGGAAGGATAATAGCAACTCAATCAGAAATTTGCCAACACCAAAAAGATAGTGCGTGCGATCTAGGCTATAAAGTGTCGATTTGAAATGAACGGTCAAAAATCATCGACCGAATAAATCAGAATCTACATAAGTAATGATTATGACTTATGTAGATTCTTCAAAACAGCGTTAGAAATTTCTTCTCTAATTAAAGTCTAGACAGATCGGCAACGTCTAAAAACAAATTACGTAATTGTGATAACAACGCTAATCGATTGTTCTTTAGCGCTTCGTTATCATCCATAACCATAATGTTGTCGAAGAAGTTATCGACGTCTTCGCGCAATACTGCAAGCGATGACAGTGCTTCTGAGTAATCACCATTGGCAAATAATGGCTGTACGATCATTTGCTGTGCGCTAATTGCATCAAACAACGCTTTTTCTTGTGGCTCGTTGAGTAATGACTGGTCGACCTCAGCAGGTATCTCAGTTTCAACTTTCTTCAAGATGTTGCTGATACGTTTGTTTGCTGCAGCTAACGATTCTGATTCTGGCATTTTTGCGAACTCGGCAACCGCTTTAACACGTTGATCAAAATCTAATGGATGACTTGGGCTCAAGCTGGCAACCGCGTTTACTGTATCGGCGCTAATACCCTGATCCTGATAATACGCTTTTAGACGCTCCATGATGAAGGCAAAGGTATCGTCAATTGCTGGTGTTGCATCGACTTTATCCGACAGGCCTTTAGCCGCTTCAGTCAACATCGATTTCAGGTCTAGATTTAGATCACCTTCGATAATGATTCTAAGTAAACCCAGAGCCGCACGACGCAAAGAGAACGGATCTTTACTGCCCGTTGGCTTCATGTCGATAGCGAATATACCCATCAATGTATCCGTTCTATCGGCCAGTGACAGCACTTTGCCGACTTCGCCTGCCGGAATCACATCTCCCGCAAAACCGGGTTGATATTGCTCTTGCATTGCCGCAGCAACGCCAGCATCTTCACCATCGTGCTTCGCATAGTAGCTGCCCATAATGCCTTGAAGTTCAGCGAATTCCTGAACCATATTGCTGAGTAGGTCACATTTAGATAATTCAGCGGCGCGCATAGCTAATTGCTGATCTGCACCAATTTCTCCGGCAATATAACCCGCAAGTTTAGAGACACGATCAGTTTTTTCATAGAGCGTTCCCAGTTTTTGCTGGAACACGATTTTCTTGGTCGCATCTCTGCGTGATTCAAGTTTTACTTTTAAGTCCTGATCCCAGAAGAATTTAGCATCCGCAAAACGAGGGCGGATTACACGCTCATTTCCCTGACTAACCGCAGCTGGATTCGAGCTTTTGATATTACTGGTGGTAATAAAGTAAGGCATCAATGTGCCGTTGCTATCAACCACGGGGAAGTATTTCTGATGGTCTTGCATACTGGTGATCAAACATTCCTGAGGCACTTCCAGGAACTCTTCACCAAAGCTACCGCTGACTGCAATAGGTAATTCGATCAAAGCCGTGACTTCGTCGAGTAATCCATCTTCAATATGCGCGACACCCCCCAACTTTTGGGCACTTTCTTCGGCTTGTTTACGCACTTCAGCGCGACGATCTTCGAACGATGCAATTACATGACCTTCATCGTGTAACTGTTGCGCGTAGCTTTCGGCAGAATTAATCGTAATAGCTTCAGGGTGATGGAAACGATGGCCGAAGGTTTGCTTGCCTGATTGAATGCCAAGCACTTCACCGTCGATAACATCGCTACCGAGCATCATCACAATCCAGTGTACCGGACGAACAAATTCGATATCGCTACTACCCCAACGCATACGCTTTGGTATTGGTAGTTTTGCCAGTGTTTTATTGACGATTTCTGGCACTAATTCGCTAGTCGCTTTGCCCGCAACATCTTGACGAAAAACTAACCAGATACCTTTTGGAGTTTCAATTTCTTCTAGATCAAATGCAGTAACACCACAAGAACGTGCGAAACCTTCAACCGCTTTTGTTGGATTGCCATCCGCATCGAATGCTGCTTTTTTCGCCGGACCTTTGCGTTCAACCGATTGATCTTCCTGTTTTACCGGAATGTTCTTGAGTAATACCGCTAGACGTCTAGGCGCAGCATAAGAAATCACTTCCTCAGCTTCTAAAGAGGCTTCTTTTAAACCAGCAACCACGCCAGAAGTGAATGCTTCTGATAATTTTTTCAGTGCTTTTGGAGGAAGTTCTTCAGTACCGATTTCAATCAGTAGGTTTGCGTTTGCTGTATCTGACATTATACGTCCTCCTTCTTGGCAGCATCTGACTCAGGTTTATCTTTCACCAGAGGGAAACCTAATGCCTCACGAGACGCATAATAAGCTTCTGCAATAGCACGTGATAATGATCTAACGCGCAACATATAACGCTGACGCTCTGTTACCGAAATCGCATTACGAGAATCCAGTAGATTAAACGCGTGCGAAGCCGTTAGCATTTGTTCGTATGCCGGTAATGGCAATCCTTTCTCGATAAGTACCTGACTTTCTTTTTCTGCCGCGTCAAAGTGATGGAATAATTCTTCAACATTTGCCACTTCAAAGTTGTAGGTTGATTGCTCAACTTCATTACGATGATAAACATCGCCATAAGTAACTTTGTTACCTGAAGGATCAATCGTCCAAACCAGGTCGTAAACCACTTCAACATCCTGCAAATACATCGCAAGGCGTTCTAAACCGTAAGCAATCTCGCCCGTAACTGGCTTACAATCCAAGCCGCCCAGTTGCTGGAAGTAGGTGAACTGAGTAACCTCCATACCATTTAGCCAAACTTCCCAGCCGAGACCCCATGCACCAAGCGTGGGAGATTCCCAGTTATCTTCAACGAAACGGATATCGTGTTCTAGCGGATCGAAGCCTAGAGCTTTCAAGGAACCCAGATATAAATCCTGAATCTCTAATGGTGATGGCTTCATCAATACCTGAAACTGATAATAACGTTGCAGGCGGTTTGGGTTTTCACCGTATCGGCCATCAGTAGGGCGTCGCGAAGGTTGAACGAACGCTGCATTCCATGGCTCTGGGCCAATCGCGCGTAAGAATGTATTTGGGTTATCAGTGCCCGCACCCATCGGCATATCGTAAGGCTGTAAAATCGCACAGCCTTGCTTTGCCCAGTAATCCTGTAGGGCAAAAATTAAACCTTGGAATGTTGATGTGTCGTACTGTTGTATATTTTGCTGCGACATGTTCTACGAACGCCTATAAGTAGTGATTATTTAAAGGCGGAAAGTATACTGTAATAGCGCAAGGACTTGCACTACCAAAACAAGGATTTAATCAGATTGAATGAAACACACCCCCCTACTTAGGAGGGCTTTTTTCTAATCATTCGGCATCATTGAATCTGGCATTCTCACCGCAATCACAGATCCCTTTGCGCAAGGTTTGCCATCTGCAGAAACCACGATATCTACAATCACTTTCTTTTCCTTGAGTTCACGAATAGTTCCGCGTGCTTCTAATTCAACCCCCATTGGTGTCGGTGCAAGGAAATCCACATTCAAATTAGCCGTCACAAAACGCAAAGCAGGTTCACCTTCTACGCCGTATTCTTTGGTTGCCGCAGCCGATGCAGAGCCGGTTCCATGACAATCGATAATTGATGCCAACAAACCACCATAAACAAAATTGGGAATAGCCGTGTGTTCAGGGCGTGGATTGTATCTGGCAATAGTTTCATCGCCGTCCCAGTAACTTTTTAGTTGTAAACCGTGATCGTTATTACTGCCGCAACCATAGCAATGGCTGAGTGCTTCCGGGTATGCATCCTGAAAAGCGCTATCTGTCATTTTCTCACCTCGTCATATATGTATTAATTTATGTGTTAATTTTATTTTTATAGTTTTAAAGCCTAACATTAATTTTGATTTATCTTACATAACTATTTGTTCAAATGATCTACACTAAAGTTTGTAATTAAATTCAATATCACGGCTCCTTCTGTCCAAAAAAACGGCTGTAAGTAGGGGGGGTGACTAATAAATCAATAAGAATACAAGTAATAACAATGCTAGTAATAACAAAAAGGAGCAAGCATGATGTATCAAGGCAAATGCCTAACCGTCAAACTTAATTCAGACGGTATAGCAGAGCTAAATTTCGATCTGCAAGATTCGTCGGTGAATAAACTCAATCTCGCCACTATTTCAGAGGTGATTGAGGCTGTTTCGTCAATCAAAGAGAAAGTTTCCGAGATCAAAGGGTTACTGTTCACCAGCAGTAAGCGTGATTTTATCGTTGGTGCAGATATCTTTGAATTTCTGGGTTGGTTCGCACTGCCCGATGAAGAATTTGAACAGCGCTTGCTCGACATTCAAAAAGCATTCGCGGAGATCGAAGATTTACCGTTCCCAACAGTCTGCGCCATCAATGGTGTGGCATTAGGCGGTGGTTTCGAGCTGCCGTTATCAACCGATTACCGCGTAATCACCACAAAATCCAAAGTTGGGCTGCCAGAAATCAGTCTGGGCATATTCCCGGGATGGGGTGGAAGTTTCCGTCTGCCACGTTTGATCGGTCTGGATAACGCACTGGAGTGGATTGCAACGGGTAAGCAACAACGCCCGGAAGAAGCCCTGAAAAAAGGTGCGGTTGATGCGGTTGTAGAACCAGATCAGTTATACGATGCAGCGATGACCTTATTGAAACGTTGTATCGACGGTTCGATGGATTACGAAGCGCGCCGTGAAGAAAAGCGTAATGGCCTCAAGCTGAATAAAATCGAACAGTTAATGTCATTCGAAACAGCCAGAGGCATGATTCTGGCAAAAGCAGGACCCCATTATCCTGCACCAAAAATTGCACTCGATGCGATGCAAACTCACGCTAATATGCATCGTGATGAAGCGATGGTTGTTGAGGTTAAAGGCTTTGTAAAAGCAGCCAAAACTGAAGTTGCTGCCAATCTGGTTGGTTTGTTCTTAAACGATCAGGCGTTGAATCGCCAGGCGAGAAAACTCACAAAAACAGCGGCAAAAATTGAATCCGCAGCTGTTCTGGGTGCAGGCGTTATGGGTGGCGGCATCGCTTACCAAAGTGCGCTGAAAGGCACGCCGATTATCATGAAAGACATCAACAGCGAAGCCCTGGAATTAGGCATGAAAGAAGCGAAAAAGCTTCTGGCTAAACGTGTGGGTCGCGGCATTATGACGACTGACGTGATGGCAGATACGCTAGCTCGCATCAATACCACGCTGACTTATGGTGATGTGGCAAATACGGATATCGTCGTTGAAGCCGTTGTCGAAAACGTAAAGATCAAGAAAATGGTACTCGCAGAGCTGGAAGATATCGTAGACGAAGATACCGTTCTCGCATCAAACACCTCAACGATCTCCATTACAGAACTTGCAACAGCCACGAAAAAACCAGAACGTGTTTGTGGCATGCACTTTTTCAACCCTGTGCCATTAATGCCATTGGTTGAAATCATCCGTGGTGAAAAAACCTCTGAAGAAACCATCGCTACAACAGTTGCGTATGCGTTAGCGATTGGTAAAAAGCCGATTGTAGTTAATGATTGTCCGGGCTTCATGGTAAACCGCGTATTATTCCCGTATTTGAATGCCTTCGAAAAACTGGTTAGCGATGGTGCAGACTTTATGCACATCGATAAAGTCATGGAGCGCTTCGGTTGGCCAATGGGCCCTGCGTATTTGCTGGATGTTGTGGGGCTTGATGTTGCCTGTCATGGTTCTGCGGTAATGGCAGAAGGTTTCCCCGATCGCATGAAAATCGATTTTGAAGCTGCCACAGAAGAAATGTATAAATTAGGTCGCTTAGGTCAAAAATCTGGCAGTGGTTACTATCAATACGAGCCAGATAAACGCGGCAAACCGAAAAAGAAAGTGGATAAAGAGGCGATTGCGCTGGTAGCAAAGTCTTCCACCAACAAACGTGCCGCAGATGACTTCAGCGATGAAGAAATCACCGAACGCATGATGCTGTCATTGTGTTTAGAAGTGGTTCGTTGTCTTGAAGATAAGATTGTTGATTCACCAGAAGCGGCAGACATGAGCTTGATCTGGGGTATCGGCTTCCCACCCTTTAGAGGAGGTGCGTTGCGCTATATCGATTCCATCGGCACCGCAGAGTTTGTCGCGATGGCAAATAAATATTCTGATTTGGGTGCGGCTTACGAAGTACCAAAACTATTGGCCGATATGGCTGTAAATAATGTCCAGTTCTTTGGGGGTGAAGCATGAGTACTTTGAGTAATAAATGTAATCCGAGAGATGCCGTAATCGTCGATTGCGTTAGAACGCCAATGGGCAAATCTAAAAACGGTATATATAAAGTCACACGCGCCGAAACGCTATCTGCGCATTTGGTTGAAGCCTTATTCGATCGCAATGAAAACCTTAATCCTGCAAAGGTGGATGATGTGATCTGGGGTTGTGTTTATCAAACCATGGAACAAGGTTTGAATATTGCCAGAACAATGGCTTTACTAACACGTTTGCCTCATGAAGTACCGGCGCAAACAGTCAATCGCCTGTGTGGATCTTCGATGCAGGCATTACAAACAGCGGCTCAAAGCATTATGTCAGGGCAGGGTGATTGTTACATTATAGGCGGCGTTGAACACATGGGGCATGTACCGATGGATCACGGTATCGATATTAATCCCGGTTTTGCAAAGCATGCGGCAATGGCGTCTAATATGATGGGAATGACCGCTGAAATGCTGGCAGTACAACACGGCATCACGCGCGAAGCACAAGATGAGTTTGGCGCAAGATCCCACAGGCTCGCACAGCAAGCAACGCTAGATGGAAAATTCACCAATGAGATCGTCCCAACACCAGGCCACGATGCGCTAGGCGTCCCGATGATGGCTAATACTGATGAAGTCATTCGTCCAGAAACCACTGTAGAAACACTCTCTGCATTACGCCCAGTGTTTAATCCCAAAGGTGGAACGGTAACGGCGGGAACATCTTCTGCATTATCCGATGGCGCATCAGCAATGGTGATTATGTCGGCAGAAGCAGCACAAGCGGCTGGGCTAACGCCAATCGCACGAGTTGTTTCAATGGGATTAGCAGGTGTTGATCCAGCTATTATGGGTTACGGCCCAGTACCCGCCTCGCTCAAAGCACTGAAAAGAGCAGGTTTAACGGTAGCTGATATTGACGTATTCGAACTCAATGAAGCATTCGCCGCGCAATCACTGCCCGTCCTGAAAGACTTAGGCATTATGGATGTAATGGACGAGAAGGTGAATCTCCACGGTGGCGCAATTGCACTCGGGCATCCATTGGGTTGTTCTGGTTCAAGAATTTCCACAACCTTAATGAATATTATGCAACAGAAAGACGCAACCTTTGGCTTAGCGACAATGTGTATTGGTCATGGACAGGGTATTGCAACGGTCTTTGAAAGGGTTTAGTTAATCATTTAGCATTAATTTGACACCCCCCTACTTTAGGGCACTTTTTTAAAAAAGTGTCCTAAAGTAGGGGGGTGTCTTATATTTCATGGTTTTTCCTAGTACTCATCATGTCGTTTGACCCACGCCTGAGTATATTCAAGGTCTTTTTCATTTCGCCCAATGGGTGTCAAATCTAGGTAATGATAAGCACCATTTAACATGTCTAGTCCTCGCCCATACGTGGAATAACTATGATAGATATCGCCGTCTTGCTTAATGAAAACACTTATGCCCGGCATTTCTCCTTCTGGTGTCCAGTCGCTATAGTTATAACCTCCATCATTTTCCTCATCATAGAAGCTCACCCCAAAATCGGTGCCGAATTCAAGATTACTCGCTGATACCCAGTTGAAGTTCCAGCCAAGGCGTTTTTTATATTTAAGTAATACGTCTAGTGGCGCATTCGATGTTACTGCAAAAGATGTGTTTCTGGCGGCAAGATGTGTGTCTATACCGTTGAAATTATCTGCCCAGAAAGAACAGCTCGGGCAACCCTGTTCCCAGTCAGTACCATACATAAAATGGTAAATAATGAGTTGCTGGTGATCGCCGAATAACTCACTCAAAGTCTGTCTGCCACTTTCAGCGTTAAATTGATAATCTTTTTCGATTTTCACCATAGGTAGATTGCGGCGCTCTTCGCTTAACTTTTCGCGGGCGTAAGTGAATTCTTTTTCCTTAATCAGGAAGTCTTTTCGGGCTTTTAGCCATTCTTCACGAGAAACACTGTTAATTTTATTCATGATCGAATCCTTTAATGATCCGAGCAACTCGGGGTCTGATGCTCTTTGTTTTTCAATTGTGCTCTTAGTTTACCGAGATGCTCATCCCAGCCATCGTCGAGTGCCATTAATAAGTTTAGTGGGTTTTCATTAATGTCACCGACACCTTCATGAGTGAGGGTAAGTAATGTGCCGCCATAGGCTTCTTCCAGTTGCCAGGTTACAGTGGTGCTAACGCCTTCTAGTGGAAAAATATTGAAGGTATAGACGAGTTTTGAAACGGGTTGCCATTCGAGAACGCTGCCCCAGATTAATGCAGTTTCGCCGTCATCTTCATCGGCATCATATAAGGCATAATCCTGGTTTTCTTCCAGATCATGGCGTGCGGGGTGATACCAAAGGCCGAGCTTGTCAGCTTCGGTCAGGAATGCCCAGAGTGTTTCTTGTGGGGCGTTAAAAAAGGCTGTCTTGTGAATCGTGCTGTTATTCATTTGTTTCTCCCTTTATTTCTTTATTTGATCTTTCTCTTGCGTGTAGTTTGTCATTGCTTGTTGTAAGTTATTCAGTTTCTGATCCCAGAATGAATCAAAATACGCCATCCAGTTAGTAACAGTTTTTAGGCCTTCAGGCTTTAAACTATTGATGCGTTCTCTGCCGCTTTTTTCAATAGAGATAAGGTTGCCTTGTTGCAATATCGTTAAGTGTTTTTTTACTGCGGCACGTGTCATATCAAAGTGTTCAGAGACTTCTTTGATGGTCATATCCTGTTTGCTCAAATGCAATAAGATCTCACGTCGGGATGGGTCGGCGAGGGCTTTGAAGGATTGTTGCAGCTTGTCAGTCATATAGTCAATGTGATACCAAATGGTACTATAATATATGATACCTTTTGGTATCTTGTCAATAGCGCTTAGTTGTAACTGCCTAGTTGTTATTTAAGGCACCCCCCTACTTATAAAGGGTTTTTTATTTTGTTGCCTGATATAACTCAAAGAACTTATGCTTTGCGAGGCACTTTTTCTCTGGCTAAATAATTCGTATAAACTAGTGCTTATGTTTTTTCCTCGTCTATTCAAAGCTAGCAAGTGGTTAGTCGTCGTCTTCCTTTTATGGATACTGTTTCTTGCTTATCAGATAGCTACATTTCCTGTCGGACAATTAACGGACAAGGCTGATGTGGCTATCGTGCTTGGTGCTGCGGTATATGACGATAAACCTTCCCCAGTTTTTAGAGAGCGGATTAATCACGCGGTTAATTTATACAAAGCAGGGAATATCCAAACAATCATTTTCACCGGTGGTTTGGGTGATGGCGAAACGCATGCCGAATCTATTGTTGCTAAAAATCTGGCGGTGACTCTGGGTGTTCCAGAAACAGATATTTTGACGGAAATTGAATCTCAGACCACCAGAGGTAATCTACTTCAGGCGCAAAAATTAGTCATAACAAAAGGCTTAACCAGTACCTTGGTCGTCAGCGATCCGTTGCATAGCAAACGCGCAATGATGATGGCAGAAGATATTGGTCTGGTTGCTGTCAAAGCTTCAGCAACACCGACCACTCGTTATCAAAGTGTGAAAACCAAAGCCCCATTTTTGCTGCGAGAAGTGTATTTTTACCTGCATTACTTGGTTTTTAATGGGTAAATGTGACAAATAGAGGTAACGCTGTAATAATCCCGCTTTTAACGCACTTAAATTTTTATCGATATGTCAGAACAACGCAAAGCAGTATCACTCATTTCTGGTGGTTTAGATTCTTTATTAGCAACCAAAGCAATGATTGAGCAAGGTATTCATGTTGAAGGGGTTAACTTTTTCACGGGCTTTTGCGTGGAAGGGCATACTCACGCTATTCGCAAGAAGAAGTCTTCGAAGCCAAAAAGAAACAATGCCTTATGGGTTGCAGAACAATTAGGTATAAAACTGCATATCGTCGATATTGTTGAAGAATACAAAGATGTGGTGATTAATCCTAAACATGGTTACGGGACTAATATTAACCCTTGTCTGGATTGTAAAATCTTCATGGTTAAAAAAGCCCATGAATGGATTGCCGAAAATGACTTCGATTTTATCGTGACTGGCGAAGTGATGGGGCAGCGACCTATGTCACAGCGCAAACAAACCATGCCGATTATCGCGAGTGAATCTGGTGCGGATGATTTATTGCTGCGTCCCCTTTGTGCCAAAAATTTGCCACTGACGAAACCAGAAAAAGAAGGCTGGGTAGATCGTGAAAAACTATTCGACTTCTCTGGTCGAAATCGTAAACCTCAAATTGCCTTAGCTGAAAAATGGAATTTTGATGAATATGCACAGCCAGCAGGTGGTTGTTGCTTCCTTACCGATCCTAATTACTCCGATAAAATGAAGGATTTATTAGGCCATCGTGCGGAAGGTAAAACCTACGAACTTGATGATGTCATGTTATTAAAAATCGGTCGCCATTTCCGTCCTCGTGATAATTTTAAAATGATTATTGCGCGTGAAGAAGGCGAGTCGCGCTTTTTGCAGGGATATAAAAAACAATTCACCTATCTTTCTACTTTAAGTCATGGCGGTCCGTTAACACTACTGGATGGTAGTGATATTTCTGCGGAAGATATTCATTTGGCCGCGAGTATTACGGCACGTTATGGACAGGGCAGAGATGCCGACGAAGTGACATTTGGTGTTGGCTTGCTTGGCGAAGAAGAAAGAGAATTTAAAGTGAAGCCGCTAAAAGATTCAGAAATCAATAAAGAGTGGATGCTTTAACTATAAAAATTATCTACAAAGCATCTAACCTACCGTTCGCATATAAACTTTGAGTTATTTAAAAAATAGCCTTATGATCAATTTTTCTTGGCGTTTATCCAGCTAGTAATTTATCACGTTAGTAATTCGACAAATATGGGTGTGATTTTTGACATTTGCTAATTTCATTTTAGTTATTTTTCTGCTGTTATCACTGTTGGTTTTTGCCGTTTTAGTGTTACTGATGCGTCAAATCAAAAAAGATGGACGCCTCCCTCCGGAAAAAATGTCAACGCTGGCTGGGGTTTTGTTTATCCCCAGTATCATCATTTTTGCGCTGATTTTTAAAGGCATTTCAAACTGGCGTGCTGAAATTCAGCAAGAAAATAATCAAATCAAATTAGAATCCTTTGTTAGTAGTGTCTATGAACCGCTGACCCAATCCCGACATTCTTTACTGAAGAACCTTTCTTCCATGAATGGTTTGATTCGTAACGTAGAAAATATGGAGATGGAACACCCCAATCATGCGGATGTTATCAGGCATGTTAAAGACCAATGGGGCGTTGCCTATAAAAATCTGCATAAGGCCTATCTTGAAGCCGACAAGGAAGTGAGGCGCGCGTGGATTGCGCACAATACGATGGACAGCCAGGATGTTTTGGCTAAGTTTTCCCAGCAGGCGGTGCAGATAGAATCCCAGTTAAAAAAAGCAGAGAAAGACTATCAGGCGCATATTTATAGCGTGCAGGATGTGATGGTTAAAAGTCTCGATCAGTCGCGAAAGTTATTAGATGCGAATAGAAATCCGTCGAAATCCAAAAAACAGATGGCTTTGAATGAAGCCTTACGTGAAAGCATAATACCGTTTAATAATTTTGCGATTGGTGAGTTATTGAGGTTTTTGGCGAGTCTGGATGAGCGTCTTAAAAACGAAGTAGAAACGCTACAGGAACTGATTCGATTATCTGCCCAGCAAGCAGCAATTTTAAGGGATCATTTATATAAAAACCGTGATCTTGAGAAACCACTGACTAAAATTATCAGCGACTGGAAAGCTCTGGAAGATTCGAGCAATGACAGTCTCGAACAGATTCTGTTTGCGATAGAGGCTGAGTATGTTGCGGTAAAATTAGGCTTATCAATTGAAAGCCCCGCGATAAAGGCAATGCATAAAAGTTTATACAATAATATCCCCGCCATTGTTGGAAAAGGGCTGAAGCAACGTATAGTGATTGATCAGAGTTATCGCATAAATCGAACTACTGATTGACCCATAAACATAATAAAAAGACTATTTAAGAGCGCTTAGGCACCCCCCTACTTTGGGGCGTTTTTTTATTTAATAGCTTGTAACAGGTAGCTTTGTACTTGACCTGCCGATGCTTGTTTAATTTCTTCTAGGTCAAACTTAGTAAAATCGAATACTTCCTCTGATTCATGTTCTAAATAAATCAACGAGTGTTCATTGATTAATGCTTTGGAGATTAACAATTCTAAGGACTTATCCAGCAAACCTTGTCGATATGGCGGGTCGAGAAAAATAATATCGTAGGGTTGGTTGGCTCCGTGCTGTTCCAGAAAACGAAGAGCGTCAACTTGAAACACGGTTAAATCACTTTTGAGAAGGCTGAGATTTGAGTTTAAGTGTTTGCTGGCAGCTGCGTTCTTTTCTACGAAGTCCACGGATTTAGCGCCACGAGAAAGCGCCTCTAATCCAATCGCACCACTGCCTGCAAATAAATCGAGACAGTGAGAACCATGGATCGAGCCTTGTAACCAGTTGAATAAAGTCTCTCGGATACGGTCAGGAGTAGGGCGTAAACCCGGCGCATCCAGAAATTGAAGTTTTCTACTGCGCCATTCACCACCAATTATTCTTAGGGTATTTGACCCTTTTTTTCCGCTGCTGGAAGAATTATTGCGGCTGGCAGAATGATTGTTAGCCGATTTTTTAGTCGCAGTCCGGTTCTTCATCTTCGTCTTCTGCAGTTTCGTCTTCAGACGCATCATCTTCTGCGGCTTCATCAGTTGCTGTTTCGTTGCCTGCCTTAGCGGTTGCTTCATTTGCCGCAAGTAGTAATGGGGCTTTTGTCAGTTCAGGTGCTTTTTCTGCGGTATCTTTGCTTGCTGACGATTCTTCGTCTTTCGCTTCGCCACCAACAATAATCGTAAGTAGCTTATCGGTATCTAACCTGCGTTTAAATGCATCTACAACCTGATCTCTAGTGATAGCGTTGATGGTTTTAGTAAACGTATCCAAGTAATCAAGCGGTAAACCATAGAAACCAATCATGTCAATATAGCCAATGATGTCGCTATTGCTTGCGGTACGTAGAGGAAATCCACCTGTAATATTCAGCTTAGAGGCGGCAAGATCTTCTTCAGATGGACCATCTTTCTGGAAGGTGTTTAGTACGTCTCTTGCGACTTTAATGGCTTCATCTGTTTGAGAAAGTTTTGTCTGTAGCCCTAGCATGAATGGACCATTCTCTTTCATCGGGATGAAGTAACTGTATACGCTGTATGAAAGGCCGCGTTTAACGCGAATTTCTTTCATTAAACGAGAGGTAAAGCCACTGCCACCTAAACCGTGATTACCTAAATAAAGCGAAAAGTAATCTTTGTCACCACGCTTATTGCCTGGTTGGCCAATCATTACGTGTGCCTGTGATGAAGGGAAAGGAATATGCACGACTTTCGCTTCTGTTAATGGTTTAACTGGTGGGATATCAGCGGCTTTTTCGCCAACGCCTCTGTCACCATCCAGGAGTGCGTTAGACACTTGTAGTGCGATCTTCTTGGCTTGCTCTTTACTGATCGAGCCTACTAGTGCCAGTTGCGCGTTTTTATTTACATAGTACTGTTTAAAAAATGCTTTGAGTTCATCGATGGTTAAAGCATCAATAGTTTTCTCATTACCATTTTGAGGTTGCGAGTACGGGTGTCCCGCGTACAGATTAGCGTAAAACGCTTTGCTAGCGATGGAGCCAGGGTCTTGTTTCTCGGCCTCTAAACCTACCAGCGCCTGTTTCTTTAAGCGTGCGAAATCGGCTTCTGGGAAATTAGGTTTCTGGATGACTTTTAACCAGTTTTGTAAGGCAGGTTCTAATTGTTCTTCAAAGGTTAAAGAACGTAAGTTTATCCATGCAGAATCTAAGCCAGTACCGGTTGAGAATTCAGCACCTACGGTTTCAAATGCTTCTGCAATCTGGTCAGCATTTAAACCTGCCGCTCCTTTGCTTAGCATGCTGGTGGTCATGCCTGAGATTCCCATTTTCTCGCCATCGTAGGCACTACCAGCCGCGAAGGTTAGGCGTAAATCCAGCATTGGCAATTCAGGTACGTTGACGTAATAGACACGTAATCCAGAATCTGTTGTCCAGTTTTCAATTTTTGGTGCAGCAAAACTCAACTGTACGAATAACAGTGCCAGCCCAGTGAAAAGAATTTTAGTCATGATTTTTATTGTCGTTAGCTTTGTTGTCATTAGCTTATTGCTCTCTTTAATATTTCTCACTTGTTAGTTGGCTTTAAATGCAGGTTTTTTACCCGCATTTAAGGGGAGTGGAATAAGCTCTGCAACAGTCAATGTGTCTTCGATGAGGTATTTATTTGCCACTTCCTGAATCTGTTTAGCGGTAACGGCAAGAACACCAGGTACGTATTGGTCGATGTATTTATGACCAAGCCCGACTGATTCTAAAGAACCCAATAAGGTTGCCATGTGCTGAATTGAATCGCGTTCAAAAACTTCACCTGCAATTACTTGAGCTTTTACGCGCTTAAGTTCTGCATCGCTAACTAATTCAGTTTTTAAGATGTTTATTTCATCCAGCAGTGATTTTTTCAGATCGCTAGTTTTGACGCCATTGGCAGGAACGCCTGAAATTACCAAAAGGTTATCTAATCTACCGTAGCCGTAGTATCCCGCGCCTGCAGAAGCAGCAATTTCTTTACCACGAATCAGGTTTTTGGCAAATCTTGCGCTGTCGCCACCGTCAAGAATGTTAGCAAGTACTTCGAGTGCATAAGGCTCCCAGGCTGGGACTTTGCCTTTTTTGGCGCTGATCATTCCGGGTGTTTTAAAGCCCATGCGTAAATTTGCTAATTTCGCCGGTAGCTTTAATTCGATGTTTCTCTTACCTTTCTGTGCAACTTCCGTTCTGGCTTTAACTTCAGGTAAATCGTTACTGGCGTAAACGCTGAAATACTTCTTCGCCATATCGAATACTTTCTCAGGTTCAACATCACCTACAACGACTAGTGTTGCGTTATTGGGTGTGTACCATTTTTTGTACCATTCTTTGGCATCTTTCAGTTTCATGCCTTCAAGGTCCACCATCCAACCTATTACAGGAGCACGGTAAGGGCTGTTCAGGAATGCGACTGCGTTAAACTGTTCGCGAGTCAGAGAGCTGGGTTTGTCATCGGTTCTCCAACGACGTTCTTCTTTAACCACTTCGATCTCTTTTTTGAATTCTGCTGGATCAAAAACCAGGTTTCTCATACGATCTGCTTCAATTTCCATCGCATCTTCGAGTTTGTCGCTAGCCAGAACTTCGTAATATGCAGTGTAATCCTGGGAAGTAAATGCGTTGTTCCGAGCACCGATGGCAGATACCATTTTTTCGAATTCGCCGGATTTATACTTTTTTGTGCCTTTAAACATCATGTGCTCAAGAGCATGAGATAAGCCCGTGATACCTTCGTATTCATAGCTTGTGCCAATTCTGTACCAGACCTGGATAACGGCAACAGGGGCGCGTTTATCTTGCTTAACTAAAACCTTTAAACCGTTATCGAGTTCATACTCGTGAACCGGGTTTTCATTTTCGGCTAATGCTGGTTGAGTAAGACTTAAAAGTGACAACAATAGGATAGATAAAAAACTAATACGAGCTGGTGTCTCAGGTGATAAACTTCTATTCATTATTTTTCGCATATAAACCCAAAAAAGTTAAAGTATAACAATGTTCCGACTATTTAAGAAAAAAAAGCCAGTTGAAGAAACTAAAGTAATTGAAGAGACTAAAGATGAGCAGATAGAAGCTTCGGTAGAACAAGAAGCTCAGCAATCAATTCAGCAATCAATAGACACTCAAACTACGGATTCTCTCACAGAATCCAAGGATGACTCTAGTTTTAACGCAGAAGATGCCAGTAAGGATCCAAACTCTTCAACTGTATTAGATGAAGCTGCAGAAACGGCTAATCAGAGTCAACCAGAAACAGATAGCTTAGAACAAGTTTTGGCTGAAAAAGTTCCTGAACAACAACATGTTAACGCAGAAATTGCCGAGGCAAATAATGCGCTAACAGATCAGCAAAAAAACGAAGAAAAAACTCAGGAAGTTAATATCGAACAAGAAGTTGCCCCAGCCCCTGAAGCAGCAGCTCCCAAACTACCTGAAGCAGCCATTGCTATTCCAAAAGAAAAACCTAAAAAAGAGGGCTTATTTGATCGCCTGAAATCCGGTTTATCAAAAACAGGCAGTACCTTAACAGAAGGAATGGGTGCGCTTGTCTTAGGCAAGAAGAAAATCGATGACGATGTTCTTGAAGAGTTAGAAACCCGACTTTTAATGTCGGATGTGGGCATCGAAGCAACCCAGCGGATCATTGATGATTTGACCAAGCGAACCTCTCGTAATGAATTAAGCGATTACGATGCCTTGATGACGGCATTATACGAGGAGATGGTTAAAATATTACGCCCTGTGGCTAAACCATTGGATTTAGAAGATATTGATGGCCCAGCAGTGATTTTGCTTGTGGGTATTAATGGCGCGGGCAAAACCACTACCATTGGTAAAATGGCTAAACAATTCCAGAATGAAGGGAAATCTGTGATGCTTGCTGCGGGTGATACCTTCAGAGCAGCAGCCGTTGAGCAATTGCAGGTTTGGGGAGAAAGAAACGATATTCCTGTGGTTGCACAAGGTACGGGAGCGGACAGTGCTTCGGTTATTTATGATGCGATGGAATCGGCTAAAGCGAAAAAGATTGATGTGCTGCTTGCAGATACTGCTGGTCGTTTACATACGCAAACTAACTTGATGGAAGAGCTGAAGAAAGTTAAACGCGTGATGCAAAAAATCGATACAAATGCACCTCATGAAGTTATGTTAATCGTTGATGCAAGTATTGGTCAAAATGCTTTGGCACAAGCCACTGAGTTTAATGCGGCATTGGGCGTTACAGGAATAACGGTTACTAAACTGGATGGTACAGCGAAAGGCGGTATCTTGTTCGCGATGGCAGAAAAAACAGGAATTCCTGTCAGATTTATCGGTGTGGGTGAGTCGATTGATGACTTACAAGAATTTGATGCTTACGAATTCGCTGGTGCTTTACTGGCTGAAGACGAGTAGTTTAAGTCTTTCCCGAATTATTTTATAAGTTTTACAGCGTTCCAGATTTTATCTGCTAATTCTTCCGAGCCTAAAAAGCGAACCAGACCTAGTTTGCCGAATTTTAAAAAATGAGTGTGTCTGGCAATTACTTCGTCAAGTTCAAGTTTTGCTTCTTTGATTAAGCCTAACTTGGCAAAGCATACAGCTCGCGCTAAAGGACCATGAATGATGCCTGGAGAAGTGATTTTTTTGGCTTCCGTTAATGCGTCCTGGTACTTTTCTTGTCTAAAAAAGTTAAGGAAAGGCGTGGTGTGATACCACGATGGAATATAAGGCAATTCCAGCACTGCATTGACTAGTGACATACCTTCTTCCCATTTTCCCATCATGCAAAGATGGAAACCCGCGACATATTCAATCACAGGATGATGTTTGCAAATTCTACGAGCTAAAGAGAATTCTTCATTAGCGTGCGACCACTCATTCAAACAAAATAAGATTTGTGCCAAGGCAGAATGTGCCTCATGCGAATTTGGTCTGATACGTATCGCTTTTTCTGCGCACAGTTTACCTGTTTGTAAAGGTTGCTCAATTAATCGGTAGCCGTACACATAGTCTCGGCGGCAATACTCTGCCATTATAATATTGGCGATCAAATCATTGGGGTTTTGCTGCAGAATGTTTTCACACACTCTTACGGCTTTGAGCATGGATCTTTTATTTAGATGGCTTGAATAATATCGATAATATGCCAGCGCCTGATTTTCTGCGGGAATCTGTTCCGGGTTTATAAGCAGATTTCTAGTCCAATGAGCTTGCATAACCCCTTTATAAATATCTGCTATTTCTGCAGTGATCTTGCCGCTGATTTTGCATAGTTCTTCTGATGAGAATTTTGCATCAATAATATAATCTTCCGACCACAAAACCTCTTTTGAATTAGAATCATAAAGTCTGTAAATCAGATTGTTTCTTTTGTCTGGTAATTCCTGTAGCAATAACGTTAAAGAATAATCCGACTGGTGCTTCTTTTTAATCTTTTTCAGTGATCCTTCCGAGTTGCTTTTATCCGCAAAAGGAATCGATACAATCAGTTTGGAAAAGACAAAATGACTGAGCTTTGTGGCAATGTTATCGCTGATTAAATAAAGTGATTTATTCACCTCATTGCTTTGTGTCTTATCCGAGAAGCAGGCCAATGTAAGCAATGGTCCTGTGGATTCCACGATGATTTTCTTTTGCTTGTTACCGGATTTTCCCTGCTTCTTTTTAGTAATAACGGGTATGTCTTCTACACCAAGAAATTCTGGTGAATAGGAGCCCGTAGGAATGTTGATGATTATTTCGTCGTTACTTCCATCCTGGTCATAGTATTTCTTTAAACGGGTTCTTACTCGACCACCTAAAATTCTGACGACAGGGCTTTGGTTTGGATCAAAGTCATCTGGAAATTCAAGTGCCTCGATCGCAATTGTGAATTGTTTAAGGGAGTTTCCTTCGCCAGCCAATACTTTTTTTACAACATAGGATAAAAAGTTCTGCATTTGTTTTGCGGAACTAAAATGTTTGCTTTCCAGAATACGTTTTAATTGGTCTTTTACCAATTGAGCGTGTTCTTTTGTGAAAGTTAATGGTGTGATTGGGGGATCACTAACCATGGCTGATGTTACCTTGTTTAATTTTTTGGGCATTATTTACTATAAAGTAAGCTTTGAATAATCAGAAAGTTTTATGATGAGCGGTTGTCTTGGCTATTAGAAATTAAATGAATTCAATAAATTAAATAAAAAAGTCCCCTTATACACGCTTAGTTCTAGTTTCGGCTAAAGGCGAGCTAGTATTTAGCTTTCGCATACATGAGTAGGCCATTTCTAAAAACGAAATAATAATCTCATTGTAAGTAGGGGGTGCCTTTAGATTTTATGGTTGCATTGAAAGCACTTTAGTAAGCAAAGATATCAACATCCTTTCCTTCTTCTCTGATTCTTTCTGCTCGGGCTGATATATACCGTTGAAAATTTTCTTCTGTTTTATACGCTCCGGAAATGACATAATCAAAAACAGACTGAATATGAAAAGTTCTCAGTTGGGCATCCACACGCATCACCTCTTTTCCTTCATGATTAAAGAAGAGAATGGCAGGTAAATAGGATATTCCGAGTTGGTCTGCCCAGTCCTTTGATGAGAGTTTTACATTTGACGGCGTTGTTATTGGGGCTTCAGAAAACCTATCCAGTTGAATTGAAATAAATTTTTTGGCTAATTCCCGGGTTGCTTCATCTTTTAGTGTTTTGTTGTGTAATAGCTCACAATTAGGGCAATCCGCTTTTTCAAAATACACGGCAAGATATTCATCTATTTCTTTGGCTTTCTGAGTCAAGTCCGAGCCTGTCTTATCGAAGAAATCTTCTGGAATAAGCGCTTTTCGATCATCGCTACTAGCAGCTTTTTTAGGAGGTTTAGTTGCAGAGGCATACTCCCCAAATGTCTGGGATTTTTCCATTTTATCAGCAACATAACGCATACTTTGCTGGAATTCTTCAACGGGAATATAGCCGTTTAAGCGGTGCACGACTTTCTTGTTTTCATTGAAGAACAAGAGGGTTGGGGTGTACTTGATATTTAATGCGGCGGCGAATGATTTTTCTGTGAAGTTTTTACCAGCAACACTGATTACTTCGCGATCCCCCCACATATTCATCGCGATAATATCGAAATTATCTCTGAATGTTTTTACGACATCTTCACTAGAAAAGTTCTCTTCCCAAAGTTGATTGCAATAAGGACATCCGGGTTGCCAAAAGTATAAGACCAGTCGTTTATTGTTCTCTGTAGCTTCCTCAATATCTTCTTCAAAATCGAGAAAACTCTCTTTAAACCATTCCGGATGAGTTGCTGTTTTTGCGCCGAAATATTCACCCATCTTTTTATCTTCTGCGTGGGTGGAAAACATGAGGAAAGCACCACATAGCAGTATATATGACATCAGTTTTATCGATTTATTCATAGTATTTCTCACCAATAAATTGTGCTGATTTGAAAAAGCACCAATTGCGTTCATCACTAAAATAGGTACACTGTATCGTTAAAGGAAATTCTGAACAATCTAGTATAATTTGACAAGGTTATTCGAAACTTCCTGAAACGGGCCTCTAATCTAATAAAAACTATATTCAATGATTGAATTTAACGCGGTAAGTAAACAATACCCTACTGGGCAGTTGGCGCTTTATAACGTCAATTTGAAACTCAATCAGGGAGAAATGGCATTTCTAACTGGGCATTCAGGTGCGGGTAAAAGTACCTTGTTAAAGCTAATTGCTTTGTTAGATGAGCCTTCGTCCGGTGAAGTCATTGTAGCAGGTCAAAATACGAAAACGATTAAGCAACGTAAGACGCCTGCTTTCAGACGTAATATCGGAATGATCTTTCAGGACCATCACTTACTGCTCGATCGAAGTGTTTTCGACAATATCGCCCTGCCTTTAAAAATAGAAGGTATGCGCCATCAGGATATCAAACGCAGAGTCCGAGCGGCTTTGGATAAAGTAAATCTATTGTCTAAAGAAGATCAGTTTCCGATGATGTTGTCGGCGGGTGAAAAGCAGCGTGTCGGTATCGCGAGAGCGGTAGTGAATAAGCCGGCGATTATCCTGGCTGATGAGCCAACAGGTAATTTAGACCCAGACTTGGCAAGCGATATCATGCATACGTTTAAGCAGTTCAATGAATATGGTTCTACCGTACTGATCGCAAGTCATGATCATGAACTGATTAAAGAAATGAAAAAGCGAATCATTGTTTTACGTAAAGTGAAAACAACAAATACAAAAGCTGGATTAAAAAATGGGCGCTAAATACCATCAATCAGGCTCATTCTTGGGAAGCCTAATGGGTCACCATAAAGAGGCGATTGTATATAGCCTTGCAAAACTCTGGCAATCTAATCTATCGACCTGGATAACCTTAGCAGCGATTGCAATTGCGTTATGTTTGCCAGCGAGTCTGCATCTGTTACTGCAAAATCTAAAGTCATTGACCGACGATAAACGTGAAGTGCCGACGATTTCATTGTTTATCAAACAGGATATTTCAGAACAGCGTGCGCGTGATCGTGGCGAACTCTTAGAAGAATTATCGCAAATTGATAAAGTCGTATTAGTGCCGCGCGATGAAGCGCTAAAAGATTTTCGCAAGATAACAGGCTTTGCTGAAACTTTAGAGACACTCGACGAAAACCCTTTACCACATGTGCTGGTAGTAACTCCCCATATTAATCTTATCGGCAATCCTGAAGAGGATATGGAAAAGCTCGCCGCTAAGCTAAACACTTATCCTGAAATCGATTTAGTCCAGATGGATATCGAATGGGTAAGGCGTTTGCGCAGTATTTTGCGTATTGCGGAAAGGGCTATATTTGTAATTTCGGCGTTATTGGCTCTAACTGTTCTTTTGGTAATCGGTAACACCATACGGTTGAATATTGAAAACCGAAAAGAAGAGATTAAGGTCTCTAAATTAATCGGTGCAACAGCGGCTTATATTCGACGGCCTTTTTTGTATACGGGTGTTTGGTACGGCTTGTTTGGCGGAGTCATGAGTTTGGTTCTGGTTCATCTCGCGCTGTTATGGTTTGTTGGGCCCGTGAATGAATTGGCTCGCTTATACGGAAGTACCTTTGTTATCAGCGGCTTAAGTGTCGCTACAACGTTCTTTATTTTATTCGCCAGTAGTTTACTCGGACTTGTTGGTGCCTGGATTGCTGTAGGTAGTCATCTTAGAAGTACTAAGCTAGAAGAATAAAGCAGTCTTTCTGATGACATTTTCTGATCCTGTAAGCTTTATTATTTTAGCTGTCGTAGGTGCCGTGGCTGGCTTTTTAAATGTTCTGGCTGGTGGTGGTTCTGCGCTAACGATTCCTTTAATGATCTTTTTAGGATACGACGCAACCGTTGCGAATGGTTCTAATAGGATCGCTATTCAGGTCGAAGCTTTAACGGCAGTGGCTGCCTATAAAAAGAATAAGCATTCCGATTTCCCCTTAAGTTTAAAACTAGCTTTGATGACACTCCCGGGTGGTATTCTGGGTGCATTTTATGCAGTAAAAATTGATGATGCATTATTCACCAAAGTGCTCGGTGTCGTGATGGTGTTAATCATTTTCACCTTAATGTTTCCCAAATCAGAAGTCATAGCTCACGCTAAAAATCATAAGTGGAAAAAATGGCTCGCATGGCCAGTGATGTTCGCCGTAGGTTTTTATGGTGGATTCATTCAGGCCGGTGTGGGTTTCATCATTATGTCGGCTTTATTGCACTTGTATGGCATGGATCTAATAAAGGTCAATATGCACAAGGTATTTATCGTCATGGTGTTTACTGTACCAGCAGTGATTGTTTTTATTGTAACGGGAAATGTGGATTGGTTTGCCGCGGTGGCGCTATCTGTGGGAATGGTTCTGGGTACTTTTGTTGCGGTGAAAGTTTCTTTGAAAAAGGGCGAGAAATTTGTTCGTCTTATTTTGGGTGTTTCACTGTTGATTATCGCGACTAAACTATTTTTGATTTAATGCTAAATAGTTTTATGGATATAAGCCTCATCCAAAAATTCAAATAAAAACCCAAGCATTCAAATCAATCAAATGCTTGGGTATATGACGACCTGCAGACATCTAATTATCAACTACGTGTGTTTAAAATAAATGGATGCATCTTTTTTCTTAATTTATTCAAATCTTTTTTAAAGTCAATTTCGCTTAAGCCACCCCCCTACTTACAAGGCTTTTTTCAGGAGTTATATCCTGACTTGATATATGTCACTAACTAGTATAAGAATCTTGAATATAACTAATGTAGTCCACATGATGTTTGCATCAAGTGAGTAATTTAAAGAAATTAATGCCCACATAAAATTAAAGTAGGTACGACTATGAGAACAGATAAATTAACCAGTAAATTTCAACTGGCACTACAAGATGCTCAGTCTCTAGCATTAGGGCGCGATCATCAGTTTATAGAACCCAATCATTTAATGCTGGCATTGCTCGACCAGGAAGGAGGCAGTGCACGCGGATTATTAATGCAAGCTGGTGTGAATGTAAATTTACTACGTTCACAATTAGGCGAAGCGATTGATCGCATGCCGAGTGTGTCTGGCGGAGACGCTGGTGAAGTGCATATATCAAACGATCTTTCGCGCGTATTAAATGTGACGGACAAGCTGGCACAGAAAAGAAATGATCAATACATTTCATCTGAACTTTTTATTCTAGCGGCGCTAGAAGATAAGGGTGAGCTTGGCACAATATTAAAGAACAATGGCGCAACCAAAGCAGCTATAGAACAAGCCATTGATGCAATGCGTGGCGGTCAGTCTGTGGATGATCCAAATGCAGAAGATCAGCGTGAGGCACTCAAAAAATACACTATCGATCTTACCGAACGTGCGGAACAAGGCAAGATAGATCCTATTATCGGCCGCGATGAAGAGATTCGTCGCATGGTGCAAATATTACAGCGTCGAACTAAAAACAATCCCGTAATAATCGGTGAGCCAGGTGTTGGTAAAACAGCCTTGGTTGAAGGTCTGGCACAACGTATTGTGAATGGCGAAGTACCTGATAGCGTCAAGAATAAGCGCTTATTGTCATTGGATTTAGCTGCGTTATTAGCGGGTGCAAAATTCCGTGGTGACTTCGAGGAACGATTAAAAGCAGTGCTTAGCGATATCGCAAAATCAGAAGGCAATGTCATTCTGTTTATCGATGAGCTTCATACTATGGTTGGCGCAGGTGCGTCGGAAGGCTCTATGGATGCCGGTAATATGTTGAAGCCTGCTCTAGCGCGCGGAGAACTTCACTGTGTGGGTGCTACAACGCTGGATGAGTACCGTAAATACATTGAAAAAGATGCGGCTCTTGAACGTCGTTTCCAGAAAATTATTGTTGATGAACCAACCGTTGAAGACACGATTGCAATTCTTCGTGGTTTGAAAGAAAAGTACGAAGCGCATCATGGTGTAGAAATTACCGACCCAGCGATTGTGAGTGCTGCGGTACTGTCACATCGTTATATTGCGGATCGTCAACTACCGGATAAGGCAATCGACTTGATCGATGAAGCAGCATCACGTATTCGTCTTGAAATTGACTCTAAACCAGAGGCAATGGATAAGCTTGAGCGTAAGCTGATTCAATATAAGATCGAAAGGGAAGCATTGAAGAAAGAATCTGACGATGCATCGAAAAAACGCCTCGATGAGTTGCAAGAGAAGATTGATGATCAGGAAAAAGAATTTTCTGATCTGGAAGAAATCTGGAAGTCTGAAAAGGCAGCAGTTCAGGGAACCGCGCACATCAAAGAAGCACTCGATCAGGCGCGTATTGAGCTCGAGACAGCACATCGTGCGGGTGATTTGCAGCGTATGTCTGAGTTGCAGTATGGACGTATTCCTGAGTTAGAAAAGCAGATACAAGAAGCCGGCGATTCAGATGTCACAAAAGAATTCCAGTTACTTAGAAACAAAGTAACAGAAGAAGAAATTGCTGAGATCGTGGCGCATTGGACAGGAATTCCTGTGTCTAAAATGCTCGAAGGTGAGCGCGATAAATTACTCCGTATGGAAGATGAGTTGCGTAAACAGGTTATCGGTCAGGAAGAAGCGGTGATTGCGGTATCGAATGCGATAAGACGTTCACGTGCTGGACTTTCAGATCCGAATCGTCCGAATGGCTCTTTCTTATTCCTCGGCCCAACGGGTGTCGGTAAGACTGAGTTAACTAAAGCGTTGGCAACATTCTTGTTTGATACGCCAGATGCGATGGTTCGTATTGATATGTCTGAGTTCATGGAGAAGCATTCTGTGGCTCGTTTGATCGGTGCGCCTCCAGGTTACGTTGGCTATGAAGAAGGTGGTTACTTAACGGAGCTCGTTCGTCGTAAGCCATACTCAGTTGTATTGCTGGATGAGGTTGAGAAGGCGCACCCTGATGTGTTCAATATCCTGCTTCAAGTGTTGGATGATGGTCGATTGACAGATGGTCAAGGACGTACTGTAGACTTTAAAAATACCGTTATTGTCATGACATCTAACATGGGTTCTGACGTTATTCAGAGAATGGCGGGTGAAGAAGGTTACGCGGAAAATTACGACGAGATGAAAAGTGCCGTGATGGAAGTCGTTGGAACACACTTCCGTCCTGAGTTTATCAACCGTATCGATGATAGCGTCGTATTCAGACCACTAGGTAAAGCTGAGATTCGTCAAATCGCAACGCTACAACTTGGTATTTTGAACAAGCGTTTGGAAGAAAACGAATTACATATTGAGTTTACTGATAGCGCGCTTGATTTACTCGGCGAAGAAGGATTTGATCCGGTTTATGGTGCTCGTCCTCTTAAACGTGCGATTCAAAGTGAGCTTGAGAATCCATTAGCGCAAAAATTATTGGCAGGTGAGTTTGTTGCCGGAGATACTATTTTTGTAGATGCTAAAGATGGAAAGCTCGTATTTGGAAGCCAAACGCTGCACTAAGTTTTGAGTGATAAGCGATTTAGTCACCCTGTAAAAAAAGCCCTCTAAAGTAGGGGGGTGGCTTTAATAAAAAAAGGCCGGTTTAGTTTTCTAAATCGGCCTTTTTTGTATCTATATTTTTGTATCTATAACGTAAGTAATAAAAAGCGTTAACGCTTTTTAGAAGCTATATAGCGTTAATTTGAAGTTCACATCTTCAATGATTTGTTTCCCTTTTTCTTCAAGGGTACTGGCATCAACAAAGCGAACGGAAAAACGTTGTTTGCCTGCGCTAATTTCTGGGTATAGCTCAGCACTTTCATCCAGTTCGAGACTGAGAATTTGATAGTCAGTGTTTGGGTTTAGCGTCGCTTGAAAGAAACCACCCTTTGCAACGGCTTCGCTTTCTTCTTTGCCTTGATAGATTAATTCCATCAATAACTCGATTGCCTCAAATGCAATCTCATAGGGTCTGCCCCAGCCTTTTAAATCTCTGACTCTTTCTTCTTCATCTTTGTTGAGCCAGTAATTGAACAGCGGAACGTCAATATCATTGATACCACCAGCAATAGATGCACGTTGCTTTAATATATTCAGAAAGTTGTGTGATTTTAACTGTTGGCCCAATTGCCCACGAAAGCTGTAAAGGCGTTTACTCTTTTCATCGAGTTTCTCGAGTATTCTATTGGCTCGTGTGCTATCGACGCCCTGCATGCCTTCCACTTGTCTAACGGCTTGTGTTTGAATATCTAACACATGAAGTGCGGCATTTTTAACATCTAAACGCGATGATAAATTATACAGTTCTAACAGCACCATGATGGCTGCCTGGCAATTTACGGGGGTAGGGTCTTCTAAATGTTTATTAAATCGCTTGATGAGGTAACTTAATCTCATGAACAGGCGGATTTTTTCATTTAAAGGTTGTTGGTAAACGGCCATAGTTATTAGTAATTAAAACCCACTCGATTTAATTTTAGAATTGTTGCAATAGGACATCTCAGTTTTGATCTAGATGTTTAAAGCTTTCTAAATCAAGTATCGTTTTAGTATATCAGAGCTGAGGTCTGGATAAACCGAGAAAATTTTTATGCAGTGATATTATTTGTTCTTGTAAAAAGTCTGGCGACTCGGAATTATCCAGTATATGTGTCGCGTGTTCAATGCGCTCTTCCCTGCTGGCTTGCGCTTTAAGTATGTTTTCTATCTGAGCCGTGCTGAGATTATCGCGTTGCTTCACTCTTTCTATTTGTTGTTCTGGCAAGATATCCACAACAATTATTTTGTCGAACATTTCCTGATAGTTTTTCTCAACCAGTAAAGGGATATCTACGATTAAGTAGTCTGCGTCAGAGGTATCTGTAGCTTCGGCAATTTGATCTTCAATTTCTTTTTTTATACGTGGATGAAGGATATCTTCCACTTTTTGTAGTGCGCTTTCGTCTTTAAAAATGAGGCTTTTGAGTTGTTGACGATCCAGTGCTCCGTGTTGGGTTAGCACATCGTCACCAAAATGTTCTGCTAGCTCGTCGAGTGCTTTGCTGCCAATTTCTACCATGTCTTTGGCGATTTTGTCTGCATCGATTATGGGAATGCCCAAAACACGAAAGGCATCGACAGCGGTACTTTTACCACTGCCGATGCCTCCTGTAAGACCAACTATTAGCATCTTGAAAATCTAAACGTTAATTATCTTAAATTATGCGTATACAGATTCTTTTTTAAACTTTTTGCAAAGAAGGTAGTAGAAAGTAACGCGCGATTTGATGCGGTCTTCTTTCATGGTTTCGCACACTTCTTTGATTGCTGCATCAAGCTCTGGTCCGTCTTCAAGTCCTAGCTTTTTCATTAAGTAGTTTTTCTTAACGGTCGCTAATTCTTTTGGGTCTGAACAAGCCACTGAGCTTGAGTCTTTGTTGTGAACAGATGGGCCCAATCCCTTAAAAACTGCAGTTATTAATTTATCATCAGCACCTTTGTCGAACTTTTTTACGTTTACGATAGCGCTTTCTACATCTGCCATTTTGTATCTCCTTAGGTATGCCCGGAAAATCCGAACGATTAAAATCGAGTCAACGCCTTGATTTTAAATGGGTGAAAATCATTAATCAAGGCACTTAGCTTTGCAGCTCTTCCCTTGATTTGTAGAGCTCAAGAGCTTCTGGGTTCGCTAAAGATTCGATATTTTTAACACTATCTCCATGGACTATATTTCGTACTGCGAGTTCAACAATTTTTCCACTTTTGGTGCGTGGAATATCTGCTACTTGAAGCACTTTCGCCGGCACATGACGAGGCGTGGTATTGCTACGGATTTGTTTCTTAATTTTGTCGATTAACTCGTCGTTTAAACTTAGGTCGCCCGTAAGTTTCACGAACAGTACAACACGAACATCATCTTGCCAGTTTTGCCCTATAACGATTGATTCCTGAACTTCATCCAGCTTTTCAACCTGACGATAGATTTCAGCCGTTCCTATTCTGACACCGCCTGGGTTTAATACCGTATCTGAGCGACCGTAGAAAATTAATCCGCCGTTTTCGGTCTCGGTCACGTAATCGCCATGACACCAAGTGTTTTCATAAGTAGCAAAATAAGCATCGAAGTATTTTTTGCCATCCGGATCATTCCAGAAGCCTATAGGCATACAAGGGAAAGGCTTGGCACAAACCAGTTCACCTTTATCGTTAATAACAGGTTGGCCTTTGTCATCCCAGATTTCTACCTGCATGCCGAGGCCCTTGCACTGAAGTTCTCCACGATAAACAGGTAATACAGCGCAACCTAGTGCAAAACAGGACACAATGTCAGTGCCACCTGATATGGATGATAAGCACACGTCAGTTTTCACTTTTTCATAAATATAGTCATAACTTTCAGGGGCTAATACAGAGCCAGTCGATAAAATGCTATTCAGGCTTTTAAGTGAATGAGTGCTTTTTAAATCGACATCATCTTTGCGTAATACATCGATATATTTAGCAGATGTGCCAAATACATTGATCTCTTCCTGATCAACATAATCCCATAGAATATTTTCATTAGGATAGAATGGAGAACCGTCATATAGCATGAGAGTCGCACCCGTAGATAGGGCGCTTACTAGCCAGTTCCACATCATCCAGCCACAAGTAGTGAAGTAGAAGATCTTATCTTTTGGCTTCAGGTTAACGTGCAATAAATGTTCTTTTAAATGCTGGAGTAAAGTTCCGCCAACGCCATGTACAATACATTTTGGAACACCTGTCGTGCCTGAAGAGTACATAATGTAAAGGGGTTCGTTAAAACCAACGCGAGTGTATTCAAGCTCTGCATTCGCATGTGTTTCTAGAATATCAGGGTAATTAACAGCATTTTCTAGTGTCGTGGAATCCGCATAGGGAACTGTGATTAACTGCTCAACAGAGGTTAGCTTTTCTGAAATCTCTTTTACCTTGTCCAGGCAGTTATGCGTTTTCCCATTATAGAAATAAGCATTAGCGGCAATAAATATCTTAGGTTCTACTTGTCCGAAGCGGTCTACTACACCTTGAACGCCAAAATCAGGAGAGCAAGACGTCCACACACCACCGATGCTGGTTGTCGCCAGCATGCAAATCACCGTTTCTGGTACGTTTGGCATAAAGCCAGCAACTACATCACCTTGTTTAAGACCGATGCTTTTCAGGTATGCTGCCATGCTGGCAACTTGAGACTTTAGATCAGAGAAACTCAAGCTTCTTTTGACTTGATCTTCGCCCCAGAAAACAATCGCGGTTTGATCAGGGTCGTTGTTATTGCTTCGTTCAAAATTATTAAGAAGATTTTCAGCAAAATTTAACGAAGAATCAGAGAACCAGACAGCACCTGGCATTTTGTCTTTATTTTCAAGAACAGACTCACCACGGTCTGCGATGACGTGTGAGTAATCCCAAATTTGTGACCAGAAATTTTCCGGGTGTTTTATCGACCAGGCATGCAATTCTGCAAAATTGGTAACGGATGCCTGATAGTTTTTATTCACTAGCCCGATGAATTCTGTCACATTAGCGGAATCTACAGTGTCTTGACTAGGTGTCCATAGTGCTTTTTTACTTGTTGTCATTACCAATCTGGCCTCATTATTTCTATCGCTTGTTGATAGTTGGCAACAGCGATGTTTTCAGAAGCCAAGTAATTTACCATTTGTGAGATCAGTTCAGCATTGTTTTTTGCAATACTTCCGTTAGCTAATTCGCAATTGTTCTCAAAACCGAGTCTTATGTGACCTCCTAACTTAGTCGCTAATTGTCCTGCAGGGTATTCATTAGGACCAAATGCGCAAATCATCCAGCTTGCTGCAGGTAGCTTGTCGGTGATTTCAGCGGTAAGAACGCTGTTGTCAAAAGATCCTTCAGGGGTTTCTTTTCCGATCACTAAAAGAATAGGGTAAGCCTTTCCAGGAATGACTTTTCTTTTTACCCAATCGTAATACATGTTTAAATCATGGTCGTTATAGAGAATCAACTGGGGAAATGTCTCTGCCTCTCGCATTTTGTGAAAGTGATCAGTAATGATGTGTTCGTCTAAATCTCGTATCTCCCTGAGTCCAATCGATACCGCATTGGGTTTGAGTGCGTGAATCATTTCAAATTGCTGTTCGGCAGAGTAAATGCCAACCGCTTCTGAAGTTACTTGTATGAAGATATTAGGTTCTGCTTTTTGTATTTCTTGTATCGCTTCTTTGTAGGCATCGACAGATAGGCTGTGTCGATTGTTTTCATCTCTTACGTGTAAATGAATCATCGAAGCGCCAGCCGCAGCACAATTCAATGCTGTTTCTGATAGCTCTTCTGCATTTAACGGAATCTGCGGATGATCTGTTTTTAGTTTTCTTGCGCCATTCGGAGCAACCGCTATAAGTAGGAGGGTGTCTTTCATTTTATGGGTTCTAATTATTGAGATGTTTTGTCCGTTAGTGCTTAAGTTTAGGCTATTTCACAGAGAGAATTGCTTCTCTAATGGACTTATTTAAGCGTTCGGCAATTTGAGCCACGTTTTCTTCATCGATAATAAAAGGAGGTGCGATGAGGATATGGTCTCCATTGACACCGTCTAGTGTTCCGCCCATTGGATAAACCATTAATAAATTTTCCATGGCTTTCTTTTTAATGTGTTTATGTAGCTTAAGCGCTGGGTCAAAAGGTTGTTTCGAGGCTTTGTCAGCAACTAATTCAACGCCTAAAAAGAGACCTCGACCACGGATGTCTCCAATATGCTCACTCACTAAGACATCTGCATCAAAGCTTTCTTTAAGTGCTTTTTTCAGATTAGACCCTTGTCGTTTGACATTATTCAGTAAATTTTGCTTTTGAATTTCTAATTGCGTGGCGTAGCCTGCGGCACACCCAGTAGGGTGGCCAATATAGGTGTGACCATGCTGGAAGAAGCCAGTACCATTATCAATTGCATCAACAATTTTTTTGCTGATGAGCACAGCCCCAAGTGCCTGATAACCTGCGGCAATACCTTTCGCTATAGTTTGTAAGTCGCCTTGTACACCTTCTTGTTCGCAGGCATGCAAGGTGCCTGTCCTGCCCATACCACACATAACCTCATCAAGTATTAAAAGCACATCATATTGATCGCAGATTTCTCGAATACGTTTAAAGTAACCTTCGGGTGGGGTCAATGCCCCAGCTGTTGCACCTACGACTGTCTCTGCGACAAAGGCTGCTACATTCTCTTCACCAAGGTCGAGGATCATGGTTTCTAATTCATTAGCAATGCGTTGGCCATATTCAAAATTCGTTTCTGATTCTCGTTGCTCACGATATTCATAACAGGCTGAAATATGATGCCCTTCAGCAAGTAATGGATCAAAAGGTTTACGCCGCCATAGATTGCCGCCAATTGCTAATGCGCCTAGCGTATTACCATGATAGCTTTGCTTTCTGGCTATAAAATATTTTTTATCGGTTTTGCCTTTTTCCAGAAAATATTGTCTGGCGAGCTTCAATGAGGTTTCCACAGCTTCAGACCCACCAGAAACAAAATACACCTGAGAAAAATCACCTTCAGAATGTGCAATCAAGTGTTCGGCGAGTAATTCTTGAGAATCATTGGTGAAAAAACTGGTGTGTGCATAAGGCACAGCATTGATCTGATCGATTATTGCTTGTTTGACGCGTTGGTTGGAGTGTCCGAGGCAAGAAACAGCAGCACCACCGCAAGCATCAAGGTAGCGATTATTTTGTTTATCGATTAGATAAACCCCTTCACCTTTTGCAATAGTCGGCAGTTGAGGGTTGCTGGTTCGTTGCATGATGTTGGAATGCTTGTTCATGGTGATTTCCTGGTTAATACATCAGTTATTATCAGTAGAGAGTTTTTGACTATTACATTGTTTTTGCATTGATGAATTTGTCTAGATTAAATTTACACCGATTTCTATTGGGTGGATAATATAATTTTCTACGCTATCCATGCCTAAAAGTCATATATGATTTATCACCAATTGCCGCCATTAAATTCTGTCAAAGCCTTTGAGACAGTCGTAAGAGAAGGTTCTATCAGTGAAGCGGCTAGAGTGTTGTTCGTTAGTCAGAGTGCAGTGAGCCGCCATATTGCCAAGCTGGAAGCCTTTTTAGATTGCAGGCTGTTTAAACGAGGCAAGTCAGGAAGCGTGCCTACTGAAGCGGGCAAAGAGTTTTATATTCACATTAGCCCTGCGTTGAATAGTATTCTGGAAGCGACAAATAAAATCCGTGCCACGCAATCTGGTGTCAATATTATAAAAGTAAGCTCTCTATCGAGCTTTGCGTTGAAGTGGTTAGTGCCTCGTTTGAAACAGTTTCAAGAGGCTCATCCTGGCATTATTCTTGATTTGTCTATATCCGACGATCGTCCGGATTTTGAATATACCCAAATTGATTGTGCAATCGTTTCTGAAGTATCGCCTTTATTTGAAGAAGGTGACGATATGCTTTTTTCGGAACAGCTCATTGTAGTGGCTTCGCCGAGTATTTTGAGTGGGCAAATATTCAAAGACCCGGCTGATATAAAAGCTTTCCCCTTAATTCACACCAAAACACGAATAGAATTATGGAAAGAGTGGTGTACTGAATATGAGGTAGACAATACTCATGGATCATTTGCCGGATTAAATTTTCAGGATTTTTATATATCGATCGCTGCCTGTATATCAGGTAACGGAATTGCGCTTGTGCCCTCATTTTTGGTCAGGCAAGAGCTGACAGATGGGAGTTTAGTGCAACCTGTTCCTCAAACTTTACTATCCGGGAAAAAATATAGATTCGTTACGCCGCAACTTAAGAGGCAAAATAAATCAGTAATAGCGCTCAGAGATTGGTTGATGCATGAAACAAAAAATGAAAATCTGTAAAAATTGATTAGCCTGCTCTGAAATACCAGGCTGGAATTATTTTTAGAAACATACTGACGGTTTAATATCGAATCAAATTTTTTTCTCAGCTTTATTCATTGATATGTACTAAGTTTTTAGCTGAGGAGTGATTGATGTCTAAAACCAAAGTAAAGAAAACTAAGGGTAGTTGTCTGTGTGGGGAAGTGAAATATGAAATCGCAGGAAGTTTAGGTGTATTTCAATATTGTCACTGCTCGCGTTGCAGAAAATTCACTGGCAGTGCTCATGCAGCCAATATCATCGTTGCACCAGACCAGTTTAAGTGGATATCTGGTGAGGAGTTATTAGGTCGTTTTGAATTTCCCGAGGCAAGACATTTTGCCACATCCTTTTGTACCTGCTGCGGCTCATCGTTACCGTGGAAAACAAATAGTGAGAAAGCAGTAGTCATACCCGCAGGTACCTTAGATGGAGATCCTGAATTAAGACCATTCCAGAATATATATTATGGATCCAGAGCCGACTGGTACGAAGATGCCAGTGATCTCATTCGCTATGACGAGCTGCCCTTAAAGAAAAAGGGCTAGTTTAGTTTCATCTTTGCAAAAATTTAATGCGGAAATTCACGTGGATCATCACGGTAACCGTCTTTCAGGCCTTTAGTTACAATTGCAACCGCATCGTGTGGGTGTAAGCTTTCCATATGATTCACACGAATCCAGAAGTCTTCAAGGGTATTGTCAGATTCTAATGCTGCCTGTACACGTCTTGCCGCATCTTCACAAAACATTAGATTAGCTGCATTTAAACGCGCGAATTCCTGCTCGTCTTCACGTTTTACTGCTGCTTGTACAGGGGTAGAAAGCGCATCTTCGATCTGATCAATCAAACGTGAAATAGGCATGTCCTTAACTTGATCTGTCAGTTTTACTCTGACTTGGGCAATGCTTCTTTGGCTGTGAGGCGTTGCAGAAATGCCTTCTGTTGTGCCCAGCCATTGGTGAACTAGGCTTGCATCAATTTGGCCGCTATCTCCAAATTTAGTCTGGAAGCCCTGCTGAATAATATCTCGCGCGAGTGCCGCCGAACATGGGCAAGTCGATGAATAAGGGACTTCAATACTTAATTCGGTGGTTAATTCACCTTGGCGCAAAGAAGAAATAGCTCTCACTGGGTAACTCTTCCAACCCGTATTGTCACTGATGAGTGAATCTCTACGTTCAAAGAAGTTAAAACGACATTCGAGATAAGCACTATCACTCTTGCCATCTTGAGAGTTGGCAAACTGTTCTACAACGGTGTGTAGAAGATCAGGAGTGATTGTGTTGTCACTTAATATCTGATCTACCGCCAAATATAAACGTGACATGTGAATGCCTTTGCTCTCTGGGTCGATCAGGTTTACATACGCTTGCACACTGGCAACCGTTTGGATTTCTTTGCCTTTTCCTGTCAGCATGTGCACTGGCAATTCGATCTCACTCATGCCTACCCAATTTAACGTGGCATTCGGTCCAGAATGTGGTTCATTCGTAACATCTGGTAAATTGCAGCTGTTATCGTTACAGCTTTCACTTGCACTCATGGCAAATCCATATAAATAATCAAACAGACGCGCGATTATACAGAAACCTACGCACAATAGAATAGATACCCTATTAGTGTTGTTAGAATGCGGAAATCCCCCTATATAGCCATGTATAGGGAGTTGATATAATTAGATTAACTATAATTAATTTTTTCTTGGTAGCGTATAGGTGTAAAATATACCTAAATTATTACTAATAAATAAATCCTATCAAAAGTAAATTATGAGCGTAGACACCCTGCCAGAAGAAGTAAAAAATATTAGTAGCTATGATGCTTTTAGTAAAGTGCGCAAGCATCTGCAAACTAAAATCATCGGACAAGCATTGCTAGTAGACCGTTTGTTGATTTCACTACTGGCAGATGGGCACCTGCTAGTTGAAGGCGCGCCCGGTTTAGCCAAAACGACAGCAATTAAAGAATTGTCCGCTGTTTTAGAAGGCGATTTCCATCGTTTGCAATTTACCCCAGATCTTTTACCGGGTGATTTAACCGGTAGTGATGTGTATCGACCAGAAACAGGCGAATTTGTTTTTCAGAAAGGGCCTTTATTTCATAATTTGGTTTTAGCCGATGAAATCAATCGTGCACCTGCAAAAGTGCAGTCAGCATTACTTGAAGCGATGGGTGAACATCAAATCACCGTTGGTGGAACTACTTATAAGTTGCCGCGACCATTTTTGGTCATGGCGACACAAAACCCAATAGAGCAAGAAGGAACATATCCGTTGCCTGAAGCACAATTGGACCGTTTCTTGATGCATGTTTTCATCGATTATCCTGATGCCAAATCAGAAAAATTGATTCTAGAACTCGCGCGCCAACAAGCACGGGAAGAGTACAAGGATGTTACTAAAACATCATTTAATTTGAGTAAAGCTGATGTAGAACAAGCCCAGCAAGAAGTGCTCTCAATCCATATGGCAGAGCCTGTTCAAGAGTATCTGGTTCAACTGATTCTGGCGAGTCGTAAACCAGCCGCTTACAGTCAGGAATTAGCGCGCTGGATTAGTTACGGCGGAAGCCCACGTGCGACAATATCCTTAGATCGTTGTGCGCGTGCGCATGCATGGTTACAAGGTCGAGACTATGTTTCACCAGAGGATGTTCAGGCAGTGGCTTACGATGTTTTGCGTCATCGCTTACTTATTTCATACGAAGCAGAGGCCGAAGGCATTTCCGCTGACAACGTTATTGAGGAACTGATTCAACAAGTACCGGTCTCATAACTATGAGTTTGCTTAACCGCTGGTTTCAAGGTCTCAAACGTTCTGAAGCAGAACAGGTTGAAAGTGCGCTTGTAGGTACAGGAACGCACATTACTGCCAAAGAATTGATTAGCTTACAGCAACAAGCACATAAACTGGATATGAGCCGTCGTAGCTACGCGCGATCATCGACTACCGGAACCCATCATTCTTCATTTCGCGGTCGTGGAATGGATTATCAAGAATCAAGAATTTATCAGGCGGGCGATGATATCCGCAATATGGACTGGCGTGTCACAGCCCGTGCTGGCCAGCCGCATACAAAATTGTATCAAGAAGAACGAGAACGCCCAGTGGTGTTGTTGGTCGATTTCAATCCCGGTATGTTTTTTGGCTCAATTAAATCATTGAAGTCAGTCGTTGCCGCCAAAGCTGCAACTCTAATTGCCTGGTCGGTGGCCTCTCGTGGCGATAGAATCGGCGCGTTAATTATCAATTCCAGCCATCACGAATTACCGCCCAAAACCGGTAAACGTGGTGTGCTACAGCTAATCCGTGAATTGGTTAAACACAGTGATCCAGTGCAAGGTTTATCCACAGAGCAAAGCCACACCAGTTTGAATGATGAGCTTAAACGCTTAAGACGTATTGCTCGCCCCGGGTCGCTGGTTTTCTTGATAAGCGATTTCTACGATATCGATCAGGATACCGCAAACCACATTCAGTTTATTTCGCGTCATAGTGATATACAGTTGATACAAGTTGTTGATCCTCTGGAAATGGTTCCTCCGCCACCAGCGCGTTATGCAATCACTAATGGAGAAGACACAGGAATGTTAAATACCCGATCTAAAAAAGGCCGAGAGGATTTTCGTGAGTTTATTAGCCAGCATCATCAGGATATTCAACAACTTGCCCGTAAATATAATCTTTCGTTGATACAGCTATCAACCGCGGATGATGTCTTGCTAGAACTGCAACGTAACTTTGGCAATAGCAAAAGAAGAAAGCCGATGAGTTCGTCGCTGGATGTTCATTCAGAAGGAAAGGCGCAAGAAAGTACACAGGAAAAAACGCCTATAAGTGGGGGGGTGACTTCCACTAAATCTACCAACGCAAGCCGCACATCAAATAACAGCAAGGTTGCGTAAATGGATCCGCAAGAAGCCTTACAACTGAAAGACATACATCTTCCCGGAAGCCCCGATTTGTGGCCTCTGGCTATGGGGTGGTGGTTATTATTTACTCTGATATTTTTAGCCTTATTCTGGCTGTTTATCGTATTAAGAAAACGTAAACGATTAAGAAAAAGAAGAAGAGAACTGCTCAAGACCTTAAGTGATCTAGAGAATAAGTTAAGAAAAGATCCAAGTAGCGAAACGCTGGCCGAAGTGAATATATTATTGCGCCAATTGGCGGTAAATTATTATCCACGCTCAGAGATAGCAAGCCTCACGGGTGGGGATTGGTTGCACTTTCTGGATGAGTCTGGAGACACGCATGGATTTAGTCGGGGGGCAGGTCGAATACTCATCGAAGCGCCTTATCAGACTGGAAAAGTGCAGAATTTCAATATCGATGAATTTATTCCTCTGGTAAGGCATTGGGTCAAAAAAACGGCTCAAAGTGGGGGGGGTGTGGTTTGATTAATATGCTATCAAGTATTGAATTTGCCTCGCTGTGGGTCTTCTGGATATTACCTTTGCCGTTGATCGCATGGTACTTTCTACCAGCAGCGCCAGTAAATAGCAGTGCTGCTTTGAGAGTCCCGTTTTATAAGCAGTTATCACCCAGTCTGCAACAGAGCAAAAAAGGTCCATCCTGGGCGCGAGTATTGCTGGCGGTTATTTGCTGGATACTTTTAGTGACTGCGGCAGCACGACCACAGTTGGTTGGCGATACAGTACGTCAACCAGTGACAGGTCGTAGCCTGATGATGTCTGTTGATATTTCGATGTCGATGGACGAGCCAGATATGATCATTTCTGGCAGACGAATGACGCGAATTTCTGCAGTAAAAGCGGTTGCCAGCGATTTTATTCAGAATCGTGAAGGTGACCGAATTGGCCTCATTTTGTTTGGCAGTCAGGCATATTTACAAGCCCCGTTAACCTTTGATAGAAAGACCGTTTCAACACTCCTCGAAGAATCTTTTTTAGGTCTTGCAGGAAGAGCTACTGCGATTGGTGATGCGATAGGCCTCGCGGTCAAACGATTAAGAAATGAAGATGAGAAGAACCGGGTACTGATCCTTCTTACGGATGGTGCAAATACGGCGGGTAATGTCGAACCACTAAAAGCTGCTGATTTGGCAGCTCAGGAAAAAGTGAAAATTTACACCATTGGTGTAGGCTCTATGAGAAGTCGAGATCTGGATGAGCCAACGCTTCAAGCCATAGCAGAAAAGACAGGTGGCAAATATTTTCGTGCTCACGACGTTGAAGGTTTATTGAAAATTTACAAGGCATTGGACGAGATAGAAGCCGTTTCAAAGGATGAGTTGAGTTATCGCCCAGTAGAAGAGCTTTTTTATTATCCACTGGCTATTGCCTTAGGCTTAAGCAGCTTAATTGTGTTGTTTAGTAGCAGCCTAATGAACAGTTTATTGTCGCCACTTCTGTCTTTGTTACCAGGGTTCAGAAAGAAAAAACCTGTTCAGCCCAAGGAAGTGATCTGATGTTAGAGCAATTTCACTTTACTCAGCCGCTTTGGTTGTTAGCACTTATTCCTCTCTTGCTGATGTTGGGTTTAGGGTTTCGATCGGCTTCATCATCAAAAGCCTGGGATAAAATTATTGATCCCAATTTATTGCCCGTGTTACTTCAGGGTAAGCAATCTGGTTCAGACCGGTTTGCTAAATCATTGATCGCCATGGGCTGGTTAATTGCTGTCATTGCTCTGGCTGATCCTGTGTGGGAAAAAATCCCTCGCCCAATTTTTCAAACCAATGCCGCCAGAGTATTGGTATTAGATTTATCAAACTCTATGCTGGTGGACGATTTAAAACCCAGTCGCCTAGCTAGAGCAAAGTTTAAAATTGAAGACATTCTCTCTATGGATGAAGAGGGCCAGACAGGTTTGGTGGTGTTTGCCGGAGATGCATTTATTGCCTCGCCACTGACACGAGATGCCGAAACGATTCGATCCATGTTAAAAGTTTTAACGCCTCAACTGATGCCAGCGCAGGGAAGTCGAGCTGATTTAGGCTTATTAAAGGCGCACGAATTATTCAAGCAGTCGGGCATTATGAAGGGTCAGGTGTTGCTGATTGCTGATGGTGTTAGCAAAAGCGCAGCCGCCATAGAAGCCGTTAAAGAGTTGAAAAATGCGGGTCATGCCGTATCCGTTCTAGGCGTTGGAACAGAAGCGGGCGGTGAGCTTAGGTTTAGAAATAACGATAATGTTCTGGTGAAGCTAGAAGCGGATAAACTCACTGAATTAGCCATGCAGGGCGGTGGTAAATACCATTTAATTAGCGCCAATAATGAAGACCTGTCTCAAGTGTTAATCGAACATAAGATGGTAAATGATACGACTGAAAACGCCTTGCAAGAACAGGATATCAATAATGAAGAATGGTATTCAACCGGTCCACTTATCGTGCTGTTACTGCTACCTTTGGCATCGTTGGCCTTTAGGCGTGGCTGGTTATTGAATATTGCATTTGTGGCTGTAAGTGGGGGGGTGCTATTACAACCTCAACCAGTCATGGCATTTAGCTTAGACGAGCTTTGGACAACCCTATCGCAAAATAAAGAGCAGCGAGCGGACAAGGCTCTTAAAAGTCAACAATACGAAAAAGCCAGAGATCTCAGTAAAGAGCCATTGCGCCGTGGAGCCGCCGAATATAAGCAAGGTAATTACGAAGAAGCATTGCAGAACTTTAAAGAATCTAAAGGTGCAGATGCGCGCTATAACGAAGGCAATTCACTGGCTAAGTTAAAAAAGTACGAAGAGGCGATTAAATCTTACGAAAAAGCGCTCTCTTTAAATCCTGATATGACGGATGCTGAACAAAACAAAAAAGCGATTGAAGAATTGCTGAAGAAACAACAAGAGCAAAAACAGTCTGGAAACGAATCCAAAGAGGATTCAACGGAAAGCTCGGAAGATAATTCGCAGAGTGATTCTGAGTCGAAAGATCAAAAAGACCAGCAGAACTCAGAGGGTGAGGAAGGTCAGAAAAAATCTGAACAAGGACAGGAATCATCTGAAAAAAGCCAGAGTGGGGAAGATCAGCAACAACAAGACAGCAAAGAAAAGTCTGAAAAATCGGGTGAAGACGATCAGCAGAAAAAAAGTGACAAAAACCAGTTTTCTGATGCGAATAAAGCATTAGATGAAGAGCAGCAGAAAGACGAAGCTTCTGACCCTGACAGTAAACAAGCTGATCAGCAAAATCAAAACGATCAAAACGCAGACCAGAAAGGAGAAAAAGAAGGACAGCCAGAAGATCAGCAACAAGACGATGCTTCAGCAGAAAAAGGGCAGGAAAAAAGCCAGCAAGAGCTCGACGAGCAAGCAAAACAAAAAGCTGCAAAACAAGGAAGTAACGAAACAGCCGATGATCTGACAGAAGAAGAGAAAATGGCTGCGGAACAATGGTTAAGACGTATACCCGATGATCCGGGCGGCTTACTCAGAAGGAAATTTAGAAGTCAGTATCAACAACGTAACGGAAATATAGATAATTCGGAGCAACCTTGGTAATGAAATTCCAGATATCAATAACGTCACTGTTACTAGCTTTAATGATGTTAGTTAATCTGCCTGCGCAAGCAGCAGTAAAAGCGTCGTTGAATCAATCGAGCGTCTTCGAAGGTGATCAGATTACACTGAGTATTCAGAGTGACCAGAATAATGATGCGCAGCCTGATTTATCGATACTGCAAAAAGATTTTGAAGTGCAGGGTAGTAGTACCAGTTCGCAGATTAATATCATCAATGGAAATCGCAGTTTCAGAAAAACCTGGACGATTGAGTTGATGCCGAAAGCGGTAGGCAAACTGACTATTCCGGAAATTACCGTTGGCGCAGATAAAACAGATCCTTTAACAGTGACGATTGCCAACCTTCCACCAGAGGTTGCGGCTGAAACCAGTAAACATATTTTCGTCGAATCATCGGTTGATCTGGATAATAAAGAGACCTATGTGCAACAGCAGATACCCTATACGGTTAAGCTTTATTACGACTCGGCGATGCAAACCGGAGAGGTATTCTCGCCACAGATTGAAAATGCCAATATTCGTGCGTTAGGCAATGATAAAAAATATCAGGTAGTTCGTGCAGGTAAAAAGTATGTCGTGGTAGAAAAACGCTTTGTGATATCTCCTGAGAAAAGTGGTGTGTTGCATATTCCACCGACGATTGTTCGAGGACGAATTGCGTTATCGGGCGGAGACTCGCCAAACCTTAGAAAACGTATGGATGAGACAGATATGCTCAATCAGTTTTTTGGGGGGCAAAATAGAAATCCATTTTTCAATACGCCTTTTGATGAATTTTTTGGTCGTCGTTCATTAGGACCAAGCCGTCCATTTAGTATCAGTGGTGAAGCTATCGACGTTAATGTGCTCCCAGTGCCAAGCAGTTTCAAAGGAGATGCCTGGTTGCCTGCTGAAGAGTTGTTGATGACTGATAGCTGGGCAGAGTCTCCACCTGAACTCAAAGTGGGTGAGCCCGTTACCAGAAAGCTTATTCTTCAAGTCAAAGGTTTGGCAAGCTCGCAAATCCCGGATATCAATATATCTAAACCTGTTGGGATGAAGGTTTATACCGATCAGGCAAAATCAGAAACGCCAAATGATGGAAACACCATTTATGGTATTCGACAGATTGACATCAACTATATTCCAGGCAAAGCAGGCAAAGTCACCATTCCTGAGATAAATGTGGATTGGTGGGATGTTAAAAATAAAGTAAAGAAGACTTTTACCCTACCAGAATGGGATTTAACGGTTGCGGGCAATCCAGCAGCAGTAAGTGAAAATAGCAATAGCGCAGAAACATCAGCAGGTATAAATGCTGAAACCACAGAAAACGAAACCGAGCAAAATATAACCGGGCAGACAGATGCTACTGAGACTCCTGAAATTTGGGGTTGGAAAACACTAGTGCTATTGTTGTTGGCTTTGATGGCAATTTTGTTTGTGGTGTTTGGCTTTAAAAAGCGCACAAGTAAGGCAAAAAGTTTAGAAGCGGAACCGAAAAAGGCTGTTCAACTGGTAGATGTGGAGGCACTAAAAACATCGCTTACAGAAGCATGCAGATCAAACGATAAGCATATGGCTGCACGGCTCTTGCTCAAATTGGTTAGAGCGCAATGGAATGATCAATCCATTCAAAATCTGGGTATTCTTGCGCAAGCACTAGGAAAAGGGCGCGAAGTAATAGAAGCGCTTGAAAAGAGTTTGTACTCAGCTGATTCAAGCGATTGGGATGGCAGTGAATTGGATAAGTTAGTGATTGAAGGACTTTATCGAAAGCCTGTTCCTCTGCCTCAGAAACAAAATGGACTCAAGCCTTTATATCCTGCTTGATGGTGTGATTGTTAAATAATCAAACACCAAGCTTTTAGCGTTAAAACTTGCAGAGTAGAGATAACTCAATAAAAGTGCCCCAAAGTAGGGGGGTGGCTTAATAATTGCTCGATAAATGTTGTTAAAACACTAAAGCTCTTTGCAGTGTATACAGTCCCATCGCGATGACCAATAAGCCTGCGCTGACTCTAACGGCGGGTAGTTTTACCCATTTGGATAGTCGAGCAGCAATTACCCCCATTGCGAGCAAATTGGGTAATGTGCCTAATCCGAAAAATAGCATAATCAGCGCGCCTTCTAATGCACTTCCTGCAGATAATGTCCATATCAGAGCTGTATAGACTAAGCCACAAGGTAGCCATCCCCAGATGAATCCCAGTGGCACTGCTTGTTGAAAGTTCGTGACAGGGAGAAAGCGTTTGCCAATCGGTTGCAGATACTTCCAGAATTTTTGCCCAATGATTTCAATTTTTGCGAGTCCGCTCCAGAATCCTGCCAGATAAAATCCTAGCGCAACCATAAAAATAGCAGCGATGGTGGCGAGTACTTTTTGAGTTGTTTGTAAGCCGGTTAATTCAATAAGGGAAGAGCCGATAAAAGCGACAATCGCTCCGGCAATAGTGTAACTTGTGATGCGGCCAAAATTGTAGCCGAGTGAAATGATAAATGCGGATTTTTGTGAGGTGTTCTTATTGTTGATATTGCCGAGGCTGAGAGCGCCGACAATACCCCCGCACATGCCAAAACAGTGAACGCCACCCAGTAACCCAGTAATAAAAGCAACCAGGTACTGGGAGTGGTTTAGCCATTCTGGCATGTGCAGCCGTAATTAATTGATGGTTTGGCGCGGCATGTAATGCCCAGCTTCATAGTTTTCAAAAATATCGTCTACCATCGGGTGTTCAACTTCCATATTAGAAGAATCAGTATAGATATTCTGTTCTGAAACGTATGCCATGGATCCTTCTTCGTCTACAAGTACATGATACCAAGGCGCATCTTTTGAAGGTTGGTTGGTTGTGTATTGATCGTACCAATCATCAGAACCCTGGAAATCGGCATCGACGTCTACGATGACTCCACGGAATTTCTGGTTTCTATGAATGATTACATCACCAATATTGAATCCTGCTGTTGTTAATATGCTCATGTCATGCCCCTTTCGTTGATGTGTTTTTGCTCTAGCGTTTGTGTGTAACTATTGTGTTTTAAAAGGTTGTTTTAAATCGTTACTTTGTATTGTTGTTCTAACTCTAATCTCACAACTACTAATGTCGCTATTTATATATACTAACGTATGGCTTTATTATTTGGTTTCAAGTCGGTGCTTTATAAACACCTAAGGAACCTTTTCTTGTAAATTTTCTATCAACTAATTGTAATTATTATAGAGAGTTCTTTGTCTATAAAGTGTTGAAAGTTACGGTTGTGTAACACTCTCTTTTAAACATTTTAGCGCATTTAGCCTACGTTTATAAAGCTCTTCCTTGATTTTTTCACCGCTAAAGCCATCTTTGATTATATTTTGTACATCGACATCTGCGGCAGTTTTACGCGCCAGACTGAAAAAAGGCGCTTGCTGATAATCATAGTTTTCATAACCTGGTCGACCATGACTGTCTGCGATACACGCAAGTAAAAATTGCTCAAAGCGTTCCGGTTTGCGAAAAGCATCGGTATTGTTCAAGACTTTCAGTAATGTATTGGCTTTTACTTCAAAAGCCCTGTGGACGTGTGTGTGATATCTTGAAGTGATTTCTGCCAACTGCCTGAATTGGTTGGGAATACGATAACGCTCACATAATGCTTTGACTAAATGAAGCCCTCTTTCTTCATGATCATAATGGTGCGGTAATATATCTTTAGGCGTTGTGCCTTTGCCAAGGTCATGTGTCAACGCGGCAAAGCGAACTACAGGTTCTTCACTTAGAATACATGCTTGTTGAAGCACCATCATAGTATGAACGCCAGTATCAATTTCCGGATGATGCTCTACAGGTTGAGGTACACCAAACAAACGATCAATTTCTGGGAACAAAACTTTAAGTGCGCCACATTCTCTCAACACTTCAATAAATATATCCGGAGAGGGTTCAGCTAAGGCTCTAACAGTTTCTTGCCAGACACGTTCGGCAACCAATGAATCTACCTCACCTTCTTCTACCATTTCACTCATCAGTTTCATGGTTTCATCAGCAACCGTAAACCCCAAAGTTGCAAAGCGTGCAGCAAAGCGAGCTATGCGAAGAATTCTGACTGGATCTTCTTTAAATGCCGGAGACACATGCCTGAGAATCTTATTTTCGATATCAGACAGTCCATTGACGTAATCAATGACTTTGCCATTTTCATCTTCAACTAAGGCGTTGATGGTTAAGTCTCTTCTTAAAATATCTTCTTTTAAGGTGACATCACTATCAGCATGAAATTGAAATCCGGTGTAGCCTGCAGCAGTTTTGCGCTCAGTGCGTGCGAGTGCGTATTCTTCAGCTGTTTTGGGGTGTAAAAAAACCGGAAAATCCTTACCCACGGGAGTAAAGCCTTTCTCTATCATTTCTTCAGGGTTCGAGCCAACCACAACCCAGTCTCGATCTTTGACAGGAAGTCCTAGTAATTTGTCTCTTACGGCACCGCCGACTAAATATGTATTCATAATGAAATTATACCCGAAAATAATTTCGTACTTAATAAGTGTTTGTAAAGATCAGTTTTAGCCTGCCAAAACACTAATACCCATTAAGTAGTGGTCAGGTTGTTTTAAATTGACTGATGTTGATTAATGTGATTCTATTAATAAATCCCCTAGGATTTGTAGGTAATCTCCATTTCAATGGAAAACGGTACTTCAAGTCAAATTAACCCATTGTTAATTACCAGAATTCTTAGATTCATTGTCTATTGAAAAATAATAAGGAGTAAAAAGTTATGGCACATATCGTGGTAGTAGGAGCTGGAACGGGTGGAATGCCAGCCGCGTATGAATTAAAAGATGAGTTAGGCGAAGGCCATGAAATAACGCTCATTAACGAGCGAGATTATTTTCAATTTACTCCATCAAATCCCTGGGTAGGAGTCGGTTGGCGTTCGCGAAATGATATTACTTTTTCAATTGATAAATATGTCAGCAAAAAAGGCATTAAATTCATCGCAGGCCGCGTCGATAAAATTGATCCTGCAAACAATGCTATAACAATGGAAAACGGCGATACGTTGAATTATGACTACGTAATTATCGCAACAGGCCCTAAATTATACTTCGATGAAGTTGAAGGTAGCGGTCCTAAAGGATTTACTCATTCTGTTTGTACAGTCGATCATGCGGAAGCATTTTATGCGGATTATCAAAAACAGATTGAAAAAGGAAGTGGCCACATTGTCGTTGGCGCGATGCCATTTGCGAGTTGTTTCGGTCCTGCATACGAATTCGCATTAATTGTCGATTCTGACTTACGTAAACGTAAAATTCGAGATAAGTTCGATATCACATTAGTTTCTTCAGAGCCTTATATCGGTCACCTTGGTCTTGGTGGTGTTGGTGACTCAAAAGGCATGCTCGAGTCAGAATTAAGAAGCAAACACATTAAATGGGTTGTAAACGCTAAAACAACGAAAGTCGAAGAAGGTAAACTTTTCGTTGAAGAGCTTGATGCTAAAGGCGAAATTTACGATAACCATGAAATTGAATTTGATATCGCCATGATGCTTCCTGCATTCTTTGGTGTTGATGCTGTCGCTGCGGTAGAAGGTCTTTGTAATCCACGTGGTTTTGTTGTGGTCGATGATTTTCATCGTAACCCAACCTATCAGAATATATATTCAGTGGGTGTATGTATTGCAATTCCTCCTGTTGAGACTACGCCTGTTCCAACTGGTGCACCTAAAACAGGTTATATGATCGAATCTATGGTGACTTCAGCGGTGCATAATATAAAGGCTTCTCTAGAAGGCAAAGAGCCTTATGCGAAGGGAACCTGGACAGCATTATGTTTGGCAGATATGGGTGACACTGGCGCAGCTTTCCTAGCAATTCCGCAAATACCACCTCGCAACGTGGCTTGGTTCAAGAAAGGAAAATGGGTGCATCTTGCTAAGATAGCATTCGAAAAATACTTTATACGTAAAATGAAGAAGGGTAGCTCAGAGCCGTTTTATGAGAAATCTGTGCTTAAAATGATGGGAGTTACTCGTTTAAAGTAAGTAAAAGTTGTTAAATGCATAAAACTTAACCTAGTTAATAGGAAAAGTAATTTGATAGAATAGACGGGAGGCTTTGCTTCCCGTTTTTTTATGAAAATCTTTTGATTAATGTAATAAGGACTTAAATGAAACTTCCTGAAAATATTTCTGCCCATGTGAAACTCGCGTTACAAGAAGATATAGGCAGTGGTGATGTGACTGCTGACTTAATTCCAAAAGAGAATCAATCCAAGGCTAATGTCGTTTGCCGCGATGATGCGACGCTTTCAGGAATCCATTGGTTTAATGAAGTTTTTCAACAGATAGATCCCGATGTTGAAATCACATGGCATTTTCAGGATGGTGAAAGAGTTGAAGCAAATGAGATTATTTGCACCCTATCAGGTAACTCCAGATCAATCTTAAGTGGCGAACGCGCAGCATTAAATTTTTTACAAACATTGTCGGCGACGGCAACACAAACACAAAAATTCGTTTCAAAAATAAAAGGCACAAATGCTCGAATTTTAGATACGCGTAAAACCATTCCCAACTTGCGTGATGCTCAAAAATACGCAGTATTATGTGGTGGCGGAAAGAATCATCGTATTGGCTTATATGACATGATTCTGATTAAAGAGAATCATATTATGGCTGCGGGTTCAATTACCGAAGCCGTTAAACAAGCCAAACAGCTTCACCCAGAGATAAGAGTTGAGGTTGAAACTGAAAGTTTAGAAGAGTTTAGAGAGGCTACTTCAGCTGGTGCGGATGTCATTATGCTGGATAACTTTGATCTTAAAACGATGCGAGAAGCCGTTGTTGAAAACGATGGGCGTATCTCTTTAGAAGCATCAGGTGGGGTGAATCTTGATACTGTCCGAGGCATTGCTGAGACAGGTGTCGATTTTATCTCTGTAGGTCAGATTACCAAAGATATCGCAGCGGTTGACCTGTCAATGAGATTCGAAAACTAATCACTAATAAATCATAAAAAAGCCCCTCAAAGTAGGGGGGTGCCAATTTAATTCATCATTTAACTAATGAATGCAATTAAGCTTCTGTATCGATAGCTATCTTTAGTGCTTATAGGATAAAGAATTTTATGTTTAGCTCTGGTAAAGTAGCGCATCATTTTGATTTTATGTTTAGAGCTTGTTTTAACTGGCTCAAGCATTTAATAGTAAAGGGGAAAATTCAATGCCACTGAAATTAGGGGTACCACGCGAGACAGCGAAAGGCGAACGTCGTGTGGCTATCGATCCCACTGTTATTTCGAAACTAACCAAGTTAGGTGTCGAGGTTTATGTGGAACAGGGAGCGGGAGAATCTGCATTAATTCCAGATTCACAGTTTAAAGGAGCTATTTTAGTTTCTAACTTTGAAGAACTCTGCGCAAGCTCAGATATTATCTGGCGTGTTCAAGCACCAACATCTGATGAAGTAAAGATGATGCGTGAAGGGACGGTTTTGATCAGCAATTTAATGGCTCATAATAATATTGCCATGCTAAAAAGCCTGCAGGACAAGAAAATCACCAGCTATGGCATGGAGCTAATTCCTCGCATTTCGCGTGCGCAATCGATGGATGTATTGTCGTCTCAAGCAGCTATTGCAGGATACAAGGCCGCTATTATGGGTGCAGACATTGCTCCTCGCTTTTTCCCCATGTTAACTACCGCAGCAGGCACAATCAGGCCTTCAAAAGTGATCGTTATTGGTGTCGGGGTTGCAGGACTTCAGGCAATTGCCACAGCTAAAAGACTTGGAGCTGTTGTAGAAGCTTACGATGTCCGCCCAGAAACGAAAGAGCAAATCGAATCTTTGGGAGCCAAAGCAATTGAGCTTAAAATTTCAGCAGTCGGTAAAGGCGGTTATGCGAGAGAGCTTTCGGCTGAAGAGCGTGAGCAACAACAGCAAGAGCTAGCTACCTATATTGCGCAGGCAGATGTGCTCATTACAACGGCTCAAGTTCCTGGTAAGCCAGCACCAAAAATTATTCCTCAAAGCACGGTTGAAGGAATGAAGGAAGGCGCGGTAATCATTGATTTGGCAGCCGAAGGTGGTGGTAACTGCGCATTAACTAAACCCGGTGAAACCATCAAACACGGCAGTGTTGTGATTCATGGCCCACTTGATGTGGCTAGCCAAGTCCCAATACATGCGAGTGAAATGTTCGCTAAAAACTTATTTAACTTTACGCAATTACTCATCGATGAGAGTGGCAATTATGTGCCGAACTATGAAGATGAAATCGTGATTGGGGCATTACTAACGAAAGATGGTGAAGTGATGCACGAAGGAACAGTAGAGTTATTGAATAAAACCTTAGGGGAAAGATAATGGAAGGGTTTGTTGCACTTTATATTTTTATGCTGGCAGCTGTTACTGGATATGAAATTATTTCAAAAGTCCCAGTAATTCTACACACGCCACTAATGTCTGGTTCTAACTTCATCCACGGTATTGTTCTGGTTGGTGCCATGGTTGCAATGGGCCATGCAGAAACTACAACACAAACGGTTATTGGCTTTATCGCTGTGCTCTTGGCGGCTGGCAATGCTGTCGGAGGTTATGTGGTTACTGAACGTATGTTAGAGATGTTTAAATCTAGCAACGATAATAAAAATAACGATAAGAAGGAGGGTTAAGTCATGCCTGATTTCATTATCCAAGCTACTTATTTCCTTGGTGCTTTGCTCTTTATCCTTGGTTTGAAGCAGATGAGTTCACCTGTTACCGCCAGAAGAGGAATAGTCTGGGCTGGTGTAGGTATGGTTTTGGCCACACTTATTACCTATTTTCACCATGAAATAAATCATAACTATATTCTAATGACGGTGGCGATTGCGATTGGCGGAATCATTGCCTTTGTCAGTGGTAAGAAAGTTGCGATGACTGATATGCCGCAAATGATTGCTCTTTACAATGGCATGGGCGGTGGTGCAGCAGCAGCCATAGCTGCCGTTGTTTTAATTCAGCAGCAACCCATGAGTATGACCGTACAGACTTTGGCAGTTGTTGGCGCATTGATCGGTACGGTGGCATTTTCTGGTTCTCTCATTGCTTTCTTCAAGCTTCAGGGGATTTTGAAGGGTGTTATTCGTTTCCCTATGCAGCAATGGATAAATGCGTTGGTATTTGTCATTACATTAACCTTTGGTTTGGCAATTATACTCAGTGGTACTCAGTATGAAATGAGCTCGCTCGCAATCTTTTTCGTTCTGGCACTAGTATTTGGTGTATTGATGACGGTGCCCATCGGTGGCGCAGATATGCCGGTGGTTATTTCTTTATATAATGCACTAACAGGTCTGGCTGTTGGTTTTGAGGGCTTTGTGCTGGAAAATCCGGCGATGATGATTGCGGGTATCGTGGTAGGTTCTGCGGGTACTTTACTTACTCAGTTAATGGCTAAAGCAATGAATCGTCCAATCACTAATGTGTTATTTAGTAACTTTGGTGATGGTGGAGACGGCGAAGCGGCTGAAGTCTCTGGTAGCATGAAAGAAATCGATAGTACTGATGTCGCGGTTATGATGGCATTTGCGGAAAAAGTGATAGTGATTCCGGGTTATGGGATGGCAGTGGCACAAGCTCAGCACAAAGTTTGGGAGTTGACAAAGCAACTTCAAGAGCGCGGAGTAAATGTGAAATTTGCAATTCACCCTGTTGCCGGACGCATGCCAGGACACATGAATGTACTATTGGCAGAAGCCGGTGTGCCTTACGATATTATCTATGACTTAGATGAGATAAATGATGAGTTTGCCACAACTGATGTTGTATTGGTTATTGGCGCTAACGATGTCGTAAATCCTGCAGCGAGAACTGACGCTAACAGCCCGATTTATGGCATGCCGATATTAAATGCAGATTACGCTAAAAATGTTATCGTAGTGAAACGTGGTAAAGGTGCTGGTTTCTCAGGTATAGAGAATCATCTGTTCTTTGCTGATAATACGCGCATGCTATACGGCGATGGTCAGGCAGTAGCCAGTGAATTGGTATCAAATATAAAAGAATTGTAGTTATTTTCTTATCTCTAACATTAAAATATTAGGGAATAAAAAGTATAAAAGCCTCTTGAAATGAGGCTTTTATTTTGCATGTTATTAACAGTCTGGATTCTGAGTGATTAAGAATTTCCCATATAAAATTTGAACCAAATGTTGCCTATCTAACTTGTTGAAAATAGATATCAATTAGTTTCTTCTTTTTGTGTTAGCAAACTTAGATAGCAAATTTAATGCCTCTTTAACTAGCAAAAAAAGAAGTTTATCCACCAAGTTATCCACAGGCAGTACGTTTTTTTAAATTGACGCTTATGATCACTTTAAAGAACAGCTACAATACCGTTTAGTGAATACCCATCTATGTCAGTCTCTCTTACATTTTTCTTGTTTTGCAAGATAAAAGAAAATCAGGCTAGTCAACATCAAATCAGGATCCATGTGTGTCAAAAGAACACCCTACAAAAGCTGTCCGTGTAGCAATTCAAAGGCCTTTATATAAGCTTCTGGATTATGCCTGTGATGTTGATATTCAGCCTAAACCAGGTTGCAGAGTTAAAGTCTCTCTTGGTAATTCTGTGATCACGGGGATAATTGTAGAAACAGACGTTGAAAGTGAATTTGCAACGCTAAAACCAATTATTGAATTAATTGACGAAAGCCCAGTGATAGATGAAAAGCTCATGGGGTTGCTACATTGGTCTAGCAGTTATTATTTTCATCCCTTGGGCGAAGTGTTATTTCATGCGCTACCAGTAGATCTGAGAAAAGGTAAAAGTGTTCCCAAGGTCGAAATCTGGAATGCTACAAGCGCAGGTTTGGAACTACCCAAGGATGAATTGAAAAGAGCGCCTAAACAGCAGGCGATGCTTGATTATGTGATTCAAAAGGATGGGGCGGACGCAAATAACCTTAAACAATTATTGGGGGATAACTGGAGAAACACGTCGCGGGAACTCATCAAAAAAGAATTGATTGCGATTGAAGAAATTGACCCGCAAAAATTAACAGCTCCTGCTACCCATGTTTTTTCAGTTAACCCTCCACACCAGTTAACCGAAGAGCAACAGCAGTGTTTAACAGATATTGATGCACACTTTAATGAGCCTAAACTGCGTCCAATTTTACTTCATGGTATTACTGGCAGCGGAAAAACAGAAGTTTACCTGAGTGTCATTGCTCCAATCTTGAAGGCTAAAAAACAGGTTCTCGTGCTGATTCCCGAGATTGGTTTGACTCCTCAATTGCTCTCTAGATTTAGACAATATTTTCCTGATAGTAATATTGATTGTTTGCATTCGGGTCTTGCTGATGGGGAACGCACTCGAGTGTGGTTAGGAGCGAAAACGGGTAGCATTGATATTGTAATAGGTACTCGTTCTGCAGTATTTACCCCTTTGCTGAATCCGGGAATGATATTGATCGATGAAGAGCATGATGCTTCTTTTAAACAGCAAGAAGGGTTTCTGTATCAAGGTCGTGATATGGCGATTAAGCGCGCTCATGATCTGGGAATACCCATCTTACTGGGTAGTGCCACTCCCTCGTTAGAGTCTTTATATAATGTCGAAAAAGAACGCTACCACTATTTACGCCTAAACAATCGACCTGGCGCAAGTAACCCACCAGATATCGCATTACAAGATATTCGTACTTTACCGTTAGATGCTGGTATCAGCAGTTTGATGATGACTGATATAAGACAGCACCTGGATAATAACAATCAGGTCATGTTGTTTTTAAATCGGCGTGGCTTTGCTCCGGTTTTGATGTGTCAGGATTGCGGTTGGCATGCCGTTTGTTCCCATTGCGATATGGGTATGACTTACCATGCATCGATGGGTAAGGTTATTTGCCATCATTGTGGCTATGAAGAGCGGGTTAAATCCACTTGCCCTGATTGCAATAGCACGAAATTAACAACACAAGGTCAAGGCACAGAGCGCATCGAAGAAGTTCTCAATACGCATTTTCCAGAAACTCCGGTGATTAGAATTGATCGCGATAGCACTTCACGAAAAGGTTCTCTGGAAGAAAAATTAGAATTGGTAAACAGTGGCGAACCCGTAATTCTGATCGGCACACAAATGCTCACTAAAGGGCATGATTTTCCAAAACTGACCTTGGTTGGCATTTTAGATGTAGATCAGGCTTTATTTAGCATGGACTATCGCGCTCATGAGCGTTTAGCCCAGCAAGTGTTACAAGTTGCTGGACGTGCGGGTAGAGGAGCAGCAAAAGGCAAAGTAATACTACAAACATCTCAGCCTCAACACCCAATGTTGTTGAGTTTATTGTCGCAAGGATACGCCAATACTGCCCAACAAATTTTGAACGAAAGAAAGTTATGGAACTACCCACCCCTAGGGTGTCAGGCTTTAGTGCGTGTTAATGCTCTGGATTTACAGCTCGCGCACAACTTTATTAGTACCTTAGGGGCTGACTTAGCAGCGATTAATAGCGAAAAAGTCATGCTGCTAGGACCTATGCCTTCTCCCTTAGCGAGAAGGGCAAAAAGATACCGTTTTCAACTATTAATTTCTGCTGAAAAAAGGGGAGATTTACATGGTTTTTTGCACAGTGTTTTGAGTATTATTAGCAAAATTAGAAAAACGGGTGGCGTACGCTGGGTGATAGATGTTGACCCGGTAGATTTTTTATAAAATTGGTTAAAAAACAGATAAAAACGTAGCAAACATAGGCTTGCTATTGCTAAGTTTCATGAGAAGGTTCTTGTAAGTGTACGAAATCAATGGCATTATTGCGAACGGGGATTTCTTGCTCTAAAAAGAATTTAAATAATTATAGCTGGCTTTTAAAAGCTAAAGAGTGAATTAAATGTATAAGGATTTTAAGCAAAGCGAATCACTGGACACAGGATTCGTGGGCGGTAGCGGTATCATCTGGATGTTCTCAGGAATTGTTCTTGGTTTATTGGTAGGCATGGGGATGTACTACTTTTCAAACGACAAGAGCTCAAGAATTCGTATAGTTGATTCTTTGCAAAAGAAAATTGAAAGTACTCAATCAGCACAAAAATCAGCACCATCACTGAATAATTACTCTCAACGTACGTTGCCTCCTGCTAAAAGAATTGAGCCAGCCAAGCAAAGCAACGAAAGTAAATTTAGTTACTATGCGGTATTACCGACATTAGATGTACCTGTTAACTCTTCTCGCCCGATTGACACGCGCCAACAGGTTGTACCGACTGCAGCAAATAACGTAGAAAATGTAAACTCACAACAACAAGCTGAACCGATAGCAGCCGCAGATACATCAAATGAAGAAACTCAGGTAGAACAGAACAATATCGGGGATTATCTGCTTCAAGTTGCTTCATTCAAAAAAGAAAGCATGGCAGATAAAACTCGCGGTCGTTTAAATAACCAAGGGATTGATGCCTACGTTCAAAAGAAAAAAGTTAAAGGCAGATTTTGGTATCGTGTGGTTGCTGGTCCTGTTGATCAGATAAGTGTTGATAACTGGAAACATACTGCAGAAAAACTAGGGCATAAACCTCTGGTTATTTCAGTTAGATAATTTTGGAGTGAGTTTTGGCAAAGGTTGAATCAGTTTTTGAAAACACACCTTTAGACTCTAGTCAGGAGAAAGCTGACGCGCAAAGTTTGATGCAGGGACAAATCGAGTACCTGTATAAAAATAAAACACTCGGCATCTGGAGTAATATATTACTTGCCGGTGTGCTCATCGTGTTTTTCTGGTTACATTTCCCCGCAAAAAAAGTATCTCTATTAATATGGTTTGGCTTGGTTGTAACACTCAGTCTTGTCAGATATTTGATGGGCAAAAGTTTCAAACCGAAGCGTCAGTATACTCAACAAGAATTAACCAGCTGGGCCAATAGGCACGTATTTTTTACTACACTATTAAGCACCATCTGGGGGCTGACAGGGATTGTCTTTTTCCCTAACGATTTAGCTCATTTAGGCTTATTGATTTTCATACTTTTCAGTGTGCTTCTATCTGCCATTCCTACCTTGGCAGCATCTAGAATTGCTTACTATTTTCAGATAATCGTCACTTTGGTTCCAACCACCCTGTTGCTTTTCTTAAGTAAAGATATGGGGCACGACTTATTTGCACTATCTGTTATCGTCATGGCCGGTACCTTGGTTTTGGTGTCTGGTTATATTTACAGTTTATTATTTGAACTACAGAATGCGCAAATTGCGTTGCAGGCGCTGGCAGATACAGATCAGTTAACGGGTATTGCCAACCGCAGACATTTCGATAGAAAGTTTAAAGTCGAATGGCGCAGAGCAATGCGTGAGCAAACGCCGATTTCATTATTGTTAATTGATGTTGATCATTTCAAAAAATATAACGATACCTATGGGCATCAAGCGGGAGACCGATGTTTACAGCAGATTGCTAAAGCATTGGAATCTGTTTCGCATCGTCCTGCTGATTTAGCTTCTCGTTATGGTGGTGAAGAATTTGCCGTGCTACTGCCGGTAACGTCTCAGGAAAATGCGGCAATGCTCGCTGAGCGTTTACGTAAGAAAATAGAGTCGCTGAAAATTGAACACTCCAAATCTGAATTCGGCATTGTCACCATCAGTGTTGGTGTGTCGTGTTGTAAACCAGTGTGGGACTTCACCGGAAATACCCCAGATGAAGAACAGAAAGTAACCTTCCCAGCCATGCTGTTAACTGCTTCTGATAATGCGCTATACGTTTCTAAAGAGCAGGGGCGCAACCAGATTTCAGAGCAGGGCTGTGGCGATCAAAAAATGTCTAAAGTGCTACAGAAGCAGAAAGAAGAAAATATACCTATCGCATAAGGGATTGAATTAGAGATCCCTTTTTTGCATCTTCGCTAACGAAAACGACAAGTTTTTGTTAAAATCGCGGCAATGTTTAATCTTAAAGCCACCCCCCCACTTACAGCCCTTTTTTTTGAGAGCAGAATTTTACCATTCCATAAGCAAGCTCTCGTAAAGTGTCGTGCCAAAAGTAGTGCTCAAAAACAGTTATGAAATCCTCAGAACAGAGCAAGCCAAGTCACAGTAACAGTGGTTTGAGTCGTGCTAAGCAAAAATACCTTTATGATTTGCTAAGCAAGTGCAGGGGTTCCCAGCGCTTTTTTCTATCAAATAAAATCAGGCAGTTATCCAGATTAAAAAATGCTGATCAATCCTTTGATTCCCGTTTAAAAAAATTAGAAGCGGATATCAATGCTTCCATAGAAAAAAGAGAGAGTCGATTAAGGCACCTGCCTAAGCCTGATTACCCAGAAGAATTACCGGTTGCAGAACGTCGCGAAGAAATCATAAAAACCATCAGCGAGAACCAGGTCACTATTATTTGTGGTGAAACAGGCTCGGGTAAAACGACTCAGTTACCCAAAATGTGTTTGGAGCTTGGACGCGGAGTGGATGGCATTATCGGTCATACTCAACCCCGTCGAATAGCGGCTAGAAGTGTGGCAGCGCGTATCGCCGAAGAGCTTAAAACAGAGCTGGGTTCAGTGGTTGGTTATAAAGTTCGTTTTCACGATCAGCTTAAAGACGATAGTTATGTAAAGCTGATGACTGACGGTATTTTGCTGGCTGAAATTCGTAACGATCGCTATCTCAATCAATACGATACGCTGATCATTGATGAGGCGCACGAACGTAGTCTTAATATCGACTTTTTACTCGGTTATTTGCGCTGGTTATTACCGCGCCGTAAAGATTTGAAAGTCATCATTACCTCCGCAACGATAGACCCAGAGCGATTTGCCAAGCACTTCAATTTTACCGGTAAAGAAGATGGCAACGCGCCAATCATCAATGTCTCTGGAAGAACCTTTCCGGTTGAAATTCGCTACAATCCTTTAATTCCTGATACAAAGGGTATTGATGCAAAAAATACAGAAGGAAATCAGGAAGAAGCGAAAGAAAAAAACATGTTGCAGGCGATTGTGGATGCGACTGATGAATTAATGCTAGAAAAGCCCGGCGGAATTTTAATCTTCCTGTCTGGCGAGAGAGAAATTCGTCAAGCAACCGAGGCGTTGACCAAGCACCACAAAGCCAGTGTTGAAATACTTCCGTTGTTTGCGAGGTTGTCAGCGGCTGAGCAAAATAAAATTTTTCATCCGACAGGTGCACGAAGAATAGTGCTCGCGACTAATGTAGCAGAGACGTCATTGACCGTTCCGGGAATCAAATATGTGATCGATGCGGGAATGGCGCGTATATCGCGTTATTCGTGGCGCTCACGGGTTCAACGTCTTCCCATAGAGAAAGTATCCCAAGCATCCGCAAATCAGCGCTCAGGGCGTTGTGGACGTACCAGTAGTGGTATTGCTATTCGACTGTATTCAGAAGAAGACTATGAGTCCAGGGCAGAGTTTACTCTGCCAGAAATTCAGCGTACCAACCTGGCTTCGGTCATCTTGCAATTGACGTCACTCAATCTGGGCGATGTTTACGATTTCCCTTATTTAGAAGCGCCAGATACAGGCATGATTCGGGATGGCTATAAGTTACTTTTCGAATTAGGTGCAGTCAATAAACCCAAAGGTGACAATATAAAAATCACTCCTGTGGGTCGACAGCTTGCGCGTCTTCCGACTGACCCAAGGCTGGGGAGAATGTTAGTTGCCGCCCAGGAGCTTGGTGTACTTCAGGAAGTGTTGGTAATAGTCAGTGCGTTGTCGATACAAGATGTACGCGAACGTCCACTAGACAAGCAACAGGCATCCGATCAAAAACATAGTCGTTTCAAAGATGAAAGTTCAGACTTCATCAGTTTGCTGAAACTCTGGGATTATTATCACGATAAAAACGGCGAGCTTTCTCAGGGGCAATTACGAAAGTTATGCCGCAAAGAGTTTTTGTCCTTCATGCGATTACGTGAATGGAATGAGACGTATCGACAGCTGAAAATGAGTCTTAAAGAAACAGACTTAAATATTCCAAAACCGGATAGAGCCAAAAAAGCGAAACTGCAACAGCTAAGCAAGAAGACCGGTAAAAATAATCAACAGAAAAAGAAAAATGATAGCGTTAACGAAGACGACAAATACAGCGCTAGTTATAACGTTATCCACCAAAGCTTACTCACCGGGTTACTGAGCAATATTGGTTTTAAAGAAGAAAATAATGAGTTCCAGGGCGTTAATAATCGGAAGTTTTTCGTCTTCCCCGGTTCTGCACTTTATAAAAAGCCGCCGAAGTGGATTATGTCCGCTGAAATTGTTGATACTTCACGCTTATTTGCCAGAACGGTTGCCAAAATCCAGCCAGAATGGGTGGAGTATTCTGCCAAGCATTTACTCAAGCATCATTACACAGAGCCGCGCTGGGAGAAAAAAGCGGCGCAGGTTGTGGCTGATCAAAAAAGCTCATTGTACGGACTAACAATTACACCTAAAAAGCGTGTCAGTTATGGTCCTATTGATGCCGTTGTTTCTAGGCAGTTATTTATTCGTCATGCACTGGTTTACGGTGAATATGCGAGTAATGCCGAGTTCTTCCAGCACAATCGACAACTCATAGAAGAAGTTGAAAATCTGGAAGCGAAATCACGTCGTCGAGATATTCTGGTGGATGAAGAAATACTCTTCGATTTTTACGATCAGATTATTCCAGAGAACATCTACAACGGCCCAGCCTTTGAAAAGTGGCGTAAAAGCTATGAAAAAGGTAATGCCGATGCCCTAAAACTGACACGCGACTATTTGATGAAGCGTGATGATTCACATGTTCAGGGCGAGTTGTACCCAGATCATCTGGATGTGGCGGATATGATTTTGCCACTCAGTTATCACTTTGAGCCTGGTGCTAGCGACGATGGTGTGACCGTGAAAATACCCGCTGCAGCGCTTAATCAACTCTCTAGCTCAGATTTTGATTATTTAGTGCCAGGAATGCTCGAAGAGAAAATCACCGAATTTATTCGTAGCTTGCCGAAGCAGGTCAGGAAGCAATTTGTGCCAGCTCCTGAATACGCCAAAGCCTGTTTAGAGTCATTAAACGCAAGCGCAAATCAAGAAAAGACTAAGCAACAAACTCAAGCTGGGAAGAACCAGGAAAAACAGTCTATCGTAAAAGCGATAAGCACAGCGCTTCATAGAATCACAGGTCATCGAATCAGCGAAGATTTACTCGAAAACTATGAATTTAGTGATCACATGCTAATGCGCTTTGAAGTGATGGACGAGTCAGGAAAAGTCATTGGCTCTGGGCGTAATATAGAAAAACTGAAAAAGACAGTTTCTTATAAAGGCTCAGGAAAAGTTGCGCATAAATCCAAAGGCGCATCGAGTAAGCTAGAGCGAAAAGGCATAGAAACATGGGATTTTGACACCTTGCCAGAAAGCGTCGTAATGGATGTGTCGGGAATGAAGATCAAAGCCTGGCCAGCACTTGTGGATAAAGGTGATTCAGTCGAAATAAAGTTGTTCGATTCACCACAAAAAGCCCAGCAGCAAAGCGGTTTATTGCGTTTGATTTTGTTGGAATACAAAGACAAACAAAGAGAATTGTCGAAGCAAATACCGGATATCCAGAAAATGTGTTTGTACTATGCATCGACAGGCAAATGTGACGAATTAACCCAAAGCATTATCGAAAATACGTTTCGCTTAACTTTTGTGACTGATGAATTATTGGACAAAAAGCACGGCAGTGAGCTTTCTCAGCAACAATTTTCTGAGCAATTAAAAAAACAGGAGCCCACGCTTAAGCAAAACCTTGAAGAGCTTTGCCAGCAATTGCTGACTGTCTTGTCGTTAAACCACGATATCCGAAAACAGTTGAAAGGAAAGATCGATTTAAGTTTGCTAGAAACCTTAAATGACGTCACCGATCAGCTTAATGCATTGGTTTACCCTGGCTTTATCGATAGTTTAACTATTGAAGAGATTCGTCAATATCCTCGCTATCTTAAAGCCATTGTAAAACGTTTGGATAAGCTCGCTGGTGATGCACATAAAGATCGCGGCTTGCGCTTACAGATTCAATCGTTGTGGGATGATTATAAGGCGCTGTTGAAAAAGCATGGATCAAGTCAGGACTTGGTTGAATTTAGATGGATGCTGGAAGAGTTCAGGGTATCTTTATTTGCTCAAGATCTGGGAACAGCGTATCCGGTATCTGAGAAAAGGCTTAGAAAACGCTTCAATGAAATCAAGAGCCAGTATTCTTAATTCGTACTATTAACTGAGTACTATCAAAAAAGTACTAACTACTAAAAAGTTAATCGAAAAAAGTGCTCCAAAGTAGGGGGGTGACTTTGTTGTTTTAAGAATAGTAAAACGTATTTATGAATACGTCAGACACACGAAAAGCAGACGAGGGAAGGTCTGCTTTTCGTAAACAATTTGTTTTGCGGGTGTGATTACATAACTATTTTTTGGATAGCATCTGCTGCGCGTTTCACATCAAGGAAGATCAAACCCAGACGTGCTTCTGGTTTGGTTAAAACAGTAACCACTGCCTCAGGCCCTGCGTAAGTCATTAAAATATAACCGTGATCGCCTTTAATCAGCACTTGCTCTAACTTGCCACGAGCCAATTCTTCAGCGGTTCTATCACCGAGTGAAAGCATTGCAGCACTCATCGCGCCAACACGATCTTCATCCATTCCTGCGGGAAGCAGAGAATCCATCATTAACCCATCTGTCGATAAAACTGCAGATGCTTCAATATCAGCACTTGAACCGTTTAGGTCGCTCAAAATTGAGCTAAGCATTTCAGAACGCATGTTGTGTATCCCTCGTAAAAATTTTATTTGTTATTATGTGTGTCATCGTTCTTTTTGAATACACACTATAAATTAGTTAATGAAAAAAATCTGCTTAGTCCGATAGACTGCTATGCATGGACTGCCTCTCTTTTTCTGTTTTTTGTGGTGCTAAGAAGTCGCCCCATACCGTCTCATCAGTGACCACATCAGTTGTTTAAAAGCAGGTCTATTGAGTTGCGGCATTCCATGAATCACCAAAGCAAACTGATTTAAACCAATGTACAAAGGCCAAAAACCTACCTCACTATTACCTGCCGCGTCTATTAATCCCCAGGCGCGTTGATTGAAGCGTAAATTGCCGTGTAGTAATCGTTTATGTCTTTGGTAAACTTCAGAAAGATTGGCACTGATAGCGGCTAATTCTTCTGCAGCTTCGTGTGGAAATCCTGATGCCCCAAGGTAAAGTCCGCTATTTTCTGCGAGCAATACTTTTTTGGAGTCCGATAATGAGCCCAGTAATTCTTCCAGAATATCTTCAAGGTTTTGCTCTGGTGCTGTTTCAATTTCTTGTTGGCCAGAAATTAATCCTAAGGTCTGCATTCTATGAATCAGATTTGAAGCATCCTCAAGTTCCATCTCGCAGAGTTCAATCACTAACCTATCAGTAAGTTCTGGGCTATCGTCCATTTTAAGCAGTTTGATTAAAATATGACGTGTGACATCTTCAGCATTATCTTGAACTGCGTAATAAGCACCACGCGGTGTTATGTTGATGTATAAATTACTATTAAGTGAAAAACTACTCATTAAGCCGCTATCCCTGGGTCAAGTGAATAAAGTAAAGCCTGTACTAATGATGAAACATCCTGACGTTCTCGCGCATCAACAGTAAAAACAGGTGCTGCTACAGAAAACTCTTTCAGCCATTTTCTATAGTCATTGATATTGGGTGTTTGCTGTTCATCCATACGGGTAACACCGATAATTAAGTCACCTTCCTGAATAAATTTACTGAAAGATTGAAGGTAAAATCGTAGATCTTGCTGCGGGTTATCCCTGGAGTTATCTAATAATAAAATTAAACCGAGCGCTCCTTTAGTCAGAATATCCCACATGAAGCTAAAGCGTTCCTGTCCTGGCGTACCATAGAGATGAATCTTCTCTTTGTTACCAATATTGATGCGACCATAATCCATCGCTACCGTCGTTTGCGGTTTGCGATCCTTAGTCATATCACTTGCTTCTTCATTGGTACAGATGATAGGTATATCGCTCATCGTTTGAATAGCCGTGGTTTTACCTGCACCGACAGGCCCGGTAAAAATTATCTTTTTGTTAATCATCTCTGTTTTAGACATGTCAGTGTTTTCCTGATTAGGACTTCAATTTCTGAATTAATCTTCCAAAGAAACCGCGTTCTTTTTTCTTCTCTGTTGAAGCATTTAATTTGAAAGCAAATTTTGAAGGCTTAAGGTTATTGCTATTAAACTCGATCATATTCAATGCCATGGCAGCATTGTAAAAAGCATAGACATAGCATTCTGGAATGTTTAACCATTGCGGAACATCTTTAAGGCTTCCAGGGTGTTTGCTGAATACTGCAGCGATGTTCATAAGGTGCGGGAAGGATTCTATACGCGTGATATTTGGCCAGGTTTTTAAACCTATTTTTTTATTAAGATCCGTGTGTTCTAAAAGCCTACCGCGAGAAGTAAGTAAACTAACCGTCCAGATAAACGATTCAAACGAGTGTGCATTTTCCGGGTTTTCTACAGATTTAGTCTGGTAGAGTTTAACTTCGCTGTAATCCAGATCATGAATTTTAAAGTTATCCGGATTAACCGTATTGAAACAAAAATTAACAAACTCTTCTGTATCAACAGAGTAATTACAGTAAATTGATTCACTACCAGCATTTATCACAATGATAATGTCATTATGCTTAAGTCTTAGTACTTTTTTGCTGTCTTCCTTCGCAACTTCAATTTGATCGAGTAATACTGCCAACATGTGTTGATTCAGTCTGTAGTAGTTGTCTTTTGAGTCCTTGTTATCTTTATCGCCACATAGCAGTGCCCAGCGCTTCTCGGCGACTGTTTTATCGTATTCAATTTTGGTTTCTTGGGTCGACGAAGATGCTGGTGCTGATGATTTATCAGCTTCTTTTCTTATCTCATTTAATAAAGATTGCAGCTCGATCTCAGCAGCGTTTGATTTATCCTCACTGGAAATTTCAGTGTCAGGGATAAGTGCATCTGTACTCAAACCAATATCAGTAATCTCACCCATTTGAATATCAATAAGTGCTTTCTCTGCTTTAGCCGTCGATTTTTTAATCGTGTTATCGATATTAATATCTAAGTTATCTGGCAAATCTTCTTCGTCCAGCTCATCGACATGAACATCCATAAGATTGATTGAAGAGCCATCTTCTTCTACTGAAACTCTTTTAGATGATTCATCCAGTTGTAATGAATCAAGATCAAAATTAAATAAATCCTCTTCGAGTTTCGCCTCCATTTCTTCTTCGCTGGGAGGTTGAGTCTCTGTCTCGATGGTATGTATATCAGCAGAAATGTCTTTTGTTTCTATCTCGAGTGTATCGACAAACGTGTTTTCGTCAGGGTCAAGTACAGGAGCTTCCTGCATCACAACATCTTCAATGATTAACGATTCTTTTGGCTCAACAGCATCCAGAGATTCCTCGATAACAAAAGGCTCCTCAAAATCCATTGAATCATCATGTGCTAGAAAATCTTTAACTTCTACTGCCGGTTTTTCAGCTTTAGGGGCCGGTTCTTCTGAAGGTTTCTCTAGGCTAAGAGAAAGTTCTTCTGTTAAAGAGTCCTCGGTAAGTAAAGAGCCTTCAACAGTCAAAGAGCCTTCAACAGTCAAAGAGTCTTCAATAGGTAACGAGTTTTCGACAGATAAAGAATCTTCAGCTAATGCCTCTACCTCAGCTTCTTCAAGTGATATTTCAGCCAGAGTCAGCGATTCTTCTACAGTTAATAAACTCTCTTCCAGAGTTTCTTCTTTGCTTAGATTGGTTTGATTAGCTTTCTTCTGCTCTTTCTCATCATCTAACTCTATTAAGTCTTCATCAATGGGAGTTTCCGGATTGATGAGCTCAATGCTTTCTTCTAAATTAGCAGCAATGTCATTTGCTTTGGTATCTTCAAAGCTTGTGATATCGAGCTCATCAGTGAATTCTTCTTCGTGTTTCTTAGTGCCTTCGCCTTGTATGAGTGATGCTAATAGTGCATCAACCTCATCAGCATCCGTCATTTCTAAGACTTCAATATTTTCATGAGATGCATCTTGAATTTCGGGTTTATCTTCAATGACTGGGTTTTCAGCTACAGATTCTTCAGCCACAGGCTCTTCAAGGGAAACAAGGTCGTCATCTGCAACAAGGCTTTTCTCTGCAACAAGGCTGTCATCTGCAACAGAGTTGTCTTCGATAGAAATATCATCACCAGACGAATCAGTAGTAGCAAAAGGCCTTTCTCCTGCTTCGATAACTTCGTTGAAAATATCGAAATCGGATTCTATTTTTTCAACGTCATCGTGTTTTACTGATTCTCCACCTTTTTCAAGCTGTTCTTCGGTCTCAGTCTCGAAGAAATCATCGAAATCAAAGCTAAGTGCGCTGCCAGACATGGCAAGTTCTTTGACAGGTATGGAGCTAGTCTTACTGCTTTCAGCTTTTTCCTCAGCAGGTTTTGATGATTGTGCATACAATGTTTGCTGTGATTCTGATTGAATAGATTCTGACTCATCTTCAAACTTCAGTGACTGGATAAGCAAATCTTCGGCAGATTCTTCTTCGATATTCTCTGATGTCGTATTTTCAAGTATTTGTATCTCAGGTACTTGCTCTTGTGCGATGTGACTTTCAAGGGTTTCATCTTGAACAGACTCAACAGACTCAACAGACTCAACAGACTCAACAGACTCAACAGACTCAACAGACTCAACAGACTCAACAGACTCAACAGACTCAACAGACTCAAGTAATTTTCTTATTTCAACTGCGGCATCCGTAATCGCTTTTGACGATAATGGTTTTGCTAACCAAACGGAATTAGGGAGATTCTTTTCACTGATAGAAAGCACTATCACTGGGTTCTTACTGGTTTTTCTTAATTCCTCCCAGTGATCTACTGCGCCTGGATAATCATAATCAGTAATAAACGCATCGGCCTCATTTTTATCCACAAGTGTATAGAGCGACTTGCCTGCCGTACTGAAATAATAATCCAGAATTGCATCATTCTGGTCGCTAATTTCAAGGATAGCGATACGAATTTTATCGGTATTTTTATTGAACATAGTCTTTTTATTCTTATTAGTTCTTGTGGGTCCGTCCTAGCTAAATATTTGTTCTTTTAACTTTTTTAAGGCACTGCCAAATGGTTTTTTTGGCTCAACTTCGGGCTGTATTTCTCTGCTTTTACTGTATTGTTCTAAATAGTCGAGTTCTTCCAGTAGTTGCTTATTGTCGCTATCTTCAGCTAATGCTTCTTGCAGAATTTTCTTGGCGACATCTAGCTGTCCAAATTCCATACATGATCTCGCTTCTTCAAGCGGAGAAAGTTTTGCATCCTCAGAATCGTCTTTCTCAATATGTATCAAAGTGTGATCAGGTCCGTGTAAACCATCGGAAAGTACCGAGCCCGGAACCCATTTGTATCCCATACCTTTTTTGATGCCGGTTTTAATCCACATCGCAAAATACAAGGTGTCTTTTTTATCGAGATAGGGCATCGATGCTTTTAACAGGCGAATGCGTAATTGGGTGCCAGCGTCTTTTAAAACGTAGAAGAGGTCGTGCAAAGATCCCGCCAATAACTCCGCATCTTTATGTTGCATAGCGAAAAACACACGATGGGTATGGAGTGCTAAATCATTTGGATTTCTTCGAATAGAATGAGAATAAAAATGCCAGGCAGTATCAGGATCGACTTTTTTTATTGCCGCTTGAGCATCCGATTTAGATAAATCTTGCAAGGGGAAAATCAACGGTAATGCCGGATGCATCGTTGAATTGCGAGAGTTAGCCTCAGCTGAAGACATATAGATTCCTTTTTATTCTTCTTCTTTGTCTGTTATTTTTTATTTGATGAATCGAAACTCTAGCGTGAAGATTCATTTCTAAAAACGAATCTTCAAGTACAAAACATCACTATTTTATAGTCTCGATATTATGATAATCATCCTTAACGTACCCTTAAGTGAGTTCGCTGGGCTTAACTTGGCTAGTCTTGTGAGGCATGCATCGTTTTAATGCATTCACCTAAAAGTTTAAACTCTTCCTCTCTTGCGCTGCCTTTTCTCCAGGCTAATCCAATCTCGCGGTAGCTTTTTTCATCCAGAGGATAGGTTTCAATATCAGTATTTTGAAGCAGTGATGAGTTTTTAGCCATTTCAGTCAGATAGGTGATACCAATGTCAGAATCTACCATGCTCACTAGAGTCAATAAGCTACTCGCAGCAAAACGACTAACCGTATCCTGATTTCGAATTTTACACGCTGACAACGCATGATCACGCAGGCAATGCCCATCCTCTAATAGCAACACACTCTCTTTGGGTAAATTGTTTAAGGAATAATTATTGGGATCGATAATTTTACTATTTTTATGACAAGCCAAAGAGAAGTGATCTTTAAATAGCGGCATGATTTCAACATTGCTGAGTTTATAAGGTAAAGCGATCATAATTAAATCTAACTCACCCTCTATCAGTAAGTCATGCGAGGAACGCGTGGTGTCTTCACGTAAATACAACCTTAAATCAGGAAAAGATGATCTCAGGTTAGGCAACAAGTCCGGCAGTATAAATGGCGCAATAGTGGGAATTACGCCGAGATTTAAACGTCCTGTGAGTGGTTTTTGATCGCTATGAGCAACTTCTGCAAGATATTCCAGATCTCTCAAACACAGTCTTGCATGGTTCGCGATCTCTCGGCCTGTGCGGGTGATCGTTACGCTTTTATTGGTGCGGTCTACCAGTTGCGCACCCAGATGAGATTCCAGCTCTTTGATTGCCACACTAAAAGCCGATTGAGAGACAAAACAGGCTTTTGCCGCATTGCCAAAGTGCTGGTGTTTTTCCAATGCAACAAAATATCGAAGTTGTTTTATGGTTGGTAAGGTCATGAATGCCGCTCCGTTGTTACGTTTATTACTACGATCTATTTTATAGAATACAACGATTAAAACAATATAATTTACGGATTGAATATGTCTCTATATGATGCGCGTCAAGTTCTTAGGAAATTGATCTTTTAATCATTGTTTTGTCATATTCATCCCATATCATTAACTGATCAATTTTAGTAAACATTATTCTTTAACCATTATTGATTTATTTAACAAAAGGAAACAAAAATGCCATTTGAAAACAAAGAAGGACAACGCGTCCCAAACGTTACATTCCACACACGTAAAGACAACGAGTGGGTAGACGTAACTACTGATGAATTATTCGCTGGTAAAACAGTCGTTGTATTCTCACTACCAGGTGCATTTACACCTACATGTTCATCAGCTCACGTTCCACGTTACAACCAGTTGATCCCTGCATTCAAAGAGCACGGTGTTGACGACGTATTATGTGTATCAGTAAACGACACATTCGTAATGAACGAGTGGCAAGAAAACCAGGATGCTGCAGACATTAAATTCATCCCTGACGGAAACGGTGAGTTCTCAGAAGGCATGGGTATGCTAGTAGACAAAGAGCAACTAGGTTTCGGCAAGCGTTCATGGCGCTACTCTATGCTTGTTAAAGACGGCGTAGTTCAGAAAATGTTCATCGAAGCAGATGTTGATGGCGATCCGTTTGACGTTTCTGACGCAGACACAATGCTTACTTACATCGCATCTGATGCAAAAGTACCATCTAGCGTGACAGTAATGTCTCGTAAAGGTTGTCCTTTCTGTGCAAAAGCAAAAGAAATGCTTACAGAATCAGGTTACGAGTACGAAGAGCTTGTAATGGGCCGTGATTACACAGACCGCAGCTTGCGTGCTATGGTTGGTACATCAAGCGTTCCACAAGTATTCATCGACGGTGATCACATCGGTGGTGCATCTGAGCTTGAAGCTTGGTTAAAAGCTTAATTATTATTTGATCCATGTATTTCTCCCTGTCAGCTAATCAATAGGTTACTGGCAGGGGAATTTACATAGCTCGGAATCAGAGTTCGAAAAAATAGTTAAGAAGCAGAGCCTCAAAGGTTTTGCTAACATGCTGACCATTCTTTCTAGATGGTCAGCATCTGTTTTAAACAGTGATGCGTTATATCTATCTGTGCAGTTGTTGGATGACTTTCATCCTCGTGCATTGAATCAAAAGAATGATTCAAAGAAATAACTCAAAAAATGCCTATAAGTGGGGGGGTGTATAAAAACTCCATTAACAAACAAAAAATAACTGCTGATAGTCATTCACAAGCAGTTGATAAAGGAAAGAATTATGAGCAACCATTACGATCTAATTTCAATCGGTGCAGGCAGCGGCGGATTATCAATCGCAGAGCGTGCGGCATCATACGGCGCAAAAGTTGCAGTCATTGAAAATAAAGAACTTGGCGGAACCTGTGTCAATGTTGGTTGTGTACCAAAAAAAGTAATGTGGTATGCCGCAGGTGTCGCACAAGGCTTAATGGATGCTCAGGATTACGGTTTTGACGTCGACCTAGAAGGTGACGCAGGCAAATTAAACTGGAAAAAATTAGTCGATAAGCGTGAAAACTACATCGGCGGAATCCTCGATTGGTACGATGGCTACCTAGGTGGTGCTGGCGTTGAAGTGATTGAGGGCGGAGCAAAATTCCTCGACAACAAAACAATCGAAGTTGATGTCGACGGTGAAAAAATCACCTACACAGCAGATAACATCGTTATCGCTTCAGGTGGTCGTCCAATTATTCCGGCAAATATCGAAGGTTCGGAACTTGGTCTAAATTCAGATGGTTTCTTCCAGGAACTACACGATATTCAACCTAAAAAAGTCGTTGTCGTTGGTGGCGGTTATATCGCGCTAGAACTAGCGATGCTAATGGATGGGCTCGGTTCAGACGTATCTGTATTACATCAGGGCTGGCCAGTACTCGAAGGTTTCGACAGCACTATTCAAGCGGCGCTATCACAGCAAATGAAGGATGATGGCCTAAAACGCTATCACGATGAAATCATCAGCAAAGTGGTTGATCAGGGCGAAGGACCAGACGGTCTCAAGCAAGTCACAATCGAATTTGAAGACGGCACAAAAATTACAGATGTAGATTCACTTATCTGGGCAATCGGACGCCGTCCAAACACAGACAATATTGGTTTGGAAAATACCGATGTAGAAGTATCTCCACGCGGAACAGTCGTTGTAGATGACTACGAAAAAACCACCGTAGACGGTATTTACGCAATCGGTGACATCATCGGTAAAGCGCCACTAACGCCAGTTGCAATCGCAGCAGGTCGTCGTTTAGGTGATCGCCTATACGGTGGTAAGCCAGAACGTAAAATGTCATACGATGATATCGCTACAGTAATGTTCACACATCCACCGATTGGCACAATTGGAATGAGTGAAGAAAAAGCATTAGAAGTCTACGGCGATGACGTTGCCAATGGTGGAATTAAAGTCTACAAAACAGACTTCGTACCGATGTACCACACTATGACACGTCACAAAGTAAAAACACACATGAAACTAATCGTGCAGGGCGAAAACGAGAAAATCGTTGGTTGTCACATCATCGGCCTAGGGGCAGATGAAATGCTACAAGGCTTTGCGGTAGCGATTCGCATGGGAGCAACGAAGGCGGACTTTGATGATACGATCGCGATACATCCAGTTTCAGCAGAAGAATTAGTCACAATGAAGTAGGGCATTCATCTTTCGGCCCAACTCGGCGTTGCGACCGTACTCGAATGAATCACGTACTTATTGTACGCTCAAACATTCTCCGTGCGGTCGCGCCTTGATTTGAACCAAAACCTAAACGCTCTACAAGTAGTATTGATTATAAAAAAGCCCCTGATTCAGGGGCTTTTTTATATCTTAATGACACCCCCCCCCACTTACGAGGGGGTTTTTATTTATTTGAATTGTCCAAAAGCGGCATCTAACTGTATCCACGCAATGGCGTCCGATGCGCTATTGTCGGCGATAGTATCGGTTTGTCTACCGCCACCAGCCATATAGTCTTTTACACATTTATCCATTGAGGGCGCTTTGAATTTTCCAGCTCGTTCCTGTTTTTCAAATTCTTCCATCTTCGATGCCGGTACTTTTCCAGCGCTGATCGCCTGTCTTAGTTGGCTTCTTATTTTCGACATAAGAGCAGGGGCTTTGTTTATCGCTTTGCCACATTGAGCGCGTGCATGTATTTTGGTAATAGGCTTTTTCTTGGCTTTCGTCTTTTTTGAGCTTTTACTAGTATCACTACTGTTTGAATTACTCGATTTAGCGTAACTTGAAGAAGGTCTCAATGATGATTTTGGCGTTTTGTGCACTTTAAACTCTTCATTGGAAATTACTTTTTTCTGCGCAGGTGGTGGCGTGGCAGTGTAGTGCGTTTTTCCGTTAGCGTCTGTCCATTTATAGATTTTGGCATAACCAGAGGTGCTTATCGCTAATCCTAATATCAGCATGAAAAGTGTTTTTTTAGTATGCATCATTTATCCTATTTTTTATTTTGATTGATTTTGATTTCATCGCGATATCAAGCGCGGTTTTGCCTAGAAAATTGGTTACCGTCAAATCGGGTTTTTGTTTAAGAATAAGCTCAATCGCTGCTTCATTTTCCTGACGGATTGCGACCATTAATGGTGTTGAATGCATTCCACCACGTGTGTCTGGTTTACTGACATCAATGCCTTCTTTTATTAACGCTTCAACACGTCCTAAATTATTCATGATGATGGCATTATTTAACTGCGTTAATTTAAGCGCTTGCAAGGTCTCGTCAGCACATCTGTCTTTAGAGAAGTAATACGTCGAATAAACCTTCGCAACCATTTCGGTATCGCTAATTGTTAACACTTTCAAGGTGCCAAAATTATCTAGTTTTACCGTGTCATCTGTAACCGTGTAAGCGTCATCGCCTAGCTTGTTGAAGGTGTATTTGCCATCTTCGGTAAATTCCCATATTTCGCCACTGAAGCTTGAATCATCCATAAACTTCTCTTCATTCAGGCACCAGTTTCCGATTATTTTTTCGGATAGATTGGTAGCAACAGAAGTATCAGCCGAAGCCGCACTCAGCGATAACGGGGAGAACACCAAAAGACTCAGTCCTGCGTATAGCAACGCTCGGGAAAAGAGCGTTTTTGTGAGAAGAGTTTTGGCTATCATGCGATTGGATTATTGTTATTAATGGTTCGATCCTAATTGTATTTAACGCGAAACTAAAATAATTCAGATTAGTGGCGAAACCTTATCGCCTCATAATTTGTTAAAAATCTGTTAAAACTTTTGTGTGACTTCGGTAGGTTTTTGTATGAAGTACCCTTGTGCATAATCGATATTCAATATACTGAGTAAATTCAAAATTTCCTTAGATTCAACATACTCCGCAACCGTCTTCAAACCCATGGTATGCGCCATATCATTAATCGCTTCCACCAATGTTCTATCCACAGAATCCGTTAAAATATCTTTGATAAAACTGCCGTCTATTTTCAAATAATCGACAGGGAATTCCTTCAAATAGGTCAATGAACTTAAGCCTGTTCCGAAATCATCCAGCGCGAATTTAACGTTGAGACTTTTCATTTCTTTCATGAAGCGCTTCACCAAATCCTGATTCGCAATCGCCGCTGATTCGGTTATTTCAAAACATACCTGTGCAGGATTAATACGGTGTTTCATCATCAGCTGTTTAACTTTCACCAAAAAGTCTGCTTCACTCAGCGATTGACCGGAAAGGTTGATTGAGATGAAGCCATCATTGCTTAAATCTTTGAAATACTTATTACTCAAGGCAGAAAAAGATCGATCAATAATGGCCAGATCCAGTTTCGGCATCAGGTTGTATCTTTCCGCAGCAGGGATAAATTCGTTCGGTGGGACAATTTCTCCATCATCACCAATCAGGCGCACTAATATTTCGTGATGCGTGTAATTACTGCCTATTTCAATAGCGACGATTTTTTGGCTGTAGATAATGATTCTATTTTCTTTCAAGGCTCTTGAAATGCCGGAAACCCACTTCATTTCAACCTTTCTAAGGTTCAATACTTCATCATTCTCGCGGTAGATCTGAACGCGATTTCTGCCATTATCTTTAGCCATATAACAGGCTAAATCAGCAGCTCTCATCAGCTGATCGACACTCTGCGAATCTTTATTAATCGCGACAACGCCTATACTTGCGCCAATATCAAACGCATGTTCGTCTTTAACGAAATGATAGTTTTTAACGTTCTCACACAGTCTTTTCGCGGTTACTTTCGCTTCTTCCAGACTGCAATTGGTTAATAAAATACCAAACTCATCGCCACCAAGGCGCGCCAACATATCGGGTTTAATCAGCTCTTTTAGTAACTCCTCGCTGATCTGACACAGTAAGTCGTCACCCGTTGCGTGACCGCAGGTATCGTTGACTAGCTTGAATTGATCAAGGTCGAGAAAACACATGGCATGGGTAGAATTCTTCTTTCTGGATTCGCTAATTAATTCACGCGATCTTTCTTCAAAACTAATACGGTTTGGTAGCTTGGTTAAGTTGTCATGCTTAGCTTGCCAGAACAGTAGTTTTGTCACCCCTCTGGCTTTGACGAGGTCTCGGGAAAAGAAATAAGCCAAACCGCTCAAACCGATGATCAAAGAACTTAGTATCCATAAAATGGTAAATTTGCTGTTTTTAGACGCAATTGCATGCATTTTGTCCACAGGAATCTGCACGAAGATAGCACCGAGTAATTGATGTTGCTTCCAGACTTTACCACCGACAATATTCTGCGAGGCGCGTCTTTCTAGAATCTCTTCGGTCTTCTCATAATCGTTGTGGCATTCCACACAGGATACTTGTGTCGCAGGGTCTGCTTTCAGGTAAAGCAAGGTTTGCTTGCCTTCGAATTCTTCCACACGATATATGGGTTTCCAGTCTATCGCTTTAGCCGGGTTTGCTTGATCCTGCTGTTCCAGTTTCGACCAGGCATCTTTAAGAAAATCATTGTTTAAATCCTGATGATCATCCAGATTCCACTTACTCACCGCCCGATATTTATATAGGCCTTCGGCATCTTCAGACGCTTTAGTCGCCATATTTTTCAGAAATTGCGCAGGTATGGGGAGTGCGCCATGCTTATTGTGATAATCCCTATCGGAAAAACCAATCTCGTCTTTTTTGATTTTATCCAGAATCTGGGAGGTGTAAACGGAACGAGCAGCTGACGCTTGTCGAGCAACAATCTCGGCAACGCTAACTGATTGATTTTCAATGATTGTGTTCTCGGATTTAATCATCACGAAATACCCGGAAACGCCAACGACCAGCAACAGTAATCCGACCAAGAATACTATTTTAGTAGTCTGGCTAAAACTGGGAGCATATAGTTTAGATAGGGGCATTTATTTGCAACTATTATTATTTTTATAAATTATTGTTTAACTCATGATAGTAATGACCTATGCCGTAACTGTCAAAAGCCTAAGACCAAAGGCAAGTCCTACAAAACTCTCCTATTTTTATTTGGTGATTTACGACTCAATATTCAATCCAATACCTAAACAAAGATCTAATCAAAAGCTAATTAAAGACAAAGACAAAGACAAAGACAAACAATGTTTTTTTAACATCGTTTTTCCAAAACAACGTATATTCATAACAACAAATATGAATGACACAACGCTCATTCCCGTTTACCCAGCAAGGAAGATTTATGGCAAAGCAAAACCCTTTTATTTGGCAAGAGCTGATCACCCCAAATCAGAAAACCAGCGGAGATTTCTATAGCAAGCTGTTTGGTTGGACGATAAAACAGGTCGATGCGGGCGACTATGGCAGCTACACGATATTTAAAAAAGACGGGGTAAGCATCGCCGGCATGATGGATGTAAATTTAGATACCGTAGGTAATAGCAGTACAAGCAATGATAAAAATGAAAACTCTTACTGGCATCCCTATATCGCGGTTGACGACATAGAAGAAAGCGTCACACAAACCGTAGCGCTAGGCGGCAAAGTAATGGTGCCACCACAGCATGTACCAGATGAAGGATGGATTGCGGTAATAGCCGATCCGAATGGGGCAGTGGTGCATCTCAAGCAGCCTCTTATTAAACAAATGGAATTGTGAATAATAAAAGCCACCCCCCTACTTTGAGGCGGTTTTTCTTACTTTCATGCCAAGACAGGGTATCCTAGCCTGATGAATCCATCCAAAGACACTGTAGAGCCACAATATCCTCCCGTAAAGAAAACCACTAAGAGTGCATTCCAGAAGTCAGCACTGTACTTTGCCGCGGGCAGTATTATTTTGGCGATCGCCAGTGTGATTTATCTGTCTATAGAAATTGATACGCTCGGTTGGCAAAACCCAATCAGCGCCAGTCTGTTAGCATCTACTTTTTTCTTTATGTTTGTCGCGTTGGTTTTAATCGTTATCGGCACAACCAACATCCCCAGTTTTAAAGTAGGCAAAGACTGATCTAATTGCGAATGATGTGTTGAATCTCAGGCATATCGCCACTTTTCTTGCTTTATCTTTACATACTTTTACACGCAAACGACTCCCTATAAGCTCAAAACGAATTTCAATATTCTATACTTAACTCCAGGCCCCACGACTTTAAAAATAAGCACAGGAGTTAAAAATGCAAAATCCAGTAACACCAAATCTGACCACAGAAAGCCAAAATACAAACAGCAAAGAGCTACAAATCCCACAAGAAGCGTTCGACTGGTACGACGAATACGCCCACGGTTTTATTGATCGTCGCACATTTCTAGCTCGCCTCGGTAAACTCGGTGTCGCAGGCTTGACCATGAGTATGGTTTCAAGTGCATTACTGCCAAATTACGCACTCGCCGAACAAGTCTCCTTCAACGATGAATCAATAAAAGCCACCTATCAGGAATTCGATTCACCCGAAGGACACGGCAAAGGCAAAGGGTATTTAGTCGTCCCTACAGTCATCGATGACAAAGCACCTACGGTACTAGTCGTTCACGAAAACCGTGGTTTAAACCCTTATGTAAAAGACGTTGCACGACGCGTCGCAAAAGCAGGCTTTATCGCATTCGCCCCCGATGCATTGCATACCTTAGGCGGTTATCCGGGCAATGATGACGAAGGCCGAGCGATGCAAAAATCGCTGGATAAAGGCAAAATCGAACAAGACTTTATCGCCGCCGCCAAATTCATCAAAGGTCACGAAAAAGGTAATGGCAAACTTGGTGTCGTTGGCTTCTGTTTTGGTGGCTACATCTCCAATATGCTCGCTGCCAGAATTCCTGATGTGGTCGATGCCGCGGTTCCGTTTTACGGCACACCCGCAAGCGCCGATATCATCCCAAATATCAAAGCACCACTAATGATACAGCTGGGCGAATTAGACAAACGCGTCAACGCCACATGGCCCGATTACGAAAAAGCGCTCAAAGCGATCAAAGCCAACTATCAGGTATTCATCTACGAAGGCGTAAACCACGGTTTCCACAATGACTCAACAGGGCGTTATGACGAAAAAGCCGCAGAACTAGCCTGGTCGAGGACTATAGCGTTTTTTGAAGAACATCTGGACGCATAAAAAGTGGTGTTAAAAAAATACACATGAATAGGGAAGGGGGGCTTGAGATAAGAATCATTTTAGGTCACCTCCCTACTTTTGAGTGATATTTATATAGAGCTAGGCATATTTTTAAAAAATAATTAAAAGTGACGCGGATAATCCATAGATTTATGCAGTACTCGTATTATGGAAATTTGGGTCTTAGTTGCTCTAAAGAAAACAATATGAGAAATAACGTGAAAACTCAACAAGCCTGATTTTACATAATTACATTGGCTGCCTAAGTTAGGATTATCGGCAATTTTGATAAAGGCCTTGTTCAAATTATGAATATATTCAACGGCACGTTTTTCACCAAACTCTTGATAACTGTAGTCATAAATAGCTTCTAAATCTTTCTCGGCTAGCGGTCGAAGAAGAATTTCTCTGTTTGCCATTCTTAAGTTTTTGCTTTCATACGATCAAGGAAGGTATCAACATTCCACTCTGTTAAATTCCCGCTATTTTCTCCATCATCAATAAGTTGACGTAAAGCTTCAAGCTTTGAACTGGCCTGTTGCTCTTTAAGTAAACGTAAACCTTCTCGCACTACTTCGCTCTTGGTTTTATAACTGCCGGATTCAACAAGATTATCAATGAAACCAAGTAGCTCTTTACCTGTATCGACAGTAATTGTTCGTGACATGATTACATCCTATTTAGTAAATGTAAGAAATATTCTTACAAAGAATATATAAGACATAGTCTTACAATTCAAATAAATAGTTTAAAAGGGTCACCTCCCCCCCTACTTATAGGCACTTTTTATTCACCGCAACTCAGCCATAAATTCCCCCCTAACATCATAAAACAACTTAGAATTTGTAGTTCTAATGTAGAATGGACGCGACTGAATAATTAACAAGCCCTGTTCATATTAGATATGCAAAGTTTTATAAGTTTGTACCTACATGAAATCACATCTGTGGGTCAGCAACTCCTCATTTTCGTACATTTATTCGCCTTTGCATTGCTATCGTAATGATCGTCAGCACAGATGTGAAAATAATCACATCAAGAAAACTAGATGTAACAGAAGTGCATCAGCTTGGTAAAAAAATCACCACATTGCTCGTTCTACTATGGCTTACCGGAATAGCGCTGTTAGCGATTAAACCAGGACTGGATATAGAGCTCATCTTTGCCAACTCCAAATTAGCAGCAAAAATAACAGTCGTCAGCGTGCTAACGATCAATGGATTGTTATTGCATCTATTAGTCTTCCCGAGCTTTAAATCACGCCAGAAAGCACAACGCATTGTCATCGTCTCGTGCCTTTTCACCGCAATCAATACAAGCTCGTGGATTTATGCCGCCTTAGTAGGCGCTGCGCGAGTAGTCGCCCCAATCATGGACTACGAACACTATATGATCATCTATTTAGCGATACTGGCATTTGCACTCTTGGTATCCGTCGTTGTTGTATATCCGCTGATGCGAGAAATCGTCAAATCGATAAGTTATGCTGAGCCGTCAAGCGAGTCACCTGCACACTCGCTTAAAAAAGCGTAAAAGCGTTATAAAAAGACACCTCCTTAATTATAGCCACTTTTTCAGCATTCATTATCAGCTCAAGAACGGTTCATCAGCTCAATTATTGTCTAGGATATTTTCTTACATAATTGAACGCATGAGAATCAATCACCAACCACTATCCAGAACGACTAAACAACACAGCTATCCGTTGGATTAGCCCTGCTTAGTGACTTTAAAATAGTGAATATAGGGATATCGATGGAAGTCACTGAACTAAGTCTGGCAAGGCTTGGCGATGTGATTGGAGAAACCAATCCTGATCTAATGATATTGCTGCAAAGCGGTAATGGTCTTTTAAGTAATCGCAACTTAAAGTAAACCAAGCAGAAGCTAGCGGCAATGATTGAATTGGCAAAAACGCAGTGCGTACAGCTGTTATTGATCGGTGTACCACAAAAACAACTTTTCTCCGATGTTGCGCCTTTCTATAAAGAGCTGACAGAAGAACATAAACTGGTTTTTGATGGCAAATTAATCTCCAGCTTGCTCCGCACACGATCGTATAAATCCGATATGGTGCATTTCAATAAAACCGGCTACCAGAAAATGGCCGAAGAGATTTATCAGCTCTTAATTGATAATGGTGCCTTATAGCCTAGAGCACTCATCTTTTGTACCAGCTCTGCGTTGCAGCTGTTCTCGAAGGCATCACATACAAATTGTATGCTCAGACTTTCTGCGAGCGGCTGCGCCTTGATCTGAAGCAAAAGCTAAGCACTCTAGATAGTTTTGATATCTAAAAATTACGAAAATGACCCTCACTACTATTAGGCTGTTTTTTCAGATATGTTAAATGTAACTCTGACTCAATTATTCCAACAAAAAATATGACGTTTATCCCAGTTGATAGGTATAAGTTTAGCAGTAAGTAAATTGCGCATAATTCCACGCCGATCAACCTTGTTAGTATTAAAAAAATGGTGAAGAATTAGGCAGAGTAAACAGTTGCCGAAACCGACCCTTTAGCTACTCATGCATTGATGAATAGAGCACTGTTATTAAAAATAGGGTAGCGCAATGATTCCAGATTAAAAAAAAAGCACCCAATGGGTGCTTGTGTTGTTTTAAGCTTCTCTCTTTCTCTGCCATTTAGGGGCTTTCATTAGTAATCTAATGGAGTTCCTTAATATGTAAGATTTTGGTACTGTTTAGCTTAGGTTTATCTCAATGCAAAGTCTAAAATTTTATCATTGCTCTCATCTTGATAAGGCACAACCTGAACTCCTGTTTCAATAAGTTCTTGTTTAATTTCTTCATATGCTCCAAATCTATTTTCAGTATCTCTTTGAGGAGAAGATATGGCAAAGAGCACATTATTAGCAACCAATAAGCGTTTCTCTTTTAATTTATTTATTTTATAAATCCAAGCTGCTCCATGATTAAATATTTTGGTTGAATCATCATGAGCTAAATGAAGAGGCTTAATTATTTTTTGGGGATTATTGTTACTATGTCTCACGAAAGGGAATGGAACGTGATAAGTTTCATCGCCAATTCTTTCATTTTTAAAATAATCTCCAAGTTCAGCTTCATTTAATAATTGACGGACCTTGTTTTCAAGTAATTCCTCTTCATATTTTTTAGTGATGAAGTTTCGTTCTACATAATATTCAAATAACTTTTTCAATTCCTTTTCTGGGTTATCTGTCAATACAGTTCTAATTTTGCTAAATTTTATTATTGTTTCTCTATTTCGGGTCAACTCGTGAAAAAGATTGATTGGGTAGTCTATGTCATTGTTTGCTAAAGGATTACTTTCTAAACTGAAAGATACTCTTTCTAATTCATCCTTTAAGTTATTTATGGTGTTTTTATAAACACTTGTATTAATTTCCTTAAAAAATTGAGTAATCCTTCCGTAACGTTTACTTGCAAGGTTGAATCCAAAAAAGCGGAGTTTAGGAGAGATAAGCACGATACCGATGTTCGCGAACTCACCAGTCTCAATGAATGGAGTAAATCGAACAATCGCATATTGGCAAGCTATTTTATTCATGTTTCCTCCCATAGTGAATCATCGTTACAACGATTTAAAATATTAAACATAGAGTTCAAGTCAAAATTAGCCTTGACGGTCTTCTCTGGATCCGAATAGTACCACTCTTCAGGAAGTCCATCAGTAATTTCATTCCAACTACGTAGTGCCATCTGAAACTTATCCCTATATTCAGACCGATAGAGGGCGTGATTGAAAAGACTGTTGTTTTGCTGTCTAAATACATGCTCGCTCTTAAAGCTATGAACTGAAAAAGTAGGGTCAAAAGCTTGATTATGATCAATCACAATTAAACTTTTTTCATCTGGGTCCCAGAATAAATTTGGATTACCTCCAAGCTCACTCAGAGTCCTGTCTTCGTTTTTAATCCACCAATCAAATGCTAAAACAGTTCTTTGTAAGTCGATAGGTACTTGCTTTATACCTGCGTAGTTTAATTCCATTAATATTTGTTTTTGTGAACCAAAAGCTAATCCACTCTTAAGCTCAGAATAATCTGAATTACCTTCCACCAACTCTTCAGGAATAAGAACTTGTCTAAATGGGGCAATTGGCAAACCAAGTTTGATAGCAAGATGCCCACAAACCCATTCGTATACCTGACTCTGTCGACCAGCCCCATTACCTTTTACAAAATATAAGTCATCATCATCCGCACGACAAATGTAAGGTCTTGTAGCTCCTTGTGTTGAGCGGCCAAGTATTTCAATTATACTTTTAGTCATATACAGAGTATTTGAGTATTAGAATTTTATTATACATACTACAACTTAATTTAAGTTGAATAAATCTATAATAATTAGTGGCAACGTTACAATTAAGTCCCCCCCCTCTATACACCTTTTATTATTTTTTAATTTTAACAAATTGCTAAACTTACCCTTTGGCTAGTCGCCACTTCGTTCCGAAGTTTTCTTGGCTACGCTTCGATTGCTTGTTATAACTAAGTATTAATTCAATTATTGACAAACTCTATTCAACACCCAGCAAAACTATTCAAGCACCCAACAGGTCTTTTCATAAGATAATCTATCAGAGTTCGAGTACGTAATGAAACCTGTCGACGAGATGGGTATATCAATGAAAAATTCATATTGCCGCTGTGCCATTCAGGACATAAGCGTTGAAAGTATTGCTTTGATTCGTTTTTTACCATTATCGGCAATACGATTCCTATACCCATTCCGTTTTCAACCATTTTTCGGCATAGGTCGGGTGAGTCTGTGATGTGGTAATTATCGGGTTTGAAGGTGATGTTTTTATCGCCATTGATTAAGGTGACTTGGTTTTTTTCATGGAGTTGCGGCAGTAATAACCAGGTGGCTTTTTTGAGGTCGTCAATTGAATTAAATGGACCGTATTTTTCTATATATTCCGGGTTGGCGGCAACGATTAATTCTTGTTCGAATAGCTGTCTGGCAATAAACGATTCATCTTTTAGTTTGCCTATTCTTAGCGCTAGATCTATCTGATCTTCTATCAAATCCAGGCTTTTGTTCGAAATTATGATATCGAATTTAATCTCTGGATAAATCACATTGAATTCCTGCAAGGCAGGTAGCAACCATTGACCCGCAAAATCTACCGTGGCTGTAACCCGAATTAATCCGGATAGCTGATCCTGATTGAGTAGCTCATCAATATCGCCCAGTTCTTTGAGTAGGTTGGCGGCGTGCGGATAGAGAGATTTGCCATCTTCCGTCAAGGTTAAGCTGCGTGTCGTTCGGTGAAATAATCGTCTGTTTAAACTTTCTTCTAGTGATGCTACCTGCTCACTCACGCGTGATCGGCTGATCCCTAGGGATTTAGCGGCACGACTAAAATTACCTTCATCAACAACCAAGGCAAACATTGCCAGGTTTTTTAATGAAGATAAGTGATCATTTTTCATTGGTCTGTAACTCCGAACATCGTGTTCCCTTTTCGCCTACTTATCAAAAAAAACGTAGTGATTATTATATTTATCGTAGATCGCAAATACTCAATTTGCCGCTGAACTCCTTTGGCAAGTGTTGTTTTCGAGAAGTATTCGTGCGTATCAAATTTCTTAAAGCGCTGTGTATTGAATATCTGTTCTTTACGTTCAAAAGCGGTTTTTGGATTAAATAAAATCAGGATTCCAGCGGGGTAGGCCTGAAATTAAGGATAAATATTATGGTAATCAAACAAAGTATAAAAATGACAACGGGCGCATTGCTCATTGGTTCTTTTGCAATTGCTCCTCATGCTTTTGCTAAGTCAGAAGTGAAGATTTCTGGTCAAGTGAGTCGTGCGTTAACCTTTGCTGATAACGGCGTCGATGATGATGTTTTATTCACAGATAACACGAACAGCGGAACACGTTTTCGTATAACGGGTGAGACCGATGCGGTTGCTGGTATTACGGTTGGTTTCAACATTGAAACGCAATATCAGGACAATGCTTCTGATCAGGTTGATATTAATGATTCCGATTCTAGTTCTGCGTTCAGATCACGTAAGCGTGAATTATATTTCCAGGGTGGTTTTGGTAAGTTGAGCCTTGGTCAGGGCGATGGCGCGGCAAACGGTACTTCTGAGGTCGATTTCTCTGGTACTACGATTGCTGATTACTCGGGTCAGGATTTGTACGATGGCATCAGCTTTGTTGATTCATCAGGTAACGCGGTTGTTTCTAACGGTCAGGCATTTGATAACTTTGACGGTTTAAGCCGTAACGATCGTATTCGCTATGATTCTTTAAACTTTGGTCCTGTTGGTTTTGCAGTGAGTGCGGGAACAGATAAAGGCGAAATTGCGGCTCGTTATAGCCAGAAACTAGCGGGTGGTTCTAAAGTGGGCGCGGCAATCGGTTATGTTACTGATGATGCTGATGATTTCCAGCAATTGGGTTTGTCTGCCTCTTACCTTGCATCTAACGGTTTTAACATTACCGGTGCCTATGGTGAGCAATATCTTAATGATTCTCCGTTAGATCCTACGAGTGCTTACATCAAAATTGGGCAAAAGCTTGGCGCACATAACCTGTCTGTGTCTTACACCCTTACTGAAGATCAAGTTGCATCCAATGTGGAAGCTGAACGTATTAACCTTGCGTACGTTTATCATCTGAAACAAGGTGTTGAGTTATTTGCTGATTATGAAAATGCTCAGATTGATGCTGATGGCGTAGAAGACAAGAACCTGTTCTCTATTGGTTCACGAGTTAAGTTCTAAGTAGAGCTTATAAAAGCTGCGAGGCTTTTGTCCATAGTATAAATTACTGAACGTTGCATGGTTTATAAATACCTGAGTTAACCCCGAAAATTAACTCTCTGTTAGTCAACATCCTTAATTACAGTAGTTTACAAAGACAATAGGCAAGAGCCTCCCTTATTTATTCACAAGGATTCGAAATGAATGTAAAACATTATGCTGGCGCGAAAGATAGATCGTTCAAGACTTCTACTCTGACTCTGTCGATGAAGTTGCTTAGCATTGCGTCACTATCAATATTGACGATTGCTTGTTCGAGTTCGTCTTCTAGTTTTGATTCTCCCGAATTATTACCAGCAGATTCAATGATGCAGGGTCCGGGTTTATTTAGTGGTAATAAGGGTTCATACGATGCATTGGAGGCGAAAAAACCAAGTTCGGTCGTTGAAGCTAGGTCTTCTTCTACTTCTACAATGCCATCTTTATTAGCCGGTAAAGACTTGCAGCAAACCTCAGCATTACTCGAAGAGAAAATAAAACAATCGCAGCGCAATACAATTGAACTGGATTTGTTAAAACGTCAGGTAGACGAAAAGCTTCGTGCGAATTAATACGTTTATTTAAGCATGCTGTGTAAACCAGACTTTATTTGCTTATAAGGTCTCTTGGTAAATATAGTCAACGTAGTTATCTATCAGGTGATCGCTGAAGTGATCAATCTGTTTATTCTTTAAACCTGTCACAAAACCTTTCCACAGGTCAGCTTTGCGCTGTACCGCGTTTAATTCTTTTAGCTTTCCCTGTGCATCAAGATACATTTCTTTGCCCGCATGACGATAACCGAGCCACACAGGTGGCGTGCGCGTCACGATGTCGTTGTTGTTTACCCAGCGGTAGTAATCGACTTTAGCGTGATTGATATAGCGTTTTGTGCCGACTCTCGGGCTACCGAAGGTATGCACTTGTTCTGGTCGTGTATCAATATGCGATAACAGGCAACGACCCGCGCAAATGGATGCCATTGCGCCACCCAGTGAATGGCCGGTAAACCAGAGTTTTTTATCCAGATTTTGTTTGTGTGAGATCAGCATTTTTTCTAATAGCGGCCACACATCATCCACTTCTTTTTTAAAGCCACGGTGTACGTGCCCAACGGTTTCCGCCAATGCTTTGGTCGCATCTATATCGGCTTTTATATCATTCCATTCGTTTGGTTCGGTGCCACGAAAGGCGATCACGATATCCTGATCGTTGGCAAATGAGTAGGCTTGGGAGCCGTCGTTATTGTAGAAAGTGGTTCGGGTAAACCCAAGACGCAACGCTGCTTTTTCGGTCTCTTCAGGCTTTAGATAAGCAATCATGGAAAGTTCTGCAAACAATAAGGCTTTGTTGATCAAATCCTTTGCGCTTATGTCGTGTCCTTTTTCAGGGTCACATGGCGTCGAACGCAAGTTGATTTCATAAGCCTGCTGATCGGCAATAACGGGTGTTTGTTGGTCCATACTTTTGAGTGGTGTGATAGAGAATTTACTGCATTTTATAGATTAATGTCTTGAGTGTCAGCGCTACATTGTTCACTTTCGTTCACTTTCGATCAGCGGTTTTTATATGCTGTGCGTTTCTATGACGCGTCTTTCTATTAATTGGACTTTCTATCATGAGCTTTCTCATCGATATTTGATAAATGTGATTTTCTTCACAGATTTTGACGGCTTTAAATGTTTCAATAATATCTGCTTACTGAAACGTTAGGAGTCGAAATGAAATTCATAAAGTTATTGAAAGTTTCCGCATTGGTGTCATTGGCATCAACCCTGTCAATGCTGAGTGCGCCTGTTGTTGCGGATGAAGTTTCGGATCAAATAACGGTGGCTCTGGAAGCCTATAACGAGAAAGATTATAAGTCGGCAGTTGAGGAGTTAAAATTTGTCACGGCTCAAGTGCAGCAATTATATCAGGCGGAAATTCAACAGCTGATGCCAAAACCTCTGGACGGCTGGAAGGAGAGAGAACAAAAAAATAATAACGCAGCGGCGATGACGATGCTGGGCGGAATGGGCGGCGGCACCGGCATGAAAAGTGAGTTTACGCGCAATAGAGAAAACGTGATTGTCGAGGTCATGGCGAATTCACCCATGATGGGCATGATGACGATGATGCTTAAAAATCCTGCAATGATGGCTGGCCAACAAAATACCAAACCGTTTCGTTATAAAAAAGCCAAAGGCATGATTAAAACGGAAAAGAATAGATCAGAAATTACCTTAGTGCTTGCCGGTCAAATACTCATAACCCTGAAGGGAAGACAGCTAGAAGACGATGCTGTGCTAAAGGAATACCTAGAGCAATTAGATTTTGCCAAGTTGAAAGACGCGTTGCTATAACTAGGTTGCGATTGGGAGATGGTGCAGCGTAACCGTCATTCATTGGCGGTTACGCTCGTACTTTTAAAGCAGTGGATAATAACGCAATAATTATTCACTGCCTTGATCGCTTGTATGGTGAGTCAAACGTGTTATTTAAACATTGCAAACACACCCCCCTACTTATAAGCACTTTTTTAGCGCTTACGTCTCTCTAGTATCAATTAATATCAATCAGCATCATTCAGCAATAATTATCAACAGTGTAAGCAAATTCAGCAGAATAGGGTTAGATTTGCACATTTCAGTGTGCCTGCAACACTAGCGCTACACCACTTTACACTTCTTTACTTTGTCTATACCCAAGTTTGCATTTAGCTGATGCAAACTACATCCATCGTTTGAACAAACACAGCAAACGGATTAACACCTAATAATTAACTAAAGGATGGATATCATGAAAAACGTAAAACTAACATTAGCGACAACACTTTCGGTATTGGCTTTAACATTTGCTAGTGCAGCATCTGCTGATAATGGCAAGCGATACAACAATCAGAAGCAACAAGATAAAGTGTCTTTTAATAAAAAGCAGAGCAGTAATAAAAAAGTCACCAATAAAACTTTTCATGCTAAAAATATGGCGGCTAAAAAAGTCACAGTAAAAAAAGTGACGGTGAAAAAAGCAACGCCGAAGAAGGTAGTCGTCACCAAGAATATCGTGAAGAAGCCCGCAAAATCGCAGTATGTGTCGAAGAATCGCTACAATACTAAAAAAGTTGTTAAAACTAATGTGCACAGAAACGTAAATAGAACGGTAAAGACGCATTCTTACAAAGTTCGCTCAGGTGATACCTTGTACCGAATCTCTTTAAAAACAGGCGTTAGCGTGAATAAACTGGCACAACTGAACCGTATTACGAACTGGAATATCAATAATATTCGTATCGGCCAGATTTTAAGACTTTCATAATTTACAAGATGCTTAATTATCAATAGCTGACGTATTATTAGCTAAAAGGCACCCCCACACTTTGGGGGTGTTTTTTTGCGTGTTAGCACATCCTGTTCTTTACTCATTTGATGCTTATTTTTTGCATGTTACTTCGTCAAACTATTTTCATGGTCTCAACAGAGACTTTAAAACGGCTTAAAGCCATCATGTTAAATAGAGGATAATGACTATGAAAAACGTAAAATTAAAATTAGCGAGAACACTATCGGTATTGGCTTTGTCTTTTGCTGGCGTAGCATTTGCGGATAAGAGTACTCAATATAGTGAGCTCCTGCAGAATGGCGTGAGCAAAACGACAGAGACTGATAAAGCTAGCCAGTATAGTGATCGTGTTGACTTTGGTCCTGGTAACAGGACTACGACGAATCAGGCAAGTCAAACTTCAGTGGGTAGCAGTCTGTCAATGAGCGCAAAAAAAGCTAACGTTAATGTGGCTGAGACGACGGTTGATAAAACAGCCGTTAAAAATACACTTGAGAAGACCCAAAAACTGAATCTGGAATTACAATAATTTCATCAGCGTTTTATAAGGCACCCCCACACTTTGGGGGTGTTTTTTTTGCCTGTTATTTATGTGTGATTACGAAAGTAAATATTGAGTGATAAGAGGGTGAAAGGCGAGTAAAAAAACGGGTGAAAAACGGGTAAATGCCTCGCTGCGTTTGTCGGTTCGGTTTTCTTTTAAACCGACGATGTTTCATACTTGAACGATGGTAAACAGAATTCTCATTTCAAAAAGCGTCGATCTGAAAAGATCATGGATCAGTATCTTTGCGTTATTGTTTGTAACGTTACTATTGCAGGCATGTGGCAGTGAAAAATTGCTCAGCAGGGTGTCAGAGTCGGGCGTTATTCTCGCTTTCGGCGATAGCCTAACTTCGGGTGTTGGCGTAAAACCCGAGAATAGCTATCCTAGCGTTTTAGCCAGACTTACCGGTAGGCAGGTAGTCAATGCCGGAATATCCGGCGAAGTAACCGCAGATGGCTTGGCGCGTTTGGCAACAGTAATCGAAAAAACCAATCCAGAACTGATGATTCTGCTGGAAGGTGGCAATGATATTTTACGCAATAAGAGCCTTTCAGAAACCAAGAAAAACCTGTCTGCGATGATCAATTTAGCCAAAGCAGAAGGGATTCAAGTGGTATTAGTCGGCGTGCCGAAAAAGCAATTATTCTCAGATGCTGCGCCATTATATTCCGAGCTGGCAGAAGAGCATCGGGTACCGCTCGAAGCTGAAATCATCTCGTCATTAATTCGCAAACCCAAATTTAAATCAGACAGCGTCCACTTCAATGAAGCAGGCTATTCGAAGATGGCCGAAGAGATTCAGCAGTTGCTAAAAGATCATGGCGCTTTGTAAAGGCACCCCCCACCTTTGAGGCACTTTTTTTAGCTGTTATTTGAAAATAGCTAACTATCTTCCTTCTTCTGCACAAACACACTAATCAGTGCCAGCACTCCGGAAACGATCATTAACAATAATGAGACCGCATTCAGCTCAGGTGTAGAGCCTTCGCGTAACCGATCGAACATGGTGATAGTGAGTGGCGAGTCGGAGCTTGTCAGCATCAGCGTGGTATTGAAATTTTCAAAACTCATGAGAAAGGCAACGATGCCTGCGCCGATCATTGCCGGTCTTAAATAGGGCAGTGTGATGGTTCGTAACACCGACGTTTTAGTCGCGCCAAGGTTGTAAGCAGCTTCTTCTAATGAACGATCCATTTTGCGTAAACGAGCGCCGATTACCATCGTGGCAATGGTAGTAATGAAAGCGAATTGTCCGAGTATTACCAGCACTAAGCCCGGCCTTAAGAATTCAACCTCGAGATTAAATACTTCATCCATATAATTCGCCATGGAGTTGGATGAGATAAGTATCGAGATGCCTAAAATTACGCCCGGAATAACCAGCGGTAATAGCATCAGCATGTAGAGAAATTCTTTGAAACGGAAGTCGTAGCGTTCAAACAGAAAGGCATTGGTGGTGGCGACAAAGATCGACAACGCTGTTACCCAGAAGGCGATAAAGGCAGAAACGCCGACGCTTTCGAGCATCGCCGAATCGCTAAACACACCCAAACGTTGGGGCGTATCGCTGGTAAACCAGTCAAGAGTAAAACCATTCCACGGTAGCGATGGGAATAGCGAGTCATTGAAGGCAAAGGTAGCGACCACAGCTAACGGCGCAATCAGGAATATATAGAACAGCAATATATACGCGCGATACGTCCAGCGAAGCGAGGCGGGCTGTGAGATTGACGGTATCATGTCCTAACGGTCCTCATGTCCTAATACCCTCATGTCATGGTACTCGTTAGCGTTTGTCTGCTGAGTTTAAGTCCAAGCCAGACAATCAATGAGGACAGCAATAACAGCAAAATACCGAAGGCTGAGCCAAGCTCCCAATTAAAGCGAGTAATAAACTGGGTGTAAATTTGTTCGGTAAACCACAGGCTATCCTTGCCACCAAGCAGATTCGGCGTAAGGTAGTTACCCAAGGTCATCATAAATACAATAATACAACCAGAAACGATACCAGGCATCGCGTGCGGGATAACTATCTGGCGCATGGTCGTCCACATATTGCCGCCAAGGTCGTAACTGGCTTCGATGATGTCATCGTCTAGACTTTCCAAAACAGTTACTAGCGGCACCACCATAAACAGCATCGAGGTATAAACCAGCCCAACCATAATCGCGGCGTCGTTATAGAGTAATTCAACAGGGCCAGACACCAAGCCTGCCCACTGCAGCGCATTACTGATAACACCGGTTTCGCGCAGTAGAATCATCCAGCCGTAAGTACGTACTAATTCGCTCACCCAGAATGGAATCAGGCAGAGTAAAAACAGAAATGATTTTGATCTGCCACGTAACATTTTAGCGATGTAGTAGGAGACGGGAAATGCGATTAATAGCGTGAGTGCGGTTGCCAGTATCGACATAACCGCGGTGCGCATAAAGGTGCGCCAATACAGCGGTTCGGTAAAGAATTCGATAAAGTTTTTAAAGCTGAAAGCGTATTCTCTGGGCGCAGTTTGCTCACGCAGCGCGATGCCAAGCATATCGATGTGCGGAATGATCACTAGCAGTATTAGCCATAACGCAAAAGGCGCTAATAACAGCCAGAAGAATATGGAAGTGTGTTGCTTCACGTATCAGCCCTGGGATGTAAAAATTTGCTCGAAAAGCAATGTGTCTGGTCTTGAGACCAGGAAATCGTGAGGGCTTCTCCCTTCTGTAAACCTATAAATTCACCGGTTTGAGGTAAAGCGACGTGCAGTTCTTTACCAGAAGCAACATCGACGAGCAGTGCCGTGCTATTTGCGCCGTTAAAGAGTAGGTCGACGACTGTGCATTGCAGGCTGTTTTCGTTTTGATCGGCTGTTTGTCCACTCTGGACGATTTTGATAGCTTCGGGGCGTACAAATACATCAACTTTTTCGCCCACTGCTATAGGTGCGGTGCCGTTGATCTTCCCACGTAGCGCAGGGCCATTAGCAACCTGGGTGGTACAACTGACGTTATCGACTTGGGTGACTTTGGCTTGCCATTTATTCGCATCGCCAACAAAGCCTGCAACAAAGGAGGTTTCTGGGTGATAGTACAAATCAGAGGGCGTGCCGACTTGTTCGAAGGCGCCGTTATTCATCACCGCGACTTTATTCGACATCACCAACGCCTCTGACTGGTCGTGGGTAATATAGATAAAGGTAGTGCCGACACGGCTTTGCATTTGCTTGAGTTCGACTTTCATGTGCTCGCGCAGTTTCAGGTCGAGCGCACCGAGTGGCTCATCAAGCAAGAGTAATTTGGGTTCGAGAACCAGACAGCGAGCGATGGCGATACGTTGCTTTTGGCCACCTGATAGCTGTGAGATTTTCTTTTTTCCTGAGTCGCCAAGATCCACACTTTCGAGTGCATTTTTGACGCGTTTATTGATTTCGGCAGAGGCAACCTTACGCTGTTTTAAGCCGTATGCGACGTTATCCGCCACGGACATCATCGGGAATAGTGCAAGGTGTTGAAACACCATATTGGCAGGTCGTTTATTCGCTGGAACGCCGAGTACCGAACTGCCTTGAATAAGTATGTCGCCAGAATCTGGCTCGTCAAATCCGGCAATCATCCGAAGCAGGGTGGTTTTGCCGCAACCTGATGGACCAAGAATAGAGAAGAAGGAGCCTTTTTCGATTTTTAGGCTAACGTCATCGACAGCTGTAAAGTCACCGTAATGCTTATTTACATTGCGGGTTTCCAGGTCAATTATGGTGCTATTGTTTGAATTTTTCGCAGTTACGTTTTGTGTCATCGATTGGCTCAGAAATAAAAAATACCCCTCTCAGTATAAACCTGAGAGAGGCGATTCGTCCTGTATAAAGAAATAATTTAGAGAATTATTTCTGACGTTTTTTTAGCTGTTACTTTGCCGCTTTAACGCGATCCAGAACTTTACCTTCGATTTCTTCAAGGCCTGCTGGAACTGGTGGGTACCATTTAACATTATCCAGTGCTGCTTGTGGGAAGCTATCCTGGAATTGTGCTTTTAGTACATCATCAGCAAATTCATCAGCACCTTTAGATGCAGTGAAGTTACCTGCAACTGCAGTGATTTTAGCCGCGATTTCTGGCTTCATTACAAAGTTGATCCATTTGTAAGCCGCTTCATCATTCTTGCCTTTACGTGGAAGTGTGAAGGTATCAATCCAGCCTAGTGCGCCAGATTTAGGTGCAACAAAAGTGATGTCTTTGTTTTCTTTGTTTAGCTTCCATCCGCCTGTATCCCAAGCCATTGCAGCAGTTACTTCACCAGAACGCAGTAGGTTTAAGAGTGCGTCGCCACCTGTCCAGTACGTTTTAACGACTGGCTTACACTCAACCAGTTTCGCTTCAACTTTTGACATGAGTTCTGTGTATTTTTCTTTGTCAGCATAGGCAGCGAAAGGGTCTAAGCCCATTGCGAATGCAAAACCGATTAGCGTTGGACGCTTTAAACGGTAAGACACTTTGCCCATTAAGTCTTTGCTACATAGGTCGGTGTAATCTTTAACCATGCCTGCCGTTTTAGTGTTTACCACTAATCCACTAGTGCCCCAAATATGCGGCACACTGTAAACGTTGTCTTTAAACGTGGTGTTTGCCTTGGTTGCATCTAACATTGATGTGATGAATAAACCACCGTTTATCTTTGATAAATCCATTGGCTTGTAAATATCATGATTTTCTTGTGCGCCTGTTACACGGTCCTGACTTGGTTGCGCTAGGTCGAATCCAGAACCGCCAGTAGCACGAAGCTTTGAGATCATGTCTTCGTTGTTTGATTTGGTAACTTTTACATCGATGCCTGTTTCTTCTTTAAACAGTTTGATCACTTCATCTGGCGCGTATCCGCCCCATGTTAGAAGTCTTAATTCTTCTGCGTAGGTAGAAGTTCCTGCAAATAATGTTGCACTGATAAGGGGTAATGTAAGAAGTATCTTTTTTAGTTTTAGGCTTTTCATAAATTTCCTTTTTATTTGTTAGGTCTTAATTTAAAGATAAAAGTTATTGCGTAACATAGGGATTATAGGAAAAAAATATTACAGAAACATGAAAGTCTTAGGCTAAATTAGAAATCATTGAAAACTCGGGCTTATTTTGAGCCTGGTTCGGGATTAGTTTTAGGGGAAATTTACCCATGTATAATTCGTATTACTATGACATTCGATAGCGCTACATTAACGATTAGAAAGCCACTGTGGGTGGCACTGTCTGATTTATTTCTGGATACAGAACTGCAACAACATGATTTGGCCTTTATCGCACGGAGAATGCATGAGTCTGGCTATTCGCTGGAAGAAATAAACGATATCCTGATGTTCGAAGTGTTTCCCGTCTGTATTGCAAACTTGCATTCAGTGGCGGGAGAGTGGGCTGGTTTTGATGAGAAATGGGTGGTTAATGCAATTTTGTCAGCGAAGCGACCCAATCGTTTTCGACGCTGGATGAATCGTCGCAGCTTCTGGATGATAAAGAACGAGTGGGAAGCCGTTCTGGAATGTTATGAAAAACTCTAAATAAGGGTTAATCACTATTAATGATTACAAATCCCAAATTTCAAAGACCAAAGCAACCCCCCACCTTTGGGGCACTTTTTTTATCATGTAGAAACGAAGACATGATGCGTCTTTAGATTTGCTGCGCTTCAATATTTTTTCGACGACTTTGCCATTCAGCTTCAACAAAAGTAGACATTCATTTACATTTCTTTACGTGGTCGCTACCCAAATTTTCATTTGCCTGTTGCAAACTTTACTCATCGATTGAAAACAACTTCAAACGGTTACTGTTTTAATTATTTTAATAACTATTTTAAGGATGAGGATCATGAAAAACATTAAATTAACATTAGCAACCACACTTTCAGTTATGGCTTTAGCCTTCACCGGTAATGCATTTGCAGATGGCGATAGAAATCATAATAGTTTCGAACGTCAGGTTAATAAAAGCAAAGTCCAAAAGGTTAAGCATAAGAAATATGCACATAACAAAACGATAACGAAAAGAGTGGTCGTAAAAAACACACCGACTAGAAAAGTGGTTGTTACCAAAACGAGCTTTAGACAGCCTGTTGCCAATAAACATGTGAAAACCAAACGTTTTCAGCACGTTAAAAGATTTAATAAGCAGTACAATCGTTACCAGCAGCGTGTTCGTTATGACAACCGTAACAAGCGCTATAACCAGAAACGTGTGAGTAAGCAGATTGCCTATTCGGTTCGCCCTGGTGATACATTGATTCAAATTTCGTATAAAACAGGTGTGAGTGTTCAAAGACTTGCAAGATTGAATCGTATTAACAATAGAAATTTAAACCGCTTGGTGGTTGGGCAGGTATTACGTTTAATCTAGATGCTGGATGATCATTGAGTTAAATGTAAATCTCGGTTAATAAGCACTAGTAGCCACTAGTAACCATAAAGTCACCCCCCTACTTACAGGCACTTTTTAAAAAAGCCCTGTAGGTAGGGGGGTGACTTTGTTTTTTTAGTTACTGTTCTATCTTATTTAACAGATCCATTATTTCTGCAGTTTCAGGTGCATCTTCCCCATGCGTTATTTTGCTGGCGGCTAAGGCTTTTTCATAATATTGCTTAGCCAGAGCGTATTCTTTTTTAACGTTATGTATCGCGCCTAATTTTTTAAATGTATCGATAGTCACTTCGTTATTCAGCCTGATATAGCTGAGGCGGGATTCATGCATGCCGTTAATCATGCCTTTGTCTTCACGCTCATCCTGTGCTTCTTCATTGTCTTTTTTTCCGAGTCTTGTTGATAAAGATAGCTCGAAATATTGTTGCGCCTGGTCGTATTGCTTTTCCTCTTCAGCAATCAGCCCCAATTTAAAATAGGTTTTGGCAAAGCCAAATAGGTCATTTTTCTTTAGCTTCTTTTTGATCGCTAAAGATTTCAGATAATAATTTTTTTCTTCCGCGGCGTTTCCTAGTTTGTAGTAAAGGTCTGCCATATCTTCATACATGCTAGCTGTTTCAGCGGTGTTTTCTTCGCCATCATTTATTTTTTCATCGACTAATTGCTGGTAGATGGTCAGCGCTTTTTTATGCTCTCCATTTTTCATCGCCTCATTGATTGCAATTTCTTCTTTGCTTTTTGAGAAGTTATCGAAAAATTCCGGATTGGTATAGCTGATGATTATTGCGTAAATTATTATCGAGATAATGCTATAAAAAATGATGTTCGATTGACGGTTTGTCATTTAATTCCTGATGTTATTTAGATTTAATCTGATACCTTGGGAGTATGCATTTTTACCTTAGATATTCATAGAATATGGTGCACATTCTCCCAGTGCATTTTTTAGTAGGTTACAGAATTATTTCATGACGTAAGTCGATGAGTTCCACGGATAAGAATTCAGCCAGTTTTTCAGCGTCACTTAATAACTGGTCTATATCGTTGTGGTTAAGTACATTAATTCGACGTCCATTTTTGGTTAGCATATTGAGTTCATAGCATGGGTAACTTAAGCCATGCTTACTTGTAACCATTTTATTCAGTATCTGAAGTGAGATTATATTTTCAAGTTTTACCTTACGGTCGATATTATTTTTGTAAGAGCCTGTGTTCTTATCAAAAGTAACCTGTTTCACAAACGGCATGACTAAGGTGATGCCAAACGTCAAAATAGCTATTCCCACACCCCCGAGGAAAAGCGTAAAGTCGAGTTGTTTTTTGTTGTGGTAAACGATGGCAGCTAGGGCTAATAAAAACAAGCCAACCACAATATACACAAGACAAAACGCCAATGAACTCATCGTCGGCTTAAGGTCAGCAACATTGTTTTGAAATATAACGGTGTGAGACCTGAATTTTGGGCCTTTCTGTAAGATGGCTTTATTCAGGTCTATAGGCGTATCTTTTATCTTCATTTTAGTTACTCCTCCTAATTAGCTAATTCTTGATTCGTTTGTATATTGAAACCCAGTTAAAGCTCAGTTAAAGATCAATTTAAGCTCAAAAAAAAGCCCACCGAAGTGGGCTTTAATTTTACATGAATCAATATTTATTAATGCTTATTAATAAGTATCGATTACTTGTACTTCTTGATTTCACCTGATTTTACACGTGCTACAAAAGACGCTAATTCTTCTTTAACAATCGGCATTAAGAAGTAAAGACCGATGATGTTGAAGATAGACATTGCAAATATTGCCGCATCAGAGAAGTCGATTACTGCACCAAACTGGATAGTTGCACCAACGATTACAAACATACAGAAGATTAGTTTGAAAATCATTTCCATTGATTTGCCTTCACCAAATAGGTAAGTCCAGGCTTTAAGACCATAGTAAGACCATGAAATCATTGTTGAGAATGCAAACATGATTACTGCAAGAGCAAGGAAGTATTTAAAGATACCAACCGAGTCTGAGAACGAAGCTGCTGTTAATTGAACACCGGTTAAACCAGCTCCATCAAATGGTGCAACGTTTAAGCCTGCGATTGTGATGACTAATGCCGTCATTGTACAAATTACAACGGTATCGATGAAAGGCTCAAGCGTCGCAACCAAGCCTTCTGTAATTGGCTCTTTTGTCTTAACCGCAGAGTGAGCAATTGCCGCAGAACCAATACCTGCTTCGTTAGAGAATGTAGCACGTTTCAAACCTTGAATTAACGCACCAAGAACACCACCGACAACACCAGCACCGGTAAATGCGCCTTCGAATATTGCAGAGAATGCCGCACCGATTTGATCAAGGTTCATTAGAATGACGATGATACCCATACCAAGATAAAGCGCAGCCATGTAAGGAACTACTTTCTCAGTCACTGATGCAATTGAAGGCATACCACCCACGATTACAGAGAATACTAATGCAGCAAGTACCACACCTGTGATAATTCCGTACTCAGGTGGAACATCAAACGCATAGGTTAACATTGCGTGTGCCTGATTAGCCTGGAACATGTTACCGCCACCAAACGAACCAAGGATACACATCAGCGCAAAGCCGATTGCCAGTACTTTACCCAAGCCGCCGAAGCCTCTTTCAGCCATGGCGTCGCGTAAGTAGTACATGGGTCCACCAGATACTGCGCCTGACGGTAAGATGGTTCTGTATTTAACCCCCAAAGTACATTCAAAGAATTTAGAAGCCATTCCTAACAGGCCACACATAATCATCCAGAAAGTTGCGCCAGGTCCACCAATAGCGACCGCGACACCAACACCAGCGATGTTACCCAGACCAACCGTACCAGATAGTGCCGTTGTTAAGGCCTGAAAGTGAGAAACCTCACCATCTTCTTTTGCGTTAGGGTCAGAATACTTGCCGCTTACAATCCCTAGCGCTAAACCAGAGCGTCTAAATTGAACAAAACCGAAATAGAAGGTGAAAATGATCGCTGCGATAAATAACCAGCCAACGATTAATGGGAACTTGGTGCCTGCGACAGGTAAACTATAGAAAATAAGATTAACAAACCAACCTAAATAATCGTTAAAAAATGTATCAACCCCACTACTGACTCCAGTAAGCAATGCACTGAATGAGCTTGGTTCTTCTTCAGCAGCAAATGCTCCGAATGATAGTATTGTTAAAAATATCCCTATGAGATATCGATTGAGTGTTTTCATAAATAACAGCCTTTAGTTTTTTGTGTAGGGTGAAAACGAATACAACTGTAGAATTAATACAGAAGTAATCACTGTGGTTTTTAAATTAGTCGAAAATACTATCTATTAAAATGCGCAAGACAGTACATTGAATAAAACTATAGTAAAGATTTTCTAAAACTCTGTAAGAATTTTAAAAATAAGTATAAAAAACCGTATATATTGAGTTTATTAGGATTAAAATTAAATAATAATACTTTTTGCAATAGATTGTGCTGTGTAAGGCGCCTCTGGCGTAAGGAAAGTAGCGTAGTATGTTGCTAATCACTTTTATTGATGGAAAAACAGTTGCTAGAGGATTTACAAAAGCGTTATTTGCGCCTTACTTTTTTTACTTCATCTAACAGCCATTGCCTAAATATTTTTACACGCGGCAAATTAGATTTAACGTTGGGGTAAATCAGATAATAAGAAAATTTAAGTGGGATGTCGGTATCTTCAAAAAGTTTTACTAATTGCCCGGTTTTTAGCTCGTCATTGACCACCACATCACCAACCAGAGCAACGCCTTGTCCGCGGATAGCAGCTTCCGCTAAGAGATTATGTTGTGAAAAATGCAGGCCATGACGGCCGTCTATTCCTTTGGCACCAACGGTAGCAAACCACATTTCCCAATCTACATGCGTGTTGTCGATGAAGAAATAATCGCCATGCGCATGCAGCAGTGTATGGTTTTTAAGATCCTCAGGGGTTTCCAGTTTGTCTTTTCTTTTTAGGAGTTCAGGGTTGCAGACAGCGATTACGCTCTGGGAGAACAGATAGTCTGCTTCTAGTCCCGGGTATTCTCCAGTGCCAAAACGAATCCCAACATCAATATCGTCATTAATCAAATCAGCAAGATCATTACTGGCATCAATTCTCACATCTATATCGGGAAATTCGTGCTGAAAGCTACTCAGGCGCGGCATTAACCAGCGCGAAGTAAATGTCGGAGATGCCGTAATAGTTAGCGGCTTATCGTCGTTTTGTTTACGAATTAAATCGATGGCGTGCGCCATATTATCTAAGCCTTGTGTCAGTAAAGGCAGGCAGATTTGCGCTTCATCGGTCAACAGTATCAGTCGATTTCTGCGTTTGAAAAGTTTGATATTTAGATAATCTTCCAGCACTTTAACTTGCTGGCTAACCGCGCCAGGGGTGACGTTGAGCTCCTCAGCCGCTTTTGAAAAACTTAAGTGACGCGCGGTGGCTTCAAAGGCTCGAATTGAATTGAGTGGCGGAAGACGACGCATGATTTGGGTGTTCTCAATCCTTTTCGCAATAGAATTTCTAAAGCATAGCTTAGATCTAATCGTTTGTTAAGCGCACTGTATTCCTTGATTATTCTCACATGGCAACGAAAAGCCAAACATTAAGTAAGGCACAATGAGGAGAATATCTAAAATGAAAAACAATAATCAACAATATCAGAGAAAGTTTGAAAGACAAGTGAATCACTTATCCGGCTTTGTTGGAATGCCGATACGGAGTGGACGTCAGCCAACGCTTTCAGAAATACGCGAGAACGATAGGCAGATTTTGGAGCAGCAAGCTAAAGGTGTCGAACCCAGAAAAAACAGCCTGCTACAGAGAGTGTTTGCAAAGCTTACGGCAACAACCACAAATGCCTCTAGTCATACGGTTAAGGCAATAAACACAATTAGCACAAAGAGTGACAAGGCTGTTGAAAAAAAACGAAAGTCAAAAGAGCTAGTTAGAAATGGTTCGGTCTGTTGCCATTAAGTGTGCGAATATTATCGTTGCCTTTTGACGTGACGATAATTCAGAAAAGCGATAGCGATGCCGAATAAGGTGAATAGACCTCCAAACAGGTACCCAAACTCACCAAAGCCTTCTTTGTATAATGAGAAGCCAATAAAACCAAGACCCATGAGTAAAAAGAAAATAGGGGCGACATAGCCACCTCCCTTTTTAAAATCTTTTTGCGATGCAACGGTGCTCTTGAGTAAGGCTATCGAATCTTTTGCATTGGTCGCGCATTCATCAGAGCAAGTAATGCCGCCACCAATATCGGTGGCGCACTCTGTGCAAATGCCTTTAAGACAGCTTTTGCATACGCCAACGGCATCATGATTATGGTGGTTGTAACACTTCATTGGTTTGCCCGTTTAGGATGAGTTAAGAATCATAATAATATATGATTTTCGCTGATTTTTAAGTGTGTTGATCAGCTTTTTGAAGCTTGCATCTGCCTGATTCTACTACGCTCATTGAAGCCCTTTCCTAGACTGTTGGTAGTTTTCCATCTAATATTTGTTAGAGTGAAGTTTTTATAGAAGCTATTTTTGGCAGACGTTATTTTGAATAGTTGTTTTTAAATATAGGCTATTGTCGATTGATTTAAGCCAGCTCACTTTTACTCACATCATTTTAGATAAGGGATATGACTATGTTTATTCGAACACTCTGTATTCTCGGTTTAGCTGTTTCGATTTCAGCCTGTAATTTAACCGATAGAATGGCAGGGTCGGCGCAAAAAGGTCCGTTCAAAGAAGGGGCGACGGTTTATTTATACAGCCTTGATTATGAAGGGTATCGTGATGGTTACGATGAAGATGATAGACAAGTTTCCGATGATCAAGGAAGGTTTTCGTTTAAAAATGTATCAAATGGCTGGATTGAACTGAGAGTTTCGGGTCGCTACTTTAACGAATATACAGGTAGCCATAGCGATGAAGCGCTAGCTTTAGATGCGATAACAGAAAAAGATAGTTTTAACGATAAAGCGAATATCAATCTATTCACACATTTGGCCGCAGCGCGAATCTTCGAAAGGCTTCGAGACGGCAGAAGTATGTATAACGCATGGAGTAGAGCGCAAACTGACCTGAGAGAAGTGTTCGGTTTAAAACGAGTAACCGATGATATCGATCGCGGTGCTGAAGAACTAAGCGTTTTAGGTGGCGAAGGAGGCTTTAGCGAAGATAATGCAAACTTGTTGTTATTTTCAGGTGCCTTTCTAGCCATTGATGGCGATGCTACCAAGCTCTTATTATTGGCAGATGACTTTGCTGATGATGGAAGATTTAATGGTGTGGGCGAAGCTACGTTTAATGAAATAGCAGCTGCCGCGAGTGAAGCTGGGTTATTAACAAAGCTTTCCAATAACTTGAAAGCCAATGGTGCTGAAAACCCACCAGACCAAGACGATATGCCAGTATTGCCTGCTTGGGTTCAGTAATTGATCCTTACTCAGTTTATAAGAGAACAATAAAAAAGAGGCAGTTAGCAAGTCTGCCTCTTTTTATTATAGGAATAAACATTGAAAAAAGTGCCCTTATACACGCTATATTCTAGGGTCTCCTTTCAGTCGAGCTATAACTAAGCTCTGGCATAAATTCGTTATAGCGCTTTAAAAAAAACAAAGCGAAAACTCATTTAAGTAGGGGTGACTTTAAACTTTAACCGCCTCAATGGTTGCCGCAACCACATAATTTTCCACACCAATTCCCGGTGCCCAGTCCTGAATAAATTCCTTAGAGGAATCTTTTGGTTGTATCGCAATATCCCTAAAGCCTGCTGCTTCCAGATCATTCGTTAGATCATCAATAAGTGCGGCATTGCCCATACAGCCTGCTATTAGTAGTGGGTCGTTACGCATTTCTTCTGGTAGTTCAATCGTTGCGACAACATCAGATATGGCAAGTCTGCCGCCTGTTTTTAAAATACGATACGCTTCTTTGAATACCTGACCTTTGTCGGGTGAGAGATTGATCACGCAGTTAGAGATAATCACATCAACACTATTATCGGCGACTGGCAGGTGTTCGATTTCTCCCAGGCGAAATTCAACATTGCTGAATTTACCCGTGTTGGCATTATTGCGTGCCTTGCTAATCATATCCGGAGTCATATCGATGCCGATCACGTGCCCCGTCTCGCTTACAGCGGGTGATGCCAGAAAACAGTCGAAACCACCGCCAGAACCAAGGTCGACAACCGTCTCGCCAGCTTTCAGTGCGGCAATCGCCTGCGGATTACCACAACCTAATCCCATATCAGCACCAGAAGGAACGGCATTAAGTTCAGCCTGTGAATAACCTAAACGGGTTGAGATTAGGGTGTTTATGGCTTCATCATCGGAGGTTCCACAGCAACTCGCTGCTGGTGCATCGCAATCATCTTCGGTGACTGCGTTGGCAACCTTTGCGTATTTTTCACGGACATTTTCGCGGAAAGTATTATTTTTTGCCGCAGTGTCAGGCTGTGTTTCATCACAACAGCTTGGAGCACAGCAATTTTCATTTTCACTCATGGTTTCACCTTTTGTTGTTCGTTTGTTCGAGACATTATTCGAGATGCTATTCAAAACACTATTCAGTAATGTTGTTCTTCAAGCGGGACAGTTTTTATCAGGGCGCTTCAAGTCATCTGTTTAATATCACTATTCACTTTAAAAAAATCGGAGAGCTGATCAAGCAGTTGCGGTTCAATCCAGCATTCGATGTTTTTACCATTGCGTCGTGACTGGATTAAGCCTGCCCGGAGCAATTCTTTGAGATGATGAGAGACGGTCGAAGGCGCTATTTCTAAATCTTCGCCCAGTTCTCCCACGGTAAAACGAATCGCATCTTCGACCGAGCAAATTGTTCCCGGAACACAGCAGGTCGACAGGCGTTGAAAAATCGCCAGACGATGTGGATTGCCCAAAGCTTTAAACATTTCGGCGCGTTTATGAATATCATTACTATAGTTCGACATATATCGAACTATAGTAATGAAGTATTGTATTTGTCAAATTAAATATTAATGAAAGAGTCTTTTTGAAAACCGTTATGAAGTTATTTTTTGGTAAAAAGTGAGTCGACGTTTTGATTTTTTAAGCAAAAAAAGAGCCAGTAAAAACTGGCCCAAAACATGGAAATGGAGATTTCTGTTATTTCATTTAATCAATGAAGTAATCAATCATTTGATCAAGTGCAGATTTATTTATCTGCACTTTCTTTATTGCCCGTAAGGATAAAGTTAATTGCAACACCTAACAGTAATAACTGGAATTCAAAGCCACCCATAGGAAACTCTTCCGTCGCGACAAAAGAGAAGCGTGGGAAATGGAACATGAAGATTGCGCCAAGCATCACAGGAGCCGCTGCTAAACCAGCCAGACGTGTTACTAAATCTTTCTTTGGAAAACTTGCTACGCCTCCTACAATGGCGCCTACACCTGCTAAAACTTCTGCAATAGCAACTAACGCTAGAAGAAAAACGGGCATGCCCATCATTTCGGCAGAACCTGATAGGTTGGCAAATTTACCAGCGCCATGAAAAATAAAAGTAGCCGCAAATGGTATGCGGATAAACCAGTGTGCAAATGTGTTCATTATGTTGTTTCCTATTTAAATTTTAGTTGTCCTAATTAACGCAGAAGTATTGTGAGTAGATGCAAATCTGAATGTTTGATGACGAGCGGTAGAGAGATTAGAGCAAGATATTAACCGCACGAGTATCTGTAAGAACAGGCTTGAAACGGCGATAAACGCAGGCATGATGAAATAATGTTATATTCAAAATAATGGTAAAAAAGATTGCTGAGGAAATATTATAAATAGAAGATTATTTTCAATCTTCAGGTGGGAAATGAATCCTGCAAAAAACAATAAAGTGGTAATTTAGGTTAAAAACGACAGTAAAAACCCTAATTAATTCCTGCTAGTGGAAAATGAGGGAGAAAGCATCGATGATCTATTCATAGAGTGGCGATTCGGGGTAATTAATCCCCTAACATTTAAAATGAAGAAAAATGCCCCCAAAGTAGGGGGGTGGCCAGAGCTAACAAAGAGACTAAAAAAAGAACCTGGAAAAGAGGTAAATAAGAAGTTATTTCGTTTATTCTCAATCATGCCTCTGCAACATGCCTCTATTAACAAAAGTCAGACGTAGTTAAAGCACAATAAAACACAACAGGAAAAACCAATGGCACGTACAAAAGTAGAATTTAAAAATAAGCAGGGTGAAACCCTTGCTGGATTATTAGAAACGCCAGATTCAAATCAACAAGCGCTGCGTTATGCGATATTCGCCCATTGTTTTACGTGTAGCAAAGATGTCGCCGCCGCATCGCGAATTAGTCGCTCATTAGCGGCCAAAGGCATTGCGGTGTTTCGTTTCGATTTCACCGGACTGGGAAATAGTGATGGTGATTTTGCCAATACCAATTTTTCGTCTAATGTCGATGATTTGCTGGCAGCCGCAAAAATGCTGGAAGACGAATACCAGGCACCTAGTTTATTGATAGGGCATAGTTTAGGTGGTGCAGCCGTACTTAGTGCAGCACATCAATTACCGCTGGTTAAAGCGATTGCAACCATTGGATCACCTGCCACGGCAGATCATGTACAGCATCTGTTTTTAAATGCCGTGCCAGAACTGGAAGCAAAAGGTGAAGCGCGCGTAAAAATCGGTGTACAAGAATTTAATATCAAAAAGCAATTACTCGATGATTTAAACGAGAATGCCTCTTCCGATCATATTGCTAATTTGAAACGACCTTTGCTAATTTTTCATTCGCCTGTTGATACTATCGTGTCCATTGACGAAGCAGCAAAGATCTATCGCGCGGCTAAACATCCAAAGAGTTTTATCTCGCTGGATAATGCGGATCACTTATTGAGTAATCGCCACGATTCTGAATACGTAGGTTTGACCCTAGCTGCCTGGGCGAGTCGCTATCTGGAAATAGATTCAGCCGAGTTTGAAGCATCACAAGGAACTGCACCAAAAGTAGAACATGGCGAAGTAGTTGTAACCGAGAAGAATAAGAAATTCTTACGTGGTTTATACAGCGATAGTCATCAATTCTTGAGTGATGAACCAATCAGCGTCGGTGGCACCAATCAAGGTCCTGCACCGTATGATTTGTTACTCATGAGTTTAGGTTCATGTACCTCTATGACGATTCGCATGTACGCTAATTTCAAAAAACTACCGCTGGATGACATCACGGTTCGTTTAAAGCATGAAAAAATCAACGCGGAAGAATGCGAGGAATGCGAAGGCCGTAAGGGTAAAGTCGATCGCATCACGCGTTTTATCAGTTTTAAAGGTGATTTAACAGACGAACAAAAACAGAAGATGATCGAAATTGCAGACAAGTGCCCAGTGCATAGAACGCTGGAGAACGATCCGATTGTTTTGACGCAGATGGTTGAAGATTAATATCAATTTCAGTGAGTTAGATATTCACTGTTTATAGTGGTATCACAAAAAAAGCCCCCAAAGTAGGGGGGTGACTTTTAGTTTAAACTCCCCTACGTCAAAATATAGTTAACAATTGCACTAAACCGACTTTCTACGATTCATAATTTGTCGGTTTTAAATCAGCAAATATCTCGAGATTGCGCTACCCTTACTTTTTTATCTGACTTGCGTTTGTGTTGTCGTCTACAACACGCCGCAATGAATAATCATGGAGCATGAAAAAGAATGAGCATAGTACGTAAACAATCTACCGATAGAATGAGCAAAATCGTTATTAACAATAACAGCAATATCTATCTTTCAGGCCAGGTTGCAGATGATGTAACGGTAGGCATTCAAGAGCAAACAACAAGTTGCTTAAACAAAATTGATGCATTACTTGCAGAAGCAGGTAGCGATAAGAATCACATTTTATCAACGACCATTTTCATCAAAGACATGAAAGATTTTGCAGCGATGAATGAAATCTGGGATGCATGGGTTGCTGATGGAGAGAAGCCAGCAAGAGCGTGTGTTCAGGCTTTAATGGCGCGCGAAGAAATCCTTGTAGAAATTTGTGTGACAGCTGCGGTTAAATAATGAAAGCGGCGATAAACTTAACGCTAGGTCTTGCATTGTCTTTGGGTCTTGTCGCTTGTGGAAGCGTCGAGACCAAAGGCGACGGTACAAATAACGCATCTGTTAAAAAAGAGTCGGTTGCCAATTATTATTCTGGCTATTTCTTCGATGCGGCAATCAGCGGATTGAATGTTGTTCCGTTAAAGAATAAAGCATCAAAGCCAAAGATGAAAAACTACATTCGTTATGACAATGTTCGCTGGCAACTGACGGGTAAAGTAGACGGTGGAATAGTCGTTCGTGTGAGAGAAAATGCACGCTCAGCAAATACCATCGGTACCATTAAAGGCAAACCTCAAGTCTCTTTCATCGCACTGGAAGGTCAGAGAAAATCTACCGTTGCGCGATTGTCAAAATCAAAAGATGTATTTGTTGATGGCTCGGGTGTTGTGTCTTCAAAAAACTACGCGACCGATAATCGTTTGCCTGCTGGAGCTTATATCATCCGTATAAAAGTTCACGGTACTGAAAACTGGGATCGAAAAGAAGTCTATATCGAAGTTAAGTGATACCCGATACAAAACCGCTAGTACTGTATTAATTCTTTTTGCATTTAACAAACAAAAAGATCCTATCATTCAAAAACGGGAAGCGAACTTCCCGTTATAAGAGCGGGTCATCAGATAAAGCTAACTGGAAAATACACCCCCCCACTTTCAGGGCTTTTTTCAGGATGACAGCATTGCTCTATATTCAATCATCAATTGAGGCCATACTTTCGAGCAACGGTCTTTTTATTACATACGAACAAAGGTAAAGAATGTCGAAAGTCGATTTTAATAATAGCTACGCCAAGCTACCACAGAGCTTTTACAGCAACACACAACCAGACCCTGTTGAACAACCAGGCTTGATAAAATTTAATCACGAACTGGCAGAACAACTTGGTGTGGCTGGCTTGTTTGCTGATGAAGCAGAAGCGGTTGAATTCTTTTCCGGTAATAAGATTCCAGAAGGGGCAGAGCCCATTGCAATGGCCTATTCAGGGCATCAATTTGGTGGTTTTTCTCCGCAACTTGGAGATGGCCGCGCGATTTTACTGGGTGAAGTTAAAGACAAAGACGGAATTCGTCACGACATTCAACTGAAAGGTTCGGGAAAAACACCTTGGTCGCGCGGTGGCGATGGTCGTTCGGCACTGGGCCCTGTGATACGCGAATACTTGCTCTGCGAAGCCATGCATAAACTCGGTGTGCCGACGACACGTGCACTCGCGGTTGTAACCACCGGTGAAAAAGTGATGCGTGAGATGCCGAAGCCTGGAGGAATCCTGACTCGTGTTGCCACCGGTTATGTGCGCGTCGGTACGTTCCAGTATTTTGCAAGCCAAGGCAATATTGATGATTTGAAAAAACTCGCAGCGTATGAGATTGGACGTCACTACCCGCAAGCTAAGAGAGGGTTTTCTCCGGCTGATGGCTCTTCTGCAGCTGATGGCTCTGAGCAAGAAGTGAAAAAGCCTTATGTTGCTTTCTTGAAAGAGGTTGTGAATGCGCAGGCTAAATTAATCGCTAAATGGATGTCACTCGGTTTTATTCACGGCGTGATGAATACCGATAATATGTCGATTGCGGGCGAAACCATTGATTATGGACCATGCGCATTTATGGATGAGTTTTCGCATAGTCGCGTATACAGTTCCATAGATCAGCAAGGTCGTTATGCGTATAAAAACCAGCCACAAATTGGTCAATGGAATTTAATTCGATTTGCCGAAACGTTGCTGCCGTTATTTGCCGAATATGTCACCCCAGAACAAGGTAAACCAGAAGAAGTGGTGGTGCTGTTCGCACAGGAAGTTTTGAATGAGTATGAAGCTATCTACAAACATTATTGGCTAAATGAAATGCGTCAAAAGCTGGGTTTGCAGACCACAGAGTTTTTGTTAACCCCTGAAAAAATCATGGAACAAAAACTCAAGAAAGCTTCAGCTGAAGGCGCTGCAAAAGTTGCTGCTGAAGGCTCTCCTCAAAGTGCTTCAGATAAGCCCGCACAAACTCCTACACAAGAAGAGATCGAAGAAAACCTTGTTGAAATAGCTAAAGCACAACAAACGAATGCAGACGATCATGCCTTAATTGCACGACTGCTGGACGTTATGCAAACCGGTAAAGCTGATTTTACGCTGACTTTTTATCATCTCTCTCAAGACCTTGAAAATTTGGAAAATGCACGAGACTTGTTCGAAAACCCAGATGATTTTGATGCGTGGGCAAAGAAGTGGTTGTATCGCCTAAAGCAGGAAGACACAACAGCCGCAGAGCAACAAGCGCTGATGCAAAGTGTCAATCCTGTTTATATTCCACGTAATCATCAAGTCGAAGCAGCGATAAGAGCCGCTGAAGATAATAATGATTTCAGCGTGTTTAATGAATTGCACGAGGTGTTACAACATCCTTTTGAGTTTCAGGAAGGCAAAGAAAAGTATATGTTGCCGCCGAAACCTGAAGAGGTTGTGCTGCAAACGTTCTGCGGTACTTAATGTTTAAGGTCATATTAGCAGGCGTGTTTAGCGTATAAGCTTAGGTTGGATCAGATGAATTTCTAATCTATCACAAACAGAAAAAGTTAAGAGGAAATCAATATGTTGAACTGGAATGATGTTTTGAAATATGCCCGTGAGGGTAATTTAAAGCCGGCCAAACGAGTCGAAAAAACTGAAGAAGAATGGAAATCAGTGCTTAGCGATGAAGAGTTTCGTATCACGCGTAAACACGGTACTGAAATGCCAAACAGTTCTGATATGTGTAGCCTTTTTGAAGAGGGCCTTTACGGCTGTGTTTGCTGTGGCACTTTATTATTCGATGCGAGTGAAAAGTTTGAATCTGGTACCGGATGGCCTTCATTTACACTGCCATTAGAAGACAATGTGATAAATTATATCGAAGATAATTCGCATGGAATGAGTCGTGTAGAAACCACGTGTAGTACCTGTGATGCGCATCTCGGTCATGTTTTTCCAGATGGACCAAAGCCGAGTGGTTTACGCTATTGCATGAATGCTGTAGCACTTAAAAAGCAATCAGCATAAAAAAAATAGAATAAAGGTAAACGTTGTAAACCGACTTTTACGGAAGCAGGGGGGAGGGCGAAATACACCCCCCCACTTTTCGGGGTTTTTTTCAGTTGTCAGCTTGATGCTTAGCTAAACAAGAGTATTTACATTTAACGGTTATCTCTTTCCGCGCATAGGGCGATATTCACTCATTGTCTCTTCAAATTTATACAGGTTTTCATAACCTAATAAAGCCAGCAATGCCTTCTGATGCTGTTCTCTAATATTTCGGTGAATCTCACGAATTTGTTCGCTCTGCTCACGCAATGTTTTCATTTCTTGCTGATGGCTTTCCAGTAACATTTTTAACTGTTGCGCCTTGGAATCTTCTAATTGCAAACTAGAAACAACTTGATCAATATCGGGTTGTCTGGGGCCTTTTTTGTTTTCTGTTCCATCCGATATATCGGCATAAACAGAGGTTGTCGCGAGTAACGCGATTAAACACATGGATATGATGGGCTTCATGTTTCTACTCCTTATATTTATTTGATGTTGAGAAAAGATATTGACCGATAAATGAGTAATAAATGTGAAAATAATAAGGAAAAAGAAATACGCTTTTACTGAAAAATAACTCGCTTCCACAACTTATCTCCAAGTATCTGCCCCTTTAATTGCCTGTTAAGTCGTAAACCATTTATTTTTATTGGTGATTTAATTTGTGCTTAATCCCTTTTTCTAGAAATAAAAGACTCTCTTATCAACACAAAAAATAGAATGCTAATTATCTGCTCATTTATTCATGAAAATGAGGTCTATGACAACTACGTTTCAAAAGCTTCTTAGTTCCTTTTTAAAATAATAAATAGATTATTAATCAGTGGTTTGGTGGTTATTTCTTGTTGTGTTGATGGCTCGATCGACACTGTATCCAGCACGTTTTTTTAGTGCGAATTAAAGGCTCTAAATACGTTGTTTTAGTGATGTGTTAATCTATTTTTTATAATTATATTTATACATCGATAGCTAAAAACTATCGTTACCATGCAGAAATACTGTTTTACAGTGCGTATTAAATATTCAACTATGTAACCCACGTTGTTAATAAAACAACTTTTTAATTCAAGGAACAGGAGACGTAAAATGTCACAAGGTAAATGTCCCGTAATGCACGGTGGCGCAACAGAAACAAGTAATTCTATTATGGAATGGTGGCCAAAAGCCCTAAACCTGGACATCCTACACCAGCACGATAAAAAGACGAATCCAATGGGTGCTGATTTCGATTACCGCGAAGCAGTGAAAAGTCTTGATGTCGAAGCACTGAAGAAAGATATGCATGCACTAATGACTGATAGTCAGGCTTGGTGGCCAGCAGATTGGGGTCACTATGGTGGACTAATGATTCGTATGTCCTGGCATGCGGCAGGTACTTATCGTATTTCTGACGGTCGTGGTGGAGCTTCAACGGGCAATCAACGTTTCGCACCATTAAACTCCTGGCCTGACAATGTAAATCTGGATAAAGCACGTCGTATCCTTTGGCCTATCAAAAAGAAATACGGCAATAAATTGAGCTGGGCAGATTTAATCGCTTACGCGGGCACTATCGCTTATGAGTCTATGGGCTTGAAGACCTTTGGTTTTGCTTTTGGACGTGAAGATATCTGGCACCCGGAAAAAGATATTTACTGGGGTTCTGAAAAAGAATGGTTAGCGCCAAGCGGCAGTGAAGGTTCTCGTTATTCTGGTGAACGTGATTTAGAGAATCCATTGGCGGCAGTAATGATGGGGCTCATCTATGTAAATCCTGAAGGTGTAGATGGTAACCCAGATCCATTAAAAACGGCTCACGATGTACGGGTTACATTCGAACGCATGGCAATGAATGATGAAGAAACGGTCGCGTTAACAGCCGGTGGTCACACTGTCGGTAAATGTCACGGTAATGGTGATGCTGAGATACTAGGAGAGTCACCAGAAGGTGCAGAACTGGAAGATCAGGGCTTTGGTTGGTTGAATAAAACCAAGCGCGGTATTGGTCGTGACACAGTCTCTAGCGGTATCGAAGGTGCATGGACGACAAATCCTACGCAGTGGGATAACGGCTACTTCCAACTATTACTTAATTACGAATGGGAACTAAAGAAAAGCCCGGCAGGTGCATGGCAGTGGGAACCGATCAATATTAAAGAAGAAGATAAGCCGGTTGATGTTGAAGATATGACGACACGTCATAACCCAATCATGACTGATGCTGACATGGCGATGAAGATGGACCCTGAGTATCGTAAAATCTCAGAAAAATTCTACAACGACCCTGCTTATTTCTCAGAAGTGTTTGCCCGCGCCTGGTTTAAATTAACTCATCGTGACTTAGGGCCAAAAGACCGTTACATCGGTCCTGATGTACCTCAGGAAGAATTGATTTGGCAAGACCCTGTTCCTGCAGGCAACACTAACTACGATATTGAAGCGGTTAAAGCGAAAATCGCAGCTAGTGGTTTGAGTGTTAGCGAAATGGTTTCGACCGCATGGGATAGCGCGAGAACTTTCCGTGGCTCAGACAACCGTGGTGGTGCTAACGGTGCTCGTATCAGGCTTGATCCACAAAAAGACTGGGAAGGTAATGAGCCAGCACGTTTAGACAAGGTACTGTCTGTATTAGAAGGTATTGCGGCAGAAAGTGGCGCAAGTATTGCTGATGTGATCGTGCTTGCTGGTAACGTAGGTGTTGAACAGTCTGCCAAAGCGGCGGGTGTTGATGTAACCGTACCTTTCGCTGCTGGGCGTGGTGATGCGACAGCTGAAATGACCGATGTCGATGCGTTTGATGTATTAGAACCTATCCACGATGGTTACCGTAACTGGTTGAAAGCCGATTATGTGGTTAACGCTGAAGAGCTGATGCTCGATCGCACTCAGTTGATGGGCTTAACTGCTCCTGAAATGACTGTACTTGTCGGCGGCATGCGCGTTATCGGTACCAACCATGGTGATAGCAAGCACGGTGTGTTTACAGATCGTGAAGGCGCGTTGACCAATGATTTCTTCGTTAACCTCACGGATATGAATTACTCATGGATTCCTACAGGTAGCAACTCGTATGAGATTCGCGATCGTGCCACTGATACAGCGAAGTGGACGGCAACACGTGTAGATCTTGTGTTCGGTTCTAATTCAATCCTTCGTTCGTACGCTGAAGTTTATGCGCAAGATGACAACAAAGAAAAGTTTGTGAATGACTTTGTTGCAGCATGGACCAAGGTAATGAATGCGGATCGTTATGATCTAGCCTGATTTTAGCTTCAGAAATCCCCACACTATGTTCATCGTGGTGTGGGGATTTTTTTTGTCAAAAATAAATTGATTTCTATCAGCTTGTAGCCGTATCTTAAAAAATGTCGCTATAAGTAGGGGGGTGGCTAAGATTGTGATCAGAGATTAATGTGGCTTTTGATAACGGTAACCCACGCCATAAACGGAATGAATAATTTCTTCTTCAATCGCTAACGCAGTGAGTTTTTTTCGTAGCTTTTTAATATGGCTATCAACCGTTCTATCAGTGACTATTCTGTCATCGTTATAGGCTTTAGACATTAATTGATCGCGCGAAAAGATTTGTCCCGGATGCTGATACATCACCTGAAATAATTTGAATTCAACAGCGGTTAAATCAACTTTAAGGTTTTCATAAATAATCTGATAGCTTTTGTCATTGAGTGTTAATTGGCCTTTCGTATTGTGCTCCAGAGTATCGGTTCGTCTGAACACAGATTTAATGCGGGCAACTACTTCTCGCGGGCTAAACGGCTTGCAAATATAATCATCCGCACCCAGTTCCAAGCCGATTAAGCGATCAATCTCTTCAACCTTCGCGGTGATCATAATAATCGGGTTATTAGACTGTCGTCGGAAGTCGCGACAAATGCTGATGCCATCAACTTCTGGCAGCATTAAATCTAACAGAATCATTCTGGGCTCATTATTTTCAAGCCACTCTTGCGCTTCGCGGCCGTTATGAATCATTTTGGTTTCAAAACCCGCCTCGGTACAATAATCTCTGAGTAATTCAGCGATTTTTATTTCATCTTCAACGATTAAAATTGGCAGTTTTTCAGACATGTTTGATCTTCTTGAAAAGTTAATGACGATTTATAGGGAATGTTATTACAAACGAAATGCCACCTAGCGGAGAGTGTTTCGCTTCGATGTTACCATCGTGAGCCGCCACAATGTTCTGGGCAATTGATAAGCCTAAACCAGAGCCGCCTGCATTTCTGTTTCGGGAAGCTTCAACACGATAAAGACGTTCGAATAATCGGCCTAGTTCTTCATCGCTGACACCTGGCTCAGAATCGGACCATTCTATTATGACACTGTCGGCTTGTTTTTTAATGTTAATTTCTAGCTGTCCAGACGTACAGGTATAGTGCTGGCTGTTGTTTGCCAGATTCGCAAATAGCTGCTCCAGTCTTTGGCCATCACCATCAATCTCGATATTTTCATTTGAACTGTTAAAAGTAACAGTGATGTTCTTTTCATCAAACTGGTGTTGATGCTGGGTAATAATATCTTCCACCAGTTCTACAATGTTCAAGGTTTCTTTGTGGTAGCTCAATGCACCAAGGTCTGATAACGATAGCTCATTCAAATCGCTGATCAACCGGCTTAGGCGCAACACTTCCTGATGCAAAGAATCGATGGATGATGGCGTTAGTTCACGAACCTTATCCTGTATCGCTTCTATTTCGCCCTTTAACACGGTGACTGGTGTTCTTAATTCGTGTGAAATATCCGATATCCAGCGTCTTCTGGAAGAACGGTTTTCTTCGAGTGTCTCGCCCAGAATATTCAGTTTTTTACTCAGCTGACCTAATTCGTCCTGGCTTTTATCTACGCTTTGGCAACGGTAGTCGCCAGATGTTAATAAACCAGCCTGATCGCCGATTTTATTGATACGCGAACGCAAGTAGGCGGCAAATAAACCGGCTCCGATTAATACAATAGCCAATGCCCATAGCGAAATTTTAATGAAGGCTTGATTTTGGTGTTGTACAAACTGTTGATCTAATTCATCAGTAATTTCATTAAATGGTTCAGAGCGAATATATCCCACCACTTTGCCACTAAATTTTAGTGGTTTTAAGGTAGCGTTTTCCGATGCCTGTGTTCCACCCACCAGGAATGATTTATTGGCATCCAATAGAGCCATCGACTTTGGCGGTGGCTTCGTTGCTCCTCTGCTCACTGATCTAGGTTGTTCTGAGCGAAACTCATTGTCCTCGATGAACAATGGAGGAGGATTACCAATGGCTTCAAGATGTTTTTTCCGCGGAGGAGGAGGAAATTTCCCCGGAGGGGGGCGCCTACCTTCGGGGCGTTCTGCAGGACCTTCACTTTCTTCTGCCCTTTTTCCTATGATGTTAACATCAAGTACCGGTTGTGCTTCTTCTTTACGAACATTGATATCACGCGATTGATAAAAAGAACGTTCCCAAAGTCTCCTGTTTCCTTTTATAAAATCCCAGTTTCTGTGTTTATGGTATTGCCTCAATAAGACTACGGAGAAGCTATCTGATCGACGTTCCTCAACATCGTTTAAATACGCCAAAAAGCCGGATTTGACACTTTGATTGGAAAGGAAAATCGCCAGAATTAACACTATCCCGGTAATACAGACGATCGTTAATACCAATTTATGCCACAGCTTAAAAGTCACGCTAATTCGTCCACGTTGTTTGCTGGAATCTTGGCAGAAAAGCTATCGGTAAAAGTAACTGGGTAGAAGAGCGTGTGATGTGTGGCGAGAGTGTCATTGGTTAAGATTAGCATTGGTTAAGAGTAGCATGTTACGGTTTATTGTTGTTTTACAAAGCACGATAAGTGCGTTTTGGATCAAGAGGTTTACTTGAATTGTTGTCTAGGGACCTGTCCGCTTTTTCTAGTTGTATCTAGATATAAACAGGAGGCCCCTAAAACAAGTTAATTATTCTTTAGTGAGATATTGTTAGTGCGTATTTAGTTAGTGCATAAGTCGTTGTTGGATTTGGCTTAATACTTGCCCATTTCTAACGTTGTAGTCGCAGTCACCTGATCATCAGTAATCGCTTTAATGGTGACATAATAAGCATGCCCTTTTCCGCCAGAACATGGTGGCATATAAGCACCCGCGGTATCCCAACCTGGACTACGTTGCGCTTCAATCACTTTAAAGGTAGATGGAATATCAAACGAGTGACCCGGAATGGAAGGAATCTCCACTTCTGTAACAGCAGTAGAGAGTGTGTAACTCATTCTTCCATGACCACCATTATTCATCTTTTCAGAATCACGATCGCTGTACTCTAAAACGATAGAGCTAGTGTCAGCAGGTATTTTACTGATAATCAATTTTGGTGTTGCCGGGCTCTTACCGCCAAACTTCTGGCATTGTTGACCGTCAGGAACTTTAACCCCGTCCCATGTAGCATCCGCAAATTTTGCTTCAAATGCAAAAACGTTACTGCTAAATGCTGTTAAAAATAATGATGCTATAACTACTTTAGTATTCATCTTTCTTGTTACTCCTCTGAGTGAATGAAATTGCTTTATAAAAGCGGCGGCAAATGAATCGCCGCAAATCTATTCAGCGTTGATGCCTGGTGTCCCCGTAAAATCTGGTTGTGCTTATAGTTTTACAAAAATTGTAATCGGGTAATGTGCAAGAAATATGAAAGTTACAAAAAAATTGTAATGTTACAGACAAAATAAAGGTCAATATTCTGTAAGGCACCCCCCTACTTAGGGGCGTTTTTTTAGATTAAATAAGCAAGATATGTTTCTGTATTTTACTTTATTACAAAAATTTACAATTATTCTCTTGAATTAAGTGATAGATAAATTAAATAATAAACTCATTTTTAATTAAATAAGAGGGCATCCAATGAAACTATCAAGAATATTGCTAACTATCGCTTTAACCTCCGCTGTCGCTTTTACAGCAACTGCTCACGGTGATAAAAAAGATAAATCACCAGAAGGACAAGCAGCAAAATACCGCCATAATGTATTCGGTATGATTGGTTATCATTTCGGCCCAATGGGCGACATGATCAAGGGAAAGTCTGATTACAATAAAGATACATTCTCAAAAAATGCAGATGCTCTAGCATCACTTGCAGTGCTTGCTCAAAATGGTTTCGAAGTTGAAGGTACGGTAAAAGGATCGCGTGCGAAGAAGAAAATCTGGGAAGAAAAAGATAAGTTCGATGCAGGCATCAAGATGTTTGCTGATAATACCGCTGCACTAGCGACACAAGCTAAGTCAGGCGATATGGCGGCTATCAAGCCAGCTTTTCTTAAAGTCGCTGATGACTGCAAGCAGTGCCATAAAAGCTACCGCGCAAAGAAAAAATAACATCGCTTAAGTAGTTGATTAAGTCATGCGTTTAGAAGAGCCTGATAGTGTTGCTGTCAGGCTTTTTTGTATCTGATCGCTTACCTGATGATGTATATATGCCTAATGACAAACAAGCGATAAATTAAAGACCACTCAAGTAAGTAACACCGCCAAAGACAGTGGCAATCGACACTATCAATACAAGCAGTGCGATAAAAGGGTTCTTAAACATGAGCTTTGGTTTAGCCTGATCTTGTGGCCAGTCAGCTTTTCCGGTGATCATGGGTTTTACTAAATTGGTGCGCTTAACTATTCGATAAAACACAATAGCGGCAACGTGAAGTCCCGTTAAATACAATAAAATTTCAAAACCCAGGTAATGATAATCTGTCATTTCTTCGGCGGTTTCTTCATCAACTAAATTGAATAATGGACCTTCAGTAAGGACCAGATCACTGCTGAATAGGCCAACTCCGGCTTGTAAGGCCAACATTACCAGCATCGCAATCACCATTAATCCACCCAGCGGGTTATGCCCTGCATTGACTTCAGGGTCTCGTTTGAACAGCGTTAGCGCATGCTTAATTGCGCCAACAGGGGAGATGAAATTACTAAAGCGAGAACTAGTACTGCCGATAAAACCCCAAATGAGTCGAAATAAAATCAACGACAAAATCAGCATGCCTGATTTCATGTGAAGGTCGAGATAGTTACCCGTTTCGCCGCTATACCACATAAATCCAAAAAGAATCACCAGTAACCAATGGAAAAGGCGTGTAGGAGAATCCCAGATTTTGACTAAGTTTTTCATTTTGAAAATTGTTCTGTTTTTTTGAAGTGCGAATTATATCTGCAACATTGAGAATCTAGAAACGTTATTCAGGCAGGTTTTTGATAGAGCTCATTGATAGAGCTTTTTGATCCAGTTTAATGGCACCCCCCTACTTACAGGCAGTTTTTTTATTATTGCGTAATTTATGAGGGTTTTACTTATTGTTTAAAGGGTCAGCAAATAACTTTTTCTCAGGGGTTTCAGGTGTTAATTCGATCTTGTATTGTTGGACCTTTTCGTCCGTTTTTAACTTTCTTTTGGTAGATATGGTGAAGATTTTTTCGCTCTCTTTTTTGCCGAATATATTCACCAAAAATTTAAGCTCATTGAGATTCGGTGTCATCATAGCTTGTTGCTTGTCGGTGTTTTTCGATAGCGCAAAACGCCCCATAATAATTAATTGATCGCTTGGTGCATTCGCGTCTGTATGCGATTCAACAGGCGTAAGCATCAAACCTCGAAGAGGTTTCTGACCTTCGTTATCTGACATCATTACGTTTTTATTCACAGTCTCAATAATATCAAGGCGATGTTTGCTGAATTCTGCGGCTGACATTTTTCCATCACCATCATCGTCGGCATTACTAAAGCCGGAAACGGGCAGTGAAAGCACCATAAAGGCGCTATTGCCTTTAAAATTCAAAGTGCCTCGCTGAGCCACCATCAAGTGTGCAGATACGTGCGGCACAATGGCCGCACTTATCACGAGACTTGAAAGCAGAGTTTTTGCCCAATGCATTAGGCTTTTATATAAACGTTGCTGAGTCATTTTAAGTTCGCTTTCCTCGGTAACAATTACTGAGGAGGTCCGCCAGCAGGAGGGCCACCAGCGCTTTCAATTTCGCCTTTCACACAACGTTGAAAGTAAGGATAGGTATCTGTCGCATAGTAATGGTAGATGCCGTTAGGAAACTCAGGAGTCACGCCAAAGCGTCCGTTACACTCATCCAGATCACCTGAACCTTCAACATATTCCCAGTCCTGTCTAAATGTGCCTAAGGCATAGGTATCTGTAGATGGTCTAGAATCGCTTACTGTGGTTGATAACTGATAACTGCCTGTCATATTCGTCAACGCAGAGCTCGTGTCAGTGGCAACGCTATAACCGTATCGCGCATAAATCGGAAAGCCATCAGATGCCCAGGCAATCAATGTCATTTTGCTTGCATCGCCACCTTGTAGCTCGATGAATCCTTCTGGCATGCCGTGATAGTGATAAGCGCCATCTGGCTGGACGTGGGCGTTGTTATCGTCCGTTCCGAAGTCAAAGCTATCTTGACCTAATGCTTCAATGCTCCAATTACCACTATTGTCGATTAAGCTACACGAATCGCCCGAATCATCACAAGAACCTGCAGTGCTCGAATCTATTTTAACGCCATTAAGGACATAACCTTGAGGGCCAGATGGACCGCCAAGTTCGGTAACAGTGTCGGTCTCAATGGGTGTTAACGTGAAGCTAGCAGATACATCTTGTTCTGAGATTGTATTGGGATTGCCAGTATTCGGGAATGTACCTACTTCATGATCGGGAATACCGTTAGCGACTAAATCTCGGGTGGTATCAGAACATGTCCAATCTGATGTGCTGGTGGTGTTTACAGACGCTGAATCATTAAATTCGCTGTAACTATAAGCACACTCGATGCCATTTGTAGAACTGGTACCCGATACATCCACGGTGCTCGCTGTGATTATAACCTGGTCCGTGCTTGTTTCAGAGCCGTCACTAACCGCAAGCTCAAAGGTGTAGCTGCCATCAGTATCAGCAGTGAATGTAGGATTCTCACTAGTGAAAGAATCGAGTGCAACGGCACTGTTTACGGGGTAAGTAATAATCGCCCAGTTGTATGTCAATGTATCACCGTCGGCATCAGAACTAGCGCTGCCATCCAGGCTTACTGTAGTGCCTGTATTGACACTCTGGTCAACGCCAGCATTAGCTTCGGGTGCTGTGTTCGTGGTTTCGCTGGTTTCTGTGGTATCGGATGAGTCGGTCGTATCCGTGCTGTCAGTTGCATCTGAACTGCTGGAGGAAGATCCTCCGCAAGCACTTAAAAAAAGTGCGATCGCTAGAATAGATAAGTAGCGCATATTGTTTCCTTTATTTTTGGTTGTATTGAATGATGAAAGTTATAATCAGTGATAAAAATTAAGTTAAGTTAAGTTAAATTAAATTAAGTGATAAAAAAGACTATTGCCCGCTGAGGTAGTTACTTACAGCTGCTGCCCTTGATTCAACGTGTGAATTTAATTCAGTTATTGCTCTGGTGAAATCTGAGCTATTGCTTAAAAACGTATAGCCATTTACTTCAGTGGTGGCATAAGGTTCGACTAGGTCAGAGTATGCGCTGTACAAAGCCTGCATTTTGCTTGTATTGAAAGCGTTATCAACCACATCCTGAACAAAAGCATCGTATTTGGCTTTATACACTTCATCTTGATATAGATAACCAATCAGTGGCCATTCAGAGCTTGTGACGTCGGAGAAATCCAAAGCTACTGATCCGCCCTGTTTTCCATCTTGTAATGCTTCGTTGTTATCCCAAGGGATCCAGGTCAATTTGTTAGTATCTGGGTTGTTGTACAAGTAATAGTTATGCGTCATGCGACCATAAGTATCCCAGTTTTGAATTACAGTATTTACCGCCAGATATTTTAAAAAGACATCGGTATCAAAAACAGCGTCGAGGTTTTCTCTCCAACTTGCGGCATCCGTGGTTCTTGTATCATCGTGCAAGATAGAGAGTAAGCTTGCAACATCAGAGAAATCTGCTTCATCTTCGTTGTTTTTCTTTACATATTCGTCTTCATTGTATGTGCCAGAAGCAAAGCTTGCTGCTGTCCCATCCGGTTTATATAGATTGCCGTCATCGCTTGAGAATTGAGTGTCCAGAACGCTACCATCCACTTCTTCTACCAGAGTATAAACGCCAAAATATTCAGGACCGTCTCCATGGTCTACATAGACTGTGTAAAAAGCGGTATGAGAAGCAACTAGGCCCGAGCCTCTAAAAACATCGGTAGCCACTTTTTCGCGTAACATAGAGTCATCATCATAATTATTTTTAACGCTTAGTTTTTTAAAGCCGTAAAAGCGCTGGTTTTTTATTTGAGGATAATCGTCTTCAAATTCATCAAAATCGAGTTTGAATGATAATTTTAGAATGCCGGCTTGCCAGCTTGATGCCAAACTAGAATTACCTTTGAATCGCACTCCCACTTTATACCATTCAGTGCCTTGATAGAAAACTTCAGCAGGTACGAATATAGGGTCTTCGTCAGAGAATTCGGTATTGCCACGTTGCCCGAAAGCACCATAAAGGCTGGTCATGTCGTCTAACATATCTTGCCAATAATCTTCTGTGATAACGATATCGAGTCTCTTCACCGTGTTGTCTTCAAAAACCTCATCAAAATTTGGGTCAACATCATTGCTATGTGTTGCTTCAGTCCAGTCTGTTGCTACAAAATCGGAAGTATCGGAAGTATCGGAAGTATCGGAAGTATCGGAAGTATCGGAAGTATCGGAAGTATCGGAAGTATCAGAAGTATCGGAAGTATCAGAAGTATCGGAAGTATCAGAAGTATCAGAAGTATCGGATATTTCGGTTGTATCTGTAGAATCAGTGCTAACAGAGCTCTCGGAAGAAGATCCTCCGCAAGCACTTAAAAAAAGTGCGATCACTATTGCTAGAATAGATAGGTAGCGCATATTGTTTCCTTTTTACTGTTATTGTCATTTGAAACGGCAATATAAGTCAGGAATGTGCAAACAATATGAAACATGCAATTATTCTTTGTACAAGCAGTTTAGGCGATGAATGTGCAAGAAATAAGGGGGATTTGTAAAGATTAGAGTATCTTTTTGAATACCGATGAATGCTTAAGGCACCCCCCTACTTATGGGCTGTTTTTTTATAAACCTGCTTAGCGTGCCTTATAAACAAAAGCCATTATCGCTGACTTCACAGGCAAGGTTTTCAGAGTCATCGGCATCACTGGTCTGGTTGTAGGTGGTTATTTCAAATGCAGTCACCGAGTTGCCATTACCGATGATATTTAACAGGTCAATGGTTAAGTCAACATCGTCCTCAGTGGTAATAATATTGTCATCGCCTGTAATACTGATTTCATCAATACTGGTATCACTATCTATGACCAGATAATTACCATCGCCCTGAATCGTAATCGTGGAAAGGTTATCTTCTAGAATTAGATAGGCTCCATCTGCTCTTAACAACAATTCATAAACGTCATCATTGTCGAGTGTTTCGGTGCCATCATCGGTGCTATAAACGATGGTTACGTCATCATCATAACTGTCAGTGCCGTCATCTAACTCGCAGGCTTGTAAAAACAAAGCGAGGAAAGTGATTGCCAGAGTTCGACTAATAAGCGTTGCCGCAGATTTAGTGAAATGTGCTTTTCTGATGATTGTGTTTTGCATGTTTTTATCGCTCATAGTGTCAGTTGATAGCAAGTTTTCCAGGGCTAGCGTGATAGCACTAGCGTGAGAGGACGAGAAGGATTGGGCCACTTTACATCGCTCATAAAAAAACCTTCAAGAAGGAGAGAGTCCTTGAAGGTTTTTTTATTCTAGCTAGGCATATCAGTTTTTATTGTGGGGGGCGTCCGCCTTCAGGTGCGCAGACTAATTCCTCTTCACTACGTGGTGGCGTTATGCAGGTGCCAGTGACATCACCTTTTTTTCCACTAAAAGAACAGCTATCAGAAGCACTTTTATCTGCACAAGCTTCAAATGCTTCTGCAGGTGGTTTTCCACCACCTGGAGGGCCTTGTCGTTCGGCAGCATTGGCAGTTGATAATGCTACCGTTCCTAGAATCGTTAATAGCGATGATGCGGCTATTTTTTTATACATATTTGCTTCCTCAAAATATTTTCTGGATCATTGTTAGAGAGGACAAATTATGAAAAACAATTGAGGCAGAAATAGGGATGAATAAAGGAATAAATGTGAAAGCTGTATTTATTCGTGACGTAATGCATCGATAGGATTAAGGCGCGCTGCTTTACGCGCCGGAACAAAACCAAACAATACGCCTATGCCTGCAGAAAATATAAATGAAACCAGATTGATCATCACATTGAAGGTATAGGGAACCCCCATAACCTGAGATAATATTATTGATGTAATCGTCGCAAGAATAATGCCGATAATACCGCCAAGCCCTGCGAGTACCACAGCCTCTATCAAGAATTGCAGCAAGACTTCTTTTTCCAGCGCGCCGATTGCAAGTCGAATACCAATCTCACGAGTACGTTCGGTAACTGAGACCAGCATGATATTCATGATGCCAATGCCGCCGACGAGTAAGCTCACTGAAGCCACTGCACTTAAAAGCATTGTCATCACCTGAGTAGTGCCGGACAGCGTTTCCGCAATCATCCGCGTATCCAGTATGTTGAAATTATCATCTTCTTTATCGGTGAGATGGCGGCGCTCACGCATCAGTTGAGTCAACTGGGTTTGTACCCGAGTTATGTCACTTTCATTTTCAACAGATACCAGAATGCCTGATACGTCGCGGTTACCTGCTATACGTCTTTGCACGGTGCTGATTGGCATTAGGACAATGTCATCATTATCCTGACCCATATTCGATGTACCTTTGCTTTTCAGGACACCGATGATTTGACAGGAAAAATTCTTAACCCTTATGTTTTCGCCCAAAACTTCTGATGTTCCAAAAAGCTCTCGGCGAATAGTACTGCCAATCACACAGACTGCTTGTCCTGCTGTTTCTTCGGCATCGGTAAACTTTCTCCCTTCGGCAATACTCCAGCTCCCAGCAGTAAAAAAGTCATTATTGCTGCCTGTTACGGAGGTTGACCAGTTGTTTGCCATCGCGACTACTGTTTCTGATTTATTCACTTGGGGAGCCACAGCAGCTAGTCTGGAAATCTGTTCGCGTATAGCTTTTACGTCATCGAGTTTGAAGTCAGGAGTACCATCTCCACGGGGACCTCTCATGCGTGTTCCGGGTCGAATCATCAATAGATTGCTACCAAGACTGGAAACCTGATCTTTGACCGCCTGAGTCGCTCCATTACCCAGCGTTACCATGGTAATTACTGCGGCGACACCAATCACAATACCTAGAATGGTGAGGAATGATCGCATCAGATTACGACGAATTCCTTTGATGGCTAATAAGAAGCTACTCCATAGCATTGAAGTCTCCTTGTATTACACCTGTTTGATCTATTTGGTCATCCTTTGACTTCGTTGTTATTCCAGTGCGATCAAGTGCTGGATTTTTTGTGTCGCTTTCTACCTTGCCATCTACAAATTCAATCGAGCGTTTTGCATACTCTGCCATATCTGGCTCATGAGTCACCATGAGGACTGTGATCCCTTTGTCTTCATTGAGTGATCGCAGTAATTGCATAATTTCGTGACTGCGGGTGGTATCCAGATTACCCGTTGGTTCATCGGCGAGTAACAAGGTCGGGTTGGTGACGATGGCACGCGCGATCGCAACGCGTTGCTGTTGACCGCCAGATAATTCTCCTGACGTATGATGTCCCCAGCCTGTTAGACCAACTTGCTCCAATGCAGCCGTGGACATTTTATGGCGTACAGCGGCGGATTCACCACGGTACAATAGAGGCAGTTCGATGTTTTCTTTTGCTGAGGTTCGGGCAAGTAGATTGAACCCCTGAAAAACAAAACCGAGATAGTGTCGTCTGAGCAATGCACGCTGATTGCGGTCGAGCAATTCAACGTGAGCGCCTTGAAACAGGTATTCGCCACTGGTTGGTACATCCAGACAGCCGATTATATTCATCGCGGTAGATTTGCCCGAACCACTCGGTCCCATAATGGCAATAAAGTCACCTTCCTCGACTTGTAAATCGACCCCACGTAGCGCCTGAAAACTCGCTTGCCCATGGCCAAAGGTTTTGGTGACATTGCTCAGTTCAATCAAAGCACTCATTTGCTCGCCTCGCTACTGGCTGTGATTATTTGCATATCTGGGGTTAAGTCACCTGCAACAACTTCGGTATTTTTGCCGTCAGTAATACCGGTTTTAATCTTAATCGGTTTAGGCGCTCCGCCTTCCAGAATCCAGATGGTTTGTTCAGACTTTTGCAGCGCTGTTGTTTCTTCAGTGCCTTTTCTCTTCTGTTGACGAGGAAAGCGTGGACCGGGCATTAGTTTGGAGAGAATGCCACCATCGGAAGAAGATTTTGCCCCTCTTTTTTCACTTGCTGAGCCGTTAGTCTGTGTGTCTGGTTTGAAACGCAAAGCAGTATTAGGGATTAGCATCGCATTTTTACGTGATTGGGTAATAATGGTTGCCGTTGCAGTCATGCCAGGTCTTAAGGTTAAGTCGGTATTGGTCACTGCTAATTCGGTAAGGTAAGACACGACATTATCGGTAAGGGTTGAACCTAGACTGACACGGGTAATCTCTGCTGGATAATTTCGTCCGGGCCATGCATCAACCGTGAAATCGGCAACTTGTCCTTCTTTTACCTGACCCACATCCGCTTCATCGACACTGACTTCCAGTTCCATTTTTGATAGATCTTCAGCCAGCGTGAATAACGTCGGTGCTGAGAGCGATGCAGCAACAGTTTGCCCGGGCTCAACCGCGCGATCTAATACCACGCCATCAATAGGTGAGGTAATAATCGCTTTTTGAAGATTGGTCTGTGATGAGCGTAATGTTGCTTTGGCTTCTAATACGCCCGCTTCTGCGGATTCTAAATTAGCTTGAGCATTTAATTGTTCGGCTTTTATGGATTCTGCACTGGCTTTAGTGCCGCTTATATTGGCTTTGGCAGATTCCGCACTGGCTTTTGCCGCATTCTCTGCTGCGAGTGCGCGTTTCCAGCTCGCTATGGCAGTATCAAGATCGCCTTTTGCAGGGAGTTTGCCGTTACTGCTTTTATTCAGTTGTTGCAATCGATTGAGGTGGGTGCGAGCTTCCAGTGTCGTAGCTTTGGCTTGTTCGACGAGCGCATTGGCCTGCAAGGCATTAGCCTCGGTTTGGCTTACGCTTGCGTTCGCTTGCAGAACATTAGCCGCAGCTTGCGTTATTTGTGCTTTTGCCTGAGCGACTTTAGATTCTGCAGACTTAAGCGCTGCTTGATTCTTGGCAATGGTGTCTTCGAGTTGATCTGTATCTAAGCGCGCCAGCTCCTGACCTTTTTTAACCACGTCATTATTATCGACAAAAACCTTTTCTACGGTACCCGATAATTCCGTACCGATATCAACCTGATTGACGGGTTCCAGATTTCCGGTTGCTGTAACACTTACCGTCAGATCACCTCGGTTAACACTCACCGTTTGATAAACCGCTTGTTTAGGAGAGCTGCTTTGATTCACATAGTTCCACGTCAATGCGCCGACTACTGTGAGTACTACCAGTGTAAGCAGCCATTTTTTCCAGGAAGAGTGTTTATTGCTCGTGTTCTGATTCACGATATCAGTTATAGAAGGAGTTGTTATTGTTTCTCTGTTTTTCATTTTTGGTATCTCCTACCATGCGCCGCCAACGGCTTTGTAAAGACTAATTAGGGATAAGCTTTGCTCTGCCTGAGCAGTAAGTAGGCTCTGCTGTGAAGTTAATACGGTTCGTTGTGCTTCCAGTACATTCTGAAAGTCATCGGTACCGGCGTTATAACTTAAGTTCGACAAACGCTCTGTGTTACGCGCCAGTTTTATATTACTTTGCAAAATCGGGGTTTGTTTGGCGAGTGATTGCAAACTGGCAAAGGCATTAGCAACATCTTGCAGGGCGGTTAATAGTGTTTTTTGATAAGTGGCGACAGCTTGTTCACGCTCTGCATTTTGCACTACGACCTGTTGTTTTAAGCTGCCTCCGTTAAACAACGGAGCGCTAATCGAAGCCAGAAGCGATCTGGCAATATTTGAAGGGTCGAATAAATCTGACAGTTTACTACTGCTGTAGTTGAACGAACCTGTCAGGTTGAAGCTTGGGTAAAGGTTAGCTTTTGCTTCGTCAACATGTAACTCTGCGGCGGTAACCAGGTATTCAGCAGCGCGCACATCAGGGCGCTGACGAATCGTATTCGCTGGTATTTTAGTTGCAAGTTTAATGTTTGCTGATGGAATCGGCTTAATATTTCTGAGGCGAGATTTAATCGCCTCAGGTTCTTTGCCAAGCAACAGTGCTAAGGCATGCTGAGAACTTATGATGCTATTTTCCAAAGCAGGGATTTCTGCTTTCACCTGACCGAGGCTGAGTTTGGCCTGTTCTTCTTCCAAGCCGCTGGCAAGACCAGACTGTTGCTTTAGCGTAATTAAATGCGACGTTTCAGCGCGTGACGCCAGACTTTGTTTTGATACCTTAAGCTGCGCCTGCGCTAGGCGTAAATTTACATAAGCACTGGCAACTTCTGCTACTAGTGATGTTTTTACATCCTCAAGGCTTGCCTGAGAGGCTTTCAAGTTTGCTTCTGCCGCATTGCTGGCAAAGCGGTTGCTACCAAAAAAATCTAACTCCCAACTGGCATCAAGACCTGCGCCATAACTTTGTTCGCTGCTAGCCCGGCCTGCAGAACCACTGGCTGATAAGGTCGGTAATAGACTCGATCTGGCGATAACGGTTTGAGCTCGTGCTGAACGCAAACTGGCTTGTGCAGTTTTAATATCGGGGTTAGCTTGCAAGGCTTCTTCAATCAAAGAAGTCATTAACGGGTCGTTAAATTTTTGCCACCAAATTGATAGCACAGGTGAAGGTTTTTGCTCAGGTGTGTGTACGTTGCTGCCTGATGCCGAATTTTTATTATTGGCATTGAGTAAACGCTCAGAAGAACATGCGCTCAATGATAGAATTGTAATGATGACGGCTATCATCGATGTAGATTTTCTTAGATTCATTTCCTACCTACTTACGATTTTTTTACGGTAATTTTATGCTGGGTTGTTTTCCTGTATTGCATAAGCAAATTTTATTCTCGAACTATGCAAATATGTTTCAGCAAAATGTAAAATTATGTAAAAAGTGATGCTTTGTTTTACCTGTTTGATAAGGAAAACTAACTATATCAATAGTTGACGTTAGGGTTATTGATGTGCGTATGGTTTTATGCAAATAAAGACGCCAAACAGCTAAAAAAGTGATCGTTGAATGCTGTGTTATTCTTGTTTTATGGTTGCTCTATGTTTGTTAGGCAAAAGAGAAGAATGTGACTAAGGTCATCAAAAAATAAAAGGCACCTCCCCACTTACAGGCACTTTTTTAAGAATAGAAATAAAGTGGTGTTTGTTTAATGAAAAAAAACACCTACTGATAAATCAGTAGGTGTGGAAGGGTCCAATAGGAAGGAAGGCCTATGAACCGTAAGGAGAGAGATTTTTTATTTATCTGTTTAAAAACCCCAACGAATATTGCCGGAGATAGTGTCTGTATCTTCTTGTGACGCGGAATAACCTATGCCAGCAGAAATCGATTTGTTGAAGTAGTAACGTGCACCGACTTTCAATCTGGTGTCATCGCTATTATCTATGTCGTAGTAGTCCAGATTTGCATCGAGTTCTACTTTGTCAGTAACCTTATGTCTGACACCCACACCAACGCCGTAACCATCGTCATCGTCTAGCGTATCAATGTCCTGATTGATGTATTTAATGTTGGTAGTGATATCCGTTTTCGGAGCAATTGGGGCATGGTATTCAAAACCAATGGCTGAGTTCTGAAAGTCGAGCTCAGAGTCATCGGCAGAGTTGTTAGAACTATCAATGTTGCCCGCAGCGTAATCACCAATGATATTAATGTTTGGCGTTAATTCATAAGATCCAGAAAGTTTGCCTGCATCGGCATCAGTACCATCCAGGTCGTAATTTTCGTAAGAACCTTCTATGAAGTTGTAATTAAAATCAGTAGCTTGAGCATTAAAAACCATACCTGCTAAAACCACGGTTGAGAGTGAATATATAATTTTGGTTTTCATTTTCATCTTGTTTTCCTATGGTTACTTTTTTGTAACCCTTGTTATTTAATTAGCGTTACGTAATCATTTTTTCGTTATCAATACCTTGCTATCAAAAGTTAAAATATTGAAAAGAATGCTTACGTATAAAATTTAATAAATTGCTTCTCTTCGAAACATGGAAGGTACTTTAAAACCAGAAAATGGAAGCATTATGGAAGTAATGTGAAAGGTTTGTAGCGAATGTAAAGTTACGTAACTTTATGTGGAGATAGTTGTTTCTGTATAATTTACAGGCAATAAAAAACCGAGACACGCTCGGTTTTTTTATATTAAATGTGAGTGTAATGACTTACAAACAAGCGCCATTCTGGCTTACTTCACATGCCAGATTATCAGCTTCATCGGTATCGCTTGTTTCGGTATAAGTACCGATATCGTAAACGGTCACAGAATTACCATTGCCTTGAATAGTCAGTTGATCCACGGTTAAGTTGACGTCATCTTCGACAGTAATGATGTTGTCATCACCGTTTATGCTTATTGAAGCAATGCTGGTATCACTGTCTATCACAAGGTAGTTGTCATCACCTTGAATACTAATTTCGGTGAGATTATCTTCCAGAATCAAATAAGTGCTATCAGCTCTTAAAATCAATTCATATTTGTCGTCATTATCCAGAGTATCTGTTCCACCGTCAGTGCTATAAACAACGGTCTGCTCATCATCATCGCTATCAGTACCATCATCAAGTTCGCAGCCCTGTAAAAACACCGCGAGAAAAGCAATCGTCAATGTACGGCTGATTAATGTGCGTAAGCAGTTGGAGTTTCCAGTGCTTACTTGTTGAAATTCTGTGTTTAGTATATTCGACATAATATAGTTCTTACTTAAATCTAGTTTAATCCGGTTAATGATGAATAAATGATAAATGAAATTATAGGATGAGACAGGATTGTACAAGAAAAGTGCCCTGAGTTTATTCTAAAAATCATTTAGTAAGTTTTTTTTGAGAGTAAATCTTATTTCTAACCGTTCCCTTATTTTAATTTTTAACTTGGAAGCTACCAATCAACGACCTGCAATAGTCAATATTCTGTAATTTAAACACTGTTAATTAATATATGTTTACAGCCAAACTCGTAATAAAGGCTGTTTAATAATAATCGAATAGTAAGCATCAAATGTGCAAAAAATATGAAAAAACGGTTGTAAGTAGGGGGGTGGCATTACGAATCCCCCCAGGACTTATTTAACTTTCTAATAATTTACCCATTAACGACAGTAGGTACCTGATTCAACTGCACCGTTATTACTAATCGTTTTTTGCTCAAAATCATAACAATTCGCCTTGGTTTCTGAAGGTTTGAAGCGCGTGTAATACTCAGTACCTTTGTAGGTGTAATTGAGCGTGCGAGTACCGTCTTCTTTTTTTACATGCTTAAGATTTTCGACACCTTCTCTAGGTGGTCTTAAATCTGCTCGCGCTGCAGCACCTTTTAATGGCGCGACTCTGGGTAAAATGCTGGTATCTACTTTTCCCACTAAACATTGGATAATATAAGGCGCTTCAACTGAGGTGTGATAGCGATAGCCGAATTGCTTATCTGCTTGGCCATTGCATACGTCCAGGTCACCTTTTGTAATGGCTGAACCGTCTGGGTTTGCATCACCATATAATGGGAAGCCATCGTAACCCCAGCCGATGATTGTTGCGTCGGTGACATTCTCCATTGAATCAATCATGCAAGTGGGTTTTGCGTGATAGTGATAATCATCACCGCGACCGGCATGGCCACCACATTCATCAAGCTGACCAAGTTTTGTTGTATCTTTAGTCGCATCGTAACCGTGTAAATCAATCTCACCTTGAGCCGAATAATCGTAGATTGGCACACCGTTAATTGCCACGCCTAAGGCAGCATCAATACTTGTTTTAGTATCAGATATTTCAGGGTGTAATAGAATTGGGGCTGCATAATTTAGCGCTGGAACAGGAATTTGTTCATTGGTTCCGGTGATTCCATTCATCAAACTATGATCGGGATAAGTGTCTGATTGCACATAGGCGTAAGTTTTATCACACGTTACCGTGACATCTTTAAAACCAGCAGTCGCCACTGATGCTTTAATGCGTGAACAAGCTTCGCTGTTTATGCTCTCACTTTCGCTAGGAACGTTTAGTTGGACATCAGGCTTTTTAGGCGGGCGTTGTTTGTCATTTTCTTTGGTTTTGATTGGGTTTTCATGGGTTGAATTGTCCTGTGCAGAAATACCAGTGTTAACCATTAGAATGAGAATAGTCACTGAGAATAAAATATTATTGCGCATGATTTTGGTCTCTTCTATTGAATTTATTTTACTGTTTTTCGAAGCAATACCAGATTATCCAGCACCAGGTTTGATGACCATATAAATTCTGCATCAGCACCTTTTGTGTCAAAAATTTCAGTGAAATTGGTATAGGATTTTTTATTATCTACACCCACTGTGTCGTTGCTAAAGGTTGAAGCGGCAGGCCATGCACTGTCGTCAAAGTCTGTTTTCATCCAGTTTTCAGGAATAGCCCAATGCGCTGCCGAAGCAGTTTCAAAGCTGGTAACCGATTGTTGATTACATGCAGAACTATCTCTTACTCCACCGTTTATCACTAAACATTTTCTATTTACAATAGGAGCGGTGTAATAGGTTTGTGCTTTCCAGCTACTGTCAGTAAGTGCAACCGTTTTACCATCAGCATCTTGAAAGTGTGCGACGAAACCTCCATCTCCTGCGTGAAATTTTGTGCCACGATTACTTTCCATGCCTAGTCCAAGCGTCTCTTCCCAATCCACCATTTTTACGGAGATGTTGAATGGGTAGTCGGTTTTGAATCTCACTACATTGGCATTGAACGGTGTAAATGGAACGGGATCGACTGCAATTAAAACGCCATTGATGTATAGCTCAAAATAGTTGTCGGGAAATATGTAGGCGGTGAATATTTCCTTACCAGCGCCATTCCCACTTGCATCAACTACGGGTACTGTTGATAAGTCCAAATCTGCAAGAGAGTCTAATTTTTTGCCACCACATTCATTGTATAGGTCTGTGGCTTTTGTTGCCGTTGTAAATTGGGTGTCAGCAGGAACAGTCCAGGTTTTTCCATCTTCAGATTTTATTTCGCCTACGGCACTAACTCGAGACCTATCACCACAATCGATCAGACCCGCATTGGTTTGAGTGGCAACACCAGTTGTAAAGCTTGGTTGCTCTGCTTTTGCTGGTGCGGATAAAAACATTGTGGCTGTAATTGCTGTCATCATCGCTACCGTTGTCGCGAATCTGATTGCATCAGTAGATGAGTGCTTTGTCATAATATGTGATTTCATAGTGTGTCTATTGCCTTTGAAAGACTTTTCAGTTTTTATACAATGAGTTTAGAAGACTAAAGTAAAAGAAAATATGGCTGTTATGTAAAATTGTGTAAAAGTAGTGAGGGCAGAGAATTCTCTAAACATTGCTTGATAGCGCAACAATAGCGGTTTTAGCCGCTATCATTTTTTCCGTTGTTGGCGATGTGCGTCTACCTAACGCATATTGAATAATTCTTGATGGAAAGCACCTTTGGGCAAACCATTAGCCGACATATCTTTACGTAATACTGAGCCGAATCCCGCAGGACCGCAGAACCAGAAGCTAGCTGACTGCCATTCGGGAACAGCATTTCGTATTTTTTCTCCGGTTAGAAAACCGTCACGACTGTCGATCATCACATGCAATGTTACATTCGCCGCCGCGGCATCTGCGGTTAGCTTTTCCAGCGCCTCGGGTGCTAATTCTGTCGCGCTGTGGAAAAGATCGATGGCTTGGCCGCCTTGATGTTGAGCGAGTTGTTTCATACGAGCGATAAAGGGCGTGATACCAATACCACCGCCTATCCAGATCTGGCGTTTTTTATTATCGTCGAATGTAAAACAACCATAAGGGCCTTCCACGTTTACCTTGTTACCGCTGTGTAATTGTTCAGGAAGTAAATCAGTGTAATCACCCAATCCTTTGGTAATGAAAGTAATATGAGGATCTTTAGCGTTCCATGCAGAGGCAATGGTAAAAGGGTGTTGTCCTTCCTTGGCATCAAAATTTACAAAAGCGAATTGACCACTTTTGTGACCTTTCCAACCGTCTTTCAGCAGAATTGAGGTTTCAAGTACTTTCATTTCAGGGAAATGATGTTGCGTTTCTATTGTCCCTTCTGCCTGTCGCTTCTTGCCTATTTGATTTGTCAGAACTAAAACCGCCGACACCGTACCTGCCAATAATAAAAGTCCCATAAAAATGCCTAGCGGCTTGGTCCATGCGGCAAAGTCCAATAGCACGATTGTGTGGAATACTAGCGCTAAATAAGCAACTGCAAGCAACTTATGTGTTTTGGCAAAGAGTCGATAAGGAAAACGTTTAATTAAAGCGAGCGCGATCAGAAGCACCACTGCATAGAATATCCACTCACCAACAAATTCAGCGGGTTTGCGCAGCTCATTAAAGAATTGCTGAGCTGCGCTTAATGTAGCGGGATCTGGTCGTGGTCCACGTGCGCCTCGTTCCATCAAACCCAGATCAATCGCCCAGTGAGGCACATTTTTGGCAAGCCAATGTAAAACTGAACCGGTGAGTGCGGAAATACCCAGCCACTTGTGTAAGCGATAGGATTTATCCAGACCACCTAGCCAGGGTTCTAGCCAAACCGGACGAAGCGCTAATACCATCGCGATACTCATAGTGCCCATTGCGATTACACCAGAGTACTGAATAAACAGATCGCGGATGGATTTGAAGTTCAGCGTTTCCGGGAGAGACAAATTTGCCAGTATCCACAAACCGCTCAATCCAATGAGAAAACCCCATAGACTCAGTTTGATATTTCTAAGCATTTTATTTGCCTCTCACCCGTCCTGCATTGTCCTAAATTATCTTGGTTTGTTGATTAATTTTTAGTCGTTGCTCTTAGCATCCATGCTGTTTTTTCATGAATGACCATGCGATCAGAAACTAAAGACGCTGTAGATTCATCTTCAAACTCTTGAGCAATCTTCAATACTTCCCGACAGGTTTTGATCACTTGTTCGTGACCTTTGGTTAATAATTCAACCATTTCCATAGAGCTTGGCACGCCTTCAACTTCGGCAATAGAACTTAATCTTGAGAACTCAATATAAGTTCCGGGAGCAGGAACATCCAGAGTACGAATACGCTCTGCAACATCATCGACCGCAGTCGCTAATTCAGTATATTGCTCTTCAAACATCAAATGTAATTCGCGAAACTGCATGCCTGTTACATTCCAATGGAAGTTATGGGTTTGTAAATAAAGGGTGTATGAATCAGCTAAAAGTTTTTTTAAGCCCTCGGCTATTTTCAATCTGCCTTCTTCATTAATTCCGATATTTATACTAGTCATTTTCAATTTCCTCATTGTTCGTTTTATCGAGATATGAAGATACTCGGATTCAGTTGTTTAGATAATCCGTAGATAAACGTAGTTGAATTGTTACAAATACGTAGTGTGAAAATACTATTTGAGCTGCATATTAGAAAATAGCAGAATCAATATATGAGGTGTTTAGTGAATATTTAGGCAATCAGTTTTTAGTGTAAATGATCGCTTAAAAAAAGCCCTCCAAAGTAGGGGGGTGGGTATGAAATAATTATAGAGTGAATTGTTTTTTCAGTTTGTTTCTGTTTGATGCGTTAGATAAAAATGTACAATCGATTAACCTAGATTCCTTTCGAAATTCACCAGTTCCGCATCTTCTTTTAATCGGTATAACATTGCTGCTCTTGCGCCTGTTGCTACTGTTTCTCCGGTTTCTTCGAACATATTTGAAGCTTCAAAGCGGCGATATAAGGTTTTTTTCTGAATAGACTTTCCCAGAATTATTTCAATCAATGTGTGATATTCACCAAGCGTGAATTCCTTGGGTAAACAAAACACGGGTAGCATCGAATACAGCGCCTTTTGCTTTAAGCGTTCCAATGCGAATTGAAAGATCTGTTGGTGATCAAAAGCTAATGGCTGGTAATTAGCGGTTTCATCCATAAGGCTTTCTACATCCACCCATTGCGCACTTTCATCATTTCTAGGTGTTACTTTTAGATTGGTTTCTTCATGTGCGATCAACGCAAAATAGGCGATTGAAGCACTCCAGCCTCGCGGGTCTCTACTCTTGGATGAAAACGTATTTAACTGCTCTAAGTAGGGGGGTGTCACGCCTGTTTTGTCTGTTAATTTACGACTTGCCGTGTTTTCTGCGGAATCATCTCTATTCACATCGATAAACCCACCCGGTAGTGCCCAGCTATTTTGAAACGGTGAATTCTTCCGCTTTAACAATAGAATTTTCAGCGAGTTATCTTTGATGGTGAATAGCACACTATCAACGGTGAGTAAGGGGGATTTGAAGTTTTCTTGTGTCATAGATTTTGGATAAATCTTATAAAAACGAGTTTATTTGTCGTAAAGACAAAATAGCAAGTCATTGTTTAAAAAGCAAATAATTAAAAATTCACAAAAAACGTTTGACAAATAGTGTCTCAAGGACAATTATCTATCTAAGCATTGAATGTCTCTGGGACAATTAATCTATTTTTCATTTAACAGGAGGTCAATCATGTTTGGAATTAACTACATAAAATCAGACCCTTCAACTCACTTGATTCAGTATCAAAAAGGTCGAGCAGTTAAACAGGGTGTCGGTATGAGCTTTTATTACTTCGGCCCAAAAACATCACTGGTTGCCGTCCCTGTTACTAGCAAGGAATTGCCGTTTGCGTTTCGTTTGCAATCGGAAGATTTTCAGAGAGTAACGGTGCAAGGGCAGGTGACTTATCGTATTTCTGACGCCGAAGCGGTATCGAAAATGCTTAACTTCACTATCGATAAGAAAGGTAAATACTTATCAGAAGATCCGCAAAAACTGGATGAGCGTGTGTTGAGAAGCGTACAGGTATTGCTTAGGGATAATATCCAGCAGCAACAATTGAAAGCGTCATTAAGCATGGCACCGAAGTTGGTGAAAGAGCTTGATACGGCGTTACAAAGCAATAAAGCACTAGCTGATTTAGGCGTGACCATTGTCGATGTATCGATCGTCGCCATTTCGCCGACACCTGAAACTGAAAAAGCGTTAGAAGCAGAGATTCGTGAGCAACTATTGAAAGAAGCCGATGACGCAATTTACGAACGTCGCTTAGCCAGTATTGACCAGGAAAAGCGAGTAAAGGAATCGGAGCTTGAAACAGAAGTCGCGATGCAGCGCAAAGAGCAGGAGATTCAGGAAACGAAAATCGAAGCTGAGCGTGCGGTGATGAAAAAACGTAATGTGTTAAATGAAGAAAACATGCAAGCCGCCATCGCCGAAGAAGAGCAGCGTCAAAGTTTGATAGAGCTTGAAACGGGCAATGAGAAAGCGAAGGCTGATACGTCTGCCTACAGCATCGAAAAGCAGCTTAAAGCTTATGATTCGGTTCCTGCTGAAGTGTTGAAAGCATTGGCAATGAGCAAGATGGCGCCAGCCCAGTTAATCGCTCAATCGTTTGAAAACTTAACTCAGGAAGGCAATAAGGTGGGCAACTTGAATATTTCGCCAGAATTGTTGCAGTCACTCATCAAATAGCAAATAGCTTATTTAATAGAAAGAGGTGATCACAATGGAAACTGACAGAAAATTAATATTGGTAACCCGTCACACTCGTTTGCACGAGTTAAAACAGAAGTACGGCACCTTAGGACAAGCCAAGTTTTACATTGAGCATTTAGGCGAATCCTTTGAGCAGTATGAGGTGGAAGATGGTTTGTTTCATACCGTGCATAAACAAGTGCTTAGTTTTTTAAAAGCATCGGGCAGGGTGCAGCAGTTAGATCGTTCGTACTTACCAACCTATAAATTTTCTCGAGATGACATTGTGGTTGTACTTGGCCAAGATGGATTGGTAGCAAACACGTTAAAATACCTTACAGGTCAATCAGTGATAGCTATCAACCCCTCTCCGCAGAGCTTTGATGGTGTGTTATTGCCATTTACTGCTGGGGATTTACCGTTAGTTTTAGCAGATGTTTTAGCAAAGAAGATGAATTTCAAAACTATCACTATGGCTGAAGCAACAACAAATTTGGGCGACAGTTTATTAGCGGTTAATGATTTGTTTGTTGGCCCTAAATCGCACACTTCAGCACGTTATGATGTGGAATGGAATGGCAAAAAAGAAAGCCAAAGTTCCAGTGGAGTTATCATCAGCACTGGTCTAGGTTCGACGGGTTGGTTTAAAAGTTTAATCGCAGGCGCTTCAGGAATTGCGGGTAGACCAGTGCAAAAAAAGATCGCCAATGGTTTTCAATGGGATAGTGAGTATTTGTATTACACCGTTCGGGAGCCATTCCCTAGTCAGCAATCTCAAACAGATTTGGTATTCGGTAGAGTGGATCAGAAGAAGCCGTTAGTTCTCACCTCTAAGATGGCGGAGAATGGTGTGATCTTTTCAGATGGCCTTGAAAATGATTATCTTGATTTTAGTGCAGGTGTCAGCGCGTCAATATCTGTAAGTAAAACTCAGGGAGTACTGGTCGTTTAAAGAATATTGGTTTCAGCCAAATAAATAATGCCAGATCAATTTAAGGCTCCTATACTTCGTTTCTTTGGCGCTTCTGTAAATGCTGATTTAATAGAAGATGAAATGAGATAGAAGTTATGATCACCGCACTATTTTACGTACTTATCGTAGTCGTTTGGGGTACAACCTGGATCGCCATTACGTTTCAGACAGGTGTTGTACCCGTTGAAAATTCGGTGTTCTATCGTTTTTTTACGGCAGCTGTAATCATGTTTGTTTTCTTGCTACTGACTAAGCGTTTACAGCCTTTGAAACTTGCTGATCACTTTTTTTGCATGCTTCAAGGTGCCTGTTTATTTTGTCTTAATTTCTACTTTTTCTATATTGCCAGCACTTTGGATGTCGAAAGTGGCTTGTTGTCGGTGATCTTTTCCATGGCGACAATTTTCAATGTGTTAAACAACCTTATGTGGCACAAATTCAAGCCAAGTAGAAATACAGTAATCGGTGCGATTATAGGCGTTTTAGGGATAACCTTACTGTTTTATCCTGACTTCGTAAGCATGCAATCCAATGAGTCGCATTCTAGATTACTAGGTGTCGCATTTGCTGTTACTGGTACCTTTTTATTCTCCTCAGGAAACATGATAACGGTACGCCACAATAAACATAAACTGGCAATGTCTACTACGACGGCGTGGGGAATGTTGTACGGTTCAATTATCATGTTTGTGATTAGCCTGGTGCGCGTAGGAGGATTTAGCTTTGATTTTAGTCCCGAATATTTATGGTCCTTTGCGTTTTTAGTCTTGCTGGGTAGTATTCTTGCGTTTGCTGTTTACCTAAGCTTGATTGCACGAATAGGTGCAAACAAAACGGCCTATACCACGGTATTATTTCCCATAGTTGCACTGACAATTTCTGCCTTTGTTGAAGGTTATACTTTTACGCCAATTGCAATCATCGGCTTGGTGCTAGCACTTTTGGGGAATGTCATTGTGTTTTATAAAGCCAAGCCTTCATCGTTAGAAAAGGTTAAGGGAGATACTAGACTTAAGACTGGGTAAATTACTTACAGATGGGATCTGTATGTTTTACACCTGCTCCTTTTAGCCTATTTTGTAATGAAGCACTTAAAATATAATATGGAGAAAGTTTGATGAATCTTACATTGTTTAATTGGATAACCCTGATTAGTGGAACTTTGGGAGTACTCTTGATAATTATTTTTTTGCTAACAGGTAAAAAGAATCAAGTGCTTCGCGTATCGGGAAGTGTCTTAATTATTGTGACAGTCATCAGTAGTTTTATTTCACGTATGTGATTACTCCAGCAACATTTATTTACATTTAAACGTTCGCATTATTTAGTTTAATTCTTGTCTGGTCGGAAACAGAATAAGGGATTATTCTATAATATCGTTATTCAACATTTAGTAAGGATTAACCATGACATTAACGCCCTTTCATTTAGCCATTCAAGTACGTGATATTGAAGAAGCACGTGATTTTTACGGGAAAAAAATGGGCTTTCCAGAAGGCAGAAGCACAGCAGACTGGATTGATTTTAATATGTTTGGTCATCAGCTGGTTGTTCATTGCAATAAGGAATTAGGGCCAGAAGGAAAAGTGAATGCATTGAATAATGCTGTAGATGGTCACGGTGTGCCGGTGCCGCATTTTGGTGTCGTATTAGAGTTTGATGAATGGCATGCGCTGGCTGAAAAGGTTAAGGGGTTTATCGATGGGTTTATTATCGAACCTTATATCCGTTTCGAAGGAGAAGTAGGGGAGCAAGGTACGATGTTCTTTGCCGACCCTTCGGGTAATTCATTAGAATTTAAAGCGTTTAAGAATATTGAATCTGAGTTGTTTGCTAAATAATCTATCTTAAACAGTTATCTCATTTCGTATCATATTTTAGCGAGCTTTCAGGTTGCATATATAGCAACCTGAAAGCTTCATTATCTAAAAAATATCAGTCTTTTAGACCTTTCTTTCTATCTTCCAGAATTATTCGTGATCCTTTTTCAGCAATCATAATTGTCGGTGAGCTGGTATTTCCTGAAGTAATCGTCGGCATAATAGATGCATCCACCACGCGTAATCCGGTCATTCCAAGAACACGTAAACGACTATCTGTTACAGCGGTTGGATCATCTTTTTTCCCCATTTTACAGGTTCCAACAGGGTGAAAAATTGTGGTGCCAACATCACCTGCTGCATGTACCAATTCTTCATCCGTTTGAAAACTTACGCCCGGCACGTATTCCTTAGGTTTATAAGGCGCTAATGCAGGTTGTTCTGAAATTTTTCTCGCTAATCGTAATGCCTTGGTTGCTTTAATTTGGTCTTCTTCATGAGAAAGGTAATTTGGGGCAATTTTGGGCGCACTGTTTGGGTTTCTATCTGAAATGGTTACAGTGCCACGAGACTTGGGTCTTAAATCGAGGACGCTGGCAGTAATCGCAGGGAATTTGTGTAACGGATCGCCAAACTTATCCAGAGATAACGGTTGTACATGAAACTCTAGGTCGGGTGTCTCTACGCTTTCGTCTGAGTAGGCAAATAAACCTAGTTGGCTTGGAGCCATGGTTAAAGGTCCACGTCGATATAAGGCGTATTCTAATCCCATCATTGCTTTGCCCCATAAGCTATTAGCTGTCTGGTTGAGGGTCTTAATTCCTTCTACTTTAAATACAGTTCGAAGTTGTAGATGATCTTGTAAATTGCTACCTACGCCAGGTAATTCATGAACAACGGGAATACCAAGTTCGGTTAGCGTTTTCGGGTCGCCAATGCCTGAGCGTTGTAAAATCGTAGGAGAACCGATTGAACCTGAAGATAGGATCGTTTCAATACGTGAGCTAGCCGAGAACTGCTCCCCGCCTTGAGTGTATTCGATCCCGGTTACATGCTTTCCATCGAGAATAAGTTTGTCTGATAGTGCCCCAGTAACGATTTTAAGGTTAGGGCGAGAGCGTATTGGGTCAAGAAATCCGCGTACCGAACTCCAGCGGGTTCCTTTCTTTTGGTTAACTTCAAATTGGCTGACACCCAGATTGTCTCCACCATTAAAGTCACTGCTTAAAGGAATGCCAGCCTGTTGAGCTGCGGTTGTGTAATGATCCAGAACTTCCCACGATAAGCGTTGCTGTTCAACTCGCCACTCGCCACCTTTACTGTGTTTTTTGCTGTCACCTTGCCAATGATCTTCTACTTCTTTAAAGACAGGGAGGCAATGTTCCCACGACCAACTGCTATCCCCTGTTAAAGTCGCCCATTCATTGTAATCACGTTCTTGTCCACGTATGTACAACATCGCATTAATCAGCGTACTACCGCCTAAGCCTTTTCCGCGTGCATAGATGATAGAGCGGCCATTTAATCCGGCTTCAGGTTCGGTTTTAAAACACCAATCCGTACGAGGATTATTTATGCAGTATAGATATCCGACAGGAATTTTGGTCCAAATCCATTTTTCGTCATTGCCTGCTTCTAACAATAATACAGTGATGTCAGGATCAGCTGAAAGACGGTTTGCCAGAACGCAGCCTGCTGCTCCACCGCCCGCAATAATATAATCAAACTTGCCAATATTCGTCATAGGTTCTAATCCAGCTCATGCGTAAATAGTAAAATTACCCCGTAAACAGGGTATAAAAAGTTTATTGCTATTAAAAAATGCTAATAATTGGATAGCCTATAAATCGTATTTTGATTTAAGTATTGCTTATATCCAGATTAAGATTTTAGTTATTTAATATTCTATTTCCTTATTAGACGTGACTTGCTGTATGAGGTCTAATGACTTAATCTTGTTTAAGTTATGAGGAAAGATTATATCTAAATGAAAACTTACAATTTTAAAGCATTCGTATATGTAGCTCGTGAGGGAAATTTAACTCGCGCAGCAAAGCGTTTGTTTTTAACTCAGTCAGCTTTGAGCTTGCAGATAAAAAAATTACAGGAACAATTAAATCTGGTGTTGTTCGAGCGGACGCCTCACGGGATGAGATTAACTGAAGCAGGTCAACGATTATTGCCTGCTGCCGAGCGTGCGTTACAGGCTGAAAATGATTTTAGTAATGAGGCTGCTGGACTTGATAATGCTGTAAGTGGGCGGCTACGTCTTGGTACTATTCTTGATCCTGAGTTTCTTCGTTTAGGGGATTATTTAAGTCTTTTGACTAAACGACATCCTGCTTTGATGCTGGAACTTACGCATGGTATGTCAGGAACAGTTGCTGAGTTGGTTAAAAATGATCAATTGGATGTGGCATTTACACTAGGTCCTCCAGACTTGGCTGACTTGAGTGATAAGTATCACCTAATTAAGCTACGTGAGTTTTCATATCGAGTGATTGCACCACTCGGTTGGCGGAGTCGTGTAGAAGGAATGAATTGGGAAGAGTTGGCAAAACTCCCCTGGATTGGAACGCCACCGAACTCCGTACATCATCAGCTATTATCCAAGAAGTTTGCATCAATCGATGCAAGGCAAAACATCGTGGCGAGCGTTGACTTGGAGCAATCTATGATGAACTTGGTATTATCAGGGGTTGGTTTGTCTTTGGCGCGTCATAGTAATGCTTTGGACGCATCGCATGCCCACGGAGTTGTTATTGCAGACAAAGTCTCTCTGGATGCAGGGCTATGCTTTATCTGCCGTAAAGATTGTCATAGCAACCCCTCGATTGAGGCCGCTATGACAGCTGTAGAAGATGTTTGGCTAAATAATAAATAGATAGATGTTTTTACTTTGCCCCGTAAGTAACTTCTGGCAACCAGGTAACAATTGCGGGGAAGTAATAAATAAGGGCTAATCCAGTAAGTTGCAAAAGAATAAATGGCGCAACACCTCGATAAATATCGGTTACTCTGATATTCGGTGGGCAAACACCTTTTATATAAAATAGTGCGAATCCAACCGGCGGAGTAAGGAATGACGTTTGCAGACACACAGCAAATAATATAGTGAACCAGACCAAGTCAAACCCTAGTGCCTGAACCACAGGAGCAACAAGCGGCAACACGATTAATGTAATTTCTACCCAGTCGAGGAAGAAACCAAGCATGAAAACAGTGAGTAATATCACGATCAAAACGCCATCCGGGCCGAATGGAAGTCCGGTTAGTGTGCGAGTGATTACTTCGTCACCACCTAAACCACGTAAGACAATCGAAAAGGCAGTTGCACCAACAAATATAGCGAATATAAATGAGGTGGTTTTTGTGGTTTGATAGGCCGTTTCTTTTAGTACTTTAAGGCTTAGACGTCCGTTAAAGAGCGCTAATAACATTGCACCAAATGCGCCTACGCCTGATGCTTCAGTAGGTGTCGCTATTCCGGCAAAGATTGAACCTAAAACCGATAGAATCAAAGCTAAAGTAGGTAAAACTGCCTTGATCACATCCCATACAATTTTAAAACTTACTTTTTCCTGATTTTTGGGGAGTGGTGCAATTTCAGGCTTTAATGCAGAGATAATTAGCACGTAAGCTATATACATGGCTCCCAGCATAACTCCTGGGAAAAATGCGCCCATAAACAGGTTGCCAACAGATGCGTCAGGCGTAGCCAAACGATCAGCCATAAGAACCAGCATAATTGATGGAGGAATTAAAATTCCCAGTGTGCCTGTCGCACAGCATGTTCCAACTGCTAACTCTTTTGAGTAGCCATTTTCAAGCATAACGGGAAGAGATAGCATTCCTAATAAAACAACAGATGCACCAATAATTCCCGTAGTAGCAGCCAGTAATACCCCGATAAGAATTACGGTAACTGCATAGCCACCTCTTACATTACCAAACAGCTTCACCATATTTTTCATGAGCTTTTCGGCAACACCTGATTGGTCCAGCATAATCCCCATAAATATAAACATGGGCAGAGCGACCAGTGTTTCACTTCCCACTAGGGACCATAATCGTTCTGGTACAAGACCAAGGGAGCTTCCCCAGTCAAACCAAAGATCCACACCAAAAGATTCTACAGCATAGATGCCTATTATGGTCCAGATTACAGACGTGCCCGCCAGTACCCACGCAACAGGAAAGCCTGTCGCCAGTAGTAGGCCAAAGGTAGAAAACATACCAATGACGAATAGAGTATCGATTTCCATTAGTTCTTACCTTTTTTATTGGATAGAAGAGCTATAACTCTTAGTAATCTAGAGAATGAAGCGATTATCAAAAGGACAATAGCTAATGGTAAGAACAGCTTAATTAGCCAGCGATAAGGCAGACCATTGGGGGAGATTGACACCTCACCCTGCTCGTATGAGCTGTAAACATAAGGAATCATCTCATTTAGAGAGATGAATAAAAAAGGGAGTAGCAACAATGTTATGCCAAAAACTTCGATCCATGCCTGAGTTCTGCGTGAAAGTCGTTCATGTAAAACATCAACACGTACATGTTCATTGTCGACGAGTGTATAAGATAAGCCTATAAGCCATGCTGCGCCTGCCAGGTGCCATTGGATTTCCTCCAACATAACCGAGCCTTGGCCAAATAAGTATCGCGAAATTACAGAATACAAAATAAAGCCAATCGTTATGACCCATAACCAAGAGCTGTACTCTCCTATTTTGGTTACAAACTTATCAAGACGGGCTGATGTTTTTGTATGAGGTAAGTCGCCTCTGGAAGGGATACTCTCATTATTTTGAGCTGGAATAGACATGCTTCACTCTCTTCAAAATTCAAGCGTTAAAAATAGTTAATAGGTATGAATTTGGGTTTCTTTTACGAAAAAGTGAGTGCACATGGCACTCACTTTTCTTTTACTTAAGACTACTAAGTTACTTCAAGATTTCATTGTTAAGGTATGCACGCTCATCCCAAAGAATGTATTCTTTCTGGAATGCTTTTTGTGAATCATTAACACGTTTGAAGTCAGCATCTATAGCTGATTGCTCAGCTAAAACCGAGTCTGAAATTTTCTTCAACTCTTTCAGGATATCATCAGGAATTTGTCCTATGTTGATACCTTCTTCTTGTAATTTAGCTAATACGGCACCATTTTTGTATTCGCCTTCAGCTAAGCCTCTCATAACACCAGCAGTACAAGTTGATTCAATTAATGCTTTTTGAGCTGGAGTTGTTTTATTCCACTCGTCTAAGTTGATTAACATGTATTGCGCAGTAAATGGTTGATGCCAACCTGGGAATAGGTTGTTTTTAACGATTTTATTGAAGCCTAAAATCTGATCGATTGCAGGCATCGAAAACTCAGTAGCATCGATAGTGCCTTTCTCTAAAGCCTGGAATAGTTCACCAGCAGGAAGCATGGTAACTGACGCACCTAGTTTCTCGAGAACTTTACCGCCTAAACCAGCAAAGCGAATTTTCATACCATCATAGTCTTCAAGAGTCTCAATGGGTTTTTTATACCAGCCCGCTGTTTCTGGACCGACGATTCCACACAATTGTGCGTAAACTTTAAATCCCTTGTTTGCGTATATTTCCTGAAGCATTTCATGACCACCACCATAGTAGTACCAACCTGTAAATGCTGGTGGCTTTAGGCCAAATGGAACTGCAGCAAATAAAGGAACAGCTGGAATTTTACCTTGGTCGTAACCAATCCAGGTGTAACCTGCGCCTACTTTACCATCAGAAACAGACTGAAGAATCTCAAAAGGTGGAACGAGTGTTTTTGGCTCATATAATTTTATTTTAAGTGAACCATCACTTGCCACATTGATTTTTTCAGTGACCCACGCCGCTGGCGAACCTAGTCCAGGTAACTTGGTAGCAAAAGCGGTTGGCATTTTCCAGCGTAAATCTTTAGCGTGAGAGATTGTCGTAGCGGCAAAACTGCTTGTGACACAAACAGCTAGGAGTAGATGTTTTATATTTAACATATTACATTTTCCTTATAGTGGTATTTTAATTAGTAATAATTGTGCCTACTGATGATAGTAGATGATTTATATAAAAACTCAGATTATGAGTTTTCTTATGATTAAGCCTTCCCATAAGTTTTTTATCCAATGATTTAATATTGTATTCTTTATGAGATTTTCTCATATCTGCTAGCAGAGACTTTTATGTAAGGTTTTACTCAGCTGTTAGGTTAAGACGTCGAGAAATATTAACTAAATAGCTGTCGGGCGCGTTATAGAATGGCATAATCTAAATTCGTTAGGATAAACAATTACTGCAGGAATAACATGAAAGGTTCACTTCAAGATCAGCTTCTAGGCGCAGGTTTAATCAAAAAGCAGGAAGCCAAGAATATCCAGACTGCCAAGAAAAAAGCAAAGAAACAAAGTCAGGCAACTAACACAGAGCTTAAAAACGAGGCTGCTGAGTTAGCGGAGAAAGCACGTCTTGAAGAGCAGAAAAAGAGCCAGGCATTAAACGAACAACGCAAGCAGGAAGCACAACAGAAAGAAGTGCAGGCACAGATTCGTCAAATGATTCAAATGAATGCGATTACTAAGCTAGATAAAAAAGCACCTGAAGATAGCGAACTCACTTATAACTTTACCGATAATAATAAAATTAAAACCATGCTGGTTTCTGCCGAAAACCATACTTTGATCTCACGAGGAATTATCGCCATAGCTAAAATAGCGAAGGCTGCAAATACTGATGATAATGATCAGGAGCAAGCAGACTACTTTTTGATCCCTGCTGAAGCTGCGAGAAAAATCAGCGAACGTGACAATGAATCAATCGTGTTACTGAATGAATATGCCTCTAAAGATAAGGCAAAAGATCAGAGTGATACAAAAGATGAAGACGATCCGTACGCAGACTTTGAAGTGCCCGATGATTTGATGTGGTAGTTCTGTCGTAAAGGATTCCCGAGCTGATCACTCATATTAAAAATAGATCATGGGATAATCCTTGGTAGATTTCTTATCATTGCTTGTAGCGAATAGATCGGATCTGGAGATTTTCAATGAGTTGGATTTTTTACGCGCTATTATCGGCGTTGTGCTTTGGTTTGCGTGGTGTTTTATATCAATGGACCTCGCAAAAGACCATGAACCGCAATTTGATGTTATGCGGTGTGTTTTTTACGGGCTTTTTGGTGAGTATCTTTATTTTACTTTTTCAAAAAGCGCCATTAGATATATCTACTAGTCATATTCTTGTGGGTGCCAGCATGGGAGTTCTATCATTTTCGGCAAATGCCTCATTATATAAAGGTTATGCCGTTGGCAAGGCTTCGCTTGTGAGTGTGTTAGCAGGTCTGCCGCCGTTAATTGTGGTTATATTGGCTTTCCTGCTGTGGAATGAAACCCTCACGACCATTCAGCTATGGTCTTTCTTCATTATCTTTGTTGGCATTTATCTGATTCGTTATTCAAATGACTTAAGCCTAACAGACTTAAAAGGCGCTCAATGGGGCTTGCTTGCAGCCTTGTTTTTTGGCTTAAACGATATTATGGGTAAACAATCTACACGGGTTGAGGCGGATATGTTTGTCACCTTGTTATTAATGTTTGGCGTGGGGAGTTTACTGTTTTTACTAAGTTGGCTCGCCAATAGACATAGCCGTAACCAGAATACTGAGGAATTATCCTGGTCTTCGGTTCGAACGTTTAATCTCGGAATGTTGGTTGGAATAACCAATATTGCCGGAATGGTGGCTATTTTAACGGCATTTGCAACTGGTCCCACTGGTATGGTTTCGGCACTATCGGCGCTTAACCTGGTTGTTGTTTTACTCTATACGCGCTTTTTCTTGCACATACCGTTTCGATTTTTGGAGTTATTAGGTATCGGTTTTGCTATGGCTGGTTTGGTGCTTTTAAGGCTTTTTTAGCGGTGGAGTTAAGACACTTCCCTCAAGTAAACCCTCATGGATATCGCCAAAAAGGAAGAGGGGTATTTTCAGAATTATCTGCTCAATATCCACTGAGTTGATGTTTATCAAGCTTTCCTATGAATAAACAGAAGACGCCTGAACTTGCCTGCAGAACATTTTTTATTGGTGCTAATATTGATTGGGATACTTTAAACAGAGGAGTTCGATATCATGCAACAATTTAACAATATCCTTCTGGATATTCAGCCTGAAGACTCGGAAGTAAAGGGATCAGTGGCTTTGGATAAAGCGATAACTCTGGCTAAGAAAAACGGGTCAAAATTGACACTTTTTTCGGTATTGAAAGAACCTTTGGGTTTGTTTCGTAATGAAACATTAGCACCCCAATTACTTGCTTCAGCTATTGAAGAACGTCGTGAATGGCTACAAGGTTTAATGGTTAAATATGACGATATCGACGTTACGATCCATGTCATAGAAGGCATACGATATCTGGAGATTATTCGTCAGGTATTGCGTGAACAGCATGATCTGGTGATTACCTCAACAGAAGAAAATAAGGGTATTCGTACGCGTTTATTCGGTACGACCTCTATGAATTTGATGCGCCAATGTCCCTGTCCTGTGTGGGTGGTTAAACGCAATCAACCGCAGCCGTATAAACGCATTCTCGCAGCGGTTGATCCTACAGAGAGTGATGTAAAGAAAGACTCACTTAATCCTCTAATCCTGCAATTGGCGGCCGATATGGCCCGTAAAGAAAATGCTGAGTTACATATTATCGGTGTGAAGGATTCTATGGATAGGCGCTATGTTCGCAGAATGACAAAAGAAGATGTAAAAGAGCTGATATCTCGCCTTGAAAGTGAATATGATCAACGCATTGATAACTTGCTAAAACAGGTTGATTTCGCAGGTCTAAATCCTCAAATGCACCTAGTCGATGGAAATCCTGTTGAACGTATACCAGAGTTAGTAGTCTCGGACGACATTGACTTGCTGGTCATGGGTACAGTGTGCCGAACGGGAATTACCGGTTTTCTGATTGGTAACACGGCTGAAGTAGTATTCGACCAGGTCAACTGTTCTGTGCTGACGCTAAAACCTGAAGGTTTTGTTACTCCAGTAACTCTCTAAGGGAATCACGCTTTCCTGATAGAGGAAATGTTTAGCAAAAAGGAACCGTTTAGTTATCAACACAGGAAGGTAGAGAGATGTACTCGAGTAAATACCCCTGTTTTTACGAGAATTAAGTCACAAGATTTTAATCAAAAAACCTCGTATAAGTGGGGGGGTGTGTTTTAATAGCTCTTTTAAGATTTGAATTAGAAATACCATGTCAGATAATAGCTTCGCAACGCTCAAACTCCCTCAGGCACAACTCGATAATCTGGATTCACTAGGTTACGTCGGCATGACACCAGTGCAAGCGGCGAGCTTGCCGCAAATTCTGGATGAGAAAGATTTAATCGTTCAGGCGAAAACCGGTAGCGGTAAAACCGCTGCATTTGGTTTGGGCTTGCTGGATAAAATCAATCCGCGCTTTTTCGGTGTTCAATCTATGGTGCTTTGCCCAACGCGAGAGCTCGCTGATCAGGTGGCGAAAGAGTTACGTTCGTTAGCGCGTTGTATTCCCAATATTAAAATTGTTACCCTGTGCGGTGGCACCAAATTAAGACCACAGGCTGATTCCTTAGAGCATGGCGCACATATTGTGGTTGGCACACCAGGGCGAATTCAAGATCACCTGAGCCGCCAAACGCTGGATATTTCCCAGCTGGAAACTCTGGTACTGGATGAAGCCGACCGAATGCTGGATATGGGTTTTCAGGATGAGATCAATCACATTGTTAGAGAAACCCCAGAGAGTCGACAAACCCTGTTGTTCTCAGCAACATTCCCCGATTCGATTAAAAAGATGTGCCGCTCGATCCAAAAGGATTCAATTACGGTAAAAGTAGATGCTGAGCATGAAGCAGATGTTATCCAACAGGTGTTTTATAAAACGAATCCATATCAGCGCAAAGATACGTTATTGGGAATATTGGAGCACTACGCTCCGCAAAACACAGTGGTTTTCTGTCATACCAAAATTCAATGTGCAGAGATCGAATTATTCCTGCAAGAACACGATATTGATGCGCTGGCTTTACACGGTGATTTAGAGCAACGTGAACGTGATCAAGTCTTAGTGCGTTTTTCGAATAACAGTTGTTCGGTATTGGTCGCGACGGATGTTGCAGCTCGTGGTCTGGATATTAAATCACTCGGGGCAGTTATCAATTATGAATTACCACACGATCCTGAAATTTACGTGCATCGTATCGGTCGTACCGGTCGCGCTGGCGAAAATGGTTTGGCGTTGAGTATTTATCTTGAAGATGAAGTATCGCGCATTATTGCGATTGAAGATTTCTTGGAAACAGAATGTGTCAATGAAGAGGTTGAATCGCTCAATCGCAACATCAGTTTTAGTCTGGTAGCACCCATGACTACCTTGCAATTAGACTCAGGTAAAAAGAACAAACTCAGACCTGGTGATCTACTGGGTGCATTGACCAAAGATGCGGGCTTAGACGGCTCTCAGATCGGTAAGATCAATATCTTTGATATGATGAGTTACGTCGCTATTGAAAAAAGTGTGGCGGCAAAAGCATTGCAACACTTCAGAAATGGCAAAGTGAAAGGCCGCAATATTAGAGCCCGCGAAATCCGATAGGTATTAATGCGTTAAACGCAAAATACACCCCCCCACTTTGGGGCGGTTTTTCTCAAGTGCTCTACATAGACACTTTGAGTAAAGTGATTAATCACTTGCTCTTTTCAAACGGCTTATTTAGAGCTTGATAAGAACTGTTTCGCTCTATGCAAATGGCTTTGTACGGCATAATCACGACGCTCACGATTTAACGCATGTGCTTCACGTTCGGTGCGTGCGGTGTTTGCCTGTCGACCATGGTTTGAGATGTATTGAGACGTTGATGATAGATACGCTCTTTCACAAGCTTTGTCATCGCAGGCTATTGCGCCTTGTGATGCGATCATGAAAGAAATGGATAATACTGCTGCTGCAAGTTTCTTCATTTTACTCACCATAGTTAATGGGACCTTGAAATTCCCTTAATATTAACCCCGTGCTTTTTTGTTCTTTAAATGCGAAAGCTTAAAGACAGTTTGTCATATGAAAATGAAGCATTCTGTGTCTAATGTCACAGAATTGTTAGGACTTTGTATAGAAAGTAGGCAAATATAGCGAAAAACAAGCGCCCAAAGAGAAATAACGGAAGTTTGAAGATTCTTGTTTTTAAATGATTTTAGGTCGGCTAGGCCTTAAAAAATTAAGTGCCTAGTCACTCGATCAGATCTTTTTGTAGCTTCTGATAACGGTAGTGATGACATCATCTTTCTCGCGATGGCGTATTTTTACCGGTACGAAATCGATTTCTTTTGCAAGCCAAAAAACTGTTTCTCGTTTATTGCCGGTTCTAACCACTTTTACTTTAACCGTGTTAAAGGTTCCGGCTGGAGTTTGAACTTGCTCATTGCCTAGTTTCTGAAAGTTGTATTGCTTCACTTTTCCACGTTCGACAACGGTATAGTTTAGCTGCTGCTTATTGCTGCCAATATCATTCGCTAACACTAACTCCAACGAAGCCCTATCTTGAATGCCCGGTTGTACTGCCAGATTGAATTTATTATCTTTGTAACTACCAACGGCACTTTTGCCATTGAAGTGTATTTTGTCAATCCGTGATTTACTGCGACGCGATTGATTGAACAGATAATTTTGGGGCACGATGGTTTGCCCAGAAAATAGGCCATCTGTTTTTTCGGTGATCGTAATTCCTGTCAACATAGCGGCAATACCAGTGGCTTTTGTCGATTTTGAATAGATATAACGATTGCCAGAATACTGGAGTGACGCATTCAGATTACCCAGACTCATGCTGCCTTTGGCAACTGAATAGTCAGCTTCAAATGCTTTAGGTAAAGCCTGAGCAGCCTGAGTTGAAAGTAATATCAAACTCAGTAGAAACGTATAGAGCGCATTCTTTTTGGTATTAAAAACTGTAGCTAGTCTCATTATGTAAACTCAAAAGGGATTACTATAAAGACTAGCACAGAATTTAAAAGTTCAGATTGTTTCTACTTAACGGATGTTGTGGTTACAGCGGTCACTGTATTGACGCTTTCGCCATTAACCTGTTTCGCCTGCATAGTCAGCTAAACCAGGATTGTCGTTCATCCCAACGATCTTCGGGCGATTCATTTTAGGCAAGTTGAGCCTATCGTCTTTACCTTTTGCAGCCAGAATATAATCGCGCACAACATCCCACATTAAACGCCCTTCTGGCGTGCGATTAACCGTTGCCCAGCCGGCGAGTTTGTAGCTTTTGTCCGGTTCGATTTTTTCACCGTTATCCAGACGCGCATCAGTAATGCGCTCGTAAAGCTTTTTGCTTGGGTCGATGGTGTAATCCAATCCACCAACGCGCACCATATCGCCACCAGATTGAAGGTAAGGGTCGGGGTCGAATAGGTTGTCCGCAATTTGCTCAAGCGTTTCTAGTAACGCTTTGCCTGTGATTTCATTACTGTAGGTTTCTGCGTAGGTCATGGAGCATTGCGTCATGACATCTTCCATGGTGATCCAATCGCCTTTTAGAGTAGATGTTCCCCAGCGAACGCCAGCAGAGAATGAAATGTCTGCTTTGTATTCGTGACGAAGCGCGTTACACAACACCTGATCCCAGGTACCCATAAAGTTACCACGTCGGTACAACGTGCGATCGGCAATGGCTAATTTTTCAGTGAGAATCTCATCGTAGGTTTTACCCAGGCGGTCTTTGTTTACTTTGAAATTTTCATTACGCGCTTCAACAATATTTTCATCATATTTGGTGTTACGCATTTGTGACAGATAGGCTTCCATTTCTTTGTCGGCAGGCAACCAGTTCGTGATTACAGGCTTCATGTGATAATGCATATTGGTCTTGCCATCGGATATGTCAAAATCCATCACGCCAACGAATTTGCCATTAGAACCGGCATTGGTGACTAAGGTCTTGTTACCCCCTTTGCTCGTTACTTCGATTGGTTTTGGCATGCCGTCATGCGTATGACCACCGAAGATCGCATCAATGCCACCGACGTTTTCAGCCATCTTGATATCTACATCCATGCCGTTGTGAGATAGCATTACGACGGCATCAGGTTTTTCTTCGCTACGAATTTTCTTGACCAGATTTGCCATGTCTTCTTCACGCAGACCAAATGACCAGTCAGGGAAAAACTCTGGAGGATTAGCATTCGCTGTTCTCGGAAATGCTTGTCCGACTACCGCAATGCGTTTGCCGCCAACTTCTTTCATAACGTAAGGCTGGAAAGCATAGCCTTCATCTTCGTCATACAGTCCGCGACCATCATTTTCTTCTACGAGTTCTGCATAGGCATCATCCATCAAAGAGTCTTCTTTAACGCGAACATTCTGCCCGATGAAATCACCCTTGAATAAAGCCACATTGCTGAGTACTTCGGCTTCGTTATAAGTGAACTCCCAATGGCCGATCATCACATCTACACCCAGGATGTTAGACGCTTCAACCATGTCAACGCCGCGAGTCCATAAGGATGTACCAGAGCCTTGCCATAAGTCGCCGCCATCCAGTGTGATGGTGTTATCTTTGCCGCCGGCATCTTTGCGTAAGGAATCGAGCAGCGTTTTAAGGTGTGAATAGCCCCCGGTTTTACCGTATTTTTTTGCCGCATTATAAAAGTCGAGGTAGGTGTAGGCGTAAGCCTCTGGACCATCTAAAGGGAGCTCCATTTTTTCCAGGAGCTTTTTGCCGACAATATGTGGCGGTCTACCTAATGCAGGTCCAACACCTAAATTGACATTGGGCTCACGAAAATAAACGGGGAGTAACTGACCATGCACATCAGTCGTATGTAGGATGCGTGCCTGACCTTTCTTGGGTATCGAATAATAACCTTCTGGCATCGACGCCTGTTTGATATTTTCAGCCTGTGCCTGATGCATAATCCACGGTAAAGATCCGGCACTAGCGGTGCCTGCAGCAAGTATTTTAAGAAAGGTTCGTTTATCCATAGTAGGCATGGAGGACTCCTGTTTTTAGTATGAGGATACGTAAAGGAAGCCTGTTCAAGTGCTATAAACTTAAGCTCAAAAAAAATTGGGGAATGCACTAAAACCACCACGATTGGATGTGGCTTAAAAGCTCTCCTCTTGAACTTTTCTGGCACTTCTACGTGCCTTTTCATTGTTATTGACTTGAATAGTCTTCCTTGGAATTTACTGAAATGGGTAAAGAAAGTCTAGCTCATTATTAAATCTAATAAACTGTATTATGGGCAATACCGCAGTTCCACACTCACTAGGCGAGTTTGTATGCAGTGGACTAGTGTTTACCTTGATCGTTATTGTGGAATACCAGAATATTTCATTGATGTATTGAAAAAAACTTTGAAAAAGAGCGGTTTGAAAGACAGCTAAAACGATTGTACAGTCCCTCAAATGTCAGAAATAGGATAGACTGTGTCTACTGACCCCGCTAATTTTTACTTATGATTCGAATTGTTTCTTTACTGTGGTTACTGCTTTTGTCGATGACAAATAGTTTGGCCTATGCTGAAGACCCATTTATAAAAATTGGGGTGTTGAGTCATCGTGGTGATACCTTCACGCTGAATTCATGGGGACCCACTGCTCGTTATTTAACAAACAAACTTCCTGATTATGATTTTGAAATTATTCCTCTGGATTTTGATGAAGTCGATAGCGCGGTTAAAAATGACGAAGTTGATTTCATTCTGGTTAATCCGGGTATCTATGTAAATCTGGAATACAAATATCGTGTCTCCCGACTGGGGACTATGTACAACCTGCGTGGTGACGATGCGTATAAAGTTTTTGGCGGGGTAATTTTTACCCGAAAAGATCGCGAAGATATTCAAACGTTGGAAGACCTCCATGGTAAATCGTTTATGGCGGTTGATGCGACCTCTTTAGGTGGTTTTCAAATGGCATGGAGAGAGCTGCAAGCGAAAGGTATCAATCCTTATGAAGATTTCTCGAAGCTAGAATTTGGTGGCATTCACGATCATGTGGTGCGCTCTGTCATCAATGGTGAAATAGATGCTGGAACGGTACGTACTGATATTTTAGAACGTATGTCGAATACCGCTGGCTTAGATTTAACTCAGGTCCGAATAATCAATCCACAAACTGACAGCAACTTTCCTTTTAGATTAAGTACCCGCTTATATCCCGAGTGGCCATTTAGCAAATTGCAAAAAACCTCTGACGAGTTAGCGAAAAAAGTAGCCTTGGCTTTATTTGCCATGCCGAAAGAACACCCTGCTGCATTAGCAGGCAAATATGCAGTTTGGGATTTACCTTTAGATTATCAGCAAGTACACGAGTTATTTCAGGAGTTGAGGCTGCCGCCTTACGACCAGATTGGTAAGTTCACGGTCAAAGATGTCGTTAAAAAATACTGGTATTGGGGAGTCGCCGCTGCAATCGTTTTGCTAGGAATGGGCGTTATAACGTCAGCGGTGGTTCGTAGAAATAAGCGTTTAAAACGCATTCAACTGCGTATGGAGCGGCACTATGAAAGATTGCTTGATTCGGTCGGCGATGGAATTTATGGCGTCGACCTTAACGGCAATTGCACCTTCGCAAACAAAGCGACAGAAAATATAACAGGCTGGAAAACCGCTCAATTGGTCGGTAATAATCAGCACACTATTTTGCATCATTCGCATGCCGATGGTACGCATTATCCAGTGGAAGAATGTCCCGTTTATAAAACAACCAATGATAGTTTGCCGCGTTTTATAGATGACGATATATTTTGGAAGGCTGATGGCTCAACGATTTCAGTGGAATACAGCTGTACACCCATAAAAGGTCCTAGAAATACAACTATCGGCAGCGCGGTTGTGTTTCGCGATATCACACAACGCGAGCTGGTAAAAAAGAAAACCATCGAACATCAATTGCAGCTGTTCCATGTTGCGCGCTTGAGTACCTTGGGTGAAATGGCATCGGGAATTGCGCATGAGTTAAACCAGCCATTAACCGTGATAAATAACTATTCTCGTGCTTGTATCCGCATGTTGGGCTCTAAAGATTCAACAGATGAATCGATGCAAGATCAATGTTCTGAAGTCATGGAAAAAATATCTAAACAGGCAGAAAGAGCAGGTGCTGTAATCAAGCAAATCAGGCACTTCGTGAATAAAGACCTGCCAGATAAAAAGCCCGTTAAAGTGTCTGAAATGTTAGATGTGGTGTTAGAGCTAACGCACATGGAAATCGAGCGCAAGATGGTCACGCTTCAGCTGGATATTGATGATTCAGTAGAATGGGTTTTAGCGCAAGATACTCAAATAGAACAGGTTATTATTAATCTGGTTAGAAATGCTGTCGAGGCGATGGAAGATACACCAGAAGGCCAAAGAAACCTCATTATCAAAACCGAAAACCAGCAAGACGGTAAGTTAAAAATCAGCATTTCAGACTCCGGCTCAGGGATTGATAAGGAGGTAGTAGAGCAGCTTTTCGACCCATTTATTACTACCAAAGAGCAGGGTATGGGTTTAGGTTTATCGATCAGTCAGGGTATTATCGAAACACACGATGACAAGATAATTATTGAAGATAACGTCGAGGGTGGCGTTTGCTTTAGTTTTAAACTACCTATTGTCAAAAGCCCTAAAATAGAGAAAGAAAACAACATAAGAAAAACCAAAAACAAGGAAGTCGCATGAGTGAGCAAATAACTGTTTTTATTGTAGATGATGATGAAGAAGTTCGTGATTCTTTAAAACTATTAATAGAATCCGTTGGCTTGGAAACAGAAACCTTTGATTCTGCGCAAAGCTACCTGGATAGTTTTGATCGATCAAGAGCTGGTTGTCTGATCCTTGATGTTCGCATGAAAGGAATGAGTGGCCTCACCTTGCAAGAGCAGCTGAGCAAAGAACCTATCTGCCCACCGATCATCATAATCACTGGTCATGGTGATGTACAAATGGCGGTCAGGGCAGTAAAAGCCGGCGCTTCTGAGTTTCTTGAAAAGCCATTTAACGAACAAGAGCTATTGGACAGTATTCATGTAGCCATCGAAAAAGATGCTGAGCAGCGAGGCAGAGCCTCACGACTTGCCGAAATTCAAGCCAAAGTAGATAACCTCACCGATCGCGAAAAGGAAGTCATGGAGCTGATAGTCACCGGCATGCAGAATAAAAATATCGCTAGTGAACTGCATATTAGCCAATCGACAGTAGAAGCACATCGTTCCAAAGTCATGGACAAAATGCAGGCACGAACACTATCTGACTTGATGCGAATGATAATTTCATTACGGCCAATGTGATATGGCAAAAAAGTGTTTATAAGTGGGGGGGTGTAAACAAAGTTGCATTAATCAGACTTTAAACAGGTATAAATATGAAAAACACAATGAATCAGAATTTCCGTTCCTTTTTCGACGTGCTTGTGAGCTTTAATATTGCACGTTTATTGCTTCTGCTGTTTGTATTCTCGTTGCTGTTGCCGCAAATGCTTGCTGCGACAGAAAAGAAACCAACAGGCCCTGATCTGCATAAATTCTGGGATAGAAATTGCTCAGAATGTCACAGTCACTCAGGTGATTTCGCACGAACCTTTCTAAAAGTGGTTGATGGCAAGTTACAAGGACCGCTGCATAAAGAAAGCTTTCAGCTATTTCTGCATAACCATTATCTGGTAAAAAATCAGGAAAGTGCCATATACGACATGCTACTCGCAGAAACAGAAACCCCGCCTCGTTTTAAAGATGAATGTAGCTCCTGCCATAACAGAGCAGCGGAATTTGTTCGCACATCTCTGGTGTTAAAAGATGGCGAGCTTCATAGCAACAAAGATGATTCGAAAACGGGAGACTTTCTTCAATCCCATCAAGATTTGAAATCAGATGATGTTGCGTTTTTTTTGACTTTATTAACGCGGGTAGCAAATGAGGTTTATCGGCCTTGATTGAGAAAACGCCTAGCTTGAACTAATCATATAAGTAGCCATTAAGGAAACCAAACCCCGATACAGTCATAGATAAGCTCAAGTAGCGTTTTACCTTTATTCAAAATGTACACTGATATCATCCCAGAAGCTGCAGCAACAAGAATGATCAGGTACGTCTTTAAATACTTCCAAAGGGTATAACTTTAGGCTCTATCTGAAAGGATTTCTTTCCATGAACGGGAAGTGATTGTTACCTGTCCTTCGTGCATGATTTTGACACCCCCCTACTTATAGGCATTTTTTCTGTAAATCAACAAAGCAGAGGGGTAAGTATAACTTCAATTTCAAGCGTCAAATAATTCGTGTTCTGCAATGTGTTTGAGATGATTTAGTTCTCTTTTCAGCTTATCAATTTCATCCATTAGCTCCAAAGATAATGCCACTCCGGATAGGTTAATACCTAAATCTTGTCTTAAGCGTAGTGCTTTATGCGTGCGTATTTGCGCGCTTTGATGGAAGCGCCATTGACGGGTGGATTCGCCTTCAAGCGGTGCAATAACACCTTGATCAACCAGCCGAATGATAAATTCGGCAGGGGTTTGACAGCACTGGCATAGCTCTGCAAGATTTAAGGTTGGTTCTTCTTCGAGTATGCTTCCAGATATAATATTCATCACATTTGTACTCATCGTATTTTCTCTATGTTCTTGTTTGTCGCTTATTTATTAGATTTTTAAGTAATAAATAAGGTTTTCAATAATTGGCTTTTACCGATTTTAGAATAAATAACTGCGCGGATTAAAGTCGATCTCGTCGCGCATTTTTTCATTGAATTCCTTCACTTTAGGGTTTGAAGAAGGTGGTAGTGTAATTTGTAGTACTACATAAAAATCACCAGCATTTTTACCCGGGAGACCTTTGCCTTTCAATCTGAGCTTACGCCCCTGTTGAGAATCTGGTGGAATTTTCATATCCACTTTTTTGCCGTCCGGCGTAGGTACTTTTATCTTTGCGCCTAGAGTGGCTTCCCACGGGGCGACGGGTACATTCAAGGAAATATCTTTTTCGTTGATGTTATAGAGTTTATGCGGGTTGAAGGCGACTTCAATCAGCAAATCTCCTGGCTCACCGCCGCCATGTCCGGGGTTACCTTGTTTGCTAAGGCGAATGGTTTGACCTTCTTTGATTCCCTTGGGGATTTTTATGCTCAAGGTTCTATGTTTGCTGACGACTTGCCCTTGTTCATTGACTTCGGGAATCGCCATTTTTACGGATTGTTTGGTGCCATTTAATGAGTCTTCTAAATCGACCATGATCTTGGCGCGTACGTTTTCACCTTTAGCCTGAAAACCACCTGTTGCGCCGCCCGAACGATAGTAACGACCACTGCTGGCACGATCGCCACCAAATAAGTCTTCAAAGAAACTACTGTAATCTTCAGCGTTACCTTGTGTATAGCCACCGCCGCCAAAATCAAAATTCTGTTCCCAATCGGGTGGCGGTTGAAATCCGTCCTGACCTGCTTTCCAGTTCGCACCTAATTGGTCGTAAGCTTCGCGCTTTTCCGGGTCTTTAAGGACTTCATAGGCCTCGCCGACTTCTTTGAACTTCTTTTCGGCATCTGATTCTTTGCTGACATCCGGATGATATTTGCGCGCAAGTTTGCGGTAAGCACGCTTGATTTCATCTTGAGGGGCATCTTTTTTCAGCCCGAGAATTTCGTAATAGTCTTTATATTCCATAATTTTCTACTTTAAAGCTGTAACAACAGTGAAGCATTTTCAGTGAAATAAGTGAGCAATGCGCTGTTGAAAATGATTAATAAATATCGGTAACGATCAGTCAAATAACTCAAATTCGGTAATAATCGGCAAATGGTCGCTGGCTATTTTTGATAGCTTATAACGACAGCGTTTCGCTGAAAGTAGTCGCAATCCGCCGCGATAATAGATGCGGTCTAATCCACCTTTGGGCGAGAATGAAGGGTAGGTTTTAATCGCCTTGGGTGAACCCTTTTTGCTTTCTTTATCGGTGGCACACTGGAATTCTAAACCTTCAATAAATAATGAGCGTAACAGGGATCGCCAGTCGTTAAAGTCACCGCCGATAAGGCATGCGGCATCCTTGTCTAAATCCTCATATTCTTTTGATCGACATAAAACACCCGCTTGCTTTTGGCGTTCTTTCGCAGACAGTCCCAAGTGTAAATTGAATACTTCCAAAGGATAGGTTTTGCCGCTACTGCTTTCGACTTCAATGGTGGAGTGCTGGCAACCCCTGCGTTTGCGCTGACCGATGGTTAGGTCGATATTGCGTTCGCGTAAAATAGGAAAACGGCTTAGTGTGGCATTGCCATACCAGCCTTTTTTTACACTGACGTTGTGTCCCATAACGTAATGGGGATAGCCCAGCGCTTCAGATAATTCCTTGGCCAGCTCTAATTCACGAGAGCGGGGTACGCCTTCATCAACCTCTTGGAGCAGAACGATATCGGCATCGTGTTCGCTTAAAATTTCAACAATCCGCTCAGGGGCAAAGCGCCTGTCAAACCCTATGGCACGGTGAATATTGTAACTGAGAACACGAATTTTCAATTATCGATCCTTTTTATTCTTGTTTATCATTAATCACATTTAGTTTCTATTATTTAGCATAAGTTCTGAGAATAATATGACACTCATCAAGTCTTTGGTGCTTAAGGGGGTCTATTCTAAATAGAAAAGCCACCCCCCTACTTTAGGGCGTTTTTTCGGGTGAGCATCCTGTTTATTGAGCATAGCTTTAATTTTGGAGATAGGAATATGAATAATCAAACTAATAACAACAGTAACGGTGAATATAAGAAAGCTCTACAGCACCTTACACAGTTACAAGAGGAGCTGACGCAGCGCTTGGAAAATTTATCAGCTGACAGATCAAGTAGTCACAGTATTGACTCATCCGAACAAGCGGTAGAGCGAGAAAATGATGAAGTCGTCGACCAGTTAGAAAATGATACCAGAGAAGAGTTAGTGCAAGTGCAAAGTGCAATAAAACGCATCGAGAATGGTACTTATGGGATTTGTGCCAAATGCGAAGAAGAAATTTCGCCGCAACGTTTACAAGCAATACCGTATGCAACGCTTTGTATTCATTGCGCGGACGCCTAAGGTTTTAACCGCTAATATAAATTCTATAAACATTAAATAAAAATGAGACGAGGGTAAGATGAGTAGTATCAAACTAAAGCCCGAAGAACTTTATAGAGTAACGAATCCGGCAGACATAAAATATGACACGACTGCTGAAATCGATCACTCAAAATACGGTGCCATAGGCCAATCACGCGCGTTAGAGGCAATTGAATTTGGCGTTGGCATGCGCCGTGAAAACTACAATATTTATCTAGCTGGCTCCAAGGGGCTGGGTAAGCATGCGGTTATGCAAAAAGTGTTGGAACAGCATGCCAAAGATGAGAGTCCGCCATCGGACTGGTGCTATGTCGACAATTACGAAGAGTTTTACAAGCCAATAGCGCTTGAGTTGCCAGCGGGAGTTGGCTCTAAATTGCGCACCGACATGGCGCAGTTAGTGAGTGACTTATTACTGGCAGTGCCAGCTGCTTACGAGAATGACGAGTACCGCACTCGTATACAAGAAATAGAAAGTGCCTTCGAAGAGCGCAGAGAAAAAGCGTTTGCAGAACTTGCCGAAGAAGCTGATGCAGAAGGCATCACCATGATCAATACGCCGACCGGCTATACCATTGTCCCTGTTAGTGACGGCAAGCCAATGTCTCAGGAAGATTTCAAAAAACTGGATGAGATTGAGCAAAACACAAAACAGGAAAAAATAGACGAGATAAAGGAAAAACTAAAAGATCTGGTGATGGAAGTACCCGTTTGGGAAAAAGAAACCAGAGAGCAATTCAAAGAGCTCAATACCAGCTTTGCTAAATCATCCGTTAAACCCTTTCTGAAAGCGTTAATGGATAAGTATTCGAAAACACCAGAAGTTAAGAAATATCTTGATATTGTCAGTAAAGATATCGTGCAGAATATGCAGTTTTTTCTGCCGGTAAACTCGAACTCTGGCTTACTTGAAGGGCAGGGAGCACCACCATCTGCAGAACTTAGGCGTTATGAAATCAATGTGCTGGTTAATAATGCCGAGCTCCAGGGTACGCCCATCGTATACGAGAATAATCCTACCTATAACAACCTCATCGGCAGGATAGAACACATCGCACAAGATGGTGCTTTGATTACCGATTTTACGTTGATCAAACCCGGAGCATTACACAAAGCCAACGGTGGTTATTTGATTCTTGATATGCAGAATCTTTTAATGAATCCATTCGCATGGGACGGTTTAAAACGGACCTTATACGCCAAAGAAATTCGCATGCAATCGCTAGAAAGAATGCTCAGTACCGTAAGCACGGTGACTTTAGAGCCAGAAGCGATTCCTTTAAACGTCAAAGTCGTGTTGGTCGGGGATCGATATCTTTATTATTTATTAAAAACCTACGATCCTGAATTCAATGAGTTGTTCAAAGCGACCGCTGATTTTTCAGAATCGTTTGATCGAGATGCGGATTCCGTCAATCAACTGGCGCAGATTATCTCTATCGTTACCAACATAGAAAAAACACGCCCAATAAAACGCGAGGGTGTTGCCAGAATTATTGAGCATTGCTCCAGAGAAACGGGCGATGCTGAAAAGCTCTCTTTGCATCGGGGAAAGCTCAAAGATTTGATTGTTGAATCAGATTACTGGGCAGGCAAAAATGGTAAAGATGAAGTCGAAGTAGCTCATGTACAAAGCGCGATTGATTCGCGTATTCGTCGAGCCGACCAGATTCAGGAACAAGTTCGAGAACAGATTTTACGCGACATCATTCTCATCGATACCGAAGGCGAATGCGTCGGTCAAATCAATGGCTTATCAGTCTATCAATTGGGCGAAGACAGTTTTGGTCAACCTTCACGGATAACGGCAACGGCGCGTTTGGGACATGGCAATGTATTGGATATCGAGCGTGAAATAAAACTAGGCGGACCGATTCATTCCAAAGGGGTGATGATTTTATCGTCGTGTCTGGCGAATCGTTATGCTAAAGATCGGCCACTTTCACTTTCTGCAACATTAGTGTTTGAACAAAATTATGGGGGTGTTGATGGCGATAGCGCATCCATTGCCGAGTTCTGTGCGCTGATTTCAGCTTTATCTGGACTACCCATCAATCAAAGCTTTGCGGTGACAGGTTCCATTAATCAGCATGGTGCAGCGCAAGCAATCGGTGGTGTTAACCATAAAATAGAAGGATTTTTCGATATATGTAATGCCAGAGGTCTCAGCGGAAATCAGGGGGTGATTATACCTCGCGCTAATCTAAAGCACTTGATGTTAAGGCATGATGTTGTTACAGCGGTGAAGAAAAAACAGTTTCACGTACACACGATTGATGACGTTAATGATGCGCTTGAATTACTTATGGGAAAGAAAGTGGGCGTTGCCAATCGCAAAGGCAATTACCGCAGGGGCACGATAAATCATCTGGTAATGAAGCGTCTGGAAGAGCTGCATCAACTGCACGGCAAATACGCCATGACAGATAAAAGCTAGGTCGTTGTGATGTCTGAAAAAAGCGCTAATCAGAATATACAGAACAGTCCAGATATTGGGGTGAAAATTCTGTTAGAAAACCAGAAGAATCAGATTGAATCGCTGTTATCGGCAGCATCGTTGGCAAAAAATTTAAACGTCCAATTGCAAGGATTGTTGATCGAAGAAGAGAACCTGATTCGCGCTGCAGATTTATCCCTATCTTGTGAAGTGTCACTATGGTCGGCGGAAGAAAGGCATATAAATAGCGAAAGTATTCATCGGACAATGCGTGCTCATGCGCGTCATCAAAAGAAAGAACTGGAGAAAGTGGCTGCGCAGAAAAACATCGAATACTCGTTTGTTGTTATTCGCGGTGAAAAAGATAACTGGATTAAAGAGAATATTCGTTCATCCGATATTCTGTTTATTGGCGGTTATCAGTTAAAAGAAACATCGTTTGAAGCGTTTAAATATTGCACTAAAGCCACCCCCCCACTTATAGCCCTTTTTAATGGGTCGGTAGCATCAGAAAATGCATTAAAGATTGCATTGAAAATCGCCAAAAAAGATAAGTCATCTGTACAGATTTTGCTGCTTGCTGATGATTTTTCTGCTGAAGAATTTCAGAGAAATCAGTTAAATACACTATTAAAAAATCATGCGGATATTGCAGTAACAGTGGAATCAATATCGAAACAGCATATCGCGAGTACATTACGCAGAAAGCCAATCAAGATGTTAATCGCACCTGCTGATTTTGCCTTGGATCAGGGCCAAGAGCCTCTTGTTAAACTGCTACATCAGCTGTTATGTCCGGTTGTCTTGGTGAAATAGGATACTTGTTTGAGGGAAACTCAGATGATTATTTGAAGGATTTATCAGGACGAATACTGATGGATATCAAGACGCTTAGTGAGCACTTATGTAAGTATCATAAACAAGTCATTCTATAAAAGACTCGTCATAAACCTAACCAGGAGTATTGATATGTCCAAGATATGGATTGTAGTTGCAGATGAAGCAAAGGCTAGAATTTTTGCTGCAGAAAAACCGGTAGATCCGATTGTAGAAATTCAGACAATGACCTCATCAGAAGCGAACTTATTAGAGCAAGATTTAGTGACTGATAAGCCCGGCAGGGGCGTTAGCGGTTCAGGCCAGAACAAGCATGCTTTCGAGGTGAATTCTACTCATAAAGAGCAATACGCCGTTCAGTTTGCAAAAGAAATCAGCGATTATTTAGATGAAAACCTACGCACGAAGGCATTTGGAAAATTGCATTTAATCGCATCTCCTCACTTTCTTGGTCTACTGCGTAAAGAACTCAGTAAAAACGTTGAGAACGTCGTTTCGCTAGAACTCGATAAAGACCTAACCATGATGGAGCCTGAAGAAATTAGGGAACACTTGCCTAAATATCTATAAAACAAAAACACAAGGAATCAAGTCGATGAAGATAAGTTTTCACGGTGCGGCAGAAGGTGTGACAGGTTCTTGTCACCTTATTCAAGTAGCGGGTAAAAAGCTATTGATAGACTGCGGTCTGTTTCAGGGTTCCAGAGAGGTTGAGGAAGACAACGCCAAACCTTTCGGCTTTGATCCCGCCGCTATAGACTTCCTTTTATTGACTCATGCGCATCTGGATCATTGCGGTCGTATCCCTTTACTCGCTAAGCAAGGCTTTGAAGGGGAAATAATTACGACCATGGCGACTCAGGAATTAGCCCGTGTCGTAATGCTGGATTCTGCTCATCTAAATGAAGAAGACGTACGCCGTAAAAATCGTAAGCTGAAGCGTAAAAGACATGTTAAAGCACTGATTGAGCCTTTGTACACAACAGAAGATGCACTTTATGCGCTAAATTACTTCGGTCGTAGAGCAAGCTATAACAAGCCCATTCAAGTAGCAAAAGGCATCAAAGCAACCTTTATAGATGCCGGGCATATTCTCGGTTCGGCCTGTATTTTTCTTGAACTGGAAGAGGAAGGTCGTAAACGCACCGTATTGTTTTCTGGAGATTTGGGTACTAACGGTAGAGCTATCCTTCGAGATCCTGATACCCCTCCGCATGCTGATGTTGTGGTTATGGAAACGACTTATGGTGATAGAGCGCACAAAGAACTTGAGCCGTCTATTGATGAGTTTTTTGAAGCGATTAATCACACCGTATCACGTGGTGGAAATATCATTGTTCCAACATTTGCGCTAGAAAGAGCGCAAGAGCTTTTATATTACTTGCACGAGGGCTGGAAAGAAAAGCAGCTACCCAGAGGTTTGCAAGTGTTTCTTGATTCTCCTATGGCGATCTCAGCAACAAATATTTTTGCGCGCCATCCTGAATGCTATGACAGCGAAACCAAAAAGTTATTTGCCAGTGGTCATGATCCATTTGATTTTCCATCGCTGCATTTTTCTCATGAAGCATCAGATTCAATGGCGCTGAATAATATTCATAGCGGCGCGTTGATTCTTGCAGGTTCTGGCATGTGTACGGGTGGACGAGTGCGCCACCATCTGAAAAAGAATATCTGGCGAAAAGAGTGTAGCGTTATCTTTGTTGGTTTTGCTGCCAGAGGAACACTGGCGCGTCGAATTGTTGATGGTGCTAAAACCGTTTCAATTTTTGGTGAAGAAATCGCAGTCAATGCACAAATTTATACCATTGGCGGTTTCTCTGCGCATGCCGGGCAAGGTGAGTTACTCGCGTGGCATAAAGCGATCAATAAACCTCAAATCACCTATCTCGTGCATGGTGAAGTGGATGCAATGGAAGTATTTGCAGGGCTTCTAGAAGATACAGAGGTGCGTATAGGTAAGCGCGGTCAGGAGTATGAGCTTTAGTTCTGATTAGACAGGTTTACCTTCAACTATTGTCGAAAATAGGAATAACATCATGACTAAAGTATTAGCAGTGAATGGTTCTTATCGGGATGATGGTGTAACAGATAAAGCGGTAGATATACTCATTCAAACGCTCTTGAATCAGGGAATTGAAGTCGAGTATATCCATCTGCGTGATCATCCCATTGAATTCTGCCTAAATTGTCGAGAGTGCACACAACAAGCTGGAGAGAAGCCTGGCAAATGTGTCATCGATGATGGATTGAATGAGCTGGTAGAAAAAATAGAAAGCGCAGATGCTTACATTTTCGCTTCACCGACGAATTTTGGCTCTGTTACCGCGTTATACAAACGCTTCATGGAAAGATTAGTCGTTTATGGTTATTGGCCGTGGGGTGAGAAGTTTCCTCTGTTTCGAAAAGCTAAGATTCACCCAAAAAAGAAAGCCATTTTAGTGTCTTCGAGTGCGGCTCCCGGTTTGATGGGGCGGTGGTTGTTCGGAACCATTGGGCAACTAAAAAAATCAGCAGAAACGGTGGGCGCTAAACCTGTAGCGGTTTTGTTTACGGGTATGGCAGCAAGTAAACCAGATCAGGAATTAACCGAAACAAAAATAATGGATATACAACAGATGGCTGAAAAATTGGTTTAAAAAAACGCGCCAAAGGTGGGGGGTGGGTTAAAAATAAATTGTAAGATTTATCCTCTATTATTTATGCAATGAACTGGTTTTTCAGCTGCTTATGGACTCAATATGACCACTTTAAAATTACGTAAAATTGCCATCGATACCTACAAGGAAAATGTCGCGTATCTGCATCGCGATTGTCCCCTTTATCACACGGAAGGTTTTCAGGCGCTGAATAAAATCGAGATTTGGGATGGCGATGGAAGAGCCCCAGTCATTGCGGTACTAAATATCGTTGATGATGAAAATATCGTTGCTCCTGACGAGTTAGGATTGTGCGAACGAACGTTTCGCCAGTTTGGCGTAACCGAAGGGGAGTCTGTCAGCATCAATCACGCGACACCTCCTGCTTCTATTCTTGCGGTACACAGTAAAATTGCGGGTAACAGTTTAAGCGCCGATGATTATTTGAATATTTGTAAAGACATCGTAGCGAATCGTTATTCTAAAATTGAAATTGCTGCATTTTTAGTGGGAACCGCAGAATCAGGTTTGGAGCGCGAAGAAATTCTCTATTTAACGCAGGCTATGGTTGCCACTGGTGAAACGCTCGATTGGGAAGAATCTCTGGTTGTTGATAAGCATTGTATTGGCGGCATTCCCGGAAACCGAACCACCATGATTGTCACCCCTATTATTGCTGCGCATGGAATGCTGATGCCAAAGACATCCAGTCGGGCAATTACATCACCCGCAGGAACCGCAGATACGATGGAGGTTTTGGCTAATGTTGATTTGCCGCTAGATAAACTGCATTCAATTTTACGCCACCAGCGCGCATTTATCGCATGGGGCGGCACCGCTAAACTCGCACCTGCTGATGACTTTTTTATCTCCGTGTCGCGTCCGCTTTCACTGGATTCATCGAGCCAAATGATCGCGTCTATTTTGTCGAAAAAGGTTGCTGCTGGCTCGACGCATTTACTCATTGATATTCCTATCGGCCCCAGTGCAAAAGTGAAGTCACAATCTCATGCCTTAAAACTTCGTAAAATGTTTGAATATGTCGGTGACCGAATGGGGCTTGAAATAGATGTGGTGATCACTGATGGCAAACAACCCGTAGGCAGAGGAATTGGGCCCGTACTCGAGGTTCGCGATGTGATGCAAATACTGCAGAATGATCCTGAAGCGCCTCGTGATTTACGCGAAAAGTCATTGCAATTAGCGGGTCGTATACTCGAGTTTGATCCTGATGTTAGAGGCGGTGAAGGTTATAAATTAGCCTGCAATATACTCGAATCAGGGCGTGCGCTGGATAAAATGCAATCGATTATCAAAGCACAGGGTGAAAATACTGAGCCGGCTTTGCTGGGAAAATTAAAACATACCGTGACAGCGCTGGAGAATGGAACTGTAGAGGCGATAGATAATTTACAAATGGCGAAGATAGCAAGATTAGCAGGCTCGCCAATGGATAAAGGAGCGGGCGTTGATTTGCATAAAAAAATAGGCGATCAAGTTAGCCAGGGCGATCCTTTATATACTATTTACGCTGAAATTAATGCCGACTTTAATTTTGCCAAAGACTCTAGCGATAAAAATAATGGTTATCGAATCGAGTCTTCGAATCAGACATCGTGCCAGACATGACATCGTCCTCAAGGTATTTATTGCTAGGTTTTCCTGAGTCAAAAGGACAAGCCCAAGAGTTGGCGAAACTCACAGGGATTTCGTATGCGGACATTGATATCCATGTCTTTCCTGATGGTGAAAGCAAAATCACTTTGCCAGCAGAAGCGTTGAAATCTACAACTCAGATAGTCATATATCGCAGTCTCGATCACCCCAATAATAAACTCTTAGAGCTCATTATGGCGGCACAAGGCGCAAGGCAACTCGGGATTAAGAAGATTATACTGGTTGCCCCTTATCTGGCTTATATGCGCCAGGACATAGCGTTTAATCCGGGTGAGGTCGTCAGTCAGAAAGTGATTGGCAAACTATTGTCAGAAAGCTTTGAGGGCGTGATTACCGTAGATTCACATTTGCATCGCATAAGTAAACTGTCTGAAGCCATCCCGGTTGAATATGCGATTAATTTAACCGCGACTGAGCCCATGGGAGAATTTCTAAAACAACATGTTGATAGTCCTTTTTTGCTTGGCCCTGATGGAGAATCACGGCAATGGGTCGAGGCTATTGCCTTACCGAATAAAATGGACAGCAGTGTCGCTACTAAAGTACGTCGTGGTGACAAAAACGTAGAGATCAATTTGCCCGATGGAGATTATCAAGGGCGGAATATGGTTCTGGTTGATGATGTGGCGAGTTCCGGTCAAACACTGATTCAGACGGCAAAACAACTTCAGCAATATCAACCTGCTTCTATATCGGTATTGGTGACGCATGCTTTATTTATGGAAGGTTCTATCGAAGCGCTAAAAGAGCAAGGTGTAATCAATATCTGGAGTTGTAACAGCATCAAACATCCAACGAATCAGGTCTCTTTGACGGGTTTAATAGCAAGGGAATTAAAAGAAATTCTGCATTTAACTGGTGAAAATACTTAAAGGTTCTGAAAATGAGTTTTAACATTAAGAAGCTGTTAAATCCTGATGTTTATGATCATCCTGTTAAAAACATAGAGTTAATAGAAACCCATATTTCCTGGGTTGTGTTAACCGGTGACTATGCCTATAAAATCAAGAAACCGGTGAATTTTGGTTTTCTGGATTTTTCTACCTTGGAAAAAAGAAAGAAATACTGTGAACAGGAGTTAAATCTTAATCGCAGATTAGCGCCTGATATCTACCTGGATGTTGTTTCTATTTCAGGTACTGCTGAAAATCCTGTTATTTCAAATGATAACAATACAGTTGAATATGTAGTTGAATACGCGGTGAAAATGCGCCAATTTCCACAATCGGCACAACTCGATAATATGCTTCATGCAGGTAAACTCGGGAATAAGCACATCGATAGCATTGCGCAGATGGTTGCAACGTTTCATGAAAATACAGCGGCAGCAGGCGCTAACACGGATTATGGTAAGCCTGAAAAAATTTCCCAACCAGTCAAAGAAAATTTTGAGCACATAAGCGAAGCGTTGAAAGTATCTGCTTATGACGAAAAGTTGAGTGCGTTAAAAAAATGGAGTGAATCTGAATTTGCCCGGTTACAACCGGTTTTCTCCCAGCGCAAACGCGATGGTTTCATCAAAGAATGTCATGGTGACATGCACTTACGCAATCTCGTGTGGTTGAATAACAAAGCATTGGCTTTCGATTGTATAGAGTTTAATGATAACTTACGTTGGATTGATGTCATCAGCGAAATCGCTTTTTTGATTATGGATTTACAAGACCGCAAGCAAGATCAGCTGGCGTATCGTTTTTTAAATGCGTATCTGGAGATTACTGGCGACTACGAAGGGCTATCAATCCTGCCTTTTTATCTCAGTTATCGTGCGATGGTGCGAGCTAAAGTCGATGCCTTGCGTATTCAGCAAATAACAGATGATTCGAAAAACACAGCGCTGGCAGAGTTTGATTCGTACATCGCTTTGGCTTTACGTTACGCTAAAGAACGATCACCTGCATTAATCATTATGCGGGGTTTATCTGCATCGGGTAAAAGTACGGTATCCCAGCAAATACTGGAGAACACTGGCGCGATAAGAATACGTTCCGATGTCGAGCGCAAGCGACTGTTTGATGTGTCTCTTGATGTTACAGCGAAAACGTCTAATGCTGTTGATGAAGGCATTTACACGCCTGAATCATCTGAACAAACTTATGAAAAGCTTCTTGAGCTAGCATCGACAATCATAAATGCTGGCAATACCGTGTTGGTCGATGCCGCATTTTTAAAGCAACAGCAAAGAGAGCCTTTTAAAAAACTGGCTAAAAGTAGGGGGGTGTCATTTATTATTGTCGAAGTCAGTGCTTCCAATGATGTGTTGCGAGAACGAATCATTGCGAGAAAAAATGACGTGTCTGATGCGGATCTTGCGGTGCTTGAGCATCAAATAGCTCAATGGAAAGCGTTGAATGAAGAGGAGCTTGAGTTTGCTGTTACCGTGAATACTGAAAAGCCGTTGCAGTTGAAATGCCTGCTTGATGAGATTAAAACGTTGACTGACTAATCCCAATTATTGTTGTAGGGTTAGATATAGTCTCAGTTATAGGTCACCCCGCCACTTATGGGCACTTTTTAGTACTTATCTAATTTTAAATAATCCTGCTTATAAAACAGCACCAATTGCTTATAGACCTCTGCACAATATTCAAAGAGAATTTCAGGCGCAGTAAAAAAGTATTCACTGATCACGGCAAAAAACTCAGCGGGATTGGTCGCAGCGTATTCGTTGATTGTTGTTGGCTCGAAATTTTCTATTTGATTCACCAGAATATCGTAAGCGTGGCTGAGTGAATCGGTCCATTGCTTGCGGTGCATTTTCGGATGCAATGGTGGCATACCATTGGCACGACCATTGAGCATATCCAGTTTGTGCGTAAATTCATGAATCACAACATTATGCCCGGGGTGATTATGTAAGCTGTCGCGTTCGACGTCAGTCCATGCCAGTATTACTGGCCCTCTGGACCAGGCTTCGCCACTTAACGCAGAACTGGTTTCGTGAACTAGCCCGAAATTATCGGTGACGTTTCGATATACCACAAAGTTATCAGGGTAGACGACGATTTCTATCCAGCCATCATAATAGCTCATATTGAGGTTTAAAATAGGAAGGCAGGCCTGTGCAGCGATCATCAGCTTTTTTTCATCATCGACGACAAACCCACGAATGCCAGTGAAGGTTTTTTCGTAAATAAATAGACTGCTGAGCCTTTTTAATCGCGCTAACTCTCTGGGTTTTAATGATTTTAAAATTTGAATTTTATTGATTGCCTTAAGCCACAAAGCATCATCAACTAAATGTTTTCGCAGGATAAATTCTTCTTTAAATTTTCTAATCAAATCGAACATGAAATTGTTACCGTGTAGTGCGTAAACTCTGTTATTGAAAAAGTTGGCCAGTTTGTAAAGGTTATTTTCTAGAATGCGCTTAAATTGTTATTGTGGCTTTTAAACTATAGTTGGGCTGGACTACAGTTATTCAATAGGTATCTATATGAGTCGCATTCAATACAGGTTAAGATCAGAGCATTTTTTCATGAATATGTCAGCTTAAGTTAATGAAGCACAAGCACTCACAAGAGACTTTTCCATGGCGTGAAGGACATTCTATTGAATTCCTCATCGATGGTGAGCAGTTTTTTCCTGCTATGTTGAAAGCCATAGAAAAGGCAGAAAACTATGTGTTGATGGAGATGTATTTATTTGAATCAGGGGAAGTGGCAAATAAATTCATCAACGCTTTTTCTAACGCGGCACTAAGAGGCGTCTGTGTACAGTTGCTTGTTGATGGTTATGGCGCTAAGGCATTGTCTTCGAAGGATAGAGAGCGACTTACATCTTCTGGTGTGCAGTTGGCTTTTTATAATCCGCTCAGTTTCAAAACGCTCAAAGGACTAAAAAATAATTTAAAACGAACCCATCGAAAGTATCTGATTATCGATGGCGAGAGTGTGTTTGTCGGTGGCGCAGGTATTACAGATCATTTTTATGGCGATAACGCCTGGCGTGAAACCGTTGTTGATATTAAAGGAAAGGTGATTTCTGATTGGCATACCTTGTTTCTCGATATGTTTAGTCAATGGTCGGGCCAGCCTGTCCCGGCAGCAATAGAACCAGGCTCGATTGATAATGACATTTTGGGACGTTTGTCCTATACCAGCGGTGGTGAAAAATTAGAAATTAAACGTGTGCTACTTAACCGCATGAATAAATGCCAGAGCCGCGTCTGGTTTGCTTCCGCCTATTTTATCCCCTCGAGAAAAGTCAGGAAAGCACTGCGACGTGCTGCACTAAGAGGCAATGACGTGCGTTTATTGCTGCCGGGACCTGTTACAGATCATCCATCTGTGCGTTACGCCAGCAGACGATATTATGCGAGATTGCTACGCTTTGGAGTGCGAATTTACGAATACCAGGGACGTTTTACGCATACTAAAATGGTGTTAGTCGATGATTGGTATACGATCGGTTCTTCAAATGTGGATCGCTGGAATTTTCGTTGGAATCTGGAAGCTAATCTGGAAGTTCGGAGTAAACAAAGTGCAGAGATTGCACGTAAAGTTCTGGAAGACGACTTCGAGAATTGTGAAGAAATACATTATAAGCTTTGGGTGAATCGCTCTAAAATTCAACGATTTAAAGAGTGGTTGTGGGGCAAAGTGGATCTGTGGATGACGCGGAATCTTTAAAAGCCACCCCCCTACTTAGGGGGACTTTTTTGTGATGTTTGATAGTGGATTGGAGCTTTGTTGTTTAGAGCTTTGAGCTTAATCGGGATCAGGTGATTCGATTTCTTTTGGTCTCTTAACACTCAATGAGCGTTTTTTACTATAGCGAATAGCTACAGCTGGCTTGTCTTTGTCGGCTGATCTTTCCTTTGGTTCCGCAAAGTCGGATTGCCAGCCTCTACCACTATCTTTAGGTGCATCGGTGCCGACTCTGCTAACACCCACTTTTTTACCGTTGTTTTTTCTGTGCGTTCCACCATTTAATCTGCCAAATGGACCTTTGTGTTGGCGGCGTGATGCGCCATCTGCGGCCTTTTGCGTATTGTTGTTATTGTTATTGTTATTGTTATTGTTATTGGCTTTTGGTTTTGCGCCTGGCTTAGCAGGTCTCGTATTATTCTTTGGGTTTTTAGCCTTGATGTTCTTTTTGCCGTTTTGATTCCTTTTAGGCTGGTTTGGTCGATTATTTGCTTTCGCTTTTGGCTTTGGTTTGCTCAAATTTACAAATGGTTTTAGCGGTTCCAATCCCGGAATGTTCGCTTGTGGAAGCTTTTCTCCGAAGGTCTTTTCAAGATGTTTTAATTCGTTAAAGTTGTAACCATCAATAATCAGTAATGTTGGTTTTTCTCTGTCTTGATTGTGATGTTCTAGCCTTTTCAGGTAGTTCTCAGTCTTGTGTGGCAGGTCAAAATTGATGATGTTAGTGTCTGCAGTTTGAAGTTCTTCATTGCTGAATGAGTTATTGTCCTGATCACTATAAATCAGGATGTCGCACTCATCGAACTCTTCTGCATTAAGTTCATTGATTAACTCGGCAGTATGTCCATGATTTGCTAAATTTTCTTGTAAGGTTTTAGCTGCTTTATTGGTTGCTGTGTATATGAGTGTCGACTCACCTGAAAATTCGTCCATGAGATAATCCATCATCGCAATTTTATGCGTGTAGTCGTCTGCAATATGGACTTTTTGCGGCATGACGGATTTTATGTCTACTTTTTTGACGTTTTCAGTGTTGTTGTTTGTATTAGTATTATTATTCACGTTTTTATTTGTATTCTTGTTGTTATCTTCTGAAGTGTTTGTTTCGGTTTTTTGTTGAGGGTGTTTTGCTTGTTGCGCAACCTCATTCGTTGAGTCTTGTTCTTCCTCTTCTTCTTCCTCATCGACAGTAATTTGAACCGCGTCGGGGAAAAGGCCGGTGGCGTAAGGGGTGATTTCTTCATCACCTCTTACAAAGGTAATTGAGGAGCAGTCTGGACCAGCTTGTTGTAGTATATTTTCTACCAGACCTTGAAGATTTTTCTTATAAATACTGGATAGATCATCAATGATTAACATTTCAAGTTGAGAAAAGTCAGCTTTACCATTGTTCATTAAATCATTTAGACGACCTGGTGTGGCAATCATGATATCCAAAGGACGTCGCATTAGACGCATTTGCGTTTGATAAGGACGACCGCTGACGATAAAGCCAAAGCGCATCACAAGGTCATTGCTCAAACGTTTAATGGTGTAATTGATTTGGCTTACGCGATCACGGCGTGAAGTTAAAATCAATACACGCGCGCCACGTTTTTCAGGAGCTGGATTTTCAAGAATATAATTCATTGCAGGAATCAAGAAAGCACCTGTTTTACCTGATGCGGATTGGCTCCAGATGAGCGCACTTTTTCGTTCTGCAACTAAAGGAATCAGTTGTGTTTGAAGTTCTGTCGGCGATTTATAGCCCGACTCTTCAATCGATTTTATGAAGTCTTTATTTAAATTAAAGTCTGAAAATGACAAGTTTTGTCCCCCCTGCTTGAAATGCAGGTATTACTCTATAGCTGATGTTATATGGTATTTGTTAATAAAAATAACGGCTTAGTTAGTTTGAATGATTATTTCGCTCTGGAAATTTACATTAGAAATTATTGGATGCCAGTCCCCATTGTTCTTGCATTAACATCATTTTTAAAATGACTTAATTGAAGGCATCACGACACCCCTAACGGGTGTAAGCATAAGCAATGTTTCATGAGGTTTACGCACTTAAATTTTATTTATTTAAGTGGTTTCTTGAAAAATACATTGCACTCAAATATTAACTTATAACAAATAAGGTTTTTAGTCAAGTATAGCGGCTTTGAGGGCTATTTTACGGTCTGAACGGTCGTTTTGTGGCTATTGGTGTTCAACTAGCGCGGTAAAAGATCGCGCCAGTTTTTTTCTTCGTCACGTAAAGTGAGTATTTCTACGCCGTCTGATGTTACGTTAAGCGTGTGCTCCCACTGTGCAGATAGTTTGTGGTCTTTGGTTATTACTGTCCAGTTATCAGGCAGTGTTTTTATATGACGCTTACCTTGGTTAACCATCGGTTCGATGGTGAAAGTCATGCCTTCTTCCAAGGTCACGCCTGTGTCTGGTTTGCCGTAGTGAAGTACCTGAGGTTCTTCATGAAACACTTCGCCAATGCCATGTCCGCAGTATTCGCGCACGATAGAATAATGCTGTGCTTCTGAATAGGTTTGGATAGCGTGGCCAATGTCACCTAGTTTAATACCTGGTCTAACCATGTCGATACCGATATAAAGTGCTTTTTGAGCAACGTCACAAAGACGTTTGGTTGCAACATTAGGTTCTCCTGCATAAAACATCTTGCTGGTATCACCGTGGAAGCCATCTTTTATAACAGTGATATCTATATTAATGATATCGCCTTTCTTTAGTTTTTTGTCACTAGGGATTCCATGGCACACTTGATAATTGACAGACGTACAGATTGATTTTGGAAAGCCATGATAATTTAAAGGTGCTGGGATGGCCTGCTGCTCGTTAACGATATAGTCATGGCAGATCCTGTCTAGCTCTTCAGTAGTTACGCCCGGTACAACGTAAGGCCCAATCATATCTAATACGTCAGCCGCGAGACGACCGGCAACACGCATTTTTTCTATTTGCTCGGGTGATTTGATCTGAATTGCCATAATAACCTTTAGTAATAATCTAGTAAGTGAGGTAAACGCGGATTATGCTACTTTTTTAATGAGAGTGAAACAGTTGTGAGAAGTATCTGTTTATGATATAAAGTGCGCCGCGCAGAATTTGCTAGATTTATGAGTAGATTTTCGCGAAATTCAATGGAATATCGAGGGTAGTGCCTTTTTATTTCAAATTCACACACATATCACCAAGATATAGCAGGGTGCTTGTGGCTTAAATGTTTAAGTCTTCAGGTTGTTATATTGGATATGTGGAGGCCTAACCCAAGAGGATATTATTATGGCTAAAGTTACTATGCGCCAAATGCTGGAAGCTGGTGTTCATTTCGGACATCAAACCCGCTACTGGAACCCTAAAATGGCACCTTATATTTTTGGTGACCGAAATAAAATTCATATCATTAACCTTGAAAAGACGTTGCCGTTATTTAACGACGCGTTGAACTTTGCTGGCAATATCGCTGCAAAAGGTGGCAAGGTAATGTTCGTTGGTACTAAGCGTGCAGCACAAACTGCAATTCGTGAAGAAGCAACTCGTTGTAAAATGCCTTTCGTTGACCAACGTTGGTTAGGCGGAATGCTTACAAACTACAAGACTGTTAAGCAATCTGTTCGTCGTATGCAAGAAATCGAAAAGATGGAAGCTGACGGAACAATCAATCGCGGTGGTAAAAAAGAAGCATTAATGCTTTCTCGTGAATACGAGAAGTTAAACAAAGGTCTTGGTGGAATTAAAGACATGCGTTCATTGCCTGATGCGCTTTTCATTATCGACGTAGGTCATGAAAGCATCGCTGTTAAAGAAGCAAAGACACTTGGAATTCCAGTGATCGGTGTTGTTGATACTAATAATACTGCTGCTAACATTGATTATGTAATCCCTGGAAATGATGACGCGATTCGCGCAATCCAGCTTTACACTTCTGCTATTGCTGATTCAGTTGTTGAAGGTCATTTAGCTGCTGCAACTAATGCTGAAGAAATGGCAGCTGCTGCGCCAGCTCCTAAAGCTAAAGCTGCTGATAAGCCAGCTGCTCCTGCTGCAAAAGTTACAAAGAAAGAAGCTCCTGCTGCTGCGAAAGAAGAAGCGCCAGCTAAAGAAGAAGCACCTAAAGCTGCTGCTGAAGCAGATGACCTAAAGAAAATTGAAGGAATCGGTCCAAAGATTGCTGAAGTTCTAGGCGAAGCAGGTGTTACTACTTATGCTCAATTAGCAGGTATGGAACGCGATGCAATTAAAGCGATCCTTGATACTGTAGCTACATTAAAGTCTAAAGAGCCTAAAACTTGGCCTCAACAAGCACAATTAGCTGCTGACGGTAAGTGGGACGAGCTTAAGACTTTACAAGATGAGCTTATGGGTGGCCTTTAAGCCCCTCGATAACATTCAATACGTTTAAATTTAGATTTTAGGGGGAATGTTTCAGAAGTGAATGCATTTCCCCTATTTAATTTCTGAGGAAATAGACATGGCTATTACAGCTACAATGGTTAAAGAACTCCGTGAGCGCACTGGCGCTGGCATGATGGAGTGCAAGAAAATGCTTACCGAAACAGGTGGCGATATGGAAGCTGCAATCGACTTGATGCGTAAATCAGGTGCGGCTAAAGCTGACAAAAAAGCAGGTCGCGTTGCTGCTGATGGTACGGTTGTAATAACAGTATCTGAAGATGGTAAAGAAGGCTCTATCGTAGAAGTTAACTGTGAAACTGATTTTGTTGCTAAAGATGAGAATTTTGTAAACTTCTCTAATGCAGTTGGTGCGCGTGTACTTGCTGATAAGCCAGCTGATATTGAAGCATTGTCTGCAATGCCATTGGATTCAGGCGAGACTGTTGAAGAAGTACGTGCAAACCTAGTTGCTAAAATTGGCGAGAATATGCAAGTTCGTCGTTTTGAAGTACTTACTTCAGACGCTGGCCAGGTATATGCATACAGCCACGGTGTTCGTATCGGTGTTGCAGTAGCAATGACTGGTGGTGACGAAGCGCTTGGTAAAGACGTTGCTATGCATATCGCAGCAAGTCGTCCAGTTTGTGTTTCAGAGAAAGAAGTTCCTGCTGAAACGCTTGAGAAAGAGAAAGAGATTCTTATCGCTCAAGCAGAAGGAAGTGGTAAGCCAATGGAAATCATCGAGAAGATGGTTGAAGGTCGTATGCGTAAGTATCTGGCTGAAATAACTTTAGTTGGTCAGCCATTTGTAAAAGACCCAGATCAAACAGTTGGTCAATTATTAAAAGCTGCCGGCGCAGAAGTTACTGCATTTGTTCGCTACGAAGTGGGCGAAGGCATAGAGAAAAAACAGGAAGATTTTGCGGCAGAAGTTATGGCGCAGGTGAAAGGAAGCTAAACTAATGTTTCATTAGTTGGAAAAGGAGCGTTTACGCTCCTTTTTTTTGCCTAAGATTTATGTATTTAAACAGCTTTTTTCTGATTATGGTTAATTATTAGAAAAAGTGCCTCAAAGTAGGGGGGGTGACTAGGGATTTTTTTGTCGAGTCTTTAAGGTTTGAGTCCCTGTTTAGTTGGTGTCGTCTGTTTTTCTAATACGAAAGTGATTGTTAATAAATAAGTCTTAAATACTAAACTAATTTTATCAGGCGTTTTTTGCACAAATTGTGCAGAAATACATCATGGTAACTATTCATATAATTGTGTAGTCTATGCAAAAATTAAAAGGAGCTGAGCTACTATGAACCAAAACTATAAAAGAATCTTACTAAAGCTGAGTGGCGAAGCTCTTATGGGTCAATATGAATTCGGAATAGATTCCGATGTGCTGGCTCAAACGGCTACAGAAGTTGTGAAACAGCAGCAATCTGGTACACAGGTAGCGTTAGTTATCGGCGGTGGTAACATTTTTAGAGGCGCAGGTCTTGCACAAGGTGGAATAGATCGTGTAAGTGCTGATCAGATGGGAATGCTGGCTACAGTAATGAATGCTCTGGCTATGCAGGATGCAATCAAAAAGCAGGGTGTAAATTGCCGTGTTATGTCTGCGCTAAAGATAGATCAGCTGGGTGAAGAGTATTCTGCGCTTAAAGCGCGTGAGTTTTTATCTGAAGGTGAAGTGGTAATTTTCGCTGCAGGAACGGGTAATCCATATTTCACTACGGATACTGCTGCGAGCTTACGCGCAATTGAGATTGAAGCTGATTTGTTGCTAAAAGCGACTAAGGTTGATGGTATCTACGATTCTGATCCGATGAAGAATCCAGATGCGAAACGCTATGATCAACTGGGTTTTGATGAAGCAATCGCTAAAGAGTTAGGTGTAATGGATCTAACCGCAATGGTATTATGTAGAGAGAATAAAATGCCGTTATGTGTGTTTAATATGTTTGAAACAGGTGCGTTGGATAAGATTGTGAATGGAGATAAAGTCTCTGGCACACTTGTAATACCTGAATAACGGCGTTTAAATATAAAAGAAAATATCGTAAATATTAGAAGATAAAAGAACAAGTAGGGACTGAACATGATTAATGACATTATCAAAGATGCTGAAACAAGAATGAAAAAGAGTATTGATTCTTTAAGAGGCGAGCTGGCGAAGGTTAGAACCGGGCGTGCTCATCCAAGTCTTCTTGAGCATATCATGGTTGATTATTATGGAAGCGACACACCATTAAGTCAGGTGGCAAGCATTGGTGTTGAAGATGCGCGTACATTAACAGTAACGCCTTGGGAGCGTCCAATGGTACAGGCTGTTGAAAAAGCTATAATGAATTCTGATTTGGGTTTGAACCCGAATTCAGCAGGTACTGTAATTCGTATTCCTATGCCTCAGCTAACAGAAGAGCGTCGTCGTGACTTGGTTAAAGTTGTTAAGGGTGAAGGTGAAAACGGTAAAATTGCTGTTCGTAATATTCGTCGTGACGCAAATTCTGATTTTAAGATGTTAGAAAAAGAAAAAGAAATATCTGAAGATGAAGAAAGAAGAGGTCAGGAAGAAATTCAAAAATTGACAGATAAGTACGTTAAAGAAATTGATGATGTGGTTGCTATCAAAGAAGAAGACTTGATGAAGGTTTAGTACCTTCATTTCCTTGATATGACTGATCAATTAACAATTCCTCGCCACATTGCCATTGTCATGGATGGTAATGGCCGCTGGGCAAGAGCAAAGCATCGACCACGTTTTATGGGTCATAAAAAAGGTGTGGAAGCGGTTCGTGATATTGTAAAAGCGTGTGCTGAATTAAAGGTTGAGTGTCTGAGCTTATTTGCTTTTAGTAGTGAAAACTGGAAGCGCCCGGAAGAAGAAATTTCAAATTTAATGTCTTTGTTTATGCTGGCATTGGAGCGCGAAGCAAAAGCCTTGGCCAGAAATAATGTGAAACTCCAGATTGTTGGCGATCTCGAGCAGTTTTCTGAAAAATTACAGAAAAAAATTAAGCAGGTCGAGCAACTCACTGCTGATAGTGATGGCTTGAAACTGATCGTTGCTGCTAATTATGGTGGTCGTTGGGATGTGACTCAGGCGACTAAATCAATTGCTCAGAAGGTTGTTGATAAAGATCTAAAGATTGACGAAATTACCGAAGACGATGTCTGTGAAAATATATCTACGTATGGAATTCCAGACCCTGACTTATTTATCAGAACCGGTGGTGAAAAACGCATTAGTAATTTTTTGATATGGCAAATGGCTTATACAGAACTCTATTTTACAGATGTCTTATGGCCAGACTTTGATGCAAATGAGTTAAATTTAGCGATAGAAGATTATTCCTCTCGACAGAGACGTTTTGGTAAAACAAGCGAACAAGTGATTGCAGAAAAAAATAGTGCTGATAAAAGTGTCTCTGAAAAAAATGATTAGATTGATGAGGTTAAATAATGGATTCAGTGCTTAAGCAACGACTTATTACTGCCTTTGTATTAATTGCTGCAGTTTTTGTATGTGTATTACTGTTACCAAATGTTTGGTTTGCAGTGGTAGGGTTGTTGGTTTTTGTCAGTATCAGTGGTTGGGAATGGTCGCGTTTAGTCTCTTTAGAGAATTTTCATCGTGGTTTGTATGTGGCTTGGTTGTTATTACTGTCTTATCTCCTCTATCGCTGGAGTGACTTCCGTTGGTTAGCCATGGTGCTTGGTCTTGTTTGGTGGGCCTTTGTGCTGGTTCTTCTGGCTATTTATGAGCAAGGAACGACTCTCTACAAAGAAAATAAATGGTTATTAAGGGTTGCTGCGTTCTTTGTGCTGATTCCTGCCTGGGTCGCATTAATAAGCTTGCACCAGCTTCATCCATCTTTGGTTATCTATCTCATAGCATTGGTAGCTATGGCAGATAGTGGTGCGTATTTCGCAGGAAAAGCATTTGGTAAAAATAAACTCGCTCCTGAGCTAAGTCCGGGGAAAACCAGAGAAGGTATGTTGGGAGGGCTCTTAGGTGCTACAACTTTATCTATTTTTGGTGCATGGTATTTTGAATTGCCTGTTCAAGACTGGGTATATTTTATCTTGCTCTCAATGGTCGTGGCAGTTATGTCGGTCGCTGGCGATTTGTTTGAAAGTCTAATGAAGCGAGAAGTGGGGCTAAAAGATTCGGGGAATATTCTTCCGGGGCACGGCGGTATTCTAGACAGGGTCGATGGTCTGCTCGCTGCACTTCCGATATTTGCCATGGGGATTTTCTGGGGCGCAATTCAAGTATGAATTCTAAAAAAGGAATTTGTATTTTAGGGTCTACAGGAACTATTGGCGTAAATACTTTAGATGTTATCTCAAGACATTCAGATGATTATCAAGTCATTGCTCTTACTGCTAACGAAAGTACCGATGATTTAGAGAAACAGTGCATAGAATATCAGCCGCTTTATGCTGTCATGGTTAATGAAGAGAAAGCTGAGCTCTTGCATAAGCGTCTTGCGACTGCAGGTATTTCCACTAAAGTTTTAGCAGGTAAAGATTCTTTAGAAGTTGTTTCAGCGCTAGATGAAGTTGATTATGTTATGGCAGCAATTGTAGGCGCTGCTGGGTTATTGCCTAATTTGGCTGCTGCAAAAGCGGGCAAACGCATTATGCTCGCGAATAAAGAGTCTTTAGTGATGTCAGGCGCTTTGTTTATGGATACTGTGCATAAATATGGCGCAGAGTTGCTGCCTATAGATAGCGAGCATAATGCTATTTTTCAATCAATGCCTCCTCTGGTAAATGGTTTGCACGCAAAATCCGGCGTTACTAAGATATTGTTAACAGGGTCTGGGGGGCCGTTTCGTCAGAAAACACTAGAATCTCTGGTTAGCGTAACGCCTGAACAAGCTGTTGCTCACCCTAACTGGGTAATGGGAAGAAAAATATCCGTAGACTCGGCAACAATGATGAATAAAGGTCTGGAAGTCATTGAGACTTGCTGGCTGTTTGATGTTAAAGAAGATCAAATTCAAGTGGTTATTCATCCAGAAAGCACGATACATTCCATGGTTTCATACAATGATGGGTCTGTGATTGCCCAGCTTGGAAATCCAGATATGCGCACCCCCATTGCCTATGCACTGGGTTATCCAGAGAGAATTGAATCGGGCGTAGAGCAGTTGGATATATTCGATGTTGCTCAGTTGAATTTTGAAAAACCTGATTTTGAACGATATCGTTGTTTGCAATTGGCTTATGATGCACATCATGCAGGTGGCTATGCGACAATCGCTTTAAATGCAGCGAATGAAATTGCGGTTGAGGCTTTTCTGGATAATAAAGTCAGATTCACAGATATACCGCCCATCATAGAAAACGCACTGGAACAGGCTTCATCGGGGACACCAACTAATTTAAATGATATACTTGATCAAGATTTAGTCAGTCGAAAACATGCAAAGAGCTACATCAAAGGGTTGCAATAAAAAAATAATTAAACCTTTTAGTTATGTTTTTCTTGAAACTTATCCTATTTTTTTACTGACTAACCTTACATAATTTTTCTACAGAATTAAGTTTACAAACTATGACAATATTAATTTCGGCTTTATCTTTCCTTGTTGCTATCGCTATCCTTGTAGGGATACATGAATTCGGACATTTCTGGGTTGCACGAAAACTAGGAATCAAAATTATTCGTTTTGCCATCGGCTTTGGTAAACCAATCTGGACTTACAAATCCAAAGATAAAGATAAAACAGAGTATGTTTTAGCTGCAATACCCATGGGCGGCTATGTGAAAATGCTCGATGAGAGAGAAGGTGATGTGGCTAAAGAAGAAAAGCATCGCGCTTTTAACACTCAGCCTGTCTGGAAGCGTTTTTTAGTCGTTCTCGCTGGCCCTATGTTTAATTTCTTTTTTGCTATTGCCGCATTTGCTGCAATTCAAATGATGGGTATTGAGTCTGTTAAGCCGTATGTTGGTGATATACAGGCAAGTACCCCTGCCGCACAATCTGGGTTTGAGAAAAAAGATCTAATCACAGGAATAAACGATATACAAACTGATTCTATGCGTCAGGTTCGTTTAACCTTATTGAATGAATACCTGAAGAACCCTCAATTAAAGGTTCATGTAAAAACAGAGTCAGGAAGTACGGCTACAAGAGACCTGGACTTAAGTGATATTTTGTTGCTAGAGGATGAAGGAGACTACTTTGCTAAAACTGGCATGGGATTTTGGCAGCCTCCGCACGCAACCATTATAAATACGGTTGTTCCAGGTAAGCCTGCAGAGCAGGCTGGTTTAATGGTAAAAGACAAAGTGATTACGGTTGATGGTAATCCAGTTGTTTCTACTGAATATTTTTCTAAGTACATTAGTGGGCATGCTGATAAACCAGTAGAGTTACTGATAGATAGGCAAGGGGAACAGAAGACTCTAGTCCTTACGCCTAAGTTAACAGAAATCGAAGGACAACAGCGTGCTTTGATTGGTGTAGGTCTTGCTCGAGAATTTGATGAGAAAGAAGTAAACGACCTGTTCTTTATTAGAGAAGCGCCTTTCTTTGAAGCTTTGCAATCCGGGGTTGTAGAAACCTGGGATATGTCGATAATGACATTAAAAGTGATGGGGCGCCTGATCACGGGTGAAGCGTCACTTAAAAACATCTCTGGTCCGATTACCATAGCCAATTATGCGGGAAAAAGCGCGTTAATCGGATTTTCTGCCTTTCTGACACTATTAGCTATTGTAAGTTTAAGTCTTGGGGTGCTAAATTTATTGCCTATACCTATGTTAGATGGTGGTCACTTGCTTTATTACATCATCGAACTGGTCAAGGGAAGTCCAGTTTCAGAACGGGTAGAAGCTATTGGAATGCGCATAGGGATGAGTGTGGTAGGTGTTCTAATGGTAGTGGCTATATATAATGATATTGGTAGACTTATAAACTAATTATAAAACGAATTATAAATAGACCGATTAAAATAAGATTAGGGTTAATAATATGAAAAAACAGGTACTTCAAGCCTCATTGGCGGGCTGTTTATTTGCAATAAGTCATGGTGCATGGGCTGATAGTTTCGTTCTTAACGATGTTCAAGTAAGTGGCTTAGAAAGAATAGCAGCTGGGACTGTTTTAAGTAATGTTCCTGTCCGGGTTGGTGAAAAATTCGATGACAGAATGACTGCTGATCTTGTACGTTCTCTTTATAAAACAGGTTTCTTTGATGATGTAAAAGTCAGTCGAAGAGGTAATGTGCTTTTAGTGAAAGTGCATGAGCGTCCTGCTGTTGGTGATATCACTGTAACAGGCAATAACGCAATTAAAGATGACGCCTTACTAGCTGCTTTAAAGCAAGCCGGAGTTGCAAAAGGAAGACCTTTAGACAAATCTGCGCTTAATCGCATTCAACATGAAATAAAGCAACAATATCTTGCTCGTGGAAATTACGGAGCGGATGTTGCAACGAATATAGAAAAATTACCGAGAAACAGAGTCGCGGTTAAAATAAAAGTGACTGAAGGTGCTGTCGCTAAAATCAAGCGCATTAAAATCAGCGGTAATAAAGCATATTCTGAAGCTACTTTAACCAAGTTATTAGAATCTGGCCCAAAAAGTAAGTTCGCCTTATTTAGCTCTAAAGATAAATACGCTAAAGAAAAGCTAGTGGGTGATATTGATACATTAACGTCTTTTTATCGTGACCGTGGTTATTTGAATTTTGAAATTGTATCTACTCAGGTTTCACTTTCTAAAGATAAAAGCGCAGTTTTCGTAAATATTAATATCAATGAAGGCGACCAATATCGAATTGGTAAAGTCAATGTGGCTGGTAACTCAGGTATCAGTAGCAAAGAATTGAGTAAATTGACCTCATTAAAAGAAGGTCAGGTATTCTCACAAACAAAACTCGCCGAAACCCGTAATAATCTGAAAAAGAGAATGGGTGAAGATGGCTTTGCTTTCTCAAGAATTGGTGTTTTACCACAAGTTGATAAAGTAAATAAGCGTGTTAACCTGGTTTTCCAGGCCGAGAAAGGTCAGCGCACATACGTTAGAAGAATTAATATCCGCGGTAATTTCCGTACTAAGGATGAAGTTTTCCGTCGTGAGATGCGCCAGTTAGAAAGCTCTTTCTTGTCTAAAGAAAAAGTAGATCGATCAAAAGTGCGACTTCAGCGTTTGCCTTATGTTGAAAGCGTAAAAATCAATACATCGCCTGTTGCTGGTAGAAGTGATCAGGTTGATTTAGATGTAATCATCAGTGAGCAATCTTCAAATCAATTTAATGCAGGTTTGGGTTATTCTCAGAGCAATGGTTTGCTATTTAATATTGGTGTATCACAAAACAACTTTATGGGTACCGGCAAGAGTCTTTCTGTTGCAGGCTCTAAGAGTGACTCAACCAAGAATTTCCGTCTAAGTTATAACAATCCTTACCATACAGTTGATGGTGTAGGTCGTGGTTTTAACGTGTATCTAGAAGAAGATGATGCAGACGAAGATGATATCTCAGACTACACCAGTAAAACCTTTGGTGCAGATATAAACTACACCATTCCACTTACTGAAGAAAACTCATTACGTTTCAGTATCGGTGGTGAGCATAGAGAGATAGAAACAACCGATTCTTCACCTGATCACGTTACTGATTTTATTGCGAAAAACGGTGATAGCTACGACAATATTCTAGGTAAGTTGAGCTATATTCATGATACTCGTGATCGTTTCTTGTTCCCTACTACAGGTGTAAGACACAATATTTCGCTTGAAGTTGGTTTGCCAGGAAGTGATCTCGAATACTACAAGTTAAGATACCGTGGCTCATCGTATTTCCCTGTGAGTGAGAATATTACTTTTGCAATAAAAGGTGGTATTCAAACGGGTGACGGTTATGGTGACTCTTCTGAACTACCTTTCTTTGAAAGGTTCTACTCAGGTGGTATCAGTACAGTTCGCGGGTTCGAAAATAATAGTTTAGGACCACGTGACTCGAATGATGACCCAATGGGTGGTTCTTTTGCTGTAGATGCAAGAGCAGAACTTCAATTTCCAGTACCTTTTGCTTCAGATGTGAAAGGTTTACGTATGAGTGCGTTTGTTGATGCAGGTAATGTGTACACTGACTACGACGCATTTGAAGTCGATGATATTCGTTATTCTGCTGGTTTAGCTGCTACATGGATGTCTCCACTAGGTCCATTTACTTTAAGTTATGCAAAACCTCTTAATGCAAAAGACGGAGATGATGAACAAGAAATTCAATTCTCAATTGGTGCAAGCTTCTAACAAATTTTGAGCATGTGCTAGGACAATTTCAACATTGTAAGATGCATATTGGTTTACAGAGTAACGAATAATGAGAGTTACTCTGTAAAAAACAATGCACACCTAGTACAATTCGTCTCATGTTAAGAGATAAGCTTATATATAGAATCAATAAAGGCAGTAAACGCTTGGCGTTTATTGCCTTTGTTTTTTGTGCGCAACTGTTTGTTGGTAGCAATTTGTTTGCGAAAGAATTTGTATCGGTAGGCGTTGTCAATGTTACTTTCTTAATGGAAAAAGCACCTCAGTCAGAAGTGGCGAGTGCCCAATTGAAAAGTAAATTTTCTCCTCAAGAACAAAAGCTGGCTTTAGAGCTCGATGAATTGAATAAGTTAGAAATTGAGCTAGAGAAAATAAAGAAATCCAAAAAAAATCTGAATCTGCAGCGTCAAAAAGAACAAGAACTCCGCTCTAGAAAACGTATCCGTAGCCGGTCACTTCAGGACTTTAGAGAAGAACTTCGTTTCGCTCGTGATTCCGCCTTAGATGATGTCCAAAAAGAAGTATTCAAAGCTATTGATGAAGTCAGAATTCAGCAAAATATAGATATCGTGTTGCAGGATTATGTTTCTGCGAGCCAATCAGTCGATATCACTCCTTTGGTACTAGAGTATTTAAAGAATAAACTGGATGGTACACAAGCTCGAAGTACTGCGGAAAATAAGCCGAAATGAAGGTTAATTTAGAACGCCTAGCCGAATTGACAGGCTCAAAGGTTAATGGCGATAAACTTCTTGAAATCAATGCGGTTGCATCTTTGCAAGATGCAGGCCAGGGGCAAATTAGTTTTGTCAGTAATCCCAAGTACATATCCGCTCTTGAGAGTAGCAATGCATCGGCAGTGATTCTTTCGCCAGAACTGGCAAAAGAATACGAGGGTAATGCGCTCATTAACAGTGATCCGTATCTTACTTTTGCTAAAGTACTCAAAATAATTTACTCAAAAGAAAAGTTAGCAGGCTTTATTCATCCTACTGCCATCATTCATGAGAATACTAAAATCGCCGCTGATGTGAATATCGCAGCTAATGTGATCATAGAGTCAGGGGTTACAATAGAAAAAGATACGCAGATAGGAGCAGGTAGTTATATCGGTGATGGCTCGCATATACAAGAAAATGTAGTCATTAATCCCAATGTAACCGTGTATTCTGATACTAATATTGGAAGAGACTGCATCATTCATTCAGGAGCGGTCATAGGTTCCGATGGATTTGGTTTTGCGCCGACTAAAGGTAAAAGCTGGTACAAAATCCCCCAGATTGGAAATGTGATCCTTAAAAATGATGTAGAAGTCGGAGCAAATTGCACAATCGACCGAGCTGCGTTAGGCGCAACAACCATTGGAGAAGGCGTCAAACTAGATTGTCAAATACATATTGGACACAACGTTACCATTGACGATTTTTCGATTATGGCTGCTGGCACTGTAGTAGGTGGAAGTACTTCTATTGGTAAGCGTTGTCAAATAGGCGGCGCATCAGCCATATCAGGTCATTTAGAAATCGCGGATGATGTTGTTATCACTGGTAAATCAATGGTAATAAAATCGATCAAAAGTGGGGGGGTGTATTCTTCTGGGATACCATCTGATGCTAACTCTAAATGGCGTCGTAATGCTGCCAGATTTAGACATTTAGATGAGATGGCTAAAACAATCAAAGAGCTTGAAAAAAAGCTGACTATAACAACGACAAAAAGCGAGTAAAACTGATCATGACTGAAAGTAACAGCAGCGTACAAGAAACCGTTATGGATGTTAATGAGATTAGAAAGTTTCTTGCTCATCGTTATCCTTTTCTATTAGTCGATAAGGTTGTGCAACTTGAACCTGGGCAATCCATTACTGCGATTAAAAATGTAACGATTAACGAACCCTTTTTTAATGGGCATTTTCCAGAGAAACCCATAATGCCCGGAGTGCTTATTGTAGAAGCAATGGCACAGGCAACCGGTCTGCTAGGTTTTAAAACGATGGGTGATGACCCGCAACCTGATTTATTGTATGTTCTGGCAGGCATTGATAAAGTCAAATTTAAGCATCAGGTTGTACCTGGCGATCAATTGGAACTTTATGCAGAGATCATCCGTCATAAAGGACCTATGTGGATCTATAAAACAGAAGCACGTGTAAACGGAGTTGTAGTGACTTCAGCCGAAATTAAATGTGTAGCAACGAAAACAGAAAAGTAATGAGCATTCATCCAACAGCAATAATAGATCCCTCAGCCGAGTTAGCCGATGACGTAGAAGTTTCCGCTTACGCCGTCATTGGGGCAGGCGTTACAATAGATAGTGGCACATGGATTGGTCCGCATGCGGTTATCGAAGGCCCTACGACCATTGGTAAAGAAAATCGAATATTCCAGTTTGCTTCTGTGGGTGCTGAGCCACAAGATAAAAAATACAAAGGCGAAAATACGACACTGATCATAGGTGATCGTAATGTGATTCGTGAAAGCTGTACCATCAATCGCGGAACAGCACAGGATATTGGTTATACCGAGATTGGTGATGATAACTGGATCATGGCCTATGTGCATATTGCCCATGATTGCGTCGTAGGCAATAGCACTATTTTTGCGAATAACACCACACTTGCAGGTCATGTCACAATTCATGATTTTGCCATTTTGGGTGGTTTCACACTGGTACATCAATTCTGTCATGTGGGTAAGCATTCATTTACTGGAATGGGAACAGCGTTAGGCAAAGACTTACCTCCTTTTGTGATGGCAACAGGTGCGCCAGGAATACCTCGTGGAATCAATAACGAAGGGCTCAAGCGTCATGGCTATAGCTCTGAGGAACGCGCGAACCTCAAGCAAGCGTATAAAAAACTCTACCTGAAAAATTTATCATTATCGGACGCTATTGCCGAGTTAGAAAATGCTGAAGATTCTCACACCAAGTTGATGGCTGAATTTTGTCAACGCAGCCAAGCCGGGCGTGGAATTATTCGTTAAGGACTGAGGGTATTAATTATATGCAAAACTATAACTTGTCTTTTTGCTCCAGTTCGAATGATCTCAAATCGTTGTATAGAGTAACTATGCGCCTTTTGCGATTATTCGGGCTGAAACAAAAGTTCAGCGTCTACTTTCGCATATTATTAAATCCTAAGTCCTGATGCGGATCGCAATCATAGCCGGCGAGGCTTCCGGTGATATTCTAGGTGCGCGTTTAATAGAAGCACTCAAAGTCCATTACCCGCAAGCCACATTCGAAGGTATTGCGGGTAAGGAAATGCAGCAAGCAGGTTGCACCACAATGTACGCGATGGATCGATTGTCACTGATGGGATTCAGCGAAGTACTGCCTCGATATCTTGAATTAACTAAATTACGCAATGGATTGATAAAGGACTGGATTGCAAATCCACCTGATTTATTCGTAGGCATCGACGCGCCAGACTTCAATCTGAAAATAGAAAAGAAACTCTACCAGGCCGGGATTCCAGCGGTTCATTACGTAAGCCCATCTTTCTGGGCGTGGCGTGAGGGTCGTGTAAAGAAAATGGTGAATGCGATGAGTTTAATGCTCACCCTTTTCCCTTTCGAAGTCGACTTCTATAAAAAACACGGTATTAGAGCAGAATTCACTGGGCATCCACTGGCTGATGAAATCCCTGTTGATGCAGAACCGATAGTTGCCAGAGAGCAACTAGGTTTAGCCAATGATGCATTTATTCTGGCAGTTCTCCCCGGGAGTAGGATGGGCGAGATAAAACGAATCGCGCCTGATTTTCTTAAAGGCTTGAAGTTGATTTATCAGAAGCACCCAGATTGGACATTTGTCGCACCTTTGATCAATGAAAAAGTGAAGCAAGAATTCGATAACTTAAAGCAGGAAATTGCACCTGAAGTGCCGATTACCTATATCGATGGACAATCACGCCTTGTGATGCAGGCGGCAGATCAAATTTTAATGGCTTCAGGTACCGCTGTATTAGAAGGGATGTTGGTTGGCAGGCCAATGGTGGCGGCTTATCGTGTTACGCCTACTACGGCTAAAATAATACGTTTATTCAAGATGATTAAGTCGAAGTACTATACTTTGCCAAATAACCTCGCCAATGAATTTCTGGTACCAGAATTGATACAGGAAGATATCACGGCGGATAAGGTCTTTCACGAAGTAGAACAACAGTTTTTGCAAGATGAAGCTCAGAGAAGTCACATGCTGAATCGATTCGATGAAATCCATAAGCAACTATCACAAGATGCCAGCAAAAAAGCAGCGCAAGCTATATATAATTTGTTGCAAGACACAAAAGCCGAAGGAGTAAACTCTTGAGTATAAGGTTCGTAGCAGGTGTTGATGAAGTAGGTCGCGGTCCTCTAGCCGGAGCAGTAGTTGCGGCAGCGGTTATTCTTGACCCGAAAAAGCATATAGAAGGCCTCGCCGATTCGAAAAAGCTTAGCGAGAAAAAGCGTAACGAACTGAATATAGAAATCAGAGAAAAAGCACTTTGCTGGTCTTTAGGCAGAGCAGAAGTCGACGAAATAGATGATATTAATATCCTTCAGGCAAGTTTACTGGCGATGAAACGCGCTGTTGAGGGGCTATCTATTCTGCCTGACCACGTCAAAATCGATGGCAATAAAGGCATTGATATGGATATCTCGATGGAGACCATTATCAAAGGTGATTCTAAAGTTGCCTCTATCAGTGCGGCTTCGATTATTGCGAAAGTAGCCCGTGATAAAGAAATGACAGAGCTTGATCTTCTGCATCCAGAATACGGATTTGCTCGTCATAAAGGTTATCCTACAAAACAACATAGAGAAGCGTTGATCAAGTATGGCGCTTTAAGCGAACACCGCAAAAGTTTTAAGCCAGTTAAAGAGGCTTTGGAATGCAGGGTTCAGCAGAACTAACAATGAAAAAATAATCGGCAGATTATTCCTAACTTATCAATACTTAACCTAAAAATACAGGTACACACTTATGTCAAAGCCACGTCTTATTAGTTTTAACGTATGTCCATTTGTGCAACGTAGTGTCATTTTAATGCAGGAAAAAGGCGTTGAATACGATATCGAATTTATTGATGTTTATAATCCACCAGAGTGGTTTTTAGAAATTTCTCCAACGGGTAAAGTGCCTGTATTACAAGTTGGTGATGAGGTTTTATTCGAATCGGCAGTCATCAGTGAATACCTTGATGAAGTTTACCCACCATCGCTTCACCCTGCGGACCCATTAACAAAAGCAAAGAACCGTGCCTGGATAGAATACAGCTCGGGGCTTTACTCTGGCACATTTCAATTATTGATGGCAAAAACCAAAGAAGATGCGGATAAAGTCATTGCAGAAATGATTAAAAATTTAGAAGGGTTTCAAAAAGCCAAACAGGCAGAGCCTTGGTTTAACGGCGAAGCGTTTTCATTGGTTGATATTGCTTCTGCTCCTTTCTTCATCCGCGCTGAATTTTTCAAAACGCATTTTCAAGTCGATGTTCTAAAAGACTTTCCTGTATTGCAACAGTGGTCAGCCTTAGTGCGTGAAAGACAAAGCGTTAAGGATTCAATTGTCGATGGTTTTGAGGAACTGTTGAAGAAAAGAATGGTTGCTAACGAAAGCTATTTAACGCAAGACTAATGAAAAAGGGCATAAATAAATCTCCCAGAAATAATGCCCTAAAATAAATGCCCCAAAGTAGGGGGGTGACATTTAAATACACCAAACTACAGTTAACACTGTTACTGGAAGTAAAAAAGACACCCCTCTACTTATGAATGATATTTATGCGGATATGCCTTCCCTTAGGGGCTGCATTAAATAACTATACTTTTGTCTCGATAAACATCGGTTTTATCGTTATCAGCACTTTTTGATCGTTAGTGTGCTTCAGTGCTCTCAAGCATTTGCTTAGCGATTGAAACGCCATCCGTTAACGTCCTCGAGAATTGAATTCTCCCAGGCTTATATCGGATGCCAGCACGTCGTAGTTTCAGAATCATTCTCGGTTGTAAGTTATTAATGACCAAACCTATTTTCTGCTTCTCAAGACTGTCTTTGATAGATTCCATGGCAATAATGGCGCTCATATCAAGCAAGTTGACTTTGGACATGTCGAGAATAATTACGCGTACATCCGGCGTTACCTGTGAAATAACCTGTAGCGCTTTTTGCGCCGAGCCAAAAAACAATGGGCCGTTAATATCATAGGCTGAAATATTATCTGGTAGCTCGCCATGTTCTCTAAACGCTTCATGGTTTTTCTCAACTCGGGTAGTGTTGGTCAGGCTAATACTTCTGCGAATAAATAACATCGCCGCCAAACCCATGCCGACCGCAACGGCTATCGTCATATCAAACAGCACGGTCAGAATAAAGCATAACAACAGCACGATAACATCATCTCTAGGGCCGATTTTTATGGTTCTAATAAAGTGCTTCGCTTCACTCATGTTCCAAGCAACCACTAATAATAATGCCGCCATCGAAGCCATTGGGATATAAGCAAGCAAGGGTGTAAGCGCTAGTATCGAAGCTAAAATAAACAAGCCATGCACAACCGAAGATAAGGGCAATGTGCCGCCTGCTTTTATATTGGCGGTGGTACGTGCAATCGCTGCCGTGGCAGGAATTCCGCCAAATAAAGGTGCAATTAAATTACCAATACCCTGACCAATCAATTCATCATTCGGGTTATGTTTTTTGCCCGACATGCCATCCGCCACAACGGCGCATAGCAGTGATTCAAGCGCCCCTAAAATCGCAATAGTGATTGCCGAAGGTAGCAGTAGCTTAACCAGTTCAAAACTAATGCCAATTGGTTTGCCATCTGCTCCGGCCAAGTTCCAGGGCCAGTCAAAGGCAGGCAGAAAGGGAGGGATACCATTGCCAGTCACGCCATTGGTATCATAATGAAATCGACTGCCGATCGTCGCTACTGAAAAATCCTGACTCATTTGACTGAGTAACCAAGCAACCACAGACCCTAATAGTAACGCTACCAAGTGCCCCGGAATTTTTGAATGCAAGCGCGGCCACAACAATAAGGTGGTAATAGTGAGCCCACCGATCAATAGTTCCTGCCAGTCAACACTCGGCAAGGCATGTATGATGAGAGAAAGCTTTTCCAGATAATCGCCATCCAGCGCTTCTATATCGAGCCCTAAAAAATCTTTGATCTGGAAAGTGGCAATTACGACACCAATGCCTGCGGTGAAGCCTATGACAACGGGATAAGGGACTATTTCAATCAGTTTCCCCAGCTTGCCGACACCCATGAGTATCAAAATAATACCCGCCATAAAACCACTCACCAGCAATCCGCCAATACCAAATTGATGAACAATAGGAAGTAACACAACGACAAATGCCGCAGTAGGACCAGATATATTAACCTTAGAGCCACCACTAATGGCGATCACAATACCGGCAACAATCGCCGTGTACAAACCATGTTGCGGCGGTACACCACTGGCTATGGCAAGTGCCATAGAAAGCGGCAGCGCAATAACACCAACCGTTAAGCCGGCAAGTATATTTGATTGAAAATCGGAATAAGTGGGCTTGCTAGATAGAGACTTTCTTAATGCTGAAAACAATGGAGTTTACCTTCAAAGATTTGATACTCGTTTTGTAAAAATGCGAGCAGTCATTGAATTTCTTCAAAGATGTTAACCGTTTAGGGTAGTACTCAAATAGTACTTAAAGCTCGCTGATTCGATTGTGATTCATGAATCTATTTCTAACCCGATAGAATGTGGGCGTTAAAATGCGTAACTTTGTCTATAGAGAGAACAATGTTATGGGACTTAAAAATTAATGGCTTTATCGCCATAAAATCCTCAAAAAGTATTTAAAACGATGTATCAGCAAGCATGACAATGCTTGTTTAGACTTTATATTTTAACAGATTTGCAATATGTTTTGGTTGATTTTATTTACTGTATGGTTAAATAAAAATTAAGTTAACCGCCAATAAATGCCTATCTCAGGCAAGTCATGGAAAATTAACAGTCATTAACGTTCAAAAGGCACCCCCCACCTTTGGGGCACTTTTTTATCTCCTCTCCGTTATCTCATCGATTTAGATAATCTTGCGCTTTGATATCCGTGCTCTTACACAATCAAACTAGGAATGACTGCTAACGTAACAACATCGCTTATAGCGTTTGCCACTGCCACATGGGCAAGGCGCTTTTTTTCTGGGTTTAATCTGTTTTGCAATGGCGCAACATCCTGACGATAGAAAGATTTCAAAGTCTCGTAAACCTCAGGGTGCTTGCGACATAACATACTGGGTCTTTCAAAAAAGTATTCTGTAGCAACCGCAAAAAACTCCATTGGGTTTGTCCCGCCGTAGTCTCTGATATTGCTTTGCTTGCGATGAATTTTGTCGATTTCTTTTCTAACTAAATCTAACCAGGGTACAGAGTACACATTGTCCGATAAGCGTTCAGGAAAGCCATCTAGACCACCATCGACAGTATCCAGTAAATGCGAAAATTCATGCAGCGCCACATTCTTTTTATCCCGATCGTTGGAAAAACCATAATGCAAAGCGGGCTTGCTTAAAATCATCTGCCCTCTCATTGCACCAGTTCCGACCATGCCTTGAATACCCGAATCTGGTTGACCGAATTGTGAATGCTCATTAAATGAACCAGACACCAAAGACACCGTGTGTAAGTTCACGTAATACCAATCAGGAAAACGCCAAACGAGCATGATAGCGGCAGATGCAACCAGTAACTTATCTTGCTCAGTTACCTCAACATCGTGACCTATAATTTGAGTGGTTTGTAAAAACATCCCGGCTCGTTGTTCAAATACGCTTTTTTCTGTCTCATTCAAGGCAGCGTAAAAAGAAACATTTTGGGAGAGGAAGGTTCGCAGCTCATTACTCAGAGGTTTTAAGTCAACCGCGATGTCGTTTAAGCCAAATAATCGGGTAAAAAATTGTTTAACAGTTTCCAACAAGGACATAGCGCTTACCTGATCTAATGATTGTTATTATTATCAAGCATATAAGCCCTGATTGTTTCAGTTTTTTTCGAATAAAAACTGCCTAAAAGTAGGGGGGTATCATTTTTAATATCCTAAAATTACTTAAAATTAGATATACTATCTCCCTAAACACACCCCCCTACTTATAGCCCTTTTTTTGCTGGTATAGTTATTTAATGTCCTTTGTCCATCTTCGTTTACACACCGAATATTCACTAGTCGATAGTACCATTCGCATCAAACAGTTGATGCCCGTCGTGGAAGAGGGCGGTATGCCTGCGGTGGCGATGACGGATCAGAATAACTTGTTCGGTATGGTTAAGTTTTACCGCGCAGCACGTGGGGCTGGTATTAAGCCAATCTTCGGCGTGGATGTGATGCTTGTCGATGAAGAAGACGATACTTTGACTTATCACATGATCCTGCTGTGCCAGAACGATGCGGGTTACAAAAATGTTACGAAGCTGATTTCCCGTGCCTATATGGAAGGCCAAAAACTCGGCGTGCCACGTGTACAACGCGACTGGATTAAAGAAACCAGCGACGGCGTTATTATGCTTTCAGGCGGTCGTCAGGGCGATGTGGGGCATGCACTACTAGCGGGTAATAAAGAGCTGGCGCAGAAGCTTATCAATGATTGGAAAAGTGTTTTCCCCGATCGCTATTATGTGGAATTACAGCGCACTGGCAGAGCGGGTGAAAATGAGTATTTGCATGCTGCCGTAGCGCTTGCTGCTGAAAACGAACTACCTGTGGTCGCGACCAATGATGCGCGTTTTCTGACTCAGGATGATTTCGAAGCACACGAAGCACGTGTGTGTATCAACAGCGGTTATACCTTGGACGACAAGACGCGTCCGAAACATTATAGCGATCAGCAATACCTGCGTAGTGCGGCGGAAATGGAAGAGTTGTTTTCGGATATTCCCGAAGCGCTGGAAAACACCATTGAAATCGCTAAGCGCTGTAATGTTGAGCTGACTCTGGGTAAAAACTATTTACCAGAATTCCCGATTCCTGAGGGAATGACAGAAGGCGAATTCTTTGCACAAGAATCAGTAAAAGGCCTGGAAGAACGCTGGCCACATATCTTTGATGAAAGCGTGCTAAATAACCCCGAAGAGTTTGCCGAAAAACGTAAACCTTATGATGAGCGTCTGCAGGTTGAGCTAGACGTTATCAATGGTATGGGGTTCCCCGGTTATTTCTTAATCGTTGCCGACTTTATTCAATGGTCTAAAGACAATGATATTCCTGTCGGACCTGGTCGTGGTTCTGGTGCGGGTTCACTTGTCGCTTATGCATTAAAAATTACAGATATTGATCCACTTTTATATGATTTACTGTTCGAACGTTTCTTGAATCCTGAGCGTGTTTCGATGCCCGATTTCGATATCGACTTCTGCATGGATAAACGTGAAAAGACGATTGAATATGTGGCCGAAAAATACGGTCGCGAAAAAGTATCGCAAATCATCACCTATGGTTCGATGGCAGCAAAAGCGGTGGTGCGTGATTGTGGTCGAATCCTGAATCACCCTTATGGTTTTGTCGATCGTATCGCCAAATTGATTCCATTCGAAATGAAGATGACGCTTACCAAAGCGATGGATCAAGAGCCAGATTTAAAAGATCTGTACGAACAGGATGAAGAAGTAAAAGCCCTGATGGATCTGGCATTAAAGCTCGAAGGTTTAACCCGAAACGCGGGTAAACATGCGGGTGGTGTTTTGATCTCGCCTAGCAGTCTTGTAGACTTTACTCCGCTGTATTGTGAAGAAGGCGGAAGCATTGTTTCGCAATTCGATAAAGATGATGTTGAAGCGGTGGGTCTGGTTAAGTTCGATTTCCTCGGCTTAAGAAACCTGACAATCATCGACTGGGCAGTTAAGAGTATTAATACGCTCAAGGAAAAGAAAGGCGAAGCACCGATTCGCATAGAAGATATTCCACTCGACGATCACGCCTCATTTGAGTTATTGCGTGCGGCAAAAACCACCGCAGTATTCCAGCTGGAATCACACGGAATGAAGGAGCTTATCAAGCGCCTTCAGCCAGACGTTTTTGAAGATATTATCGCTTTGGTGGCGTTGTATCGTCCGGGTCCATTGCAATCGGGCATGGTAGATGACTTCGTTGCACGTAAAAAGGGTGATCAAAAAGTTACTTACCCACACCCTGATCTGGAGCCGATTCTAAAGCCTACTTACGGTGTAATCGTATATCAAGAGCAGGTAATGCAGATTGCACAGGTACTGGCTGGTTACTCGCTGGGTGGTGCCGACATGCTGCGTCGTGCGATGGGTAAAAAGAAGCCCGAAGAAATGGCGAAACAGCGCGAAATCTTCATGGAAGGTTCGGGTAAGAACGAAGTTGAACCAGCGAACGCGACTGAAATTTTCGACTTGATGGAATTATTCGCCGAGTATGGTTTCAACAAATCTCACTCGGCCGCATACGCCCTGGTTTCGTATCAAACAATTTGGCTTAAAGCGCATTATCCTGCGGCATTTATGGCAGCGGTATTGTCGGCAGATATGGATAACACCGAGAAGGTCGTGACTTTCGTCGATGACTGTCTGCAATTTGGTTTGGATGTTGTGGCGCCGGATATTAATCGCTCGCATTATCGTTTTATCAGTGAAGATGAAGGCAATGTGATTTTCGGCTTGGGTGCTATCAAAGGCGCAGGTGAAAGCGCTATCGCTGAGATCATCGAAGAGCGAGATAAAAATGGCCCATTCAAATCGATGGCTGAAATGTGCCAGCGTGTTAAATCAAGAAAGATCTCAAAGCGTATTTTAGAAACTCTGATCCGTGCGGGAGCGTTTGACAAATTAGGCACTAACCGTCGCAGTTTGATGGAAGGATTGCCAGAAATCGTACGTATCGCCAGTCAGCAACATCGCGATGATGATGTCGGTCAAAACGATCTGTTTGGTGGTTCGATAGCCGTAGAGCAAGATGAAAAAGTGACGCCGCATCTGGAAGAGTGGGACGAGAAAATTCGACTTCGTTACGAAAAAGACGCGATTGGTTTGTACATTACGGGTCATCCAATCAATGCGTATCAAGAAGAAGTTGAGCAGCTTCGTTCGCGAAGTCTAAAGCAAATGGCGGAAGACGACGGGCGTACCCGTTATTCAAAAAAACCAATCACTCTGGTTGGTCTGGTTTCTGCCATTCGTACTCAAACTACAGATAGAGGCAAGCGCGCCTTTGTTACTCTGGATGATAAAACCTCCTACTACGAAATCTTTATCTTCAGTAATGTCTATGAGCAATACGAAGATCTGATCAAAAAAGAAGAAGTGCTGGTTGTCGAGGGCTCATTAAATTCCGATTATGCCACTGGCGCAGTACGTTTGCGTATCGAGGCCTTGCACGATATCCAGAGTGCGAGAAATAGCTTTTTGCGTCGACTCACCTTGAGTGTCGATAAAAGCCAGACCGCCAACGGACTGCTGGACAAGCTCGATGAGTTGTTGCCAACGAAAACGCACGATGGTGAAGCTGGTGGTCAGTGCCCTGTTTTCATTAGCTACGAAACGGATAGTGAAAAGGCAGAATTGCGCCTTGGGCCTGATGTCAGCGCGCCATTGGCAGACGAAGATATCAAGTTACTGAAAAAAGCCCTGGGTGATGATCGGGTGAATCTAGTCTACTAATCAGGCATTTATTCCAGATTAGGCTTCGCGTATTCAAAATATTTTGAATTATCAAACAGCATACTTTCGTTAGATTCAGGATTCCATAAGCTTCGGGGTTGGTTAATCAAATCCCCCAGATAATAGTGAATCGCGCGTGAAGTCGCTTGCCCATAATTGGTAATCGAGTGAATGACGTCTGTATCCAGTTGCCCAACACACGGTGCTTCAAAATCAATGCGCTCAGTTTGTAGCAATTCACCATTTGACTGTTTCTTGTAGATCAGATTCGTTTCACAACCTTCGTAAAAACCAATGACTACCGGCATTTCATGTGAGTGGGGCGGAAACTGTAATCCAGGTGTTAGTTTGATGGAATAGATGGTCAGCTCGTTTGACGCATGCAGCAGTATTTCATCGTCATCTGTTACTGGCAGAATCTCAGCAAACCAATCTGGCTTACTTACTGTCTTTTTCAGTAATTCTGTCAACGCCTTTAGTGGTTTTGCAGAATGTGCAGCAGCTACGCTAGCGTTGATGAAGTCATCCAGACTCTCCATAAAATCCGCTCCTTATATTTGTGTATTCGTACGTTTTAGTCTGTATTAACGTGGTAAAGCCACCCCCCTACTTTGGGCGAGTTTTTTCTAACAAGTTACATTTATGACGAGTCAGGTGCTTCTTCTCTCGATAGCTCTAAATGCAAACACTAGCGCCATCGGGTAAAAGCGTCTTTTTGATTTTTGCTAAATCCGCTTTATAGGGTTCGTTATCAAAACAGCCTGAAGACAAGGCGAGTAATGTTTGATGACACCATGTCGGCATTTCAGGATGCAAACGATAAAAAATCCAGAGTCCTTTGCGATTATCCAGCAAAATTTTCTTTTCTCGTAATACTGCAAGATGTCGTGAAATCTTCGGTTGCACCATATTCAGTGCCTCTGTTAACTGGCAGACACACAATTCGTCTTCTTCAATCAGCAACATTAAAACGCGCAGACGGGTAGGATCAGAAAGCGCTTTGGTAAATTCTTCCGGAGTTATTTGTGAAGTAATCTGTGAAGTCATCATAGTGGCAAGAGTGTAACATTCAGTTAAATAAAGAGTGAGATAAGAATAGTGTAAAGAGCTGCAACTCTTGACGTAAATAGTCTCGATTATTAAATTTTTATGACAATAGTATATATGTTAATGCATATATCTGTTTTGGCGAATATACTACGTATCACTTTTATATGCATTATTGACGGAGTAATACTATGACAACAAGCATCGGAATTAATGGTTTTGGCAGAATGGGGCGTCTTGGTCTTCGTGCTGGCTGGGAAAATCAAAATTTTAACTTTGTTCACATCAACGAAATTAGTTGTGATGCTGCAACCTCGGCACACTTACTCAAGTTCGATTCGGTGCACGGAATATGGGGGCCAGAATGCGATAGTAGCGATGCTGGGAGTATCAGTATAGATGAATCAACCATTGCTTATAGCTCCAATCAGGCGATAGCGGATACCGATTGGTCAGGGTGTGAGATTGTCATCGAAGCAACAGGCAAGTTTAAAACAGTAGAGCAATTACAAGCCTACTTTGATCAGGGTGTTAAAAAAGTCATTGTTGCTGCTCCCGTTACTGGCGCTTTGAATATTGTTTATGGTGTTAACGATGATTTATATGATCCGAATGAACATGATTTAATCACGGCAGCTTCTTGCACCACCAACTGCCTCGCGCCAGTGATAAAAGTCTTGCATGAAAAAGTGGGCATTGTTCATGGCTCGATGACGACCATTCACGATATAACCAATACGCAGACCATTATCGATAAAGGCCATAAAGATTTGCGTCGTGCGCGTGCCTGCGGCGAGTCTCTTATTCCTACGACGTCAGGTTCTGCAAAAGCCATTATTCAGATTTTCCCCGAACTTGAAGGCAAATTGAATGGAATGGCGGTACGCGTTCCATTGCTAAACGCATCATTGACTGATCTTGTCATAGAAGCTTCTCGCTCTGTTACCGCAGAAGAAGTTAATGCTTATTTCAAAGAAGCGGCAGAAGGTGAATTAAAAGGTATTTTGGGCTACGAAGTACGCCCGCTGGTATCGGTAGATTATAAAAACGATCCGCGCTCTGGCATTGTTGACGCGCCTTCGACAATGGTTATTGATGGCAGGCAGCTTAAAGTTTTAATCTGGTATGACAATGAATGGGGCTATGTGAATCGCATGATGGATATAGCGAATAAAGTGGCGAGTCATTTATAAAAAAGTACTTATAGATTACAGATAACATGAATACTGATCTTAAAAACTACCTGGTCGTTACGGCAGGGTACTGGGCGTTTACGCTAACAGATGGCGCAATCCGCATGTTGGTAGTGTTGTATTTTCACATGCTCGGTTATTCGCCATTTGAAGTGGCAATGCTATTTTTGTTTTATGAGTTCTTTGGCATTGTCACCAATCTGGTTGGTGGCTGGATGGCGGCTCGCCTAGGGCTAAATGTCACGATGCATCTTGGTATGGCAATGCAAGTCGTAGCGTTGCTGATGCTGACAGTGCCCGACGCTTTGTTATCCGTAGCTTATGTGATGGCAGCGCAAGCGTTATCAGGCATCGCCAAAGATTTGAATAAAATGTCGGCCAAAGCCAGTGTGAAAACACTCGTGTCTTCGGGTACAGATACAAATTCAAAGCTGTTTAAATGGGTCGCTATTTTAACGGGCTCTAAAAACGCGCTCAAAGGCGTCGGCTTTTTTCTTGGTGCTTTATTGCTTGAAATTGCCGGTTTTCGTGTTGCTTTGGCAATACTCGCGGGTGGATTATTTATCATCTTGGTCATCACCTGGATAATGCTGCCAAATGAAATAGGTAAAGCAAAAGCAAAGCCTAAATTTACTCAGGTATTCTCTAATATCGCCGCAATAAACTGGTTGTCTGCGGCACGTTTCTTCCTGTTTGGTTCTCGTGATGTTTGGTTTGTTGTCGCTTTGCCGGTGTTTTTTTATGAAGTGCTACATTGGGACTTTATGAAAATCGGCGGCTTTATGGCGCTGTGGGTGATTGGATACGGTATTGTTCAGGCAAGTGCGCCGATGATACTAAAAGGTCATCATCCAACTGGTCGAACAGCGTTATGGTTAGCCTTAATGCTTGCCGCAATTCCAGCGGCAATAGCATTGGCGATGAGCTCATCTTTTTCTCCGTTTAATGCAGATAATCTCAGCAATGTAACGTGGATAGTGGTTATTGGTCTGCTGGTTTTCGGTGTCGCGTTTGCGATAAATTCGGCAGTACACTCGTACCTGATTCTTGCTTATTCAGATAATGACAAAGTTTCAATGAATGTAGGTTTTTACTATATGGCCAATGCGGGTGGTCGCCTTGCAGGGACAGTGTTGTCGGGCTTGGTTTATCAAAGCTATGGTCTGGTAGGATGTTTGTGGATTTCCGCTGCTTTTGTTCTGATGGCGGCTATTTTATCGCTGGGTTTACCAGCGAAAGCTGAATTGGAATAAAGTTATATTTGAATTAACGCATATAGTAAATTGCTTGAGATCGAATCAACTAATCTATCATTTACGTCTGAATAAGGGGTACTTCAAACTTCTTTGGGCACCCCCCTACTTATAGGCAGTTTTTTATTTAACTATTTCTGGATATGAATGCTGAAGCTATTTTCAAACAAATTTCTCTATTCATTTTAGTTAAGTCAATGAGTGCTGAATATTTGCTTCATGGGCTAGTGATTTACCTAAGTCGATAGGCGATAGGTATGATATAGCTCAGAGAGTTTTTCCTTAAAGCATCCGGAATAGGTGGGAAGCGACCTACTTTTTTCACTGCTGATAACGCTGCTTCATCAAGACTTTTCACGCCCGAAGATTGATGTATGCGTAAGCTAGAAATACTGCCATTTTTATTGATCGTAAATGAGACTTTTACCACACCTTCGTCGCGTCTTCTTTTGGCATTTCTTGGGTATATTTTCTTTCTTTCAATCTTAAGTCTAATTGTTCTCTGATAGCTTTTCTCGAGGTTAGGATTCGCTGATGCAGAAGCTTGTGATGGGCGTTGATTGGTAGCCTGTTTAACTGCTTGTTGTTGTGCCGGACGCGGTGGCGTTGGTTTGCGAACCACTTTTTTAGGTGGCGCTTTTTTCACTGCTTGTCGAACTGGTGGTCTCTTTTGGACGACTGGCTTTTTTTGAACAACGACCTTTTTCTTTACCACAGGTTTCTTTTTAACAACGGGCTTCTTTTTTGGCGGCGGTCTTTTTTTGACGACTTTCTTTTTGATAGCCTTCTTTTTAACGATCTTCTTTTTCTTAACTACCTTCTTCTTAACTTCCTTTTTAATGATCTTTTTCTTAATTGGGGGAGCAGGGGTTGGTTTGACCGTTTCAACAACGGGCTCAACAACGGGCTCAACAACAGGCTCAACGACAGGCTCAACGACAGGCTCAACGACAGGCTCAACGACAGGCTCAACGACAGGCTCAACGACAGGCTCAACGACAGGCTCAACAACAGGCTCAACAACAGGTTCAACAACAGGTTCAACAACAGGTTCAACAACAGGTTCAACAACAGGTTCAACAACAGGTTCAACAACAGGTTCAACGACAGGTTCAACGACAGGTTCAACGACAGGTGGCGTCGGAGTCTCTGTTTTAAACATGGTCATTTCCATGCTTATGCTTTCAGGCTCCGCAGGAGGCGGTGGGGTCTTCTGATACAGGAAATAACTTGCCGCTGCTCCGTGAACGAGAAGTGACAAGGCAAGGCCAATAATAGAGCGGAAAGTAAACAAGGGACTTATTTCTGTTTTGTGATGATGGAAAACTTGGCTAACTCAAGTTCTTTGAATGTATCAATGACGGTAACAAACTGGCCAAACTCAACACTGTGATCAACACGCAGATTGATCGGTGTCATTTTATCGATGCCAGATAGTTTGTCTTCAAGTTGTTCAGACGGTATTTCGACGTCATCAAAATACATAATCGAATCTTTATCGATGGCTATTTCGATCACTTTATCGTCATTTACCACTTCATTTGTTGAAGACTTTGGAACATCAATATTTAATTTACTAGACACCACAAACGTTGCGGTGGTTAGGACAATAGCAAGAAGTACCAACATAATATCGATAAATGGAATGACATTAATGGATTCAAACCGACGCATTATTTGCATCTCCAGTAATGTTTGCTCTGGCGCTATTCACTAAAGAAGATTGTTGGTGATTCTCTTTTTTCCAGCGCGTGGTAATGATATCTACTTTTCTTAATAAGGCGTTGTAAATCATGATCGCAGGGATGGCTACTAACAAACCGCCAGCAGTCGCTTTTAGCGCGAGTGATAAGCCAAGCATGATTGCGCTGGTGTCGATCTCTCCACCTTTTCCCAAGTCGTTAAATGTGATTAAAATGCCGAGTACTGTTCCTAACAAGCCGATATAAGGAGCATTTACGCCAATAGAGGAGATGGTGGTAAGACCGCGCGTTAAGGATATCTGTAGATCTTCTTCGATATCAAAGGTGTGCGTTTTAACACGGGTGTAGTAAATCCAGCGTTCGAGTGCAAACCATACAATGATGACACTCATCAGACCTAGTATTCCAAAAATACCATAATCCAGATTAACTTTAAGAAACTCGATCATTTTCGTAAACCATAACAAGAAAAACTTGTATTTTAGAAGAGAATGATTATCATTTGCAATATATTAAGGTGAATTTTTTAAATTTTATCGAAGTAGTGTGATCAATGCCACACTGATCGATCTGGTGAAAAGGTAAAGGCAGTAGTATGCGTGTTTTGGTGATTTTGTTTTTTGTATTGGCAGCAGGTCAGGTTTCTGCGAACAATGAAAATGTTGTGAATATTTATTCTTCAAGACAGTCTCAACTGATACAGCCTGTTTTAAAAGCGTTTACTAAAGACACAGGGATTAAGGTCAATCTGATTACTGGTAAAGATGATGCGTTGATTGAAAGAATAAGGCGTGAAGGTCCAAATACACAGGCTGATATACTGCTTACTGCCGATGCAGGAAGGTTGTCACGTGCGAAACAGGCGAAGATTCTTCAGCCGATCAAGTCTTCCATTCTGTTTCGAAGTATTCCTGCGAATTTACGCGACCCTGAAAATACCTGGTTTGGTCTGACCTATAGATCGCGTGTGATTTTTTATAAAAAGAGCACCATCAACCCTAATCAATTATCGACTTACGAAGATTTGGCGGATCCTAAATGGAAAGGGCGTATTTGTGTGCGTTCATCAGACAGCATTTACAATCAATCTTTAGTGGCTTCAATGATTGCAGCCAAAGGTATGCCTTTTGCAGAAAAATGGGTGAAGGGGCTTGTGAATAATTTCTCTAGAAAACCACAAGGTGGCGATCGGGATCAGATTAAAGCAGTTGCATCAGGAGCCTGTGATATAGCCATAGCCAATACCTATTATTATGCGCAGATGTTATTTGGTGGGGATAAGCGTCAAAAAGGTGCTGCGGAACAAGTGGGTATTTTCTGGCCGAACCAGGATGATCGCGGAGCGCATATCAATATCAGCGGAGCAGGTATAACGGCAGCTGCAAAACATAAAGCCAATGCCATTAAACTCTTAGAATACATGCTCGAGGATGTCGTTCAAGGTTGGTATTCAACGGTTAATGGAGAATATCCCGTCAAGCCCGGTGTACCTGCAGACACTCGTTTGCAAAAATGGGGTAAATTTAAAACGGATGCGTTGAATTTATCCAGTCTGGGAAGATTTAATGCGCAAGCTGTTCAAGCCATGGATAAAGGCCGTTGGCGTTAAATCACTGTTTCAGTGGATGTACTGATTCTCATATTTTCTAAGGTTAACTTTTTATTAGCATCTTTTTGAAGATCAATAGTTGACTTAGATCATTATTCAAATGATAATGATTGTCATTACCATGTATTACCCAACGTTTCTAAACGCTTTTCATAACGGGCAAGAAATTATTAGGCAAACATTTTTACTAATATTTTGACTATTGTTTTAGAGCCCCGTAACTATGAAAAAAAATATCAAAAAGCAGACTGTCTTAAGTCTGAGAAGTCCTATCATTACTCCTTCTAATAGCGCCATTATGCTAACTGCAACAGCAGCGGCTGTTTTAATGAGCGCTTCATCTGCAACAGCTGCAGAGAGTGTTGACGAATTAGAAGTGATTCAGGTTGAAGAAAAAGATCAGCGTGAAAATCCTTATGAAGAAGTTGGCGCGCCTTACAAAGCAAGAATTTCTGGTGATGACCGTCATGTAAAAGACTTGGCTGATACACCACAAAATATTACGGTACTTACGCAAACACAAATCGAAGATTCTGGACTTTCCGACTTAAGAGATATTTTAGAAGCTCAGCCTGGAATCACGCTAGGTACGGGTGAAAACGGTAATGCATTCGGTGACCGATATATTATTCGTGGTCATGAAGCACGCAGTGATGTGTTTGTTGATGGTGTGCGTGATCCTGGCATGACAACTCGTGAAAGCTTTGCCACAGAGCAAATTGAAATCACCAAAGGCCCAAGCTCTACATTTGCGGGTCGTGGTTCAACCGGTGGCGCTATTAACAGCGTAACCAAGCAGGCAAGCACAGAATATAACTTCAACGAGCTTCAGGTAGGTCTTGGTACCGATGCTTATAAACGTATCACCTTAGACAGTAATAAAAAGGTGAATGATGATGTCGCTGTTCGCGCTAATCTATTATATTCGGGTAAAGATATCCCAGATCGTTCGCCTGCAGATAAAGAGCGTACAGGTGTTGCTTTATCTGGTGCTTTCCGTGCCACTAAAAAGCTTAATTTCACCACAGATTTCTACTACCTCAAGGCAGAAGATACGCCAGATATGGGTAGCTATTTAGATTCTGTGACTGGCAAGCCTAATGATGATATCCCCGTTTATGTTCAAGACAGTGATTTCTTAAATTCTGAAGTTAAGACATTGACGTTTGGTACCAGCTATGACTTTACCGCCGATGTACGTCTTAAAAACACTCTGCGTTACGGTGAGACAGATAATGGCTATGTAACAACCAGTGCCCGTGGAACAAACCGTGCCGATTCTGATCCAGCAGCGCCAGGCGCAGACACAATTACACTAAGTTCACATCAGGGTTGGCAGGATGTTGATTACTTGGTGAATCAAACCAATTTGTATATTGATAAAGAATTAGGTAACACAAAACATCAATTTGTCGTTGGTTTTGAATATTCAGACATGAATGTAAAAAATGGTACGTACAATCTGACTAACAATGGCGTCAGCAATTGTGTAACCAATGGCAGAGGCGGAGCTTCTGACAGTTATTGTTTAACCAACGCAGATGGTAGTGTTGTTGATAATATTGGTGGATTTTTAGATAGAGACGTTACAAAAGGCTCATACGACACTGATTATTCGGTAGAAACATTGTCACTGTCATTGATGGACACCATTACCTTTAATGACAAATGGTCAATATTCTTAGGCGCTCGTGTTGATGACTTTGATTATCGAAATGATTTGCTAGGTCGTGGCGCAACAGATCCAGATCGTTATTCGTATTCAGATACCTTATTCAATGGGCACATTGGTGCGGTCTATAATTTTAACGATAAGGGCAATGCTTACTTAACCTTTAGTACCTCTAGTAACATCAACGGTGGTGAGTCAGATACATCAGGTTGTGGTTATGGTGGTGTTTGTAGTTCTATCAACTCTATCAAAAACAGTGAGCCAGAAAACACCCGCAACATAGAGCTGGGCACTAAATGGAATGTGATGGATGACAAATTGTTACTCACAGCCTCAGCATTTGAAATAACCAAAACAAATGTTATGGAAAGTGCGAGTGAATCTGACTATGACGCAGGTGAGAGCTTATTCAATGATGGCGAAAACCGAGTGACAGGTATTGAAGTATCTGCCGTAGGAAACATTACTGAAAAATTAAGCACGCAATTTGGTGCGGCAGTGATGAATTCAGAAGTGCTGAAATCTGGCGTTAACCCAGACAGTGAGGGCTTGGCATTGGCTAACTTTGCTGAAAAAAGCTTATTTTTACAAGTGGCGCATAAGACAACACCAAAGCTAACCTTGGGTGGTGGCGTTAAATACACGGGTAAAATGATAGCTGGTCAGCCAGATACAGGAACCAACTCATCTTATGTAATACCTAGTTCAACAGTTGTAAATGCTTTTGCTCGATACAACATCAATAAGAACATGGGTCTGCGTTTGAATGTGAATAACCTTCTTGATGAAGATTACTACACTGCCGGTTACCGAAGTGGCGCTTTGTTGTATAAAGGCGATGCGCGTAATGCAACACTGACTTTCGATTATGAATTTTAATCGCTAGTTTTATTTTTTAAAAAGTTTAACCCCGAACAGAAGGCTGGTTTTTTAACTGGTCTTCTGTTTTTTGGTATGTGGGATAATGACCTTTTAAACCAACATGAAATAAAAAATTAAAGTGAAGAAAAAATTAGAATCCATCCCAGCTACTCTCGTCAGCGTTCAAGACTACGAAAGCTTGTTTGCGGATTTTATTCCGCATCCTGTCTATGAATATATTGCAGGTGGCTCGGCGGATGATATTAGCCTTAAGAACAATCGAAATGCTTTCGATAGCATTTTGTTAAACAGGCGCGTGCTTGCTGATTTTTCTGCCGCTTCTACACGTACCGAAGTATTGGGTAAAACGGTTAAATACCCGATTATGCTCGCGCCGGTAGCGCATCAAAAGTTAGTACATCCTAAAGGAGAGATTGCCACTGCCGAAGCCGCTAATGTTTTAGACCTTGGCTTTATCGGCAGCACTTTATCGTCGGTTCCAATGGAAGATGTCGCTGATGCTTTGCAAGGTGAAAAGTGGTTTCAACTGTACTTTCAGGAGTCCCGAGACGCCACTTTGTCACTAATTCAGCGTGCTGAAAATGCAGGTTATAGTGCCATCGTTGTGACAGTAGATGCCGCAATAAATGGACTTAGAAATAGGGTGCAGCGTGCGGGGTTTACTTTACCTGCTGGCATGGAAGCGAATCTGGTTAACTATCAGTGTCCACCGCTTAAGAGTATTGAAGCAGATCAGAGCATAATCTTAAATGGAATAATGCGGGATTCACCGACCTGGCGAGATATTCAGTGGATACAATCTCAAACGAGTTTACCCGTTATCTTAAAAGGCATCACGAATTGTGAAGACGCCAAAATAGCAAAAGAGCTGGGTGTTGCAGGCATTGTGGTTTCTAACCATGGTGGTCGAACGCTTGATAGTGTGCCTGCAGCAATTGATGTGCTTGCCGATATTCGAGCGACGGTTGGAGATGATTTAACGCTGTTATTTGACAGTGGAATTCGACGTGGTTCAGATATTTTCAAAGCATTGGCCTTGGGCGCAGACAGCGTCTTAATTGGTCGCCCGCAGTTATATGGCTTATCAATTGCTGGCGCATTGGGTGTGGCGCATATTCTCAAACTGTTAATTGAAGAATTTGAAGTTACCATGGCGTTGATGGGGTGTGCGACGATCGATCAGATCACGCAAGATACTCTTTATTCAAAACAATCTATATAAACTAAACTTAAAAGTCATACACGATGTTATTACCTATTGCAGAAGTGCTAACTCAGAAAGAAGTAAAACAGTTTCGAGCACATATCGATAACGCGCCTTGGCAAGATGGCAAATTAAGCGCTGGCAGTCAGGCGTCTTTTGTAAAGTCGAATCAACAACTGGATGATAGCAACGAGATCACCCAATCCTTAAGCAATACGCTATTACATCGACTGCAAACTCATTCGACCTTTGTTTCTGCAACCCTGCCGTTTAAGTTTTATCCGCCTAAATTTAATCGTTATCAAAACAATGGAAGCTATGGTCTGCATGTTGATAGCTCGATCATGACAACACCAAGTCAGGAAACGATTCGAACAGATATTTCTGCCACGCTTTTTCTGACTGACCCCGATGAATACGAAGGCGGGGAGCTGATGATTGAAACGCAATATGGTGCTCAGGAAGTTAAGCTGAATGCAGGTGATCTAATTGTCTACCCTTCAACCAGTTTGCACGAAGTGAAACCTGTTACAAAAGGCAGTCGCATAAGCGCTTTTTTATGGGTGCAGAGTTTAGTCAAAAACAGTCAGCAACGTGAGATTTTGTTTGAATTGGATCAGTCTATTCAGGTATTAACCATGGATAGAGGGGCTGACGATGCTGAGGTGCGTAGGCTCAGCGGCGTATATCATAACTCGATTCGACAATGGTCTGAGTGTTAGCAGATACTGATCAGGCTATAAAAAGCCACCCCCCACCTTTGGGGCACTTTTTTGTCAAATCTGCAATCAAGCGGAAATAAAGCGTAAATAAAGCGAAACCTAGCGGATTTAGTGCTTACACTTCTTATGCTTATTTTTTGCTTTATATTTCGGTTTTGACGGCATTTGATCCAATCGATCGTGAATAGCGTGATGAATAAAGGATAATTTTGTGCGGACTGGCTCTGTTAGCACAAACGGATAAGCGTCATTCATCCCCATGCTGCGATTCAATGAATTGAGAATCACCGAAAAATCTATCCATGTATCCAGAATACTCTTAATCGATGTTTGTGCAGAAAAGAAGTATTCGTCCTGAGGTAGGTTTAAATCTTCAACCTCTTCGGTCTCTTCTTTATTTGCTGATGTTGAGCCAGTGATGGAAAAGTTTTTCGCCGTCTCCAGGGTATCCATAATATGCATATAGTGCGCCCAGGTTTCCGCCCAATCTTCATAGGGGTGCATCGTGGCATATTCGCTGATGAATTCTTTGCTCCAGTCTTTTGGCGAGCCTTCTTTGTAATGTCTATCTAGCGCTGCCTGATAATCCAGCTCATCGTCACCAAAATATTCTTTACACAAAGCGTGTTTTTTAGGGAACCCTAAAATCAATATATTGAAGTAGTAATGCCCTAGTTCATGGCGGAAATGCCCTAGCAAAGTGCGATATTGTTCGCCCATAGCCAGTTTGGTGTGAGATCGTGCAACCTCATTCGCTTCAGCAAGATTGATCGTAATATGGCCGCAATCATGGCCGGTAAATACCGTTTCTGAATCTTCTAATTTGGTCGCAAAATGATCTTTTACATCGCGGTCAGTGGTAAAGTCAAAACTTAAGCCATTATCTGGGTCTTCATGAGTATTGTGCAAAGGCAGGCAAAACTCTTTAAGCGTATACAAGGCGCGGCGTTTAGCTGTTTCCATTTTCTTCCACAGCGGAATGTGCTCAACAACGGTTAAATCCGGAATGGTTTCATTAAAGCGACAGGCGAAACATAGCACTTCGTCTTCGTTTTCTTCATCGGGTTCAAAGGTTTCCATATTAACCATGCCATTACACACTTTGTATTCAGCGTGGTTATCGCATTTTTGATAGCGAACCTCAGGCTTTCCATCCTTGTAGTAAAAGCCTGTTTCCTTGTTTAGATTAAAAGGCTCAACTTTCTCAAAATTGTCATCAATGCCAACTGTTCTGTGACAGGCGATACAACTACTGCTTTCAAAAAATAAAATCTGGTTATCTTTGCAGCTACAATTAAATGTTTTCATAATTATTCTATTTTAATTTTGAGAATGGATACAAATGTGGTGGATCAATTATCTGGTCTATTAGTGGATTCTCAAGCCTTTAATGCTAAGCCTTTTTAATAAACCTATAAAACAGAGGCAAGAATAAAGAATCGACTAGAAATTCTGTGTGCAGTTTATCCTAGTTTCAGTTCATTAAATGGTACGAATTTGAACTCATTTTGAGTGGGCTATGTATTACCAGATTTTCCTCAATCAGAAGTTATCTATCTAAATATAAAGGCACGCCTTCACTTACTGGCACTTTTTTAGAGATTGTTTATCTAGTCGATCTGGGCTCGTGTTTCTATAAGTAGTTTAGAAAGAGCGTATTTCCATTGATATGACACCCTCTACCATTCATTCACCTCATGCATGTATTCAACGTAAGTAATGGTTAGCATCCATCAAGTACCTTTATATAAATCCTTAAGGATGAAACAAATGATCAAACCCATGCCTAACGTTACACTTTTTCTTATTCTAATCGCGGGGCTGTCTCTCTCCGCTTGTGGGGGTGGGGGTTCGACTAATCAAAGCTCAAACACGAATAATTCAACGGTTGTATCTCAACCTAGAGTCATTACCCAGAGCAACCTCCTGACGGTTGATATGCTGGCTAGGTCAGACTTCTCTGCACCTACGGTAACGAGTAGTAATGGCTTTCTGACTATTACACATACGAGTGATGAAATTTCAGATGATAAGCATTTTCAATTCTTTCTGAATACGGACAATGATCCCGATACAGGCTTTCGATTTGATTCGACGCTTTGGGATGATACCGGCGCTGACTATGTCATAGAAGACGGACTCTTGTTTGAAAAAAATGGCCAGTTTGATAGTGCCTGGACATGGAATGTCGACGTAGGTGATATTGAATATACAAAAACCTCTTCATCAATCTCGGCAGTTATCAATCAGAACCTGTTAACAGGGTTAACTCCTCAAATTAGAGTCGGTTTTGTGATTAGAGATGAAAATTGGAACGTGCTTTCTATATGGCCGGGTTCAAGCCTTATGGCTCAGTACAGTATCGACGTAACGCCACCAGTCGATACCACAGCGCCAGTGATTTCATTAAATGGTGCGAGTACCTTTAAAGTACAGAAAGACACTGTTTTCAATGATCCGGGTGCAACCGCTACGGACAATATTGATGGCAATTTAACGTACAGTATTTTTGCCACGTCAAATGTTGATACCTCACAAACTGGCACCTATAGCATTGTCTATAAAGTGACTGATCAGGCAGGCAATCAGGCAGAAGTGTCCAGAACGGTTATTGTGTTACTAGAAACAGCGAGCGGTATTGCGATTGATGGTTCGATAAGCGATTGGCAGGATATCAATGTATTCGCTGAAACTAGCAATGGCACGATCAAAGTTACTGATAGTTATGAAAACCTGTATGTGATGATTGATGGCAGTGCGTCGGATCGATATACACAGCTATTTCTCGATGTTGATAATAACTCTGCAACTGGTTTCCAGTTCTCCGGGTCTGTTTGGAATCAGGGTGGTGCGGATTATATGGTTGAAAATAGAGACCTGAGTAAATCAAAATCCAACGATAGTTATTGGTCATGGGATTATCACGTTGCCGATATTATCTTTTCTCGACAAAATACCATCATAGAAATGGCGATCCCAAAAAGTTCGCTGGAAAATCTGGGTGATTCAATTAATTTAGGTTTTGTGTATCGTGATGCAGACTGGAATACGACTTCGGTTATTCCCGAGAGTAATTTAAGTCAATATATCTTGATCAATAATACTCCTGGCGAACCTCAGGTGCAGGTGAATGAAGTCAGTATTATTTCGTTTTGTGGCAGCCTATGGGGTACGGATGGCAGCGCAGTAGGTACAACTGAGTTATTTGAAGCGAATGATGAATACATTGCCCATTTAGCAAATATAAATGCAGGTTCTATCGACGCAAGGGAATACAAAGGCAACTGGTACACACTTTACAAAAACAAATTCTCAACCCCGACTGACCCTAAATTTACGGTTCTAAAATACGATGGGCAGTCGACTCGTGTGTTATTAGATGATATTGATTTTTACGGCTCACCGGCTGGTGAAGTTGCTTCTCGATCAATGACCTTTTACAAAAACGATTTATATTACATCGATGATAGTGGGATATGGAAAGTTGCTCTCAATCAGGAAAATACCAGCCCTGTTTTGATTAAAAGATTTAGTTATGGTTTGACGGAATTGGCAAGTACAAATGATTACATCATTTATCGAGTGCTTGGTCTTAATTGGTCTTACAAGCCATCAACAGGTAAACATGAGTTATTGATAGATAATTCAAGACTAGGTTTTCTAGCGCCGAGTTATGTCGATAATTTATTAAACGATGGGAATATTGCTTACTTCCTTGATAAAACAGATGCCACAAGATTTTATCAAACAGATGGAACGGCAGCAGGCACTCAAGTGACCACTTTCGACCCGAGCTCACCTCGTATTCCGGCACATATTATTGGAAGCAATGCCACTGAATTATGGATTGAAGATACCAATGGTTTAAAAACCATTCTAGGTAGTTGCGACTAGTATTGGGCAAAGCCACCTCCCCACTTACAGGCACTTTTTTAGTGTGATTCATCTCCAGTAACAAAAAAGCCCATCTAATAAGATGGGCTTTTTAAATACCGAATGGATGTTTTATGCGTTCACATCAACAACCACACGTCCACGTACTTTTCCTTCCAGCAACTGACCAGCAACATCGATTGCTTCAGATAGAGCGATTTTTTTCACGACTTTCTCATAAACTTCCGGCGAGAGTATTTCCGCGATTTTATCCCAGGCTTCCTGACGTTTTGCAAGCGGTGCATTTACGCTATCAACACCAGCAAGCGTGACGCCACGCAAAATAAATGGCATGACTGTTGCCGGTAAATCAAAGCCTTGGGCAAGTCCGCAAGCCGCTACAGTTCCGCCGTATTTGGTTTGAGCACACGCGTTAGCTAGTGTGTGACTGCCGACTGCATCGACAACACCTGCCCAGCGTTCTTTATCCAGTGGTTTGCCTGGCTCTGATAACTCAGAGCGATTGATGCTTGATTTTGCACCTAATTCAGTGAGGTAATCCATTTCTTCTGGGCGGCCTGTTGAAGCAACAACATCATAGCCATAAGCAGAAAGAATCGCGATGGCAAAACTGCCCACTCCACCATTTGCTCCAGTCACTAGGATCTCGCCGTCTTCTGGCTTCACGTCATGTTTTTGCAGTGCCATAACACATAGCATTGCCGTATAACCTGCGGTGCCGATTGCCATTGCCTGATACGAATTTAAACGTTCTGGCTTGGCGATGAGCCATTCACCTTTTACCTTGGCTTTTTGAGCGAGTCCGCCCCAATGTCCTTCGCCAACGCCCCAGCCATTAAGAATAACTTTGTCGCCTGTTTGCCAGTTGGGGTTTGAGCTTTCAGAAACGGTACCAGCGAAATCGATACCAGGAACCATTGGGTATTTTCTGACAACAGGGGCTGCGCCAGTAATTGCTAATCCATCTTTGTAGTTGAGTGTTGAGTAATCGATATCAACAATCACATCACCATCTTCAGGTAGTTGTGATTCATCGATTGTTTCTAAGCTAGCGCTAACTTTCTTATCTTCGCTTCTGTTGATTAATAGGGCGTTAAAGGACATCTTTGTTCTCCAATATAAATAGTAATTTACTTGTTTGTTTCTTAGCTTCTTTTTTCTTGCTTAGTTGCTTAGTTGCTTTGGCTACGGAAGGAGCTTAAAGAATTGCTGTGAAAACAGCTCCATCGGTTGTTTGTCTTGAGTGAGTTTGGCGCGCATGACTGCACCTTCCCAGCTGATCCAGAAGAAATCCGCTAATTCATCGCTATCCGCTGTCTTTGCCAGTGTGCCTTCGGTTTTTGCCAGTTCGAGGCAATCGGCAATCAGTGACTTCCAGTTATTGAATGCCTTGTTGAGTTTCTCTCTGAATTGCTCGTGTGATGATCCCAGTTCCAGAGTGAGGTTACCCACCAGACAGCCACGCTTAAAATCGTAACGTTCAACACCTTTTATCGCATCGTCGACAAACGCTTTTAGACGTTCTAGCGCAGGTAGCTCTTCATTCAGCAAATGCTTCTTGAGTTTGTGGATAAAGAATTGCGAATATTCTTCAAGCACCACATAGCCATAAGCTTCTTTGTTTTCAAAGTAGTGATAAAAGGAGCCTTTGGGCACATTAACTTTCTTCAGGATTTGATCTAATCCGGTACTGTTAAAACCTTGTTCGGTGAGTAATTCCATGCCACAACGAATCAATGCTTCACGAGTGTCGTCAAAGCCAAGTCCGCCTTTGGCTGGTCTTCCGCGCTTTTTGGTGCTTACTTTTGAGTCAGATTTAGTAGTCATGTTGTATTTATAGACCGACCGTCTAGTAAAGTCAAATATGCATGAAAATTAGAGAAAATATGCTGAGTTTAGATCGAGTATGTGATACTTCTGGTCTCGGACAATTTCTATCAATGGTTGATCGCATGACAAAACTGAAACTGAGTATTATCGGCTGTGGCAATGTGGCTAAAACACTGGGCTATCTGTGGCATAACGCCGCGGTGGTTGAAATGTGTGATGTGGTTAATCAATCTCAACAAAGTGCACATGACTCGGTGGCATTCATTGGCGCAGGGAATCCGCTAGATTCGTTGTCTGGCTTGCAAGCAGCGGATGTGTTTTTAATCGGCTGTGGCGATGATCAATTGGAACACTGTATCAATCAGCTCGCAGAAACCGGAGTGGTTAAAGCTGGAAATATTGTCTTCCATTGCAGCGGCTCGAAACCCGCTTCGATAATTAACGCTGAAAAAAGTGCCCCAAAGTGGGGGGGTGTAGTTACCGCTAGCCTTCACCCTGTGAAAAGCTTTTCTAGCCCAAAAGAAGCGATTAAAAGCTTTGCAAACACGTATTGTGGGTTTGAAGGGGATGAGCAAGCAGTTACGGTTTTAAAAAAATGGGTCGAGGTCATTGATGGCGTTTGCTTTGATATCGACGCAGGAGAGGACGGCAAGAATAAACTCATTTATCACGCAGCGAGTGTGATCGCTTGTAATTATCTGGTCGCATTGCAGGAGTTAAGCATCCATGCGTTTGCTCAAAGTGGTGTCGACCGAGAAATGGCGATGAAAATTCTCGAGCCGATTGTCAAAGGCACGGCCGATAATATTTTTGCGATGGGGACTGCCAATGCTTTAACGGGACCGATTGCTCGTGGCGATTATCAAGTTGTTTCAAAGCAGTTACAGGCAGTCAATGACTGGAATACCTCGGCAGGTGAAATCTATAAATTACTTGGGGAAATAAGCGCTGATTTATCAGAAAAGCAAGGTTCTGCTGGTAAAGAAAATCTGCAGAAAATAAGGGATATTTTAAACGCTAAAAGCTAGTCACTTGATGCTGGATTTCAGGGTGTGCTTTAAAGTGTTGAATAGCATCATCGATATCATCCAGCATGTTCTGTTTGTCTTTACCAAGAACGCCTTTTAAAACCAGATGATTCGAAACATGGTCACTGCGGAAAATAGATTTTTCTAGCTTCGTATGCTCGATAAAAGTACGCATTTCTTCGCACAGCTCTGCGGTATTGAGTGGAGTAAATGTACCGCCAAAACCCGCTTCTACTTTTTCTTTACCATGGCTGAAAAAGAGCACCAGCGTTGCTACATAATCGGGCTGTGTCGCATTGACCAATTCTGCTGATCTAATCGCATGTTGCTTCGAATATTCTTTACCACCCATGCCATTGATGATCATTACTGATGATTTGATATTCGCCGCTTTGGCTTTGAGTATGGCATCTTTAGTCGATTCGAATGTTTCGCCCTTATTGATCTTTTCAAGCACTTCGTCATCGCCAGATTCGGCGCCGATATAAATCAGCGATAAGCCTAGGTCGCGTAGTTCCTGGAGTTCTTCAACGGTCTTTCGTTTTATGTTTCTAGGCAGGCAATAGGCCGATACACGAGTTACCGAAGGTAAGTGTTCTTTGATTGCTTCCAGTATGGTTTTAAGGCGGCGAACCGATAATGCCATAGCATCACCATCACCAAGAAAAACACGGCGAATCTGCCCAAGTTGTTGGCCACAGCGTTTGATTTCTTCTAAGACTTTGTCTTCGGATTTGGGTGCAAATTTCTTTTGTGGCGCGGTGTACATTTCACAAAATGTACAGTTATTCCAGCTACAACCATTCGTCACTTGTAAGATCAGTGAGAGCCCTTCGCTGGGCGGGCGAAAAACCGGTTCGATATAGGTTACGGGTGGTTGGCTAAACATAGGGAGTATCTATTCCAGTTAACTGCTTTTTTTCCAAAACGGCTTTTCGTAGCAGTAGTCAGGAATCTTCGCTTTAATTTGCTCGTGTAATTCAGGTAATTTAGACCAGTGAATTCCGTGCTTATAATGGTGCGCGGTATGGTAACCAAGATTTCCAGTGAGCCAGTTATAGAGCTTAGAGGTATTATTGTAAGACGCTGCAAATTGATCAGAAGTATCTAATCCACGGTGATGCTTTGAGGTCGCATAAGCCGTGTAAAGCAGGCTGATCACCATCGGGAAAATAAACACAAATAGAGCACTTAACGGGCTGTAGATGGTTAATCCGATCAGTATCGCGATGGTTACGCCAGTGTAGACTAAGAATTCTTTTTGCATTTTTGGGTACTGTTTGCCGACCTTATAACCGCGTGGGTACGCGGTTAGTGCAACGCTTAAAGTGTACTCCAAACGATTCATGGTGCTACCGTCTTTTCTTTTCCAGCGACTTTGGTCTTTTGTTTGGTCAAGAAAATTGCGGTGGTGCCCCATATTGTGGTGCAGCACCCATAAATTAGTGGTTATGCCAGTATGTAGGGCATAGAAAATTTCGAGAATTCTATTCAGCGCTTTGTGCTTAAAAACCTGAGCATGCTGATGGTGATGGTTCCACGCGCTAATACAGGCTTTAGGAAGAATCATAACCGCAAGATAAATAGAGAAGATCCAGATACTTTCCGTATTGAGGAAAACAACAAAGTCTAATAGGGTCAATAAAAGAATGACGGTAATGGGTATGCGGTCAGCAGCGAATTTAAACAAACTATTATATCTCCTCAAAAATCCGTGGATAACATAGCATAATCACCGAGAGATTTTCTAATCTAATTTAAGACTTATGGGTTGCGGTATGCGCGCAGATAATTCCACTCGAAGCCTTTCTTAACGTAGTGTAACAAACGGCAGGGAGGAATTGTGATAGTGCGTTTTTCATTTCGAAACGCCAGTGTGCCTTTGTCATTGGAGTCGATGATGCAAGCCAGTTCGTATTTGAATGTGTGAGTTGCTGCTTTACCCTTGAGGCCATCTAATAAGTTTTTAGCGGCAGCTTCTGCTTGTAAATCAGCCATGTGCGCCTGCTTTGGTTTCCAGTCTGGGCCCGGGAAGCTACCTGCGTCTCCAGCCACATAACAATGTTCGAAACCTTCCACTTCACAATTCATATTCGATTGGATTAAACCGCCTGGGCTTAACGGCATTTCCGTATTGGCGGCAAACGAAGGTCCTGTCATGCCCGGCATGAAAATAATCAGATCAGTATCAATTTCACCCCCTTCCGTGGTGACTTTATTTTCAGTAAAGTGTTTCATTTTATGCCCAAGATGCGTTTCGATTCCGCGGGTTTTCATTTGCTTGAGAATGCCTTTTACTGCATTTTCGCCTAAACGTGCGCCGGGTTTAGGCGCAGGACTGAAAAATATCAACTTGAATTTATCGCGACGATCTTCCTGACGTAATTGTGTGTCTAACCCAAATAGCAATTCAAACATGGGACCGCCACGCATCGCAGAGGGCTCTTTAGGGTTGCCACCAAAACCAAGTGTAATGGTGCCGCCATCCATGGCTTTGATTTTATCGCGCATTTTTTCTGCGGCTTCAATGCCTTCGCAAATGGTTATTGCGTGCTCGATACCCGGTAGTTTTTTGATAAAACGCCCACCGCTTGCAATGATCAAGGCATCGTTTTTAATCTCACCGTTATCGGTAATTACAGTGCGTCCGACATCTTGAATAGCCGTAACGCTTCCCGCAAAAAAGTGGATGTTGTGCTTCTTGAAAAAAGCATCAAGATTAATGCGTAAATCATCGCCAGTTCTTTGCCCGGAAGGAATCCAGATCAGGCTGGGTAAGAAAATAAACTCGGCTTTGGGTGCGATCAGCGTAATCTTGATGTCTTTATCGCTTTTACGAATTTCTCTGATTGCAGTAAGTGCGGCAAAACCAGCACCAATAATAGTAATTTCCTGAGCCATGATTTCTTCCAGTTGCTATTATGGAGTTAAGTCTTGCTGAGAAGACCAACGTGAGTAAATACTCGATAAATTATATATTAGTAAATTCTAATATTCAATCGGTAACTCACTCTGAATTTATGTGAAAACAATCATGGCGTAAACAACAAATGACAAGTGAAGTGAAGGTAACCCGTTTAATAATTTACCCGGTTAAATCATTAGCTGGTATAGAGCTGAAAGAATCTAAAATAGATAATATGGGCTTGAAATATGATCGACGCTGGATGCTGGTATCGCCTGACGGTAAATTTCTCTCACAAAGAACCATTCCGCAAATGGCATTGATTAAAACGGATATAGATGCCAGTCAGGAGAATGCTCAATTAACCTTAAGCATGGAAGGCAAAGGTTCTCATATTGTTGCAAACACAGATGATGATTCAGAAAAAATGGATGTGCTTATCTGGGGTGATGAACTTCAAGTGCAGAAAGTCGGTGCTGAAGCCGATGCATGGTTAAGCGATTGTTTGGGCGTCGATTGCCATCTTGTCTATATTGCCGATGACGTGATGCGCCAATGTGATCTGGAGTTTGCAGAAGAGGGCGAACAAACAGGTTTCGCAGATGGCTTTCCCATGTTGTTTATCTCTGAAGAATCATTATCCGATTTAAATCAAAGGCTGGATAAAGACGTGGATATGCGCCGCTTTCGCCCCAATGTCGTTATCGCCGGTTGTGACGCTTATGCCGAAGACGATTTAAGCAGTTTTTCAATTGCTGGCGTGCCGATGAAGGGCGTAAAACCTTGCAGCCGTTGCCCAATGCCTATGGTCGATCCTGATCTTGGTAAGCGGGTAGGGCAGGAGCCGATTGCGACATTATCAAAATACCGTAAGTGGAATAATAAGGTGTTTTTTGGGATGAACGTGATTCACCAGCAACAGGGAGTGATTCGTGTGGGGGATCGTTTGGAGCAAACGTCCTAGTTTGAATCGTGGTTTTTAATTAAGCCACCCCCCTACTTACAGGCGGTTTTTTACTGGTGCTTTTTACCGATACTTTTTAATGCTCTTCTTGTTTCTCATAGTATCTGTAGAATTTTCCGAAGTCGTAATTTAATGCTTTTAACTGCCGTGAAAATTCTGGTACTTGTTTGTAGTAAACCCCAATTGCTGAGAGTTTGGCATTATTGACAGGTGATTGTGTAAACCATTTGTCGAAGCGTTTATCGCCTCCCCAGCTTTGTTTTAAGCGCGCATATTTTTCATTGAGTTGTTGATAGATTCGCCGTTTGCCTTTCTCGGTAACTGTCTCTTCATAGTTGTGCGAATACCACGCCTTCAACTCGCTACTGGTGTTAATCAGCAAATTGAAAAATGCCCAGCGTTTTTTAAGATGTTGCTCGTATCGTTCCAGTTTCTCCGGGTGTTTTTCCTTTAGCCACAATCGCGTTCCTTCCTGTCCAACCGCGCTGGCAAAGGCTTCGTTAAATGCGGAATTATTTTTTCGATACAGGCGTTGATGTGCTAATTCGTGGAATATCACTTCCGCAGTCGAGCTGCTACTTCTGCTGAGCATGGTACTTAGGATCGGGTCATCGAAAACACCCAGCGTCGAATAAGCAGGTGATTCGATAATGTGAGTATCGCGTCCGAGTTTCTTTTGTTTTTCTGCTTCTCGCTTGGCGGCTTCGGGGGAGAAATAAACCAGATAACTCACACAACCCACAAAAGGAAAGCATGTCTGTACTGGGCTCATCGAATATTTAGGGTTTGCGATGACATTCCAGCTAACCGCTTTTCTCTTAAGTTCGACATAACTTGTGTAGCTGTTATTTTGTGGGAGTTTCAGTCGGTCGTATGCGAACTGACGAATCTCCAGAACTTCTTTAAGTTGTTGCTTGCGTTTGTCAGAGACGTTTTTATCGACAAGCACTTGTTTGACGGGTTTGCGTTGACTCATTAACGCTAAATGGCCTTTTGCGCCCTGAGCGTAATACTGAACTGTGCTGCAGGCTGATGATAATTGAGAGAGGAAAGTGATAAGGACGATGAGAAGGATTCTGTTGAATGCAGATTTCATCGTTTGACTCATTAAAAATCCTTAAGTTATGGGTTTGGTTAATCCCATGATACTAGAAAAAGTGCCTATAAGTAGGGGGGGGACTTTATAAAGCCACCCCCCTACTTACAGCGGTTTTTTATGCTGCTCTAAGCATAACGATTAAAGTTCGTAGCCACGTTCTTCATGATCGATGATATCCAGACCTTGTGTTTCCTGATCTTGATCGACGCGTAAACCATTGGTCATCAAACTAACGATTTTGAATAGTATGTAGGTAACGATCGCTGTGTAGATAAAGGTAGAAGCGACACCAATCGCTTGAACACCAAATTGCTCACCGATTGAAGTAATGCTCTCTTTGCTGAAACCCTGACCACTGAAAATACCTATTTCAGTCGAGGCAAAAACAGCAGCCATTAGCGTGCCGATAATTCCGCCGACACCGTGAACTGGGAAAACGTCTAGTGAATCATCAATTTTCCATTTTTGTTTGATGATAATAACCGCGTTGAAACAGACGACGCCAGCAACAAAACCCATCACTAAAGCGCCAGCAGGGCCAACGTATCCAGAAGCGGGTGTAATCGTTCCCAAGCCTGCGACCATTCCTGTAACGGTACCTAGAGCTGTTGGTTTCCCGAACTTGATCCACTCGTAAAACATCCAGGTGATTGCTCCGGTAGCGGCAGAGATATGCGTCACTAGCATTGCCATTGCGGCGTCACCATTAGCAGCTAATGCACTACCACCGTTAAAACCAAACCATCCAACCCATAACATGCCTGCGCCGGTAACGGTCATTGTCATATTGTGTGGTGTTGTGGCTGATTTACCAAATTGTCTTCGGGGGCCTATCATAATGGCTGCGACCAATGCGGCAACACCTGCTGTAACGTGAACCACGGTACCACCAGCAAAATCGAGAAGACCCATTTGCTGAAGCCATCCACCGCCCCAAACCCAATGCGTTACTGGTGCGTAAACCAAGACAATCCACAGTGCAGAAAATAATAGAACAGCCGAGAACTTAGTACGTTCTGCAAATCCACCGATGATTAAAGCCGGAGTGATAATGGCGAAAGTCATCTGAAACAATGCGAATAATGACTCAGGAATATCTCCAGCTAATGAGCTTTCGGTGATGCCATTGAATAAGAATTTGCCCATACCGCCGAAGTACGGATTACCTTCATCAAAAGCAATACTGTAACCAACGATTAGCCAAAGGATACTGGCGATACCCGCAATGGCGAAACATTGCATGAGTATTGATAGCACATTTTTCTTGCCAACCAGGCCTCCGTAAAACAAAGCTAGTCCTGGCAGTGTCATAAATAAAACCAGTGCTGTAGCGGTGAGAATCCATGCTGTGTTGGATCCGTTTAATTCATCAGCCTGAGCTAAAAAAGGAAAACTGAGGAGGAGTAAAGAAAGGAGTTTAAAAAAAAATTTGATAGATAGAGGTGCGTTTACGCTTTTCGAATGACAGCCCATAGTTAAAGTGCCTCTGGGCCAGTTTCACCCGTTCTGATTCGTATTGCTTGTTCTATGTTTTGTATGAAAATTTTGCCATCGCCAATTTTACCCGTGTTTGCGGCCTTGATGATTGCTTCTATGGCTTGATCTAATAAGTTTGCAGGAACGGCAGTCTCAATTTTTACTTTGGGTAAAAAATCGACAACGTATTCTGCACCACGGTAAAGTTCTGTATGACCTTTTTGGCGGCCAAAACCTTTGACTTCTGTGACGGTTAAGCCGTGAATGCCAATTTCTGACAGGGCTTCTCGAACATCGTCTAGTTTGAAGGGTTTGATAATAGCGGTTATCAGTTTCATGGTTTCCTCATTGTTTAGCTTTTTTTAGAGCGCAGAATAATAACCTATAATTGATTTGAAAGGGAGAGCCGCCCAATTTCAGTAAAGGTTTTCGTTTGCTGGGTGTGATTTTTGAAATAAAAAAGGTAAAATTAAACTTTAACTGTAGTGTTGATGAAAAGATGGCGATTTACGCAATTGGGGATGTGCAAGGCTGTTATGATTCATTGCAACGCCTACTAGAAAAAATACAGTTTTCTCCTGAAAACGACCAACTCTGGTTTGTCGGCGATTTGGTTAATCGCGGCACAAAATCATTAAAAACCGTGAGATTCATTAAAGGTCTGGGAGATGCTTCACTGACTGTTTTAGGAAACCATGACATTAGCCTTATTGCTATGCACTATGGGGTTCTTCCTAAAAGTCCTAGCTTAAAAAAATTCCTAAAATCTAAGCATCGTGAAGAATTGATTGAGTGGTTAAGGCATCAAAAAGTGTTTCATGTGGATAAAAAACTGGGCGTTTGCATGGCGCATGCCGGAATATCGCCTCAATGGACACTAAAAGAAGCCAAAAAATATGCCAAAGAGATTCAAGTGCCGTTGCGTGGGGATGACACCAAGGAGTGGCTCAGGCAGGTTTATGGCAATAAACCCAATTTGTGGAGTGAAGATCTACAATCGTATGAGCGTCACAGATATATTCTGAATGCCTTTATGCGAATGAGATATTGCAATGTGAAAGATGGTTCTCTGGATTTAAAACTGAATGGTGTCCCTAAAATGACAAAACCTGGTTCCACCAAGCAAGTTCCGTGGTTCTTATGGAAAGGTAGAAAACAGATTCCTTTACGTATAATTTTCGGACATTGGTCAAGTTTAGGATATTACCATGATGATAATGTTACCTCTTTGGATACAGGGTGTGTCTGGGGTCGGCAATTGACAGCAGTGAGACTCGACGGCGATGCTTATCCTTTAATTAGTGAAACCTGTGGGAATCTTTCATGAGTGATGAGCATGATTATGAATCCAGCATAACGCCAGCAGGGAGCTTTAAACTTAATATCAAAGGAGATGACTATCTGGTAAGGGTGATGAAGCCTGCATCAGCTGCTTCTTTAAACGAGTTACAGCTATCCTTAAAGCGCAATCGGGAAATGCTCAAAGAAAGTTATGAGGCCATGCACGAGACATGTCGAGATGATATTTTAAAGCGTGTAGAGAAGAAGCATGTGGATTATTTTTCACCCACACAAAATGCTTTGGTCGCGAGAGCGAATATAGACATGCTGATCCCATTGATTAATGTGAAAGGTGGAGTTGCAGCCTATAAAGGGAAGCTGGAAGGTCTGCCTTTAGAGAAGCACATCGAAAAACTACGCAACAAAGCAGAAAGCAATGTCAGGGAAGAAGAAACAAAGTCACGTATCGGTGGTTTCTTTTTAATTATGCTGGTTTTGGCTTTGGCAACTGCAATACTGTTGGTGTTTTTTTAATGTGCTAAAAAAAGCCTCGTAAGTAGGGGGGTGTATATCCCTTTATGGGCTTGATTGGCACACATTGTTTACACAAGATTACATAGTTTTAGATTGATTAAATATTAGAGAGTCATTATGCTGATCGTTTTTAAATTTATTTCCTTTCGGGGTCTGTTCTGATGAATTTTCAGATAGCTAAAAAATCGTTAAATATCAAGTTGTTTCAAGGTGCTTTGTTGAAGCGACCGTTCTTATTAAGTGCAATAATCATGGCGACTGTTTCTGCTCCTGTTAATGCAGAAACCTTATTACAAGTGTATGAGGATGCGAAGAAAAATGATGCCCAGCTGAAAGTCAGCGAAATGGGTTTTCTTGCTGCGCTTGAGGCTAAACCACAAGTTTTATCAGGCCTGAAACCACAACTCACGGTCACTGCTGGCGCGAATTATACTGCGCAATATACGGGTAAAAGATCCTACGGTGGAGAAGATGCTGGCGGATACGCAAACATTGGTTATGATTTAAATTTAACTAAAGTCATTATTAATAAGCAGTTAGATGCGCAAATTGATCAAGTTGATGCATCGATTCTTCAATCAAAAGCGTTGCTAGAATCGGATCGACAAGACCTAATTATCAGAGTGGCGGATGCTTATTTCGCTTATTTGAATGCTAATGACACATTGGTGTTTAGAAAAGCGGAAAAAAATGCAATCGGTAAGCAGCTAAATCAGGTTAAAGCCTTTTTTGATGCAGGTCGATCAGCCATAACAGATGTAAAAGAAGCACAAGCTTCATATGACCTTTCTGTGGCGCAGATTGAAATCGCTAATCAACAAATAGATGTTGCTAGAGAGTCGTTAAGAGCGATTACTACACGTGCTTATAAACACTTGAATGGTGCTGCTGATAATGTGCCTCTACTTGTTCCTAAGCCTACTAATATAGAAGCGTGGTCTAAAGCCGCGGTTGAAAATAGTAAAGATTTAATCGCTGCAAAGCATGCAGTTGAAGTCGCGCAAAAAACCATAGAATATGAAAGAGCGGCAAAAAAAGGTACGCTTAACCTGGTTGCAAATCAGGGTGTGAATTCTGTTGCAGGTGAGGATATTTATGATTCTGACAAATTTGATGCCACAGTGGGTGTGCAATATAGCCTGAACCTTCTGGATGGCGGCAATATTTCTTCGCGTGTGCGTGAAGCTCGTCATAAATTACATCAGGCGCAACAAACTGTAGAGTTACAAAAACGTTTGGCGACTCAGCAGTCTCGAGCAGCTTATTTAACAATAGTGTCAGGATTAGCTCAAGTTAAAGCTTTGAAACAGGCTTTGAATTCATCACAAACTGCTGCAAGTGCAACGCAAGCTGGTTTTGAAGCGGGAACACGTACAGCGGTTGATGTGTTACTTGCATTGCGAAATACGTTCTCTGCAAGACGTGATTATACTTCTGCACGATATGATTTCTTACTAAATACTTTAAAGCTGAAACAGGCTTCAGGTACGCTGACAGAGGCTGATTTGGCAGCACTTAGCAAAATATTGCTGAAAAAGACCTAAATATGTTTTAGCAATAAAGTCTTAATAACTTTGTTGCTGAACTCATCTCTGATTTGTAGCCATTTATCATTTGATTTTATACGTTCAAGTGGTAAATGGCCGCTTATCTGAGAGTCTCTCTTCAAATATCAAAATATGGTTTAATATCGGGTAGTCAAAAGTTGTTAAAACAACTGCATTAGTAATAGGTACAGAATCAAAATTCTGGCTGAGTTTAATAATATTAATAATTATAAAGGCTTAAATTAAAACAAACCGATGACCAATCCTTGGCCTCATTAGGGTTTGTGGACTGATTGATATGAAAAACAGATCTAAAATTAGAAATAATTCCGGGTTTACACTTATTGAAATGATTGTAACAGTAACTATTGTGGCAATTTTCGCTTCAATTGCTGTGCCTAGTTTTTCTCAATTAATTAGAAATAATAAAATACCGACAACAACAAACGAATTTATTTCTTCAATGGTTTTGGCTCGAAGTGAAGCGTTGAAAAGAAGCCGAGATGTAATTGTTTGTGCCAGTACTGATCAGCTTAGCTGTAATGGTGGGACTGATTATTCTGGTGGCTGGATCGTCTATGATGACTGTAATGGTGATGGTTCACCTACTGCAGTAGCTGTTGATTGTAATGATGATAATCTTGAAGAAGAGCAGGAGATTATCAAAGTGCACAACGGTTTTGATAGAATGTTTATCAATGGTACCGCTAATAATATTACCTTCTTGTTTTCAGGTAGAGTGGCAGGCAATACAACGTTTGATGTTGGTCATGAGTCAGAACCTACTGTCACTAAAAAAGAAGTAACAGTAAATAGAGTTGGAAGAATCAAGTCAGAAGACCCATAAAACTATGGTTTTAAACGAAGCTCTTTGGGTAATACAAAAGATACGTTTTCTATGATTCCCTGATCATCAGGCATTATTTCAGCACCAAGTTCTTCTAGTCTCTTATTAACCTGCTCCACCAAAATCTCAGGCGCAGAAGCTCCTGCAGTTACACCTACCCTTAAGGTTTTATCTGTAAACCAGCTTTCTTCTATGTCTTCAGCCCCATCAATTAAATAGGATGGAGTGCCTCTTTTCTCAGCGAGTTCTTTTAAACGATTTGAATTCGAGCTATTGGGAGAACCAACGACAAGAATAATGTCGCTTTTATCGGCAAGTTTCTTTAAAGCATCCTGACGATTTTGAGTCGCATAACAAATATCATCTTTTTTCGGGCCTTTAATGCTGGGAAATCGACTCCTCAAAGACTCGATTATAATTGCAGTATCGTCCATAGATAGGGTGGTTTGCGTAACAAATCCAAGCTTGTCTGGGTTTTTAACCTCTAATAGCTCCACTTCCTCGGGTGAGTCGACGCGATATATATCCCCACCAAAGCTCTTGTTGTACTGACCCATAGTGCCTTCTACTTCTGGGTGACCTTTATGGCCGATCAGAACCGTTTCTCTTCCTTCTTTGCTGTACCGTAAAACTTCCATGTGAACTTTGGTAACTAACGGACAAGTCGCGTCAAAAACATTTAGGCCTCTTGACTTGGCTTTGTCTTGAACAGCGCGTGAAACACCGTGGGCGCTAAAAATTACGGTAGCATCATCAGGGACTTCATCTAATTCATTGACGAAGATTGCGCCTTTGTCACGTAGATTACTTACTACAAAACGGTTATGCACCACTTCATGGCGCACATAAATGGGAGCGCCGAGTAATTCAATGGCACGATCTACTATTTCGATAGCTCTATCTACGCCGGCACAGAAGCCTCGAGGGTTTGCTAAGGTAACTTTCATTGCTTTAGTCTCGTAAAAGATTCACATAAAAAATTTATTGTAACAACTGAAAGCATAGTTTTGTTAAAATTCGCGCTGGTTAAATTTAAAAACAGTTTATAAATAGGAATTACTATGAAAGTACTACTCATCGGTAGTGGTGGAAGAGAGCATGCATTGGCATGGAAAATAGCTCAATCAAAGCGAGTAGAGAAAGTCATTGTAGCCCCAGGTAATGCAGGAACGGCTTTAGAAGAAAAAGTTGAAAATGTAGATATCGGCGCAGAAGATATCGAGGGTTTATTGGCGTTTGCTCAAGAGAATAATGTTGATCTAACTGTCGTTGGCCCAGAAGCGCCATTGGTTAAGGGAGTCGTTGACCTTTTTGCTGAGAACGGACTCAGATGTTTTGGTCCTTCAAAAGGTGCAGCTCAATTAGAAGGCTCTAAGGCTTTTTCTAAAGACTTTTTTGCCAGACATAATATTCCTACTGCTGCTTATGGGAATTTCACTGATATTGATGAAGCTATTGCTTACATAAAAGAGCAAGGTGCTCCAATCGTAGTCAAAGCGGATGGGCTCGCTGCGGGTAAAGGCGTGATATTGGCGGAAACCGAAGATGAAGCAATCGCCGCGGTTAAAGATATGTTGGCGGGTAATGCATTTGGTGATGCAGGGCATCGTGTCGTCATAGAAGAGTTTTTAGTGGGCGAAGAAGCTAGCATTATTGTGATTGCGGATGGAAAGAATTATTTGCCAATGGCGTCTTCTCAAGATCATAAAGCGAGAGATGAAGGCGATCTTGGTCCAAATACAGGCGGTATGGGTGCTTATTCTCCTGCACCAGTGGTGACTGATGAAATTAGCCAGAAAATAATGAAAGATGTAATCGAACCAACGCTTAAAGGCATGGCTGATGAAGGGCATCCGTTTACAGGATTTTTGTACGCGGGTGTAATGGTCGATGATAAGGGGAATTCAAAAGTACTTGAATATAATGTGCGTTTTGGTGATCCGGAAACACAGCCTATTATGATGCGTCTAAAGTCTAGCATGGTCGATTTAATTGAAGCTGCTTTAGATGAAAAGTTAGATGAAGCGCAAATTGAATGGGATCAACGATCTTCATTAGGTGTTGTTTTAGCGGCTGGTGGTTACCCTGATAAATACAACAAAGGCGATGTTATTACAGGTATTCCTGAAGAGACTGAAAACAGTAAAGTTTTTCACGCCGGAACGGTTGATGATGGCGAGCTCAAAACAAACGGCGGAAGAGTTTTATGCGCAGTAGGTTTAGGAGACAGTGTCAGCGAGGCTCAACAGGTAGCTTATGCTGTAGTTGATAAAATTAGCTGGGATAATGTATATGTTCGAAGAGATATCGGACATCGCGCAGTTTCTCGTGAGCAAAAGTTAAGTTAATTGTGCTGATTTAGCTACTACGTGAAAAAACTTTCTCTAAAGCCTGGATATAAACCAAGCTGCTATGCATCTAAAAAATATTAGATACGTAAGGTATTTGGATGATTTGCATCTTGCAGGTTATCGACCATGTTTCAAGATATCAAAGCATGGTCATTTAATTATACCAAGGAGAAAGATACAAAATGAAAACAGCATCTAAAGTAACAGGATTTACATTGGCTTCAGCAGCGGCAGCATTATTGTTAGCAGGCTGTTCTACTGGTGGTGATAGCGCAAAATCAGCATCGATGTCGAAAGATAAGAAAATGGCTGACGTAAAGTGTGCCGGGATAAACTCTTGTAAAGGAACCAGCGCGTGCGCAACAGCTACAAGTGCATGTAAAGGTCTTAATAGCTGTAAAGGTCAGGGCTGGGTAAAAGCATCAGCTACTGATTGTGCTGATAAAGGCGGAAAAGTGCTAGGTCAGGCTTAATCGTAAAAAGTAAGTAGATTTATGAAGTGCCCGATCAATTATGTTGTATCGGGTATTTTTTTGCCTTAAGGTTTCACTATGAAATATCCATCTCTTGGCTTTGGCTTAGGCCTACGTAAAGAACACTATAATGCGATACTCGATACCTCTCCTGACGTTGATTGGTTCGAAATTCTCACTGAAAACTATTTGGTCGAGGGTGGGAAGCCACTTTATTTCCTGGATCAGATTTGTGAGCGTTATCCGGTTGTCATGCACGGAGTATCCATGTCAATCGGCAGCAGTGACCCTATAGATTTGAAATATTTGAGTCAGGTAAAGTCGTTGGCGGATCGTACCAAAGCGCACTGGATTTCTGATCACCTGTGCTTTACCGGCTTGGATGGTGTCAATGCTCATGATTTATTGCCATTACCCTATACAGAAGAAACGGTTAAATTTGTGTCTGAAAAAATTCGCCAGACTCAGGATTATCTTGAAAGGCGTATTTTGATAGAAAATGTATCAAGCTATATAAGCTACAAACAATCTGAGGGCATGACCGAGTGGGAATTTATTACCGCTATTGCTGAAGAATCAGACAGTCTAATGCTCCTGGATATTAATAATATATTCGTTAGCGCATTCAATCACGGCTTTGATCCATTGGATTATCTTGATGGCGTTCCCCCTGAGCGTGTTCAGCAGCATCATCTTGCTGGGCATAGTCAATATGATGGGTACATTATTGATACTCACGATAACGATGTAGTTGAAGGCGTTTGGGATTTATACGCAGAGGCGGTTAAACGTTTCGATGGTGTTTCAACGATGATCGAGCGTGATGATAATATTCCCGAATTGCCTTATTTGATGAAAGAATTGAAAATGGCGAAAGAAATATCTGCAGCCAACAAGAGATCTGCTCAATGAGCGAGCTATATAGACTGCAAAAAAGCATGATGTCTTTTCTGCTAGAAAAGGATGATGCTATTCAAACTGACATTGTGTCAACGGCAGAAGTGAGCGCTAAAGTTCGTTTGGATATCTATGGCGCAGGCTATGGCTATCGTTTAATTGATGCGTTATCCGAAAATTACCCATCTGTGCATACTTTACTAGGCGATGATGATTTTTATACGATGAGTTACGCGTATATGAAGGCTCATCCATCGCATCACTTTTCTCTTCGTTATTTTGGTAGCCATCTTGAGGAATTTTTAGCAAAGAAATATTCCGATGTTCCTGTGCTGGCAGAAATGGCGAGATTCGAGTGGGCACAAAGAAAAGCTTTTGACAGTAATAATACTGCACCGATCTCAATGGAATCACTGCAGCAAATACCGATTGAAAACTGGGGGCAACTACAATTTGACTTTCATCCATCGGTGTCACGAATAAATTTTGAATGGAACACTCCGCAGCTTTGGGCGGCGATTGATGAACAGTTAGACCCAATTCCTCCAGAAAAATTAGACTATCCATTAGGCTGGGTAGTCTGGAGAAAAGAATTGCTCAACTATTATCGATCGTTAGATGTCGATGAAGCATGGGCTTTAGATTCTGCTATGCAATCAGGAAACTTCGAAGGCTTGTGCGAGGGTGTGTGTGAGTGGGTAGATGCTGAACATGCTCCTGCACGAATAGCGGGTTTTTTATCGCAATGGATAGAAGATGGGTTGCTTACAGGATTAACCTATTAAAATGGAATATGAAAAAAGTGCCTATAAGTGGGGGGGTGACTTTTGGTCTTTAGATGGATTGTTATTTCTTTTAAGGTGCAAAATAAACAATAAAATGCTGATTATGATTGCTCCAATCAAGCCATATTGATGCGCGTCAGTTGCGACAGGAATGCCTATGAGTTCCTCGCTAGAACTGCTTCCTCCCTGAAAAAAATCCCAGGTGATTTTGCCTAGGATGAGTGTAGCTACTGATATACCAGTAAAAACATCTTTATTCAAAGCCGCGTTTACACCGCCGATAAAAAATAATCCATAAAGAGCGCCAGAAAAACCATAATAAATATGTAGTTCAGGGGTGAAATAATAAAGACCAAGTCCCACAATTAGACAAAGAAAAACACTGCAGAAAATGAATGTTTTTGCCTTCAGGGTGTCTATGAATAATAAGGCTAAGATCCAAAGCCCGCTGAGGTTTAAAAATAAGTGTGGGTAGTTTGAGTGCGTTAAATTACCGCCAATAACTCTCCACCATTGCCCAGATTCAATTTGCCCACGATTAAAAACGAACTCATTTTGAAGGAGTTGGGCAATAAAAAATACTACGGTAAGTGAAATTATTGCCAAGAAAAGCGGTTGTTTCAATTTGATCATTTTTAAACAACCTTGTATAAAATATGGCAAAATGCCGTCATTTTAAAGAATTAGACTTTCAGAGAAAGTGAATAGTATAAATTCTTTGAGCCTTTGAAGTAAAAGTTTTGATAAGTTTATGACGGTAACTTGCCTGAAAACTTAATTTATTAGATTCATTCAAAAGATTGTAGGGAAAGTAAATGAAAAGAAGTAGAAATAACATTCAATCATTGTCTCGTGCGCAAAGCCTAGGTTTTACCTTGCTTGAAGTGATGGTTGTTGTCGTAATTATTGCTGTAATGGCTGCCGCAGTAGGTCCGGCTATTTTCGATAATTTGAATAAGGCAAATGTGACAAGAGCAGGGACAGACATAAAAAGCATTTCTTCAATGCTTGAGATCTACAGAGCTGAAAATTATAACTACCCAAGTACTGATCAAGGCTTAGAAGCTTTGGTAAGCAAGCCGTCAGGTGATCCTGAAGCTAAAAACTGGAGACGTTATACTAAAAAGACGCCAATTGATCCTTGGGGAAATCCCTATAACTATTTAAGCCCAGGTGCAAAGGGAGACGTTGATATTTATTCTTTTGGCCCTGACGGTGTCCAAAGCGATGATGATATTGGTAACTGGCAACTAGATAATTAAGTCTATCCTAGATAAATGATGAAGATCTCGCACAAGGGTTTTACCTTAATAGAGATAATGGTGGTAATCGTTATTGTTGCAGTTCTTATGGGAGCTGTGACTTTATCTTTTCCTCCTGCGGGTGATAAATTACTGAAAGAAAACACCGAACGATTTAGTGCGTTGATTTCTCTTGCCCAAGATGAATCGATTTTACAATCTGCCGAAATAGCTTTGGAAATCGATGATAAAGGCTATGGTTTTTACAGGAATGAAAATAATAGTTGGACTGCTCTGTCAGAAGCACCTTTCAATAAACGAGAATTTCCTTCGTCAATTACCTCTAAGTTGTATTTGGATGGCATTTCTACAAATCTAGAAGAGCGCGAAAACGAAAATCCTCAAATCGTATTTTTATCCAGTGGTGAGATGACTCCGTTTACCTATGAACTTTTCTTTGAAAAAAAAGATTCTTCTAAAATGGTAGTCAGTGCTACGGGTGAGATAGAGCAGAGCTATACCAAAAATGAAAAATAATAACGCTGGTTTTACGCTTTTAGAGGTTATGGTTGCGCTGTTTGTTGTTGCGGTAGCAATGGGGGGAGCAATCAAAGTCATTGAAAATGCTGCGCAAAACACCTCGAGAATGACAGATAAAACATTTGCTGGCTGGGTTGCGATGAACAAGATAACAGAATTACGACTTAGTTCTGAATGGCCTAAAACAGGAAAAGTTAAAGGTGAATCTGAAATGTCTGATAGAAAGTGGAATTGGGAGCAAAATACCATAGAAACTGATGATGAGAAGGTGAAGCGAGTTGAGTTGTCAGTGTGGGGCGAGAGTAAAGATGATCTAGATCCATTTGTAACCGTTGTGGGCTTTTTAACTAAGCCATGAAATCAGCAGCAAAAGGTTTTACGCTTCTTGAGCTTTTGGTTGCCATGAGTATTTTTTCTTTTATGGCAATTACTGCATATGCTGGATTGTCTAATATGCTGACAAGTAATCAGGCTATCACTGAGCAAGAACAGAAACTAAAAGAATTGCAGCGAACCATGCTGTTTTTAGAAAAAGATATACGTCAGGTTGTAAGTCGACCGAGAAAGACTGGTTATGATGCGGATGAAGTTAAGCCTGCTTTTTCTTATGGTTTAGACTCAGATGACTCTGAAGGCATTTTAGAATTTACCAAAGCAGGTGTTTCGAACCCGTTGGCTTTAGCCAAGAGTTCTTTAGAGCGGGTACGTTATGATCTTGAAGAAGATGTACTAACAAGAAACAGCTGGGCATACATAGATCATATTGATCTTGAACCTGTTGAAATGACTTTGTTGACGGGTGTGGAGTCATTAGAATTGAGGTTGCTGGACGATAAAGACCAATGGCAATCAAACTGGAGTGACCTCAAAGCGCTTCCAGTTGCTGTTGAGGTTACGCTGGAGCACAAGTACTGGGGTAAGATAATTAGATTATTTCCAATTCGCTAATTTTTCAGAATACCTAAATACCTAAATACCTAAATACCTAAATACCTAAATACCTAAATACCTAAATACCTAAATACCTAAAAATAAGAATAAAACTCATCTCTTCTATCCCTTATGGAACTAGATTTGTGCTGGAAATATGCTTATTTAGAAGCTATAGTAAAAACAGCAATATTTGTGCGGTTAACCCTTGTATCCTCCAAATGAAAGGGTTAATGGCAGAAAACAACTGACTGTTGTCTATCTTTTAAAGGGCTCTATCAGTTTTGCTTTAACAGTCGGGTGGTACTCCTGTAGCTTAGTGTTGTGAAATTTCATGGGGATTTCAAATAGCTAATTGCCCAGTATAGGAGCCGACGTGGAATTAATAATAGGAAAACTAATAATGTTGAAGTGCAAACATCATAAAATGCTTGTTGCTAGTCTTTGTTTTTTTATTGCCCCGGTTTTCTTTTTTTCTTCATTCACCCATGCTGAAAATGTAACGGAAATTGTTACAGTTAATCGCTCAATTTCAAGTTCTCAAACGATTCTAGGTAGCACGGTAGTTCCTTACAGGGAAATTACGGTAACCGCGCAAACGCCAGGAAAAATCACTGCGATAGGCGGTGAAGTAGGGACAGGCTTTACCAAGGGAGCAATGCTTGCAAAGGTTGATGATGCTCAGTTATTGGCTAAAAGAAATACGTTATGGGCACAAATTACTTCGGCTCAAGCTGCACTTAAAAATTCACAAGCACAGCACCAACGCGAAATAATTTCCCCAAAAAGTAAAAGTATTAATGGTATGCCTGGAATGGGGCTGCCATCAATGATGGATATTTTCATGACACGTCCTCTGTATGACATGATGGGTAACTCTGATCAAGGATATAATCGTTACTCAGACTTGGTGAACAGTGCTACGGGTGTTTCTCAGGCTGAAAGTCAGGTTATGATGGCTTGGTCTCAGCTCAATGAATTAAATACTAAAATAAAAGATACCGTTTCAGTCGCGCCATTCGAAGGTATCATCATGAGTAAAATGGTCGAGGTGGGAGACGCTGTCCAGCCGGGACAACCTTTAATGAAGTTTGGTTTTATTAAATATTTGCGTTTGCAGGCAGATGTTCCTTCAATGCTGGTTTCAAGCTTAGTCAAAGGTATGAGTGTTCCCGTAAGAATCAGCAATAAAAACAGCACCATTGCAAAAGTGTCTCAAATATATCCTATTGCAGACCCCTCAAGACATACAGTGGTGGTTAAATTCGATTTGCCTATAGGCGTATCTGCCGCACCCGGTATGTATGCGGAGATCTTTTTACCCGATACCACCCCAGGTGGCAATTCTGTTATTACAATTCCCAAGACAGCCTTAATCCCGGGTCGAAGCTTGCCAACGGTGTTGGTGGCAGATGAAGAAACTAAAACCTCATCATTGCGTTTAATTAGAGTGGGAGTAACTCAAAGTGATGGTTTAGTTTCTGTGGTTTCAGGTTTGAAGGTAGGAGAACGGGTTATAAATAATCCCCCTCCAGGAGCATCTTCAGGATGGTATCCCAAAGATTCAGCAGTACTTTGATTCATTCATGACTCAACTATGAAACGAAACAAATATAACTCTAAATAGACTGAACAAATAAATATGAATGATAACGTAACTGGTCAAGGAACAAAGAAAGTAGAAATACCTAAACATTCTTTAGGCCTTGCCGGTGGTATGGCAAAAGCGTTTATCACTTCGCCACTTGCGTTGCTTTTATTGATTGCTTTCCTCGCCTTAGGTATTTTGGGAATGCAGATGACACCCAGGCAGGAAGACCCTCAGATATCAGTGCCGATGGTTGATATTTTTGTCAGCTATCCGGGGGCAACTTCATCTGAGGTTGTTAGCCAGGTGGCAAGACCTCTTGAAGGAATCATGTCGGAAATTACCGGCGTAAAACACGTTTATTCAGCGTCATCTCGTGGTCAGGCTCTTATAACTGTTCAGTTTAAAGTGGGTGAAAACTTTGAAGCGTCTATCGTAAAATTACACGATAAAATTGAATCCAATAAAAATAAAATGCCGCAAGGAATCGCAGGTTTTCTAGTAAAGCCAGTTGGGGTTGATGATGTCCCTGTCGTTTCAATAACACTTTGGTCAAATAACGTCGATGATGCTTCTTTGAAGCTCGTTGCATTGGATTTGTTGCAGACCTTACGCGAAGTCCCTAATGCTAGTCAGAGTTTTATCGTTGATGGCAGAACGGATCAACTACTTGTTGAAATATTACCAGAGCGGCTTGCGACTTACGGTGTTTCCTTAACTCAGGTTGCGAATACAATCAGGATGGCAAACTCAGAGAGAAATGCTGGGTCAGTTGAGCCAAATGACAAGTTTGTACAAGTAGTAACGGGCTCTTTTTTAAAGTCTTCTGCTGATATAAAGCGTCTGATGGTCGGGGTAGTTGATGGGCGACCAGTGTATGTTCGTGACGTAGCTACAGTAAAAGAAGGGCCAAGCGAAGCAACAAAAATTGTAGGTTATTATACTGGCGCTGCAAGTAATGACTCCGGTAATGAGGTGGCTCATGGTGCTCCTGCGGTAACTATTGCTATTGCCAAAAAACACGGTGCAAACGGTGTTGAAGTTGCAGAGCGTGTATTGGAAAAACTTGAGTATTTAAAAGGTCGATTAATTCCGGATAATGTGAACGTTGCTATTACCAGAAATTATGGTGAGTCAGCAAAATCTAAGGTTAATGAATTATTATTTAAGTTAGGTGAAGCAACGCTGATGGTGACAGTTTTAGTATTGCTGTTTCTAGGTTGGAGAGCGTCATTAGTTACCTTCATAATCATTCCCGTAGTTATAACAGTGACGGTTTTATCAGCTTGGATTTTAGGGCTGACTATAGATCGAGTTAGCTTGTTTGCTTTGATCTTTTCAATCGGCATTTTGGTCGATGATGCTATTGTTGTGGTGGAAAATATTTACCGCCGCTGGCTACTCTCAGAGAGCCTGGATGTTGATGTGGCAGTTGATGCGGTGCGTGAGGTCGGAAATCCAACAATCTTAGCGACATTTACGGTAATTGCTGCATTATTGCCTATGGGGTTTGTGAGTGGGATGATGGGGCCTTATATGTCTCCCATCCCAATCCTTGGCTCCGTAGCAATGCTTTTCTCATTATTTGCTGCCTTTGCTTTTACCCCTTGGTTAACGAATAAATTTAAGCCTAGCCTTAAAAAACTGAAAGTCATGGAACAGAAAGAGCATCGTCAGGCCGCTGCTCTAGAAAGGTTTTTTCGTGGGTTAATTGTTCCAATCATTCAAGATAAGAGAAAAGGAAGGTTACTCTTATTTGGAATAATCGGTGTTTTCTTCCTCTGTACACTTCTCTTTTACACTAAAGGTGTGAAGGTGAAAATGCTGCCGCTGGATAATAAGCCTGAATTTAATATTGTTGTGAATTTTCCTGAAGGAACAGCACTACCAGTAACTGCGAATCTGGTCAGCCAGATAGCAGAAAAAATGCAAGCAGTTAAAGAAGTAACTGCGGTTCAAACTTATGCAGGAACAGCCTCTCCCTTTAATTTTAATGGTCTTGTGAGGCACTATTATTTACGCGATAAACCCTGGCAAGGGGATGTTCAAATCCAGTTAACGGATAAACATGACAGGGATAGATCAAGCCATGAAATAGCAGAAGAAGCCAGGTCAGTGCTTACTCCACTTGCTAAAGAAGCTGGCGCAAGAATACAAGTAGTAGAAATGCCCCCAGGGCCGCCAGTGCTACAATCGGTTGTGGCTGAGATATATGGTCCAAGTGCTGAAACACGCAGACAGGTCGCAAGGGATATTACGGAAATATTTGAAAAAGCACCAAATTTAGGTGATGTAGATAATTTCCTAGAAGAACCTCACGATATTTTGCGCTTTAAGGTTGATGCAGCTAAAGCCCAGCGCAATGGGATTTCCGTTGAAGATATCAATGTGACTCTAGAAATGGCTATGGGTGGGTTTGTTCTGGGTGATATTAAAAAGAATGCACTGATTGATCCAACTCCCATTGTTATGCAAATACCGTTAGCGGCAAGGTCACAAATCAACCGACTCATACAATTACCTGTAAGTAATCAAATGGGTAAAACAATGCCTTTGTCTGAGCTTGGCAGGTTTGTAACTGAAAAAGCTGACCAGCCAATCTATCACAAAGACTTGCGGGCAGTGGAGTTTGTCACTGCAGAGACAGTCGGTGACTTAGCGGCACCCGTATATGGCATGTTTCAAGTGCAAGATTTATTGGCAGAAGCAAATGATGGTGAGGGCTATAAATCTCCTGATGGCACATTAGTGACTGGTGGTAGCTGGTTTGGTCGAGAAGACACTGCGGATAAAACTAATTTCGAATGGGGCGGCGAATGGACAGTAACATTTGAGACATTCAGAGATATGGGTATTGCCTTTGTGGCAGCACTTGTATTGATCTATATGTTAATTGTTGGTCTATTCGGAAACTTCATCTTGCCAGCGATAGTTATTGCTCCGATACCACTGACATTAATTGGCATTATTCCCGGACACTGGCTTTGGGGTGCGGATTTCACCGCAACTTCTATGATAGGTTTTATTGCACTAGCAGGAATTGTCGTTAGAAACTCGATTTTGCTCGTCGATTTTTCTAGAAATGCTGTGATTAACGAAGGCATGAGCGTGGTAGATGCAGTAATACATTCTTGTGAAGCAAGGACGCGACCTATAGCGATTACAGCATTTGCTTTAATCGGCGGTTCTTTGGTAATTATTACAGACCCTATTTTTAAAGGCATGGCGGTATCATTAGTTTTCGGTGGTTTGGTATCAACCTTATTAACACTTTTGGTGATTCCGTTAGGATGTATAAGCGCAGGAAAGGCATTATGTGTAGGGCCTGATGGAGAAGTGATCACACCCCCCGACTTTGAGGCCGATTTTTCGAAGAATGAATCTAATCAATTTGAGAACACCTCATCTGCCAAAGAAGGCAAATTCTTTTCTGGTGTTAAGAAAGTCGTATCGATATTTGTAGCTATTGTTTTGGTGCTAGGTAGGGTGATTTTCTCCTTAGTAAAGAAACTGCTTTCTTTGTTAATAGGTTTATACCAATCATATAAGCTTAAACGAGATATAAGCTCTCATGCAGTAGAAAAAGCACCTTTGAAATCAGATGATTCAGTTGTTGTGGCTAAAGAAAATACTGGAGATCAGACAAGTGTTGTTGGCGCCGGAGCAAGGATCGATGAGCAAAAGAAAGGTGATGAGCCTTCTCAGGTAATGAAAGTCACTTCGAGAGCAAAATCTAAAACTGCAACTAAATCAACAAAAAATGCCAAGAATAAGGCATCGTCGAAAACTAAGTCAAAGACGAAGCCAAAGACGAAGACTGAAGCAAAAACAACAGCCAAACCAAAAACCAAACCAAAAACATCAACGAAGCCAACAGAAACAAAGAAGAGTGCGGCTAGTTCAAAACCAAAACGTAGAGGAATACGTTTAAAAAATGATATATAGAGTAGGTATAGTAAGAATATGAATGATGCAAAAAAAGGAGCACTCACTGCTGTCGTTGCAACAGTAGTAACTTCTGTAATGATATTAATGACTGGAACGGGTAGCGCGGATAATAAACAGTCGACTTTGGAAAAAAACCAATCAATAAGTGTTAATGAAACGACTGTAGAAATCCTCGTCAAAGAGGATTCGCCTAAAGATGAAGTAACTATAGAATTAACAGAAAGCATTGAAGCTAGTGTTGCTACTGCTACTTCTGATGCCAAGTCTACATTAAAGTCTTCTGTGCTTCCTCCTCCTGGGCCTTTTTCGAAAAGTACTGCAGGAACATTAAATAAACCGCAAGCACCTCAATTATCACCTCAGCTTGAAGCGCCAAAAGCACCGGAGAGTTTGATAGAAAAACCAGTGCAAACAGAAAAAGCACCAGTTGCTCCTAAGCTTGATAATTCCTCTATGAAGAAGCCAGAAATAAAGGCTCCTGTTAAAAGTACTGCCGAAGTAACGGCCAAAAAACCAGTTAAGCCTTTTGCTCCTGAAATTCGTCGTTTAAAACCTGAACTAAAAAAGACGCCACAACTACCAAGCAATAAATTAACAGCTAAACCGCAAAAGCCGGAAATGCCAGTTGCTCCTGAGGGTCATAACTTAAAGAAAGAAAGCCCTAAAACGCAACTTAATGGTCAACCAATTTGGATGCAGATGCCTGGTAACCCAAATGGTGTCAGGTATATGCAGCAATATAGATATGTTCCTATGCCTGTTTATCCGAATTATCATTTTCCTCAACAGCCGCAGTTAAATGGTAGTTACTACTTTGCGCCAATTCCCAATCAATGGGGGCAACAAGGTATGAAGTTACCTTCACAAAACAAGGCTATGAAGAAAGATCATTCAGAATTAGAAAATAAAGAGTTGGAAGGTCAAAGTAAATGATAACGGTTATAGGTAACTTAAAAGGTGGTACAGGTAAAAGTACTGTCGCCTTTAATTTATCTATTTGGGTTGCCACACGAAGAAATGTACATGTGTCTGTTTATGATTTAGATCCGCAAGCAACAATTACGGATGCTCTGGAAATAAGAACCGAAGATGGTCATATGCCTACTCTGGAACCTATTCATAATGCGAATGAGCTAGGTAGTGAAGGTAAACATACTGAAGTCATCGTAGATATCGGTATATCAGATAATGAAGCGATGAATACAGGTCTTCAGCGCGCAGATAGAATCGTGATTCCAGTTGCACCAAGTCAGGCAGATGTATGGTCAACTCAACGTTTTTTAAAATTAATAAGTAACGTTAGAAAAACTGGTGTAGTTCCAGAAATTATTGGTTTCATGAATCGCTCAGATACGCATACTGCAGTGAGGGAAACAGATGATGCTTTTGACGCATTAAACAGTTTGTCAGGAATTAAAATGATAGAGCCTAGACTTTATCAAAGAACAGCATATAGGCGCTCGTTTAGTGAGGGCATGGCAGTGTTCGAAATGGACGCAAAATCAAAGGCCGCTGCAGAAATAGAAGAATTAGGAGAGCTATTGTATTAGTTTATACTAGAATAGTATTTCTAGTATAAACTCGTGTAATAGACACATATTATTTTAAGGAGATTTATTAAATGTATATTGTTCGTTGGTTAATGGGGCATCCTATCCTTGCGACATGGTTCGTGGGTGCGATAGCAATCCTTTTATCTATTGGTAATCACGGTGCTAAAGAGGATGTTCATGTAGATGATCATGCTAATAAACAACAGCAAGTTGAAACTACTCACACGACTAAGACACTAGAAACACCTTCTGCAGTGACTTCTGCTTTAATCGAATCAGATAAAAAGAAAGTAGTTGTAGAAGAGATAGTTGAGGTCGAAACTGAAGTAGCCGCAAGCACTCAAACAGAAAATACAAAATCTACGCAAACTGAAGAGCAATCTGCTGTGGTAGATAACAAAACTGCTCCAGTAAGTGAAGAAATTGTTAAAAAGGCAACAATAGATTCAACAACAGTAACGAGTAGATCATACCCTGATGGTTTGGTTGTTGGTGGGTATAGTAGCTCATCGACTAAGAAGAAAATCGCCGAAGCTGAAGCAACTGAAGCAGAAGCTCCTCAAGCAGTTGTAGAAACAACAGCGGGTAAAACAGGTACTCAAGCTGATGTTGCAGTCGCAGCTGCATCTACAATCGAAGAAACACCTAAACCCGAAGAAGCTACGGCAGATGCTAAAAGCATTGAAGATTTAGGGCAATCAAGTACTGAAGAAATGTTGTTAATGGCCCGCGAAGCTTATTGGAATAACGGCTTGGAAGAGGCTTCTCAAATATATTCGCAGTTAATCGAATTAGAACCAAATGTGATCGAGTATCGTGGCGAATTAGGTAACGTATATTGGCGACAAGGCTACCCTAAAAAAGCTGCACAATTATATTCAGAGATCGCGATACCAATGATTGAGCAAGGTAATGCTGAAAGAGTCGCAAATATGATAGGTTTTATCGGTCTGTTTTACCCTGATCGCGCAGCAGAAATACACAAGAAATTACAAGCTGTAAAACAATAATCAAATATTAGGAAAATATGGCTAAGAGCGAACTACATAGAGATTACATTCTTGAAATGGAAAACGAACTTCAAGAATTTGAAATGAAGGCTGCAGCAACTCATAAACGTATGCAGATGTTGGTCTATCCATCTATGTTTGCTTTCTTTGTGCTTTCTATTTTTGGCTTTTTTCTTATATTCTCGTTAACATCTGACGTAAACAGAATGGCTGATACAATCGCGCACATGAGCGGTTCACTAGACAATAATATGAGCTCAATATCTGGTGACATGAATCAGATGTCTGTAAAAATGGATAGTCTGGTAGATTCTACCAATAGCATGTCGAGTAACTTGACCAATATGACGCAGAATACCGATGAAATGGTAACGAGTATTGGTGGAATGCGAACAGCTACTTACGACATGGCGGCATCTACTAACAATATGCAAAGAGATATGTGGAGTATGAATAAGAATATTTCTACTCCATTAAGCTTTATGAATAACTTTTTGCCTTGGAAGAACAGTCAGAGCATGCCTTTCCCGGGTTCTAGAGCGCCTTTGCCACAATCATATTTCGCCTATCCTGCAGAACAACCTGTTTCAAATTATCAGCAGGATATTCCAATGCCTGTTCCAGTATCACCAGCAGGTTCGAGTTATCAAGTGCAGCCAGCTCTTTTCCAGCAATCCATGTCTAATGATCAAGGTCCTGCACGAATAAATAGCCCTTACTTGGCTATGCCTGCGATTTCTATGAACTAAGCCTAAATGCTTGGTTGCACCCGTTTTAACCAGTAAAACCAGATGTCTAAAGTGACTCGGAAGGAAATTTCATGACACCCGCAAAGAGAATGCAAGACCGACTAGAGCTTTTGCAAAAACACCTTGAGACCGAAAACCCTGTATTAGTATCAGTCGTAGATCGTTATAGAAAGCTCGATAAAATTTCTCAAAAAATGGGGTTGTTAGCTGCAGATCAATCGTATGCTACCCAGATATCGTGGTGGCCACTGGTTTCAATTTTAGGAACGTTCTCCGCTGGTAAATCAAGTTTCATCAATTCGTATCTGGGGCTTAATGTTCAAGACTCTGGAAATCAGGCAGTCGATGATAAATTTACGGTTCTCACTTACAGTAGAGATTCGAAAGTCCGTACATTGCCGGGCATCGCTTTAGATGGTGATCCTCGTTTTCCATTTTATCAAATCAGCGAAGACATTGAATCTGTTACGCAGGGCGAAGGCTCTCGAATTGATAACTATTTGCAAATGAAAGCAACGCCAAGCGAAAAACTTCGCGGAAAGATAGTTATCGACTCTCCAGGTTTTGACGCGGATGAGCAACGAAAAGAAACCTTAAAACTGACTGATCATATTATTGATCTTTCGGACTTGGTGTTGGTGCTATTTGATGCAAGACATCCAGAGCCAGGAGCAATGCAAGATACTCTGGAGCATCTTGTGCAAGGTTCACAAAAGCGCAGTGATAACAGCAAATTCATGTTTATCTTGAATCAGATTGATACATCGGCAAATGACGACAATATGGAAGATATTGTGGCGTCATGGCAAAAAGCGTTGGTGCAAAGTGGTTTAAATGCCGGCCGTTTCTACGTTATTTTTAATACTGACTTAGCAGCTCCTGTTGAGAATAAAGCCGTTTGGGAGCGATATTTAAACAAGCGAAATAATGACTACGCAGAAATATCTAAACGTATGGAAGATATTGATGTGGAAAGAGTGTATCGAATTATCGGAAGCATGGAGTCACTCTCTAATCAAATAGAGCAACAAGCAGTGCCTCAAGTAAAATTGGCTATGCAACGTTGGAAGAAAAGAGTGTTAATCACCGATGTGGTGGTTTTTGTTCCTATCATTTTAGGCTTGATAACACTTTCAGTGATTGCGGGTTACTGGCAGGGAATGGTCTTTAATCCTCCATGGCTGGATGCTTTGAAACAAAACAAAATATTAGGTGTCGGGGTGTTAGCTGCGATAGTTGTGATCTTCTATCTGATTCATCAGATGGTCCGTTCAAAATTAGTGAATGGCGTTGCAAAAAAATTAAGCACTGACGAGCCTTATGGAAATATCGCCAATGCGTTTAGAAAAAATACACGCTGGTGGCGCAGTATTTTCAGAAAGAATCCAGTCGGTTGGGGTACAGGTGTACGTAAAAGATTAGACGGTATACGCAGTGATATCGACAAATTCGTCCAAACCTTGAATGATCGATATACCAGTCCATCCGGTAAAGAAGACTCATAAAAGCATATTCACCGAGAACAAGGCAAATAGATAAATAGTCATTCAAAAAATTGACGGATGTCTTGCTTGAGTTAATTCTAACTTGGAATAAAATAAAAAAGTGCTTATAAGTAGGGGGGTGTATTTAATTTAATGCACCCCCCTACTTATAGGCACTTTTTTTCAATGTAATGTTTTACATTGAAACGTAAAAACAACGACAAATAACCACACGATATATTAATTAGAAAATTCGGAATTATTATGACTAAATCTCAATCTTTATTTGAGCAGGCTCAACTTACAATCCCTGGTGGAGTAAATTCTCCCGTACGTGCATTTAAAAGCGTCGGTGGTACCCCGTTATTTATAGAAAGAGCAAAAGGCGCTTATTTATTTGACGTAGATGGCAACAAATATATCGATTATGTGGGTTCTTGGGGGCCAATGATCGCGGGTCATGCGCATCCAGAAGTCATCGAAGCGGTTAAAACTGCCAGTGAAAACGGCTTAAGCTTTGGTGCGCCAACAGAAATAGAAGTAACAATATCGAAGAAAATTTGTGAAATCCTGCCTTCCATAGAAATGTTGAGAATGGTGAGCTCTGGAACTGAAGCAACCATGTCAGCTATTCGATTGGCGCGCGGATTCACAGGTCGTGATGATATTGTGAAGTTTGAGGGTGGCTATCATGGACATGGTGATTCGTTGTTAGTAAAAGCGGGTTCAGGCGCTTTGACTTTTGGTGAGCCAAACTCTCCTGGTGTTCCCGCTGATTTGGCAAAGCACACCTTAACGCTGGATTACAATAATCCGCAGCAAGTAAAAGACTTATTTGCAAAAATGGGAGATAAGATCGCCTGTATTATTGTTGAGCCAGTAGCAGGGAATATGAACTGTATTCCACCTTCGGAAGGTTTCCTGGAAACACTCCGAGAAGTGTGTGATGAGCATGGATCCGTATTGATTTTTGATGAGGTCATGACCGGGTTCCGCGTTGCACTGGGTGGTGCACAAGCACATTACGGCATAAAGCCAGATTTGACTACCTTGGGCAAAGTTATCGGTGGCGGTATGCCAGCTGCCGCATTTGGTGGGCGTAAAGATATTATGGAGAAACTTTCTCCTTTAGGTCCTGTCTATCAAGCAGGTACTTTATCGGGTAATCCGTTGGCAATGACTGCTGGTTTGAAGACACTGGAAATCATCTCTCGTGATGGTTTTTATCCTGAGCTAACAGAGAAAACCGAATTATTCGTTAATGGAATGTTAGAGCGTGCGCGACAGAGCGACATTCCATTAAGCAGTAATCAAGTGGGTGGAATGTTTGGTTTATTCTTCAGTGATGAAGATAAAATAGAAAATTTTGCACAAGTATCAAAGTGCAATATAGAGCGATTTAATCGTTTCTTCCATAGTATGTTGGATGAGGGCGTTAATCTGGCTCCTTCTGCTTATGAAGCTGGTTTTATGTCTAATGCACATACTGTTGAGGACATAAATGCAACATTAGGCGCCGCTGAAAAAGTCTTCGCAAATCTTTAATTATTAAAAATAATTACGGATTGTCCGAAACTTTTTGTGGTATTAGCACTCTAAGTCTTTGAGTGCTAAAATAGCATAACAATCTGAGGAAGTTTCAGGGGAAAAGATATGACAAACAATACATTAGTAGTAGGAAACACAGCAGCGACAAGTACAGCGATGACTATGCCGGTTCTTTCAGGAAGTCTCGAGAGTTACATTCAGTCTGTACGTGAAATTCCAGTTTTAAAGAAGTCTGAAGAGCGCGAACTGGCAGTTAAGCTACGCGATAACGACGATCTTGAAGCAGCTCGCCAACTGATTATGCATAACTTACGTTTTGTAATTAAAGTTGCGCGCGGTTACAGCGGTTACGGTTTACCTTTAGCTGATTTAGTGCAAGAAGGTAATGTAGGATTAATGAAAGCAGTAAAACGCTTTGATCCGACGGTAAATGTGCGTTTGGTATCTTTTGCAGTTCATTGGATTCGTGCAGAAATTCACGAGTTTATTTTAAAGAACTGGAAAATTGTTAAAGTTGCGACAACTAAAGCACAGCGCAAATTATTCTTTAATCTTAGAAGTAAAAAGAAAAGATTAGCGTGGATGAACGATGCAGAAGTTAAAGATATCGCGAATGATTTAGGTGTTACAAGCAAAGACGTGTTGGAAATGGAAAAGCGCATGTCTGGTCAGGATATCGGTTTTGATTTATCGACAGATGACGATGATGATAGTGCGTATTCTCCGAATCAGTACTTGCAATCCGATGTCGAAGATCCTTCTGATGCTATCGAAACTGCAGACTGGGAGTCTCATACTCAGGTCTTATTCAAAAACGCGATGTCTACCTTAGATGATCGTAGTAAGGATATTCTAGCTTCTCGCTGGTTAGTAGAAGAAAAAGCGACGCTGCAGGACTTGGCTGCAAAATATGAAGTGTCGGCTGAGCGTATTCGTCAGATTGAGAGTAACGCGATTGAAAAGCTAAAGAGTTCAGTAGAAGCTGCTTAATACGACAGTTAACAAGCTGTAAATTCAAAACAATAAAAAGGTCGCTTTAAAGCGACCTTTTTATTGTCTGTAATTAATACTCAGCAAATTTACATTCCAAACACTACTGAGAAAAAACTCAGCCATGCAAAAATGATCAGTGCTGTAACGATCAACAGTGGTACACCAAAACTAAAATCGAACATGAGAATTTCCACTCCTATAAAACTAGGGGCATATGTTAGGTTATTCTAATGCGCTCTGCAAGTTACACTTATTTATCCATAAAACCGTGCTGGCATTGTTAAACACCACTATCCTTTCAGGATTAAGCCATTATAATCAACAGCCCAGCATACGTATTGGATACACAGCTTAGATGAATAAAAAGTCTCTGAAAAATGAATCTGCAGATGAAACAAAACCAGATTTTGAAACTGCCATGGCTGATTTGGAAGCATTGGTATCGAAAATTGAATCTGGCGATTTATCTTTAGAAGAGTCACTAAAAGAATTTGAGAATGGCGTGAAGCTGAGTAGAGCATGTCAGGCAGCGCTAAAAGATGCCGAGCATCGTGTGAAAATTCTCAGTGAAGATGACGAAGAGAGTGATTTTGATGATAGTTCTGTATAGGCTATTTTCGACAAACACCAAGGTTAATTTTTAAAATATTATGACACGCGAAGACTATCAGCATCGTATCGAACAGTTTTTAGACTCGGTACCTCTATCAAGCTCATCTTTCATTTCATCTTCACAATTGCATGAAGCGATGCGCTATTCAGCTTTGGGTGGCGGTAAGCGTGTGCGTCCCTTACTGGTATATGCCACCGGAGAAGCATTAAAGATAAATGTCGATTTGCTCGATTTACCTGCGGCCGCTATCGAATTGATACATGCCTACTCTCTGATTCATGATGATTTGCCGAGTATGGATGATGATGCGCTTAGACGAGGCAAACCAACCACTCATATCGCTTTCGATGAAGCGACAGCCATTCTTGCGGGAGATGCTCTGCAGACCTTGGCATTCCAGTTGCTATCAAACCCAGTGCAAGGAATCTGCGCAGAAAATCAGCTAAAAATACTCAATATCCTGGCAATTGCCTCAGGCCCAGATGGTATGGTGAAGGGACAGAGTATAGATTTAGCGGCAGTGGGAAAGCAGTTAACTGAAGATGAATTAGAAATCATGCATAACCATAAAACTGGCGCATTAATTACAGCAAGTGTTGAAATGGCGACGTATTGTATGGAAACAAAAGAACAAGCGAATAGCGAAGAGATTGTAAAAAAACGTAGAAGTTTGACAGAATACTCTCAAGCAATTGGTTTGGCTTTTCAGGTTAGAGACGACATTCTTGATATTCAAAGCGATACAGAAACGCTGGGAAAACAACAGGGATCCGATATTGCGGCAGGAAAACCAACCTATCCGTCCATCATGGGAATGTCAGCAACTAAAGAAAAATTGTTTAATTTGAACAAAAAAGCGTTAGACTCTCTCATAGATTTTGGAGAAGAAGCCGATTCACTAAGAGAAATCGCAAGTTTTATTGTTAAGCGCATTGCTTGATTTAAAGCAGTACGTCTTTTCATTATCATAGTTACAATACATAGACCCGCTACCTAGGCTTACTATCTAGAGTTGTTATCTAGAATAACCATCAAGGCTATAATTTAAGATACATGTTATTTGACAATATAAATACACCCGCAGACTTAAAGAGCCTGACAATTGAAGAATTGCCAGCGCTGTGTGATGAGGTGCGTAAGTATTTATTGCAATCAGTATCAGACTCCGGAGGCCATTTAGCATCTGGTTTAGGTGCGCTTGAATTAACCGTTGCGCTACATTACGTCTACGACACGCCAAATGATCGATTGATTTGGGATGTCGGTCATCAAGCCTATGTACATAAGCTTTTAACAGGCCGAAGAGATCAGCTTCGTACCATTAAAAAGAAAGATGGTTTGTGTGGTTTTCCGCGTCGTGAAGAAAGTAAATATGATGACTTTGGCGTAGGCCATTCCAGTACATCTATCAGTGCTGCGTTAGGTATGGCGCTTGCAGCAAAACAACAAGGTATTGATCGACATTCAATCGCCGTTATCGGTGATGGCGCATTAACAGCGGGTTTAGCCTATGAGGCTTTGAATCATGCTGGCGACATTGATACTGAGATGCTGGTTGTTTTAAACGATAATGATATGTCTATTTCACCCAATGTGGGTGGTTTAAGTAAGTATCTAGCGCGTTTATTGTCGGGTAATTTTTATTCAACGATGCGTGAAAATAGCAAGAAAATACTTGCGAATACGCCAGTCATGAAGCGTTTTGCCAGACGCGCCGAAGAGCATACCAAAGGCATGATTATGCCCTCTGCAACGCTATTCGAAGAAATGGGCTTCGTATATTACGGCCCAGTCGATGGTCATGATGTGATTGAATTGGTTAAGATTCTTGAGAACATCAAAGACATCAACGAGCCTAAGTTTTTACATGTTGTCACTCAAAAAGGCAAAGGTTACGAGCCCGCTGAAAAAGATCCGATTGGATATCACGCGGTCTCTGTTTTTGATCTTAAAGCCGGAGTGCAAAAATCAAATAAACCCAGTACGCCGACATACACACAAGTGTTTGGTCGCTGGTTGTGCGATATGGCTGCGAAAGATGAAAAGCTTGTCGGTATCACTCCGGCAATGCGTGAAGGCTCCGGGTTGGTTGAGTTTTCTAAAGAATTCCCTGATCGTTACTACGATGTCGCGATTGCCGAACAGCATGCAGTAACACTTGCAGCCGGAATGGCATGCGATGGTTTAAAGCCAATTGTTGCTATATATTCAACATTTTTACAGCGCGCTTATGATCAGTTAATACACGATGTCGCGCTACAGAATTTGCCTGTTGTATTTGCAATCGACCGAGCTGGTTTAGTTGGTTCAGATGGTCCAACGCATTCGGGCAATTATGATTTTTCTTACCTGCGCTGTATCCCAAATATGATCGTAATGGCTCCATCTAACGAAGATGAATGCCGACAAATGCTCTACACAGCCTACCAGCAAAATGGCCCTACAGCAGTTCGTTACCCACGTGGTAAAGGCACGGGTGTAGAACCTCAGGAAGAAATGAAAGAGCTGGCTGTAGGAAAGGGAGAAGTGCTACGCAAAGGCAATAGTATTGCAATCTTAATGTTTGGTTCTTTGTTAGAAGAGGCAACAATTGCAGCCAAAGCGTTCGGTGCCACGCTGGTTAATATGCGTTTCGTGAAGCCTATCGATGAAGATTTAATAAGAAGCTTATCCGAATCTCATGAATTATTTGTAACCCTTGAAGACAATGCTATTAAGGGCGGGGCAGGTAGTGCGGTTAATGAATTCTTGCTTGAGCAGGATATTTCGATGCCTGTCTTGAATTGCGGTATTCCCGATAAATATATAGAACATGCCACTCGTGAAGAACAGCTGGAAGAAATAGGTCTCGATGGTGCTGGTATTGTTAAACAGATTGGCGAATTCAATCAGGGTAAATACTCTGAGCATCTTAAAACCGCTTAGTTGTAAAATCTTAAGAGTCCTTCTTAAATAAAACACTTCTGAAAAAAGTCCCCCAAAGTAGGGGGGTGACCTTATAATTCATGGTCTATTGGATAAATATGCAATTTGTATTCAATTATCCCCTAATTGATTATTCGAGACTTTAAATCATGATCTACCTTAAATTACTCTTCGCCATGATGATATGGGGAGGAACTTTCACGTCAGCGAAAATGCTGGGTGCTGAAATGGATCCCATGATTTCGGCATTATTTCGTTTTATGCTGGCTTCTTCTGCATTGTTGTTACTGGTCTTTATAAAAGAAGGCAAACTACCTAAAATTTCTCAAAAACAGTTTTTCGCATTACTCGGAATGGGGGCAACAGGTATTGCCGCTTATAACTTATTATTCTTTTATGGTTTATTACATGCTGAAGCCAGCAGAGGGAGCTTAATAACTGCTTCAAATCCTGTATTAACTGCCGTTGCATCGATTGTTTTGTTTAAAGAAAGGCTTACCACAGTAAGGTTGTTTGGACTCGTGTTGTGCGTGTTTGGTGCCTTCTTAATTATTTCTAAAGGTGATTTGGGAATTCTGTTTGAAAAAGGCATTGGTCTTGGGGAAATGGCATTTATTGGCTGCGCATTTAGCTGGGCAATTTATACATTGATCGGCCGTTTTATTAGTAATGAATTATCTTCATTGGTCGCGATAACTTATGCAAGTTGTTTTGGTACGGTATTTTTATTGGTGCTTGCCTTGGTGACTAAGCCTGCAGCAATATTCTCTGCGCTTACTACGCTTAACGTTACCATTTCCATGCACTTGCTTTATCTCGCAATATTAGCAACCGTAGTAGGGTTTGTATGGTTCCAGGAAGGTGTGAAGGTGCTAGGCGCAGCAAGGGCAGCTGTGTTCATTTATTTTATGCCTGTGAGCGCCGTCTTTATTGCTTTCTTTGTTCTTGATGAGAAGCTGTCAATGGTTTTGTTGACTGGTGCTGCTTTAATTATTTCAGGAATCTATCTGGTGAATAGAAAGCCTCAAGATAGTAAGTAGTGTATTTTTTATCTGGATGGAAATAACTAAAGAATCGAGATCTTATATAACTTCAATTATTTGAGTTGCTTATTAAAATTGAAGTAAAAAAAACTGCCCCAAAGTAGGGGGGTGGCAAAGTAAAAAAATTTGAATAATACTTTTTTGTCTTGCATAAAAAAACCACCTTGAAGGTGGTTTTTTTATTAAGTCTTAAATAAAACCTTAATGGCCAATAATCTGGCTTAGGAAGGCTTGTGTTCTTTCGTTTTGTGGATTGTCGAAGAACTCGTGTGGATTGTTCTGCTCAACAATTTGTCCGGCATCCATGAAGATAACGCGATCCGCAACTTTCTTCGCAAAACCCATTTCATGCGTTACACAAAGCATAGTCATGCCTTCTTCAGCAAGTTCTACCATTACATCTAATACTTCAGAGATCATCTCTGGATCAAGTGCCGAGGTAGGCTCATCAAATAACATGATTTTAGGGTTCATGCATAATGAACGTGCAATCGCAACACGTTGCTGCTGACCACCCGATAACTGACCAGGGAATTTCAAAGCTTGATCAGGAATCTTTACACGCTCTAAGTATTCCATCGCCGTAGCTTCAGCTTCTTTCTTCGGTATTTTGCGTACCCATAGTGGCGCTAAAGTAAGGTTTTCTAAAATTGTAAGGTGCGGGAATAGGTTAAAGTGTTGAAACACCATACCTACTTCACGACGAACTGCTTCGATATTCTTGATATCTTCATTCAGTGCGACACCATCTACTGTCAGGCTACCTTCCTGGAATTCTTCAAGGCGATTAATACAGCGAATCAATGTTGACTTACCAGATCCTGATGGACCACAGACAACGATACGCTCACCTTTAGCGACGTCCAGGTTGATATCTTTAAGTACATGGAACGCGCCGTACCATTTGTTCAGATTCTCTATTTGAATAATTGAATCTGCATTACTTGTTCTTGTTTCAGTTGTTGACGAATTATTGTCAGACGTTTTTTCTGTAATAGACATTAAATATCTCCGAATTTCTAATTAGCTTCTTGAGTGGCCGGTGTTGAGTTTATTTTCTATGTGTACACTAATGCGTGACATGGTGTAACAGAAAACCCAGAACACAAACGCAACAAACACATAACCTTCTATGTGATGACCGCCGAGCCAATTTGAATTTTGTAGTGCTGCCTGAATAGTACTCAGTACTTCAAACAGACCTATGATCAATACAAGGGTGGTGTCTTTGAATAGAGCGATAAAGGTATTCACGATATTAGGTATCGAAATCTTAAGCGCTTGTGGTAACACAATCAGACGCATAGTTTTCCAGTAACCTAAACCAAGTGAATTAGCCGCTTCTACTTGTCCTTTAGGGATTGCTTGTAAACCACCACGAATTACCTCAGCCATATATGCCGATTGGAATAAGGTAATAGCGATAAATGCTCGCATTAACTTATCCAGCTGGACACCCGCAGGGAAGAATAGTGGCAACATTACAGAACCCATAAAGAGTATCGTAATTAGTGGAACACCGCGAAACAGCTCGATCGATGAGATACAGACAACTCTAACAAAAGGCATTTTAGATTGGCGACCTAGTGCCCAAATAATACCTATCGGTAAAGACATCAAAATGCCAGCAAATGCGAGTAGGATGTTAAGTGAGAAACCGCCCCACTTATCAGTGCTTACTGTTTCTAGACCAAAACCACCGTACATTAACCATAGTGATACTAGTGGGTAAACTAATAGGCTAACCCAGCCAACACGACGACGTAGGTGCTGAGGTAGGAAGAACTGCAATACAACAACTGCAACTAATCCGATTAGAGCCAGGTTTACGCGCCAATGAAGATTTTCAGGATAAGAACCATAAAGTAACTGGCTAAACCACTGTTTGATAAAAATCCAGCATGCGCCCGATTTTGTACATTCATCCTGTGTTGTTCCGACCCAGTTAGCGCTAATAAAAGCCCAATCAATAACGGGAGGTACAAATCGAATGATCAAATATCCAAAAAATACGGTTAATAAAGTATTTACTGGTGATGAAAATAAACTTTCCTTCATCCATGCAATTGGACCAATTGCACTTGAAGGCGGTTTTCTTGCTTCTATTGGTGTAAAAGTATTATCCATAGCAATAGCCTCCTAGCGCTCAACGAGTTTAATACGAGCGTTATACCAGTTCATAAACATGGATAACGTTAAGTTAATAATGAGATAGACCATCATCGTCATAAAGACAATTTCTACGGCCTGTCCTACCTGATTAAGCGTGGAGCCCATAAATACAGCGACTAAGTCCGGATAGCCAATAGCCATTGCCAAGGACGAGTTCTTGATTAGGTTTTGATACTGACTGTTCAGTGGAGGTACGATAACGCGTAGTGCTTGAGGAATCGTAACAAAGCGCAATACCTTTGCACTAGGTAAGCCTAAAGCGGCAGCGGCTTCAACCTGTCCATGTGATACTGATTGAACGCCGGCTCTAACCGCTTCTGCAATAAATGCCGCGGTATATACTGATAACGCAACGGTCAATGCGACCAGTTCAGGAATCAGCGTCATTCCGCCTTTAAATCCAAAGCCTTCTAATTTAGGCACTTCGATAGAAGCTGGTAAGCCCATGAGTAGGAAAGCAATAAATGGTAAGCCGATGATTAATCCTAAATTAGCCCAAAGAGTTGGGAAAGGTTGACCAGTGCTTTCCTGGCGTTTTCTTGCCCAGCGGCTTAAAAAGAAAGCACCTGCAATGGCAGCGATCAATGCATAAAAGACAATGCTTGCACCATCGGACCAAACTATCTTTGGTACTGACAATCCACGGACATTGACAAATATTGAATCTGCAAGGGAGATACTATCTCGAACACCTGGCAACGTTGCGAGTACCGCAAAATACCAGAAGAAAATTTGTAGTAGTAGAGGAATGTTACGAAACGTTTCAACAAACACTGTAGCGACTTTCGATACTAACCAGTTTGAAGATAAACGAGAAACACCCACTAAAAAACCTAAGAGAGTGGCAAATACAATACTGATAGCTGAGACTAATAGTGTATTTAATAAGCCGACAAAAAAGGTTCTGCCATAAGAGTCTGTGGCTTCAAAAGGGATCAGTGATAATAAGATATCAAAGCCGGCAGGCTGGCTCATAAAACCAAAACCAGTACGGATGCCTCTAGCCTCCATATTCGTTAAGGTATTGTTGTAAATGGTGTAGAAAAAATACGCGAGTCCCAGAAACACGATCGCTTGGAATACGACGGATCGTACTTCGGCGCGGTTATAAAATGCTGCTTTGGGAGTGGCGGATGAGTTTTTGGATTTGTTAGTTTGCATATATTAAAACTATCGTTGAGTAACTCAATTGCACGCTTCTGAATAGATTTAAGCGAACAAGCTTAAAGGAAAGAATAAGGGTTAAAATTAAGGGGCCAAAGGCCCCTTAATATAGCTATGCTATTAACGCATTGCTGGAGAGTAAAGGATTCCGCCTTTGTTCCACTGAGCGTTTAAGCCGCGTGAAATTTTAAGTGCTGAGTCCATACCAACATTACGCTCGAAAGACTCAGAGTAGTTACCTACTTGCTTGATGATTTGATGAGCCCAGTCTGCGCTGAGGCCTAGTTTCTCACCTAGATCGCCTTCAGCACCTAAAAGACGCTTTTGACCAGGCTTGCCAGATTTAGCCATTTCGTCTGCATTTGCAGATGTAACGCCCTGGAATTCACCTTCGATCATTGCATTAAGTGACCACTTTACGATGTTGAACCATTTGTCATCGCCTTGGCGTACAACAGGTCCTAGTGGCTCTTTAGAGATAACTTCAGGTAATACAACAGCTCCATCAGGATCTTTAAGACCGATACGTAAAGAGTAAAGCTGTGATTGGTCAGATACTAAGAAGTCACAACGACCAGATTCAAAACCAGAACGAGTTTGATCAGACGTTTCAAATGTTACAACTTTGTACTTCATGTTGTTTTCACGGAAATAATCAGCAATCGCTAATTCTGTAGAAGTACCAGCCTGGATACATGCCGCAGCACCATCAAGCTTAAGTGCGCTATCAACGCCTAACTTCTTGTTAACCATGAAGCCAGCACCATCATAATAAACCACGCCAGCAAAGTTTAGACCGAGTGATGTATCACGAGTAGCAGTCCAGGTTGTGTTACGAGACAAAATGTCGATTTCACCAGATTGTAATGCTGTGAAACGCTCTTTAGCAGTAAGTGGCTTGTAACTAACTTTTGAAGCATCACCTAGTACAGCAGCAGCAACGCTGCGACAAACGTCTACGTCTAGTCCGCTCCAGTTACCTTTTTCATCTTTTTGTGAAAAGCCAGCAAGGCCAGTACTAACGCCACACTTAAGCATTCCTGCTTTTTTAACATCATCTAGTGTGTCAGCTTGTACGTTTGAGCTAAAAATAGCAGCAGTTACAAGACCGAATAAAACGCTCTTCTTCATGGTATACCTCTTTAATTGTGTAGGGGGTTAAAATGCCGCGCAAATCTAGTTTGGGAATTCTAAAACAGAAATTCCAATACCTAGTATTAAGTATTCGCACGAGCGCATCTTACACAGAGTAAAGACCATTTTTCAAGCTTTGTCAGGTTTATTTTTATTTCTTTAAAAACAGTATATTACTATGTTCTTATAACGCTTATAAGTTAATCAAAGTTTCTAGGTAATATTACTTAATAAAATTGTTAAAACTGGCCAGTGATAATAAAAATTGAACACTTCGTCGATAAAATAACTCTTATCATTTGACGAGAGTTGAATTTTTGTTTTTGAAGTTTAAATTACGTATACTGAAACTCTTCCATTTCTTAGGCATTTTTGAAGCCAACTTTCATTCGGGATTTAATGTAATTATGAATAAGACATCCAATGATGAGCAGCTTTCTATCACCATGAAAATAGATAAATTAGAAAGCTCAGTAAAAGAGTTGCTGGCATATTGTAAAAAACTCTCTGAAGAGAACGATGCCTTTAAATTTAGTAATCAGCAATTAATGCTGGAAAGATCAGAGCTACAGGCTAAGAACGACAAAGTGCGTGGTCAGGTAGAAGCAATGATGGAAAGATTGAAAGCAATGGACAAAGCATCCTAAAAGATGCCAAGGAATTAGGGGAATCAAAGATGAGCAGAGAAACAATACCTGTAACAGTAAGGATCATGGAAAAAGAATACAAAATTTCTTGTCCTGAAGGTGAGCATGAATCTTTATTAGTGTCAGCTAGAAACGTCAATGAAAATATGCACAAAGTCAGAGAAGGTGGAAAAGCCTTGAGTGCTGATAGAGTTGCGGTGATGGCAGCAATTAATATCGCCCATGATTTAATTAAATCAAATAGAGAGCCTAAAGTTGATTCTGATATTTCAGATAGAATTGATGATATGCAGCAATCTATCGATCTAATGTTAAAATCATCAAAGTTTTAACTCTGTATCTAAGCAGATAAAACCACTTCAAATATCACTCTCCAAACTGGGTTCTACATGTCTAAGAAAACAAATATAAAAATATGCTCGTTGTTTGCAACGTTACCAATGCTCTTTGTATCAAGCCAAGTTCTGGCAAAGCCATGGTTAGACGCGGGAGATATGAAATTAAGGCATGAGTTACAGCTACTATCTGATGCACGTTTATTAGATTCGCCGTTAACAACATGGCCGTTAGCTGCAAAAGATATACATGAAAACCTAAAAGAGCCTGTTAAAGATTCTCCGATGTTACCTGCATTAAGGCAGGCTTATGCAAATGTTAAACAACGTTTAAAAGAAGAAGACTATAACTCCAGTTTTAAAATAACTGCCGATGCTCGTTCTCAAGAACTGTTGATAAGAGACTTTTCTGGAGAAGGCAGAGAAAAATACTCAGTATCTTACGATGGTGAGTGGGGTAACCCTTTCATTGATTTGCGTTTAAAAGCAACAGTAGCAGATGAAACAGATCATCCAGACGATAGCGCATTTAGATTGGATGAGTCATATATAGCAAGTGATTTAGGTAATTGGAAAATCACAGTAGGAAAACAATCTAGATATTGGGGGCCAGGTTGGGATGGGTCTCTGATTCTTTCAAATAATGCTCGACCGATACCCAGTATTTCTGTCGAGAATGTATTATCAAAACCTGATGAGGATGATTTTTTCCTATTAAGGTGGCTGGGTACTAGCAAACTTCACGCTTTCGTGGGGCAGCTCGAATCTGATAGAGGAATCCCAGATGCGAAACTCATCGGTACGCGTTTTACCTTTAGGCCTTTTAAGTCGCTTGAAATAGGTTTGCATAGAACTATTCAGTGGGGCGGAGAAGGTCAAGATGAGAGTTTTTCTGATTTTACTAAAACGTTCTTTAGTGTAAGAGTTGAAGAGCAAGATGGGGCACTTGGAACGGTAAGAGGAAATCAAATAGCAGGATTGGATTTTAGATGGAAGCTTCCTGTGGGTGGCACTAGTAACCATTATTCATTGTATGGGCAATATATCGGAGAGGATCGTGTTGATGGTTCAATATTGCTTGGCGATGAAGTCTTTATGTTAGGTGGCTCGGTAGCAGGTTATTCTAAAAAACTGCAAGGTTCATGGAGAGCTTACCTCGAAGCAACTGATACTAGCGCTGGCAGTTATAAAGGTAGAGACAGAAATAATATTGTTTATAATCACGGTAGCTATACCGATGGTTATCGCTATCTAGATGTATCAATGGGGCATGGAATTGATTCAGATAGCCAAATGGTCAGTGCAGGGTTAATTCTTAATCAGAATAATGGTAATTTTTGGCGTGGCTGGGTTAAGCATGCAAAGCTTAATGAAGATGGGGTAGGTAAAAACCCTATAGCTCCAAACGGAAAAGAGTGGTCAGCAGTAGGATTAAGTTTGGAAAAGCCGCTTAATATAGATACAAAAATAAACCTGGGGGTTCAGTTAATTTCCGAGAGAGATTACTCAAGTAAAAGAGAAAATGATGTTGGTATATCACTTGGTTTTACCAAGTCCTTCTAGGAACTAAATCGTTTATAAGTGCTATTGTTTGGTTTTTTGCTCTAAGTGATAACAAGCAAGCATTGTCGCTAAATAAAACTAGATCCTTTTGTTTTTACTCTATCAATCACTTAACATTGAGTAAATAATACAAAGGATCTAGTTTCAGCAAGATCAATCTAATCTGATTGATACTCTCCATAATAAGATTGGTAGCCATAAGCATTTCTATTCTTCTTGGCATCATAGCCATTAAAGATAAATCCTTTGGTTTCAATACCTGTATTACTTAATCGCTTCACGGCATGTTCAATCTCTTTCATCGCATGCATATCTTGACGAACTACCATGAACACCACACCCGATAAACGACCCACTATAGTCGGGTCAGTTACCGCATGGATTGGTGGGGTATCAATTAAAATTAAGTCATAGTTACCAGATAACTCAGTAAGTAACTTCTCAAAGTTTTGATGCATCAATAACTCTGATGGGTTGGGAGGCGTTTGACCTCGAGTTAATACGTCGAAGCTATTTCCGTTGCATTTATAAGTATGTATGGAGTCTTCAATTGTGCTTTTCTCGCTGATTAAATCGGATAAGCCTGGTGTTATAGGAACATTGACTAGATTGTGTAAATATCCTTTTCTCATATCCGCATCAATAAGCAAAACACGTTGATCGCTTCCTGATATGACGGCGGCTAAGTTAGACGAGATAAAAGACTTTCCAATTCCGGGAGAAGGGCCTGTGATCATCACAATATTATTTTTGGCTTCTAATAATGCGAAGTGAAGGCTTGTTCTCAGACTTCTTAAGCTTTCAATAGCAGGGTCGTTATTATCTTCAATCGCTAGCAAAGTTTTTTGTTTTTGTTTCTTCTTTTTAAGGCCGCCAGTTAATTTAACACCTTTAGATAAAGGTATGGTTGCGTAGACTGGTAAGCCAATTTGTTCTTCAAGTATTTCAGGATTGTTGACTTTATAGTATAGTGCTTTTTTGAGGAATATGATTAGTATCCCTAGCATGAGACCCAGTAATGAACCCAGTGCTAAGATTAATGCTTTCTTAGGTTTTACTGGTTCTTCGTTTACAGCAGCTGTATCAAGAATATAAACATTACCAACATTACTGGCTTTAGCTATTTTGAACTCTTGAATTTTATTCAATAAATCAACATAGATCGTATTGGCAACTGTGTAATCGCCCTCTAATTTTAGAAGTTGCTGTTGTGTTTCAGGAAGTTCAGTTATCTTAGAAAGCGTTTCATTTCGTCTTTTATTTAACTTGGTTTCTTGCGATGCGAGTGATGTCAAGGTCGGGTGATTAGCCGTGTATTTTAAGTTTAACTGATCTCTTCTTAAGGATAATTGTTGGAGTTGAGTATCTATATCAGCGACTACTTTTAATATAGTCTGAGTTTCCATTGACATATCGGCAGTACGATTATTCGTTCTATATTCTTTTAAGGCTGCTTCAGCTATTTCTGATCGTTCTTTGACGGGTTTAATTTGCTCATTAAGAAAATTAAGCGCATTGCTGGCTTCTTCAGAGCTGCGTGATTTGTTTTGTAATAAATAAGAATTAGAAACATTGTCCAAAATATCTAAAATTTGCTCTTGATTTTCACCTTCTAGTGCAAGGTTGATAATTCCTGTGTTTTTACCTTGTTCAGATGCTCCAATTTTTTTCTGTAATTCTACGATGGCTTGGTAATTACTTAGTTTATTAATTGAAAACTCTTTACCATCGCTAGCATTCAGTTCCTGTATATTTATTTCTAATAAGCCATCAGAACTAGATTCTAGTTTGCCAACTTTTCCTGTTAAAAGAAGCTTGTCATCATGGTACAGACTATATTCCCCGAACTCATGGCTGATTAATGTCAATGGCTCATTAATATAGTTTTTTCCAACTTCAAGGCGATTGATTTTTATGCTTTCATAAGCCCAGGAATAACTGCTCAGCCATGAAATATTAAATGGTACAAAATTGATATCACTTTCTTTCAGGAAGCGCTTGCTCAAATTGCTAAATAGCGGGATTTTTTTTGGGGTGGCAATAATGTCCAGCTTTAAATCATGAACGGCTTTTCCTATAATCTTTCTAGATTTTAAGATTTGTAATTCGGTACTGGCTGAAGCGTTGTCACTGCCAAGCCCCGTAATTTCTTCAAGACCAGGAATTCCGGCTTTTTCTGCTTCTATTTGTAGAAGTGTGTCTGCTCTGTAGATAGGTGTTGCACCAAAAGCATAAATTAAAGCTAACAATAATGATGCAATTATTAAAGAAAGAATTAACCACTTACCATCTAATAAAGTAGTTAATAATTCTCTTAGATCAATTTCGTCATTATCTGAATATTGTTGATTTGTAGTGCTCATTTAATGTGTATGTTCTCAGTCATCTTTAAATTGGAATTAATAAATACTTTTAAATCTAATCCCACAGTTTTTCTTGCCAGGTTTTTAGGCCTTTATTTATTAAACGATAAGATTCCTGAAATGCTTCAAAATCTTTTTTGTAAGGATCAGGAATTTGTTCATTATTCTGCCACTTCCCAATCAAGTGAACTTTGCCGCGCGACTCAGGAAACTGAGAGATGATGCTTTGAATATGTTTGTCTTCCATGGTCAGAATAATGTCAGCGTTTTTTACCAGAACGCTGTTAATTTGTTGTGCTACATGATCAAAATCGATATTTATTTCCGACAGAATTTTCATCGTGCTGGGGTCTGCCGGCTTGCCTGACAGAGCCCCCAAGCCTGATGAATATACTTTTAACTCAGGTCTGTTATGTTGCAAAATAGCTTCTGCCATGGGGCTGCGGCATATATTACCTATGCACACCATCATTACATTATTAAACATAATTTATTTTAGTTCGTAAGGTTTTCAAAGGTATTCAAAATAGTGAGAGAAGGTAATAGTAAACCTAGGACTCTATTCCATCTGATTGAAGGTGTAGCAGTAACATAGACAATGTCTCTCGGTCTAATATCAAACTGTTCGGCTAATAACATGGAATGAACAGAGGCGATAGGAAGCTGATAAACCGTTGGTATGGAATCATTCGATGACTCTTGGCGTATAACAAAAATGCCCTTGGGGTTTACCGTATCTTCATTTAGGCTGCCTGCATCGTTAATGGCTTCGGCTAATGTCATGCCGTCTTCAATTTGATATTTGACAGTCCCTGGTTTGTTTATTTCTCCCATGACAAAAACTTTTGCCTGTTCAGACTTCAGCTCTCTTTCAAGTTCTTTCTTTTGTCTTGCTATGGCCTTTTCTTTTTCTAGTTCGAATTGCAATCGAATAGGATTAAGGATTAGTTCCTTGTTTATTGCTTGATCTAGCTCTTTTTTCCACTCGTCCAATTCATCAATTTCAACCACATGTAGTCTATCGCCATTTCGTAGAATAAAATTCTGTCTATTGTCATTAAACTTTAGCATACGATTTAAATCGATCGATATCGTATTATTACCACGCTGCAAAGAAGCTTGACCGGTATATTTTCTAGAAATAACACCGCCACTTCTAGATATAAGGTCTCTAACCGTTAGTGGTGTATCAGAAATTGCAAGGGTGTTTGGCTGCTGTACTGCGCCAGAAATATAGGCTTTTTGGCTGCGAAAGCTAGCTACTCTTACACTTACTTGTGGTTTAGCGATAAACGTTTGTAATTTTTTCTCAAGATCTTTTCTGACATCCTCTACCGTTCTGCCTGTAGCTTGAATTTTGCCAGCATAAGGAAAGTAAAACTTACCATCATTACCTACGTCGTGAGTGGCAGGAGCATCGCCAGCGGGAATAGTGAGTTCAGGATGATCCCATACAGTAATACTCAAAATATCGCGATCACCGATAAAGTATTGATAATTTGATTTCACGTCATCAGCAGAAACCCCCGCAAAGCTAACAGCACCTGTTGTTTTGGTAGGACTGGTATGGTTATTACGATGAGGCTTTCTTATTGGGCTTGAACTTTTTTCAGTATCAGAAGCATAGCTCTGGTAGCGTTTTTTCTTATTAGTTATATAGTTTGCATAATTAAAAGGTTTTTGGCTTTGAATCATTTTTCTGTCGATAACAACCAGTTTATAATCAACTCCTTCTTTTTGGGCTTTCTCGTATCGGCTAGATTTCGAGCTTAAGCCTGGAACGCCAGGGCTAAATGAACAACCAACAAGAGAGATGACAGCAGTAAATGTTAAAAGTGCTCGGCAAAGTTTTTTCATAAATAGGTTTACTAGAATATTAAAAGAAGGAGATGCAAAACATGGGGGATTTTATAGGTAATAATCAGTAATTACAAAGATCACGTTAAAAACCTCATTTCATTTAATCGATGTATTTAGATTAAACTATCGTATAAAGTTTTTGCGTATTAAAAATAAAAAAGTGCTTATAAGTAGGGGGGTGTTAAATTAGTAACTTTTAGTGATAGGTATAACATTTTTATTATCACTCATGATCGGTTTTTCGAGCCATGGTTTATATCCATCAACAATATTAGTTAATTGTGATTTAATTTCTAAGATATTATCAACCTGCATTATTTTTTCTAGTTTATCTAATTTTTGCTCAAGAGTACTCCAGGTCATAAACTCTTCATTTGCACGCATAATACGCTGATGTTTCGTACCACTCACATTTTCACCAATCAATAGCTCTTCATAAAGCTTTTCGCCAGGTCGTAAACCATTAAATTGAATGGCTATGTCACCATCCGGGTTTTTATCGTTTTTAACGGATAAGCCAGATAGTTTAATCATTTTTTCTGCAAGGTCGGCTATTTTGACAGATTCACCCATATCTAATACAAAAACATCTCCACCTTTTGCCATGGCGCCCGCTTGAATGACGAGCTGTACCGCTTCTGGAATAGACATAAAGAAGCGAGTGATATCTTTATGTGTGACCGTTATTGGTCCACCTTCTTTTATCTGTTGTCTGAACTTAGGAACAACTGACCCAGATGAGCCTAATACATTGCCAAATCGGACCATGGTAAAGACTGTTTTGCTTTCTGGCTTTTCGGCAAGCGCTTGAAGTATTAGCTCAGCAATACGTTTAGAGCAACCCATAACATTTGTTGGTCGAACAGCTTTGTCGGTGGAAATAAGAATGAATGATTCGGCATTAGCGTTCATCGCAGTTTCGGCTAGCAATTGTGTGCCAAAAACATTATTAGCTAATCCAGCAACAGGGTTTTCTTCAACGAGAGGTACATGCTTGTAAGCAGCGGCATGATAAATAGTTTGAATAGTTTTGTTTTGAAATAAACGCTTTAACAATACTTCATTAGTGACGGAACCAAGTACACGATTTAATTCAATATGGTTTTCACTTTTTTTAATAAGCGCATCCAGCTCCTGTTCTATTTTGTATAAAGCAAACTCACTTTGCTCTAATAAAATTAATTTTTTTGGCGCTAAGCTAATTATCTGTCGGCAAAGTTCTGAACCTATAGATCCACCTGCGCCGGTAACCATAATCACTTTATTGGTGATATTGATGGGTAATAAAGAGCTATCAGGCTCAACAATGTTTCTTCCTAATAAATCATCAATATCGATATCATTGATATCCGCGGTTTGTAATTTGCCACTGACTAAATCTGCAAAAGCAGGGATGCTACGGACGTGAACTGGTAACTTTTCTAATTGTTCTAGAATTAATTGACGATTGCTTCTATTCGCAGATGGCAAAGCTAATATAACTTCATCCACACAATATTTTTCAATAGACGCGGGTAACTGTAATGGAGAGAAAACCTTCAATCCCAATACATTCCAGCCCTCTAAGCTTTTATCATCATCAATGAACCCAATAAGCGAATATGATGGGTCAGGCTTAAGAACCATCGCTAATTGAGAGCCAGCAGAACCAGCGCCATAAATTAATACTTTTTTTGCTGACGCATTTTTTGAAATTTCACCATAAAGCCATTGTTGTGCGCTTAATCTGGTTACTGTAATAACCATGAAGGTGCCAAGCCAATAGAGAAGTACAACAGAAGAAGGTATATGTTGAAAGTTTAGGAGTACGAGTGCACCCACCCAAACTACCGCAGCTATTAAAGTAGCTATCAAAATCGAACCAATAGCATGACTACGGAAATACTTTAAAATTGCTCGGTAAAGTCCCATCTTCATGTAAATAGGAATAGCGACCAATATGGATAAGGGAAAGACTAGCCAGTTATAACTATTTTGAAGAAAAGTCTGTTTTTCAGTGCTATAAAAGCTAATAAATAAAATCAGAGGAATAAGAAAAATATCTAAAGCTATGAGAAAAAGGCGCTTTTCAGACCGGGATCTGTTTAAGATATGTTTTTTTAGGTTTGATTTCATAAGAGACATATGTTTTTTTGCAAAAGAAAAAATGTTATAGGTAAATACCGTAATATCTATTAATGTATCTCGCGCAAAGTTATTTATTAGCAAGACTACATTATCTTCAATAACGAGAAGCCTTTTTGTATAAGATACCTTAAATAAAGTGAATAAGTCGTCTTGATTAGTAAATTACTAAAGAGAATAGTTCATTTCAAGATTTAAAGAAGCAAATCATATTGACGTATAAATATTTATTGAATACAAATAAGCCAATCTCATGGAGAGTCGATAATAAAATCAGAATGCTTTTCGAGAAAGTGGAACACTCGGTCAATATTGGATGGTGTTGTTGGTAAGTTAACGACATGCTTAGATAAATATTTTGCCATTGGGAAATCATTGCTATTAAACTTCCATAGAGATAAATCGCCTTCTACCGGATGTAAGGGTGAAACAAACCATTCACCTAATGCGATTCGGGCGGTAGTTGCAAGTTTCATAAATTCTTCTCTATTCTTTACTAAAAGAGGATATTTTAAAAATGAATGGTTTGAAAATAAATCTTCAGGAACATGGTTTTTCTTTTTCTCCTTCAAAAACTTAGTATAGAGTAGGGCATTTTCTTTACGTTTTTTTATATCATCCCCAAGCTTAGAAATGTTTCTTAAACCTTCCTTAGCCTGCACGTCACTGAATGCTTTAAAGTAATCCTCAGGTATTTCTAAAGAAGTTATTTCTTCAGAGGTTGATGAGCCAACAATATTTGTATTGTGGCTAAGCCAGCGGTAAAAATTAACTAGAGGCCAGTAGGTGTAATTATTAATTAAATACCTTTTTACAAAGAAGAGTAGCTTTAGGTTTAAAAGTTCTTTCCAGGTTGGTGGCATGAGTTTCGAACATAAGTCAGTCACTTTATCAGCAAGCTCTTTATTATTAGTGACTAATAAACCACCAATACCCGTAGAAAAGGGTTTATTCCATTGGGTGGAATATATAGCAGCATCACAGGACAAGCCATTCGGGATGCCATTATAAGTTCCTCCGAAACCATGGGTGCAATCTTCAACAGTAAATAAATCATGTTTCTTAGCTAGATTAGTCAATTCTTCCAGATCAGAAGAAAGTCCATAAGTATTTTGGCAAATAATCACCTTGGTACGATTTGTTATTACTTTTTCTATATGCGGAATATCAAAATTATAGGTATCGGAAGATACATCAACATAGATAGGTGTCGCACCCAAATATAGGATTGCATTGGGCACCACTACACAAGTGAAAGCAGGGAGGATAACTTCATCCCCCTCTTTTATGCCCATTGCTTTTAATATAGTGTAGAGACCTACTCGCGCTTTCCAATAAAAGAATAACTTACCATCATAGTCCTGCAAGTACTCTCTAATATTATTTTTAAACTTATCTAACGGCATTGCATAACTCTAATTTAATTGTTTGAGGCTCCCTATATTCTATATGTTGATGTTATAGGTTTTCTTTTCTATAACCTAATTTTATCATGGTATCTTCAATTAGAGGGTTTATACGATCTAATGTCTCATTGTTTAATGATTGTTTCCACTTTCCAACGCTTTTCTTTGATACTCTGGAGACGAGCTCTTTTAGATCTGCTTTGTCAAACTCGATACCAATTTCTTCTAGTATTTTTTTAAGTTCGGTTTCAGGTTTATAAACAAAATCTTCATAACTGACTCTGGTTATTCTTTCTTTTGGTATGCTTTTAAAGTCATCTTCCGACTTCTCTACGCATTGTTTCCATTGAATTGCGCATATTTCATCTAAGGTGTGCTTTTCTAAAAGGCGCTTCATTTCTTTTAATTGAGGGCCCCAAAAGGCAAGCCTCTTTTCTTGAGAAAATGCACGATATATCCTGCTCCAGACGTATCTGGCTCCATAATAAGGTAAATCAAAAATAGGGACATATCGCACTTTTTTTAGCAGGTAAGGGATGTCCAGTTTTGCGGTCCATCTTAGATTTGCTGAAGCTATTACATCTAACCCATTTCTTGTGATGTAGATATAGTGAGCATCGGGAATAATTTGATCCAAGAACCCAACACGCAATGAATTGGCACAGGTTTTTTCAACTATGTAACTTGAATTTTCTTTATCAGCGAGTTTGTTAAATTGCTTGCGTATATAAGTTTTAATGGGCTGTGTTGCGAACGACTTAGGAAATTCATCCGTTTTAGATCTTATATTGCCGTGTCTCCAGATATAATTAATTTCATCGCATGGCCAAGTACTGATATTCTCAATAGAACAAAGAATATCTCGCAGCATATTTGTGCCAGATCTAGGAGCGCCGATAATTATAATGGGGTTGTACTTCGTCATAATAAATCACAACTTAAAAAAATAATTAATAACATTATACAAAGGTAATTATTATTCTTAAACAACCTATGACAAATGAAAAAAGTAAAGTTAAATTTAGCATCTGGAAGCATAAGAATATTATTTCAACTTTTTATTAGTGCGGGTTTCATTGTTGGCAAATACATTGCCCTTTGTAAAAAACGGTAAAGAAGAAAATTTCCCATTCCAATTCAATGCTTTATTATCAGTAAAAATCAAGCGTTGCCCTTGAAACTTTCTGTTTATGCCCTTGATGACTCTATGTTTAAATGGCGGGAAATTTTTACAGTTAAACTCGTTGCTTCTAAATATGATTGGTGGGTTATCATGCATCCCATATATCGTTTTAATTCTAGCTTCACCTAAAAATTTATTATTAATAAACGTGTGTCCTCCTTTTTGTTCAGGTTGTAGCTTGACATCGTGGGAGAAGGTACACCCTTGTATAATACAGTCCCTAGCACCTCTAGAAATTTGTAAATCTTTCATTTTATTTTTAATAAATACTGTATTTTTAATCTCAACGGTAGCATGAAGATCATTTTTTATTCCTTCAATATCAATACCTGCCCCAGGGTTATTGCGAATATGTTCTGGCCAATTACCTGCATTACTGATGCTACATCTATCGAGTAACACAAAACTGTTCTTAGTAAATCGTAAACGAGGGACTATTGATACACAATTTCTTCTCGCACCTTTAAATGTACAGTTAATAGCTTCACCTGATGCTCCTGCATTTAAGCAATCGGTCCCCCAATTTTCTGCATAGACATCAATTAATTTCCAGTTCCTACCTTGCATAACTAGCCCAAACTCCTGACCACCAAAGTTGGAAGGTCTCGGGCCTCGAATAGTATTTCTTTTATCAAGGTTGCCAATCATTCTTCCCCCCAGCATTTGGCAATTATCTCCTTTAAAATGCCAGCCTACTGCAAAATGGTCTTTATTATTACCTCCACGTTTTGTTCTTTCCCAGTGAAATTCTTTCGGGATAATAAAATCTGCTCCACGGGCATCTATAAAAATGTTATCTCGTGTGAGGGGTGGGATTCCTTTAACGATTCCTTTTAGTCTGGGAGGCTTAAATGGATAAGAGAGTAGAGGTCCACCTGTCAGGATGTATTTCCCACGGCATTCAATAATAATTTTTTCAGAACCAGGTTGTTTATTGACTAAATTTATCAATTTATGAAAGGCGTTGCCATCAGGTGTAATGCCATTTCCAATAGCTCCGCACATCTCTGGTGTGAAAACTTTGGTACGAATAGATGATAAAGCAGGAGTTGAAAACAAAACAGACGCAGAGCAAAAAATAAATGTCCTTCGAGAAATTAGGCAATTGGGTGGTCGATTATATTTCATGATTAGCTTTTCTGTATGACAACTATTAACTAGCTATCAGGTCTTTCATGCTTTTGGTATTAATCAGTCCTTTCTTCTCTAATTTTTTAGCGTACATGATCATTTTTTTATACCAGCGTAAAGATTGTTTGATATCTTTGCCGAAATTGTGAGGGTGTGTCCATATATGGATGTCTTCTTTTCTAAAAATGCGATAGCGTACGGCAAATATAAAGCGGAAATAAGCAATCCAGTTGATGATTTCGTTTTTTGTTGATCCTCTTAAAAATAATGTAGCTTCCGTAAAATGTAGTAAATCAGATTCCGATCCTGAGGTGGAGCGGGACTGTGGCAATAAATCTATGATTTCATTTACTGGTAAGTAATAATCAAGTGCTCTTAGTAATCTAATTACTTTGTTAGGCTTCTTGTATGCAAATCCACTATATAAAAAATTATTGGGGTTAATGCGCACACACTTTATCCCGCTATCACTTATGCTTTTTGCATAGCGTGCTTCATAAACGTTTTTAGGCATAATCATGGAGACTACATTTTTATCTAAAGACTGGGAGAGTTCTGAAAACTTTTCAAAATCAGTTTTAACTGGGATACTATCAGTCTTATAGTCATCTAAAAATATATGAAAATAGGTGTGGGAAGCTAGCTCTTGATCTTCAGTTGCTATAATTTTATCGATGATGTCACCGTAATATGATAGCTTTGTATTAGAGCTTAGTTTCTTAAAAATCCCCTTATTTTCTATTTCAGAATTTTTAAAAATATTATCAAAAAAGAAAGATAAGTTTTCTGATCTGTTTTTTTTATCTGCAGCTAACCCTACAATAGCCCAAGTTGCAGGAAAAGAAAATTCGTCATGGATATCAAGTATTTTGTCTGCTACTAAATTAGAGTTAGTTACATTGCTTTGGATATAACCGTAATTTTTCCGGCCGTATAACCCCCATAACAACTCGTAATCAAATGATATTATAAAGTTACTCATATTTGGTATTTAGCCTCATCTTCATTTACGATTTTTTGAATTAGATCAATTTCTTCATCGTTCAGTTCCATTGGCTTTACTGAGTTTTCAAGGTTTTTATGTAACCCTAAATTTTTAAAAAAGTTTACGAAAGAATACATCCCTAATCTACGAAAAAAGCGAGCGGCACCAGAGATAAAATGAGTAATTACTGGGAATGATGAAACTTTAGCTGGGTTAATTATTTCCAAATCTGGGTCACAGTCAGAATTTTTAGAGGTTAGATGCCTAAAACCATTTTGAAAGAATGTATTGGGAGAGCTATTGAGCTCTTCAAAGTCTAGAACACAAATATTTTCTTTAGGAAAAATTGAGTAAAACCTATTGATGTTTTTATTAAATTTTAATTCTTCTCGAAACCACTCCTGATTTGAAAGAGCTTCGTAAATTGTATCTTCTGTCAAAAGACCTCTTCGCTTAGCATGAATATAACGAGACACAACATATTCTTTTGGTTCTCTTTTAATTGCTAATATTTTCATATCTGGGTTGTAATCAAATATTTTTTTAGCAGCAGACAGGTCGTAGATAATACTGGTGTCTACTTCCAGCATTATTTTACTATCATCATCAGGAAATAAGTCGTGATAGCCTTCGACCTTTAATTTGTTGTTTTTCGAGAAAAATCCAGACTCTTTCACCTTATCGGATACTACTACAAGTGATGATTTCTTAAGATTCTCATATACCCAAGTGGTTCCAGATTTACGCATTCCAATGACTAAACCACTAACTATATTTTTGTTATTCACTTCTTTTTATGTTACCTAATTAAATGTTACTTAGTTCAAGTTTATATGCTTATTTACAATGTGAAAAATTAGCTATGTATTGCTATGTTAGTGCCTCGGATATGGTAACGAAATTTTTTGAGCTTTGCACTTCTTATAAACCATTTCAAAAGTTCCAATGAAAATATTGATTTTTCCCATAGGCACTAATTAAATAAAAATTAAGTTTAACCTTGAAAATTAGTTAATGAAGATAAGGCAAACAGTTTTCAACTGTTAGCAATAAACTTATTTATCTAGATGTATAAATAAGTATTAAGTATTTTAGTATCTAATATTTTTATTGGGTGGGGACGTTTTATTCAAAAAAAGTTTAGCGAAAATAATAACAAGAAGCCAATTGTGCGTTAGATGATGTCTGGATGATGTTCCATAGTTGGTCGTGCCGGCAGCCCAAAGCATTGTTGTAGCAAAATACATCCCAACAAGGAATAGTGTTGCTCCATCAATATTTTTTCTGAATTTCCATACAATAAAAAGTGCATAGGCACGCCAAATAGCTTCTAAAAAAGCGTATAAGTCATACATGTTTGAAATACGTGTTGGAAAAGGTTGAAATAAATAGTTGATAATGGCAACTGGGTACGATTTTAAAAAAGCAAGTGGGCTATTGAACTCAACTCTTGTTCCATATGATGCTCGTTCATCGATTCCAGCTTTATACTCGAGAATTGTATTTATTTGTTCTTGATCATTATTTACTAAGGAATTTAACTCACGTAGTCCCGCTACATTTAGACTGGAAAGGTAGGTTAATAAAAGAGCGCCAGAAATCAATCCTCCTGAAATAAAAAAGAGCACTATCATTCCCTTTGCAGAATTTATTTTTGTACTTTTTAAGCGGTCGTAAATGATTATAAGACCTGCAACAAAAATTAATACAGCAAAAGCCTTATGTAAACTAAACATGAAAAACGAGAAAAATAATAATTTTAACCATAAGCTAGGTGTTGAACGTATTCTTAGACGCAAATAAGTATAAATAAAGCCCGAATACATAAATATCATCAGGGGTTCTCTCATTGAAGTGCTAGCCCTAGTGATATATGACGGCCACAGAGCAATGACTAGAATGACAAAAATCCGATATCTACCCTCAACCTCCAATATAATCATGACTTTATTCATGAAATACATGGTTCCTAATATCGCAAAAATATTGAGTTGAACCGCGAGGTATTCATCTGCTCCAAAAGCTCTATAAAGAATCCCAAGTGTCTGTGTGTAAAACTGTGCATTTACAGCAAATTCAATAGTTCCATTCAATGCCCATTCTGTTGCAGACTGATGGAAGACTTCAGCGTCTTTAGTTGCTCCCTTAAGGTTTATTACATATGAGTTTATAAAGCCTACAATCTCATAGATGAAGAAAACAAGCATATATACAATTGGTAAAAAATAAGCTGATCTTTTTTTAATTGGCAAAGCTGTTTTCCATTTTTAATTGATAGTGTGTAAATTGCTTACACACTCGCACGAAAGAAGATTACATTACTATTCGAAAAACTCTATGTCATAAAAGCAAGTAGAATGTCGAATCTTTTTTGGGAGGGGAATATATCTGTCAAAAGTTCGTGAACCATAGGTTATTGATGATAACTTCAAGTCATGTCTCTGCATTAATTGCCTAATAGTGGTTGGGCAGTACCAATGAACATGTTCAGGGTTTACATTAATTTCACCGTTTTTACTGGTTAAGAATTTAAATAGTTTTCTTGCTGAAAAAATATTTGGTGTAGATATAAGCAAGTGGGAGTCTTTATGCATATGGCGTTTACAGCTTGATACAAATCCACCAACGTTATCTAAGTGTTCGATGATATCACCTGCGACGATCACGTCAAATTTTTCTTCTAAATCAAAGTCTTGAGCGTCCGCACAAGTAACTGTATACCCTCTTTCTTTTAAATTATTTATTCCTTCTTGAAATATATCAATTCCTTGAATCTCACTTGCAACTTCTTTTATTGCTTTATGTAGCCAAAATTTACTTTTCCAATTGTCTTGATTATGCTGAACACATCCAATATCTAATACTTTTTTATCCTTACATCTATCCATGTAGTATTTGATTTTAAAATCATTATATTCAGTTTTTTCCTTGTGCTTGGCTTGTGCAGGTATTTTATTTCCAGCAATGTAGGAGTTATCTTTCATTAAATGTGTCCGCTAATTATTTTATGTAAAATTGTGAGTATATAGGATTCTAATGTTTATCGTGAGGCTTGTAATTCGAAGTATTTATTTAATGCTCTTCTAATAAAAACGAGGTCAGTTTAAACTTGGTGTCATTTTGTGAAATTAACTCCATCTCGAACTTCAACGGTTTATATTCCATTATGCTGCTTCGATCTTTCTAATTATTTGCAGATAACGTAGATGCATGACGAACCCTTTTGCTAAAGCCATGATAAAAAATGTTATATAAATGCCATCCATACCCAACCAATAAAACTGGAAAGGGTATAATACTAAACTAAGTGTCAAAAAAATCACCTGCATTTTCATCAAAAACCTTTCTTCTCTTGCAAACAAAAAAGCAACATTTATGGCTCCAACTGATGATATTGCTGCATGTGAAAGTGCTAATAGCATCCAATGCATGTTTGATAAATCTTTAAGTAGGTCATTATTTGGAAAAACTAAAAAAATCAGTGCTCCAATACTCATAATTAGCGCTATAAAACCAAAAGAAAATATTTGAGCAATTTTAATTCTTTTTACGGAAGTTTTGTTTAATATCGCTATACCATCTGGAAATACAAACTTTGGCATAATGATGTTTTGGAATATTGTTACAAGCGATATTATTGCTGCAACCCTTTCAAGATAACGAAATTCACCCAGTTGCTCAGGGTTAATAATAAAGCTCAATAAAGCATAGAGAGAAACTGTCTGAAATGTCCCTCCAAGTCCGGCAATGAATATATTTAACCTTTCTTTATTAATTCCAGTGCGAGACTTTTTTTTAATTTCAGAATTAAATAGTTTATAAATCGTTTCTTTTTGCAGGAAAATTGAAATGACGATAAGAGAAATGAGTATAGAAAGGGTTAATTTGAGTAGACTAGTCAAAGATGTATCAATGTAGGATGCTAACAACCATATGCTCGAGGCAAGTACAAATTGTACAAATCCTATTTGTGTGATACTTGCATAGTGTGTTTTCCCTGTGCCGACACCAACCGAAGTGAGGTTGCTACCAAGCACAAGTAACACGGCAATCGGCATCATATAGACATACTGAGAAGGAAGGCTATCTGAGGGCCAGAAAAGAAAAATTGGTATTGAGATACAAAGAGCAACAATTGAAATGATAAATTGATTAATGACTAGTTTTTTAGATTCGTCATACTTGTCTTCTAAATAGTGTCTGATAGAAAGTTTATCACCACCAAATCGCAAGATTAGTGAAACAAGCGTAGAAATAGATAATATAGAAGTTAAAATACCAAATTGCTCAAGTCCAAGTGCTGCTCCAGCAACTAATGCTAATAAAATAGAGCCTCCAGCACTAACTGCCCGTAAGAAAACGGAAAGTATTAATTTGGGGGCTTTTGTAGATCTTATATACTTATTCACGGACAGATTCTTTCATTCAATATGCATGGTTAGGCTAGGAATAAGTTAATATTAGGTATCGGAAATTTGCAAGCCGATTTCTCGATAACAGGTCAGTGTTTTAGGTGCAGTGACAGAAATATCAAAATCCTGAATAGCATGTTTGCGGGATGCTTTGCCGTAGCTAATGATTCTTGATGGATTATTTATTAGTGTTTTACAGGCGTTATAGAGAGCGGTCTCATCACGAGGAGGTACAAGAAGTCCTGTAATCTCATGGTTAACAATTTCACGACAGCCAGGTATATCTGCACTGATTAGTGCCTTACCTGCGGCAGCCCCTTCCATGAGTATTTTTGAAAAACCTTCTCGATATGATGGTAAAACCACAACGTCTGATTGTTGGAGAAAAGAGGGGATTTCTTTAGAGGATATTCTACCTAAATAATTAATATATCCTTCTTTGTGAGCATTTTCTATGTAGTCTCGGGGAACTCCATTAGGGTGCTCTTCTTCAAGATCACCCGCAATTATAAATTCGACCTGTTTTCCATACTCAGAGTGTAGGCGTTTAGCCGTAGATAAAAGTTCTTTAATCCCCTTGTTCCATACTAGTCGCGAAGCAAACGCAAATATTATTACGTCATTGTTTTTTTCTGTTAATACTTCATTGTATGCAGCGACATCTACCCCAGATGCAATTTGAACTCTACATTTATTTTTTTGAGTTATTTTGTTTTGTAAAACAAAATCTAAATCATGTTTATTTTCAAGTATTACTAAGTCGGCTTTATGTAATGCTAATTTATAAGCGAGCTTGATAATAATTGATGATAATCCCTTGTTTCCTATGGCTCCTAATCCAGTTATCGTGACACAAAACTTATCGACCTTGGTCAAATAAGCTACAAAACCAGCTATAAAAATGGGCTTAGGATTAAATGCGTGAACCAGTTTCGGTTTCTGTGTGCGAATTAGTTTTTTTACTTTCAGAATTGTCTGTATATCCTGAAATATTTTAATTCCATGCCGATAAAAAGATATATCTATAAACTTTGCACCACTTTGTCGAATTTCATCGTCATAGACTGCCTCTGAGTTTGCACCAATGATGACTTGGTATCCTTTTTTCAATAGTAGTTCTATAACAGGCTTGCGTGATCTCGCTCCATTAAATGAACGACCAGTCAAAAGGAGTATTTTCTTATCGTTCATAGTTTTTTAAAGTAATTTATAGTCTGTTCAATGCCGTTGTTAAGCGTGCTATTTATCTGCCATTGAAGAAGGTCTCTTGCTTTTGATGTGTCTGAAAAATTTCTCATTACATCTCCAAGTCGTTTCTCTCCATACTTGATATCAAGCTCGATTTGATGTTTTTTCAAGGCTGATTTAAGAATGTCCATTAATTCATTAAGTGTTGTTTCTCTCGCAGTAGCTATCTGGAAAGTCTCACCTCCAATACCCTCAATGGTGCCCGCTTTTATGACTGCATCTACTAAATCATCTATGTAAATAAAATCACGTGTTTGTGAGCCATCTCCATAAATTTCAACTCTTTTTCCTGTCATTGCAAGGCTTATAAATTTTGCTACGACACTTGACTTGTGTTTTGAGCCTGGGCCATAAACATTCCCAAAACGTAAAGCAATAGTATCTATTCCAAATGTTTTATGGTATGAGGAACAATAACCTTCTCCTGCTAGTTTACTCGCTCCATAAGGGGAAACAGGATGAGGCGGTAATTCTTCATGAATTGGAGGTTCTACTTCTCCTGCTGGGGCGCCACTGGAGGCAAATACAAATCTTTTTACATTATGAAGACGGGCAGCTTCTAGCATATTGAATGTACCAATTACGTTGCATTCCATATCTAAGCGAGGATCTTCAACTGAATTAGGTACACCTGTATTTGCGGCGAAATGAATTATTGCATCTATATTTTTGCAGGCAGTGTTTGTTAGAAAAGAATCTCGTATATCGCCTATGATTAATTGACATTCTCCTTTGTGAAGGGAGGGGATCTCAATTGAATGGTCTATTTCGTCAAAGTCGATGGCTCCAGCCAAGTCTTTACGTGTTCCGACTGTTAAATTATCCAATACTCTAAAAGAATTTTCTTTGTCCTTAGCTAGTTCTTTAATAACACTAGTTCCAAGAAACCCGCAACCACCTGTAATTAGCCATCTCATGCCCACTTTACCCCTTTAAATATTACGTCTTTACGAATATTTTTTTTATGTTTTTCGATTATTTTAAACATTTTTTCCATTACCTGTTCGTCAAGGTAGTGGGGTGTTACCCCTATGTCTTGAAGACCTTGATATGTGGGGTTGTAATAATGTTCTTCTGCTTCCTTTCTTGGGTTTTCTATATGATCTATTTTTACATCGTACCCTAATTTATTGCCAACTTTTTGGGCTAAATCAGCAAGCTCATTTGCTGAGAAGGTTTCCATGATCTGATTGAAAATTCGTAGTTCATTGGCTTCGGCGGGGGTTTTTACAGCCATTTCTATGCACTGTAATGTATCTTTGATGTTTAGGTAACCTCTTGTCTGTCCTCCTTTTCCATATACTGTTAGAGGATATCCTACGATTGATTGAACTATGAATCTGTTAACTATGGTGCCGAATACCTCGTCATAATTAAAAATAGTTTTCAAACGATCGTCAATGTTCGATTCTTCGGTTTCAATTCCATAAACAGGGCCTTGCATTAAGTCTGTTATGCGTAAGCCCCACATGCGAACACCAAACCATTCCAAATCGGTATCCATGATTTTGGTTGTGTGATACAGAGAGCTGGCTTGTCTGGGAAAGAGGAACTTATCTTTTCTTCCTTTGTGCTCTACTTCAAGCCATCCTTCTTCAATATCAATGTTTGGAGTTCCATATACTCCCATAGTGCCTAGTTTGATTATGTGAGTATCTGGTGAAAAGTCACGTACCGCCCAAATTAAATTGTTTGTTACTCGAAGGTTATTTATCAGTGTAAAGTCTGCTTGTTTGTAATTTGCCACTGAATAAGGCGCCGAAGGCTGTTCCGCGTAATGTATAACTGTCTCTGGTTTGCCAGAAAATTTATTATTGATTGCCCACTGGTAACTTAAATTATTTCCAGTGAATAATGAACGCATTACTTCGGGTTCAGATAAATCGTCGATAACAACCTTTATCTCTTTGCCTGTTTTTTCGTGCCAAATTTTAGCTCGTTCGATTAGTGTGGGCACAGGGTAAAGCATGCCTGTGTCTAAAGTTGTGCAGGCATTGCGTCTGAAGTAATTATCTACAACTGTTACGTCGTGTCCACGACTGGAAAAATGCATTGCTGTTGGCCAGCCTAAGTAGCCATCTCCACCTAATATAAGTATGTTCATTATTTTTGCTTCTCCTCTTTGTCTCCTGGCCAGTATCGTTCACCAAATTTATCCTCTTCAATGCCTAATAAATTATTAGAAATTAGAAAATCTTTTATTTCTTCTGGCGTCATCATCTGAGCTTCTGATGAGATATAAGGATCGTCGACTATTTCATTAACAACGTTTTTATATTTATAATCGATATCTTGTTGGAAGCCTCTAAATGCAGGAAGTACAGAGAAATATTGTTCTAACTCAACAGCTCGGCGAGTTTCTTCATCACTCATTAGTTCTTCATATAGTTTCTCACCAGGCTTTGAGCCTATTATGTTAACTTTTAGATCTTCAGGCTTATGCCCATAATGCTTTGCCAATAGTTCGATCATTACTTTGGCCATATCCGCGATCCGCAGTACTGGCATCTTGGTGATGAAAACCTCACCTCCCTTTGCTTGTTGGGCTGAATCAATAACCAGGCGAACAGATTCTTCTACTGTCATGACAAATCTCGTCATTTCAATATCAGTTAATGTTATTGGGCCTCCATTTTGTATTTGTTTTTTAAATATAGGGATTACAGACCCGTTTGAACCTAATACATTTCCAAACCTTGTGGATGCAAATATTGTGTTAGACTTTTTAGAGCTGCCATTTGCAGCAGTCATAAGTCTTTCGCCCATTAGTTTCGATGTTCCCATAACATTAGTCGGGTTTACCGCTTTGTCTGAGCTTGTAAATATTACTTTCTCAACATTATTTGCTTCTGCGGCATAAATAATATTTTGGCAGCCAGTAATATTTGTTTGGACAGCTTCATACGGAGATCTTTCGCAAAGAATTACATGCTTTAAAGCTGCCGCATGAAAAACAATATCAATACCTTGCATTTCTCGGGTTAAAACATCTCTATCACGAATATCTGCTAGGTGAAAGCTTGCTCTTTGGTCGTCGAGATATAATTGATCGATAAAAAATAGTTCGGATTCGTTATTATCTAAGCCAACTACAGATTTTGGTTTATATTCTTCATTGCATAAAAGTGCTTTTACTAGTTCTGAACCAACGGTTCCACATGCACCTGTAATAAGTATGTTTTTGTTTTGTATACTATTCATGATTTCCTTGAGTGACTAAGTTTTTCTTTTGAAGATTGTCTATTATTAACTTTACTTCTTCTCCAATAGAGAGGTTGTTAGTATTTACTACCATATCCGGTTTAATAGGTTCCTCATAGGGTGCTGAAATACCAGTAAAATTAGGTATTTCGCCTTTTCTTGCTTTAGCGTAAAGGCCTTTTGGGTCGCGGTCTTCGCAAACATCTAAATCACATTGACAATACACTTCATAAAATTCACCGTGTGGTAAGCGGCTCCGTACTTTTTCTCTGTCTGTTCTGTAGGGTGATACAAATGCTGCAAGTACGATTGTTCCGCTCTCTACGAATAGTTTTGCGACTTCGCCTATTCGACGCATGTTTTCATTACGATCTTCTTCGGTGAAGCCTAGGTCGGAGCAAAGTCCGTGACGTACATTATCCCCATCTAAAACAGTAACATTATGGCCACTATCAAATAATTCTTTTTCGACGGCGTTTGCTAGTGTTGATTTCCCAGAGCCTGACAACCCGGTAAACCAGAGTACAAAGCTCTTGTGTTTATTTCTTTCTTGGCGTTGTTGTCTGCTTATGTGGTTGTTGTGCCAGTATACGTCTTTGGTCATAATTTATTCTGTTCTGTTGTTTGAGCTAGATTGTAGAAAATGCTAATTAATGTGTGTAGGTTTTCTTCAATAGATCTATGAAGTTATTCAATTCACCTTCTGGAAGCTGATTTATTCCTGCCGCGCCTTTTCTGCCTCCGCCGCTTGGGAATTGTTTGCATAGTTCACTCGCGTGCTCTAGGTTATTTAGTGGAGCACGTACACTAACAACATAACCGCCTTTTGGATTGTTGCTTAATATGGCGTGCGCTCTTTCTGGGTATTGATTGGCTAACTGGTTTCCAAACACGCCGCTTACTCTTCTTGCCCATATTTCATCGGGTAGTTTGTAAACTGCAATATTAGGGGTGGCAATTTCAGCTTTCAGGTTGGTTGTTTGTGCAATGTCGTTATCATAACCTGCTTGAAGCTCTAAATAGACTGAGCTTGTGTCTTCAATAAAATCCAAAGGTGAGGTGTAAGAAACCATTTTTTGGTAAAGGTCATCAGGCTTGAAATGTAAATCGTCAAGTGAGCTGCCGTATCCATTGTAATTAATGCTGATTCCTAGTCGTTTTAGCTGACTAAGTTGATCTGAATTTATGGATAAGCTTTGTGCGGTTTTTTCTGCACTTTGGTTTAGATTGTCTCCGAAAGCCGCAACTGCTGCCCATTCCGTATATTCCCCTTTTAAGTAATCATCGACCAGTAAACTGGTGCATGTTTTTGGGGAAGTATCGATAATGGTATTTAAGTTGGTGTGGTTTGGTATTTCGCCAGCCATGTGGTGATCGACATAAAAAATAGAAGCGCCTTCGGATAATAGGCGTTTTACATCGCTACTATTCTTCTCCATTGAGATGTCGAATACATTGATTTTATCTTCTTTGTTAGCTGAAACGCGATCAAGCAGTTTTATGTCGCGCTTTACACCTGTAACAAGTGTTGATTCTGCCGGATGGGCGAGGCGAAATTGTATTAGCGCACAAATGCCATCTGCATCGCCATTGAATACATCTATATTGTTTGAATCGTTCATTTTTAATTCGCTAATTCAAGATTACGTTATGCTCTGCTTAAGAATCATTGCCAAATAGGTCGCGCGTGACTACTTTTTCGGCAGTGTCTTGAATGTCGTCAGATAAGCGGTTTGCAACGATTACGTCAGATTTTTCTTTAAAGGAGTTCAAATCTTGTATAACGGTCGAACCTGAAAATTCCTTTTCATGCAACTCCGGCTCATAAATAATCACTTCAACCCCTTGAGCCTTTAAGCGCTTCATTATTCCTTGAATAGAAGAAGCTCTAAAATTATCAGATCCGCTTTTCATGATTAATCGATAGATGCCAACCACTTTAGGTTTTCTTTGCAGAACTAGTTCGGCAATAAAGTCTTTGCGGGTGCTGTTTGATTCAACGATGGCATTAATCAGGTTGCTCGGGACGTCCTGATAGTTTGCTCTTAGTTGTTTCGTATCTTTGGGTAAGCAGTATCCGCCATAGCCAAATGATGGGTTGTTGTAGTGATTTCCTATCCGTGGGTCCAAGCCTACACCTTCTATAATCTGTTTCGTGTCTAGGCTGTGTATCTGTGCGTAGGTATCTAGTTCATTAAAATATGCAACTCGCATCGCTAAGTAGGTATTTGAGAATAACTTTATTGCTTCAGCTTCTGTAGAATCGCTTAAAAGTAGGGGGGTGTCTTTTTTTATGGCGCCTTCGAGAAGTAAATCTGCAAATTGCTGGGCGCGGTCTGATTGTTCGCCAACTATGATACGAGAGGGGTATAGATTGTCGTAAAGTGCCTGGCCTTCTCTTAAGAATTCTGGCGAAAATAGAATATTGTCTGTGCCTAGTTCTTCTTTTATTCTTTTTGTATACCCCACAGGTACAGTGGACTTTATAACCATGATTGCTTCTGGGTTTATCGTTTTGACGTCTTTGATGACAGTTTCTACTGTCGAGGTATCGAAGTAGTTGGTTTCTGTGTCGTAATCGGTTGGCGTCGCGATGATGACGTAATCAGCGTTTTGATAGGCTTCGTGTTTATCAAGCGTAGCTTTTAGGCTGAGCGTTTTGTTTTTTAAGAAATCTTCGATTTCTACGTCTGATATTGGTGATATGCCATTGTTGATTTGATCGACTTTTGCGGCGTCAATATCGAGCGCAATTACATCATTGTGTTGTGCCAGTAAAACTCCGTTAGATAGTCCTACATAGCCTGTTCCCGCAATAGCAATTTTGAAACGCTTTTTGTTCATGATAAGTCTTTTTGGTAAGTCCTTTTGTGCGGCGCATTCTAAACTTAATCATGAATGGGTTGTAGTTTTATTTTAACGACACATGATGTCGCTCAAAAAAAGGCTTGTAAGTGGGGAGGTGCCTAAGCAATTTTGTTATTGGTTCGCGATGAGTCTTTTTGCTTTAAGTCGCTCAATAATAACATTCACCTCTGCTTCTATTGTTAGTGTGGATGTGTTGATTACAATATCCGGTTTGATAGGTTCTTCATAAGGGGCTGATATTCCGGTGAAGTTCTCAATCTCGCCTTTTCGTGCGCGCGCATATAAGTCTTTGGGGTCTCGCTCTTCGCAAACTTCCAGATCGCATTTGCAATAGACTTCGTGGAAGTCGCCATGTGGCAGTCGGCTTCTCACTCTTTCTCTGTCTTCTCTGTAAGGCGATACAAATGCAGCTAGTACAATTGTGCCAGCCTCAACAAATAGTTTTGATACTTCGCCTACTCGTCTCATGTTTTCGTGACGATCTTCTGCAGAAAAGTGAAGATCAGAACAAAGCCCGTGACGAACATTGTCGCCATCAAGCACGATGACATTATGTCCGCTTTCAAATAAATGCTTTTCAACCGCGTTGGCTAAAGAAGATTTGCCAGAGCCAGAGAGTCCGGTAAACCATAAAACAAAGCTCTTGTGATTGTTTCTTTCCTGGCGGTGTTGTCTGGTTATGTAGTTGTCGTGCCAGTAAACGTCCTGTGTCATATTAAATGCATTCCCCCCCAAAAAATAAAATTATGAACCAATAGCTTCTTTGGCGCTGCGAACAAAAGTGAAAATTTGTTATCGACTAATTATTCGAAAGTTTAATGATATCTCAAATTTACGATATAAAGTACCGGTGGCTTGTAGCTTTGTTTGTTTAAAGTTTGTTTAAAATATGTGCAAGGAATTTTGCCAATTGTATTGTTGAGCATTGGTAGCTCATGAAAAGACGTGCTTGAAAAGATTTTCTCTGTGTTGCGGGTGTTCACAAGAGTTGCTATCAAAGGCTAGTTAATTAGTTTGAAAGGCTTTGTGCTGAAGAAATCTTTACATAAAAGGTATCATTCGCCAGATCAAGAAAAAAAAAGGTTTTTTTTTGATCTTAGTGTTGTATAATAGCAACAACGTGTTCGAAAACATCATGATGTTGCGTAACTGCAACACGAGCTAATAAGAAGTAAGATTAGCGATGTTTAATTTAAGGTTTTTATCTTCACGTGTAAATATGTTGGTAAAGATTCAATATTAAGCGAGTATTAAGCGTATGTTTACTACGATGCTTTTAGATTTAAATGGTTTGAATAAGTGAAGTACATTTTTAGTTTTTTTTTAGTTTTTTTTCAATTTCATTCGATCGTTGCGGCAGAAGCTGATGTAGTAGATAGGGAGAAATTGGAATCTCGCGTAAGTGAGCGTTGGGGGGCATTTGTTGATCATAAGTTTGGCGATGCTTATAAATATGCAACGCCTACTTATAGGGCAGTTTTTACTAAAGACCTCTATGTGAGTCAGTTCAGTCACGGTGTTGATTGGAACTTGACAAAAATAGCGGACATAAAATATGATCCGGCTACTAGTGTGGCTACGGTCGAAGTTTTAGTAGAAACTAAGCCTAGAAATTCGAAGGGGCTTAGCGCCGAGGCAACTGTTGCCAGTGTTGAGATTCGTGAGAAATGGCTTCACATTAAGGGCCAATGGTGGCATAGTTCCAGCGAATAGGGGGGTAACACCAGATACAGTCTGTTGTTATTTCTATTATCCAGGTAGTAATGCCGTTAATATAGTAATTTTTTTATAAAAAAATGGAGAGTTCAATAATGAAACAATTTTTAAAGAAGCCTTTGGGGTTGGCGGTAGCGGCTACCTTAGCAATGGGTGGAATGGCTGTTTATACAAACGCTAGTGCTGCTACAGATGCTAACGCACTTGGTGATTTGGCGCTTGTTCCATACTACACAGTTCGCGATAATTTCGTAACTGGCGTACATATTACAAATACTTCTGACCAGACTCAGGTAGTTAAACTACGTTTACGTCGTGGTTCAGATTCTGCGGATGCACTTGATTTTAACTTAATCATGTCTCCTTTCGATGTTTGGGTTGGTACTATTAATGATGATGATGGTGTTTTAGGTATTAGTTCAAGTGATAACACTTGTACTGCTCCTCAAGCGACAGGTACAGATTCAAACGGTAAGCCAAAGTGGGAAGCTCCAGATGTTTTCGCTGCAAATGGTGCGGCTGATGAAGGTTACCTAGAAGTAATCGGTATGGCGGCAGCTGATGAAGATCAGCCGATCTCTGTTGCTGCACTTCACGGTTCTGATGGAACTCCACGTAGCTGTTTGTCTGCACGTAGTAACTTCTTCATAGCTAACCAGTCTGGTCCAGCTGCTACTACTTCTACTGCGGGTCCAGCTGCAACTCAGGGTGACAGTGTTTATGAGGAAACTGGTAATGTATTGAAAGTATCTTACTTTATCCGTGATGCTGCTACTGGTATGGAAATGGGTGATAATGCGACGCATATCGTTGATTTCTCTGATGAGGCAATGATGACTCACCAGCAGGGTGGTTTGAATAATGGTTTGCTTACTGGGTTTGATTTCCCTGATCTAGATGGTGGTATTGCTGGTCAGCGTGGTCTTTATGATTCGTCGATCCGTCTTTCACTAGGCGCAGACGCTATCATGAACGATTGGTCTTTCAATGCTACTAATGGCGTTTCTACAGATTGGGTTGTTACAATTCCTGGTCAGTATCTAATGGATGATCCTTCGGATAATGGTTCTGTAATCGTAGATGGTACTAGCGATGTTACAAACCACAGAGATTTACCTGTGACTGCTGCTTTTGCTGTATATGACCGTGAAGAAGCGACTCCAACTGAAGAAGAAGGCGGATTAGTTATATCTCCATCTCCAGAAGTTGAAGTTCCAACAACTGAGTTTGAGAGAGAGACTAACGTAATTGAGTGGGGCGGCAATAAAGTCTTTAATACTGTTGCACCGACTAAAGTTGATCCAGGTCTTGCTAATTCAACTGGTTGGGCTGCATTGTCTATCTCTAGTAACACAGTTGCCCCTTTAATCTATGATCAAACAGATGTTACTGGTGGTACTTCTGCGGCTCCTATTAATGGTATCCCAGTTATAGGTTTTACAGCTTGGCAGCGTACATTTACAGACGCTTCTAAGAACTATGGTCGTATTGTTGGTCATAGCCGTATAAATCCAACTCCTTAATTTAATTTGTAAATACATTTTAAGTTAACAAAAAGCCGATACCTTATGTATCGGCTTTTTTGTGTGTGTTTTATTTGTCTTGGACATCATTCAGATGTCTTTATTTGCAACTCCTTGCTTGATTGTTATTCTTTAGTCTCTATATAAAATTACTGTTATAAAGCAGAATCATTAAGGTCTAAAAATGAATAAGCCCTTTAAAGAATCGTTTTTTAAAAGACTTGATTTTCTTGTTAAATAGAATACGATTCCTCCATCTAATTAATCTTTAATTCTTATGTTGAAAACAAACTATTTAATAAAAATCATGGTTTTGATATGGTTCTTTATGTTTCATTCTGTTTATGCGGATGAAGTGGAGAAGGCTAGTAAAGAAGATGTCATTATCAGTGATTCTGGATTTGATGTTAGCTACCAGGAAATAGAAAATGCAATTAAATACTGGCCGGAGAAGGATAGATTGCAGGCTATGGATGATGATGCATTAAAGTATAATCTTCTCAGCCGTTTTGTGCAGAATCTAAAAATTGCTAAAGAAATGGAAAAAATCACAAAGGAAAGTGATCCCGAGTTATATTGGCAAAGAGAATTTGCGGTTAGAAACTTGCAAACAAAAATCTTTTTGAAGCATTACAAAGATAATATTGTAGTACCCAATATGGATGAGCTTGCAAAAGAGCTGGCGGTAGTCAATAAAGATAAATACGCTAAAACACCAGAAAGACGGAAGGCATCTCATATTCTAATAATGTGTCGAGCAGGGGAATGTGATAGAGATGAAAAGCGACCTCTTGCTGAAAAAATTCTTAAAGACTTGAGAAGTGGTGAGAGCTTTGAAAAGCTGGTTGCAAAATATTCTGATGATCCTGGTTCTAAAGCAAGAAAAGGCAAGTTATTGCCTTGGATAATAGCTGGGCAGCCAAAAATGGATAAATACTTCGTGGAGGGACTTTATTCTATAAAAAAAGAAAAAGATTACTCAGATTTAGTTGAGACCCAATTTGGTTTTCATATAATCCGCTTAGATGAATTAAAAGAGTCGTCTTATATGTCTGAAGAAAAGATCTTGCCTGGTATCGTAGAGGACTTAGAAAATCAATACCGCGCATTGTCTGAAGCTGCGTTTACGAGTAAGTTCATCTTGTCAGATAGCGCATATATAAATGATGACAAACTAACTGAGATTCTTAAGCAATATGTGGTTAGGAAAGAAGTCAAAGAGAAAAGAAGGCCTGTTACAATTAAGCAATTTATAAGGCCAAGTCAATAGAATTACCTGTTCTTGTCTCTTAATGTAAGTGCTCTATGGTATAAAGAATAATCTTTGCTATGGTGTCTCAGGATTTCTGATTTTAAAGACTCGCTTAAATTATATTTATTTTGATCTATATGTTTATTCACATTTTCTTTATATGTGGATAATGGTTCCTTTAATATATGGTTTGCAAAGTAAGAAAGATCTGAATTATAGTGTTCCACTATTCCAATGAAATCGAAAAGATCCAGTGGGAATCCCCATAAGAATTTAGAATAGGTATTTTGGAGTTCGGGCCCTAAACAAAACCTTTCTAATGACCAGTTCTCGTCACTAAGCTTCTTGAGTAATGGTTGATTTTTTGCCTTCTCGTCCGAGTAGTGACGCTTCATATAATAATACTGTGAAGCTAGTCGTTCAGCGGGTTCTCTCATCCATGTTACATATTTGAAATTAATTTTAGATTTATGAAAACGATATTTTAATGGTAAAAAATGACCATGAATGCATTGGATTTCGTCAAAATTTTTAAAGTAATTACGAGAGGATTCTATTGCAGCATGTTTATTGCGTCTAATATTAGAATGGTGAAGAGGTAAATCGGCATAATCTTTTAGAAGCTTTTGTCCAAAGCAATCAGATAAGGAGTTAGCAAAGCTTGAGCCAGCTGTTTTTGGTAAGTGTACTGAAATTAACATAGGGTAATTATGTGTTAAAGCCTAAGGTCTCAACAAAGTCTATATCTTCTTGGTCGAAAATAGTCTTACTGAATTGTTTGTACCTTCCTATAGATACTGGAGGTTTTATAAAAGATTTTAGTTTATCAATGTTTCTTTCTTTAATAGGAACGTTGAGGAAATCAAGTAGTTTTGGTATTTCTGTTCCAGGATTTATGCAGAAATTATCATAATTTATTAACAAGAAGTTACTTCCCATAGATTTTGTTATTTCTAACAGTCTCTTATGGACTATGCACCAATACTTTAAAGAATAATGAGGTGTTTGTTTGAAGTTTTTTCCAATAAACTTTTCCCCCCATAGAAACTGCTGGTTTTGATTTGCGCTGTGAGCCATATCTAATCCATTTCTCATCACATGGATATACTTCATATTTGGCATGAGGTTGACGAGTCGATCAAGAATAATATGGGTATTAGGTTCTTTCCAAGCCCAGTTACGGGTGATTGGAGTCTCTTCGTGACTAGAGAATAAGCTATTGGCTCTTTCTTGAAAAAACTCTACGGGTAAGTGTCGATGCTCATGTATTAGCGCTTTTACAATATTTTGTTGTTCTTGTGTTAGAGGTTCTTTTGTAAGCATTCCTTGTAAGAAAATATTTAGCAAATCATGTATCTGCTCGTTACTGTATTTAAGCACATCTATGTGTTTAAAAAGTAAAGTGAACCATAAATTGTCTTTTGCTTTATTGAGGTCTGAGCCAATGTAATAATTTAACTCTTCCAGGCAGCTAGCTAGAAGCCTCGTGCCGCTGCCTCCAACTCCTCCTATGGCTATAGGTGAGATTTCATTTTCCAGTCTTTTTAAAACATCCATTATCTTTCTCAACTATAGAATATTTGCGATATACTCGTGAAATTATTCGTGAAGCCTGTGTGCATGTAAAGTGAATATATGGTTTTTTTGTATTTACCTATATGAATACTCACATGGCTTAGAGTATGAACTGAGAATGGGCTAAATTTAATAAATGAAAGAATGTATTGTTGTATTGGGGATGCACCGCTCAGGTACATCTGTTTTATCTGGTTTAGTCGCTGCTCAAGGCTTCTATTTGGGGTCTGATGAAATGCCTGTTCGAGAAGATAATCCCAAGGGATTCTTCGAGAATATGAAAGTCTATCGTTTAAATCAATCTATCTTAGAGGACTACAAAACTTCGTGGGATGATTATTTTTTTACGGTAGATAAAATCAAGCCGAATGACTTCCATGAGTACCTTGCTTCCGCCAAAGCTATTTTAAAAGAAGAATTTGGTCCTGCAAAAAGGATTTTTATTAAAGATCCGAGGATGTGTTTACTGTTCCCTTTGTGGGAAAAGGCATTGCTTGATTCAGGTTACACAATAAAGGTTATTCTCGCTTACCGCAGCCCAATGGAAGTGGGGCATTCTCTCAAAGTAAGAAATGAAATGGCTTTGGAAAAAAGTCTTCTCATGTGGTCTCATTACTTTTTTCAGGCAGAAATAAGCAGTCGTCCTTACGAACGTTTATTAGTGCACTACAGTGCAGATTTTCAGGATTTAGAGGCTTTTGTCTATAAGCTGGGTGAGTTTTTACAGGTAGAGGTTATAGATGAGATTTTAGAGCGATCGAAGCAACTGTATACGCCCAGATTGACACATCATAAATCTCTTGAAGATAATTTAAGCGAGGCAGTTCCATCATATTTGATAGATTTAATAAAAATATTAGCCAAAGGTAAGTTAACTGACTTTAAGCAATTTGATGCGATTGAGTCTGAGTTTTATCTCTCTCAAAGCTTATATTTATATAATGATATTAATCTAAACCAAAAAATAGAGTTTTTAGAGTCAGAGTTATCAGAAGCGGAAAGTAATTTACAATCGAAGAAAATAGATTTAGAGGAACTTAAAAGTAGTTCAGAAAAGGCATACAAGGAATTACAAACTGAAAAACAAGAAGCGTTAAAACAAAAAGAAGCAGAAATTATAAGAAAAGTGGAAGACTGTAATAAGCTGGTGAGTTTATTGCAAGAGTCAAAAGATGCTCTGAATAAAGAGAAGCAAGCTAAAGACTTGCTAAGTAAGCAGAAAAAGCAACAACTTGATTTAGGTAATGAGTTATTTATTTCAAGTTATCAGGATAAAGCATGGCAGAAAAAATTTGCTAGAATTTTTAAAGAAAGCAAATATTTTAAGATAAAGAAAGCATTATTGCCTTTTGCCAAAAGTAAAAATAAGACTTTTCTGCAAGATAAAATTGAAATAATTGAGTCTGGTTTATTTTCTAGTTTTTATTATTTAACTAACCATCCGCAGGCTTGGAAAAATAATGTTGATCCGTTAAATTTTTATAATAAACATGGTTGGAAAGCAGGGCATAACCCGGGACCACATTTTAATACTAGAGAATATCTCTCAATGTATGAAGATGTGGCGCAAATGGGGGTTAATCCATTACTTCACTATATCCGTTATGGTAGGAAGGAAGGACGCTTTCCGATGCTTCCCCGCGACCAGAATCAACAGGCTTCTCCAGTTGTTGGAGGGTTTGCTGCTGAATCTAATCATGCAAAATATCATGGCCCTACAAAAGGTAGAATCGATGGATTCTGCGATGGTGTAATTTCTGGATGGCTGTTGACGCAAAGTAAAGGTTGCACTCCAATTATTAAAGTTAATGGTATTCCAACTTTAACCGAAGCTTTAGATCAAGATGTGCTTGATGAAAATGGTATTAGCCAACACGGTGGTGGTTTTAAATGCAGAGTTATTTCATCAGTAGAAGAAAAAGCAGAAATTGAGTTATCTGTTCTGAATGAAGATGGGGTCACTCAGGTGCAGAAAAAAACTATCAAAAATAGTTTTTTGAAACCTAATAAATTTCAAGATTTAGATAAAGCATACGAGATATCAAAACAGAAAGGAGCGGTCGCGATAACGGTGTGGGAGGGCGCACATAACCCTATCGGGAGAGCAAAAGTACTTTACGATATTGTTAAATCAAAACGTCCGGTTGTTTTATTCGCATATATTTTTGGTGAGTTTGGTGCAGATCTTTGGATGCCGATGAGAAGTTTGGGCATGCATATTGTACTTATTCCCTATGCTGAACGTGAAAATTATCAGGCTTATATTCAACATCGAAATATTAGTTTTGATACGGTTTGGATTTGTAAACATAGGCTGCATAGTTTTGAATTGGCGAGTTTTATTACAAAAGATGATTCTGCCTGTATTCTTGATATGGATGATAATGAAGATGTCTTTGTGAGCTCGAAAGGATCAGAGCAGAAACCTTATGGAATATTTAGTAAAAATAAATCCAATTTCTATTTAGGCAGAGTTAAAAGCAGATCGGTCGCGAGTATATCTATTCAGGAGGAATATGGTGGAGAGATTGTTAGACATGCGAGAGAGAAGTATTCTAATTCCAGTAATGATAAACCTAAAAATACGACAAAAACGGCTGTGTTTATTGGAACGATTCGTGCGCATAAAAATGTTACACAGTTAGTCGATGCTATACATAGTTATAACCAGAACACTGATGAAAAGATAAAGCTGGCTATTGGTGGTGATTTTAATCCGCCAACTTTAAGGCAAACGCTAGATACGCCAGATACCATCATTTTAGATGAAGTAGCTAACGAGGATTTGTTTGAAACCCTGGCAGCGTATGATGTGGTTATCACGGGATATCCAGATAAAAAATCAGAAAACTCAGAAATAAATAAATTACAAATTACGTCTAAAATTGGAGATGGGTTGACCATTGGGAGACCTGTGCTTACTCCCAGTTCTCCATCAGTGGAGGATTTGCATGATGTTTCTGGTTTGTATGTCTTTGATAGAAGTACATTCAATGACCAACTTAAGGCGGCTATAAACCATGATGGTGAAATAAACTTGCCTGACGCGTTTACGATCGAAAAATCATTTGAAACTTTCGAAGCTCTTGAGAAATCAGCAAAAACAGATTCGAAAGCAGGGGATATTTTCGAGCTAGAGCCCTTCTACTCAAAAAATAATAAAAGTAAGGCAGGCAAATCGAATATTGTATTAGTCTGGAAGCAGCATGATTCTGGTATTTATGGTCGCAGAGTTGATCATTTAGCGCGTTACTATAAACAGAAGCATCCCGATTCTCATGTTACTGTTATTGAAATCCTTGATGAAGCGAATTTGAGTGATTTTGAAAACACTGGTGCTGTTTTTGATAATTCTACTGTCATTGTTAATAACGTGCTTTCTAAAAAGATTTATCGTTATGATGTAGATGGTATTAATTATCATTTGTTGACGTATACAGATCATGATGGATTAAACTCATTAGAGAAAAAGTTTAATGCCTTTTTAACGACAGAGCATATCTATCCGGATAATTCCGTTATGGTTCTGTTTCCTCTAATTCAACAGTTTAGTCTTTTACTCGAGTCATTAGTCGCTTATAAAGTGATTGTGGATATTGTAGATAACCAAGTGCAATGGATGAAAAAACCTGAAGTTAGATTGCAGGGTTTAAAACAATACCATGAGTTGATTACATTAGCGGATGAAGTCGTTGCAAATTCGCCGACTAACCTTGAATACTTTGATGATTTACACTTTTTTGAAGGTAAGAAACCGCACTTTATTGCTAATTGGTATTCTTTGCCGAGTAATTTTGAATACAAACGAGCGGTGAATAGTGGAGAAATCAATCTGATTTATTCTGGTAATCTTAATGATAGAATCGATTGGGATTTGATGGCTAAAATTTGTAAAGCCTTATCAGGTGTCTCTGGCTATTTACATATTGCGGGTTCGGCAATCAGACAATCCGACAAAATGAAGAAGTTACTACGCAATGAAAATTGTATCTATCATGGGGTGATTGGAGAAACGAATTTACTTAGATTGTTGCAGCACGTGAACTTCGCTGTGGTGCCCCATAAAGAAGATCGTATTTCCAAGTTTATGGACCCAATCAAATTAAAAATGTATAAAAAACTGGGGATAACAAGTTTAACAACTAAATTGCCCAGTCTGCCGGAGGATGATCCGATGATTATAGTCGCTGAATCTAGTAATGATTTTATTAGTAAATTGGATTCGATGCTGGCAACCCATAGTTACAAGACTGATCGTCATGATGATAATCCAAATGATGATGTCGGTGATAAGTATATCAAATTAATAGACCAGCTTATTTCTTAGGGATTTATTAATGATATTAGGCACCCCCCCACTTACAGGCCGTTTTTCCTATGTTTGAATTTTTATCTAAACTATTCAATAACAATAAGGAGGCGATTGAACACTCTGAAGAGAAACCTAAACAAAAAACCAGTGAGGAATCTAAACTTCGCTCAGCTAAAGATACTTATACGGATAGATGTTCTGTTTGTGGTTTCTATGGTGAATTTCATAAGAATAATCGTTCTTTTAGAGAAGGGTATCAGTGCCCAGAATGCAATTCCTCACTTCGATACAGGGGGCAGGCTGCATCAATTTTAAAAATATTTGGTAAACCTGGTCAGGAGACGATCACAGATTTAAGTAAAGATGATGAGTTTTCTCAGTTAACTATTTATGAGCCTGGTCTTATAGGTCCCTTTAGAAAGTTGTTTTCGGGTTATAAGGGATATAGAAATTCATTCTATTGGGATGATGTAGATTTAGGTGATTATAGTGACGATATTCAGTGTCAGTCTTTAGAAGAGTTAACCTTTGGGGAAAATGAGATAGATCTGATTATCTCTTCAGATATCATGGAACACGTGAGACAACCGTGGGTTGCTTTTGCAGATATTTATCGGGTTTTAAAGCCTGGCGGCTACCATGTTTTTTCAATTCCAATAGATTTTCCTATTAAAAGTAAAACGACATATAGAGTAGATACATCTGGTGATGACGATGTTTATATAGAAGAGCCTTATTATCATGGTAATGGTGTGGGTGGGAAATCCTTGGTATACACTGATTTTGGTGCTGATATTGAGTCGCATTTAATTAAAATTGGTTATAACGTAGATATGGATGTCATGGATCATGAACATGTAGATGTTAAAAAATTGCTTACTTTTGTTACTCAAAAAAATATAAATTAGGATATAGGACTATTGTTATAGATGTTTGTTTCTCTATTAAAAAGCATTTTTCATAAAAAAAGACCTATTAAATCAGAAGGAAATCTGTCAGTTGTTATTAAGACCCCAGTTACCAAATGGAGAAGGGCTAAAAACTGGGGGGATTATCATATGGCTGTGTTACTCAAAAAAGAACTTGAGTGTGAAGGTTATGATGTATTAATCCAGATTTTACCAGAGTGGTATAACGATGAAGGTAATACTTATGATATTACGATTGTTTTTAGAGGATTATCCAGATACGAACCACAATCACATCAAATAAATATTATGTGGAATATATCTCATCCAGATTTAGTGTCTGATGATGAATATGAAAGTTATGACAAAGTTTTTATAGCGTCTTCATTCTGGGCAAAAAAAATTGCAAATAGAGGCATAGAAAATATAGAAACTATGTTGCAATGCACTGACCCAATCCGTTTTCAAAAGCCTTCTGATATTGATAAAAAGAAATATAATTCTCAATTACTGTTTGTAGGAAATTCAAGAGGTGAATTAAGAAAAATAATAGCCGACTTGCTTCCAACAACGCTGAATCTTATTGTTTATGGAAAAAACTGGACTAAATTAATCCCTAAAAAATATTTAAAAGGAAAATATATTAAGAACGCTGAGTTATACAAATACTATGGTTCTGCAGATATCCTTTTAAATGATCATTGGGATGATATGAGAGTAAAAGGATATATTTCTAATCGTATTTATGATGGACTTGCTAGTGAGGCATTTATTGTTTCTGACAAAGTGCAGGAGATGGGGGATTTAGAAAAATTTATACAAACTTATGAATCTAAAAATGAACTATTAGATTGTATTACTTATTATTTAGCACATCCTGAAGAAAGATTGAAGAAATCTCAAGAAGGAAGGGAGTTTGTATTAAATAATCATACATTTAAGGATAGAGCTAAGCAGTTTTCTGTATGCATTGAAAATATGGTTTTATTAAAGAATCAATGTGTAAAAAGAACTCAAAAATGCAATATTTGTGGCTCTAAAGAGTTTAAACCAGGCCCTTTTGGTCGCCTAACTAAAACAGGTGATATGCCGCACTGCTTAACATGCGGCTCATTAGAAAGACATCGTTTGATTCGAACGGTATGGGAGAAAATTCCGGCTGATTTTTTAAGTCAGAAAAAAGTTCTTCAATTTAGCTTAGATCCTAGTGTTGATTCTGCATGGTTTCAAGAGCATGAAATTTCTATTTATGAACATCGGAATAGTATAGATTTACAAAATATTAATCGTGAAGATGCATCTTACGATGTGGTTATCTGCAATCAAATACTCGAGCATGTGGCAGATGATAAAAAGGCATTCAATGAAATATTACGGGTGCTGACAGACGATGGTTTTCTTCAAATGACCGTGCCTCTTCCTATTAGAAAAAAGATAACAGAGGATTGGGGGTACCCAAAAGAAGACTTTCATGGGCATTATCGACACTATGGAATTGACTTGATTGAGCATTTCTCTCAGGCTCACCCTGGTGTATTTCTCATTAATTGTAAAGCTTGTGATGATGTAACTGGTGTTGAGGATTATGTGTTTTTCTGGATGAAGAGCAAGAAAACCCGAGACTATTTACTAGATAACCTGATAGGAAAAATAGAAATTGAAAGGTATTTAACTTAAATCAAATCGACATAATAACTACCTGAATTAAGTAAGTTGGTACTCCAGTAACTTTTATAGCGCCCATTCTTCAATAACTTCATTTTTAACACCTGGTCTTGTAGCTTTGCCATACCAAATATCCGCTACATGTCCTATGTCAATTGCACAATTACCAGAAGCCTTCACAGAGTTACAATAAGGTTTCCCTAGAACGCCAGCCGCAACTAAAACAAGGCTATCACAAGGGAGGCTATTTATTTCTTTTAAAACGGAGTTGTACCTGTCTGGCCAATGTAATTCTGCAGATTTATCTCTCATAGAACGTTGGCCTGGGATATTGATTTCATTCACGTGTTTTAGTTTAAAAGAGTTTTTAATTTTTTCGCCTAAGCCTTTGTTGCCAGTAATAATTGATATATTACTAAATTTCTGAAAAATTTCTCCAAAGTGAGGGAGTAATAGTTTGGATATCCAAGGCCCTGTTATTATTATTGTTGAATAATTTTTGTTGGATTTGAGCTTTTCAAAAATGTAACAAACTTGTGCATAACTTCCTAAAACAGCGCGAATATCAACATCTGAAATATGTTCGTTATTAAGTTTTCTTCTTATAAAAGAACGAACAGGAATCCCAAGGACGTCAGCATTTTCAATTGACGTTTGAAGCAATTTTCTAAACTCATTAACATTATCTGGGATTAACTGATCAGAACCAAAAATTATTTGCGAAATTCTTTTTGTTATATAAGTGTCTAGTGGAGAGCGATCGTATTTTTTAAATGTCTCTCCAAATAAGAGTGTGCCTTCTCCGTCATTAGCTCGAATTATCGAAAAAGGGGAGTTTGATTTAACTTTTTCATCAATGAAGCTAATAATTATTTTTGCGGGGTCTTCACTTTTAACTCCGTGTGATCGATGAATAGCATCCCATTTTTTTTCATACATTCTTACACTGTTTTTACTTATAAAGTCCTCAAATTGACTATTTTCTATCTCTCCAAATGGTTCCCAGATTTTTGAGCCATAGATTGCTTTAGTAGGGTTTCTCAATCTAGACAATAATTTTAACCACATATAATTTCCGTTATGCTTATGTGTATACAGTCAGTGATTAAATATAAAGCTGTATTTTTTGTCTAGTAATAACTGAATACAGTTATAGCATTATTAGTTTGTAACTAATAAGGTGAAGCATTAGTCATTAATATTATTGTTGTTGAAGACTAAAAAAAGATGAATAAAAAAATAAAAGTAAAAAAGAAGCGGAAAAAGCTGTGAGTATTTAAGGTTAAATTAGTGAAAATAAAGAACTAGATACATAGTATATTATTTCAATACGCTCATACTTTTTAAAGACTGAATAATTAATGTTATTAACAATTGTAATTCCTGCTTTTAATCGCCAAGATTCATTAAATTCTTTACTCGAAGAAATATCTAAACAAAATAATAATGAATTTAAAAAGTCAATTGAAGTAATAATAATAGATGATTTTTCATCGCCTCAAATAACACTTCCTGAAAAGATAATGGAAGTCATATTAATAAGGAATAATATAAACTTAGGTGCGCCAGTTTCTCGAAAGATAGGATTTGAATCATCCCAGGGGCAATTTATTCATTTTCATGACTCGGATGACACTATCTCTGAGGGATGGCTCGGTAAAGTAATACAGCAACTTAAACAAGATTCAAATTTAGATGTTTTAATGACGGCTCGCGTTGATCATGAAATGGCCGAAGACACAATAAAAGTACAAAAATACTTCAATCTGAAGTCATCTCATCCTAATAAAATCAAATCAAGATTAATTTATCGAAACTGCATGGGGCCATTAGGAGGCGTGACATTTTCTCGACAGGTTTTAGAAAAAACCGAGTTTAAATCGTTCGCCTCTTGCCAAGACTGGCAAATGTATATCGATGTAATGAAACATGCAAAGGTATTGGTGAGTCGGCCTGACATAAAATTTATTTTCAATAAAACAGGGGATGATCGCATTTCGCATAATCCAAGAAAGAAAATTCTTGGGCATCTTCAACTTGCTAAAATCACGGGTAAAAAATCAATATTTGGACGGCATATTCGATTGTTCTATTTGTATACCTGTAAACAACACATCTATAACAAAGGTGGTTATGTTCTTCAGTTTTATAAAAAAAATAAGTTGAGTATCTTTGTTACCTTCCTCATCGTCAGCATTTATTGGAGAGTAACTTAAATGCTTTATTGCATTAACTTTACTCGCTGGAAGCTCAATTATATTAGCTCTTTTTTGGCAGAAGATGGCGAATCTATTTTCGTTTCTTCTGCTTCCAATGCTGTTGAAAAAGGGTTTAATGGAAATTCCCAATTAATCTCATGGGCAAGTAAAGATCATAGCGAAGTAGATAAGCTGATTGCGGAATTTGGAATAGCCCCATGGTACATAGAAGATGGTTTTATTCGTTCGGCAGGTTTAGGTACTGACTTAACCGCTCCTGCATCATTGGTGCTAGATAAAACCGGGATTTATTACGACCCCAATACGCCAAGTGATCTGGAATCTATTCTGCAATTAAAAAAGTTTACTCAGGAAGAGCTTGATAGGGCCGAAGCTTTAAAAAATTCGTTAATTGAGAATGAGTTAAGTAAATATAATTTAGGTGTTTCATTCACTAAAGAGTCTTTGTCTTTAAAACCCGGTCAAAGAATTATATTGATCCCCGGTCAGGTGGAAGATGATGCTTCGATTAAAAAGGGCTGTGTTGATATCGACACTAACGCTGCCTTGATTGAATCTGTGCGAGATAACAATAACAACGCTTTTCTTATTTATAAACCACATCCTGATGTTGTTAGCGGTAATCGTAAGGGAAAAGTTGATAAGCAGGTTTTAGACGCACATACAGACTTAGTTTTGTATGATGCCAGTATCACAGATTGTCTGGCAGTAGTGGATGAGGTTCATACAATGACCTCTCTAGTGGGTTTCGAGGCGTTGCTGCGTGATTTAAAGGTAGTTTGTTATGGCTTACCCTTTTATTCTAATTGGGGCTTAACCTCTGATATGCATGATCTGCCTCGGCGCTCTCGAAAGCTGGTCTTGAATGAACTCATTGCTGCAACATTGATCGATTATCCTCGTTATATGAATTGGGAAACCAATCAATTAACAACGCCTGAAGTTGTTGTTCAGCAACTTAAAGAACAAATAGAAAAACAAGGGGGCAAACAATCTAATCAGGTTTCATTTTTAAAGCGATTCTCTCGAAAAGTGATGAATTATTTAACCGGAGTATTTCTGGTTAAGTAATTATTTTCTTAAAAAACCCTCTATAAGTGGGGGGGTGTATTTTTATTGATTAATAAGCGCTAAAATTACGTTCTATTATTATTGAAAGTACAAAAATGGAAAATTTTGATTTAGATCTCTCTCTGCAAGATGCTGAGGCCGATTACAATGCTGCTGAAGCACAAGCTATTGCTTGTGGATTGTTGGTGGTGAATATTACTTCTGACAAGATTGCCTGGGTGAAACTTATCTTTGGTGACGTCGATGTTGATAATGCGAAACAACATAAAGCGATTAAGTTAGCGGGCGAGTTATTCGACGAAACAAAGCAACAATTACAAGATTCTAATATGGGCTTTGATCTGCTGTTACCCGAAGAGGATGAATCACTTTATGCTCGAGTGACAGCGCTTCAGCAATGGTGTTCTGGATTTATCCTGGGTATCGGCATGTCGGGTGTAAAAGATCATAAGTCTCTGCCTCAGGACTCTCGTGAGCTACTGGCGGATATTACCGAAATCGGCACTGAGGGTGAGTTTGATCTTGAAGATGTCGAGCAATCTGAAGAAGCTTATGCAGAAATTAGTGAATATGTTCGTATGGGCGTTCTGTTGATTAACGAAGAACTTCAGCCATTAAAACAATCCTCTTTAATCCACTAAAAGCATTAATAAATCATCTATAAACACAGCCAAATAATGCAATAGAACTTTAAAACAGAGCGAGCCATGAAACAGATTAGTATCAAAGAATTCTCTCAACGTCGAAGCGATTTAATGGATCAGATAGGAGAAGATGCAATTGCAATTATCCCTTCTGCTGAGTTACAAATTCGTAATCGTGATGCTGAATTTGTTTTTCGCCAAGATAGTGACTTCCTCTATTTGACTGGTTTTAATGAGCCAGAAGCGGTTGCCGTTTTAGTCCCTGGTAGGGAAGAAAGCGAGTACATCTTGTTTTGTCGTGAGAAAGATCCAAAGACAGAGCAGTGGACCGGTCGTATGTCGGGTTTGGTTGGCGCAGTAGAAAACTACGGTGCTAATGATGCATTTCCTATTGAAGATATTGACGAAATCCTGCCTGGTTTGATGGAAAACAGAAATAAGGTTTTCTACAGTGTTGGTCATAATCAAGACTTTGATAGTCAGGTTATTAGCTGGGTAAATTCTCTGCGTGCCAAGGTTAGAAATGGCGTGCAAGCTCCGTATGAGTTTATTTCCTTGGATGTTCTGCTTCACGAGATGCGTTTATTCAAATCGCCGCAAGAACAAGCACTAATGAGAGATGCTGCCAAGGTTTCGGTAAATGCTCACCAACGCGCTATGAAAACCTGTAAGCCGGGTATGATGGAATACGAAATTGATGCTGAATACATGCATGAGTTTAGAAAGTCAGGCATGGTTCCTGCTTACACCAGCATTGTTGGCGGTGGCGAGAACGCCTGTATTCTTCATTATATTGATAATAACCAAAAACTAAACGATGGCGATTTGCTATTGATTGATGCTGGTGCCGAAAACCAGGGCTACGCCAGCGATATTACGCGTACTTTCCCTGTCGGTGGAAGGTTTAGTGAAGAGCAACGCATTCTTTATCAAATCGTACTTGATTCGCAATATGCCGCGATTGAAATGTCAAAACCCGGTAATCGCTGGATCGATCCACATGATGCTGCTGTTAGAGTGATCACTGCCGGTTTATTGGAAAATGGCTTGCTCAAAGGTGACCTTGAAGAGCTGATTGCGGAAAACAAATACTTCCCGTTTTACATGCATAAAACGGGTCATTGGTTGGGCTTGGATGTGCATGATGTGGGTGATTACAAAATCAGCGAAGAATGGCGTGAATTAGAGCCGGGAATGACGCTGACAGTAGAGCCGGGTATCTATGTTTCACCTAGCGATGACATTGATAAGAGATGGTGGAATATCGGCATTCGTATTGAAGATGATGTGCTAATAACAGAAACCGGCAACGAAGTGCTGACAGGTGCTTTGATTAAAGAAATAGATGACATTGAAAGCTTGATGGCGTCTTAACTAAATAGATCAGCAATCACACTATGAATGAGCAATCTATCACTAAACAATCAACAAATAAGCAGCCAGGTGGCAAAGATGTTTACGACATCATCATAGTCGGCGGCGGAATGGTGGGCGCGAGTCTGGCTGTAGCGTTATTACCGCTTAAGCTAAAAGTAGCTTTGGTTGATGAGTTTGAATTTGGTGCTCCTTCGCAGCCTTCTTATGATGATAGAGCGATTGCATTGTCCTATGGTTCTAGTTTGATTTTTAAAGGCATGGGCTTGTGGGATGAGCTAAAACCGAAAACCACTGGAATAAACAATATCCACGTGTCTGATCGAGGGCATTTTGGTGCAGCGCGTTTATCGGCAGAAAAAGAAAATGTTCCGTCGTTGGGATACCTGGTTGAAAGTAAGGTGCTTGGGCAGCAGTTGTATGAAGTGTTGAAAAATACTGATGTTGATTTAATTCAGCCTGCTAGTGTTAAAAATCTTTCTGAAAGTGATAATGCAGTAACTTTAGAACTAGAAAATAATAATGAATTAAGTCAGATAAGTGCTCGTTTACTGGTTGCGGCAGATGGCACCACGTCTAAAATTAGGGAATTATCGGGGATTAATATTACCCGCTCAGATTACAAGCAATCTGCGATTGTCAGTAATGTCTCTACTGAAAAAACTCATAACGGTGAAGCCTTTGAACGTTTCACTGATAATGGTCCCATTGCGTTATTACCAATGTCAGATAACCGTTGTTCGCTGGTTTGGACGCATAATACAGAAGGCGGAATAGAAAGCCTTGATGCAGTGATGGCGATGAGTGATCAGGATTTTTTAAACGAGCTTGGCAAAGAATTTGGCTATCGTTTGGGGCGTTTTACCAGAGTAGGCAAGCGTTCTACTTTTCCTTTATCGCTAGTCACGGCGGATAAGAATACTGCGAATAGAACCGTAATCATTGGCAATGCTTCGCATACTTTGCACCCTGTTGCTGGTCAGGGATTAAATTTAGCCCTTCGTGATGTTGCTGTGCTAACGGACTTGGTGGCAGATTTGATGGGTAGCAATCAAACTGAATCTACAATCAATAACATAGCATCACTGTTAAGCGCTTATGAAGAGACGCGTAAGGGCGATTTGAAAGGCACAATTCAATACACCGATTCCCTGGTGCGTTTATTCTCGAACGATCAGGCTTTATTAGGTCATGCGCGTGCAGGAGGGCTATTGGCATTTGATCGATTGCCTCCCCTTAGAAATTGGTTAACGCGAAAAAGCATGGGTATCAACTATCGTCAATCGCGTCTCGCTAGAGGCTTGGCACTGAGAGTCGCATCATGACTGATAAATTAAGCACGGAAAGAAAGCATTTTGACGTTGTCATCAATGGTGGCGGTATGGTTGGCGCTACTCTGGCGTGTTTGTTGGCTAAAGCAGGTCGTACAATAGCGGTTATTGAATTTGCTAAAGCTACCGAATTTTCAGCTGACTCACCTTATGACCTTCGTGTATCAGCAATTAGCCGTGCCTCACAAAAGGCATTTACAGAAATCGGTGCGTGGCAAGTGATGCATGAAATGCGCGCTTCTCCTTACGAAAGCATGGAAGTCTGGGATGCCGAGGGTAATGGCAGCGTGCGCTTTGATGCTGCTGAACTGGGCGAGCCAGATATTGGCCATATCATTGAAAATCAAGTGATCCAGAAAGCAGTGTCTGATGCATTGAAGAAGCTGGATAAGGTCACCTTGTTTCAGCCAGATTCGTTGGATAGTTTTACTGTTAATGATGATTCTGTTGAAATATGCCTCCAAAGTGGGGGGGTGATAACAGCCAATCTGTTAGTGGGTGCTGATGGCGCAAATTCTAGTGTCCGTGAACTTGCCGGTATTGATATTGAGTTTGATGACTATGCGCAGAGCGGTTTAGTCACTGTGGTGAATACTGAACTTCATCACCAATATACGGCATGGCAACGTTTTCAGAAGACAGGTCCATTAGCCTTTTTGCCATTATCCGATGGGAGTTGTTCGATAGTCTGGACACTGCCGTCCGATAGAGCAGATTACTTTTTATCGTTGAGCAAGAATGATTTTAAAAAAGCATTGGCAGAAGCGTTTGATCATAAGTTGGGGAATATCACCAAGGTTGGAAAACGTGCAGCATTTCCACTTCGGGGTTCACAAGCGAAGCCTTATGTCATGGAGCGAATTGCCTTGGTGGGTGATGCGGCTCACACGATTCATCCATTAGCGGGGCAGGGTGTAAATCTCGGTATCAAAGATGTGGTTGAGTTAGCAAAACAACTCGATGGTGTTGTCGATGTTGGCAAAATAAAAGCATTAAGGCGTTACGAGCGCGCCAGACGCGGTGATAACGTCATAACAATGCGAGCCATGGAAGGTTTTCGTTTGCTCTTTGGACACTCTGCAAATTCAGTAAAGTCGATTCGAAACTTTGGTATGAATATGTTTAACCAATTGCCACTTGTAAAGAATGAAGTGATTAGAAAAGCGCTTGGTTTGTAAGTATCTGTTAAAGTTGCGTTTTGGTAGTGATAAACAGAATAGATTAATTTAGAAAGCCACCCCCCTACTTAGAGGCACTTTTTTAAAAAAGTGCCTCTAAGTAGGGGGGTGGCTGATATTTGAAGTAATTAAGTTAAATATATAATTTAAACAATAAATAGGTATTCAATGAGCATAATAAACACCATAGCGATACTCATTAGCCTCGCTGCTATCTTCAGTTACCTCAATCATAAATACCTTAAAATCCCAACCACCATCGGCTTATTAGCGATCGCGTTGATCATGTCATTAGGCATAGTATTACTCGGGAAAATGGGTTTGCCGATTGAAGATCAGGCAATAGCACTCCTAAAAGGCATCGACTTTAATGAGACACTTATGCAGGGAATGCTTAGTGCCTTGTTATTTGCAGGGGCATTACATGTACATCTTGAAGAGTTGATTAAACAGCGCTGGATAGTCGCTATTCTAGCTAGTGTCGGCGTCATGACTTCTACCTTTCTGGTTGGTTTTGCCTCTTACTATATCTTTGGCTGGCTGGGTTTAGATATTCCCTTTATCTACTGTCTATTGTTCGGTTCTTTAATATCTCCCACAGACCCTATTGCAGTACTGGGAATCTTAAAAACAGTCGGTGCGCCGAAGTCTTTAGAGACTAAAATTGCGGGTGAATCATTGTTTAACGATGGCGTAGCTGTGGTTGTGTTCCTGGTATTGTTAGGCATAGCCGGCGTTGGTGGTCATGGAGATCATGAAGAAATAAACGCTGCCAGTATTGCTGCCTTGTTTGCTCAGGAAGCAGTTGGTGGTGCCATTTTTGGTTTTGTGATTGGTTATATTGCCTATCGAATGCTGTCTTCAATCGATAATTATCAGGTTGAAATTCTAATCACACTCGGTTTAGTTTTCGGTGGTCACGCGTTAGCGAGCGCATTGCATTTATCCGGCCCAATAGCGATCGTTATTGCAGGATTGTTGATCGGTAATAGTGGGCGAAAATTTGCGATGTCTGACAAGACTCGTGAGCATCTGGATAATTTCTGGGAATTGATCGATGAAATACTCAATGCCGTTCTGTTTGTGTTGATTGGTTTAGAGGTATTGGTATTAACTTTTGATACTACCGCTGTAATTGCTGGTTTAATCATGATACCTGTAGTGTTGGCTATTCGCTTTTTCTCTGTCGGAGTACCTGTATCAATCATGAAGGTACGTCAGACGTTTACACCCAAAATAATCAGAATACTTACGTGGGGCGGTTTGCGTGGTGGTATTTCAATCGCATTAGTTTTAACACTTCCAGCAGGTGAATATAGAGAAGCTTTGCTGATGGTTACTTATGTAATCGTTGTATTCTCAATTTTGGTGCAGGGCATGACAATAGGCAAACTGGTTAAAAGCAGGTAATCGCTTTAACTTATTCGGAGCCTATTTAGAACTTAGTAAGACCCGACTAAACTGCCTGATAGCACAGGTGAGAAATAGCAATAAAAAAGCTCGCTGAATAATATCAAGCGAGCTCTTAGGTATATTTATTGTTACCAAGCTTTAAATTTAAGAGATATAAAGTTGGTAAAGATAACTGACTTTAGAACGCTCCACCCATCAGTGCGCCACCTATACCAACAACCATCATAACGATCATAATAACGATGGTAAGCAGTGTCAGGATACCTATGAGCTTCCAGAAGCTTGCCTGATGCTTTAAAGCCGCTTCCATATCTTGCGCTGTGCCAGACGCCACAAAGCGTTTAATTGCTCCTGCGTATTTTAGTAAGAACAGCGATATCACAAAATACAAAATGGTCATGATCAAGTACATGACGCCCATACCTATAATAAGGCCTCCACCGCCTATACCACGTGGCATACCAGGCCCGCCCATCATTGCAGCGCCGCCACCGAAAAATATTCCAACGGTGCCAATAGCCATTAATGCGGTAAAGATAAAACCCACGATGGATATTAATAATACCCAAGGTCTAGTGCGCTTTAGTTGGTCAACAATGCCCGTTGTAATGGCATTGCCGCTATTGTTATTTCCTATTGTTGTGCCTGCTACGTCTGATTTAGGCGTAGCAAAAGCATCATTTACGTTGCTGCTCATATCATTCCCCGAATAAAAGTAAGTGGTTTCCTATTTGATTTACTCATTGCTTGATTAATGAGCAGCTAGGACTTTACCATTAACAGTATTAATAGCGAATGAATTGGCGGTACTTTTAGTAGTATGGGACTGGTTTTGTCTGGATTTAGTATGGCCATTCCCCAATGTAGTTGCCACGCGGGTGATAATTGCAGGCCCAAATTTGAGATTTGTCAGGGCAAATCGCTTTGGCACACCCTACTTGTTGTGATTCGTGCCAGACCATTTGAGTGAAGTGACCGCAGTCTTGACCTGGTTGACATCTATTGTTTTGATAATCATAAAAGTTAGCTTCCTCAGCCCATGCTTTTACAATCTCTGTGGGGTGAAATCTCTGTATTTTTTTCACGCCGCCACTAAATTCTTCAGGGCTTGCCCAAAACAGGTTTTCTCCATGTATTTGCTGGAATTGTCCGCCATTTTGATTGGGGCGATGAATCATTTCGCAGTTCTGTGTTTGTGCTAAATGGTCGACCCATTGTTGGGCATATTTTGATAGCTCGTTGGACCAACTGAGTGGCTGTTGGTTATATTGCGCGCGCACTTGGTTGTGCGAGGAGAGGATTCCTGAAAATTGTGCTGGCTCCGATGCAAAACTGGAAGTATTCAGCAACAGTAGGGCTGCTAATACAAACAAAGGAAGTGTTCTTTTCATACAAAATAGGCTTGGTAATTTTTGATATTGCCAAGCCTACTGTATCTATTCAGGATGTCACCATTCGTCGGTATTGGTGGTTTTTACCCTCCGACAGATTAACGGTGTTAGGAATAAACGGAAGAATTTCTGGAGTAAACGACTTAAATCAGTACGCTGCTGGTTTTGAGTCTTCCGTCATTTCTTCTAGTAAAATAGATTTACTCATAATCTCTTTTGGTTGTTCGATTCCCATTAACTGCATCACCGTAGGTGCAATATTGCTTAAGCCAGCTCCTGTGCTTAATTTCCAGAAAGACTTGTCGATCACCAAGCAGGGTACTGGGTAAACCGTATGTTGAGTATTCGGTTCTCCCGAGTATGGGTCGATATACTCATCACAGTTGCCGTGATCAGCAGTCACTATCACTGAATAGTCATTGGCAACGGCAGCATCAAGCACGCGTCCGACTTCACGATCCAAGGCTTCTACAGCTCGAATAATGGGCTCAGGAATTGCAGTGTGCCCGACCATATCGCCATTGGCAAAGTTAACCACGATGAAATCATGCTCACCAGCATTGGCTGCTTTAATAATTTCATCAGCCACTTCTTTAGCGCTCATCTCTGGGCATTCGTCGTAGGTGTTCACTTTTGGCGATTCTATTAAAATACGATCTTCGCCTTCATAAGGTTGTTCTTTGCCGCCGTTTAAAAAGAAGGTGACGTGAGCGTATTTCTCTGTTTCTGAACAATGCAGTTGTTTCAGTCCAGCCTGACTAATGGTGTCGGCTAAATTTGTTGCAGGTCTTTCTGGTGGGAAAATAACCGGCGCATTAAATTTCTTTTCATACTCCGTCATGGTTGTTACGACAACAGGTGAATAATCACCACGATCAAATCCATCAAAGTCAGTCATGCTTAAAGCTGCAGTCATTTGTCTCGGGCGATCATTACGGAAGTTGAAAAACAACACGGCATCATCTGCTTCAATCTTTTCTGCATTCGGCATAACGCGCGGAATAACGAATTCGTCATTTTCACCGTTAGCGTATGCATCGTCGATGGCTTGTAATACGTCGCTGGCACTTTCACCTTTACCATTAACCATCGCTTCCCAGGCAATTTGCGTGCGATCCCAGCGGTTGTCTCTATCCATCGCGTAATAACGTCCGGAAACGGTTGCAACACTTCCACCGAATTCCTCCAGAGTATCTACCATTTGCTGTAAGTATTTCTTTGCCGATTTGGGAGATGTATCGCGTCCATCTGTAATGGCGTGTATTACAGGTTTAACCTGATTGTCATTACAGATTTTGATTAAGGCACAAAGGTGACTCACATGACTGTGCACACCACCATCAGAGACTAAACCGATAAGATGCAGAGGTCTGTTTCTGGCTTTGGCAGAAGCAATGGTTTCGAGTAATGTTGGATTCTGCGCAAGGCTGCCATCTTCGATAGCATCATCCACACGAACCAAATTCTGTTTGATAATGATTCCACAGCCAATCGTTAAATGCCCCACTTCAGAGTTACCCATTTGTCCATCGGGTAAACCCACTGCATTTCCGGATGCTTCTAACGTAGTGTGGGGGTATTTACCAAAATATTCGTCTAAATTTGGGGTATTCGCTTCATAAACCGCATTGTTTTTCTTACTTGGGTTTACGCCAAAGCCATCCATGATGACAAGCATTGTTTTACGACGTGGGGCTGATTTTGTAGTCACTTTATTTCCCTAAGGTTGTGCTTTATATAAGCGGGCTATAATAACTGTATTGTGTTAAATATTCACTATTACAAGTCTGTAGCGCTGTTTATACCAAATTCAAGCTAAAAAAGTGTCCCAAAGTAGGGGGGGTGACTTTAATTATGACAAACTAAATGGAATTAAATTGTCTTTGTCATAAACCTGTCATATTGGCTAATTATGATGCGCACCATATTAAATAATATTTATTTGGAGTCATCTTCATGAAAAAACTACCTATCCTATTGGGTGCAACATTGTCACTTCTATCTACGAGCAATTTTGCGGCGGGTAGAGATTACATAGAGATTGTTGGTTCTTCTACGGTATATCCTTTTGCTACTGTTGTGGCTGAGACCTTCGGTAAGAAAACAAAATTCAAAACGCCAAAAATTGAATCTACTGGTTCAGGTGGTGGCTTAAAGCTATTTTGTTCGGGTAATGGCATTGATACTCCAGATATTACAAATTCATCGCGACGTATCAAACAGAGCGAGGTTGATCTTTGTGAGAAAAATGGCGTAAGCAATATAACTGAAGTTCAGGTTGGTTTTGATGGCATCGCGATCGCGAATTCAAAGAAAGGTCCAACGTTTGATCTTAGTCTAAAAGATGTGTTTTTGGCGTTAGCGAAAGAAGTACCAGGCGAGAAAGAAGGTGAGTTCATCGCAAACCCATACAAAACATGGAAAGATGTTAACTCAAGTTTGCCAGATACAAAGATTGAAGTATTAGGTCCTCCACCAACGTCGGGTACTCGTGACGCGTTTGCAGAGCTAGCACTTGAAGGCGGTTGTAAGAAGATCGATTGGATCAAGGCAATGAAAAAGACCGACAAGAATAAGTACAAAGAAGTTTGCCATACCGTTCGAGAAGACGGTGCTTTCATCGAAGCTGGCGAGAACGATAACCTAATCGTTCAAAAATTAGTGAGTAATAAAGATGCTTTGGGTGTATTTGGTTACAGCTTTCTGGATCAAAACTCAGACAAGGTTAAAGGCGCGATTGTCGATGGTGTAGAGATTTCTTTCGAAAATATTGCTGACGGTAAATATGCAGTTTCTCGTCCATTATATTTTTATGTGAAAGGTGATCACGTCGGTAAAGTGCCAGGTATTGCTGAGTTCCTTACTGAATTTACATCTGAAGATGCTTGGGGTGATGATGGGTATTTAACTGAAAAAGGTTTAATTCCACTCAGCGAAGAAAAGCGTGAAGAAGTGGGTAGTGCTGCAAGAGAGTTAAAAGTACTCAGTCTGGATGCGAGTTAAATATAGGTAATATAAAAATAATTAAGTAGTTGCCGAACCCTCTTCTTCTCCTAGTTATGGGGTTTGGCAACATTTTGTTTTTTCCGGCCTGAGTCGTTGATACATGCTAGATGCATAGATGACTGCATAGTTAATACAGCGCAAAAGATTTTATCTTACACTGCGAACCCGTATTAACTTCGACGATTCAGACCAGAAAGAATAAGTTCTTTTTTATTGTACTTTTAAGATTGTAATTAAATTTTTTTGAGATAAACATGCCTACACAGACCATTCTTATTACCCTGATAGCATTGCTTATTTTTAGCTATTTTATTGGGCATAAAAGATCTATCGCAGTATCTAGTTTAGATAAGGGTAGACGTAATTTACATTCAAGACCGCACTATTACGGTTACATGGTAGCAATCTGGGCAGGTATCCCCGCGCTACTGATATTGATGCTTTGGTCTGCTTTCAACTCAAGCATTATTACTTCATTAACGGTTTCTGGTTTGCCAGATACGCTTCAAGCTGAATCCAAAGACACGCTTGGTCTAATCATTAACGAAGTAAAAAATCTCGCTGTTTCTGGTCAGATTGCCGAGGAAACAGATGCTGTAAAACGCGATGCTGCTTATAATTACCAACGTCTCCAAAGCATCAGTACTTTGGCGAAAACGGTTGTGGTTTTTGTCGCGGCTTTACTCGGTATGTTGTTTGCCTGGCGATTAATTAACCCAGAACTCAGAGCAAGAAACAAAGTAGAAACTGTAGTGCGCTGGGGAATGATCATCTGCGCCTCTATCGCGATTTTAACAACGGTAGGTATCGTGTTTTCGGTGCTTTTCGAGTCGATACGATTCTTTGAATCTGTGCCAGCGAGTGATTTCCTCTTTGGTACAAAGTGGAGTCCGCAAACCTCGATTAGAACTGACCAGGTGGGGAGCTCAGGTTCGTTCGGTGCTATTCCCTTATTTGTTGGTACTTTATTGATCTCAGTGATCGCATTGGTAATTGCTGTACCGTTAGGGTTGATGTCAGCGATTTATCTTTCTGAATATTCAAGCAGAAGAGTGCGTTCATTTGCCAAGCCAACGCTAGAAATTCTGGCGGGTATTCCAACGGTTGTGTATGGTTTTTTCGCGGCACTTACGGTGGCTCCTTTTCTTAGAGACTTAGGTGAAAGCATTGGTTTATCTGTGGCATCAGAAAGTGCGTTGGCCGCAGGTGTGGTAATGGGAATTATGATTATCCCATTCGTGTCTTCATTGTCTGATGACGTTATTTCCGCTGTGCCTCAAGCGATGCGAGATGGTTCGTACGGTATGGGCGCAACCAAGTCAGAAACTATTCGTCAGGTTGTTATTCCTGCGGCACTCCCGGGTATAGTTGGTGGTGTGTTACTTGCGGCATCTCGTGCAATTGGTGAAACCATGATTGTGGTGATGGCGGCTGGTTTATCCGCGAATTTAACCGTCAATCCATTAGAAGCAGTGACCACCGTTACGGTACAAATAGTCACCTTGTTAACAGGCGATCAAGAGTTTGATAGTCCTAAAACTTTAGCTGCATTTGCGCTAGGTCTTGGTTTATTCGTTATCACCTTGTTGCTCAACTTTGTTGCGTTGCAAATTATTCGAAAGTATAGAGAGCAGTATGAGTAATTCAAATTCCACTGAAATTATAAGAGCGGGTTTAAAGAAGCGTTACGCTAGAGAAAAGCGCTTCCGTCTGTTTGGTATTGCTTCATTGATGATTAGTTTTGCCTTTTTATTGGTATTGCTTTTCACCATCGTAAGTAAGGGCTGGCCTGCTTTTCAGCAAACCTACGTGAAACTTGATATCGAGTTGGATGAGTCTGTGTTAAAAGTAAACAGTAACTCCGATGAAGATGCCTTGTATTCGGCAAACTACCAAAAAGTAGTTAGAGCGAGTCTGAATAAAATGTTTCCGGGTGTTTCGGGGCGCAAGAAAAAACGCGACTTGAGAAATATAGTAAGTAACTCGGCAGCATATACCATTCGTGATGATGTGTTGGCTGAACCGAAATTACTCGGTACCAAGCAGACTTACTGGTTTTTAGCGAAAGATGATATTGATGTTTTTATGAAGGGTAAGATAGATCGAAACCTTCCTGAAGATGAGCGCCGTCTTAAAGATTATCAATTTGAGTGGATCGATAAGCTGATAGAAGAAGACAGGCTGGAAAAACGTTTTAACACAGTGCTGTTTTCAAACGGTGATTCGCGAGAGCCAGAGCAGGCGGGTATGAAAGGAGCCATTATGGGTTCTTTATTCACCATGCTGGTAACCTTGATGTTATCTTTCCCGATTGCAGTAGCGGCAGCAGCTTACCTCGAAGAGTTTGCACCACAGAATAATAAGTGGGTTGATATCATCGAAATTAATATCAACAACCTGGCGGCTGTGCCTTCGATCGTATTTGGTCTATTGGGTCTGGCGGTCTATATCAATTATTTTGGTGTTCCGCGCTCTACACCGTTGATAGGTGGTTTGGTTTTAACCTTGATGACATTGCCTACCATAATTATTGCGAGTCGTGCGGCAATTAAATCAGTGCCACCTTCCATTAAAGAGGCGGCAATTGGCTTGGGTGCATCACGCGTCCAAACCTTATTTCAGCACACATTGCCTTTAGCAATGCCGGGTATTTTAACTGGTACGATTATCGGTATGGCGCAAGCACTGGGCGAAACAGCACCGCTGTTAATGATTGGAATGATAGCGTTCGTGGCGGAAGTGCCAACCGGAGTATTAGATCCCTCAACGGTTATGCCAGTGCAGATTTACCTGTGGTCTGACAGCCCAGAGAGAGCGTTTACTGAAAGAACCTCTGCCGCTATTATGGTGTTATTAGGGTTCTTGGTAGCGATGAACTTAATCGCCATAATGCTTAGAAAGAAATTCGAGAGACGCTGGTAAGCTTTATTCCCTGAGATATGATCATCAGGTATAAAGTACTAGCAACGAGATAGACCAAATTTATTAATTGAGTAAAAACTATGACTGACGTTATCAATACAATGCCAGGAATGCCAAGAGCGGCTCCGTTAGAATCAGAAACGCCAAAACCTGCTGTTGATGCAATTACCGGTGAAAAGCACCGTAGTGAATTTGATGTAGAAATCAATGGCACGGTGGGTAAGCCATTAGTCGACAACGCTAAAATGAGTTCACGAAACTGTGATGTGTTTTATGGCGATAAGCAGGCAATATTTGGTGTCGATTTAGATATCGGCAACAATGAAATTATTGCCATGATCGGTCCTTCTGGTTGTGGTAAATCGACCTTTTTGCGCGTGTTAAACCGCATGAATGACACTATTTCAATTTGTCGTGTTACCGGTGAGCACACTCTGGATGGTGAAGATATTTACGGCAAGAAAACAGACCCAGTTTTACTGCGTGCCAGAGTCGGCATGGTGTTTCAGAAGCCAAACCCTTTCCCTAAGTCGATTTACGATAATGTGGCTTATGGTGCGCGTTTGCATGGTTTGGCATCTAATCGTTCTGAGCTTGATGACTTGGTAGAAGCGAGTTTGATTAAAGCCGGCTTGTTCAAAGAAGTTAAAGACGATTTGCAGAAACCAGGTACAGGTTTATCAGGCGGACAGCAACAGCGTTTATGTATTGCGCGTGCGATTGCGGTAGATCCTGAAGTGATTTTAATGGATGAGCCAACCTCGGCACTTGATCCTATCGCTACAGCAACCATTGAAGAGTTAATGGATGAACTGAAATCAAACTATACCATTGCTATTGTGACTCACTCAATGCAGCAAGCTGCGCGCGTTTCGCAACGCACTGCTTACTTCCACATGGGTAAGCTGGTTGAAGTGAATGATACCGATAAGGTATTTACTAACCCTGAGCATCAATTAACAGAAAACTATATTACTGGGCGCTTTGGTTAATACATTGGTGAATAAACCTAAGCGAAATGTGCATCGTTAAAAGTACACGCTTAAAGTAACGTTAAAAGGTAAAAAAATGGAAATAGGGCAGCATATTTCACAGCGCTATAATGAAGAGCTGGAAGATATTCGAAACCAAGTGCTGAAAATGGGTGGTTTAGTAGAATCCCAGGCAGAGCAAGCGGTAAAGGCATTATTAGAGTCTGATTTTGAGCTGGCGAAAGCCGTTGCGAATGGCGATGAAGCAGTTAACCAGATGGAAGTGGATATCGATGAGGAATGCACTCGCGTGATCGCGAGAAGGCAACCTACCGCTTCTGATTTACGTTTGGTTGTAGCCGTTGTAAAAGTCATTACAGACCTCGAAAGAATAGGCGATGAAGCAGAAAAAATTGCTCGTTATTCTAAAAAGCTTGCGAAAAAACAAAATATCACAAGAATGCACTCCGAGCTTTCACACATGAGTCAATTAGTCTTGACCATGCTGCATGACTCATTAGATGCATTTGCACGACTTGATGCTGATGGCGCAGTAAGAATTCTCGGTAAAGACCAACAAGTGAATGTTGAGCTGGATAATTTGTCGAGATTATTGATTACCTTCATGATGGAAGATCCGCGTCATATAAAGAGCGCTTTGAGAGTAAGCTGGTGTGCGCGTTCATTAGAACGAATCGCTGATCATGCGCAGAATATCTGTGAATATGTTATTTACCTGGTGAAGGGTAAAGATGTACGACATACGTCTTTGGAGCATATCCGTTCGAAATACTTTCCGTATGACATTGAAGACGGCGAAGAATAAGGTCGATGAAATTAGATGTTTGAAATTTTATTAGTTGAAGACGATCATGCCATAAGAGAAATGTTACAAGGGTTTCTGCTGGGCAAGAGCTATAAGGTAAAAGCCGCTGAAAGTGGGGGGGGGGCATTTGATATGCTTGCCGAGAAGAACCCAGACCTTATTTTGCTGGATTGGATGTTGCCGGATATCAGTGGTCCCGAGATTATCAAGCAAATACGAAAAAATAAAATTCAACGAGATATTCCTATCTTGATGCTTACAGCGCGCGCCGAAGAAATGGACAAGGTAAAAGGTCTTGAAGTTGGTGCGGATGACTACATGACGAAACCCGTGTCATTAAAAGAGCTAGATGCAAGAATCAAAGCATTAATCAGACGATCGCAAGGTTTAAGTGTGGATAAAACAATCACGCGTAAGTCAGATAAAGGTTCGTTGGTGATTAACCTGGAAAATAATTCGCTTTTGATCAATGATGCCACTGTGGATATTGGTCAAACAGAGTTTCGTTTATTGCATTACTTTATGCGAAAGCCAGAAAGAATACACAGCAGAGCGCAACTGTTAGATCAAGTCTGGGGACAAAGCACGTTTATTGATGAGCGTACCGTCGATGTCCATATTCTGCGTTTGCGTAAAGTGCTCAAACCTTATGAGCTTGATGACATGTTAAAGACGGTGAGGGGCGCAGGTTATCGCTTTACTGAAAAATTAGATGGATAGTAATGACTGGAGTACCGAACGCTGGCGCATCGCGTTAGTCCTGTTTGTCGCCTTTGTGGGAGGCATGCTCACGGGCTATTGGTCCTTGTCCCTGATTCTTTCGCTCGTCACTTATATCGCTTGGTTGCTGTACAAACTCAAACAACTACATATCTGGTTAATTAAAGGGGCAAGCCCCTCGTTATTACCCGACAGTAACGGCATTTGGGAACGGATTACCCAGCAAATCCAGAATACGCATAAAAAGAGTGACCGACGCAAAGACCGCATGGTGAATTTACTCAAGCGCTTGCAAGGTATTATCACCGCGCTACCTTATGCAACAGTCGTGCTTAACGGCAATAATGAAATCGATTGGGCAAACGGCATTTCTCAGGTCTACTTAAATGTCGATATCAAAAAAGACAGAGGCCAACGTATCGATAACATTATTCGCTTACCGCAAGTGAATAAACTGCTGGAAACAAAATCCACCAAAGAAATAGAAGTAAGCTTGCCTACAGGCGATTACGGCCTTGAAAGACAAGTCGCGATTCAGATTATTCCGGTTCAGGGAGATTTGAAGCTTCTAGTCGCAAGAGATGTGAGTGAACGCGCTACCATCTATAGAATGCGTAAAAACTTCATCGCCAATGCATCACACGAACTACGTACGCCGTTGACGGTAATAGCAGGTTATCTCGAGATTATGCAGGAAGATGATAATCTACCTGATAGCTTGCAACCTGCGGTGTTAGCAGCCTCTGATCAATCTATTAGAATGCAGCGCATTATCGAAGATCTACTCACCTTGTCGCGTCTGGAAAATTCCGAGCTGAGCGATAACTCTAGCAGCATCATCGACGTACCTTCAGTCCTGAATAGAATCTGCCATGATGAAGCGACCTTGATTACCGGTGATACGCATATTATAGAAAAAGACATTGATGAGAGCTTGAAGATAAAAGGCTCTGATGCGGAAATTATCAGTGTGTGCAGTAATCTCGTCCACAATTCAGTCCGTCATACTCAGGATGGCACCAAAGTAAAAGTGATTTGGAAGAAATCTGCAAAAGGCGAAGGCTGCCTCTCTGTTGTCGATGATGGTCAAGGCATTCCGGCTGAGCATTTAATGCATTTAACGGAGCGTTTTTATCGTGTTGATAAAGGGCGTTCCCGCGATAAAGGCGGCACGGGTTTGGGTCTGGCAATTGTTCAGCATATTGCCCAACGACATGGCGCCAAGCTGGACATCAAAAGTGAAGTGGGCAGAGGCTCAACGTTTTCTGTGTGTTTCCCTGCCAGTCGAGTTGTAGACGACTAATTCCTTGTTAATTTTTTGATTAGGCACCCCCCTACTTATAGGCGTTTTTTTTAATGCCTATTTAGGGAGGTGCAAATGTATAAACGTTGCCTTTCGTTTAATACATCAGACTTTCTTGTTTATTTCTCTCTCTCTCTCTCTCTCTCTCTCTAGTTTTATATAGATCCGATTAAAACCTGCATTTCATAAAACCTTAACCATTTTGTAATTTAACCTTCATATTACCTTCTTACTATTCCCTGGCTTGCTACGGCATTTTATAAATCAAACCAAAAAGGAATAATTGTGAGTAAAGAAACATTTGACCCAACGCGTTATAACCATAGCGCTAATGAGCCATTTTCATCCGTGCTAGAAAAAAAGCTATCAAGACGTGACGTACTTAAAGGTGGTGCTGCATTTGCTGCTTTAGGTCTGTTCAGTAGTTTTGGATTAGCGGGTTGTAACAGCAGCAGCAGTAGTGATGATGAAGCATCAGAATCTCTTTCATTAGGTTTTAAATCTATCGCAGGATCTAAAACAGACGCTGTTGTGGTGCCAGTAGGTTATAGCGCTCAGGTGTTAGCACCATGGGGAACGCCGCTAAACAGCATCGCTTCTGAGTGGAAGAGTGACGGTACTAACACCGCCTTAGATCAGGCAAATTCACTCGGTATGCATCATGATGGTATGCAATTCTTTCCTCTGGATGGCAGTTCAACAGACGGTCTTTTATGTATCAACCATGAATATATTGATAGCAATGCGCTGCACTATGACGGAGCAATTAGAGATTCGGAATTTGTACGTAAAGAAATAAATGCTCATGGCGTTACGGTAGTGCGTGTTCAATTAACGGATAACGGCTGGCAAGTGGTTAAAGATGACGCTCATAATCGTCGTTTTACTGCAGCAACTGAAATGGATATCTCTGGTCCATTAGCGATGACAGCAGCATTAATCACACCTTTTTCAACGGCGGGTAACAAAACTCGCGGTACTTTGAATAACTGTGGAAACGGTTCTACACCTTGGGGAACTTACTTAACGTGTGAAGAAAACTGGCCAGGTTATTTTGTTGCCGATGAAGCAACCATGACTGAAGACCAGAAGCGAATTGGTATTTCAAGTTTAACCAGTGGCAGATACAACTGGCATGATCAAGCGGGTAGTGCAGATGAAGTTCAAGGTGAATTTAGTCGATTTAACCTAACACCAACTGGCGCAAATGCCTTGGAAGACTATAGAAATGAGGCAAATGGCTACGGGTATATCGTAGAAATTGATCCTTATAACCCAGATTCTACAGCGGTTAAAAGAACAGCATTAGGACGTTTTCGTCATGAAGGCTGTGCCTACGGTAAGTTAGAAGCTGGCAAGCCGATTGTGTTTTATTCCGGGCATGATTCACGTTTTGAGTATCTGTATAAATTTGAATCAACTGCAATGTGGGATCCTGCAGATGCTGACAGAACAGATCGTTTGGACGTTGGTGCTAAGTACATGGATTCTGGCACTTTATACGTAGCGCGTTTTGATGATGATGGAAAAGGAATGTGGTTACCTTTGGTATTAACTACTCCATCTGCCGACGGTAGCGAAACATTGGCAAATAGCTTTAGCAGCCAGGCTGATATTATTCTTAATACCGCTGGTGCGGCAGATATAGTTGGGGCAACCCCAATGGATCGTCCTGAGTGGACAGCAGTGGACCCAGTAACGGGCACGGTTTATCTGACACTCACCAACAATACGCAGCGAACTGATACGACTAACCCGGCAAACCCGCGTTTGAATAATGCGTTCGGACATATTATTCGTTGGGATGAAGTCGAAGGCAGCAATGAGTTTGATTGGGATATCTTTGTCTTTGGGTCACCTGAAGACGCAGATGCTGAAACAAATCTTTCGGGGCTGGATGAGTTCAATCAGTTTGCGAGTCCAGATGGTATGGCTTTTGATGCTCGCGGAATCATGTGGGTACAAACCGATAACGGTGCTGACGAAGTGACAAGTTATACCAACGATCAAATGCTAGCAGTTGTTCCCTCTAAACTGGTCGATGCGGACGGTAATCAGGAAGTATTATCTGCGAGCAATCAAGCAGAGTTGAGACGTTTCTTTGTTGGGCCGAATAATTGTGAAGTCACAGGGCTTTCTTTGACGCCTGATCAAAAGAATTTCTTTGTGAATATTCAGCATCCGGGTAATTGGCCGTATAGCACAAACGCGGCAGAGGAAACACCTGCGGGAACTAGCGTTCGTCCTCGTGCCTCAACAGTCGTTATTATGAAAGATGATAATGGCGAGATTGGTGTATAGATTAGTGGCAAGCACTAAATGTTAAAGCTGTAATAACAGCGAATTTAAGCCTCATTAATGATCGTATTAATGGGGCTTTTTTTTATCCATTTTTTTGCAGATATTTCTACACAAAATGTTGTTTGTCATCGTTCTGAAATATTGATGTGCTTGAATAGCAAGGTCAATGAATAAAAACAGCAGGGCTATGAATACAATATTATTAGTCGAAGATGAGAAGCCAATCCGATCGATGCTTGACTTCGCTTTAAAAAAAGCAGGCTTTCAAACATTAGAAGCAGAAGACGCTTCTCAGACACGGTTACTGTTAAAGAACAATGATCCAGATCTGATCTTGATGGACTGGATGCTGCCTGATGCATCGGGTGTCGATATAGTCAGATCGTTAAAAGGTCAGGTTTCAACCTGTCAAATTCCTATTATCATGCTTACCGCAAAATCAGAGGAAGCGAACAAAGTTTCGGGCTTGAATGCGGGCGCTGATGACTATGTGACCAAGCCTTTTTCTCCCAAAGAGCTGATAGCAAGAATTCAAGCCGTTTTAAGACGCAGTAATCAAGAGGCTGAAGAGCAGGATGTTATTCGTGTCGGCCAGCTGGAAATTGATAGATTGTCACACCGTGTCTCGTTAGTGGGAGAGGCATTAGATTTAGGCCCAACTGAATACAGGCTGTTGTTATTTTTAATCGAACACCCAGATCGTGTTTTTAGTCGGGAAAATCTATTGAATCAGGTTTGGAGTCGCAGTCCTTATGTTGAAGAGCGCACTGTGGATGTCCATATTTTAAGATTACGCCGAGCCCTGGCGATAGAAGGTTATGACAACGCCATACAAACCGTTCGTGGCATTGGGTATCGTTTTCACTGTGATAAGCGCTGAATCAGAACTTAGCCAGAGATGAGATGAGCCAGAGCTAAGCCAGAATTAACAAGCGCTGGATGCATTGTCATAAAACCTTAACAATTCTGTAATAAAGCGGTCACATTCCAAAACTATTATTTGCGCAGCTTTGGTGAGCAATGAATTACGTTGTTACCAATCTTGTATTAATGATTTTATATAAAAACTTTGGAGCAAAAATAAATGAAAAAAGTAAGCTTGGTTGTTGCAACGGCAATAGCAACCCTTTCATTCTCAAATGCAATGGCACGTGACCATATCGAAATCGTAGGTTCTTCTACGGTTTATCCTTTCTCTACAGTAGTTGCAGAGACGTTTGGTAAGAAGACTAAATTCAAGACACCTAAAATCGAATCTACAGGATCTGGTGGCGGAATGAAGCTTTTCTGTGAGGGTAACGGTATCGATACACCAGATATCACTAATGCTTCAAGAAGAATTAAAGAATCAGAATTCAAAAAATGTGCAGATAACGGCATTAAACTAACAGAAGTTAAAGTAGGGTACGATGGTATTGCTATCGCTAATTCGAAAGCTTCTCCAAAGTATGCGTTAACGCGTCAGGCTATCTTCTTCGCAGTAGCAAAGCAGGTACCTGAAACTGACGGAAAAGGTGGTTACACAGGTAAATTGATCCCTAATACTTACACTAAATGGAATCAGATTTTCCCATCATTACCAGCAACTGATATTAAAGTAATGGGTCCACCACCAACATCAGGAACTCGCGATGCATTTGCTGAGCTTGCAATGGAAGGTGGTTGTAAGACTGTTCCATGGATCAAAGCGCTTAAGAAGACAGACAAAAAACAATACAAGAACATTTGTCACACAGTGCGTGAAGATGGTGTGTATGTTGAAGCTGGTGAAAACGATAACTTAATCGTACAAAAGCTTGTTGCTAGCCCTGATATGTTGGGTGTATTTGGATTTAGCTTCCTTGATCAAAACTCTGACAAGGTACAAGGCTCAAGCATCGACGGTAAAGAACTAAACTTTGACACGATTGCTTCGGGTGAATACCCAGTATCTCGTCCACTTTACATGTACATCAAAAATGACCATGTGGGTAAAGTACCGGGTATCAAAGAGTTTGTTGCTGAATTCGTTTCAGATAACACTTGGGGTGAAGATGGCTACTTGGCTGAAAAGGGTATGATTCCAATGCCTGATGATGAGCGCAAATCTTTTTCTTCAGCTGCAACTTCTTTAAAAGCATTATCAATGTAAGCTTTTAAAATGCAAAAATGTAGTATTTGTTACATCAAAGAGCCCGCTTAGCGGGCTCTTTTTTTGTTTGTAAAACAGTAAATATCAAAACCCACCCCCCTACTTAGGGGCCGTTTTTTTAAATAACGGCGAAGTCGGTGGTGATTAACTGGTAGGCAATACTGAACATCACTAGCCCGATAAGAATATTAAGAAACTTCCATGCATTCGGTTTAGCAAATACTGGCGCTAGTAAGCGTGCTCCATACCCTAATGAAAAGAACCAAATGAATGATGCGCACACTGCGCCAACCGTAAAATACAGTCGTTGTTCGCTTGAATAAGGTGAGGCAATGCTGCCAATGAGCAACACAGTATCAAGATAGACGTGCGGGTTTAAAAAGGTCAGTGCTAAAACGGTAGTTACAACTTTTCGTAAGTTTTGTGAGTTACCATCTGCTGCCGCGATTTCAAGTGTTTCACTTTTAAATGCAGAGCGAAGGCTCATTAATCCAAAAATAATAAGATAGGTCGCACCCAACCAGGTAATGATCTTTAGCCAGTCTGGGTGGTTATGCACAAACTTTCCTAATCCACTTGTACCGATCACTATTAATATAGCATCCGATAAGGCGCAAATTAGGCAGATGATAAATATGTGTCGCTTAATCAGCCCTTGTTTAAGGACGTAAGCATTTTGGGCGCCTATAGCTATGATCAGGCTGGCACCTAAGATCAAGCCTGTAAAAAATATACTCATATTTGAAATCGTGTTTGTGGGCTGGGAGCAGATCTTTCGATGAGCTAAGCAAGGTATGTAAAACAGCCTCGTAGTTTAACTTACGGGCGTGGTGAGATAACAATGTTATTTTAAAGGATGCTCTTTAGAAAAACGTGCCCTCAAAAATATGGCTCAAAGTAGGGGGGTGACTTATCTAAAAATGAGAGTGATGAGGGGCCTGGAAAAGTTTTATCTCAGGAAGAAAAAAAGCCCACAAACAACATAGTATTTGCAGGCTTTTTTAGTGGTCTATCAATTACACTCTTATTAGGTGACTTGCTATTGCCATTAAAATGATAAAAAGCGTACTGCCAACTAATGATCTAACAATTGGCGGTAGAACTTCGCAATTATCATCGTTTTTTAATGATGTTAGCCCTAATAAGTTTTTAATTAAACACGCCATAGGATGCTCCCCTTCGTGATTCTTTAAAAACAATAAACTATAAATATTTAGAGGGATAGATGAGAGCTGTGGCCGCTATTCCACGACTCATGAAACTATCATTAAATATTCATAGGTATAATAATAGTAGCATGAAAAAACTGAATAGTTCATTGTAATTCAGTCTAAAGATGAGGTTTGATATTTATCAAAGCTTTGTTTTTATTAGATTTATTTAGCACTCAAAAGATTATTCTTAATCTTTTGAGTCTTCATTCTTTTTAGTAGGAGCGTTTTCTTTTGTATCATCTTTAGCAGTATCGTCGATGTCAGTATCTGAATTATCTTCAGTCTTATCATCATTAGTCTCATCACTGCTTTGATCAGTAATGTCTTCTTCGTCTGCTTCAATACGATCCAGTTCAGCTTCCATTTCGTCGTCGGTAAGCTCTTCAAAATCTTCTACCACGTCAGTGCCATAGAATTTTTCAGCTTCTTCTGACTCACTTATTTCGCCACTACCTTCAGGCAGAGAATCTTCGTTATCTTTATTATCAGTATCTTTAGACTCGTCTACAGCATCAGATGGGCTGGACATATCGAAAGCATCATCATCAGTATATTCGTTAAGCCCTGTCTCATTATTTTCATCATTATGAATAGTGTTGTCAGAATCGTCTTCATCAAACTCTTCATAATAATAATTATCATCATCTTCCCAGAGTTTATCCGCACTAATCGCGGCGGTGCCTGCTGCTGCAGAAGCGGCAGTTTTCTCGGCAGCCTCTTTTTCAGCATTGATGTTATCTTTGGCTTCGCTCGCTTCTTCGATTCGTGTTTTAAAGAAGCCGCTAAAAATGATGCCCAATTCAAACAATAACCACATTGGAATGGCTAACATAATTTGCGAGATTACATCAGGAGGCGTTAACAACATGCCTACAACAAAAGCACCAACGATGACATACGGGCGCTTTTTCTTTAAATCTTCAGCGGTTGTCATACCTGTGCTGATCAGTAATATCGTGGCGATTGGCATTTCAAAACCAAAGCCAAATGCCATAAACATCATGATGGTAAAATCGAGATACTGCGCGATATCCGGGCTAAAGACGGCCACTTCAGGTGCAAATTGCGGAATGATCTTAAACATCATCGGTAGCAGAATGTAATATACAAAAGCTATGCCGAGATAGAAGAGGAAAATACTCGAAGCAATTAGTGGATAAATTAAGCGTTTCTCGTGCTTATACAAGCCTGGCGCAACAAACGACCATAGCTGGTAAAACAGGTAAGGCAGGGCAATTAAAAAAGCCACCATCAAGGTTAGCTTCATGGGAATAAGAAATGGCGCGACAGGGCCAATGATTAACATTTCCTGGCCTTGATCAACCAGTGGAGCTGCTAGCCAGTTATAGATATTTTTAGCGAAGGGAAATAGACAAACAAAGGCAACAAAGATAACGATAACCGCTCTTAGTAGGCGGTCTCGCATTTCGATAAGATGAGAAAGAAAACCACCCGTAGCGGTTGTTGGCAGTTCACTGGCCGAAGTTTTACTATCGCTCATACTGTCTATTTACTACTTGCTGAGGAAGCTTTTTCGGCTTCATTGATGCTATCACCGAGCATTTCCGCAGCCTCATTAACTTCACTAGAAACTTCGTTGCCGGTGTTTTTCATCATGTCACGTAATTCACTGATTTCTTCTTTCTGTTGGGCAAGCATGGATTGCATTTCATCTGCGCGAATTTCTTTTTCGATATCTTCGCGTGTATTCGCAATAAATGCCTTCATTTTACCAACAAATTTACCTACCTTTGAAGCAAGGCCAGGTAATCGTTCAGGGCCTACCACTAGCAGTGCAATCACGCCAATGACAAGCATTTCCAGAAAGCCAGAATCAAACATTAAAAACTACTCGAAAGGGGTTAGTCTAAAATTGTGAAAAACTTATGACTTAGTGGTGTCTTTAACTTTTGAAGTCGCGTCGATAACATCGTCAGCAGCATCTTCAATCGATTCTTTCTTGGCATTCACGCTATCTGCGCCACTTTTCATAGAGTCTTTAAAGTTTTTAACCGCTCCGCCTAAATCACCACCCGCATTGCGTAGGCGCTTTGTGCCGAATATAACCACTACGATTACTAAGATAATTAATAGTGACCATGGGCTTATTCCGCCTAATCCAAATCCGTATAACATACTATTCCTCTCTTCTGTGATTCTTTAATGTACCGCTAACATCTCTAAGTTAGAGACTTTTAATTTAATGCTTTTATCTGGTGCGTTTACTGTCGACTTGCTTTTTCGACTAGACCAGATGTTCCAAATCGACGTTCTAATTCTTTTAAAACATCATCTGGATGTAGATTTTGTTGTGCTAATAATACTAGGGTATGAAACCATAAGTCAGCAACTTCGTAGACTATTTTATCTGGGCTTTTTCCGTTTTCAGTATCTTTAGCAGCCATCACGACTTCAGTCGCTTCTTCGCCTACCTTTTTAAGAATCGCATCCAGTCCTTTGTCATACAATTTTGCTACGTATGAACTGTCAGGTTCAGCCGATTTGCGAGCCTCAAGAACATCTGCAACGTCTCTAAGCGTATTATTACTCATACTCTTATTCATAATATGTCCTTAAATGCGCATTTCAATGCCTTGATCCTGCATAAATTGTTTGGCTTCACCAACGGTGTATTCATTAAAGTGAAAAATACTTGCCGCTAAAACTGCATCAGCGCCAGCGATGGTCACGCCATCGGCTAAATGCTGAAGATTACCTACACCGCCAGAAGCGATAACAGGGATATTAACAGCATCTACAATCGCTTTTGTTAAAGGTAGGTTAAAACCTGATTTTGTGCCATCTTTATCCATGCTGGTGACAAGCAGTTCGCCAGCACCATAGTCTGCCATTTTTTTTGCCCATTCAACGGCATCGATACCTGTGTCGTTGCGGCCACCGTGAGTGAATATATCCCACTTATCAGGTTCGCCTTCTTTGCTGACTTTTTTTGCATCAATAGCAACAACAATGCATTGAGAGCCGTAATATTCTGCGGCTTGTCTAACTAATTCTGGGTTGTGAATAGCAGCGGTGTTAATTGCTACTTTATCCGCGCCTGCGTTTAGCATCGTGCGAACATCTTCTACCTTGCGAATACCGCCGCCAACAGTCAGAGGTATAAACACTTCGGATGCAATCGCTTCAACCATGTGGACAGTTGTTTCACGGTCATCAGAGCTTGCAGTTATGTCCAGAAAAGTAATTTCATCTGCGCCTTCACGATTATAGCGTGCGGCAACTTCAACTGGATCGCCTGCATCGCGGATATCGACGAAGTTAACACCTTTCACGACGCGTCCATTATCAACGTCGAGACAAGGGATAATGCGTTTTGCTAATCCCATGTTATGCCATTCTCTCAGCAAATGTGTCTACGAACTCATGCGCTTTGGCAAGGTCGATCGTACCTTCGTAAATCGAACGACCAAGAATTGTACCGGTGATTCCTGAAGCTTCGACATTACACAGTGCGATAATATCGTCCATATTGGTAACGCCACCAGAAGCGATAACAGGAATATTGATGCTTTCAGCGAGTTCTTTCGTGGCTTCGACGTTGACGCCAGTCATCATGCCATCGCGTGAAATGTCGGTATAAACAATCGCGACTACACCAGCTTCTTCGAACTGTTTTGCAAGATCAATCGCTGAAACGGTAGAAACTTTATCCCAACCATCTGTTGCTACCATGCCATTTTTAGCATCGATACCGACAATAATATGCCCAGGGAATTGCTTGCAAAGGTCTTTTACAAACTCAGGGTCTTCAACCGCTTTAGTACCAATAATGCAGTAAGTTACTCCGGCATCAAGATAAGCCTGAACCGTTTTAGCGTCACGTATGCCACCACCGATTTGAATCGGCAAATCAGGGAATTTCTTCGCAATTGCTTCGACAGCAGAATTGTTTACCGGTACGCCATCAAATGCACCATTCAGATCAACCAAGTGTAAACGTTTTGCGCCAGCTTCAACCCAACGTGTAGCTGTATCAACAGGGCTATCAGAGAATACGGTGGTATCTTCCATGCGGCCTTGTTTTAGGCGTACGCATTGCCCGTCTTTAAGATCAATCGCAGGTAGTAATAACATCTAAACGTTTCCATCCCATTGGGTAAAGTTTTTCAAAAGTTGTAAGCCATCATCCGCACTTTTTTCAGGGTGTGCCTGAATCGCAAAGACATTATCTTTTGCAATAGCAGATGGATAGGTAATACCGTAATCAGTCTCACCAGCGATAATTGATTTATCTTCTGGTGCAATAAAGTAGCTATGCACAAAGTAAAAACGAGAGTTTTCTTTGATGCCATTCCACAGTGGATGTTGTTGAGTATGCGAGACTTTATTCCAGCCCATTTGTGGGATTTTTAGTCGCTCACCATTCTCGTCTGTCGCGCCAATGTGGTCTTGAAAGTACAAAACTTTGCCTTCATAAAGACCGATACAGTCGACCCCACCGCCTTCTGAACTATGCTCCATCAGCACTTGCATGCCCATGCAAACGCCTAGAAAAGGTTTGCTAATAGCGACTTGTTTAACCACATCGACGAGTTCACGCTTGTGTAATTCACTCATGCAATCACGAGCAGCACCCTGACCAGGGAATACGATGTGATCCGCTTTGTTGATGACATCAGGAGAAGATGTTATCTCAACCGTTTCATTGGTAACGTGTTGAAGGGCTTTGTGCACGGAGTGTAAGTTGCCCATGCTGTAATCTATAACCGCAATCATCTTTTAAATCACCCACCTTGCTCTTTCTATCCACCCAATAACTGCGTTGTCGATGCTCGTTTGCGCTTGCAAACTCCGCGTCTTCGCCTTGCTCTTGAGTGAATATAAAGAGCAATTTGGGCAATTTAGTTTTAAATAAGACAACATTTGAAAAAGTTTATAGAGAACCTTTCGTTGATGGTATTGCGTTCGCAGAACGCTCATCTCTTTCAACAGCCATGCGCAATGCGCGTCCAAATGCTTTGAATATAGTCTCAGCAATATGGTGTGCGTTACGACCGCGGATATTATCCAGGTGTAAGCTGACTAAAGCGTGGTTTACAAAGCCTTGGAAAAACTCGTGGAATAGATCGGTATCGAAATTTCCTAGCATTGGGCGTTTGTAATCGACGGTATCTTCCAAATGTGGACGACCAGAAAAATCAATCACTACGCGAGATAGTGACTCATCAAGTGGTACATAAGCGTGACCGTAACGACGGATGCCTTTTTTATCGCCAATCGCTTTTGCAAATGCCTGACCCAGTGAGATACCGATATCTTCAACCGTGTGATGCGCATCTATGTGCAGATCACCGTTGGCTTCGATTTCAATATCGATCATGCCGTGCAACGCTATCTGGTGCATCATGTGTTCAAGGAAAGGTACTTCGGTTTTGAAGCGCGCTTTTCCCGTGCCGTCTAAATTTATATTGACGGTAATCTGTGTTTCAAAAGTATCACGTGTGATAGTGGCTGTACGTTCGGTCATGTTTATCATTTTCGGTTGTTTAGGTGGCGGATAATACCATATTGTGACGCGATGTAACCTGTAGAAATAGAAAAGAAATAGGCCCCAAAGTAGGGGGGTGCCCTATAAAATAGTTTAAACAGTCAATGTTCTACTTGCTCGTTTAATGCGGTTTGTTCACATAAAACTGAACTTTCACGTTAATATTGGCGCTAAATAGATACTGGGGATATTTTTTAATAATGCAATTATCCATGGCGTGTTTAAGTGTTTGTATTGTTTTTGCTTTTTCCTATGCAGTTTGAATATTAATAACGATGTTTTCGAATCAAACAATTAAAAAAAGCCCTATAAGTAGGGGGGTGTAAAACTATGAATAGTTTAATCGTTAAATCTGTGTTGTTTGCAATGGCTCTTTTGATCCATCAATTTGCTGCGGCAAAATCCAATCTTGATTTGTTAAAAGTCCCTGCTGGTTTCAAGATAGAGTTATTTGAAAGTGATGTGCCTAATGCGAGAACCATGGTTTTGGGTACTAATGGCACCTTGTTTGTGGGCACAAGAAGCGAAGGTGTCGTTTACGCGATTAAGCATAATAAACGCTATATTATTGCTGAAGATCTAAACATGCCGAACGGTTTAGCGTTTCGAGACAAAGCACTCTACATAGGCGCTGTAGATAAACTATTTCGAATGGATGATATTGAGGCTCGATTAGATAACCCGCCGATTCCTACTTTAATTCGAGATGATTTACCTTCTGAAACACACCACGGTTGGCGATATATGGATTTCGGTCCGGATGGCCGCTTATATATGGCCATCGGTGCGCCGTGTAATGTGTGCTTGAAGAAAGATTACGCCGTGATTCGCAGTATGAAAGCCGATGGTACGGATGAACGCGTAGAGGCGAGAGGTATTCGTAATACCGTAGGTTTTACCTGGCACCCCGTATCAAAAAAATTATGGTTGAGTGATAACGGCAGAGACATGATGGGCGATGATATTCCCCCTGATGAGATCAATCGTGTTGATGAATTTCAGGAGCATTTTGGTTTCCCTTATTGTCACGGTGGAACCATCGCAGATCCTGAATTCAATGATTTATCGTGTCGAGCGTTTACGCCACCTATTCAGGCATTGGGTGCACATGTAGCGCCATTGGGTATTGCTTTTTATACAGGCAAACAATTTCCAAAAGCTTATAAAAACAGGTTGTTTGTCGCAGAGCATGGTTCATGGAATCGCAGTAAAAAATCTGGCTATAAAGTCATGATGGCAACGATTACAGGTAGTGACGAAGATGAGAAAGTGACCAAATATGAGCCATTTGTAACGGGTTGGTTACAGGGTCAAAAAGCCTGGGGCAGACCAGCTTATGTGCTTGTTCTCAAAGATGGTTCAATACTGATATCTGATGATAGGGCTGGCGCTATATATCGTGTTTCATACGCTCAATGAGTTTATGATTTGTAGTTTATACGGGGTGCTTGATTGAAATGCTTAAGCTTCCTGATCTAACTGAATCAACTAAGGCACCCCCCTACTTATAGGCACTTTCTTATATTACTTTTCAGTGTGATTATGAATAGGGTCCCAGTCAGTAGGTTGTTCTTTCAGGATGGTTTCGGTTCTTTCTAGATAAACCCGATAAAGCGGATCGTTTGAGGTTTCATATAATTGGCGAAAGCCAGCATGGGCTATTTCCCACTTTCCTGATAAATACTCAGCAAAGGTTTGCTCATGATTTTCTAGTTGGGTTTTCTGTAACTCAGTTAACTGGTTTAGCGTTTTCAGAGGTTCGTAGATTTTAATAGAATCCTGTTTGCCTTTTACCCTAACGTTATCGATATAGCGGAAAACAATATCAGGGCATTGTAGTTTAGTCTCTTCGCTGACTAAAATCCCAACGCCATAGTATTTGGTTAATCCTTCAAGGCGTGATCCTAAATTAACCGCATCTCCTAACACGGTATAAGCCCTTCGATAGTCGGACCCCATGTCTCCCACATTCATCTCGCCCGTGTGAATACCAATGCCTGCAGCAATATTATTGATTCCCATGTCCTTAAATGTTTTCTGCATTTTCTTGATTTTCTGTTGCATTTCCATAGCCGCAATAACCGCTTTGGTAGCATGCTGAGGGTGGTAAATAGGGGCCCCCCAAAATGCCATCACCATGTCACCCACGTATTTATCAATCGTGCCCTGGTTATTAAAGATGATTTCAGTAATAGGTGTCAGGTATTGATTGAGAAAAGTTTTCAATTGTCGTGTTGTTAACGGTTCTGACAGTGCTGTGAAGTCTCTGATATCAGAAAAAAGCACGGTCATTTCTCTTTTTTCGCCATCGGTATTTACCGCGTGCGGGAACTCGATCAACTTGTTGATGTGTTCAAGCGGTACATATTGACCAAACATATCGTGAATACGTCGCCGACCTTTGTTTTCTTTGATCAAATCGTAGATAACATGAATCGATGAAACCGCCATTACGGTGAGTAGGGGAATAATCAACGGTAAATTGATGTGATGAGAAGACCACATCCAGTAATTAAACCCAAACATGACGAAGACGAGTGTTGTGCCTGAAATAACTAAGCCCATGGGTTGTAGCAATGGATAAAACAGCGCCATGAATAAACTCAAGACAGCAAGCGTCATAACCGTTGCCCCAGCAGCCCAATCTGGCACATAAGCAATGTTTTCCGGATGTAATAAACCATGAAGAATATTTGCCTGAATTTCCACACCTGGGAAGCTAGCTTGAACTGGAGTAGGGCGCAGATCTGACAAACCAACAGCAGATGTACCTACTAAAGCGATTGCATTTTCTAACTCGGGAAATGTTTTTTTGCTATGCAAGATCTCGCTTGCAGGGATATAGGGGAAATGTTTTTGTTTGCCTAGGTAAGGGATGAGTATCTGTCCTTGAGCATCCGTTTTGATAACCATTTTTCCCATGCTTAAATGGGTGATCGTTTGCGCGCTTCCTACAAAATCAGTATGCAGTTTTATTTCATCTTCCAGTAAATAAATGCGCGCCGTTTCCAGCGCTAAAGAAGGGTAAATCTGGTTGTTGTAGACAGCCACTACCGGGGCTCTTCGAATGGTTCCATCTCTATCAGGGGCAATGCTGAAAAAACCACTTCCGGCAGAATTGTTAGTAAACTCATTCAGGTTTGCGGTATACCCGAGCATGTGAATCGCCGTGAGTTTTTCCGTATTTTCAATGTCGCTTACTATGGCAGAACTAGCCAGTTTTCCCGATTGAGTCACCAGTTTTCTGTGAAATGGATAGCCTAAAACGACTTCTTTATCTTTAATGCTGTCGGCAAAAAAGCTATCCCCGTTGAGGTTGTTTTCTATCTTTAAATACCAGTCAGGTAGTTCTTCACCTGTTTGATTTAATGCAATCTTTACTTTCTCTAGAGGGTTTTGTTCTTTCTCTGATTGCACGACATCCATTGCGATAACTGCAACATTGTTCTCATGCAGTTTATTGACCAGTGTGCCTATTTTTTTTCTTTCCCAGGGCCAACGCCCGTCTTTTTTTATGCTCGCTTCGTCAATGTCGATAATGATTATCGGCGGAAGTTCTGTTATTTCAATAGGAGTGCTGAGCTTTAGGCGGATGTCGTAGGGAATCGCTTCGAGTCTTTGTTGTATATCTATACTTGTTGGATCGTCGCTCAAATAAAAAAGAGCAGCAAGTATGGTTAAAACGATACCTGTAATGATGGGTAGTAGAGATTGTTTATGTTTACTAAACAGCTTATTACCCTCGAAAATTATATGACAAAGAAGTAGTTAACTAAATAATAGTGAATTAACCCTAAAATGTGAAAAATTACCCTTTTTTCTATTATCAACAGGTTAGCATCAGTAAGTCAGTGTGGAAAGCAGTTGCGTTTTTATGCTGCCAGTGTGATGGAAAACACTGAAATTACCAACAATTATAATTTGGACTATAGTTTATTGTGATGGAATATAACAAACGTATTGAGAGGGAGTTGTGAAAGGAATCTGTATTAGCTGCTCAAAAATGATTAAGCTGCTAATGCTATCGTTTGTTCTATCGCTATTGTCATCTTGCGGTGGCGGCTCTTCAACGTCTTCCTCTTCCTCTTCCTCTTCCTCTTCAAACACTATTCAACAGGCGACAAAGATAGCAACGGGGGTCGCCCAAAAAGGTCCATTCTCGATCAATACGCCAGTTGAAATATCCAGACTGGATTCTGTCGGTCAGCCGACAGGTGATACGATCTCTGCAAAGGTAAGCGCTAATAATGGTGAGTTCACCTTCGAACTTCCGGCTGAGTGGGATACTACTTCGCCTGTAAACCTTTATTTGCAGGCCAAAGGAAAAGTCTTTGATGAATCTTCAGGGACAGAGTCAGAAACTCCGATTTCATTAACAGCAATCACTCAAAGTACCGATAATGAATCAAACTTAAATTCAGTCAATATGCTTACACACTGGCAAGCCCAGAGAACTCAGAAGTTAATGGCAGAAGGTAAAAGTTTTAACCAATCACACAAGCAGGCGAATGACGAGCTTGTGAAGGTATTCGGAATAGAGCAAATTCATTCTTTGGATTTTTCTAGTTCTGATGACGAAAGCAATAGTGCCATGTTGCTTTTATTGTCAGGTGCACTAATGGAAGTTGCCCGTACACATGACGTTGACCCACAATCGATGATTGATGAGATAGGCGATGATTTTTCCAATGACGGAAACTTGTCTGCTGACGGTGATCAGTGGTTCTTGCGCATGCAAGCGGTAATTAGAGATAACCCCATCGCGCATGCGAAAAAATACGCAAAGCGTTTACAGGAAAAGCAGGCTATCGATGTTGTATCTGTTAGTAGCTTGCCTCGCGACTTTCCATTGGCTTCGCGTCCTGTAGCGAATGTGCCTGCCGAATTATTTGCATCACCCGGCGAGACAATTGTTCTTGATGGTAGCGGTAGTCACGATAGCGGTAACATAATCAATTTCACCTGGTTTCGAGTCGATCAGCAAACGCAATACCCTGTTCCTGTCAGTGATAGATTTGACTCAAGTCCCACCATTACAGTCCCAAGCGAGGCAGAAGTTTTAGCCGCGCCGAATCAAGAGATCGCATTGCTTTATGCTTTAGTCGTGACCGATGAGGCAAAACTGACGCATACAGGCGTCGTGAAAGTTATTGTTAAAAAACCGCCGATAGATAACACTCCCCCACTTGTAGAGCCTCAGCAATTAACAACAGATGAAGATGTGCCGTTAAAAATCACATTAACGGGAAGTGATGAGGATGGTGATCCAATCGTATTTAATTTAAATACACCACTTTCTACTACCAATGGAATAATAGAACTAGACCCAGATTTAGGTTCTGCCTTGCCTAATGTGGTGTATACACCAACCACAGATTATTTTGGTTCTGATAGTTTTACATTTTTGGTTAATGATGGGTTTGAAAGCTCTAATGTTGCAACAATAGATATCGAAGTAACAGCAATCAATGATGCTCCGATTGCTGATCCACAATCAATCTCGACTCAGGAAGGAGAGCCGATCAATATTACGTTAACCGGCAGTGATGTTGATAATGATGATACTTCTTTAAACTATAGTTATGACTCAATAGATCCTGAAAATGGCTCTTTATCAGGTACGCCTCCCGATATAATTTATACACCAAATTCATCATTTACAGGATATGATGAATTTAACTTTACAGTCAATGATGGTTTATTATATTCAGATCCAGCACTTGTCTCAATTAACGTTGGTGCGCTCAATAAAATACCCGTTGCCAATTCATTTGGCGTTGATGTCAATCAGGGAGAAACAATACTTCTTGATGGAATGGGCGGTACGGATGATGATGTGGGTGATACTTTGACAATTGTTGAACGAACAAACCCAGCTGGTGGAGTTATTGATGTTACAGGTGTAGGAAGTACCGCTACTTATGAATATACATCTGACGATGACTTTTTTGGCGTGGATACTTTTACGTATAAAGTATTTGATGGCAAAGATAACTCACTACCAGCGACAGTAACAATTAACGTGAATGATCGTCCTGTAGCTGATGCAGGAAGCGCTCAAACAGTCAATGCCGGCTCACAGGTACGATTAAACGGAACCGGGTCTGATACTGAAGATGGCGCTGATGTGACTTATAGCTGGACTAGTCCTGTGGGCATTGTATTGGATGATGCTAGCTCAGAAGATCCCACTTTTGACGCTCCAACAGGAATTTCTACAACCGAAACATTCACTTTTAACTTAATCGTTAGAGATAAAAAATCATTTGCTTCTAAAGTTTCTTCAGTGGTTGTAACTGTTGAGCCAGCCTCTATTAATACCAAACCGACAGCGGAGTCTTTCGAAATAATTATAATACCTGGTAATTATAATGATATAGAGCTTAGAGGTTTTGATGCAGATACCGGAGAGACTGACTCGCTCATTTATGAGATTGTATCAGCGCCAAGTAAGGGTGAATTAGACTTGTATGGGGCACAATCTGATGAGAAATTTGCTGATTATTATGCCAATGGTTGGTCAATACCGAGTGATATAGGTGCTATCGACCAATTTGAATATCGAGTTACAGATATTCATGGGGCTGTTTCTGAAATTGCAACGGTGACATTAAATCTTCCAGATCCAAAGGTTCCTGTTGCAGATGCTCGAGGTGATACGATGATAAATGGTGGGGAAACCCACTACACATCTGGCAGTGGGTATGATATTGATGGAGATGTTGTAAAGTATGTTTGGAGACAGTTAGAGGGAGAGCCGGTACTAATTAATGTTACTTCCACTAATGGTAGAAGTATAAATTTTGATGCTCCAACAGTTGCCAAAGATGAAAAGAAAGAGCTCAAATTTGGATTGATCGTTCAAGACAACGATGGTTATGATTCGCTCGAAGATACTGTGGTATTTACAGTTGTTCATGCTTGTTATTTGATTGCAAATGCTGGTGTTGATAGGCAAGAACTCTCAGGTACGGATTCTGTAAAATTATATGGTTCTGAAGACCCAGGCGGTAATTGCCAAGAGTTCTTCCCATATACAGAATACAGTTGGGAGCAAGTGGACTCTTCAGGGAATCCAGTAAGTACAAGTAATCCTGATAAAGTAAATCTAATCAACCCAACCACTGATCAACCTTCTTTTGTGGCGCCACAGGTTAGTAGTGGGGTGTTGTCTTTATACTTTAAACTTCAGGTGACGGACTCTGGTTATGACAATACTGCAAATGAATCTGACATAGTTAAGATTGATATAGTGCCCATCGGAACAACAATCCCTAATCAAAAACCAATCGCAAAAACGAATAACCTTGAAATTGAAGTCAGTCGTTTAGGATACAGTGAAACCATAGATTTTTATGCTGAAGATCCTGATGGAGATATTAAAGCGTTAACATACAGGATTGTTGAGAAACCAGTTGATGTGGATGTAGGGGTTTTAAGTGATGTTGAAAGCTATATGCCAGGATCAGGATACGTGGTGTATACCCCTAAATATCCTGTTTCAAATGAAACGTATTCATTTAAATTTATCGCTATTGATCACTACGGTGCAGAATCTGATCCAGTTGAAGTCGTACTTAAACCTGCCCCAATACCAAGCGGAAATGAAAAGCCCTCAATTGATCCTTTGACTTTTAGTATTAAAAATAGCGAAATTTCCTGGAATTCTCTGAGGACCTTTGAAGCGTTCAATTTAGAAGATAATGGTTTTACTATTACAGACCCAGAAGATGATTATTATGAGCTACGGAAAGTCGATGAAACCTTGAGTGGATTAACATTTAGTTTTGCAAGAAGTACTTCGTCCGGTTGGTCAATTTATATTAGCAATCCCAGTGGATCTGCAACATCTTCGGGAACCTTAAGATATATAGTTGTAGATGAACATGGGAATGAATCTGAGATTGCGACCTTTACCGTTACTGATAATTAATTAGGAAGTATTGATGATCAAATTAGTTTCACAATGGACTCTTCTTCTTTATGTAAGTTTGCTGATGGCATCAATTACATTTGCAAGTGCTAATGATTATCCAAAACTAGAAAAACTCGTTAAGGAGAAAAAGTATTCACTTGCGTTTCAGTATGCTTCAAAAATCCGTTCACAAAACGAAGGCGACCCACGTTTTGATTATCTTTACGGGTTCTCCGCCTTGCAATCAGGGAATTATAACGAAGCTGTTTTTGCTTTGGATCGTGTAACAGTCAATAGTCCAAATGTTATTCGTCCTCGCTTAGAGCTTGCTCGCGCATACTTAAGCCTTAATAACTCATTCGCCGCAAAAAAAGAATTCAATGATGTTTTGAATTTAAATCCCCCGCCTGTTGTGAGAAAAAAAGTACAGGCTTATCTGGCAGAATTAGAGAAAAAAGGAGATAGAATCACACAGCGTTCTGTCACTAAGAGCCTCGCGTCATTGTCATTTGGTTACGATGATAATATCAATTTTGGCTACGATAATGCTGAGATTGATCTTCCTGATTTTGGGGTGGTGACGTTGAATGATTCTTCGGTGAAGCAGGGCAGTGGTTTTGCGGAGGGAAAGTTCCAATTCAAACATCGCACCTTGAAGAATAAAGTGAAAAGTACGTTTTTTACGGCGAATGCAACTCACCGAGAGTATTTTAAAAATTCTGATTTCAATGTAACTGATTTGGATTTGCGCACGGGTATCACCTTTAACCATGCGAAAAAACAATATCAATTAGTGGGCAGAACGCGCCCTGTGATGCTAGGTGGGGAGTTGTATTCAAATACTATTGGTGTTGATGCTATTGCTCGAAAATCCATAGGCTCCTCTCAGGTAGGGAGCCTTAAACTGAGTATCGAAAAGTATGACAACAAAAAGGTTACGCTCAGCGATAGAAGTAGAGCAATAGTTTCAGGCCGGATTGATAAACAAGTTGGTGACACGCAACATCAGTTGAATCTTTATTTGGGTAAGGAGTGGCCAGACAAGTCCGAAGGTAAACAATACAGCCGAAATATTAGTGGAATAGGGTATTGGGCAGTCAAAGAGTGGAATAAGAAAGATAGAACCTACCTGGGGCTCGATTATCGCCATTACAAACATCAGCAAGCTTATGCGATTTACGATAATAAACGCAGCGATGATCGATTCATCTTTAAAGTGGGTCATGAGCATCGCTTTAATGATGAGCTCGCGTTTGTTGCGCAGGCAAGACACATCAATAATCAAAGTAATCTGGATCTATACGATGCAAAAAGAAACGAAGTAAAAGTAGGTATTCGCTATGACTGGGATTAATAAAACAATTGTATTTTCTGTTTGTCTGATTGTTTTATCGGCATTCGCAAATACCAAGGTCTTGGCGGCAGAAAAAGAAGCGGGTAAAACGCTCTTGACCCGTGGAGAAGTCATCGGGCAACGCGATGGGAAAAACATTACGTTAAAACGTCGTTCGAATATTTATGAGAAAGATGAAATTCGAGTGGGTAAAGACGGTCGCGCGCAGTTTAGAATGATTGATCAGGCGTTAATTTCTCTCCAGGAAAACTCAGTATTACAAATTAAAAAATACCAGTTTGTTGAAGGTGAGACTAGCAACTCTGCGTTACTGGAACTGTTGTCGGGTGGTTTAAGAACAATCACCGGAGCCATTGGTAAAGGTAATAAAAAAGCCTATGAACTCAGAACACCTCTGGCGACCATTGGTATTCGCGGCACGGATTACGAGGTAGAAATTGTCTCTAATGGTATGTATGTTGCGGTCTGGGAAGGCGTCATCCATTTGCGTGCGCGTTTACGTAGTGGTTGCAATATATTATTAGGGCGTTCCAAGCCTTTCATGTTTATCTTTATTGATCGCTTGGGAAAATGTACCGGCTTAGATGAAGTTCCCGATGTATTTAGAGATGGACACAGCTCAAACATTAAAATACCTGCGGCTAATAATGTATTAGATGCGAATTACGTGACGGGTAAGGAGCTGTTGGCTAGACCTGTTCTATTGGATCCTAGCATTGAAGTGATAAGCAATAGTCAACCGCCAGTTACACCTCCGGCTACTCCGCCTGTAACACCACCCGTTGAGCCTCCAGTAACGCCGCCAACCACGCCACCAGTTGTTCCTCCCCCTGAAGTGACTTACGAGGTAAGTGCTTTTGCGATTGACCAAACGCGACCTTCAACAGAGCTGGATGTTTCGGCATCAGAATTAAACACGGCAACACCAACTTTTAATGTGGGTTTGAATGTGCTCGATAATGCAGCAGGAAGTGCCGTACAAAATTACGAACAATCCGTCGGTGGTTATGCGGTGAGCTGGGGATATTGGGGCGAGTTTAATTCTACGTTGGCAAGTAGAAATGTCGATGATTCAAGTAATAGAGGCCTCCTTTGGGCGACCTATGAAGCGACTGATCCCGATGTTGTCAGCGCCAGAACAGGAGCTTTTAATCGCTATGATAATGTCTCGAATAGTCTATTAAGTGCCACAGCGGGAGCCGCTAGTAATCTGCAAGTGCAAATGGATGTGAATTTCGAGTCAGGCGCGGTAAGCAATGGCGCATTATCTGCCAATACACCGAATGAGACGTGGGTCGCTGTATTCGAAGGGCAGATTACTTCGGGTGATCTTGACCTTCAAATGAATGGCGCCAGTGTCATAGATTCGGACCCTAACACAGCGAGCCCTCCGCGAGATGCGAGTGGCTTTATTGCTGGTGACTTTATTGGTGACAATGCCGAAGCTATTCTCGGTGCTTTTGGCTTATCAGAAGATGCTGATCCCAGTAATAATATCCAAGGGTTATTTACTGTAGACGATCAGTAAATAATGAACAGTAAATATTGAACAGTAACTAATGAGCTATAAGTGAAGAGCACTAATAAAAGAATAATTAATAAAGCGCTATGTTAAAAAACTGCCCCAAAGTAGGGGGGTGTAAAAACCATTTTTAAAATGGCAGTTTTATTTCTTCAACAGATCCCATGATCTTGATTGCCTCTTCAAGGTCAACCTCATCGGGGTTTTCGGTCGATTGTGACTTCAAACGATCATATAGTTCAGCCTGTTCCCATGTTTCATGTTTGCCATCAGTAGTTTGATGGTAGGCAGCCCAAGGTATGAATTTAGTTAACGGAAACAGCTGTCCCTTTTGTGGAGAAATATCCACATTCAAACCAGAAATAAATAATAAGCGTTTACCCTGATACTCTGGCTCCTGCACTACGCTACGAAAGGCATTATCGAATTCGACTTGGGTATTTACCTGGGCGGCTTTCAGTGCAGGCCACTTAGACGTAACGATATAAGGCATCGCATTAATCAGGTTATTTTCCAAATGGTCATTCGATTGTCTTCTGAAACTAAATGAGTCAGGGCTTAAATACTTACCAATTTCCATCGGTTTATTATTTGGGCAAAAGTCATTGCCAATAGATTCTATTAGCTGTGCGGATGCAGGAAAGACTTTGGACGTGCTGAGGCTTTTTATGGCATTAATTTGCCCAGATTCAGATTTTTCGATAAGTGTATCCAGTTTTAACATCAAGCCTTGTTCGCGTTCACTGTTCAAAAGTCGGTTGTCGATAGTGATGAGGTTTTCATCCCCTTCTTTTGACAATAAGATGTTGGTGCTGGCAAATTCAAACTCTTTAGAATACCAGTCTAATGATGCGCATACTTTTCCGCAGCTCGTAGATTCTTCATGGTTGTCGGTTTGAAGGCGACGATAGACCCCAAAGGTCCCTGATTCTGGATCATAGCCAACATGGCTGGCATGGATAATGACTAAATCTTTACCATGGTGGGCGTGTGGACCATGTCGGTCAGTAGAAATAACAGCGCCAACCTGACCATGATCAAACGGAAAAACACCAAAATTTTTCGCTATCAGAATAATTGGATACCCCTGACTTTCATCCGAACAAAAAGCGCGTGACGGCATGATTTTGCCAGGTGTAAAACCTAGAGATTTGGATAAGTTATAAGCCCGGGAAACAAACTGGTTATATCGCATAGCGACTTCTGACATTTTAAATGAAGCCAGAAGGCTTTTGCTGGTGTTTATTTCTCCGTACATATTCTGGTCCTGATGGTAATTATCTTTATTGATTTAATCGTGAATTATTTTCTAAAAAACTGCCTGTAAGTAGGGGGGTGACTATATGTAATAACTTGAAACCATTCGACTATTCTAATTATTTTGTAAATAGTAGTCGAGTTCATCTAACTGGTTTTGATTAAAGACCCGGATATTGTTTCTTTCTAATAAGGCGGTAGTCACGCCGATACCGAGAATTTTCTCATTGGTGAAGGTGCCATCAAAAATCATACTGCTACCACATGAGGGGCTTCTTTCTGTGAGTATTGCAACTTTGCAGTGAGTCGCTAAAGCAAGTTCTAATGCTTTGTTGGCGCCATCTATAAACGCTTTTGTAACATCTGACTGATCTATTTGTAGTACTTGTGCTTTCCCATCAAGGACTTTTTCAGCATCGCCAAATTGAATCTCAGCGGGCAGGCGCGGAACAGGTAATCCGCCAGCAACTTCTGGACAAATTGGGACTAAACGTTCCTCATCCCTCCATTTAGTCAATAGAGGGTGGTCCAACAGCAAATCTGAGCCATTGTAGCGAACCGGATTGCCGATGAGGCATGCACTGATTAAAATCTTTCCCTGTATGATGTATACATTCCTTTTAGGTGGCTCTTCTCCCTTGTGTCATTTTTTTAAAACCAATTTATTAATAATCAATGAACTAGGGTTGTTTGCGAATCTGCGCCACAATGTCGTGACTAAAACGATTGATGGCTTCGCTCTGGGCGTTTACATAAGCAGCATACCCTGAATTCTTAAGTGGGACTGTTATTAACGCACGTTTTACCAGTAATTCTTTATCATTTTTGATTAATCGCCAACGGGCATTAAGCGTAACGTCTCTTTGCGTTGGGCTATTTATATCACCGTCAAAGCTCTCGATATTGATACGCACCTGATAATCTGGTTTAAAGGTAGATTTCCACGGATATTGTTCTATGCGCTCGGTTTTGAGTAATATCGAAAGGTTATCGGTGATGGCTTTGTTAAGTTCTTCTTTGTAAGAACCACCCCATTGATGCTTTTCCGACATGATGATTTCAGACTTGTTCTTGCGGCTTACTATTTGTGGTCGATTAAGTAATCGCGGTATCTCAACTGGACCAATGCCAATGCTGATTTTGTTAGCCGTTACTGCTGAACTGGGTTTCATGGATGACAGCGAATAAAAGTGAGTGCCGCCCAGATTTGATGATGAAGGGGTACTGCTACAACCAGCAACAGCGCTCAAAATAAGAATAAAAACAGGTAAGGCTTTAATTTTAATCATGTTGTTTTACTTTTTTTGTAAGATATTTACTGCTTTTTTACTAGTATAAGCGACTCGCTATTTTCGGTTTATTTACCAAAAATAAGCGAATCAGGTTTGCGTTGAAGCGTATCAGCCAGAACAGAAAAAGACCTGGATGCTTCAGTTAATTCATTAATCAAAACCTGTAAGCGATGTTGCAATGCTGAATCTTCACTCAAGGTTGATTTTAAGCCTGCATCCAGCGTGTTACTGGTTCTATTGATGCTTTGCATGGTTTTAGCAGCGTTTTGCTCAAGCTTATTTCCGACATTGCTGAAGGTTTGTAAGGTATGCCCTGCGTCTTTTTGCAGCTTATCGGTTGCCGATGTAATCGTAACGACAGCCTTCTGTGCATCGAGCATTAATCGGTTGATAGATTCAGTGGTCTTTTTAGCACTCGCCAAAGTATTCACCAGTTCTTTAGAGAAGCCTTCTTTGTCTAACTGACTCGTAATTCGGTCTAGGTTCGCAGTGGTATTGGCAAGTCCATTGAGCGTCTTTTTGATGTCATCCGAATTGATCAAGGCTTTCACGCTAGATAGTGTATCGGTTAAAGCCTCTGATATTTCCGTAGCATCGAAATTCATCAACGTTGACTGTGCTGCGGTAGTGGGGAATCTTGATGCTTTTTTAATGCTGGTAGGCATCAGGGCAAATTCATTTCTCCCTTTTTCACCGGTTATCAATCTGCTGGGTGGAACATGAAGTGAAATATATTGTGAGCCTGTTAGTAAGCTGTCGACTACTAATTGTGCTTGAAGGCCTTCTTCGACGAGGCTTTGGAGTTTTTCTTCAGCTTCTTTTGCGTCTGCTTTGTTCGAAAATTTATCAATACGTAAAGAGACTTTTACTGCCGCCTTGATGTTGTCATTTGCGGCATCGTGCTGAAGTGATATTTTTTCGACTCTGCCGACTTTGACGCCGCTGTATTCAATGCTTGAATCTTCTGTGAGGCCATGTAGCGAATCATCAAAATACATCGTGTAAAACAGCTTATTATAAAGCTCGGTATTTTCCTGAGCGACTTTATAGGAATCATACAGCGTGAAAGCGTTCTCGCCACTAATCTCTTTGCTGACACCGTCTTTAGGTGTTTCGAAAGCGATGCCCCCAATAAGAAGGGAAGTCATCGATTCCATTCTGGTAGATATGCCAGTCGCTGTAATATCCACTTCTATACCGCTGGCATTCCAGAAGCGTGTATTGCTCTTGATTAGTTTGTCATACGGCTCATGCACGTAGATGAATACATCAATACTTTCGGTGTCTGAATTTAATCGGTAACTTGTGACTTCACCGACATTAATTTTGTTGTAATAAACAGGAGAGCCAATATCTAACGAGCCAAGATTTTCAGTACGCATTGCAATGCGTGTGCCGCTTGCATCATTTGTGATAAAGGGAGCGGTTGAAAGTCCTAGGTAATTATCTAATGGCTCACTTTTGGCGCCGGGATCAAGCCCGATATAAACACCTGATAATAGAGTATCGAGGCCGCTTACACCCTGAAGTGTAATGCGGGGTTTTTTAACCCAGAATCGTGTGTTGGTGCCAAGATTTTCAGCCATTTCAGGGTAAATTTCGGCTGTGACTCTTACCTTGTTAAGGTCTTCTGTTAAGCGGAGTCTTCTCACTTTGCCAACAACTACATCTTTATAGCGTATCGGTGTCTTCTTTTCTTCAATGCCAGCAGCTTCATCGAAGGTGATGTTAATTATGGTGCCACGTTCGCTGTAATATTTGTAAATTAACCAGCCTCCAATTAAGGCTGCAGTTAATGGAATGATCCATATTAAAGAAAAACGTGCTTTGGGATTTACTTGAGCGAAAGGAAGTTCGTCTGGATTGATTCCGTTGTCAAGGTTCGGTTCGGTGTGAGCCATTGTTATGGTTTTACCATCTGCTTATCATCTTCATTGCTTAATGCTGTTTTAGTATTCGCTGTATTATCCACGTTTGTTTCGGTTTCTAAAACATCCCATATCAAACGAGGGTCAAATGCGCGTGCTGCAAACATGGTTAAAATGACCACTGCTGCAAATGAGAGCGAGCCCAGGCCCGGCGTTACATTCGCACTGTTTCCAAATTGAACCAGTGAGACCAAAATCCCAATCACAAAGACATCAACCATCGACCACCTGCCGACAAACTCGGTAACGCGGTACAAAGCAGTTCTGTCCTGTGGCTTCCAGCGGGCTTTGGTCTGGACGCTGATCATTAGCAACATGAGTATAATTAACTTTAGAACGGGTATAAAGATACTTGCAACAAATATCAATAATGCCAAGGGCCACATGCCTCCATCCATTAAATGAATAACGCCACTGATAATGGTGTCTGGTTGGCCGTCACCCCACAGCGTAAAGGTCATTATGGGAAGTGTATTGGCAGGGATGTATAAAATGATCGCAGCGATCAATAATGCCCATGTTCGATTAATGCTATTGGGTTTGCGCGAGTGAATGGTTGATTTACAACAGGGGCAAATCAGTTCTGATTTTTTCAGGTTTGTGCCTTTAGGCACTTTGCTCAATGTACTGCAAAAGTGACAGGATATAAACCCGGCATCGCGTGCGGTGATGGCTTTCGCGGTGATGGCGGGTGTCATTGCGTTATGTCCCTTCTTAATTTACTCCAGACATCATGCGGGTTAAGCGAATGACTCAACATGGTTAATGATAATATCAACAAACAAAACGCATATAGGGAAGTGCCAAATATCACTTCAGCAACGTCACCGAGTTTTACCATGGCAACCAGCAATGCCAGCATGAAAATTTCCAGCATGCCCCAGGTGTCGGTACTTCTTAAAAAACGAAATAACGGTGCGGTATAATCGTTAAACGTATCCCTTTTTACCTGTATAAGTATAAAAATGGTGCCGAGTAAGGTGGTTGCGGGAAAAATGACGGTAGTAAACAGAACGACAATACTGAGTAAGGGCATATCAGCTTTAAACAGCGATATTGAAGTCGATATTAAGGTTTCATCCTGCGTAGTGCCGAGTGCTCGCAATGACAATAACGGAAACATATTCGATATTATGTAGAGAATTAATCCAGTGATCGCAAAAGCCAGACTTCTATCGACTGAGTTTTTCTGGTTTTTGAATAAGAATGCATTGCATCGAAGACAATTAGCCGTTTGCCCAACGCGTAATTGTGGTACTTTCTGCAATAAATCACAGTCGTGACAGGCAATCTGGGAGATATTTACCGATGTTTGATTTGACTGTTCCATGAGCGATATCTTGACAGATATTAATGTTAAAATCTTTAGAGATTAAGCCTTTATAATTATTCTAGTTTTTATATGCCGCCACTTCTACAAATTATAAAAAAGAAAAAATCTCAGTGGATGGAGTCCTTTCATTTTAGGCTGGCGCGTCCCGATGCTTTGCTGCAACTTGCATTACTTGGTCTCATTTCCGGATTAATTACCGGTGCCGTGATCGTGGTTTTTCGCTTGCTGGTAGAAGAGACTCAGGATTATTTATTGCCGGGTGATGGACCAGAAAATTACGAAGCATTAAGCGTTGGCTTGCGCTTGTTATTTCCCATAGTGAGTGGTTTGTTATTAGCGTTGTTGTTTTACAAGGCTTCAAATGGCCTTCGGGTATTAGGTGTGGCGCGCGTCATGGAACGCATGGCATATCATCAAGGGTATTTGACCGTTAGGGGTTTTATCCTGCAATTTGTGGGTGCAGCTATAGCTATCATCGGTGGTCATTCGGTAGGCCGCGAAGGTCCGCATATTTATCTTGGTGCAGCGTCGGGTAGTTTATTTGGGCAAAGTTTAAATCTACCGAATAATAGTATTCGAACATTGGTAGCCAGCGGTTCGGCGGCGGCAATAGCGGCTTCGTTTAATACGCCATTGGCAGGGGTGATTTTTGCCCTTGAAGTGATCATGATGGAATACACCTTGGTGAGTTTTATTCCGATTATGCTTGCGGCGGTCACTGCTACCGGGCTTTCAAACTTTATTCTGGGTAGCGAACCCGCATTTAGTATCCCTGATTTTAATTTCTCGTCTTTCGCTGAATTACCATTAATTATTTTATTGGGACTGCTGGTTGGCGCTGGGGCGACGTTTTATAATCATTTGATTGAGGTTATCTCCGTCAAAACCAAGCACATCGAAATCTGGTGGAAGGTGATTGCTGCTGGAGTATTTGTTGCGCTCATTGGTTTAGTATATCCGGAAGTGTTTGGTATTGGTTATGACACGGTCAATACCGCATTATTAGGTGGTTACACTGTCACTGTATTATTTGGTTTGTTCTTTGCCAAGTTATTGGCGACCAGCCTTTGTGTCGGTTTAGGTGTGCCTGGCGGCATGATTGGCCCTGCCTTTTTTATTGGGGCAGCACTCGGTGGGATGGTGGGATATTTAGCCTCTTACTTCTTTGGCTATGATGCATCTGATATCGGCTTTTATGCCATTCTAGGAATGGGAGCAATGGTTGGCGCTAGCTTGCAAGCGCCTTTGGCGGCACTCACCGCGATTATGGAGCTTACTTATAACCCCGGAATTATTATGCCGGGCATGCTTACCATCGTTATTGCCCAGCTCACTGCGAGCGAAGTGTTTAATAAACAATCACTGTTTATCAGCATGATGAGAAACAATGGTCTGGATTACGATATCAACCCCGTTTTGCAAGTGTTAAGGGGAATCGGTGTTGCCAGTGTGCTGGATAATAAATTTTCCAGAAGGTCTGCGTTGACCGATGCAGCAACCGCTAAAAAACTCATCACCACCGATGCCAATGTGAACTGGATACTCCTTAATAATGGCGATGGCGAATTGAAAACCTTGTTGCCGATCACTGAATTAGCCAAATACATTCAAACCCAGCAATCGGAAAAAGTAGGGGACGAAGCGCTCGAAACGACGGATATCGAAAACCTTGAAGAATTAGAAATCAATCTGTTTGAAATCCCCGCAAACCGTCTTCAACTCAGCCCAATATCCTTACAGGCTAACTTGCAGCAGGCGCATGAGAAGTTTGTGCAGGGCGCTGAAGCGCTGTATGTCGTGTTTAATGAGGAAGAGGCGGATAAAAACTCTCGAGTCTACGGAATAATCACAAAATCGATGGTAGAAGATTCATATAAGCTCTAATTTTAAGCTAAATCTTTCTGTTTCAAGGTCTTTCACTAGACACCCTGCATTAAACACACTATTCTTTCGCTCTGCTTTAGGTGTCCAGATGCATTAGCAAATGGATTAAACGGGAAGCTGGTGAATGATTTAGTTAGTGATTTTGCTACTTAAACATAATTCCAGAGCTGCCCCCGCAACGGTAATTGAATACAGAATCTTAAAGGCACCCCCCTACTTACGAGGCTTTTTGTAGGGATTGTTTTTTGATTCTAATTAGTCGTTTCATATCCACTGTGCAATTTTTATAGCGTGGGAAGGAGAAACGTATTAATCGGCATTCGCCACTATTCATAAGCCCGGAGACCGGCCTTAGCGAAAACGACAACGGGAAAGCGTTATGCTGATTCGTTGCTCACTTTTTAAACAGCACGGCGGGTGCTGAAACAATAGGTCATACAATGAAATACTCCCCTGTAGCTACAAAAGTAGCTCCTTTTTCTGTGCTTGCGATTATGCTTGCGTCGTTTCAATCTCCAGTTTTTGCAGATGAGTCTGACAACATTTCACTTAGTGATGATGGCAGTCTCGAATTAACCGTTACGGCAAATCGTCGTCCTGTAACTGCAAATAAAACCTTGGCTCCAGTTACTGTTATCACTCAAGAAGATATCAGTCTCCATCAGGATCTAAGCGTTGAGCAGGCGCTTACACGTGTACCAGGTTTGAATATTTCAAACACGGGTGGCTTAGGTAAGAACACCTCTGTTTTCTTACGTGGCACAAACTCAGGTCATGTATTGGTTTTGGTTGATGGCGTTCGACTAGGTTCTGCAACATTGGGTTCAACATCATTTCAACATATTCCAGTAGATCAAATCGATCGCATAGAAGTTGTTAGAGGCCCACGTTCTAGTCTTTACGGATCAGAAGCGATTGGTGGTGTTATTCAGATATTCACTAAAAAAGGTCAGAAGGGTTTTAGCCCATCGATTTCATTATCAGCAGGCAGCAACAGTACCTACAAAGGCAATGTAAATCTTTCCGGTGGTAACAACAAAACCACATACCAATTGAATGTTTCTAAAGAAGAAACAGATGGTATTGATGCATGTAACTCAACATCATCAGGCTGTTTCGCCGATGAGCCGGATAGAGATGGCTACGAAAGAGAGAGTGTTTCTCTGAATGTGGGGCATAAATTCTCAGACGCTGTAAAAGGTGGAGTAAGTATTTTAAGAGCGGAAGGTAGTACTGATTTTGATGGTGGTTTTCAGAATGAGTCTGACTTTGTACAAGAAGTTATTAGTGCAAACCTCAGTGCTGACGTAACAGATAAGCTGAACTTACGTTTTACCGTTGGTCAATCAAAAGATGAAAACGATAACTTTAAAGATGGCACATTCACCGGTGACTTCGCTACCAAGCAAAATACAGCCTCTTTAATCGCAAATTATGCTATCAACAATAATAACAACCTATTGTTGGGTACTGACTGGGTTGATGCAAAGGTAGATAGCAATACAGAATATGATGTTACTTCACGCGATAACACCGGCGTATTCGCTAGTTATGCAACACAACTGAATAAGACACATATCGATACGTCTTTACGTTACGACGATAACGAGCAGTTTGGTTCAGAAACCACAGGTGGCATCGCATTTGGTCAGGAATTAACCGATTCAATGCGCTTGAAGGCTTCATATGGGACTGCTTTTAAAGCACCTACATTTAATCAGCTTTATTATCCTGGTTTTGGTAGCACTGATTTGTTGCCTGAAAAAAGTGAAAACTATGAATTGGGTCTTGATGGTAAGTTCAGCAACGGTTCCTGGGAAGTTAACGTGTTCCAGAATGATATCGATAATTTAATCGCTGGTTTCCCTGTTAGTAATATTGATGAAGCGCGTATTCGTGGAATAGAAGCCGTTTTTGCAACAAAACTTGCGGGTTTTGATGTGGCTGCTAATGTGACTTTGCAAAAGCCAGAAAATCGCACTGGGGACAATAAAGGCAAAATACTAAGAAATCGTTCTGAGCAAATCTTAAATATCGATGTGGATCGTAAGTTTGGTAAATTCACTATTGGTGCAACTGTGCATGCCGAGTCTGAACGATACGCAAATGTGGATAATTCAGTAAAATTAGGCGGCTTTACAACGTTAGATCTTCGTACTAACTACGCAGTTTCTAAAGACTGGAGCGTAGGTGCAAAGATTGCTAATGCCCTAGACAAAGACTACTCTCTGGCTTCTGGTTATAACCAGGACGGCATAAACGGATTGGTCACTGTTAAATACGCACCTAAATAAGCGTCTCAAATTTGTTAGTTGATAACCTCTCTGCCTGATTTAATCAGGGCTTTTATAAGTACCAAAGAAAGCAGAGAGGTGTTGTATGTACAACCCTATTAAAGTGGAGTCCAACATGTCTGAATTTAAAGCGAGTTCCTTAACTAAAAACCAAACGTTTTTGATTGGTGGTTTGTTAATGCTGATTTTGATCACTACCCGCAGTCATTTTTTTCACCATATTCAAGATGCTTCCTGGGCAATTTTCTTTATCCTTGGTTTTTATCTGCGCTCTGCGATAGGTTTACCGATTTTTTTACTCGCTGCGTTTATTGTCGATCTGATTGTGATTGAATCAAAGGGCGGAGAAAGTTTCTGCTTTACCATATCATATCCATTCTTAGCGCCAGCTTATGGCTCTTTATGGTTGGCTGGGCGATGGTTCTCTAATCATTACAGCGAAAATCTACGTGGATTGCTTTACTTTATCGGTGCTGCAGTTGTTGGAATAACGGTCTGTAATATTATTTCGAGCGGCGGCTTCTACTTCTTCTCGGGTCGCTTTGCAGAAACAAGCATGGCTGAGTTTGCCGGTCGTATTGCCAGATTCTTACCGATGTTTATGAAGACAACCGTGATGTACCTGGCAATGGCTGCAGTCGTTCATTGGGCATTTATTCAAGCTAGCAAATTTAGTCAAGAAGCTCGTACTTCATAAGTCATTTTTGTACTTAATATTCTTATTCCGATATTAGAGTTTTAGAAGCTATCCCGAAAATGGCTAAACAAGAACTCACTGGTGCACTAATGGTGCAAGGCACAACCTCCGATGCTGGAAAGAGCATTCTGGTTGCTGGCTTGTGTCGAGTCTTTTATCGGCGTGGCATGTCTGTCGCGCCGTTTAAACCCCAAAACATGGCGCTAAATAGCGCGGTTACTCCCGATGGTGGCGAAATAGGGCGTGCCCAAGCACTACAGGCGCAAGCCGCTAATGTGCCACTTAGCGTGCATATGAATCCTGTGTTGTTAAAGCCGAATACCGATACGGGAGCGCAGGTTATCCTGCAAGGCCACTCGATTGGTAATCTGGAAGCGCTGGATTACCACGAATATAAGCCTAAAGCAGCGGAAGCTGTGTTTGACTCGTTCAATATGCTCAGTGAGCAATACCAACATATCCTTGTAGAAGGCGCAGGAAGCCCAGCAGAAATTAATCTGCGTAAAGGTGATATTGCTAATATGGGGTTTGCTCTGAAAGCTAATTGTCCTGTCATTATAATTGCGGATATTGATAAAGGTGGTGTGTTTGCACATTTGGTAGGCACATTAGAATTACTGAGTGAAGAAGAGCAAGCCTTGGTCAAAGGCTTTGTCATCAATCGTTTTCGTGGCGATATTGCTTTATTACAAGGCGGTCTGGATTGGCTAGAAGAAAAGACCGGTAAACCTGTTTTAGGCGTATTGCCTTATTTGCATGGTTTACATTTGGATGCGGAAGATGCCGTCCCCGAGAATGTAAAAGCTGACGATAATCAGCAATTTAAAATCATCATTCCGCGATTGCCGCATATCAGCAATCACACCGATTTTGAGCCGTTACGATTGCATCCCGAATTAGACGTTGAATATATTTCTCATCTAGAAACGATACCGCCCGCCGACTTAATTATTTTACCCGGCAGTAAAAATGTCGGTTTTGATCTGCAATGGCTAAAATCTCAAGGCTGGGAAGAAGCGATTAATAAACACCTACGATATGGCGGTAAGCTTATCGGTATTTGTGGTGGACTCCAGATGCTAGGCAAAACAATATCTGACCCACTGGGTATAGAGGGTGAAATCACTGACCACATAGGTCTGGCCTTGATGGATTTCCACACAACGCTTCAGGCAGAAAAACAACTGACAAACGTCGGTGGAAAACTCGCTTTTACTGACGCGCCAATTACAGGCTATGAAATCCACGCAGGTATTACGCACGGCAAGGCATTGGAAAATCCAGCAGTTTTACTGGATAGCAATCATGAGGATGCTAAGCCTGACGGCGCGATATCTACAGATGATCAAATCCTTTGTACCTATTTGCATGGATTTTTCGATACGCCGGATAGTCTGCAAGCAATACTGGATTGGGCGGGGGCTACAACCATCGAACAGTTCGACATCAATACTCAGCGAGAATCTCAATTAGAGCGTTTGGCAGATGCGATTGAAGACAGCTTAGCAATGGACGATATCATCAGCATCACGCAAAAACAGTGATATTCGCTGGTTTATTCAGTGCTTAAATTTATTCGTTATTAGCTGTTTAACGTTGCAAGGGCTTGTTCCAAATGAGTCCACTCGAATTCAGTGGCCGGTAACCCAAAACGAAGCGCATTGTTTTGATAATTTGATTCGTTAAACAACCTCACCAGCACGCCTTGTGCTGCAAGGAGTTGATAAATCTCTGCGGCGGTTTCTATTTCTAAATAAGCAAATAACGCTGTATTTAAAGCCACCCCCCTACTTACAGGGACTTTTTTGCTAAATGATTTAGACAGCAATTCCTTTAAACGTAATGCGGCAGGTATTAATCGCTCTCTTTGTAGTTGTTGCCAAGTTTTATCTGCAAGCGCCACTTTGCCTGCCCAGCGCGCAGGGTGGCTAACAGACCAATCGTCTTGCTGTTTAGCAAGCGCTTGTAAAATATTCTCCTCAGCCCAGACAAATCCCAACCTAATTCCTGCAAGGCCAAAGAATTTTCCGATTGAGCGCAACACAATCAGTCCTTGTAACGGGGTTTGTTCTATTAAACTGTACTCGGGTGTGGCATCGATGAAGGCTTCGTCAATGATTAGGCAGCCCCCTTTTTTGCTTAACTGTTGATGCAAGCTCGAAAGTGTTTCTTTGGTGTAGAGGTGTGTTGCTGGATTCGTTGGATTAACGATAATCAATATATCGATTGATGCTATTACGTCTTTGTTTGAAGCCGAATCTGGACTTGATGTAATCATCTCGTGATCAATTAGCACAATCTCATGCCCGGCATCTTCCCATGCTTTTTGGTGACTGTGGTAAGCAGGTTTGATAATGCCTACGCTCAATTTTTGCTTAAATAGTTTGGGTAAGCCTTGGATCGCTTCTTGCGAACCTGCAACTGGCAGTAAAAAAGGGCTGCCATAATAATTGCTTGCAGCTTCTTCTAAACCATCGTTGGTTTCTGGTAAGCGTTGCCAGCATTCATTCGGCACCTCGGGCAGAGGGTATACAAAGGGGCTAATACCAGTAGATAGGTCTAGCCATTGATCTTCGGGGATCTTGTATTGTTCACTGGCTTGCTTTAACTGGCCGCCGTGGTTGTTTTTTGCTGCTTGGTAAATGGGAGTGTTAACAGGTGTGTTACTAGTAGAGTTTTTAGAAAAGTTGTCAGAAGGCATTTTTTTAGAAGGTTCTTTTTTAGAAGGCATAGTAAAGAACTCCCATAAAAACCAAAACAGTAGCGATCAAATAAACGCCGTTATCAATCAGTGACATTGCACGTTGAATATCTGTAAATGATGGTTCTGTAGCCGTGCCTAGAGTAGGGCGTTCTTTGTAATGTCCGTGATAAATTGCCGAACCTCCCAAGCTGATATTCAATGCTCCCGCACCTGTTGCCATCACTACTCCAGCATTTGGGCTATACCAGGAACTGGCTTGTGTTTTCCATGCATGAAGAGCCTGTTTCGTATCTCCACAAATGCTATAGAGTAGGGCGCAGAGACGTGCAGGAATATAATTCATTACATCATCAATGCGTGCTGTGAATTTGCCAAAATATTCAAATCGCTCATTGTGGTAACCCCACATGGCATCTAGCGTATTGCTTAACCGATAAAGAATAACGCCCGGTGCGCCTAAAATGACCAGCCAAAAGAGTGGCGCAAAAATCGCATCAGAGCCATTTTCCAGAAGTGATTCGATGCTTGCTTTGCTCAAGGCTGTTTCGTCAGATTCACTGGTATCCCGGCTTACTATATAAGAGGTTTTGATACGTGCCTGCGCTAAATCATTTTGCGATAAGGCATCAAAAACGGCCTGACCATGTTGAAGCAAACTTTTCCAGCCTATTGCTAGCCAGCCGTAAATTGCTGCAAACAGTATTTGAAAAATCAAGTCTAATGAATTGCTTATAAACGCTGTAATTAGCACGAGCGGTATCACAGCTAGGCCCCAGGCAAGTATTCCCCAGAGCAATTGAGACCCCGCGTTTTTTCGATTCAGCTTTTGCTCGAGCCAATTGGCAAGGTGACCAAATCCTATTAGTGGATGAAACCTTGAGGGCTCGCCTAATAGAAAATCTAATAATAACGCTAAAGGAGCAACAAAAAGGCAATACATCATACGACTAAAACAGCGCCCAGCATGAATAGCATTTCACTGATTTCAACGGTTGCTCCTACCGTATCACCTGTGCAACCGCCCAAGCGTTTGAGCATTAATCGACGTAGAAAATAGAAGCCAATAAGAACCAGTAAAACACCCCAGAATGAAACGAAAAACCCGATCACAGCACCTGCGATCAGAACCGCCCAGCTTGTGTTTTCAGGCAGGTTTTCCACAACAGTATTTGCCATGCCTTGCTTGTTTGCGTAAGGCGTCGTTTTAAACGTCAGCAAGATCATTGTTCTGCCTAGTAAAGGGGCAACCATGATCAACCAGGCTAAATCACTTTCAATCAGCGCTGTAACGGATACAAATTTTAGTAGGAGAAAACAGACTAGGGCGATAGCACCTGCCGCACCTACCACAGGATCTTTCATTATTTTTAAGGTTCTTTCCTGATCACCCAAACCGCCTAGCCAACCATCGGCGCTGTCTGTCAAACCATCCAAGTGAAGACCGCCTGTGATTATCGCCCATATAGTGACAATGATTGCAGCGAGCACCAAGGAAGGAGCATTGGGGAATAACAAAACAGGTAAATAGATGATTGCCCCTATAATCAAACCAACCAAGGGGTATAACAGGGCTGATTTTCCAGAGTCTTTATCCGTGATTTCAGTAAATGAACCTGCCGGGATTCGTGTTAACAACGATAAAGCCAGCAGGAAGGGTGTTTTGTAATCCTGAAGTTTCATTAGTTTTTTCTGCCTAAAAACTCTAAAGAGAAATTGCCATCTTCATAACAAAAAAGGCGATTGAGTTGCGCGTAATGAATTGAAAACTTCAACATCGCTAGGGTATCAAGGTCTAAGGCTTTAGATAGCACCTGACGAATAACGCCACCATGAGTGATCACCAGAATCGATTGATTTTGATAGCTGCTTAAAATGTCTTGTAAACCCGAGTGAATACGCTCAGCAAACTGCTGCATTGATTCGCCGTTGATCGCGACAAAGTCGTCTGGAGTTTGCCATAGTTGCTGGTATTGTTCAGGATATTGCTGCCATAACTCATCCGACTTTTTACCCACCCAGTCACCGAAGTTCATCTCTTTGAAGCGATCATCAATCACTAATGGACAGTTTTTGTCTTTTGAAAGTTTCTGTGCAAACACGACACAGCGTTGCTGGGGTGAGCTAATAATGATATCCCAACTGCCATCCTTGGTCGTATTGATTAAATCCTGCATGCCTTCAGCGCTTACCGGCGTAGAAGCCTCTGCGCAAAATATGCCAGGCGTGTCTAACTTGCCATGGCGTAACAAATCCAGTGTTGTGATGTTCGATGTCACGGTTGATTTAGTCGTTGATGAATGAGCCATTATATTTGAGTTGCAACCGCAGCTTCAGCAAACGTCGCCATTTGATTGTGCAATGTGCAGGCTGATATCAGCAAATTAGCAGCAACCGCAGCGCCACTTCCTTCACCAAGACGCATGCCCAAATCCAGTAAAGGTTTCTGCTTTAATGATTCTAAAACTATTTGATGACCGTGCTCTGCCGAGAGGTGCGAGAAGAATAAGTAATCATTCACAGAAGGATTGATTTTGACTGAGCATAAAGCAGCAACTGAACTGATAAATCCATCTACGATAATTGCTAAACCATTTTGAGCGGCATGAATATAAGCGCCCGTGAGAGCAGCTATCTCAAATCCACCCATGTGTTGCAATAAGGCTTTAGTGTCACCCCCCCACTTATGATGGGTTTTTATTATTTGCTCCACGACTTTGGTTTTGTGTTGGATGCCCGCGTCATCCAGCCCTGTGCCTGCACCTGTTGTTTCCTCGGGCGTTAACCCTAATAACGCACAATACAATGCAGAAGCACTGGTGGTATTGGCGATACCCATTTCGCCACCAATAAATATTTTCGCATCGCGTTCGGTGGCTCTTTCGATAACATGATGTCCCGCTGTTAGTGCTATTTCCAGCTGATCTTCTGTCATCGCGGGTCCATTGATAGCGTTTTCTGTACCAGCGCCAGCGCGTTCAATAATCAGACCTGATTGTTCTGGGAGTGGTGTCAAAATACCCACATCAACAATTTCCAGATTAGCATTTAATTGTTTGGCCAATACACTGATTGCAGCACCGCCACTGAGGAAGTTCATCACCATTTGTGCAGTCACTTCCTGTGGGAAAGCAGAAACTCCTTCCTTGGCAATACCATGGTCCGCGGCAAATACTGCAATACTAATATCGCTGGCTGAAGGGATTTTGGTTTGCTGTAAATCAGCTAAGCGAATTGCAATATTTTCTAACTCCCCTAATGATCCTGGTGGCTTGGTGAGCTGCGACTGTCTTTCGATCGCATATTCTTTGTATTGTGAATCACGATTAAGGCAGGGAGTGGTTATCCAGTTCATAAGTGTCTCTATTTGAATATCTTAGTAATTATCGTTAATTATTGTTGTGGTTTGATGACGTTGAGGTTTAACAACTAAAGGGATGCCCGCCACAATCAGGGTGACATTCTCCACCAAATGGCCTAATTTTTGATGTAGGCGACCAGATTCATCAACAAAATTTCTGGTCAGTTCGCCTAAGGGGATTATGCCCATGCCAACTTCGTTGCTAACAAAGATGACCCTGCCTTGAAGTTTAGAAACACAGTCGAGGAAATCATCAAGCTCTTGTCTTAATTGCGCAGGATTCTCTAACATCAATAAATTGTTAAGCCACATCGTCAGGCAGTCAACGATGATGATTTTCTCAGGTCTGGAATGCCGCAATAAACACGATGCTAAATGAATCGGCTCTTCAATGGTTTTCCATGAACTTGGTCGATCAGATTTGTGTTTTTCAACACGTTGTTTGGTCTCTTCATCCCACGCATTTGCTGTCGCCAGATAAATAACGTCCAGCCCAGATTCTTTGGCAAGATTCTCCGCGAAACTGCTTTTGCCAGAGCGTGCGCCGCCAAGTATTAAGCTGCTAGATGGGGTGGAGGGTATTTTTTGAGTCACAACATTATCGCAAGAAAAAGTAAGTCGTCAGTAGTATAGCGGTAAAAGTCATTTGTAAAAGTGATCTGTAGGCAGGTAGGCTAAAGAATATGTCTCGTTTCTATCTTTGTTATACACAAAGATGAATTATACTCCCGTAATCTGCCCCAAAATTTAAATTCTAAGGAACAAACATGGCACAAGATAAGGTAACAAAAGAATCTGTACAAAAAGAAGCAGAGAGGAATAAACGCCATAAAGTTCGTATGGAGCGTAAGAAAAAAATCATCGATAGCGCAATTGAGAAGTCTGATAAATCAAAAGGCCTCATGCTTGTTTTAACAGGAAATGGCAAAGGAAAATCCAGCTCGGCATTTGGCATGGTGGCGCGTTCATTGGGACATGGTATGAAAGTAGGCGTGTGTCAGTTTATTAAGAGCCGAACCGATACCGGCGAAGAGGCGTTCTTCTCATCGCATGAAAAAATGGACTGGCATGTGTTGGGAGATGGGTTTACCTGGAATACGCAAGACAGAACACAGGATATAGAAACCTCGGAAAATGGCTGGAAGGTCGCACAAAGCATGTTGCAAGATCCAAGCTATGATTTGGTAGTGCTGGATGAGCTGACTTATCTTTTAAACTATAACTATTTAGATCAGGATAGCGTGTTAGATGATATCCAGAATAGACCCTTTGATCAGCATGTTGTGGTCACTGGTAGAGGCGCAGACGAATATCTGGTTGATTTGGCCGATACTGTTTCGGAAATCGCAGATGTAAAACATGCGTATCGTGCCGGTTTTAAAGCACAGTCCGGGATTGATCTTTAAAACACTATTTTGGTCGTATCTAGCATTGTTTGAGGCTAATCAGTTATACTACAATGATAGATACGAAAAAATATGTCCGTTTATTTGAGAATAAATATGAATACAGTAAAAAATAACATTACGACCAAAACACAATTAATCATTGGTGGTGCTTTACTCGCGCTGATGATTGCAACTCGCGGAAATTTATTCAGTCACATGGCTGATGCATCCTGGGCGATCTTCTTCATGGTAGGTTTTTATCTACGTGGTGATTCACTCAAAAAATTAGCGTTTCCTTTATTCTTCCTGGCAGCGTTTGTGATCGATTTAATCGTGATTGATGCGCAAGGTGGCGTACATTATTGCTTCACTCCAGCATATCCATTCTTGATTCCTGCTTACGCAGCAATGTGGTTCGCAGGTCGTTGGTTTGCGAATAAATATCAGGAAAATGCACGTGGCCTAGCGACTTTTGTCGCCTCAGCTGTAGCAGGCGTTGCGGTATGTTTCTTAATCTCTAATGCTGGTTTTTACCTGTTCGCAGGTAAGTTCGAAGAGATGAGTGTTGCACAATATGCTTCAAGTGTGGCGCAATACTTACCGGGTTATTTGAAAACTACTTCAATCTACCTTGGTTTTGTCGCATTAGTTCACTTGCTTATTACTCACAGCCCTGCTGCGAATAAAGAAGAAGCGCATTCATAATATTGGCTAAAGATATTCTTAACGACTATGCGATAGTTTTTGAGTATCCGAATCAAATAAAGAAAAATCCAGACTCTGTGTCTGGATTTTTTTTGTCAAAAACACACCCCCCTACTTATAGGGCTTTTTTTTAGATTAGAAGTAAACCACCTATAATTTAACTATGAAAACAATCTACCTCGCAAGGCACGCAAAATCATCCTGGAATAGTAATGCCGAAACGGACTTCGATCGTCCGTTGAGTTCACGAGGTGAAGCCGATGCGAAGCGTGTCGGCGAAGAAATGCTTAACCGCGGTTGGTTGCCACAAAAGGCCATTTCATCGCCAGCAATCAGAGCAAAGCAGACCAGTAAAATACTCTGTAGTGAGCTGAATTACCCGATTGAATCCATACAATGGAATTCTGAAATCTACTCTGCCTACACCGTAACCCTATTGCATGTTCTGACGAATATAGACGAGACAATAGACAGCGTTATGTTGCTGGGGCATAACCCCGCGATGGAAGATTTATTGGTACACCTTTGTGGCTTTGCAGAAACGCATCAATACAAACAAAGTAACGGTAAGTTATTTACTACCGCAAATGTGGTAAAAATAAATGCCGATGTAAGCTGGAAGAATTTGATGATGCACCATGCTGATCTGACAGCGATGCTAAGACCCAAAGAATTAGATAGCTAATTGCAGATATTCAAAAAGGCACCCCCCTACTTACAGGTCGTTTTTTTTAATAGGTATTAACAGCCTATGAACTTCAGCTTAGGAAAGGGTTTGTATTTCAGTGGTATGGAAATCAACATAATTGATTTAAACAGTTAACAAGCTAGAAAACCTTTCTTAGCGCGTTTCTATTCGCGTATCTATATGTTAAATTTCTCCACACTAAATAGTGCTTCTGCAATCCAGCAGAATCCTTACAACATTTACACGGTAATAACATGTCTCTGACACCTGAAGAAGTCAAAAAAATAGCCTTTCTGGCGCGACTCGCCATCAAAGAAGAAAGCATCGAACAATACTCTGAAGATCTATCCGGAATCCTTCATCTAGTGGATCAGATGGACGCGGCCAATGTCGAAGATATCGAGCCAATGGCTCATCCTCAGGATGCGATGCAGCGTTTGCGTAAAGATGAAGTGACTGAAATCAATCAACGTGAAAAGCTCATGGAAAATGCACCAGCGACTGAAAACGGTTTGTTTTTAGTACCGAAAGTACTGGATTGAGGGACACATTAGTATGGATAATCAAATGATTAATAAATCTCTAGCTGAACTCAGTGTCGGTTTACAAAGCGGCAAATTTTCAAGTGTTGAATTAACGCAATTCTATCTTGATCGTATTGCGAGCCACGATAGCGAACTTAATGCATTTATCACAGTGACTGCAGAACAAGCACTAGCGACAGCAAAAACCGCAGATGAAAAAATTGCCAGCGGCTCTGCGTCTGGTTTAACAGGTATACCGCTAGCGCATAAAGATATTTTCTGTACCGATGGTGTCAAAACCTCTGCAGGTTCTAAAATGCTGGATAACTTCATCGCACCTTATAACGCGACAGTGGTAGAAAAGCTTAAATCAATCAGCATGCCTATGTTGGGTAAAACCAATATGGATGAATTCGCGATGGGTTCATCTAATGAAAACTCCTACTACGGTGCAGTCAAAAATCCGTGGGATTTAGATCGTGTTCCTGGTGGATCATCAGGTGGAAGTGCCGCTGCGGTTGCCGCAAAACTTGCACCTATCGCGACAGGTACAGATACAGGCGGTTCTATTCGCCAGCCCGCATCACTCACAGGCATTACAGGCATTAAGCCGACCTACGGTCGTGTATCTCGTTTCGGCATGATCGCTTATGCATCAAGTCTTGATCAAGGTGGCGTATTTGCATCATCGGCTGCAGACAGTGCATTGTTATTAGAAGCCATGTCAGGTTTCGATGCGAAAGATTCAACCTCGGTTGATATTCCCGTGCCAGATTTTTCAACGACGCTGAATGATTCGTTAAAGGGCTTAAAGATTGGTTTACCTAAAGAATACTTCGAAGAAGGCTTAAACAGCGAAGTCGCAAAAGTGATCGAGGCGGCTATCGAAGAATACAAGAAACTTGGCGCTGAAATCGTCGAAGTTAGCTTGCCGAATACGCATTTAGCTATTCCTGCTTACTACGTGATTGCACCAGCAGAAGCATCATCAAACCTTTCACGTTTTGATGGCGTGCGTTACGGCTATCGCTGTGAAGATCCTGTTGATCTTACGGATATGTATATGCGTTCGCGTGGTGATGCATTCGGTCGCGAAGTAAAACGTAGAATCATGACGGGCACCTATGCACTTTCAGCCGGTTATTACGATGCTTACTACTTAAAAGCACAGAAAATTCGTCGTTTAATCAGCGAAGATTTCCAAAAAGTCTTTGAAAAAGTGGATGTAATTATGGGGCCAGTGGCACCAGAAACAGCATTCAAAATTGGTGAAAAATCGGATGATCCAATTAGCATGTACTTATCTGATATTTACACCATTGCGCTTAATCTAGCAGGCTTACCGGGTATGTCAGTACCGGCTGGTTTTGCTAACAATATGCCGGTAGGTTTACAAATTATCGGTAATGCTTTCACTGAAGGCAAAATGTTAAACGTCGCACATCAATACCAACAAGCAACAGATTGGCACAAGCAAACGCCTTCAAAATACGCTGTTAGTGAAGGGGAGAAATAACATGGAATGGGAAACAGTAATCGGGCTGGAAATACACGCCCAACTTTCGACTAAATCCAAATTATTCTCTGGTTCATCCATAGAATACGGACAAGAGCCAAACACACAAGCGAATGTCGTCGATCTCGCCATGCCGGGTGTGTTGCCAGTTTTGAATGCAGAAGCAGTGCGTATGGCTGCAATGTTTGGTCTGGCAATTGGTGCGCCAATCGGTAGAGGCAATGTCTTTGCGCGTAAAAACTATTTCTACCCGGATTTGCCACAAGGCTATCAAATCAGCCAGTTCGACAAGCCAATCGTAGAACTCGGTCATATCGATATCACCTTAGAAGACGGTGAAACTAAACGTGTGGGCGTTACGCGTGCACATTTAGAGCAAGACGCGGGTAAATCGTTGCACGAAGATTTTGCAGGCATGACAGGTATCGATTTAAACCGTTCGGGTACGCCATTACTGGAAATCGTATCCGAGCCGGATATGCGTTCTGCAAAAGAAGCCGTTGCCTACATGAAGAAGATTCATGAGCTTGTGCAATATCTGGGTATTAACGACGGTAACTTGCAGGAAGGTTCTTTCCGTTGCGATGCTAATGTATCAGTACGCCCAAAAGGTCAGGAAGAATTTGGAACACGTGCCGAGCTTAAAAACATCAACTCGTTCAAGTTTGTTGAACGTGCGATTAATATCGAAGTAGAGCGCCAAATCGATCTAATCGAAGAGGGTGGTGAAGTCGTACAGGAAACACGTTTATACGATCCTGATAAAAACGAAACACGCTCAATGCGTTCTAAAGAAGAAGCGAACGATTATCGCTACTTCCCTGATCCTGATTTATTGCCAATAGAAATCACGGATGAGTTTTTAGAAGAAGTGAGAAAAACACTACCAGAATTACCCGATGTTAAATTCAAGCGTTTCGTAGAAGAATACGATCTCAGTGAATACGACGCGGGTGTTTTAACAGCCAATATTGCAACGGCAGACTATTTTGAATCTGTCGCAAAAAGTGCGGATGCCAAACTCGCGGCTAACTGGATTACTGGCGAACTATCTAGCCATTTAAATAAAGAAGACCTTAGTATTAATGATTCTCCAGTGAACGCAGCAATGCTAACGGGATTAATCAAACGCATCGAAGACAAAACAATCTCTGGCAAAATAGCCAAACAAGTTTTCGAAGCGATGTGGAATGATGAAGGCGGTAAAGACGAATCTACCGCTGATAAAGTCATCGATGCAAAAGGTCTTAAGCAGATCACTGACTCGGGAGCGATCGAATCTATCATTGATGAGATTATCGCCAATAATCCTGCTCAGGTTGAGCAATTCCAGAGCGGTAAAGATAAAGTCTTTGGCTTCTTTGTAGGGCAGGTAATGAAAGCTTCACAAGGCAAAGCAAACCCTGCACAAGTGAATCAAATGTTGAAAGATAAGTTGAGTGCTTAGCAACGGTTAAAATCCTTGATCAGACCTATAAAAATAATGATTTTAAAGGTTTGAACAAACTCGTGCATTGTTGCCACTATATAGGTAGCAAATGCCTTGTTCGTAAAAGGATTTTACAACAACAATAACCAAGGTGTTTCTAACTAGCTTAATTGCTAATCATCGATTCAGGCATACCCTTTATCGTTGTGTAAATTTAATCAGCGTCTGACTTGGATACATTCAGACCATAATAGATTTATAATTAAGGTTGGAACATGGAAGTTGCGAAATACATAAGTGAGTTAGAGTGTATTGTTAAAAAAGGTGGTCCTGAAAAAAACGATTATCAAAAATTAAAGACGATCGCCTCTAATTTAAAAAACATTACATTAGTTGAAGAAGCTAAGCTTTATAATATTTTTAAACCAATATTAGATTTAAATTCAATTATTGGTCACACCTTTATGAAGCCCCACGGGTATGCTGGGGACTATGAACTAATAGATAAAATTCACCTAAAGCATGTTTCTGATGACCCATTTCTTCAGAAATGGGACTGCTATTATCACGAAGCAGATTCGTCTACTGCTGTTAGAAATAGAAAAGATTACTTCATTGACCTAATAAACGAAAAAAGAAATCTAAATAAACCTAGTAAAAACACACATATTTTAAACCTTGGCAGTGGTCCTTGTAGAGATGTTAATGAGTTTTTCCTGAATAACGATAAAACAGGTGTTTATATAGATTGTGTTGATATGGATGCCGCAGCGATAGATTATGCTTCTGCTGTTTGCGACAATTTCTATCAAAACATTAACTTTATAAATCGTAATGCGTTTAGATTAAAGCCAGACAGGCAATATAGTTTAATCTGGTCTTCAGGCCTTTTTGATTACTTTTCTGATAAATTGTTTGTACGATTAATTCACAGAATGTATGAATTTATAGAGGAAGGTGGTGAAATGGTTATTGGAAATTTCTCTACTAGCAATCCTGGAAAAAATGAAATGGAAGTCTATGGAAATTGGTATCTCAATCATAGAAATGAAGAGATGTTAATTGAGCTTGCACTAAAAGCGATGATAGATAGGGATAAGATTTCTGTAAACAGTGAAGCAACAGGAGTTAATTTGTTTTTACATTTAAGAAAATAAAATAGCTTTATTGAAAAGCCGTTAGTCAGAAAAGTTATGATTTGTATGGGTTTTCAATTATTCTTGGGACTAAATATAAACAATAGTTTTTAATATAAAGCTATAAAATAATAAAAATACGAGCATTCAATGTTTAAGAAACCCAAAACTCAGTTTCAGTTTTACTCTGAAAATGAAGTAATTGATTCAACAAAGACTCTATCAATATTAAGCGCATTGCTTTTTATTGTGTTTGTTTTTGTCGATATTTGGGCGATACCTTCTGCCTTCAATGAAGTAGTGAGTACCAGATTATTAGTTCTGGTAGCTTTAGTGTTTACTTACTTTTCTACATATCATCCTTCGTTTTATAAGTATAAAGATTACGTTCTTTCTTTTATATTTCTGACTACTTCATTAGGGATTGAGTACATGGTCTATAAAGCATTGCCCCATGAGCATGCTTATTCTGTATATTTTGTTGGTTTAGTTTTAATCATCATGACTCTTTATTCTTGGACCTATATAAAATTTAGTGCTTCTTTAGTTGTAACTTTTATTGTAATGGGTGGTTATTTCTATATTGAAAATTATACTCGTGCACCAGAGTTTTCATTAACAATATTCGAGTTAATAACTAACCTCTTTTTTGTAACTTCAGCTGTAGTTATTGGTATTGTAGCGAGGTTAATGAGAGACAAATTTATAAGAGAAAATTATCTCTTACAAGAAGCATTGACTCATGCCTTAGAAAAGAAAACCGAAGAAGCAAAAGACAATGAATATCTAGCAAATCATGACCCTTTGACGGGCCTACCCAACCGTCGTTATATGACTGAGTTGCTTGAAGCATCAATGAAAGAGGCCGAAGAGAAAGACAAAGTTCTAGTGATTATGTTCCTGGACCTTAATGGCTTTAAACAAGTGAATGATATTTATGGTCATGCCGCTGGAGATAAGGTTTTAAAGGTTGTAGCAAAGCGCTTAGAGTTGGCTATCCGAAGAGGAGATCACATTGCCCGTTTAGGTGGTGATGAATACCTTATCGGTTTGATGATGGATAAAGATCACCTTGGTGAAGCGGAAAATATGACTGAAAAATTTGCAGCCATTATTGCTCAACCGATGAATATTGAAGGCATCCGCGTGCGAGTGGGTTCTAGTATCGGTCTATCGGCATATCCTATTCATGGTAATCAAATCAGTGTGCTACTGGATATTGCTGATAAGAGAATGTATGCCGCGAAGAAAGGCAGACCTCCAATTTCTGTCGGATCAAGTTATCAACAAAAAGATAATAAAGTAGCGGTTTTCCCAGGTAAAAAAGTTTAATTTAATCAAATCTATCTAAGATTTTTGGGCGTTGAGTTTCGAAGCCTATATTTCGTTTTTATTATTTTTTGTATCATTATTGTTCTCCATTTCTTCTATCTGCGTTAGAATTGTCCTTTGCAAAAAAGGTACGGATTCATGTCGGATTCACTTCATCGTTTTCAATTAGAAAATTTACACGTTCGCGGCGAGTGGGTATCACTTGATTCTTCCTGGCGAGAAATCTTAAATAATGCTGAATACCCCGAACCTGTAAAACAGGTATTAGGCGAGGCACTTGTTGCTATCAGCTTATTGGCAGAATCGTTGAAATTTGATGGTTCACTGATATTACAAATTCGGGGAGCGATGCCTGTTTCCACGCTTGTCGTACAAGCCACATCCGATGGTGCAATCCGTGGCATGGCAAACTGGCATGGTGAGATTGCCGATGATGCTAAATTTCAGGATTTATTTGTAGCAGAAGATCAGGGCTTGGCGACGATGGTTATTAGTGTTGAGCCTAATGCGTCACAAGGCGAGCGCTATCAAAGTCTTGTCGCGTTGGAAGGTGAGTCTCTTGCCGAGTCTTTTAGTGAATATTTTGCTCAATCGGAACAGCTTAAAACCCGTTTGTGGCTAGCTGTCGATGACACCCGTGCAGCGGGTTTGATGTTGCAATGTTTGCCTTCAGAGTCATCAGAAATTCAAGACGAAGGCTGGAATCACGCCACTATTTTAGCAGATACGATTACCAAGGAAGAGTTGCTAAATTTAAGCTCACAAACCTTGCTGCATAGGCTTTATCACGAGGAAGATCTTAGGATTTACGAAGATAAGATTCTACGCTTCGAATGCACCTGCTCTAATGAAAAAATTGATAATACAATTCGCTCTATAGGTGAGCAGGAAGCAAACTCAATCATTGAGGAGCAAGGGCAAATAACGATTGATTGCGAATTCTGTAATACGCAATACACACTCGATAGCATCGATGTTAAGCGTTTATTTGTGGATGCTGACGTCACCGATATTTCTGGAACAGGAAGTGTCCACTGAAGACGGTTTAAATCGTTCTATGATGCGTAAAATCATTCATGTTGATATGGATTGTTTTTACGCAGCGGTAGAGGTCCGTGAAAATCCTCAGTTACAGGGAAAACCGGTCGCTGTTGGGGGAAGCCCTCAAAGTAGGGGGGTGGTTGCAGCCTGTAATTACGAGGCACGAAAGTTCGGGGTACATTCAGCGATGCCGATGTCGCGGGCATTTCAACAATGCCCGAATTTGATTACCACCCCTGTGCACATGGATCTTTATAAACAGATCTCCGGCGAAATACATCAGATATTTCAAGATTACACTGATCAAATCGAACCATTATCGTTAGATGAAGCTTATCTTGATGTCAGTGAATCAAGCCATTGTGGCGGCAGCGCTACCTTGATTGCGCAACAGATTCGCGAGCGTATTTTCGATACTCAACGCTTAACCGCATCAGCCGGAGTTGCTCCAAATAAATTTTTGGCAAAAGTAGCGAGTGACTGGAATAAGCCCAACGGTCAAAAAGTGATAACACCGGATGATGTTCAAGAGTTTGTTAAAGCGTTACCTGTTAAAGCCATTTCCGGCGTCGGTAAAGTCACTGCAAAACGGATGTCGGAATTGAATATCGAAACCTGCGAAGATTTAAACAAGATGGGGCTGGATAAGCTTAATCAATACTTTGGAAGTTTTGGCGAACAACTTTATAAATACAGTCAGGGTATCGATACTCGTCCTGTGCAAACCCACTGGGTGCGTAAATCTTTAAGTGTTGAAGATACCTTTGCCCAGGATTTACCTGATCTGGAAAGTTGTTTGCTAGAGCTTGCTAAAATCTATGCTGAATTGTTGGTTAGGCTAGAAAGGGCTCAAAAAAAACAGCGACTTATCCCCAAAGCACTTTTTGTTAAATTGCGATTTGATGATTTTGAAACAACTACGATTCAGATGGTTGGAAATAAGCCCGATAAACACGCCTATATGAGGTTGTGTGCAGATGCGTGGCGAAGAGGTCAACGACCCGTTCGTTTGATCGGGTTGGGTTTGCAATTTAATCCCCCTGATATGCCAGAACAATTGCGTTTAATTTAGATTTTGAGTTATTTGTATCATTAGATTGGCCAATCTAACGATGTGTACATAAATTGCTTATTTTCTACAATGTCAAAAAATGTCCACATAAAGTTGTCACGTGTGTCTCAAATGCATAGCTAGATGTGCTTTTATCGCCAATATATTGCATGGCACAAAAATTGCATTGTATTTAATAGATAACTATTTTAAAAATAATTGAATGCTATGCCATTAGAAACAAAAAAAACAAATCTAGAGATGTTTCTGGGTCAAAACCAGATACAAAATCTAGACTCGCGATACTATTTCTATGGTATTTCGGTTGCTTTTTTCATTATATTCCCAATGTCGATGTATCGGTTTTATACGAATGATTTCGTCATAGGTATGTTTGACCTCGCTATATCTTTATTACTGCTTTCTTTAAGTATTAGCATTTGGCGCCGTAAAAAAGTTCAGTATGTAAACTATGTCGTGTTTGGTATTAGCTCCATTTTTATGTTGATTATCGTTTCGGTAAAAGGCATCAATAGTTTTATGTGGATTTTTGCGTTTGTGGGAATAGGTTACTACACCATAAATAAAACCGTCGCATTAGCCTCTAGTATCTTATTGTCTTTAGCTTCTACGCTGATTGTCATAGACCAGATAACGACCGAGTTTCTTGTTAGTTATTACCCGGCGCTTATCTTGTTGAATATCTTGCTATATCTTGGTGCGTCTAAATCAGAAAACCAGCAGAGTCTATTGTTTGAATTGGCAACTATTGATAGCTTAACGCGGGTTAAAAACCGCTTGGCATTTAATGAAAAATTAGATGATTTAAGTGCCAGTCTCAGCAGAAGTAATCAAACGGTTTCTATTATGATTCTGGATATTGATCACTTCAAAAAAATCAACGATACCTTTGGCCATGCAGAAGGTGACGAAGTATTAGCCGTCTTTGCCAAGCTGATTAAAGCGAGTATTCGAAGCTCTGATTCTGTGTACCGTTATGGTGGCGAAGAGTTTGTCGTTCTTGCGTACAACTCAAATTTAGACAGTGCTGCAAAACTGGCTGAGTCTATTCGAGAGAAGGTAGCTGCTTTTCCATCTCTGGCAAAATACGATTTGACGGTATCCATCGGTGTGACTGAAATTCCCGCAAAAGATGAAAACGCAACGAGCTGGTTAGACAGGGCAGACGAAGCGCTGTATCTGTCGAAAAAACGCGGAAGAAATAAAGTATATCTAGCATTACACGATGAGACTAGCCATACGGATAGCTATCAGGAATACGCAAAGTATTTCAATCTTGAATCGTCACTTGAAAATAAGGATGAAAAAATAGTTAGCTTGAATTCCTATAAAGCCTGATTAGGAAAAGTTGCTTAAGCAGGTTTGTAATCTTCAGCATCTATAAACACTATTTTTAAAGGCTAAAATACACCCCCCCACTTTGAGGCGTTTTTTTTATTATTGGGGTTTGTTACTCGGTTAAATAAGCATCATTATATATGCTATTGTATGCTTGATTTTTATTGCAGATATCGACTAATAGTATTTTAGGATTAATCAAACATTAAATCATCGTCCGTTAAATCTCCCCGATTGCTTATATTATTTGGAATTATCCTCGCCTCTTTGGCGTTGATGACAGCCTATAGTTACGCCAAAAAAAGCGCTGAGACGGAACTGCAAACAACGCTTCAAAGACAACTTCTGCTGATCGTTAATAAACTTCAAATTACGCTTGGAAGACATTTATATCTGCCTTCTTTGCTTTCTAGTAATAATGAAATAATAGATTTTTTGAAAACCACTGAGTCTACTGAACCATTTAAACGTGGTCAGGAAAGCATCAATCTCTCATTGGAGCATATCAATAATATATCAGGGACAACGACGATATTTTTGATGAATTCTGTGGGTAAGGTGGTGTCGTCAAGTAATTGGGCTGATAAAAATTCACTCATCGATAAAGATTATTCAGATTGGCCTTATTTTGCTCAGGCAAAGCACAATATTCTAGGGCGTTACTTTACCTCGCAGACTGAAAATAACGAGCGTTATTATTTCTTCGCCCGGTCTATTCAAGTGAATAAAAAAGTAATTGGAATTGTGGTTGTGCAAGTGCCGCTGAGTGACCTTGCTTTTAACTGGACCGCGGCTAATGTCGACTTTGTTGTGACAGACAATAACGGCATCATATTTTTAAGCAGCAAAAGTGAATGGGATTTAAATGCGATATCCGATGTTAACTTGAGTGTCGTTAAAAGAAATAAACGCTACCAGTATAAAAAAGATATCAAAACGCTGAATAAAGAGAGTTTCGATTTGAAAGACGAAGGCTTTCAAATCGTAAAACTGCTCGATAAAAAATACCAAATGTTAACTAAAAACATGGATATGGCTGGCTGGGATGTCAGGGTGTTGTCAGATTATTCGATAGCGGAAAAAGCAATTTCCAGAAAAATGCTGATCAGTGCCATTTTGATTTTATTGGTAACAGCACTTGCTGGCCTGCTAATGAAAATACAAAACCAGCGAAAAGATTTTCAACAGCGGGCGACTGAAGAATTAGAAAACAAAGTGGCAGAGAGAACGCAGGCGTTAAAAAAGTCTCAGGAAGATTTAATCCAGGCCGCAAAAATGGCTGCACTAGGAGAGCTTTCTACAGGCATTACGCATGAGATCAATAATCCGCTCTCTGCGATAAGGGCTTATGCTGATAATGCCAGTCAGTTTCTACAAAAAGATCGACTGGATATGGTCGGTCAAAATCTCACTGAAATCACCAAACTTACTGAGAATATGGCGGCGATTACAGGTCAGCTAAAATCGTTTGCGCGTAAAAGCAAAGGCCAATTAAAGCCAGTGAATATAGATGCCTCAATTGACAGAGCGATCGCTATCGTAAACTCTAAAATTGTCAGCAGTGGCACCAATATAAATTACAAAATCAACACTCATGACCCCAAGAAAATGGTGTTGGCGGATGAGGTTTGGTTGAGCCAGATATTGGTTAATCTCATCAGTAATGCTATTTCTGCCACCAGCGAGAAATCCGAGAGAAATGTATGGATTGATGTGACAGAAAAGGGCTCAGCGGATAAGGTTTTGAAAGACAACGGTGAGGCATGTAATCACGAATATTGTATTGAAATTAGTGATAACGGCACTGGTATAGAAGAAAGTAATTTATCTCGAATATTCGAACCCTTTTTCACCACAAAGCACACCTCCAAGGGGCTGGGTCTTGGTTTGTCTATATCATTTAATCTGGTAAAAGATATGAATGGTTCACTTGATGCTCGTAATCGTAAAGGTGGTGGTGCATTATTTACACTTTGTTTACCTGCGGTTGATACGCAGACTGAAAGCGATTTTTAACTATGAATTCACCTACCGTATTACTTATCGATGACGAAGAGACTGTCAGGCAGTCAATCTCGCAGACATTACAGCTTGCTGATATAAAAGTGGAAGCCTTTAGTTCTGCTAAAGAGGTCTTGCCGTTGTTATCGACAAGTTTTAACGGGGTGGTCTTAAGTGATATCCGTATGCCCGAAATGGATGGTTTGGAGTTTTTAGACCATAGTTTGGCGATAGACCCCAAACTTCCCGTTATCCTCATCAGCGGTCATGCCGATGTTTCCACCGCGGTAAATGCTATTCGTAAAGGTGCGTATGATTTAATTGAGAAGCCTTTCTCTAATATTTTATTGGTGGATAAGATCAATCGAGCGCTTAATCAACGCGAATTAAGCTTAGAAAACCGCTTGTTAAAAGAAGAGTTAGCCAGTCAGAACCATCTTGGACCTAGAATTATTGGCAAAGCACCCAAGATACTAAAACTGCGCAAAATGATTACAAGAATTGCCGATGCAGATACCGATGTATTGATCATGGGTGAAACCGGAACCGGCAAAGAATTAGTGGCCCGTTCATTGCACGAGCAAAGTAAGCGTCGTGATAATCACTTTGTCGCCATTAATTGTGGTGCGATTCAGGAGCAATTGCTCAACAGTGAATTATTTGGCCACGAAGCAGGGGCGTTTACCGACGCAAAACAGAAACGCATTGGTAAATTTGAGCATTCAAATGGCGGAACCTTATTTCTGGATGAGATTGAAAGCATGGCGCTTACAACTCAGGTGCCCTTACTCAGAGTATTGCAAGAAAGAAGTATCGAGCGCTTAGGTTCAAACAAATCCTTACCTCTGGATATTCGTGTGTTAGCAGCCACAAAAGTTGATTTGAAAACTGCCGCCGAAAAAAATGAATTTCGACAAGATCTTTATTACCGTTTGAATGTGGTCACACTAGAGCTGCCACCGTTACGCGAAAGACGCGAAGATATACCGATGCTATTTCAACACTTTGTATTAGTGGCAACGGCGAGAACCAAAAGAGAAATGCCTATACTCGACTCTAAAGCGGTGAAAGTACTGTTAGAGCATGACTGGCCGGGTAATATCAGAGAATTAAGAAATATTGCCGAGCGCTATGTGTTATTGGGTGAGAGTGTTGGGTTTGAGCTTCAGGAAATCATGCAATCGAATGCTTCAGAGGAAGGTTTAAGCCTCGCAGAACAGGTGGCTGGGTTTGAGAAAAGTGTGATTGAGCAAACGCTCATAGAGCATAAAGGTAACCTTGCTAAAGTCATGGAAGCGCTGCAGCTACCCAGAAGAACTTTGTCCGATAAATTAGTAAAGTTCGATTTAGAGCGAAAAAGTTATTTAAATTAACTAAAAGCGCTATCACAAAATAATCATTCTGATATACAGGTTGAAATAGGCGGTTTTCCGCCTATTTTTTTCTGTGGATGGCGAACATTCGCCAGTTTTACTACTATAATTTATACCACATAGGGATAAATTGAGATTTCGTAAAAACTAAATTCTTACGAATCAGGCAGTTATCTATCAAACACAAGTAGCACTTTCCAGTAGCGAAAGTTGGCACACTCTGTGCTATATAAAACCTGAACTCATTTTTTTGTTCAGAGAAAAATAATTTTATTCAATAGGAGAAAAACATGCAAAAAGCATTATTAGGTTTAGCCGTTGCATCAGCGATGGTGCTTACAACTTCAGTAGCACAGGCAAAATGTGATCCAGGCGAGATGGTAATCAAATTCAGTCACGTTACCAATACTGATAAGCACCCTAAAGGCATAGCAGCAACCCTTCTTGAAAAACGCGTCAATGAAGAGATGAATGGCAAAGCATGTATGGAGGTTTTCCCAAACTCAACGCTTTATGATGATAATAAAGTATTAGAAGCGATGCTCAATGGTGATGTTCAATTAGCAGCGCCGTCATTATCAAAATTTGAAAAATTCACGAAGAAATTCCGTATTTTTGATTTACCGTTTGTATTTGAAGATGTTGATGCAGTTGATCGTTTTCAAAACTCTGAAGATGGTGAGAAGCTAAAGAATTCAATGACTCGTCGTGGTCTTAAAGGTTTGGCTTTTTGGCATAACGGTATGAAGCAGTTTTCTGCTAATAAGCCTTTAATTAAGCCGGAAGATGCGAAAGGTCTAAAGTTCCGTGTACAGGCTTCTGATGTATTAGTTGCACAGATTGAGCAGCTAGGCGCATCACCACAAAAAATGTCTTTTAAAGAGGTGTACGGTGGACTACAAACCAAAGTAATCGATGGACAATCAAATACCTGGTCGAATATTTACGGTAAGAAATTCTTCGAAGTACAAGATGGTACAACCGAAACCAATCACGGTATTCTTGATTATTTATTAGTAACTTCAAGCAAGTGGTGGGATGGACTTCCTGATGATGTACGTACTCAACTGGCAACTATCATAAAAGAAGTAACAGAAGCACGTAACGCTGAATCAACGAAAGTGAATAACGAAAATAAAGCTAACGTGATCAAAGCAGGTGGTGAAGTTCGTACTTTAACCCCTGAGCAACGTCAGGCTTGGGTTGATGCAATGAAGCCAGTATGGAAGAAGTTTGAAGGCGACATAGGCGAAGACTTAATGAACGCTGCTTTAAAAGCAAACCAAAAGTAAGGTTTGTTTTGTAGATAAATGTAGTTACTCAACGGTCAGTATATCTGGCCGTTGTTTTATCAAATTTTAATCAACCTTTTTATAAAACTATTTATAAAAAGTTAGTTTCTCTCACTCTCAAAATCATAGGTCCAATTATGACTCCTGAGCCGACTTCAAAGATCGGACAAATAGTGGATAGTATCGAAGAAACCAGCATAGCAATATGTTTGGGTTTGATGACACTAATCACTTTTGCGAATGTTATCGCGCGGTATATTTTTAATGGCAATATTTTATGGGCCTTGGAAATAACCGTATTCTTATTTGCCTGGTTGGTCCTTATGGGCGCTTCATACGCCGTTAAAAAACATATACATATAGGCGTAGATGTCGTCATCAATGCGGTTTCACCGGGTGCTCGTAAAGTACTGGCATTACTGGCTTGGGCTTCTTGTATGGCATTTTCCATTTTGTTATTAATTGGCTCCTGGGATTATTGGTATCCATTTATTACTGAACGAGCCTGGTTAGAAACCCAGGACATTCCGATGCCGGAAATGTTTATGTTTTTGGCTGATTGGCTTAATGAAGGAGAGAAGTACGAGAAGATACCTCGCTTTATTCCTTATATGGCTCTGCCTTTGGGCATGGCTTTAATTACCTTCCGCTATTTGCAGGTGGGTTGGAAAATTTATCAGGGAGATGTCAATAAATTGATAGCCGCTCACGAAGTTGAAGACGATATAAAAGAACTTGAGAACGAAGCAGCTGGAGGAAAAGACTAATGGATATTTTAATACTTTTCCTGATGGTAATCGGCTTCATGCTAATCGGTGTACCGATTGCTATTTCACTGGGTCTCTCCAGTATCATATTTTTACTCATTCATTCCGATGCATCTTTAGGATCGGTTGCGCAGACCTTATTTTCGGCTTTCGAAGGGCACTATACGTTGCTCGCGATACCTTTCTTTATCTTAGCCTCGGTGTTTATGTCCACCGGTGGTGTGGCGCATAGAATTATTCGTTTTGCGATTGCTGTGGTGGGTCACTTCCGCGGTGGTTTGGCAATGGCATCTGTTTTTGCCTGTATGATGTTTGCTGCACTTTCAGGATCCTCACCAGCGACGGTTGTGGCAATAGGTTCTATTGTTATCGCAGGCATGGTGCAGGTAGGCTACACCAAAGAATTCGCTGCGGGCGTTATCTGTAATGCGGGTACTTTGGGTATTCTTATTCCGCCTTCAATCGTGATGGTGGTATACGCCGCTGCGACTGACGTATCGGTGGGAAGAATGTTCCTCGCTGGTGTTATTCCCGGCTTGATGGCTGGCGGAATGTTGATGATTGGTATTTATATTGTCGCTCGCTGGAAAAACCTACCTTCACAGCCATGGGCTGGTTGGGGCGAAATAGTTTCTGCCGCGAAAGATGCAATCTGGGGATTAATGCTGATCGTTATCATCCTTGGTGGTATCTACGGAGGCATCTTTACGCCGACAGAAGCTGCAGCAGTTGCAGCTATTTATGCATTCTTGATTGCTAACTTTGTCTATAAAGACATGGGACCTTTTAAATCTAAAGGTAAAGGCGGAGTCATGTTGTTATGGCGTGGTCTTTCGGTTTTCTGGCATAAAGATACCAAGACGAGTCTGTTAGAAGCGGGCAAATTGACGATCATGTTGCTGTTTATCATTGCGAATGCATTGATATTAAAGCACGTACTTACCGAAGAACGTGTTCCACAAATGATTACCGAAGCCATGTTATCTGCCGGTTTCGGTCCGATTATGTTTTTGGTTATTGTAAATATCTTATTGCTTATCGGTGGTCAGTTCATGGAGCCATCAGGGCTTCTTATCATTGTTGCTCCGTTGGTTTTCCCGATTGCGATAGAGTTGGGTATAGACCCGATTCACCTCGGAATTATCATGGTGGTGAATATGGAAATCGGTATGATCACGCCGCCAGTGGGGCTTAATCTATTCGTAACCGCCGGAGTTGCAGGCATGTCGATGCTCAACGTGGTTAAAGCGGCAGCACCTTGGTTGTTGATTATGTTCATCTTCCTGATCATCGTAACTTACGTTCCATCTGTTTCAACATGGTTGCCAACGATGTTTATGGGGCCTGAAATCATTACCAAGTAGGTTGATATCTTTATTTGATGATCTAAATAAAGATAAAAAAAGTGCTTAAAAGTAGGGGGGTGTGATTTTTATTAGTCACGCCCCTTTTTTTATCCATACGTTTATGAGAAGAGTTTTTGCACTAAACGATTAATAACCGTTAGGCTAACTCACTGAGTTTGCAGAAGCTTTTACTGTAAACTATCCTCATGTTTACCATGATCAATACAATGACCTTTCTACTTTGCGGTTTCTCAGTAATCAGCGCGCTGGTGTTGATATTCACGCATTTGGATACCAACACCAATCACTATCAAGGTAAGTGGCTATCCAAAGCTGCAGGCGTTGTGTTGCTATTGGGTTTAGCGTCGATGCAATTGATTCATTATGATTTTCTGGCGAATCAGGGGAATATGGTGAATTCCCGGTTTTATGTCTTTTTACTGTTTATCGTGTCGCCCGCTTTTTACTTTTTTATCCGAGATGTTTTACGGGTAGAAAACAGCTACCAACCGATACAGTTATTGCATTTGTTGCCCGCGCTCATTTCGCTATTGATACCTTCAAGTACTGCCCAACTTTTCGCCTTTGTATTTGGTACAGGTTATGTGTTGTGGCTGGCTTACAGTATTTATTCTTTAAGAGCACAACGCTCACGCTTTAAATTAGAATTACTGGCGCTATTCGCAATTGGCTTGCTCGCTATTCTGGTATTAATCATTGGTGTGTTAATGCCCCTTATCAGCGATTACGTTTTCTACACGAGTTATGCATGTTTGCTTGGCCTGAGTTTTGTGGTGATTATTTTCACCTTATTACGTTTTCCCGACATTACCCAGGAAGTCGCCGAAGCAGCGGAAGCGGCATACGCTACCAGTACGCTGAATAATCTGGATAGCGAAGCGCTGGTGCTTAAATTACGCCAACTGCTAGAAGTAGAAAAGCTCTACGTAGAAGATGGTTTGAGTCTAGCTTCGCTTGCTGAAAAAATGGGTATCAGCAACCATCAATTGTCCGAATTAATTAACACACGATTCAAAAAGAGTTTTTCTCAACTGTTGAGGGAATATCGAATTACTGAAGCAAAGCGATTACTCATTGATGAGCCTAACGCGTCGGTGTTATCCATCGGCTTATCAACGGGCTTCACTTCACAATCAAATTTCTATACCGCCTTCAAAGAGATCACAGGAATGGCGCCTGGTAACTATCGCAAGACGCAAAAAAAGCATCATTGATCTTTGCTCAATCCTAAGTAGTGTTAAAAAACCTGCTATAAGTAGGGGGGTAGCTTTTAAAAAACACACCGTAATGCATTCTATATTAAGGAGAAAATAACTATGCCGATGAATCCAATTAGCTGGTTTGAGATTTATGTCGATGATATCGCCAGAGCAACACAGTTTTATCAGACAGTCTTCGCGGTAAAGCTCGAGAATCTTGAAGACCCAACAAATTCTGAAGACGATATGCAAATGATGGCCTTTCCGGCTGATATGGAAAGTTATGGTGCGTCGGGTGCGTTGGTGAAAATGGATGGCTTCCCTGCTGGTGGCAATAGCACCATCGTGTATTTTGCCTGTGATGATTGCAGTGTCGAAGAGTCACGCGTGGTTGGTGCTGGTGGAAAAATCCAACAGCCGAAAATGTCTATTGGAGAATTTGGGTTTATTTCACTGATTGTGGATACCGAAGGTAATATCATAGGTTTGCATTCGATGAGTTAATTTCGATGATTGATTTGAGGATAGTGATATGGACTATGTAGATGGATTTGTCGTGGCAGTCCCGAATAAAAATAAAGACGCCTATATACAACACGCCACCGAAGCAGCGGCTCTATTTAGAGAATATGGCGCGTTAAACGTCGTGGAATGCTGGGGTGACGACGTTTCTTCTGGTGAACTCACCTCTTTTCCGATGGCGGTTCAATGTAAAGAAGACGAGACCGTGGTCTTTTCCTGGATTGTCTGGCCATCCAAAGACGTCAGGGATGCAGGTATGGAAAAAGTCATGAAAGACCCACGTATGGATATGCAGGAAGGCTCAATACCGTTTGATGGTAGCCGCCTTATCTTTGGTGGGTTTCAACGGGTGGTTAACGAATAGTTCTGGTATAGCCGCGAAGTAGCAGTTGTTTAACCGCTGTGAGATAAGCTTAAAGACCAGTGCATTTCATTGGAATAAAAAAGTGCCCCAAAGCCAAGCCAGGGGGTGTCAAATTATTTACACCCCCCCCCTTTGAGGCACTTTTTTCTTTATTGATCTATCGATTCGTTTTTTGTTCTATCAAATTCAGTTACATCAATTCAGTCACATCAATTAAGCTACACCAAATTAATAAACGCGATATCAAGGGCGTTGTGCCGTTATCGTTTTGTCGTTGTTGCCTTTCAATACTAAAAAGCCTTCTGAGTTGAAAGAAAAATCATCCACTGAAGCGATCGCATTCAAGAACTGTATTTCCTGACCGTTTACTTCTGGCTGACAGGCTTTTTTGGTTACCGCTAATTTGCCTATGCTTAACTTTCCATTGTGTATTTTGTAATCTCCCGAGTAGTTATTACAGCCAGAAAGCCCACTTATTTTGCCGTCCGCAGCAAACGTTAGATTAGTTTTCGAGTTGGCAATGACGCCTGTGCCGTTGATGTTGTTGACTTCCCAGACGACACTGATGAGGTCCAGAATGCTATCTCCTGCAGTGACTGGTTTTACTTCTATCATCATGATTTCATCAAGGGTTTGTGAGGTCTTTGCTGCATCAACTGGGTTATTGGTATCGGTTGTCCACAGCAAGCCATCATCTTTTCCACGAATTTCAGCACGAACGGCATATTGCTCATTCGCCTTCAATTGGTCTTTTGGCAAACTAAATTCATAGTTAACGGGAATGCTAAGATCCGAAAGATCGAAAACAAGCTCTTCCATATTGACTGAAGAAGCATCGGCAAGTGAGACATTATTTAACCGCACATACAGTTTAGATTCTGCCGGTGGTGTCGCACTTTCACTGTAATTGACGCTGCCGCTAATGGTGGCGTTTTCTACTTTGGCTACGCTTTCTTTTTTCGGAGTGCTTTCTTTTTGTGTCGCACTTTCATTTTGCGTCGAGTCTTCTTTTGGCATTGCGCTTTCTTTTGGCGTCGCGCTTTCATCTGACTTCTTATCGTTATCCGAACAAGCGCTGATCAGCAATGCCGCTATAAATAGAAGTGAAAGTAACAGTGAGTTTTTAGCTTGATTCATTCATTCAATCCTTTGAAATGATTTTATGTATTGACCTTTATATAACAATGCGAGCTTAAAATAGTTTCAATAAATCGAAAACATTTTTTAATATTTTTTTCGTTCGATTAAATTTTGGATAAAGTTTGGATAAATTGCACTAAGGTAAATGCAAAAAAAAGCCCCCAAAGTAGGGGGGGGGGTCTTAGCTAATTAGTAATCAGCCGGCTTATGCGCTTATGCGTGGGAAAAACGGACTCTACTTTTTTAGCATTAAGCTTGCTTGCTCTCCAATCGTTTTAACTGCTGCTTTTATTCTATCGTTAGGTACGGTTGCATAATTCAATCGCAAGCAGTTTCGGTATTTATCCGATGCTGAAAATAAGGTGCCGGGCGCGATAGCGGTATCATATTTTAATAATTCCTTATTCAGTTCCAAGGTATCAATATCACCCGGTAATTCTACCCATAAGCCCACACCGCCTTGAGGGTAAGTCATTTTAGTGCCTTCAGGAAAATACTGCTGGACCCAATGGATCATGCAATCTCGACCGCGCTGGTATTGAGTTCTGGCTGTTCTCAAATGCTTTTCGAAATAACCTTGTTGAATAAATTTCGCGAGTGCAAGCTGTGGTAAAGCAGTAGAACCCAACGAGGTTATAAATTTCAAATGGGTAAGCAATTCGCCATAACGCCCAGCAGCCACCCAGCCAATGCGTAAACCTGGCGCAACGGTTTTCGAAAAAGAGGAGCACATCAATACACGACCTTCGGTGTCGAAAGACTTTATCGATTTAGGTCGCGGCGTTTGATAAACAAGGTCGCCAAAAATATCATCTTCGATAATGGCAAAATCATAACGTTCTGCTAACGCTAATAATTTTCGTTTGTTCTTTTCCGGCATGATGTAACCCAGCGGGTTATTAGACGTGGGTATCAGTTGAATGGCTTTAATTGGCCATTGCTCTAACGCCAACTCTAAGGCCGTCATACTAATACCCGTTTCAGGATGCGTCGGTATTTCTATGACTTTTAAACCGTTTGACTGAATTGCTTGCATCGAGCCATAAAAACTCGGTGAATCAATCGCAATAATGTCACCGGGTTTGCTAATCGCTTTTAAACTCAGCGACAACGCTTCCTGGCAACCAGTGGTAATAACAATGTCATCAGGGTGAAGAAAGCAGCCCGAATTTTGCATCAACCGAACTATCTGTTCTCTCAATTCTTCGAGCCCATTGCCTTTGGCATTCTCAAATAAACAGCGGGGTTGCTGACGAGACAGCTCAGCATGAATACGTTGCAAGGGTTTGAGTGTTTTTAATGTGATATCAGGTGCGCCACCACCAAATGCAACAAAGTTATGATGACTTTCGGTGGTCGTCAGGGTGAGCACCTCATCCCAATGCGCAACATCAACAGGCTTTTGTTCAGGGCGACTAATATCTGGGAGTAAATCGGTATTCTGTTGCTGCTGAACATAATAGCCAGATTTCGGTTTGCTAATCACCATACCCGTATCTTCAAGCAAGTGATAAGCCTCTTGAACAGTTGAAATGCTCACGCCGCGGGTTGTGCTCATGTCGCGGATCGATGGCAGCTTTTGTCCTGGCTGATAATAGCCATGCTCAATTTGATCTTTAATTTCTGTCGAAAACTGTTCGTATAGCTTCATGGAAAATGGTCTGGTTTTACTGATTCTAAAATATTACATAAGCATGACAGATTTACAATTATAAGATTTTAAGCAGTACAGATTGTTTTTTAAACAACATGACAGATCAGGTTTTTTTCATCTGTCTTGTATTAATTTTGTGATTTTTGAATCTGTAAGGCTCTTCGACTTACGCTTATTGTATCTAAACAGTAGCAATACACAGATAGCAGCAACTGTCTAAATGAAGACAGTAATAACGTAATTAGTAAAGGAGCACAGCATGAAGACACAATTAGGCTTACTTAACCATTTAAGCCTGCGGAACTTAAATGAATGTTTGGATCAGTACTTAAAGCAACTAGCTCTATATAAAGATCGCTACAGCAGTAGGAAAGCATTGCTCAAACTCGATGAAAACCGCTTGAGAGATATCGGCATCAGCAAACAGCAGGCAGAGGAAGAAGCTAATAAACCTTTCTGGAGAGGTCGTGATATGAACAACAAACAGCAGAATAGCCTAGAGAAAAACCTGGAGCAGAATAACGTAGAAACGCATAGTCATTTCTCATTAAACGAGTGCAGTAATAAAGTTATAAAAAACTCGCTATAAGTAGGGGGGTGCCTTTATTTATCTTTAAGTTCACCCTCTATTCTATCTAGGGTATCTCCAAGACGACTAAACTCGTCATTGTAATTAGTATCGTTTACATAACCCATCACGGCATCTTTTACGTTCTGTGCGTATTCCCCAATCAATGGCGCGTCGACAAATAACGTCAGCAACCAAATTAAAAATGCGATAAATACCGACGCGCCAATGATTGCGCCTAAGCCTCTAAAAACACCCGCGACAAAATTGGTCCAGACAATGCGCCAGGGGCTAGATGAATAGCGAATAAATTCCTTGAGTGCATGATTGGCGCGTTCTTCGTTTTTATCCATTTTCTTTCCTTATAAATGTCGAATGCTTTGATCAGAGCTTTCATTTTTCAGTAGTTTACCTTTCCATTAGCTTGTTCGCCAAAATTTCTGAGCTGATGGTTAAAACTAGAGGCTGTATGCACTGATAAAATATTAAGAACCTTGCATAGCTTATTTTGTTGTTATCTTCGTCGTCTTTTCCTTTCTTTTTTCTCTGATCTCCTCGTTTTACTTATCCCATATTATCATTCTGGAATTTTCTAACTGGCTGATTTTTAAATGTAAATATAATTTTGTGTTCCTGAATTATCCGAACAGAAGTATCGCCTTAACCTTTTGATTATTGTTTGAGTCATTCAACGATTAAGCGAAATAAAACAGGTGATAGAGATGACAATAAGCAGTTCAACCATTCGTGTTTTTTACGATGGCGCATGTCCATTATGCCAGCGCGAAGTACAGCGCTATCAAATGCTGATGTCTCCGCAAAACGAAGAGATCGACTGGGTTGATATCAGTAATGATGCGGATGCACTTAAGGAAGAATGCATCAATTATGACGATGCGATGCGGCTCATCCACATTAAAGACGGCAGCGGTGTGCATCAAGTCGGGTTGGAAGCGATGCTCACCCTGTGGGACAAAATACCGTATTACCGAGTAGTTTCGGGATTGATTAGTAAGTTGCCCAAGACGCACCCACTATTAGCAAAATTCTATGAGTTTCTCGCCAAGCATCGCATGACTTTTTCTGGGAGGCGCAAATGAGCACTAACAGAATATTAAAAACGAATGAGTGGCAAGATCTCGTCAAATACAAGCCTTGGGAAGTTGCCAAAGAAATTTCATTGCCATTGCCCTGGTTTATTTTAGAAATGTGGGCAGCGGCTAACCAGCACAAGGTGTTGATGTTATTTGCTGCCGCCTATTTTTTTCTGACCTGTTTACGCGTTTCGCATAATGCGTTTCATTATTGTCTGGGGCTTTCCAGAACCGCGACAGATGTCGTGATGTTATTGCTGAGTGTTTTCATGATGACATCAATGCGCGCCACGCAAGTCACACACATGCAACACCATCGCCATTGTTTGGAAGAAAACGATGTAGAAGGTTATATCGCTAAATTAGGCTTTTGGAACATGTTGTTACAAGCGCCTTTATTTACCCTTAAATTGCATAAAGAAGCATTAAGCCGAAGCGCTAAAAAAAGCCTTAAACAAAACTTCTGGATCAAATTTGAAATTGCACTAAACGTTTTCTGGATGACTGCCGTGTGGTTTTGGTGGGACATTGATGCGCTAAAAATTCATACCGTGTTGATGCTGTTATCGCATGCGATATCACCGATGTTTACCGTATGGAGTGTGCACCATGATTGCGAAGATAACACTTCTGATTACGACTCAAGAACACTTCGATCACGCTGGTTGAGCCCACTTGCTTACAACATGTTGTTTCATCTTGAGCATCACAACTACCCCGCGATACCTACTTGTCATTTACCCCAGCTTGCCGAGCGTTTAGATGACGCGGGTTTAATCAATTACAAAACGGTCATTTAACTGAGGAAAACCAATGAAAGATCAAACAAAACTACAAATGAAAACGCATAAAGAAAGCCCACGCATGGCTGAAAACAGATTGACGAATGGCGAGTTTGGGCAAGTACTTTGGGCGCCTGCAAAATCACTCTGGTATACCTCGCATTTGTTCATAGCGGTTGTGGGTGGCGCATACTTTTTTTCCCTCTCCGCTTTAGCTGTTTTTATAGTATTCACGGCTACCACAGTTTGCCTAGGTCATTCATTAGGGATGCATCGTCGCCTCATTCACAGCAGCTACGAATGCCCGAAATGGCTCGAGTATTTCTTTGTTCATCTCGGCGTGTTGGTGGGTATGGCAGGCCCGTTGGGAATGACTCATCAGCATGATCTCAGAGATTGGGCGCAACGTAAACCGCGTTGTCATGCTTATTTACGTCATGGCAGCGGCATCATCAAAGATGCGTGGTGGCAATTGCATTGCGATTTGAAATTGGATCATGCACCTGAGTTTTTGCCAGAAGATGATTTAAAGCAAGATCGTATTTATCGCTTCATGGAAAGCACCTGGATGCTCCAGCAACTCCCTTGGGCAATCGTCTTATTCTACTTTGGTGGCGTGTCTTGGGTCGTGTGGGGGATTTCAGCACGTATCGTCGTTTCCATAACAGGTCACTGGCTAGTCGGCTATTTCGCGCACAATGAAGGCGAAAGAGATTGGCATGTCAATGGTGCCGCTGTTCAAGGTCACAATGTTCGCTTTGCTGGTTTACTTACGATGGGTGAGTCATGGCACAACAATCACCACGCGTTTCCCGGGTCTGCGATGCTGGGTCTTTATCAAAACCAATCTGACCCTGGCTGGTGGGTTTTGAATAGGCTCATGAATTTAGGATTAGTGTGGAATGTGAAGCTTCCTGCTGATTTAGATTATAGAGAAGAATTAATGCCTATTGATCAGAGAAGCCAGGTAAGAGGAGCAGTGAAACTTCCACAGAAATGCCCATTACTCAGTCATTTTCAACAGGCATCGAGTTAGCGTTTTTTGTAAGTAGTTAGCTTAAACACATCGTTAAACACATAGCTAAATACTTAGCTTCCATATTTGGTTTGTAAAGTAAGTCAACGGCACAGTATCGCCACATAAGTATCAGTTTGACTGCATTTTTGTTCTTTATGATGCGGTCACCGAATCACAAAATTTTGATCAGAAATGAGGAATTAGAAATGTCTGAAAAATTAAAGATACCCGAAAAAATTATGATAAAAAACATCAACATTAAGTCTTTTAAGACTCTAATGATTATTGTGTTTATTTACCCTATTTTGCCGCTGGGCCTGTTCGCAACGGTCTTATTATTTTATGGATTTGGCTCGTTGGTCACGAGTGGCTTTCAGCATACAACATTCAGTCAAGTGGTGGTTCAGTTTCTATTGTTCTCTGGCGGCGCATCGGGCTTGCTAGGAGGAATAATGATTTTGATAAATCGCATCAATCTAACTAGCCTATTGTTGTTTCTGCACGGTGCCGTGTCTTATACGTTTGTTGCAGTACTCATTTTGTCATTTGGAACAAACTGGAATTCGCCATGGCTGTTACATAGCTTTTATATTGCGATAAGCCTTGCGGTCGTTGCGTTCCAACTCTATTTGCTGGTGAGGAAGGTCTATGTTGATTATCAAACTAATAAATTTGTAGATGTCATGCTGCCAGAAGCTGTGATTAAAACGTCTTCAGAAAAGCTGTAATCAGCTCTTCTTTTTGGTCTTTTTAAGCGCCAGCATCACTGGTTTAACTTCTTTGGTTTTCAGGTTTACCTGCATCGCTGTTTTAGAATGCCCATGGACAGTATCGCGGGCAATAATGCGCACTGTTGTTATATCTGCGGGGATTTCTACGCCAGAGGTGTTACGTGTAAATGGCTGTTCATTCACATGTGGGTGATAGAGCGTGCGGGTTGCTAAAATTTTATCGTCAGGTGCAATCACTTGCCATTCGTTGGCGTAATGATCCCAACCTGCATCTTCATGTTTAAGCGTTACCGCAAAGGTCCATGTTTTATTTGCTGCCTGATGGACTTTTACATCGACAATTTCTACTTCATTAGCATGCGTTACTGCAGTTGAAACCAATAATACGGGCAAGATAAGTGTTTTGATTAACTGTTTTATTTTCATGATTTCCTTTTCGTTAAATACTCGTGTTTTTACATTTCAACTGAATAACCGTCGGAGAAATAGAACAGCTATTTTCTCCGACGGCTATTTTCTTTCGATTTTATTCACTTAAATCTAACTCGAATAAACTTGCGTTAAATAGTAGCCTAAATGCTCATATTTCAGTAGCTCAACCTTTTCTTTTCCTTGTTCTGCGTACTATTTTGCAGGTCGGGATCAAGGCTAGAGGTGAAATCAGAACTATTAAAGAACGTTGAGAAACTTCCCTGAATGGCACTTATCAACTTCTGTTTTTGCACTTCAGGAAGGTCCTTCTGTTGTTGAATGTCTTTGATGATTTGGTCGCGTTTGCCCTCAAACACGAACTTTTTCTCATCGTTATTCGTATCTTTAGACTTTAATTCGATATGAATTTTTCCATCTTTGAGTGTTTCCATGCTCAACGATTCTGACTGAGAAAAGCTCTGGACGTTGTTGTCGTTTTTGTCAGTAAACTGTTTCCCGAAATCTTTAGGGAAATCAGGGAAGCTCGGCATAGCAGGGAAGTTATAAAACGGTGTTGCAAAATTCCTGTCAAAACCAGAGTAGAAGTCTCTGTTAAAACCTCTGTCAAAGCTTCTGTCAAAGTTTTGAAAAAATGGATGATTCCAACGGGGTGGTGAATTCCAGAATGGATCATTGCCAAAGTTAGGCCAGCCACCAAATTGATTGCCATTCGGCCAGCCCATAAATGGTTGGCTCCAGTTTTGTTGTGGACTAATCTCGCGCGATCCTATTTTTGCATTGGTGGTGTGTTTTTTTCCCGCACGGATATATTCAATGTTGATAGCATCTCCAGTATTGCTCTGCTGTACCAGACTATAAACTTGCTGACTATTTGTCACAGGTGTTTTATTAAAACGCGTCAGAACATCAAACGCTCTAAGTCCTGCTTTCTCCGCAGGGGAGTGTGCTTGTACACCGGTTATCATGACACCCGCGCCATTTTTAAGTTGTGTTGCTAACTGGCTTTGCATCGCTGGGGATAACTGCCCTAATGAAACGCCCAGCCATTTTATCTGAGCGGGATTCGTTACCGTGTTTGGCTGATTGTATGAAAGTTGATTGCCCTGAGCAGTTTCATTGCCTTTGGCGGTTAATGACGTGGCAGCAAGAATACTGATGCTACTTAATAATATGAGTGAAATATTTTTACTCATGGATTGATTCATGACTTTCTCCCAAATAGATTAATAATGTGGAATTAAGACACATTGAATTCACAAATTGTTCCCTGATTTTTATCAGAATTTTTTAATGGGAGTTTGTAACAGGAATCTTTAGCAGGAATCTTTAACAGGAAATTATGAGGAGTGACTATGAAGTGCTATTCTCACTAACAAGAATAAGCAAAATAGGACTCAACTAGATGGATTCTATCGTTCAGAAATCAGTAAAAGAACAGCGTAAACATCTGAGTAAATTAATCGGGGGATTGCTATCTGATCTTGCGAGTGATCTTGTGCCTTACATGGGTAAGCCAGAGCGATTGAATGACTTTTTGACCTTGGCAAAGAAAAGTCTGCCTTATTGTAAATACATCTATGTCCTCGATAAAGATGGGATTCAGATAAGTAACACCGTTAAACACGAAGGTGAAATTACAGAGCACCTAGGGCGCGATAGATCACAACGACCTTATCTGGTAAACCTGTTCTCTGTCAGAGACGGCGACGATTTTGAACTCTCCAGTGCTTATATCAGTAAAAACCAGAAACGCCCCTCATTGACCGCCGTACAAATCATTCGTAATGAGGAAGGCGAACGTCTTGGTTTTCTTGGCGTAGATTACGACCTGCGCGAATTGCCACGCAACGACAAAATTTACGAAGAGCCACGTAAATGGCGTCAGATCAAGGGTGATCCTGCGATTCGCGGCGGTTTGTTCATGCAATCCCGTGTCGAAAGCCAGATGGATAAACGCCTCGAGGAAGTAATGACAATACTCGAAGAGTTAATGACCGAGCACGGGGTTTACCATTGTCAGATTCATTATTCCAGCAGTCGAGTAACAATCTGGCACGTTGATGACCCCTATACCTACCGCATATTGACCATGGATGAGCTATCCGATTCTGAAGTGTGTCTGGCCTATCCTAAACGCCCTTATTTTGAACGCAATATCGTTCCCAAGCCCGATGTGTGTAATACCTTTAAGCAGTTTTTCGCCTTGCGATTTGCAGATGATACGGTGTATTTGCGCTCTGGTTCTTTGAATCTGGTTAATGGTTTTGTCGGACTGAATTTCTCTTGTGATGGCACGCATTATCTAACCTTCGATGACTTTTTAGAGAAAGGACTGGAATTCTGGTTCGGCTCGACAGATGAGATATTTGGTATCGATGCGCATATTGAAGCAAAGACGAAAGAAATCGCTGACGAAAAAAATGCAGACAGTGAGTCTGGCAGTGAAGTTATCAAAGCTGATATGGATAAATTAATCGAAGAGATTGCACTTCGTGGTTGCCTCGAAATAAATCAGATTCTAATGCAACTTTCATCAGAAACACCCCCAGAGTTTCTGGCTGAATTAAATGATCAGGAACGCCAGTATATCTACGATGAACTCAAGTCGGTGATGGATATCTACGAAGGTGAAGTCTGCTCTATCTAGAAATTATCCTTGGTTAAACGCTTGCTGAAATAGCTCGTTCTATTCTGAAATATTTCCTATCTATTTCTCTGTTTGGTTGTTCAAAATGAATATAAATATCCAGATAACCATCAAAACAATGATTACTTCATCTATACACAATATTTAATTATTTGCCTTTTTCAAAAAAACGGCTAAAAGTAGGGGGGTGTGTTAAATAATGTATTCATGATTAAAGTAACGGTTTAGAGGGTGTTTTGGTGGGAAATTCAAATAAAAATTCGGGTGAGTTGTTTTCAGATGAGACGATGCAATATGTAAAAGATTCTTTTTATCATGTTGATGTCGATTTAAACGGTCGTAGCCGTTTGTTTTTTGATAATGCTGGCGGCTCTTTCCGTTTGAAAAAAGCGGTAGAACGATACGCAGAAATTTCGGCTAGCCCAGATTGTCTCGATCGAATGCATGACACGGCAGTCCACCTTCAGGGGATACAGAATAAAGGTCAGAAAGACTTCCGGATGTTGCTAAATGTCGAAGGCGGCACGGTTTATACAGCACTCACCGCATCCAAAGTGATGTTCGATATGGTGCGAGTCATTACAGAAAATGTTGCTGGTACAAATATAGTGACTACTATTCTGGAGCATCCTTCGTCCTTTGATGCGATGGAGTTAAACGCTAGCCGTACCAATCGAGAGCTGCGTGTCGCGAAAAGCAACCCAGTGACTGGCGGTGTTGATGTTGATGAGATCATAAGTTTAGTCGATGAAAATACTGCACTTTTAAGCGTGATCTACGCCTCGAATATTTCGGGCGCTAAACTCGATATCGAATCCATTGTAGCTGCTGCCAGAGCAATCAAACCCGATTTGTATATCATTGTTGATGCTGTCCAGCATGCACCGCATGAAATCATCGATTTGAAAAATATTCCAATCGATGGCATCAATATCGCACCGTATAAATTCTTTGGTTGTCGCGGCATGGGGTTAGCATGGCTATCTGAGCGAGCAGCAGAATTGCCACATGACAAACTCAGCGGCAAGAAAAGCCATATCTGGGACTTAGGCAGTTCTGATCCAGCGCAGTACGGCATGTTCACTGAAGTCATTGATTATGTTTGCAGTCTTGCAACCAGAGAAGATCAAGAGCATAAAGAAGCAACAAGACGCAATCAATTTACAGCAGGCATGCAAATGATTGCACTGCACGAGCGAGCCTTATTATCAAGAATGTTGAACGGTGCAGAAGGCGTTACAGGTTTGCGCGAGATGGAGAATCTCGACGTCTATTTAGATCACGATGATCTAACAAAACGCGATTTGATTCTAGCGATTAACTTTAAAAAGATAGACCCAGCATCTGCCGTTAAAGAATACGATAAACAAGGCGTGACAGTGTTTGAAAGAGTGAACACCAGCCTGTATTCAAAACGTATGCTCGAATCATTTGATCTCGAAGGCGCAATCAGAGTTTCGCCTTTGCATTGTCATTCAATCGAAGATGTTGATAAGTTTTTAGCGATTACTCAGAAAATGGCAAACGCATAAGCGTTTTGAACGCGCTATATGGTTATATGCCATATAAAAATAAGGATTAGAAAAACCCCCTATAAGTAGGGGGGTGACTGCTAGACTTCATAAAACAGCAATTATCAGAGTGTAAATGCTCGGGTTCTCCCTACAAGTTCCATTTGCTCAGGCTTATTTCAGCTATCCAGAAAGTACATTGCAATCAATGCAAAGCAACAAGGTGTCACATGGAACAGGTTCAGGAAAATACTCTAGATCAAATTGAAAAAAGGAATATAGCAACCGGTTTAGCTTTTGCTATCGCGGGCACCACCTTATTTTCATTAAAGTCGGTATTGATAAAAATGGCCTTTAACGAAGGTATCGATGCCACCACGCTTTTAATGATCCGAATGATGATCGCCATGCCGTTTTATTTGATGGTTCTCGCTTATGCGATCAAAACCCGTCCTCAAAAAGCCGCCGAATTAAGAACCAGCGATTTCTTTCTAATCGTCGGTTTGGGCTTTATGGGCTATTACCTCGCGTCTTATCTCGATTTTCTCGGGCTTGAATACATAACCGCTCAACTGGAACGCTTAACCTTATTCACCTATCCGGTGATGGTGGCTTTGCTGAGCTGGATATTCTTTGGCGAGAAAATCACCGGTCGGGTGTTTGCATCGCTGATTATTAGTTATCTCGGCGTTACTTTTCTGTTTATGAACGAATCATCAGGGGAGAATAGTAATACTGGGCTTGGAACGCTTTTAGTCGGTGGCGCTGCGTTGAGTTTTTCCCTATATGTGATATTCAGCAAATCGTTTATTACGCGCCTAGGTAGTCTTATTTTTACCAGTATCGCGATGTCCACTGCAACCATCTGGATTGTGATTCAATTCTTCAGCACCCGCGACTTAAGTGATTTAAATGTTTCCCCTAAACTTTGGCTATTAGGTTTTTTATTGGCCATTTTTTGTACCCTGATTCCCAGCTTTTTTACTAGCGAGGCGATCAGTCGTATTGGTGCCACCCGCATGAGTATTACTGGCAGCATCGGTCCGGTGGTAACTATTCTGTTGGCGGTATGGTTGCTGGACGAAGCGTTCGGCTGGACTCATGCAATCGGTTTATTGATGGTAATGATAGGTGTGGGCTTACTCAGGGCTAAAAAAAGCCCCGGTAAATTAATCAGCTGGATAAAAAAGTCACCCCCCCACTTATAGGCGTTTTTTTAACAACGTCGTTTTATCTATGAGATAGACCTATCCGTTACTGGATAACAGTGTATTTTGCGAGGATTGCTTGTCGGTTTTGATAAAGTAATCTTTAAGATAATCGATCAGCAAGCGAAGCTTTTTTGATCCGGCACTGCCCGGCGGAAACACACCGTAAACATCGATATTATCGAGATGATAATCTTCTAATACCCTTTCTAATAAACCGGCTTTAATTTTGGGCCAGGCATCGTAAAGAGGTATTCGCCCTAAACCATGCCCGCCTTCAACAAAGGCGGTACGAGCCGCCGCATTATTGGTGCTAATGCTACCTTTGACAGCAACACTGTATGAGCGTCCGCCTTTGCTTAAGGTAATCGCCCCCGAGGTGAGCTTATAAATTACCCATGCATGTTGTGATAATTCTGAAGGTGTCGATGGGCGACCGTGCTTTTTTAAATAGGCCGGTGAACCACATAAGCAGGTAGGTAAGGTAGATAGCTTGCTCGCCTGTAAGCCTGAATCAATTAACGGCGCCCCACGAATAGCCAGATCAATACCTTCCTGCATGATATTCACCACCTCGTCTGTGAGCATCACGTCTAATTCTATTTTTGGATAGAGGCGACGAAAGTCGTTGAGTGCTGGCACTAGAATCTGTAAACCGACGTTAACCGGGCAAGTGATTTTTAATAAGCCGACGGGTTCGTTTTTAAGGTTTTCCATTTGCTGATTCGCTGTAGCAGCTTGTTCAGAAATGATCCGGCAGGATTGGTAATACTCCATTCCCGCTTCGGTTAATGCGATCGATCGTGTGGAACGATTCAGTAGTTTTACGCCAAGCTGTGATTCCAGCTTTTTTATGTGGTAACTCACAACGGCTCGGGATAAGCCAATATGTTTGGCAGCAGCGGTCAGGTTGCCTTGCTCCACCACCTGAGCAAACACAACCATGCTTTTAAGTTGTTCAAATTGCACATCCATGCATGGATTGTATCAATAATTCTAACAGTGTTGTTGAATTTCTCCGTATTGTTCAATACATCAGTGAGGAATAGAATGCACTCAACGTCGAAATAACAGACGAACCTTATTAACTTTGAAAGTAGTTTTAACAAATAAAAGAAGAGATAGAACAATGACTGATTTAAAAAGTAAAAAAATATTAATGGTACTTACCTCTCATGCAGAGCTAGGAGACACCGGAGAAAAGACAGGTTTTTGGGTTGAGGAATTTGCTGCACCTTATTACACATTTGTAGATGCTGGTGTTCAGATAACCCTAGCGTCACCAGCAGGTGGACAACCTCCAATCGATCCAAAAAGTGAAATGGAAGATTTTCAAACAGCTTCGACTAAACGCTTTGATGAAGATAAAGAAGCACAAGCATTAGTGGCAAATACGCACAAACTAGCAGAAATGAAATCTTCAGATTTTGACGCTGTGTTCTACCCGGGCGGTCACGGTCCATTATGGGATTTAACGGAAAATGCTGATTCTATTGCACTCATCGAAAGTTTCCTCGCCGACAATAAGCCGATCGCTGCGGTATGTCATGCGCCAGCTGCCTTCCTGAATATTAAAGATGCTGATGGCGAATTTTTTGTTAAAGGCAAAGCAGTTACTGGTTTCACAAATACCGAAGAAGAAGCCGTGGAATTGACTGATGTTGTGCCTTTCTTATTAGAAGATGAACTTGTGAAACGTGGTGGCGATTATCAAAAAGTGTCTGACTGGAATGCTTTTGCAATTCAGGACGGTTTACTGATTAGTGGCCAAAACCCTGCAAGCTCAGAGCTCGCAGCAGAAAAATTATTAGCTGCACTTTCTTAAGTATAGCCATAAAAAGATACGGAGAAAAAAATGTTAAATTTTAGTTTTCAAAATACCACTCAAATTCATTTTGGCGAAGGCCAGATTAAAGTACTGAGCGACGCAATTCCAAAAACATCAAAAGTATTAGTGACCTATGGTGGCGGTTCTATCAAAGGGAACGGTGTTTACGATCAGGTTGCTGCTGCATTAAGTGAGCATACCTGGTTCGAGTTTTCTGGCATCGAGCCAAACCCGAAATACGACATTTTGATGAAAGCGCAGGATTTAATCAAAGAACATGATATCGACTTTTTATTAGCAGTTGGTGGTGGTTCAGTTATCGATGGCACTAAGTTCATTGCAGCTGCAGCACTATTTGAAGGTGATGATCCGTGGGACTTCGTCGCTAAAGGCGCAGCGGTAACCAAGGCGTTGCCACTTGCATGTGTACTAACACTGCCAGCAACGGGTTCTGAGTCAAATAGTGGTTCGGTAGTTACTCGTGATGGCAACAAACTGCCATTTATGAGTCCTTTTGTGCAGCCTCAATTTGCGGTACTTGATCCTTCAGTAACACTGTCGTTATCTGATCGTCAAATCAGCAATGGAGTCGTCGATGCGTTCGTACATACCATGGAGCAATACCTGACTTACAGCGTTAATGGCAAAGTACAAGATCGTTTTGCAGAAGGTTTATTGCAAACACTTATCGAAGAAGGGCCGAAAGCATTAGTCGCTGAAACTAAGAATGATTTAGAAGTTCGCGGCAACATTATGTGGGCGGCAACCATGGCATTGAATGGCCTAATTGGTGCAGGCGTTCCACAAGATTGGTCGACTCACATGATCGGACATGAATTAACCGGTGCTTATGGCATTGACCACGCGCGTACTCTGTCGATCGTATTACCTGCGGTAATGAAAGTATGTACCGAAGCTAAGCGAGAGAAACTATTACAGTATGCTGATCGTGTCTGGAACCTTACTGAAGGTGATGAAGATTCACGCGTGAGTCGTGCGATTGAATTGACTGAAGAATTCTTTAAAACCATGCAAGTGCCAACGCGTTTGTCTGATGTTGATTTAGGCGAAGCCGACATTGATGGCTTGATTGAGAAGCTAACACAACACGGCATGGTGAAATTAGGTGAACACGGCGATATTACGCCTGAAGTTAGCCGTAAAATCTTAGTGACTGCACTATAAACAGCAGTCTTTAAAAGAGGAAAGAATGATGACAATTTCAAATAAACAAAACGCTGAAAATAACCGTCAATGGCTATTGGCAGCTCGCCCACAAGGGGCGCCAAAATTAAGCGATTTTAATTTTGTAGAAACAGATATACCAACGCCAAAAGAAGGCGAAATGCTACTGCGTACCGTGTACTTATCCCTAGACCCTTATATGCGTGGCCGTATGAATGATGCGAAATCATACGCAGAACCGGTAGCAATTGATGAAGTGATGGTAGGCGGAACAGTATGTCGCGTAGCAGAATCTAATCACCCGGATTATGAAGTCGGTGAATGGATACTTTCGTATTCTGGCTGGCAGGATTATTCGATTTCTAATGGCGCTGGCTTATTGAAATTAGGCAAAGAGCCTACAAAACCTTCTTACGCTTTAGGCGTAATGGGTATGCCGGGCATGACTGCTTATATGGGCTTGCTGGATATCGGACAACCTAAAGCGGGTGAAACCGTAGTCGTAGCCGCTGCAACTGGAGCCGTAGGCAGCATGGTTGGTCAAATCGCCAAAATACAAGGCTGTAATGTAATTGGTATTGCTGGTGGCGAAAAGAAATGTCGCTCAGCAGTTGAAGATCTCGGTTTTGATGCGTGTATCGATCACAAAGCACCAGATTTTGCTGAGCAATTAGCCAAAGCCTGTGATGCTGGTATCGATGTGTATTATGAAAATGTCGGTGGCAAAGTATTTGATGCAGTTCTACCGTTATTAAACCCTAAAGCTCGTGTGCCATTATGTGGTTTGATTTCACAATACAATGCGACTAGCTTGCCAGAAGGTCCTGATCGTTTATCAATGCTTATGGGTACCTTGTTAACCAAACGAATCAAAATGCAAGGCTTCATCGTATTTGATGATTATGGCGACCGTTATGATGAATTTAGCCAAGCCATGTCTAAGTGGTTGCAAGAAGGTAAAATTAACTACCGCGAGCATCTAATTGACGGCTTAGAAAATACCGTAGAGTCATTTATTGGTTTGTTAGAAGGCAAAAACTTCGGCAAGTTAGTAATGCAGGTTGGGCCAGAAGCGCTTTAACTGTTCGGTAGTAGACTATTTTATCGCTATTTTTATCACTATCCGTTTAGGATAGTACAAAGCCCGAAGCATCGTCTTCGGGCTTTTTTATGGCTCTTTTAAAACGTAATGCCTTCATTAAATTGACACCCCCCTACTTATAGCCACTTTTTTGCTTCTTCAATAACCGTATTCACTCTGTTAGGCAAAGACTTACTGCGATTGGTACCGAGATATAAGGTCTCACTGATCGGGTTGGAAAGGCGGTGGGTTTTAATCAGTTGTGATTTCTGTATCGTATTTTTTAATGAATTTTGTAATGTGTTTTGAAAATTTTCTACCGCAAATGCCGGTAATACGGTAAAGCCAAACCCTCTGCTCACGGGCTCCAGAATCAGGCTGATCTGATTAGAAAACCCTTTCTTTTTAAACTGGTTGCTGTGTTGAAATTCCGGATAGTTTGCACCCAACAGCAAGCCAGCATGATATGCGCCATCAGGGTGATCAATAAAGCCCAGTTCGAGTAACTGTTCCCAGTCTGGCGTTAAAAAATTCCCCGGTGTTACCAGCAACAATTCTTCTTCAGCAACCGCATTGATATTGACGTCAGCATGGTTTGAAGGGCTCGTCATAAAACCGATATCAATGTCATTATTGGATATGGCTTTTTCAATATCGGAATTGGGAGCAAAGCGATAATCAATCACCAGTTTAGGGTGCTGCTGTTGTAAATAGAGTAGGTGAGGGTACAGTTTGAGCCCCACGCTTCCCGGCAACATTATCCTGACAACTCCTTCAAAGGCGTGGTCTTCTTTGACTCGTTGCTCAAGGTTGGAGAGCGATAAAATAATTTCCCTAGCCTCTTTATACAAAAGTTCGCCGGCATCGGTGAGGGTGAACCGTTTACCTTGTCGAATCAGAAGTGGTCGACCTAATTGCTCTTCAAGTTTATGTATATGCTGGCTGACGCCCGACTGTGTCATGTGCAGACGTTCGGCGGTACGCGTGAAATGCTCTACTTCCACAAGCGTACAAAAACTACGTAGGTAAACTGGATTTATCATTACGATATATACTTAAAATTATAATTAATGATAATTATACATAATCATTTTTGCTTTGTACTATCACGCCATCTTAAACATAAACAGAGGAAAAAAAGATGGAAAACGTATATCCGAGAAACTTTTCTCACATTGGTATTTCAGTACCAAATTTGGAAGAAGCTGTTAAATTTTATACGGAAGTGATGGGCTGGTATTTAATCATGAAGCCAACCGATATTGTCGAGGACGACAGTCCCATTGGTGAAATGTGCACGGATGTATTTGGTGCAGATTGGGGGAGTTTTAGAATAGCCCATCTTTCGACAGGTGATCGTATCGGGGTTGAGTTGTTTCAATTTGAAAACCAGAAAAATCCCGAAGATAACTTTGAATACTGGAAAACAGGCGTGTTTCATTTCTGCGTACAGGATCCGAATGTCGAAGAATTGGCAGAACGCATTGTTGCTGCTGGCGGTAAAAAACGCATGGAAAAACCGCGTTATTACTACCCGGGTAAAAAGCCTTATCGCATGATTTACATGGAAGACCCGTTTGGAAACATTCTGGAAATTTACAGCCATAGCTACGAACTGGTTTACAGCGAAGGCGCTTATTAAGCTCTTTTCAATAGAGACAATACCGCTGAAAACGGATGAAATTCATTCTTGAATCCCGAATGAATTTCATCCGCCTAAGGAGAAAAATGAAGCCATTATTCAATGTCGTTATTTATAGCGCTGTGTTTCTGCTAATTTCATCATAAATTAATACTAGTTTATTACTATACTCATGGTCTTGTTAGAAAAGGCTGTTTAAGCTCGATAAAGTCCCCTCTTCATCGCTTATTTCCAGATAAGTCTTGACTATCTATATCAAACGTTAAAGAATGCGCGATCATACCGATCGGTACAAAATACTTAAGAATCATGAAAACACTAAATAGACTATTAATTATATGTTTGGCAGTTACGCTAGCTGCTTGTGAAAAACCAGAGGCTAATGCTGCCCCTGGTGGAATGCCTCCAGCCCAGGTGATTAGCACCGTGGTTAAGCCAATGGATGTGCCTGTGAGCTTTTCTTATACGGGGCAGGTAGCTGCTTCGCATGAGGTAGAAGTACGCGCCAGAACATCTGGAATCATCGAAAAAAGATTGTATGAAGAAGGTCGTTTTGTCAAAGAAGGCGACCTGTTATTTACGATCGATCGCGCACCGCTGAATGCAGCCATGGCGGAAGCCAAAGCAGCGTTAGTGAGTGCTAAAGCGGCTAAAAGTAGTGCTCAGGCACAGTTAAAGAAAGCACAACGTGATTATGCGCGCGTGATTCCTTTGGCAAATAAAAAATTATTAAGCCAAAGTGATAAAGACGATGCGGAATCAGCGCTGGAAATTGCAAAAGCAGCAATCTTACAAACCGAAGCAACCATTTTGCAGGCGGAGACAGCGATAAAGACCGTTCAAATCAGTCTTGATTACACCAATGTAAAAGCATCGATTTCTGGTATTGCCGGACGCGCGATGAAATTACAAGGCAGTTTGGTTCAAGCAGGAAGCGACAGTTTATTAACGACGATCTCTCAAACCAATCCTGCTTATGTGAACTTCGGTATTCCTGAACCAAAACAGATCAGTCAGCAACAAGAGATTAGCTCGGGTTTACTGAAAATCCCTGCGTCGGGTTTCAAGGTGGCGCTAACTTCCAGTAATGGGCAACAGCTCCCGCAAACAGGGATGGTGAGTTTTGAAGATTATAAAACCGATCCTAATACCGGTAACTTTGCTGTGCGAGCAACGGTTGATAATCCACAAAGACTTTTATCGCCAGGACAATTTGTTCGAGTTAACCTGCTCGGTGCTATTCGCCCACAAGCGATTGTAGTGCCACAACGTGCCGTGCTGGATAATCCACAAGGCAAGTATGTGTATGTCGTTGGCAAGATGAAGGGTAAAGACGGTAACGAAATGACCGTTGCTCAACAGCGACCGGTTGAAGTCGGTGAATGGGTGCAACTCGATGGTGATTTGGAAAACGGCTGGATTATTAAATCTGGTCTGAATGCAAGTGATGAAGTTGTTACGGAAGGAAGCGCGCGTATCTTCTTCCCGGGTATGCCGATTATGACTGCTGCGGCAGCGGAAAAAGCGGCATCTAAATCTAAACCATCTGCGCCAGTAAAAACCGAAGATGCTACAGAAAAAACGCCCCAAAGTGGGGGGGTGACTAAGAATAATTCAGAAGCGAATCAGCAACAAGCTGATGTGCAAAAGAAGGAAAAAAGCACTGATTCTTCAAATCTAATGAGCTCTGAATTAAAGAGTGAATTAGAAAATGAAATGCAGAACTCGGTAGAAAATGGCACCAAGAAATCTACCAGTAACGAGACTGCCCAAATGAACAATAATAAAAAATCTTCAGAGCAATAATCGATGTTTTCTCAATACTTTATAAATCGGCCGATATTTGCCTTCGTAATTTCGATCTTCATCATGATTGCCGGTCTTGCCGCGATGCGAACCTTGCCTGTGGCGCAATATCCGGAAATCGCACCGCCGACTGTTCAGGTGGTTGCTGTATACCCTGGAGCCTCCGCTGAAATAGCCGCGCAAACCGTTGCCACACCGTTAGAAAATGCCATAAATGGTGTTGAAGATATGTTGTATATGTCTTCAACCTCAACATCGAATGGCGTAAGTACGATCACTATTACCTTTCAAATCGGTGCTGATGTTGATAAGGCAGCACTGAATGTAAATAACCGCGTAAAACAGGTAGATGCTCGCTTACCGCTGGAAGTGAGGCGTAATGGCGTTACCGTTTCCAAAGGCTCATCGGCATTCTTGCAGGTACTGGCGTTTTATTCTCCCGAAGAACGCTATGATGATTTGTTTATCTCCAACTACATCACCTTGAATGTACTGGATAAGCTCAAGCGTATTCCCGGTACCACTAATGTGCAGATTTTTGGTGCAAAAGATTACGCCATGAGAATCTGGGTAAAGCCCGATCAACTGACAAAACTAGGCTTAACCATTACTGATGTGGGTGTTGCGCTAACCGAACAGAATGCGCAATTTGCTGCGGGTAAAATTGGTCAGTCGCCAACCAAAACCAATCAGGAAATGGTTTACAGTATTACTACCAAAGGTCGACTTTCAACCGTTGAAGAATTTGAAGATATTATTCTGCGAGCCAATGATGACGGCAGTTTGCTGCGCTTAAAAGATGTCGCAAGAGTCCAATTGGGCGCTAAAGATTATGAATTTCGAGGGCGAATTAACGGCAATCCTTCTACTTTGATAGGTGTGTTCTTACAGCCCGGTGCCAATGCATTGAGTGTCGCAGATGAAGTACAAGGCACAGTCAAAACACTGGCTGAAAGTTTTCCGGATGGTTTGGTTTATTCAACACCCTACGACACCACGCGCTTTGTTGAAGTTTCTATTCGAGAGGTACTGAAAACCCTTGGCGAAGCGATGTTGCTGGTGTTTCTCGTTGTGTATCTATTCCTACAAAACTGGCGCGCTACCTTGATACCGACGCTGGCGGTTCCTGTTTCATTGCTGGGTACATTTGCTGGTTTACAATTGCTTGGCTACTCAATCAATACCCTAACCCTATTTGGCATGGTGCTTTCCATAGGTATCGTGGTCGATGATGCCATCGTGGTGCTGGAAAATGTCGAACGAATCATGCACGAAGAAGGGCTTAAAGCACGCGAAGCCGCATTCAAAGCAATGAAGGAAGTGAGCGGGCCTATTGTAGCAATCGTGCTGGTACTGGTTTCGGTATTTGTGCCAATTGCCTTTTTAGGTGGGCTTTCCGGTGAATTATATCGCCAGTTTGCGATTACCATTTCGATATCGGTGACCTTGTCTGGAGTGGTCGCATTGACGATGACGCCCGCCTTATGTGTGTTGATTCTTAAACATGAACACAAAGGAACGAACTTTTTCTTCCGTGGTTTTAACACCTTTTTTACCTGGGTGACTCGCCGTTATGTGGGCACAGTAGGGTTTATGATTCGTCATTCGTTTATCACTATTCTGTTATTCATGGTGATGGTTGCCGCAACAGTTGGTTTGTGGAAAATCACACCGAATTCCTTAGTGCCAGATGAAGATCAGGGGTACTACATCGCTGCTGTTTTCTTGCCTGATGGCGCTTCACTGGATCGTACTGACAAGGTGGTTTCTGAAGTATTAAAAGCGATCAAATCCAATCCCAATAACGAAAATGTTGTGGCATTTACCGGTTTTGATTTCCTCGGTGGTGGTTATAAAAACAGTGCTGCAACGATGTTTGTTACACAAAAACATTGGGACGATAGAGATGTTCCGACCAAAGCGTTGGTGGGTGAGCTCTTTGCAAAAACGGCTCATATTAAAGAGGCCTTGGTTCTGGCATTTAATCCCCCTGCCATTTTTGGTTTAGGTAGCACCGGTGGCTTTGAGTTTTATTTACAGAATAAAGGCGAGGGCGGTTCGAAAGCGCTTGCCGCTGCCATGGATAAATTCAAAGGCGCGGCACAACAAGATCCACGTCTAGGCAGGGTAAATAGTTTATGGCGTCCTGCAACGCCTCAGCTTTTTATCAATGTAGATCGTGAGCGTGCCAAGTCTTTAGGTATCTCACTGGATAGTGCGTTTAATACACTGGCGGCAGGTTTAGGTTCTTACTATGTGAATGACTTCAATAAATTTGGGCGCGCATGGCAAGTATTGCTGTCGGCCGATGCAGAATATCGAAAGACACCAGATGATGTTGGTCGCATGTATGTTCGCAGCAATAAAGGTGAAATGGTGCCTTTATCGGCCTTCGCAAAAGTGGAATATAGTTCGGGCCCTGATACGATCGATCGTTTTAACAACTTACCCGCGGTTAAATTGATGGGTGAAGGTGCTCCGGGTGTCAGTTCGGGGCAGGCCTTGGATGCGGTTGAAGATATTGCCAAGAAGTCATTATCGTCTGATTTTACCTACGATTGGACCGGCTCATCTTTTCAGGAAAAACAATCCAGTGGTAGCTCTGCAATGGCATTAGGCTTAGCGGTAATCATGGTGTTCTTGATTCTAGCCGCACTTTACGAGCGTTGGTCATTGCCGTTGTCTGTATTGCTGGCATTACCATTTGGTACTTTCGGCGCGTTAGCGGCAGTTTATCTGCGTGATTTCACCAACGATGTTTATTTCCAGATTGGACTGGTGACATTGTTAGGACTAGCTGCCAAGAACGCCATTTTGATCGTTGAATATGCCTTATACAAGGTTGAAGATGGAATGAGTGCCACGGCTGGTGCGATGGAAGCAGCACGTTTGCGGTTCCGTCCGATTATCATGACATCGCTGGCGTTTATTTTAGGCGTAGTGCCTTTGGCATTCTCTAGTGGTGCGGGTGCGGGAGCGCGTCAATCAGTAGGTACAGGTGTAATGGGCGGAATGCTGGCAGCGACTTTCCTTGCGGTATTCTTTTTGCCTTTTTTCTTTAAGTTACTGATGGATCGTAATTTAAAAACCAATCCTGCTGATTTTGAAAAAAAGGAAGACTAGCTTAAAAAAAGGCTTAGCTTTGCATAAATTCCTTAAGTCATTTAAACAGCAAAATGAAAAAGTCGCTTAAAGTAGGGGGGTGACTTTGTTTTGTTTGCTGGGTGTCAGATTTTTTAATCTGGTAATAATTGATCTCTCCCGGGAAAATGCCCTGTCTTAAATTGCATTTTCCCGGGATTGTTGACCAGTGATTTAAGCAGTGAACGTAATTCTAAATCGCGTTCTTCCAGTGATACTTTTGCTTGTTTCTGCCAGCTTAGTTTATGACCGGAGTAGCCTCCGAAGGGCACATCTGAAACTTCTAACTCAAATTCGTGTTGATATCTGTAATTGCCGATATCGCTTCTACCACATTTGCCTTTCCAGTAAATATCATACAATCCGGATTTCGGGTTGCGTTTAATATGCATGTGGTGATCTGCCATGTCATCCCAAGAAAGGATGTGCGAATGAAATGCCGGAATTTCATAGTTATTATCGTCGTCAGAGATGGTTTCAGGTATTGGATCAATAACCCGCGCAAAATCATTTAAACATTCGATATCAAATCCTGTCTCTTCGTCGGCGATAACCATGTCTTCGTGGCTGGCAATTGAGGTTGCGTAGGCAGCACCATAATTGAGCCATGAACTAATGGATTCCCAATTAGACGTTTCTTCTCGCTGCGCCTCTGATACGGCTAGCATCTTTTCGAAATGATCGGGAGGACAATAATCTTCTGAGCGAAATCTTAAATCTAAGGTGGCTTTGGCGGGTATGTCGCCTCTTGATCCATGTAGTAAAACACCCAGTCGGAAGTCTTTCAACGGATGACCTTCGGGCCATGGATTCCCCGGGAATTTTATTATTCCGTGCATCTCCGACTCTCCTGAAAGCGTTACTTCTCTCACGCAATAGTTCTGTATAGCTGAATAATCTAAAGCGAACAATTACCCAAATGTACGATTGCGCAAACTTTCTGACTGTATATTCCAATGGTCATTGCTTGGTATCTTGCCGTTTATTTGAGTAAAAATAGGTACTTAAATAAGATCTGTTTTTTAGTTTACGCAAGCAATATTTGCATGCTTTGTAATATGTCGGTATTTAATCAAAAATTAGTCTACTATTAAGCGTTAAATCTCACTCAATTAACTAGGAGTAATCATGATCAGTAGTCTTGATCAGAATCTTTCAGAAAACAAAACTATAAGTGAAACTAGCAATGAGTTGGAACTTTTAGCCAGACAGTACGAAGGCGTAATAAACAATTTAAAAGAAGTTGTTTTTCAGGCTGATATCGAGGGTCGTTGGACATTTTTAAACCCAGCCTGGGAGACTATTACCGGGTTTTCAGTTGCGGAAAGCCTGGGTAAGAAATATTTGAATTTTGTTCATATCAATGACCGGGCTGATAACCATAGCAAATTTATCCCTCTCATAAATCAAGACAAAGATTCGTGTACGCATGAAGTTCGTTATACAAAAAAGTCTGGTGAAATTGTCTGGATAGAAGTGTATGCCGGTCGTACCTATGATGAAAAAGGTGAAGTGACGGGGATTACAGGGACACTGACTGATGTCACCACTAAGCGATTGCTGGATGATGAAATCAGAAGAACACAACGTCTGGAATCTGTCGGTTTATTGGCAGCTGGTATTGCCCATGATTTTAATAATCTGCTCACTGTTGTATTAAGCAATTTGTCCTATATGGGCAGTAAACCAATCATACAAAACGATGGAGAGTTGGATGGCTGCGTTATGGATGCTCAGAAAGCAGGCACACGGGCAAAAGATCTAACTCAACAACTGCTTACCTTTGCTAAGGGTGGAGCGCCTATCTGTGAGCTCACTAATATTATTGAAACGGTAAAAGATGCTGTTGCGCTGGGTGTTTCTGGAACGGAAGTTTCTACTTTTTTCGAGGTGGCAGAAAACATACCTCAGATAGAGGTTGATGCTGGGCAAATATCACAAGCGGTTCATAATGTCGTATTGAATGCTGTTGAGGCAATGGCCACAGACGGTGAAGTAAAAGTAGAGATTTTATTTAATAAGAATAAACGTGTAAAACCTGAGTCATCCTCTGAAGGTGAAGTGCTAATAAAGATTAGCGATTCGGGGATCGGCATGAGTGAAGAAACGCTGGAACATTTGTTCGACCCCTATTATTCAACGAAAAAACGCGGAAGTGGCTTAGGTCTGGCCTTGGTGCATTCCATTATTGAAAGGCACTCAGGTCGTGTGCGCGTAGATTCTGAATTAGACAAAGGCACTACCGTCAATATTAGTCTGCCTGGCTCATGTTCGGCAGTTAAAGATGTACCGAAAACGGCACCTGAGCCTAAGGTGAGTGGTGGACGTGTTCTTGTCTTAGATGACAATGAACAAATTCTACGTGCCATTACCTTGCTGTTAAGAACGATTAATTTCGAAGTGGAAACCGTAGTCGATGGTGATAAAGCTGTGGAAAGCTATTTGAGAGGTGCTAAAGAAGGCAGGCCTTTTGATGTGGTGATTAGCGATCTCACTATTCCTGACAGTATGGATGGCATTGAAACGGTACAAAAAATAAAAGAAATAGATCCTGATGTTGTAGCTATTGTATCCAGTGGCTATTCCAACGACCCAGTAATGTCTGACCCACTGAAGTATGGTTTTAAAGGCGTATTAGAGAAGCCGTATTCCGTGGATAGGTTGAAAAGGGTATTACAGAGCGTATTGAGCTGATCAGAAAATATTAAAAGCCACCCCCTACTTACAGGGGGTATTTCTAATAGCCGGTTAGGTTTACTTATCCTAAGTGTGCAACAGCATCGCGTTCGTTAACATCATCCTCGTCGGTTAATTCGATAAAACCAATGTCTTCCATAATGCCGTAAGCCGCTGGCAATACCAGTAAAACGAGTAAAGTCGAGGTCAGCATACCAAACACAATACTGGTGACCAGAGGGATCAATATCTGCGCTTGTAGGCTGGTTTCTAACAACAGTGGTGCCATTCCGGCAACGGTGGTTATCGACGTGAGGAAAATGGCTCTGAAGCGATCGTGTACCGCCTGACTCGCTGCATCGTGTAAGACCATGCCTTCTTTGACGCGATATTTTACAAACTCAACCAGTAGGATGGAATCATTCACCACGACACCGGCAAGTGAGACGAAGCCAATCATGCTCGGCATGGTGAAATCGATTCCCATAATGTAGTGTCCCCAGATCGCACCAATTAAGGCGAGAGGGATATTCAGCATAACAACCAATGGCTCGCGATAATTCTTGAATTGCAAACTAAGGAGTAAGAATACGCCCGTAAGTGCAAGGAAGAACCCGGAAAGGATCGAATTATTCGTTTCCGCGCCACTCTCAACTTCCCCTTTTAGGGCAATGTTTAAATCAGGGTAGCGTTTTCGTAAATCGGGAAATAGACGCGCTTTGGTATCATTCAACACTTCAGAGGTATTTGCTTTGGCCGAGTCGATCGTGCCGAAGATATTGACCACACGTTTGTGATTAACATGCCCGATACGCGCATAATCACGATACTCTTCAATCGTCGCAACACTCACCAGCGGAATGCTTTCGCCCGTTTTTGAGAAGATATATAAATCGTCAAAATCGGCTAATGCCTGGTCCAGACTGCTGTCGAGTTTGACGTTAATTTCATACGCTTCTCGCCCCTTGTAAATGTCATTCACTTTTGCGCCTTGATAAGCCGCACGTAATTGCGAGGAAATGGTTTGTGCATCCACTCCAGCGGCTAAGGCTCCGGGTAACAGTTTTACTTTGTACTGTGGTTTTCCAGGGCGCAAATCATCAAGGATATTGGATACGCCGTCATAACCAATTAACCAGTTTTGAATTTCGTAAGAGGCTTTGGATAATTCATCAAGATCGTTTCCACTCAATTGTATTTCAATCGCTCTACCAGCAGGACCTAGAGAAGGTTCTTTAAACTGTAGACTAATGATTCCGGGTATATGACCAGTATTCTTACGCCACGCGGGCTCAAAATCTTTTAATGAGGTATTGCGTGATTCGGTATCAAGAATGTCCAGATTGACCGTGGCTAAATGTGCACCCGATTCACTGGAGTCGCTGTTTTCGCTGTAAGCGACCTGAATATTTTTGATTAATGGCGCAGACTCATTTTGCTGGAATTGATCCTGTGTTTTTCGCGCAGCAGATATGATTTTTTCAACCAGCGCTTCGGTCTTAGCTAAAGGTGTTCCTTGCGGATATAAAATTCTGGCTTCTAATCTATTGCCTTCTAAATCCGGAAAAGATTTAAATTTAATGGTGCCTGTCACGAGCATGCCAATCGATAAAATCAACATTGCAAAAGCAATACCAACGGTAATATAACGATAAGTAATAGCTGTTTTCGCAAGTGAGGTGAAAAGGTCACGAAGTTTTAAGAAGTTTGCCTCAAAAACCTGACGCCATCTCGGTTTCTCTTTGTTATGGCTGTGCTCTAGGGAATGTTTCAAATGATGGGGCAATACGAGAAAGGCTTCGAGCAAGCTAAAGGTCAGCACCGAGAGTAACACCACAGGCAGAACCCCCATCACCTGACCGATATCTCCTTTCATAAATAACAAACTACCAAATAGTAATGCCGATGTTATGAAGGATGAAAATACCCCGCGAGCGACTTTTTGCGTGCCTATAATTGCGGCATCTTTGGGGCTTTTGCCGTGATTGTATTCGTGAGAAATACTCTCAGAGAGCACGATGGCATCGTCCATCAAAATACCGATTGCCATTAATAGGGCAACCATCGAAATCATATTGATGCTCACGCCCAAGGTGCTCATCACCGCTAAACCACCGAGGAACGAGATGGGTAACCCCAGCGCTACCCAGAAGGTATATCGAAAATTGAAGAATAGGAATAGAGCTAGTGTCGCCAGCAACAGACCTTGCCAACCATTTTTTAATAATAGCTGTAAACGGTCTTTTACAATGCTCGCGGCATCTTGTGTGAGGGTAAGTTTGGTGCCTTCGGGGAGACGCTGGTTTTCTTCATCAACAAAACCTTTAATAGCGTCGTAAATGGTGATGGTGTCATCGCTGGAGTTTTTGTTGATCTTGAGCAATGCTGCCTGTTTACCGTCCAGTTCTACGCGCTCTTCCTGGTTTTCAAATTGGTCTTCGATGGTGGCAATATCACCTAAGCGTATTTCTCCGCCTTTACTGGTATTTATGATGACCAGAGAAGCCAGCTCAGCCGCTGTCTTGCGCGCATTATCAAAACGAATCTGATAAGAAGTGTGCTTAGCTTCGAGAACCCCTGCCGGTAACTCTAATGATTGTGATTTAATTAAATCGGCAATGTTTTGAATGCTTAGATCGTATTTAAGCATCGCCTCTGGTTTAACCAGTACATTCAATTGATGGGTAGAAAACCCCGATACAGTAACAATCGGTACCTGAGGGATTGATAACAGTTTATCGCGGTAATATTCTGCCAATGTTTTGAGTTCGGGTGAAGACAGTTTATCTGCAGTAATCGCCACGGTTACAACAGGCTCGGTACGGCCAAGTTCGGTAATGACTGGGTCTTCGGTGTTATCAGGGAAGTCAGTAATACCATCGACGGCAGATTTGATGTCATCAATGAACTGGCGGATTTCGCCGCTTTCCTGCATTTCCATAGTGAGCATGCCGATATTGTCACGCGCTTCACAACGTTGCTCTTTGGTGAAACTAATGCCATCTGTAGCGTCTTCCAGAGGATTACAGATACCTTCTTCAACATCAGAAGGAGAAGCGCCAGGATAAGCCACAGACACTTGTACCTGATTTAGTTCTATTTTAGGAAAAGTCTCTTTGTTTAATCCGGGAAGAGCAACCAGGCCAATCGCAATAATTGCCAACATTAAAATATTGGCAGCGGTCGGGTGAGTCGCGAAATAACGAATCATGACTCGTTACCCAAAGCCATTGCTTTGATCTCATTCTGGATATCTTCAGATTCAATCAGCTCTAGTTTAATGCCTTCGATAACCGGCACCAGATCACTGGTAATGATTTTATCGCCTTCTTTAAGTCCATCTTTTATCACGACTAATTGACCTTGTGAAAAATCAAGCTTAATCGGGCGTATTGACAGCGTGTTCTCTTCGCTGACGACATATACTCGATTTTGGTGCAGTGCCTTACGTGGAATCACCAACATATTTTTGGGTTTTGATAGAAATTCCACCGAGGTATACATGCCTTTAAGCAGCGGTGGGCGTTGCCCCGGAATTACGCCTTCATAAGGTTTCTCCACAGATACCACCATGCCTACAGTATCTCTGGTTGGGTCGACAGATTCACTCAGGCGAATTAATTTCCCTTCCCATATTGAATTTGATTCGCTGCCGACGATGCGTACTTTTGCATCAAGGTCCCAGTCCGTAATTATTTTTTGTAGATTTCCTAACTGTTTTAAATTATCAGGGTTCGGTACGGCGCTCATCGTGCTGGCCAACGGGCGAAGATGATTAACCGGTAGTTGCGCATTTATTTCTATCGCTTCTACCCCGAGGGCTTCAAATAATTGCCCTCCGGCAGAGATGAATTCACCCGTGTCGACTGATACTTCGCCAATTCTGGCGTCAAACGGTAAGACTATTTCTGTGCGGACTAAAGTGTCCTGGCTTTGGTCTACCTGACTTTCAGATTGCTTTATTTGAGCGCGTATCGATGCTTTTCTGCTGGCATAAGTATCCAGATTACCTTGTAAATCCTGCACGGCAGAACGAAGCTGCAGCACTTTTTGCTCTTCTATATCCAGTTGATTACGCGCAAGCGTGCGTTTGTTTACCAACACCTGAACTCTTTTGAGTTCTGCTAATCCCAGATTCAAATTCTTTTGCGCAATGGCTAATGAGCGTTTTGCACTTTGCTCTTCTGCCTCGATCTGTTTTAAAGAAGATTTGCTGCTGGCTAAACCTGCTTTACTGGAATCTAGCGAAATTTCAAACGTAGTTGTTTCTATGCGCAGGACTGTTGTGCCTTTGGGCAAACTACCGCCTTGTTTAAGATCGGGATGTATATAACTAATTTTACCATTCACTTCAGACTTGGCCTGTAGAACGGTTGCAGGTTCTACATTGCCGTAGCCGACAGCGCGAGTCCGAAATGGGATCTTTTCAACAGTGAGTACTTCAACGGTTTTAACCGGGAATTGCACTTCCTGATGTTCGACTGCCTGCTTGGATTTAACCTGCATCACCACAAAGGCAACTGCAGCAGCAATGATAAGAGGGAGGAAGATGAAGTTCTTTAGTATTTTTTTCATTGTTCATTGTCTGCAATGGTTTAATAGGGGTGTAAAGCTTGTTGCGTCGGATGATAACTTACAATTGTAACCATTAAATTGATCAAATCGTAATATCATGTAAATAAGTTAAATTCATTATAAGTATAAATGGCAATTAAAAAATGCCCCAAAGGTGGGGGGTGGCATAGAAGTGTTTTAAATGCTGTGTTTATAAAACTATTAATTAAGTTATCAATATAGTTACCAATAAAGTTATCTATAAACGAATCATGAGACACTTTCCGAGATAGCTTCTGCACGACATTTCTTGGATGACCAGTACCAGGCAGCAATACCAACCAACATATTAGACGCAGCAGTTGCCACATAAATACCCCGCAAACCAAAGGCGTTCGACAACACATAAACCAGCGGCAAATAAAGCACCAGCAGTCTTGAAAAGGTGAATACCAAGGCAGGAATTGGGTTGCCAATGCCGTTCGCGACGCTGTTCGTCATCATCACCATGCCCAGAAAGCAGAAGGTTAACGATACGATCATTAAATAGCTTTTCGCTGAGTTTATCGCAGCTTCGTTATCCGTAAATGCACTCAATAAATAATCAGAGGTGAGCCAGAGTAAAGCGGCCACGCCAATTCCCCATACCCAGGAAAAACGATAACCAAACTTGATGGCTTCTTGTAGGCGATCAAGCTTATTTGCGCCCCAGTTTTGACCTGAAAAAGGGGCGAGTACGGCAGATAACGCCATAAGCATAATTAGCATAAAACTTTCTACCCGTGCAGCAATACCATAGCCTGCGACCGCATCACTGCTATAGCTTGCAACCAGCCAGGTGGTAACCGCAATCGATAGTGGAGAAATAATATTACTCGCGGCGGCAGGGATTGCTAAGCGTAGAATCGCTTTCCACCGAGGCCAGATGCGATGGTAGCAATGCTCCAAGGCAAGAAAGTCCAGTTTAAAGCGTAATACATAGATGCTGGCCATAAACGCCACGGAAAACGAGATAATCGTCGCTAGCGCTGCACCTTTCAATGCCATTGCTGGAAATCCAAACCAGCCAAAGATAAGAATGGGGTCTAGGATTACATTGACGATTGCGATACCAATCATAATGTAACTCGGTAATTTGGTGTTACCGGCGGCACGTATCGCTGAATTGCCTACCATCGGAACAACTATCAGGAAGCTGCCCAGATACCAGATATTCATATAATCATGAATTAACGGCAAAACAGAATCAGGTGCCCCAAGCAAACGAAACACTGGGTCGATCGTCGAAATTCCAATGATAGCGAGAATAATCGCTATACCTAGTGCGATCAAAATAGATGAGGTGGTGTATCCGCGAACTTCGTCGAGCTTTTTGCTACCTATCGCTCGCGAAACCAGTGACGACGCGCCAATGCCGATGCCGAAGGCAACGCTACTCATAATCATCACGATGGGAAAAGTAAAACCCATCGCTGCTAATTCGTCGGTGCCGAGTTGGCCGACGAAATAGGTATCTGCAAGATTCATGCTGATCACAGCAAAAATGCCCCAAATCATGGGCAATGCCTGACCTAATAAAAGTCGGGGTACATTACCTTCGGTGAGGTCAGAAGTTTGCATAAGCAGTGGTTTTTCCTGATTGTAGTGTAGGTTGATACAATTTGAGTATAACCTGTGTTCTCAGGCGTTATAGTTTAAAAAAACGCTCATAAGTAGGGGGGTGACTAATCGTATTTGTAATTAGTCTTTGCTTTTCAATATCTTTAGAAATGCCTGCACTTTTGCAGATCGGTGTAAATCACCATGTGTAACAAGCCAATGCCTGACACTCCATTCATCATTGGGAGGAAATATTTCTACCAGATCTGGGTTCAGTTTCGCTCTTTGTTCTGTCATGAAGCCTATTCCAATCCCTGATGCTAGAGCAAGCTCGAGTAGATTTGTATCAGTACAGCGAAACACAATATTCTTACTTGGAACATTGTTTTCTATCCATACCTGAAATTGCGGTTTACCTTTTTTGCTGTCTATATTTTCAAAACCAAGAAAGGAGTGCCCTGCAATATCCTCGATTGAGTTAGGTTTACCTTTTCGCGAGACATAATCTGCATGCGCATACATGCCGACAGGATGTGTGGCAAAGGCTTGAACAACATTATCTGGCTGATTGGGCTCAGGGCCTGTTCTAACCGCAATGTGGGCTTCGCCATATTCGAGTTTAAATAGTTTGTCACTGGTTAAATAGCGCACAGTTGTTTTAGGATTTTGTGCCTGAAAAATGCCAATAGCTGGCATCAATAACGGTGCGACAATGTTTAACGAGGTGACGATTAATTCTCCGGTGAGCTCTGTTGAACGTCCTTTACTCCGACCTACAAATTGATTGAACTGGTCATCAGTTGCTTGTGCCACTCGCATTAAATCTAAACCAGATTCTGTTGGAATATAACCACGTGTGTGTCTTTGAAAAAGCTTTTCACCTAACTCTTCTTCAAGCGCATCAATATGTCGCAGCACGGTTGCTCTGTGAACACCCAGTGCTTCGGCCGCGGCACTGATGGTCCCTAAACGCGCCACTTGATAGGCTGTTTTTATTTCATTCCATTTATTCATTTCACCACTATTGTAAAAGCTCTTCGATAATTTAATAAGTTGCAAAAATGCGCAGATTGGGAGCAATATTGCTCATTGAGCATATTTGTGCAACATATTAAGGTTGTTTTTATTAAAATACATTTTATTACCGAATAGGAAAACCCAATGAAAGTTTTAGCTTTTGCTGCATCAAGCAGTCGCCAATCAATCAATAAACAATTGGTGACTCATGCTGTCACTGTTTTAGAAAAGGAGATCAAGGAAAATATCGAAAGTGAATTACTTGATCTGAATGATTTTGAAATGCCGATCTACAGTATCGACCGCGAGAATGAAGGTGGTATTCCCGAGTTAGCTAAACAATTCTTTACTAAAATTGGTGAGGCTGAGGCATTAATCATTTCATTCGCTGAGCACAACGGCACCTACACAGCCGCTTATAAAAATATTTTTGATTGGGCTTCGCGCATAGATTCTAAAGTCTTCCAAGGCAAGCCGATGGTAATAATGTCTGCATCTCCTGGGCCTGGTGGCGCTGCAAGTGTTTTGAAAACAGCGAAAGAGTCTGCTCCGTTTTTTGGCGCAGATATCAAAGCGAGTTTTTCAGTCGCTTCTTACTACGATGTGTTTGATAGTGAGACAGGGCAGTTGGCTGATGCGGAGTTGAGTAACACATTACGTGAATCACTAGCCAAGCTTTAGTTTGGCTTTTATGAATGACTAACTGATTAAGATCAGGCAACGCCGTTAGCTAAGAGCAGATTTTATTAATTGTTGGTTTAATCGGTCGAGTCTTTCAGGCGTTCCAATATCTTGCCAATCACCATCAAAGTGTTCGCCAGTCACTTGCTGAGTTGTCATCGCGTTGCGTAACAAAGGCGCAAGCGGATGTTTGCCTGGCACTAAATCTTTAAATAAATCAGGGTGATAATATCCGATGCCACTAAAGGTAAAAGCATTGTCACCGCCATCCGCAACGATATTTTCTGTAAGAGAGAAGTCTCCTTCGGGATGTTGTGGCGGATTATTGACTAAAACGAGATGAGCAAGTGTGTCATCTTTAAGTGGATTTTCAGTTGAATAAGGAAAGTCACACCAGACATCGCCATTCACTACCAGAAAAGTCTCATCACCGAGTAACGGTAATGCTTTTAGAATACCGCCAGCGGTTTCCAGAGCGCCTTCTTGTTGCTCGTCTGAATAATGCAAAGACACACCATATTCAGCACCATCACCAAGAGCTTCTGGAATTAAGTCACCAAGCCAAGCGATATTGATGACGATATCTTTAAATCCGGCACGTTGCAGATTTTCAATGTGCCAAACAATCAGAGGTTTGCCGCCAACGTGTAGCAACGGTTTTGGCGTGTGATCAGTCAAAGGGCGCATGCGGGTTCCATGGCCAGCCGCTAGTATCATCGCTCTCATTATTTTTTTGCAGTCCCAATTTTTTCGGGAATCTTCCATTCCGTAAATAGATTAGCGAGTGGACGCGTCATAGGGTATTTATTCGCGACATTCATAAAGTACTCAAGCGTCAGCGGTAAATCATTGAGGTAATTAGCTTTACCATCACGATGATTCAATCTGGCGAAAATACCCAACACTTTTATATGACGTTGCATGCCCATGTAATCGAACCATTGGCTGAATGTCTCATCACTCACATCGTGACTCAAACCAATGTTAATCGCATCTTTTTTGAATGCTAATGCCCATTTGCTGACTTTCTCTATTGGCCATTTTATGTAGCAATCACGCAAAATAGAAACGAGGTCGTAAGTGATAGGGCCGAGCACCGCATCCTGATAATCAATCACTCCAGGGTTATCGTTTTCGGTAATCATCAGATTCCGCGAGTGGTAATCACGGTGTACGAATACCTGCGGTTGCTGTAACACGACAGCGGTGATCGAGTGGAGTGTTCTGTCGATGATTTTTTGTTGTTCGTCTGTCGGCGTAATGTCTAAATGTCTGCTTAAAAACCATTCTGGCATTAACTGCATTTCTTGAAGTAATAGCGCGTCATCGTACTCGGGTAAGCCATCTGTATTCGCTTGCTGAATGTTGATCAGACACTTGAGCGCATCGCCATAAAGCTGATCGGCCGTGTCATCATTTAACTTATCGAGATAAGGGGTATTGCCAAAATCTTCGAGTAATAAAAAGCCTTGTTCTAGATCCTGTTTGATAATTTCTGGTGCGTGAACTGCGGCATTGCGAAGACGCGTTGTAACATCAATAAACGGGGTGCAATCTTCCTGTTCAGGAGGCGCATCCATTGCAATGTAGGTTGTTCCATTCTCCATTGCATCAATGTTAGAGACTCTAAAATATCTACGGAAGCTGGCATCAGCAGACGCAACTTCAATCGTGGCATTTGGCCAGTCTTTCTTGATCCAGTCAGTGAGTAGTTGCAGGCGTGTATCGGTATTCATGAATAAGGTGATTACCTAAAGAACGTTAAAAAAAAGGGCTATAAGTAGGGGGGTGGCTTTGGCTTAAAAAGTCACTTTCCCTGTTTCTATTTTCGCATGAATACAGTAAAAAAATAGAGAAAGATTGTTCTACGAAACCCTGTATCAATACCCTGCATTACATCGAATTTAAGATTGCTTCATGCCAAGCTTTTTGAAAACGATTGCGGGAGGACAAAACCCTGTAAATGCTGACTGGATCATATTGGCACCAATAAATACGGTAAACCAAATGAAGTTAGGGTGAACAAAATAAGTCAATGCAACGCTGATTAAAACCATAACACCAGCAAAAGCGGTAACTGCATTATTAATAGTCATCGTATCTCTCCAGAACTATTTAGATGATAAATCAATAGCGAGACCTTTTTCGTTGAAGGTCTCGCTAAATATAAGTGTCTAAACAGCTTTTATGGTGTAAATACGGTGTAAATGATTTACTAAAAATACAGGACCAATTAGATCAGTATCTACATTTGTTTGATATTAAGTACGTTTTTCCACGTCAATGTATTCACGCGGCAATGCACCATCATAAAGCTGTCTTGGGCGTCCAATTCTAGACTCAGGGTCTTGAATCATTTCATTCCAGTGTGATATCCAGCCAACTGTACGCGACATAGCAAAGATAACAGTGAACATGTTTAAAGGAATACCCATTGCGAGCAATATAATACCCGAATAGAAGTCTACATTGGGATATAGATTTCGAGATACAAAGTAGTCATCCTCAAGAGCTATACGCTCAAGTTCCATGGCTGTTTCGAAGAGCTCTTCGTATTCATTGCCTTCGCCAAGGTGTTCGATTAGTTCATGGCACGTTTCACGGATAATAGTTGCACGAGGATCATGGTTTTTGTACACACGATGGCCAAATCCCATTAAACGGAATTGATCATCCTTATCTTTCGCACGGTCAATATAATATGCAACATCGTTATCAGATTCGACAATATCAAGTAGCATTTTAATTACAGCTTCGTTTGCACCACCATGAGCAGGCCCCCAAAGTGAAGCAATACCGGCACAAACTGCTGCGAATGGATTCGCTTCAGAACTACCTGTAAGTCTTACGGTAGATGTCGATGCGTTTTGCTCGTGATCTGCATGCAGAATCATAATTAAATCAAGCGCTTTAGCGAAATATGGGTCTGGGGTATACTCCTCAGTCGGCATACTAAACATCATGTATAAGAAGTTTTCTGCATAGCCTAAATGATTTTGAGGGTAGGTGAATGGTAAACCACTCGCGTAACGATAACTCCAGGCTGCAATTGTTGGCATTTTCGCAATAAGCTGGTGTGCCGCAATCATACGACTTTTTGCATTACGGATATCTATTCCTTCATGATAGAAAGAAGATAAAGCACCAACCACGCCTACCATGATCGCCATAGGATGAGAACGGCGTCTAAAGCCACTGTAGAAGCGTTTTACAGCCTCGTTCAACATCGTGTGGTAAGTAATTACGTGGGTAAATTCCATTAACTCTTCAGTGTTTGGAAGCTCACCATGCATTAATAGATAACATGTTTCCAAGAACGTACTCTTATCAGCAAGCTCTTCAATAGGGTATCCGCCGTATTGCAGGATGCCTTTCTCTCCATCGAGGAAAGTGATAGAGCTACGACAGCTGGCAGTAGATAGGAAACCAGGGTCATAAGTGAAATAGCCTAGATTACTGTAAAGGCCTCTAACATCAATAGTCGGGGTGCCATTACTAGGTCTAAGAATCGGTAATTCGATTGTCTTGCCAGTTGAATTATCTGTAACGGTAACTGTTTCTTTTTTGTCCATGTGTTTACAAATTGGCCTTAATTGAGTTAATAGAATGATTATTTTTTCGGATGAATTATAGCTGAAAATATTGATGTAGGTGGTCTCATCATAAGATATATACGTTATCATTAACGATTAGGATGTTAAATGATGTGGATATGAAACGGTTAATAATAGGAAGCTTGTTTTTTGCGCTTTTGGGTTTTGGTGCTCTGAAACTCATGTTTAGCGGGGTTGAAGTCAAGTATAAGGCGGCATTGCCGTGGCAAGTAAGCACCAAAGCAGATGGCACAACGCACATTCTGGGTGTCGATATTGGTGATACAACATTCAAAGAATTAATGTTTAAGCTTAAACTTTTAGCAGAGCCAGCGCTGTTTGAAGGCCCAGATGGCGACTTAACGCTCGAAGCTTATTTTGGAAAGAAGAAATTTGGGGTATTAGAAGCACGTTTAGTGGTTGAATTGGACGCCGATGAAGTTTTGTTGAAGAAGATGCTGAAAGAGCAAATAGACAAAGACTCTACGCCAAGTAATCACTGGAAATATGGTTTAAGCGTAGAAAATACTAAACTGGCTAATGATCTGCGTGTTTGGCGATTAATCTACTTACCCATCACCGACTACGAGCCAGCTCAAATGAAGTTTTTTGGTGAGCCCGATGAAAAGATTCAGGTAAGTGAGACGGCGCAATACTGGTTATATCCAAATCGCGGTATGGTGTTGTTGTGGGATACTGATGGTAAAGAAATCTTCTATTATGTCGCCAATAAAGACTTTGATAGGTTAAAGAAATCACTGCCTATGGAAGCGCAAGTACAGCGTTACTAAGTTGCGAGTACCATTAATCAAAATAAATTCTCTGAGCAGCATTAAATGACTAAACAACAGAATCCATTCTGGGAAGAAAAGACGTTAACAGAAATGAATCGCGATGAGTGGGAAAGCCTCTGCGATCATTGTGGTAAGTGCTGTCTGTTAAAACTTCAAGATGAAGATGACGAGAATGATGAAGCGGAATCGGTTTATTACACTGATGTTGTGTGCGACCTGTTCGATAAAAATGATGGTCACTGTACAGATTACTGGAACCGTGAAGTACTGGTGCCGACCTGTATCAAGCTTACTCAGGACAATCTTGATGATATTGAATGGTTGCCCCCGAGCTGTGCCTATCGACGAATATTGGAAGGTCGTGGTCTGGAAGATTGGCACCACTTGATTTCTGGCGATAAAAACACCATTCATGAAACGGGCAACTCTGCCATTGGTCGAGTTGTTTTTGAAAAGGATGTGGATGAGGATGAATTAGAGGAGCATATAGTCGAATGGCCGCTGAATTAACTTCTGTAAGACTGGATAAATGGCTGTGGGCATCGCGTTTTTTTAAAACACGCAAAGATGCAGTAGAAGCCATTAGTGGCGGAAAAGTACACCTGAATGGTGCGCGGGTTAAGCCATCTCGTAATGTACAAATCAACGATACCTTAGAGATTACCCGTAACAATGAAAAGTATCAGGTGACTGTTTTAGGGCTGAATGATAAACGCCGTCCTGCGAAAGAAGCGCAACTGCTTTATGAAGAAGGTGAAGCAAGCATCAAAGCCAGAGAAAGTGAACGAGAAATACGTCGTTTGAATAATGCCAGTGTGACCAGGCCTGATAAGAAACCAAATAAAAAAGAACGCCGTCAAATGGATAAGTGGCGCAGCCAGTAATCAAGACTTTCTAAAGTGTACCTTAGCCAATCCAATATCGATGAATTGCGAGAGAAAGTAGAACATGGTGGCGGGTTTCAAATAGCGCTTGTGCCGATGCAATCAGAAACCTTTCTGAATGTAAAGTTGGCGACAGATCAGCTTTATCAGGATTTGATCAATGAAGGTCTCACTGTTCTTGTCGATGATCGAAAGCAAAAACCGCAGAATAAGTTTGAGGTAATAGCATTTTTGAAAATACATCATCGCGTGGTTATTTCCAGTCGAAGTATTTCTGCTAAAGTTTACGAATATAAAGATTTGAAAACTGATGAGTTTGAGAAAATACCGCAAACTTCTGTAGTTGAATTTCTAAAAAAAAGGGTGTTTGACGCTCATAATAATTAGGTTTATAGTATTTAAAAGCGCCGATTTGATTATCAGCTTGCAGGCGCATAATAAATTTTGCTAAAGCGCGGTCAATGAATATTAAGAACCTGCTTTAGTGATTTCTACGCAGGTTTTTTTGTGCCTGTTGTAAATTCGAATTTTGCTAAAGCTGATAAATAATAAATGGATTAGATGAGCAGATGGACAAGAAAATAGATAAACAAAATAATGAATTTGAATTTGATACTTTAGCGATTAGAGCAGGTCATCACCGCAGCGATTATCAGGAAAACACTGAGGCGATTTTTACCACATCAAGTTTTGTATTTAAAAGTGCAGAAGAAGCCGCAGCGCGTTTTGGTGGTGATGAAGATGGCTTTTTCTATTCTCGCGTTTCAAACCCAACCATCAAATGTTTTCAGGATCGATTAGCAGCGCTAGAAGAGGGCGAGGCTTGTGTGGCTACCGCTTCGGGTATGGCGGCAATTTTAGCGACTATGCTTGGTGTGCTTAAAGCAGGTGATCATGTGGTTAGCTCACGTTCTATATTTGGTACCAGCACGGTTTTATTCACCAAATACATGGAAAAATTTGGTATCGGTTTTGACTTTGTCGAACTGTCTGATTTAAATGCATGGAAACAAGCGATAAAGCCTAATACACGTATTCTTTTTGCTGAAACGCCTTCCAATCCAATTACTGAGTTAGTTGATATTCCTGAGCTGGCGAATATCGCCCACAGTAATAATTGTTTATTGGTCATTGATAACTGTTTTTGCACGCCAGCGCTGCAAAAACCATTAAAAATGGGGGCTGATATTGTTATTCATTCGGCGACTAAATACCTCGATGGCCAAGGGCGATGTTTAGGTGGTGCGGTTGTCGGGAATAGTAAAATCGTTGGTGAAGACATTGCGGGTGTTTTACGCACTGGCGGAGTGGCGATGAGTCCATTCAATGCCTGGGTATTTACCAAAGGTTTGGAAACGCTCAACCTTCGGATGAAAGCACATTGTGAAAATGCGATAAAGCTGGCTGAGTGGTTAAACGAGCAAGATGCCGTAGAGCATGTTTATTATCCGGGGCTGAAAGATCATCCTCAGCATGAGCTAGCAAAGAAACAACAATCTGGTTTTGGTGGTATTGTTTCTTTTGTTGTAAAAGGCGGTAAAGAAAATGCGTGGAAGGTCATTAATAATACTCAGCTATTGTCGATAACGGCTAATTTGGGCGATACTAAAAGTACTATTACGCATCCTGCATCGACGACACATGGACGTTTGTCTCAAGAATTACGCGATGAAACGCAAATATCAGATGGTTTGATAAGAGTCTCTGTAGGTCTTGAAGATATTCAGGATATACAGAATGATTTGGCTAGAGGCCTGATTTAGTTTTCTTCGTAAAGACACCCCCCCCTACTTATAGGCACTTTTTAAGGAAGTCATTTGGTATGAATAACCACAAAGAAAATCTATTAGCTATATTTCACGCCGCTTTATCCTCTGTTGAAGGTAAGGCTGTGGTGAGTAAAGAGCTGGAAGCTGACAATGACCCTTATCCATACCCTGATGAGTTTCATGTAATCGCTATTGGGAAAGCCGCAGATTCAATGTATCAGGGAGTGCCTGATGATCGGGTTAAATCTGCTTTAGTTATTTCTAAACATGGACATATCAGCGCAGAAGTCGAACAGAATGAGAAAGTAATTTGCGTTGAATCTGATCACCCTGTACCAAAAGAAAATAGTATTAAAGCCGGAGAAGTCTTATTGGATTATCTTCGTGAATTACCAGAAGGAGAACCTTGTTTATTTTTAATATCAGGTGGTGCATCTGCATTAGTTGAGGTTTTAAACGAAGGCTGGGATTTATCTCAACTGCAGGAGCTGACGGATTACTTGCTGGCTAATGCCTATCCTATCGATCAAATTAATTCGATTCGACGTCGTTTATCTGCAATTAAAGGGGGCGGACTTTGGCGCTACCTTAACGGAAGGCCAGTAAATTGCCTGATGATTTCTGATGTGCCAGAAGATAACCCTGAAGTTATAGGTTCTGGTTTGCTATTTCTTGTAGATGAGAAAGAATTGCCTGATCTTCCTGAGCGGTGGAAAGATAAGTTGAATAAAATAAAGGCCCCAATGTGGGGGGGTGACTTTAATTGGAAGATAATAGCTTCTTTAGAGATTGCCAAAGAAGCAGCGGCGGTAAAAGCAAAGTCACTAGGTTATTCGTGCCAGGTAATTCCTGAATTTCTTGAAGATGATGCTTCAGTGGCTGCGATTAACTGCGTAGATGCTTTAAAAAATGAAGCGGGTAAGTTGTTAATCTGGGGCGGCGAGACAACGGTCAATTTACCCAGCAATCCAGGTTTAGGCGGAAGAAATCAGCACCTTGCACTGACGGCCGCAAAGTACATGGCGGGGCCCGATGAATGCTACCTACTCGCGGCAGGTACCGATGGAACTGACGGTTTGACCACTGCCACTGGAGCGATAGTCGATAATCACACTACAGAATTAGGCTTGTCGAAGAACCTTGATGTCGCAGATTATCTCGACAGAGCAGATTCTCACTCGTACTTCAAACAAACCGAAGGACTCATAACAACGGGAGCAAGTGGTACGAATGTGATGGATTTAGTTATTGGAATCTGCCCTGTTTAAGACTCTGGTTTCTTGATAGGGATAGGCTTTCGGTCTTCATCGATTGCAACATAAGTGTAAACCGCTTCAGTGACTTTAATGCTGTCATCTGATAATTGATCGCGTCTTACCCATGTTTCGACATGCACTGCAATTGAAGTTCTGCCGAGTCTTTCGGTTTCGCAATAACAGCTTACTTCATCGCCGACAAATACGGGTAAATGGAAAGTCATGGCTTCTACAGCTACGGTCACAACACGGGATTTTGAAAGTTGGCGTGCGTAAAAGCCTCCAGCAATATCCATTTGTGACATTAACCAGCCACCAAAAATATCACCGCTCGGATTAGAGTCCGCAGGCATTGCCAAGGTTCTTAGCGAGGTATGTCTATTGTCTTGATACGGGTTTTTTGTGATCATCTTTATTTCTGCTAAATCTAGGAGTTACGCACTTTACTTTATATTGGATTGTTGCGCATTCAAATATACAGAAATTTAAGGTATAAAAAATCATAAAAAAAGGCCCGCAAATGCGAGCCTTCTAACGTTTTATTTATATCAGTTGATTATGATTTAGCAGCGTTTTGTTGTGCAGCTTCAATGCGCTTAAGCATTTCTTCAGCTTGCTTAGCTTGTGCTTCCCACATTGCTTTAAGCTGTGTGTAGTCTTGAGTTTGCGCAGGTGCTGTTGCCATAGCAGGGTTGTAACCCGCTGGTGCGAATGATCCCGCAGGAGCGTAACCATAGTTGTTAAAACCGTTGCCATAGCCGTTAGTGTTAGATGAGTTGTAGCCGTTGCCGTAACCGTTTCCTGCCATGTTGCCGTAACCATTGCCGTTTGCTGCTGTGTTTCCAGAACCCTCGCCATTTCCACTTAGGTTACCTGCTGTGTCCATATCTGTACGGCCTTTGCCTTTAAAAGTGATAGAGAAATCTACTTCGCCATCAGCGTCGCCTTTAGCTGTGCCCCAACCATTTCCGTTTGCAGTGCCGTTACCAGCAGCATTTCCTGCAGTCGAGCCATTACCCGCAGCGTTACCGTATCCGTTTCCAGCACCGTTGCCGTTATTGAATCCATCAAACCAGTCAGCTGATGCAGTTCCAGCTAATGCTAATAATGTTGTTAATGTGATAGCTTGTAATTTCATGACGATCTCCTTGTGTGAGTAATTAAGTATTCAACTAAGTTCGAATATGAGTATATACTAATATACTTCTTTAGAGTCGTGCAACTTTTTTTACAAGTAATTTTCAAACCTTGTTTAAATGCCTATTGTGCAGGGGTTAAGAAGGTGTCGCAGAGTGAGAAAAATTCGTCAGCTTGCTGAATATGGGGTAAATGATCGCTGTTTTTTACAGTAGAAATAGTAGATTTTGGGAATAATGCTTTGATAATTGTGTGGTCTTGTTCGCGCATATAACGTGAATCGTCACCATCTATAAAGAGTGTTTCATGAGAAAATGTTTGCCCAGAAGTCGTGAATCCTGCAATTTTCAGATAGCCTTTAGCAATCTCCTGTACATCACTTTTCCAGCGGAAACCGTTATCCGATCCATCGACATCCTGTTTTGCACGCCTCAGATTTTTAATCATAAAGGCACGTTCAACTGCATCATCAATGGATAATTTAAGATGATCGTCGATTTCCTGACGAGAATTAAACGTTTCTACAGGAGCACCTAAGACTGCTTTTAAGGTTGTTTGATGCCATAAAGGGTAGGGACGTGGAGCGATGTCGACCACAATGAGTCGATTAATCAGGTCTAATCCCAATTCATCCTGAGCTAATGCCATTTGCATCGCAACTTTGCCGCCCATTGAATGCCCGAGTAGATCGAACTTGGGAATATTAAGGTGTTTTGCGAGTTTGATGACATCTTCATACATCTCACGATAACTCATTCCTTTTATATGAGGGGAATTACCATGGTTACGCAAATCAAGAATAATCACAGGTCTTTTAGCGGAGAGGCGTTGAGCCTGAGAGCGCCAGTTGTCCATGGAGCCGAATAAGCCATGAAGAATAATCAAAGGGAATTGCTTTTCCGCTTGAGGAGTTTCTCCTGGATAGATTTTATAATTGAGAATTTCGGTTTCTGGAGTTTGCATAATCTTTTGTAATATTTGTTTTGACTAAAAAGTTAAAACGTTCTTCCCATTTCTTCGACGTTATCGAGTATTTCAAGGCGCTCTTCATTACTGATGTTGGCGATATCGTAGTAGATCTCGTGTGAAACATCCTTGATGCCACAGAATGATAACGTTCCATCAGTGGTTGGTCTGTGTATTAATTGCAATGCGTCAGTATCTTCAAAATATTTTCTTGATCCACCTGCCGTAATCAGTACCAGAGCACGTTTATGCTTTAATAGACCTTTCACACCATCGCTTGAGTATTCAAACGCTAAGCCATTAGTTAAAACCAGATCAAACCAGCCTTTTAGCATGGCTGGACGGCCAAACCACCAAAGGGGATATATGAATATTAAAGAATCTGCCCATAATAGCTGCTCTTGTTCTTTCGCTATTTTGGACGGTATTTCTCCTTTATGTAGCTGATCAAGATCACTAGCACTAAGAATAGGATCGAAGTTTTCCTGGTACAAATCCTTTACTTTAATTGAGTGTCCGGCTTCTTTTAGGCCGGCAGAAACTTTATCCAATAACGCGTGATTAAAGCTTGCTGGATTTGGATGGGTGAAAACAATCAGTACATTCATTATAATAAGGTATAGTCTAATAGGGTGGCGCATTCTAAATCAGTGTACTTAATTGAGCAAATTCTTGCTCTATTTAGCTGTGATTGATACATTACGCGGTTTGTATTTTATGCTCTTTTTTAGAAGTAAAATAGTATAAGCTTATACACAAATAAATACGGGCGATCCACGTCCTTCATATTGGGGTCTTGATACTCTCAAGAATTGGAAAAATTTTCTATGTTTAAAGCATTCTTTAGCATGTTCTCTAACGATATATCTATCGATTTAGGAACAGCGAATACACTGATTTATATGCGTGGTAAGGGTATCGTCCTTGATGAACCTTCGGTCGTAGCTATTCGACAAGAGCGCGGCCCAGGTGGCCCGAAAAAAATTGAAGCTGTCGGTGTTGAAGCAAAAAAGATGCTGGGTAGAACCCCGGAAAATATTCAGGCTATCCGTCCGATGAAGGACGGAGTGATTGCAGATTTCACTTATACCGAGAAAATGTTACAGCATTTTATTGGAAAAGTAGCACCAAGAAGAATATTTGGCCCTCGTCCTCGTGTGGTTATCTGTGTGCCTTGTGGTGCAACTCAGGTTGAACGACGCGCAATCAAAGATTCTGCAATGGGCGCAGGTGCCCGTAAAGTCTATTTGGTTGAAGAGCCAATGGCTGCTGCAATCGGCGCAGGTATCCCAATCGATGAAGCTGTCGGTTCAATGGTTTTGGATATAGGTGGTGGTACTTCAGAAGTTGCGATCATGTCATTACGTGGCATTGTGTATTCAGCTTCTGTGCGTATTGGTGGTGACCGTCTTGATGATGCCATTATCAGTTATGTTCGTAGAAACTACGGCATGCTTATTGGTGAAGCAACCGCAGAAAATATCAAATGCAAAATTGGTTCTGCCTACCCGGGTAAAGAATTAATGGAGCTTGAAGTAAAAGGTCGTAACCTTTCTGAAGGTGTTCCACGAAGCTTTACATTAACCAGTAATGAAATTTTAGAAGCCTTGCAAGAGCCTTTATTCGGTATCGTAAGTGCAGTTAAAACAGCTTTGGAACAAACGCCGCCAGAATTAGGTGCTGATGTTGCGGACAGAGGAATTGTGTTAACCGGTGGTGGTGCATTGTTGCGCGATTTAGATCGCCTGCTTATGGAAGAAACCGGTATACCAGTAGTTGTTGCCGATGATCCATTAACGTGTGTAGCTAGAGGCGGTGGACGCATTCTGGATATGCTTGATGATGATGGTTTTGATTTTTGGGCTTCTGAATAATAAATATCTATAAAAATCAGGGATTCCGAGGGAGTCTGTTATTTATAATCTAGACAGAGACGATAGTAAGCAGCAAGGCTACATGATTAAGTTCGTGATTTTGGCTTTGATCTCTATGGCCTTTATGACTTTGGATTACCGAAAAAATAGGCTTTTGCCTGTTCGTACCGGATTAACCAAGTTTCTTATCTATCCCGTTCAATATACGGTTGATTTGCCTTATCGTTTAGCAAGTTTTACTCGAGAGTTTTTCTCTGATCATGATGAACTGTCTAAAGCGAATCGTGAGTTGCGCGCTTTGGTGGGTGTTTATGCAGCAAGAGACCAAAAGTACCATTCAATCGCTCGAGAAAATCAGCGCTTAAGAAGTCAATTGAGTGCAACCCCAGCTGTTCGCGAAAAATTTACCTTAACCGAAATCCTCTCTGTATCTTCAAATCCATTTAGTAAAAATGTGGTGATCAATAAAGGTACGGATGATGGAATTTTCGTTGGGCAAGTAGCCTTGGCGGGAAATAATATTTACGGTCAGACCGAGAGTGTTACACCTAATTCGGCTGTCATTATGCAGCTTACTGATGCAAAACATGCGATTCATGTGCGCAATGTAAGAACGGGTCAAGGAGCGTTGGCTGTTGGTACGGGTAAGATAAATCGTTTAGAACTAAAGCATGTTGAAACGAGTATGGATATCCAGACAGGAGATAAATTTGTTAGTTCTGGTTTAGGTCAGTTGTTTCCACCAGACTTTCCTGTTGCTATAGTTGATAGTGTTGCTTATAACCCGGGTGATTCGTTCATGAAAGTACATGCCACACCATTCACTGATTTTAGTAAAACCCGCGAGATTTTAATGATCTGGCGTGCTGACTATTCTTCTGAATTAGAGTCTACTAATAACATGCCAGAGCAAACAAACGGGGCAAGTAAATAAATTAATGGAAGAGATAAGTCCAAGATTTACGGGTGCGATTTTATTGTCTGTCGTTGTTGCATTTGCTTTGACCATTCTGCCTGTTAATGACGAATGGATTTTGTTTAGACCAGAATGGTTGGCACTGACCTTTATTCATTGGGGCTTGGTTTCGCCAAATAAATCTAGTCTGGTATTTGCCTGGTTTGTTGGTTTACTGATTGATTCTCTGTACGGCACTATTATGGGACAGCATGCTTTGGGCTTTACCATTGTCTTGTTTTTAACGTTGAGAATGCGTTCGCGTCTTTTGATGGATAGTTTTTTTCAGCAACTCTTCCTATTGTTTTTGGTGTTGGGTACTTATTTGCTGATCAATCTCTGGATTCTGGGGATTACAGGAAATACGCCAGAAGGTTGGGGTTACTGGTATACCGTATTCAGTAGTCTATTGATCTGGCCTTTGTATCACTACTATATGCGTTTATATCATGCGCAAAAGAAGTCATTTTAATTGAGAAATAAACGCCCCAAAGTAGGGGGGTGACTTTCATGTTAATGCTGTTTCTGTCTTCTTGATTGTAATCTACAGAGTCATTATTTATTGAGTAAAAGAGTGATGTCATCGGTTTCGATGTAGTCTATGCCATCTTTTTCTAGCCATATCTTCGCAGTTTCAATGTCATTGATGGAATACACCATCCATTCCCATGTTCCTTGCCAATATCCGGATTCAGGAAATGATTCATAAGGGCAAAGCATGTAATCGGGCTTTAGTTTATTTGCGATGTCTTTGTGTTTGGCAATGTAATTATTAAAAACGAGGCCAATTTTTATATCGCTAAATTGTCTGATGTATTCAAGCGCGGCCACGCTGTAACTAATCACCGTAATATTATGACTATAAGGTTTTAGTTGAGTTAAAAGTTTTTTCATAACGGTTTTTAATCCCCAGTGTTTTAGGCTTTTGAGTTTTACTTCTATTAAATAAGTCACGTTGGGGTAGCTTTTCAGCAAAGCTAAAATTTCATCCAGAGACGATGTGTAGGTCGGGTAGTGTTTATCTGAGAATTGATTGGGTTCGTGGATGCTCAGACTTTTCAATGTCTCGTTAGTAACATCAAAAACGGATATATCTTTGTCCGACATTCTTTTGAAGTCTTCATCATGAAAAACAATGATGGTCTTGTCAGCGTTCATTTGTATATCGAACTCAATGAATTGCGCGCCAGCTAATAACGCTGATTCTATCGCTGCGTAGCTGTTTTCTGGGTGGTTAGTGTTATCGCCGCGATGCGCAATAAGCTTGTTTTTATCTAAAATGTGATTCATGGTTTTCTTCGAGACCTAAGGTTAATGCTCTAGTTATAGTCAATATTGATATTTTTTACGGTATTTTTTTAGGGTTTGTTCACACTCATAGTTATACGCGTTAGAATTCGCACCCACATGAATACTAAAAAGCCATATAGGGAAATCCCCTACAATTATACGTCTTTCTCAGATAAAGAGATTATTTTACGCTTACTCGGTAAGCGTGCCTGGGAAATTCTGGAAACACTTCGTGAAAGAAGAACGACAGGGCTTTCTGCGCACATGTTGCTGGAAGTGCTGGGGGATATGTGGATAGTAAAGCGTAACCCCTATATCCAGGATGATTTACTAGAAAATGAGAAGCGTCGTTTTTCTTTAATTGAGACCAAGCGTTCACGTTTAAAGCGAATTAGAGACAGAGCGGAAGGTAATGAACTTACTTTAGAGCTAATTGATATTGCTGATAAAGCAGTGGATGAATTTGCAATCTGGTTTGCTGATTATTTTGCGCTGCGTAAGCGAGCAAAACGTAAATTCCGTGCGATTACTCGCAAAGACAATATCCAGTTTGATGGGTTGGCGCGTGTCTCTCATGTAACTGATGCGACTGACTGGCGTGTTGAATACCCCTTTGTGGTTTTGACGCCAGATACTGAAGAAGAAATTGCTCAACTGGTTCAAACAAGCATTAAGCTTGGTCTCACCGTAATCCCAAGAGGTGGTGGAACAGGGTATACCGGCGGTGCAATTCCTCTGGATGCAATGAGTGCTGTGATCAACACAGAAAAGCTTGAAACTTTAAGTGAAGTGAGAAAACGCACGGATTTACCGGGTGTTGATCAGGAAGTAGCGGTTGTCAGAGCGGATGCGGGTGTTGTTACACGTCGTGTGTCCGACTTGGCGGCAAGTACTGGTTTGGTGTTTGCAGTAGATCCAACGTCACAAGATGCATCTACGATTGGTGGCAATGTTTCCATGAATGCGGGCGGTAAAAAAGCTGTCATGTGGGGAACTGCGCTGGATAACTTATTATCCTGGAGAATGGTAACACCGGATGCGGAATGGCTTGAAGTCGTTCGACTCAATCATAATCTGGGTAAAATTCACGATCAGCAAGAAGTTAGTTTTCAAATTACCCGATTCGAGCAAGATGCAAAAACGCAAAAAGGCGATGTTGAAATTCTTACCTTGCCTGGTCAGTTCTTCCGTAAAGTGGGTTTGGGTAAGGATGTTACCAATAAATTTCTGGGTGGATTACCAGGAATTCAAAAAGAAGGCTGTGATGGTTTAATTACCTCCGCTGAATTTATCTTGCATCGTATGCCTGATCACACACGAACCGTGTGTATGGAATTTTATGGCACTGATTTACAAGAAGCTGTTCCCGCCATTGTAGAAGTAAAAGATTATCTGGATGGCAACGAGCACGTATTATTGGCTGGTTTGGAGCATCTTGATGAACGCTATGTAAAAGCTGTTAAATATACGCCAAAAGCAGCGCGTGGTTCATTTCCTAAAATGGTTTTGATTGCCGATATCGTTGGTGATGATGAACAGCAAGTGGCAAAAGCCGCTTCACGAGTTGTAGAACTAGCTAATGCGCGAAATGCTGAAGGTTTTGTTGCAATAAGTCCTGAAGCACGTAAAAAGTTCTGGGCAGATCGTTCTCGAACGGCAGCGATTGCTGCGCATACGAATGCCTTTAAGATCAACGAAGACGTGGTAATACCGCTCCATAATCTTGATAAATACAGCGAAGGTATCGAGCGCATCAATGTGCATCAATCAATTTCAAATAAGCTTGAGTTGATTGATACTGCATTAGATGTTTTTACTGGCGAAAATCCAGAGCTGGATAAAAAATTAAGCCAGGCAACCGATAGCGAAGATAATCTGGCGATCTTGCAGGCCAAGAAAGATCTGGCGATCAATCATTTGTCGAGTGTCCGCAAGCGCTGGCAGGCAATTTTAGATAAGTCTGAAGAAAGTGCTAAGGCGCACCCTGAGTTGCTCTCTGTTCAAGCGCAGGAGAAATGTAAGGACGATGATAAGATCATTAATCTGCTTTTAAGGCGTGATCTGCGTATTTCTTATAAGCGAGAAATCAAAAGACCACTAGAAGATATTTTCGTCGGTCAGGATTTAAAACCATTGCGTGATGAGGTGCATAAAGTACACGAACAAGTGCTTTCCAAGCGATTATTCGTTGCGCTTCACATGCATGCTGGTGACGGTAATGTGCACAGTAACATTCCAGTAAACTCAAATGATTACGAAATGATGCAAGAAGCAGATCATATCGTTGATCAGGTAATGGAATTAGCGCTGTCTCTGGACGGTGTTATTTCTGGTGAGCACGGTATCGGTCTGACAAAAATGCATTATCTGCCAGATGCGGTCATCAATGAGTTTGCTACTTATAAAAATGAAGTAGATCCTAATGGTCATTTTAACCGTGGTAAATTAATGCCGGGTTCGGGTTTGCAGGATGCTTATACGCCTTCATTGCGTTTGGTAGAAAGAGAAGCGTTATTGCTTGAGCATAACGAACTTGGCGCGTTGAATGATGATATCAAGGATTGTTTGCGTTGCGGTAAATGTAAGCCAGTGTGTACGACTCATGTGCCACGAGCGAATTTGCTTTATTCGCCGCGAAATAAAATTCTGGCTACAGGTTTGATGCTCGAAGCGTTTTTGTATGAAGAGCAAACTCGCCGTGGTATTTCAATGCGCCACTTTGAGGAAATGAACGATGTGGCTGACCATTGTACGATTTGTCACAAATGTTTGAGTCCGTGTCCGGTTAATATCGATTTCGGTGATGTTACTGTTCGTATGCGCCATATCTTGCGCGAACGTAAGCAAAAGAAAACCAATATTGTGACTTGGGCGTCAATGGCATTCCTTAACGTCAAAGATCCAACGACCATTAAGTTAATGCGTGCCGGTTTAGTTCAGCTTGGGTATAAATCTCAACGCTTCGGACATACGATTTTCAAGCGTTTGGGTCTGTTAAAGTCTAATCAAAGGCCTTCTGGGACCACTGGTAATGCAGGTTTAACAGAGCATGTTATTCAGTTCGTTAAAAAACCGATGCCAGCGCATGTGCCGATGCGAACCACTCGAGCAGTGTTGGGCTTAGAGGATGATAAAACGGTACCAATCATCCGTAACCCCGCTTTGAGTAAAGCTGAGCGTGGGGATTCTGTATTCTATTTCCCTGGTTGTGGGTCGGAGCGTCTGTTCTCGCAGATTGGTATGGCTACAATAGCGATGCTCTATGATACGGGTGCAACCACTGTGCTGCCTCCAGGGTATTTGTGTTGTGGTTATCCGCAAACCTCAAGTGGCGATATCGATAAAGGTACTCAGATATCTACAGAGAATCGCGTGTTATTTCATCGTATTGCGCAGGCGCTAACTTATCTGGAAATCAATACAGTCATCGTTTCTTGTGGTACCTGCATGGATCAGTTGCTCAAATATGAATTTGAGCGAATTTTCCCAGGTTGCCGCTTGCTAGATATCCATGAGTATCTGCTGGAAAAAGACGTTAAGTTAGAAGCCGTTGATGGTATCAAGTATGTTTATCATGATCCATGTCATACGCCGATTAAGAATTACGATCCAACCAAGCTAACCTCTGAACTTATGGGGCAAGAAGTCGCATTGTCTGATCGTTGTTGTGGTGAAGCAGGAACCTTTGCGGTAAGTCGTCCTGATATCGCAAGTCAGTTACGTTTTAGAAAAGAAGAAAGTCTGCGTGAAGGTATCGTCAAACAAACGGGTGAAGATACGGCTAAAAACGGCAATGTGAAAATTCTTACCAACTGCCCAGCATGTCAACAAGGTTTATCACGCTATGCAGATGATACGGGAATGGATACGGACTATATTGTCGTTGAAATGATGAAGCATATGCACGGTGAAACGTGGCAGAATCAGTTTGTCGAGAGAGTAACTAAAGGCGGGATTGAAAAAGTTCTTCTTTAATATCTAAAAATATAGAAAAAAGGCCTAAAAGGTGGGGGGTGTCATTTAATATGACATCCCCCACCTTGTAGGCGTATTTCTAGCCATTCATTTGTACTAACTCAGAAACCTCAAGCGTTCCACCAATTTTCTGAAACGGGCAAGTCTGAGAAATTTTCACTGCTTCTTCGATTGATTCTGCTTCAATCACAGTGAAACCTGACATTGCTGTTGTGCTTCCAGCTTCAGTTTGTCCGTCAGGGTGAATCACGTGCGTGTCTTTTAAAGGGTTCGCAGCGCTAACGATCGCATCGCCTAAGCCAACTAGCCAGTTACGGTATTCCTCGAAATGTTTTTTTCCTTCTTCTGGATTAGAAGGTTGGTTGCCACCTAAATACACCAACATAAATTTAGCCATTTGAATTCCTGTAGTTTGTTATTGATATCGGTTAAAAATATTCTCAATATTGATTGCGCAGAAAGATTGATTTATTTACAACGCCTTCTTTGAGAATTTTTCCTTTTTGTTCGAGCCAGAACTTGGGGCGTTTAGCTAATTTTCTTGCTTCTTCGGCGCTCTCGGGTCTCTTATAATTAAGTATATAAGAGTGAGAGGAATTATAATTATAAGTTAGCACAACTGGAGGGGATCGCATGATGTTTGCCATATCTGTTTTTCTATTCCAGTTATCAATGTATTCAAAAACAATCGAATGTTGTCCTTTAGGGAGCCTGATCGTGTAAGTCCCGTCTCTGAAGTCAGCCATTTTGATCTTTTTATTATCGATTATTCTAATCATTAACTCAGCAGGAGCTATAAGAGTGACTTCTCCTTCTCCGAAGTTTCTTTTTTCTTTCAATGGAGAAGAGCAGCCTGATATGTTAGTCAGAAAGATAGTAATGATTGCTATTACACTCAATAGTTTTGTATATTTTCTTATCATGCTTCTTTGATCTTCAAACCTTAATAAATAGAAGCAAGGATTCTAAATTAATCAATAAGTCATATCTATTAAATTCAATAAATTACTATCTATGATAAGTATGTATGAATACTTCAATCTGCGGAAGCTGATGCTTTTAAATTTAAATATGCTGGAAAAAGCTATAAAAGTAGGGGGGTGTCTTTTCTTATCTCGAATCTCGCCTATAATACGCACCTCGAGATATCAGACTAAAAATTAAGAATCTAATATGAAAAATTTTATTGAAGAATTACGCTGGCGCAACATGATTCATGATGTGATGCCAGGAGCTGAAGAACATTTGATGGAAGCGGTTCGCAGTGCCTACGTTGGCTTTGATCCTACAGCAGATTCTTTACATATAGGAAATTTGGTTCCGATCATGCTGCTTGCGCATTTCCAGCGTTGTGGGCACAAGCCTATTGCATTGGTGGGAGGCGCTACAGGTATGATAGGTGACCCTTCGGGGAAATCTGCAGAACGCAATTTGCTGGATGAAAAAACGCTGCGTCATAATCAAGAATCAATTAAAAAGCAGCTTGCGCATTTTCTTGATTTTAATTCGGATACCGAAAATGGTGCAGAATTAGTCAATAACTACGACTGGATGAAAGAGTTTTCGTTTTTAGACTTCATTCGTGATGTGGGAAAACACATAACCGTCAATTATATGATGGCTAAGGATTCAGTAAAAAACCGTATCAAGCCAGAAACCGAAGATGCCGGTGGTACTGAAGGAATGAGTTTTACCGAATTCACTTACCAGCTTGTGCAAGGTTATGATTTCTTTCATCTATTTCAAGAAAAAAACTGCACATTGCAAATGGGTGGCAGCGACCAGTGGGGTAATATTACTACGGGTACTGAGCTTGTTCGCAGAATGGGACGAGGCAAAGCATACGCTATTACCACGCCATTAATTACGAAAGCCGATGGTTCCAAGTTTGGTAAGAGTGAAGGTGGTAATGTCTGGTTATCTGCTAAATATACCTCTCCTTATAAGTTCTACCAGTACTGGTTGAATTCAACAGATGTCGATAGTGAAAACTTTATTCGTATTTTTACTTTTTTGGGTAAAGATGAGATTGAAGCCCTTATTGCAGAGCATAATGAAGCACCGCATTTGCGTTTGCTGCAAAAGCGTCTGGCGAATGAAATTACAGCAATGGTGCATTCCGAAGAAGAGCTGGAAAAAGCAATTCAGGCGAGTGGTATCTTGTTTGGGAAGTCGACCAGTGAAGATTTGAAAAAGCTTGATGAGCAAACCTTCCTTGATGTGTTTGATGGCGTGCCTAAAGCCACAGTGCCAGCTTCTGCGATCGTGGATGGTTTGGATATTGTTGCTGCATTAGCCACGGATACAGGTTTCTTAAAGTCAAATGGCGAAGCGCGTCGAGCACTTAAAGAAAATTCTATCTCTGTTAATAAAGAGAAGGTGGAAGATGGCTATCAAATCACCAATGCTGATCTGATTAATGACAAGTTCGTGTTATTGCAGCGTGGCAAAAAGAATTACTTTGTGTTGTGTGCAGAGTAAGGCGGGTCTTCTTGAAAAGGGTATAGCGTAGTTTACTGGAATGAATCGGTACAAAAATCCTCTAAAACAGGGGATATTTTCATACAAAATGTAAGCCTTTTGATATTTCGCAATTAGATAATAATATAGGTATAAATAATTTCGATTGATCAAAACTATGCCCCATAAGGATATTTAAGCCTTTTTATGTAAAGTATAAAAATTTAAATAGTGTTTATACATTTAAGTACATGAATTTTAATGCTGATGATGTTAATTTGCACCGCTATATTATCTTAATTTTAACTATTGATAGGCTCTAGCTAATTAAGAGTCGGAACTGCAACCTAAATGAAAATTTTGAAAGGTCTGGACATCTCCATAACAGGTGAGCCAGTACAAGCTATTAGCGAAGATATTGAGACTAACTCCCCGACTATCACAACAGTCGCAGTTATCGGTACCGATTACCATTTACTAAGACCATCTATGCTGGTCGCAGTGGGTGATCACGTAAAGGGTGGTCAAGCACTCTTCACCGATAAGCGTAATCCAGGGTTTAATTATACATCGCCAGGTGCGGGTGTGATTACTGCGATTCCGCGTGGTGCGAAGCGTGCTTTACAATCGGTAATCATTAAACTCGATGAAGAAGAGGAATTCATTGAATTCCCTAAGTTTTCTTCTGAAGAGCTAGATACAGCCTCCGCTGAAGATATTCGCAAAATACTACAAGACAGTGGTTCCTGGACTGCGTTTCGAACCCGTCCTTACAGCAAAACACCTCAGGTAGATAGCGTGCCTGCTGGGATTTTTGTGCGTTCTATAGATACTGATCCATTAAGCGCGAATCCTGAGCTCATCATTAATTATAAGTCGGAAGCCTATCTAGACGGTTTGAAAGCAATTTCAAAACTCACAAAAGGCGAGGTTTATGTTTGTCAGCATGATAATGCAACGCTGCCTGAGTCTCCTGAAAGCAACGTAGTTACTAAAAAGTTCTCGGGTAAGCACCCAGCTGGTCTGGTAGGTACACACATACATAATATTTTACCGGCGAGCGATAAACGTACTGTTTGGCATTTGCATTATCAGGATGTGATTGCAATTGGTAAATTGCTAACCACTGGAAAGCGCAATGTAGATCGTATCTTCTCTCTTGCAGGCCCAATGGTTAAAGAACCGCGTTTAATTTCTTCTCGCATGGGTGCATCAACTAATGAATTGGTTGCTGGACAATTAAAAGAAGGCAATGCGCGTGTAATTTCTGGTTCTGTACTGAGTGGTTTACACGCAGTAGGCAATCGATCTTATGTGGGTCGCTTTAATCTTCAGGTAAGTGTTGTGCCTGAAGGACAAAAACGACAATTCCTACACTGGGTGAATCCTTTCTTAAAACAATTCTCTGTGATGAATGTATTTACCAATGCATTGAATAAGGATAAACAGGAATTTTCATTTAGTAGTTCGCAAAATGGTAGTGCCAGAGCAATGGTGCCTCTCGGAAGTTATGAAAGAGTAATGCCGTTAGATATTTTGCCTACACAATTATTACGTGCGTTATTGGTACGCGATACTGAAACTGCACAAAAACTAGGTTGTCTTGAGCTAGATGAAGAAGATCTCGCCTTGTGTACGTTTGTTTGTCACAGCAAATACGAATACGGTCCTGCACTACGCGCTTGTCTTGAAATTATTGAAAGGGAGGGCTAGTCATGACTTCTGAAAAGAAAAAAACTGGTTTACTAAGAAAAGTACTAGATGATGCTGAACCGCATTTTACCCGTGGTGGCAAACTAGAAAGACTTTATGTGCTTTATGAAATGGTGGATACACTGTTTTATAGCCCACCAAACACCACGGTTGGTGCTCCTCATATCCGCGATGCGTTAGATTTAAAACGCGTTATGGGTTATGTGTGGATGGCTACTTTCCCTGTTATGTTTATGGCTTGTTTCAACACGGGTTATCAAGCCAATGTTGCTATGGCTAGCTTGGGTCTGGAAACTATCGATGGTCTTCGTGGCTGGTTCCTGAATCCTTTTGGGTATGATCCTGGTAGTTTCTTTGCCAATTTCTTACATGGACTGACATACTTCCTGCCTATCTATATGACCACGTTTATCGTGGGTGGTATTGCTGAGGCAGCGTTTGCACTCGTACGTGGGCATGAAATCAACGAAGGCTTCTTCGTTACATCTATTCTTTACACATTAACACTACCGCCTGATACACCGTTGTGGATGGTTGGTTTAGGTATACTTTTCGGCATCATTGTCGGTAAGGAAGTATTTGGTGGTACGGGTAAAAACTTCTTGAATCCTGCTTTGGTAGGTCGTGCGTTCCTATACTTTGCTTATCCGGCAGCGATGTCAGGTAATGCAGTCTGGACAGCGGTTGATGGTTATACTGGTGCAACAGCACTTGGTATGGCAGCAGAAGGTGGTGTTGATCTGATCGTTAAAAGTCAGATTACCTGGTTCGACTCATTCCTCGGAATGGTTCCTGGGTCGCTGGGTGAAACCTCAACACTTGCAATCTTTATCGGTGGTGCAATTTTATTATTCACCAAGATCGCATCGTGGCGCATTGTTGCTGGTGTAATGATCGGCATGGTTGCAACAAGTATATTGTTCAACCTTATTGGTAGTGACAGCAATCCGATGTTCTCTATGCCTTGGTACTGGCACATGGTAACGGGTGGTTTCGCTTTCGGTATGATCTTCATGGCGACTGATCCAGTATCAGCATCGATGACTAATCTTGGTCGTTGGTATTACGGTGCGTTGATTGGTTTTATGACGGTGTTAATACGTGTTGTAAACCCGGCTTTCCCGGAAGGCATCATGTTAGCTATTCTGTTCTCTAATATCTTCGCTCCATTAATAGATCATTTCGTAGTTCAGGCAAACGTGAAGCGTCGCCTCAAGCGCGAAGCTGCTTTTTCTTCGTTTGACGAAAAGGGGGGAGAATAATCATGTTTGCTCCAATTCAAAAAATTCTAGATTTACCAAACGATAGCGTTAAAAAAACGCTCGCAGTTGCGGTAGCACTTTGTTTAGTGTGTTCGGTTTTGGTATCAGGTGCAGCGGTTGTATTAAAACCTATGCAAGATCAAAACAAAGCGCTAGATAAGAAGAAGAACATTCTTGAAATCGCTGGTTTGATGGAAGAAGGCAAGTCTATCGATGAGTTGTTCTCTCAAATTGAACCTCGCGTTATTGATATGACAACTGGTGAATATGTAACAGATGTTGATCCGGTAACTTACGATCAGCGTAAAGCTTCTAACGATCCCAAGCAGAATATCCAGTTAAAGAAAGAAAACGATATTGCTGGAATCAAACGTCGTGCTAAATATACGTCTGTTTATCTGGTTAAAGATGGCGAGAAGATTAAATCCATCATCTTGCCCGTTCATGGTTACGGCTTGTGGTCTACCTTATATGGCTTTTTGGCTTTGAAAAATGATGCGAAAACCGTCGTTGGTTTAGGCTTTTACGAGCACGCTGAAACACCAGGTCTGGGTGGTGAAGTTGATAATCCGGAGTGGCGTAAAAAGTGGATTGGCAAACAGGTTTATAACGATTCTGGAGAAGTCATGATTCAGGTCATTAAAGGAAGCGTGAACAGCGGTACACCAGATGCGGAATATAAGGTTGATGGCTTATCAGGCGCAACCCTAACTTCTCGTGGTGTAGAAAACATGCTGCATTACTGGCTGGGCAAACAAGGCTATGACAAATACTTGGAAAACATTCGTAAAGAGGGAGCTAAATAATGAACCCTGAAACTAAAAAAACACTGGTCGAACCGTTAGTAGACCAAAACCCGATTACGTTACAGATATTAGGTATCTGTTCGGCACTTGCTGTAACAACTTCGGTTAAAACTGCATTATTGATGTCTGTGGCTTTAACGGTTGTAACCGCTTTTTCAAGTGCTTCAATCAGTTCGGTTCGTCATCATATTCCGGGCAGCATTCGTATCATCGTGCAAATGACGATTATCGCTTCTTTGGTAATTGTGGTAGATCAGTTATTGAAAGCATTTGCTTATGATACGTCTAAGCAACTATCGGTATTTGTTGGATTGATTATCACCAACTGTATCGTAATGGGACGTGCAGAAGCATACGCCATGAAAAACGGCGTTAAAGACAGCTTTATTGATGGTCTAGGCAATGGTATGGGTTACAGCTTAATTCTTATCATCGTTGCGGTCTTCAGGGAGCTTCTTGGTGCTGGTTCATTGTTAGGTTACAAGATTTTCCCATTAACTACTGATGGCGGCTGGTATCAATCTAATGGCATGATGCTTCTTCCTCCTAGTGCTTTCTTCATTATTGGCTTGCTAATCTGGGCAGTTAGAACATGGAAGCCCGAACAGAATGAAGAGCCTGATTTTAAAATACATGAGTCACATGTGCACGGCTCGGCGGAGGTTCACTAATGGAAGATCTACTAAGTCTTGCTATAAAGGCGATATTTGTTGAAAACCTGGCACTCGCATTCTTCCTGGGAATGTGTACCTTCCTTGCTCTTTCGAAAAAAATTGAAACAGCCATAGGTCTAGGTATTGCAGTAGCAGTTGTACAGGCAATCACAGTTCCAGTTAATAACTTGATTCTTAACTATTTGCTTAAAGAAAACGCCTTACTACAAGGTGTTGATCTTACCTTTTTAGGCTTAATCAGTTATATCGGCGTTATCGCGGCGATGGTACAGATACTAGAAATGGTATTGGATAAATATTTACCAAGCCTATACAACGCATTGGGTGTTTTCTTGCCATTGATTACGGTTAACTGCGCAATTCTGGGTGGTTCATTGTTCATGGTTGAACGTGATTACTCATTTGCCGAAAGTGCGGTATACGGTATTTCTAGTGGACTAGGCTGGGCGCTTGCGATAGTTGCTTTGGCTGGAGTGCGTGAGAAGTTGAAATATAGCGATGTTCCAAAAGGACTACAGGGTTTAGGTATTACCTTTATCACCGTAGGTTTAATGTCTATGGGCTTTATGGCCTTCTCTGGCATTCAACTTTAGAACTCTCAGTTTAAGTATTTAGGTGAAGATACAATAATATGACTATTCAAATTCTATTAGGAATACTCCTATTCACAAGCATCGTAATCAGTCTTGTGTTCATAATTCTTTTTGCGCGCTCAAAATTAGTGGCTAGCGGTAATGTAACGTTACATATCAATAAAGAACGTGATATAGAAGTACCCGTAGGCGGAAAACTATTAAACTCACTGGCAGACAGCGGTTTATTTATCGCGTCGGCTTGTGGTGGCGGTGGAACTTGCGCTCAATGTAAAGTAAGAATCTTTGACGGTGGCGGAAGTTTGCTCCCTGCTGAAGAATCTCACATCAATAAGCGCGAAGCTCGACATGGTGATCGTTTAGCCTGTCAGGTAAACGTAAAGCAAGACATGGTAATCGAAGTACCTGAAGAGGTATTTGGTGTTAAGAAGTGGCAATGTAAAGTTAAGTCTAATGAAAACGTAGCGACTTTTATCAAAGAATTAGTGCTTGAATTACCTGAAGGCGAAGATGTTAACTTCCGTGCAGGTGGTTATATTCAAATCGAATGTCCACCGTATGATCTGAAGTATTCTGAATTTGATATTCAGGAAGAATACCGCGCAGATTGGGATCACTTCAAACTTTGGGATATCGAATCTCACGTGCCAGAACCAGCGCTCCGTGCATACTCGATGGCAAACTACCCTGAAGAAAAAGGGTTGATAATGCTGAATGTTCGTATTGCTACACCTCCTCCAGGTGAAAATAATATCCCTGCAGGCGTTATGTCGTCGTACATTTTTGATCTTAAGCCCGGAGATGAAGTCACTATCTCTGGACCATTTGGAGAATTCTTCGCGAAAGATACCGATGCTGAAATGGTATTTGTCGGTGGTGGTGCTGGAATGGCTCCAATGCGCTCTCATATATTCGATCAACTTGGTAGATTGGCAAGTAAACGTAAAATCAGTTTCTGGTATGGAGCAAGAAGTTTGCGCGAAGCTTTTTACGTAGAAGAGTTTGATAAGCTAGCCAAAGAACACGATAACTTTGAATGGCACCTAGGTCTATCAGAACCACAGCCAGAAGATAACTGGGAAGGCTATACAGGCTACATCCATGACATTCTTTACAACAACTATCTGAAAGAGCATGCTGCTCCTGAAGACTGTGAGTTTTACATGTGTGGTCCACCAATGATGAACACAGCTGTTATCGATATGCTTGAAGAAATGGGCGTTGAAGAAGAGAACATTATGCTGGATGACTTTGGTGGCTAAGCAGATTTTTAGCTCACTTGATAATATAGAAATACTAGTAGGCAACGCATAGTAAACAAAGTCGTTTACTAGTATTTCAGGAAATTTTTATGCAAATATTTTTATTCACATTTATGGTATTGTTATTAGCATTCTTAGGAATGGCTGCAGGTGTGTTGCTGAACAACCGTGAGCTTAAAGGTAGCTGCGGTGGTTTATCTAATATTCCCGGTGTTAAAGGGGATTGTAGTTGTTCTAACCCATGTGAAAAACGTAAAGCACGTATGGCTCAAGAAGAAAAAGATAGTGCGGAAAACTGCGATACAAACAGTAACGAACAACAAAATATAACAAAAGACTACGCCCAGATTAACATTGATCAGTTGAGAACAGGCATAAAGTAATAGTATGCTAGGCTTGCCCGCTAGTACTACCCCGCTAATTAAACCTTAACCTTAAGGTTACAAATAGGAGTTTTATATATGTCAAAGTCTGATGAACTTCATGTGCGTTATCACCTAAATCCTAATTTTATCAAGTTCAAACCTGATCAGGAAATAGGCGAAGCAATTAAGCTTTTCAATAAACACCGTATTTTCGGCGCACCTGTAGTTGATGATCTTGGCAACCTGGTCGGTATGATATCTGGTACTGATTGTATTAAAGCTGCGCTTAAATCTAATTTCGACTCCTCTTTCAGAGGTCAGGTTCAAGACTTCATGACACCTGACGTAAGAACGGTAGAAGCTGATTACAGTTGTTTGTATGTTGCTGAAATGTTTCTGAAAGATCATTACAGACGTTACCCAGTTGTTGAAAATGGCAACGTCATTGGCATGATCGGTCGTACAGATGTTCTTAAAGCTTTGGAAATGTACCTCTGCTAAGTACTTAGTGTGCTTAACACGCTACTTTGCTTTTGTCTGAGCTTAGATCATCACGATCTAGCTAAACAACTTAAAATCCCTTTCTTAATGTCGTAGCTTCCGTCAGAAGTTATGGCACTCTCATGTTTTTTAACATTGAGTTTCTAAAAATAACTTAGCTGAATAAGTATTTTGCTTGTCGTAGATAGCTTTTGATAAGCGATTAGTTTCAAACAATTTGAGACTTAATGGGTTCAGTGGTTTGTCGATCATTGTACGTCAACGATTCCTTGCGGAATCTATGACGGACTTTAGCGAACTTACCGTTACGTTTTGTTGAAACGACTAATTCAGCCGAGCAAAGCGAGACAACAGCTTTAGCTGGCCCTTTAGGGTGAGGCTTCAGCCGAATAATTATTTGGCTTGCCATTTCCGGCTTTTGGTAAGCGATTAATTTCAAACAATTTGAGACTTAATGGGTTCAGTGGTTTATCGATCATTGTACGTCGACGATTCCTTGCGGAATCTACGACGGACTTTTCTGGCTTTTGGTAAGCCTGGAAAAGCCACCCCCCCCACCTTACAGGGCGTTTTTTATATTCTAATCTGACTATTAATATATGTTATAAAAATAGTTTGTCTCACTATAAATACTTTATACTTTCTATCATTTAAATTAATTGGGTGTGGAAAGTATTTTGGAAATCAATGCGTTAACTTGTAAAAATATAGCTCTGGGTTTAAGTCTCAGTCTATTTATCTTCTCAATTCAAACAGTAAACGCTGCCCCAAGGTTCAGTCATGATCAGGGAACAATCACTGACTCAACGACAAAACTGCAATGGCAGGATTCCTATAAAAATAATAACGGTAAAGTAAAATCCGGTAGTTTTATTCAAGCCATGAAATACTGTTCAAGCCTCGCGTTAGCGGCCAAGCAAGACTGGCGTCTACCCACAAGAGTAGAGCTACTAAGTATCGTCGATACAACTCGAGTCGCTAAAAATCAGCCTGCTATTCAAAGCGCATTTAAAGTAGTCGCCACCGAAGATACCTATCACACAACCACAGAATATGAAGACGATCCCGAATCACATTGGACGGTAGACTTCTATCACGGTAATAGTCTAGATGTCGCTTTATATACCTCTGATGGCTATCACATCCGCTGTGTCAGATCGAAATAGCATCAACGCATTACACTTTTTTAAAATCACTATGGAATCTTAAATGAAAAAACTCCTTTTAATCACAGCAGTAGCACTTTCGGCTATTTCAGTCCCAGCGAGTGCTTGTAATTATAAACAAGCACAAACCAAGATGATGGAAGTAAACAATATGATGCAGATTCATAACCGGAAATTTGCGGCATCCATCCAGAAAGGACAAGAGCCAAATCCGGCAGATGAGCGTGTTCGACAAGGATTGGCAACCGAATCAGCTGCCGCGGGAATCCTGCTGAGCAAAGAGAGCGAGAAGAATCCAAATATTCAATACGGGACGAAAGTAAACCCTGCTATTTGTGCCAAATACGATGGGATAATGAAAAAATATGCGCCAGCTGGTTATAAGAAGGCACCGATCAATCGTGCGGGAATGCTAACAACAAAAGGTCAGAAATCGAACGCTTCTGGATGTAACGCAAAAAATATCTGGGATCGTTACGGCGTAGCTATTAAAAAACAAAGTGCACTGTCGAAACAGGGAAGAATAACCAAACAGGAAAATGGCGCTTATATGTCCTTGATGACAAGGTTTGGTCAGCAGTCGACAACGAATGTCAATCAGGCCTGTGTGACCTTATCTCAAATAGAAAAGAAATTAGCGGCTGAGTAATCTCTTTGAATAATTGATAAGCCACCCCCCTACTTATAAGCCTTTTTTTGAGGTCTTTATTTAAGTACTAAAAAATGGCTCCAAAGTAGGGGGGTGACTAAATCTGTGATAGAGATAACTGTGATAACAGCATCTCGGTCACAGTATCCCGGTTACTTATTTCTAAGTCCCCAGTAACAGAAGTTCTAATGACAGCTTTAGAACAGTCCTTTCAGTTTATCCTTTAACTTATCTTTAACCTGATCTTCAACACTCTTTGGTTTCTCCGCAGGTGCATTTGGATCTTGATTAGCAGGAGTCTCAGATTTTTTACCGCCTAACTGATTGATAATCGCATCACCCAGTTTATCGCCTGTTTGTTTCTTCAGTTTTTGAACAGCGTCGGCTTTGGCATCTTCAAGTTTCTGTTTGATTTTTTGTTCTTGCTCCGCCTTTTCTTTTTCGAATTTGAGTTTAAGCGCCTTCTTTTCTTCCTCGAGCTTTTCTTTTGCCTGAAGTTTGAGCTTTTCCACATCTTGCGCGGCAACAGCTTTGAGTAAGTCTGCTAAATCCAGAGAAAATTTAGGATTAGAAAAAGTACCCGTCACTCTCAACGGAGCAAACAAAGGTCGTTTCGGGTCTTGATTGTTTGGACCAATACGCAAACTCATATTCAATTCCTGACTGGCGACATTCGCCGTACCAGAACCTTTGATATTGAAATAGGGTGATTCCAGACTCAAATTATCGGTCTTGAATTCGCCATTTGTAGCTTTGAAGTCGCCACTCAATCCGGTGAATTTCACTACCGATTTGCCGTCTTCTACTTCCTTCTTTTCAAACGCTTTAACTGCTAAAGATACTTTTTCTGCAAGGTTCGAATCACGAATCGTACCGTCGCTAAGCCCCAGAGTAGTTGTACCATTAAGGTTCTTTAACAAAGCATCGATGCTATTACCGCGCGAACTCAAGTCGGTAATCAACTTGGTGCCACCAGATACATACTTATCCTGGAATAAATCAAACAACAAACCTTCCGAACGAACGCCTGTTAGCTCGTGGCGCATTTTCATGGTTGGTACAGCCTGTTTCGCATCCAGTGTGATGCGGCCTTTGTAATTACCCGAGTACAATTGCGCATTCGCAGGGTCGATAATAATCAGCCCCTGTTTTGCATTTACTTTCGCTCTGATGTTACTCATATTGATTTTATTCACCAGCATCTTGCCGATATTAAAATCACCATCAATATTCAATTTGCGCAAGGTATCCAGCGGTAATAATTCTTTATTGCCTCCAGCACTCGCTGGCGCAGCAGTAGTTGCACCTTTTGCTTCAGGCGCTAAATAATCGTCGAGGTTGATCGTGTTAATGGTTAACTTGGTACGTATACTCGGCGATGCGAAATTCGCGATTGCCAGATTGCCCGAAAGCTGACTCTTATCAAGCGTTGCCTTTAGGCTTTGTAAGTCTACGCTATCGGTATCTGCCTTAAGTGCAAACTGAGCCTGTACTTGTGAAAGTGCAGTCGGGTTCTTCGTCACCGGTGGTTCGATACCAAAGGTTTTCATCACCGTTTTTAGGTTAAAGGTATTGGTGCTGAATTGACCAGAAACGCCCGGTTTCGCCGCCAAAGGTTGTAACTGCACGCCACTGCCTTTTACCTCAAGACCCGCCAGATTAACCAGTAGATTGGATAAATTCACCGCGCCTTTGTTGTTTGCCCAGTTCAGGTCAAGGTTGCCGCTACCTGTTTGTGTCAATTTACCACCAGGTACCAAACCACCTTCTACCTGACTGTTAAGCGTGATTTTGGGTGAGGTAACTTGCGAGTTCTTAAGATCAAGTTGAAGATCGCCTGCAATATTAGTGTTCGCCTTGCCGCCTTTTAACAACTCGCCATTCGCATCCGCCGTCAGTTTTAATCCGGTCATTGATAACAATTGCTTAGCCAGATCAAACTGTGTATTGCCGTTTACCTGTGCATTCGCCACGCCACCTTTGACATAACCGCCCGTTAACTGGGTGGTTAATGAAAGATTAGGTATAGATAGCTTTTGCGTACCAAGGTTAAGTTGCAAATCGCCATTTACGTTGGCATTCGCTTTACCGCCCTGCAAAACTTCGCCACTGGCATCAGTAACGGCTTTCATACCAGTGATGTTGAGTAGTTGCTTCGCCAGATCTAGCTGCATATTACCGTTAATTTTGGCGTTTGCCGCGCCGCCTTTAACGTAGCCGTCAGCAAGTTTTGCATCTAACGCAAGATTAGGAATCAATAACTGCTGTGATTTCAGATTGAATTTTGTATCGCCTGTAACCAACGCCTGCAAAGTGCCGCCAGCCAAAGGCTTGCCATTCACATTACCATTAAGCTTCATTCCGGCAATCGTTAATTGCTGTGCGTTAACATCAAAATCCACATTGCCAGATACGTCCGCTTTTGCCGTACCTTGCTGAACCAAATCACCCGTTAACGTCGATTGCAGAACCAAATCAGACACGCTAATTTTCTGTGGATTGCCCTGAATGCTACCGCTGATATTCGCTTCTAAGGCGCCATTAGGTATTTGCGCACCCGTTACCTTGGTTTTTAATTTAAGCTTGCTCAGGCTGAAGTCTTTGTTGTTATTGGTTAGGTTAATCGTAGTACTGCCATCAGCAGTTACTGTCATTGCCGGGTTCTTTTGCGTCATCACGACAGACAGTTCGACAGGTAAGGGTTTACCCGGACTGAATTTACCCGTTTTCAGATTAAGTGGAGAAAGTGTTATATCCTGCTTCGCCAGATCATCACGCCAGCGGATTACCGCATCATTAAGGCTAACGCCTGCAATCGAAAGGTTCTGCAACATTTCTTCAACTGCTTTTGACGGCTCTTTTTCTACCTGTTCGGTGCTTTCATCTTTGGCGCCAGATTTTACAAGGCTATCCCAGTTACTCGAACCATCTGCTTTACGGTGAAGATTTAACTTCAGTCCATCCAGCATCACAGCATCTGCTTCAATTTTTTTGCTAATCAGCGGCATTAACTTCACAGAAACTTTGCCCGAATCAATCGTCGCAAACTGTTCGCCAGCAAACCCTTCTGCATTCGCCAGAGAAGTCTTGCCCATTTCAATCGCCAGATCAGGATAAACCGCAAGATTCAACTCGCCATCTATCTGCAAATCTCGTCCTGTTTGTTTCTTTACCAGACCAGTAATTTGATCTTTGTAGTTATTGGCATCAAACGTGGCAACAAATATAACCAGCGCGCCAATCACAACGGCAATGAGAATAAAAAAGGCTAAAATGAGTTTTTTAAACATAAAAGAGAGTTCCGCTTTGAAAGATTATTAAAGTATCGCAGTATCCCTAGTTGGGACTGGTTCTTAGTCTAATAGTTCATAAACTACGGGTCATTGTTTTTTGTTAATTTATTGGAATGAATGGTAAATTTGTCTGTAATGGATAAAGACTGAAAAGATAGAGGGGAACGTATAAAAGCCGTTAACCAGCACGACTTATTTTAGAGGTTTAGCTATAAGCTTGAATCAACGTTATTTTGGATGAAAAGCTAGATATGACGCGTTTAAGATTTATGCAAAGTTATGGCGATGTAACGCTAGTGTTTTGCTATCCCTGTGATGTTATAACTAATGAAGTTTCGCCGTCATCAGCGACATTTCTTTCGAATAAACCTGATTGCGACCTTCTGATTTCGCCCGGTATAAGGCCTTATCCGCTAAATCAACCAGCTCCGATCCGGTTGAAAACTCGCCTACGTCAAGAGTCGCCACACCCAGACTAACAGAGACATACGACGCTGTTGGTGATTTCTCGTGGGGGATTGCCGCTTCCACGATTTTTTCCCGAATGACTTCAGCAAACTTAATCGCGATGCTTTCATTGGTTAATGGCAGAATGACGGCAAACTCTTCGCCACCATAACGCGCAACCAGATCACCGTCGCGATTAAAAATCTCAGACACAAGGTTCGCCAGTTTGGTCAAGCATTCGTCACCTTCCACGTGGCCATAATGGTCGTTATAGAGTTTGAAGTGATCAATATCAAAAAGAATTAATGAAATAGAAGACTGATGACGAATAGCGCGTTTAATCTCAGCTTCCAAGGTCTCATCGAAACAACGGCGATTAGCGATTCCAGTTAAACCATCCTTAATCGATAAGCCAAGCAACTGTTCGTTGTTTTCAGACAGTATTTCCTGCACCGCAATCAGTTGAGATTCTTGCTCTTTGCGTTCTGTAATGTCTCTGACAATTCCTGTGAAGTGACGAATAGTGCCGGTTCTTACCTCGGCCACTGACACTTCCATAAAGAACTCTTCGCCATTTTTGCGCTGTCCAACCATCTCTCTGCTGCTGCCAATCAGTTGGGATTTAACCGTGCTTAAATAACTCGAAAGATTCGCACCATAATGTTCGGCGTACATGGGCGGCATCAAAATCTTGATGCTTTCATTGATGACTTCGTTTTCGTTATAACCGAAAATATCTTCGGCAGCGGGGTTGAAAGTCAGCACCGTGCCATTGCTGTCTATCACGATAATGCCATCAACCGCGTTATCCACAATGGCTCTTAAATGCGCTTCGCTTTCGCTTAACAATTCCTTGCGGTGAAACGCATCAATCAAATTGCCGATCGCATTCCAGATAATATTGAGCTCGCTGATAGAGGCATCTGAATACGCTTTTTTCGTATTGGCCAGTGCCACCATGCCTGTTAGCTGTTGCTTACCATTGTACTGGGGGATTCCAACATAATTTCTAATTTCAGGATGGCCCGCAGGCAGGTCCATTTTCAATAATTCAGACTCAGGGTTATTATTAATTTCAACTTTGCCCGTTATCAGCGCCCGACAAAATAGATTATCAATATCAGTAAACGTCAAGTCGCCTTTAATCACCGCTTCAAACATATTGCGGCTCGGTAAATCCCAGGCGATATTCGTTACAACCAGCACTTTCATGCAGAGTTGATTATCAACATCGTATTTCACTTCACCGATAAGACCAAACTCACTCTGGCTCAACTCTAACAGGGTATCCAGCATGTCACAGTAAACCGCGCCAGTATCTTGTACCGTCAGAAATTTTGACTGCATATTATGCACAGCATCTTGAATGGTCTGTTGCCGCATCAGCTGAACATCACGGCTTTCCAGGTCATTGCGCATGTGGTTAAAGTTTTCAACAAACTTTGAAAGCACCGTATTCGATGATTGCGGCAGGGGCGTAAGAAAATCCCCCTCGGCAATGCGCGAGGTAGCGATACTCAATTTTTTCAAGGGCAGATGGATAAATCTGTTCTGTAGAAACACACCGACCATAACGATCAGGAAACTCGAAACCAGCACCAACAGTTCCAGATGTTGCAGCTTCTCCACTTTGGGCGCAATCAGTGACTCAAGGTCTGTCTGTACTTGAATATTGCCCAACTCCTGTTCTTGATAGATCAGAGAATGTTTGACGATATTAGAGGCGTCAGATTGTGATAATTCTATTTTAGATAATGGATATAACTGCGTGCCATCCAGCTTTTGCAAAACCACAGCACTCCAGGCCGGGTTCTTTTCTACCACATTATCAAGCGTGGTATGAATTTCCGCCAAATCGCCCGACAACATCGCAGGGATGACAGTATCTGATAACAGACGAGTCTTCTCTTTCTCATGAGTCAGAATGCTTTCTATTTCTGTATCAACGTAATAAGGCAGCCACACAAAATGCAAGATGGCGGCCAAACCGATCATCACAAATAAAAAGGGGAAGTAGTATTTAAGGAATTTCATAAAATAAAAGTAATCCGCAGATTACTTAACGTAAAAGGACTCCAACCCCATCTCAAGTAACTCGTCATAATCCTTGAGCTCAGCAACACCAAGTTGCTTCATCGGAATCTTCTGCAATAGCTTCGTGTCCTTTTCAGATGCTGCCATTTTCAAAAACGCATCCTGAACCTGTTGACTCACCTCAGCAGATACTCGCGGATGGACTGCAACCGGATGCGGAGCAACCTTAGTCGTCTCATACAAAATGCGTAAATTATCCTTAACCTCAGGTTTTTGTTGAGAAAACGTTTTCTGCACGCCGCCGCCAGCTTCAGCCTGACCCAGCAACACATTCAGGTACACAGAAGAATGACTCTTCACATATTTGTATTCGGGCTTAATCATAAACTTGGTCGCAAATTCAGTACGCGGAATAAGCGCGGCACCCAATGCATTCGGCGCAGGAAGCGCTACAACTTTACCATCCAGTTGCTTCACATCAGTAATCGGGCTGTCCTTCTTCACCACGATAACGCCATACAATTTACGCCCAATATCACGCACAATCGGCTGATAGCCCTGACTCTTGTTAGCCACAATCAAATGATACGGATTCATATAAGCGAAATCGTACTCACCCGCATTAAAAGCCTTCTCAAATTCAGGAATATCCGGCGAACCCACTAGCTTAAATGTTTTACCTGTTTCAGCTTCAAGGCGCTTAAGAATAGGTGTCCAAACCTGTTGAGTGCGACGCGCATCAAACTGCGGAACCACGCCAACGGTGTAACTGGATTCGGCAAATGACTGAGTGGGTAGTAAGCCGACGCTCATAATGACCATCATAAAAATGGTGAGAAGGTTATTTTTATTCATTTATTTACCTTTCAATTTGCCTCTTTAAGGCAAAATTTATTATGCAAATTATTTTTATAATTGATATTTGCTGTTATCAGCCAGATTAACCCATAAATATAATTTTGCGTAATCGATCCGATATACGGCATTTGGGGGGAATTGGGATTTAAAAAAGTGCCCCAAAGTGGGGAGGTGGCTTTTATTATTTCGTAGCGAAGCTACGAGTTACCTTTTTGTCTACAGCAAAAAAAACGTAACCCAGCCGAGGCGATAGCCGAGACAACGTTGGAACGCAGTGACGACGACCCTTTAGGGTGAGACGCAGTCGAATAATAAATGCCGTTTATTTTACGACATCATAGTTTTAAATTCAGAGGGGAAACAATGGGGCTGAAGGAAACTCGCTCATTCTTTGCTCAAACACCCTTCATCCTAGCCCATTATTTCTTGAGATAGGGGTTGATTTTGAATCAGGGGAAGCTTTATTAGAAATAATAAAAAAGTGCCTCAAAGTAGGGGGGTGTGTTTGATTATATTTCTGTATTTTCAACTTCTTTGGATTTATAGCCGAGTTCTTTAGTAAATTCATTTTCGACATGACTTGTAACCAATAGCTTTTCTGTAGAGCGTGTTAGCGCCACGTACAGTAATTTTGCCTCAGAAATTTTATTGTGATTCTTTCTTGGCATAAACCCAACACCAGATACGGCGACAACAGGGAATTCTAATCCTTTGCTACTATAAATTGTCATGATTGTGACGCTATCATCATTCGGATTATATGCTTTCTTCATCTTTTTAGTTCCCAGCCATTTACTAGGAATACCAGCATTAACAAAAGCTAACTGCAATTTTTGCCCTATCCATTTACTATGGCAAGTTACACACATATCCATCCAAGGAATTGAATATTTGCTATTAAGTATTTTGAAAGCATGGATGATATATCTAATTTCTTGATCGTGATCCTCAAGAACCATGACTGCAGGTTCTTTGCCTTTACGTCCCGCAGACGTTGGCTCAATTAATGGAACATGATCCTCATCACTTTCTTCAGCCTTAAAATGGTAGCTTGCAAATCGATATGCAAATTTGATGATCTCGTCTGTATTTCGATAATTAACTCGAAGAATTGTGGTTCTTCCACGAGCTTGAATATCAACACTAGAAAGGCTGAAATCTAAATTTTTCTTTTTATAAATTGATTGAGCATCATCATATAAAAGTAGTAATGAATCAGTATCTGGATTTACCATGCTTGATATCAGCTTTAGCCACTCTGGCTGAAAGTCGTGACCCTCATCAATCATTATCGCGCCATACTGATCTTTTGGAATACTACCTGCTTCTGTTGCTTGAATAACCTTTTCTACTAAGCCATTTACGTAATTAGGTCCTACAGATGGTTTATCAATATGATATCTGGTTAATTGCTCACCACACCAATCATGAAAATGATAAACATTCACTTTATCAGCAATATCATGTGAAACCATTATTTGCCTGAGTTGTGCAGATAAAGTGATGTTAAAGCACAGCACCAAAATTGGTTTTTCGATCGTTTGTGCTAAATATAAACTTCGATACCCAAGGATAAGTGTTTTGCCAGAACCAGCCACACCATGGATAACGCGATGACCGTTGCCAATACTACGAGCAAGCTGTTCTTGCTGCATATCCATAACTTTAATTATTTCAGGAATGATTTTTTCTTTTTTAGAAGGTTTATTGGAAATTGTATTCGCAAATAAGTCATCTTGAATTCCAGTATTGATTCTAATTTCTGGGAATATATGCCAACGAATTCTATCAATTTGGGGTACTGTTAATGGTTTTTTGAATTGATAGATAAACATGTTCCAAAGCAGTTTTTGGAATTCTTCAGCATCACTGTTTTCTGTCATTTCATCCTTACAAATGACTTGGTGAGATGGAAGAACATCACCTAGATTAGTATCATTAAATTGTTTGAGAGTAATATTACTCAGAACTACGCCATAACCATAAGGTGTAATTAACTTGCCTTTATTATCACCATCTTTATTGATTAATTGAGGATCTTTGGCTAATTCATTTACGAGTTGATAAGAGCACTGTCTAGCTTGCTCCAATGGATTTGTGACAGTTTTTTGTCCCGAGTTAGTATTAATTGTGAATGTTTTTTTATTGATTGACTGGATGGTGTCAATTTTCCAATCTTTAACTTCCAATAAAAGCAGGCCTCTTAATGGATGAAGAATTATAAAATCAGTGTAGCGCTGTCTTTTGCCAACCGGCATTTCAAACCAGCACAAATAGTCATCTTCAAGTAATTGTTCGATACGCCTTGCGAATCGTTTTTCGCCCGCCTGCATTCTACGAAGGCAGCTATTCAGGGATGGAATCAGCTTAGCCATTGTCATTCTTGTTATTAGTTGTATTAAGGCAATACTACTTTATTCTTAATAAGGTAAAAAATATTTCAGATAAACGAGTATTTGTTTATTCATAAATAATCATTTTTCTTACCACACTAAAAATAGATGTTAGAGTATGATTTAAATTAATTGAGGTTTTGATTGATAATAATGTGAAAGTTATTTTGAAATATGGTCTTCAGTAAACTTTTGTTATTTTGGTTAACACTGAGTATCAAGTATCGAATAAGGTCAATTTTAATATATATACTTTTAATGACGACAAAAGATTAAGGGGGTATTAAAGCGATAAATTAAGTTGTTCGTGGCTTATATAATTGTTTGCTATGGACCCTTGCGACTTCGACTTTTCGAAGATGCTTTTTTCAATTGTCTTTTGTATTTCTTGTGTTAAGTACCACATCATTACAGGAGCTACAGCGTTGCCAAGTGCCTTGTAATTTAGTGTTTTAGAGCCTGTTAGTTGAAAGCTTTCTGGGAATGACTGTATTCGTGCCACTTCGCGAGGCGTGTACATTCTGTATTTGTTATTAATTCTTAATACTGGATCAGTGCTATTCAAACTTACCTTTGCTAGATGTGCACTTACAGTATTGCTAGGTCCATTAATGTCCTGCGCTCTGCCTTTATTCATGGTTTTTAAATTTTTTGTTGCTTTTAAACCAGCAACTGCTTTTTCACTAAAGTAATATTTATCATCAATTGTATTTTCAGGTTCTAAAACCTTATTCAAAGGAGTAAAGTTCTCAGTCATTATAGGCTTTGGAAATTCAAAGTTATTATAGTCTTGAATGTATTTAAAGCCGACTATAAATACACGTTCTCTTTTCTGTGGCACTCCATAATGTGCGGAATTTAGTACTTGATATTTTACAAAATAACCAGACTTTTCAAATTCTTTTACAATTAGAGGAAATGCTTTTTTTTTGTTTGCGGACAAGATTCCTTTTACGTTTTCTGCGACAAAAAAACGTGGTCTGTGGTGCTGTAAGATACGGCACATCTCAAAAAAAAGTTGGCCTTTAATATCTTTATATCCAAGTCGAGGAGGATTTTGTGCCAATACGGAAAAAGACTGACAAGGAAATCCTCCTAATAAAATATCATGTTCTGGAACATCGTTTGCTGATAACTTTGTAATGTCTTGGTGGTAGCAAGTGTGATTGAAATTATCGTTGTAGATTTTACATGTTGGTTTATCAAAATCCATAGCATAAGCGATTTCAAAGTTGTATTTTTGGTATTCTTTATCTAAATATTTAAAACCTCCAGTGATACCAAGGTCCATGCCTCCTAGACCAGTAAATAAGGATGCTACTTTTAATTTCATTAGATTAATAATTCCTTTAATTTTCCTGAGTCATTAGAGTAAGTAATATCGACCCCATTTCTAGGAGTCATTGATAGATTATCAGTCTTATACTGTCCCACCGGGTTTTTAATTACGAATAAATTCACACCACTAGAGGAAATCATTAAACGATAAATATAATATGCGTCTTTAAAAGTTTCGGCCGCACCCCATTCATTAGGGGTCATGTGAAATCTATTAATATTTATTTTATTTTTACTTATTGTTGTTTTAACTTCAATTAATCTTTTTATTTCACTTATACCCTCAAAAGAATTTATATCGTATCCAGCTGAAAACATTTCAGGTAACTTTACTACTTTTTTAGCTAAATCTTCCCTGTTTAAATTTGTGAGTCTGATTTGCTCATGCAATATTGCAATAGATTCTCCAACGTCACCTATTTCTTTAGTTTTAACTTTTCCTTTTATTTCTTGCTTTTTTCTAATACTAATCAATAAGCTTTCAATGAACTCTGAATCAGCTTGATCTACAGAGTCATTTGCTTCTTGTAGTACTTGCATTATGTCACTCTTAAATAAAGTTTCATTTAGATTCTCATTTACATAAGTAAACCACTCATTTTGAGTATGTTTTATATCTTCAAGTGAAACTGTATCTAAGTTATAAAGAGGTTCGTAAAGGGGGAAGTACTCATTACTATCTATAAATGAATTAATAACTTCAACTTCATTTGTCTTGATGTAATATCTTCCATTTAGTTTGTATGAGACTAGATTTGCAAGCTCCATATAATCTAATATATCCCCAGCATATCTTATGACGTCACCATTGCAGTCATATTCAACACCCTGGGCTCTATTTTTCATAATTAAATCAAGCGTTTTAGTTGGGGCTTGTTGATCTCTAACTACTCTTAGGTCATTAAAAATGCAATGAGTAGCTTCAGCTTTAGATAAACCAAAATTCTTTTTTGTAATTTTATTGCCTTCTAGTAATAGTTTCAAAATATACTTAACAGGTTTGAATTTAACTCCTTTTGCAATTAAATATAAAGTTCGATCAGGTTTTAGGTGCCCCCCCGGATATTGGAATTTAAAACAGAAAAAACGAAAGAATTCTATTAAATCTTGTTTTTCTGATAACAACTCAGCCATTCTGCTGGGTTTGCAATATCCGTCATTAGTGAATTCTACCAATCCTAATAACGTAGTGATTTCAGTACGCCAATTGTTTAAAGTTTTAACTGCTTTTGTACCATTGCCTCGAAAATTCTTAATTGCAATTAGAAGCTCAGATGCAAATTCCTTTTTAGTTTTCTTTCCGATTAAGCAGATTTCACTCGCCATATAAAGCAACACATCTTCCCTATCATTTTTAAATCTTGGTCTGCAATGATGAAGTCTTACTGAGTATTGTTCTGGGACTGTATACATAGGTTTAACCTAGGTTGTTCAATAACGCTAAACCTAAAGATTTTGACAGGATGGGGGGGACAGCATTACCAACTTGTTTATATTGACTTGTTTTTGAACCTAAAAATATGAAATCATCTGGAAAAGACTGCAAGCGTGCTGATTCTCTAACTGTTGGCACCCTATTATATTTATAATGAAAGTGATGTCTGTGTCCGGTATCTATAGTAAGACTAGGTTTTTTGCTATTAAATCTGGTCCAAGCTATGTTCACGTTACGAGTGTTTTTGTATTTATTAGGAAGGTCTTTATAATTTCCCCCATCAGGTACTAGGGATATTATGGAAGTAGTTTTTTCAGTATGATTTGTTATTACATGATTGAAAATACCTTTTGACTTTCCTCTAATGTGTTTTTGATAGTTCGAAAGAGGTTTGCTAAGGTATCCGGCGCCACAAACCACTGAGTTTTCAGGCAAGTCGCTTATAGCTTGCTCTGTAGTAATTTTATTTTCAAAGTGGGTTTTGGCCGGAAATGAAAATTCAGTGTCATTTAATAAGCCAACCATTATGAATCTTTTTCTATTTTGTGGGACGCCATAGTCTGAAGTAAGCAATCGCTCCGATTTTATTGAGTAACCTAGAGATTCAAACTCGGAAGTAATAATATCTTTGATTCTACCTTGTTGCATCGATGCTAAATTAGGTACGTTTTCCATCACAAAAGCTTTTGGTTTGAAATGTTTTACGGATTTTACAAAAGATGTATATAGTTTATTTCTTGGGTCACTTGGGTCTCTTTTTCCAGAAATGGAGAAACCTTGACATGGTGGGCCACCTACGATGACATCTATACCATCTTTTAAATAATTTTTTTCGATATGATTGTAATCAATTTTAGATAGATCATGACAATAGGTTTCTGAATTTATATGATTTTTTTTAAAAGTGTTAAGAGCATCTTGCCAATTATCTATGCCTAATACAATTTCAAAACCAGCTTGCTCCAGGCCAAGAGATAAACCACCACATCCAGAAAAAATATCTAATACTTTATATGACAAATTTTTCACCATTTTAATTAATACATTTTAGTCTATAGAGAATGGTGCCCAGGGCCGGAATCGAACCGGCACGATGTTACCATCGAGGGATTTTAAGTCCCTTGCGTCTACCAATTTCGCCACCTGGGCAGATGGTCTTACTATAACTAATCTATTATTTTAGTGTTTGGTTAACACTGTAAATATGACTTTTATGAGAATGAAGGTTGAGCCCGGAATCGAACCGGGATAGGCGGTTTTGCAAACCGCTGCATAACCATTTTGCTACTCAACCATTATTATCATAATGTATGGGATATGATAACGATCAAATATGATAGCATCAATATTTACTTTGAATGAAAAAAATCGTTCAGTAATTTTCACTGTCAATTTATTCACCATAAAATTATTTTATAAAAACATGGGGGGGGCTTAACAAATTAAAAACTGCCACTACACGCTAAGTACTAGTATCGCCTTAAAGGCGATACTAGTACTTAGCTTTGCATAAATTCCAAGGTCGTTTTTAAAATACAAAAACGAGTTGTCATTCAAAACCAGGGGGGTGACCTTAATTATACCTCTGCCGAATACGGATCTTCAGCAAGTAAATAAGCTTTTAATTCTGCCTGTTGTGGTTGTTCATTTAGCCAAGCCCTGAACTCTTTTACTTTTTCGTAGCTATCAATTCCAAATTTGTCTTTATAGAGATTGCTAAAGGTTTGTTCTGCACTGTTTTCTCTGATTTTGCTTTGCCATTGGTTTGTTACGATTGCATTTAACGAACCTGCCAAGCCTTCTGCTTTAAGTAATTCCCACTCCCCTCGATCTAACCAAATTCCACCGACAGCGGAACTGTGATCTACTCGATGTTGATTAGATGCTGAGATACGGAATTTTCTCATGATGGCACCCGATGCAGGGCAGATTAATGCCTTCTTGGTATCTTCGGCTTCTGGTTCGATTTTTATATTTTCAGAAAATTGATAGTCTGGATTGAGCGTTAACCATGCCGCGTAATCTTCTATGAGAATCCAGTTTCCACCACAGTCTGTGCAGGTATGAGCGGGAAACTGTCCTTCAATACTACTGGGCTTTAAAAAACCGTTGTTGCAACTCGTACAATTCATGATTTATATCCTTTGAAAAAGTGCCCCAAAGGTGGGGGGTGACTTAACTTAATAAAAAAGTGCCTAGCCGAAGCGCAGCGAAGACAACGTCGGAATACAGTGACGACGACCCGTAGGGTGTGTTTTTCATTTAATATGGACAAAAAACACATAAAAGTAGGGGGTGACTCTAAACTCTATTATTTAATCTCTTTAAACAACCTAAATGATCAGCCGTCAGCATCAATTATAATTCTATATTTCGAGCTTCAAGTGGTTTGAGTACTCTCAGTGAATAGTATTGAGATGCCCATGATTATTTTTGACTATTTTGTTTGAGGCTCTTTAATATACTGTTTTTAACTTCTTCTGCTGGTATGGTTTTTTTACCATTGTTTAAGCTTTCAAGCCTTTCTATGAGCAAAGCATCTAGCTTTTCGTTTCTTCTGTTCTCTTTTTCATTTATGTATTCTTCAAGTGGCAGTGATACATTCATGAGACTTTTCCTTTAACAACAATTATTGTTAACTTATCAGGTTCTTGTGTATTTTTAAATTAAGAAAAAGTGCCCGTTACACGCTAAGTTCTAGTATCGCCTCAAAGGCGAGCCAGTGCTTTTTTTAATAAAAAACGCCCCAAAGTAGGGGGGTGGCTTTCCTAGGCTCACCAAGAGCCAAGAAAGTCCGTCGTAGATTCAATAAGGAATCGTCGACGTACATTGTGCGATAAACCACTGAATTTATTTAAACTATATAAAATAAAAACCTACAACCCTTTTTCCTTCTCTTTCTCTTTTCGAGTCAATCTCGAAAACCATTTCGCTTTTTCTTGCGAGGCTTCTGAGACTTCTTCCAGTTCGCGATTCATTGCTGTCATGCCTTCTACGATTTTAGAGAGCTGTACTACGATTTCTTCGCTGGTGGTTTTTTGTGAGCTGTTTTTATTGCTTAGGTTTTCCGATAGCGCTTTTAGTGATTCGGCTAATAAGGTGTCTGTGGCTTTTGGTTCTGCCAGTGACTTCTGCACATTCTCGATGCTGTGAGACATATTGCTGAGTGAGGTGGCGAGCAGAATCGAGGCTTTGTCGGCTTTTAATTCGGTGTCTGCCGTGTCGTTTTCAGCGGATTTTTCTGATGCCTGCTGCATCGCTTGTAACGAGCTTTTCAGGGTGCTTGAAATATCAGATAACTGCGTAACGAGTTTTTCACTGCTGTCGTTTTGTTTGAGTGATTGATTCACTGCTTCGATATTGTCGACCAGGAAGCCGAGTTTTTCACTAATGTCTAAGCCGATGGTGGCTTCTTCATTGCCGGTCATTTTGTTTTTCATGAAATCTTTTTTGATTGCTGTCCAGCGCGCTTTTTGTTCTTTGGTCATATTGCCGCGCAGTTCGGCGAGTTTTAACAGGTTTTCTTCTGCGCCGTTGGTGAGTAGTTGCGCTTCACCCAGGTAATGATCTTCGATCATTTGCATCATTTCTTCTTCATTCATTACCGCTGATAGCTTTTCTGCCATTTTATTCATATTACGGTAACTGCCTTGCAGCTTGAACGGTGGCTCTTTTCGGTAGGCATCGTTTTGCGCGGCAGAGGCGATGTATTGCTGGTTTACTTTCAGGATGACTTCCTGAATTACGAACATTTTCTTTAACACTTCGACGATTTCGTTTAGCTCTGCGCCGCTGTAATTGTGTTTGAGATCGGTGGAGGCGACTTGTTTGCCTTTTGCCATATCAATCAATAAATAAGTGTCTGACATTTCACGCGTTGCCAATGGTGCAAGCACGGGATTGGCGGTTAAGCTGTTTTCGATATAACTGAGTGAGAAGGCTTCTTCGTGATCGCCTAGCATGTCGCCGAGGTTGTAAATATCGGCACGGTTGGCGAGCATGTCGGGTATCTGGAATACATCGCCGGATTCGGTGTATGGGTTACCTGCCATGATGATGCAGAAGCGTTTGCCGCGCATATCATAGGTTTTGGTTTTGCCTTTCCAGATGCCATCTACGCGACGGGTGCCGTCACTTAATGAGATAAATTTCTGTAAGAATTCTGGATGGGTGTGTTGAATATCATCCAGATATAGCATCACGTTGTTGCTCATCTCTAAGGCGAGATTGAGTTTGTTTAACTCTTGAGCGGCGGTCGCATTCGGTGCTTGTTCTGGATCGAGCGATAATACATCGTGTCCTAATGACGGACAGTTGATCTTCATGAAAATCAATCCCAGACGGCTGGCTACGTATTCCATTAAAGTGGTTTTACCGTAACCGGGCGGCGAAATCATCATCAACAAGCCCATCAAGTCGGTGCGTTTATCTTCACCGACGGTTCCCATTTGTTTTGCCAGGTTGTCGCCGATTAATGACAGGTAGAGCTCATTGATAAGACGGTTTCTAACAAACGAGGATAACGGCCTGGGTTTGAATTCATCCAGACGTAAAGATTCTGCCGATTCTTTCATGATACGGCTGCGAATGCTCAAGTAGTCGTGATAACCGGGAAGTACGTGATTTCTGTGCTGATGATAGCGACTTAAGAAGTCATCTAAACTCAGGTGTAATTGTTGTTTGTGAATGCGTGGATGGTCGCCCATTAAATCGCTGATGGTGATTTCCAGAGCAGTATTATTTTCTTTCCACGTAATCGATTCACATAACAGTAAAGCAACCGCTTCTGGTACGTAATGCGCCAGTGTTTGATTTGCCTGGCTGTTTTCATCTTTGTTTTGTTGCGCCGCTAACATCGCAGTTAGCCACGAGCTTGCGAGCGCCCAGCGCTCGTGATGTTGGTTGTTGAGCTGTTCTAAACTGCTTTCAAAGGTTTTCCATGCTTTGGCAACTTGCAGATTACGACGTAACTCATCGAGTAATTTTTGCGCGTATTGGCTGGAGACAAAGTTGATTTTTTCCTGTGCCAGTTCCTGACTTAAGTATTCGCAACTGCGTTGTGCGGTCGCTTCATCAATCGTGATTGGATAGCTTTCAAGGAAGAGATTAAATTGCTGCTGGATTTCTTCCTGTAATCTTGTGCTGGCATCGTGATGATTGAATACATCGACCAGTTGTTTAGCGCTTAAGGCACGTTTTTGCCAGCTATTTTGCGGTGCTTGTGTTTGTGTGACTGACCAGAATAGTGCGGCTAAGCCTCTTTCTAACGGTGGAAAACGCAGTAAGCCACTGGTTGTTTGAATCGGCAATAATTGTTGTAGAATTTTGCTCGCGTCGTGATCGTGAATACCTTTCTCATACGCTTCTTTATAACGCGGTGTGGCAAAGTCGTGTACGATTTTAACCAGTTCGGCTTCGTCCTTCGCTGCAATTTCAAGCATGACTAAATCGAGATTATCTTGCTTTAATGTGGCTTTTTCTAAAATCAATCCCGCCAAATATTCTGCGCGATAAAGCACCGCTGATTCGGATTCGATATCCACATGCCAAAAGGCTTTTTGTGCATTCAGTTCTGCGTTGTCAATCGGCTCTACATAGTCGGTGCCATTCAAGTGTAGGTTTAACTGGTCGTCTTTAAACAGAATGCTTAAATCAAGTTCCTGCGTTGTCACACTAAAGCGATGGCGTGGGCCTAATTTGATGACCTTGCCGCCTTCTTCATAGATTTCTGACTTGTCACGCTGTGAGCGTAAGGCCTGGTCTTTGCTATTTTTGAGTCGGCTTTCTATGTCGTCTGCTTTTACGCTGTCATCAATCTCACGTAGCTTTTCTGCAATATCGCGGATTTTAATAACGAGCGGATCAGAGGCGAATAAGGTGTTTAAGGCATCAATATCGCTGAGTTTTTGCGTGCGTCTGTTTAATGAGGTGAGGATGCGTTCTGCCGCATCAAGCAGGTTTTGCGCTCGCCTCTGGCGTTCTGCTATTAGTGATTGTTTGTGCGTTTCAAAGGTTTCATAAACTTCATCGCGTTTTGAAATTATGTCTGCGAGGAATTCATCGTGTTCGCTGAACTGACCTTCCAGTTCTTCCAGCTGTACCAGTAAACGGTTGAGTTGTTCGTCTGCTTTATCAGGCGATGTTGCTAGTCCGACGGCGTTGGCGATGCTTTGGCTAAACAGTTTGAATTGAACGCTAAACTGGGCAACCGCTTCGGCTGAACCTAAGTCCTTATATTTATGGCGTGCGCGTGCTTTACTCTGATTTAATTTGGCATAAATGCTGGAGATGCTTTCGATAATGCGTGTGCGAATCGTGGCATCTTCAACGTGCAGCGTGGAAACTAATTCGGAGATTAGATCGAGGTCGCCTGCCATCTTTTCATAGTTTTCGATGACGGTTTTAATTTCGGCGCGAGTTTTGGCTTGTTCTGCTTCTTTATCCAGCTTATCGAGCTTTTGCTGATAGGGGATTAAGGATTTCTCTTCCGATAAAAACTTAAGCGTCTCTTCACCCAGCGCTTCTTGCTTTTCAACTAGCGCTACATCCATATCTTTGATGCGGGCCTGGTCGATATAACGGTATTCTTTGATTGTGAGTAAGTGGCCGCGTTGTTTGCGGATACTGTCTAAAGCATCGACAAATTCTTCAACTTTATCCCAGCTATCAGACAATAATTTTGAAAATATATCCGCCTGAGTTTGCTCTGCTTCCTGCATTGCCTGATCAGCGCGTTGGCGAATATTTTCTACTTTTTCGAACTCATCGAGAACCAGTTCTGAGGTTTTACTTATTTTTTGTAAGGTGCTTTTGACATCAGAGAGTTCGGGTTTATCTAACCAGTAGTAAGCGCTCTGTAAACGCTCTGAGGCTTGTGATAGTTCGTTATACACACTGGCAGAAGCGGATTGTTTATCAATGGTACGAGAGATGCTGTACAGCTCTGAAATACCACGAACCAGTTCGGCATTACCGATATTGGTATAGAAGGAGGCGTTAGTGTTGCTGCTAGTGGCGAATTCTTCTGAGGTGAAGGCGGTTTGCCACACTTGCATCGGATGAATGCGCGTAGGTTCTTCGCTTTCTGAGCTGAAGATCACCATTTTGCCGTCATCATAAATACTGTAGCCATGTCCGAATAAGGGATTGGCGAGATCTTTTTCGATCATATTGTATGAGAACAGCGCGATTCTGCCTTCTTCTGCTTCATAAAATACATACAGAATATCTTCACCATTGGGTGAGCGGATACTACGTTTGAAGCGCATGCCTTTGGTTTTTTCGGCGAAGGTTTTTATCTCACCGTTTTGCAGGTAAATACCACCGGGGAAAATAATGCCGTGATCTTCTGGAAGCTGTTGGCAGGATTGTCCGATTTCATCAATACGATTTACCTGGTTGTTTTGTTTGTTAAACACCAAGTAGCGTGTGACTTGTTCTTTGTAGGGAGTAATCTGTAGCAGTACAAATTTGCCTAAATCGGCATAAGCAATCGCTGCATCGTCAATCGATTGATTTTTTTCATCGACCGGTTCGGCGTAAATACCTTTGCCCGTTTCTGTATTGTTTTCGACTTTTACGGTAAGGTCGCCACCAATGGTTTCGACAAATACCGTATCAAGGATGTTGATGTGTGGATGTCTGCCGTTTACTGAATCTTCACGCGTGGTGTTTACCCATTCGAAATCATAAGGTGAGGGCAGTGCAATATCGTATTCACCACGATTATCAATGTAGGTGAGTTTGTTCTGGTTATCTATGCTCCAGCGAAAAACACGGATATCGGTGATTTGCGCGCCGATCTGGAAAGAGGCTAAGAGCTTATTATCTTTAACAAGGAGCTGAATTAATCGCGCATTTTTGTAATAGGTATAAAGCTCGTTAAAGTCTGCGACAAACGATGCTTCACCGAGAAAGCTTTCATTTACGGGAAGTGTTTCAAACTCATATTGCCCGTCTTTTTCGACAAGCTTGTAGAGCATGAAAACGTCTTCAATATGCGTTTCTTTTTTGAGCCCGATAAAAACGTTGTAGCCAAAAATTAAGGTATCGCCGACTTGGGCAATATCTCTGGCGACACAATTGTTTTCTGTACGAACACGCAAACGCCCAAGCACGCTCATTTCTGAGCTACCAAATTCCTCTAAACGCGCTTCGTTTAAGGTTTTAGTGTGGGCTTCTAGATCGTTTGCTTGCTGTTCGAGGCGCTTACGAATAATCTCGTAAGCGCTACTTTCAGATACAGCTTGATCTACAGCGTCGCTATTTGTATCAACTGTAGTATCTACAGCCGATTTTTCGCCGTTATTGCCTTTGTTAATATTATCGGACATAGGATAAGGTTATCTATTATTTAAAAGCAGATTTTATTTAGAGGCAGCTTTTGAGGCGAGTAATGTTCCCAGTACTGATTCAAGTGCAGGGCTTTTCTCAAGAACACCTTCTACGGTTTTACCTAAGCCTAATCCTTTTGTGAATGATTGCAGATAATCTCCGCCACCAACGATATCGATATTTGCACTTTCTAGTGCAGTAGCGAGTACCTTGGCTTGATCGTCTGAGATCTCTTTATTCGCTTCGATCTCAGCGAGTGCTTGCTCGAAGTCTTTTTCGAGTTGCATGCGGAATTCTTCATGCTGGCGCGAATCAGGGCTCATATCATTCATCGCTTTGAATTTCTCGATTAAGCCTTCAGCTTCTGCTTTGAATTTTTCTTTCTGAACGAGCGCAGCAGCGAGACCAATTTTCTCATTACCTGTTGCTTCGACATCCATTTTCTCTTCCATGACTTTCGCTTCAGCAAGTCCTTCTTTTTGCAATGCTTCTGCCATCACTTCTTTTACTTGAGCGTCAGCAAGACCTGGTGCGGCTTGTTCTGCTTGTGTACCTTCGGCCAATTGCTTCTTCGAGTCCGCTTCTTTGGCCGCTGCTTCTAGGTTAGCTTGCGCAAGAATGTTGATTTCTTTCGCTTTGTGCGTCGCTTGTACTTCATCTGCCTGCGCTTGTTTAACCTGCTTCACTAGCTCTTCTTCCGCTTGTGCTTCTGCGGCGATAATTGTTGCTTGCTTGAGTCTGTCTGCTTCGGCAACTACACGGACTTCTTTGATTTTTTCTTCTTGTTCGGCAACGCTTTTATCAACGATTACACGTTCACGAATGACATTGGCAATTTCTTTTCTTTCGACTTCGAGTGCTTTTTCTTTCTCGATGACTTGTAGTTCTACTTCGCGTTCTTTGGAGACGATTTCTAGTTCGCGTGCGCGTCCTACTTTCTCTTCTTCAATCGCTACAGCACGTAAACGGTTGTTTTCAGAAACTTCCACTTCGCGCATTTTGTTTTGTTCCATCACCTGAAGTTCTTCTTCAGTTTTTATACGAGAGCGTTCAGATAGTAAGCGCTGTTCCTCCTGAACTTTGATGGTTTCTGCTTCTTCGCGTGCCTGAATCGTTTCTACTTCACGCTTTTGTCTGGCAGTTGCGTCGGCTTCCTGACGTTCTAGCTCCAGCATTGCTTCTTTTGTTTCTACATTCTTTTTGGTAATTGCTAGTTCTTCATTACGTGATAGTTCATTGGTGCTGACGCTTTGAATAGCGGTTAATTGAGTGATTTTACGAATACCTTCAGCATCCAGAATATTTTGTGGATCAAGATGCGTCATTGGTGTTTGTTCGAGGTAATCAATCGCGACGTCTTCAAGAACATAACCATTTAGATCGTTACCAATAACCTCGATGATGCTGTCACGAAATGCAATACGATTTTCGAATAGGGTAACGAAATCCATATTCTTACCAACCGTTTTCAACGCTTCTGAGAATTTTGCATTGAAGAGCTCATGTACCGCATCTCTATCAGAGGCTCTTTCTACGCCAATCGATTTTGCCACTTTAAGCACGTCTTGTTGCGTTTCGTTAACGCGCATGTAGAAGGCAACGACGATATCGGCACGGATATTGTCTTTACAGATCAATCCGTCTTTATTCTTTCTATCGACTTCCAGGGTAATTAATGAAATTTTCATCAATTCTTTTTTGTTGATTACAGGCCACACGATGCCACCGGTAAATTTAACCTTAGGTGTACTCGACATATCATTAATAATTAATGCCCAACCCTGAGGCACTTTGATATAAAAGCGCGCGAAGGAGATTAATATAATCAGCACCAGTAGTGCGATTACTGCAATCGCGATCATTGTGAAAACAGTCAGTGAACCACCCATTTTTATGTACCCTTTTTTGTTTTAGCGTTTATTTTTAAGTTTTTTAAATCTATTTTTATTAATTTTATTGAAGCTGTTTTGTACCAATGGGTTATGCCGTTGCTCTAACCCGGTATGTATTTTCGTCTGCGATATATTCAGTGATGATGACGCTATCACCACGTTTAAAGTCATTCGGTTCTTCAGCGCGTATTTTTAAAATAAGGTTTGCGCCTTCGTCATTTATTTCTGCATCCCCGAAATTCATTGTTACTTTATTGGTTCTTACAATAGCGAGGTGACCAATCAGCGAATCTGCATGTCGACCTTCTGCACTATCTTTTAGCTTTTGAAAGAATGGCTTTAGTGGTGTAAGTAATGTTCCAACAATGGGTGCTGAGATAAAGGGCGCTAGAATAATGATCCAGATGCCTACGAATATTTCGACAAGATTATTTGATATTTGATCCTGATAGTAATGTACGGCAATAAAACAAATTACCCATGAAAAAAAGATAACTAAAGAAATACTGATGGTCAGTGGAATCCCATCAAGTTTGAATTTGCTTAACCAGCCAGAAGTATCGGCAACATCTGGAACTTCAATTTCTACGCCTTCTGAAAGATCAAGGTCTGCAAAACCAAGGCTGGATGCAAGCCAGTAAAGTACGGTTAAAATCAGCAAGCCTGTATAGAAAAGCGTAGGGAAGGCGAATGCATTGTTGAGAAAATCAGTCATAAATGTTTATTTTTTTTAGTATGTCTTAGTAAAAAAGAATAGACGGTTATAGCGGTTTTGTTTGCCCCATCATTCCATGATAATTCTTTGGACTCCATTCAGATCAAAATTTCACCAACAAAAATGATTTGAGTTTAAATTTCTTATTACATTATTTTATCAGCAAATAATTTAACGCAACCTTAATGCTAAGTATGAATGAGAAGGGGTTGATAGATTTTTATGTTTGATTTTGACATCATTTAATTTGTTAGGTCTTATTACTGCCGTTTATCAATAAATAATTGCATGCAAAATATAACTTGTGTTTATATCGTTGTGCTTTTGAAAAAAAGCATTTACATAACTTCAATAAAAACAGGTAATTAATATGAAATTAAAATCACTTTTCTTTGCTGTATTTCTTTCTTTTGTCTCGTTTTCTGCATCAGCGGAAATTGTTAACTTGAATAAAGCCGATGCAAGTGCGTTACAGCATTATCTAAAGGGTGTCGGAGAGAAAAAAGCGCTAAATATTGTAAAATACCGAAAACAACATAAGAAGTTTGAGAAGATAGAAGAAATCAAGGAAGTTAAAGGCATTGGTGAAAAGCTGTATAAAAAGATTAAGTCGAGCCTATCTTTAACTAAGGGTGTTGTCTCTGCTCCAAGTAAGGCAAAAGCCAAATCCAAAAAGAAAGTCGTGAAGAAGGCTGAGCAGAAAGTTAAATCGAAAAAGAAAACAAAGCTTAAAAAGAAGGAAGACGATTAAGCCAGTAGTTCAGGTTTATTAATATGTGAATAAAAGAACCAGGTTTATCCTGGTTTTTTTACGACAGTTTCAGAACTAAAATGATGTTATTCGGTATTCCATTAAAATGTGGATATAATATTGAATAGTTCAAAATTAATAAGAGAGCGATGTATGTCAAATTCAGCAAGTTCTATATTAGATAAAGCACTCGAACTGAGTGCGAATGAGCGTGCAGATGTGGCTGAAAAATTACTTTCTAGCCTCGATAGTCCTGACCCTAGAATAGATGAATTATGGGCAAAGGAAGCTGATTCCCGAGTAGAAGCCCATAAGAAAGGTGAATTAAAGTCAGTATCAGATGAGCAGGTGTTTTCAAAATATATGAAGAAATGAAAGTAAGGTTTCTTGAAGTTGCTCAGGCTGAACTTGATGAGGCATTTGAGTATTACGAGTCTATTCAAGAAGGCTTAGGTTTTCGATTTCTGGATGAATTAAATAATTCAAAACTTAGAATTATTAAGTTTCCAAAATCCTATGTCCAAATAGGTCAATTCACACGAAGGTGTTTGATCCAAAGTTTTCCTTACTCTTTAATTTATCAATATATCGAAGATAAGAAAGAAATTTTAGTTGTGGCAGTTTCTCATTTGCATAGAAAACCTGATTATTGGGTTACTCGTTAATAAATAACGGTTATAGAGAGTTGGGGCTTCGGTTGATAGGTAATATCAAAAACAGCCCTACGATTCATTCTTATATGCTTTACAATATGATCTTCTGTTTTTCCTGCTAAATACTTTATCAAGTAAAAATATAAATCCATGAGCATCAAACAACTACCCCCACATTTAGTTAACCAGATTGCCGCAGGCGAGGTGGTAGAGCGCCCAGCATCTGTGGTTAAAGAATTGCTAGAAAACTCCATTGATGCAGGTTCGAAAAAAATCGAGATTGATATCGAGCAGGGTGGTTTAAAGCGCATTCGTATCCGCGATGATGGTAAGGGCATTCCCAAAGAAGAATTAGCGCTGGCGTTGAGTCGTCATGCGACCAGTAAGATTGCTTCACTGGATGACTTGGAACATGTCGCTTCCTTGGGTTTTCGTGGTGAGGCGTTGCCGAGTATCGCTTCTGTATCGCGGATGACGATTAGCTCGCGTACGGAAGATAACGAACAGGGCTGGACGGTTTCGCCGCAACATCGCGATGATGGTGCAGAAGCGTTTGATGATCCAGAGCCCACTGCACACGCTAAAGGTACAACCATTGAAGTGCGTGATTTATTTTATAATGTACCTGCACGACGCAAGTTTTTAAAAACTGAAAATACCGAATTCAAACACCTGCAGGAAGTGGTAAAGAAGATATCCCTAAGCAATTTTCAAATCGGGATCACCTTACGCCACGGTCAACGCAATTTACTGACATTACAGCCCGCATTAGAGCGAGTCGGAGCAGATCGACGCGTATCAGAAATTTGTGGTCCTGCTTTTATGGAGCAGTCACTGTATCTGGATTATGAAGCAGCTGGTTTAAAGCTTTGGGGTTGGGTTGGGTTGCCGACGTTTTCACGATCACAAGCTGATCTTCAATATTTTTATGTAAATGGTAGAATCATTAAAGACCGCGTCGTCACTCACGCGGTACGTCAAGCGTACAGCGATGTGTTATTCCACGGCCGACACCCTGCGTATGCATTATTTCTTGAGCTTGCACCAGAAAAAGTGGATGTCAATGCACACCCAACCAAACACGAAGTGCGTTTTCGTGATGCACGTTTGGTGCATGATTTTCTGTATCGAACACTGCATCAGGCGTTAGCAGATGTACGACCTAATGAGGCTGCTGAGTCTGCCCCTGCTATCCCAAATAATGGGACAGAAAAAATGAGTATGGCGGAGTACAACCGCGAAGCGATTAGGTCACAGCAACGGTTGAATATACCAGTTAATAATATTCAGCCTGGGCAAGTAGCAGAGCAAATGGCGGCTTATCAGCGCATGCATGACAGTGCCGGCGATAACTCTGAAAATAATGTTGAAAATGTTACTAGCAGCTTGAATACGAGCTTTATTCCATCGGTAAATCAACGCAGTGGCTCATCTAATTACACCCCCCCACTTTCAGACAAGTTTTCTGAAAAACTTTCGACGCATGTCACATCATCAATGCCTGTTAGCGAAAATCAAAATACTGGTGAAGTGCCGCCGTTAGGTTTTGCCGTGGCACAATTGCATGGTATTTATATTCTGGCAGAAAATGCCGAAGGTTTAGTTGTGGTTGATATGCATGCGGCACACGAACGTATCACCTACGAATACTTAAAGAAAAGTATGGCGGAAGACAATGTACGCTCTCAACCGATGCTGGTTCCTAGCTCATTATCTGTGAGTAAAAAAGAAGGTGATTGCGCCGAAGAATTTGCTGAAACGTTTGAGCAACTGGGTTTTGAGTTGAACAGACTCGCGCCAGAAAAATTAGCCATTCGTGCGGTGCCTAGCTTGCTAAAAGATTCGAATGTGGAACAGTTAGTGCGCGATGTACTGTCTGATTTACTGGAGCATGGCAGCAGTGAACGCATTCAGCAGGAAATGAATGAAATACTCTCAACTATGGCTTGTCATGGTTCTGTTCGTGCGAACCACCGTTTAACGATTCCAGAGATGAATGCCTTGTTGCGTGATATGGAGCGCACAGAGCGCAGTGGTCAGTGTAATCACGGACGTCCAACGTGGACGCAAATGTCGGTAGATCAGCTCGATAAGCTATTCATGCGTGGTCAATAACAACTCCCATAATATTTATCTAAAACTGCACTAGATAACAACTATGTTAAGACTAAGTTAAGGCTCAATGTTTTAAAGTAAAGCACTATTTATAATAAAAACAAGCGATGTTTAAATCATTCAAGTGCGGATCAAGAAGTTTAGAAGAGCAGTTTGTGCTTTACGGCGCTGGCTTAACTTTTATTTTTCTCGTTCCCTTTTCCATATACCGGTTCTTCACTGGCGATTTGACGCTAGCCGCAATAGACATGGTAATGGCGTTGTTGATGGTTTTGATCTTTACGCAAGCCTGGCAATCAAAGAAAATTAAATACCTGAATAGATTTTCAGTCCTCATGTTTATGCTTGGCATTTTAAGTGTTATGTACCTGAAAGGGGCAGAAACTGTTTTTTGGGCATTCCCTGCAATGGGCGCAACCTACTTTCTATTAAAGTCAGTCCCCGCATTGATTGCCAACATCATCTTTATTGGTTTAACTACGTTATTATTTCATGGCAAGCTGACAAATGCCGAGGCTATGAGCATTTATCCTAGCTTGGCTCTAGTAGGATTATTTGGATTTATTCTAAGTATGCGTGCTGAGTACAATAATAATAAATTACAGAAATTGGTTTCTGAAGATACGCTTACGGGCATTAAAAACAGACGATCTTTTGATGAGAAAGTCGATGAGATAATCAGAAATTACAGGCGCTATCGAACCCCTGTGTCGATGTTGTTGCTGGATTTGGATCAATTCAAAAAAATAAATGACACTAAGGGTCATAATGCGGGCGATCAGGTCTTGGTTGATTTCGCAAAATTGGTCAAATCGAAGATCCGCACAACGGATTTTATCTATCGTTTTGGTGGTGAAGAATTTGTTGTTTTAGCTAAAAACTCTTCCTTGGAAGATTCTGGGAATCTCGCAGATTCAATTCGTAAATTTATAAAAGAAAGCGCTGAGTTATCTAAACATCAAGTAACTGTTTCCGTAGGTGTTTCTGAAATTATGCCCTTTGATGATGCGGAGAGCTGGTTTCGCCGAGCAGATCTTGCATTATACGAATCCAAATCAGCTGGCAGAGATACTGTACGTATAGCCGAAACAGGCGATGATACGAAGGTTTCGTTTAAGGCATTGAGCAATTATCAAAATATAAAACCACTGCGAAAAAAAGCAAACTATCTTATATGCCCATACAAGAATACACATTCTAGTTTATTAAAAGATAATCCCCGTAAGAATAAGTCCTTCAAAGCGGGAGCTGTTAAAAGGAAGTTGCCTACCAATTCTCCGGTGAAGCCATCAGCTAAATCATTAGCTCGACATTAGTTTCTTTAGCTTCTTTCACATCTGTTGAAAGATCTGTTTGAAGAGAAAGTGCCCGGCTCTGCATAAATTCTATTTACGTTTTCAAAAAACAAAAACGTAATATCATTCAAAGTAGGGGGGTGCCTATACGCTTTATTCAATACTCTATAATAATACGTCAATGAGATATTCATTGCTTTGATGTATCATTTACTTCCCAATTCACACCTTAGCCAACTATGAGTTTACCTCCTGCCATTTTTATTATCGGTCCAACCGCTTCAGGTAAAACAGGCCTTGCGATTAAGTTGATGGAACACTTTCCTATCGAGTTAATCAGTGTGGATTCTGCACTCGTTTATAAAGATATGGATATTGGTACGGCAAAACCAACGGCAGAGGAACTGGAAGCTGCTCCACATCGGTTAATTAACTTTTTAGATCCGTCTGAGTCCTATTCTGCAGCTGATTTTAGAACGGACGCTTTACGGGAAATGGCCGAAATTACCGCTAAAGGTAAAATTCCGGTGTTGGTTGGTGGAACAATGCTGTATTACCGTGCGCTAGAAAACGGTATCGCTGAAATGCCACAAGCTGACCAGGATGTTCGTGAAAAGCTGACTAAAGAAGCAGAGCAAATTGGCTGGGATGGCTTGCATCAACGTTTGTTGGAAGTTGATCCAGTCGCTGGCGAGCGTATTCATCCTAATGATCAGCAGCGCATTCAGCGTGCGCTTGAAGTCTTTGAACTAACAGGAAAGACGCTGACGAAACATCAACAAGATCAGGTTGTAGAACCGATTCCTTATCGCTTAATGAAAATTGCATTAATTCCGGAGGAGCGTGAATGGATTCGTGAATTGGCAGCTATTCGTTTTGATCAAATGTTAGAAGCTGGTTTTATCGATGAGGTGAAAGCGTTACGTGAGCGTGGTGATCTGGATTTGAATTTTCCATCAATGCGCTGTGTGGGTTATCGTCAAGCATGGCAATATTTGGAGGGTGAGCTGGATTTCGAAGAAATGAAAGAGCGTGCGGTAATCGCAACCCGTCAATTAGCCAAACGCCAAATGACCTATTTACGCTCTGAGCAAAACATTACCGAGTATGGTGCAAAAGGCTACAAGCTGGAAAAGGTTAAAGCGGATATTGAAAGCTTTTTAGCTAAAGAATAGAAATAGAAATTTATCTGCAAAGATATACAGTAACAAATATTCTAATTAAGAAATCGGACAAGGTTTATACCAATAAAAAGAGGGGCTAAAAGCCCCTCTAGTCGTTAGATTTGGTATTAAGATATAGAGCAGAATCTAACAAAATAAGCTCTATTTTCGGGGTTCGATTACTTCAAACGGTATTTAACGCCCATTGTTAAGCTCTTATCAACTTCGTCATTACCATTGTTAGAAATGCTGTCATCAAGTTTAGTTAACTTGCCTTCAACACCAAAATCAAGCTGGTTAGTTAGGCTGTAGTAGAACGCAGAACTTAATGTGTTAGTTGTAACATCATCTGTATCGTCAGACGTTGCATACGCTAGAGTCCACTTGTTTTCCCAGTCAATCAGGTCAGACAATTCGTAAGTCAAACTCATTGCGTTATTGAAGTTATAACCATTGTCATCATCGTCTAATGTAGCAGTTGCAATCGCTTCGTTAGAGAACTGAGTCTTGTTATTGATTGGTCTGTGGTATTCCGCTCCAACTTCTAGTGCTGGCTTACCGTCTGAACCGTCGTAGTTGCTTAATACTGCACCAACACCTGCACGCACTAACCAACCGTTTTTACGTGTAGAAACACGCTCGTTTTCTAATACGTCATAAGTTTGAACAACCGCTCTAGCGTTGAAGTCACCCTGTACCATGCCAGAAGTCTCAATAACTTTCTGAATATCCTGTAACCAGTATTGCTTGTAGTCATCAAGTCCGTACTTAGACTTGTACTCAGACTCTTTATCTACAATTACTGCTACTTGCTGGTAAATATCATTGCTAGGATCAGCTTTCAAAAAGCCTTCTTCACGAAGCTTTTGCATGATTCTGATTGCATAAGCCATTGGTGTTACGTTAACAACACGGCCATAACCGATACCTGCTGTAGCTTTTGTGAATGGGTCTTCCTGATCTTTCTGAATACCAACTTCACCTTTGCCGTACCAGAATGCTGCATTGCTATTCGGTGTGAAGTAGTTATCTACTGTTGCTGAACCAAGTGCCTGGTAAGTACTTGAACTCTTATCACCTTCATTTCCGCCTTTAGCAGAAGAGCCTGTGCCTAAAAAGTCGATTTTAGTGTTACGGTTTGGTGAACTGAATACTTTCTCGTAGTCCAGTGTTAGGTCCAGGTTATAGCTAGCCTGATCCTGATTACCATCGTTCGAGTTAAAGTTACCAGATACATAAGCATCTTCATAAGCTGATGTTGCTTCTTTGTAGTCTGTAATTAATGGTTCTGCATGAGCAGATGTGAATGCGCCTGTTAGACCAAGTGCAATTGCACTGCCTAGTATATTTAATTTATTCATTTTTAAAATTTACCCCAAAAAACAACCTATCTAATAGATAGGTAAAAAAGTTGTGACTAAAATATTTATTAAAATATTTTGACTGGGGTGAGAGTGTTTACAAAGTGCTTTGGTTCAAAGAAAAATCAAATAAATCTCTTTATTTAATCAATTGAAATCATTGGAAAAATAGATGTTTGCTATATTTTTAAATTGTATTGAAAAGCAATGCTATGTATTGGTTTTTGAGTTGTTGAAAAATGCTCAATGAATAGTGACTTTTGCAATCTCAGAAGGCCTTAATAAGTCCTGAGGGTTATGGTTGAAAATAATATCCAGCTCATAAATTGCACCTTTGGGTTCGATTCTTACGGCTTCGACACCTTGAGAATAAACAAAACCGTTGTAGTGTTTTCCATTCACTGTAACGCGTGCTTTTTGTCCAGGCTTGTAACGTTTTAAAACCTGAGATGATACAAGTATTCTGGCGAGCATTTTGCCGCTGGGCGCTATTGTAAACAAAGGTTCCCGTTGTTGAGTTTTATATATGACGCCACCTTCGTGGTTGTTTTTGGTAATAATGATGCCGTTAATAGGTGCGCGTAAAATATTTCTTTCCAGTGTCACTTCTGCGAGTGCCAACGCCGCATTGGCAGACTCGCTTTCAGCTTGTACTGCGGCGACTTTAATTTTTGCATCTTTAAGTTCTTCATCTGCAATTAATCCACGATCATAAAGTTCTTCTGCACGTTTTAGTTCATCGTCGGCATCATCCATTTCTACTTTGGAGCGGGCAATCATGGCTTTTGCCTTTAATAACTCTGCTTTGGCTTTGCGTTGATCCATGACTAGCAAGGTCGAACCTTTCTTTACATATTGGCCAATTTTTATATTCATCTTTTCTATGAAGCCGTCTTCAAGCACCCTCATTTCAATTTTATCGACCCATTCAAGTCTGCCACTAAGCTGTTGTGCGCTTGCCCCTAAACTCGTGATAACAATAAAAAAAGTTAAGGCAAGTTTGATGAGTAAATTATTGTTTATACATTTCAGAGTGATATTCATTGTGCCGTTTCCTCGGCTTTTTTGGTTTCAATTGCTTGAGTCATGATTGGTTTGCCTATTAATGCATTGAGTTGAGCCCATGCCAGAGTAGTACAGTATTTAACGCGCTCTTCCTCCATTCTCGCCATGCTTTGTAATGTCATGGATTTACCGATTCTTGCGCGTACTTCCATCTCATAGAGGGTTCTACTCATTTCTAAATCGAGATCACGGCTATAGAGTTCAGCTTCTGCTCGATCGGCAGCTGATTTTAAAACGGTTATGCGTAGGAGGAGTTCAAGAATTTGCTGGCGTAAATCCATCTTGATCAACGACATTTGATCATCATTGTATTTTTCTGCGAGCGTTTTTATCCAGCTGTTATTTTTTAATGCCTCTGCATATAAATCTGAAAATTCAGGTAGCTTTTTAGGAGAGGTAAGTAATAGCGGCGGGGCGAGATCACTGGATAATTCGTCAGGGCGATTGATAGCTTGCGCCAGTATTGATCGGGTGAGGCGTTGAGTAGCTTGGGCAGAAAAGTATTTTTGTCTAACTTCCTGATATTCCGCTTCTAACTTGGCCACTACGAGTTCTGAATTCTGTTTTAATTCTTGACGAATTTTCGCTCTATCCCACGAAATAAACGTTCCTGCCATATCCTCATTAATCCCGATAAGGCTGGAATCAGATAGTAGAACATCCAAAAAAGCGTTTAGAATTAGTAATTCTTGCTGGATTACTGGTTCTACCAGTAAGGTTGAGGCGGTATTGCGTTTTGCATCACTAACCGTTGTGTTATTAAATGTGAGATTGTGACAACCAAGAAACAACGGTTGCTGGAGTGGTATTATCGATTGTTGTTCTGGGTTTAAACGTGTGCGTGGGTGGTCACTGGCAAAACTCAGGGCTGTTTTCAAATCCAGTATGGGTGGAAGTTTATTAGTATCTGCATAAAGAACTGAATGAGTGAAAACCAAACTGATCAGGCAAACAGAGTGCAAGATTACTTGTATCACTTTTCGATTCAATAGACTCCACATAGTTATGGCGTAACACTCATATAGCAGCACTCATGTAATAGGTAAAATTCAGGTTCAACGTTATCCTTTCTTTTGTTTGCGCTTGTAACGGATAAAAGGCATTTCTTCGTTTGCACCTTCAACGATGTATTTTCCTAGCATCATAAATTCATCAGCGTCTTTTGATGCGCCCGTTAGACGGCCATTTTTGATTGGCTTGCCTTCTAAATCTAAAAACTGAAAGACGGGTGTGGCTCTTACCCTAAACTGTTCTAATGAAAAGACCTTTTGCGTGGTGTCTTTGCCAGCAAAATCGGTAAGTTCTAAATCGCCCTCGATATCTACCGTTATGATTCGAAAATGCTTACGATAATAGTCTTGTACTTTGCTCCGATTCAATACCGTTTTTTTCATACGCGCACAAAACGGACATTCATCCATTTCGAACATCAATAAAATCCCTTTTTTCCCTTCCTCGGCAGCAATTTCTTTTTCTTCCTGCATATCGCCAAGACTTTCGTCAAAAAAAGTACTGTAATCTCTTATTTCTGTTTGACTGCCCTGCGAAGTGTCATCAGCAAACGTAGAGATTGGTAAAATAGTGATAAACACTAGGGCTATAAGCGTTTTGAGGGAGTTCATAAAGTGTCTCCGGTAGCGGGTTTATTTCATATTATTCCGAATTTCACGGGCTTGCAAGCGAGCAACTTGAGCCATCTGTCGTTAAATGATCAAAAATAGGTATTGATTTTTTACTTTTTATCTAAACCTGTTATTATGCTTGAATCTGTAAGGATGCAGAGTGCTGTTACCCCCAAACTTTGAAAATAACGGATTTAGGTACTTTAAAAAGAGACAGAACGACAATTTGAGTATTCTAAAGCTAAATATAAAAAGCTATATATTGAGCAGCAAACAATAAAATATTAATAACATAACCTAATAAGAAATCAGGAGTTACCCATGTCAAAAGGGCATATGCTACAAGAACCCTTCCTAAATGCTTTAAGAAAAGAGCGCATCCCCGTTGCGATTTATCTTGTAAATGGAATTAAATTACAAGGTCACGTAGAGTCGTTTGATCAATTTGTTATATTACTAGGCAGTACTGTAAGCCAGCTTGTGTACAAACACGCTGTATCTACAATCGTGCCTTCTAGACCTATTAAGTTAACGGTTGAAGACGAAGAATAAAATTACACAATTCTGTTTCCCTAGTATCTTAGGGGGGCATTAAGTTGGAATTATTTGATAAGCTCAGTCAGGGTGAAGCTCTGATTGAGAGTGCCATATTGGTACAGATTAACTTTGGATCAAATAATCGTTCCCAGCATTCTTCAGGTGCAAGCTCAACTCAAGACGAACACGAGTTCAAAGAACTGGTTCGTTCTGCCGGAGCAATTACTTCCACGCTAATCACTGGATCACGCGCATCGCCTGATTCACGTTATTTTGTGGGTACGGGTAAAGCAGACGAAATTAAAACCGCCGTTAAACAGCACGATGCGGATGTCGTTATTTTTGACCACTCTCTTTCTCCCGCGCAAGAACGTAACCTGGAACGCCTGTTCGAATGTCGGGTGCTTGATCGTACCGCATTGATACTCGATATATTTGCGCAACGTGCTCAATCACACGAAGGTAAATTGCAGGTTGAACTGGCGCAGTTAAAACACATGTCGACGCGACTAGTTCGCGGCTGGACTCACCTTGAGAGACAAAAAGGTGGTATCGGTATGCGTGGCCCGGGTGAAACCCAGTTAGAAACTGACCGTCGCTTGCTGAGTATTCGTATCAAACAGATCAATAAGCGTTTGGATAAAGTGAATAAACAGCGCGAACAAGGTCGACAACTCAGGCAGAAAACCGAAATACCAACGGTTTCATTAGTCGGCTATACCAATGCGGGTAAATCAACTTTATTCAATAAAATTACTGGTTCTGGAGTTTATGCGGCAGATCAGCTGTTTGCGACTTTAGACCCCACCTTACGCAGAGTAAATTTACCCGATCAGCAATCGATTGTTTTAGCCGACACGGTAGGCTTCATTCGTGATCTTCCGCATGATTTGGTTGCAGCCTTCAGGGCGACACTTCAAGAAACGATCGAAGCAGATTTGATTTTGCATGTCATCGATAGCAGCGACGAAAATCGTGATTTCTTCCGTGAGCAAGTGAATAACGTGATTCAGGAACTTGGTGCTGAAGATGTGCAACAGGTCGAGGTTATGAATAAAATCGATCTGACTGAACAAGAACCCCATGTTGAAGAAGGTCATAATGGCTTGCCTGCAAGGGTCTGGTTGTCGTCACTGACGGGCGAAGGACTGGAAGCACTAAGTGAGACAATAGCAGCCATATTCGCTAAGAATACCTTCAGGGGCAAGCTACGTTTACATCCTGCTCTGGCGCGTTTACGTGCTCAGTTGTATGAGGATGAGGCGGTTGTGAGTGAATCGATATCTGATAAAGGCGAATACCTGCTTGATGTTGTGATCCAGCAAAGAAGGTTTGATACGATGCTAGGCAAAGAAGAATTGACACTAGAGCAAGTGCAATAATAATCTCTTCAAAAAAGTGCCCCAAAGTAGGGGGGTGCCTAAGTCTTTGTTTAAATGCCCACCAATCACTATTGTAGAATTTGATTCTATATCGTTAAAATAAGCTCCCTTATTCTGTTCAAACAAATGCATTTTTCAAATTAGTCGGGTTAAATTATGTCGGAAGCTATTAAAAAACATCAAGAAATTGCGCAAAAATGGATGGATGCTTCTGCATTGACCGCGAGCAATAATGATTTTGATGCGCATTTTAATCTTATCTCTAAAAAGGTCCGCGTGACCGGTGTTCCTGGATTTGAAAGTATTAGCTATGATGACTGGGCCCGAGCTGCGGAAAAAGATTTCAAAGACGGTACCTTGCAAGGTGTGAGTTATGAAGGCTTAAAAATGTCGGCACATAACGACACTCAAATCATGTTTAAAACCCTTGAAACAATATTCGTTAATGATGGTTCGAAAAAAACACACGGTGTCGAAATTCTGTTAGAGCTTGAGGAAGATGGTGTCTGGAGAGTGATTCAAGAAAGAGTAATGACAGGCGATGAAATTCGCCATGTCGGATTGATGAATGTGGTGGATGTCTCTATGTTGGATAAAGATAAATAAGATCGATCGAGTAAGCTAATGACTGAAGAAAATGCTTTTGACCCCAATAATCCCTGTCTGTTTTGTCACCCCAAAGCTGAGGAAATTATTGCTGAAAATGAACACGCCTTATTAATTACAGATACCTATCCTGTAAGTGTGGGTCATTGTTTGGTTATACCCAAGCGTCATATCAAAACGTACTTTGAATGCACGGAAGAAGAAAATAGAGATTTTCGAGAATTAATTCTTAAAGGTAAGCAGTACGCCGAAGCGCAAAACATTGATAACTCGGGTTCGCCCGATGGTTACAATATCGGTTGTAACAACGAACTTGCTGCGGGCCAGAGTGTTTTCCATCTGCATATTCATATTATTCCCCGTTATACCGGGGATGTAGAGAATCCAAAAGGCGGAGTGCGATGGGTGATTCCAAAAAACTCTCAATATCAGGCTAAAAATAAGACCAAATAAGGAATAGTTTTAAACCTTGTTTTTACAAGCGTATTAATTTCCATCTTCTCTAATGTAGGCATATCTCCACTCGGTTAGGCTTGTCGCTTTTAAAGCATCCAGGAGTTGATCATTTGGAATCGCTTCTGATTCGTAAATATTGCCAATGACTATGCAATATTGCGCGATAAAAGCAGTCTTTCGCCAGTTTAATCTATTTGTTTTAAACGTTTTTTTACAATTAGTACAAACCGAATTTTCAACGGCAGGGTTAGCAATATCGGTGATTTTAGCCTTGCATTCCGGGCAGGTAGCCGCTTTGATATTTATACCTGAAAAGAATTTCGCTTCTTTTTCGATAATGATTTCGATGTAGCAGTATGGTTTATTCTCTTGTGGTTCTAACTCGATATTGGGAGAGCATCCCATAAAGGTCAGCAGAGAAACAAAGTTTTTTCCGGTTGTATATCTTCTCTCTCCTTGTTTTGTCCCAATAAAATCCAGTTCCTTTAGTGTTTTCGAAATGCTTGAAAAGTCTCCGATAGCTTTTTCATTCTCATCTGTGCTCTGTTTTATGGTTTCTGGATAAAGGTATAACTTATAAGGTGAATGCCACACGTCTAACCTACTATTCTTGATTGTTCAGCCTTAATTATAACTAAGCAACACACATTAAAACCAAATAAAGCTCATTTAACGAATGACTAAAGGTTGAGATTACAGGACTAACGCCTGATCTAGTGTTGTTGTCTTAAAATTACTACTACTGACTCCATTCAGAATTCAATCAATGAACCTTCTGGATACACTGTCACCATCGATCAAGGAATGATGGAAGTGAAGTATGAAGAGCAGGATGCACTTTGGGTTTTTACTGAGTTTTTTACTGTCTTTCTTAGTGGTGCAATCTTCGGCTACTGCAGAAAGCATGGATGTTTTAGGCTTGTGGTCAGTTGACCAAATTACAGACTCTTCGAATAAAATAGTTTCTATAGATAATGACGCAGCAGAAAAAGTTACAGAGACTCATTCGGATTCAAAACACTATGAGAACGGTCTAAGTCTGGTTTTGAACACAGAAAAAATGCGATCGATTCTTGGTAGCAAGAAATCTGCGAAACCTTCAGCAGAGAACACTGAATCTAATATCAGCCAAATATCCATTCCTTTACCTGATGGTTCAATCATCGACCTTGATTTAATCGAAGATCAAGTATTAACAACTAGCCTCGCCGAAAAGTATCCTGAAATTCAAACTTTCAAGGTCATCGCAAACGATAACGTTTTCTCGGGAAAAGTTGATCTTACTTCATCTGGCTTTCACGCAATGCTACAAATGCTCGATGGTGAAATTATATTTATTGATCCGGTAGATTTTGCGGCAGAGAAATACATTAGTTATAAGAAAAGCGCACAAAAGCAGACGTCTGATCGATCTTTTTCTTGTGGCGTTACCGAGCAACAAAATAGATTAATGCAAAAGTTTTCGGGAAGAGAAAACATCTCCCATGGTATCGCGTCCCGTGCAATCGCAGGAAGGACTACAGAAAGCTTATTGCATTATCGAATCGCTATTGCCACTACCGGTGAATATGCAGCAAAGCATGGTGGCACCGTGACAGGTGTGATGTCTGCGATTACAACAACTCTAAGCAGAGTCAACCAAATACTGGAACGTGATTTGGGTATCCATCTTGATCTGGTAGAGAATAATGATTTGCTTATTAATACCGATGCAAATTCAGACCCCTTTACGAAAGATGATATCTCAGATCTGCTGAGTCAGAATCAGGAATATATTGATTCCGTGATTGGCACAGATAATTACGATATTGGGCATTTATTCGCGGGTAGTGGTGGTGGAATCGCTGCCGTTGCCAGTATTTGTAATCAATATCGAAAAGCTCAGGGAGTATCGGGCACAAGCAACCCTATAAACGATAGTTTTGATCTGGATTTCGTGGCGCATGAAATTGGACATCAGCTTGGCGCAACGCATACGTTTAATAGTTCGCAAGGATTATGCTCTGGAAATACGCGATCAGCGCAAACAGCATTTGAGCCAGGTAGCGGCTCTTCAATAATGTCCTACGCAGGGTATTGTGGTTTAGATAATTTACAATCAAATGCTGATGCGATGTACCACATCGGAAGCATCGAACAGATTTCAGATTTCACCAGTAATGGTCGAGGTAATGTGTGTGGGACTCAGCGTTCGTTTGATAACAAGCCACCAATAGCGGATGCGGGTAATGATTTTACCATTCCATCTCGCACCCCTTTTGAATTAAAAGGTACTGCTCAGGATGTTGATGGAGATCCTCTTATCTATGCCTGGGAGCAAATAGATTCCGGTGAAACATCACTTGAGTATGACGATAAGGGTGACAATGCATTATTTCGAGTTAATGTTCCGAATATTAGTAGCGTCAGAGTGTTCCCTCAATTGCAGGATATTCTAAGCAACAGCACCAGCCGAGGAGAAAAGCTTCCAGAGCATGAGCGAGTGATGAATTTTAGTTTTGTTGCGCAGGATGGGATGAATGTTGCACAAAGTGATGAAATGAAAATCAATGTGGCCAGAACAGGCAGTCGATTTGCTTTAAACCTGCCAAAGTCTCAATACACGCTTGGCGAGTCTTACCAGATTTTCTGGAATGTCGCGGCTACCGATAAGTCACCCGTTAGCTGTCAAAATGTAGATCTGTATTTATCGACTAATGGTGGTCAGACCTTTCCGACAGTTATTGAAAAAAATCTACCAAATAAGGGTGATGCATGGGTGCTGATTCCTGCAACCGTGCAGAAAACGAATGAATCCAGGTTTAAATTAAAGTGTAGTGATAACGTTTTTTTTGCTGTGTCCCAGCGAAACTTTGTGCTTACTGATAAAACAACGCAGGTTACCTTTAAACACGCTGACGAAGATCAGTCAGAAGCAAATCTGAAAGATACTGATTTAAACGCAGTAGTTACAAACAATGAAGTAAGTGCAGTATCTTCAAATGACAGCACTAGCACAAGCCAGGGTTCATCTGGTGGTGGACTAATAAATTACTGGTTTTTACTCTTAAGTTGCGTATTGTTAATGAAAAGGCGTTTGAACTTATTACAATAATGCTGTCGAATTAGTCTAGAAGCTCTGTAGAATTGAGCTGATTAAAGCAGATTAAAAATGACACCCCCCTACTTACAGGGGCTTTTTTTTAATGGCTTAGTTGCATTGTATTAAGGGGTTGGTTTAAACAATTGGCTGATTTAAAAGTGTATTCATGTGTTTATAAAAATAAATGTTATAGAATGCATAGTGCTTACACTATTCTTAGCTAGTGCTGTTGTTAGCTAGAGCTATCGTTTGATAGTTACGAAAACGTTTAAATGTGAAATTAGCTTATAAAATAATAAAGGGTAATGATAATGAGGATAAAGTCTCAACGTATTTCTAGATCAGGTTTGGTCATCACTGTTTTATCTTCATTGCTGTTAAGCACTTCCGTATTTTCATCCCCCTGGAAAGATTCAGATTTTATTTCAGATTCTGTAACACAGGCACAACTTAGTCAGTCAGCAAAACCACAAGGCGAAGAATCGCAGTCGCTAGAATCGCTTAAATACCGTAGCCTCGAACTTGATGAGTTTGCCTGGAAATCGCTGTTACAAAAAAACACCTCATCCAAGCCAGCTGATGATCAACAAGACAACTCAGCAGCAGGACTTTCGCTAGTTTTGCCTTTACCAGACGGGACTGAAGTAGAGGTCGTTGCAACAGAAACTTCTGTGCTTGCTCCAGAACTTGCCGCGCAATTTCCTGGGCTGAAAACATGGAAAGTTTCTGGTGTTAATCAGAAGATATCGGGTCGAATAGACAGCACTACTTTGGGTTTTCATGCGATGTTGGTGATGCCAAATGGTGATTCGGTTTTTATCGAACCAGATGATAATAAAGATGCAGATAGAGTCACTTCCAGCTCGGCAAAATACATAAGTTTCAGCAAGCAAGAAAACCACGACCACTTTCAAACCGAGTTTAAATGCGGTGTTGATCATAATAGTGTTGTGAAAAGCTTTTCAGAGGGCAATGTGCTCCAGTCGAGCGCAAAAGAGGTCTTAGCCAGACCTGCATTCAATTTAATTACCTATCGTTTAGCGGTAGCTACGACCGGTGAATACACGCAGTATCACGGTGGCACCAAAACATCAGCGTTAAGTGCTGTCATCACAACAATCAATAGAGTCAATGAAATCTACGAGCGAGATTCGAGCATCACTTTTCAACTCGTGCCAGAGCAACTTGATTTGATGTACACAGACTCATCAAATGATCCTTATTCGAATACGGACATCAATGCCTTGCTTGAACAAAATATCGCAAATTTGAATGATACCAATGTTCTAGGTTCGGCAAATTACGATATTGGTCATGTATTTGGTTCCGGCAATGTCGGTGGTTTGGCGTTTGTTGGTAGTACCTGTAACTCTACTTTTAAAGCGGGTGGCGCTACGGGTGCAACGAACCCGATTGGTGATGCTTTTGCACTGGATTACGTCGCTCATGAAATCGGTCATCAAATGGGAGCTCAGCATACTTTTAACAGTGAATGTGGCGAACGCGGGGTAGGCACAGCGGTAGAGCCAGGTAGTGGGTCAACAATCATGTCTTATGCAGGATTGTGTGGTACCAATAACATACAAAATGAAGTCGATGCACAGTTTCATGTTGTAAGCATTGAGGAAATCATAGATTTTAGTCGAAATGGTGATGGAAATAGTTGTGGCAGTAGCACTGCAGTAACCAATGAAAATCCGATCGTTAGTGCGGGAGAGGATTTTACCGTACCAGCAAGAACCCCAATCGTTCTCATCGCAGATGGTTTTGACTCGGATGGAGATCAGCTCAGTTATTCTTGGGAGCAAGCAGACTCTGGTACCGCTACTGATGTTGATGTAGACGCTGGTGACAATGCTTTGTTTAGAAGCCGATCATTAACGACTTCTAATTTACGTTTTATTCCCCAGCTAAGCGATATCTTCAATAACGAAGCTGCCGTAGGTGAGCATTTACCCGTAACCAATAGAGATATGGATCTAAGAGTAACGGTAAGAGATGGAAACGGTGGCGTTCAATATGATGCGCTAACGATGACTGTACATGATACTGGCTCAACCTTTGAAGTAACTTCGCACACCTCTTCCAGAACTTATGCCCAGACAGACCAGACAACCGTTAGCTGGGATGTGGCAGGTACTAATTCATCACCTATATCTTGTACGTCTGTTGATATCGGGTTGATCACCCTTGATGGAACGGGGATAGATATCACCACAACGGCTAATGATGGGTCAGAAACAATCACGATACCGGAAAATGCACCCGCATTAACTAACGCGAGATTTATCGTTTCTTGCGCAACAAGTCAGTTCTTCAGTGTGTCGCAAGCTAATCTAACTATTCTTGATACGCTAGGTACAGGTGAAGATGACACTTCTACGTTGAGCAGTTCAAGTAGCAGCGGAGGTGGAGGTTCTTTCGGATACATGGCTCTCCTTTTGTTGCCATTATTGACGCGTAGACTCTTAAGTAGACAATCTATCAGTTAAGTTTATTGTGTATGCTGTTAATGACGTTTGTTAGCGACACTCGCCAGCGTTGAAATTCAGAAATGAGGTGATCAAATGAAAAAGATGTTACTAATAAGTGGAATCAGTTTATTGATGCAGGCATGCGTTGCTGTTCCTAATGACTCATCTTCAAAAAGTGCTTCTTCAAACCCTAGCAAACGCTTTTCTATAGAAAATATCAAAAAAAAGAAAGAAGAAGAATATGCTAAGAAATATGCTGATTTAAAGAAAATGAATCCTGCAGAAGAAGTTGCAAAAGCGGTTAAAAATAACAGTATTTATTTGCTTGCTTATAACTCTGGTAGAGGAGGGGAGCGAAAAATTCCCGGATTACTTGAGCCCCAACCCGTCTCGGTAAATTGCAGAGTGTTACAGCTGGATGGAATGGGTGACGTAATTTACGGCGAGAATCATCTTAAATACCGAATTGCTCTTCGAGAATATGCCAGTTCTTTCAATGCAAGCATGATGACTTATTGTCGTTAATTCTTCTTTAGGGGGATCGTTTAATGGTCTCCAATTTTGTGTACTTTTCGTTCAGTTAAAACCGCTAATTCAGATGAACTGCGTGCTTCATTTAGCTGCGGTTCAGCTTTCTCGTGTGATAATCAAACTCCCTTTGATAATTAAGTTCTCGTTATTACGCGCATCTTTTGATTGATTAAAACGTAGAAAATACGGATGTGATTTTTAAAATGAGGGCAAATAAACTATAAAAATAATCACATGAAAAAAATCATTTTTGCCCTAGGTGTATTAACGACTGCAGGTGCTTTTGCACAATCTCAATACTCTTCCATTTGGCAACCATATTCAGCTACAGAATCTCAAAATCAGTCTTTATCTAGCTCTAATAGTGGCAATAATGTAACCAGTACAAAAGAACTCGCGAATAAGATTTCATCAAACAATTGGGTAAAAAAACAATCGTTGTTACTCGATGAAGTTCAGTTACAAAATAAACTAAATTCTCAAACGTTTTTATCACTCAAGCCAGTTGAAGGTAGTGCTAGCGAAACCTCTGTCGAGATAGACCTACCATTGCCAGATGGAAGTTTTGTAAAGGTAAATGCTTTTGAATCTTCGATTTTATCCGATGAGCTTTCTGAAAAATACCCAGACATAAAAACCTGGCGTGTCGTAGGTGTCGATGACTCTTCGATTACAGGTCGAATAGATTTCACCAGTAAAGGCTTTCATGGCATGTTAGTCATGGGAGATGGAGATACGGTTTACATCGATCCTGATACAGAAAGTTCTGGCAATGTATATAACACGCTGAGCAAGCGTGAAAACGCGAGTCTTTTTCATACTGAATTTAACTGTCAGATTCATGACCATCACCCTGTAAATTCATTCGCAAAAATATCAGAATCTGCACAAAAACTGTCGCAGAAAGTATTAGCCAGTTCGCCAGCTTTAGATCTTAAAACCTATCGTTTTGCAGTGGCAGGCACAGCAGAATACACCGCAAGTCAGGGTGGAACTACGGCATTAGCGTATGATTCTATGGTGACAACGGTTAATCGCGTAAATCAAATTTATCAGAGTGATTTGGGTATCCGTTTACAGTTGGTCAGTGGTGAGGAGATGCTCTACACCAATGCAGCTACAGATCCTTATACAAATGATAATGCAGCCTCACTCGTGGATGAGAATATGGCAAATATGTCCTCGACCCTGGGGCTTTCTAATTTCGATTTAGGACATGTTTTCGCGCAAGGGTCATTAGGCGGCCTTGCTTATATTGGAGTAGCCTGTATTGATACGGCAAATACCTCCAGTGGATTAACTTCTGGCATAAAAGCCGGAGGCGCGACAGGTACCATTAACCCACAAGGTGAAATCTTTAGTGTCGAATATGTTGCGCATGAGGTTGGTCATCAATTAGGTGCTAGTCATACGTTTAACAGTACACAAAATGGCTGTGGTGGTGGAAATAGAACCGCGGAAACAGCAGTTGAGCCGGGAAGTGGAAGCACCGTAATGTCTTACAGTGGTTTATGTGGATCTGATGACCTGCAATACAATTCAGAAGCTTACTTCCATTTTGCCAGTATCACTCAAATCAATGATTACACCCGAAGTGATTTAGGTAGTAGTTGTGGCTCAAATACATCTACAGGTAATACAAATCCATCAGCCAATGCAGGAAATGATCTTAATATTCCGGCTAACACACCATTCTTCTTGGATGGCTCGTCAACGGGCGGTTCAAGTTATACATGGGATCAAACAGACACCGGTAGCGCATCTGCAGTCGATGTTGATATGGGTAATAATGCGATAATTCGTAGTTATCTTCCAAGCTCGGAAGAAGATCGTTATATCCCAAGCCTGAGCGACTTATTTGCGGGCACAAGTACTCTAGGTGAAAAATTACCGCAAACAACGCGTGAGTTAAATTTCACCTACGTGGTTCGCGACGGTAGTGGCGGAATTGGTACGGATGATAAGAAAATCAATGTAACGGATACCCGCAGTACTTTCTCCGTGGTGTCACAGTCATCTGCTGAAACTTTTTCAACGGGAGAGAGCATAGAAGTATTATGGAACACAGCGAGTACCAATGTCGCGCCAGTCAATTGCGCAACGGTTGATATTCAACTGATTCGTTCCAATGGAGTGAAGAATTTATTATTGTCTGATACCGATAACGATGGCAACCAGGCGTTAATCATTCCGGCAGCTACACCTGAGATGTCAGGTGCAAGAATAATGGTATCTTGTAGTGATGATTCATTTTTTAATATATCAAAAGGTAATATCGAAATTCAGAAAGGTGTTGGTGGAGCAGGGGATTTGACCCCGCCAGCAATTACTTTGAATGGTGTTAGCCCCGTCAGTATTCCTCAGGGGTCTGTTTATGCTGACGAAGGCGCAACTGCTATCGATGATATCGATGGCGCTGTGACGGTGTCCACTTCGGGCACTGTCAATACAGCAGTTTTGGGAAGCTATACAATTACCTATAACGCAGAAGATAGCTCTGGAAATTCAACGTCCAAAACACGTGTAGTGAATGTCACGGCGGTTTCTTCTTCTGGTGATGCTGGTTCTGACGAAACAACATCTCCTGATACCTCTACTCCTGACACAACGACACCAGATACAACAGAGGAGACTCCTGATCCAGTAGTGGGAAGCACAGATACCACTGCTCCTGTTATTACGCTTAATGGATCAAGTACCGTTATTCTCGAGCTAGGTTCTATTTATGAAGATGCAGGTGCGTCAGCAATAGATAATCTTGATGGAACGGTGACAGTAACAGTGACTGGCATTGGTGCTGTTGATACATCGAAAGCGGGTGAATATGTGATTACTTATACTGCAGTAGATACAGCAGGCAATACGGTAGTAGAAAGTAGAACCATTATTGTAGAAGCGGTGGAAGCTCATGATGATGACGCGACTAGTACAGATGCAAGTAGTGCGACAGGGTCAAGTTCAAGCGGTGGTGGTAGTTTTGGGTTCTTGCTGATTCCGTTATTGGCGCTGGTAAGATTACGTCGATTTAAGTTATAAAAAACCTGTTATCACTCGTTATTAGCAGGGGGGTGTGTGTTTTATAGGCTTTCTTAAAGCCACCCCCCTACTTACAGCGAGTTTTTTATGAGTCTCAGTTTTAGTTAATACGTACCGTGTTCGCGGGTAGATAAGAATTCAATTTCAGGCCACTTCTCAATCGCCATTTGTAAATTCACTCGCGTAGGTGCGATATAAACCAATTCACCAGAATGATCCAAAGATAGATTAGATTCTGCTTTGATCTTAAACTGGTTCAACATCGCCTCATCTTCACAATGAATCCAGCGTGCTGTTTGAACGCTAACCCCTTCAAATTGACAATCGACCTTGTATTCATCTTTGAGTCGTTGGGCAACCACATCAAACTGCAGCACACCAACCGCGCCAAGAATAAGATCATTGTTTTTGAATGGGCGAAATAATTGTGTCGCGCCTTCTTCACATAACTGATCCAGGCCTTTTTGTAGCTGCTTCATCTTCAGAGGATCTTTCAGCTGAGCACGACGGAACAGTTCCGGTGCAAAGCTTGGAATGCCTGTGAAAAACAACTCTTCGCCTTCCGAGAAAGTATCACCAATACGAATCGTACCGTGATTGTGAATACCGATGATATCACCAGGGTATGCCGCATCAACATGGCCGCGATCAGCCGCCAGAAACGTCAATGCATCAGGTATCTTCACATCTTTCTTGATACGAACATGATTGAGTTTCATGCCTTTCTTGAAGCTACCCGAACAAATACGCATAAAGGCGATACGGTCACGATGTTGTGGGTCCATATTTGCCTGAATTTTAAAAATGAAGCCACTGAATTTCTCTTCATTTGGCGATACATCACGGGTATTGGTCGCGCGCGGTTGCGGCGCCGGAGCATACTCAACAAAGTCAGCCAAAAGTTCAGCCACACCAAAGTTGTTTACTGCCGAGCCAAAGAATACAGGAGTGAGTTTACCTGCAAGGTAAGCCTCTTTATCAAACGCGTTACTTGCACCTTGAACCAATTCAATCTCATCACGAAGCTCTTCGGCTTGTGTGCCTAATAGCTCATCGAGGCGTGGATTATCTATCCCCTGAATGGTTTCGCCTTCCAGGATTTTACCGTCATGATTCGGGTCGTATAAATGCACCGCATCATTATGGATATGGTAAACACCCTTTAAGCGTTTACCCATGCCAATCGGCCAGGTAACAGGCGCGCATTTAATTTTAAGAACGCTTTCGACTTCATCGAGTAAATCAATCGGGTCACGACCTTCACGGTCAAGCTTGTTGATGAAGGTCATTATCGGTGTATCACGCAAACGACACACTTCCATCAACTTAATGGTTCTATCCTCAACACCTTTGGCGACGTCGATTACCATTAACGCAGAGTCAACAGCAGTCAAGGTACGATAAGTATCTTCCGAGAAGTCCTCATGACCCGGTGTATCCAATAGATTGATAATTGGATCAGGATCAGAAGGGTGTTTCTTGTTCAATTTGTAAGGAAACTGCATCACCGATGAAGTCACCGAGATTCCACGTTCCTTTTCCATCGCCATCCAGTCAGATGTCGCATGGCGTGCAGCTTTTCTGCCTTTTACCGATCCCGCAAGCTGAATCGCACCCCCGAATAACAACAGTTTTTCGGTGATGGTTGTTTTACCCGCATCCGGATGCGAAATAATCGCAAAGGTGCGGCGTAAAGAAACTTCTTCTGTGTGTTTAGACATTAAGACGGGTCTTTTGAGTTTGGTAAACCAATGACTAACGCTTCAAGTAAGGCTTTTTGAGCATGAAGACGATTTTCTGCCTCATCCCAAACCACACTTTGCGGGCCATCGATGACGTTTGTGCTGACTTCTTCTTCACGATGTGCAGGCAAACAATGCATAAATATCGCATCGTCGTTGGCTTTCGCCATAACGGCAGAATTCACCATGAAAGACTTGAAAGATTTCTCGCGAATTTTTTGCTCTTCTTCCTGTCCCATGCTGGCCCAAACGTCCGTTGTGATCAGGTCGCTATTCGCCACAGCCTTATCAATATCATTAAACAAAGTTACATGATCAGAAAGTTTCGCCAAAAGCTCAGCATTTGGCTCATAGCCTTTAGGGCTGGCAATATTTAGATGAAAGCCGAACTGTTTCGCAGCATTCATCCATGAGTGACACATATTGTTGCCATCCCCCACATACGTTGCTGTTTTCCCTTTGATAGAACCACGATGTTCAACATACGTCATCATGTCAGCTAATAACTGACAAGGGTGGAAATCATCAGTCAATGCATTGATGACGGGTACGCTAGAATACTTCGCAAAGTTTTCAACTATATCGTGTCCAAAGGTACGGATCATAACGATATCTACCATGCTCGAAATAACGCGTGCGCTATCTTCGATTGGCTCACCACGGCCTAACTGCGTATCGCGTGATGATAAAAACATGCCATGACCGCCTAACTGGACCATGCCTGTTTCAAATGAAACACGTGTACGTGTCGATGACTTTTCAAAAATCATCGCCAGTGTCATGTTTTTTAATGGCTCGTAGATTTCGCCATTCTTTTGCATGTTTTTTAGCTCTAAGGCTCTAGCGATTAACTGCTGAAGCTCTTCCTGGCTAAAATCCATTAATGTAAGAAAATGTCTCGGTTTAGACATAGTAAATACCTTTTAATTGGGAACGCCAGAGCATTTGCTGTGGCGTTATATAGGGCTATATGTGAAAGCGTCTAAAGAAAATCTTTGATCAGAGCAACGAGTGTTGAAATTACCTCGTCTGCTTGCTCTTTAGTAATGATCAATGGTGGTAACAATCGAACCGTTTTACCCGCAGTGACATTGATCAAGAGTTTCTTTTCAAGGGCTTGCGAAACCAGCTCACCACAATCAGTATTGAGGTTGATTCCGATCATCAAGCCGTGGCCACGTATTTCAATAACGCCATCCACATCGGCTAATGCTTGTTTGAATTGAGTCAGCATATAGCTACCCATTTCTGCGGCTTTAGCAGGGATATCCTGCTCTTCCATAATGCTGAGTACTTCTAAGGCAGTACGCGTTACTAATGGATTGCCACCAAAGGTAGAACCATGCGTTCCGGGTGTGAAGATTTCTTCAGCTTTGCCCGCTGCTAAACACGCACCAATAGGAACGCCATTACCAAGTGCTTTGGCTAACGTCATCACATCAGGGGTTATGCCTTCGTGTTGGAAAGCGAACATCTTGCCTGTTCTGCCCATGCCTGTTTGAATCTCATCGAGCATCATCAACCAGTTATTGTCATCACAGATTTTTCTGATACTGCTTAGGTAACCTTCGTCAGGAACTATAATTCCGCCTTCACCCTGAACAGGCTCAACTAAAATTGCAGCAACTTCGGAACTGTTCTCAGCAATTTTTTCAATCGCTTCGAGATCGTTGTAATCAACGCGAACAAAGCCTTCAACCAATGGTGAAAAGCCTGCTTGAACCTTGCGGCTGCCAGTTGCAGAAAGGGTTGCTAAAGTACGGCCATGAAAACTACCGCTAGCGACAATAATCTTAGGGCGGTCGATGCCTTGTTTTTTACCAAATAGACGTGCGATTTTGATCGCCGCTTCATTCGCTTCAGCGCCTGAGTTACCAAAGAACACGCGACTCATACCAGATAAGCCGCAAAGCTTATCCCCTAGCTCAGTCTGATGAGGAATATTATAAACATTGGATGTATGAATAAGGGTTCGTGCCTGATCAGCAATAGCTTCCGCAACGCGTGGATGCGCATGCCCAAGACTGCACACTGCGATACCCGCAAGCGCATCTAGGTATTTATTACCTTCTGTATCATAAAGATACACACCTTCGCCTTTCTCAAAAGAAACCGGAAGACGTGCGTAAGTAGACATTAATGAATCTGACACAATAATATTCCTATATTACTACCCAAAAACGCACTCAATATTTCTATTAAAGCGCGCTACAAAGGGAATGAAAAAGGGCAGCTTAAAGCTGCCCTTTTGCAGAAAAACGAGCAATATTGCTCGCTTTTCGCTTTTTTGTCAATATATCAAGCCTGATATGGCTTGTTATAGGTTTATGACAGTTGTCTTACATATTGCTATTAACGAAATCCCAGTTAACCAGGTTCCAGAAATCAGCAACATAAGCAGGACGTGCATTACGCTTATCAACGTAGTAAGCATGTTCCCAAACGTCGATAGTTAGTACAGGTGTCTTGCCATCAGTTAGTGGGCAGCCAGCAGCAGTCGTGTTAACGATTTCAACAGAACCGTCAGCATTCTTTACTAACCAGGTCCAGCCAGAACCGAAGTTACCAACAGCAGATGCAGAGAACTTCTCTTTGAAGTCTGCGAAAGAACCGAATGCAGCGTTGATTGCATCTGCAACCGCACCAGTAGGCTCGCCACCAGCATTAGGACCCATGCAGTTAAAGTAGAACGTGTGGTTCCAAACTTGAGCAGCATTGTTAAAAACGCCGCCAGCAGGTGCAGAAGTAACGATCTCTTCTAATGACTTATCAGCAAACTCAGTGCCTTCAATCAAATTGTTTAGGTTAGTCACATAAGCCTGGTGATGCTTATCGTGATGATAGTCTAAAGTCTCAGCAGAAATGTATGGCTCAAGAGCATTCTTTTCGTATGGTAAATCTGGTAATTCATGTGTCATGATAGATTCCTTTGATTGTAATCAGATTGATTGTGTTAAAACTAGCGCGTTTTTTTAGGAAAGCCCTGCCTTAAGTCGATTACAACTTAACTTATGTGTAATAAGTAAATTAGCGGACTTGATCAGGGGTTTCTTATAACAGCGTAAGACTATGTAAATCACCCCTGAAAAGCAATAGCTCTTAGTATTATTAATGTTAACTAAATCTTAAAAAATATCTATACAAAGAGCGCTAGTGCCCGCAATGGCTTGTTACTGATGGATCGTAATAATAGCGACTAAAAAAAGTGCCCGTAAGTAGGGGGGTGGATAAAAATCAACAACAGAATCTATCTTGATTATTCAGGGCTTTCTAAATATCCAATCTTACCTATAATGCGTATTCGTATACCTAAATAATCAGGAATAGAGAAATATGTGCGGAATTTGTGGTGAATATCGATTAGATGGCTCTTTGCCAAATTTAGATCATATCCAATCGATGATGGAGAAGTTAGAAAAGCGTGGGCCAGATCACGCGGGTACATTCTCCGACGGTGCTTTGGCGTTTGGTCACAGACGTTTATCTATTCTCGATTTGTCCGAGAAAGGCAATCAGCCGATGATTGACTCACAGCTCAGCCTCGCATTAGTCTTTAACGGTACCATCTATAATCACCCGGAATTGCGCGAAGAGCTTGGCGCCAAAGGCCATACCTTTTTCTCTACCGGCGATACCGAAGTTATTTTAAAAGCCTATGCAGAATGGGGTGTTGATTGCGTTAAACATTTCCTTGGTATGTTCGCCATCGCCATCTGGGACTTGAAGGAAAAAACCTTATTTCTCGCGCGTGATCGCATGGGCATCAAACCTTTATACTACGCCAACACTGGCAAAGGTTTTCGCTTCGCATCCAACACACAGGCGTTACTTGCATCTAATGATGGTAATGATATCGATACTTCAATCGACCCAGTTGCATTGCACCACCAATTCACTCTACATGCGGTTGTGCCAGCACCGATGACCGTCATCAAAGGCATTCGCAAACTAGAGCCCGCACATTCTTTATTGATCAAAGCAAATGGCGAGCAACAACTCAACCGTTACTGGACACTAGATGCAACCCGCCCGAAAGAAGAAAAAACTGACGAAGAATGGACCGAAGCGATTCACGAATCCTTGCGTGTCGCAGTAAGACGCCGTAACGACGTGTCCGACGTACCCGTAGGCGTATTGCTTTCAGGCGGCTTAGACTCAAGTCTACTGGTTGGCCTGCTCGATGAAATCGGCATCAAAGATATTCCAACATACAGTATCGGTTTTGACGATCAGCCAGAAGAAAAAGGCAGTGAGTTTGAATTCTCCGATGCTGTCGTAGAACGTTTCAATACCAATCACCACAAAATACATATCCCAAACGAACAAACACTCAGCCGTTTGCCCGAAGCAATTGCGAATATGTCCGAGCCTATGTTCGGTCAGGACGCGATTGGTTTCTACTTGCTATCAGAGCAAGTCGCAAAAGACGTAAAAGTAGTGCAATCAGGACAGGGCGCCGACGAAGTATTCGGTGGTTATTTCTGGTACGACAAAATGAACAAGGCGAAAGGCACACATTTAGAACGCTTCCGCCAATTCTATTTCGATAGAGATCACGATGAAATGGCAGAAATGCTCACGCCAAACTTTATCGACAGAGACTTCACCGCTGAAACCATGACCAGCATTTTAGAAGCACCGAATGCCGACACCTTTATCGATGCCGTATTCAGAGCCGACACCACCATGCTGATCGTCGATGATCCGGTCAAACGTGTTGATAATATGACCATGGCGCATGGACTCGAAGCGCGTGTTCCATTCCTCGATCACGAACTGGTTGAACTTGCCGCGAAAATGCCACCGCACATGAAACTTCAAAGCGGCGGCAAACACGTGCTCCAGCAAATATCACGCGGGATGATTCCGGATAGCGTCATCGATCGTAAAAAAGGTTACTTCCCTGTACCCGCGCTTAAATACGTACGCGGAGAGTTTTTAGAATTCATGCAAGATGTGTTGAACTCACAGAAATGTAAGGATCGTGGGATTTATCAAAGGTCCTATGTGGAGAAGTTATTGGCTGCGCCGGATGAGCATCATACGCGTATACAAGGCAATAAATTGTGGCATATGGCGTTGCTAGAATACTGGTTACAAGACAACGGGATTTAGGGCTTCGTAGTTCGCACTCAGCTTTTGCTCCAGCTCGGCGTTGCTCCGTTTCTCAGTCAGTCAGTCACATATAATTATATGCTCCTTCCCTGCAAGACGGTGCGCCTTGATCTGAAACAAAATCTGAGTGCTTGGTTTTGGTTTTGGCTTTGGCTTGGTCAAGAGAAAAGGATATTAAATAGGGTGGAGCTTCTTAATGCTATTTCCGTTTAATAAATAACTCTATTTCAAATAGTGTTCTTTATTGAGAAGTAACCGTGATATTGACGATATCTTGATAGACCCCAGCTTTGGGTTTATTGCTATTTTGGTATTTTCCCGTTGTGGTGAAATCAATGTTACTAACAGGAGAACTACAAGGTAGTAACATTTGTAGGTTACTACCGCTAGTAATCTCAGTATTTCTGTATTCAAGTCGATAAGATGTTAGTACTTTTCCTGATGTTGTATGTTCTAACTGAAAATCATTTTGAGTAGAAAAATCCAGAGTACAGTCACCCGTTATGTTTGAGTTTAAGCCTAGCGTTCCTAAATTAACCGTTTGGCCTACTCTATTTGCAGGATTTCCCTTATTGGATAAGGGCATAACTTCATCATGACCAAAATAGCGTGTAGCCCCAGCTGCGGTACCTACAAAGTTCAAATACTCAACGTATGTATAACTCAACTCTATTTCTGTAGAATCTTCTGCTGCATGCAAAGATAAAGGTGCCGTTATCGCAAAGGATAGTAGCAACAGTACTTTGAGTTTTTTAAGCCACTGCTTTTTCATTGTTTTTAGGGAAATTAAATTTTTTCTGGATCGGTTTTTTAATATTTTCGTTGTGCATATTTATAATTTTTATATTTAAATGCAGCACGATTTCTTAAAATAGTCGTAAGACATTAGCGCAAAGATGAACTAACTACGAATTTGTCGGATGTACGGTATAAATATATATCGTTAAAACAATCTCAACGATAGGTTGTATAGGAAAACCATCTGACATTTGTGTGCGAATGAATACGATCTAACTTAGGTTTTTATTCTTTAAAACCTACTGAAAAAAGCACCTTAAAGTAGGGGGGTGACTTTCCAATTATTACTTAACCATATAATCCCTCTACCACTCATCGAATACCTCCCAAAAACACCGTAATTAGCTTCCTAAAACTTGCACTCATTTTCTATTTAATTTATTTTGTCTACAAGGTTTTCTTTTCCCGATTTTATTCTTGTTAAGTACCTCTATCGATTATTCGAGTTGCTCGTTTCGCTCTGATAATTAATTTTAATAAAAACGGAAAAGTTAGAAAAGTTATGCCTTTATCCAATAAGAAAAACCTCATTCTCTTTTTAATTACCTGCCTATTTATCGTCTCTTGTGGGGCGTCGTCTGATTCTACTGAGACTAAAAGCCCTAATGTGCCTAATTCTAAAATCATGCTGGGTGCTTATCTGAAAAATGATGGTTGGTCGGTAGATATTCTGGAGAAATTTAAGGCTGATACCCACAAACAAACGTCCATTATTACGCTCTATACTAACTTCGAAATGGATTGGAGTTTTTTAACGACTCAAACGTCGAATATTGTTGCCAGTGGTTCGACACCTTTGATTACCTTAATGCCTTTTAACTCAGGTTATGAAGATTTGTTAAGCATGATCGCAACGGGTGAGAAGGACAGTTATATCAATAGATGGATCGAAGATTTTAAAGCATGGCGCGATAGTTATCCTGAAGAAAGTCGACCAACGATTTTGCTGCGTTTTGGTCACGAATTTAATGGGAATTGGTATGCATGGGGAAACCAGCCTGAGGCATACAAGGCGGCTTGGCGTCATATTCATGGTTTGTTCGAAACCGCTGGGGTGAATAACAGTGTGGAGTGGATTTGGTCTGCAAGTGCTACGGACACTGATGACTATAACGACATAACCGTTTATTACCCTGGGGATGATGTGGTCGACTGGACCAGTCTCGATGGCTACAACTGGGGGAGTAATTACACATGGTCTAGTTGGAGAACCTTCGACGAGGTTTTTAGTGCGGCTTATGTGACGCTGGTAGAAAACTATCCACACAAACCTATCTTAATTGCAGAAGTGGCTAGCACTGAACCCAGTGATCTGCCTGATCCTGCATGGGGTCAATATGGTGATGATTCAGATTCGGTAGAAAGCAAAGAAGTCTGGATTCGTAATATGCTAATCAGAATCAAAGAAAGCTATCCGGCTATACGCGCGGTTTCCTGGTTTAATGTGAATAAAGAGCTGAGTTGGTCTTTGAATGAAACCGCCAGAAATGGTCTAGCCAATACGGGGTTGAGTGCATACAACCAGAGCATTTTGGATTCGCACTTTTTGAGTGAATTTGTTCCGCTTGATTCGCCTCCACCAGTCATGTCAGCAAAACGTTCTACTGCTTCATATTGTGAAATTGCGTCGAGTAAGTTGCCTGCCGTCGTCGGTTTGGAGTCTCGTCAAAAACAAGCAGAAGGTATGAGAAATCTTCCTGCTGATATTTTAACAAAACTTCGTCAACAACGTCTCAATTTCTACTAGCGAGTTATCAGCTAGAAGTAAGACTTTAAGCAAATCTCATAAAGTAATCTCGCTGTTCAAAAAAACAGCCCCAAAGTAGGGGGGTGTATAAAATCAATGATAGATTCTCAACTTGAAACCAACGACATCTCATCGCGTGATTAATTATAAAGAGATCAATATGGCTCGATTTATGTTAAACTGCGCGCGTCAGCGAACTGAGCATCGCTGTTTTCATAAGTCCATCTCTTAGTCGCTCTTTAGCCTTCTCTTAACTGTTTGTTAATTTAGCTAGGCTTTTCAGGCTAATCGATCTCAGAAAAAGCATCTATATTTCTACACCTTCTTCGCGGTGTGGCTTTTTCGTATTTCCACATTTTCTCGAATATAGCGCACTCCTGAACTTAATGATCAGGCGTTTTACTGTCCCTTAAATTAAGCTGACTCTGGAGTCCCGCTATGCATATTGAAATAATTACCACACCCAATGAGGCTTTAAAAGAAAGCGGTTTTGGTAGCTTAAAGGCATGTAACAGTGTTCTACAAGTCATTCAGGAAATGGGGCATAGCGTCACATTAAATGTTTGTGAAACCAAAGAAGATTTACTGGAAGTAGTCGCAAGAATGCCCGAACTGGTTGTGTTGGCAGTAAAGTACATTCCGGTTAGTGATGGTCTGGAAAAAGGTCAGAGTGATATCTGGCTGTCTAAATTTTTCGCGCAACATAAAATCAATTACACGGGTTCATCACGAGAAGTCTTGAAATTTGATTCGAATAAAGTACGCGCCAAAATCCACTTAACTAACAAAGGGATTAAGACGGCTGAATATTTTATTGCAACGCCGGGGCAGTATAAAAATCATCATCAATTACCCGTTAAATTCCCACTGTTTTTAAAACCTCTGGATGCGGCAAATGGCAACGGCATCGATGACTTATCATTTGTCACCAATTTTGCCGATTACGAAAGCAAAGTAGCATCCTTATACAGCACATTCGAACAACCCATTTTGGCAGAAGAATATCTGGATGGCAGCGAGTTTACAGTTGCGGTGATCAAAACCAATGACGAGAAGTTACTCGTCTCTGCGGTTGAGGTGATACCACCAACATCAAGCAATGGACTTAAGATTTTAGGTTCGCAGGCTAAAAAAGATGATTCGGAAACCCTTCTGAAAATTACGGATGACGAAGTAAGAGCTAGAGTCACCAATCTGGCACTCGATGCATTTAATGCGCTTAATGTCAGGGACTTTGGTCGTATAGATATTAAATCCAATAAAAACGGTGACTGCTATTTCATGGAAGCGAATCTGGTGCCGGGAATGACTTTCGGTTCTAGTTACTTTCCAGAAGCGTGTGGCTTAGCGCATGAGTTTGCTTATGACAAGGTGGTTGGATTAATGATTGAAGCTGGTTTGGCTAGGGCTTCTTCAACAGTGCCGCCTAATAGTATTTCTGGATCAGATGATCAGTTGCTTACTTCTCTATAAGCGCACATCAGAATCTGATTACTAAAAAACCCCCTTAAAGTAGGGGGGTGGCTTTTCTAATAACGACTTATCGTTATAATGCTGTAATGGCCGATTTATTTACAGTTACCGCTCCACTGACTATCACCAAACCTAATGGTGATGAATTGCTGATGGCTGAATTCTACAAACACCCCAAAGGGTTATTGTTTTTCGAGCCGTACTGGCATCTGCAAGACGATCAATCAGGCATACAATTAATCAAAGGCTGGTTAGAAGGTGAAGGTCCGTGGAAAATTTCTGGGCACGTGATTAAGGTATTGGCGTGTCACGGAACTAACGCGTGTGTGGCGAATGAATTTAATGAGTGGCAAAGCTATCGTTTGAGCAACCCAGTCGAATACCCGCCCGAACCCATGATTGATGCAATTGCGAGTAAATTGGGCGCGAGTTTACTGACTTAAAAAAGCCATAGCTCTGCATAAGTTCTATTGACGTTTTTGAAAACTAAAACGTAATGTCATTTAAAAGAAAGGGCTGCCAAATAAGTTTGCGCTAAACCTGTTAAATCAGATATCTGAGAGTTTTATAATTTCCGCAGGTTTGGCTCTAAATAAATGATTGCTTTTACCTGCTTCTACCATGTGTGGTGATACCGCGTGTGCAGCTAGCGCTGCTGCTGATGACCATCGTTCTATCATGATAAATCGGTTCTCATTATCCTGATCTGCTTTCATTTCATATTGTAAGCAGCCATCTTCAGCCAATACCAGCGGTTCTACTTTTTTAAATGCTTTTATTTGCTCTTCTCTTTTTCCTGGTAAGACTTCGATGAGTACTACCACTGATAATTCTTCTGACATAAATCTCTCCTTTTTATTTTTCAGTCTGATCCTGAATGATATGGATATCTTGTTGTGGGAAAGGTATCGAGATGCCTTCTGCATCAAATCGACGTTTCACTTCCCGTGTAATTCCCCAGTATACATCCCAGTAATCTTCGGGCTTCACCCAGGGCCGACAGATAAAGTTAACCGACGAGTCTGCCAGTTCGTGTAGCCTAATTTTTGCTTCAGGCTCTTTTAGTACTAACTCATTTTCATTGACGATGTCTTCTAGAATTTGATGCGCTTTATCGACGTCATCGCTGTAACCAATGCCGAAAACAAGGTCGATACGACGTTCTGTGATGCCGGTCACGTTGATAATCACATCACCCCAAACCGAGTTGTTTGGCACGACTACGAGTTGGTTATCGGAGGTTCTTAACTGGGTCGACAGTAGATTCATCGATTCTACGGTTCCCGGCGTGCTGGCTACATTCACAAAGTCACCAATATCAAACGGTCGGTAAATCAACATCAGAATGCCGCTGGCGAAGTTACTCAATGAGTTTTGTAAGGCTAGGGCGATGACAAATCCGGCGGCACCAATAATCGCTAACACTGGACCGATATTAATTTCTAACGCTGACAGGCCAATAAAGAAACCAATAATCAGAGTGAGGCGGCGCGCCGTCATTATCAAAAAGTTGCGCAGTAACGTGGTGGTGTGACTAGATTTTGAAAGTACTCTCCTCGCGGCTTTACCCGCAAGTAGCGAGAGTATGTAGAACACGGTAATAATAACGATGAATTTGATGAAATTAACCAACCAGCGTAAACCGCCTTCAGCAGATGAGAGCCAGCCTGAGATGGTTGTCCAGGTTGCGCTGAAATCAGTAACATCGAGCGTAATGCCCGAAACGGCCTCGATATAGGTATTGTATTCTTTGATGTCGCCGCCTTTGGCTGCGTATTCGGTGAGTACCACTTTTAAGCGATCTAATAGCGCGGTTCTTTGTGTGGTAAGGCTGCTGGCGTATTTATCCAGTGCGATTTTTGTGTCGGTTTTCGCTGCTGTGGTGTTTTCTTCTGGCGCGATTGTTTTGCCTTCATCGATTGCTTTGTCGGTCGCTACTGCAATTGCTTCTTGCACGGAGCTATCTTCGGTCGAGATTTTTTCAATCTCTTCAGCTTCTTTCTGGGCTTCTTCTACAACCTTGTCAGCTGCTTTGATTTTTTCACTGTCATTGGCTTCTTTCGCGGTTTTGATTTTTTCTAAACTGGCATCAACGACTTTAGACTTTTTTATTTCCTGCTTTTTATAAAAGGCAGCGACTTTCGCATTACTGATCTCTTTGATCTTTTCGCGAAGCAATGAAACCCATTCTTTAGCCTCAACTTCAAGTTCACATTTGGTTAGTGGGTCAACACGCAGCGCCAACACTTCAACAGGAATAGCAGGGTCTTCTGTGGTGACCGCTTTAATGTCTTTAGCGCACTCAGCGGCGTGAGTATTCGTCGATAGAACGATGAAGAAAAAAATAGAAGCAAGTAGCCACTTACTGACTAATGTATGAATGTTGATATTACTAACCCTCCCATAAGGTCATTGTTTATTTGTGTTTAATTGCTGGACGATATATCAAATTACGGAGCATCTAAAGAAGCCTTATACGTCACTTTGGTATACGCGACTTAGCATCAAATCGGTTTCATCTAGGAAAGAAAAAGTTGACGCTTTGAATGCTGATGTTTGTGGGATCATAGGAAATAGGTAAAACCCAGGCAAGCCTGGAAGATTAGAACATGGATTTATTTTGGGAGTGATGATTCATTTAATCACTATTTAAAAAAAGCCTCCAAAGTAGGGGGGTGGCTTTAAAGATTGTTTGAATCTATCAGTAACTAAAATAGCTAAATACGATGATAATAATTGGGTTAAGCCGCTAATTTGAGTTCTGATATTGCTTCGGAACTCAGCGGGCGATGTAACAGATAGCCTTGGGCAATATTACATTTATAGCTTTTCAAGAAATCAAACTGTGCTTGTGTTTCAACACCTTCGGCGATGACATCATAGTCTAGCGAGTGCGCCAGAGTAATAATCGATTTTACCAGTGCAATGTCTACCTTCTCTGTCGGTAAGCCAGCGGTAAATTTGCGATCGATCTTTAAGGAGGTTATGGGCAAATCTTTTAAATAACTCAAGGATGAATATCCGGTACCAAAATCATCTATCGCTATTTTCATTCCAAGATCACGGAAGTGGGTGAGATTCACAATGCTTTTTTCTGAGATCTCGTACATGGTTCTTTCTGTTAACTCTATACCGAAAAGCTTAGGGTCTAGATTGTAACGAGATACATTTTCAGCAAGGCTTTCAAAGAGATTTTCAAAAATTCGTTTATTGCCAGAAAGGTTAATATTAATTCGAATATTTTTGATGCCTTGTTTTTGCCATTCCGCTTGTTGTCGGCAGGCTTCTTCAATCACAAATAAATTTACTTTTTCAATCAGGTTACTTTTTTCTGCAATTTGAATGAATTCAGAGGTGTTAACATTGTTACCGTTTTTATCTTTCCAGCGAATCAACGCTTCACACTCATTAAAGTCATTATCATCAATGTTCACGAGTGGTTGGTAAACCAGCTGGAAATTTTTATCACGGTTGTTGTTTTTTAAGATCGTTTGTAAAGCATGGCTGAGTGCATGTTCGTATTCTAGTTTCTGGCTATTTTTTAGCGAGTAGAATTGATAGCAGTTGCGTCCGGCATTTTTAGCCGTATACATCGCTATATCCGCATTTTTTAGCAGCTGTTTGGCGTTGGATCCATCTTTCGGGTAAGCGCTGGCGCCAATACTGGCACTGATAAACACTTCATTGCTATTAATGTGAAAAGAGGTATCTAGCGCATTCGATAAGTTTTTAATCAGATCACTGGCATGATTCTCATTGGCTGTATTTTTTAGTATTAATACGAATTCATCGCCACCAAAACGCGCTATAACATCATCAGGTGCAATCTGGTTTTTAATCGTCGCAGAGAATAGTTTCAGGACTTCATCGCCGACTTCATGGCCGTAAATATCATTGATGCTTTTAAAGTAATCAATGTCCAAAAAGACAATTGAAAATGTGGCGCCTAAATGGTCAGATTCAGAGATTGTCTGGTTTATATTTTTTATAAAACTGGCGCGATTAGGCAATGCCGTTAAGGTATCGGTATTGGCTAAAGTCGATAAATTCTCATCACTTTTTCGTTGTTTTCTACCTAGATAAAATAAAAATATAAAGATTAAGATAATACTGAAAAATTGAACGGCTAAAATTTTCTGGTATGTACTTTTAGTCAGAAACTTGGACTGTTCTAAATTAGCGTGCGCATTATTATTTGAAGCGGTATGTAATTTTTCAATCAGTGATATTACATGCTTGTTTCTAGGTAATACCTCCTCATTAACAAGATCGGTTGCTTTTTTAAAGTCTTTAATCATGAGGTTATCGATAACTTCATTGATTTTTAAAATATTCTGGATGGTCATAACCGCCTGTAAGGACAGTAATTCTCTTTCTGCTTCAGAAGGTTTTAGAGAGTTATATTCTTTCCTCGCTTCATTGAATCTCACAGACTGTTTATAGAGTTCTTTGATATAAACGTTGATGTCCGCAGGGTCTCTACTTTGCGCTAATTTAAAAATAGTGTGGGAACGTTCCAGATTTGCACTTGCCATAACATCAAGCACTTTATTTCTTTCATTTATCTGACTCTGGTTTTGTAAAATCGTGGCGCGGGTTTTTCCGATAAGCGAAGAAGTAAATAAAGTAGTGCATATCATTAAGATAATGATAACGGCAAAACCCAAAGATAGAATATATCTATGTAATAACGTGGATATTAAAGTCATTATTTTTATTTTATGTGCAAACTATTTATCTTGTTAATACTAGCAGAGATGTCGGTGTTTTATGTTTTTTTCGATAAGAGGTGGTATTCCTTCTTTTTATTAAAATTAAACGCTTGTGACAAGCTAGCCTAATATGGCCGGATTCAACTGCCAAACCGAATAGTTAAGAAATGCCGCGAAACTTACCCAGAGTAAATACGGCATCAACAATGCTCCCGCGATACGATTGATTCTCCAGAAGCTGATGACGGTAGCGGCAATCATTATCCACAACAATATGATGTCAGCGAAAGCCATTGCGCCGCGATTCCAGGCGAAGAATAACCAACTCCAGAGTACATTGGGTATCAACTGTAAAATAAATAAGGTGAGTGCGCCCCGGTGTTTACTAAAACTACCATCGCGCCAGACTAGCCACGCGGCAATTGCCATCATCAGGAATAGTGCGCTCCAGACGGGGCCAAACAACCAGCCTGGTGGCGCCCATTCGGGTTGGGTGAGTTTTCCGTAGAATGTTTTGGCCTGTATCGATGCTATCGCGCCAGCGGCTGAGGCAGCAAAGGATAAAAGTATCCAGCCGATCAATCCAATCACTTGTTTTTGTTTTGTTGGTGCGTTCATCACATTTTTCTCTAAAGTGTTTATTTAAAATAATTATGTTTAATAGGCTTAATAAAAACACAGACTGTTTCAGAATGAAATGGTTTTAAACAGAGTGCGTTTAACTATAACCCTGAGTGTACAAGTTAAAAAGAATTCTCAAATATACGTTAATAAAAAAAGCCCCCAAAGTAGGGGGGTGGCAATTTATATACTGTGCTTTTGTTTATATTGGTTTGCTTTTAATGTAGAGGTCAGTAAGCGTTCTAAACGAATAACTACGACTGCCATGATGTAAGATATTGCGAGGAATACAAAACATAAGACTAAGGTATACAACCAGTTATCCTTTTCAATTGCCCATCGCACCATGGGAAAGCGTAAAAAGCCGTTGACGAGAAACAGTCCCATAGAAATCTGGCCGGTGAAAATTAACAGGCGGTGGAGACTCCCTTTTATTTTAGGGATGACAATATTCATCAACACCAGAAATAGCAGGATAAAACTAATATTACTCAACACCCATAAGTGCTGATAGATATTTCCCAGTATAAAAATGACCAAAGCGAGAGCGACAAATGATTTTGGAATGTGTATTTCGCTGATCAATGTGTCTTTTTTAGCCAGACAGAGACCCAGCGCGAATACCGGTATATAGGGCACGATTGTGTAGTACAAGTTAACACCGTATAGATGCCCTTCAACGGTGTCGGTAAACACCAGACAAAATGCTGAAAGCGCAATTAGTCCTGTCTCTTGCCAGCGTTCATGAAGTTTTAATAAAAATGGAAAGACAAAGTAAAACTGAAATATAAAAGGGATGAACCACCATGGGCCAATCGGTTCCAGTGCTTTATCGGGAATGAAATTCGACAGTAATGTGAGCTTTAACAGAATCTCTTGATAATGCATCGAGAGCATTTTAAAAGGGCCGAAAATTCCATGCGAGTAAAAACCTTCCAGAGCCAACCAGATAACAATGGCGATAATAAAAGCAGGGAATATTTTGAAGATTCGTTCGCCAATAAACTGCCAGTAGATCAGTGGGTGTTTTAGGTATTTTTTGGTTAATCCATAAGCGCTGAGCAAGACAAAAACCTCAACCCCAAAATGACCGAAGAATGATGCCAACACGCGTATGCTGTTTTCAGGCTCTGTCCATAACAAATTCAACATACTGGACGTGCGCTCGAATGAAAAATCAAATTCGTTTTCTTTGGGAAAAGGAAACAAGTGCATAAAGTTATGCATCGCTATCATAAGGATCGCGATACCCTTCATTATCAACGTTTCATTAGAACTGAGAGTGTGCCATTTCATGGTTTTAATACGTGTGGTGACGGAGGTTTTAACGACGAAAGCACAATAGATGCACGTCGTTGAAAATATGATACGCCTCAACTTGGGAACAAAAATGTAACTTATTGTCAATTTTTGTAAATTTTTTGCGTTGATCTGTGAAAATTGTCATTTGGTCAAAGCTTGGGAGAAAGACAAGGGATAACGCGACTTTGTCAGTTCGAATCTGGAGATTTGTAAGTGACGACTTTATGTAAAAAAAGTGCCTGTAAGTTGGGGGGTGCCAATAAAACAAGATTAAATGAGAACTCCTATTATCGGCTTATGAGTGATCAGACAAATAAGTTGATATAAGCTTAGGCATCATTAAAAATAAAAATGATAGAATGAATAATCTACTTATCTTAAGGCGTCGCGGATTTCAGGCTTTTCAGGGCTGGCAATTCTGGCTTCAACTGTTTCTTATTTTATCTACCTTTGTATCACTTGGCGTTCTTTACACTTTCATAAAAACGGATGACTTCTTTACCCATTCATTCGTCTACATCCCTGTCATTTGGTCGATATTCTTTTATTTTCATCAACAGTTTATGAATAAATCAACGCTCGAAATTGACGAGTTTGGTTTATCACATCAAAGCGGTTTGCCTGATATGTTGAAACGTTTTCATCCAGATTGGCGAATCTCATGGACAGAAATTCAGGTTGTAGAGCCAGTGCAATCGGTCATCGCAAAAAATACGATACTACTGCCATTGAATGTAAAGTTACTAAATAAAACAATCAAAGTGTTACCTTCGCAATGGGTAGATCCCACACAGCAAGTCAAAAAGCCGTTATTCAAATTCGGTCATGATATTGCGGATATGTACGAAGAAAGCGCCTTAGTTAAGGTATTTGAAGCTAAGGGTTTGTTAAAAGTAAAAAGATCTGCTGATGGTAAATATCAATCCGGTTTAACGGAGAATTCGCTCGGAACTGATATCAATTCGAGTCCGGTTTCCATAGCGATGGCAGGCTTTGTTTTCTTCGCTTTATTTTATTTCATCACAGAGGTTTATTTTACCTTATCTGAGTTTTACGCTGGTGCTCCTCCTTATCTATACATGATAGTAGCTGGTGTCATAGCTGTGATTTTGAGTTATCTACTGCTAAGTAAAACAAAGTTCACGCTGGCTGAAAAAGTGATCTTTGCTGTGTTCATGGGGCTTTCAACCGCGGCAGTGATGTATCCCTTATTGCTAAGAGTCAATGAATGGTCTGATACAGAAGGATTGCAACGGTTTTCTTATACCAAGGCAGATACCGTGATGTGGCAGCCACAACGGAAAAATCTTCCCAGTGATGAACAAGTTCCAACACTAAAGTTTGATTTGGCATCCTCAGAATATTGGGCGCAGTTTGAGGTTGGGGCTATAAAAGAATTCGAAATACGTAACGGAGGCTTGGGTTTTTATCAGCTAAATAAGGAGCCGATCTACGAAGAACAGAAAGTTTTTTATGAGAAGAAAAATCCTTAAAAATAGATACGTTGTTTATAAGCAATGAAATATTGGTCGTGATGGCTTTACGCTAAGTTTTAGCTGAGATGATTAACAAAAAGCCCGGCAAATCTATGCCGGGCTTTTCTGAAATAACGATAGTATCTACAATGTTTCTACAATCGTTATCTTTTAGGAAGCAATTGCCAAACCACATTGTCGGCGTCGACTTTTCCTTTCAGTTTCTCTGAGATCCTTTCTAATTCAGTGATATTAAAATCATTCTGGTAATAGTTTTTAATCATCGCATCAGAGATGGAAAACGGAGGACCTTTAATCACGCTTTGATCATATTCAAGGGTAATCAAGAGTTGTGGCACGCCTTGGGTGATTTCTAATAGATGCTGAGCATATTGCGTGCGCATAGTGTCGGGCAGTGCAACCAGAGAGGCGCGATCGTAAACAGCATCAATTTTTCCCAGTTGCTGTTTGCTTAACTTGAAAAAGTCACCGACGTATACTTCGATATTTTCAAACGTATATAACGTGTGCTGATCTATTTGTGTCACTTCAGGTTGCAGTTTTTCATCGCCTAATAATTCTGTGAACAGTTGTTTGACGGCATGCTCGCTTAGTTCGATGCCAACTACTTTGTATCCTTTGCTGTGTAACCAGGCGATGTCTCTGGTTTTTCCGCACAATGGCAAAAAAATACGACTGCCTTCTGGTAGATTCAAATCCTTGATGTGTTTCACTAAGAGTGGATTTACTTCATTCTCATGAAATCCAATTTCGTTCTTACTCCATCTTTCGTGCCAAAAATCTGCTTCCATTTGAAACTCCTTCAGTTAGATGACGCTGTCATCGCTTTTATTGGATTAATCTGGTGTTTATATGATTATGATACAAGCTCAAGTTAACTTGAGGTCAAGACTTTTTTCATTACCAGCTGAGCGATAAATGGATAAGTGATAAATGGGTAAGCGATAATTGGATAACAATAAATAAGCATGCAATAAGCATTTTAAAAAGTCGCTATAAGTAGGGGGGTGGCATAGTTCTAATTATCGAAGAGATTAATCATAAAAACCCCAATTGATCTAATAATGTGAACAATGTTTTGCGGTATTCGATATTTATTCTTTTTTAATGAATATATATGATGTTTATGTGGTTGGAACACTGCATGTCGAAAACTGAATATTTTGAGGAATTGAATATGACTATTGTGAGTAATAAAAATTCTGTAAAAGAATTAGTAAGTTCTAGTGCAGGATTCAAAACAACCGATGGTGATGGTGTGTCGATGGTTAGACTCGTCGGCACAGCTGAACTTGATATGGTTGATCCATTCTTACTGCTGGATGCCTTTGGCTCTGATGAACCGAATGATTATATCGGCGGATTTCCCCCGCACCCACATCGTGGTTTTGAAACAGTCACGTATTTACTGGAAGGCAAAATGCGCCATAAAGATAACGCCGGTAATGAAGGTGTGATCGAATCTGGTGGTGTGCAATGGATGACTGCGGGCAAAGGTATTGTTCATTCAGAAATGCCAGAGCAGGAGAACGGCATGCTGCAAGGCTTTCAGCTTTGGGTGAACTTGCCGGCAGAAGATAAAATGACATCGCCTGCCTATCAGGAGTTTACAGCGTCAGAAGTACCGTTGGAAACCTGGGAAGATGGCACTACCATTCGCGTTGTTGCAGGTACCACAGAAAAAGGTACGACAGGCCCGGTTAAAAACGATTATGTCAGTCCGCTATTTATGGATGTGTCGTTAGTAAATTACGATAATTATCAGCAAATAGTAGATACGCAGGATAATACCCTGGTGTATGTTATCGACGGTGAAATCGAGGTCGGTTTGCAGCAACAGCTTTTGCCTGCAAAAACATTGGGAATATTAGAACCAGGTGAAAAGATTATGGTCAAAGCCAAAACTGAATCGGCCAGATTTCTTGTTATTTCAGCCAGACCGTTGAATGAAAAAGTCGCGCGAGGTGGTCCTTTTGTAATGAATACTCAGGACGAAGTCAGGCAAGCGTTTGATGACTTTAGAAATAACCGATTTTAAATAAACACTAAACAAACACGTATACAAACAGCAGGCGATTAAATAAATGGCAGGAATAACAAATACCAAAGAAAGTTTTGGTTGGGTATCGATCACTCTTCACTGGCTCATGGCTATAGCGCTTATCGCTATGTATTTTGTCGGAGACTGGATGGTCGATTTGGACTATTACGACAAGTGGTATAAGGATGCACCGTATATTCACAAAAGTGTTGGCGTCATCATTGGTCTATTAATGTTGGCGCGTTTGCTTTGGAATGTGGTTCAAGCCAAACCACGGTATCTAGATGTCAAAAGTACCATGATGAATATGCTGGCTTCGCTGACACATTACTTTTTCTATTTAATGGTATTTGTGCTGGTGGTCAGTGGCTATTTAATTTCAACCGCTAAAGGTCAGGGGGTCGAAGTTTTTGGTCTATTTAATGTGCCTGCACTGTTGGCAGACAGTAAAGATCGTGGAGAATTGGCCGGCACAGTACATGAATACTTAGGTTTAGCATTTATTATATTAGTGGGGGTTCATGCCTTCGCCGCACTGGTTCATCATTATTTTATGAAGGATCGAACGTTAAAGAGAATGTTAGGTCTCAAAGCTTAATAATTGAAACACACCTAAAAACAACAAATTAATTTACCTCCGTTTTATTAGAGACAGAAGTAGAAAATTTAATCATTATTTATTTACAAAGAAAGGAAGGAAGAAAGTATGAAATTAAAAACAATGGCAACATCATTTTTAGCACTGGGTTTACTGGCAGGCACTCTATCTGGGCAAGCTGCTGATTATGCATTCGATAAAAAAGGCGCACATCAGTTTGTACAATTCAGAGTGCAGCATTTAGGTTATAGCTGGTTATACGGTCGTTTCAATGATTTTGATGGCACGTTTAGCTACGATGCAGCAGAACCAGAAAAAGCAAAAGTGTCTGTTAAAATTGATACCAGCAGTGTGGATACTAATCATGCAGAGCGTGATAAGCACCTTCGTGGTGATGATTTCCTTGATGTAGATAAATTTCCAGAAGCGACGTTTGAAAGCACCAGTTTTGACGGCAAGACTTTGAAAGGTGATTTAACCCTTCACGGTGTGACTAAGCCAGTTTCAATTGCTGTTGAGAAAATCGGCGAAGGTGAAGATCCATGGGGTGGTTACCGCGCTGGTTTTGAAGGTCGTACTACTTTCAAAATGGCTGATTTTGGTATCGAAAAAAATCTAGGTCCTAAATCAGCGGATGTAGAAATGATTCTTTCTGTTGAAGGCATCAGATTGAAGGGTGACGTTAAGAAATAAGGTTACTGATTCGATTTTTTAAGCGCTTTTTTAAGCGTTTAAAGATTGATAATAACTGCCGGGAAATAGGTTAACCTGGCAGTTATTATCTTTCTAAAAATAACGATTAGAAATCGTTACGTCGGGGGAGGGGAGCTGTAAATCTTAAATCAGTAGTTTCCATTCATTTGAAATGGCCACTTCCAGATTTTCTTCCTGCAGTTCTGCAGCAAGCTTCGTTAAGTTATCAAAGCCTTCAGACGATGCGTGACCCTTAACATTGATAACAAAAATATTCTTTTCATCTTTTCGATAGATATCGGATTCTAATCCGTGGATATCCAATCCACCGGCTGTTAGTTTTGAAATAACGGCTTCTTTAATACCGGTTGTATTGATTCCTTTAACGCGCATAAATACATCTGATTTTTGAAATTTATAGGTCTTGCGTGTGCAAGTATCTATGTTTAATTTAAGGTCGTAGTTTTCGACAACGCCTAAGAGACATTTTTCAATTTCAGATTCACCGATATACGCATCAACCATAACCACGACAACAAAACTGTGCCCTAATCTCAGAGATGAAATACTCTGGATTTCGCAGTTGCATCCTAATAACTCATTGCAGAATTCGGATAGCATTTTGGGTGATTTATCACCGATCGCGACGATGCGATACCTTTGGCCATCCATTATGTATTTTTACTCCTTATCGTTAGTATTATGAGAGTTATCATTTATCAAACTATCTTATGTGACTGTTAAATAGTTTATGTGCAAACTATAAGCCAGCTTGTCTGAATGTGAGATTAATAAATTTAAATAAACAAAATTTTGCGATCAAGTGCGTAGATTTTATCGTCAGAGAGATAAGAAAGATCTACGATAATATCCGAAACAATGCGTTAAAATGATTACAAAAACGCATCTATAAAGGTTAATGATTTGAAACTTGTACATACGTCTGAAAATGTGGTTTTTCTGTATCATCTAAAAAACATACTGGATGCAGCGGGAATAGACTGTGTAATAAAAAATGATCGTCTTTCTTCGCTCGCGGGTGAAGTGCCTTTAACAGTATGTTGGCCTGAACTCTGGGTAAAAGATTCCCTAAAAGAAGACTGGGCAAAAGAGCTCGTTCAAGAAGCGTTGAAACCTGCAAATCCAGATGAAAATTGGGTTTGTGAAAATTGCGGCGAGCAACATAGCTCACAATTTACTGATTGCTGGAATTGTCAGAGTATTAAAGCTTTTTAATTCGATCTTATTTGTCGCGATAATTGATGTGCTTAGACAGTGAAATCAACAAAAGGGTTTTTAATAAATAGTTATCAATAAAAAAACGCCCCAAAGTAGGGGGGTGTATTATGATGCTTATGAAAGCGACCCTCTTCAGATAAAGATTAATAAAAGACTCATAAAATACAGATTAGATCTCAAATGACCCAAACCGATAATCAAAAACAAGAATTTCATATTGAGATTACTACTGACGATAAAACAGCAGTGGATTACCTTGCTGATGCATCAGGTCTTTCTCGCCAAAAAATCAAGGCTGTGATGCAACAGGGCTGTGTATGGTTAGAGCAAAAAAATCAACCTGTATCACGACTTCGCCGCGCCAAAAAAAGAGTAACGATAGGGAATGTGCTGCATTTTTATTACGATGAAACTATTCTTCAACAAAGTCCTCAATCAGCCTCACTGATAAGTGATGAGGGTGATTACAGCGTTTGGAATAAACCGTCTGGAATGTTCTCACAAGGTTCCAAATGGGGTGATCACTGCACGATTCAACGCTGGGCAGAAAAGACACTGGTTCCTGAGCGTGTCGCATTTGTTGTTCATCGTCTCGACCGTGCCGCCAATGGCCTTATTATTCTCGCGCATAAAAAGAAAGTAGCCGCTCAATTTGGCCGTATGTTCGAGCAAAGACAAATTACCAAGGTGTATCAGGTATTGGTTGAAGGACGCTTTGCAGATATGGCTGAAAATGGTTCTATCACCATCGATAATGAGCTGGATGGTAAAAAATCAATTTCTCATGTCACGGTTTTGTCCTTTGATGAAAACGCTAACCGAACTTTATTAGCGGTGAATATCGAAACAGGACGAAAACATCAAATAAGAAAACACCTTTCAGGTTTGGGATTTCCCGTGGTCGGAGACAGATTATATGGATCGGCAACCAATCCGGCGTCTAAATCTGATAGTGATACTGACATTCTCAATAGCAATGACAAAGAGCCTGAAGATCTTCAGTTGAGCGCAGTTCGGTTATCATTCATTTGTCCCATTAGCCAAGCAGAGAAAACTTTCGAACTCTAATGTTGCCTCTGATCACAGATGATTTTTGCTTGAATATGAAGGCTTGCATTCTCACTTATTTGATCAGCTAGATTAAATTTAGTTACTTGATCTCCATCAATTATTTCATGCTCTCGTTATTATATATTAGTACATAGTAATATAATTAATTAAATACATAGGTGGTTCGACATGAAAATCAAAGCAGTTTCACTATTAGTGGGAGGTCTCATGGCTTCTCTAATCTCAGTTTCAGCAGTAGCTGATGATTCTATGAATGTAAAAATCTCGCCAACACTAGATTCAGTAAATGTAGTTCACATGGGCGATAGAATTACCATTCAAAGAGATCAGGACAAGGGACATACGATCCCTAAGCTTTATGCTAAAACTTCACGTTCTTGTCCTCCATTTTGCATTCAGCCAAGTGTTGCGGCGCCCGGTGTTGAAACAATTGCTGAATTGGAAATGCTGGATTATTTAAAGCAAGCGTCTACCGATAACTCAGTTATTGTTATTGATTCTAGAACTAACGACTGGGTAGCGCGTGGCACTATCCCCGGTTCTGTCAATATTCCATGGACAAAGTTAAGTGTTGCTGGCAACGGCGCATGGGAAGATTCAGAAGATGCGCCTTCAGCAAATGATGTGATGAGAGATCGTTTTGGCGTAAAAGGTGATGACGATAAACTGGATTTCAGTGATGCTAAAACATTAGTCATGTTCTGTAACGGCTCATGGTGTCATCAATCAACGGTGAACATCAGATCACTGGTTAAGAAAGGCTACCCTGCGGAAAAAATTAAGTGGTATCGCGGTGGTATGCAATCCTGGGTAACTTTGGGTTTAACTACTGTACCACCTCAGTAAAAATCTGAAGCGTACAAAACCCACTCAGATTTTTTGAGTGGGTTTTTTTATGCCTGAGCGTTTTTACTTGTGTTACTTATTTCTTTAGTTTGTTGCTCTAGTTGTTGCTCTGAAGTGTTAAGGCTATTAACTTGAGGAGAGTTCTTTTTTGATGGTCGGTAGTATTTTTTTCAGCAATAAAGGTTGAGCTGAAGCGGTAGGGTGCAATTCATCTGCCTGTAAATAATCAAAATTCTGCGCAATGTCTTCCATAAAAAAGGGAATAAAGGGAAGATCATATTTTTCAGCTAAATCTGCAAAAACCGCCTCAAACTTTTCTGAATAGGCAACACCATAATTAGGTGGAATCTTCATCCCGAATAAAATCACCTTTGCATTCGCCTTTTGCGCTTCTTGAATCATTGTGTCTAAATTAGTTTTAGTGACATCAGGAGGAATGCCCCTTAAACCGTCGTTGGCCCCCAATTCGAGAACCACATAGTTAGGTTGATGATCTTCTAACGCTTTGGGTAATCGCGTTCTTCCACCCTGAGTGGTCTCACCACTAATACTGCCATTGATGACTTCTATTTTTTCGCCGAGCTCATTTCTCATGAGATTTACCCAGCCTTGTTCTCGAGGTATTCCATAAGCCGCACTGAGGCTATCCCCCCAAACAAGAATTTTTTGATCAGCCAAAGCAGTGCTGCTAAAGGCACTGCTGAAAAGCATAATAGTCATTAATAGAAAAGAACGTCGTGCTAGCTTGAAAACTTTCAATGTGAAACCCATAGTTAATACTCTTATTATCCAATCCTTATGACCATATTAATGTCAAATAATTCTATTGTAATTGAATCACAAAATTTAAGTAAAAGCTTACCGGTTTCAACGGGTGAAAAATTACACATCTTAAACAACATTTCGTTAGTTGTAGAACAGGGCGAATCGGTCGCGATTACGGGAACTTCCGGGTCGGGAAAAACGACACTTTTGGGCTTGTTGGCAGGGTTGGATGTTCCTTCTGAAGGAAAGGTGAGTTTGTTAAAAAAGGAATTAACCGAGCTGGATGAAGATCAACGAGCAGCGTTGCGCTTAAGTAAAGTGGGCTTTGTGTTTCAATCCTTTCACTTGATGGATAATTTAACCGCGCTTGAAAATGTCATGCTGCCACTAGAGCTGGATAGACAATCTGGTTTGAAACTCCCCGAGATTCGACAACGTGCAAGCGAGGCTTTGAATCAAGTTGGTTTGGGTGAGCGTCTTACCCATTTGCCTACTCAGTTATCGGGTGGTGAGCAACAACGCGTCGCACTTGCAAGAGCATTTGTCACCAAGCCTTCGGTGTTATTTGCCGATGAACCAACGGGGAACCTAGACAGCAATACGGGTGATGAAATTATCGAGCTGCTGTTTGCGATGCAAAAAGAAAGCAATACAACACTCGTGCTGGTTACACATGATGATGATTTGGCTGAAAAATGCCAGACACATTACAAATTGGTGAACGGTGTTTTGGCTTTATAGTCTTGTATCTTTGTAAAATGAAAATTTGCAACTAAACACTTATCAATTACAACATCACTCAAAAATACATCGTTATGACAGCTGTCATGACAAAAAATAATAGCGGATAACAACACAGAAATGATTTCTCTACTTCAACAGTTTTTGATTCAGACTAAACGTTTCTGGCGTCTCGCAGAAACTCGCTTATTATTTTTGGCATTACTGGTAGCGGTTGTTGCTGTTACATCTGTCGGTTTTTTTACAGATCGTGCAGATCGTGCGATGAATGTTCAGGCTACGCAATTACTGGGTGGCGACATGGTGATCGTATCGACACGTCCGATTGATGATTCTTATATGGAAGAAGCCGAAAAAAGAGGCTTGAGTACAGCCAGTACGGTTTCTTTTCGTAGCATGGTGTCGCGCGGTGAGAAATTTCAATTAGCCCAGGTTAAAGCCGTATCGGATAAATATCCGTTACACGGAGAAATAGAAACAAGCGCTGTAAGTGGGGGGGTGACTAAAGCAACTCGCATTGATACCTTGGCTGATAATGAAATCATTGCGGATAATAAATTGTTTGTTTCATTGGGAACCGGTGCAGGAGATTCAGTACAGCTAGGCAAAAGCCAGAAGGTACTGGCGAAAATCATTAATAAGATGCCGGATCAGGCGAGTAATGCCTTTCAGTTTGCACCTACATTGATCATGCCTTTGGCACAACTTCCTGAAACAGGGCTTTTAACCGCGGCAAGTCGTGCAAATTACAGTTTCTTATTTGCTGGTAATGAAGCGCAAATAGATTCTTTTCGTAGTTGGTTGAAACCACGATTAACGCGAAGTGAGAAAATTCGAACACTAGAAGACGGCATGCCAGCCATCCAGCAAGCCCTACAACGTGGGCAACGTTTTCTGAAAATGGCGGCATTACTGGCTGTGATTTTAGCCGGTGCTGGTATTGCGCTAAGCAGTTACAGCCTGACCAGACACGAAACATCAGCAGTTGCGGTGCTTAAAACAATGGGTGCATCTCGCTGGCAGGTGACAAAACACTATTTATCTCAGTTATTGATTGTGGCACTCATTGCCGGAATTGTTGGATCCATACTGGGCTTCTTTATCCAGTTCTTTCTTGCCAGTTATTTACAGGACTTTATCGGTCAGGAATTGCCCAGTACAGGCTGGATGCCGGTTTGGGTAGGGTTGCTGACCGCACAAGTGTTGGTTATTGGTTTTTCTGCGCCTCATCTTTTACAACTGGTTAAAACAGCGCCTGTGCAAATACTTCAACGTGCGAGTAGCGCGTCAAAAGCGCCATTATTGTTGCCTTTTATAAGCTTGTCTTTATCAGTGCTCGGTTTGATGTGGTTACAAACGGCAGATATTAAATTGAGTTTGTACTTGCTGGTAGCAGTGATGATTGCGTTAGCCGTTTTTTGGGTGTGTGCTTTATTGTTGCTAAAACTGATTCGTAAACTAGGTGAACGCTGGCATCTGCCCAAAGCCAATCGTCGCATGGCGTTGATGGTGGTCGTTTTTGGTGTGGGTTTATTTAGTTTATTATTATTAACCACCTTACGTAGTGATCTGATTGATCGTTGGCAAGCGAGTCTTCCTGAGGGTGCGCCTAATCATTTTCTGATTAATATTCAACCGAATGAAGTTCAGCCCTTAAAAGAATTGCTCGCTAAAGATAATACCGAAGCACCTATATATCCAATGGTGCGCGGCCGTTTAGTGGAAGTGAACGACAAAGCAATATCGCCATATGATGCAAAATATGCAGAGAACCAACGTGCGCAACGTTTATTAACCCGTGAATTTAATTTATCGGCAAGCGCGGAAATGCCCGAGGGTAATATGATAACTGCGGGTAAATGGTTCGAGAAAGGCGCGCAGTCCGGTTTTTCTATGGAGCAAGGTATCGCTGATAATCTAGGTGTGAAAATGGGGGATAAACTGACCTTTGATATCGCAGGTCAGCGCATTGTCGAAACCATTACCAGTATGCGAACCGTTCAATGGGATAGCATGAAGCCGAATTTTTTCGTATTAGCGGCTCCACAGGCTTTTGATAATTACCCGAAAACATTTATCACCAGTATTTACCTCGATGAAAGTAAACCTGAAGTATTACCGAATCTAATCAAGAAATTCCCTAGTGTGACGGATATTGATATCAGCGCAATTCTTACTCAGGTTCGTGATTTGATTAATAAAGCTGCTTTCGCTGTGCAGGGAATATTTCTATTTACGTTAGTCGCAGGTGTAGTGGTTTTATTCGCAGCCTTACAGTCACAAAAAGCACTAAGAAGAAAAGAGCTGGCAATACTGAAATCACTGGGTGCTAATAGAGCGTATTTACGTCGCAACCTTATTCTTGAGTTTGCCATGATTGGCGGTTTGGCAGGTTTTCTCGCTGCTGTACTAGCATTGATTGCTGGTAACGTAGCGGCCTATCAATTATTTGAATTAACGCCGCAGTTCAATTTAGGATTGATCATTCTCGGGACTGCTTTAGGGGCTGTACTTGTAAGTATTGCAGGCTATTTAAATGTCAGAGGATTATTGTCGGTTGTACCGGTTTCTTTGTTTCGTTAATTAATCCTGGATTAGATGCGTTTGCTTAGATTTCTGTTGTGAAGTATCAGCAGAAATCACCTGTTAGGTTAGCGATGTATAAATTACAGAATAAATAACCTTGGGTTTTTAAGGCTTTATTTAGTCCTATTATTGAAGCTGGAATAAATATTTTGTTTTCTTAAGTTATCAAATAATGCTTAACGCATTTTTCTTGGTTTATTCGTGAAGTGAGCATTTAATCAAAGTAAGCGTGACACCTCTGTGAAATATTTCAGTTGCTGTGATTTATCTTAAAAAGAGAAGGAGTGTAAAAAAATTATTTTTTTACGGAACTTCTTAGGGTTTAATATTGCCCAAAGCTACAGTTTTGTAGATGTGATTCATCCATTAGGGGAAAAATTCTTTAGCTTATCGATTGTAAATTTCAACATTCTTGTTGGTGTTGCCTTTAAAATTCTAGCGGAATAATAACGTCCGTAAAATAAACTGAGTTTTCATCGTTAAGCGTCGTCTGTTTTTATTATTGCTTTAATCTTGTTAATGTCATTTTCAAGTAAAACACTCTGTAAAATCGACTTGAATTAAGAGCAATACCTTTGCGTATAAGGCGATAGACGGTTGCTCATTAGTGACTAATGGATTATCCTTGCAAAATCTGTTATTCGGCTCGGAAAAAATATTGTGGGCTTAAAGCCAAGAATAACTTGTAACCATCAAAGTTAAAAAAAATTAAGGAGTTTCAAATGTTCACTAAAACTTTTGCTTCAGCAGCCGTATTGGCGCTTTTGCTACCTGCTACACAGACAATGGCTGCTTCTCATAGCGAAGAAGAAAAAGATAGAATTGATGCTACAGATACTTTACCTGACGCTAAACCTGGTGAGTGTTATGCGAAAGTAATTGTACCAGCAGAATATGAAACAAAAACTGAACAAGTACTAATCAAGCCAGAATCTGAAAAAGTTGAAGTTAAGCCAGCTGTTTTTGATGAAGCAGAAAAATCAATCATTGCTAAAGAAGGTTTCACTAAAGTTAAAGTCATTCCTGCTAAATTCCGCGAAGAATTTGAAGAAGTTGAAGTGGCTAAAGCAAGCACAGAGTGGGTTACAAGTCTTGGTAAAAAAGGTATTCCTGCAAGCCCTGCGTTACTAGCAGCAGCTAAAACAAACAGTATTGATATTTCTAGTGCAGCAATCGGTGAGTGTTTCAAAGAATACTATGTTCCTGCAAAGTACGAAAAGACTGAAAAAGAAGTACTTGTTAAGGAAGAGTCAGAAGAAATCAAAGTAGCTGCAGCACAGTTCGAAGAAACTGAAGAGACTGTAGTTGTTAAGCAAGCAAGCAAGAAGAAGGTTTACAAGCCTGCTGAATACGAGACTATCGAAGAAAAAATCGAAATCGAGCCAGCTAAAGCGGTATGGAAGAAGGGTGACGGCCCAATCACTAAGATTGATAACTCTACTGGTGAGATCATGTGTTTGATCCAGGTTCCTGCTAAATACAAGATCATCAAGAAGACTGTTCTTAAGACTCCTTCAACAATTGATCTAGTTGAAGTACCTGAAGAAGCTAAAGGCGTTAAAGTATCTAAGCTAGTTAGCGATGCAACCATCGATAAAGTTAAGATACCTGCTGAGTACAAGAAAATTACTCTAACGAACAAAGTATCTGATGCAAGCTTCACATGGAGAGGCGCGGCAGTTGATGGTGAGGGTACTTATACTGGAAACCAGATTTGTCTTAAAGAAATTCCAGCTCAGTTCACTAAAGTTAAGAAGTTAGTGATCGATACACCTGCTGCAATTGAAGAAGAGAAAGTTGAGCCAGTTGCCAAGCTAATCAAAGTAAGTAATGTTGCTACAGAAGCAGAAGAAATTCGTACAACTATTCCTGCGGAATACAACACTGTTGAAAAGCGTGCGAAAGTTTCTAGCGAGCGTTTAGAATGGCGTCGTGTTCTTTGTAAGACGAACATGGGTCCTGATATCAACAAAAGAATCCAACAAGCGCTTAAAGACGCTGGTGTTTATACCGGTGCTGTAGATGGTAATGTTGGACGTGGCACAATGTCTGCTGTTGAAAGATTCCAGAAAGATAACGGACTTGCTACTGGCGGTTTGACTATCGATACACTTGAAAAGCTTGGTGTAATGTAAACAACACTTCGTTTTAGTAAGTATTAAAAAAGCCGCGAAATTCGCGGCTTTTTTGTGTCTGCTTTTTTTATATTAAAAAAAGCCCCCAAAGTAGGGGGGTGACTTTGGTGATATTAGAGGTTGCTGCTGAGAATTAGACGTTCTCTTTATTTTCTCTTTGTGCATAAAAATCATCAGCGAATGCATCAAAACTATCGTTTTCGATGGCGGCGCGTATTCCTCTCATCAGTTCCTGATAGTAATACAGGTTGTGAACCGTATTCAGGTGCGCACCGAGCATTTCGCTGCATTTGTCCAGATGACGTAGGTAAGAACGAGAATAGTTCTGACAGGTGTAGCAACCACATTCAGGATCGATAGGCCCTGTGTCAGCTTGATGTTTGCTATTGCGAAGTTTTAATTCGCCAAAGCGTGTAAACAAAAATCCATTTCTCGCATTTCTGGTTGGAATCACGCAATCAAACATATCTACACCACGCCTAACTGATTCTACAATATCCTCAGGTTTGCCAACGCCCATTAAATATCTGGGTTTATCGGCTGGAAGTAGGGGGGTGGTTACCTCTAATACGTGGTCTCTTTCATCTTTCGGTTCGCCAACAGACAGTCCTCCTATAGCGTAACCATCGAATCCTATTTCCTGTAAACCTTGTGCAGAAGTCGTTCTGAGTTCTGCGTGCATGCCGCCTTGCACTATGCCAAATAACGCTGAAGGATTGTCTGCGTGCGCTTCTTTGCTGCGTTTAGCCCAGCGTAAGGATAACTCCATAGATTCGCGTGCTTCAGACAAGCCCGCTGGATAAGGCGTACATTCGTCAAATATCATCACGATATCGGATCCCAGCTTGCGTTGGATGTCCATGGATACTTCTGGTGACAGTAATACCTTGTCGCCATTCACAGGTGATCTAAAGTGAACGCCTTCTTCAGTAATCTTGCGCATTTTTGCCAGAGAAAATACTTGAAATCCGCCCGAGTCCGTAAGGATGGGTTTATCCCAGTTCATGAAGTCGTGCAGATCTCCATGCTTTTCGATAATGTCAGTACCTGGCCTAAGCATTAAGTGAAACGTATTTCCAAGTATTATCTCGGCGCCGAGGTCTTTAATCTCTTCGGGTTTCATTGATTTTACTGTGCCGTAAGTTCCTACGGGCATAAAAGCAGGGGTTTGAACGGTTCCTCTAGGGAAGTTTAGTTCTCCTCTTCTGGCAAGGTTGTTGTTCGATTTATCTGAATGTTTGAGTGTGAAATCCATGAGTGGCACTTTAGGTTAAATTGTACAAATGGCGTATGTTAATTGTTCTTTTGTATAGATGCACAACTTTGTTGGGCAATCGCTGGCTTATTGATTAAATATTCGTAAATAATTCTTCATGGGTCATCTAGGGCAGAGGTCTCATTGATACTTGAAATAATTAAAAAGAATAATTGTTATAAAAAAGTGCCCCAAAGTAGGGGGGTGTAAAAAAAGTAAAAAAGGTGGTTGGGTAAGGCTACCGTCTATGTATATGTGGAATAGAAGTATATTATTATTTAATAATATTATTTAAATCAATAGCCTAGCTATAAAAAACCTATCCACAAATGTGTATTGTTGGTATTGGTTAATTCTGACACTCTTTGTAAGGGAATGAAAAAAGATGAAATATAAAAAACAAACAGGAGAGAATCGATGGAGCATCAGTTAAAAAAATCAATACTAGCGACCTCAGTCGCTGTGGCATGTTTATTGTCTACCTCAGCGAATGCAACTAATGGTTATGCATCGCATGGTTTCGGAATTATACAAAAAGCGATGGGTGGAACCGCAGTTGCAGGTAGTGATAACGCGATGAATATGGCGACAAATCCAGCAGCATTATCATTCGGTGCGAATAACTGGACGGCTGGTTTGGATATTTTTGTTCCTGATAGAGGTACGAGTTATGATTCGCCTGAGTTTAATCCATCCATTTCAGGTGCCAGTCTCGATGGTAATGATGATAGCAATTTCCCCATCCCGGAAGTGGCTTTTCAAAAGCATTTAAACGATAAGTTTTCGGTAGGAATTGCGGCTTACGGAAATGGTGGTATGAATGCGACTTATGATCGTCCCATTTTTAGTCAGACTAATAATACCGGTATCGATTTTTCTCAGTTATTTGTCGCACCTAGTGTGTCAATGAAGCTGGGAGAAAAGAATAGTATTGGTGCTTCTCTTAACCTTGTTTATCAGCGAATCAAAATAGGTGGTGTAGATTCTTTTGCGCCGTTCAGTAGTGATGCAAATAATCTTTCCAATAATGGCTACGATGGCTCTACGGGTGCAGGTATTTCGCTTGGGTGGCAAGGTCAGGTAAACGATAAATTAACCCTTGGTTTGGCCTATCGTGGTAAGACCAAGATGAGTAAATTTGATAATTACAGTGGTCTATTGGCAGAGCAAGGTCGCTTTGATATACCAAGTATGATTACCGCAGGTCTTTCGTTTAAAGCTACACCTAAAACAACGATAGCTTTAGACTTTGCGCATATCAATTATACCGACGTTGCTTCTATTTCTAATAAGAATAATACCGCGCAGTTACAAGGGCAGTTATTACAAGGAGTTGCTCCAGCTGATTTGCAAGGTCCAAAACTAGGTGATGACGACGGTGCGGGCTTTGGTTGGAAAGATCAGAATATTATCAAATTGGGTGTTAAGCATCAGTTGAATAACCGATTGACGCTTTTAGCGGGATATAACCATGGTAAATCTCCGATACCTGAAACAGAAACAGCGTTTAATGTCTTAGCTCCTGCCACCGTTGAAGATCATATAACCTTAGGTATGGATTATAAGTTATCAAAAACATCTAATTTAACGTTCCAGTATATGCATGCTTTTGAGAATAAAATCAAAGGAGATGGTACCTTAACGGCTCAGGGGCCGGCTTCTCCGGGGTCGGTTATTCAGGTCGGACCAAATCCAATGACTGATGTTACTGCGGCAGATATTAGTATGAGTCAGAATTCATTTGGTATTGCTTACACTAAAAACTTTTAGGTTTTTGTTTTGGAAAAGTATTGAGTAATTTATAGAGATTGAGTGATTCACACTCCCCCTGCTTTTGGCAAAAAAGTGCCTAAAAGTAGGGGGGTGACTTAATTATGTTTAATGCTTAAAACTGGTGCTTTTCACAGGCTGTTAATGTGTTTTTCATTAGCATGGCAACAGTCATAGGGCCAACACCACCGGGAACAGGTGTAATCCATGAGGCTTTCTCTGCCGCAACGTCAAATTCTACGTCTCCTGCTAATGTTCCATCTTCTAGTCGGTTAACACCAACATCAATAACAACAGCGCCTGGTTTTATCCAATCGCCTTTTACAAGGCCGGCTTTACCGACAGCAACCACAACAAGATCAGCTTGAGATACTAGTTCTGGTGTATTTTTAGTAAAGCGGTGACATACGGTGACAGTAGCACCTTGAAGCAATAGCTCTAACATCATTGGTCTACCAACAATGTTTGATGCGCCGACAATAACAGCATTTAATCCTTTGGGGTTTACGTCGATAGATTCGAGTAATCTCATTATTCCATAAGGGGTGCATGGTCGAAGGCCGGGTATGCGTAAGGTTAAACGCCCTACATTTACTGGGTGAAAGCCATCAACATCTTTGCTTGGGTCAATGCGTTCAATAATTAACGACGCGTCTAAATGTTCGGGTAATGGGAGTTGAACCAGTATGCCATCGATAAAATGGTCTTTATTAAGTTGGTCGATCAGAGAAACAAGTTCGTTGTGAGTGGTTTCTTCTGGTAAATCGTAAGATCGAGAATAAATACCAACTTCGTTACATGCTCTGCGTTTATGGCCTACGTATACTTCAGAGGCAGGGTCATTACCTACAAGAATTACAGCAAGCCCTGGTGGGCGTTTACCTTGAGCGTTTCTCGCATCAATTGCTGTTTTTAGTTCGTTTCTTACTTCTGCAGAAACTTTTTTTCCGTCAATGATTTTAGCCGACATACTAGATATCCAATAAATGTTTAAACGTTGCTATTAGTTGTAAATTAAGCGTGTTTTTTTACGACATTACAAGAGCCAAACGAGAAGTTTATTAGCTTTAATGCCGATAATAAAACCTTGTTGGCTGTTGGAAAGTATCGTATGTAGAAATTCAGGATGAAACAAATGATATATAGCTTATGAACCAATAAGTCAGGCTTATCTTAAGATGGCCGCTTCTAGCGAGTGTTTGCAGGGATCTAGGTAAAATATTTAAAATAGAAAATAGAATGAAAACAGGTTTTTTTCTCATTAAATTATGTCAGAAAGATTTAAACTTAAAATATCTGCAAATATTGGGTTGACGAGGGTTATATTGATGCGTATCATTCGCGCTCTGCTGTTTTGGTAGTAGCTATTATTTATGTTTAATAGCGATGTGTCGGGGTATAGCGCAGTCTGGTAGCGCGCCTGCTTTGGGTGCAGGATGTCGGGAGTTCGAATCTCTCTACCCCGACCAATTTACAGCATTGAATAGATGTACGTGGTGGACTTTAATATTGCGCCTGTAGCTCAACTGGATAGAGCAACAGCCTTCTAAGCCGTAGGTTGCAGGTTCGAGTCCTGCCAGGCGCGCCATTAAGTGGTTAGCCATGGATTTATGGTGGGTATAGCTCAGTTGGTAGAGCCCCGGCTTGTGATGCCGGTCGTCGTGGGTTCGAGTCCCATTACCCACCCCAGATTTTTTTAAATTAAAGAAAAGAAGTAGTTTTGTTTTAATCACGCTTTTTTCTTTATTCAGGTTATACAAGCATTGAAATGCACTGTATAATCGCTTTCTTTTTGCGAGAGTGGCGGAATTGGTAGACGCGCTGGTTTTAGGTACCAGTATCTTAGGATGTGAGAGTTCGAGTCTCTCCTTTCGCACCATTATTTATAATAAGCCTGTTTTTATAACAGGCTTTTATTAAACTTTTATTCAACCATAAGAAGAACTCAGGGCATTTCGTGTGGCTTGAGATGAGGTTTATTGCATGCAGGTTTCAGTCGAGACTACCGGAAATATCGAACGTAAATTATCAATAACTGTGCCAGCAGAGCGCGTTGACGGGGAAGTAGATAAGCGTCTAAAGTCTATGCGCGGTAGAGTCAAGATCGATGGCTTCCGTCCTGGAAAAGTGCCAATGAGTGTTGTTAGTCAACAATACGGTGATTCTGTTTATCAAGAAGTTGTTGGTGAGATTTTTCAGTCTACTTTTTATGAAGCCGCAGAGCAGGAAAAGCTAAGAGTAGCTGGAATGCCTAAAATTGATGCGACTACTTTAGAGCCTGGTAAAGACCTCGAGTACACTGCAACTTTTGATATCTATCCTGAATTCGAAATCGGCGATATTTCAAAAATGACTGTGACTAAGCCAGTTGTAAAATTAGCTGCTGCTGATGTTGATGAAATGATCGAAACATTGCGTAAACAACAGCAAGACTGGAAAGAAGTTAAACGCGCTGCTAAAGAAGGTGATCTTCTGGTTGTCGACTTTAACGGAAAAATTGATGGTGAAGAGTTTGAGGGCGGAGCTGCTCAAGACTTCTCTGTTGAGCTTGGCGCGGGCCGTATGCTTCAAGACTTTGAAGATGCACTAACCGGAATGAAGCCAGGTTCTGAAAAAGAAGCTGATGTTACATTCCCTGAAGAGTATCCAGCAGAAAACCTTAAAGGCAAGACTGCGCAGTTTACATTGAACGTTAAGACAGTAAGTGCTCCTTCGTTACCAAAAGTTGATGAGGACTTCATCAAAAAGTTTGGCGTAGAAGATGGAACAAGCAAGAGCTTCAAGGCTGAAATCAAATCTAATATGCAGCGTGAAGTTGAGCAGCGTATTAAAAGTCGAATCAAACAGTCCGTAATGGAAGGTTTGCACGACTTGCATGAAATTGATCTGCCTACATCTTTAGTTGAAGATGAAATCAAGCAAGTACGTAGCGAGATGGAACAGAATTCTCAAGGTGCTGATATGTCATCTTTACCTGATGATATGTTTAAAGATCAGGCTGCGCGCCGTGTAAAGCTAGGTTTGATTGTTGGTGAAGTTATCACTAAGAACAAACTAGAAAAAGATCAGGCGCGTGTTGATGATATGTTGAATTCTTTAGCTGCAAGCTATGAAGATCCACAGGCATTAATCGAATACTATCGAAGTGATCAGCAGGCAATGCAAACTATCGAAGCTGCGGTTATGGAAGAAATGATCGTAGATTGGGTGTTAGATAAGGCTAAGGTAGAAGAAGAGACTGTTAAATTTACAGATCTTATGAATGCTCAGGCTTAATTGTTTTTACTTTAAAAATAATATAATCAATGTTTAAAGGAAATAATATGTCAAATACTCGTTTTCAAGATGAAATGCTCGGTGTAAATGGTATCTTGCCAATGCCGGGTGTTACTGAAACCGTGCGTGGTCAGGAAAGAGGTTCAGATATTCTTTCGCGCATGCTGAAAGAAAGAGTGATTTTTGTTGTTGGTCAGGTTGAAGATTACATGTCAACTTCAGTAATGGCTCAGCTTCTTTTTCTTGAAGCTGATAATTCTGAAAAAGACATCCATATGTATATAAATTCGCCGGGCGGAGTTGTTACTGCTGGAATGGCGATTTACGATACCATGCAATTTATCAAGCCTGATGTGAGTACATTGTGTGTTGGTCAAGCTGCTAGTATGGGTGCTGTATTGTTAGCCGGTGGCGCAAAAGGTAAGCGTTTTGCTTTGCCTCATTCTAGAGTGATGATTCATCAGCCTTTAGGTGGTTTTCAAGGTCAGGCTTCTGATATCGATATCCATGCAAAAGAAATTCTTAAGATCCGTAAAGAGTTAAATTCTGTTTTGGCTCATCATACAGGTCAAAGTTTGAAGACTATTGAGAAAGATACAGATCGAGATAATTTTATGGATTCGCAAGCGGCTAAAGCTTACGGTCTGATTGATGATGTATTAGATAGCAGAAGCAAGTAAAGCTATTCAAATAGACTAGAATTTTATTAAAAGCCTGAATCATCAGGCTTTTTTTATTGTTGAATATCAACTATTCGCCTATAAAATAATTAACCGACTTTATCTGTTCTTACTGTACATTTGAGTAGATAAGGATTAACTTTAGGGTTGGTATTAGGGGAAAAGTAAAATTGAGGTTTTTCGTCAATGAGCAAAGATAAGAAAGATGGGCAAAATGGCAAAGGTGACGGCAAGTTACTTTATTGTTCTTTTTGTGGAAAGAGTCAGCATGAAGTTAGAAAATTAATTGCTGGTCCTTCAGTATTTATCTGTGATGAATGTGTAGATTTATGTAACGACATTATCACTGAAGAGTTGCAAGAAAAAGATGAAGGTGAGAAGAGAAGTCTTCCAATCCCTAAAGAAATTAATGATTTCTTAAATGATTATGTCATCGATCAAAATGCTGCAAAGCGCGTATTGTCTGTTGCGGTATACAATCACTATAAACGACTGGAAAGTAATTCATCGAAAGATGATATCGAGTTGTCTAAAAGTAATATCCTATTAATTGGCCCAACAGGTAGTGGTAAGACATTATTAGCTGAAACGTTGGCTAGAATGTTGAATGTTCCATTTACTATGGCTGATGCTACTACATTAACCGAAGCGGGTTATGTGGGCGAAGATGTTGAAAATATCATTCAGAAGCTTTTACAGAAGTGTGATTATGATGTGGCTAAAGCAGAAACAGGCATAGTCTACATTGATGAAATTGATAAGATTTCACGTAAATCTGATAATCCATCGATTACTCGTGATGTTTCGGGTGAAGGTGTTCAGCAAGCGCTTTTGAAACTTATTGAAGGTACTGTTGCTTCTGTTCCTCCGCAAGGTGGTCGTAAGCATCCACAGCAAGAATTTTTGCAGGTAGATACTAAGAATATTTTATTTATATGTGGTGGTGCTTTCTCTGGTTTGGATAAAGTGGTTCTTGATAGAACATCTAAAGGTGGTATTGGTTTCTCGGCTGAAGTTAAAGCGCCTGATGATGATCGAGCTTTTGGTGATGTAATCAAGGAAATTGAAGCAGAAGACTTGGTTCGCTATGGTTTGATACCTGAGTTTGTTGGTCGTTTGCCAGTAATTGCTACTCTTGAAGAGCTAAATGAAGATGCTCTTGTGAGAATATTGACTGAGCCAAAAAATGCTTTAACTAAGCAGTATACAAAGCTATTCGATATGGAAGGGGCAGAGATAGATTTCCGTGACGATGCGCTACATGCTATTGCTAAAAAGGCAATGGAAAGAAAGACAGGCGCTCGTGGATTGCGTTCAATAATGGAAAAAATATTATTGGATACTATGTATGATCTTCCTTCAGAAAAAGATGTGACAAAAGTTGTTATTGATGAATCGGTTGTAAACGGGGAATCTCAGCCGTATCTTATTTACGAAAGTAAAGACGTCAAAAAGAAAGCATCATCATCTAAATGAAGTAGCAACAGCTGTTAGTTGTTTATTAGATGTTCAATAAAGCCTCGCAGTGAAAACTAGCGGGGCTTTATTTTATATAAGTATTGATTTTTTTCTAAAGCGTCCCAATCTAACTATTAGACTTCTGTGATTATACAGAGGTGCTTAAAAAAGAGGCTAAAATGGCTACTGAAAAAGAAAATAATACAGCGAATGCTGAAAAGAATATTAAGGGTATACCTGTTCTCACTCTAAGAGACGTAGTTGTTTACCCACATATGGTTATTCCATTATTTGTTGGAAGAGAGAAGTCTATTCGTTCTCTTGATGAGGCAATGGAAAACAATAAACAAATTTTACTTGTTGCGCAGAAAAGTGCAGAAGTAGACGAGCCCGGCCCAGATGATATTTTCGAAGTAGGAACTTTGGCTACAATCTTGCAGCTTCTAAAGTTGCCTGATGGCACTTTGAAGGTTCTCGTAGAGGGTGTGGAGCGTGTAAAAATTGCGTCTATGGATATCGAAGGTGAATACTTTACTGCAGATATTGATGTTATTCCTGTAGACGATAGTTTTGATAAAAGAAAAACAGAATTATTAAGTCGAGCTCTTGTTAATTTGTTCGACAAATACGTAAATTTAAATAAGAAAGTTCCGCCTGAAATATTGTCATCTTTGTCCGGTATTGATGAGCCAGATCGCTTGTCTGATGCTATTGCTGCGCATCTTGGATTAAAGGTTACAGATAAGCAGAAGATTCTTGAGATTACGTCAGTTAAAGAACGTTTAGAGCATCTGGTTAGTTTGGTAGAAGGGGAGATTGATCTTCTTCAGGTTGAAAAGCGAATTCGTGGTCGCGTAAAGCAACAGATGGATCGCAGTCAGCGCGAGTATTATCTTAATGAGCAAATGAAAGCTATCCAGAAAGAATTGGGTGACTTGGATGATGCACCATCAAATGAGCTAGAGCAGTTGGCAGAAAAGCTTGAAAAAGCGAAGATGCCTAAAGAAGCTAAAGAAAAAGCTGAAGAAGAACTGAAAAAATTGAAGATGATGTCTCCAATGTCAGCAGAAGCGACAGTGGTAAGAAACTATATCGATTGGATGGTTGGTTTGCCATGGAGTAAAAAGTCTAAAATTTGTAAAGACCTTGCTAAGGCGCAGAAAGTGCTTGATGAAGACCACTATGGTTTAGACGAAGTTAAAGAAAGAATCGTTGAATACCTTGCGGTACAGCAAAGAGTTAAGAAGCTAAAAGGTCCTATCATGTGTTTGGTTGGTCCTCCTGGTGTTGGTAAAACATCTCTTGGCAAGTCTTTGGCTAAAGCTACAGGTCGTAACTATACGCGTATGGCGTTAGGTGGCGTGAGAGATGAGGCTGAAATACGTGGTCATAGACGTACTTATATAGGTGCGTTGCCAGGTAAAATCATTCAGAATTTATCGCGAGTTAAAACACGTAATCCACTGTTCTTATTGGATGAAATTGACAAGATGGCTACCGATTTTCGTGGTGACCCTGCGTCTGCCATGTTAGAGGTGCTTGATCCTGAGCAAAATAATTCTTTTGCCGATCATTATCTTGAAGTGGACTTTGATCTCTCTGACGTAATGTTTGTTGCTACGTCTAACAGTATGAATATTCCAGGTCCGTTGCTTGATAGAATGGAGATAATTCGTATTCCAGGTTACACGGAAGACGAAAAATTGAATATTGCCAAGAATTACCTTGTGCCTAAGCAATTTAAAGATAATGGTGTTGAAAAAGGTGAGGTTACAATAAGTGACTCAGCAATTTTATCTATCATTCGTCATTATACTCGTGAGGCTGGTGTTCGTAGCCTGGAAAGAGAAGTATCTAAAATCTGTCGCAAAGTTATTCGTGAGCATTTACTTGGTAAGAAAACGAAAACATCTGTTACGGGAAGAAATATCTCTAAATACTTAGGTGTGCAACGCTTCGATTACGGTAAAGCAGATAAGAAGAATCAGGTGGGTCAGGTAACTGGACTTGCATGGACTTCTGTTGGTGGTGAGTTACTCACTATTGAATCTGTGGTTGTTTCGGGTAATGGTCATGTCAAGAGCACGGGTAGTCTTGGTAAAGTAATGCAGGAATCTATCCAGGCAGCTGAGACAGTTGTAAAAAGTCGCTCTCGTCATTTAGGTATTACACAAAAGTTCTTGAAGAAAAAGAATGTGCATATACATGTTCCGGAAGGGGCAACACCTAAGGATGGTCCAAGTGCTGGTGTCGGTATGGTAACTGCCATTGTTTCTTCTATGACAGGAATTCCGGTAAAAGCAGAAGTAGCGATGACAGGTGAAATTACTTTGCGTGGAGAAGTGCTTCCTATTGGTGGTTTAAAAGAGAAGTTATTAGCTGCGCATCGTGGTGGTATAACGACTGTTTTAATCCCTGCTGAAAATGAAAAAGATTTGGCTGATGTTCCGGATAATGTCAAAAAAGGTTTGAGCATTAAGCCAGTAAAGTGGATAGATGAAGTTTTAGAGATCGCATTAGAGTCGATGCCAGAAGAAATTGACGAAGAAGATGATCTTGAAGACGATGTAGATCAGTCTACCCAGTCTCAAAATAATCCTGATCAGGAAGAAGAGTCGCGCGCTCACTAGCGTGTAAATCACTGTTTTATACCTGTCTGAAAGCATATTATCGTGTTTTTGGGCAGGTATTCGTAAATCAATCTATTTAATTTATATTTTTTGATAGTTTGAGTTGAAACTTGCTATGCGCGCTGGTATAAATGTGCGGCTTGTGAGATGTGGCAGAGCTTATGCCACATAGCTTATATACTAATAACTCAAGAAATACATTGAGATTTTAATTTACATTGTTATTATCGATTATAATTATTGTCATAAATAATTATAATATGAAATTAATATTGCCACTATTTACATAAAGGAAGAATTTTATGAACAAATCAGAACTAATTGATGCTGTTGCTGCTAAGTCAGGGCTAACTAAAGCTGATACTGAAAGAGCATTTAAAGGCTTTGTAGAAAGTATCACTGAAGCTCTTCAAAAGGGCGACCAAGTTACTATGATTGGTTTCGGAACATTTCTAGTTCGTGAGCGTAAAGCACGTACTGGACGTAACCCACGCACTGGTGAAACTATCCAAATTAAAGCTGCAAATAATCCTGCATTTAAGGCTGGTAAAGCTCTAAAAGATGCAGTAAACTAGCGCGCTTTCTGAGGCCAGATGGTTGGTCTCGATCCAGTGGGTGATTAGCTCAGTTGGTAGAGCGTCGCCCTTACAAGGCGAATGTCGGGAGTTCGAATCTCTCATCACCCACCATTTTTTTTCACATTTTTTTAGAAAAAATGTAATGCGGAGCGGTAGTTCAGCTGGTTAGAATACCGGCCTGTCACGCCGGGGGTCGCGGGTTCGAGTCCCGTCCGCTCCGCCATATTAAGAAGGGTGCCCTTGGGCATCCTTTTTTAATAAAAAGTAGTATCTTGTTGTTTTTATCATTCGTTAGAATTGTATTTTCAACATGGTTTTAAAATAGTTTTAAAGTTTTTCCCACTTACTAAAAAGGTGACAATTTTTAGTAATTTTGAAATCAGTAGATTTCAGATTAGTGGGTGATTAGCTCAGTTGGTAGAGCGTCGCCCTTACAAGGCGAATGTCGGGAGTTCGAATCTCTCATCACCCACCATTTTTACATTTTTTTAGAAAAATGTGATCCGGAGCGGTAGTTCAGCTGGTTAGAATACCGGCCTGTCACGCCGGGGGTCGCGGGTTCGAGTCCCGTCCGCTCCGCCATATTAGAAAGGATGCCTTAGGGCATCCTTTTTTTTGTTTAAAATAAAGTGATTTTGATTTGAGGTGGGCTTTATTGATGGAAAGGATCGCGCATAAAATCGAGTATTTTAATAGCCACCTCCCCACTTACAGGCCTTTTTTTACTGAATTGATCTTTCTATTATTCTTAATCGAGGTCTTAAGGTGTTTAACTGTAAATATTATCGTTTGCAAAGCTTGTCTTTCTTGGTAACTACGGGCGCATAAGGTATCATTACGCGCTTAATTTATAACACTATATTACTGAGATAGGGCTTTTCAGTAATCTAACTTGATAACACAAAAGAGAAATTATGTTACAAAATATTCATGACAAAGCTAAAGGTTGGGTTGCATATTTAATCGTAGGATTTATTGCAGTTCCTTTTGCGCTATTTGGTATCAGTTCATATTTGGGTGGAAGTGGGTCTTTGGTTGCTGCAACAGTAAACGGTGAAGAGATTCAGGTCCAAGAAGTTCAAAATCTTGTATTGCAACAACGCCAAAGAATGGCTCAAATCTTTGGTGGAACGCTGCCACCAGGTTTCAATGAAGATGTTATAAAGCAACAAGCTTTAGATCAGGTTGTTAATCAGGCGCTGTTAAGACAAGAAGCTGCGAATAATGGATACCGAGCAAGTAACCAGGAAGTTTACGACACAATCGCAAATATTCCTGCGTTTCAAAAAGAAGGTCAGTTTGACCCTAAAACCTATGAGCTTTTACTGGAGTCACAAAGACGTAGTAAAAATAGCTTTGAGACAGAAATAAGAACGAGTATTTCTAATCAACAATTCTCTCAGGCGATTAGCAAAGCTGCTTTTCTTCCTGTTGAGGAAGTAGCACGCTATCAGGCGTTGCAGAATCAACAAAGAAATGCAGAAACATACACTTTGAAAAAAGCTGATTTTGAATCTCAGGTTGATGTAACTGCTGATGAAATTAAAGCGCATTACGATGCGAATCTATCAAATTACATGACAAATGATAAAGTTAAAGTAAGTTATGTGTTGTTAGAACAATCTGAAATAGCAAAAACAATACCTGTTGATGATGATGCGTTAAAGCTTTTTTACGATGATAATTTGAGTCGCTACACAGACCCAGAGCAGCGCCAAGTCTCTCATATCCTCATTAAAGTTGGTGAAGAAGATGGTGCAGAAGCAAAGGCTGAAGAAAAAGCGAAAGCATTGTATGAAGAAATTAAGGCAGGAACTAAAACTTTTGAAGATGCGGCAAAGACGGATTCTGATGATAAGTTAGCCGCTGAAAAAAGCGGAGACCTGGGTTTGATCGCAAGAGGCGAGATGGGTCCTTTGTTCGAAGCTGCAACATTTGCTTTGGAAAAAGGTGCGATGTCAGACGTTGTGAAAACCGAAGCTGGTTTTGAAATATTGAAGCTTAACGAAATTGTTGAAACAAAACAAAAATCATTCGACGAAGTTAAGACTGAAGTGGAAGAGCTCTACAGAAGAGAGCAGGCTGAAAAATTATTCCTGGAACAATCAGATCAATTGCAAACTCTTGCTTTCGAAAATGACAGCAGTCTAGACGGTGCAGCTGATGCAATCGGTGCAAAAGTTGAAACCTCTGACTGGATTCAGCGCGGTGAAACACCGAATCCTGAAAAGAAATATTCTTCATCAGCATTTATTCAAAGTGCATACAGTGATGAAGTATTAAATGAAGGGAAAAATTCAGAGTTAATAGAAATTGACCCTACCAAAGTAGCAGTACTTCGTTTGCAGGAGCATAAAGTTCCAGAGCAAAAACCTTTGGCAGAAGTGGAAGAGCAAATTAAGGCTAGTTTATTAGGTCAAAAATTGCGTAAGCTGCTGATTGAAAAAGGTGAGTCTGTGCTGGCTTCTCTAAAAGAAACAGGAGATTGGTCTGCGCTTGAGTCTATCGGCGCTGGTGCTGATAAGGTTGAGAATACTGCTGATGTTAAGCGTACGGATACGCGCTTAAATAATACGATTATCGATAAACTGTTTAGCATGGATAAGCCTGAGTCAGGTAAGAAAACCTTTGGGAATACGATTCTTCCTGATGGTGATTATGTGTTAATTGCTTTGACTGGCGTTAAAGACGGAGCAACAGAGCTAGATGATAATCTTAAAAATAGCTTTACTCAGATGGTGTCATCTCGTGAACAGGCTGCTGTTTTAAAGTCATTGCGTGAAAGTGCTGAAGTTGAGCTATTTCCAGAAAACATTCAGTAAATTAACACTTTTTACTGTTTGAAGAGTTGGTTTCATCGCTCTTTAAAGCTAAATACACCCCCCTACTTATATGGGGTTTTTAAGCCAATGACTCGCAAGAGCATTGGCTTAATTGATTCTGTGTTTGATGTAATGTTAATCTGATTACAATTTATTCCTTTTTTATTTTAATTCCAAGATCAAAACTTGCCATGAAAATACATTTAAAAGCACTAGGTTGCAGACTCAACGAAGCAGAGCTTGAGCAGTGGTCCAGAGAGTTCACAGGAGAAGGGCATAGGATAGTCAAGGATGCCGAAGTTGCCGATGTGGTGGTAGTTAATACCTGTGCTGTAACAACCGAAGCTACGAAGAAATCTCGTAAACTCATGAATCGTTTGCATCGTGAAAACCCTCAATCTAAATTGGTGGTGAGTGGTTGTTACGCGACACTTGAAGAAAAGGAAGTTGCAACACGAATTGGTGTGGATTTAGTCGTCAATAATCAGGATAAAGATCTGTTGCCTAGAAAAGTAATGGATGAGTTTTCAGCGAATACTATGCCATTAAATGCAATGGAGCCAGATGAGTCTTCTTTGTTTTTAAGGGGTAAGCATCGCGCATTTATAAAAATTCAGGATGGTTGTCGTTATCGCTGTACCTATTGCATTGTTACGGTAGCCAGAGGCGAAGAAAAAAGCCGTACAATGGCCGATATCGTTGATGAGGTTAATCATTTGCATCAGCAAGGTATTCAAGAGATTGTGCTGACAGGCGTGCATGTGGGCGGTTATGGTAGTGATATTGATAGCTCGCTGACTGATTTGGTGAAAGTTCTCTTGATAGATACTGATATACCTAGAATTCGTTTTGCATCTGTTGAGCCTTGGGATTTACCTGAAGACTTTTTTACTTTGTTTGAAAATAAGCGTTTGATGCCGCATATGCATTTGCCTTTGCAAAGTGGCGCAAATTCGGTTTTGCGCCGCATGTCTAGACGTTGCAAGGTTGAAGATTTTTCGACGCTTATTCAACAGGCAAGAACTGCAATCCCTGAGTTTAATGTAACAACAGATATTATTGTTGGGTTCCCCGGTGAGACAGATGAAGAATGGGCTTCTACATTGAAAAATGTTGAGTCGATAGGTTTCGGTCACATGCATATATTTGCTTTTTCTCCCAGAGAAGGAACTAAAGCAGCGGGTTTGCAAAATCAGATTGCTGATGAAATAAAAAAACAAAGAAGTCACGAGCTTCACTTGTTAGCAGATGAGTTAAAGAAAGACTTTCATCAACAGCAGATTAATCAACAAGTGGATGTCTTGTGGGAAGGTCAGAAAAACAATGAAGAGGGTAAGTTAGTCTATAGTGGTTACGCACCAAACTTCTGTCGTGTTGAATCTATTGGGCAAAATGATGTCTTATTAGAAGGTAGGGTAAAACGAACTCAGATTCTGGATTACTCATCGACTAAAAGCGTATTAATGGGAAAGGTATTGTAACAATGAAAAACACATTCAAAAAATTTGTATGTGTGTTGCCTATGCTGGTCATTATATTTTCTCTGGTTGCATGCAATGCGAATAAAGCAGAGTCACCAAAACAAGTGAGTCAGGCTTTTTGGCAAGCGATTCAAGATAGGGATATGGAATCGGCCAAGATCATGGCAACGTGGGATACGGTTGATTATTTGAAGTATTTGAACACCGATAAGCTACATCCAGAAAGATTTGAACTGGGCGAGCAAATGATAGGGGAGACACGGTCGGAAGTTTCAACTGTCCTCTATACAAGTGAAATGGGCGAGTCAGGGATTAAAATGCCTGGTGTCACTGTTCTTGTGAAAACAAATCACGGTTGGCGCGTGAATGTTAAAAAATCGATGACATCGGTAGTCAAATACACAGCAAATAATATTTTTGATCAGTTGAATGGCTTGATGCAGGAAGGCGTAAAAGGACTGGATGAGTCATTATCTGAGTCGATGAATGAATTGGGTCGTGTTATTGAAGAAGGTACGCAAGAATTAAAGAGAGAGCTCTCTAAGCCGTTGATGATGCCAAGTGATCCAATCCCTCAGGATGAGAAGAAACATTCTGGAAAACAAATCTAGCGCAAATCTATCAGCTGGGTTTCAGTTGCGATTAAATCGAGCCTTACATCCCAGTTTTCTGGGGTAAGCTCATCTATTTCCTGAAAGTCATAGGCAAAACCCATTAGCAGTGTTTTATTTTGTGTGCTTTTTTTAAAAGCAAAGCATCGATCATAAAAGCCACCGCCCATCCCAAGTCTGTTTCCATTTTTGTCAAAGCCAAGAAGTGGAACTAATACAAAGTCTAATTGTTCTCCACTGATTAAGTCGCTTTCTTCAAATATGGGTTCGGGGATAGAAAATCTATTGTTCTCAAATTTTGTATTAGGCGTTAACTCGCCAAATAACAAACCTTGCTGTTTGTCTGAGGAAAGTACGGGTAGATAGAAAGTTTTATTTGTAGCCTCTTTTTGGCTTAGCTTGATGAGATCAGCAGGGTCGGCCTCTCCTTTGACAGAATAGTAAGTGCCAATTTTTTTAGCGTGTTGGTAAGCATCAGAGGATATAACGGTTTCAACTATCTTTCTGGATTTTTTAGCTTGAGATTGCTTTGATAGCGATGATCTTTTTATCTTTAAAGAGTCTCTGAGTTGATGTTCCATAATTAAGAATTGCTAAAAATAATGAAGATTAAAAGGACATAAAAAAACCACCTAAAAGGTGGTTTTGATAACTAAGAGTAGCTTCTTCGTGAGCTCTTGGCAATGATGAGTCGCTTGCCTGGCCAGATTTTATTGCCTCTCATTTTGTTGAGGCGTTTTATGCGTTTAACTGTTGTTCCATGTTTACGTGCAATACGGAATAAGTTATCGCCTCGTCTAACCTTATGGTAGCGAAACTTACTGCGTTTCCCACGCGATTTGGCATATTTTCTAGCAGTAATATTATGTACATCTTTCGCAGGAGGTAGTGATTGTATCGCTTTGTGTAAACGACCAGCGTATCTGCGAGGAAGTGTTATTTTGTTTGAGTATCTTGGTGTAGTAATGCCGTGCAGATAGCCAGAATTAAGAGCCAGTAATTTGTCTGCAGGAACACCTGCGCGAGCAGCTGCTTTTCTGAGATTTACGGGTTTGTTTACATTGATGCGTGCTAGAGCAGGGCTGTTTGGAATACCTCTAAGGCGAACCTGGTAAGCGCTCGGGTTGCGATATATCTCTTTAAATGCAAGTAAACGCGGTACGTATTGCTTTGTTTCTCTTGGAAGGTCAAGGCTCCAGTAATCTGTTCTTTTGCCTCTGCTTCTGTTTTTCGCGATCTCTCTGTGAACTCTGTATTCACCACAGTTATAGGCAGCCAGAGATAGAAGCCAGTCGCCTTTAAATTCGCGATTTAATTGCTGTAAATAGTCCAGGGCAGCGCGTGTTGCCTGATGAGAGTCTAATCTAGCATCATAGCTTCGTGTTTGTTTTAAGCCATACCTACGACCTGTAGCAGGTATGAATTGCCACATGCCAGCAGCACCCGCGTGTGAAAAGGCAACATTCTTGTATGCGCTTTCTACAAAAGGGAGTAAAGCTAATTCAGTTGGCATTCTGCGACGGTTTAATTCGTTTACTACCATAAACAGGTAATCAGAAGAACGATCAGCTAGTTGTTGAATTCTTTGAGGGCTACGGGAAAATTCGCGCGTATATTTTTTTACCAGCGGTTGGTGTCTGTAATCACGGAATCTAAAGCCTTGGTAAACGCGATTCCAAAGGTTATGTTGCGAATTCTGTTGTTGAGTTCTCTGTAGGTTCGCTTTTTGGTATTGCTGTCTTTGAAGTTGTTGTATGCGTTGTTGGTGCGCCTTTCTTCTTGCTGCATTTTGTCTAAGAATTTGCTGACGTTTAGCAGCATAAGGGTCATGTTTAACTCTATTTGCAGCAGGGTTATTCGTAGCTTGTGTTCTGGGGATGTATGTTTGTTGTTGAGGTGTTCTCGCTGCGTTGTTTACAACTCCTAGCGCTCGAGCCGCATTTAGAATGCTTTGGTCATCGGTTGGATTTTGAGCAGAAACTAAGGTTGGAAGTCCATATATCGATAAAATTGATATAATAAAAGTAATAGTCACCCTGATTGGTGAGTGGTTGGTTTTCATCCCCGCGCCCTTAAATTTTAAATGCTATAAAAAAATAGAGTATACTTTTAGAGATAAAAATAATTATATATTTAAGATATTTTCATCTAAAGGTAACTCTATGGTATCCCCCGATATTACTATCAAATATAGTATGATATGGGCTTAATCTCAAGGGATATATTGGTTTTGGGTTTGTTCTGTGTCGCTTATACGAGGTGATTAAATAGTAAATGAGAAACAACGAAGAAGTACTAAAGCATTGTTCTAATTGGTATAGCTCTCATTCTGGAGCCGCAACCTTAGACGAATTAGATGGTTTTTTTTCTGATTTAATGTCAGAAATATTTGGTTATTATGCAATACAAATGGGTGTTTTGAGTGGTCAGACTGATTTATTAAAGCATTCCAGGATTACCGCAGACTTCTCTTTGGTTAATGACGAAGCGCTAAAGTTTAGGGAAGGTATAGCTAAGAATGCTATTGAAAAAAATGGGCCGTTAGCGTCGCAACTGAATAAAAATTATTCTTTGATAGCGGCAAACGAACAGCTGCCGATATCTACTGATAATGTCGATCTTGTTGTTGCAAGCCACATATTAGAGTCTTCAAAAAATCCTCATCAGGTGCTACGAGAAATTGATAGAATACTGGTGCCCGAGGGTCATTGTATTTTAATTGGGTTTAATCCTCATTCACTTTCTAATCTTGGGCGTCAAATGAGGCACTTTCGTCAAAAGCGCCAGAGTCCCTATAAAATGCGTAGCGTCAATAGAGTGAAAGACTGGTTTTCACTCTTGGGATTTAAAGTACTGGATGTTAACTATCTGGGTTATAGACCTGGCGTAAAAAATAAAAAACTTTTCGAAAGTTTACGTTGGTTGGAAAGTTGGGGTGAATATACAGGGCCTATTTTAGGAAATATGTATGTGATACACGCTAAAAAACGTGTCATAGCAATGCGGCCAGATAAGAAGGTCTGGCAGGCGCCGGCTGTGTTAAGTGGCGGTAAAGTCGCATTAAACAGAACCGCAAAAAAAATAAGACAAGATAATTATTCGAATTTATGAGTGAACAGAAAGTAATCGTCTATACAGACGGTGGATGCAGGGGAAATCCTGGTCCAGGTGGTTGGGGTGCGGTATTGAAGTTTGGTGAGCACGAGAAAGAAATCTATGGTTATGAGGCTGAAACCACGAATAACCGCATGGAATTAATGGCTGCAATCAGTGCTTTGGAGATGCTATCTCGTTCTTGTGAAATAGAACTGACTACGGATTCTCAATACGTCCGAAAAGGTATTCTGGAATGGATGGATGGCTGGAAAAAACGTGGCTGGAAAACCGCCGCAAAGAAACCTGTAAAAAATAAAGATTTATGGCAGCGATTAGATGCTGCGGTACAAACTCACAATATTAATTGGCATTGGATTAAAGGTCATAGTGGTCATCCGGGTAATGAACGGGCGGATGATTTGGCGAATCGCGCCATGGATGAAAAGAAAGGGAATACCTAAGGTAATATATTTAAATGATTAGACAGATTTTTCTTGATACTGAAACCACTGGTTTAGAAACGCGCGATGGACACCGAATCATTGAAATCGGTTGTGTGGAGATGGTCGATAGAAAGTTGACCAATAATAACTATCATCAATACATCAAGCCAGATCGTGAAAGTGATGAAGAGGCTTTGGCAGTTCATGGTATTACTTCTGAATTTCTGGCAGACAAGCCCAGGTTTAATGAGATTGCTGTCGACTTTTTAGATTATGTGAAAGGTGCAGAGTTAATCATTCACAATGCACCTTTTGATATTGGTTTCCTAAATTACGAGCTCTCTTTATTGTCTGCCGATGTTGCCGGCGGAATAAATGACCTTGCCACAATCTGCGAAATCAGTGACAGCTTGGTACAAGCTAGAGAACTTCATCCAGGGCAGCGTAATTCTCTGGATGCGTTGTGTAAGCGCTATATGATCAGCAATGATCATCGTCAATTACATGGGGCGCTATTAGACTCCGAGATACTTGCTGATGTTTATCTAGCGATGACAGGTGGGCAAACAGCGTTATCGTTAGGAGCAGAAGGATCTAGTGAGACAGAGGTTGGTGTAATGACATTCACTCGCCTGGATACAGAACGAAAGCCATTTGCAGTAATAAAAGCCGACGCTACAGAATTAGATAGTCATCAGGAATATTTGCAAAAAATTCAAGAAGAGGCTGGTAAGACCCTCTGGAAGAGCTAATTAGAAACTATCCAGGGGCTGTGCGGTAAGGTAATAAAACAAAAAAAACTCGTTATAAGTAGGGGGGTGCCTATTTGATGAATAACTTATAAATGAGTGTTTCTTTGGTCTTATCTCCCTTTTAACACTCTCTGTTTGTCTCTGTTCCAATCCTTTTCTTTTTCAGTTGCACGTTTGTCGTGTTGCTTTTTACCTTTACCAACACCAATTTCTAACTTAACTCGATTGTTTTTCCAATAAAGAGAGAGTGGCAATATTGAGTAACCTTTACGATCAACTTCTGCTTTTAGTTTTACAATTTCGTAATCGTGCAATAAAAGTTTTCTTACGCGAGTTGCATTAGGATGAATGTGAGTAGATGCGGTTAATAGTGGTGTAATTTGAGCGCCAGATATCCACGCTTCTCCATTCTTAATGAACACATAACCTTCTTTTAGCTGGGCACGACCATCGCGTAGACTTTTAACTTCCCAGCCTTCCAGAACCATGCCAGCTTCAAACGTGTCTTCAATAAAATAGTCATGAAACGCAACCTTATTGCGCGCTATGGTTTGGCCACCATGACCTTTTTTCTTTTTGTTTTTCTTTGCCATCTAAATACTAGCCTGTTGCTATATTGAGTAAAAAGGGATTATAACCTGACGAATCTAAATATTCGCTGTTAGAATATCATGTAAGTTAGGTAGAAGGATTGTAGTGGTTTTTTTTTATGTCTCAAGTAAATAAAAGCGCATTAGTACCATATAGTGCAGAACAGATGTATAAACTCGTTGATGATGTGTCATCGTATCAGCAATTTCTGCCTTGGTGCGGGTCCTCAGAAGAAATTTCACGAGAAGGAAATACTGTGGTGGGTTCGGTTACCATATCAAAAGGCTCGGTTAAAAAATCCTTTACTACCAAAAATATACTCACTGAAAATCAACAAATAGAAATGACGCTGGTGGATGGTCCGTTTAAAAAACTGCATGGTTTTTGGACTTTTAAAGAATTAAAGCCTGGCGCTTGTAAGGTGTCGCTTGATTTAGAGTATGAGTTTTCGAGTAAGATTCTCAGTGTGGTCGTTGGTCCGGTCTTCAATCAAGTTGCCAACACCATGGTTGATTCTTTTGTAAAGCAAGCTAAGGTGGTTTATGGCTAATCGAATCCATGTAGAAGTCATTTATGCGTTACCCGAAGAGCAAAACCTGCTAGTTACAGAAGTCGAAGAGGGCGAAGAGGTGCGACAGGTTATTCAACAGTCGGGAGTGTTGGAGCAATACCCAGAACTCGATTTGGATACGATGAAAGTCGGACTCTTTGGCAAAGTAACAACCATGAAGCAAAAAGTGAGGGATAAAGACCGGATAGAGATTTATCGCCCGTTAATTGCAGACCCGAAAGAAGTACGTAAAAAACGCGCCGCTGAAGGTAAAGCGCTTAAGAAAGGTGGTGGTGAGGCTAAAGCTGATAAGGTCGAAAAGTAAATGAGAGGAATGGTGCCGCCAGATCCTCAAACTGAGGTTTCACTGCCAAGGTTCGCTGTCGTGTATGTGCCTAAAAGAAACAGAAAGCGCTTTCCTGCGAATTGCGTTGAAATTTTTGAGACTAAAGAATTAGCTGTATCTAACGCAGCCGAAGAAAAGAAAAAGTTTGCTGCTATTGTGGTGGGTCCTTCAAAATCATCGGAAGGACAATATATTTACTACTTAAGCGAATGGCTCTAGGCTAATCGCTCAATTACTTTCTAACTTGAATCAGCTGGTCGTTCTCAAAAAATAACGTCAGGTTCTGTTTGTTGCCTAATTTATTGCCACTGCGCTTAAAGTAGATATAGTCCCAGCGGTTACTTCTGAAATTATCCTGAAGTAATGGATTTCCCAGTAAAGAAGCAACTTCTGCCTTGCTCATACCCTTTTGGAGTTGAGAGACGGTCTCATTGTTTAGTGCATTACCCTGTTGAACTTCCATTTTATAGATAGAGCAACCTGATACCAGTAATGTGAATGTCAGAGTAAGAATTACTTTTAGCATTGAGTTGGGTGTTGTCTTAAACATAATTTTTATAGGCTTATTTTGTAATTGGTTAATTATTCTACAATATTTTATCGAGAGCTATTAGTTTTTTAGGTTAAAAGGTGAATAACTATGATTATTTGGTGCTAGGCAAAGAAACAATTGAGTATTAATTACAAATAATTGTAAATTCGATTTTGCATTTGCTCTAGTGAGGCGTATAATATCCCGTTCTTTTAAAACCTATATTCATTTAACTTACTATCTATTAGTAATATAAAACAGAGCAACAATATGCCAAGTGTAAAAGTTAGAGAAAACGAGCCTTTTGAAATTGCATTACGTCGTTTCAAGCGTACCTGTGAAAAAGCTGGTGTAGTAGCTGAAGTTCGTAGTCGCGAATTTTATGAAAAGCCAACTTCAATCCGTAAGAGAGAGAAGGCTGCTGCAGTAAAGCGCAACATCAAGAATTTAAAGCGCGAAATTAATCGTCGCGTAAGAATGTATTAATCAATACATTCTTATCGCTAACTATAGTTGATTGGGTGTCTTAGCGTTTTACGCTAATCCAATTTAACTATTACAAGCAAATCAAAGATCACTAGTATGTCAGACTTAAAACAACGCCTTTCCGATGATATGAAAGCGGCAATGCGCGCCAAAGAGAAAGACCTCCTAATGACAGTTCGTACTATCTTAGCTGCTATCAAGCAGCAAGAAGTCGATACCCGTGAAGATCTCAATGATACTGATGTACTCGCTATACTCGACAAATTGAGTAAACAGCGTCGTGAATCTATCAGTCAGTTTAAAGATGCTGGTCGTGACGATCTGGTTGCGCAGGAAGAAATGGAACTCGGTTTCATTCAGCGCTATTTGCCTGAGCCGCTAAGCGATGATGAAGTCCAGAGTCTTGTAACAGAAGCAATCGCAAGTTCTGGTGCTGAAAGCATGAAGGACATGGGAAAAGTTATGGCTATTCTTAAGCCTCAGATGCAAGGTCGTGCTGATATGGGTAAGATCAGCGGTATCATCAAAAGCGCTTTAGCCGGTTAAAAGAATTGTTTCATATCGTATGTTCATCAACGATATGTCATAGTAAATTCTGTCATCATTTGTCATATAACAATATGACACCTTCTTTATATAAATTTAATACATCTAAAACTTTCTGTTTTGATGTAATTAGTTCAGGACAATTCCATCCATGTCAGAATTGAAAAACGATAGATTTCTAAGAGCTTTACTCAAGCAGCCCGTTGATACAACGCCAGTATGGATTATGCGCCAAGCAGGTCGTTATTTACCTGAGTATCGGGCAACTCGTGCAAAAGCCGGAAGTTTTATGGATTTGTGTGAGAATGCAGATTTAGCTTGTGAAGTGACGCTTCAGCCTTTAGAGCGCTATGATCTTGATGCTGCGATACTTTTCTCTGATATTTTAACAATTCCAGATGCGATGGGCTTAGGTCTATATTTTGCAGAAGGAGAAGGGCCGAAGTTCGAACGTCCCTTAAAGACTCTGTCTGATATTCAGCAACTTCCCGATCCTGATCCAGAGAATGAATTGCAGTATGTGATGAATGCCGTTCGTACCATTCGACGAGAGTTAAATGGCCGAGTGCCGTTAATTGGTTTCTCTGGCAGTCCGTGGACACTGGCAACTTATATGGTTGAAGGTGGAACGACTAAAGATTTTGGTAAAGTAAAAGGAATGATGTTTGAGAATCCTCAGGCAATGCATCTTTTGCTGGATAAGTTAGCCTCCAGTGTAACGTCTTATCTAAATGCACAGATTGCTGCTGGGGCTCAAGCGGTGATGGTTTTTGATACCTGGGGTGGTGTGCTTTCGCCAGAAAAATACAAAGAATTTTCTTTGGCGTATATGCAAAAAATCGTATCTGGATTAACGCACGAAGCGGATGGTCGTCGAGTACCCGTCACGTTATTTACTAAAGGCGGAGGTCAATGGTTAGAAATCATGGCTGAGACTGGTTGTGATGCGCTTGGTCTGGATTGGACACAAGATATCGCAAGTGCTCGTCAACGAGTTGGTGATAAGGTGACTTTGCAGGGTAATATGGATCCTAGTGTTTTGTATGCGTCTGCTGATACAATTAAAGATGAAGTGAAAAAAGTCATCACTGGCTTTGGAAAAGGCACAGGACATGTATTTAACCTAGGCCACGGAATACATCAGCATATTGACCCTGATAATGTCACTGTTCTGGTTGATGCTGTTCACGAATACGGTAAACAGTAACTCTTAATAAGTTATAAATTAAATATTAGATGGGTCTAACATCCATCTAATATTTATCTAAAAAAAACGCCTCAAAGTAGGGGGGTGTACTAAGCATTCCTCCTTTCTGTCATCAGGCTAGCCCTAAGTATTGCCTTCCTTTTTTCGCAAAATCCTTTCTTATTTTGCGTACAAAAACTATTTAACTTCGTATTAAAATCCAAGTGTGAATTCTCTATCGAGTATTACTTTTGTTAGAGTGCAGTCAAAAGGTTTCATGTATGCCTTATGATATATTCGATTTTGAATGTTATAACGGAGCTTATAGATGTTAATTAAAAAAAATAACGAACTTAGCGAAAATGAAGTGACAGACTTTTCGGTCTATCATAATCGACGTAAATTTATGAAGACGGCTGCAGGAATCGGTATTGCAGCGGTCAGTGGTATGCCTATTATCGAGGCTTCAGCCAAAACAGTATCTCCTTATTCAACCGACGAAAAGCTGACTGACTACAAAGACATAACCACTTACTGTAACTTTTATGAATTTGGTACGGGGAAAGAAGACCCAGCGAAAAATGCGCATACTTTAGTCACTTCTCCGTGGGATGTAATCGTAGAAGGAGAATGCGAAAAGCCGGGTAAATATAACCTTGAAGATTTGTTAAAACCTGTTTCTGTAGAAGAAAGAATATATCGCTTTCGTTGTGTAGAGGGCTGGTCAATGGTAATTCCCTGGATGGGCTTTCCCCTAGCGGATCTCATCAAGCGTATGCAGCCAACATCCAAAGCAAAATATGTGTACTTTGAAACATTGCATGACCCTAAGCAAATGCCAGGTCAGAGACGTGCAGTGCTCGATTGGCCTTATGTGGAAGGATTAAGAATGGATGAGGCAATGAATCCATTAACCCTCATGGGTACGGGAATCTACGGCAAAGATTTATTGAATCAAAATGGCGCGCCGTTGCGATTGGTCGTTCCCTGGAAATACGGATTTAAGAGCATTAAGAGTATTGCTAAAATACGATTTTCTGAAACGCAGCCAGTAAATTCCTGGCAAAAAGCGAATGAAAATGAATATGGTTTTTTCTCAAATGTGAATCCTGATGTCTCGCATCCACGGTGGAGTCAACGCAGAGAGAGACGTATCGGTGAATTCCGTAAAATTAAAACCCAGCTGTTTAATGGCTATGGCGAACAAGTAGCATCACTGTATGCGGGAATGGACTTAAAGAAAAATTTCTAAGTGCGAAGCGTCACGCATTAATTATCTGAAGATTGACTCATCTAATAAAAATAAGTCATTTCATTGAGGGCTGCTAAATAATGAAAATCTCTGAAAATAAGTTTTCGCGCATTCTTAGGCCATCACTATTCGCATTATTGTTACTCCCAGCTATCTATTATGCTTGGGGAGTCTGGCAGGATTCGCTAGGTGCTAATCCCTTAGAGGCTGTTATCAGAGGTTTAGGTGACTGGGGTTTAAGAGTTCTGTTGCTTACGCTGGCGATATCTCCTCTAAGGCGTTTATTCAATTGGCCTCAATTACTCCGTTTGCGCCGCATGGTGGGTTTATACGCCTATTTCTATGTGGTACTGCATTTATTTGGGTATCTTTGGTTTGATCATTTTTTTGACTGGGAAGAGATCTGGTTTGATATCCTGGAGCGTCCTTTTATAACGGTGGGTATGGTTGCCGTTATATTGCTTACACCTTTAGCGGTTACATCGACTAACGGAATGATTAAGCGACTAGGGAAGAAATGGAAGAAGTTGCACATGCTGATTTACCCTATTTCTATGTTGGGTGTTCTGCATTTTTGGTGGATGGTAAAGCTGGATATTACGGAGCCTGTTATTTATGCAGTCATACTGGCTATTTTATTAGGTGAAAGGCTATTCAATAAATTTAGTAAATAAGCTAAGTCATTGTTTTTATATCTGATATTGTAAATAAATATGTCCATTCGTCGTGACTTTCTCGACTGGGTTTTTCATTCGTATATTATGTACCATAGTTAGACCAGTGAACCACTTTACTAGCCATAATTACATTGGCTGTAAAAGTAGCTCCAAAAATAATAATAATAAAACATGGTAACTCTATGAAAGTTAAAGCCTTTAGTGCAGTAGCTGCGGCGTCCCTATTGGGATTGTCAGCTTGTAGTCAGCAATCTGCAGCACCCCAGAACACAGCTAATTCTTCAAAGACATATTATGTCCAAACCCCCAAACAAACACCGAAACCTCAACAGGTAGTTTTTCAACAACAGAGAAGAGCGCCTACCTACAAGCAGAGCGTATCTCAGCAACAAGTAAGGCGTCCTGTTGTGCAACAGCCAAGAGTTGTTGTAAGACCTGCTCAACCTTCGCCAGATGCGCGTCAGCAAGCAGAGTTATCAGAACTCTATGGTATTGGTGACCAAATATTCAAGAATGAAACAGGCGGACGTATCGATCAGCTCGTGCATTGGAATTTAAGGGAAGATTTCGCCGCAATGGGGATAGGTCATTTCACCTGGTATCCATCGGGTCGAAGCCAAAGGTTTGGTAATACATTTCCGGGATTGCTAGATTATTTGCAGAAAAACGGTGTGCAACTTCCGGCATGGGTGCAAAGAGCACGATTTGAAGGAGCTCCTTGGAGAAATAGAGAGCAATTAATGGCTGCTAAAAACAGTCCTGAAATCAAACAATTTTCACAACTTTTATACAACACGCGCCACTTGCAAGCCAAATATATTATGGATCGTGCTATGCGTGCCATGCCTAAGCTCGTTAAAAATACACCTCAACATTTACGAGGACAAGTTGCGAATAACTTGAACGCTGTAGCAAATTCGAGAGGTGGAAGGTATGTGCTTGTTGATTATGTAAATTTCAAAGGTGAAGGCCTAAACAGAAGTGGCGGCTATAAAGGCCAAAACTGGGGATTATTGCAAGTGCTTGAAGAAATGCGTCCAGTTAACCCAGGACAGCAAGCGCTTAATGAATTTGCAGATGCCTCGATGAGAGTGTTAGAACGTAGAGTAAGAAATTCTAATCCAAGTAGAAATGAAAAGAAGTGGTTGCCTGGTTGGAGAAACAGAACGAATACATATCGCAATCCGATCTAGACAAAATTTAGATATAAAAAAAGCCCTGATCATCAGGGCTTTTTTTATGTGCTTTTGTAATTAGTCTGTGCGACTTGTTACTTCAAGTAGATGATATCCAAACTGTGTTTTAACAGGGCCTTGTACCGTGTTAACTGGCGCGCTGAATACAACTTTATCAAACTCAGGAACCATCTGGCCTGGGCCAAAAGAACCTAAATCACCACCCTGTGCTTTTGAAGGGCAGCTCGAATGTTGTTGAGCGATTGCACCGAAATCGGCACCTTCTTCAATTTGTTTTTTCAATTCGTTACACTTTTCTTCAGTATCAACGAGTAAATGACGAGCGCTGGCTTGTGCCATGGTATTCTCCTAATAGAATAAATTCGGAATGGATTATATATAAGAAAAGGTTTCTTGAGGGTAAAAATCTACTTTTCGTGTGGTTATCACAATTTTTTGAAGCGTTGGAGAGAAAAGTAGCGTTAGATATTGTGATTAATAATAATGAAAAAGAAGAAAAATTTAGTCTGTTTTTATATAAAAAATAAGCCACCTCCCGACTTTGGGGCTGTTTTTTGAATAAACCTAAAATTGTATGTGTTTTTTTGAAATTCAGACTTTACCTTAGTCTCTAGCACAGGTATTCTTGCGCTTCGTAAAAAAACACGATTGAAATTGGAGAAGTGGCCGAGTGGCCGAAGGCGCTCCCCTGCTAAGGGAGTATCTGGTTTATCCCGGATCGAGGGTTCGAATCCCTCCTTCTCCGCCATTTTAATTGCGTAAAGTCGTATTAATTTGCAAACTTTATGACAAGAGATTATCTATCGCTTGACTTGTAAAGTTTAAAAAAGCAGAATACGCATCCTTGATTTATCAAGACCTGCGCTGGTAGCTCAGTTGGATAGAGTATCTGGCTACGAACCAGAGGGTCGGGGGTTCGAATCCTCCCCAGCGCGCCATATTACGTATATAAAGCAGCTATTTAGGTTTACATAACCTCTAGCTGCTTTTTTATGTCCGACATTTTTCCCTGTAGGCTTTAGATCTGAGCTTGCTTCTTCTGGATCACCAGTAATTTAAATGCATTAGCTATCCTCTGTCTCGTTTTGAGAGAAGTGATTAGCGATGACTCTATTTTGTGCTTAGAAAGTTATCTTCTAGTTTTGTGAATTTGACGAATATGGGAAGCTCTGTTTGTTTTTGGATTTTGCCTCGTGCGGCATTATTAAGGTCTTGACGGGATTTTCTATGTCAAAGGATAAAGATGTGGGGTGTAAAATTGTAAACGTCTCTAAAGTACTCTGAGAGACGCTATTCAAGCTAATCTAGGCTTATTATGGCTTTTCATTGTGGAATCAGGTATAACAAATGCATTATATTTGTTTGTTGCGGATTCTCATCTTCGTTTTAGATTGAACTGATTGGGTGTCTGTCCAGTTTTTTAATTAATTGTCTGTAATTAGCTAGCAAATTCTGGGCAATTGTTCTCCAATTAACATATCAATAATTCGATTTCCTCCAAAGCCTGTTTCTAGAATGACTTTCCCTTGAGGAGATTCTTCCACAGCGCCAATAATACAGCTGTCTTTCCCAATAGGGTGTTTTTGCATGGCAGCTAATAAAGATTCCGAATCCTCTTTTGAGACTATTGCAATAAGCTTTCCTTCGTTGGCTAAATAGAGTGGGTCTAGTCCTAAAATTTCACAAACACCGCGTACTTCTTCTCTGACAGGGATTTTGGTGTTATCTAGTTGTATCGCAACCTCACTGCTACTGGCAAATTCATTGAGCACGGTGGCTAATCCGCCTCGTGTAGCATCACGCATGCAGTGGATGTCGGGGCACACTTTTAACATTTCGGTGATTAGGTCGTTGAGTGGCTGGCAGTCGGTTACGGTACTAATTTCTAAAGCTAACTCGCCACGTGCGTCGACGATAGCCGCACCGTGATCACCGACGTAACCGTTTATGACGACGACGTCACCGGCTTGTGCACGGTTAGCCTGAATGTTGCTGGTTTCAGGTATTACACCAACACCTGCAGTATTGATGAATAACTTATCTGCGGCACCTCTGGGGACGACTTTTGTGTCGCCTGTAACGATGCGAACACCTGCAGAATCTGCGGTAGATTTCATGGATGCCACGATGCGTTGTAGGTCATCTATAGGGAAGCCTTCTTCGATAATCATGCCACAGGTGAGGTATAGCGGGGTTGCTCCACCAACGGCTAGATCATTGACCGTACCGGTTACCGCGAGCTTACCAATGTCTCCCCCGGGGAAAAATAGTGGGTCAACTACATAGCAGTCAGTGGTCATTGCCAAACGATTGCCGAGTTTGTTTAGATTGCTTAGATCAAAGCGTGCCTGATCTTCTAATAGAGTTAATTCTGGGCTATCAAAGCCTGCTACAAATATTTCATCGATAAGATCGCGCATGGCTTTTCCGCCAGCGCCGTGGGCCAGTGTTATATTTTTGCCTCTAAACTTTGTTTTAGGTAAGTTTTCTAAATCAATCATGCGATTTTCTTCTCGTAGCCATTATTATAATAAGCCGCACATGCTCCCTCGGATGAGACCATCAATGCGCCCATAGGGTTCTCAGGGTTGCACTTTGTGCCGAAAATTTTACAGTCCCAAGGTTTAATAACCCCTTTGACTACTTCACCGCATTGACACGATTTAGGATCAGCAATTTTTAAATTAGGCACAGAGAATTTCTGTTCTGCATCATAAGCGGTATATTCTTTTTTCATTCGAACCCCTGAATGATCGATCGAACCTAAGCCGCGCCATTCAAAGAATTCGCGAACTTCAAATACTTTGCTTATCGCTTCAAGTGCTGGGGTGTTGCCTTCTGTTGGTACGATGCGTGTGTATTGGTTTTCAACTTCACTGCGATCTTCATTTATCTGTTTGAGTAGCATCCACATTGAATGCAAAATATCCAAAGGCTCAAAACCTGTTATGACTAGAGGTTTGTGATAATCCTTGGCAATGAAATCAAAGGGGCGTTCGCCAATCACCATCGCCACATGACCAGGTGCTAAAAAACCATCCAGTTGCATGTCTGGTGAATCGAGCACTGCTTTTATGGTGGGAACTGTTGTGATGTGGTTGCAGAATAATGAGAAGTTATTAATACCTTCACGCTCTGCCTGTAATACTGTGAGTGCGGTGCTTGGCATGGTGGTTTCGAAGCCTAGTCCAAAGAAAATAACCTCACGATCAGGATTTGTACGTGCAAGATTAAGTGCATCCATAGGTGAGTATGTCATCCTTATATCTGCGCCATCTGCCTTTGCTTGTAGTAAGCTTTTCTTTGATCCCGGTACGCGCATCGCATCACCGAAGGTGGTAAAAATAACCTCTGGTCGTTCGGCTAATGTCACACAATCGTCAACACGTCCCATGGGGAGGACGCATACAGGGCAACCTGGGCCATGCACCATTTCGATATTATCTGGCAGCATTTGTTCGATGCCATAACGAAAAATGGTATGGGTGTGACCGCCGCAAAACTCCATGATCTGCAGTGGTCTGGATTGGTTTATTCCCTGTTTATTTTCCAGTTTTTTTGCTAGTCGATGGATTTCTTTGGTTAATGTTTTTGCTTTTTCCGTATCACGGAATTCATCTACAAATTTCATTTTAAATCCTCTTCTTGAGAAACTAGTCCGCGGCTATCTGCTAATAAGGTGTGCACTAAATCCCAAACAATGTGATAACAGGCGACATGAACTTCTTGGGTGCGATGAATTGAGTCACTTTCCACGACTAGACAATGATCGACTTGACCGCTGCTTTTCATGTCGCCTCCATCGCCACCTGCCAAGCCTAATGTGACTAGCTTCATTTCTTTCGCTTTATGATAGGCCGACAGTAAATTCTCAGAACAGCCACTGGTAGAAAACCCGATAAAACCATCGCCTTCGCGTGCATGGGCATCTAATTGACGAACAAAAATATGTGAGTAACCCACATCGTTGGCCACGGCAGAATTCATGGCAGTATCGGCGAGTAAATTCATTGCTGGCAAAGCAGGGCGACCCGCTGTTACAGGGTGTTGAAACTCAACGCAAAAGTGAGCCGCATCACAGCTCGAGCCACCATTGCCAGCTGCATACATACGACCACCATTTTGATATACCGTTGCTATGGCTCGCGCTGCTTCAAGTAATGACTCTGCATTTGTTGAAAAAAACTGCTGTTTGGCTTCAATGCTTTCTTCTGATTTTTGTTTGATGGATTCTAATAAGCCTGCAGTATCTTGTTCAGCATTTTTCTCTTTATTGTGTAAAAAAGGGTAGAGGTCCGTTAAATGTTGTTTATTGTCATTCTCAGGCATTGAAAGTACCTAGAGATAGACTTAAAAGTACACCCCCCCACTTATGAGCCTTTTTTTGTGTATATTGGGCGCTTTCGTTATCGTTTTGTTTGTTTGTGAGTTTTCTTGTGGTCATTTTAAGCGCTGTTTTTCATGGCGCTAAGTTCTTCTTCAACTTCACCAAGCTCCTCTAATATTTGCAAGGTTCGAGCTGCTTCGTCTTCATCAATACGGCTCATAGCAAAACCCACATGCACCAGTACCCAGTCTCCTACACATTTTTCAGGTGGGTGTGCATCATCAATAATACAGGCGATATTGATTTCTCTTTTGATGCCAGAAACATCAACTTTAGCGAGCAATTTTTCGCTATCGGTAATTTCTGTTATTTGGCCCGGTATACCTAAGCACATAGATTTGACCTCGCGTTGCCTGTTTGTTTGTTGGTATTCTTTTCAGATAGTATTCTTGCTGCGGTGATTACTGCCTGTCCTAATGCAATGCCACCATCATTGGCGGGCACATGGCGGTGTACTAAAACAGTAAAACCTTGTTTTTCTAACCCCTGTTTTACATCTTCAAACAGAGTTTTATTTTGAAAAACGCCACCCGATAGAGCGATAGTTTGTATATTGTTGTCTGCGGCTAATCTAATTGCCACTTTTTGAATCGCATTAGATAAGCCTTTGTGGAATCGAGCAGATATTAATCCTGTAGGAGTTGATAAGGATAAGTCGTGTAATAGTCCTTTCCACATGGGTGTTGGGTCTAGTTCGTTTTTGGTATCGAATCTGTAAGCTGATGTTTGAGAGTCTAACCAAGCCTTCTCTGTAATAGAGCTTACAAGCTCTATCGCGGCTTGTCCTTCGTATTGAATTTTCTCCTGACAGATGCCTATTGCGCCAGCGACGGCATCAAATAGACGACCTGCGGATGAAGCTTGTGGGCAATTCATACCTTGATTCATCATGGCATCAAAAGTAGCAAGTGGCTTGGTTGACAAGTTTTTTACCAGATCTAAATCAGGGTGGTTTTTTACTACCCAATCCCAGCCATTCCCATTATTTAGGCAAGTTTGTAAATGAGCATAGGTATTCCGCCAAGGTTGTTTCATTGCGATTGAGCCGCCTAGTAAAGCAACGGGTTTAAAGTGTGCAAGGCGCTGGCTTTGCTGGTAATCAGCTAATAAGAATTCACCACCCCAGAGTGGTGCTCCATTTTTGTCATCGCTGCCATAACCTAATCCATCCAGTACAATGCCTAAAACTGGTGGTCCATTTAGTGGGTATTGATTGTCCGCAAGACAAGAAGCGATATGTGCATGGTGATGCTGAATACGATGGAGTGTCAGATTTCTCTCTTCAGCAAGCTCATGTCCTGCTTTATTGGAGATGTATTCAGGGTGTGAATCTACCGCGATATGTTTGGCATTGTGTTGGAATAGGTTCTCATATAAAGACAGATTGTGGCGATAGTCTTCATAAGTTTTGTAGTTTTCTAAATCTCCCATGTGTTGGGATAAAATTGCCTGTCCGTTTTTAATCAGACAGAAAGTATTTTTTAACTCGCCCCCCATCGCTAGAATGTCATCAGCTTTTTCAAAATCTTTTGGTAACGGCAAAGATTCAGGGGCATAACCTCTGGCGCGGCGATAAAATTGAGGCTTGCCTGCCATTATGCGAACGACTGAGTCATCAACCCGATTTTCAATCTTGCGGTTATGCAGTAAATAGTAATCTGCAATATTGCTCAGTGTTTTGTGTGCGTGGTTGTTATCAATGCACTGTGGTTCGTGACTGGCATTAGCAGAGGTTAAAACAATCGGTGTGTTCAATGCATTAAGCAATAAATGATGTATAGGGCTGTATGGCAACATTACGCCAAGTGTTTTTTGTCCAGGCGCCAGATCATTAGAGAGTTGTGATGTGTTTTTTATGCTATCGCTGCGCCTCTTTAATATAACAATAGGGGCAGCAGGGCTAGTTAGTAAATTTCTCTCTTTCTCACTTACGTAGCAATACTGCTCAATCATTGATATGTCTTTTGCCATGATGGCGAAAGGTTTGTGTGGGCGTTTTTTTCTAATTCGGAGCTTTTGTATTGCGCTTTCTCCATTTCCGTCATCACAGGCGCAAGCGGCTAAGTGAATGCCTCCAATCCCTTTGATTGCAACTATTGCTTTATTGCTTATGCATAAAGCTGCTTTGGTGATAGGTATGTCATTGATGGGGTCTTTGAAATGCTCTTTTTTGTATGAGCCGGAAACTAACTTTCCATTATTGTCTTCAAGCCAGACGTGTGGGCCACAATTTGGGCAGGCGTTAGGTTGGGCATGAAATCGGCGATCTGCAGGAGAGTTATATTCGTGCAAACAGGATGGGCACATCTCAAATTCATCCATACTTGTTTGAGCGCGATCATAAGGAATCCCGAGAATAATGCTTAGTCTAGGGCCGCAATGAGTGCAGTTAGTAAAAGGATATCCTTTGCGATGGTTTTCTTTGGTTTTGTTATTAGGGGTGTTATTAAAATTGATATCAAAGATATCGCTCAGACAAGCATCGCAAGTCGCCGCATCTGCGGTAATGCCTGTGTTCGCATTAGACTGGTTAGACTCAATGATTTTAAAGCTAGAAGCCGTATTTTGACTAGTATCGTCAATATATTCATTGCGTTCCCGTTCAATGCTGTCAATGCGAGCCAGTGTTGGCTTTTCTTTGCTTAAACAATTAATAAATGCATCAATAGATAAAGACTGACCTTGTAGTTCAATTAGTACGCCATCACCATCATTACTGACACATCCGCAAAGCCCTAATTGCTGTGCTATCTTCCAAACCGTAGGGCGAAAACCTACACCCTGAACAATGCCGCGAACACGTATCGTTTCAGCATGTTTGGTTGAGGTTTTGGGGAGGAGAGTCACTTTTACATTTTTCTCGTATCTGTATTTATGTAATATAATATTACGTTTTAATTATAAAGTGTAATAAAACTATCCGATATTTTAGTTTTGTGCAAATAAGAAGCGGATTAGGTCGTGAATATACAAGTCAATCAGTGAACCGTGCATACCATGCAGGGATCGAATGATCTGACTACGTGTTGAATGGCAACGCTTCCATTTCCTTCATTATCAACTTCTGTTCCAATCAGAGCCTGTTCTAAAGCTCCTGCAATATCATCTTTATCTCTTGGTGAGAAATTCCACGTTGTGGGGGCTATGATCTGATAATTTAAAATTCTGCCGTTTCGAACTCTTATCCAATGCCCTAAACTTCCGCGTGCGGCTTCGATGATGCCTTGTCCTTCCGCTTCATCTGGCAGTTTGCTAATAATTTGAAATGGTTCTTCAGGGTTAATTTGTCTTACCCATTTTTCCATTTCTGGGACAATTCTCGCAAGTTCTAGAAGCCTTGCAATAACCCGGTTTCGAACATTGCTTTGACTGTTTTTTGCCAAGTCGAGTGCTAACGGGTTCTGTGCGATAGTTTGTCGGGCGTGTGCGCCGACTTCGATAACTTGCTCATTGTATCTTGGAGCTTTGCACCAGCTATAGCCATCAGCTTGATCTGGGTCAGGCAATGTATTGCCTTGATAGGGGTGTTTAGCTCCATTTTGAGAGAGCATCCAGCTGCTGGATATATCTTCTTTGATTAGGTTGGTATCCAGCTCACTGAGCTCACCATTCGCCCAGAGTCCCTGTGGTAAGAATGAGTTGTCTTCATGCGTATAAACGCCATAACTCATAAACTTTGCATCGATTTTTCCGAGTTTGTGCAGATCTAAATCTTCGGCTATCTGTAAAAACTCAGCAAAGTCCGCTTGTGGGTGGTTTTCCATCCATGACTTGAGTGAGTCATCCGTTTCAAGTTGGATAATGTTTTCTAGAGTGTCTGCAAAAAGTTGAGTTTCCAGAAACTCACGGAAACTGGTTAATATTCCCAAAAGTTGTATTTTATCTGATGCGCTGACAGAGGTGGTTGTTCCGCCGGGTTGAATGCTAAGTGTGTGCGGCCATTTGCCTGCAAGTATTCCTGTGATGTGCATAAATTCAGCGCGGGCTTTTAGCATGGTGGGTGTTGCGGTGCCTGTTTGAGCGCGAAAGCGGTTAGAGATGTTTTTATGCCACGATTTATTTTGATAGCTGTCTCTGGCGAAGTCGGGCATAAAAAACAGATAAAAGTGCGTCAAATGATCAGCAATATTTTCACAGGCAAGAATAAGGTTTGAAACTAATTGGCCATTACTAGGTGGTGTGATGTTTTGTATTTGTGCGAGGGCGCTTGCGCAAGCAATGGATTGCGAGACAGAACAGATGCCACAGATGCGCGGTGTATAGGTGAGCGCATCCATTGGTGGTTTGCCTTGCAGGATTTGTTCGAAGCCACGATAAAGTGGAGAGTTCACCCATGCCTTGGTCACGATGCCATCAGCGATTTCTACTTCGACTTCAAGGTCACCTTCAACACGGTTGAAAGGTCCTAAGATTTTGCGCGTCATGGTGTCTTATTTCCTGGTGGGGTAATAATTTTACTGGCTGTGGCATTATCTTTTAGGCGTTTGGGAGTGGCTGCTTTTGAAAGAGAAGAAAGTGCAACAAACCATGCTTTTGGCATATCGGTAGGTAGGCCGATGGGGATGCCTGCGATTTTAGGTGTTTCGGTAAAGTTTAGTCTTGGTTCTTCAAATTCTGGGGCGGTGCAATTGATGCATGGGTAGCCACCATTAAGGCAAGAGCCTTTTCCATTCCATGGACGGATATTACAATCGGCACGAGCTTGCGTGCCTAAGCAGCCCTTGTGTTCCATAAAGCAACCTATGTCACCGAGTTCTTCCGCGCTTGCTTTGTATTCATAATACTCGCTACGACCACAACCATGGTGTACAAGGTGATCGGTGTAAGCGCGTGGACGATTGAGTTCATCGAGATGATTGAGTTTTAAGTCACCCATAGCTAATTGGCTCAGAACATCTGTCACCCAGTCGGGGTGAGTGGGGCAACCTGCCACATTAATGACAGGAAACTGGCTTGCTGTTCGCCATTCGGCTCCAAGTAAACCGCCGGCTTTTTTGCCGTCATATTGTAATCCGCAAGCTTCCCCAGGGTTATTTCCGGCAGCCGTGATACCGCCAAAAGCAGCGCATGAGCCAATCGCTAATGTGTAATGTGCTTTTTCTGCTAGCTCTTCCAGCCATGTCATCATGGGTTTGCCAGTGCCGGCTAGCATGTGGAATTTGCCGGTGCCATTTGGACCCTGCATGACAGAACCTTCAAGGCAGAGTGCGTCGAGTTGGATTTTGTCTGAAAGTATATCGTCAAGCATATTAATAAACTCATCAGCCGAGGCTTCGCTTAAAGATGGATGCCAAAGCATATTGATTTGAGCGCTTTTAAATCGAGTGATTAAGTTGGGTGATTCGGCGTTGAGCAATGATAGGCTACAGCCTCCGCACCCTCCTGATTGTAACCATAAGACATTAAACATTGGTAGTATGTGTTGTTGTGGATAAAGGTTCATGATTTAACGGAAGAGATAAGGTGAACATGGCACCTCCATCAGGGTGGTTGTCGACCTTTAAGCTTCCATTGCACTGTTCGGTTGCAAGTCCATAGCTAATATATAAACCAAGCCCGGTTCCTTTGCCAACAGGTTTGGTAGTGAAGAAAGGGTCAAAAATACTTAATAGGTGTTTATCAGAAATGCCTTTGCCATTGTCTCGGCAGATAATGTCTACCTCATTCTTTTTCTCGATAAGAGTGATTTCTAGAGTCGGGTTCGAGCATTCTTCGAGAGCATCTAATGCATTTTGTAAAAGGTTTATTAATATTTGATGTATATAGCCTTCGTTAGCGGTGATTTCTAAGGTTTCTGGTAGTTCTGTAATGAGTTTTGGTTTGGTGCGCGCGGAATGAGTTACCCAGTGAATAGAACTTTTTATAAGATCTACCAGGTCGAAACGTTCTAAGGTGTTTAGCTTAGGTGTTGAGAAGCGACGTAGTTCCTGAACAATTGTTTTTACTCTGGTAGAGCCTTCGAGCGAGCCCTCTAAAAGTGGTTTTACATCATCCAGAATGCGGTCAATTTTAAGTTCGGCTCGTAACTTGTCGCGCTCCTCGATGCTGATGTTTTTGTGAACCGCCTTGAGGTATTTACTAAAGCGTACTTCGTAATTTTGTAAGGCGTACATGTTGCCAAATACAAAACTAATTGGGTTGTTTAGTTCATGTGCTACGCCTGCAACCAGTCTACCTAAGGATGCCATTTTTTCAGACTGAATCAATTGTTGCTGGGTTGCTTTTAAAGCTTCATGGGTCTCTTTCAGTTCGCGGTATGCTTTACGAATTTCATATAAAGGCCTGCCGGTTAATACTGAGCCGAGTAGTCTACCTTCGTTGTCATAATGTGCTTTACAGATGACGGCCATTGGCACAGATTTTTTATTGGCATTGAGCATGTCGATTTCACAATCAACCAGATTACCTGAACGAATCTTTTCTGGGAATTCATCAACTTGCGTGATCGCAGATTCGGGGAAAAGAATATTCAAAGGTTTATTGCAGAGCTGTTGGCTATTTTTTCCTGTCAGTTTTTCAAGGGCAAGATTGGCGCGTTGAATGTTTCCATTGATATCAGTAACCACTAATACATCGTGCATGGATGATAGAACGCTTTCAATAAATTGTTGGGTTTGTTCTAGTTCTGAATTTTTTTCTTCTAGTGCAACTTGAGAATTTACAAGGTCGGCATAGATAGCATCCATTCGCTGGATGACTTCTATCCATGCATCATCTGCCATCGCTGGGCTTAGTTGTTGTGCATCAGGAACCTGTTCTGTTAGAGAGTGGTGGGGAATTATTTGTGATGCCATAGTCGTTTTATGGTTCCTAATTCTCTTAAAAAGTGCCTATAAGTAGGGGGGTGTATTTAAATTTAACTGCTATTACTTATTTTCTTTTTGCTTGGTAACTGTACCACATCCTGATCAGCTTGCTCTAAACCGTAGCGTTCTAGTTTGCTGCGCAGGCCGACTCTGGATAGTCCGAGTTCTTCTGCTGCACGTGTTTTGTTCCAGCTGTGCCTTACTAGGGTTTCTTTTAGAACGCGCGACTCTAGCTGTTCGATCCGGTCTTTTAAGGTGCCGTTTGTGTTACCTGTCACAAGAGACATGTCTTTTCGCATATGATCGGGAGTAGCGCGTAAAATATGTGGGGATATTGTGTTGGCTTCTAGTTTGTTTGTTTGGGTCAATACCAGCATCCGTTTTAGTTCGTTTTGTAGTTCGCGAACATTGCCTGGCCATTGGTATTTTTGAAAGCAATCCATGGTCTCGGTTGTGATGCCGTCTACACGTTTTCCTAATTCATTCATTATTTCATCAAGTAGGAAAGTGGTGAGGTAAGGGATGTCTTCGAGTCTGTCACGCAGAGGAGGCAATTGGATGGTAAATGTCGCAAGGCGATAATATAGGTCTTGGCGAAATCGACCTTCTCGTACTTCATCTTCAAGGTTTTTATTGGTAGCTGCAACAATGCGAACATCTACCGGGCGGCGTTTGTTGCTACCCAGCGGGCGAACTTCTTTTTCTTGCAAGACTCGTAAGAGTTTCAGTTGAAAAGCGGGGGAGATGTCACCGATTTCATCGAGAAAAATAGTGCCGCCATTCGCTGATTCGAAGAGACCTATCCGATCTTCAACTGCACCTGTAAAAGCTCCTTTTTTGTGGCCGAATAATTCACTTTCTAATAATTCGTCAGGTAGTGCGCCGCAATTTTCTGCAACGAATGGCTCATTCTGGCGCAGGCTGTTGTAATGCAAAGCACGAGAGCAAAGCTCCTTGCCAGTTCCTGATTCGCCGGTTATTAACACGCTGACATCAAAAGGAGAGACTTGCTTTACTGTGTCGCAGGTCGCGTTCATGATGCTGTCGGGGCTTCTTACGATACCTTCCCAGCTATAATGTGATTGCAGGGCTTTTCGTTGTACTTCTATCGCTTCTTTTAGTGTTTTAGGGTGTAGCTTTAATTCGATAGCTAGTCTTTCATTTTTTCGATGGAGTTCGGATAACTCCACGGCATTTTTAAGTTTTAAAATTACGTCTTCCGGGTGCCAGGGTTTGCTAATGTATTGGTAAATTCCGCCTTCGTTGATCGCGTTTATAATATCTTCTGAGTCAGTGTAGCCTGAGATAATCATGCGTATAACTTCAGGCCAGGTTTCACGAATCTGTCCGCATAATTCTACGCCTGTAACATCAGGCATTCTCTGGTCGCATAGCACTACTTGTATCCACTCTTGTTCGAGAATGTCGAGCGCTTCTTTTGCATTGCTAGCGGTGTGAACATCAAAGTATTCATCAAGGATGCGCTCTAACGTTTCTATAGAGCGGGCCTCATCATCAACGATTAGAATACTGGGTAATAAATTGGCAGAGGTATCACTCATAAATGGTTTTCGGTTGCTGTAGTCGTATTAAAACTAGGGTGTCCAATGAGTTTCATTTGACGTGTTGATTTAATCCAATGATACCAGTTTTCCATGCCTTCGCCTGATGTGGCGGAAACTTGTAATACTTGAATGCTTGGGTTAACTCGTCGAGCATATTCGATACATTTGTCTACATCAAATTGTAGGTAAGGTAATAGATCAATTTTATTCAAAAGCATGATATCTGCAGCATTAAACATATCAGGGTATTTTAGTGGTTTATCCTCACCTTCTGTTACCGAAAGTATGGCCACTTTATGTGCTTCACCTAAATCAAATGCAGCAGGGCAAACCAGATTTCCAACATTTTCAATAAATAAGACTCCACCTTCTTCTGGTGTCATTTTTTCCATTGCGTGTCCGACCATGTGCGCATCAAGATGGCAGCCTTTGCCTGTGTTGATTTGTAATGCGGGAACGCCTGTCGCACGGATGCGTTCGGCATCATTTGCGGTTTGTTGATCCCCTTCGATAACGGATAGTGATAAATCATCTTTTAGGTCAGTTATCGTTTGAGTTAGTAGTGTTGTTTTGCCTGAGCCTGGGCTTGATACTAGATTTAAACTGAGTACGCCTTGTTCGGTAAAAAAGCGTCGATTTTCATTTGCGTATTCATGATTTTTTCCGAGAATATTTTGTTCGATTTCTATCATTCTCGATTGGCTAAGTCCTGGGACGTGAGCATGAGCTGGACCTAAGCCATAGTGGGTGTCTTGGTTGTGTTCATGATTGTGATGTTCATGACTATGCGTGTGACCATTGGCATGAGAGTGCTCATGGCTATGATTATTGTGACTGTGATCATGATCGTGGCTATGATTGTGAGAATGTCCTTCAACCTTAACTTCATCGCTACCGCATCCGCATACTGTGCACATTCTTTTATCCTCTTTTGAATTTAATCTACTTCTAGTTCTTTAATACGCATTTCATCACCACTACTGATCTGTAGTTGGTAACTTTCACATTTCGGGCAAGCGTCATAGCGCTGTTTTACCGTAACTGTTTCAGCACATTGCATACACCATGCCTGTGCTTCTAATTCATTGATTTCAAGTGTAGCGTTTTCTGCGATCGATCCCCGCATTACTACCTCAAAAGCAAATTCTAATGCGGGAATCTCTACTCCTGATAATACACCAACATCAAGTATGACTCGTTTAACCTTGTCGAAATCCTGATTCCTGGCTTCTGTTTCAATTATTTGTAATACACCCTCGCAAAGAGACATTTCATGCATGTGCTATTTTATCCTTCGATGCTTAAGTTAAAACCCACACAAGGGTCAATTGCATGAATCAATAGTTCGGCTTGTTGATGCAATTCATGGGGGGATTTTGCATCTAAATTATTTAGGCTTTTAACGGCGACCCCTTCTGGGTGGAAATTCCATTCTGTAGGCGCAAGTATGACTAGTTTTTTAATCGTTTCATTTTCAATTTCTACAAAATGCGTTAAACGACCACGAGCAGCTTCACTATGTGCTATGCCGCTAACAGAGCTTTTGCCTGATTCGAGTTGGGTGCCTTTAATATAAAACGTATCCAGTTTTAAAATTAAATCGGCGATTTCCTTAAGTCGACCAATCATACGGCTATAAATGCCATTATCCTGATGTGGTTGGCATTGTTTGCGACTAAACCAGCTTAATTCATAGCATTGGTCATCCCATTTAGGGTGTCCTGTAAACTCATGTCCTTGTGTTTTTAGTAGTTCTCGCACCTCAATGTCATTTATATCGGGGATATGTGTAATGTTTGATTTACCCGAATGCTTCCATTTTTTCTGATTTAACCAGTGAATGAATTTTGCTGCTTGAGATTGTTCTTTGCCTGCCCAGATGTCCAGCTGTTCTTTTTTGTATGTGTTTTCGAGCCAATCATTCGCTGATGATCCGAAAATAGTTTGTGATAGTTTTTCGCTAAAGATCATCCATAATTCTACGCTGGTTTTAAAAGAGTAATTCGGTGAAGGTTGGCCTTGGTAGTCTAATACTTTGACAGGTTCCAGGGCATGCATGAGCTTTGCTATGCCTAAGGATATATGAGATATGCATTCAACTTCAGCTTGTTCGTTTCTGTATTTCGGCCAATCCATTACCACACGTAAAGATTGTTCTCGCAGGTTTTCAAGAGTTATTAATGCTTCTCGAAAAGATTCTGTTTGTTTGTATGAAGGTTTTTCTGTGGCACTTTCAATTGCGCGGACTGCCGTAACAGTTTGTGCTTTAGCGCAGATATTAAATAATAAAGGAATTGTAGTTAGTGTATGTGTAATCGATTTTCCTGTAAAAATTTTTGACGCGTGCAAAGGGCGGCTTGATTCAATTCGGCTATCAATGTTTGTATCTGTATAGGATATTGAAATATTCAATTCGCCAGCTATGCTCGTCATTAGGATTTATGCTCACTCAAATTGTTATTATTGAGTGATTCCTTCTTGAATGCTTTTCCTCGTAAAAAATCCCTTCTAGATGTTGGCTCTGCTAATCTTTCTGATATTGTGCTTCCTGGTTTGCTAATTTCTTCTTTTGACGCATTAGGTATTTCTGAACCATCAAAATTATGGGTGATTTTGGGTTGCGGCTTTTCACCTTTCCAGATTTGTTCAATTTCATCAGCAGGATTTTGTGATGAAGTGTCTATATTTTCTTCATCCATAATCGCTTTTAAGGCTTCACTTGCTACTATTTCGGCTGCTTCCTGGTTTTCAAATTCAAGCATAGGAGAAAATAGAGAACAGCTTTGGTAGTGGCCAATTTCCTCTTCAAAACCTGATACAAATTCATAAGACCCAGAGGGGAAAGTGTGCTGAGTGACAGAGCCTGTTTTTAAAGAAGTGGTGTTTGCATCGCCGCTTTTTTGAAAGAGCATTAAATTCATAAACCATGGGGTGATTAATATACCTAGGTGGTAATTATTCCATTCTTGAAAATCAACGGTTTTAACATTTAGATGTTTATTGATAACAGGCACTCCCTTCATTCGCGTGTTTTGAATTTTGCGAAATGTCTCTTCCAGGTTTGTGGTAGAAAAGGGCATTAGCTCAGTATTACCATAAACTGATCTTTTGTGCCGTCACACTCGGGGCATCGCCAATGATCGGGTAATTGCGAAAACGGTGTGCCGGCAGGAATTTGCCAGTAATCATCGCCTTCAGTGGGGTCGTATACTTTCCAGCAAATTTTACACTCCATTTTGTCATCATCAGAGATTCGAGCATCATCTCCGCCATAAGAACCCTCAAATGACCCGCTTCCAAATTCGTTTTTTATGTTTGTTTCTTTCATGGTTTTATCCAATATCAACATCATAAACTTCTAAAATTTCCCTGAGGCGTTCAGCACTATCTCGCAAGTCTTCAGGTGCGGCAGTTGCTACCTCTGGGATATCAATGACTTCAATCGTATTCAGTATTAATTTGTCTTCAGAATTAAAGTATTTTACCCACCATATATTTTTCTTGGAGGTGCTGCCAATACGGCAATTGCCGTAACCTCGTGAAAGTATAGTAATGGGTCCTACGCCTAGACGCTCACCAAGAAAATGTAAATCTTCGGTAGAAAGTGGGAGCAAGGTTAGATTAATCACATGGTGCATATCTCCTTTTTTCCATGCTTCCATTTTTTCGGAAAGTTCGATCACTAATGGTGGAGCGTTTAATACATTTTCAGGTGTTTTTTCTAGGTTGGTGTCAATAGGTGTTGAGTTTAAAAAAGTCTTTTCCCTGACGATGGAAGGAATGTCACCTATCTCGATTTTATCGCTGATAGGCTCTCCTGATTCATTAGTTACTCGAATACGCCAAATGCCTGTTAGTACTGATTCCTGTATTTGTACGGAGGTATCAGATTGGTAAAGGACACTAACTTCACCTTCGTTAAAAACCTGATTAATCAGATCGGTATTGGCTGCATCTATATCACTTATATCAAACCCTACTGCAGGATCGCCTGCTTTGTGGGCGTCGATTGTCTTTAAAAGCTGGGCCAGTATAGATTTTGCTATAGTAAGGTTTTTTACCTCTTCTGGCTCAGGAATGAGCGGCATGTCATAGGTGTGCATCGCCCCTGGTGACTGAGTGAAGTTAAAGTTTTCGTCTCCATCAATACCTGGTTGTGAGCCTTCTCCAATGACAGGAATATCTATTGGTCTTCCGTAATAGGGTTTATCTGGCATATTATTTTCCTTTAGCTGCTAACTACAGGGACGCCAATCGAAAGAGGGCGCTTGGGTTCTGATGTTAGTATGGATTTGATTTGGGTAAGGTAGTCCCCCCAATCTTGTATTCCTGTGATTGCATCCAGATATTGATCTCGGCGCATAAAAACCAATGCTGGCCATGCGCGAAATCCATACAGGTTTTGTAATTTTTTCTCATCATTGCGAGCAATTATTGCCGGACTTAAATCTGGAAATACGCTGAGTAATTCGGGTAATACAACCGCAACATCATTTGTTTCTGGAAAACGTTTTATATCTTCTGTAAAGAATAAAACTGAAAACTCATTGTTTTCTAAAAACTCATCAATATTTGTTAGATCAAGGACAGGGTATTTTAACTCAGCAGTGAGCCTATCGATTAATGGAGCAGGAGTAGTCTCTTTTTGCATTTTGTATCCTTAATAATTTATTGCTTGATAGTGTTCGGTGGCACAAGTGCTTTTAGGTGTTCTGGTAATTTAGGTTCTTGGTTTATTAAGTCAGGAAACAGATGGTCAAACTGTTGGCAATCATCTGTTTCACCATTAATCACATTGTCTAATGCTTTCAATGCCTGGCGTGTTTGCTCTGCAAATTCATTGGACATAACTTCACGTGCGGCACCTAAAAAATTGAGAATCCATGTGCCTTTTGGTTGATCGCCTACCAATAACATGTCTATGAGTTCTTGCTTTCCGTCGGCTTCGCAAAGTGCGTGAGATTCACGCATTTCGATGACTTGCATGGGGATTCCTATGCACATTAGTCGTATTGGCCCCGGTAATCTACATCGACAGCAAGAGGGTTCTCAAGAGTGGGGGCTTTAGGGTCAAACTTCATTTTTTTATTCGATAGTATGCGTTCATCGCCTGTTCTGCAGGCTTTTTCGGCTGAAGGTCGTCCATTTTCGTATTGTTCTAAAGCTAACTCAGAGGGAGATAATGCTTCGGTTTCTGCTAAGGGTTTAGTGCGTTTTTTACACTCAATACCTAAATCTTTTAAATAATTAATGGCGATATTAATGGCTGGTTCAATTTGTGATTTGACGGCTGGGCGTAAACTCCCTCCAAAGTCTTCTAGTTCAACGGGTTGAACGCCAATGAGCAGGATTTTTTCAGGATAGTCGTCGAGTAATTCCGCTGTAGATAGAACTTCTTGGAACCCAGTTTGATGTAAGCTCATCTTTTTTGCGCCCATGAAATTTGGTACATCCTTATCTTGAATGATTTTCATGGTGCCACCTTCAAGGTTGTAATCAATCGCATCAAAGACAATAAGGTAGTCGCAAGCTTGTACGTGCTGAACAAGGTAAATGCCTTGAGTTCCACCATCCATTAACTCAACGTTTTCCGAAAATTCATATTTTCGATTGATGGCTTCCACGCATCGAACTCCAAATCCCTCGTCGGCCCAAAGTACATTTCCAATGCCTAGAATTAAGGTTTTTTTGCTTGTCATTAGGTAGGTTAAATAGTTATTTGCTGTAATATACTATTACATTTTTGTATTAAAGTGCAATAATACTTTCCGATATTTTAAAAAGATCTTGTGTTTGATGTCTTTTTTCATGTCACTCATCAAGGGGTAGATCTCATTTTGATACAGAGAAGTTTACTTAGTTGTTTTTTTTGTAGCTGGTACGCAGATCTTAATCACGATTGATTAAGACTTTTATCTCTTAAATGTTCGATTAGTGTCTGGTATTTAAGCATCAGGAAATAGAGTTAAAAGATAAGTCTGCCAAATGTATTGAAGAATATTGTGCGAAGGAGGGCAGGAAGGTTTGTCTAAATAAAAACATTGTGAATAAGTTTGAGATGGTTTTTTTTGAGGTTTTTTTTTAATTAAATGTTCTGTCCGAAGAGTCGTATTGGAAAAAAATAACTAGATTGTAAAAAGTTATTAACAATTTATAAAAATAATAAAATTTATAACTAATTGAATTAAATGAATTATATATCTATTTAACATTAATGAGGATAAGGGGGACTAACTTTTTTATCAAATGTAGATTTGTATTGTTTCATGTGCTCTCTCAGCATTTTCTCAAATTCTTCTACGTAGAATTCAACCGCTTCATCGGTTCCATCTTCAAATGCTTCTTTCGATTCTGATAACGATGCAGTGATGAATGCGCTGAATCTAGCTGATGCATAAAGTAAAGATGCATTAACTAGCTGATGATCATTTTCATTGCATTGCTGATTGGCGTGATTGATAAATTGATCAGCTATTTTGATAAATTTTTTGTCTGCTTCTAGCTGCTTGTCTTTCTCATTTTGGCTCATTAGGGGATCCCTTTTAGGTATTTTACATGCATATTATGGAATAAAAAAAATAATTACGAGCCTGTATTTTAAATAATTCTGAAACTGGATCTGCTTTTGGTGGAAAGCTACTTTCCGATAGCTAAGGTAAGTCGAGAGTTTTCTGTCTAGGTTTTTTTGTATAAGTGATCGAATTTTGTGTTCGAGCTTGGTGTGGCAACGTTTCTCAAAGTTGGCACAGGTTTTGCTATCTCCACGATATAGCCGCTTCGATTTAGAAAAAATAAATTAAATATTCTAAGTGCATTTTGGATAAAGCATGGCTATCGATTAAATAGGAGGAGTCATAAATGACCGAAACATTTTATGAAGTAATGCGTAGGCAAGGAATATCTCGTAGAAGTTTCTTGAAATATTGCAGTTTAACCGCAGCGGCATTAGGGCTTGCCCCAGAGTTTGCGGGAAAGATAGCACATGCTATGGAAACCAAACCTCGAATACCTATTCTCTGGTTGCATGGATTAGAGTGTACTTGTTGCTCTGAATCGTTTATTCGTTCTGCTCACCCTTTAGCTAAAGATGTTGTCTTATCAATGGTATCTCTGGATTACGATGATACGATCATGGCAGCGGCGGGTACTCAGGCAGAGGCAATAATTGAAGAGACTATCAAAAAGTATGACGGAAATTTCATACTGGCGGTTGAAGGTAATGCACCGCTAAATCAAGAAGGGATGTCCTGTATCATCGCTGGCAAGCCTTTTTTAGAGCAATTAAATCATGTTGCAGAGCACTGTAAGGCGATAATATCTTGGGGGTCTTGTGCTTCGTATGGCTGTGTTCAGGCAGCTCACCCTAATCCAACTAAAGCAACACCTACACATAAAGCGATAAAAACAAATAAGCCAATTATAAAGGTTCCGGGGTGCCCACCTATTGCAGAAGTAATGACCGCAGTTGTTACTTATATTTTAACCTTTGAGAGGTTTCCGGAGCTTGATCGTCAAGGTCGCCCTAAAATGTTTTATAGCCAGCGTATTCACGATAAATGTTATCGCCGTCCTCATTTTGATGCTGGGCAGTTTGTTGAGAAATTTGACGATGAAGGTGCGCGAAAAGGCTATTGCTTATACAAGGTAGGTTGCAAAGGACCTACGACCTATAACGCCTGTTCTACGATTCGCTGGAATGAAGGTACCTCTTTTCCAATTCAGGCTGGTCATGGTTGTATTGGTTGTTCAGAAGATGGTTTCTGGGATAAAGGTTCCTGGTATGCCCGCCTTACTGATGTGCATCAGTTTGGAATAGAAGGTAACGCAGATAAAGTGGGTGGCACAGCAGCTGCTGTAGTTGGGACAGCGGTGGCAGCACATGCGGCGATATCCGCTGTTAAACGTGCACAGAAGAAGGAGAATGCATAATGAGTGTTATAAATACTCCCAATGGATATAGGTTAGATAATTCTGGTAAGCGAGTTGTTGTAGATCCGGTTACACGCATTGAAGGTCACATGCGGTGTGAAGTTAATCTGGATGAAAATAACGTAATTGTAAATGCAGTTTCTACAGGAACAATGTGGCGCGGCCTCGAGGTAATATTAAGAGGGCGCGACCCGCGGGATGCCTGGGCATTTGTAGAGCGTATTTGTGGTGTGTGTACGGGTTGTCATGCGCTGACCTCGGTTCGAGCTGTAGAAGATGCTTTGGATATAAAAATTCCACCCAATGCTCATTTGATTCGCGAAATGATGGCTAAAACCCTTCAGGTTCATGATCATGTTGTTCATTTTTATCATTTGCATGCTTTAGATTGGGTTAATCCAGTTAATGCGCTGAAAGCCGACCCTAAAGCGACTTCTAGCTTGCAAGCTGTCGTTTCTCCTCATCATCCAATGTCTAGTCCTGGATATTTTCGAGATGTACAAACTCGTATTAAACGATTTATAGAGTCCGGACAATTAGGGCCCTTTAAGAATGGCTATTGGGATAATCCTGCTTATAAATTGTCACCAGAAGCGGATTTAATGGCGGTCGCTCATTACCTTGAAGCACTAGATCTGCAAAAAGAATTTGTAAAGTTACACACTGTATTTGGCGGTAAAAATCCACACCCGAATTATCTTGTAGGTGGTGTGCCTTGTGCCATAAACATGGATGGAGATATGTCTGCTGGCGCTCCGCTTAATATGGAACGCTTAAATTTTGTTTTTGCCCGTATTCAAGAGATGGTGGATTTCAATAAGAATGTATATGTTCCTGATGTTATAGCGATTGCAAGTTTCTACAAGAAGCAACTGTGGGGTGGCGGTCTGGGCGCCTTGAGTGTGATGGATTACGGTGCGTATCCAAAGGTTAATTACGACAAATCAACTGATCAGCTTCCTGGTGGCGTGATACTCAATGGAAATTGGGATGAGATTTACCCCGTAGACCCACGTGATCCTGAGCAGGTTCAGGAATTTGTTGATCATGCCTGGTATAGCTACCCTGATGAAACAAAAGGTTTGCATCCCTGGGATGGAATTACTGAACCCAACTACAAGCTTGGCCCAAATGCCAAAGGCACAAGCACCAATATAGAAGAGTTGGATGAAGAAGCGAAATACTCGTGGATCAAAGCGCCGCGCTGGAAAGGTCATGCTGTTGAAGTCGGGCCATTATCTCGATATACATTGGCTTATGCGCATGGAGTTGACTATGTAGTAGAGCAAGTTAACCGGAGTCTTGCAGGATTTAATCAATTAGCAGGTACAAATCTTGATGCAAAAACAGCGCTTAATTCAACGATAGGCCGTACTTTGGCTCGTGCTTTGGAGTCGGAATATTGTGGAGACATGATGGTTGATGATTGGAATGAGTTAATCAGTAATATCAAGAATGGCGATACTTCTACAGCAAATATGGATAAGTGGGATCCTTCTACCTGGCCTAAAGAAGCAAAAGGAGTAGGAACAACTGCAGCGCCTCGTGGTGCATTGGGGCACTGGATTCGAATCAAAGATGGGAAGATAGAAAATTATCAATGCGTTGTTCCAACAACCTGGAATGGTTCGCCTCGTGACCCGGCAGGTAATATTGGTGCATTTGAAGCTAGTTTGATGGGGACACCTGTTGAGCGTGCAGATGAGCCTGTAGAGATTTTGCGTAATCTTCATAGCTTCGATCCATGTCTTGCGTGTTCCACGCATGTGATGAGTGAAGATGGTGAAGAGCTTGCAAACGTAAAAGTACGCTAATCAAAGGGAGTATGAGAATGTTTAAAACTAAGTTAAAAAATTCATTAACACGTGTATCGCTTGCTATACCTGCTTTGTTAGTAGTATTTGAAGCAAATGCCCACCCCGGTGGTCATATGGAATTTTCGATGTCTCAAATAATCAGTCACGTATTTGCTAGCCCATTTCATGTTGGAATTATTGCAAGTGGGGTTTTGATAACCGCCCTTCTTCTCAAGAAAGGCGCTAAACATAAAGCAATAAAAAGAGCTAAGTCGAAGGATACTAACAAATAATAAGGAGGAAGTTATGAGTTCAGAAGCTCACATTACGCGTAGTGAACCTTCCGTTTATGTCTATGAGGCTCCTATCAGATTATGGCATTGGGTTAATGCCTTTGCCATTCTGGTATTAGGTATTTCAGGGTATTTTGTGGGTAGCCCTTTGCCCACAATGTCTGGAGAGGCAAGTGACCATTATTTAATGGGATATATTCGATTTGCGCACTTTGCGGCAGGATATATTTTATTAGTTGGTTTTCTAGGTCGTATTTATTGGATGTTGGTAGGTAATTCTCACTCACGAGAAATTTTCTTTCCTCCTTTTTTTAGCCCGGGTTTTTGGAGTGGCGTAAAGCATGAATTGAAATGGTATTTATTCATGGCAAAAGAGCCACGCAAATATACTGGTCATAATCCATTGGCCTTACTTACAATGCATTTCATGTTTGTATGGGGAATGATATTTATGATCTTTACCGGTTTTGCGCTGTATGGAGAAGGCACAGGGCCTGGTTCATGGTCGCATAACTTGTTTTCTTCATGGATTATTCCACTGATGGGACAAAGTATGGATGTTCATACATGGCATCATTTTGGAATGTGGTGGATTATTATTTTTGCGATAGTACATATTTACGTGGCGATTCGTGAAGATATTATGTCCAGGCAATCTATTGTTAGTTCAATGATTAGTGGTTGGCGTAACTTTAAAGACGACGGAAAAATTGATGATGGGCGCTAAATAGCCTTGTTTTCAATGCCTAATAATTTCGACTGTTTGATGCTGATTCTTTTCCTTTAAGTTAGCGGTATGACGCATCAAATAGTCGATTTTTTTTTTAAAGATAAATTAAGGAGGCTTTATGAAATATAGTTTAATTAAGTTATTAGTCGCTCTACTTTTTTTGGCAAGCTCCAGTCTTTCTGTTGCTGGCTCTAATAATGGTTATACGTCTGCAGCGAATGTTTATACCGGTTCTTCATCAAGAACTTGGTATGGTGGAGGTGTGGCTTTTGTTTTGTCTGAGTGGAAAAAAGAAAAAGAAGTATCTGTTGAAAAGGTTGAACGAGTAATTGAAGGGCAGCAATCAACTGAATCTAAATCTGATTAATTGATACTTCAATTTTTTATAATGTGGGTGTTTTTATTTTTCCATGAATTAGAGTGTCAGGGGTCGAGTTGTCCTCAGTACGCCAAATATTTAAAGCCAGTTTTTAGCTGGTTTTTTTATGTCTGTTATTTTCATTAGAGGTTTCTCCAAAGGAAAAATAATCATAAAAGTTATGAAAAATTACAAAAAGTAAGTCCCTCTATCTGGTAGAGAGTGACTGAATTTATAAAATAACTTATAGTAAAAAAGTACAAACAAAAAAATAATTGTTATGTCTTTATGCGCTCTTTTGGTTGCTAAAAGATAAAGTCTCCAGAATATACTGGGCAAAAATAATAAAAAAGAATGTATAGGTTGTTGAAATGTCTGTGGATAGGACTCCATTAAAATCGTCTTTATCAGAGCTGGGTGAAAAGCTGGTATCTGAAGAATTATGTGCATCTGAAAAACAGAATGATAGCGCTATCGATCCTATGGAAATCATTAGTTCAGAGGATGAGTTAGATATGATCTTGGCCTCTCTGGCTGAAGAAGATCAAGTACAAGCGCCTGAAAAAACAGAAACTCCCGAAAAGCAACGAGAACCACAGCAAGCTAAAAATAAGGATCAGCCTGTCGTGCCTCCGAAGCCTCCTGCTTTAACAGTAAAAACCAAGCCGAGTGTTTTTGAAAAACTCCGTTCAACTCTGCATGTTCATAAATCAACGGAAGATGATGTTGATCATTCTCATCAGCAAAGACTGGAGCAAGAAAAGCTTGAAAAAGAACGAATAAAACAAGAACAGTTAGAGAAAGCTAAGTTAGAACAGGCGAAATTAGAAAAAGCGAGACTCGAGAAAGCAAAACTTGAGAAAGCAAAACTTGAGAAAGCTAAGATCGAAAAAGCGAGACTAGAAAAAGCAAAGCTTGAGAAAGCAAGGCTCGAGAAGGCAAAGTTAGAGAAAGCAAGGCTCAAGCAAGCAAAGCTAGAAAAGATAAGACTCGAGCGAGAACGTCTCGAAGCAGAACGACTCGAAGAAGAACGACTCGAAGCAGAACGACTCGAAGCAGAACGACTCGAAGCAGAACGACTCGAAGCAGAACGACTCGAAGAAGAACGAATCGAGGCCGAACGATTCGAAGCAGAACGTCTCGAAGCAGAACGACTCGAAGCAGAACGACTCGAAGCAGAACGAATCGAAGCAGAACGACTCGAAGCAGAACGACTCAAAGCGGAACGAATTGAAGCGGAACGAATTGAAGCGGAACGAATTGAAGCCGAACGAATCGAAGCGGAACGAATTGAAGCGGAACGAATTGAAGCGGAACGAATTGAAGCGGAACGAATTGAAGCGGAACGAATTGAAGCGGAACGACTTGAAGCGGAACGACTCGAGGCAGAACGTCTTGAAGCAGAGCGGTTAGAGAAAGAGAAAACCGAAAAAGAACAGAAGGCTCGGGAAAATCTTGAGTTAGCCAGAATAGAGCAAGAAAGGCTTGAAATAGAAAAAAGAGAGAATGCCGCTTTAGAAAAAGAACGCCTCGCCATGGAGAGGATTGGTCGCGAGCAAGAAAAGCTAAGATTGGAGCGGGAAAAATTAAAGCACGAAAAATATCTACTCAAGCAGCAGAAGATTCAAGCCCAGAACCAGAATAGTAATAATAAAGTCTCGGAACCTAATGATCTGGCGGCGAAGCTTAATCAGGCATTAGAAGTGCAATCTAAAAAAGCACAAAAGAATCAGGAGTCTGAAGCTTTAACCGTAGAGGAAGAAGCAGTCGAAACTTTAGAAGTTGTTGAAACTGAAAAGGCTTCTAGTCTCGATCAGTTGCCTCAAAATAATGATGACGTTATAAGTGATTTTGAAGAGAATTTAGAAAAAAGCCCTGAAAGTGGGGGGGTGGAGTTATTTGCTGATAGGGAGATAGAGGTTGAGCCAGAGGAGCTGGAATACTTTATTCCTGAAAAATATCTCTTATCTACCTTTTTACATCAATTAGAAATAGCGAAGCAGGTTTATAAGCTCATTGAAATTAAGTGTAAAGGTATCTTGATAATTATCGATCATACGTTGAACACGGTTTACTGTAATACTGCTTTGGATTCCGAAAAGTTTGAAGAGCGTTGCTCTATGTTGATTGAATCAGAAGTTTGTTCAATCTCCGAGTTAAATTATGATGAGGCTAAAACCCATCAGAGTTTTAGGCGTGAAAAGCCTGAACTTTCTCATTCGGTAGAAGCGTTTGTCTGGGCTGCGAGTAAATATACATCTAAAGGTAGAATGCCAGAAGGCACTGATTTAGCTAGGATTATAGGCTTGAAAAATAAGCCTGTTTTGACTCAATTGGCCGTTATGCCTAATATGATTGAAATTGTTGATTTATTGGATGAGGGTTCATATAGCTTGTCGGGGATTCAGCAGCACTTGGGGATTGAGCAAGCGAATCTGGCTGATGTTTATAGTGCATTATTAAGTCTTGGCTTGATTGAGTTTAATCCAGGTGCGGATAGAGCCAATAAATCGTCTGCGTCGAAAAAAGAAGATGCTCCGAAAAAAATATTTAGTAGATTTTTTAAACGCAAAGAAAAGTAAGTGCTTCCAATAAATTTATGTCTGTAGTAATTTTTGTGTTACTTGTACATAAATATCTATGAAAATATAAAGGAAAACTATTGTGCCACATCGATCTAATCCTGTTATTGCAAAGAAAGGACCTTATGTTGTTGAGTTAGAGCAGGGTAAGACCTATTTCTGGTGTGCTTGTGGAAGGTCTGAAAACCAGCCTTTTTGCGATGGTTCTCATAAAGATACAAACCTCGAACCGTTAAAGTTCGAGGTTGATGAGCAGAAAAAATATGGTTTATGCGGCTGTAAGCACACTAAAAATGCCCCTTTTTGCGATCGTGAGCATAGTAAGCTTTAATCTTGTTAAATAATATAAAGCTAAAAGTTTGAAAGCATGTTGCTTAGGATTTTTTAAGTAGATTTTCTTTGTCGAAGTTTCTACGGTAGTAGACAGCAATATTCCCAATGCGCTGTACGAGTTCCGCTTTGTACTTTGTTGCTAATTCTTCAACTAAAGCATCTCTGGCATCACGATCACCCAAATTTACTTTCAGTTTTACGAGTTGATGAAAATCGAGCGCAGAATCTAATTCTTCGCCAATTGAGTCTTTCATGCCGTGTTGACCAACAGTAACAATCGGCTTGAGTTTGTGAGCTAATGCTTTAAGCTGTTTAATTTCTAATTTATTCATGGGCGCAATCATAATGCGGGTAGATGTAAATGGCTAGAAGCAAAACCAGTGGAGACTGGTTAAAAGAACACTTTAATGATGAATATGTCAAAAGATCACAAAATGATGGCTATCGATCCAGAGCGGTTTATAAGCTTGAAGAGATTCAACAGAAAGACAATTTAATCCGTCCAAATATGCAAGTTGTCGATTTGGGTGCTGCTCCAGGTGGTTGGAGCCAGTATGCTGTTGAGTTAGTAGGGAAAAATGGTCGTGTTGTTGCTAGCGATATTTTAGATATCGATCCGCTTCCATTCGTGGAATTTGTCAAAGGTGACTTTACAGAAGAAAGCGTCTTAAATGATATATTGAACGTATTGTATAAAGATTCAACTAATTACAAGGCAGATGTTGTAATTTCAGATATGGCCCCAAACATGTCAGGTGTGGAAGCAACAGATCAGCCTCGTTCTATTTACTTATGCGAACTTTCATTAGATATGGCTTGTCAGATATTAAAGCCAGGTGGATCGTTTGTTGCAAAGGTGTTTCAGGGTGATGGATCGGATGCATTTTTAAAAGATGTTCGAAGTCATTTTAAGAAAGTAAAGGTGCGAAAACCAAAGGCTTCTAGGCCCCGTAGTCGCGAAGTTTATGTTGTAGCTCAAGGTTTTTATAACTAATAAAGTCAGAAATATTAGTGTAAGATCAGATGTAAATGGTTTGTTTTTTTCAACAAACATAATATTTTAAGTAGAGGAATATTTCTTGAACGATTTAAATAAAAATATAGTCATGTGGGTGGTAATAGCGCTGGTATTGGTTGCTGTTTTCAGCAAATTCAATGTGCCAACAGCGCAATCGACTGGCATGTCTTATTCGGACTTTATTAAGCGCGTAGATAACAAGGGCGTTAAAGAAGTTGAAATTAGCGGTCAAACAATCACTGGTCAAAGCACCTCTGGTGAAAAGTTTCAGACTTATGCGCCTTACAACGATCCAAAATTAGTGGATGAGTTGATTGTTAATGATGTGAAAATTAACGTAAAAGAGCCAGAAGGTCGTTCAGTTCTTGTAGATATTCTAGTGAACACCATTCCATTCTTATTGATTATTGGTCTATGGATTTACATCATGCGCCAAATGCAAGGCGGTGGTGGCAAAGGTGGTCCAATGTCATTCGGTAAGAGTAAAGCGCGAATGATGACGGAAGACCAGGTTAAAGTAACATTTAATGACGTTGCAGGTTGTGAAGAGGCGAAGGAAGAAGTTTTTGAAATAGTAGAGTTCTTGCGTGACCCGAGCAAATTCCAGAAGTTGGGTGGAAAGATTCCTCGCGGCGTTTTACTGGCTGGTTCTCCTGGTACAGGTAAAACGCTTCTTGCTAAAGCAATTGCTGGTGAGGCTAAAGTACCTTTCTTTAGTATTTCTGGTTCTGACTTCGTTGAAATGTTTGTTGGTGTTGGTGCATCTCGTGTTCGTGATATGTTTGAACAAGCAAAGAAACATGCACCTTGCATAATATTCATCGATGAAATTGATGCCGTAGGTCGTAAGCGTGGCTCTGGAATGGGTGGCGGTAATGACGAACGTGAGCAAACACTAAACCAGTTATTGGTTGAAATGGACGGTTTTGAAGGTACTGAAGGCGTTATTGTAGTTGCTGCTACCAACCGTCCTGATGTTCTTGATGAGGCATTGCTTCGTCCAGGTCGTTTTGATCGCCAAGTCGTTGTTCCGTTACCAGATGTTCGTGGTCGTGAACAAATCTTGAAAGTACATATGCGTAAAGTACCTTTAGGTGAAGATGTTAAGCCTGCAATTTTAGCGCGTGGTACCCCAGGTTTTTCTGGTGCTGATCTAGCGAACCTTGTGAATGAGGCTGCACTTTTCTCTGCTAGAGGCGATAAGCGCGTAGTTAGCATGGAAGAATTTGAAAAGGCTAAAGACAAAATTATGATGGGCGCAGAGCGCAAGTCTATGGTGATGAATGAGAAAGAGAAATCGAACACGGCTTATCATGAAGCAGGTCACGCAATCGTAGGTTTGATTGTTCCAGATCATGATCCTGTTTATAAGGTGACAATTATTCCTCGTGGTCGTGCTTTGGGTGTGACTATGTTTTTGCCTGAGGAAGATAAGTACAGTGCCAGTAAACAAAATCTGGAAAGTCAGATTTCGACATTATTTGGTGGGCGAATTGCTGAGGAAATGATTCTTGGTAAAGAAGGTGTAACTACCGGAGCATCAAATGATATCGAACGCGCTACATCCATCGCTCGTAATATGGTGACTAAATGGGGCTTGTCTGAAAAGCTAGGACCATTGTCATACAGTGATGATGAAAATCAAGGTTTCATGGGCGCACCAACTAAGAGTGTATCTGATGATACGGCTCATGAAATTGATGATGAAGTTCGAAAAATAATAGACACTAATTACGTTCGTGCTGAAACTATTCTGAAAGAGAATATTGATAAGTTGGATGCAATGGCTAAAGCGCTGATTAAATATGAAACAATTGATCAGGAGCAAATTGCAGCAATCATGAAGGGTGATGTTCCACCTCCACCTGAAGGTTGGACTGATGATGATTCTCCAATTGATGGCGATGACGGCGGTTCTGCTGTAGAAGCTGATTCATCTAAAGATGATAAAAAATCTAAAAAAGATGTAATAGGCGATCCTGCTGAATCTCTTTAAGATAATTGTTATATTCTGTAAAAAAGGACGCATTTAGCGTCCTTTTTTTATTCTGAACTTTTTTCAAAAGGCACCTCCCTACTTACAGGCACTTTTTTGTTAGAAGATTTCTGGTTTATCTGTTTTCTTGCGATATTTTGAATGTGGTAAATGGTCATCAAACAAAAGAAAAATGCTATAGTTTGTCACACAAATTTAATCAAACGTTGAACAGTACTGAATTTATGAGCAGAAAGTATTTTGGCACGGACGGTATTCGTGGAGAAATAGGCAAAACGCCTATGACGCCAGATTTTGTTTTAAAACTGGGTTGGGCTGCGGGTAAGGTGTTGGCCGCTCATGGCACGCCTCTCGTTATAATAGGTAAAGACACGCGTATATCAGGCTACATGCTTGAATCAGCGCTTGAGGCTGGTCTTGTAGCAGCAGGAGTCAATATACGTTTGCTAGGGCCAATGCCTACTCCGGCGGTGGCTTATCTAACGACAACCTTTAGAGCTTCAGCGGGCGTAGTTATCAGTGCCTCGCATAATCCTTATCAAGATAATGGGGTGAAATTCTTTTCTGCCGAAGGTACAAAGCTTTCAGATGAGACAGAGTTGGAGATTGAAGATTATTTAGAGCGAGATCTGGTTACTGTAAGTTCTGATAAGTTAGGGAAAGTAGAGCGTGTTGATGATGCTGCGGGACGTTATATAGAGTTTTGTAAACGTGCAATTCCCTCGCATGTGACGTTAGATGGGCTTCGTATTGTTGTCGACTGTGCTAACGGAGCTACTTATCACGTTAGTCCTCATGTTTTTTCTGAGCTGGGTGCTGATGTGGTTAAAATAGCAGCGAGACCAGATGGTTTTAATATCAATGATGGCTGCGGTGCGACGTCTTTGGCTTTATTGCAAAAAAGCGTCAAAGAGTATCGGGCTGATCTCGGAATAGCTTTAGATGGTGATGGCGACCGCTTAATGATGGTGGATCATAAGGGTGAAGTGGTCGATGGTGATGAAATATTGGCCATCATAGCGGCGCATCGAATGCAGAAAGAAGGGCTCAAAAAGGATGTGGTTGGAACCTTGATGAGTAACCTGGGCTTGGAAAAAGCCATGGCAGGCATGGGGTTGAATTTTCATCGTGCTGATGTTGGTGATCGATATGTGATGGAGTTATTGCGCAAGTCAGGCGGTATTCTCGGTGGCGAATCATCTGGTCATATAATTGTTCGTGATCGTATCGCAACAGGTGATGGCACAATTGCTGCGCTTCAAGTGCTTTATGCGGTTATTGCTAGTGGTAAAAACTTGCATGAGTTGAAGCAAGTTATGACTAAATATCCTCAAAAATTAATTAATGTACGTATTAATAATAAAATTGATTTGAAGGAAAATAAAAAAATTCAAGATGCTGTCAAAGAAGCTGAAACCCAGATGGGTAGTAGTGGTCGTGTGCTTTTAAGAGCGTCGGGCACAGAGCCACTTATTCGGGTAATGGTTGAGGCGGAAGAAGAGAAACATACGCAACAATATGCGCAATATATTGCAGATGTTGTTGAGAAAGTCGCGCGCTAATGCACAAAACATTTGATTTCTGCGTGACCTAGGGTTAACCTTCCGCGATTCAAAAAAACACAGCAGGGAAACACATGCGTAAAACTCTGGTAGCTGGTAATTGGAAGCTTAATGGTTCTAAAGATAGTATTAAAGAATTGTTGGGTGGTGTTCTGGCGGGAATGTCGGAAGCAAAATCAGATGTTGCTGTATGTGCTCCTTATATTTACATTCCGCTAGTACAAGAGTTGTTGTCGGGTACTGATGTGGCATACGGATCAGAAAGCATTTCTGAATATGATTCGGGTGCTTATACCGGTGAAATATCGGGTGCTATGTTAAAGGACTTTGATTGTGAATATGCAATCGTAGGTCACTCGGAAAGACGTACTTTATTTGCTGAGAAAGACTCAGATACAGCAAATAAATTTGCAGCAGCACGTAAACATGGTTTGAAGCCGATTTTATGTGTTGGTGAGTTATTGGAAGAAAGAGAGCAGGGTATCACCGAAGAAGTAGTTGCTCGTCAATTAGACGCTGTGATTGAATTAGAAGGTGTGGAAGCTCTTGCAGATGGTGTTATTGCTTATGAGCCGGTATGGGCTATAGGTACAGGTATGACGGCATCGCCTCAGCAAGCACAAGATGTACATGCATTTATTCGAGGAAAAATTGCAGCATTAAATGCAGGTGTGGCTGAAAAAGTACAAATTTTATACGGCGGAAGCGTAAATGGTGGAAATGCCGATGAGCTTTTTGCTATGGCTGATATAGACGGTGGTCTTATCGGTGGCGCTTCATTGAAAGCAGAAGATTTTTTGGCAATTTGCAAAGCAGGTTAGAGATTAAATAAATTTCTCCCGGTTTGCGATACAGGCTTAATAAGGTAAAAGGTTTTACATGTTATATAACGTAATGTTAATTATTCAGATCATGGTGGCACTAGGTATTATTGGCCTAGTATTAATTCAGCATGGTAAAGGCGCGGATGCAGGTGCAGCTTTTGGTGGTGGTGCTTCGGGTACAGTTTTTGGTTCGCGTGGTTCTGGTAACTTTTTAACCAAACTTACTGCAGTTCTTGCAACAGTATTTTTTGCGAACTCGCTTATGTTAGCGTGGTTGGTTGCACACCCAGACGGTGTTGTTAGTGAATCAATTATACCTACTGCGATTACGGAGCCTGCACCAGCAGGATCTCCTGAAATAGATCTACCAAAAGGTTCGGGCGAAGTTGCTCCTGCCAAAGAAGAAGCTCCCTCAGATATACCTAAGTAGTATCAAATTAGCCGATGTGGTGAAATTGGTAGACACGCACGCTTGAGGGGCGTGTTGCGCAAGCAGTGCCGGTTCGACTCCGGCCATCGGCACCAAATTCCTGAATATTTTCAGATACAAAAAATCCTGCTTCGAGCAGGATTTTTTGTATCTGGGATTTATGCTATTCGAGTTATTTGGTTGTGAATTTCTACTGTCAAATACCCTTCATTGAAGAAAGTAAGGGTCGTAAGAGTTTAAACGTTATATACTCAAGTATTTTAATCCGCACATAAGCTTAATTAATCGCAATGGAGAAATACTGCAAATGGGAACAGAAAGCTCAAAAATAATTTATACACTCACTGATGAGGCGCCACTTTTAGCAACTGCTTCTTTGCTTCCCATTTTGAGAGCATTTATGTCAGCGGCAGGTGTCGAAATAGAGAAGAGTGATATCTCTCTTGCAGCAAGAATTATTGGAGAGTTTGGTGATTACCTCGAAGAAGATCAGAGAATCCCTGATAATTTAGCTGATCTGGGAAGAGTTATTGGTGAGCCTAGTGCGAATATAATCAAGTTACCAAATATTAGTGCGTCTGTGCCGCAATTACTGACGGCTATTGTAGAATTGCAATCGCATGGTTTTGCCCTTCCAGATTATCCTGAAGCGCCAGAAACCGATGAGGAAAAAGCAGTCCATGAGCGTTATGCGAAAGTATTAGGTAGTGCGGTTAATCCTATTTTACGCGAAGGTAACTCAGACCGAAGAGCACCACCTGCTGTAAAACGTTATGCGCAAAAGAATCCACATGAAATGGCTGACTGGAGTCCCGCATCGAGAACCCATGTTGCACATATGCGTCATGGTGATTTTTATTCCAGTGAAAAATGCAAAACGGTTGAAAATGACTGCACCGTTAGAATGGAGTTTGTTAATAAAGAAGGCAAAGTAACCGTTCTAAAAGAAAAAACAGATTTGCTCAAGGGTGAAATCATAGACAGCATGTTTATGAGCAAGAAAGCACTTTGCGAATTTCTTGAAGATACGATGGAAGATGCAAAAGAAACGGGTGTCATGTACTCCTTGCATGTAAAAGCCACGATGATGAAAGTGTCGCATCCCATTGTATTTGGCCACGCTGTAAAGGTATTTTATAAACACCTGTTTGAAAAACACGGTGAGCTTTTCGATAAGCTAGGCGTTAATCCTAATAATGGAATTAGTAGTGTTTATGAAAAAATCGAAACGCTACCAGGATCAATTAAAGAAGAAATTCTGGAAGATATTCATAAGTGTTATGCAGAACGTCCAGAGTTAGCGATGGTAAATGCCGCTAAAGGAATTTCCAATCTGCATGCGCCGAATGATGTGATTGTCGATGCGTCTATGCCTGCAATGATTCGTAATGGCGGTAAAATGTGGGGGCCTGACGCAAAGCCTAAGGACACAAAAGCGGTAATGCCAGAAAGCACCTATGCGCGTATCTATCAAGAGATGATCAATTTCTGTAAAAGTAACGGTAAGTTTGATCCAACAACAATGGGTACAGTACCAAACGTTGGCTTGATGGCACAAAAAGCTGAAGAATATGGTTCGCATGATAAAACCTTCGAAATAAAAGAAGCTGGTACGGCAAGAATCGTTTGTGATGAAGGTAACTTTGTCATTGAGCAGGAAGTCGAAGAAGGTGATATCTGGAGAATGTGTCAAACTAAAGATATTCCTGTTCAAGATTGGATTAAACTGGCGGTTGATCGTGCGCGTGAAGCGCAAATTCCTGCAGTATTCTGGCTTGATGAATATCGCCCGCATGATTTTGAAATCATTAAAAAGGTAAAACACTACTTAAAAGATCATGATCTTACGGGGGTGGATATTGAAATTATGTCTCCATTACGTTCGATGCGTTATACCCTTGAAAGAATTATTCGCGGTAAAGATACAATCTCTGTAACGGGTAATATCCTACGAGATTACCTGACAGATCTTTTCCCAATCATGGAATTAGGTACCAGCGCAAAAATGTTATCAGTGGTTCCCCTAATGGCAGGTGGTGGCTTGTTTGAAACTGGTGCTGGTGGAACTGCTCCTGTATTAGTTAAGCAGCTATTAGAAGAAAATCATTTGAGTTGGGATTCCCTAGGTGAGTTCTTGGCAATTACTGTATCACTAGAAAAAGCTGGTGAATTTACAGGAAATAATAAAGCCAAAATATTGGCTAAAACTCTGGATCAGGCGATCGGTGTGCTACTCGATGAGAACAAGTCTCCATCTCAGCGCACCGGAGAATTAGATAGTCGAGGAAGTCATTTCTATCTGGCTATGTATTGGTCAAAGATGCTCGCAGAGCAAACTGAAGATGCTGATCTTGCAAAACAGTATGCACCTTTAGCTAAACAATTAGCTGAAAATGAGCAAAAAATCATTGAAGAAATGAATGCGGTGCAAGGTGATGCCGTAGACATCGGTGGTTATTTCTATGCGGACCCAGAAAAAACAAAAGTAGTAATGAGACCTAGTGAGACGTTTAATCAAGCGATCAGAGAATTTAAGGTTTAACTGTTTTTACCTGACGATCAAATGTATATCATTTGATCGTCAGGATGTATTTAATGAGTTAGATTTCTGAACTTTTTGACGCACATCAATAATATAAAAAAAAGTGCCTGTAAGTAGGGGGGTGTACTTACGTTTTATTAAATCGCTTTTCTCTATGCGGTAAGTAACTGATAAGTATTCATAGCGCCATTCTTCAATGGCAAGCAGCATTAGGAAGTCCGTAAATCATCGGGTCAATGAGTTAGACTTTTCTCGGAATTATTCGCCAGCTTAGTTGTGAACTGGGTAAAAATAAGTGTATATTCTTGTTAGTTAGTAAATAAACATCATTAAGGATTTGGTGGTTATTTTATATAATAATAAAACCTTAAACGCTATGGAGAGTTTATGCTTGCAGAATATTTGCCTGTTCTTGTATTTCTGAGTGTTGGATTTGCAATGGCGATTTTAATGTTGCTACTTGGGTCATTACTCTCTCCACGTCGTCCTGGCGAAGCGAAAGACTCCCCATTTGAATGTGGCTTTGAAGCATTTGGCGATGCGCGTATGAAGTTTGATGTGCGTTACTATCTGGTTGCCATTCTATTTATTATCTTTGATCTTGAAATAGCTTTTCTTTTTCCATGGGCAGTTGTGCTCGATAAAATAGGATTGTTTGGTCTTATAGCAATGGGCATATTCCTCGGTATTCTAATCATCGGCTTTATATACGAGTGGAAGAAAGGAGCCTTGGAATGGGAATAGAAGGAAAACTTAACGAAGGCTTTGTAACTACCAGTGCAGACAAGTTGATCAACTGGGCAAGAACCGGTTCAATGTGGCCAATGACATTTGGTTTGGCATGTTGTGCTGTAGAGATGATGCAAGCAGGCGCGTCTCGTTATGATATGGATCGTTTCGGAATCCTGTTTCGCCCCAGTCCTCGTCAATCAGATGTCATGATTGTTGCTGGCACACTTACCAATAAAATGGCTCCGGCATTACGTAAAGTATACGATCAGATGGCTGAGCCTCGCTGGGTGATCTCAATGGGGTCTTGTGCGAATGGTGGCGGCTATTATCACTATTCTTATGCGGTTGTGCGAGGTTGTGATCGTATCGTGCCAGTAGATATCTACGTACCTGGTTGCCCTCCAACAGCGGAAGCGTTGTTGTACGGAATCATTCAATTGCAAAATAAAATAAAAAATACAAACACAATTGCCCGTCAGGAAGAAGTTGCATGACGGAAGCTTTAAGAGTGTTAAAGACATATTTGCTTGAGTCTTTATCCGATAAACTAATTTCCAGTAAAATCGCAATCAACGAGCTTACGATTGAAGTAGCGCCTGTTGATTTGATTTCAACGGCGCAATTTTTACGCGATGATGATTCATGCTGTTTCGAACAATTAATCGACCTTTGCGGCGTCGATTATCTCGCTTATGGCGAATCTGAATGGGATATCGATGCAAGTAGTTTTTCTAGAGGTGTCAAAAGAGAATTTTCATTTGATGACAGCGAAATGGATGAAACTGACATCGAATTTCAAGGCAAGCGTTTTGCTTCTGTGATTCATTTACTTTCACTTAAACACAATCATCGAATCCGTTTAAAAACATACTGCGATGACAATGAATTTCCAATTGTAGATTCGGTGACAACTATCTGGAATTCTGCAAACTGGTTCGAGCGCGAAGCATTTGATCTTTTTGGAATTATGTATAGTGGTCACCCCGACCTACGCAGAATACTGACTGATTATGGTTTTTCTGGTCATCCATTCAGAAAAGACTTTCCGTTAATTGGGCAAGTAGAAATGCGCTACGATGAAGATCAACAAAGAGTAGTGTATGAGCCCGTATCGATAGAGCCGCGTGTGCTTGTGCCCAGAGTCATTAGAGATGATTTACGCTTTACCGCAAGCAAAGAAAACGAAACGGATAAAACGAATCAAACAGATAAAGAGGCGCAAGAATAATGCCTGAGATTCGTAATTTCACATTAAATTTTGGTCCGGCTCATCCCGCGGCGCATGGTGTATTGCGATTAGTGTTGGAGATGGACGGCGAAGTCATTCAGCGAGCCGATCCTCATATAGGATTGCTACATCGCGGCACCGAAAAGTTAGCAGAAAGCAAACCCTATAATCAAAGCATTGGTTATATGGATCGTCTCGACTATGTATCCATGATGTGCAACGAGCATGGTTATGTTCTGGCGTTAGAGAAAATGCTGGGAATCGAAGCGCCTATTCGTGCGCAATACATTCGAACCATGTTTGATGAAATTACGCGAATCCTGAATCATCTTCTCTGGATTGGTGCTCATGCTTTAGACGTTGGTGCGATGACCATGTTTTTATATGCATTCCGTGAGCGCGAAGATTTAATGGATGTATATGAAGCCGTTTCAGGCGCGCGTCTTCACGCTACTTATTATCGTCCGGGTGGCGTTTACAGAGACTTGCCCGACGTGATGCCGCTTCATGAAAAATCACGCTGGCATAGTGATGCTGATATCGAACGTTTGAATCAGACCCGTAGTGGAAGCGTATTGGATTTTATTGAGGATTTCACAAACCGTTTCCCTAAATGCGTGGATGAATACGAAACACTATTAACCGATAATCGAATTTGGAAGCAACGTTTGGTCGATATTGGTATTGTTTCTCCAGAAAGGGCATTGCAACTTGGTTTAACCGGAGCAATGTTACGAGGTTCTGGTGTTGAGTGGGATTTAAGAAAGAAGCAGCCATACGCAATGTATGATCAAGTAGACTTTGATATTCCCGTTGGCAAAAACGGGGATAGCTACGATCGCTATTTGGTACGTATTGAAGAATTCCGTCAGTCGAATCGAATTATTAAGCAGTGTGTTGATTGGCTACGTAAAAATCCGGGCCCTGTGATGCATGCTGATCATAAAATCACACCACCAAAACGCGAAGATATGAAGGGTGATATGGAAGCATTGATTCATCACTTTAAACTAGCAACAGAAGGCTATTGTTTACCAGAAGGAGAAGCCTATGCTGCGATTGAGCACCCTAAAGGAGAGTTTGGTTGTTATATCGTATCGGATGGTGCAAACAAGCCATATCGCCTAAAAATTCGTGCTCCGGGTTTTGCTCATATGTCGGCTATGGATGAACTAACCAAAGGACATATGTTGGCTGACGTGGTTACTATTATAGGCACTATGGATATCGTATTTGGTGAGGTAGACAGATAATGGCTGCTACTCAAACAATTCTGACGAAGCACGAAACTGACGAAATCGATATGTGGTTAAAGCGCTTTCCTGAAGATCGTGGACAATCAGCGTTATTAGCAGCGTTAAGAGCTGTGATGCATGAGGATCATTATCTTTCTACAGAGAAGATGGATGCCGTTGCTGATTACTTGGGGCTTTCAAAGATTGCTGTTTACGAGGTTGCCAGTTTTTATTCAATGTACGAATTAGAAGAAAAAGCAGCGGCTAAAAACACTATCGCTGTTTGTACTAATATCTCTTGTATGCTGAATGGTTCAGATAATATTGTGGAACATATTGAAGAAAAGCTCGGTATCAAGATGGGTGAAACAACTCCCGACGGCGAGTTTTTCTTCAAAATCGAAGAAGAATGTCTGGCTGCCTGTTGTGGTGCGCCAATGATGCAGTTGAATCACGTTTACCACGAAAATCTAACACCTGAAAAAGTTGATGAGCTTCTTGATGGTGTTAGAAGTAAAGCTTCCTTAAAAAATAAGGAGGTGAGCTAATGGTCGATCAAGTTTGCTTTGCAACGAAACAATATGGTGATGACTGCTATTCTCTTGAAAACTATTTGAAGTTAGGTGGTTATCAATCCTGGCAAAAAATTCTGAAAGAGGGAACGGATGCTAATGACCTGATTGAAGAGATCAAAAACTCAGGTTTACGAGGAAGAGGCGGGGCTGGTTTCCCTACCGGATTAAAGTGGAGTTTTATGCCGCGCAATATGCCCGGTCAAAAATACATTGTTTGTAATTCAGATGAGTCAGAGCCTGGTACCTGTAAAGACCGGGATATCCTTCGATTTAATCCCCATGCCTTGGTTGAAGGAATGGCGATTGCTGGGTATTGCATTGGCGCAACCGTTGGATACAACTATATGCGCGGCGAATTTATGGATGAACCCTTTATTCGTTTTGAACAAGCCGTGAAAGAGGCTTATGACGCTGGTTATCTTGGAACGAATATTCAAAAAAGTGGTGTGGATTTTGAATTATATGGCGCTTTAGGTGCAGGCGCTTATATCTGTGGAGAAGAAACCGCATTACTTGAATCTTTAGAAGGAAAAAAAGGGCAGCCACGATTTAAACCTCCATTTCCTGCTAGTTTTGGTTTGTACGGGCGACCTACAACTATCAACAACACCGAAAGTTTATCCTCAATACCTGCAATCCTAAGGGGCGGAAGCGAGTGGTTTAAAAATATGGGTGTTGAAGGCTCAGGAGGAGAAAAGCTATTTTCTGTTTCTGGTCACGTCAATAATGCCGGTAATTTTGAAGTTCCTATGGGAATACCATTTGCAGAATTACTAGAGATGGCTGGTGGTGTTAGAAATGGCAATAGACTTAAGGCAGTGATTCCAGGTGGTTCGTCAGTTCCAGTATTAACAGGAGATGAAATGATGAAACTGACGATGGATTACGACACCATTGCTAAAGCAGGATCCTTTTTAGGTTCTGGTGCTGTTATCGTCATGGATGAAACGACCGATATGGTTAAAGTGCTGCAACGAATTTCTCGATTCTATTTTTCTGAATCGTGTGGGCAATGTACGCCTTGTCGTGAAGGTACAGGCTGGTTGTATCGTATGTTGTGTCGCATTGTCGAAGGCAAAGGGAGTTTAGAAGATATTGATCGCCTAGACGAAGTTGCACACAAAATAGAAGGTCGCACTATCTGCGCCTTAGGCGATGCCGCTGCAATGCCAGTGTGGAGCTTTGTGAAAAGCTTTAGAGAAGAGTTTGTTCATTATGTTGAAAACGGTTGTTCAATGGTGGATGGCAGATGAGTAATACGGATAAACAATTCGTAACAATTACTATCAATGATAAGGAGATAGAGGCTGTTCCAGGGTCGATGCTGATTGATGTTGCTGATAAATCAGATATTCATATCCCACGATTTTGTTATCACAAAAAACTATCCGTAGCCGCAAACTGCCGGATGTGTCTTGTTGATGTAGAAAAAGCACCGAAGCCATTACCTGCTTGTGCCACTCCCGTTAATGAGGGCATGGTCGTATGGACAAAATCTGAAAGAGCATTAACCGCACAAAAAGATACCATGGAGTTTTTGCTGATTAATCATCCATTGGATTGCCCTATATGCGATCAGGGTGGTGAGTGCGAGTTGCAAGATTTATCAATGGAGTTTGGTAGTGGTACATCAAATTTCCATGAAATGAAACGTGTTGTCGTTGATAAGGATATTGGAGAGCTTGTCGCTACTGAAATGACACGCTGTATTCAATGCACACGTTGTGTCCGTTTCGGTGAAGAAATTGCTGGAATGCGTGAAATGGGTGCAACGGGTCGTGGCGATCGAATGGAAATAGGCACCTTTGTTGAAAAAAGCCTGGATTCAGAAATTTCAGGAAATATCATCGATATTTGCCCGGTTGGGGCGCTTACCGCAAAACCTTCACGATACCATTCCCGAGCATGGGAAATGATGCAAACACCATCAATCGCATCGCATGATTGTGTCGGTTCTAATGTTAAATTGCATACGTTCAAGAAAAAATTAGTGCGCGTGATAGCTGCCGAGAATGAAGATATTAATGAGTGTTGGATTTCTGACCGTGACCGTTTCAGTTATCAAGGGGTTTATGCGGATGATCGCGTAGAAAAACCGATGATAAAATATAACGGCATCTGGAAAGAAGTCGATTGGTCAACAGCACTTGATAGAACCGTTGAAAAACTAACAGAGGTTTCGGCAAAGGATATTGCTGTATTAGCTTCTGCCCGCGCAACGCTTGAAGAGCTTTATTTGCTGCAAAAGTCTATGCGCAGTATTGGTGTTGCGAATATCGATCATCGCTTACGTCAGGTTGATTTTAATGATCAGGAAAGTTCGGGCGCATACCCTTCGCTGGGCATGAAGATTGCAGATATAGAAAATCTAGATAGCATTCTTTTAGTCGGCTCTAATGTAAGAAAAGAGCAACCAATGATTAATCAGCGTATTCGCAAAGCGGCTTTAAATGGCGCTAAGATAATGTGCGTGAATCCGCTTGAATTGGATTTTAATTACGATGTTGATGCGCAACGAGTAAGTAATCCCGTTGAAATGATTAAAACGTTGGCGATCATCGCTAAAGCCAGCTATATCTTGAGTAAAACAGAAATTCCGGCAGGCTTGAATGATCTGTTTACTTCCGTCAGGTTGAATAAAGCAGATAAGGTATTTGCTGAAAACTTGATTGCATCGAAAAATTCAGCGGTATTTCTGGGTAGTATTTCGATGCAACATCCTGGTTATTCAACGTTACGAGCATTATCTAAAGCAATCGCCGGTAATACGGGATCCACATTGGCGTATTTATCAGGTGCTTCAAACTCAGCCGGAGCCTGGTTAGCCGGTGTCGTACCACATCAAAAAGAAGCGGGTCAAAAAGCCGATATTATCGGGAAAAATGCGGGCGAGATGCTCTCGAAAACGAAGAAAGTGTATATGCTTTTGGATTTGGAGCTAGAACGAGACTCCGATAATCCTCAACAAGCTAAAGCAGCCATGAATCAGGCAGATACGATCATTGCTGTGACTCCTTACGCCAATAAAACCTTATTATCTTTAGCGGATATCATTTTACCTAGCGCTGCCTATGCTGAAACATCGGGTACTTACGTGAATGCCGAAGGTACCTGGCAAAGTTTTAAAGCTGCCGCTAAAAGCTATGGCGAAGCAAGACCAGCGTGGAAAATTCTACGTGTATTAGGAAATAAATTAGACGTTAAAGGTTTTGATTACGTAAGTTCTAAAGATGTTAGAAACGAACTTCAAGGCCTTTGTGAAAATGTTAATAATGAAAATCCTGTGAGTGTTGAAGGCATTTATACAAAACTTGATGACGTTACAAGTCAGTCTTTGTATCGCATCGGTAATGTGGGCGAATTTTCTGGGGACTCACTAGTAAGAAGAGCCACAGCATTACAAAAAAGCAACCCAGAGCAAAATGCAGTGCAACTCAATGCTAAACAAGCTGCTTTGTTAGGTTTGAAAGATTTGCCTACAGTAGATAATGAACACGCTGAGAAAGAAGTAATGGTTGATGTAAAGCAGGGTGAAGTGGTTGTTTCAATGCCACTGTTGATCAATGACAATATTCCAGATAAATGTGCTTTACTGGCTTCGGGTACTAAATCGAGTAGCTTATTAGGTTCAGCTTTTGGAGAGATAGAAATAACAGCATAGTTTTAGAATAGATTTAGAATAGTTTTGGTGCAGTACGACGTGATTTAAACCAGATTTTAAATAGATAAATGTAACAGGGATAAATTGGATACTTTAACGACATTTTTAAACAGTTTCCTACCAGAGGGTTTAGCCACTCTGATTGTGATCTTGCTTAAGATCATCGCTATCCTATTGCCTTTAATACTTGCTGTCGCTTACACCACATTTGCTGAAAGAAAAGTTATTGGTTATATGCAAGCCCGAATGGGGCCAAACCGTGTTGGGCCAAAAGGGTGGTTGCAACCCATCGCTGATACAGTAAAGCTGATGTTTAAGGAGATTATTACGCCTACGAACTCCAGCAAAGTGGTGTTTTTTATTGCTCCGATGTTGGCATTGGCACCAGCATTAGCCGTATGGTCAGTAATTCCATTTTGGGATGGCGGTGTTCTAGCCAATGTAAATGCAGGCTTACTGCTCATTTTGGCGATTAACTCACTGGATGTTTTTGGCATTATCCTCGCTGGTTGGGCATCAAATTCCAAGTATGCGATTTTGAGTTCACTTCGAGTTGGCGCACAGGTAGTCTCGTACGAAATTGCCATGGGTTTCGCCTTGGTTGGCGTATTAATGGTTTCAGGGAGTTTGAATCTCACAGAAATAGTAAGAGCTCAAAGTGGGGGGCTGTTCGGTTGGAATGTATGGCCACTCTTTGGTTTGTTCGTGGTGTTTTTTATCTCTGGTGTAGCAGAAACCAACCGTGCTCCATTTGATGTGGCAGAAGGCGAGTCTGAAATCGTTGCTGGTTTTCACGTCGAGTATTCCGGCATGGCGTTTGCGTTATTCTTCCTCGCGGAATATGCCAGCATGATATTAATATCAACATTAACCGCTTTGCTGTTTTTTGGCGGCTGGCTGTCTCCATTTGGTACAGCTATGGATGATATTCCGGTGCTTGGTTTTCTAATGGGTGATGGTTTTCACTGGTTACTTTTAAAAGCGATGTTTTTCCTATTCTGTTATTTATGGTTTAGAGCGACATTCCCCAGATATCGCTACGATCAGATTATGCGTTTAGGCTGGAAAATACTAATTCCTGTAACGTTAGTCTGGATCTTTGGCGAGGGCATTGCAATTGCTCTTGGGTGGCAGCCATGGTTGTAAACATCATTGAGAATACGTTTATCAATATAAGTAAAAAGGCACCCCCCCACTTACAGGCAGTTTTTTTGGGAAAGGGTATATCGTTAGCAAAGATGAAATGTAAAAGAGGTTGTCATGATTAGATCAATCAAACATTTCATCAAATCCTTTACGCTATTTGAATTGTTTCAAGGCTTGGGCGTTACCGGTAAATACTTATTTAAACGCAAAGTTACGATCCAATATCCAGAACAGAAAACGCCGATGTCTCCTCGTTTTAGAGGACATCATGCATTACGCAGATACCCCAACGGGCAAGAGCGTTGTATCGCGTGTAAATTGTGTGAAGCAGTTTGTCCTGCGTTGGCGATTGATATTGAAATGGAAGAACGCGCAGACGGAACCCGTCGTACCACTAAATACGATATTGATTTCTTCAAGTGTATCTACTGTGGGTTCTGCGAAGAAGCCTGCCCAGTGGATGCGATTGTAGAAACCCATATTTTTGAATACCACTTTGAAGAACGTGGCAAAAACATCATCACAAAGGAAGAGTTATTAGCCTTTGGTGATAAACATGAAAGCGAAATCGCAAAACGAAAAGCAGCAGACGCACCTTATAAATAGTGCTACTTGATAGAACTAATTTTGTAGAACTAAGAAGTAAGTAAGGTTAAACAAGGAAGAAAATGACATTCGAGCTATTCATATTTTACGTTTTTTCAGCAGTAACACTGTTTTCTGCAGTCGGTGTAGTGACTGCGCGTAATCCTGTTTATGCCGCCTTATTTTTGATTCTGGCGTTTTTTACCAGTGCTGCAACATGGGTATTACTTGAAGCTGAATTCCTTGGTGTGGTTTTGGTGCTGGTCTATGTCGGTGCGGTTATGGTGCTGTTTTTATTCGTGATCATGATGCTTGATATCAATATAGATACGCTGAAAGAAGGCTTTACGCGATATATGCCCATAGGAATTCTGGTTGCCGTGGCTGTCGCCGCTGAAATGATTCTGGTGATGAAGTCAAAAACCTTTGATCGTCCGATACCAGAAGCTGCGCCGTTAGACAGTAGCAATACCGAAGCAATCGGCGAGATTCTATACACTGAATATGTCTACCCATTCGAAATTGCAGCAGTCATTTTAGTGGTCGCTATTATCGCTGCTATCGCGTTAACACTGCGTCGACGTGAAGGCGTTAAAAAGCAGGATCAGGGAGCGCAAATTCGAACCCGCAAAGAAGATCGATTACGCATCGTTAAAATGAAAACAGAAGCTAAGCAGGGAGAAAGATAATGATACCTTTATCGCATTTTCTCATTGTTGGTGCTTTGCTGTTTTCAATTGCTGTGGCTGGAATTTTTCTCAATCGGAAGAATATGATTATTCTTTTGATGTGTATCGAGCTCATGCTACTCGCAGTGAATCTGAACTTTATCGCCTTTTCTCATTATCTAGGTGATATGGCTGGACAGGTTTTTGTATTTTTTATTCTCACCGTTGCTGCTGCTGAAGCCGCTATCGGGCTTGCAATTCTGGTTACGGTTTTTCGAAATCGTCGAACCATCAATGTGCAAGAGCTTGATGATATGAAAGGGTAGGGGCGCTATGGAAAGTATCTATCTAGCTATTCCTCTTGCTTCTCTTATTGGTGCAATTATCGCCGGTTTATTCGGCGGTATCATTGGCCGAAAAGGCGCACATGCAATTACCATTTTAGGTGTAGGTATTTCGTGCTTCTTGTCTTTTGTTGTACTTAAGCATGTGGGTTTTGATGGGCATACTTTTTATGGTGATGTGTATACCTGGGCGCAAGTAGGCAATACGAAATTCGCTGTCGGTTTTCAGATAGACCGCCTAACCTCGATGATGATGGTTGTGGTGACCTTTGTGTCATTAATGGTGCATATCTACACCATCGGTTATATGCAAGACGATAAGCATAATTGGCCTGAAGATAGTCGTGGTGGCACAAATAGTTACCAGCGCTTCTTTGCTTATATCTCGTTATTTACCTTCTCCATGTTAATGCTGGTTATGTCGAATAACTTCATGCAGCTGTTTTTTGGTTGGGAAGCAGTAGGTCTTGTCTCTTATTTATTGATTGGTTTCTGGTCTACCCGAGAAACGGCAATTTTTGCCAATATGAAAGCCTTTTTAGTGAATCGTGTCGGTGACTTTGGATTCCTATTAGGTATCGCGGCAATCTGGACTTACACTGGTTCAGTCGATTACAAAGAAGTGTTTGAGCGCTTACCGGCAATTGAACATATTACCCTAACAATTTTGCCGAATACCGAATGGATGTTGGTCAGTATTATTGCGATCTGCTTATTCATCGGCGCCATGGGAAAATCAGCGCAAGTACCATTGCATGTGTGGTTACCCGACTCGATGGAAGGCCCAACACCCATTTCAGCGTTGATACATGCGGCGACAATGGTGACCGCGGGCATTTTCATGGTGGCGCGTATGTCACCCATCTTTGAAATGTCGGATACAGCATTGAGTATGGTGCTAATCATTGGAGCCACAACGGCATTTTTTATGGGGCTGATTGGTATAGTGCAAAACGATATCAAACGCGTTGTTGCTTACTCTACGTTGTCACAGCTCGGTTATATGACAGTGGCGCTAGGTGCTTCGGCTTACAGCGCTGCTGTGTTCCACTTGATGACTCATGCCTTCTTTAAAGCACTATTATTCTTGGCGGCTGGTTCTGTCATTATTGCCATGCATCACGAACAAGATATTCGTAAAATGGGGGGATTGAAAAAGTATCTACCGATTACTTACTGGACTTCACTAGTGGGTTCTTTAGCCTTAATTGGCTTTCCATTCTTTTCTGGTTTCTTCTCCAAAGATTTAATAATCGAAGCAGTCCATGCTGCAAATATTCCCGGATCAGAATACGCTTACTGGATGGTTTTACTCGGCGTATTCGTTACCGCATTTTATAGCTTCAGAATGTTCTTCCTGGTATTCCACGGTGAAGAGCGCATGGATGAACACACTAAATCTCATTTACATGAGCCTGCAAAAGTCGTGACGTGGCCTTTGATAGCATTAGCTATTCCAGCAGTGTTAACAGGTTACTTTTTAGACCCGATGGTTGTGGGTGATTTCTTTGATGGTGTAATACATGTTGATGAAAGCCATCCTGCTGTTGAAACGATTACACATCACTTTCATGGAAGTGAAACTTGGATAGTGAATATATTTAGTTTTGTCGGGCATGGTTTGATTGCCCTTCCATTCTGGTTAGCAATGGCTGGTGCAGGTAGCGCGTATTATATCTATATGAAGCAGCCTTCAATTGCCAAATGGGGTTATGACAAATTGCGTTTCATCCACGTAATTCTAGATAAAAAATATTTCGCGGATGAGTTCAATATGGCTGTATTTGCTGGAGGGGCAATCGCTCTTGGCAAAACATTGTGGTCTGTTGGAGATCGTTTCTTGATCGATGGTTTAGTCGTAAATGGTTCTGCCAAAGTGACCGGCTGGTTCTCATCGATTATCAGACACATGCAAACGGGTTATTTATATCACTATGCTTTCTCAATCATCATTGGTGTTCTAGCAATTATGAGTTGGTTATTGTTTGGAGCGAATAATGTTTGAGGGTAATTTGCTCAGTATTTTAATTTGGCTGCCGATCATCGGTGGGTTGATACTGCTGTTTACTGGCGACAAGTTTGCGCCTCGACCTATAGCATTGGTATTCAGTGCCTTAACCTTTTTGCTCAGTATTCCACTCTGGACTGACTTTAATCCCGTCGGTCATCAAATGCAGTTTGTTGAATTAGCGCCGTGGATTGAAGCCTTCAAAATAAATTATCACTTAGGCGTTGATGGCATCTCAATGCCACTAATACTGCTCAATACCTTCATTACTGTTTTGATTGTTATTGCAGGATGGGAAGTGATTAAACATAAGCCTGCGCAATATATGGCTGCCTTCTTAATCATGGAAGGCATCATCAATGGCGTGTTTGCCGCTCAAGACTCTATCTTGTTTTATGTGTTCTTCGAAGCGATGCTGATTCCTATGTTTATCGTGATTGGAATCTGGGGTGGCGATAATCGTATTTATGCGACTATCAAGTTCTTCCTCTATACCTTTTTCGGCTCAGTATTTATGCTGATCAGTCTGGTTTACATGTATTCACAAGCGGATAGTTTTGCAATTGCAGATTTCCATAGTGTGAAATTGGGCATGACGCCACAGATTCTAATCTTCTTGTCTTTCTTGATCGCCTTTGGTGTCAAAGTACCGATGTGGCCAGTACATACCTGGTTGCCAGATGCTCACGTACAGGCACCAACGGGTGGTTCGGTGATACTAGCCGCAGTGATGCTTAAAATAGGCGGGTATGGCTTTATACGATTCTCCTTGCCTATGGTTCCCGATGCTTCAAGTGAGCTTGCGTGGCTGGTGATCTTTATGTCATTAACCGCGATTGTCTACATTGGCTTTATCGCTTTGGTACAAAACGATATGAAGAAGCTTGTGGCGTATTCATCGATAGCGCATATGGGTTTTGTGACTTTAGGTTTCTTTGTGCTATTCCCAATTGTGACAAAAACAGGCAGCGCTGAAGGAACACTATTAGGCTTGCAGGGCGGTATGGTTCAGATGATGTCACATGGCTTTATTTCAGGTGCGATGTTCCTATGTATCGGCGTTTTATATGATCGGATGCATACGCGTGATATCACCGCTTATGGTGGTGTTTCGAATAGAATGCCATGGTTTGCTGGATTCTTTGTATTATTCGCGATGGCGAATACAGGCCTACCGGGCACCTCGGGTTTTGTCGGTGAGTTCATGGTTATTCTCACCAGTTTCAAAGCGAATTTCTGGATAGCATTTCTTGCAGCGACTACCTTAATTATTGGCGCTGCCTATACCTTATGGTTGGTCAAACGCGTAATTTTCGGTGCCGTCGCCAACAGTAATGTTGCTGAATTAACGGATATCAATAAGCGTGAAACCGTCATACTTGCTGCTTTAGCCTTTTTCGTATTGCTTCTCGGTCTTTGGCCAGAGCCTTTGGTACATGTGATGAATGATTCACTGGCTCATGTTGTTGAGCAAGCCACAACCAGTAAGTTGGGGAATTAAAATGTTTATGTCATTTACAACGGCTACATTAATTCCGATGCAATTCGCTATTCCAGATTTCGCTCCGGCAATACCTGAAATATTCCTATTGGCAGGAACCTGTTTGGTATTGTTGGTCGATTTGTTTTTAAAAGACTCAAATCGTTACATCACATACCTACTATCACAAACCGTGCTGTTGATTACTGCCTATCTAGTCATTAGTGGCATCAATGATGTGAGTATGGCAGAAGCATTGCAAACAACAGGTAAAGCGAGTTTAACGACGTTTAGCGAGATGTTTGTGCTCGATCCTATGTCGCAAGTACTGAAAGTTTCGATCCTGCTGATTACTGTTGGCGTTTTCGTTTATTCCCGCCCTTATTTAAAAACACGACAAATGTTCAAGGGCGAATACTTTACCCTGGGAATGTTTGCGGTTCTTGGAATGATGATCATGGTTTCTGCGAAAACCATGTTAGTCATCTATTTAGGATTAGAGCTTCTTTCGTTAGCCATGTACGCGATGGTGGCATTCAGAAGAAATGACGGAAGAGCGTCCGAAGCAGGGATGAAATATTTTGTACTGGGGGCGATTGCATCCGGCATGTTGCTCTACGGTATGTCGATTATTTACGGTGTTACCGGTAGCCTGCATCTTGATCATATTGATAGTTTCATGATGGGCCATAATGTGATGACAAATATGGGCTTGTTGTTGGGCTTGTCTTTTGTTCTTGTAGGGCTTGGCTTTAAACTCGGTGTCGTACCCTTTCACATGTGGGTGCCCGATGTTTATGATGGCTCACCGACAGCGGTAACCTTGTTCCTGGGAACAGCACCAAAAATTGCTGCTTTTGCGATGATGTTCCGTTTGCTCGTGGAAGGGCTTGATGAAATGTTACTGGGCTGGCAGCAAATACTATCATTGCTTGCAGCATTATCTTTATTCATTGGTAACGTTGTTGCCATCGCGCAAACTAATATCAAACGCATGCTGGCGTATTCTACAATTTCGCACATGGGTTTTGTGCTTCTCGGTATTCTTGCTGGAACCGAAGTAGGTTATGCATCATCAATGTTCTATATCATCACTTACTCAATAGTCGCGATGGGTGCATTCGGAATCATTATCCTACTCAGTAGAGATGGTTATGAAGCGGATCGATTGATCGATTTACAAGGCTTGAGCTCACGCCATCCCTGGTATGCCTTTATGATGATGCTGTTCTTATTCTCCATGGCAGGCGTTCCGCCAACCGTGGGTTTTTACGCAAAGCTATCTGTATTAAAAGCAGTTGTCGGTGCTGAAGTGGTTTGGCTCGCCGTGTTTGCAGTGGTGATGTCTGTCATTGGTGCTTACTATTATTTGCGTGCGATAAAACTCATGTACTTTGATCAACCCGATGAATTTGTTGGTGATGAAGAATTACTCGTACCTGCTAAATCTGGTTTCGATTTTAAATTACTATTAAGCGTGAATGGCCTATCAGTATTAGCACTAGGGATTTTACCCGGCGCATTGATGTCTTTATGTGTTCTCGCGGTTGAAGCCAGTTTATAATCGTCGGTCTTAGTCTTTTCATCGTTTAATTTAGCTGAATCATGTCCGACACCAAAAAATCCTCGAACTTCCTGACGATTGTTGCTTTGCTTGTTTTTGCTGGCGGTATTGCTGCGAGCTATTTATATAAAAAATTTCTGGTTTCAAATTACATCGCCGAGGCATCGTTGCAAGAACCCTGTGATCTTAGACAAGACTCTTGTATCAATGTGTTTCCTAATGGCGAATCTGTCACTTTTTCATTAAACCCCAAAGACATACCAATTTTAACGCCGCTATCGTTACATGTAGAAACCAAAGGAATCACAGCTTCATCAGTCAAAGTGGATTTTGTCGGTTTGAATATGGATATGGGTTTTAACCGCAGTGAGTTAAAACTGGACAAGCCCAATAATTATAGCGGTAAATTTACTATTCCTATTTGTGTTAACACGCGAATGGAATGGGAAGCCCAAGTAAAGTTAGAAACGGAAAAAGGCGTAATGATGGCGCCGTTTCGTTTTTATACTGTTAGGTAAAGTTACTAAATTAAGCGGATTAAAAAACGCTTTAAAAAAGTGCCTTAAAGTAGGGGGGTGTACTTACAATTAACAAGAATGTTAACTGTAAGTACATTCGATGAAATTTTTACTTATTACTTTATAACTACAACTATTATTACTACTTAGAACTCAGCGGTTATTTTAAGCCAGGCAGTTCGTCCAGGCTCATTAACTTTGATTGAATTAATATCCATAATATTAGATCGGCTTGCGTGTTCAGCATAGGTCTTATCCATCACATTATCTATTCCAGCGCGTAGGCTAACGGTCTTATTTAATTTGTAATTACCATAAAGATCTAAAGTGCCGTAACCTGCCGTTTCTCCAACTTCCTGCTTGCTAAGGACATCAATTCTATCTTGACGAGACGCAAAATTGACTCTCGCTCCAGCGCCCCATTTAGCACCGGTGTAATCCAGTTGTAGCTTTCCGTTAATAGGCGGCGTTTGAGCAATGGGCCGATTATCATCAGTGGTATTTGTGGCTCGAACAAATGCAATACTGCCACTTAAATCTAATCGGTTTGAGAGCTTAATTTTGCTTTCAAACTCCAGGCCATACAGCTCAGCATCAACATTCCGATAAATATCCGCACCGTCAGATTTGAGAATTCCATCTTGCCCGCGAGCAGTATCACGCAAGATGTAATCATCAACCTTGTCATAAAATGCAACGGCACTGAAATCTAATGTATCAGTTGTTTTACTTAAACCAATATCAAATTGGTGATGTTTTTCAGGTTTGATATCCGGGTTTCCGATCCAGCGCCCAGCTAAAATAGTTTCTTGCGCTTCAACAGGCGCAGTTCCGGGCACAGCTGACCATTTGTTGATTCCTCTTTCGGTACTATCAGCTGTTCTTACACTTCGGCTTAGGCCAGTAAATAACGATATTCCATTACCCATGTCTTTGTCATAACGCAGCAAGCCACCAATATTAGTTTCATCTTTATCATCCGCATTACTGCCATAGTATTCGGCATAAGACTGGTTTGCAGAGTGACCACCCATTGGCATACTACCGATCATATCGTTTGCTTTACCCGCTGAGACATCGACTTGATCAACTCTTAATCCGTATTTTAAAGTATCTTTTTTAGAGAGTGATCGAGTACTTTCGGCAAACAGTCCTAACTGTTGAATAGTAATATCGGGCCACATCAATGTGATGGGTGCTGCAGTTCCGCTATCCATATTATTAAGTGATGCATTTCTGGTGTTACGCTGAAGATCAACTCCATATTCCCATTTGCTTGCGCCAACAGTTGAATTAAGAATTATTCTTCCGCCGGTCGTTTTAGACGTTGTCGGTGTTGCGCGTAACATATCCTGCCCCGCTTTTGGGTGCCAAGCCATATAAGTTGGTGGTGTGCGCAAGCTATAATTATCCATCAGATGATCTACATCGCTTAAATAAGCTTCTGCTTTAATACTATCTATTTTATCTGTGGCTGGTTTATCTTCATAACGTAGTCGAATGATATCGGCATCTTCGGTTGGACTATCCATTCCTGCACCGGGGTAAAGTGCATCAGAAAATGAGTTTCTTTCGAAACTAAACTCGAAAAGCCTGTCTTCTGTGGGTGTGAAACCAGCGATGATGCCAGCCTGTTTGTGATCATAGGATGATCGAACTTCGACACCATCCCCATCTTCATAGTTTTGCGCTTTTTTGATTTCTCCAATACCACGTAGATAACCTTTTTCACCCGACGCGACAACATCTGCAAGTAGGTCATGAGAAATCGCATTATCAGTAAAAGTTGCACTTACACGGCCATGGACGCCTTTATCCTCAGCCAGATCTCTAGTATCTCGTTCAAACAAAACGGTTCCACCACTTCCACCGCTGCCGTATGCAAGTGTTTGAACGCCTTTAAGTACCGTAACATTCTCGTAAGTTTCCAATGCAGCCCAACTTGCTGGTGGGTCCATGCGATTAGGGCAGCCGCCATGGATATATGCCCCATCTAATAAAATATTTAGACGAGTTTGACTCTGTCCGCGTACGATCGGCTCTAAACCCCTGCCACCAAAACGGCTCATGGAAACGCCATTCACCTGTGTTAAAAAATCTCCTCCGTCAGAACTGGTAGGGCTAACTCGATTAATATCATTAGCATCGGCTGAATTCGGATTAATAGTTAATACATCTTCAATAACAATATTATCTAGTTCTTCTGCAAGCACATTTGAAGATACCGCCAATGAAAGTGAAAGCAAAAATAAGAGGTTTTTATTTCCCATGTTTATACCCGTCAATAAGTCATATAATGTATCCGCCCAAGTATATGAATTAGTATTTGAGGGTGATACGGATAAAATTTCGAATAGGTTAATTGACACAGAAGTGTGTGATATCACACACTTTGGACGTAATTATTATTTGCAAAAGAATATAAATGTTAGATTCTGTTTGCGTTTTACATGAGTGAAGAAATATAACGATGGATTTTTTGAGAGATAATTTAGACTATATGGTCTTTGGCATTCTGGGCCTGATGAGTTTTTTTATGCTGTGGTTCGTCATAGAAAGATATTTCTACTTCGCGCGTGTAAAAGTAGAGGGTTTTACCCATGAAGATAATTTGAATGTGTCATTAACCCAGAATCTTACTGTTATTTCTACGATTGCAGCGAATGCGCCGTATGTTGGCCTATTAGGGACAGTACTTGGAATTATCATAACTTTCTACGATATGGGGCAAGGTGGAAAGATAGATGTACAAAATATTATGACTGGACTGGCATTGGCACTAAAAGCGACCGCGGGTGGTTTGTTAGTCGCTATTCCAGCAATCATATTTTACAACGCTCTGCTTAGAAAAGTGGATGTGGTAACGGCAAGATGGCGTGAGTTTAGAGACACACAAAATACTACTAATGCTACGAATAAAGAAGCGCAAAACAACTCATGAAACGATTTGACCAAATCAATATGATTCCATTTATTGATATCATGTTGGTGTTACTCGCGATTGTGCTAACAACGGCTACCTTTATTTCTCAAGGAGTGATTGATATCAATCTACCTGAAGCACAAAGTGCCAAGCCGATATCAGAACAAGCAGAAGTAACAACTATCGAAATTTCGATAAATGCAAATAAGGAACTTTTTATTGATGGTGAACCTGCAACACGAGAAATTCTTTCAACTAAGCTAGAAAATATAGCCAAGGATACCCCGATTCGCTTACGGGTTGATCAAGAAGTCGCTTTTAAAAATTTTGTTGATGTCATCGATTTATTGAAAAAGAATAATCTCGAAAAACTCAAAATTATTACCAAAGAAGGGTCTTGATTAGATCCGCTCTTTCGATGAATAACTATCTCGCAGGCTTTTTACTTTCAGCATTCCTCCATCTTGGAGTAGCTGCGTTAGTCATTAATTTTGACTCCAAAGATGTGTCTAAACCATCTGAGCCAGAAGAAATTGCGATCTCCCTGTCTATGTTTGAAGAAGCACTTGCAAAGGTGGCTCCTGTTGAAGCACCCATTGAAGAAGTGAAGCCTGAACCTATCGTGCTTCCTAAAATCGCAGAAAAAACTCTGCCAGAGCCAGAGCCAGAGCCAGAACCAGAACCAGAACCAGAACCAGAACCAGAACCAGAACCAACGATAGTTCCAGAAGTTCTAGCTGCGCCTATTATTAAAAAAGCTATTGAGCCTGTTGTTAAAAAGCTTGAGCCAAAGCCAGTTCAAAAAATTGAGCCAAAGACAGTAGAACCCAAACCTGTTGAAAAAAAGAAAACGGTTAAGCCAAAACCTATCAAGAAAGAGCTGATCCAGAAAAAGCCCATCAAGAAAAAGCCGATCAAGAAAAAAATAGTAAAAAAGCCAGTTAAAAAGAAAAAGGTTGTTCCAAAACCAAAGAAAATCGCTCCTAAAAAAATTGTTAGAAAGGCGCAGCCACGTCCAAAAGTTGTTCATAAGCCTAAACCACAGGCAAAACCAAAAGTTGCACAAAGACCTGCGCCGAATAGAGTACAAAGACCTCAGGCTAAACCTAATAATGCAGTACGAACTGCGCCACAACGTAAACCTCAGCCAAAAGCTGTGGCAAAACCAAGGCCTGTAAATAAACCTGCTACAAACAGCGCGCAGACTAAAAAGTTAGAGGCATCTTACAAGTCGAGACTTAGACAGTTAATCGCAAAGAATAAGCGTTATCCAAAACGTGCAAAGCGTCGCCGCGAACAAGGAACAGTCACTGTTTCATTTGTGCTACTTGCTAATGGCCAGATCACTCAAATAAGGGCAATTAAAAGCTCAGGGCATGCAACTCTGGATAAAGCTGCAATCAAAGCTATCCAGTCTATTTCAGGAAAATTGCCCATTCCAAGAGAGCTGAAAAAAGCACAATGGCAGATTTCGATACCTGTAACGTATAGGCTCAGGTAATTTATGCTAATTGCTTTTGTTGTCGGTTTACTGAGCACTATTCACTGTATCGGCATGTGCGGTGGGCTGGTTGGCGCAATGACAATGAGCTTAAGCCCTGAAATAAGACAAAACCAGTTGAAACTCGCGCAATACACATTTGCATATAATCTTGGGCGAATCATCAGTTACATGATTGCCGGATTATTGGTTGGTTTATTAGGCCAGGTTTTTAAAGATTTCATTATGCCAGAGCATGGCATTGGCCTACTTCGTTTAATCGCCTCTTTCATGATAATTGCTATGGGTTTCTATATTGCAGGCTGGTTTCCGCAGTTTTCTCGTATTGAAAAAATCGGTGTTCCCATTTGGTCTTTATTACAACCTTTAGGGCAGAAGTTATTACCGGTAGATAAAATATGGAAGGCAACTATGTTCGGTCTCGTATGGGGCTGGTTGCCCTGCGGATTAGTGTACTATATGTTATTGATGTCGCCAGCAAGCGATGGTGCAATTAACTCCGCATTATTTATGATGGTTTTTGGGATTGGCACACTGATACCGATGATGAGTACTGGATTTTTGACAGGAAAGATTACTCAGTTCAGGAATTCTAAAAAAATCCAATCTATATCAGGTTTGCTATTGATAATAATGGGTATTATAAGTTTGATACTGGTGGTTTATCCACATCTACATCACCAGTTACATTTCCAATTATTGTAGAAAACACATTTCATTATGACGAATCGAGAAAAAATTAAATTAATAGGTAACTCAACCAAGTTTCAAGAAGCGCTTAGAGTTACTGATTTAATTGCAAAACTCGATGTGCCGGTTTTGGTTTTGGGTGAAACTGGCTCCGGAAAAGAATCGATAGCTCGATATTTACATGAAGCAAGCAAACGTAATCATTTGATAAGTGTGAATTGTGCAGCATTTTTTGCTGAAACGTCTGAATCGTTATTGTTTTCTTATGCTAATAAATTAACACCAGAACAAAATGGATTTGTATTTCAGGCTCATACAGGAACACTCTATCTGCAAGAAGTCACTCACCTGAATCTTGAGGCTCAAGCTCAATTACTGTATTTGATCGATAATGCACAAGTACTTTCAACTCAACAATTCAAGTCATTCAAGAAACAAAAATTAGATGTAAGAATAGTAGCTAGTAGTTCTGAGAACTTAAGAGATTTAGTCGCCGAAGGTAAATTCAACGCAGATTTGTATTACAGATTATGTACTATCCCAGTTGAGCTACCTAAGCTGTCTGAAAGAGAAGATGATGTCATGTTATTAGCAGACCATTTTTTCAAGCAATTGGTAAAACAACATCGAAGACCTGCTCCAGAATTTAGTACACCAGCCATCCACAAATTAAAGCAATATAACTGGCCCGGTAATATTCAGGAGTTAAGCAATTTCTGTGAACGCATGTTTTTGTTATTCCAAAACAAAAACATTGAAGTGACGAATCTTCCCGCGGAAATTAGACACTATACCGAGTTAAGTTCCAAATCGATTTTTACACTACCCGAATCTGGCGTTGAGTTAGAGGTTTTAGAAGTCGATTTGATGCAGCAGGCATTGCGTAATAGCGGCGGTAATAAATCCCAGGCGGCGCGCTTATTAGGTTTAACTAGAGATACACTGCTATACCGATTAAAAAAGTATTCGATCAATTTATAGTATCTAGTGAAAGACACCCCCCTACTTATAGCTAGTTTTTAGTTAGTCGTAAGTATAATAGTGGCAGCTTCTTCGGTAACTCCGCGGCATTTCGAATAAGCACAAAAGAGCGACTACCAAATAGATAAGGCAGGTAATCTTCAGCTTGTTCGTCAATGGTGACGCAGAACGGTCTCACGCCTAATTTTTCCGCTTCTAGCACTGCCATGCGCGTATCTTCAATTCCATAACGACCTTCATACTTATCAAGATCATTTGGCTTGCCATCGGTGAGAATTAATAAGAGTTTTTGGCTGGTTGCCTGTTTGGATAATTGCTCGGTTGCATGTCGAATTGCCGCACCCATGCGCGTGTAATAACCCGGCCTTACAGCATCGATATGTCCACGGACTTCATCATTGTAATTTTCATCGAAATCTTTGATATTGTAGAAACGAACATGATTACGGTTTCGTGAAGAAAAGCCATGTAAGGCAAAACGATCGCCCGTTGCATGCAATGCTTCAGAGAATAAATACAAAGAGTCACGAATCACATCGATCACGCGTGAATCATTATTAATATGTGCATCGGTTGAGAGTGAAAGATCAGCCAGCAATAAACAGGAAAGGTCGCGGTTCTGGTTTCTCAACTCTCGATAAACCGGTGTGTCACTTTGCACATGACCATGCTTGCGATCAGTGAGGTAATTAACGTAGTTTTCCAGATCTAATTCAGTGCCATCGTTTTGGCGATTCTTCCATACGCGTTGTGGTTTTAAAACCTCAAATTGGCGACGCACTTTATGTGTCTGAGCCCTAAGCCTCTCGGGCAATTCAGTAGGGATTGCATCGCGTGACACCATGGTTTGTAAACGGCAGTGATCTTTTTGCATGCGCTGCTGTTTATAATCCCATTCATCGATAGGAAGCCCTTCACCTAATACGATGTCATCATAGTTGCTGGAAGGTAAATCGAGATCCAGTTTAATCTTGCTTGATGTGGTCTTACTGTCTTGAGCAACGGTAATGCTATCCATGTCTTCTGCGGTTCGCATGGCATTGTCATCGTCATCTTCGGTACTGGTGCGATCTACTTTACTGTATTCGGCCCAACTCCAGAGACTTTCAAGGCGAAAACTCATCAAACCTGAATTACCATCCGGCATTTCAGTACGTTTTCCCTGTTTGCGCTTTTGTTGTTTTTCCTGATCTTTTTTCTGTTCTTTGGATTGAGCAGCCTCGTCAAAATCAGGGTCTTGAGGAGGTATGCTGTTAGAAAATTCTTCTTCAGGCGGTGATGGGTGTAACCACAATGGCACAGGTTGAGGTGGTCTTTTGGCATACTGAAGCTGAACTGCTTTGTCAGAATCCATTAAAGCATTCTGGATTGCAGTTTCCTGGTTCGCTTCGCCTTTGCTTAAGTGTTTAGGGTCTGGTCGTTGCTGTAAATGCGCCTGCAGTAGATTGTCATAACGTGGCTTCAAGCCCGGCCAGATGGCTAGTGTGCTTAAGGTGCAGTATTGATTACGACTAATCCAGTCTTTAGCGGTAGCATTATTACTATCAATCACCGATAAGGCGGTTAACCAGAGGTATAAATCCAGATTCAGCTGACGAGTAGGAAATAGGGCGATGCTATCGGGTAAGCGAAGTGTTTCTTCGTCTCTCCAGGCGTATTGGGTTTTATCGGCAATACCTGCTATGCGTTGCAAAATAGTGCGTTTTGCATGAACTTCAGAATCCGTTGCGTTTTCAACGCGTAAGCCACCTTCGCCACCAAGCGCACGAAAGAAAATGCCAGCAGTGCGTCGTACCTCATCCAGATGCACAACCGCTTCCGGATAGCTTTTATCCGCACGTTTTGTAATAAACTTGTGCCAGGTTTCGCCAACAAATTCCTCTAACATAAGTTATCGCCCCGGAAATCTTGTAGAGCCCAAAAAGGGCAGAAGGTAAATCATTAGCGCACAGAAAATCACGATGGCGATAAACCAGAGTATGAATTTACCTTGTGGCGTCTTTCTCTGATTGGGGGCTAACGGCATACCGCAATGAGGACAGGATTTATCATCAGCAGATAGGGTTTTGCCACAATGGGCGCAGCTTAGCTCTCTCATGTTATATCAACCTCTAAGTAAGCTAAGGCACCCCCCCACTTATGAATGATATTACGTTTTTGTTGTTTTAAAACGTAAATAGAATTTATGCTTCGTGGGGCCGTTTTTTTAGAATAATGTGTGACAAGCTTATTCATTAGGTTTGTGCACTCGCAGCAAAACGACCAATTAAAGGGAAAGTAAAGTCCAATCCCTGAACCGCTTTGGTAAAACCCAGAATACCTGCAATCAAAAAAGCAGGAACAATGACCATCAGATACACTTCCGCTAAAATAAGCGCAGTCGCTGAAGCATATCCTGTCGTTAGCAGAATAATAATATTGAGTAATATTGCGATAGATGTACTCACGCTGCTCGCGATTAACGTTTGTTTAAGGTGATGTTTACTTACGGCAGATGCATTCTTGTAGGCCATAAAATATAAGCCCCAAAGCAGAAAATAAAAAATACCCACAAACAGCAGATTCGCAATGAAGAATGCTTCAGCAATAGTGCCCGCATGATCTTCGGCTTGTCTAGGTTCTTTTGCGATAAATTCGCTAGCAACCTTGGTGTTTGGTGACTTCATAGCGTTTAAACTGATGCGTCCTTTTTCGTCGGCACAATTTTAGCTCTGACTACTTCCATCAACGCTTCAACCGTTTCTTCATCATCACTCAAAGGCTCAATAATTGCAGCGCGGCAAGCATCGATGGGGTCAAATCCGGACTTTATTAAGGTAGCCGCATAAACCAATAAACGGGTAGATGCAGACTCTTCCAGATCATGATCTTTCAATACACGCAAAGCGTGCGCCAATTCGATCAACTGGATGGCAGTATCTTTATCAATCGCTGCTTCTTGCTGGACGATAGTGGTTTCGGTTTCAATATCCGGGTAATCAAACCGCATGGAGATAAAGCGCTGGCGTGTTGAAGGTTTCATCCCTTTTAGCAGATTTTGGTAACCAGGGTTATAAGAAACAACCAACATAAATTCTGGTGATGCAGTCAATACTTCACCGGTACGTTCGATAGGTAAAATGCGACGATCATCAGTCAGTGGGTGAAGCACAACAGTCGTATCTTTACGCGCTTCAACCACTTCATCCAGATAACAAATAGCACCTTCACGCACTGCTTTAGTCAGTGGGCCATCTTGCCAATAGGTTTCGCCATCACCAATTAAATGTCTACCAACAAGGTCTGCTGCTGTAAGGTCATCATGACAGGCAACGGTATAAAGTGGGCGGTTTAATTTGGCTGCCATGTGTTGAATAAAACGCGTTTTACCACAGCCAGTTGGTCCCTTGATCAATAGTGGGAGCTGGTTGTTGAAAGCGTGTCCAAACAATTCAACTTCATTGTTCTGGCTTTGATAAAAAGGGATATTACTCATTGAATGGTGCCTGTTTGAGTTGATAAATATTTAAGCTAAATAGTGATAGCGTATGTAATCGCGATCACAATAATTACGGTCCATAGCCAGCCATACATAATGACTCGCCATAACAAAGAAACGCCACGCAATTCCATAAATTCACTGATGATCAATACCCCTTTAATTGCAGCAGTGAGTAACAGCACAATCACAATAGGAAGCCCGCTAAAACCAAGTGCTCCCATGGCGTAAGTGGAAAGTGTGAGTAATATCAATGCAATCCAGATGGTGTGAATGTTGAAATAACTTCTCATAATCGATTGCTCACTAGCGCATTACATAGACAAGGGGGAATAAAATAATCCAGACCAAATCCACCATGTGCCAATAGGAAGCACCGGATTCAACACCGATGTGATTGCTTGCGCTATAGCCACCGCGTTGTGCTTTTATCGCAATTGCCAGCAAGATAATCATGCCGAGGATGACGTGCAAAAAGTGGAACATCGTTAGCGATAGATAAAACATGTAAAACGTATTGGTGCTGAGGCTAATGCCTGCTGAAAACTTATCGTAGTATTCGAATGATTTTAAAACGAGAAATACACCACCGCCTGCTATTGCGGCATATAGCCAGTGTGAACAGCCAATATAATCACCGTGATTTTTAATCGTATGCACAGCACGTACGACAAAGTAGCTGGAAGTTATCAATACAATAGTGTTAATCGCGCCTAATTCGGTATTCAGCGTTAACTGGAATTGATTAAACATATCCTCATTTTGTACACGAACTACGGCATAACTAATAAAAGCAATGCCGAAAACCAGCAGTTCCATAAATATAAAAAACCAGATGGCTAAATCGCCCGGAAGTAGCTTTGGTTCTTGTTCGATAATTGCAGTATTCACAGTATTTCTATTCTAATTTTAATGACTTAACTGTAATGATGATTAGCGGCAAGTGCCTTGATGATCATCAAGTGATGAATAACGATTCGCCTAATAAAAAAAGTGCCCCAAAGGTGGGGGGTGGCTTTTAGTATTAACTAATTGTGTTTAGACCTTAATTTGTCTCCAGACCATGATCGTACTAATGCCCAGATCGCAAAAACGATAAATATCGTATGTACAATGGTGAAATAAGTGATTACATACACCCACGTCCAGGGCGAATGAAAACCACCAAGCACTATCATCAATGTGCTGACTAAAAATAATGCCAGCGCTGCTGTAATGTTTATTTTTATGCCAAGAACTGCATGATAATGATCAATGTTTCCGGGTTGTGTTTTCTTATAAATAAACAACAACGCGATAAAACTAATGACGGGTAAAATCGTTAAATTTAACAAAGAGGCGAGGGCAGCATTCGATGCATTTTTGAGCTGTTGCTCATTGTTTTTGGATGTTTCAGATTTCATCATCGCTCATTTTCCTTTTAAGTATTTTGATCGTTTAATTGGACAGAGTTCGTGACTAAAAAAATACCGCTTTAGAAGCGGTATTTTTTAAAGACACATTAACAGAATCTGTTAACTAGCCACTGCAGCTTCAGGCATCACAACGTCTTCACCTTTCGCAAAGAAGCTATAGATATAAAGAAATAAGCCAATGAGGAAGATAACGCCAGCTCCTTCACGTGCCCAATAGAATATCTCGAGCTTGTCCTGAGTTGCCATAAAACCTAATGGTGTATCTGAATATCGCTGTAAATAAACCTGCAAGATACCAGCACCTGTAAGGAATAGGGTGATAAACACCATCGCTACAGTCATCAACCAGAATGACCACATTTCAATAACCTGAGCTCTTGCATTGCCTGCCTGTTTACCGCGCATTAATGGCATTGAGTAAGAGATCATGGTTAAAATTACCATTACATAAGCACCGTAGAACGCCATGTGGCCATGAGCCGCTGTGATCTGAGTACCATGAGTGTAAAAGTTAACCGGTGCAAGTGTGTGTAGGAAGCCCCAAACACCAGCGCCAAGGAATGCCATAACCGCTGTACCGAGTGCCCATAATACCGCTGCTTTATTTGGATGGTCGCGGCGTCTTTTATTCACCACATTGAAGGCAAATAAAGTCATCATGAAGAATGGAATTGGCTCGATTGCAGAGAATATAGATCCCAACCACTGCCAGTAATCCGGTGCACCAATCCAGAAGAAGTGATGACCTGTGCCGATTAGGCCAGAGATCAATGCCATCGCGATAATGATGTATAACCATTTTTCGATAACTTCGCGGTCAACACCTGTAACCTTAATCAATACATAAGCCAGCATTGCAGCCATGATTAATTCCCATACACCTTCAACCCATAGATGTACCACAAACCACCAGAAGTACTTATCCATAACCACGTTGTCTGGGTTGTAGAATGAGAACAGGAAGAACACTGCAAGACCAATTAAGCCCGTCAATAAAACCAGCGAGATAACAGTTTTACGACCAGTAAGAATGGTCATGCCGATATTGAACAAGAAAGCCAGTGCAACAATAACGATGCCTATTTTAGTAATAGTTGGTTGCTCTAAAAACTCTCGTCCCATGGTTGGCAATAAATCATTCATGGTGATTTCTGCCAAGGTTGCATAAGGCACCATCAAGTAACCAAGAATGGTTAACGCGCCAGCGATTAAGAATATCCAGAACATTAACTTGGCCAGCCAAGGGGCGTAAAGCTCACGCTCTGATTCTTCAGGAACCAGATAATAAGCCGAACCCATAAAGCCAAACAGAAGCCAAACGATTAATAGGTTGGTGTGAACCATACGTGCCACGTTAAAAGGAATCTCGGGGAATAGGAAATCACCGATGACATATTGAAGACCCAGCGTGACACCAAAAAGGATTTGTCCCACGAAGAGTCCAATAGCGGCAATAAAATACAGCTTTGCTATGGATTGTGATTGATATTTCATGTGATTTCTCCCTTACCCTTCTTTATTTGGTGGCCAGTCTCTGGCGACTTTAATGCCATCAACGTACTTAAGAAACTGCGCAATTTCTTCTAACTCATCAGGAGTAAAGTTGAATTGCGGCATGCTGCGTCGACCCGGAATACCATCTTTAGGACGGCTCATAATAAAGCCTTTGATTGCATCAGTGCTTTCGCCAAATCGGGTGTAAACATTACCCAGTTCAGGTGCAAAGTAAGCGCCTTCTCCCAATAAAGTGTGGCATCCAATGCAGTTATTTATTTCCCACAGTCTCTTACCCGCTGCGACTTCCTCGGTAAGGTTCTGTGAATTATCGGTTTTTGGTAGGCCTCTCACCGTATCCACGGTTAATCCAATAAGTACCAGGAAGAAGAAAACCCCTCCTCCATAATAAATGTTGCGAGCCATACCTTTTGTAAAGGTCTCTCTCATAGCAATATACACTCCAGTCCATTAATAGTTGCCGCGACTGTATCCACATAGGACTCGGCTAGCCTTGATGTGCATCAAGTGGTCTATAGCTAATAAAAATTAATTGATAAAAATCAATTCGGCAGTGAATATTCTTTGCTACGAACAAAGGCACTGTTGTTAATTCATTCCGGAATGTGTAAAGGCACCCCCCACCTTTGAGGCACTTTTTTAAGGCTACGATCGATGAATGATTTCAGCTAGTAGAAAAGATCATGAAAAGTCTCCGTCAACACTTGCTCTTAATTTGAAAACGTAATTGAAAACGCAATCTAAAAATAAGCAACAAAAATGTGCGCTTCATGGTTTACGAGTTTGGATAGTAGTGATGAAATAAGGATGACCTTGATGTTGATCAAGTTATTACAACTATGCAGTGATTCGGTATACTCTTTTGATAGCACTGAAAGGCTTAAATGATCGCTATAAAATGAATAATCAATCGAAGGATAGCAATGCAAGTTTTAAACCCTGAATATAAAGAAGCGATGCGTAGCAATTACCTGTTTATGGATATTGAAGAAGGCGATTTTGCGACGATCTTGCAGGGGACTTCTGTCTGTGAATTGAGTGCCGGTGAAATTCTGTTTTCACAAAAGCAACCGGCAACCGAATTTTTCTTGCTGGTTGAAGGTAAGATCAAGATAAGCTTATTGTCATTTGAAGGAACGCAGAAAGTCGTCGATATCATCAATCCTGGCAATACATTCGCGGAAGTGATTATTTTAAACGGCATGGAGGGCTATCCGGTTAATGCAAAAGCGTTGAGTAATGCCAAAGTACTTCGTATTAATGCTGAAAAATATATACAGGTGTTGAGCAATTCATCCGAAGCCTGTCTCAAAGTCATTGGTCGATTAAGTGCTCGCTTGCATTGGTTGATGAATGAAATGGAGCGCTTAAGCCTGCACAATGCGTCCTATCGTTTGATCAGTTATTTGCTTGAAGATATTCCTCATGGAAGTGTTGAAGAAACCAAAGTAATCTTGGGTGCGCCTAAACGTATCATTGCTTCCAGAATTTCAGTCACCCCTGAAACATTTTCACGTACTCTGAAAAGCCTTTCACAAGATGAATTAATAGAAGTATATGATGAACATATCCTTGTTAAAGATCCGTCTAAACTAAGAGAAATGTTATTCATTTAATAGAAATTAATGAAATCTTTAATTTAACTATCGTCTTTAATATAACTATCGTCTTTTATTAACTTATTTTAGTGATAGCAAAGTTCTTTTTTTATTTTAAATCTGCACCACAAATCAAAACTATGACTAGTTTTTGATTCGTTTAAAGGCTCGTCTTTTAATCTCTTTACTTCCTTAACAAAACTGATTGTCTAAATATAGTCCTGTGATTTGATGTAGGTCGAGTGATCAAACCAGAAGCTACATTTGTATTGTGTGCGAAGATTTAAAACAGCAGCTTCATATTCAAAAAGAATGCTTCCAATCATCTTTCCGTTAATCTCTATAGTTTGATATTTATCAACTTATAAAGAGGAGCCGTTGATTTACATCAAGGAGGTGCTCCTTCTTTTAACCTCATACTACTCCTGAATTCAGACATACAAACTTATTGGAGTATAAAGTGAAACAAATGATGCAAATGAAAAGGAGAGATTTTTTACTTTCCGCGATTGCTGCTACATCAGCGGCCCTAGTAACTAGCTCTTCTGCCGTTGCTGAAGCACCCACCAAAATTGGTGAAATCGGTGTAGAAGCAAATGTTAAAGATTTGGAGAGAGTTTCTCAAAAACTTGTAAACCCTCCGTTTTTACCTGAGCACGACCAAGTCGCTAAAGGTGGACCAAAAGTGGTTCAGGTGGTGATGGATATCGAAGAAAAAGAGATTGAAATAAAGCCAGGAGTATTTGTTCAGGCGATGACATTCAATGGTACAAATCCTGGACCAATGATGGTTGTTCATGAAGGTGACTATCTTGAGTTAACGCTCAGAAATCCTCTAACTAATACGATGACACATAATATTGACTTCCATGCTTCAACGGGAGCATTAGGTGGAGGTGGGTTAACTCACGTTGCACCAGGTCAGCAAACAATTCTTCGTATTAAATGTGATAGACCAGGCGTATTTGTTTATCACTGTGCACCTGGTGGCATCATGATTCCTTATCATGTTGTAACAGGAATGTACGGTGCACTTTTAGTATTACCTCGCGATGGTTTGAAAGATAACAACGGAAAATCAGTTACCTACGACAAAGTTTATTATATCGGTGAACAGGGTTGGTACGTTCCTTTTGATGATAAGACAGGCAAATATAAGCGTTACAGTTCTCCAATAGCAGCAATGGGAGATACATTGAAAATCATGGAAGGATTGAATCCAACGCATATTACGTTTAATGGCAAAGTCGGTGCGTTAACTGGCGATAACGCGATGACAGCAAAAGTTGGAGAGACTGTTTTATTCCTTCATTCGCAAGCCAATGAAGATACACGTATCCATTTGATTGGCGGACATGGTGATCTGGTCTGGCCAGGTGGCTCGTTTAATAACACACCAACAGTAGACAGAGAAACATGGTCGATTCTTGGTGGTGAAGCAGGTGCAGCAATGTATACCTTCAAGCAGCCCGGTGTTTATGCCTATGTAAACCACAACTTAATTGAAGCGGTTATGTTGGGCGCCTTAGGTCATGTGTCTGTTGAAGGTGAATGGAATAATGATCTGATGGAGCAGGTACAAAAAGCAGGTCCTATTGTTTAATAGCAGCTTAGATTGATAGGAAATAGCCATGAAATTAACAAGCATCATTACCTTTATGGCACTCTTTTTGTCACTCTTTATGCCACTATTTATTCCTCAAGTTTTAGCGGGAGTTGCTCATGCAGCTCCCTCTAAAATAGAAGATCGTAGCGAATATAGTACGTCACTAAATACCATCGCCGTGGTGATTATGAATTGGTATGGAAGTTTGATTACTGATAATCAGGCTGAAGATAGACAATCTAGTTTCAACACTAAAAATACTGGAGATCAATGGAGTGATTATCGATCTCAATATCCTAAGAATATTTCTCAAATACTGATCACTAGTAATGACTTGCTCAAACTTGAAAACGACAATGGTTATCAGTTCAACGTTAAATCAAAATTTATACATAGCGTGAAAAATGAATTGCAGACGCAATTACTCGATGAAACCTTTGTGTTTAAAAACACTTTTCTGCTTAATGAAAATCAGCCTCTGATAAAAACCATCAGCAGAAATAAAAGTGAAACGATACAAAGCGCAGATACAGAAAACGCAGATACAAAAACTGTAGATACAAAAAAGGCAAAGACACATCAATACAATCGCTCGCATTACAAGGTGAGGGAGTTTACCTATGCATGGTTAGCCTATATTGATGGCGTGAAAATATTAAAACCCACAATGAATGGATCAGCGTGGTTAGATAAAGCGACATATTCACTGAATATGGGGTCGGATCATTCAGAAGATTCGATACCTTCAATATTAGTAAAAAGAAGGCAACTCCTTGCAAAGGGTGGTCACCTACTACGTTCTCTAGATATTAAAAATCAAGACAATGAATCAAATACTTTTGTTATTGATCTTATCCTCGAATGGAAAGGCACTAGCCCGAAAGGTAAGCCAGTAATTGCCCGAATTCATCAAGAAATTAAAGTACACATTAAAACCGATCAATCATGGGAAGTAATCTCAATCACTGAAGAACATCTACTTCCTGTAACCGCTCCATGGATGGGCTTGGTATGTTAAAGATAATCAAAAATTTAGTCATGGCTCTAATGATATTTGGCCCCTCTCAAATATCGTTGGCCAATCAAATGAGCTTGCCCATATTAAGTGGTGTAGGTGGGGATTTTACGGCTGTAGATAGTGATGGCAACAACGTAACGTTTGCAGACTATAAAGGCAAAACGGTTGTACTGGCCTTTGGTTATACCAATTGTGCAGATATCTGTCCGTTTACCTTAGGGTATTTGAAAAAGCTTTACAGTAACTTATCAAAAGAAGAACAAGAACAGAGTCGTTTTATCTTTGTAACGATTGATCCTGATTATGATACCCCTGAGCATTTAAAAGCATTTGTTCAATTTTTCAATAAAGATTTTATCGGTTTGTCAGGTTCAAACGAACAAATCAAACACATAACATCGTTGTATAAAGCCGAATATAGTGATCTTTCTGAAGGCAAAGTTGCCACCAAAGAAATTAGAAGAACAACCCCACAAAAAACCAGCGACACAAATGAAAAAGCGTCACTCTTTTCACACACTGTTGTGCTTTACCTTATAGATAAGGAGGGTTACACCAGAAGCTTGGAATACACAGGAACCCCCAGAGATGACTTTGCGCATAAAATAAGGATGTTAATCAATGAATAAAAATACGCGAATGATAGATGCGATCAAAAGACTTTTTTGGTTATTCGTTTTTGTAAGCTGTACGGTAAATGTAATGGCAGACAATAGTTCTACTATTTCTACACAGCAGCTGCGTGTGATTTTACCTCCCCCTGTTGCAACAAGCGCTGCGGCGTATGGAGTTATTGAAAATACTGGAAATGTTCAGGATACCCTCATCAACATCAGTTCTGATGCAGGCATGATTATGCTACATAAGTCAGAGATCATAGATGGCATGGCAAAAATGAATCATGTCGAAGATTATGTATTCGAGCCAGGGGCTCAGTTGATATTAAAACCGATGTCATATCATTTAATGTTTATGAATATTAACCATGATGTGATCAAACAAGACGGAGAGGTTTTAGTCACTCTGGAATTTGAAAAAGCCGGAAAATTAAAAATCAACGTTCCAGTTTCAGCTGAATGAGCGCTTGATATACCTCAAGGCTTTTACAGTGGAGTCCCACTAAGATGCACAAAGAACTTAAACTAAACCCACTTTGGAGTGATCAACAATGTCAAAAAAAATATTATTAGCAACTACCTTAATGCTTGTTATGAGTCCGAGTGTGTTCGCCGCTGATGGAGAGGCTTTGTATGCGTCTAAAGGTTGTCTGGCATGTCATGGTGCTGACGGTAAGAGCCCAATTGCGCCTGCGTATCCAAAGGTTGTAGGTCAAAGCAAGGAATACACAGAACAACAAATGAAAGATATTAAAAGCGGCGCGCGCAGTAATGGTCAATCAGCAGTCATGAAAGGCATTATGGCAGCTGTTACTGATGAAGAAATTAAGGCAATTGCTGAGTTTTTAGCTTCATCAAGTTAATAGAAAATAATTTTTCAAGGCATGCAATAGTGCCCGAATAAAAGCAGGGCGCTCAAGTTCTGCTTTTATTCAAACACACCCCCCTACTTATAGCCCCTTTTTTTGCAGTCTAACTTTCATATTTACGTATTAATTTCTCAACTCTGTACTAGAATTCTTGATAGAAGAAGATATTTGCAGTTAACAAAAATTGATTAATTCATTGAATAAATACGGGAGATTGTAAATGTGTGATTTAGACGGGTGTGGTGATCAGAGTCATCTACCAGAAATAAAAGTAAAACCAGAAGACAGACGTTTATTCTTAAAAGGGCTAGCGAGTTTACCGTTGGCATCAGTACTGGCCTTTCCTGAGCTATCTCAGGCAGCTGCGGCAAAGCTTGATAATGTATCGATTAAACTAGCAGATGGCACAGAAGTCAGTGCCGCAATCGCTTTACCCAAAGCAGAAAAAGCACCCACAGTCTTATTGATTCATGAGTGGTGGGGTTTAAATGATCAAATCAAAGCGGTCGCTGCCGAACTGGCAGAAATGGGTTATGTCGCTTTAGCAGTAGATTTATATGGCGGTAAAGTCGGAACAGATGCGCCATCAGCGAAAGCATTAATGTCAGCCGTTGATGGAGACAAGGCAACCGAAACCTTAGTGGGTTGGGTTGATTACCTTAAAAATCACAAACAATCTAATGGCAAAGTGGGCACCATGGGTTGGTGCTTCGGTGGCGGTTGGTCTGTGAACGCCTCAATCGCAACACCTGTCGATGCAACCATCGTTTACTACGGTTATGTCACCCAAAAAGCAGATCAACTTAAATCACTAAAAGGCCCAGTACTTGGCCACTTCGGTACTCAAGATCAAAACATCAATAAAGAAATGGTCGGAGGCTTCGAAGCTGAAATGGAAAAAGCAGGCAAGAAGGATTCATTATCAGTGAATTGGTACGACGCCAATCACGCTTTCGCAAATCCAACAGGTGCAAGATACGACGCTGAAGATGCTGCAACTGCATGGAAGAGGACTACTGAGTTTTTGAAAGCTAACCTTAGTTAGTATTCATTTAAACAACGAAGAAAAAGTGCCTCTAAGTAGGGGGGTGACTAAAATTAAGTCACCCCCCTATTTGAATGAGTTCTCGTTTTGTTTTTTAAAACGTTAGAACGAATTTATGCAAAAGCTTAGTTATAGCTCGACTGAAAGGAGATACTAGAACTTTGCGTGTATATAGGCCTTTTTTTAATTAGTCATCCTTTAAATCAAGCTTAATAAATTCCTGCCAAACTTCACTAGGCTCCCAGCTGGATACCATTGGGATAATCTCATCATCAGTTCGATGCATTACACTGCGTTGGTAGTGCTGCATAAAAGCTGAAATCCTATGGTTTAAAGCGCAGTGCACCCAGATTTTATCACCTTCTAAAATGCTCATTTGTTTAAGAAATAATTGGAGATGATCTATCGTTGGGGCATCAAACGGGACTGGAATATGAAAGTAGTTCATTCCTGCTTCTGCTACATAACTACCTTCTTCGGGTAAGGCATTATCTGAATCATGCATGGCAAGATTTATTACGTGCTGAAAACCGGCATCCGCAATAACTTCGAATTCGAAAGGGGTAGGTTGGCCTGACGTGCTGATAACATCAGAAATCTGGATGAAGTTAAAAATGTCTTTAGTAGTCATTTTCACGTTACTCCATTAAAAAGTGCCGATAAGCAAGGGTGGCTTTATTTAAATATATTAAAGAAAGGCGAGTATCAGGTTTTAATCAACAATTCTTTCAATAGAATCTTCGACTTTCGCTGAAAATTATACAGCGCCTTTTTCTGATCAGGTAAATCTTCAACCTCGCCGGGTTCAAACCCACGCTCTTTAAACCAGTCTATCGATTGGGTTGTCAAAACCAGCAACTGACTGAGTTTTCGATTCATCGCTTCCTGACTAATGCGCTTCAGCAGTCTGTCGCCACGTTCTCCGCCTTTATAATCTGGGTGAACGGCAAGGCAGGCGAGTTCGCCCATATTGGTATTTGCGATTAAATATAAGGCTGCGCAGGCGATGATTTTTCCATCGCGTTCTATGACGCTGAATTTATCGATTTCTAGTTCCAGCTGTTCGCGAGAACGTTTGATTAGGGCACCTTTTAATTCCAGCGGTTCGATCACATCGATAATTCCGCTGACGTCTTCGATTTTTGCTTGACGGATATTTTCATACTGGCTGGCGTTAAACATGGTGCCGATACCATCGCGTGTATAAATCTCTAACAACAAACCATCTTTGGTTTCGGTGCTGACCAGATGGACGCGTTCAACGCCATCATTCATTGCGGCTTTAATGTGGTTGAGCAAACGACTTTGCTCCGGATTCGCTTCGATAAAACTATCCAGTTGTTGCAAGTCTATATCGAGTGTAGGGGTTGCCGCATCCGCATGGATAAAGATCAGTTTGTCAGCCTGTAAGGATTTTGCGGCAAAACTTGCCACATCTTCATAGCGTAGATTGAACGCTTCTCCAGACGGTGAAAACCCGAGTGATGACAATAAAACGATACTTCCTGCAGCGGTTAATTGTTTGATCAGCTTGGCGTTGATTTTTCTTACCGTTCCGGTGTGTTGAAAATCAGTACCGTTATGAATTCCTAACGGTTGTGCCGTAATAAAATTACCCGATAGCACACCCAGGCTTTCATTCACCACAGGTGGCATGCTCAGTGCATGGCTCAACTGGTTTTCTATCTCAACGCGCAATGCGCCAATGGCTTCTTTGGCTGTTTGCAGAGTGACGCTATCAGTCACGCGCATATCATCAACCACTTGAATATCATGATCGAGTGCTTGAAGATGTCTATCGACTTGCGGACGTGCGCCGTGAACCAAAACAATTTGAGTGCCAAGCGCTGACAGGATCGCGATATCTTTAATGAGTTGTGAAAATTTCTCGTTCTCGATAACCTCACCGGCAAAGGCGATGACAAAAATTTTGCCACGATGTTTGTGGATGTAAGGTGCCGCTTCCCTGAGGAAGTCGATGCGCGAGTTATTCATAAAAGTTAACGTTGCTGTTCATTATTTGCTTATCGATTTCGTATTTATCTACGTTTTATTTTCACATTCAAAAACCACTGAAAGCATTTTCTATCCAGTCGATTTTCGGGTTATCGTTTATATTATCGCCTTCTATAGCAACCACGTCAAAACGCATAGACGATTGGGGCGCATTCTGCTGCTGATAGGCAAGGGCGGCTTTAATGATTCGTTGCTGTTTTTTTGGTGTGACACTGGCGGCAGCTCCACCAAAATCTGCATTTTTACGGTAGCGCACTTCTATGAAAACCAGTGTCTCATCGGAGTTGCTATTATTGCCGGTTCTAGCATCTAACATAATCAAATCAACCTCACCCGCAGGTGTATTGAAATTCTGCTGTTTGAGAATCAGCCCTTTTTTAAGCAAATAGTCACAGGCGATCTCTTCCGCCAGATTGCCTTTTTTGCGTTTAGCCGTCAGTTGCTTTTTAGCAGGATTAGTTACACCAGATTTCAGCGACTTTAACTTATTCAACTGCTTCGCAAATAAAGATAATTGCTTTGGCATTAGCGTGTCATTAATTGCTTATTGGCGTATTGATACACCTAACCGCCAAATGGCATCGCCACGCCTTTATTGAATCGCGCTAAACCGGATTTACGATGGAAGCTTCCATCTTTCTCAAGGCTAATCGTTCCTGTTTTGCCACTAACAGTACTGCCGTAGGCTTTAAGAGATTCAGTGCTTGATGAAAGCTTGTAAGCGTCCATACCCATCGCATACAAACGCGGGAAGGCGCTAGATGCAGAATTTTGACGACTTGCGCTATCCAGTACCCAAGGCGTTTCGGTGAAGACTAAACCTTCCAGAACAGAGTCTTTATCCGTGTCTGGCAAACCGCTGTATACATGCGATGTTGCGTAAACAGGCAATGCGCGAATCTTCTGGCGTAAATCAGGGTATAAACGTCTTATTTGAGTCGGAGATGCAGCCACCAAAATCGCATCAAGTTCGTTTTCGCGTGCGCCGATACTCTCTGCGGGTTTTGCATAGCTAATCGCGCTATTGCGGAAGCTTTCACTCATCACAACCTTGCCTTGTTTCTCAATCGTCGCTCTGCGCATTGCATCGTGTAGGCGATTACCCCAGTCAGAATCTGGCGTTAAGATAGCTACGCGTTGTAAACCTTTACTCATCGCATAATCCACAATCTGTCTCGCTTCATCTTCGGGTGATAAGCCAAACTGGTATAAATTGCCAGATGTATTCTGTAAGCCTTCGACGTAATTCAAGCCAATCGTAGGCACAGGAATCGTGCTTCTCGATAAGCTGCTCAATGCAGGTTTAATGAATGGTCCTATGACCGTTTGAGCGCCGCCATTTAATGCCGTTCTGTAAATGCCATCAATGCTGCCACTTGCCGTATTCAGCACTTTTAATTCGCTGTTGTTAGGGTTCAACTTGTGCGCATCCTGAATCCCGCTCAACAAGGTTTTACCGATTCCAGAAAGATTGCCGGTTAACGGTAAAAGCACCGCGATTTGTTTTTTAGAGCTGCTTGATTGACTTGGTTTAGCAGCGGCAACAGTGCTATTCGTTGTGCTTGTTGTAGCATCAGTCTGGTAGGGCGTAACCGTCGTTGATGGCACAACATTCAACAACTCAATCGCTTTACTTTTACCGGGGTGATTCGGATTTTGTTGTAACCATTTAGCCGTATCACCACGCAGAGACGTCTTAGCACTCGCAGTATTGCTCTTTGAAATTTTTCCAAGCTTCGCCAGCGTCAACCAGCTTTTGAGTACAGGATGATTGATTCTGCCGATGCCTTCATCCAGCTGAAAATTAGGGATTTGTTGCGCATGATTCCAGATACGATCGTGATTAAGATCAATCTGATGCTGCTCTTTAAGGCTAGACTCTTGCAGCACTAACTCTTGCACCAATGCCAGTTTGTCACCGCTCGATTGCGCCGCACTCATACGCGCATTCAAGATTTTAGTGCCAAGCTCCATCGGCAAGGTATTCACACGCTGTGGCAGAATGCGTAATGTCTCGCGGTAGTTATTATCATTTAACGCAAGCTGTGCCTGGGTAAAGCGGAAACGCGCCTGATTTTCAGCGTTTAAATTCGCGTAATTAACCGGAGCTAAATAGCGTTGTGTCAGTGGCGTATCTTTTAATACCGCTGCAAGTTCAGCGGCTTGTAAAATCAGTCTTTCGCGCTCTGGCGAACGGTAATTATTAGATGCTTCAAAATAAGCCGCCGCCGCTTCACGTTTTTTACCCTGAGTTAAAAAAGCATTCGCACGACCAATATCCTGACCCGCAGGCAAAGAGTAATTATCAGCTCGGGGTGAAGGTAATTGCGGTACAATATTTGGTAACGAGGCACAGCCTCCTAGAACCACAACGGCAAAAAGTAATGAGACTGGTAACAAGCTCAGTTTCTTGGTTTTAGCCAATTTGCATTTCATAATAAATCCCCATTTATATGCTTTATTTAGTTTGTATTTTTTAGCGTGTACATTACTTGCTTAGCACTTTGATTTTAGCTAGCACGTTTTTAAAAATGTACAATATTTACCCAATTTCAAGTAAGAATATCATTAATGACAACAAAAAACACAGACACGAACAGCGGAATTTTATATATTGTAGCGACCCCCATTGGTAACCTGGGTGATATTACACATCGCGCTATCGAGACTTTAAAAAAGGTCGATAAAGTCTGTGCTGAAGACACCCGAAATACGCGTAAGTTACTCACGCATTTCGGCATTCAAGCCGATCTGCAAGCACTGCATGATCATAATGAACAACACAAAATTGCACAGATTAAAAACTGGTTAGATGCAGGTGAGAACATCGCGCTCGTAAGCGACGCAGGGACACCACTGATAAGTGATCCCGGTTATCACTTGGTAAATGAGTTGGGCTCAGAGAATTACAGAATAGAACCCATCCCGGGTGCGAGTGCCATAATCACCGCACTTTCAATCGCAGGCTTACCTACAGATCGCTTCACCTTCGAAGGCTTTCTACCGGCTAAATCAGTTGGCAGAAACAAAGCATTACAAGCCAATGCCAAAGAAACCCGCACTCAGGTGTATTACGAATCCAGCCATAGAATCGACGACACCATCGCAGCCATGCACACCATCTTTGGCGCAGAGAGAAAAGTCGTACTAGCGCGCGAATTAACCAAACTATACGAACAAGTATTCCGTGGTGACTTAGAAGGTTTGCTGGATTGGATAAATGCAGACCCTATGCATCAAAAAGGCGAATTTGTGTTAATGGTCGATGGACACGAAGAAGAAACCGACAGCGATGCAATTAATAGTTCGAGTGAAGAATTACTCACCATATTGCTGGATGAATTACCAGTTAAACAGGCCGCTGCAATAGCGTCGAAGATAACGGGTAGAAAGAAGAATGAGTTGTATCGTATGGCGATGGAGTTGAAAGGTAAGTAATAAATAGCCTATAAGTAGGGGGGGGACCTATTCAATTTTCTCAATAGGTCACCCCCCCACCTTTTAGGCACTTCTTTATAACAAATAAATAAATAGTGAAAATAGAAAAAAACCTGACATACTTATGTAATTTAATACTTATGGACTGCTTTAGTAAGACAATAAACAGGGAGTAAACCTAATAAAAGTATTGAAAAACGGAAATGGATTTTCTTATAGACAGTTATATGTTTTTTCGTGAACCAAGGCAATTATGGATAGTAAGATCAAAGTAATAGAAAAACTAGTTGAAGTTGGAGAAGAGTTTACTGAGAAGAACTTTTGTTATCCAAATGAATCTTATCCAGGTGAATTTGGAGGGGATGATACTCCAGAGTGGTTAGAATGGAAAACTAGAGTTAAAAACATAATAGATAGATCAATGGCAAGTGATTCTCCAGCGGTGAAACTAGCATATAAAGCTGTCAATATTGGTACTTCTGGAAATTATTTTGTGAAATTTGAAGAAGTTAAATCATCTTTATTAGCAGCTTTAGATAATACGAAAAGTGCACTTATCGAAGATCTATATGGTGAACTGAAGTTAGAAGAGAGTGAAAACTCTTCTCCTGCTTTATCGAACAAAGTATTCATTGTTCATGGTCATGATTCTCAGTTGAAAGCAGATGTTGAACGATTTATCCATGAAATTGGTTTGGAACCAGTGGTTTTACATAGACAAGCTGATAACGGTAATACTGTTATAGAAAAGTTCGAAGAGAACAGTGATGTTGGGTTTGCTTTTATACTTTTAACTCCAGATGAAATATCAATGACTACAGATCAAATAGATGTTGATGAGGATTCTAGAATTACTGAATATCGAGCTAGACCAAATGTTATTTTTGAATTTGGCTATTTTATAGGTAAATTGGGGCGCTCTAGAGTTTGTTGTCTTCATAAAGGTGAGGTTTCCATTCCAAGTGATCTTGCTGGGCTTGTATACAAAAAAGTAGATGACTCAATCGATGCACAAGGTTATGCAATTATTAAAGAACTTAAAAGTGCAGGTTACGATATTCGAGTTTAATAATAATCAATAAGAACTTTTAATCTAAAGCTATCTAAGAAATAGAGCATCGACAATACTATCGGTATTTAATTACTAGTAATCTAATAAAGTTCGTCGTATTTTTTTAGAAACCTCCATGGATATTCTTGATAGGTTCGTTTGATTAACTGCTTTATGTTAAGGAGTGTTCGCAAGATGTATTATAAATATCGCGGAATCAGTGAATGGACTGAGAATTTTCTTATTAAAAAAGAAATATGGGCGGCTAAACCAAGTTCTTTAAATGACCCATTTGAATGTGATATACCAGCATTTACTGATGCTCAATTAAAAGGCCATATCGACAAAATAAAAACTAATCAACTCACTGGATTTGTTATGGCTGCTAATCAAAGTCATGTAAGCGGTGAAAGTTTTTTTAGTATTCAAGGAAGATCAATAAAGTTACTACTAAATAAAATAAAGAAAGCAAAAACTTTAGATAAAAAATACAAAGTTGCGAATAATTTTTACCATAGTATTGGGCATAATGGATTTAGTGACCCTAAAGGACAGACTAATTCCCTTTTTAAGTTTTTAGATAAGGTTGGGATATTTAGTCTTTCTGAAGACCCTCTTAATATGCTTATGTGGTCTCATTATGGAGAAGACCATAAAGGACTTGCATACGGGTTTGATGCCAATGAAGGTTCTGATTTATCTAATGAAGAGTATTTCCAGCCAGTGAAGTACTCAGATCAAGCGTTAAAAGTTGATTTATCAAAAGGTCTTAAGAACGCACTAGATTATTATATAGATGAATATGGTCAGACAAAGTTAAAAAACCGTATCGAAATAAATGATTCTCAAATTCAATCGGTACTATTCACAAAAACTAATGATTGGAGGTATGAAAAAGAATGGAGATACATGAGAGAAAAATTTGGAACATACCCCTTGCCAGGAAAGTTGTCGAGAATAGTGTTTGGTTTGAAATGTATACCGAAAGACATAGAGAGGTATAAATTTTTATGCAAAAAGCATATTGATAATAAAGTTGTTTTTTATCAGGTTGTTAGAGTTGAAGGAGGTACTACTTTAGATTTAAAAGAAGTCTAAGGGGAGGAGACTAATACAATCAATAGTCACCCCCCCTACTTATGAGTACTTTTTTTGAAATTTCTTATTTAGCCAACTGCCGAGCCAAAGTATCCATCATCTGTCCCGCGCCATTCAGTGACCAGCCACCGTCAACAGGTAATACCACGCCACTGATGTAGCTTGCCATTGGTGATGATAAGAACATCGCTGCATTGGCGATATCGTCTGCAGTGCCTAGTTCTTGTAACGGTACTGAATGCTTTACGGCATCAATCATTTTTTCAGAAGGGGCTAATCGCGCCATGCCTTCTGTGTTTTGAATCGGACCAGGTACGATTGAATTGACTCTGATTTTTTCTGCGCCCCATTCCATCGCAAGAACGCGCGTTAGCATATCAACGCCTGCTTTGGCGGCACATACGTGGGATTGTAATTGCATTGGTACAAATGCTTGTGGCGCTGAGATATTAACGACTGATGCCCCAGGCTTTTTCAAGTGAGGGTAGGCTGCACGTAATACGTGGTAGCTACCAAGCAGGTCAATGTCGACTACTGATTTAAAGGCGTTGGGTGACATATCGCTGGCTTTTGCGGGAAAGTTACCTGCCGCACCGGATATCAATACATCAATTTTACCAAACAGTTTTTCGGTTTCTGCAAGTGCGTTTGCAACGGCATCGTAATCGCGTACATCGGCTGAAAAGCCTAATGCCTTAGTGCCATAACTCTGGAGTTTTTCAACGGCTGCATTGACCTTGTCTTCTGATCGGCTCATTACAGCGACATTTGCACCGCAAGCTGCGAAGTTTTCCGCAATACCAAAATTGATGCCACTGGTGCCACCAGCAACGAATACGGTTTTATCAATAAACTTTAGAGGGTTGGTCATAGTTAGCCTTTTTAAACGTTTTTGTTAAACGAAGAGAATACAGCGAATTGAATGCTTATATGAATAAACTATAAATGAATAAACACAAAGTAAGCATGAATAAAAAAACAGAAATAAAAAACAAAGTGGCGAGGTTCGGCAAGAAGAAAATCCCCCCCGCCACTTTGCGTGTTACGCTTTTTACTAATTAGTGTTCTTATGTAGGTATATCTTTATATCCGAATTTGTTGAGAGAAAAATGAGCGTAATTTTCTACCTTCTTCATAAAAGCGAGCAGAATAGTATGACTATTTTGCGAGTTTTTAAGGAGAAGGTAGGAGATTCAAGCCATTTTAATCCAAAAACAATTTAGCAACGTTCGAACAGCCCTGCCGCTCCCATTCCTGTTCCAATACACATAGAAACCATGCCATGTGATCCGCCAGTGCGTTGCAAACCATGAACCATAGTCGCGGTACGCACTGCGCCAGTTGCCCCCAAAGGATGTCCCCATGCGATTGCGCCACCAAGTGGGTTTACTTTACTTGGGTCTAGGTTAACTTCTTGCATTACCGCAAGTGCTTGAGCTGCGAATGCTTCGTTAAGCTCGATCCAGTCAACGCTATTTAAGCTAACGCCTGTTTGCTTGAGTAGTTTTGGAATCGCTTCTTTCGGCCCGATACCCATAATTTCTGGTGGAACACCTGCAACGGAGTAACCTACGAAACGTGCTAGTGGCTCTAGGCCAAGCTCTTTCATTTTAGATTCGCTCATCAGTACCACTGCGCCTGCGCCATCACTCATCTGTGAGCTGTTACCTGCCGTTACACTGCCTTCTGCAGCAAATACAGGACGTAGCTTTGCAAGACCTTCAAGCGTACTGCCTGCACGTGGTCCTTCGTCTGCAGATACCATTTTCTTGATAATTTGTACGGTACCATCAGCGCCCGGTACGTGTTGTTGTACTTCAAACGGCAGTATCTCTGCATTGAAGTGGCCAGCTTCTTGAGCGGCTAGTGCTTTCAAATGGCTGTTTAGTGCGAATTCATCTTGCGCTTCACGGCTAACTTTCCATTTCTTTGCGACGTTTTCTGCGGTGATTCCCATGCCGTAGGCAATCGCAACATCATCGTTCTCAAAGATTGCTGGGTTCATTGAAACCTTGTGGCCCATCATCGGCACGATGCTCATTGATTCCAGACCGCCTGCGATGACGATATCCGCTTCGCCCAAACGAATCTGATCTGCTGCATTCGCAACACTTTGAAGTCCCGATGCACAAAAACGGTTGACGGTGTAACCCGGTACGCTTTCAGGTAATCCCGCAAGTAATCCTGCGATCCGTGCGACGTTGAGACCTTGCTCTGCTTCTGGCATTGCACAACCGATAACGAGGTCATCGATTTGTTGCCCTTTTAATCCGCCACAATCTTCGATTGCGCCTTTTAATACATGAACCAGTAAATCATCTGGTCGAGTTGTGCTAAAAACACCACGTGGCGCTTTACCAACTGGGGTTCTTCTTGCAGCAACGATATATGCTTGTTCTGTCATTTTTAATATCTTCCTATCTTATTAGCCTCCCTACTTATTCGATCACTAAAAAAAGTGCCTATAAGTAGGGGGGGTGTCATTTTTATTAATGAGTATGCTTTACAGTTGCATTTTTAGTTACGTAGCGGCTTGCCAGTATCTAGCATGTGCTTAACACGTTTATGCGTTTTAAGGTTCTTGATTAGACTACGGAAACCTTCGCGCTCTTTGCGTAAATACCATTCTTCAGTCAGTGGTGTGCCAGTATCAACATCACCGCCACATAATGCTTCTGCCACTTTTACGCCGATTTCCATATCGTAATCAGAGATAAACTGACCCGCGTGCATATTCGTCATCGCTGCTTTGATATTGGCAATGGCGCCACGACCTGCTGCTGTAATCGGTAGCTCTGGCTGTGGTCTGTAGTTTGCTGCATCTAATGCGCGAACTTGAGCTAGTGCAGTGTGAAGCACTTCGTCTTTGTTCATCACAATGATGTCGGTTTCACGTAAGAAGCCGAAGTCTTTTGCCTGATGTGCGCTGGTCGCAACCTTACCCATGCCGATAACTTCGAACGCATTTTTGATGCCTTCAAATACATCACCGCCTTTGGCTGCAATGCTGGCGCGTCGTGCGAATTCCATGCAACCACTCGCTGCAGGGATTAAACCAACACCGACTTCAACTAAACCGATATAACTTTCTAATGCGACTACTGCACGGTCGGTTTGCATCATCATTTCGCAACCACCACCCAGTGTTAGTCCTTGAACACCTGAAACGACAGGTACATTAGATTTACGCAGGCGACATAATGTAGCCTGGAATTTCGCTAATAACTCATCCAGACCATTATTGCCTGGGAGCATGCTTTTCATGGCAACGGGCATAAATGACTTAAGGTCAGCACCTGCGCTGAATGGCGCATCTGGATGCCAGATAACCATGCCGCGTAATTGCTTTTCACTGATATCAAGCGCTTGATTTAAGCTTTCTAAAACAGGATCGCTGATGGTGTGCATTTTAGTTTTGAAACTAATAACACCGATATCATCATCCGTAAGCCAGAAGTGGCACGCATCGTTTTCGAAGATAGTTTTTTGTTCTGGCTTCTTTGCTCCAACGACACTTTCTGGCCAGCGCTGACGTTTGTATACATCTAGAGACGATGGTGCTTTATAAGCATTAGCGCTCGCAGACCATGAGCCTTCTTCGTTGTGTATCGCATCGATTTCAGAAACCCAATTTGGAAGAGGGAGGTCACAAGGAGTTTTGCCTGCTGCGATGTCTTCTTTGATCATGCCTGCAACTTTATTCCAGCCTGCAGACTGCCAGATTTCAAAAGGTCCTTGTTTCCAGCCGAAGCCCCAACGAATTGCCATGTCGATATCGCGTGCGTTATCGGCAATGTCTTCTAATAAGTGCGCACAGTAATGCATTGCATCACGGTGAATACACCAAAGGAATTCTGCGTGTGGATCATTAATACTGCGTAGGTTTGCAAGTCTGTCCGGGTTTTTGAAATCTTTAACAGCTTTTTCAACTTTACCCGGAATTTTCACTTTACGTTTGCGGTACGAACCATCTTTAGGTTCGAATACGAGAATGTCTTTACCTTCTTTCTTGTAAACACCTTTTCTGGTTTTTGAGCCCAGTGCGCCATTTTCAACTAACGTATCCATCCATGCGGGTACTTTGAAAAGGTCAGCCCAAGGATCGTCTTTTAGGTTATCAACTACGCCATTAATAACGTGACGTAGTGTGTCTAAACCAACAACGTCGGCTGTACGTAGGGTTGCACTTTTAGGACGGCCGATTTTCGCGCCTGTAAGTTCATCAACTGTTTCAAAGTTAATGCCCAAACGTTCTGCGTGATAAAGCGTGACTAAAATTGAGAATACACCGATACGGTTCGCGATAAAGTTAGTGGTGTCTTTAGCACGAACCACGCCTTTACCTAATGTACTAACCAGGAATGCTTCAACATTATCCATTACATCCGCACGTGTGCCCGGATGGCCGATGATTTCAACCAAAGGCATATAACGTGGTGGGTTAAAGAAGTGAATGCCGAGGAACTGATCTTTAAACTGATCTGGAACACCTTCTGCCAATAACTCTATGGAGATACCCGAAGTGTTACTCGCAAGAATGGTATTCTCATTCAGATGCGGAACAAGCTTCTTGTAAAGATCAATTTTCCAGTCAGCGCGTTCTGCGATAACTTCGATAATTAAATCACAATCATCTAGTTTGTCTAGATCGTCATCGTAGTTACAAGCCGTCAGTAATTTGCTTAAACGGCCTAGAGCAAGTGGCTCTGGCTTTTGTTTGGCAAGTGCTTTTATCGCACCGGTCGCTGTCGCACTTTTGTCTTTACCTTCAGCAGGTAGATCGAATAGTAATGCTGGTATTCCTGCATTTGCAAAATGTGCTGCAATCTGAGCGCCCATGACGCCTGCGCCAAGAATAGCGGCTTTCTTTATAACTGGTATCTTGTTAATCAACTTGATATCCGAAAAGGCAATCTCTGCCATGATTTAATTTCTCCTAATTGTTTTCTTTAACTACTATTTATTTATTACAATTTTTCTTGTTTTAAAAAACAGCCTGTAAGTAGGGGGGTGACTTTTTAATGTTCTTTATCACCGATTACACTGGTTTTTTTATTGAGCGCTTCTGTTTTACGAAGCGCTCAATGTTAAGCCATTAAACTGCTTTTTTAAGAGCTGCTTTCTTGGCTCTTGGTTTTTTGTAAGCAACACGAATTAATTCAGACTCGTCAAAGTCATCTACGTTCACAACGCCCATCACATCCGCGTAATGATTGCTTAGTTGCTCAGCTTCCTGGGCCGTAATAACAGCTTGTTTAACAGCTGCATCTAATAACTCCTGGCCAAAGGTTTTAGGCAGAGTGCCGTCTTTAATAGCGGTTTTGAGTTTTGCCTGTAACGGTTGTAACTCAAGACTATCAAGGAATACCTTATTTGCCTGTGCCAGTGGGTTCAGCTCTTCAAGCTCCATATATAGTCCGTCAGTTAAACGATCTCTTGATGCATTGTTAGTGCTGATTACTTCTACCACTTTCTTTTCAAGGTTATCAGTTGGTGCTTTGAAGCCTCCGCCAATCGGGAAAGCTGCTTTCTTAACCATGAATGCGACAGCGCGGTTCGGGAAGTTAGCCATTAATTCATCAAAAGCTATCTGGTATTCATGTAACAGGTGATCTAAAGACCACTGAACAATCGGCCATTCTTCTTCATTATACCCAGTATCTTTGTGATGCTTGAGTACCATACTCGCGAGGAATAAGGTGCTGAGTAAATCGCCTAAACGTGCAGATAGGTTTTCTTTGAACTTAAGCTTAGCGCCAAGACTTAGCATTGATGCATCAGCAGCTAAAGCGAAGATGCCACTTAAGCGATTGATATGCTTGTAGTAAGGATCAGCGTTTTTGTTTTCTTTAATACTCGCGCCAGGGAAGCCTAAGCCAAGTACTAAAGAGCGAGCGAAGTTTGTCGCGCCATAACCAATATGCGATGACAGAACTGTATCAAACTTCTTCAATGTCTCCTGATTGTCTTCTGCATGTGCTAATTCCATTTCATCTAATACATAAGGATGAGAGCGGATTGCACCTTGACCAAAGATCATTAGGTTACGCGTAAGAATGTTTGCACCTTCTACCGTAATCGCAACCGGTACTGATTCGTATAATGAAGAGATATAGTTACCCGGACCTTTCATTACAGCCTTGCCACCGTGAATATCCATTGCGTCGATCACACATTGACGTGCCATTTCTGTACAGTGATATTTAAGTATGGCCGAAGGTACGCTTGGCTTGTTGCCATCAACGATTGATTGAATCGTCTGAATACTTGCTGCTTCAATGATGTACGTTAAACCAGCCATGCGTGCGAGGGGCTTTTGTACGCCTTCGAACTTAGCGATGTTAACGCCAAACTGACTACGTAGGTTGGCATAAGAGCTAGTACCTAAAGTACAACGCTTGCTGATAACCTGACCTGTTGTCGGTAATGTCACTGCACGGCCTACTGATAAACAGTTAACCAGCATACGCCAGCCTTTACCGGCCATTTCCTTGCCACCGATAATAGAATCGAGTGGTACAAACAGATCTTCACCCTTTATAGGACCGTTTAAGAACGCATCGCCAATTGGTAAGTGTCTACGGCCAATTTCTAAGCCTGGAGTAGAGCGTGGGATTAGGGCACAAGTAATACCGTAGTCTTCTGTATCACCAATTAATCCATCAGGATCTTGTAAGCGGAAAGCCAAACCAATCAATGTAGCGATTGGCGCTAATGTAATGTAACGCTTAGAGAAATTAAGTTTGATACCTAATACTTGTTCACCTTCATGCTCGCCCATACAAACCACACCAGTATCAGAAATCGATGTTGCATCTGACCCAGCGGTTGGACTTGTTAGCGCGAAACATGGGATTTCTTTACCGCTAGCTAAACGTGGTAGGTAATATTCTTTTTGCTCTTCTGTACCGTATTTAATTAATAGCTCACCAGGACCTAATGAATTAGGTACGCCTACTAGGTAACTAATACCACTGCCTGTGTTGCTGAGCTTAAGTAGAACTCTAGACTGTGCTACTGCAGAGAAATCAAGACCGCCGTATTTTTTTGGAATAATCATCCCAAGGAAGCCATTATCGAGTACGTACTGGATGATCTCATCCGGGATGATGCTCCAGTCGTGGTTGATCTTCCATGCATTAGACATGCGTGACAATTCATTTACTGGGCCATCCAGGAAAGCCTGTTCTTCTTCTGATAACTCTGGTTTTGCTGCACTCAGTAAGCTATTCCAGTTTGGCTTGCCACTAAAGAGTTCACCGTCCCACCATACAGTTCCAGCATCAATAGCTTCTTGTTCCGTTTCTGAAATTGGCGGCAATATTTTACGTACCATTGATAGCATCGGAGCCGAGATCAACTTAGTGCGTACACCCGGAAGAGAGAAAACCAAAGTAGCTGCGGTTATCAATGCAAAAAGCACGGTTAAAATGCCACTCGCACTACTAACAAGTGTGATCAGTGTTAATACTGCACCAAGGATACTTGTATACATAATACGGTCACCGCGATATGCGATGGCTACAAAACCTGCAACAGCAATGAGAATAAGAAAAAGATTTAACATATTAAAAAATCCTGATTTAAGTTTTTATTGTTGAACTCTATCTCATCAAATTAAAAATAGAGCGAGCGTTCGCTTTTTATTAAAGACTGTAGTATGCTTTTTGTCAAGAACATTTCTATAATCGTTTTGTTTCTAGATCATTTTTTATTATTTATAACAATAGGGTTTTAATACGTGTCATCGACATCTCCTGAAATACAGCAACATACCTTTACTACATTTAAAGAGTTTGAAGAGCACTTTGAATATAAAGGTGATCGTCTATACTCAATGATCTTTGAAAGAAATAAGGACAAAATTAAGGTCAGTAAAGAGAAGTTTGCGATACGTAATTTGCAAAAAATCTTTAATGCGACTTTTTTGATATCACCAAAAATTGGTTTTCATGCCATGTCACTTAGAGACCTTTCTGCTGAAACAGGTTTGAGCATGGGAGGACTTTATTCCAGTATTTCAAGCAAAGATGCTATAGCTATTATAGTAAAAGATGTGGTTGCTTTCATTTGTGAAGATATCGTTGAAGAGTCGCGGGAGCAGGAAGACCCTATGGAAGCCCTAAGAGTGCTTGTGAAAGGTTATCTCTATGCATCGACGATTATGCAGGCGTGGTTTAATTTCCTGTATTTCGAAACAAAATGTCTGCCGCAAATAGATCAGGAAGAATCAAAGAACCTAGAGTTAGCCCAAGTAGGGGAGCTGGATAAATTAATATCTAAATTATCTCCTGATTTACAGGCTTGTCACAAATCTGGTTTTGTTGCGACGATGGCGCTTTCGATGATTCAGGAACGTTATCTAAAGCCGTGGAAATATCATAATGCCGAGCAGACGGTTGATGAGTATGCGGATAGCTGTTTGCAGCTAATTTATAGAGCGGCTTGTCTTGAGGAAGTCTCTCCCTGCAAGACGGTAATAGCTGAGGTCTAATTTATCTTGAATCTGTCTAACATTTATCGTTACTTTTGTTTGTACTTTGTTACACTGCGCGCGTGAGTTGACCGAGCAATCGCGCTTCAGGCTAGTCCTGAATCGAGGAAAGTCCGGGCTCCATAGGGTAGGACGCCAGATAACGTCTGGGCAGCGCAAGCTGACGGCTAGTGCAGCAGAGAGAAGACCGCCTTATTATCTTCGGGTAGTGAGGTAAGGGTGAAAGGGTGCGGTAAGAGCGCACCGCACAACTGGTAACAGTTTGTGGCAAGGTAAACCCCGTCCGGAGCAAGATCAAATAGGGATGCAATAGGTGTGTACCCGCACTGCATCCGGGTAGATCGCTTGAGGTGTGCGGCGACGTATCATCCAGATGAATGATTGTTCACGACAGAACCCGGCTTATAGGTCAACTCACACTTTTATCTGTTCTTATACCCGTTCGGGTTGTTAAATTAATATTGAAATCAATATCTTGAGAGCTTGAGTGTAGAGACAAATCTTTACACTTAAAGTAGTTGATTGTTTGCAATTAGTTTTCTTGAAATATTGCTGTATTCTTTTACGTTTCTTTTAAGTTATTGTTATTAAACAAGAATTACCTTTTGTCGTTATTTGGCATGGTTAATGCTTATAGTGAGTTATGCATCAAAGTCGATGTTACTCATTGTAAGGAGATGGTTATGCTCGCTAGCTATGCGTTGGACCCAGATGAAACCTTGCTGTTAAATTTGACGGAAACATTGCTCGGTCGTGACTACGATCAGCAGACAATCCTGTGTCAAAATATAGGAATTAAAAGACGACTGTCTAACTTAACGTTCCTTTATTCGGAAGTTGCTCCAGATAAACCCTCTCTTGATTGCTCTTCTTCTCCCAAAATCATACAGCCTAGTGAGCCGTATCTGGATATGGTGGTTTATGGCTCTGTAGGTTCCAGCATTATTGGGATACTCCCTGAAAGAATATCTGGCATGCTGAGAAAAGGTTGGTCATATAGTTCGCGTTTGGAATTACTCTGGGGAGCCTTTTCAAATCTAAATGAAGGGGCTGGCGGTAATTCTGTTGCCTGTCTTCCTGAAATTAGTGATCAGATAGAAGGTAATGAGGACTTCGGTTTGTCTGAAGCGCTCAGGCCAATAGGATTAAAGTATCAGAAAATTGATGGCAACTTATTGTTGTGTAATCCCGCTTATTGTCCGTTTTTAATTGTTGAACCTGGTATGTCGCAGCAGGAGTTTAATCATCTTGAGTGTTACTTAAGAAATGGGGGGAATTTGCTTATCAGCGCGGATAACGTCGTTTTCGAAGAGAGCGCTAGCGCGAATCACGGTTCGAATGCAGGTATTACAGAAGATAAAAAGTGTTTGAATTTTATAATAAATAGTAAAGCTCTCTAATCAATCAAAAATTATGTACTTTCAGATATCTAATGATCTAGATATCCGGGTAAAACTCACCCTAAATATCATCAATATCGCTTTTTGGCGAACAAAAAAGATACACTCTTAATGTAATATCTAGAATCTCCTTTGTATCTATCTAATTAAGAAAATTAATCCAATCTATCTTGTGTCGAAATCTTCTCGATACCTCTAACTGCTTGTCTTTTAAAGAGGTTTCTTACCTAAAAGAGTGCTTGTTTTGTGGTTAATAAGTGGTAATATGGGAAAATAAGTGTATATTTGTGGTAAATAGTGGTTAATATGACTTAATCAGAGTTTGAACTTCTAATAAGGAACTAAATAAGAAAGTGTTCAGAGGTATCTCAAATTTAAATCTTGATGCGAAGGGTCGATTAGCGATTCCGACCAAGTATCGTGATGAGATAACTTCTGATTTTGAAGGGCAGATGATTTTGACAGTGGATTATGGTGTTCGTTGCCTGGTTTTATATCCGATGTCTAAATGGGTTGAGACAGAGCAAAACATTTTAAGTTTGCCGAATCTCTCTGAAGCTGCTCGAGAAATTAAACGTTTAGTAATTGGTCATGCATCGGATGTTGAGATGGATGGACAAGGCAGAATAATGTTGGCATCACCTTTAAGGGAATATGCGGGCATGGAAAAGAAGTTAATCATGATCGGTCAAGGCGACAAGTTTGAATTGTGGGATGAGGATGCCTGGAAGCAGGGCTGTGAAAATATGAGAGAGTCTGCTCCGGTTAATATTCAGAATGACGAATCCCTAAAAGGGTTATCAATCTAGTGATGGGAAGCCCATGTCAGATAAATTCAAACACGAAACGGTACTGTTAGAAGAAGCAGTAGAAGCGTTAAATATTAAAGAAGATGGTGTTTATATAGACGCCACTTTCGGTCGAGGAGGTCACTCGGCAAAGGTAATTGAACAGCTTGGTCCGAACGGACGAATGTTGTTGATAGATAAAGATCCGCTTGCCATCGCTCATGCGAAGGGAGTTTATAAAGATGATAAGCGGGTTTTTGTTTGGCAGGGGTCTTTCAAAGATTTTCCTGATGCTCTGGCAGAAATAGGGCTTCAAGAAATGGATGGGCTGTTGCTGGACTTAGGTGTTTCATCACCTCAGTTAGATGACGCGTCGCGTGGTTTTAGTTTTATGCGTGATGGCGAACTCGATATGCGTATGAATCCTGATGTTGGGATGAGCGCTGCCGGGTGGCTTGGCAAAGCCCCAGAAGAAGAGATTGCCAATGTCCTCTATCAGTATGGCGATGAAAGACTCTCGCGACGCATTGCGAGAAATATAGTGGAGAAAAGAGCAGCTACCCCAATCAGTACGACGTTACAGTTGGCTGAAATCGTTGCATCTTCGATTCCCAAAAAAATACAGAGAAAAGAACCGGGAAAGCACCCGGCAACCCGTAGTTTTCAGGCTATTCGGATATTTATAAACCGTGAACTTGAGGATTTAATTGATTGTCTTGATAACTCGAAAGAGTTTTTGGCTACCAAAGGAAGATTAGTGGTGATTAGTTTTCACTCTCTGGAAGATCGAATCGTTAAGCGATTTTTGAAATTGCACTCTAGTGCTCCCCAGCTCCCTCGTGGTCTACCTATTATGGAAGATAAAATGTCAGTTCCCTTAATGAAGTCAATTGGTAAAGCTATCAAGCCCTCAAAGTCTGAAGTGCAGGTTAATGTTCGTTCGCGAAGTGCCATTATGAGAATTGGAGAGAAGCAATGAGTGTTCAAGATCCGGTTGATGTAAATGCTACTAACAAACAAGTAACTGTAGATTCAGTAACTAATTGGCAGTTGCCTTTATTGGCTATCCTGTTCGTTTCAATAGTATTTGTGGCTATTAAAACCGTGGTTCAACGTCATGAGTCAAGAACTGCTTATATGAAATTACAAACCCTGGAAAAAGAAAGAGACAAGTTGGCTGCTCAGTGGAGTCGCTTGAAATTAGAGCAGGGTACTGCATTAAATCAGGTTCGTGTTGAGCAGTATGCTCGCTGGGATTTGAAAATGAAAATCCCTAAAGCGTCAGAAATTCGAATTGTTAGGGAGCCTCAAGCAGTAGTTGATGCTGTGGTTTCTAATCAAACTATGATTGATCACGATAAATTATCTAAGGTAAGTCTGAGTGACTAATAGGCGTAAAAGCACTAATAGTCGCAACGTTAATAGCCGCGCGTCTACTAGACGAAATTCAGCAATAGTGTCGCCCGTTTACCGTGGTCGTCGCTTGATACTCATGCTTTTATTGTTGGCAGGTATTTGTGTGCTGTTGATGCGTGCTGCATATCTCGATGTATTTCAGCAAAGCTGGTTGAAAAAACAGGCAGGTAAGCGTCAATTAAGAACCTTAACTGTTCCTCCTTACAGAGGAATGATTGTGGATAGAAATGGTGAGGCTTTAGCTGTCAGTTCACCTGTTTCTTCGATTTCAATAGATCCTCGAAAGCTTGCAGATGCAAAACGTGCAATGAAAAAGATTGCATTAGAAAAGAATGAAAGTGGTGCATTGGCAAGAGAAGATCTAGAGATACTGGATGCAAAGCTAAAGAGTGTAGAGCTTTTGTTGGAGATGCCTGAAGGATCACTGTTAAGCAAACTGGACTCTATGTCTGGCAAGCGTTTTCATTATCTGGGTCGACATGTAGAGCCTGAAAAGGCACAAGAAATTGCAGATCTGCAAATTCCTGCGGTAAGTGTTAAGCGAGAGTATCGTCGTTTTTATCCAATGGCTGAAACTACTTCTCACGTCGTTGGTTTTACCAATATTGATGATCAGGGTATAGAAGGCGTTGAGCGTTCAATGAACACTCGATTAGCTGGGCACTCTGGTAGAAATAGAGTTATTCGTGATGGACGTGGTCGTTTAGTAGAAAGTATCGAAGAAATCGAAACGATGGTGCCGGGCGAAACGGTTCAATTGAGTCTTGATCATCGTATTCAATATGCGGCTTATAAGTTACTGAAAGGTGAGGTTTATAAATTAAACGCTAAGTCGGGTTCAGTGGTTGTATTAGATACTGTAACTGGCGAAGTATTAGCTATGGCGAATATGCCAGGTTTTAATCCTAATAATCGTACCTCGCTGAAACCTTATCAGTATCGTAATCGTGCTGTTGTGGATGCATTTGAGCCAGGTTCAACATTAAAGCCTATTACTATTGCTGCTGCACTTGAGGCACGGGCAATCGGTGAAGACGTATCGATCGAAACCTCTCCTGGTAATCTCAAAATTGGCAAGGTAACCGTCAAAGATCCTAAGAACTACGGAACCATTACTCTTTCTAAATTACTGGCAAAGTCCAGTAATGTTGGTGCGAGCAAAGTCGCTTTGTTGATGAAATCTAGCGAGCATTGGAAATTTTTGAATCGCGTTGGTTTTGGTCGTAAACCTGATGCAGGTTTCTTTAGTGAAACAGAGGGTAAATTAGCGTACTACGATAAATGGGGAAGCGTTGATAGGGCTTCTCATGGTTACGGTTATGGTATATCTGCAAGTTTATTGCAGTTGGCACATGCATATACCGTATTTGCCACCGGCGGTATTTTAAATCCTGCGAGTATTTATAAAAGAGACAGTCAGCCACTTGGTCAGCGAGTTATGTCTAAGGCAAACGCTGATGCGGTACTGAAAATGATGACTGCAGTAGTGCAAGACGACGCTACGGGTAAAAATGCGGCTATTGACGGTTACAGTGTTGCAGGTAAAACAGGAACTGCATATAAATTAATAAATGGTCGCTATAGCAAGCACAATAAAGTCGTTAGTTTTATTGGTCTAGCGCCAGCATCGAATCCTCGCTTGGTAGTTGCGGTGATGATCGATGATCCTAAAGTTGAAAAAGCGGGTGGCGGACGATTGGCTGCTCCTTTGTTTTCAAAAATCATGACGAATGCACTGCGCATTATGGATATCGCACCTGATGATTTACCACAGTTAAAACAGGCAAAACCACACTCTCCTTCAAAATCAGCAATTCCGGTTTCGTTTGACTCTCCCAGGCCTTCTGGATTTGTTGAAAAGGAAGGAGAGGCGTGAATAAACTTTTTCCCACAAAGCTATCTGTTCTATTAGAAGGTATTGCTCAAGTAACTCCAGCATTGGAGTGTGATATTACGTCAATAACATTAGATAGTCGTGAAGCCAAAGCAGGTACATTGTTTGTTGCCCTTAAGGGTACTCAACAACATGGTCTGAATTACGCTAATGATGTGGCGAAGCAAGGTGCGTCTGCAATAGTCTGGGAAAAGGACGGTATCACTGAGTCTTCTGAATTAAATATACCTCAATTCGAAATTACCAATTTACGAGATTTTCTGGGTGAAATTTCGAATCGCTTTTTTGGTTCGGTTAGTGAGTCTCTTAATATGATTGGAATCACTGGGACTGATGGTAAAACCAGTGTGAGTCACTTCATCGCACAGGCTATGAATGACAGTGCTGTGATTGGTACCTTGGGTATCGGTTCGCTTGATGATTTGCAAACTGCTACGCACACAACACCCGATGTTTTTAGTGTGCATGAAAGTTTAGTCGCATTGAAAGCTAAAAATATTAAAACAGTAGCAATGGAAGTTTCTTCTCATGCTCTGGATCAAGGGCGAGTGGCTGGTGTTGCATTTGATGTGGCAGTGCTTACTAATCTTAGTCGTGATCATCTTGATTATCATAAGACTCTTGAGGCTTACGCAGAAGCCAAAGAAAAGCTGTTTGACTGGGCTGGATTAAAGGCAATTGTTGTAAACCTTGATGATAAGTTTGGTCGAAAAATGGCCTTAAAGTCGGGGGGTGTCATTGCTTATGGTGTTGGGCAGTTAACTGATTATCCTGAAGGTTCTTTAGTGGCAGTAAACGCGAAATTCACACATAAAGGCATTTCAGCTGATATTCACTTTGCCGGTAAACAAGCTAAGTTAAATGCATCTGTGCTTGGGCGTTTTAACTTAAGTAATTTATTAGCAGCTTTGGGTGCAATGTTAGCTTTAGGTGATTCATTAGAGTCGGCACTTGCAAGACTGAATCATGTGGAAACAGTTGCGGGTCGTATGGAAAAAGTAGCAGATTCAGACGTGTTGGCTGTTGTGGATTATGCACATACGCCGAATGCCTTGGAAACTGTTTTAAAAGCATTGCGTGAACATACCGAAAATAATCTGATTTGTGTGTTTGGCTGTGGTGGTGATCGTGATGCAGGTAAGCGTCCGATGATGGCTCAAATCGCTGAAGCAAATGCAGATGTGGTTATTGTGACTGATGACAATCCGCGTACTGAAAACCCTGAGTTAATCATGAAAGATATTGTTGCAGGATTTATTAATCCTTCAGCCGCTGTTATCGAACATGATCGTGCGAGTGCAATCAGTAAAGCCTTAACTCAGGCAAAGCGTGGGGATACCGTTCTTATCGCAGGTAAAGGACACGAAAAAGTACAAATTCTGGCTACTGGTAGCATTCCGTTTAGTGATCGTGAACATGCTAATAAAGTGTTACTGGAGCTAGCGGCTTAATGACTCAAACAGCTAATAAATTCTTAAGTCTGTCAGAAATCGCGCAAAAGGTGGGGGGTGTCCTCCATGGTGATGATTTGATGATTGATTCGGTTGCGACTGACTCACGTCTAGTGAAAAGTGATCAATTATTCATTGCAATCAAAGGCGAGCGTTTTGATGCGCATGATTTCGTTGCTGATTTAACAGGAGTCGCAGGTGCAGCGTTAGTCAGTAAAAAAATAGATTGTGATCTACCACAAATTGTTGTTGAAGATACCTTGCAAGCCCTTGCGGATTTGGCAGCAGCCTGGCGTCAACAATATACCAAGCCTTTGATCGCATTAACGGGTAGTAACGGTAAAACAACCTTAAAAGAAATGATCGCTGCGATTCTATCTCAACAAGGAAAGGTATTAGCAACGATGGGTAATCTCAATAACAATATTGGGATGCCGTTAACATTATTGCGACTTCGTGAAGAACACGATTTCGCTGTTATCGAAATGGGCGCAAATCATTTTGGTGAAATCGAATTCTTAACAACAATTGCAAAACCCGACGTGGCTGTTGTGAATAACGCTGGTGCAGCACATCTTGAGGGGTTCATAAACCTTGAGGGTGTCGCGCAGGCAAAAGGAGAAATTTTTATTGGGTTGGGGACTCACGGAATCGCCGTAATCAATGCAGATGATACATTTGCGGATTATTGGATGGATTCCAACAAAGACCGTGAGGTCATAGCATTTGGCATTAATAATGTAGCAACAATAAGCGGCAGTTTATTATCGGATGGGGGTCTGATGATAAAAATGGGTGAAAACGAGGTTAGGGCTAATCTCAAGTTACTCGGTCGTCATAATGCAATGAATGCACTCGCGGCAGCGGCGGCAACGTCCGCTTTGGGGATCAAACTAGAGACTATTGTCAAAGGTTTGGAATCCATGTTGCCAGTTAAGGGGCGATTAGCCCCCGTAGCTGGCATTAATAACTCACAGATTCTGGATGATACTTACAATGCAAATCCAGACTCTGTCGTGGCGGCACTCGATGTGCTTGCGCAAAGAAAAAACACTGTTTTCGTTTTAGGTGATTTAGGTGAGCTTGGTGAGAATCCTGAAAAAGTGCACGAAAAAATCGGCGAAAAAGCAAAAGCAGTAGGTATAAAGCATATGTATTGTTTAGGAGATTACAGTGCAAATGCCTGTAATAGTTTTGGCAAGAATGGCAAAAGTTTTGAAGAGATGGATGATCTGTTAAGTGAATTAAAGACAGATCTTCAAAATGACTTTCCTGACAGTACAACAATTTTAATAAAGGGCTCGCGTTTTATGCGAATGGAAAGAGCAGTAGAAGCATTATCAATTGAATACGGGGAGACAGCCTAATGTTGCTTCCAGTATTTGAATGGTTGTCGCAATTCTACTCGGGATTTAATGTATTCCAGTACTCAACGTTTCGTACCATTCTGGGTGTGTTAACAGCCTTAGGTGTTTCGATGCTTATGGGTCCCTGGATGATCCGAGCGTTAACAAGTCTGAAAATGGGACAGCCTATTCGTGGCGATGGCCCGCAGACGCATTTGGTAAAAGCAGGCACACCAACCATGGGTGGTGCTTTGATTTTATTAGGAATCGTATTGGCAACGCTATTGTGGTCGGACCTGACCAATCATTATGTTTGGGTCGCGCTGTTTGTCACTTTAGGTTCTGGGTTAATCGGTGGTTACGATGATTTTCTCAAGCTGAAAGAAAAAAGCAGTAAAGGTTTAGCATCACGCTGGAAATACCTCGGCTTGTCGTTAATTGCTTTTATCGCGGTGACCTATTTATATATAGCAGCAAAAACGCCGGTAGAAACAACCTTGTATTTTCCCGTGGTGAAAGATTGGTTCTGGAATATGGGTTGGATGTTTATTCCCTGGAGCTATCTCGTCATCGTTGGTACGAGTAATGCGGTGAACTTAACCGATGGTTTAGATGGGTTGGCGATTATGCCAACCATTTTGGTTGCGGCTGCTTTAGGTGTATTTGTTTTAGCGGGCGGAAACGTTAAGTTTTCAGATTATCTGGGTATTCCGTATGTAGCAGGAGTGGGTGAAATTCTCATTTTCTGTGGTGCAATTTTTGGTGCTGGTTTAGGTTTCTTGTGGTTTAACACATATCCGGCACAAGTATTCATGGGCGACGTAGGGGCGCTATCGTTGGGTGCGGCACTGGGGATAATTGCTGTGATGGTTAGACAGGAATTGGTGCTGTTTATTATGGGTGGAGTGTTTGTCATGGAGGCAGTGTCAGTTATTTTGCAAGTTGCATCTTTTAAACTGACAGGGAGAAGGATCTTCCGCATGGCACCTATTCATCATCATTTTGAATTAAAAGGATGGGCTGAGCCAAAAGTCATTGTGCGATTTTGGATTATTACCATCGTGTTGGTGCTGGTTGGTTTGGCAACACTAAAAGTTAGATAAGAGATTTAGATAGGTTAAAAAAGTGCCTGTAAGTAGGGGGGTGACTAATCACAACTTCTACACAGACATACAGAAAACAAGATACAAACAAAGAGAGAAAAGAGTTAAATAATGAATACGCAACAAAAACCATCAGATACAGTGATTGTGGGCCTTGGCACCACAGGGCTTTCTGTTGCGCGTTATTTGGCGAGTCAACAACGTGGCTTTACGGTTGTGGATAGTCGTACAAATCCACCGTGTGCCGACGAACTCTTCACAATGGAACAATCGGCTAATCAATCCATTGCACACCATTTTGGTAGCTTTAATGAAGCGCTGTTCTCTCAAGCAAAACAACTGATCGTAAATCCGGGTATTGCTGTATCCACCCCGGAAATCGCACAGGCGAAAAACGCTGGTGCGGAAATAATAGGTGATATCGAATTATTTGCTCGCGAAGCTAATCAGAATCAACCAAGCGTTCCTGTTGTTGCTATCACTGGTTCTAACGGTAAAACCACGGTAACTACATTGCTTGACTTCATGGCAAAAAAGGCTGGGGTTAACGTTGGTACTGGTGGAAATATCGGAACGCCTGCATTAGAACTAATAGAAGATAAAAAGTCAGAGTTATTTGTACTGGAACTTTCTAGTTATCAATTAGAAACAACACCATCATTACAAACCTTGGCGGCAGTTATTTTGAATGTCTCTGAAGATCACCTGGATCGGTACGAAAATGATATTGAACAATATGCTCAAGCTAAAGCGCTAATCTACAAGAATTGTGAACATATTATTTTTAACCGTGAAGATGATTACTCGTCTGACTTTGCAAATAAAACGGTATCTGGGGCGTCATCAAAAAAGTCATTGGTTAGTTTTGGTTTAAATCAGCCAGATGCAGGTGATTTCGGTTTAATACTAGATCCGGATTCAGATCAGGAGTGGTTAGCAAAAGGTGATGAGTTACTCGTGCCAGTTTCTAACATCAAACAACCCGGTCGACACAATATTGCTAACTCATTAGCGGCATTGGCGTTGGGTGAAGCAGCAGGTTTACCGATGCCTTCTATGCTCGAAGCACTTGAAGAGTTTGCTGGAATGGCACACCGAACCGAATGGGTAGCAGAAATACAAAATGTAAATTGGTACAACGATTCAAAAGGAACGAACGTAGGGGCTACGCTTGCCGCACTCTCTGGTTTGCCTGATAAGACTGTGTTGATCGCAGGTGGGCAAGGCAAGGGTGCGGATTTTTTGCCGCTTCAAAACGTTATTACCGAAAAAGCTCGTGCAGTGGTTCTGATGGGTGAAGATGCTCAAAAAATTGGAAAGTTCGTTGATTCATCCATTCCAGTGATATACGTAAATAGTATGGAACAGGCGGTTTTAGAGGCGAAGAAATTAGCTAACCCTGATGAAAACGACAATGTGTTGCTATCTCCAGCATGTGCGAGTTTTGATATGTTTAAGAATTATATAGAACGTGGTCAAAAGTTTGTTCGAGCGGTTAATGAACTAGAAAAACAAATAGCAAAAGAGGTTACTTGCCGGTGAAAGCAATAATCGAAGATTACTGTTCTAATTTTCAGCCATCATGGCAGCGATATGTAGATCGTGGCTTGATGATGAGCGTGATAATGCTCTTAGGTTTGGGGCTAGTAATTATGATGTCCGCATCTATTGCGGTTGCAGAGAAGAACTTTGGCAATATGTACTTCTTCTTTAATCGCCAGCTTGTTTTCTTATGCATGGGACTGGTCGTCGGTTACTTTGTTTATCGAATTAAAACATCGGTATGGCAACACATGGGTGCAAAACTATTGCCGATCGTTCTGATGTTATTAGTGGCGGTGTTATTACCTGTGATAGGTAAAGAAGTAAACGGAAGTCACCGCTGGATTAATCTAGGGCCTGTTTCTTTACAGGTTTCTGAGATGGCGAAGCTTATTATCATTATGTATATGGCGGGTTACTTGGTGCGTCATGGCAAAGAGCTCGCACATTCAACTTCTTATAAGCCGTTAATCATTCCCTTAGTGGTTTTAGGTGTGACAGATGGTTTGTTAATGCTTGAACCTGACTTTGGTTCTGTTGTCGTATTAACTGCTACTGGAATTGCTCTTCTATACCTTGGCGGCTTGAAGCTAACGCGCTTAGCACTGCTTTTTGTTGGTGCGATAGCGATTATGATTCCATTAGTAATGATGGGGTATCGTGGCGCTCGTGTTACTGCATTCTTAGATCCTTGGTCTCACGCATCAGGTAAAGCTTACCAGACTGTTCATGCATTAATGGCAGTTGGTGATGGTGGCTGGTTTGGTGCTGGCTTGGGTGGAAGTGTACAGAAACTATTCTATCTTCCAGAAGCACATAACGATTTCATCTTTGCTGTTTTGGCAGAAGAGATGGGCTTTGTCGGGATAGTATTTGTCTTATTTTTATACGCGTGGTTTGTACAGCGTGCATTCGTTATTGGTTTCAAGGCAGACAGAGCAAAACTGAACTTTGCGGCTTATTTAGCCTACGGAATTGGCTTCTGGATGGGTTTTCAGGTGTTGTTCCACATTGGTGTGAATCTAGCCTTATTACCTCCTAAAGGTCTGACTTTACCTCTGATTAGTTATGGGGGAAGTAGTCTGCTGGTTACACTCATGGCAATTGCATTATTGATGCGTGTACACCGTGATACGCAAATTGCACTGTTTGGGCTTAGCGATAAAGAAGCACAAAAAGCAAAAAGTAAAATGATTGAGAAAACAGCTCGTAGCAAAGCCAGAACAAAGGCGAGTTATGCAAGATAAAACTATCAACAATATGAATGCTAAACCAAAAGGACCAATCTTGATTACTGCCGGTGGCACTGGTGGGCATGTGTACCCAGGTTTAGCGGTAGCTAGAGCATTACAAGAGCAGAATATTCCTGTGATCTGGATGGGTACGCATAAAGGCTTAGAAGCAAGAGTAATACCAGAAGCTGGTATCGACATGGTCTATCTGTCTGTTAATGGCTTGAGAGGCAAAGGAATTACTGCGCTTTTGGCAGCACCTTTTCAGTTGATGAAAGCGTTATTTCAATCTTTAAATATTATGCTCAAAGTTAAGCCTTCGGCAGTTTTAGGCATGGGTGGTTTTGTTGCAGGGCCTGGTGGTCTTGTTGCGGCTCTTTTGGGTAAACCTGTAATCATTCATGAACAAAATGCAATTCCGGGTTTAACCAATAAACTACTGAGTAGAGTGAGTAAAAAGATATTAGAAGGATTTCCGGGTACTTTTGCAAAAAGTAATTCAGTGGGTATTGGTAATCCCGTTCGACTTGATATCGCATCAATACCGTCGCCGGCTGATCGCATGGGTGATCGTTGGGGGCATATTAATGTTCTGATCTTTGGTGGGAGTCTGGGCGCACAAGTGCTCAATGAAGTGGTGCCGATGGCGCTGGATGAATTGCCTATCGACAAACGACCTGTTGTAAGACATCAGGCAGGTAAGAATAAAGATCAATCAACAAAAAGCCTCTATGAAAAAATGGGCGTGACTGCTGAAGTTACTCCGTTTATTGAAGATATGGCCGAAGCCTATGAATGGGCTGATTTAGTTATTTGTCGTTCTGGTGCATTGACTGTAGCTGAGTTGGCTGCAGCGGGTGTGGCTTCAATTATGGTTCCTTATTTATATGCAGTGGATGATCACCAAACCGCGAACGCAAAATATTTAAGCGAATCAGGGGCTGGAATCTTACTTTCGCAGAATGATCTGACGAAAGAAAGCTTATCTGCGTTGCTGACAGATCTTTGTGGCAATAGAAATAAATTGATCGAAATGAGTATTAAAGCAAGAAAATTAGCAAAGCCTGAAGCAACAAAAGAAGTTGCTGCAATTTGCGCAGAATATGCCGGATATGATTTCGATAAATCAGATTGTAATCATGTCGATGATGAAGGAAATAAACAAATAATCACAGCTGACACAAAAAAGTTAGCTGAAGATGATGGTTGGGAAACATTTGTAGAAACAATTGGCCCAGAAGGAATAATAGAAAATGGTGATGGAACGCTAAATGAAACTAGTCTTACTAAAGTTAAATCAGGTAAAGGTGTAAGTTATGAAACAGCCTAATGATTTAGCTCGTCGTCGAATTAAACAAGTACATTTTGTCGGTATTGGCGGCTCTGGAATGGGAGGTATCGCTGAGGTACTGACCAATATCGGCTATGCAGTTACGGGTTCTGACTTAGCTCAGAATGCAATGACTGATCGCCTTGCATCATTAGGTGCAAAAATATTTAAAGGTCATGCCGCAACTAATATCGAAGGGGCAAATGTAGTTGTTACCTCTTCAGCGGTAAGTGATGACAACCCTGAAGTAATCGCTGCTAAAAATATGAATATTCCCGTGGTACCTCGCGCGGAAATGCTGGCAGAAATCATGCGATTTAGTAATGGAATTGCAGTTGCCGGTACGCATGGTAAAACCACAACAACCAGTCTAGTAACAAGCTTGCTTGCAGAGGGTGGCTTAGATCCAACATTTGTTATTGGTGGAAGATTAAACAGTACTGCAAGTAATTCTCGTCTTGGATCAGGTGAGTATCTGGTAGCAGAAGCTGACGAAAGTGACGCTTCGTTTTTATTGTTACAGCCATTGATTTCAGTTGTTACCAATATCGATGCTGATCACCTTACAACTTACGATAATGATTTTGAAAAGTTAAAAGATACCTTTGTTGAGTTTCTGCATCATTTGCCTTTCTACGGTTTGGCAGTGTTATGTGTGGATGATGACAATGTGTGCGATATCTTGCCTGAAATAACCAGAACCATCGTTAGTTACGGTATTCATTATGATGCTGATATTCGTGCAAGAAATGTGCGATACGCAGGTACGCAAAGTTTCTTCACAGTAGAACGTAGAGATAAACCAACGCTTGATGTCACGTTGAATATGCCGGGTGAGCATAATATCCAGAATGCCTTGGCAGCGATTGCAATAGCGACTGAATTAGAAATAAGTGACGAAGCAATATTGAGTGGTCTGGATAAATTCCAGGGCGTTGGTCGAAGATTCCAGTGTTATGGAGAGATCAAAACACATCAGGGAACCGTAATGCTGGTAGATGACTATGGTCATCACCCAACGGAAATGGAAGCAACCATGAAAGCGGTCAGAAGTGCATGGCCTGATAGACGCATGGTGGTTTTATTCCAGCCGCATAGATACACCAGAACGCGTGATCTTTTTGAAGATTTCTCACAAGTATTATCAGAGCCTGATGTCTTGGTGTTAATGGATGTGTATGCAGCAAGTGAAGAGCCTATTGCGGGCGCAGATGGAAGAGCTTTAGCACGTTCAATAAGAAACAGAGGTAGTGTCGATCCGTTATTTGTTGCAGATCAGGATGACATTGTCGAAGTATTACAAAACCAGCTTCAGGACGGAGATGTATTACTTACTTTAGGCGCTGGTAGCGTTGGGACTATTTCAGCTGGTTTACCTGCTCAATTATCAAAAGGAACGTTGGTTTAATGTCAGAAGTTACTGCCATCGACGAGAATATGAAAAAGCGCTTCGGAAAAGTAGGCGTTTTAATGGGAGGCTGGGCAGCAGAGCGCAGTGTGTCATTAAAAAGTGGTCAGGCTGTTTTAGAAGGGTTGTTAGAAAAGGGCATTGATGCGCATAAGATCGATGTCGATAGAAATGTGCTTGATGTTGTTCGTGAAGGAAAATTTGATCGTGTATTCAATATTCTTCATGGGCGTGGTGGTGAAGATGGTGTCATTCAAGGCGCGTTAGAAATCCTTCAAATTCCATATACAGGCTGTGGTGTTATGGCATCGGCTATCAGTATGGATAAATTGATGACCAAACGAATCTGGACTGGGTCGGGTTTGCCGACTCCAGCGTTTGAAATTTTGAATAGCGAGTCGAACTTTGATGACGTTGTCGAAAAACTTGGATTACCTGTGATTGTAAAACCTGCACAGGAAGGTTCGAGTATCGGCATGAGTAAAGTGCATGATGCCAAAGATTTAAAAGGCGCTTACGAAAAAGCGGCTGAATTTGATGATGTCGTATTTGCTGAACAATGGGTTACTGGTCAGGAATATACCGTAGCGATTCTAGGTGATGAAGTTTTACCATCGATCAATGTAGTTACGGATACCGAGTTCTACGATTTCGATGCTAAATACGAATCGGATGATACGCAATATAACTGCCCAAGTGGCTTAGATGATGATGCAGAGGAAGCGTTGAGAGCTTTGTCTAAAACTGCTTTTGAAATCGTTGGTGGTAAAGGTTGGGGACGTGTTGATGTAATGCAGGACAATGTCGGTACTTTCTGGTTGATAGAGGTAAATACTTGCCCAGGGATGACTGATCATTCTTTAGTGCCTATGGCAGCTAAACAACATGGTTTGAGTTTTTCAGATTTAACACTGGAAATTTTAAAGTTATCCGATAAGACACAAAACAAGTAGAAACGAAATGAAAACTGTAAATAAGAAAAGACCAAATAATAGAAGAGCAAAAAGACCACAAGCGACAGTGCGTGTGTCTAAAAGTGATTCTATTAAAAGGAATTTTTCTATTTCGTGGAGACCACTGATGTGGACAGCGCTTTTAGTGGCGCCCATTGCAGGAATCACAGGTGGCTATTTATGGATACAAAACCCTGAGAATCTGACGATTAAATCGGTAGAAGTAACGGGGGATTTGTCGGTACTGAATAAAAAGCAATTACAGCCAATTATTGAGTCTTATGCCAAAACAAACCTGTATCTGCTTGATGTGGAAGGTTTGGAAAAGAAAATTGAAAGTAACCCCTGGGTACATTCAGCGTCAATGACGCACGTATGGCCAGATAAGTTAACAGTAAGAATTTATGAGCAACAGCCGGTTGCTTATTGGGGTGATAAAGCCATGTTGGCCGAAAATGGTGAAATCATTAAAGCGGTACTAGCAAATAAATCGAATGATTTACCGTTGTTATATAGCCCAGAAAATAAGGGCCGAAATATGGCAACAGGTTTCTTAAAGATTAGACAAATGATGAAAGGCTTTCCAGTAAAGCTGGTTGAGTTTAAAGAAGATGCACGTGGGTCGTGGAAAATAAAATTAGAAAACGGTATGACTTTAAAAGTAGGGCGTGAACATCAGGAAAAGCGCCTTAAAAGATTTATGGTTGCGTATCAAGAGAGTTTAAAGGACGTGGTAGATAAGATCAGTGTCGTAGATCTTCGTTATACCAATGGCCTTGCAGTTAAATGGAAAAAGGGGCTGACACCAAGCAGCATTTTTAAAGGTTAAAAGAAGATTTAGTTTTTTCGAAGGGAAACTAAATTTCTTATTTATAAAGAAGGGTTAGGAGAATTGTTATGGGGAAACCATTGAAAGAAATAACAATGTCTGTGAGTAATGAAGGCAATATGGTTGTTGCTCTAGATATAGGTACTTCAAAAATTGTTGCACTTATTGGAGAAGTCAACGAAGAGGGCGGTGTAGAGATAGTCGGCATAGGCAAACATCCTTCCCGTGGAATGAAAAAAGGTGTTGTGGTCAATATTGATTCAACCATCGAAGCGATTCAACGTGCTGTTGAAGAAGCTGAGTTGATGGCTGGAGTGAATATTAACTCTGCATACGCGGGAATCGCGGGTAGTCATATTCAGAGTCTTAATTCTCACGGTATTGTCGCGATTAAAGAAAAAGAAGTGACAGAAGGTGATCTTGAGCGCGTTATGGATGCAGCGAGAGCTGTAGCAATACCTGCCGATCAACGCATCTTACATGTGTTACCACAAGATTATGTGATCGATCAGCAAGAAGGTATTCGTGAGCCGGTGGGTATGTCTGGTGTGCGTTTAGAAGCTCGCGTTCATCTAATTACTGGCGCACAAAGTGCGGCACAGAACATCATAAAATGTGTAGACCGTTGTGGTCTGGATGTTGATGACGTGATTCTAGAGCAGGTAGCGTCTAGTTACGCTGTTTTAGAAAACGACGAAAAAGAGCTAGGCGTTTGCATGGTAGATATCGGTGGTGGAACCAGTGATATCGCAATCTTCCTTGATGGGGCGATTCAACACACTGCAGTTATTCCGGTTGCTGGAGATCAGGTAACGAATGACATTGCAGTTGCAGTGCGCACGACTTCTCAGTTTGCTGAAAAGCTAAAAATTGAACACGGTTATGCGTTACGCCAGCTAGTTACAAGTGATGAAGTCATCGAAGTACCAGGTATTGGTGAGCGTGAATCTCGAGGTCTTTCTCCACAGACATTGGCTTCAGTCATTGAACCTCGTTATGAAGAATTATTCTCCATGATTCATGCTGAAATCAGACGTAGCGGATTTGAAGAGCGAATCGGCGCAGGCATCGTTTTAACCGGAGGGTCTTCCAAGATTCGTGGTGCCGTAGAGTTAGCAGAAGAAATTTTCCATATGCCAGTGCGTATCGGAGCACCAATGAATATTGGTGGTTTAAAAGGAGAAGTAGAAAACCCAATCCATTCAACAGGTGTTGGCTTGTTGTTATACGGAGCTGCCAGAAATGAATTTTCAGGTGGTAAAGGTTTTTCTCATGTTTCACAAGAGAATCTATGGGACAAAATGAAGAATTGGTTTGGTAGTAATTTGTAAAAAATGCAGCAGATACAAAAGTTAGAAGTTTAAAAAGTACAAAGAAGTAACGTAGTAAAAAATGTTTTAGAAGGAAGCATTTTTAATTTTAATCACATCGAAATTAAGTAATAAAAGGAGTTAGGGCTAATGTTTGAATTAATGGATACAGAAGCAACAAATGCGAATATCAAAGTCATCGGAGTTGGTGGCGGCGGCGGAAATGCTGTTCAAAATATGGTTGATGCAGGCGTTGAAGGGGTAGAGTTCATCTGTGCAAATACAGACGCACAAGCACTTGATGGTTCACCAGTAAAAAACCTTATTCAATTAGGTAATGCATTAACTAAAGGTTTAGGTGCAGGCGCAAACCCAGAAATTGGACGCGAAGCCGCACTTGAAGATCGTGAGCGTATCAAAGAGTTGGTTTCTGGTACTGATATGTTATTCATCACTGCTGGTATGGGTGGCGGAACAGGTACAGGTGCTGCACCAGTAGTAGCTGAAATGGCTAGAGAAATGGGTGTATTAACAGTAGCGGTTGTTACTAAACCATTCCCGTTTGAAGGTCCTAAGCGTATGAAAGCGGCAGAAGAAGGGATTGCTGAATTAGGAAAATATGTTGATTCAATCATCACTATTCCTAACGCTAAACTATTGACTTCACTCGGTAAAAATACAACATTACTAGACGCTTTCAAAGCAGCTAATGATGTTCTACTTGGTGCCGTTCAAGGCATTGCAGATTTAATTACTCGTCCTGGTTTAATCAACGTGGATTTCGCTGACGTAAGAACAGTTATGAGCGAAATGGGCATGTCTATGATGGGTACAGGCATTGCACGTGGTGATGATAGAGCGACTAAAGCAGCTGAAGCTGCAATTTCTAGTCCACTACTTGACGATATCAACCTAAACGGTGCTAAAGGTATTCTTGTAAATATTACAGCAGGCCTAGATATGGGAATCCATGAGTTCGAAGAAGTGGGTGCAGCTGTACGTAAATTTGCACATGATGATGCAACAGTAGTGGTTGGTACGGTAATCGATCCTGATATGAGTGAAGAGATTCGCGTAACATTGGTTGCTACAGGTCTTGATAAGCAAGGGGCAGAGCTTCAGGCAGTTCCTACTCAAGAAAGACAAAGTAACAGCAGATTACGTCCTGTTGAACTTGAGCAACCTCGGATGGTAGCTAATGGTGGGCATACCCAGCCTCATTACGAAACTACGCCTAAGTCAACAACGGCTACAGAGTCTAACTACCTGGATATACCAGCTTTTTTACGCAATCAAGCTGATTAATAACTTAGCTCACCTCTAACTTGAGCCATTACGGCGTTGGAAAATGATCACTTACATTTGTAAGCTCACATTTTCCGCCTTGTTCTGACTCAAGTTAGAGGCAATCTAAGCAATGAATAGTTTAGGTTGAATAGGTTATTAATAAAAAGCCCGTATAAGTAGGGGGGTGTATTTGTAAATACACCCCCCTACTTATACGGGCTTTTTTGATCTAATAATTACTTGGTTTGTATTAGATCAATATTGTAGAACGCGTGATAAAGCGTTTTTAACTTAATCACGTCTCCAGATTGTTTTTGGCCCTTTATCTTCAAGTGAAATATTCTGCGCGACTAATTCATCACGAATCTTATCCGCCAATGCCCAGTCTTTATTGGCCTTAGCATCTAAACGTTGTTGAATAAGTGTTTCAATTTCTTCATTACTGATTCCATCAGAACCAGCATCGCCTTTAAACCAATCTTCAATATCACCAGTAAGCAGTCCTAACTGTGATGTGAGTTTAAAGAGAATTTTCGCCAGTCTGAGTGATTCGGACTTATCTTCTTTTTTATCTTCAGCTTGTCTGGCACGATTAACTTCTCGAGCTAATTCAAATAAAACGGCCAATGCTTCTGGTGTGTTGAAATCATCGTCCATCGCTTCTTCATAGCGTTCTTCATAGCTAGATTTAACTTGATCAGCATTGTCACCAGCAGAGAGGTCAAGACCACGTAGAGCAGTGTAAAATCTATCTAAAGCAGCATGCGCAGCATCTAATTGATCAGTGCTGTAATTAAGTGGGCTACGATACTGGCTGGTTAGCATAAAGTAGCGAATCACTTCTGCTTTATAGTCCTTTAATACATCGCGAATGGTGAAGAAGTTGTTTAAAGACTTAGACATCTTCTCTTCATCTATTCGAATAAAGCCATTATGCATCCAGTAGTTCGCAAAGTGCTCACCCGTACAAGCTTCAGACTGTGCAATTTCGTTTTCGTGATGAGGGAACTGTAAATCGTGTCCACCGCCATGAATATCAAAATGATTACCAAGGATTTGTGTCGACATCGCGGAACATTCGATATGCCATCCTGGACGACCTTTTCCCCAGGGGGAATCCCAGTAAGGCTCATCAGGCTTGGCACATTTCCACAAAACAAAATCTAATGGATCTTGTTTGTCTGTATTTACCGCAATGCGCTCACCAGCGCGAAGATCATCAGGATTTCGTCCTGATAATTTTCCATAGCCTTCAAATTTGGACACAGAATAATAGACATCAGTACAGTCATTATCTGAGGCCCCTTGGTACGCGTAGCCTTTATCAATAAGTGTCGAAATCATGTCGATAATCGCTTCGATGTTATCTGTAGCTTTTGGCTCGAAAGTGGGGGGGTGTATTCCCAATGCTTTTTCATCTTCATGCATTGCATCGATAAAGCGTTCGGTTAACTGACTGAAATCTTCACCATTTTCATTGGCGCGCTGAATGATTTTGTCATCAATGTCGGTAATATTACGAACATAAGTTACGTCATAACCCTTAGCAATCAGGTAACGGTAAACTACATCAAACGCCACCATAACGCGCGCATGGCCTAAGTGGCAGTAATCATAAACTGTCATTCCACACACGTACATATTGATTTTATTGTCTGTGATGGGGGTGAAAACTTCTTTTTGGTTACTTAGGCTATTATAAATTTTTAACATTTTTTGAATTCTTATAGGGTCTGTTAGGGAGGGTAATAAACGCTGGCAATAGTAGCAGAAGCACATTAATTCCGCTATTATTCGGCTTTTGAAATTGCTCAAAGGCGTATAAAAAATGAACAATATTATCAGACCTAATCAATTACTTACTTTGTTGTTTTCATTCTTCTTTTTGATGACTGGCTGTAATGCAGCAGAAAAAACAGCTGAGCAAAAGACTAATGCGCAAGCTAAAGAGCAATCTACAAAAGTACAGACTACTAAAACCCCCACCGATCAAACTAAAAAATCTGGAGAGAAAATGTCCTCGAACCCAAAAATTAAATTAGAAACAAGCAAAGGCACTATGGTACTTGAGCTTGATGCTGAAAAAGCGCCTAAATCAAGTGAGAACTTTGTTAACTACGTAAACGATGGATTTTACGATGGATTAATCTTCCACCGTGTAATACCTAACTTCATGGTTCAGGGTGGCGGAATGAATCCTGATATGAGCGAAAAAGGTAATAAAACACCGATTCAAAACGAAGCTAATAACGGCCTTAAGAATGATCGCGGAACAATCGCAATGGCACGTACTAACGATCCGCATTCTGCAACATCACAGTTCTTTATCAACCTTAAAGACAATGATTTCCTAAACCACACAAGCGAATCACCAGCAGGTTGGGGATATGCGGTATTTGGTAAAGTAGTAGAAGGTCTGGATGTGATTGATGAAATCGCAGCAGTAAAAACTGGTAATCACGGTCACCATGGTGATGTACCTTTAGAGCCAGTTACAATTATCAAAGCTACAGTAGAATAAATATTGATAAATCATTCCTTGAACTTTATTGGTTCAAGGAATGATGATTTTTTATTCGCAATGAATAAAACCTATTTCATCTCCGATCTTCATCTAGATCCCTCTAGACCCCATCTATACAAGTTATTTCACGAATTCATCGATAAAATCAAGGGTGATGCCGAAGCCTTGTACATCCTGGGAGATCTGTTCGAATTCTGGATAGGTGATGACATAATTGACTTGCCCATAGGTAAGCCCTATCTACCGATAATAGAACAATTAAGATCACTCTCTGATTCAGGCACCAAAATATATTTCATACAGGGAAATCGAGACTTCTTGATTGGCCAGAAATTTATGGACCGAATAGGAGGAGTGCTTTTACCTGATGAAATTGTTATTGACCTCTATGGTACACCCGCTTTAATCATGCACGGCGATACATTGTGCACTGATGATAAAGGTTATCAGCTGATGCGTAAGATATTTCGCTTATGGATAGTACAGAAAATTTACCTGTCAATGAGCCCAGAAAAACGCGATAAAAAAGCCAGTGAAATACGTAGCAAAACAAGCAAACAGACTAAACAGAAAAATTACAATATCTTAGATGTAAACCAACAAGTGGTAGAAAAAGCCCTTGTAAGTAGGGGGGTGTCATTGCTTATACATGGGCATACGCATCGGCCTGCTGAGCATGAGTTTATGTTAGACGGTATGTCTGAAAAACGTATTGTATTAGGTGATTGGGGTGAAGATGTTAGCTGGCTTGAATTTACCGAAATTAGTCAAGAGTTGTATTATTAAGCTTAGCTAGTTTAAGCTTTGGGCTCATATCTATTATTCCTACGGCATCACCATTCTTTTTATTCATAGCAAATACTGCTTCTTTCTTGTTATTCCCACTAATTGGAAAAAAAGCATAGTCTGATAAATCACCACCATACTTTGTAATGAACTTATTCAATTTTGTTCGAGTTTCATTCGAACTAAAAAGTAATGTTGGATTAAGTTGTCTATCAAGTATTTTATTAAGAGCTTGATAATGAGGTTGATATAAGTCTCTACGTTGATAGATATCTGGTTCACCAAATAAGTCCACTCCTATCATAAACCTAGTGCGTTCAGTCTGATCTTTAGGTAGTTCGGTATATGCTATTTTAGGTCTTGAATAGAAAAAATTATGCAGATTTTCGAAATAGGTATTTGTTGGCTTATAGAAACTAACATTGATTAATTTGAAACTATTTTCTACAAATACATTATATACAGGATGCTTTAGATATAGAGCATATGCCCCATAGATAAAGGCAGCTAGCTGAATTCCAAGTAATACATTGATATCAAAGTTAAGGTATTTTTTATCTTTTTTATAGACAATAAAGACAAGCAAAGGACCTAAAATTATATCTACAAAAACAATCATAAATGCCGTCTTGTAGAATCCACCTAAGGTTGAATAAGAATGTGGGAACCAAACAAAATAGGCGAATATTAAAAAGATACCAATAATTAGCTGGCTGATTAAAAGATTACGCAGTGCAACTTTTACCCTCATTAATCATAACCCCTTAAATAATATCTAAAGTGCAGATTAAGGTACTTCAAAAAACCAGGTTATCAAAACTGGATAAAAGGTAATTAATTTCAGAAGACTAATAAAAGATTCCATTTTTATATTGTCAATATCGATCTCGATCTCGATCTCTAAGAATTCTATTCTGAGGCTAAAGAGATTAGTTAATCTAATTAAAGTAAACTAGCGTTTTACAAATTTCCAGGGATTGGCTTTTATCGTAGTAACTACCTCAGCAGTAGTTTTATCTAATACAATAATTGCATTTCCATTAAGTCCCTCTAAAGGCAAAAATATAAATTTATCATGGCTGGAGTATTTTTTTAGAAAAGACTTACTAGAGGCAGTTAAATTTTTATCTTCAAAGAGTTTTGTTGTATCTAAACTGCTCTTGATAATAGTATCAAGGTGTTCATCAAGTGGCTCATAATATTCAGCTCGTTTATCAATATCAGGTTCTCCTTTCAAATCAACACCAACCATAATTTCAGTTTGTTTAGTTGGGTCACTTGGCATCTTGGCAAAAGCGAGTTTTGGTGAGGAAAATTTAGATATATTAAACTCGTCATTTTTAGCATTTTTAGGTGTGACTTCATCTGCTAAAATTAGATTAAAACTATTGTGGTTATAAGTAATAAACAGTGGATGAGTTTGATAAAGAGCGTTTACGCCATAAGCAAGAGCAGATATCTGAATGACTGCAATTACGGCAAGATCAAAGTGTAAGCTTTTTTTAGCAGTATTAAAAACTACAAAAGTTAAAAACGGTCCTAATATCAGGTCGATACTAATAATGAGTAGTAAAATGTCTTTAAAGTTTGTGATACCCAAATAGGCTGGTGGGTACCAAAAATAAATAAGGGCAGCAATGAGTAATGTAACGACAACGATACTTAAGAGTAAATGAATTAAGGATGCTTTTAATTTTTGTTTAAACATGGTGAATCATCTATTAGAAAGTGATTTTATTATTTTTCGTTTATTGTATGTAAGTAGTAATGAATACAAACTTAATATTTGTTTTAACTATCCGTATTTTATTCTGAATGATAATTCACATAATATTTACTGGTCCATCTCATCAAAAGTCAATCTATAAATTCCACTTTTATTATGTTTGTCAATAAAAAGGCAGAGTAAAAACTCTGCCTTTTTATTGATATTACTTTGTAGCTTAAGAGCTGTAGAGTAAATAGCTAGCTATTAATTACAACCTTTAGGAGCTAGTTTAGCAGGTAAAGAACCACCGTTAGCAGTTGCGTTACATGCCCAATCACCGATGCCGTTTCCATCTACTGTACGTGCATATTGAACAGTTTGGCCAGCTACCTGAGGGTTAGTAGTAGCAGCAAATGTGTAAGTTACTGTACCTGCTCCAACAGCTCCATTAGGTGCAGCTGCAGAAACTGTTCCGTAAGTGCCCGCTAATTTAACGCCCAGATTAGCTCCTAGAGCAGCTACGTCCGCAGGAAAGGCTGTAGCATCATCAGCTACGGCAGATTCAATAGATATTTTTGCGCCATTTAGCAATACTACTGATTCAGCAGCCTGTGTACGAGCAATATAATCCTGATATGCAGGAAGTGCGATTGCTGCCAAAATACCGATGATCGCTACAACGATCATTAATTCGATAAGAGTAAAACCTTTTTGTAGTTGCTTTTTCATTTTTGAATCTCCAAATTATTTTTATGATTAATACATTAATTAATGTATTTTAAATTGTTACGTTTAGTCTTTTCTTGCATTTTTAGTTTTTCATAGTTAGGTCAAAAACTAACTGGTTTAAAAGTATGTTCACAGGTATTAAAGCATTCTCCGTGCCAAGAATAGATAATATGATGTAAGTATTTGAAATATAAAAAAATATTATGTTTTTTTGTGTTTTTTCGGTTTTTTATAAAAGCCAATTGTCAGTTATTTGTGTCACTTCATGACGGTAAACTGCTAAAACTGACATGTTGTAACTCAAGTATTTATTGCTAACATTTTATGTCATTCTAAATGTTTATTTATACAGGATGATCTATCTGAATTATTGATAAGTCACGAGATCAATTGTTTAGGATAATAAAGCTGTACCTGTCAACCGACTAGTTACTCAAGTCATCGGCAGATTAAGTTTCTCAAATACTTTATATGAATACTAGACGAATTCCCCAAATGCCCCAATAAATCAGGGATCGGATAGAGGGAAGTATTTTCTCTTATGGGCATCATTAGACTCTTTGTTACTTTATCTATCAATAATACTTGGTAATACGATGAATCGATACTAGTGAGTTACAAAAGTTGCAGGGTAAGCAATACAATAAAACTATCTAAGTTTAAATCGGCATGTGGCAGGAAAACTTCAAGTCGTGGGAGGATAATACAAATCTATTGGTATCCCTTTCGCTTGTTAAACATGAGTTTGAAAGAGATCGGAAATAGTTTGAAGAAAAGTTTTATGTGATTGAAAGAACGATACTAGTTGGTTCAACTGTACTAGAGGGTTGAACCAAGTGTGAGCTTATTTAATGAAGAAAATACACATTAAGATTTAATGTTGTTTTTTTCCTGTTACCCTAAAATTTTATTTATATCGTAAATACTTATTTTTATTATTAGTGGATATTAGTACAGGTAATTTACATGCAACCCTTGGGTATTAATTTAGCCGTCAAATCTCCTTTTCGAGCACCTGTCCCAGCACTCGTTGCGTCACAAGTCCAGTCAGCGGTATTACCTGTAATCAAACGATTGTAATAAATCTTCTTTCCAGCTATCTGATTATTTGTATTAGCTCTAAATGTGAATTCTACATATCCTTCGCCAGCGGCTCCATTCGCATCTGAAATCCAGCCGTAAGTGCCGTGTAATTTAGTACCCAGGTTTTCATCTAAAAGAGCTGTTGTTGTTGGAAATCCATTTATTTGATCATCAGATACTGATACTTCGATGGAAGTTCTTGCACCATCAAGTATGACAACGGATTCAGCGGCTTGTGTACGTGCCAGATAATCTTGATAAGCTGGCAAAGCAATTGCTGCTAATATTCCAATAATTGCGACAACAATCATTAGCTCTATAAGGGTGAATCCACTATTGAGTTTCATTGCTTTATTCCTTTTCAATTGTTTTTCACAATAAAAAGGCAGAGTAAAAACTCTGCCTTTTTGTTAATATTACTTTGCAACTTAAGAGTTGTAGAGTAAATAGCTAGCTATTAATTACAACCTTTAGGAGCTAGTTTAGCAGGTAAAGAACCACCGTTAGCAGTTGCGTTACATGCCCAATCACCGATGCCGTTTCCATCTACTGTACGTGCATATTGAACAGTTTGACCAGCTACCTGAGGGTTAGTAGTAGCAGCAAATGTGTAAGTTACTGTACCTGCTCCAACAGCTCCGTTAGGTGCAGCTGCAGAAAGTGTTCCGTAAGTGCCCGCTAATTTAACGCCCAGATCAGTTCCTAAAGCAGCTACGTCAGCCGGAAAGGCTGTAGCATCATCAGCTACGGCAGTTTCGATAGATACTTTAGCGCCATCTAGTAATACCACTGATTCAGCAGCTTGTGTACGAGCAATGTAATCCTGGTATGCAGGAAGTGCGATTGCTGCTAGAATACCGATAATCGCTACAACGATCATTAATTCGATAAGTGTAAAACCTTTTTGTAGTTGCTTTTTCATTTTTGAATCTCCAAATTATTTTTATGATTAATACATTAATTAATGTAAGTAAGTTTTAATTGTTACTGTTTAGTCTTATCTTACCCTTTCAATTTTACTCAATTAGGTCTTAACAAAAACTTAACAGGTTGAACAATATGTTCGCTGGTAATATTGCATTTGCCGTGCCAAAAAAAATAATTATCACTTAAGGTATTGATTTTTAGATGGAAATGAGTTTTTCTCGTGTTTTGGCATGCCCTTTTATAAGTGTCAATTGTCAGTAATATGTGTCACTTTATGACGGTAAACTGTTAAAACTGACAGGTCATGTCAGTTTATTGACCATTCATCCTTTCGTTTATCCATTCCTTGGTATGGAAGATGGAAATATTACCTTGATATAATTCCCTGATACTTATTTATCTGGGAGGAGATAGTATGGAAATACTTACGGTGGTGCTGTTATGGGCATTTGGTTTAGCGGTCGTGCTAGGTTTCTTTGCAACTAAAACTAACTTTTGTACCATGGGTGCGGTATCTGACGTTGTTAATATTGGAGATACTGGCCGTATGCGTTCCTGGGTGTTCGCTATAGGCTTGGCAATCCTTGGTGTGATGGGCTTATCTTTATTAGGTCTCACCAATACCTCTTTAATTGCGAATAACGATACAGCGAACCCTCCTTATCTTACTGCTAACTTTGCGTGGCCTCGGCATATTCTCGGTGGTTTGATTTTTGGTATTGGCATGACTTTAGGTTCTGGGTGTGGGAATAAAACCCTGGTTAGATTAGGTGGAGGAAATATCAAGTCCATATTTGTGTTTCTCGCTATGGGAGTTACCACCTACTTAATGATATTCACTAATTTTAGTTACACGGCTTTTTTATCATGGATGGAGCCTGCCTTTATTGATCTCTCATTGAATGATATTGAAAACCAGGGCTTGGGGACGGTGATTGCACATTTCATCGGCACTGAAATTGAAAGCACGACCACCATAGTAGCTGCACTACTTGGTGGACTCCTTATTCTTTGGGCTTTTCTTTCGAATGACTTCAGAGGTAGCCTAGATAATATCCTAGGTGGTTTTATTGTCGCGTTGGTCGTGGTTACTGCATGGTGGGTAACAACGGGTGAATTAGGGCAAACGTTACTCGAAGAAGCAGAAATGATGGATGAACAGCCTTTTGCTCTTGGCGCGCAATCATTTACTTTTTCACAGCCATCTGGTCATTTCTTGCGTTGGGTTGAAACTGGCTTTTCTTCTTCTTTATATACCTTCGCGTTAATGGCAGCGTTTGGTGTGGTAGTCGGTTCTTTTCTTTATTCTATATTGGCACGAAAGTTTAGATTCGAGTGGTTTGCTAACTGGAAGGACTTTGTCGTTCATATCATTGGTGGACTATTAATGGGAATTGGAGGCGTTCTTGCGATGGGTTGCACTATAGGCCAAGGCGTAACTGGTGCTTCTACATTGGCAATGGGGTCTTTCCTGACTGTTTTTGCGATAGTTCTCGGAAGTGCATTAACGATGAAGATTCAATTTTATAAAATGGTATACGAGGAAGAAGCTAGCTTTGGCAAGGCTTTAGTGGCTGGATTGGCCGATATGAAACTGTTGCCGAATAGTTTTCGCAAGCTTGATAAAGTATAGTTTTAAAAAAAATTAAACTTCTTTCAAAAAGCGCTTGAAAGCGGAATTCGGTAGTGTATACTAGCCGCCTTCTTGCAGTGGAGCGATAAACTATTTAACGCTTTAAAGTAAGGACACGCTAGATATGGGGCGTTAGCTCAGTCGGTAGAGCAGTTGACTTTTAATCAATTGGTCGAGCGTTCGAATCGCTCACGCCCCACCATATTCTATAAGGCTTGACAGAAATGTCAGGCCTTTTTAGTTTTAAGATTGTGCCAATTTTGTGACTTCTGATAATAGCTTAACTCTATTCTCAGAATATTCCGCAAGATGCGTTATCCCAAGGTGAGCATACCGCCTAAGCATATCAACACTTTCCCAGTCACCAAGCTCCTGAAATACATTTAAAGGCGTTCCATTTTGAACATGCCAAGAAGCCCACGTGTGCCTCAAATCATGCCAACGAAAATCCTTAATGTTTGCCGACTCTAGTGCTTTATACCAAGCTTTAGTTGTCATTTGGTTTATGGGTTTACCGCGATAAGTAAATACACGTTTAGGATGTTGATCTTTAACTTCTTCATGCACGCTAATAGCCTCTGAATATAGAGGAATATGAATAGCGCGCCTTGATTTAGATTGATCAGGGTGAATCCAACACACGACGTGCCAGATCCACTTGCGACCATTCCAGACCTTTTACATTACCTTGATGTAAACCTGTAGCTAAAGAAAAGCGAAATGCTAGAGCTAAATGTTCAGGTAGTGCATTTGCAAGGAGTATTGACTCATCAGGTTCAATCCAATGAATTCTACGTTTAGGCCCGGGTAGAAGTCATATATATGGGATTTCATCCAATTATTCCCAATCATTTTTTGCTCTTCGTGGGATAGAACGCAAGAGTGCAAGGATACGATGCATGGTCTAAGCATAGTAAGTTGTTCGGAAAGAACATACCTCCAAACAATAAATGTAAAACTTTCAGACGTGAAAAACTTATATGTACAAGTATAAGGGGTTCTAAAAGGTATTATTACAACACCTTTTTAAGAAGCGTGAGTGACGCTTGGAAAAGCCATTTAAGGTTGGATTACTCAGTTAAATGAATGAGCGAAGGTCATAAATGTTAGCAATTTAGATCTTAAATTGTACATAAGTCTATAGAAATGAAGCCAATTGTTTCGCTTTCTCTAAAAGATGGATATCCTCTCCATTGATACCAGTTAACATCAATCCCAATGTTTGACCTTTATACTTAAAAGGAATTGAAATGCTACAACCGTTCATGACATTGCCCAGACTAGTGTTACGTAGGGACAAAATATTTAATCGGTGATAGTCATCATCGTTTTCCACTTCAGAAAAACTAGGAGGTAAAATAGCTACGGTTGGTAACAATAATAAACTTCCAGCTAACTCTTCTTCAAATAATTCAATGTTTTTTTGACGAGATATCAATGTTTCGCAATATTCAACAGCCTTAAGTTCATTTGATTGTTGTATGCGTTTAATTACTCGTGGGTCAAAATTATTAGAGTCATTTTGAATGTAATATTTATATGCTGTATTTGCTTCCACAGAACTCAAATGCCATGCATTTAATTCTTTATGTTGTTCAAGTGATGGCAAGAATTTTTCTGTTATCTCGATACCTGATTTTATTAAACGATGTGTTATGTCTTGAAACCCCTCTGCAACTATTTCGTCCAATTCTGTTAATCCAAAGTTTTTTGGAATTATTAATTTTCTGTCTTGCGTAGCAAAATTAGGCTTTCTTTCAAATCCTGACATGACAGACCATGCTGCTTCACAGGCTTCGACACTTGATGCCATAGGTCCTATGCTATCGAGACTAAAAGAAAGAGGGTTGCAACCCTTTAGAGATACTGATTGTTGGCTAGGTTTAAAACCGACAATGCCATTAAAAGCAGCAGGAATTCTTAATGACCCTCCAGTATCAGTTCCAATAGCAATATCGCATAGGTTTGTTGCTACAGAAACAGCGCCACCAGAAGTAGAACCTCCTGGAATATGATCTTTGTAAAGAGTATTTTCGGGAGTTCCATAATGTGGATTTAACCCTAGTCCAGAATAAGCAAATTCACTCATGTTAGTGTGCCCAATCAGGATAGCTCCTGAATTTCTAAGAGCATCAACAACATCTGCATCTTTTTTTGCCGGCGGATTGTTTGATAGTACTGTTGAACCAGATCGAGTAACAAAACCTTCCACATCTAATAAATCTTTTATAGAAATAATAGCACCACAGAGAGTTTCGTCTCTAAAACACTCTAGTTTATTTAAATCATTTCTGGCAGATTCGATAAATGTTTGTGTAAAAACGTGCCTTAATTCGGGGGGATTATTTTCTATGCGTGTAATCGCCGTATCTAATCTTGTAGTGGCGTCTTTAAATGACCATGATTTATAAATCATTAGAATGAAGTTCCCAAATTAAATTAAAAGTTAAACCTCTGTCTTGTTTTAAATTTAATTGATCTAGAACAATGCGAACAGCTGCCGCTGCTGTTGGCTCATTTGTAGTTTCTATAATAATGGCGGATTCGAGCTTGGTAGGTGGCTTGGTTTCTGATGACAAGGGTATTGATAGCTCTTGATCAGGTTCAAGTACTCTAATTTTTAAGATTCCTTCTGTCTTGCTCACTAAATTTAGAACCTGCTCAATAGAACTAAAATCTACTATTGTCTTTTGCAGTTGGATTAACCCGATAGCGGATCCAGTTCCATAACCACCTTCGTATGCAACGCGCATAACACGGCGTTTAGTATTAGTCATTCGTTCAAAATTTATTTTCGACCAAGAGGTTTGATTGGCAAATGCTTGTTTGTAGGCATTGGAAGTGAAAACATTAATATTTTCGGTTCTATAAAGAGCAAGGTATCGGCGGGCTTTCATTGACACGGCGCGGTATCGACTAGCCCATGTAAATCCATCAATAGAGACTCGCTCTGTCATATGTTCACGATCGTACCACTGATTAAAATCCTGTTCATAGGTTGGATCAATGTCTGTCCAAACGAATAATTCTGCTGCTGTGGTATTCTGAATTATCATCCTATGTGCACTCCTGAATTTATAAATCAATACTGCGCACTTGGGTAGGCGTCAGTTTATTAGTTATAAAAAAATTATTATTAGATTGTTTGCTTCGAATAAAAGCAATCTTAGGAAGATACTGGAGTGGATTCAATCATGTTACAAACGGTATATTGTGAATGGGGGTGATCAGTATTTTTTTATAGCATTATTATTGGGGGAATTGGTTTTGGGAGTGTGATTTAGACGCCGAGATTGCCAAGTCTACAATGATCTTATTAAGGTCATTGTCGGAAAGTTTTTGCCAGCTAGCAATCAGTCTTAAGGGATCTGGTTTTTCTGGATAATTTACTAAAGCTAAATGACCATTATCTAATTCATTTGAAATAGCAGTCAGAGGCAGAGTTGCGATACCTTGTTTTTTCTTAACTAATTTGCTAATTGCTGCTAGTGATGTAACGCAATGAACTTGACTGGGTCTAAGTCCCTGTTTTTCAAAAATAGATAATGCTGATAGATGAGGCTGAGAGCCCCGTGTGAAAGTAATGATTTGTGAATCAGCTAATTCTTCTAATGAAATATCTCGGTTAGCAAATTGGTTTTTCCCATGACACACCCACTCCATTTTAAGAGATTCAAGTTCAGTATTAATAACTGTGTCATCTAAGACTGGATCAGTCTGAATTATGACATCCAAAGCGCCTTTGGAAAAAAGAGCATGTAGGTGAGATGTTGGTTCTGCGGTCAGTTCAAATTCAAGTTTAGGATAAGTTTTATTTAATTCGGTTAAAAAAACTTCTAGCCATGTGTGAACTATGGCTTCAATAACTCCAATACGAACCCTTGTGATGATCTCCTCATCGTCGTGCATTGCTTTTTGTAGTGCTTGTTCGGCTTGCAACATTCGTTCAGCCTTATCTAGCAGTAAAATACCTTTACTGGTTAGTTTGATCGTGTTGTGTTCACGATCAAATAAACTACATTCAAATTCATTTTCTAGAGTCGCAATACGGCTCGATATAGTAGCTTGTGAAACATATAATTTTTCCGCTGCTGCTCGAAAGCTGTTTAATCTAGCAACCCAAACAAAAGCTTCAAGAAATCTGGTATTCATTTAGGTCGTTCCTTAAAAGCTTAATATTGGTCTTTTTAAAAAAATTATGTACGTCTGTATAATTGGACAAAGCTAATAAATCGCTCATGTAAGGCGCACAGTTACAAGTCTATCTTTGCTTGAATCAAGTCAACAGTAGTACAGTAAAACTAAAAAATCATCTTCAAAATACGATTTTTATGATCTTTAATTTATCTCCGATAAGTATTTAATATAAATTCTCGTGACCTATCAACAATGAATATTGATCACTCCTGTTCAGAATTATCAGTTTGTTAAAAAAATGGATTACAACTAATGTTGTTTTAAATACTGAGTATGAGCCTAGGCAATACAAGTGTTTTAATTCTCATCACAAATCTGATTGGATTAAAAGTTTTAGAATTTTACATATTAATAAAATAACAACATTACTAAGGAGTTTTGACCAGATGAAGAAAATTATTTTTATTCTACTAACCGTTTTTGCAGCAGCTACTAATGCTTTTGCTGCTGATAAACCAATAAAATGGAAGTTAGCCGAAACCTGGCCTGCTAATTTTCCAATCTATGGTGAAGCTACAAAAGAGTTTGCAAAAAGAGTTGAGGAAATGTCAAATGGTCGATTAATTATTAGTATTGATTCTGCTAATAAACATAAATCTGCTCTAGGGATTTTTGATTTTGTTAAATCTGGGCAATATCAAATGGGTCACTCAGCCTCTTATTATTGGAAAGGAAAAGACATAAACACTTTGTTTTTTACTACTATGCCATTCGGTATGATTTCTGCTGAACGCACTGCATGGTATCACAACGGTGGTGGTGCCGAGCTAGCTAAAAGAGCGTATAGCAAACATGGAATTACTCAATATCCTGCAGGCTCAGGAAGTCAAATGGGTGGGTGGTTTAAAAAAGAAATCAACAGTGTTGATGATTTAAAAGGCCTAAAAATGCGCATACCTGGATTTGCTGGGGAAGTGCTAGCAAAAGTAGGCGCAACTGTAACAAACGTACCTCCTGGTGAACTCTATACTTCTTTAGAAAGAAACACGATTGATGCCCTGGAATGGGTTGGCCCATCTTTTGACTTGCGTATGGGTTTTCATAAAATAGCGCAGTATTATTATACTGGCTGGCATGAGCCAGGATCTGAAATACAGTTTATGGTCAACAACGAAGCTTTTGATAAATTGCCAAAAGATTTACAAGCAATTTTAAAAGCTGCGATGAGAGAATCTGAAACAAGTGTTACAGATAGATTGTATTACGAAAATGGAGCTAACTGGGAAAAGATCAAGAATGAATTTCCTAATATTAAAGTAAAAACTTTCCCACCTGATGTAATGGCTGCTCTAAGAGAAGCAAATAAGGAATTAGTCGACAAGCTAGAAGAACAAGGCGGATTGACTGCTGAAATAATTGAATCCCAGCGAAAGTTTAAAAAGCAAGTGCGTGAGTGGACAAATATTTCTGATAAAGCTTATTTAAACAACTAAAGCTACCTACGTTTAATGCTAAGAAGCTCTCTACCTTTGATGTTTCGGTTAGAGGGCTTCTATCATATGTACGTCATGTAGAAGGACTCTAAGTCGTTCTACAAAAGAGAATATAAACTTACTAAAGAAGTAATCATGCTATTAAAAACAGAACACTATATTAATAAGCTTATGGATATTATCGGTATAATTGCCGGTATATTGTTGATTTTACTAGTATTGATAATTTCTTATAACGTCATTGGTCGTTATGCTTTTAGTAACTCATCTATAAAACTTGAGGAGTTAGCATGGCATTTCTATTCGGGCGTGTTTCTTTTAGGTATCCCTTATGCCTTAAGAACAGGATCTCATGTTCGAGTTGATATAATTTTTGAGAAACTTTCCGAACGAAAAAGATCTCTTATTGACATAGTAGGGACATTATTTTTTCTCTTACCTATGTCTATTCTCATTGTTTATTATGGTTGGGATTTTATGGCTCAATCCTATAGTTATGGCGAACATAGCGATAGCGTTATGGGGTTGATAAAGCAGTTTCTAACGTCTGGGATTGGTGAGAAAAGTCAGGACCCTGGCGGTCTGCTTAACCGCTTTATTATCAAAGGCTTAATCCCGTTATCCTTTCTCTTTCTAGTTCTGAGTGGAATTTCTTTTCTCATTAATAGAGTTAATGTATTTATCCATTTTTCAGAATAAGACAAATTGGAATCTAGCTAAGACTCTACTGATCTTATTTAACGTATACATCTTACTTTGTGCATCATTCAGATGCATCTTCCTCGATACTATTCATGGGTATTTAAATGATAGGTATATCTATATTTTTACTAGCATTAATATTGCTACTATTTGGTTTTCCTGTTGCTTTCACTTTTGCGGGTGTGGGAATTTTATTTGTTTTTCTATTTGCCGATCCTAGTCAACTAGCGCAAATACCTTATCGAATATATTCCAATATGGGGGATAACGGTGATGGAATTGTTTTGATGGCAATACCACTGTTTATCTTCATGGGTTTAATATTGGAACGAACAAAATTGGCAGAACAATTACTCGAATCTATGGGGCGTTTATTTGGCTCAGTTCGAGGAGGGCTTGCAGTTTCAACAATTCTGGTAGGTGCATTGTTAGCGGCATCTACTGGTGTAGTTGGGGCAAGCGTTGTGGCTATGGGGCTGATATCCATGCCAGTAATGCTACGTTATGGATACAGTAAAGCCTTATCAGCAGGAACTATTTGTGCAGCCGGTACATTAGGCCAACTAATTCCTCCGTCAATTGTACTTATTATTTTGGGTGATGTACTCAATATTCCTGTTGGTGATTTATTCAAAGCTGCGATTAAGCCTGGTTTGGTTTTAATAGGTTGTTATATTGCATATATCGTTATCTTTTGCATGATAAAGCCCGAAGCTGCACCTCCTATTCCTGTAGAAGATGAAAATGTATCAAAAACAACGGTTATTAAGGAGGCACTGGTTGCTGTAATTCCTCCTTTGTTGTTAATTCTTGTCGTATTGGGGTCAATTTTCTTCGGCGTTGCTACACCAACCGAATCATCTGCATTAGGTTGTATAGGTGCAGTTTTCTTGGCACTCATTTATCGTAAATTTACATTTTCTATGCTTTGGGAAAGCACGATGGGAACCGTTAAAATTACAGCAATGGTTTTTGCCGTAATTTTAGGCGCATCTATATTTTCTATGGGCTTTGCCTACACTGGTGGCGAAGAAGAGGTAGCAGAGTTATTGTTAAATCTACCTGGTGAAAAATGGGGGTTCCTAATTTTTACCATGCTTCTTATTATGTTTTTAGGCTTCTTTCTTGATTACATCGAGATATCTTATATTGTGCTGCCTATCATTTATATCGTAGTAGAGACATTACAGATTAATACTATTTGGTTCGCTATTTTGGTAGCGATGAATTTACAAACATCATTTTTAACCCCCCCCTTTGGTTTTGCCCTATTTTATCTGAGAGGAGTTGCTCCGAAAGAAATAAAGACCTCTGATATTTACTTTGGCGTTCTTCCATTCATAGCAATTCAAATTGCTGTGGTTTTATCAATATTGGTATTTCCTGAAATGTATGGATTAACACCTGATGCACCAAAACTTTGGTGATTAAATGAAATTCATAGTTCGATGATTCATAGCCAAGCCTCTTTTAAAAAGCCCGCTATATATTAGCGGGCTTTTTTTGCCTGAAATAAATCTATTTCTCCGATCGTTCTAAAAAAATGCCCTCAAAGTAGGGGGGTGTACTACTATCAGTCTATTAATGAGTTAATCAATCATAGAAACCTTAATAAAGTTGTTTAGGAGTTGGCATGGCGAAAAAGCGAATGGTTGTAGAGATGGGTATGGGTACCGATCTGCAAGGGCAGGATTACACAAAAGCCGCGGTGCGCGCGCTAAAGGATGCGTTGTGGCATAACTCTTTGACGATTGCACCTGCGTTTGGCTTTGATCGTGAGAAAATGATTATCGAAGTGTCTATTGGGGTGGCTAAGCCAGATCAGGTAGATAAAGAAGTAGTGAAAGCGGTTTTACCTTACGGGCAAGCTTCGGTTGACGTTGTTGAAGGTGGCCTGGATATTTTGAGTGATTGTAAAACCAAAACAACGGTAATCGCTAATGCTGGGGTCGTTGTGTACTTGGATTTTGCGGAGGATGCGGCATGAGTCATCAACCAACTAAAAATCTTCAACGTATTATTTTAGAAATGGGTACAGGTAACGATTTATACGGCGAAGATTACACCAAAGCGGCTATAAGAGCGGTACAGGATGCGCTTCATCATAGTTCTATTACATTGTTTCGGTCGATGGATTTTGAACGAGATGAGATGCAGGTAGAAGTCACAATTGGTACGCAAAATCCTGACTTGGTTAATGTGGACGATGTTGCGGCTCAAATACCTTTTGGAAGCGTCAAGGTTAATACTGTAAAAGGTGGTTTAAATATCGAAGATCCCGTTCAAGAAACCGTTACTGTGATTGCCACGGCTGCAATTGCTGCACGAATCGATATACCGGAAGGTAAATATTCGCTGGTTTAGTATTTATATAGCGTGAGTTCTTCAGGCTATATAAACGGGTGTGGGTAAATGAAAACCAATGAATGTGCTCAAGCTAATGAGTGCAAGATAAAAAAGTGCCCCAAAGTAGGGGGGTGTAAAAAAATATTGATTAGATATTCTAAATAGGGTTATTTAAATTGCCCTATTTAAACCACGCCTTCAAACGGTAAGATTTCAACTGTATCCCCTTGATTCACTCCACTTGAATCAGCATCAAAGTGTATAAAACAATTCGCAAGGCTCATCGACATTAAAATTCCTGAGCCTTGTTTGCCGGTGCGCTTTACACTGAACCCACCATCAGGTGTTTGTTCAAAGACTCCACGAATATATTCCGTGCGACCTGGGCGTTTTTTGATGTTTTCTTCCGAGGTGGCTTTTAGGAAGATTGGTTTTTGCTGTTTTCCACTGGCAAGATAATTGATGGCAGGCTGCACAAATTGTAAAAAAGTCACCATTACCGCAACCGGATTTCCGGGAAGGCCGAAAAATTTGGCTGATACATTGTTATGATGAACCGTGCCATACGTCAAAGGTCGGCCAGGTTTCATTGCCAATTTCCAGAAGTGCGTTTCACCCAGTAGTTTCAAGGTGGGTTTAATATAGTCAGCTTCACCGACAGATACGCCACCTGTACTGATGAATATATCAGATTCTTCTGCGGCTTTTTTAAATGCGTCTTGAATGTCTTTTTCGGTATCAGGGATCACACCTAAATCGATGATTTTGGCATCCAGATTTTTTAACATTGCAAACAAGGTGTAACGATTGCTGTCGTAAATCTCACCTTCTTTTAATGCTTCACCTATTGAGCGTAATTCATCTCCAGTTGAGAAAAAGGCGACTTTGGGTCGAATTAAAACATCTATTTCACCAAAACCAAGTGATGCGAGTATGCCAATATCAGCGGCACTGAGTTTTCGGCCTTTATCAAAGATCTTTTTTCCTTGTGCTAAATCTTCGCCAGGGTGACGTACATTTTGTCCAGCTTTATGCTCCGCTTCTAAGCGAATAGTATTGTCATCCAGAGTCTCTACTAATTCTTGAGGGATTACAGTATCCGTTCCAGTTGGCATAACGCCGCCCGTCATAATGCGCACAACGGTTCCACTCTGATAAGATTCAGTACTAGGAACGCCTGCAAATGATGCACCTGACACCTTGTAATCTACTGGCGTAGTAGTAGGTAAGTCACTGCCAGCTAATGCGTAACCATCCATCGCAGAATTAGTATGCGGTGGCACATTAATCGGAGAGATAATATCTGTTGCTAGATAACGCTTTAAGCCCTCTCTAACAGGAACTGTTTCGCTTGCACTAATGGGTGTGATTTCGTTCGTGATAATTTGACGAGCTTCATCAACACTAATCGCGTCAACTTCGAAGGCATCTAAACAACTGGCTGGTCTATCTTTCATAGTGTTATCAATTAATTTGTAAGCGGGTTTTCATTTAGCTGAGTAATGTTTTTACGATATAGTCTGCTATTTGCTCAGGATTATTCAAGTCTAAACTATCTATTGGAAAGTCTTTCGATTCTTTATCTTCCACAGCGATAGCAATAATGTTGGGGTCATTAGGGTGCAGATAAGGTTTACCCAATGCTTGTCTATGCAGCTCTATTTTGTTGATTTTAGCTAGTTTGAATCCTTCTACCAATACTAAATCTAAAGAATCCGTCTGTAGATTATCCAGCACATCTTGTAGTTCAGGTTCTTTGGTAGAGTCCGCTTTTTCGATGATTAAAGCTGTACGGTATCGAGAGGCCAAAATCATCTGATCTGCGCCAGATTTGCGCAGTACGTAGCTGTCTTTGCCGGGCTTATCAATATCAATATTATGATGAGTATGCTTGATAACACCAATGCGGTGTCCCTTAGCCCTTAATAAAGGAATGATCTGGCTAAGTAATGTTGTTTTACCTGTTCCGCTAAACGCCGCAAAACCAAGCATAGGTAAGTGAAACTCAACCATTTTGAGGTTTACCCTGCTGTTGTTGCTGATGTTGTTGACGCTGTTCTTCAGTATTTACATTAAAGAAAACTTCCGGTTTGTCTGAAAAATCGGCAGTGGCCATCGAGTGCTGTGCATACCACAAGTCTATTTTACGGTCACCGTTAGCAAGAAAATCTTCAAGACTTTCAATCAATGAAGTGGGGATAAGTGCATGCACAGGTTGTAATCTTTTGCCGTCGTGAGCTACTACAATATTATTATTCTGTACTTCGCTGATAAGTCTTGAGACTAAATCATCCGGTAAATCTGGTCCGTCGCATGGTAGCGTAAGTATGTAATCTGTGTTGCAGGTTTTCATACCCGTTAAAAAGCCCGCTAAAGGACCCTGGAAATCACTTAATTCATCAGAAATTACGGGGTGCTTGAATTTTGCGTATTCATCCTGATTACGATTCGCATTAATAATGATTTGGCCTACTTGAGGCTCTATTTTTTCTAAAACATGCTCAATCAATGGTTTGTTTTGGTAGTCAACTAAGCCTTTGTCTTGTCCACCTAAACGACTCCCTTTTCCACCAGCCAGAATTACAGCAGTTATTTGATTTTTATTTATCGTCATTGTTTACTATCTTATTTGTTATCTTGTGATGAAAAGTTTGTGCTTTTATTGTTGGGGAATAAAGTCACGTTCTTGTTAGATTGTAGTAGGGAATCATTTAATAAAGTATCGTCATTTTGATCGTTTACTGTATTGGTGGCTTTCAATTCTTCAAACTCAGACACATATCCATCTTCAATGAGTAATCGGTGATTCATGATTCGATGAAAATGATTTGGATCATGGCTGGCAATATAAAGCGCGGTGCCAGAATCAATAAATGTCGACAGGAAGGTCTCGGTTCTAAGTCGGTGTTCTGTGTCCATGTTAGCCGTTGGCTCATCAAGCAGTAATACCGCAGGCTGTTTAATCCAGGCTTGTGCCAAAGCTACGCGTTGTCTTTCTCCGCCAGATAAACATTTTGCTTGGGTGTCGCTGCGGTGTTCTAGTTCAGCCCATTTAAGTGCGTTATCTATGATGTCTTTATTCTGTTTTTTATCTAAAGCGTAAGTCAGATTTTGCCTAACGGTGCCGTCAAACATATAGGGCTCTTGATAAAAGTACATCACATCATTGCCCAGTGCTTTGCGGTATTTGTTCCAGTTAAGGTTATGCAGCCCTGTATTGATCAAACCAGAGTCAGGTTTCAATAGTCCGCCCATAATACGGAGCAGGGTAGATTTACCGCAACCATTTTTACCTGTGATTAGCGTGCACTCGCCACCTTTTAAACTCAAACTAATATCATTGAGGATCGCTTTGGTGTTTTTGCCTTTACCGTATGTTTTTACGATATTCGTATATTCAAGACGAACAGGTCTAGAGATCTTGTTCATCGATGTTTTTTGCCATGGGCTTTTTGAGTCATTGATAGTTTAGTCGCGGATATTTTAATCACGAACGACAGTTCCTTTTCCTTGCATATAATGCAAACCAATCGTTAAGAAGAAGGCTAGCGAGATTAATATGATACCTAAAGCAATACCTTGTGCAAATTCACCTTTACTGGTTTCAAGAGCAATGGCAGTTGGTATGTTACGAGTATAATGCAGTATGTTTCCACCAAGCATCATTGAAGCGCCAACTTCCGCAATAATTCTGCCATAACCTGCCAGTAAAGCACCAAATAAAGCGAAGCGTACTTCGCGCATTACGATAAAAAATGCTTTGAAAGGATTTGCGGCGAGTGTTTTTGCCGTATCCCACGCGCGTTTTTCAATTGATTGAAAGGCACTATGACTCATCGCGACTAAAATAGGAAAGCATAAAGCAATCTGTCCCAGAACCATGGCGGTTTGGGTGAAGAGTAAGCGCCACTCTCCTAATGGCCCCTGACGCGATAAAAGGATATATAGGGTAAGTCCAACCACAACCGCGGGCACTGCCAACATAGTGTTGAATATTGAGACTAAAAGTCGCCGACCAGGGAAATTATAGTAAGCCAGTATAAATCCGATCAGAATTGCTGGCACCATTGCTATAAGTATCGCTATGGTGGATATTTGAAAGGAAATGCCGATAATATTCCAAATATCGGCATCTCCAGATAGCAAGAGTTTTACAGCATCAACTGTGGTACTTGCTAGTGATTGCATGTGATCTTATTTTTTAACGGTTTCATTTTTTGCCATGGTATCTGCATTTGGGACAAACAGAACCTCGTCGGCCACTTTAAAATCACCAATAAGCTTTTGTCCTTTCTCTGAAGTGATCCATTTTATCAGAGCATCGTCGCCCGCAATATTAACATCAGGGTATTTTTCTGGATTAATCGCAATAATGCCGTAAGGGTTAAATAAAGTCTCATCGCCTTCAAATACAATTTTAGATGTAAGCTTGTCTTTATATGCCAGCCAAGTGCCGCGGTCAGTCATTGTATATGCGCCCATTTCATCGGCCATTTGCAATACTTTTCCCATACCTTGGCCTGCTTCTACATACCAGGTATCAGTTTTAGAGTTTGGTTGGTATTTGCTGCTTTTCCATAGTGATAGTTCTTTCTTGTTTGTTCCAGAATCATCACCACGAGAAACGAAGCGCATTTTGTTGCTAGCAACATTGTTTAGTACATCGCCTACGTTCTTTGCGTCTTTATATAATTCCTGATCTGTTGCAGGACCAACAATAACAAAGTCGTTGTACATCACAGGGTAACGTTTTACACCGTAACCTTCTTCAACAAATTTTTTCTCTGCGTTTAAAGCATGTACCAAAAGAATATCAACATCGCCATCACGTCCCATTCTTAATGCTTTACCTGTGCCAACAGAGATTACATGAACTTTATAACCTGTATCTTTTTCGAACTCAGGAAGTAAATAACGAAGTAGTCCGGAATTTTCAGTACTCGTCGTTGTGGCTAAACGAATAAGCTTTGAATCTCCCTCTGTCTTAGAGTAGGCAGTAGATGAGAAAGTTAATGCTGAGAAAATTACCGCTGATAGCAGTAAAAATCGGGTGAACGTTTTCATTAGTTTCGTTAAAAACATCATTAAATTTACCTGGTTAATTGAAAGGAAATAGAATGTTAAAATTTAGCAACATCCATTATGATCATTTAGCAAAATCAGTGCCAAATCTAAAAGGAATGCTGAAAATAATGACCAAATAGGCTAAATATAAGATACATAAAGACTTTTAGATTGCGGTTGCCGAACATAGGCGGCAAATTCACCGTAATTTATATAAGTAAGGCATAAAAATAGGTAAAAAATGTCCCATATTCATTTTAAGAGTGGATTATTTGGGCGTATATTCTCGAGGACGCAATGAGCTCTACATTAGAAGTTATAGATAATCCAGAAAGTCAGGCAATAGAAAGCAATGAGAAACCTTTAAGTTTTAAGCGGAATTCAGTACTGATACTGGATGACGAGCAGGGTATACGAAACTTTCTGCAAAAAGGTTTGGAAAAAGTATTTGGCTTAGTAGAAGTTGCAGAGGATGTTGAGGAAGCCGAAGCACTAAGACAGCGTTGTAACTTTGATTTGATCATCTCCGATATTCGCCTACCCGGAAAGTCAGGTGTTGACTGGGTAACTGAAATTCGAAGTCAGGGCAGTACCACATCGGTCATTTTTATTACGGCGCATGCCAGTCTCGAAACTGCTATAGCTGCATTACGGGTGGGTGCGAGTGATTTTATTATGAAGCCATTTCGCATGGACCAAATGATGGCATCAATAGAAAGTTGCATGGCACACCAGCAGATGCAAAGAGAAAATATCGTGTTGAAACGCCAGGTAGATCAACTCTACGATAGCGGCATGATTGGTGATTGCGACACGATGAAAAGCGTCTGCGAGGTCATTAAAAGAATAGCGCCAATGCCAACCACTGTGTTAATAGGAGGCGAATCGGGTACAGGTAAAGAATTGGCCGCCAGAGCTCTGCATCGTTGGAGTGGTCGAAAAGGCAGTTTTGTTCCTGTTAACTGTGGTGCAATCACAGAAGAGTTAATGGAGAGCGAATTCTTCGGCCATACCAAAGGTGCATTTACGGGGGCACAAAAAACCCGCGAAGGTTTATTCACCTATGCCAATAACGGCACCTTATTTTTAGATGAAATCGGTGAAATGCCGATGTCGATGCAAGTCCATCTATTAAGGGTTTTAGAAGAAAAAGTCATTCGACCTGTGGGTTCTAATCGTCAAATTCCTGTGGACGTTCGAATCATCGCTGCGAGCAACAGAGATTTAGAAGAAGAAGTCGAAAAAGGTAATTTCCGACAAGACCTGTATTACCGATTAAATGTGGTTAACGTTCGCATGCCACCGTTGCGTGAGAGAATGGATGATATACCTGCGCTGGTTCAACACTTTTCCCAAACCTTATCTTCAGATTTAGGGGTGGATGCTCAAACAATATCCGGCGAAGACTTACATCAGATGCGCGATTACCACTGGCCAGGAAATATTCGCGAACTGCGAAACGTTATAGAGCGCTGTTTGTTACTAAACCTGAAGCCAGGGCAGTGCATTTCTGCTGAAGCGGGAGAGAGCTCTCCAGCCGGTTCTGTAAATAACAGTGCACTTTTGGAAGATATTGAAAAAAATCACATTCTTAAAGTGCTTGAAAGCGAAGACGGGAATAAATCTGCAGCGGCCAGAATTTTAGGGGTTTCTAGAAAAACGCTGGAGCGTAAAGTAAAAGCCTGGAACGAACTTTGATTTATGGGCTTTATCGGTAACATTCAACGGGCTGTTCGCCATAAAGTAAGATACAAATTATTACTGCTCGTTTTGTTCCCAATATTATTGATCATGCCAGTCGCATTAGGGCTGGCTATTTATTGGGGTAAGAACTTTACCTACGAACAATTATTTCTCAAAGTCAGCACTGACCTTGCTGTTTCTCATGATGCGTTTAACCGCATTCAAGGGGATTATTTAAACCATTTAACCAGTCTGGCCGAATCCCATCAATTTCGCACAGCCTTAGAATCGGGAAACCAGTCATCTGTTTTCGAACAGGTTAAGGCGTTAAAAGATAAGCAAAATTTTTCTTTCCTCAAGGTTATTTCAACAGAAAATGATCAGCAAAATATTTTAAAAAGCAGAAGAAACTCTTCTAGCTTATTAAACGCATTAAAAGGCCACGAAAGTGTGGGGGTGGAAATTTATTCACCAGAAGAGTTACAGGCAGAAGATCCAGAGCTTCAAAAGCGTGTTGAACTTCCCATTTTACAAACCCCAAGAGCGAGACCAAGCAATCGGACTCAAGAACAGCGGGCAATGGTGATTCGCGCGCTTTACCCCGTTAAAGATTCACGAGGTGAAGTGGTAGCCCTGTTAGATGGTGGTGTGTTACTCAACGGTAATTTCCAATTTGTTGATGCTATACGTGATCTCGCCTATGGCCCCAATAGCTTACCCAAAGGGAGTATCGGAACGGTTACCGTTTTTATCGATGACGTAAGAATTTCAACCAATGTGCCTCTGAATGAAGGTGAGCGTGCGCTTGGTACGCGCGTATCTAATGAAGTTAGAACCAAAGTATTAGATAACGGCTCAACCTGGATAGACCGCGCCTTTGTAGTAAACGATTGGTACGTCTCTTCCTATGAGCCGATTGTAGATGTAGATGGCAAAAGAGTCGGAATGCTCTACGCAGGCTTTTTGGAAAAACCCTTTCGTGATGAACTCTGGAATGCATTGCTAGCCCTTGTCTTGATGTTTCTTGCCCTGATGTTAGTGTCCGCATGGGCTGCTATTCGTGGTGCCCGCAGAATTTTCAAACCCATCGAAAAAATGAGTAATGTGGTGCATGCGACCCAAGAGGGAAGTGCTAAGCGTGTGGGGTTGATTACGTCAAAAGACGAGCTTGGGACACTCTCGCGAGAATTTGACGATATGCTCGATCAATTGCAGCTACGCAATCAAGAAATACAGGAATGGGCAGATTCACTGGAAGACAAAGTAGAAAGCCGCACGGCAGAATTAAAACAAAAGAATCAGGATTTGGAAAACAGCATCCAGTTGCTGCGACAAACACGTCAACAATTAGTGGTAGCAGAAAAACTGGCCGCCTTGGGGGAGTTGACCGCAGGTGTAGCGCATGAAATTAATAATCCGACAGCTGTGATGTTGGGTAATCTCGATCTCATGGTGGTTGAATTAGGCGATAACGCTAAACCTGTGCAGAAAGAAATCGATTTGGTTATTGACCAAATCTACCGGATTAAAGACATTATCAATCGATTACTGCAGTACGCACACCCAGATGAGTATTCTGGCTACATCAATATGATTGACGTTAATCTGTTAATTAAAGATACGCTGAAGTTGGTTAATCACTTGAATCAGGGTAAGTCGATTGAATTTAAGATGGACTTTGAGGCGACTCAGCTGATAGAAATAAACTCTCAAGAGTTACAGCAAGTGTTGGTGAATTTGCTGGTAAATGCAATTCACGCCTTAGACAGAGACGACGCGCAAATTACCCTTGCTTCCCGTAACTGGAAGGACAAAGGGGTCGTTATTAGTGTTACCGATAATGGTAAGGGGATCGATAAAGAACATCTTGCGCAGATTTTTAACCCATTCTTTAGTACTAAAGAACAAGGCGAAGGGACCGGGTTAGGTTTATCCATTAGTTATGGATTAGTGCGTCGTTTTGGTGGAAATATCACCGCAGAATCTGAGCTGGGTGAAGGTTCTACGTTTTCCGTTTGGTTGCTAAGTGAACCTCAAATCATGGAAGATGAAGAGGCAATCGCAGAGCAATTAAGCATCATCGAAGAAGCAACAATCTAGATCTCCCTTTGCTGTACTCACTGCTTGCTGTATTTGCTGATCAATTCAGAAATTAAGGCATTATGAGTTTCATCGGCGAATGTCTTCGGCGTTAAGCCTTCTTTATTTGCGATGCTCAACTGTTTTTTACTGCCTTTCTCTAACAGTGTTTTGACAACTGCTGGGTGCTCATTATAAATCGCCAGCATCAATGCGGTATTTCCGTGGTTGTTTTGTAATGTAGTATCAGCGCCAAATGCAATAAGTTGACGCACCACGAGATTGTGATTACGAGAAGCAGCAATCATCAAAGGATCATAACCGTTGTAATCTCGCACTGAGATATCAGCTCCCAGTTCGATTAACATAGCTGTTATCGCAGTGTGGCCATACTGTGCAGCAATGATTAAAGGTGTTGATTTTTGAAAGTTTCGCGCTTCAATATCAGCACCATACGACAATAACAATGCTGTCATATCTACTTTTCCTGAGTTTACTGCTGCCAGTAATGGTGTTTCATCGTTATAGCCTTTGGCATTAACATCGACACCTTTGGCGAGTAAGTCTTTAACCTTCTCGATATCCCCTTCATAGGCGCTGATTAACAGCATTTCCTCGCTTTCTGAATTATCAATTGCGTTAACACTTACCGCGGTAAATAGCAGTAAGAAAGCCACAAGAGCAAATCTGGCGTTGAGATGTTTGGAAAGTTTGAGAGACGTTGACATAATAATAATCCTTTTATTGGCTGTTACTTTTTTTCGTAACATTTGCCGGAACACTCACAAAATCACCATGAAAATCGGGGTTCTGCCAGTCAGCGCTATCCGCTAGCTTGTTTTTATCGGGTTTAATTCTAGAGATGTAATCAGAGACTGCGCGAATATCAGCATCTGAAAAAGCGGCAATTCTCTTTTCCATTTTTTTATCACCATTCTTACGCAATCCGTCCTTTATCCATAAAGTTTGGCGAAATAAATATTCGTAATGCTGACCCTGCAATAAAGGATAACCCTTTTCATTATTACCTTCTGCGTGTTTGCCATGGCAACTTTCGCATTGGCTGGTATAGAGCTTTTTGCCTTTATCCAAATCATCGCCTTGTCCCACTGAGTTCTTCGGTATCATGGGGAGCGTCGCGATATAACTTACAACATCAGCCACATGTTGATGGCCTTTATCAAAAATCTCATCGGAAAACGGAATCATCGTAGGTACCGCTCGATTCCCCGACTTGATATCGATTAACTGTTTAATGAGAACGTTGGGGTGTTGTCCTGACAATTGTGGGTAATTGCCTTCTTCTGATCCCCAGCCTTCAGGGGTATGACACAAGGCACAGGTATGAAAAGCGTCTTTGCCTTTTTTGGCGTCACCTTTAAGTGCCCCTACTGATGCTACAGACGGTTTAGCAATTAATGGAGCCGCAACTGCAAAACTGATAAAGAATTGACTGATAAGACCCGTCAACATAATACGAACAAGCAAATGCTTAGTGTGAATGTTTGATTTCATGTATGCCCCGTTTTTTGCTTTTTATTTTTTTAAGCCAATTATTTAATCATTCATTAAGTTAAAAAATAAACTCAATGGATAAACTGGTAGCTAGGTTAATAGTATAGATAACCTATCAACAAGTAGTGTGAGATTAACAAGTGGTTGATCTAACGCAAGTAAATATACGCATTCGCGTTATCATGAGGATGATAAATGATTTGCCCTGATCTGGGTAGTTGAAAAAAACGCCTCAAAGTAGGGGGGTGGCTTAGGTTGTTGTGAAAATCAGATTTGGGTGGTGTAAATACCACCCAAATCATGAAAACAAATATAACTCTCTAAAACGGGCTATTAAACACGCTCAGAAAATAAAGCGACCAGCTTATCCTGATCGGCAGCAAATCCGCGAATACCTTGCGCGAGTTTTTCAGTTGCCATCGCATCTTCATTCATCATCCAGCGGAACGTTGTTTCATCCAGTTCGACTTTTTCTTGGGCTTCGCCAGTATTCTCTGGGTCTAGTTGCTTAACTAGCGTTCCTTGGTCTTCGCGTAACTCTTCAAGGAAATTTGGGCCGATGGTTAAATAATCACAACCCGCTAACGCTTCGATTTCTCCGCTGTTACGGAAACTCGCACCCATCACAATCGTGTTGTAGCTATGTTGTTTGTAATAGTTATAAATTTTAGTGACAGACACTACGCCCGGGTCTTCACTCGGTACGAATTCCTGTTGCTCACCGTTGGCTTTATACCAATCAAGAATACGGCCGACAAAAGGTGAGATTAAGAATACCTTTGCCTCCGCACAGGCAACCGCCTGAGCAAAACCAAATAACAAGGTTAGGTTGCAGTTAATACCTTCCTGTTCCAGTTGGCGCGCCGCTTGAATGCCTTCCCAAGTCGATGCAATTTTGATCAATACACGATCTTTAGCCACACCTTGTGCTTCGTATAAGCTAATCAACTTTTTCGCTTTAGCAATTGTTGCTTCAGTATCAAAAGAAAGACGTGCATCAACTTCTGTGGATACACGACCAGGAATCACTTTTAAAATCTCACAACCAATAGCGACACCAAACTTGTCCATAGCATCGTCTATTTTGCTGTCACTGGCAGAACCTTCCGCGGTGCTCAATGCCTGATCGATATAACTCGAATAGTCCGCATCTTGTGCAACTTTCAACAATAACGAAGGATTTGTCGTCGCATCCTGTGGTTTGTATTCTTTTATCGCCGCCAGGTCGCCAGTATCAGCAACAACGACAGTCATTTCTCTTAATTGGTCGAGTTTATTCACTTCTTCTCCTTTGTATCTTAAACGCAATGTAAGGCTGATTGCATTGTGATGGTTGATTTTATTATTCGCTGTAATTGTAATCGATTAATACTTTATTGTTACATAAGCCTCACAGTCTGGCGAATATCTAATACTAATTATTCGAAGCATCAACAATCTGGATGTCCGCACACTATGCATTAGTACCTACAGCACGTTTAAAATCCCTAATTACCTAGGTTTATTAAACGGATGTTTCGTGAAGTTATCTAAAGTATGAATAAAAAAGTGCCTGAAAGTAGGGGGGTGTACAATAGACACACACCAAACAACAAACGGCTACTGTAATGACCCTAACCCAATTGAACAATTTCAAACAAAGATTACTTAAACTGCAGCAAGGTCTGCATGAATTAGAAGAAGAATTTGCTCAATCTGGCGAGACTGTCATTCTTGATCAAAACAGTGTGGGCCGGCTTTCGCGGATGGATGCAATGCAAAGCCAGCAAATGTCATTGGAAGCTTCTCGTCGTCGGGAAATGCAGGCGGATAACATTGAAGGTGGTTTACGCCGCATTGAATCGGGACAATACGGCTTTTGTTTCTATTGTGAAGAAGCCATCGATATCAAACGCTTAGATGCTGACCCAACCTATACACGCTGCTTAAAATGCGCCGATTAGAGAAAGGTTTGGGATGAGGTTCAAGCAATAAATTAGGCGCTTTCATTTCAATCTTTCGTTTGGTTTTTTATTGGCTTTCATCAAGATTATGTCTTACATCAAGATTATGTCTCTCATCAAGTTAATGACTTTCAACTAATCCACATCTCAACTCTCATGCTAAAGTATTGTTATTAACTAAACTTAGTAACTAAGCTTAGTTACATTAACGAACTCAGACAATTTCCAATAGAGTATTTGAGCATGAAACAGAATAAAACCAGAACCGTTACCGATAGCATGGGTGAAATAGAAATCCCCGTTGACGCACTTTATGGTGCTCAAACACAACGGGCGATTCAGAATTTCCCACTCAGTGGCATTCCGATGCCGAAAGAATTTATTCAGGCGCTTGGGTTAATAAAAAGTGCGTGCGCGCATGCCAATCATAAGCTGGGTTTACTCGATGAAAGCACCGCGCAAGCCATAGAAAAAGCCGCTTTGGAAATTGCATTAGGGCAGCACTATGAGCAATTCCCTATCGATGTATTTCAAACGGGTTCTGGCACCAGCACCAATATGAATGCCAATGAGGTGATCGCTAATCTCGCGAGCAGTTATTCTGGTCAGAAAATTCACCCTAACGATCACGTTAATAAAAGCCAAAGCTCCAACGATGTTATTCCGACCTGTATTCATCTCAGCATTGCGCTGTCGGTTCATAATAAGCTGTTGCCAGCGCTTGAGATTTTGAGACAAAGCATCGATTCAATCGCCGCAAAACAAGGCGAATTGATTAAAACTGGGCGTACTCATTTGATGGATGCAATGCCGATAACCGTTGCTCAAGAACTTAGCGCGTGGACATCTCAAATAAACGCACACAAACAGCGTATAACGAATATCGCTGAAGAAATGCAAAGCAATCTAGCCATCGGCGGCACTGCCGTAGGCACAGGTATCAATGCGCACCCTGATTTTGGGAAACTGGTTGCTAACTACTTATCAGAATTTACATCGCGCCAGTTTCAACAAGCTGAAAATACTTTTCGAGGTTTAAACTCACAAGATACCGCAGTAAGTCTTAGCGGAGAATTCAAATCACTCGCCACCAGTCTGATGAAAATCAGTAATGATCTACGCTGGATGAATAGCGGTCCATACGCAGGTTTAGGTGAAATTCAATTAGCCGCCATTCAACCAGGTAGTAGCATCATGCCAGGTAAAGTAAATCCAGTGATACCCGAAGCGGTATGTATGATCGCGGCCCAAGTCATAGGTAACGATGCTGCACTAACTATCGCAGGGCAATCCGGTAATTTTCAGTTGAATGTGATGTTGCCACTGGTTGCCCACAATCTTCAGCAAAGTGTCGATATTCTCGCATCGGGTTCGAAGGAACTTGGCCAAACCAGTATTGCCAATATGCACTACAAGCAAGAAAAGTTAGCGCAAACACTGGCGCAAAATCCTATCCTGATAACCGCTTTAAATTCGGTTATCGGTTACGAAAAAGGGGCGGCAATCGTCAAGCGCACCAATGCCGAACAACGCCCGTTAATTGACGTCGCATTAGAGATGACAGATTTAGACAGAGAAACCTTAGAGCGTTTACTCGATCCCACTCAGTTGACCAAGCCAACAGAATAAAAATAAATAAAACGCTGGTTAAGTATTGATAACTTACATTATTTATTCGAATAAATAGGATAAACTCCACCGAAACTCGCTGTTCAATCATTTTAAGTGAAGCTATATGTTCCCTAGATTTTTATTATTACTACCATTATTTGCCACACACTCACTTTTCGCTTCACCTGATTTTTGTAGTGAGCAACAAGAGCCAAAACCCATCTTCTGTCAGGACTTCGAGAACCGCGAAACCGGTTTATATACCGAAGAAGATCTCGTCGAAGACTGGCCAAATCTGCAAAGTTTAAGCACTAAAGTTCACTTCTTAAACCTTGGGGTAAGTCAAAATCGTGTGAATGTGGTTGATAGAAAAATCGATGAAAACGACAATCACATACTAAAAATAAAATACCCTGAAAACTTATTCGGTTCTGCGCTTACGGGCGCAACCTGGGTGATGAAATTTCCTGAAAAATACGAACAACTCTCGCTCGAATATAAAGTCATGTTCAAAGAAGGCTTTTTATATGACCGCGAAGGACTCTTTGGTGGCAAGCTTCCAGGTCTAATGGGCGGAGAAACCATCAGTGGCGGCGCAACAGCAAACGGAAAAAACGGCTGGACATCTCGCATCATGTGGGGTCAATTAGGTCGCGGACTTGGCTATCTTTACTATCCGGATATGCGCGATGACAAATACAATCAAGACGCTTGCCCGCGTTATGGTTTAGATCATGAACTCTGTGTCATCAAACGCAATAAGTACTTCACTTTCGATGACGACAGCAGCAAAAAATGTTTATCCGAATGGGCCGCAGACGAATTCGAATTCCGTTTTAAAACAGAGCGTTTTTATAAAATAAAACAGTTTATTAAAATGAATACCTTGCCTGAGAAAAACACAGATAGCGTAACTACTGAAGATAAAGTTGCTACCACCGATAAAATTGCAGAAGGTAATCGTGACGGACAACTAAAAATCTGGCTTGACGACAAACTCGTTGTCGATTGCAACAATATACGTTTTCGTGATGTGCCCGAACTCTCTATAGATTCCTTACTCTTCAGTACGTTTTTTGGCGGCAATACGCCAGAAAGCTCATCGCATCCGCACGATGAATATATTTACTTTGATGATTTTGTCGTCAGGGAAAATTAGTAACAGCAGTTATTATTTGTGTTATTCAGGTAGCTATATTAAGCCGCTAATTAAGGGCTTGGCCAAGTCTAATAGCGAATGAAGCCTAGTGCAGGCTTCCCAGCTTTTCTTTGCCACGGCGTGCAGTAATCGACTCACCATAAACACTGACATGTACTGCTTTTATTAATTCCTGAATATCTTCGTCAGTCACAAGCTCCAACTCAACACCTGCCTGCATAAAACCTTCACAGCGATGCTTATCCGCATCAGCGATTTTACCGCCAGCTCTCGCTACAGTCATCGACTCACGCAGCTGTGCTTCAAGGTTTTTAAGGAATTTTTCTTTTATATTGGTCACGTGTTTGTCTCTTGATGTGTTAATTGCTTATCTGATATTTAATTTCAACTAAACGTGAAAAAGTTAGGTCGAAAAGCGTGTTGCAGGAGTGTATAGCAACACGCTGTATTAAGAAACCAAGATAAGAAATCAAGATAAGAAACTCAATCCCGTATCTTTGCTATTCATATTCCCACATAACGCTCTTCTGTTGCTTGATAGATAATCGTAACAACTCCATCAATGGAAAGGCTCTGGCTTTAGCGCTGACAATCTGTCTTTCGATGGCTTTGCGTTCATCATCAAAAACCTCATCGCCAAACTCCATTGGTTTTTCTGTTTTCGCTTCAGCTTCTATAGAGGCTTCAAGGTGGTCTAGTGCCGCCTGAAGATCTTCAGGATTAATTGCTCCGGGAATATTTCCGGTCATATCCATCGCACGTAGCATTTTTTTCGCCTGATCTTCAAACATGGAAAGCGTTTGACCCGATGTACTACTGAATTTTACTAACATAATAACTTTCTCAAAATAACAAATCGACTAGGTCGGAAAAGTATGGCCTGACAAGATGCGCCATCCGTATTGGCAATCCCAAAAGGCCAGCATACTTTTAAGGTATTAAAACAGTTGGGCTTCCATCCAGAACCGTTTGCATTGCCTGTGTTCCTGCCGTTTTACTGCCTAAACGCGCAGCGGGTTTATTCCCATTATTCATTTTAATCATCGACCCTTTTAAATTTAAGGTGCCTGATGTATTCATATTTAAGATGCCTGATGCCTTAAAATTAATATTGGTTGCCTTAAACTCAATAGTGCCTTGTGTTTCAAAAGTTATATTAGGGCCAATAACCTTTATCTTTTCCGTAAGCGGTTCCAGAGCCTTAATTGTTTTTTGTAACTCTTGAATCTGTTGTTGTAACTTTTGAATAATTTGTGCGTCATTCATTATCAATCTCCCTAATTATCGGTTATTAAACCTACTAAAAATTTCACCTGTTTACGTTGTGTTTTTTAGACATAATCATTGGGGGGAAGTCATTTGACAGCGGTTTTGATGGGCGCTTTTAATGTCTTTTAAGAGTATAGACTATTTACTTTTGAATGTTTCTTAGATTAGTTTTTAGAGTAGTTCTTAGAATAGACATTAAGCCACCCCCCACCTTTGGGGCACTTTTTTAAAAAAACGGCTTTAAAGTAGGGGGGTGACATAAACCTATCCAATCGTATCTATTTAATAAAACAACGCTTCAAATTGAGTGATTAAATTTTTACGTTGAAAAATTATACATGCTATGTAAATAACTCTCATTCAAATGATTTATGTGTCGATAAATCATTGATACTTAATCTGATTTGCTCTGCACTAAACTCCCTTAATCTAAACTTAACAAGGACTTAGCGAAATCGATGCCAAAATTTGTATATTTTTCGATTTATACACAAGCAAAAAAGCAAGTATTAAAATGTCATAAAAATGTAACATCCGCTCTTTTTTTGCTTTTCTTGCTTAATTAGTCTCTGTAAGCTATTGAATAATAATGATTAATGCTGATTGGTTAAAAATTAAGCAATTAGTAAAAATCCTATTTGTGCCGCCCTCCTTAGGATTAATTCATAGTGATATGCACAGACTTATCCACAGATATTGTGGACAAGTTGACGTAAAAAAATAATCAAGTTTTTTATTTTAGGATTGAAGAAAGTTTTCTGAATGCTAATGATCTATTTTAGGATGAGTGGTCTTTTAATCTTGCAATAACGTCCGTGAGTTTTTGTATCAAACGTCTATTCATTTTCTGAAAGCCATTTCAATATATAAGAATATTCTAATAGACTTTCTTTGCGGATGGGTATAAATTTTGTCTGTGGACAGTAAACAGGTGTTTGCTGTTAATAAGGCGAGTTCCCCGAAAAACGAACCTTAGTTTCTTATCTATTCTCATCGCTTAGGGTGAGTGTTTAAATTACGAGAGGTTGATTCAAATGAATATTAATATCGGTAAATATGAACGTGTTATAAGAGTGATCGCAGGCTTGGTTATTTTAGCTTGGGGTGTTTATGCGAAAAACTGGTGGGGTCTGATTGGTGCTGTTCCGTTATTAACGGGATTAGTAGGCTGGTGTCCACCGTATGCGATGTTTGGTATTAATACCTGTTCAGTGAAAAAGGATAAGTCATCGTCTTAGTTTTTTATTTTCGTAAAGTATTCATAGACCCACCCCCCTACTTATAGGTACTTTTTTAAATAAGTGCCTATAAGTAGGGGGGTGGGTCTACTCTTCTGTTTTAATCTTTTTCTCGTATAACGTATTTAAAGCCTACCTTATTTCATCCGAACGCAAGGTCTTGTAGTATCATTCTTTCAAATGTACACTGCGCGCCGTTAGACGCTATTCTGTGTTCTGTATTTACTCTTAAATTATTTGTTAGCTTTAATTTCTGGCTAATGAGTGACTCATCCCATTAGGATTCCAATGAAAAAGACTTTTAAGCTAGTACACCCGAAAATCAAAACACCTCGTATCGTCGATTCGATTAAACACGAGATCAAAAAATTCCTGAAAAAAGAACGCAGCAAAAACTTACCGACTGATGCCAAGTATTGGAGCTTCGATTGCAAAGTTGGCCAAACAGAAGAAACGGCAAACAAAGTACCGTTGTTAGCACTCACCGATAGCATTGATGATTTAGTCGTCAATAATGCGAAAACCATCTACGTGGAGTTAACGGCTAAAGGCGTTGCAACCATTGATGAGAATGATTAAGGAATAGTTTGCTGATGACTGTCTTAAGTCATTTTGTGCTATTTATTTCCGGTAATGTTCGGTAATACTTTGTGGATGACAAGATTGAATTGTCATCTCTGGTTTGGGCACATATTAATGTTTCCCAAACACCTGCAAACGCTTTCTGCTTTTGCTCTATGTAAAAAAACGCCCCCAAAGTAGGGGGGTGACTTTCTGTTTTTTTCTTCAAAAAATAACCCTTCCTAATTTAATAATTGTCAATTACTCCCCTTATCTAAAGCCTTATGCTTTTTTCATGAAAGGTTGCATTTAGCCCTGTGTGGCTTGATTTTTCTATTCTCATTAATCTTGGGGCTTGGGAGTTTTATATGAAAAGTGTTAAACAGATATTGATGGTTTTCGCGCTGGTTTTTGTGGCATTTTCACAAGGCGTGTATGCAGATTCTGATGGTAAAAAGTTATTCGTAAATATAACCAGTGATGACATTAACAAAGCAGCAATGGCGATTGGCTTTAGCATGAAGGTGCGTATGGAGAAGAAAATTCCGGTGACAATTTTCCTGAATGTTGAAGGCGTAAGAATCGCGGATAAGAATATTCCTGAGCATAAACATTCGACGGGTAAATCATTAAAAGGAATGTTAGCTGATTTTATGCAAGCGGGTGGCAAGGTCATTGTATGCCCTATGTGCATGAAGAATGTTGGTGGTTTGAGTAAAGAAGATCTTATTGACGGTGTGGTTGTAGGCGGTTCGGATGTGACCTGGCCTGCGTTGTTTGCCGATGATACAGTGGTTTTGAGTTATTAATCTAATCTACTCTAAATTCGAGATATAAAAAAAGCGCTCTTACTGAGCGCTTTTTTTTGGAGAGTTGTTTTTTAACTTGGGCTAACTTATTTTGCGGTACTGAATTTTCTAATTATGATTTAGTTTCCAGCGCTGTATATATTGCTTGCTGGTACTTGTTTATTTTCTATTTCTATTTCTATTTTTTAACTTCTAACTTCTAACTTCTAACTTCTAACTTCTAACTTCTAATTTCTAATTTCTAACTTCTAACTTCTAATTTCTAATTTTTCATTCATCAGGTGGCTGCGTTTAACTTAATAAAAAAGGCAAGTTGAAAGCGACCAAGAAAGTGATAACGACTAAATAAGGGATCATCTCTTCAAGTGTTTCCATGATTTTATTCCTATGTTTTCCTATAAAAGATTCATGTAATACGTTTAATCAAACGAGTGTTAATTGTTATGCAGAGAATAAATTAAATCAAACGATAGTTATTTTTGGATAGATTAAGCTACACTTAATCTATGGAGATAAGACATTTACAAGCGTTAATCACGGTGGCGGAAGCTGATTCTTTTGCAGATGCGGCGGAGCTATTATTTATTACACCCGCAGCGGTTAGCCAGCAAATCCGACAATTGGAGGAAGAGTTAGACCTGCAATTGTTTGATCGATCTTTGCGACCACCTCGTTTAAATACAATGGGCGAGTCATTACTAGAGCGTGCGCGTAAACTGGTTGAGGAGTTTGATGATTTTAAATCTACCGCGACCGAGAGTACCATTCGTGGACGGTTATCCATTGGTTCCATCAACGGTATCACGCCATCACTATTGCCAGAAACATTACGTTCGCTGGTTAGGCGCTACCCTCAAGTTAGGGTGCGTATCGAAGAAGGTCAATCGCAAATTCTCATGCGACGGGTAATGCGTAAAGAACTGGATGCAGCTATCGTTAGTGATGTCACTGAGCTGCCTGAGTCTATGGAGCGAATTCCTATTTTCAGCGAGCCTCTGGTGGTAATTTCAGATTTAACCAAAAACCCGCAATCGTGGCGAGAAGCGCTCGAAGCTGATCATTTTATTCGGCTCAATCGAAATGCAGGTTTAGGTATTCAGATTGATAAAGCGCTGAAACAGTTTCATCTAAATGTAGACGAAGCGATGGAGCTAGACTCAACAGATTCCATCGTGCAAATGACTCTGGCTGGGCTTGGTAGCGGAATTGTTCCCATGGGCAGAGTGTCGCCAGAAGTCGCGAGAAATCTAAGAATATTCCCTTTTGGTGAACCGCAAGTGCATCGCCATGTAGTGCTGGTGCAAAGAAAAGGCACATCATCGTCTGAGCTTTCACAACTGTTGTATCAGGAATTGCAATCGCAGTTAGCCGAACGAACGTGACAGCAGTGAATTAGCCTACATAAAGGAATCTAAATGATTGCCTGAGATGCGTTGAAAAAAGTCCCTCAAAGTAGGGGGGTGGCTTTGTTTGTTTATTCTTTGACCAACTCTCTCTTTTAGCTTTTTTTAATCGGTGTAAACATACCGTTGGTATGTATCTCCCCAATAAAAATGAACTGCTGTGAGACATTGATTTTCTTGCCCCTTATCGATGTCTATTGTGATGTCCACTGTTGATTGATGCATGCAGAAAATAGTTGCCAATTCTTTCGCGAATTCACTCGCTAAAAAGCTAGCTAGCAAACTGACGGATTGGCTGATCGCATTATTTGTGGCAAGCGTGTTGATCTGGTTTACGGTGACGCAACCAATTTTTTCTTTCGCTCAGCAAGATTCAGCTCCCGAGATCGATGTGAAACGTCTGGAAAGGCATGTCAGTCTGCTGACGAATAAATATGCGCCACGTACCCTCGACAGCGCACAATTAAAGAAAACCGCCAAATATATCGCGAATGAATTTATCGGTTTGGGTCGGGTTGAATATCAAACGATCGAAACGCTGGCGGGTAATTATCAAAATGTATTACTCAATTTAGGCGCAGATTCCAAAGATATTTTTGTGATTGGCGCCCATTATGATGCGGAAAATAGTTCGCATGAAACCGAAGGCAATGCATCTGGTGTATCGGCTTTAATAGAGCTGGCGCGACACTTATCAAAGAATGCAGAAAAGTTACCGTTACGAGTGGTGTTAGTCGCGTATCCCTTATCCAGTAATCAATCGAATCGCATTGAAACTACCGGTAGCTATATTCATGCGAAGTCCTTAAAAGATTCCGGAAAAGAAGTGCGTTTGATGGTGTCGCTAGACAGCGTCGGTATCTATAACTCGGATAAGCAAAGCCAGAAACATCCGTATAATTTTATGAAACTGTTTTATCCAGAGCAGGGGAATTACATCAATCTCACCGGACGTTTAACGGATTTTACCGAAGTAAGGCAGTTGAAGCGCAGTTTTAAACGCGTGTCGAAATTGCCGCTTTATTCGCAGAGTATTCCGCAAAATCTTTTAGGGTCGAAATCGGTCGATCACCAAAACTATTGGAAAATGGGTTATCCCGCCGTGTTGATGAGCGATACCGCAGAGCTGAGAACAAAGGGTGAGCCAAAAACGGGAAGGGGACGCAGTCTATCAAAATCAACCGCCAAGCTCGAGCCTGAAAAAATGATCGATTATGAAAAGATCGCAATGCTGGTACAGGGTTTATATCAGGTGGTGATGGATTCTGGAGAGCCAGCGAATAAGCCTTTGATTGCCGAGCAACGCAAGGGCTTATCCGCTGAATTGTAGTTTAAAGATCTCTTTAAAAAGTGAGTTCTTATCCAGCGTTTTTAATCACATTCATTGGACCACCTCTAAACGGGGCAAAACCTGTTCCAAAAATCACGCCAGCATCGAGTAAATCAACGTCTTCTACCAGTCTTTCATCGAGACATTTCTGTGACTCGTTTAAAAACTTATCGATGAGACGCTTTTCTAATTGATCAAGGTCACCCCCCCACTTTGGGGCGTTTTTTTCCTTAACTTTCTTATCTGCTTTCCAATTATAGAAACCTTGTCCTGATTTTTTACCTAATCGACCGGATTCTACTTCACTATCCAGAGTGTTTGGCAAGGTCACGCCGACCTTATCTGCAAGAATTTTCCCCACGTGCAAACAGATATCCAGACCGACAGTATCAGCCAGCTCTAACGGTCCCATTGGCATGCCGTAATCGACAGCGACTTTATCGACAACAGCGGCCGGAACACCTTCCTGATGAATCGTTACACCTTCAAGAATATAAGGCATCAAAATACGATTGATCAAAAAGCCCGGTGAGCTTTTGACAGGTAACGGCAGTTTGCCAATATGAGCGCCAAACGATTGAGCCAATTCTATGACTTTAGGATCTGTTTTATCAGGAGTGTAGATAATCTCTAATAACGGCATTTTAAACACGGGATTAAAGAAGTGCAGGCCGACTAATCGTTCTGGTTGCTTCATGACTTCTGCAATTTCATTTAGCGTAATACTAGAGGTATTGGTCGCGATGATCGCGTCTGGTTTAGCTTTGGCTTCGACGTCTTTGAATATCGTTTGCTTGGCTTCAAGGTTTTCAAAAATGGCCTCGATAATTACATCTGCTTTGCTAATTCCGTGGCCATGTAAATCAGGGATGAGATTATCCTGAGCATTCATAATACGGAATTTGTCTTTGCGGTAACGGCGTTTGAAACCTTTTACAGCTCTCCCCACCACGCGGCCTAATGCATCTTGGCTAAGGTCTTGAATGGTGACTTTAAAACCTTGCATAGCACACCATGCTGCAATGTCGCCACCCATCACGCCACCGCCGATGACATGAACATGTTTGGGTGAAAAGAGTGATTTATCACCCAATGCTTTCAAACGATTTTGTAAGAAGAACACACGTACCAGATTCTGTGCAGTTTCAGTCATCGCTAACTGCGCAACAGACTCTGCCTCGGCAGCGTACATATCATTGCTTTTGCTACAGTGCATTTCCCAAATATTGATTAAGGCGTAAGGGGCAGGGTAGTGCTCTTGCTTGGCTTTTGAGGCAACCTGTTTGCGCATTTGCATTGCGACTAGTTTTCTCATCGGTCCAGCTTCTAGCAACATTGCAGATTTGGGCGCTTGTTGTTTCGGTGGTTTGCGTAAAGCCGTTTGAATCGCAGAGGCTTTTAGCTGGCGTAATGGTACGCACAAATCCGTTAGTCCCATTTTTTTAGCCTGGCGCGGTAATACATTTCTACCCGTTAGCATCAATGGCATTGCGGCTAATACACCCATACGGCGTATCGAGCGAACCGTGCCACCAAAGCCAGGGTGAATGCCTAGTTTGACTTCGGGCAGTGAAAGTTTGGTCGATGGTGAATCGTCAGTGACTATATAGTCACAAGATAATGCAATTTCTAAACCGCCTCCCATGCAAAAACCTTGAACCATCGCCACAGTGGGAATCGACAAGTCTTCAATTTTTTGACAGGCAGCCTGACCTGCGTGGATAAACCCCAAGGCTTGTGTCGTGTCGGTGACTTCGGTGAATTTTTTCACATCTGCACCCGCGATAAAGCCGCTGGGTTTGCCCGAATGAATAATTAAGCCTTTTATGCCGGACATGGCTTTGACTTCATCACAGGCTTGTGATAGTTCTGCAACAACATCAGGGTTAATCACATTTGCTGCTTCGTCTTTAACATCGAGTGTTAACCATGCGAGTTCATTTTCAACAGAGAGTGAAAGGTTTTCGTAAGTGTTTTTGTTATTTTCTATACTGTTGCTCATACCGCCTCCACCAACATTGATCCACCTTGACCACCACCAATACAAAGTGATGCGATGCCTTTCTTGGCATTTTCCCGTTTAAGCACATGCGCCAAATGAAGCACAATGCGAGCACCACTCGAACCTACTGGATGGCCGAGTGCAATTGCACCCCCATCAACATTGAGTTTATCCATCGGAATTTTTCCTGCTTCCTTGAGTAAGCCTAATTCATTCTTACAGTATTCTGTGTCGTTCAGTGCCAGCACGCAGGCTTGTACTTGCGCGGCAAAGGCTTCGTTGATTTCCCAGTAATCTATATTTTCCATAATCAAATGGTGGAATTTCAGTGTTTCTACAATCGCATGCGCCGGACCTAATCCCATTTGAGCGGGATCTAAACCAGCCCATTGGGCAGGGCTTAATTGGGCGATAGGTGATAGCTTGTATTTTTTGACGGCGTCTTCGCTGGCAACGATTAAACTGGTTGCACCGTCTGTGATTTGTGAGCTATTTGCTGGTGTCACTTTTCCATAAGGTTTATCAAAGAAAGGTTTGAGTTTGGCAATTTTTTCTACCGAACTATCAGGTCGAACGCCATCATCTGCATCAAACATCTTTCCTGAATCATCATAAATCGCTTCGATTTCTTCAAGCGAACCTGCTTCCATCGCGGCGACTAAACGCAAGTGACTTTGTACCGCGTATTCGTCCATTTGCTCACGGCTAATATTGAATTTATACGCCAGATTTTCGGCAGTTTGACCCATATTCAAACCCACTACAGGATCAGTTAAACCACGCAGAAGCGCAATAATTGGCGCGAAATAACGGCCTTTTAATTTACCTAGTGCTTTGATTTTTGCGCCTGCAGATTTTGCTTTATTCCAGTTGGCTAACCAGTGCACCATGTCTTGTCGCAGTAATAATGGCGCTCTACTCATGGCGTCAACACCACCTGCCATAATCATGTCGGCGTATCCGTGCGAGATATTTCTCACTGCATTATCGATAGCTTGCATGCCTGAGGCACAGTTGCGTTGCACGGTGAAGGCCGTGAGTTTATCGCCACCACCCATGCGTAATGCGATTACACGTGAGATATTTGCCTCGTCTTCACTGGGCATCATGCAGCCATAAATAACCTCATCCAGATCAGATGCTTCGAAAGGTTGTCTTAACATAAGTGGTTTAGTGGCGCCGAGTGCAAGTTGCGTCGCACTGAATAATCCGGGTGCACCCGGTGCTTTTAAAAATGGCGTGCGCGCACCATCGACAAGATAAACAGGTCTTGCGATTTGCGTGCTGGTTTTCGATCTAGAGGTTTTAGGCACGGTTTAATTCCTTGGTGGTAAAGTGGTCAACGCGGATAGCTTCTCTGGTTGCTAGCCACAATTCATGTAATTGTTTGCCCTCAGCTTCGGTCAATAATTCTTTGTCGACAGCTTCTTGCATGCGCTCTTCATGTGTTCTGCTACTCAGTTTGTCTTCTTTCATCAGCTTCTTGAACTTGCTTTCCAGAGCTTCGGCTTTAATTGCCAGATTGAATGCGTGTTCGATTCTGCCGGCAGGATCATTTGGGTCATCGGTAAGATAACAACCTTCGGTTAAACGATCACGTGTTGCAGAAGGGCTTAAAGCCAGTTGAGCTACTTCGTGAATCAATTTATCTGAAGGTGGCGAGTAGGGCTTGCCGAATGGGAACATTAATGCGCGCAGGGTTTTGGCAATGGGTGAAATGGGTAAGTTGTAAAAAACCGCTAACATCGCCTGTTGTGCATCGTGCATGGTTGACTGACAGGCGTAATGCAATAGCGGAAGATCAGCTTCAGGCTCGCCCTGATCTTCAAAGTGCTTTAATGCCGCTGAACACAAGTACATATTGGCCAGGATATCGGCAAATCGACCCGAGAGTCTTTCTTTGCGTTTAAGACTTCCGCCGAGAGTTAATAATGCATAGTCAGACAATAATGCGAAGCCTGCACTTAAGCGTGTGAGTCGACGATAGTATTGGCGCGTTAATGGTGTACCGGGTACTTCAAAAATAGCATTGGTTAAACCGAACCAGACACTACGAGAGAGGTTACTTACAACAAAGCCGATGTGTGAGAATAATTTTTCATCAAGAGTTTTAAGATCATCTTCCTGTGTTGCTTTCATGATATCTAATAGATAAGGATGGCAACGAATAGCGCCCTGACCAAACACAATGAGTGTGCGCGTAAGGATATTGGCACCTTCAACCGTAATCGCAATAGGAACCGCCTGATAACCACGGCCAAGTAGATTCGATGGGCCAAGGCAGATACCTGATCCACCCTGAATATCCATTGCATTATTAATCACAACTCGCATTCTTTCGGTAAGTTGGTATTTGAGTAATGCGGTTACCACAGCCGGTCTTTGGCCTTGGTCTAACGCAGTTGTGGTGAGTTTTCTCGCGCCATCCATGATGTAGGTATTGCCAAGAATTTCCGCGAGTGGTTCTTCAACACCTTCGAACAAGCCGATAGGTAGACCAAACTGTCTGCGCACTCTGGCGTAAGCACCGGTGTAACGTGAGACTAATTTAGCTGCGCCAGTTGATTGTGCAGGCAGTGAAATACCGCGACCTTCGCCCAGGCATTCAACCAGCATGCGCCAGCCTTTACCAACATTTTCGACGCCACCGATGAGCCAATCCATAGGGATAAATACATCTTTGCCCCAGTTAGGACCATTCATAAAAGGACTGTTAAGAGGGAAGTGACGTTTGCCGATATCGATGCCTGGTGTGTTGGTTGGAATCAACGCAACGGTTATGCCGATGTGATCGCCATCTCTTTCAATATCATCACTTAATAATTCATCAGGATCGTAAAGCTGAAAAGCTAAACCGAGTAATGTCGCCACTGGCGAGAGAGTGATATAGCGCTTTTCCCAATTCAGTCCAATACCGAGGACGTCTTTCTCACCATTGAATTCTTGTTTGCAAACGATACCGATATCCGGGATTGAACCTGCGTCACTGCCTGCTTCTGGTCCAGTTAAGGCAAAACACGGGATGTCTTTACCGACAGCGAGTCGCGGCAGGTAAAAATCTTTCTGGTCTTTATTGCCATATTTCATCAGCAACTCACCGGGGCCAAGTGAGTTCGGCACCATAATGGTTACAGCTGCAGTTATGCTTCGACCTGAAACTTTCATCACCACTTGTGAGTGAGCGTGCGCAGAAAATCCTAAACCGCCATATTCTTTGGGAATAATCATGCCAAAGAAACGGTTTTCTTTTATATAGTCCCAAACTTCGGTAGGTAAATCTTGAAGTTCGTGGGTGATTTTCCAGTCATCCAGCATGCCGCATAGCGTTTCTACCGGGCCATCAAGAAATTCTTGTTCTTCTTTGCTTAATACGCTTGAAGATAAATCGCGCAAACGCGTCCAGTCTGGTTTTCCTGAAAATAGTTCCGCATCCCACCAGACATTTCCGCCATCGAGTGCTTCCTGTTCGGTCTTCGAGATAGTTGGAAGATTGGCTTTAAGCAACTTCATCGCAGGTTTGCTTATCAGCGATTGACGTAAACTCGGGATATTAATCAGGGTGATGATCAGCAGTACAGGAACCCAGATTACCAAAAGCCAACTGAATAAAGCACCTGAAAACGCAGTGACTACAAGCCAGGCACCGATTGCCCAGCTTGCGTGGTTTAAGGATGAACGCAAATAGCCGACGACCCCTATAATAATTAGTAGTGCTAACAACCAAAGCATGGCTTTTCTCCTAGGTAGGTAATTTAGTTTCTGGTTTCGACCTTGTTTTTTTAATTAAAGTTTCTAGAAAGCTGGCAGTCGAATTTTTGTTTTCTGTTTGGTTTTCTTCAATTGTAACTGTTGCAGTATTTGATACACCAACTAAATCATTTTTCTGATCATCAGTATCAGCACCATTATCGATTTCATCATTGTTGCTTTTATCATTACTGTCATCAGACGAAATAATTTGTGGTTTTAATGCGGTTTCTATGTGTTCTTCGTGCCAAGGCAAATCCCGGTAGCTTTGACTCAAGGAGATGGGCCAGGCTGGAAACTTAAGTACATCGAAATAGGGTGAGTAATCAAAATCTGATGGCACGAATAAACGGAAGTTGCGTTTATGGAATTTAAGCTGATCTTTATGATCGCCTTCTATGGTGGGTAATATGGGGTAGTGAACACTATGAAAGCATCGCGCAATCATACTGGAGCACACAATATTAGTTGGCCTTCCGGCATTATGCTGGAACAGGGAAGAGCGCCATTGTCTGGGTAAAACAGCATAAGGAAACATAAAACGCGCTAAATCGAGTAATTGACGCACATCGTATTCAATCCCCAAATGTTCGGCGGCGAATCCTACAACCTCATTCTGGTCTTCAACGCTCAAGCCTTCAGGTCGGCAAACTCTAAGGTTATCGTTTTTATAGTCGGAGAGTTTATTAACAACGGTACCAAACCCTAATAGTGATTCAGCGATAAGGGGTTCATCTGGGTCACCATCGAAATGTTGTTTTACTATTGATTTTGTTTCAGGGTTGGTAATTTCGTTGAGACTGCCTATATAAAGTGCGGCATGCGTCCATGGTGAAAGAGTGATGATTTTAATAACTTCGCTAACGCGGGCTTTTCCCTCAAATAGGATGACGTCAGCAGGGCGTAAATTACGAAGCATATCCTCATAATTATTTATTGCCTGCATGTTTTGATTGCTTTTGGGGATATCGTTAAGCCAGCCAACAATATTTTCCCAGAGTGCGTTGCGTAAGCTATTAAACATGAATCTATTCCTCATATTTCATGTTATGTCTTTAATTATACAGCCTTTTTAGTTTAGCTTATAAGAGAAGATATAACTGTATTAGATTATAAATAGAAACGTTTAATAAGAATATTTAGACCCATGATTAAGTTATTTTTTTATTTTTAGCCTTAATTGACATTAGTATATAAGTGTATTATTATATAAGAATATTCAGTTTAGATACTGATTCCCTCATCCATCCTCCTTTGGTGGTATTTAGCAGCTCAAATTTGAGCTGCTTTTTTTTTGCTGAGAAAAGACTAAAAAGCAATAATCTATTCTGCTTTAGTTGGTTTAAACCCTTAGTTTTACTAAGTAAACTCCATTTATTCTAATAAAATTTGTTATTACTGAAAAAGTGATAATTATTATTATATATTTGTGAATGCCTTGGGAGCCTTATTAAATAAGGAACTTCGGCTAATCAGACTCTTTTTTCAATCCCACTATTCAAGTAATGAATGGAAAAGAGCGATTCTTGCCTTTACTATTACGTCAACTATTAAATAAACCGTCGTATAAAAATAATTATGATTAAAGAAGTTGATATTCTACTGGTAGGAGCAGGAGCAATGAGTGCCACTTTGGGCTCTATGCTGAAGCAATTGGATCCTGATTTATCTGTTGTTATTGTTGAGCGTCTTGATAAACCATTGCAGGAAAGTAGTGATGGTTGGAATAACGCAGGTACAGGGCACGCCGCTTATTGTGAACTTAATTATACCCCTCAACAGCCAGACGGCAGTGTGAATGTTGAAAGGGCTTACGGGATTAATGCAAGGTACGAAGTAAGTCTTCAATACTGGTCGTATCTAGTTAAATTGGGTGCATTGCCTGAACCTACAAAATTCATTAACCCTGTGCCTCATGTGAGCTTTGTCTGGGGTGAAGATAATGTTGAATTCTTGCGCAAGCGTCATGCAGCGCTAATAGGTCACCCTATGTTTGCGGCGATGGAATTCTCGGAAGATCCTGAAGAAATAAAAGAATGGATGCCTTTGGTCATGGAAGGCAGAGATCCTTCTCAAAAAGTTGCAGCGACGCGAGTTCCGTATGGCACTGATGTGAATTTTGCCGCTGTAAGTTTAGGTATGATCGAGCACATGAAGACGCAGGATCATTTCGACTTACTGCTGAATACGTCAGTAAAAGATTTAAAACAAGATGCTGATAAGCGTTGGACGGTTTCATTGAAAGATGAAGTAACTGCTGAAAATTACGATATCAAAGCTGGTTTCGTTTTTATTGGTGCAGGTGGAGCATCTCTACCTTTGTTACAGAAATCAGGCATTCCAGAAGGAAATGGTTATGGTGGTTTCCCCGTGAGTGGGCAATTCCTGGTCTGTAAAAACCCGGAAATTGTTAAACGCCACATGGCCAAAGTCTATGGTAAAGCTTCTGTAGGCGCACCACCAATGTCGGTGCCGCATTTAGATGCCAGAATCATTGGTGATGAAAAGGCATTATTATTTGGACCATTTGCGGGTTCTACCACAAAGTTTTTAAAGAAAGGTTCAGTGTTGGATTTATTTAAATCGATTCGTTTAAATAATATTTGGCCAATGATGAGAGTTGGTATGAAAAGCTTTGATTTGATCAAGTATTTGATCAAGGAGACTTTCCAGTCATCAGGCGCGCGCATGAAAGCCTTACGTGAGTATTACCCGGAAGCTAAAGAAGAAGACTGGACTTTATTAACCGCAGGGCAGCGTGTTCAAATCATTAAGAAGTGTGAAGAAGATGGCGGTAAGATCGAATTTGGTACCGAAGTCGTGCATTCTTCTGATGGAACCTTGGCTGCGCTTTTAGGTGCATCCCCGGGGGCTTCATTACTTGTTCCCATAATATTAGAAACGATTGAAGAATGTTTTGCTGATCGGCTTGCCACAGAAGAATGGCAAACCAGAGTTAAAGAGATTATTCCGTCTTACGGTATATCGATTGTATCTCATGAAAATTTATTTATGAGTATTCGCGAAGATACATTATCGACCCTTAAACTTGATGTAGTGAAATAATCGAGAGTAAAAAAACGATATTGTTTAGGTTTTAAATCCATATTTGAAGCAGATGTGCCTTTTATTAGTAAAAAAAAGGATTTAATTGAAAGTACTGCTTGAATACTGGGTGGGATTCTCCTAAAATGTCGCGTTCTTTGAATCTGAGTGCTCAACAGAATCTTTTGTGTATTTTATACACCTAGATAGAGAGTAATCAGTTCATTCATAATTTATTAGTTGATGAGTGTGTCGAGCGGTCATTGGCTTTTGCAAGAATAGACCTTCATTTCTGGAGAATTGAAATGGGAATTACAGTTAGTACTAAACCTGCTGAAGTAAAACGTGACTGGTTTGTCATCGATGCTGAAGGTAAAACACTTGGACGTTTGGCAAGTGAAGTAGCTTTACGTTTACGTGGTAAGCACAAGCCGACATACACACCACACGTTGATACAGGTGACTACATTGTTATCGTTAACGCTGAGAAAATCTACGTGACTGGTAACAAGCTTAAGAACAAGATGTATTACAGACATACTGGTTATGTTGGTAATCTGAAAGAAGCATCTTTAAGTAAGATGTTAGATGACAAGCCTGAGCGTGTTATCGAGCTTGCAGTTAAAGGAATGCTTCCAAAAGGTCCTTTAGGTCGTGAGATGTACAGAAAATTAAAAGTTTACGCAGGTCCTGAGCACAATCATCACGCTCAGCAACCACTAGCATTAGAGATTTAAAAACATGGCAACTACACAATACTACGGAACCGGACGTCGCAAATCTTCTTCAGCGCGTGTTTTCATGAGCAAAGGAACGGGCAACATCGTAATCAACAAGCTTCCACTTGAAGAGTACTTTGGACGTGAAACAGCTCACATGATTCTTAAGCAACCATTGGTTACTACAGAGAACAGTGAAAGTTTTGACCTTATGGTTACAGTAAAAGGTGGTGGCGACAGTGGTCAAGCTGGCGCGATTCGTTTAGGTATTGCACGTGCATTACTTAAGTACGATGAAAGCCTACGCGGTACACTAAAGAAAGCGGGTTACTTAACTCGTGATGCAAGAAAAGTTGAGCGTAAGAAGGTTGGTCTTCGTAAAGCACGTAGAGCGACTCAGTTCTCTAAACGTTAATTTACAACGTTTACTGTTTCTTACAGAAACACACCAAAAAAGCCATCGTATCTACGATGGCTTTTTTGTTTGTAGCTAATAATAATTAGATATAAATTGCTTACCCATAAGCTATATAGCTTCTAATTCATCTCTCACGTACAGTTTTCCTCTTAATAAACATTGAGATGGTGAGTCTATGAGTAAGTTAGAAGCGTTGATCTTTGATGTTGATGGAACATTGGCTGATACCGAGCGCGATGGTCATCGAATTGCTTTCAATCAAGCGTTTACCGAAGCAGGGCTGGATTGGGATTGGACGCCAAAGCTTTATGGCAAACTATTGCAAGTGACTGGCGGAAAAGAACGTATTCGCTTTTATGTTGAAAAATACTTGAATGATTTCAAGCTTGAACAAGACATCACGACTTTTATTGCAAATTTACATAAGCGTAAAACGCATTTTTATCTAGAGTTACTCAAGTCTGGCGCTATTCCTTTACGATCAGGAGTGGAAAGATTGATCCTGTCAGCGCGAGAAGCAGGATTGCGTTTGGCAATTGCTACGACAACCACGCCTGAAAATGTGACCTATCTACTTTCGTCAAGCTTAGGTAAGGAATCTATCGATTGTTTTGAAGTAATCGCAGCAGGGGATATCGTCCCTGCTAAAAAACCAGCGCCTGATATTTATAACTGGGCTTTGCAACAGATGAATATCAAAGCAGAAGCTTGTCTGGCATTTGAGGATTCAATGAATGGGATTAAATCTTCGTTAGGCGCAAAGCTTAAAACCATTATTACCATTAACGATTACACCAAAGACGATGATTTCACTGGGGCCAGTCTGGTATTAGATCAATTTGGTGAGCCTAATTCACCTTTTACAGTGATAGAGGGTGACGCAATGGGCTATGATTACGTTGATATAGAATTACTCAAGCAGATACATGGAAAAACTAGAACAAAACTTTAGCCAAGATCTTGATCAAGATCTTAATCAAGACCATAAAAATAACTCCCGCGCGATCACTGATGCGCAGCAAGGTATTCACGAAAATCTCGAAAAAGTCGTGCGTAAGCATTGTGGGAATACTTATAGAAAACCCATTGCAGAACACACCTTAGACGCTTTTAGTAAAATTCAACAGCAAGTAGAAGATGCATTAGCTAAAGGCACCCCCCTACTTATGGACTCTTTTTGTGGGACTGCAGTAAGTACCCGAATAATCGCTAAACAGAATCCAGATGCATTAGTCATTGGGATAGATCGTTCGGAAGTCAGATTATCGAAACAATATGACGACTCCGTTCCTGAGAATGCGATTTTAGTTCAGGCAGATTGTGCTGACTTCTGGATGTTGGCGCAAAGAGCAGGGTGGAAAACAGTAAAGCACACCATTTTGTATCCTAATCCGTATCCTAAATCCAAACATTTGAAACGTCGCTGGCACGCGCACCCTGCTTATCCGTCTTTATTGGCGTTAGGCGGGGAGGTCGAACTGCGAACCAATTGGAAAGTTTATGCAGACGAGTTTTGTCAGGCCCTTGCATACAGCGGTTTAGAGGGTGTGAAAAGTTCTGGCGTTGAGGTGATTGATGTTGGTGAGTCTTTTAAGCCTTTGACTTTATTTGAGAAAAAATACAAGGAGGCTGGTCAGGATCTATATCGTTGTAAATATGTCCTATAATCTTATTCGAGTTTTATGAACAAAGCTAAGCGAGTTTATTACTCACTAAATAAGCTGGTTAAAAGCTTACAAAAATAATCATATATTACACTGGAGACCTACATGCGACTATTGTCACTTTCATTCCTTTCTTTTATCTTATTGATACTACCTTATTCAGTTACTTCTGCAGCTGATATGCCAAAGACGTTGTCAGCGGGCGGACAACAACTCGTTTTGAATGGCGTTGGAACCCGAACCAAATTTGTAATTTCTGTTTACCGTGCAGGACTTTATCTACAGAAAAAAAGTGGCGATGCTAAACAAATCGTTGCGGCAAACGCGCCGATGGCTATCCGTATGAAAGTGCTTTCTGGTTTTGCGAGTGCAGATAAAATGAAAAGCGCGCTTATTACCGGCTTTAATAATTCTACTGGTGGTAATACTGCACCGATTCAGCCACAAATAGATCAGCTGTTGAAGGCTGCTTTTACAGAAAAAGTGAATAAAGGTGATGTTTTCGACTTGGTTTATACGCCAGGCGGTGGAACACAGGTGTTAAAGAATAATAAACAAACTACTGTTGTTCGTGGATTACCGATTAAACAGGCTTTATTTGGAATCTGGTTGTCTGGTAAGCCAGCGCAAACTAGTCTTAAAGAAGAAATGCTGGGTAAAGATTTCTAAAAAACGCCTTCAAAGTAGGGAGGTGGCTACTCAAGGCTCACCTCCTGCTTTAAACTATATTTCTAAGCGAGTAATTTCTTCAGCATCGCGTAATAGATATTCTCTAACTGCTCTAATTCATCTTCTCCGACACATTCATTGATTTGGTGAATGGTTGCATTGGTTGGCCCAAGCTCCAGCACCTGAGCACCTGTAGGTGCAATAAAACGTCCATCCGATGTTCCGCCGCTGGTTGAAAGTTCGGTATCAATTCCACGTACTTCTTTAATCGCAGAGACTGCGGCATCAACCAAATTACCTTCGGCTGTTAAAAATGGCATGCCGGATAAAACCCATTTGATTTCATAATTGAGCTTATGCTTATCGAGAAGGGCTTCAACGCGTTGTTGTAATTCTTCAGGTGTAATTTCCGTAGAAAAGCGGAAATTGAAAATCATTTTCAAAGTTCCAGGAATAACATTTGTCACGCCAGTACCCGAATTTAAATTCGATACCTGAAAGGTTGTAGGCGGGAAAAAATCATTACCCTTGTCCCACTCCATTGCCGTTAGTTCTTCTAGCATTGGCGCAGTTAGGTGGATGGGGTTTTCAGCTAAATGCGGATACGCCACATGCCCCTGTTTGCCGTTAATTTGTAACCAGCAGCCGAGAGATCCGCGGCGACCATTTTTGATGACATCACCCACTTCGTTAGTAGATGACGGTTCGCCGACTAAACACCAGTCAATTTTTTCGTTGCGTTCTTCCAGTGTTTTTATGACTTTGACCGTACCGTCTGTGGCAGGTCCTTCTTCATCACTGGTAATCAAATAGGCGATTGAGCCTTTATGGTTGGGGTAGTCTGCGACAAAGCGTTGGCAGGCGACAGTGAATGCAGCGATGCTACCTTTCATATCTGCGGTGCCACGCCCGAACAACTTCCCATCACGTATCTCAGCAGAAAAAGGATCACTATCCCAGCTTTCTAAGGGGCCGGTAGGTACAACGTCAGTATGACCTGCAAAGCAAAAAACAGGTGCTTCTGTACCTTTGCGTAGCCAGATATTTTCGACTTCGCCAAAGTTGAGTTTCTCGGCAACAAAGCCAATAGGCTCAAGTTGCTCGATGAGTAAATCCTGGCATCCTTCATCTTTCGGTGTTACAGACTTGCGGGAGATCAGTTCTTTTGTGAGATTTAAGGTATTAGACATGTGAATATTTTACAGCAAAGTGGCATAGGTTTTTTCAGAAAAACCAACCATCACCTGATCAGGAAGTTCTAAAACAGGGCGCTTAATAATCGTTGGTTGATCTTCTGCAACGACTAAAGCCAGAGTTTCATTCATGTTTTCTTTGGTTTCGTCTGGGAGGTTGCGCCAGGTTGTGCTGCGCTTATTGATGATTTTTTCCCAGCCTAGTTCTTTCATCCATGCGCGTAATTGCACTGGGTTTAAACCATCTTCGCGAAAATCTATAAACTCATAAGGGATGTTATTTTTTTCCAGATAATTGCGCGCTTTTTTGATTGTGTCGCAATTTTTGATGCCGTACATAATGATCATTGTTGATGTGCTTCGTATTCAGTCAAAAGGCGTACTATAAACGGAATAAGTGCCTAAATACACGCTAAAATCTAGTATCGCCTATCGGCGAGCTAGTTTTAAGCTCTGGCATACATGAGTTGTCCATTTCAAAAAAACGAAATGGCAAGCTCATGGTAACTAGAGGGGTGAATTAAAAAAAGTACACCCCCCTACTTATAGGCCTTTTTTTACAAGGTTTAGAAAAATCGTTGTAAACCTCTATATTTAGGTGCTTTTTCAGGTGGTTGATTAAGGTGCTCTTTTACTCCCCAGCAACCATAAAACTGACAGGTCCGTGGTGCGGAAAACGCAACGAATAATCCACCTTCGGTAATTCTGTCCCAGTTTTGTAAAAATTCAATATAGAATTTTTCCATTGGGTGCGCGCGGTTTGCTCCAATAAGGAATGGGTTGGGATGATCTCGTGTGGATTTAGTCCCAGGAGCGGTAAGGTGCTGTCCCCCTTCATAAGCAGCGAGTTTGACGCCATATTTTTTCGCTAAATCCATTTGTACTTGAATCATCTTGTAGACGTTATTCATTGAATAAGGATTTTTCTGATCGTCTTTTAGCAGGGCAAAAACACTCGGTACGCTATTCACGCCTGAAAGCGCTTTTTGGTGTACAAAGAAATAGGGCGCGATCGCCATCAAATCGACATGTTTATAAGCGCCTTTATGTTCCATCACCACAGGTGTCATATAACGATTTGCCGACCACGCTCCCATGACTCTGACAATACGATTACTGCTCGAATTACCAAACACCTGCTGGAATATTTTGAAGATTTCTACAGAGCGTTGTGAATAGAATTTTTGTCCGGCGACATTAGGATCAGGATCGAGTCGAAGTTTAGTCCCCATATCTTTCGCATAATGCATTTGTAAAAATCCGGGGTTCCAGGCTTCGTTGGTGTATTCAATATATGCTTTCAGGTTAGGTCGCAGGTGTTTCTTTACATAAGACGCATACTTCCTGACGAGCTTGTCATCGGCAGCGTGGGGGATATTGAACCAGGGGTCTCGGTTGAGCACATTCGCCAGCTTAACCATCACCGATAATGGCGCGCCACGTGTGCCTTCGTAACCTGCCCATGTTGCTTTGCTCATGTGGGGCATTTGCTTCCAGTGTTTGATCGGGTTACGAGTGATACCGGACATATTCATCATTCTGATCACTTTAAAGTCTTTCATGAATCTCAAGTAATCAGGGTTGAAGATAATTTTTTTGTGATGCTTTTCAAACGATAGGAAATTTCCACGGCATTGGTTTGCGCTGTTAACCCTTGTGAATGGATCGTTTGCGCAAATGCCGCCTGGCATGATTACTCGAATATTGCGTACATAGTTATTAGGTTCGGAGCGTTTTATTAAAAGCGCGACCTGCATGAATTTGTCATGCCCAGAACGAAATTCAACAATGTCTTTGCCGAGCGAAGAGTGAACAATTTTAGCATCGCCTTCGTATGCCAGTTGGCCTTCACCATCATAAAGAACCGTATAATTACCTTCGGGAAGAGTGCCTGCTGGAAGCCAGTGAATCATGTAGCTGCCTGCCTTTCCGCCTTTTAAGTCAACTGGCCATCCATCACGATCGTATTGAATATGACCATGGGTGAGTTTTTTGGCGTCTTTAAATGGCATCGCCATTTTGAACACATTGACAAACGGAGCGCTTGAATCAACGTGCTGAATTTCATTGGTATTCATGCCGACGGGCAATTTGGCAAGCGTTGTGGTGCACAGCAAAATAGATAATGTCGCTAGCAGTGTGTTAATCAATCCTTTGATATTCACGCTTTCCCCTTTTTTGTTGGTGTATTTTTTATCAGTATTTTTAACAGTATAGTGTTTAGTTTTGTTTTTAATAAAAAGGTTCTATTTCTCGCCAAAATAAAAACCCGCCGTATCAGGATTAATTGATAGGCGGGTTATTGATCGTTTTATTTTTTCTTTTTACTGGTTTTATTTATTTTTGCAGCATGTGGGCTTTTCTTTCTTTTACGGAACATCTGAGAAGGGGACAGCTTGGCGCGCTTATCGTCTTTTCCTTCGAAGGGGTTCTCGCCCGTTTTGAATTCTATTTTTACCTGAGTACCTTTAAGCTTCAGTGTCTCGCGGAAATAATTCATCAAATAACGTTTGTATGAACCGGGAACTCGATTGGTCTGATTGCCATGAATAATAACGGTGAACGGGTTGCTGCCACCTTGGTGTGCATAACGAAGTTTGATACGACGCGTCGCAACAATTGGAAGTTGATGGGCTTCTGTCGCAGTTTGTAGAATTCGCGTCATGCGAGCAGTAGGTACATCAAGCATGGCAGAATCATAGGCTTCGTGGACAGATTTGTATAAATGTCCGACACCTGTGCCGTGCAGTGCAGAAATAAAGTGTTTATCAGCAAAGTCGAGGAAAGGTAGTTTAACTTCTAATTTAACTTTGATTTGGTCTTTCGCATATTCGTCCAGACCATCCCATTTATTAATCGCAACAACCAAAGATCGGCCAGCATCTAATATTAATCCCAGTAAATGCGCATCTTGATCCGTAATTGTTTCATGCGCGTCTAGCAGCATAATCACGACATGGGCTTGTTTGATCGCTTCTAGCGTTTTGATGATGCTAAAGGTTTCAATCGCCTCTTTTACTTTGCCACGACGACGAACACCTGCAGTATCGATTAGCGTGTATTTTTTACCATCACGTTCATAAGGAACGTAAATACTGTCGCGTGTGGTACCAGGCTTATCAAACGCGACTACGCGTTCTTCACCCATAATACGATTGATAAGTGTTGATTTTCCTACATTTGGGCGACCAACAAAGGCAATACGAATGCTATCCGCGTGCTCTTCAGGAATCGTCTCTTCTTCTTCAACCGGGAATTTTTCGAGCAGCTTTTCGATCATCGACGTAACACCGCGACCATGTGCTGCAGCTATGGCGAATACGTCTTTAAAACCTAGTTGATAGAACTCTGCTTTGGCTTGTTCCGGGTCAACAGCGTCGGTTTTATTGACGACCAGGTAAACTGTTTTACCCGCTTTACGTAATCGATCTGCGACTAAATGATCTGCAGGGGTAAGTCCTTCTCTACCATCCACCATAAATAAAACGGTATTCGCTTCATCCACTGCCAACCATGTCTGGTTTGCCATGTACTCGTCGATACCCGCATCATCACCGCTTAACCCGCCGGTATCGATAACCAGATAGTCACGTTCGATTTCGTTGTTATCAGTACCTAGAACGCCTTGACCGTATTTGCGATCACGGGTTAAGCCAGGAAAATCAGCCACCAATGCATCTCGCGATTTGGTTAAGCGATTAAATAAAGTGGATTTACCGACATTAGGTCGGCCGACAAGGGCGAATACAGGTTTCATAGCGATATTTGTAACAGATTTATAGCAGAGTAGTGCTTAAGTTTAAAGCATCAATGCTGTAATCAAAACTCAATAGTTATAGCCGCGCAAGGATAACAAATTGCGCTGTAATAAGGTATTTATTCAGCGTTTATTCGTCATTATTTGCTATTTAATTCATTATTTATTGGGTAAAAATTGGGTATTGAGAATGATAGCTACAAAAAAAGGCCTAAAAGTAGGGGGGTGTATTTAAGTTATCTCTAAATCGTGCATAATCCCTCCATGACTTCTACTCCATCCCTTAAAAAAACCTTACAACTCAATAATCAACAATTGCAGCAGCAATTTGAAGAGGGAGTTGAAATTCAGGACATTCTCAAGCAACGCAGCCAGACTATTGATGGTTTATTGCAATCGATGTGGTCCCAGCAAAATAGTGATAATGCTAATGATTCACTCTCAGCCGCCTTAGTTGCCGTGGGTGGTTATGGAAGAGAGGAAATGCATCCTGCTTCTGATGTTGATCTATTGATTTTGTTAGCAACAGAGCCGAGCGCAGAAGAAGAAGCTAAGCTATCGGATTTTGTTACCCAGCTATGGGATTTAGGTCTGGAAATAGGGCATAGCGTACGTACTCTGGATGAGTGCGTAACAGAAGCGACGGATGATTTAACCGTGATTACGAATCTGATTGAGTCACGTTTTCTGTGTGGGAATGAAGACGTTTATCATCAGCTTAAAAATCTCATCTCAGTAGATAAAATCTGGAACAGTCAGGATTTTTTCAAAGCGAAAATAAAAGAACAGGAAGACCGTTATCTGCGTTATGGCGATACTGCTTACCGCGTGGAACCCAATTTGAAAGATGGCCCGGGTGGTTTGCGTGATTTGCAAATGATCGGCTGGATTACATTGCGTGAATACGGCATCGGCTCGTTAAAAACGCTGAGTGATGCAAAAGATAATGACTTGCTCAACCCCAAAGAATACGAATCGCTCATCGAAGCACGAGATTTTCTCTGGAAAGTACGTTTTGCCTTACACCAGATAACGGGACGCAAAGAAGACAGACTGCTATTCGATCATCAGCGAGATCTCGCGCATGCTTTTGGTTACACCAATGATGAGCATAATGAGTCAATCGAAGCGTTCATGCAGAGTTATTACAAAACTATCACGCAGTTAGAGCGGCTTAATGAAATTCTACTGGGTTTGCTCAGACAACGTATTTTATTGGAGAATCAGGCTGAGCCAATATCCATCAATAACTTTTACTGTAATCAGGGCGGCTATCTGGATTTGGCGCAAAAAGACTTATTCAGTAAGCAACCGCATACGATTCTGGAAGTGTTTCACATATTGCAAACAGTGCCTAATCTTAAAGGCTTAACGCCAGCAACTATTCGAGAATTGCGCCGTAATTTACATCTGGTAGATCAGGGTTTTCGCGATAATCCACATAATAAACATATGTTTATTAATATTGTATCCGCTAATCACAGAGTGAATTTTGTCTTAAGGCGAATGAATCGCTACGGGGTTCTCGCTGCGTATATTCCTGCTTTCGGTAATATTGTTGGCCGTATGCAATATGACCTTTTCCATGCGTATACCGTGGATGATCACACCTTAAATGTGGTGCGTAACATCCGTGTCTTGAGTATCGAAAAGGGCGCTAAAGAACTCCCTTTCTGTCATGAGCTTTTCAAGCATATCGAGAAACCAATGCTGCTTGTTCTGGCGGGTATATTCCATGATATTGCAAAGGGTAGAGGTGGTAGTCATTCCGAATTAGGTGCTGTCGATGCGCTTGAATTCTGTCGCTCTCACGCGCTTAGCGAAGAAGATTCTCAGCTGGTTAGCTGGCTGGTAGAAAATCATCTGTTGATCAGTAGTATAGCGCAACGCAAAGATATTAATGACCCTGAAGTGATAAAAGATTTTGTGGAAGTTGTAGGTACTCTGGAAAGGCTAGAATACTTACACATCTTAACTATTAGTGATATTAAGGGCACGAACCCAACCCTTTTAACCAGTTGGAAGCATTCATTGCTGATTGAATTATTTAAAAATACGCGAAAATATCTACAGAACGAAGTGGCTAAAACGGATAGCAACGAAGACATTATTGAGCGAGAAATACAGAGTAAGAAACAGGCTGTATTAGCCATGATTGCAGAAAATGGCATGGATCAGGCAGTCAGCGAACGATTCTGGAAGCGATTTGATGATGATTATTTTGTGCAATTTTCTGCTGAGAGACTTTTCTGGCATATCAAAGAAATTGCCGAAAATAAAAGTCTGCTAACTACTCAGAATACCTTGGCAGAAGATACAGAAGAAGCAATCATAAAAATTGCCGACAGCAGTGTTACCAAAAGCTCGGTATTGTTAATTTACACCAGAGATCGGTATGGATTGTTTGTAAAAATAACATCTGCGATAGAACAGCAATGTCTCAATACAGTTGGGGCGAGCATCACATCGACTAATGACGATTATGATTTGTTTACATTTTATTTGTTAGATAACGATGGCAAACCATTGAGTAGCTATGATGATAAGCAACAGCTGTTAGATACGATTAAGAAAAACTTATCTCAAGAGCAACCTTCGTATAATTTCGATCATCATAGAATGCCAAGACAGTTAAAGCATTTCGACACTAAAACATCGGTTGAATTTAGCTTGAATACGCAGCATCAACAAACTGAAATATTGATCAATACTGCTGATGGTGCAGGCATTTTAACCAGAATTGGTGAGGTATTTACCCAGTATGGGATTAATATTCATAATGCGCGAATTGCGACATTAGGTGAAATTGCCGAAGATATTTTCCTTGTAACCACAAACAGCGGAAAGCCTGTTACTTCAGAAGAAAAACAGGCGGAGTTGGAAGAGGCATTGATTCAGAAACTAGATTCTTGAACCAAGGGTCATGAATCAAAGGTTATGAATCAAGGCTCCGTTAAATACTCGTTGGCGTAGTGTTCAAGCTGTAAATAGAATCATTGAGTGGCATCGCTTCTAATTCTAGTTGCTGATGGAATTCAGATCCTAGGGGAGCGCCAAGCAAAGAAGCTTCTAAATCCTGTCTCGCACTTTCTTCAACAGCCGATTCAAGACGAGAAGTATCTAAATCTGTCCAGAAGTCATTTGCAGTCACATCGTAATTAAACGAAACGCGATTTAAGCCACCCATATGTTGTGGCTGTTCAACTTCAACCGATTGCGGCTGATTTTGAATTTGATTCTTATCTGTTCTGTAGTCTTTGTTTTTAAAAGACTGTTCCAGAGAATATAAATTATTGCGGGGACTGCTTCGAACAGGGCTGCTTATATGAACCTTGTTATGTACAGCATTAGCAACGGCTTTAAGTTTTAATGGGTTTTGTAGAAAGCCAAATATAGATGCGATTCCCAAAACCAGGGCCACAGCCGCCACGGAATAAAAGAGTGGTGATGCTAATGTGTCCTTAAAGCCTGTTGTGCTATATACCTTTGGCTCACGAAAGCCTTCGTTAACGGTATGCTTTTGATTATTCATTGCTCATTCTCTCAAATCATTTTATTTTTATTTTTAAGAGCGTAATACGGGTTTTGTCTTTAATTAAAAATTATCTAAACCAAGATGCTCTTTCACTTAAAAATAGACAATTATCTATCTTATTTCAATGATTTTACGCCTAACGGCTGAGCCTAAGCTGAATGAGACCGATTTTAAGCGATTATTTAAGCTATTATTTTGAATAAGTTTTTAGCGATTCTTCTTTTGAATAGCGGCGAGAAATCCACGTTGAATATTGAGTTCGCTTCGTGTCATGCCAGATCGGGAATAGAGGCGTCTTAAACGGGTCATCAAGTGTTTGGGGTTTTCCGGGTCTAAAAATTCAACGTCTTCCATGACTTGTTTTAAATGCTGATAAAAACCATCAAGCTCTTCTGATGTAACCCATTCATCTTCCTGCTCTTTTTCTGATTTTTCTTTGGCGATAAGGGGGGCTGTAGGGCTGTCTTTTAATACAGCGACTCGGCATTCATAAGCCAGTAACTGAACCGCAGATGCGACATTTAAAGAACTGTAATCAGGGTTAGTAGGAATGTGTACCAAATGCTGGCAAACCGCGAGTTCATCGTTTGTAAGTCCAGAACTCTCGCGACCAAATAACAACGCGACTTTAGCTTTGACGGCGTGTTGCGCAAGGGTTTCTCCACATTCCCGAGAATCTTGAATATCCCAGCTCAAGGTTCGCTCATGTCTGGCACTGCTCCCTACCACTAATTGGCAATCGGCTATCGCTTCGGCTAAGGTTGATACGACGGTGGCATTGTCTAGAATATCAGTGGCATTAGCAGACATTGCATTAGCTTGTTCATCAGGAAAAGACTTGGGATTTACCAAAAAGAGATCAGATAACCCCATTACTTTCATGGCACGTGCTGCAGCGCCAATATTTCCGGGATGAGACGTGTGAATCATAACAATTCTGATGTTATCTAATGGCTTGTTGTTCATCTTAAATTCCTCAATAGAACAGCATACTTTATGCTGTAGTATGACTAAGTCAGGAACAATATAGCAATAGATCGCATTTTGATAATTTAATTAGCAATAGAAGGTGATCAACTGGGGAATTTAGGATCGTTTTCTGTTAGACTCTCGCGGCTGAAATAATCTCAGTAATTATCTATTATGATAATACCGAGATAACTATAAAATTGTTTGATCTGATGAACTACTATTTACGGAAATTGTTATGAATCCTATGTTAAATATGGCTATTAAAGCCGCCCACGAAGCTGGCGACATCATTGCGCGCAGTGCCGATAGGATCGACCAGTTACAGATCGAAAACAAAGACAAAAATGATTTTGTTTCTGAAATAGATCGCGCTGCCGAAGATACTATTATCGGTATTTTGAAAAAAGCGTATCCGGATCATAGCTTTATCGGCGAAGAAAGCGGAAAAATAGAAGGCACTTCTAAAGAATACGAATGGATTATTGATCCTCTCGATGGAACTACAAATTTCCTTTACGGTGTACCACATTACGCGGTTTCAATCGCGCTTAAGAAAAATGGAAAAATCGATCAGGGTGTTGTTTACGACCCGATGAGAGATGATTTATTCCATGCATCACGAGGTGGTGGCGCATTTTTGAATAATCGTCGCATTCGTGTTTCTAAACGTTTGTCGTTAGAAAATGCATTACTGGGAACCGGAATTCCATACCGTCCAGATCAAGCTGAAATCATTGATACTTACCAGCTAACAATGAAAGCGTTGATGCTAAATACAGCTGGTGTTAGACGAGCAGGTTCTGCTTCGCTAGACCTGGCGTATGTTGCAGCTGGTCGATACGATGGTTTCTGGGAATTCGGATTACAAGAATGGGATATCGCTGCAGGCGTGTTACTAGTGCAAGAAGCAGGTGGTCTTGTTGGTGATATGCAAGGTGGCGAAACGCATTTGAAGTCGGGTGATATTGTCGCGGCAAACCCAAAAGTATTCAAAGATATGATCAAACGCCTACATGGCGTGCTTAAATAAGCTGTTCTTAGCTTAAAAGCGTGCTTAGCTAAAAAGTGCTCGGCGAAAAAGAATACTTAAATAATATTTAACTTAAAAAATACTATTATTCGCGGGCAAAATTTAAATATCCAACTACAATAGATGAATTAAAACCCACCCCCCTACTTAGGGGGCGTTTTTATTTTCAGAATTTATATGGTGTTTGTATAAACCATTCTTTAGTAGCTATTTATTATGTTCGAAACTTACATTCTAGCGCTAACAACATTCTTCGCCACTGTCGGACCTATCGACGTGGCTGCTGTATTTGCGGGGCTAACGTCCCAGAGAAGTGCGCGCACTAAAAGTAAAATAGCTTTAAAAGGCGTGTTGATTGCCACCTGTATTCTTCTAGCGTTTGCCTTTCTTGGCGAAGCTATATTGAGTTCTCTGGGTATTACGCTGCCTGCATTACGCGTGGCTGGTGGTATCTTATTATTATTGATCGGCATTGATATGGTCTTTGCCCGACATTCTGGCGGTACTTCTGCAACAGAAGATGAGGTTGAAGAAGCCGAGACCAGTCACGATATCAGTGTGTTTCCCGTCGCTACTCCGCTTATAGCCGGCCCTGGTGCAATGGGTGCAGTCATTTTATTGATGGCCAATGTTCAGGGTGATATTGCACAGCAAAGTATGGTTGTTTTAGGTCTGCTAAGCATCATGCTAATTACCTATATTTCACTGATTGGTGCGAGCCAGTTACATCGCTTTATTGGTGTTACTGGTTTGCAAGTAATCACTCGTGTTTTCGGCGTTATTCTTTGCGCATTAGCCGTTCAGTTCATGTTTGATGGCATCAAAAATAGTGGTTTGATCTCATAACTGAAAACCCTGATTTGTTCACTTTGATTAGTTTTATCTACATATAACTAAGCATAAATAAGAAGCAGGCACCTTAATCAAAGAGAAGTAATCGCTCTATGCAATCCCATAACATCGCCCTTGGTGCTTTTTTAATCGTCCTGGCAGAACTGGCAATTCTAGCCACAGGGATGATAATTAAAACCATATCTGCTGAAGTATCCATAGAGCAAATCGTATTCATCCGAAATTTTGTTGGCCTATTAATATTAGTGCCATGGCTAATGAGGAAGGGTATTTCAAGACTTCATACCAAGCATATCGGTCTGCACATCGCTAGAAGTGTGGTTGGTTTGTCGGCAATGGTTTGTTTGTTTTACTCCTGGGGGCATTTGCCGCTGGCGCAAGCATCCTTATTGAAACAGACGTCGCCGATTTTTATTCCGATTTTTGCCTTTTTCTGGATCAAAGAAAGTATTGGTTTGAAAACGATTATCGCCATCATAGTTGGATTTCTTGGTGTTGTATTAATCATTAATCCGGGCGCGGGAGAATTCAATCTGGTCGTTTTATTGGCGTTAGTCGGGGCGATGCTGGCAGGACTTGCTAAGGTTATTATCCGTAAAATGACCGCCACAGAAACGCCGGGTCGAATCGTGTTTTACTTTGCACTAATTGGGACCTTGGTCTCAGCAATTCCAGCGCTGCTAAACTGGGTGAGTTTAAGCTGGATTCAACTAGCTTCGTTAGCGGGTATTGCAATCTTCTCAACTATAGGCCAATTAGCATTAAGCAAAGCTTACAGTCATGCGCCTGCTGGCCAACTTGGTCCTTATACTTATACCGCAGTGGCTTTTGCCGCTTTATTTGGTTGGATAATCTGGGATGAGGTTCTGGATTATAAAACCATCATTGGCATCATAATTATTGTATTTGCAGGTGTTTTGGCGATGACTGATAGACGAATCAGTCGGATTAAAGCAGAACAAAAACAGATAGTGTTCGATAAAAATAAATAAACCCACCTCCCCACTTACGGGCACTTTTTTAAAAAAACTGCCCGTAAGTGGGGAGGTGGGTTTCTATTCAAATAGTCTGTTTATTTAATCTGTTTATTTAGGGCAATATCACTCTAGTTCTAATGAAAGATAAACCTGAAATGCATTGCGACGATTTGCGGCTTCAAAAGCTGGTAGTTTTGCGTACTTTGACCAATCTACTTCTTCGTAGGCTTCATCAAAATCAATCATCTCTTCCACGGCAATCGCCATTTTTTCACGCATATAGGCTAAATACTCTCGCGTTAATGTAATAGCTTTTTGTGGGTCTTTTGCCGCAGGGCCATGACCGGGAACCAAGGCTGTTACCTGATTGGTTTCCAGACTTTGTAATGTTTCTAGCCAGTGTTTTGTATGGTTTCCTATAAAGGGCACACGACCTTCAAACAGGATATCACCAGTAAAAAGCACCTTGTCGTTTTCAACGAATAGGGTTAAATCAGCATCAGAGTGAGCTTTGCCAATGACATTGATGGTGAAATCAATATTGCCGACAGTAAACTTTTCCGTAGCATCTAGAATCGTATCGGGTTTGACAATGTAGGTGTTTTCATTCACCCAGGGGTCCAGTGAAAACTGTCTTTCTTCCAGACGGCTGCTGGCAACGTCCGAATCAATATATTCATAAATGCCATCTGGCGCGATAATTTCTGCGCCTTGTTCCTTGAATACCTGCAAGCCATAAATATGATCCGCGTGATAATGGCTGACAACCACTTTAACGATAGGTTGATCCGTTATTTCGCGTATTTTCTGCAGTAGCTTATTTGCTAAAGAGGGTGTACCCAGTGCATCGAATAGCACCACGCCAGCATCTGTGATTACTACGCCTGCATTTGAGATAAAACCTGCATTATCTGTAGCGATCCCCGCTTTACCTTGGACGTAATAGCTGTGTTCGCCAACTTTGACTAACTCCATTGCAACATCTACATCGGCATATTTAGATTTGTTATCTGCAGTTGTAGAAGAAGTAGTTGTAGAAGTAGCTGAAGACGTTGCCGCATTGGCATTGCTCACAGGCATAAATTTGGTTTTACAATAACTTCCAATGACCACACTACTAATCACCATTGCGGTAAATAGGTAAAAAACCGAACGTGAATGCTTTAGTTTCATGCGTTGTCCTGTGGCTAGTTTAATTTATGCTGTTGTCTGACTCATGGTAAATTCAAGCAGATGGCGTTCACCATCGACGAAAGGGACCTCCATCGAATGCGATTGCGTTAAAGTATATTTTTTGGGGATGTACTGTAACTCACCTGTTGGGTATTGTCCCTTCATGGCATACAGCGTTCCACCTGAGGCTAGCTGATCTGATGAGCCTTCGAGGAAGTCATATACCGAGGCAAAGGCACGGCTAATAATCGCATCGTATTTAATCTCAGAATCTAAACTTTCAATACGCGCTTGAGCAACCTTGGCATTTTTCAAACCCAGCTCAATAATCGCCTGTTGAATAAATCGCGTTTTTTTACCGTTGGTATCGACAGCCATAAATTCACGATCCGGCTGCATAATCGCTAGCGGAATAGTAGGCAAACCTGCGCCACTACCGACATCCAAACAGTTATCGCCTTTAATGAAATCAGCGACCACAAGGCTATCGAAAATATGCAATGGAATCATATCCTGAATCTCACGCACTGCTGTGAGGTTGTAGGTTTTATTCCAACGATTGAGTAACTCAACGTATTGTTTTAACAGAGCTAATTGAGCCTCATCAGGCTGGCAACCGAGTTGTTCTAGCCCTTGTTCCCAGAGTTGATCGTGCGACATTTTTTATAAATTCTCTTCTAAGAACGAGTATCAGCTAGCTTTCTGGTAACGGTGTTTCTTCAGATGTACCATCAAAATCGAAATAGTCGCTGGTGTAATGCCAGGAATACGCGAAGCTTGACCGATTGTTGTCGGTTTTTGATCTTGTAGTTTTTGCAATGCTTCATTTGAAAGGCCGCCTTTGATCGTTGAATAATCAAAATCATCCGGCAAAACCGTCTCTTCATGATTTTTCTGTTTATCAATTTCAAGCTGTTGGCGATCGATATAACCCGCGTATTTAAACTGTACTTCGACTTGTTCCGCAACTTTTGGGTCTTCAACCGCTGGACCAAACTTGTCGATAGACATTAAGTCAGCATAGCTAACATTTGGGCGTCGTAGTAGCTCGTTTAGGCGGTATTCACGACTTAAAGAACCTTTAAAAATGCGCTCGTTTTGTTCTGCGTTGACATCAGCAGGGTGCATAACGGTGTCACGCAAACGTTGCATTTCGACTTCGACTTGCTCGCGTTTGATGTTGAATGCGCGCCAGCGTTCTTCATCAACTAAGCCAATCTTGTAACCAATTTCAGTTAAACGTAAATCTGCATTGTCTTCACGCAATAACAGACGATGCTCAGCACGGCTTGTGAACATACGGTAAGGTTCTTGCGTGCCGTGGGTGATTAAATCATCAACCATTACACCGATATACGCTTCACTGCGTTTCGGGAACCATGAATCTTTGCCCTGAACTTGAAGTGCTGCATTAGTCGCTGCAAGCAAACCCTGAGCGCCAGCTTCTTCGTAACCAGTCGTACCATTGATTTGACCGGCAAAAAATAGTCCATCAATAAATTTGGTTTCAAGCGTTGGTTTAAGATCGCGCGGATCAAAGAAATCATACTCGATCGCGTAACCTGGTCGAGTGATATGCGCGTTTTCAAACCCTTCGATAGAGCGAATAAATTCAAACTGCACATCAAACGGCATACTGGTTGAAATACCATTTGGGTAGATTTCGTAAGTATTTAAACCTTCAGGTTCTATGAATATCTGGTGACTGTCTTTATCCGCAAAGCGCACAATCTTGTCTTCGATTGAAGGACAATAGCGTGGCCCAACACCATCGATGACACCTGAATAAAGCGGCGAACGATCTAAGCTCGCACGAATAATATCGTGCGTGCGCGAATTGGTGTATGTGATGTGACAAGAAATTTGCTCTGGATGATCTTCCTTCTTTCCCATGTATGAAAACGTAGGAATAGGGGTGTCGCCAGGCTGCTCTTGTAGTTTGCTGTAATCGATACTGCGCGAATCAATACGTGCAGGTGTTCCAGTTTTTAAACGGTCTACTCTAAACGGCATTTCGCGTAAACGATCGGCCAAGGCAATCGATGGTGGATCACCCATGCGCCCGCCGGAATGATTTTCCATACCAATGTGAATTTTACCGCCGAGGAAAGTTCCTACTGTTAAAACCACTGCTTTGGCTTTGAACTTCAGCCCCATTTCGGTACTCACACCAACCACTCGATCATTTTCAATAATTAAGTCGTCAACACCTTGCATGAATATTTGCAGATTCTCTTCGGCCTCGACCATTTCTCGAATCGCCGCTTTGTACAAAGAGCGATCAGCTTGTGCACGTGTTGCACGAACCGCTGGGCCTTTGCTGGCATTTAGCGTGCGAAACTGGATGCCGCCTTTATCAGCTGCATGTGCCATTGCACCACCCAGTGCATCGATTTCTTTTACGATATGGCCTTTACCGATACCGCCGATGGCAGGGTTACAACTCATCTGTCCAATGGTTTCAATATTATGGGTGAGTAATAATGTTTTCAGTCCCATGCGCGCAGGCGCAAGAGCAGCTTCAGTGCCGGCGTGACCACCGCCGATGATAATGACATCGAAAGATTCTGTATAGAACATAGTAGGAGCAGATGTTAAAGTTAATTAGCAGGGCATTATATAGTAAACACTCTTGTTTTGAAAAATACCTTATACTCTCTAATACCTAATCTAGCGCGATTTACGTAAATTCATGAAGCAAAACCATAATAAGAAAATACCAGTAGCGCTAATTGAAACATTGCCGAACGGAATAGGGGCTGAAAATGCTGAATTTATTCCACAACGTTTTGCAGACAGTACCCATGATTTATGGCGTTTGAAATCAACACAGGGTAACTATTTTCTGAAAGTATGCAGCAATACTGAATCGCCTTTCTGGCAGATTATGCAGCAGCTTTTTGGGGTTGTTTTACGGGACGATATCGGAAACTTCAACGCCTTATACGGGCATATATCATCACTGACCTCATTAAAAATACCTGAACTGATTCAATCCCAAAGCAGCAGGCAACATGGGTCGTATATTTTAACGCCTGAAGTAGATGGTTTAGTCCCGGATAATTCAAAAATCAGCGTTGGAATGGTTGAGCAACTGGCTCAACATCTCTCTAGTCTCCATCAGGATCGGCAGGATAATTGGGGGTCAATACACCAACGAATATTTAACAGTGGTCATTGGAAAAAACGTCTGAGAGATACTTTAGAAAAAAGTGCTCATAAGTGGGGGGGTGACAAAACAACAGACAATGCATATCTGAATGCTGCATTAGACGCGTGTGAGCAGTTAAATGTTAATGAATTTGTTCCTATGATGCCAGATTTGCGCTGGGATCAATTTTTAATCACAAAGAACAGTTCAGAATTGATTCTGCTAGATCTAGACGCGTTTGTATTGGCTCCGCGAGAACTGGATTTTGTGTTGCTGGAGTATTTGCTAGACCAACAACAATTCGAGTATTTCATTGAAGTCTATTCCAGACATCACACTATTCCTGAGCTGAAATATGCGCGTCCTGCTTATCGTTTATTGTTGTTTTATATGGAAGTACTGGGCGAGCAGGATATTGATAAATGGATGAATGCAGCGCATCGCTTTTAAAAAAGTGGCTTAAAGTAGGGGGGTGACTTAACAGAGAGCCATAATAAATTGGCTATTTAGTCCCCCATATTTTCGCAACTGCACGGTCAGTGCCTAAAGTACCTATCACTAAACACAGTAAACCACCCAAAAAAAATACTAAAAAAGGGATGATTGCACCCATTAATGAGCTAGCCAATCCGCCAGCAACCGTAACCAATGACAAGAGTATAAACAGGCAACCCACTACATTTAAAATAGTTCTATGGGATTTTTTATAGTTATAGGGGCCTTCTCCCGACTCAAATAATTTAAGAATTGGGGAAAGTAGTGCTCTAAACGATGATTTCATAAATAGTTTCAGTGATGCAATTATAAGCTGAATAATACCTAGCGACTTGCAATATTGCGAATGCTAACTGATCGTTTCTTTAGGCAAAATGCAAATTGATTATTTACGAATCTGGAGTCAGTCTAAGCAAGCGTCCATTTCTTCCATCTTCCAGAACCCATATTGCGCCTTTAGGCCCTTGTTCAACTTCGCGAATGCGATTGTTCATGTCGAAGCGTTCGACTTCCTGAGCTTGGTCTCCGTCAATTTTAATGCGAAGCAGCGACCTTGATCTTAGTCCACCGATGAATGCATTGCTCTGCCATTCAGGAAATACCGAACCTGAATATATGATCAGTCCAGAAGGTGCAATCGTAGGTACCCAATAGGCTTCGGGTGCATTGAATTCTGGGCGCGTGTCATGATCAGGAATCGGAATACCGGAATAATTATCACCCCAGGAAACAATGGGCCAGCCATAGTTATCGCCACGAGTCGTCAGGTTTAATTCATCACCGTCTCTTGGACCCATTTCGTGCGTCCACAGTTTGCCCTGTTTATCGAAAGAGATACCCAGCATGTTTCGATGACCTAATGACCAAAAAGATTTTGCGAGCTCGCCCTTGTTTTGAAAAGGATTGTCTTTGGGTACTAAGCCGTCACCGTTTAATCGAATAACTTTGCCTAAATTTTGATTCCAGTCTTGTGCCGGTGTTTGTTTTTGTCGATCCCCCGAAGTGATGAATAGATATCCATCGGGGCTGAATGCCATTCGATGCGAATAATGCCCACTGCCAGTAACTTTGGGAGTCTGTCGCCAAATAACCTCAATGTTTTCTAGCTTAGGTTTGGCTGCAGGAAGTTGTAGCTTTGCTTTGGCAACAACAGCGCCTTTTTTCCCTGCTGAATCTTGCTCAGCATAGGATAAGTATACCCAATGGTTTTTCTGGTATTGAGGGTGAAGAATAATGTCACCCAAGCCACCTTGACCGCCATAAGCGACTTCGGGTAACCCTGCCACTTTAGTTTTAGAACCATTTTTGAGATTCACTAACAGTAACTTTCCTGCTTTTTCAGTGATCAATAGATTTTCATCAGATAGAAAAGTCATCGCCCAGGGTTGATTGAATTCTCCAAAGCTTTCAGCTTCGAGGCTAGAACCTTTATCACTTTTGAAAATATCATCAACAGCGTTGGCGAAACTGCTCAATGAAAACAGAGCGAGTAACAGCGTTAAATTAGTCAGTAAACGAGGTGGTTGCATAATTCTCTCAAGGTTGAAATAGGTTTTTAAGTCCTGAGGACTATATATTCTCTGTAAAAATAGACTTCCAAGAAGTCTGTCAGTTCATTTTGGAAGTGTTTAATTGTTGCACTTTAATTGTTACACATAGATAAACTGCTTTAGTGAGAATTAGGCTAGTGGGATACGTATAAGAAGGTTTTTATGGTTTTAAGAAAAGATCCCTAAACATGCCCAAATACCACATTCGCCACCAATGCATAAGTAATGATCGTTGTTTTTAGTACTTTTCTTTTTATCTGTGCCCTCTGTATTTTCTGCCTCTTCTTTTTTCTTCTCGGCGGTTAAATGTAAATGCGCGTTTTTACATGCTTTAAACTGGGCAGAAATTTCAGGAAGTAAATTGCTTGGAGGTGAGTTTTGAATGATGGAATAAACTCTGCTGGAACAAGAACCATTCTGGTGAAGTAAGCCGTAGGCACAACTGAAATTTTTATGAGGTGAAATATATCTTTGGTAGAACGTAATTAAGCTTAAGAAAATTCTTCTCATGATCGCAGTCCTTTTTCTTTATTTATTTCACTTAATTATTGAATCCCGTGGGACTGTTTTTAATAAGCGCTTTCAGTTCTTTTAACTCATTTCGTATTAATTGAAGCTCATGCTTGGTTGAATCGTCAGTGATTTGTAGCTCACCAATAATATTTTCTTCTTCGGCTTCTTTCATTTCATTCATGGCATCTACGACGATGGCAATTATTAAATTCACGATAATAAATGTGGCCAGAAAGATAAAGGGGACGAAAAATACCCAGGCTAAAGGATAAGTTTCCATCACAGGGCGAACGATTCCCATCGACCAGGATTCGAGGGTCATGATCTGGAATAGGGTATAAAAGGATTCGCCTAATGTGCCGAACCACTGAGGAAATGTATCGCCAAAAAGTTGCGTTGACATAATCGCGAATATATAGAAAAACAGCGTTAGCAAGCCACCAATGGAGGCAATACCGGGAATCACAGTGACTAAAGCGGTGGTGATTTTTCGCATTTGCGGTACCACTGATACCAGGCGCAATAGTCTTAATACTCTTAAAAATCTCAGAATTTCAAATCCTGCACTGGCAGGCACTAAGGAGATAGCGACGATGAAAAAATCGAATAAGGACCATGCGTCTTTGAAAAATGCTGATCTGTGAATATAAATCCTCAGTGAAACTTCGATAGTGAAGATGCTGATGACAAAGATGTTAAACCATTTAAAAAAACTGCCGTAATTTGCAGCCATTTGCTTCGATGTTTCAAGCCCCATGGTTATACCATTAAGGATAATCAGGCTGATAATGAAGTTCTGAAAAGTGGAGCTTTCGATGAATTTTTTAATAGAGTGATACATGTCTGCAACGAGCTAAATGTTTAGGTGGGATTGGAACCTTACAACCTTATGTCGCTATAAGGTTCCAGAATCTAAAAGTTTCGAGGGTGTGGGTCTACTAAACTCAAAAGAGTAAGACGAAACCGATTAGAAGAGTTACTTCTCTACGATTTCTGTAGCAAGAATTTCTTCAAAACCAAGCCCAGTAAGGCCATTAATGGTACGCCATAGGTAGTACAAAATCGCCATCATCATAATCATGGATGGGATCGCAATCATCGGGTAACTGTATAAAGTCAATTGTCCGAGTTCTTCGTTAAAAGCGGTACTGCCAGAAGGGCTAGTGACGATCCATTTAGCCAGAACGTAATTCATGATTGCAGAAAAGACAAACGTTCCAGCAAACAGGTAGTTAGCCTTCATCAAACGGTTTTCAAAGGCAGGTGTGCTGTTGCGTTCTTCGAGGTGTTGTTCGATTTTTTCCACATTCATTATTTTAGGGTTGAACAGCAGCGTTTTCACTAATGGGTAGCGCGTAAAGGTCGACGCTAATACAGCTATACCAATCACACTGGGGACAGCCGCTTCTTTAATCGCGAGCCATTTGTTATCTAATTCTAATAAACCAATGCCGCCGGTAAGAAGCACGCTGACTAAACCAAGTAGAGCGATAAAGTTAAATTTTCTGTATTTTACTAATTCGAAAATACCCCAGCCAAGTGGAAAGGCTAATGCAATGATGAGTGCGCCAGCTGCACCTAAATCATTATCACCACTGAATTTCATTAAAATTACAGAGGGTAAAATGATACTAACTAACAGATCAATTAAGGGGCGAGGCTTATGCTCGGGGGTATTACTCATAGTGGTTACTTTAAATTAGATTGATTATTGGTCTTATTATATAAAAATAAGGAACAGGATTAATAGTACATCCATTTATTATGGGTATAAATACGGAAAATAACAGTGAGATTATTGATTTTCTACTATTCAACGAATACTAGAAAAAGTGCCTAGCTCTTCATAAATTCCAAAATCGTTTTTTAAACAACAAAAAACAAATTGTCATTCCGCAAAGCATAAGTTCCTTAGGATATTTTAAACTGCAAAATGAAAAGTTACTTAAAGTAGGGGGTGACCTAGAGGTTGATCTAATGACTTGAACTACATATAAGGATTTTCAGTGTTTGTTAAATCAGTTTCATCCAACGATTCTTTTAATGAATCTCGCCATTCTTTATAGCCATAAACCGCCAGTATCAGATAAACACCAAACATAATGATCGTGACGTAAAAGCCCGTTTGCCAATACAGATAAATAGCTGCGGCATCTATGATTATCCAGTACAGCCAATTTTCCAGAATTTTTTGCGCCATCAACCAGGTATTGATCACAGAAAATACCATCACGGCAGAATCTAAAAAGGGAAGTCGGGTTCCGCTGCTGAGGTCGAGATAGTAACCAATGCCAATACTTAAGACACTGGCGATGACAATATACGCGATATGTTTTTGCCAGCCCCATGTTTTAACTTTGAGAGTATCGTCATTTTTACTGTGTTTAGTCCACAGCATAAAGCCGTAGATAGCCATCGCCATGTAATAGAAATTAAGGATAGCCTGCATGGGAAGTTGGCCTTCCCAAAAGAGCACTGTATAAATCAAGGTGCTGACAAATGCCGTTGGCCAGCACCAGATGGACTCTTTCGCTGCCAAAATCACATAGGCGATACCGAGAGTCGTGGCAAAAACTTCCCAGCCAGATAAGGCTAGGAAAGCTTCAACGATTGCATCTGTTGTCATAGCGATCTTCTTTTCAATGAAACGCTATTACCAATCAACTTCTACATCCGCACGGTTAGTGCCGACAAACTTCATTACCATAGCCGAATGAGGCATCGCCGCAAAAACGTCTTTCATTTCTGCAGTAATCAATGCCATCACCGCGTCGTATTCGCCATAAATCTGAGTGCTGAGTTGGTTCTTCTTTACAGTGATCTTCGGGTTTGATTCTAGACCTTTAATAAACGCCAGAATAGGCTCAACGTATTCTTCTTTAAGCGGGTAAAGGCTGATATCTACTGAAATTTCCATAATCTATTCTCTTTAAATATGAGGTTAAGTCTAGCTTAAAAGTCCAATGAAACGGTTAAGCCAACAGTGCGTGGCTCGCCTTTTTGGGTGTAGGTTTCAGTAATGTAACCATTGCCGGGATTGTTTCCAAAGCTACCAAAACCTCTGACATCATAGTCTTTATCGGTTAGATTTCTACCCCATAAGGTTGCTGTCCAATCACCTTTTTTATAACTCAGGTTAGCGTTTATCAAGCTATAAGCTTTTGCTCTGGCATTGTGGCGATCAGAGAAGTAGAAACCGTCTTTGCCTTCAAGTGTTACACCAGCGGTTAATTTTGGCGTGATCGAGTATTCAGCACCCAGAGAGTATTGGTAGTTAGGCGCGTGCGCCTGATCTCTTCCTGCTAAATCCAAGCCGTTTGCGGTACTTTGCGGATCTGTGTATTCATCAAACTTGGCTTGTAACAGACCTAATGAAGTCTTCAAACGCCATTTGTCATTCACCTTCCAGTGAAGTTCCGCTTCGATACCGTAGTTGCTACCTTTTGCTGCATTTCCGATATAGTCTGTAAAGTCGGTACTACCATCTTCACGAAGTTCAACGATAGAGCTTCTTACCTGCTGGTCTTTACGCTTGGCGTAGAAGGCAGTAATACGAGTGGTTAGCGCATCATCTAAGTAAGATGAGTTAACCCCGACTTCGAAATTCCACAGGTATTCTGTATCAAAATCGAGTAGGTTCTCAGGCAATGTGCCATCGGTATTTACGCCACCCGCTTTGTAACCACGAGAGATACTGGTGCTGGCCAAATGGTTGTCGTTGAGTTCATATTCCAGACCGAGTTTACCGCCATGCAGTGTTTCATCGACATTGATTTTGTTGTCGTTAGAATCGGTGTAATCGGCTTTCCATTTTTCTACACGCAAACCAGTGATGAGCTTAAGCTTGTCATTGATTTCAGTGTCTAGTTGACCATAAAGCGCGGTGTTTTCAGTGTCATACTGGCTTAGGAAGTCGCTTTCTAAATAGGTGTACTTGCGCGTTAGTCCTTCCTCTTTTTTGGCATGATATAAGCCCACAACCCAGTCAGTTTTATCATTGAATATACGTCCATCTTCATTAGAAAGTAGGCGTCCTTCAATGCTGGTATTTTTGCGGTTACGTAGGTATTCATCGAAAGAACTATATGGATAAAGGTCTTCAGAGAACTGTCCAACATATCCCCAGTCTTCATCATAGCTGTAACCAAGATCTGAATCTGAGTAGCTTGCGCTGGCTTCAAGAGCCACTGAAGAATTGATATCCAGCAATGCTTTTAAAGAGATAGCATCCGTTTTTTGCGTGTCTTTTCCCGGCTCATCACTCAATGTGGTGCGGCTGTTATCAAATGTGAATGCGTCATAGCCGTTATCGATATCAAGGTGTAACACTTTTAGGTCGACGGTTAGGTCGTCATTTGCCAACCATTTAAGGTGTCCGCGTCCGGTAAATTCATCACGGTCTGCTGTGTCATCACGATCGAGGAAATCATTTTCCATGAAGCCATCTGATTGGTTGGTGTGTAATGAAAAACGCCCCAGTAATTTATCTTTAATCAACGGTCCGCCAGCAGCTATTCCAAGGCTTTGCTTACCGTAGTTACCTAAGGTTGCTTCAATCTTTCCTGAGCGTTCGTTGGTAGGTTCGGTAGAATGAATATTGATAATGCCAGCCAATGCATTTGCGCCGTATTTAGTGCCTTGTGGGCCACGAATTACTTCTATCTGATCGACATCAAACAGCGTTGCAGAACCACCACTGCGGCTAAAATCCATGCCATCAATGTATAGACCTACCGATGGGTTTATCGGAGAAATAAACTGGCTGCGTTCACCTATGCCGCGGATCTGGAAGAAACGAGATCGAGATGCGCCGCTTGCCATATTGACATTAGGTGCAGCATTCAAGGTGTCTTCAATATGCTGAGCGCCACGTTTCGTTATCTCTTCTTCAGTTACTACCGAAATACTCGCTGTGCTTTCTTCTAAAGTAGTAGGGCGGAAATCCGCTGTGACGGTCACTTCTTCGAGAACATCAGCAGCGTTTACGCTAACGCTAGATAATAACGGTGCGAGAACTAGAATTGATGCGGATACACTCGTTAATGCTAATGAAAAACGTGCGGGCAGTTTGGTTTGTGATGGCACTTGAAATGGCATGCTGTACTCCTAAAAATAAAAATGGGATAGGAGACATGCTTGGTAGATTCATAGCTTTAAATGACAAAGCTAGATCGAGAAAGACATTACCTATCCCTACGCTGGTATTATCCAGATCAGGTTCTTAGGGTCTTCCTCACGGAATCTCAGGTTACGTTGAATTTATTAAATTATATGAAAATAAATACAACAACCACCCCCAGGCGATGGCGGTTAGTATAGTAGAGAACCTTGAAAGTGCAAGATTAAAGCTCAGGAAGCCGATATATTCATCAATATAGCCATAAATTGCAGGGTTAAATCTAGCAAAAGCCACCCCCCTACTTATAGGCGTTTTTTTGAGATGCGTTTTTTTAGCTCTCGCCCAGATACTGTTTAATTACCTTATCTGCCGAATCCCCTAACACATCCGCAGTATTTCCGATTTGGTGAATCTTTCCCTGATTGATAAAAGCCGTACGCTTAGAGGCACGAAAAGCATCTGTGGGTTGATGGCTAATAAGTAGGGCGGCCATATTTTGTTCTTCAACCATCGCTTTGAGTAAATCAATGATTTCGTCTTTCATCGCTGGGCCCAGCGCCGCTAATGGCTCATCGAGCAGGAGAACGGATTGCTTTCTGACTAATGCTCTGGCTAAAGCAATGCGCTGTCGCTGACCACCTGATAACTCTTTTGGACGGCGCTTATGGAAATCAGCTAAGCCAACATTTTCCAGTGCATGATGAATATGCTGCTTTTCATCTTGAGTGAGTTTCAATGAAGGCTGAATGCCAATAGCCACATTGGTGAACACATCAAGATGAGGGAAAAGATTGTTGTCCTGAAAAACGGTTGTGACAGGTCTCTGATGAATTTTTAGTGAGGTGATATCCACATCATCAACAATAATGCTGCCCGAGCTTGGCGAATTAAAACCAGCAATTAAATTGAGCAAGGTCGTCTTGCCAGAACCGCTCGGGCCGATAATGCTTAGAATTTCTCCCGCCTGAACATCAAGGTTGAATTGCATCTCAGCAGTATTAGTACCTTTGTCATCGACATCGGCTGAGTGTTTTGGATAGCTGAATTTCAGATTGTCTACGGTTAACATTACATGTCCTTTTGCGTTTTACCGCTAATGATTTTTTCTAAAAGCCAGAAAGTGATGAGGCTGATAATCAGTAAAAAAGCGGCGGTCACTGCTGCTTGAGGTATCTGGTAAGCACCAAGGCGCTGGTAAAGTAATAGTGGCAGTGTGGCTGTTTCCGGGCTGCCAAATAACGCGATAATACCTAAATCTCCCATGGTAAAAACGGTGACAAGCGCTGCAGATAAGCCCAACGGTTTCCTTAAAAGAGGGAAGTCGAGATGTTTGAAACGCTGCCAGCCTTTTAAATTTAAACTATCGCAAAGACGTTGATACTTCATTGTGTTTTGTCTGATTTCTGGCCCTAGCGTGCGAATGATAAAGGGAATGCCGAGTAAGCCATTTATAAGAATCACGATCAAAATTGCCCAGTCAAACACATTGATAAAGTCAGCCAATAGAATAAAAAGCCCTGTGCCGATCACTAATGGCGGCACCACAAAAATAATAGATCCAGAAAGCAATAACCATTGCGAAAGGTTGCTTTTGTTTTGGTAGCTAGCTCGAGCACTGGCATTTAATAGAAACCAGGAGAGTGCCAGTGAAATAGTTGCTGCACTCAAACCAATTAATAAACTGAATGCAGTCGCTTTCCACAGATTTCTTTCACTGAGTACGCTGATGATTGGGCCCCTTGCTGCATCGATGAAAATAGCGAGAAGAGGGGAGCTTACAAACAATATTGCGAATACGATTAACGTGATTTGTAGCATTTTATCTAACTTGCCAGTTTCGGATTGGTGCTTGGGATTTTTGATGTTTAGGTCGGGTTCTACATCCGGTATCTTGTTAAAACGAGAAGCAATTATAGCCACCAGTATAGATAATCCCAATTGTAGTAATGCTAAAACAACCGCCTGTGCAGGATCAAAATCAAACCGCAAAGACTGATAGATGGCGACTTCTAATGTTGTGCTTTTGGGGCCGCCACCGAGCGTTAATACAACCGCAAAGCTTGTTAGACACAACATGAAAACTAATAGCGCAACACTGGGTAAACTCTCGCGTAACGCAGGCCATTCGATATGTTTCCATTGCTGAATGCTGTTAAATTTTAGTTGTGAAGCGATACGCCAATGCTGTTCAGGAATTTGATTCCAGACAGGCAAGAATAAACGCACAGCGAGCGGTAAATTGAAAAAGACATGAGCCAGTAAAATCCCCAAAAGTCCATATAGGTTTGAGCCAATAGGTAGCCAGCCGGATTTTCCGTAAACTGTAATGATTCCAATGACTGCAACAACGGCTGGAACGATTAAAGGCAGCCCAAATAGGCTTAGGAAAAATGAGCGAAATGGAAAGCTTGGATATCGTGCAAAAGCACGCGCTACGACAATGGCGAAGGCGATGCTGAGTAATGTGGAAAGGAATGCCTGCCATAAACTGAAAAACAGCACTCTGCGAATATAGCTACTGTTCCATATCTCACTAAAGCTCGCTGTTTGCTCGCCGGAAAGTGTGCCGCTAGCAAAAAAAAGACTAAATAGTGGCACCGTGATAAAAGCAATCACGAATAAGGCGACGAGGATTCCAGCTTTCATTGTTAACTATGATTATTTTGGATGATAGATTATTTAGCTAACGCATTAAGCCATTCACTGACCCATGCTTTGCGGTTTTTATTTACCTCATCACTTGAGAAAATAAGGGCAGGCTCAGGATCAATTAGTGTATTGAATGCTTCAGGTAGCTCAGTTTTGTCTAGTGCTGCGGGATACATCCAATTCGTCGTTGGAATAATTTTCTGGAATGTTTCGCCTTGAATAAAGTCCAGGAACTTCTTTGCCAGTTCCTTGTTTTTACTCGCAGCGATCATTCCTGCTACTTCAATTTGCTGGTAATGACCTTCTGAAAATTTAGCGGCGGCAAAGTTGTTCTTTTTTTCAGCAATCATGTGATAAGCAGGTGAGGTTGTGTAGCTTAAAACCAATGGTGCTTGGTCTTTTAAGAATAAACCGTATGCTTCGCTCCAACCTTTACTGACAGTCACAATACGCGGCGCTAGTTTTTCCCATGCTTCTTCGGCTTTATCGCCGTAGACTTTTTTTACCCACAATAATAAGCCTAAACCCGGGGTGCTGGTTCTTGGGTCTTGAATCAAAATCTTCGGTGAGTCTGGGTTTTCAATCAGTGCTTTAAGACTGGTAGGTGGATTCTTTAACTTGTCTTTGTCATAAACAAAAGCAAAGTAGCCGAAGTCGTAGGGGATAAAATGTGAATTTGTCCATTTTTCAGGCAGTGTCGAATTTTCAAGCGCCATTTCGTGTGGGGCAAAGTATCCAGTTGCTTCTGCATTCGCTATTAAATTGGTATCTAAACCTAAGACAATATCGGCTTTGGTGTGTCTGCCTTCGAGCTTCAATCGGCTCAGCAAGGAAACACCGTCTTCTAAAGCAACATAATTTAATGTGCAGTTACAAACTTCTTCAAAAGCTTTTTTGACTTTGGGACCTGGTCCCCAGTCACTGGTAAATGAATCGTAGGTGTAAACATTGAGTGTTGGTTTATCGGCTGATTCGGCTGATATAACAGGAATAGATATTGATAACAGCGTGAAACAAATAAAAGAATAGAAAAATCGCACGAAAGGGTCTCCAATAAAAACGGAGAGATGCAGAAGTTTTAAACTGGGTAAACAGCTTCAACTCACATCCCTACGCCGGTACTAACCGGTTCAGGTTCATCGGATCGGTTGTGAAACCTCTCAGCCGTTTGAATGTTGCGCGGCACTCCGTTGAGTTGTGGTAACTATATGTCTAAGTAGTTGATCGAGCAAGTATCCCTATACTATGACAATAAAAACTATAGCAATAAAAAATCGACTTCATAAAAAAAGCCTTCGACATCGAAGGCTTTTTTTAAACTTAAACGAGTTTAATTATTTTGTTGTGTCGACAACCTGAGCTGTTTTCTCACCAGAATTCTGGGTGATAAACTTCTCTAAAGAGGATATTGCAACAATACCTGGCTGAGCCGCTACCAATTTTCCTTCTGGATCAAATAAGATAAATGTTGGTGTACCACGTAGTGATTCACCGATGCTTTGCTCCATCCAGATATTCATTTCAACGTAGTTACTTACCAGGTTGGTGAATTTCATGTCATATTCTGCGATGAAATCTTCTGCATCTTCTATGCCCCTTACGCCATCCAGAGTCACGCCTATGATACGTGCATTTTTAAGCTTTCCATCAAATTCAACCATTTCTGGCATATGACTGCGGCATGCAGAACAGGTTGATTCCCAAATCTCTAGGATCGTCCACTTATCTTTACCGATATGGTTGTTGATTGAATCTTGCTTACCATTCATGTCGGTGAATGCAAATGCATTACTACCAATGATTAGTGCTCCCAACAACACACTCTTTAATGCTGTCCCAAATATTTTATTTGCTAATGAAAGTCGTATCACAGACAATTTCCTCGTTATATAAATATGTTAACAATACATATCCAATTTTTAATTAATTTAAATGAAAGATGATTCGTGAATTAGATGGCTAAATTAGACAACAGTTCAAAAATATCCAGTGTTTTATTCGATCTGGATGGAACACTACTAGATACCGCTCCAGATATGACAAATGCGTTAAACCTTCTTCTTTCAGAAGAGGATAAAGCGCCGCTAACTACCGAGTTTTGTAGAGATTTCGTCTCGCATGGATCAGTCGCGATGGTCACTCTAGGTTTTGGAGAACAACAAGATCCAGATGAATTTGAACGTCGTCGTCTCCGTTTCTTGCATTTATACGAGAGAAACCTGTGTTTGGATACAAAACTTTTCGAAGGGATGGATGAAGTGTTGCTTTTTCTCGAAGAAAACTACATTCGATGGGGTATTGTGACAAATAAACCGGCGTTCTTAACGAATCCTTTATTAGAACAGTTAAAGTTATCTCAACGAGCCTGTAGCGTTATTTCGGGTGATACGATTCCTGAAAGAAAGCCAGACCCGGCACCGCTTTATCTAGCAGCCAGTCAATGCGGTAGTCTCGCGACTGAATGTATTTATGTCGGTGATGCCGAACGTGATATTCAAGCGGGCAATCGCGCTAATATGCAAACATTGATTGCGAGTTATGGCTATATCGATGATTCGCAAACACCGGTTAACTGGGGAGCAAACGGCGTAATTGAATATCCTGATGAAATTCTACCCTGGCTTAACTAACCGGGCTTAGGTTTTCTCTGTTTAAATACTTTTTTAATAAAGAGTTTTTAGTTAGAGATAAAGTAACAACTAAGTACTTAAGTTTTTGATAATTCATTGTTATTTTTATCTGTTGGTTTCTATTTTAAAGAAAATTCCCTAAAAAGATAATGACTAATATTTGAGCAAATTGTCATGGCGTGTCATTATAGCCGCCAGTCAAATGCTGTGATCCTGGGGGAAGGGCAAACAATGAATATTGGTAAAAGCAGTGCAAAGAGTACATTAATTCAGGTTGTCATTTTTTTAATCGCTTTCGCGTTATTGATTCTTTATAAAAAAGACACAATCGTCGGCATGTACGCATCAGGCGAGATTAGTAAAATCGGCATGATTATCAACGGCATTATCTTTGCCTTGTTCTTTGTCGGTATGTTAAGGATAGTCTTAGTGCTATTTCGCTACATTAACGAGCAAAGAGTGCTCTTTCAGCTGACTGAATACCTAAAAGAAAATGCTCAAGACCCAACCGCAAGACTGCAACAAAATTCTTTGGCTGTTAATCGTTATAAGGCGATTCGCTGGTTAGCCAAGCAAGGCTCACCGATCAATCAGGAAGCGTTGGCATCAAGTTCTAATGCGCACGAGAATTCACGTTTAACCTTAATCCGCTTTGTCCACAGCACATTAATTTTAGCGGGTGTTTTTGGTACCGTTGTTTCGTTATCGATGGCGCTAATCGGCGCGGCTGGTTTGCTTAATTCGCCTGAAGGTGTGAAAGAAATGGGCGCTATTATCAGTGGCATGTCATCTGCACTAAGCTCTACCATTACGGCAATTGTGTGCTTCTTTGTGTTTGCTTATTTTTATCTTCGTTTAAATGATGCGCGCATTCAGCTGTTAACTCAGATTGAAGACATGACCAGCATGTATCTGATCCCAAGTGTTTCTCACACTCAAGAGGGGATGATCAATAAAGTCGCAGAGTTAACCAATGCATTGAATAAAGCGGCAGAAAAGCTCTTGATGGTTGAAGATAGGTTTATGCTCGCTGGAGACCGTTTGCAATTAGCTGTTAATGACTTGCATGGACAAGTAAAAGGTTCGAGTCTTGATGATATTAAAGACCTGATACGAAAAGGTTTTCATTTATCCGAGCCTGAATATGATTCTGATAAATCAACAGACCTAAATAAACCTGCAGTAGAATTGGCGAAACAAGCCGAAAGTGATATTAAAGTCGCAGACCTTAAATAGGGAGACTTAGATGAACTACGGTTATCCAGGGTCGAATACCCATTTAGAAAATCACAATGTCAATGAAGAGAGCTTCTGGCCTTCATTTACCGACATCATGATGGTTATTGTGATGGTTTTTCTTTTGGTTACAGTCGCGGTTATTCTCAATAACTGGACGCTTATATCAGAACTAAAGACCAGTATTAATGCACAACACATAGCATCTGATTTAGCAGAAAATCGACAAGAACAAAATCAGACACTTTCAGCCAGACTCAAATCCTTAGAGAAACAACTGGTTACTTTAAATCAAAAATATGAAGTTGAAAAAGCAAGTCTTGCAGATACTCAACAAAAACTTTCCAGTACCACTGAAAATTTAACGGCTAAATCCACCTTACTTACTTCAATTGAAGAGCAGTTAAAGGCGCTAAATACAAGATACGAGACTGAAAAAGCGAATTTACTGAGTACCAGCGAAAAGCTCACCGATACCGATAAGCGTTTACTGGAAACGAATCAGCAATTGGCAACAGCAAAGCAGCAATTGACCGAAAAGTCTGATGCGATCACTGCGTTAAATACCAAACTCACTGCATTAACCACTAAAAATACAAGTACAGAAAATACATTAGCAGAGACGCAATCGAGTCTTAAAGAAACAAAGGAAAGTTTAAAAGAAACGCAAGCAAAACTGTTGGCAAGTGAAGAAATCAACACAAAGAATGCGGCACTACTCGCAAGCTTGAAAACAGATTTAGCGTCTGTTACTGCTGAAAAAACGGCACTTTCTGATGAGGTTGCGGTTCAAAAATCGAACCTTGCTGAAAAAGAGTCGCTGATTAAAGAAAGCACTGCATCCATTGCCGCGTTAAAAACAGATCTATCTCAATCGAGTCAGGAAAATCAAAAGCTTGTTGAGGTGAATGCATCTCAGAAAGAACAGATTGCTACTGTTCTTAATCAGGAAAAGACCTTGAGTGAAAAGCTGGTCGCGAGTGAAACGGCATTAAAAACCTTAGAGCAGTCTAAACAGTCAAACTTAGCTGAAATTGAAAAGCTCAAGACATCGGCGTCGAATAGTGTTGCGATGTTGAAATCCTTACAAAGCGATCGTAGCAGTCTTGATAGTAAATACGGTTCTTTAACCTCGGAACTTGAAAAGACAAATAAGGCGTTAGAGCAAGAACGCGCAACTTCCCAGAATTTGCAACAGCAATTAGCCGCACTTCAAAGCCGTTTAGAAGAAACGCAAAGCGATAAAGAGCAACAGGGCACAGTAGAGCAAACACTGACACAACAACTGGAAGAGAAAGCAAAAGAGCTGGCTAAACTTACGGCCAGTGTTGAAGAGTCACAGGAGCTGTTAAAGGCTAAAGAAGAGCAAATCGCAGCACTTAAAGTAGATCAGGAAGAAGGGAATAGCCAGCTTAGAAGCCTTCAGGGTGAGTACGATACGCTGGATAGCAAATATCAAAAGTTGTTGCGACCTGCGCGTTCATCAAAAGGTAAGTATATTGCCAGTGTGACCTATAAAAAGAGGGGCGGTAAAAAGGTTATCAGATTGAAAACCAGCCCGAATGGTAGCTATAAAACGGTAACGGCAAAACAGTTAGCCAGCGGTTTAGAGGCATTAAAAAAGAAGCACAAAGAGAATCTATACATCAAAGTTGTGATTCCTGAGAACAGTGGTTTGTCTTATAACGAAGCGTGGAAGTTTACGAGCAACTTACAACGTAAATACGATTATTACTTCCAAAACTAATTAACCATTATGCATCTGACCAAACGGCATATTCATTGCCGTTTGGGTCGGTAAAGTGAAAACGTCTGCCGCCAGGAAATGAGAAAATTGCTTCGCTGATTTCCCCGGTAGATTGTTCAATCTTTTCCTGAGTACTGTCTAGATCATTACTGTAAAACACCACTAAAGCGCTTCCGTTTTTAGTGCAAACATTAAGTTCTGATTTATAGAATCCCCCATCAATACCCGCATTATGGATGGCTGTGTACTCTGGTCCAAAATCTTCAAATGTCCATGCAAACACATCGCTGAAAAATGATTTGGCTTTTTCGATATCTTTCGCTGGTAGTTCAATGTAGTTGATCTTTTCGTGTTGCTTACTGGTATTACTGGTGTTTTGGGACATATTCAACCTCACTTAACTCTATTGTTTTATTTTATGAGAACCGCATGGATGTTAATGCTTGGTTCTATTAAACACGATTAATTACTATAAAACACGGGCAAAAAAATACACCCCCCTACTTACAGGCCTTTTTTTAAATAAAGGCCTGTAAGTAGGGGGGTGTATTAGGTTTATTTTATTTGTTAACGTTTATTACAGTTTATTGAGTCACGTTAACTTCGACAATCGCGGACCCGTTATGACCATGATTATCATGCACACCGTAGTAGAAAGAATCAGTGCCGATATAACCAGCGTCTGGCGTATAAAACACTCCGCCATCTTGTTTAACGATGGTGCCATGCTGTGGGGTATCAACTTGATCGAGCACAAGTACGTCGCCATCAGCATCTGAATCATTACCCAATAAATCGATAAATACTGTTGCCCCTTGTGAGGTCGTAGCCGTATCTGGGACTACATTAGGCCAGTTATCATTATTATCGTCGGGGTCAACACTCGCTACCGTTACGCCTTCTGTGCTTAAGCCACCGTGCTGATCTGAAACGGTGTAGATAAATGAATGACTGCCGACATTGCCTTGTGGGTCATAGCTCACTGTATTGTCGCTGTTCACATACGCTTCGCCCAAAGCAGGCTGGGAAACAGAAACAACCGTTAATTGATCACATTCTGCATCGCTATCATTAGACAATACATCAATAGTGACGACGTCATAATTATTGGTTGAAACGGCGTCTTGAAGAACATCCGGAGCAGTATTCGGCGAATGTCTTTGTGCATCCGTACCAACAAACACCGTTCTTGATTCAGCACTGCTATTACCCGCAGAATCTGTTACAAAGAAACTCTGTGTGTAACAACCTGCAATATTGGTATTAATATCGTTTGATTCTAAAACCTGATCGCTGATGTCGCCGTCAACATCATCGATAGCTAATGCGCCCGGGTCATTAAACGATTCGCCTAATGCTAGCAATAAAGGTGTCGAACCACGCATGTATAGCGTTGGGGAAGTGCTGTCATTTGGTTGATTTGCGGTGTTAACAGGGTTATTAACACTGTTGTTTGAACTGCTACTGCCGCCTCCACCACAAGCCTGAAGTTGCAATAAAGCAACAGGGATGAGTGTGTATGACAGTAGTTTACGTAATTTCATTATATCTTCCATTGTGTTTTTGGGGGTCTTAATAGGTATAGAAATAGGGATAAACGGTTCATTTGTCTGTACTTAATAATCATGCAAGCCTTGCATCTGCAGCGGTGAAAACCTAGACTCCATGCTTTAAAAAATACAACGAGGGGAAGACTATGCCTAAGGCAAATGAACTAAAACGTGGAATGATTATAGAATTCGATGGCGTTCCACATGCCGTAAAGAGCGTAGACTGCAAAAGCCCATCTTCTCGTGGTGCATCAACTTATTACAAGATCCGTTATAACAATCTACAGACAGGCATGAAGCGTGATGAATCGCATAAAGCGGAAGAGATGCTCAAAGAAGCCGATTGCCAGCGCGTTAAAGTTTCATTTTCATATATGGATGGCGATAATTATGTGTTTATGGATAACGAAGATTATTCGCAACACTCCTTGAGTAAAGATGATCTGGGTGACCAAGTAGGTTATATCACCGAGGGTATGGAAGAAATCACAGCATTATTGCTCGAAGGCAATATCATCGGAGTTGTTCTGCCATCTACGGTATCTTTAGAAGTCACGGACACCGCGCCAAGACTCAAAGGCGCAAGCGCAACAAACCGAAATAAGCCGGCTACTTTAAGCACGGGTATTGAAGTGCAAGTGCCAGAATATCTGGAGACCGGTGAAATTATCAAAGTGAATACCGGAACAGGTAAGTTCATGTCTAGAGACAATGAGTGATTTGTCTCTGATTTTATATTCCGTATTTTAAGCTAATGTCCTAAATATAGAACCATCAAAAATAGCTCAATAAAAAAAGTATCAATAAAAAATGGCCCCAAAGTAGGGGGGGTGACTTCAAGTTATCTTTCTACTTAACATACTTAAGTGGTAATGCTCCGGTATCGACCACGCGCCGCATTACAAAGCTCGACGTTACACTGCTCACACCTGGAATGGTGGTAATGTGATTGAGTAAAAATTCCTGATAGGCCTCCATGTCGGGCACCACAACTTTGATGGTGTAGTCCGCGTCCTGACCAGTAATAAGATAACATTCGATCACTTCTTCGTAGGTTTTGAGTTGGGCTTCAAACACTTCGAATTTTTTAGGTGTATGACGATCCATTCCAATTTGAATGATTGCAGTGATATCCAGCCCTAGCTTCTTACGATCCAGTAATGTCACTCTTTTTTCGATAATGCCATTCTCTTCAAGAATCTTTACCCGACGTAAACAGGGTGAAGCAGATAGTCCGATTTTTTCTGCGAGTTCCTGATTGCTCAAACCTCCGTCAATTTGCAATTCCTGAAGGATTTTAACGTCAAAAGCATCTAATTGGATTTTGGATGTCATGATTTATCTGTTGACTAGTTTAATATTGCTAAAAAATAACAAAATTTGATAATAAATGCCAATTTAAGATAAATTAATGAATTATTCGCAAAGTAATTGCGCGGTTTTTTGCTTATCATTCCACTTATAGAATCTAATCAATATTAATCAGGATTAAACTGGAAATTGTTATGAAAGCTGGCTTCGACCATAAAAAATATAAACCATTCGCTCCGATCGAGATGCCTAATCGTGCATGGCCGAATCGTTCGATAACACAAGCACCAAACTGGTGTAGTGTGGACCTGCGCGATGGCAATCAGGCTTTACCGAATCCGATGAATGTCGAACAAAAGACTCGCATGTTCAAGCTATTGCTTGAATTGGGTTTCAAAGAGATTGAAGTGGGTTTTCCGTCGGCTTCGCAAGCAGATTTTGATTTCGTACGGGTCCTAATCGAAGAGAATATGATTCCGGATGATGTAACCATTCAGGTGCTAACCCAGGCACGTGAAGATTTGATTTCACGCAGCTACGAGTCTTTGGTAGGCGTTAAACAAGCAATTGTGCACGTTTATAACTCGACTTCGTTTGTACAGCGCGAGCAAGTGTTCAGACGCGACAAGCAAGGCATTACTGATATCGCGTTGAATGGAGCGAGCTTGGTGAAATCGTATGCTGAAAAATACCCTGAAACACAATGGAGCTTTCAGTATTCTCCTGAAAGTTTCAGTCAGACAGAATTAGATTATGCGGTTGATGTGTGTAGTCAGGTAATTGATGTCTGGCAAAAGGATAATAAAGACCAACGTGTGATCATTAATCTACCTGCAACGGTCGAGTCTGCAATGCCGAATGTGTTTGCCGATCAAATCGAGTGGTTTTGCAACAATATTCCACAACGTGACAGTATTGAAATCAGTTTGCATACGCATAACGATCGTGGTTGTGGAATCGCTGCTGCAGAAATGGGTATATTGGCGGGTGCGGATCGTATCGAAGGAACATTGCTAGGTAATGGTGAGCGTACTGGCAATATGGATATCGTCACCATGGCGATGAATTTGTATTCGCAAGGCATCGACCCCGAATTAGATTTAAGCAATATGGCTGAAATCGTGGAGTGCGTAGAATATTGTACGCAGTTACCGGTTCATCCGCGTCATGCATGGGCAGGAGAATTGGTTTACACCGCGTTTTCTGGCAGTCATCAAGACGCGATTCGTAAGTCTATCGACTTCCATAATGAAAATGGACGAGAACATTGGAATGTCGCTTACTTGCCAATTGATCCTCGCGATATTGGCCGCGAATACGAAGAAGTGGTGCGTATCAATAGCCAGTCAGGCAAAGGTGGTGTGGCATTAGTATTAGAACGTGACTTTGGTATCACATTGCCTAAATGGATGCATGGTGAATTGAGTGTGTTGGTACAAGCGCATGTGGATAAAAGCGGTGAAGAAATTACACCAGCGAAAATTCATGAGATTTTCCAGAGCAACTTTATTCAGGTGTCAGATTTATGGACACTAAGAGACTATTCAATCAAGACTAAAGAAGATTATGTCGAACTTGAATTTAACATCGGTCAATCTCCCGCCTTTAAAGGTGCAGGCAAAGGCGCCTTCGAAGCAATGGTCGATGCAGTGAAAAGGCGTTCTAGTATGAATATACGCGTACTTCACTTTGATGAATTCGCATTAACCGAAGGAACACGCTCTGATGCAATTGCGGCTGTAGCAATAGAAGTAGAAGATAAAATATACAGTGCCTGCGCGATTGATGAAGATATTACTAAAGCGGGTTTACAGGCTTTGTTATCGGCAATGGATTCTGCGGTTAAACTAGAACAACTTGCGAAAGCCGTGTAAAACTTAACTGATCTTTAGTTTGAAGTGAGTTTAAACTTTAAAAAGTACAGACGAAAAAAAACCACCCAGTAGGGTGGTTTTTTTATTCTTCTTATTATTCGAATTATCTTCCGAATAATTTACCAGCAAGACCAATAGCGCCGCTGATTCCACCGATTGAATCGAGAAGTGATCCGCCGCTACTTGCCTGATCCATCATCTGTGGCATCGCATCGCGTAATCCGCCGACAGCTTCTGTCTCGCTCATACCTAACTGTGATGCAAATTCAGAGATTTTGTCAGCACCGAAAAGATCAGTTACATCGCTATCTGCCATTTCCTGATTTTCGCCATCTCCAAGGAAAGAAGCAGCCATCTCAGCCATTCCGCCGCTTTGCATTTTGCCAAGCAGAGAGCCGATGTCTAATCCGCCTTCTTCACTATCGCCAGTAAGGCCAGAAAGTGCAGAAGTTAAAGATCCAAGATCAAGGCCACTGCCTGCTTCACCACTACGTTGGCTATTCATAAATGCCGAAGCACCCATTTTTAAAAGATCGCCCATGTCCATAATATTATCCTTTAGATTAATTAATACTTGTTTCAACAAATATAAGTGTTACTTGTTGAATTTAGGTTCAATTAGTCTTGAGGAATACGTAGCATTTGACCCGGGAATATAAGATCAGGGTTTTGGATGACTTCTTTGTTAGCTTCAAAAATTTCAGGGTGACGGTTACCGTCTCCATAAGCATTCTGGGCTATTTTCCAAAGGCTATCGCCTTTCTTAACTTCGTAATATTCAACAGTAACAGTTTGAGCTGGAGCAGTGACTTCATCGGCGTGAACTTCTTCGATGCCTAAAGCATTACCGGCCATTAGAATGACTTTTTCCAGTGCGCTGGGGTCATCTGTTTCGCCTTTGATTGTTGCGACTCCGTCTTTAACGTCGACTTCAAGGTTGCTAATACCAGGGTTATCTTCTTCGATATGTTTTTTTAATTTTTCTGGCGCTTCATCTTCGCTGCCAAAAATTTTCTTACCAATATTCTTGGCAAAGCTTAATAGACCCATTGTAAATCTCCTTTGATTTAATTAATTTGTGAATTCTAATGATAGTTTATATTTATCAGAATTACACAGCTATCATAGGGTTATATTCATGTATTTCAAGGTGATTGAATTAAATCCTTGTTGGCAACACGTTAGGCAGCATAGCTAGGCAATTTTACTAGGCAACATAGCTGGGCAAGATAGTGCCAGCGTATAAACGAATTCAAAAAAAGTGCCCCAAAGTAGGGGGGTGCCAATACTTAACGCACAATTAGATATGATCAGCTAAACGTAATCAGCACAATATTTGGCTTTTAAAGAAATGAGCCAAACTTAACAAAGCGTTTGTGCCAATAGGCGTTATCCATAGAAGCGACAGTGACGCGTTTTCCGCTTGAGGGTGCATGCACAAATTTACGGTTGCCTATGTAAACGCCAACATGATTGGTTCTGGCGCCGGTCTTAAAAAATAGCATATCGCCGGGTTGTAATTGCTGGTAAGGAATGGTGCGGCTGCGGTCTCTTTGGTTTGCAGTGGTTCTTGGAATATTCATTCCTAAGGCATTCTTATGAACATACGTCATGAGTCCACTGCAATCGAACCCTTTTTGTGGTGAGTCACCCCCCCACTTATAGCGGGTTCCTATGGCGCTTGTTGCAATTTGCACCATTCTGTTGCGGGCAGGATTAACATCATAAACAGCTGACTGTTGAGTCTGCTGTGAAAACTGAGGGCGTGATGCCTGCTGTGAAGATGACTGTGGTGCAGAGTTTTGCACCTGTCTTCGGGATGGTGATTGTTGTGAGTAGCGTTGCCCTTGTTGCTGTGCTCTTTGTTGCTGTGCGCTTTGTTGTTGCACGGCTGCCTGTTGTTGATTGCGCTGGGGCTGTTGGTAATGGGTATATCGACCCTGAGAACAGGCTGATATTAATTGGGTTAAAACGATTAAGCTTAACAGGGCGCTTAATTTCTTCATTGCTATTTACTCTTATTATCATTTTTCTGTGCACATAAAATGCACATAAGAAAGGAAGAATGAGTCTCAGTAAATGAATTAGAGACCATTAAAGATGATAAGAGTACTTGGTCAATGGTTACTGTATGCTGAATCAAAATGAACTTAATTGATTTTAAGCTTGCTAATCATTATGAATTTTTGATGATTTGAACCTAGTAATTAATAAATAATGAGTAACAGTGCGTTTTTGAGAGAATCTTAAGTGTGGTTATTAAATTAACTTAAACATAATCTCATACAGTGATGTGTAAATTATTGTAGAATCCATAACACTAATTAGAAAACTGCTTCAGGGTTTAGTTTAGAACTTAACAAACTGAAAACAGTCATAAGCTATTAGTCATATTTCCGGGGCTTTCCTTTGTCAGACAATAAAGACAAACCATTTGATACATTAAACCTCTCCGAGGTTTCAGATATTGTTACCGATTCCGCAGATGATGCTGTGGACGTCGAAAACACTGTGGACGTTGATAACAGCACTGAGCATGATGACCTTGAGCCACTTGCGTTGGCAGAAGAAGACGCTGATTTAACAGAACAAGCTGTTCCACCCAGAAAACGTACGGTATTCGGCATTATCTTAGGCGTATTTAAAGGTTTATGGCGCGTATCCAGAATTGCTATTTTAATCGGTATTGTGATAGGTTCATTACTGACTGCAGCCTATGTTTTACAACAGGATGAACTGGTTCGATCGCAGTTTGAAGGTAAGCGTTGGGCATTGCCAGCACGAGTTTTTGCAAGACCATTGGAAATTTACGAAGGTCAGAGTTTAAAGCCGGAAAATCTACAGAAAGAACTTCAATTGCTGGGTTACAGCTATGTCACTCATCTGGTCGGTACGGGACAATTCACCAAAGATAAAAAAGGACTGTTCTCTATTCAAACGCGTGGTTTTAAGTTTGCTCAGGATCAGGAAATTTCACGTAGAATCAGTATCCAGATTAAAAAAGATAAGATCGTCAAACTATCAAATACAGAAAGCAATGAGCCATTAACCCTAATGCGACTCGAGCCTGTTTTAATTGGTAATTTCTATCCACAGCATAATGAAGACCGCGTTTTGGTAAAGCTGGATGACGTCACACCGCTACTGGCAAAAGGTCTGGTTGCTGTTGAAGATAAGAAATTTTACGATCACTTTGGGGTTAATCCAAAATCTATTGTTCGTGCTGTCTTGGCTAATGCTGAAGCAGGTCGAAGAGTTCAGGGTGCAAGTACGCTGACGCAACAGTTGGTGAAAAACTTCTTTTTAACCAGCGAAAAAAGTTATAAGCGTAAAGCGCAAGAAGCCATCATGGCGATGCTGCTTGAGGTGCATTACGATAAAGATGAAATTCTCGAAGCCTATTTGAATGAGATTTATCTGGGGCAAAACGGTAAACGTGCGATACATGGTTTCGGTTTAGCGTCTCAGTTTTATTTCAATAAACCAATTAGTGAATTAAGCACAGAACAGGTCGCACTATTAATTGGATTGGCAAAAGGTCCATCGGTTTACAATCCAAGATCTCATCCTAAAAGAGCAATGGAACGTCGTAACCTAGTGTTGGATGTGATGGCGAGGGAAGGCGTTCTGGAAGAAGAGAAAGTCGCTGTTCTTAAGAAAAAGCCTTTGGGAGTGAATACCTTTGCGCCACCGAGTGTGAGTCCTTTTCCTTCTTATTTGGAACTGGTACGTAAGCAATTACAAAGAGATTACAACGAGAAAGATTTGAATTCCGAAGGATTACTGATCTTTACTTCGATGGATCCTATCGTTCAAATCACCGCTGAAAAGGTATTAAAGAAACGTATCGAGCAGCTCGAAAAATCCAAGCGCATGGAGAAAGATAAACTCAATGGTGCGATGGTGGTTAGTAGCGCTCAGGGCAGTGAAGTATTGGCTGTGGTGGGTGGTCGTGATGCACGTTTTGCCGGTTATAACCGTGCTTTAAGTGCTTCACGTCAAATCGGCTCGTTGATTAAGCCGGTGGTTTACCTGTCTGCAATTGAGTCAGGTGAATATACCTTGGCGAGTCCGGTTGATGCAGGTCCTGTGACAGTTCGTTTATCCAAAACAAAAACCTGGAAACCGAAAAACTATAGCGGAAAAGATTTAGGCATTGTTCCATTTGAAGAAGGTTTGGTTAAATCCCTAAATACGCCAACGGTGCGTATTGGCATCACCTTAGGTCTGGAGCAAGTTATTCGTACCTTGCATAATCTGGGTTTAAATCATGAGGTGACAGAGAACCCCTCTTTATTGTTGGGCGCTTTGCAGTTAACGCCGATGGAAGTGCAACAGATTTATCAAACATTGGCAGCTGGTGGAAGTTATACGCCGTTAAAGGCAATCCGAAGTGTGATGAATTCATACGGTGAAACGCTCAAGAGTTATCCACTAAAAGTTCGACAGGTTGCCAAAGAAGAATCGGTTTATTTGTTAACTTACGCTATGAATAAAGTCACCAAAGAAGGCACGGCACGTTACTTAAGTCATGCCTTGCCTGCTTGGAAAAATTCTGCGGGTAAAACAGGCACAACTAATAAAAATGTAGATAGTTGGTACGCTGGGTTCACGGGCCAACACGTGGTGTCTGTCTGGGTCGGACGGGATGACAACAAGCCTACGGGTTTCACAGGGGCTGCTGGCGCATTACGCGTATGGGCTGATTTCATGAAAGAGATTCCGACTAAACCATTTAAGCCAGTTAGACCTAAAGGTATTAAGTTTATGAAGGTTGATACGGTTACGGGTCTGATTTTTAATCCATCGTGTGGGAAATCTCATACAGTGCCTTTCTTTGCGGGAACAGAGCCTAACGAAATCAGTGAATGCGTTCCTGAAATACAGTATGAAATTAGTAGCGAGTCTACAAATAATTCAGCAGGTGCACCTGTTTGGCAAGGCAACAATAGTGCGAATAGAGCACCTAATAATCAAAATCGTCAAAATAGAAATCAGACCGATCAAATGAATTTGTCTGGTAATGGATTGGCAAAGAAAAAAGCCATTCAATGGAGTGATAAACAAAAACAACAAGCACCTGTTGATGATGGTCCGATTTGGAGTGGTCAGTTATAAGCTGTCATATATTGGTTGCTTATTGAGCTTCTGGTAATATACTCCGCGCTGATTCATTCTATTTAAGTACACCCCCCTACTTATAGCGTGTTTTTTCCAACAAAAATTGGAAATAAAAAAGCCCCCAAAGTAGGGGGGTGGATCAAGATAATTCTTACAAGCCTTATAAAACCCGTATTTACAGCCCCCTGTATTTACTGAAAATGAAAACCAGAGAAAGCATAAGCAACATGAACACATTTCCTCAATACAATAATCCATCTAATTATCAGTTCATTTTTCAATTTACCCATAAAGTAAAATGTGTAGGATTGGCATTATTGCTCATGAGTGTGACGGGGTGTTCGGTTGTCGATTCGTTTCAGTCACCACAACCTCAGGCTCGAGCTTTACCCAAAATTCCTGAAGTTAAACGACAGCAAGTCAATAATCCTCGCTATACGCAGCCGAAAAAAGTGACGCGTGTGCAAAAAGCGCCCGTTGCAAAAGTGGTCAAACCTCAGGTTAAAGTCATTACAGCCGAGGAAAGAATGCAGGCAAAGGAACTTTTGCAAAAACAAGCTAAAGAGCAGGCTACGGTTGATATCGATCCTTATGCAACGGTACCTGAGAGTAATTCTTTGAGTATTACATCTACGGTAGAAAATCCTAGTCCAGAGAAAGAGGAGGCTGCTGATACTTCTTCGAGTAGCTCACCTGCGGTTAAGTCACTAATGGTAGGTGCACGCGCAGATTTGGCAATAGGCAAAAATAGCTCAGCGGTGAGTAAACTGGAAAGAGGTTTACGCATAGAATCTCAGAATCCAGAGTTATGGCATTTACTGTCAAAAGCGCATTACTCAGATAACGACTACACACAGGCTATCACCATGGCTAAAAAATCTAATCGTTATTCAAACGATGATAATTTGATTGCGCAAAACTGGGCATTAATTAAAAAAGCAGGTGAGAAATCAGGTAACGCCACTGCTATCAAAGAAGCGCTTGATTACATCAAGTTAAATCCTTGATATGGGAATTGACTTAGATGATGACTGGAAAAAACTGCTAAGTGATGATGGGCCGCTAGCAGCCGCCATACCAGGTTTTCAGGTACGTGATCAACAACAGCAAATGATGGAAGCGGTTGGCGAAGCGATTCAAAACCATTCTGCTGCGGTTATCGAGGCGGGAACAGGTGTTGGTAAAACCTTTGCGTATTTGGTGCCGGCGATAGCTTCCGGTGGTCGAATTATTGTTTCAACAGGGACCAAAACCTTACAAGACCAACTTTTTGCCAAAGATTTGCCCGTCGTTAAAAATGCCTTAAAAACTGATACTCAAATCGCACTACTAAAAGGGCGCGCAAATTATCTGTGTCGGTATCGCTTGGGGCGTGCTCAGTCGGAAGGTCAATTTGATGATCGCCGTACCATTTCTCATTTGCAGCGAATTGCTGACTGGGAAGTCATGACCTATTCTGGTGATATTGGAGAACTTAATAGCGTTCCCAGAGATGCTGAAGTCTGGCAGCAAGTCACTTCAACTGCAGATAATTGTCTAGGCACAGATTGTGAGGACTACGACAGCTGCTTTGTGGTTAAAGCCCGAAGAGAAGCGCAAGAAGCCGATGTTGTCGTCGTTAATCATCATTTATTTTTTGCTGATTTAGCCTTAAAGGAAGAGGGTTTTGGCGAATTATTGCCGAGTGCAAATGCGGTTATTCTGGATGAGGCACATCAACTCCCTGAAGTTGCTTCTACGTTTTTTAGTGAAACATTAAGTAGTCGCCAATTAATTGAATTAGGCCGGGATACCCTCGCTGAGGTTCTTAGTGGTGCTGCAGATATGACGGATTTACGCGATGATTTGCGTGAATTGGAAAAGTGCGTATTAGACTTACGTTTAGCGATGGATAAACCGGGTCTGCGTGAGCCGTGGTATAAAATAAAAACGAAACCAGCTATCGAAAAAGAGATTGCGCATTTAAGTGAAATACTCGATTCCTTGTATAGTCAGTTAAAAATTGCGGCTGAGCGTAGCAAAGGACTTGAGTCTTGTTACGAGCGCATACAAATTCAGGTAGAACGTTTACGTAATTTAAATGATCCAAAAGCTAATACCGTTCAATGGTATGAAACCTATACTAGATCCTTTTCACTGGTTTCAACACCTTTAGATATTGCAGATACGTTTAAAAAACATTTAGAAAGTTGGCCGTGCGCCTGGATTTTAACCTCAGCAACCATCGCTGTCGGAAAATCGTTCGATCATTTTACCCAGCGCATTGGCATGGAATCACCGAAGGAATTATTGCTCGATAGTCCATTTGACTATTGGCACAATTCCTTGCTTTATGCGCCACCGAATATTCCTGAACCGCAAAATGCAGAATTTGTGCCTGCGTTAGTTGAAGCAGCTATCCCTGTTATTAAAGCGAGTGGTGGTCGAACATTTATGTTGTTCACCAGTTACCGGGCACTCAACGAAGCCGCGGAACTGTTGCGAGGTGAAATCGATTATCCCATTCTGGTACAGGGTGATTCATCACAAGGCGACATGATCGATAATTTCCGTAAATTGGGTAATGCCGTTTTACTGGGAACCAGTAGTTTCTGGGAAGGCGTTGATGTCAGAGGGGAAGCGTTAAGCTGTGTTATTATTGATAAGCTTCCGTTTGCATCACCGGGTGATCCGGTTCTTGAAGCGCGTATCAAAAGTATTCGTGAGGCCGGTGGTAATCCTTTCTTTGAATATCAGCTACCGCAAGCAGTAATTGCGCTTAAACAGGGTGTAGGTCGTCTTATTCGCGATGATAACGATACCGGTTTGCTGATGATCTGTGATCCGCGTTTACGAACTAAATCTTATGGAAATACGTTTCTGGAAAGCATGCCGAGAGTCCCTAGAACCAGTAAGCTAGAAGTGGTTGAGCGCTTTTTCGAACACCTAAAAACTAAAAAACTCCAGACTGAATCGCCTAAAGGCGAAGATCTGGATAAGGGTAAAACTGCCGATGCCTAATATACTCGCTATAGAAACTGCTACAGAAGCTTGTTCCGCTGCTTTGATCAGCTTTGAAGATAATTCAACTGATACAGATGTTAACACTGCAGAGCGAAAGGGTGCAGAGCCTAAAATATTCTCGCAATTTAAACTTGCCCCTCGAGAACACACCAAGCTAATTCTGCCAATGATAGAAGAAGTGCTGAAAGTAGGGGGGTGTACCATGGATGATATCGATGCAATTGCATTTGGTCGTGGCCCAGGAGCTTTCACCGGCTTGCGCATTGCAGCAGGTATCTCTCAGGGTTTGGCGCTTTCTATAGATAAACCTGTGATTCCTGTTTCTACTTTATCTGCCTTGGCACTTCAGTCTGTATCCGCATTACAGGACAGACAACAAAAATATTCGGGTGAAACAATTCTTGTCGGGCTTGATGCGCGAATGGATGAAGTCTATTGGGGGGCTTTTGAATTCCAAAAAAGTGAATTAATTCTCATAAATGATGAAAAAGTCACAAAAATGGTTGAGATTGGGGAGTATATTGACAGTTTTGAGGGCAAACATTTTCTAGGTATCGGTTCAGCCTGGGATGCATATACATTGGAAACATTGGATGGTTCTGTTAAAAACTCTGAGCAAAGTTTAACGATCATCGAGAATGCTTTTCCTTGTGCTACGGAGATTGCTCGCCTTGCGATGATAGAGTTTTTGCAACAAAGAACAGTCGCAATTGAAGATGCACAACCCGTATATATTCGTAACAATGTAGCGAAAAAATCGAGCAAACAATAAATTATTCTTATAATACAGTATCTTAAAATTCTAACCTGAATGGGTAATATCCAAGTTTTAGATTATTTGAGATCATGTTGGATATCGAATTTTTAAATGATTTAGATTTTTGGCTAAAAAGAACGAAATATCAACTTTCTGATTTAGAACTAATAATAATTAAAATGAACTTTTGAACGCATATTTCTATCTAAATTTAAATAGCTTTTTTAATTATCACGCTATTTTAAAGCAAAATAATTAAGTCAGTTACATTTCTAGTTTGGACATTTAAGTATAAAAATATATGAAAATTAAATTTTACGGAGTTAGAGGATCAATAGCTACACCCGGACCCAATACTATTAGGTATGGCGGAAATACTGCGTGCGTATCTGTTAAGTCCGATGATGGTTCTCATTTCGTATTAGATGCTGGGACTGGAATAAAAATTCTGGGCGATGAGTTGATGGAGAAGTCTTCTAAAGAAGATATTCATTTGTTTTTTAGCCATTATCATTGGGATCATATTCAAGGTTTTCCTTTTTTTCTACCGGCCTATCAGCCTGATCAAACGATTCACTTATTAGCTGCACACATGCAGGATGAACAAACCCATACTGTATTAACTCAGATGACTGATCCTCACTTTCCTGTACCTAGCGACAGGTTAGAGGCTAAAGTAAAAGTTTTATCCGTCATTAATAGCATGTTGTTGATTGGGAAAACGCAAGTTAAAACCAAATCATTGAATCACCCTGGTGGTGGTTCTGCTTATCGTTTAGATATGCCTGAAGGTAGTATGGCGTATGCGACTGATAACGAGCTTTTTCCGCCTAATGAGCCAGATACTAATTATCAAGATTGGGTTGATTTCTTTCAGGGTGTGGATTATTTGATTCATGACGCTATGTATTTGGATGATGAATTACAAAAAACACACGGCTGGGGACATTCGTTAATTTCCCAGACATTGCAACTTGCTGTAGATGCAAATGTTTCTAATTTAATATTATTTCATCATGATCCATCAAGAACGGATGAGCAGTTAGATCAGATATTGATTGATAGTAAAGCGTGGGTGAAGTCACAAAATTCAGAATGTCAGGTATATATGGCAAGAGAAGGTGACGAATATGCAGTTATGGAAGGCGTAAACTCAGCTGTAGCGTGTGCCTGATTTTTTCGTATGCTGAGCTGGCTACTGCTTAGCGTTCTATCTTTAGTTATATTTAGATTCTTTAGTTATATTCAGATTCAAGCTTACTAAATTCAAATTCGGGCTCTATTTCTAAAGCCCGAATTCAATAAAGATACAAAATTGACACCCCCCTACTTATAGGGGGATTTTCTATTCCATTTCTTTTATAGAGAGTCGTTGGCTCCTAAAACTCAAGCGATAGATTTCGATGATGCGATAAACATGCTGCCATTTCTTTCGCCTGTGGATCTGTAAACCTTGGCTGCAAACGCAATCCGATATTCTTGGAAAGTGCTGTTTTATAGGTTTCTAAATCAGGCACTAGATCAGTAGCAGCTCTATTGCGCCATTTGATCTCACTTGCGTAAATTTCTTTAGCTTCATTGTAAAATACGAGTGCTTTATTTCGAGCTTCGTTGAGCGCCGTTTCATCTTCCACTTTCTTAAAAGCACGTCTGGTTTTTGCCAGTTTGGTTTTGATGGCCCCAGAGCCTTTAACCTTATTAAACTGTCTTTCCAGTGCTTTTACATCTTCAACAATTTTGTCTGCATCATTAGATGTAATGCTATCTCCAAGTGAATTCATACTATCCCCTGCATCAGCAAGTAAGTCTTTTGATGCAATGATTTGAGAAAGCTCTTGAAGTGGCTCATAAGCAGAATCCACGCTAGTGTTGTACTGTCTACGTGATTTCTTTAATGCCTTATCAAGTTCTTTGTAACTGGCATTTTCCTTGCTCCATTGCTCTGGAACAGAAGCCTCAAGCTCGGCCTTTTCTTTAGTCAGGTTGCTGATTTTTTCCTTGAAGCTATCAATATCAGGACTATCTTCACTCAAATCATCAAGTTCGTCTTGTATAGATTCGATTTCGTTAGCTAATTTTTTGACGTCAGAATTAATATAACTCACTTGCTGTTGCAGTGGTTTATAGGCTACTGAAAATTCCTCTATTTTCGACTTTTCTTCAGCAATGACATTGGCTAACTCTAATCCTTTCAAGGCACTCTCTGTACTTTCAGTAAATTGGGTAGCCAGTTTCTTTGGTAAGTAACTTACATCCAATGTTTGTGCCTGTTTGATGCTCGCCTTGATCTCGTCGCTATTATTTGCGTATTGCTCTTGGACATAGTCTTCAAGACAAAACTGTAGCTTAGGATTCATCGGCGGAGGAGCAGTTTCTGAAAGTAAGTGTGTACGGTTTGGTAGGTAGTTTACCAAGCTTGGGTACAAACCAACGATAACTAATCCGAGTAATTGCAACAGAATAAAGGCAGATGCACCTTTATAGATATCTGTTGTTTTCACTATTTTATCGGCGACACCACGTAAGTAGAATAGGGCGAAGCCGAACGGTGGTGTTAAGAAGGAGGTCTGGATATTTAAACCTATCATGACACCAAGCCATACTGCAGTTACGTTAGCTTCTGGGTTAGCAAGCAATATTGGGGCAACTATTGGTACAACTACTACTGCAATTTCGATGAAGTCGAGGAAGAACCCTAGTAAGAAGATTACTAGCATTACGACAATGAACTGAGTCCAGAAACCACCCGGTAAAGTCGTTAAGAAATGTTTAACTATTTCTTCACCGCCAAAGCCACGGAAGGCTGATGTAAGCATCGCTGCACCAATCAGGATAACAAACACCATTGATGTCATTTTAGCGGTATCAATCATGACACTCTTAAGTGTGTCGTCGATTTTAAAGGCTCTCAACGCGCTCCAGCCGATAGCTATTACAAGTATAGCGACTGCTCCAATAGCGAGCTTAATACCAAAGAATTGCTCAGGACTGTTGATGCTTCTTACATTCAAGTCATAGGTATTTGAAAGGAACCCTATTGCAAAGATGGCAAACAGCGTCATAAAAGCAGGGATATATCTTGTCGATTTACTGCCTGTATGTAGTCTATAGCCTGCCATCACCATGGCGCCGATGGCACCGATGGCTCCTGCCTGATTCACGGTGGCAACACCAAGAATGATTGATCCTAAAACGATAAAAATTAGAGTTAGAGGAGGAACAAGTGCAAGCAAGATATTTAGTAAAAAGGATTTGTCGTACTCACCGTCATAAGGAACAGGTGGAGCTGCTTCTGGTTTTATCCATGCGTAAATAAGGATGTAGAGCATATACAAACCAACAAGGATCATTCCGGGGATTAGTGCACCCATGAACATATCGCCCGCACTAGCCGAGACTACATCTAGATGCGAAGGCATATTAAATTCACCCGTAGCTTCTTTGTAGAGGGTCTTTCTCATTGTGCTTGCTTGATCAGCTGCATTTGATAACTGATCAGCGAGTATGATTAATACAATCGAGGGGGGAATTATCTGCCCTAAGGTTCCGGAGGCACAAATCGTTCCCGTTGCCAGTGACTTCGAATAATTATTGCGCAGCATTGCGGGCAGGGAGATTAGACCCATGGCGATAACTGTCGCTCCAACAATGCCAGTTGTTGCTGCTAATAGAGCACCAACAAAAACAACAGAGATTCCCAATCCACCCGGAAGAGGACCGAATAGTTGCGCCATAGCTACGAGTAGATCTTCAGCGATTTTTGAGCGCTGCAGCATTATCCCCATGAAAATGAATAATGGAATCGCAATCAGCGTGTCTCGTTCAACAATCCAATAGAGGCTTCTAAAGTTAGTCACACCAGCACTTAGCCATTGAGAAGGGCTACCTTCAGCAAAATAGGAGCTTGGGTCACCTGTAAAGAGATAACCTGTAAGTGCTGCTAAACCTACCGAGATAATGGCAGAACCTGGAAGTGCAAATGCAACGGGGAAACCTGATGATAATGCCCATATCATCAAAAAGAATAATAGACCTAAAAAGAGTAATTCCATTAGTGCTCTCCTCCACTAGGTAGCTCTGCATCTGCTTCTTTAAATAGAAAAGCACAATTCTTTAGAAAATAACTGATAAAAATAAGTGCCATCGAGACAGCAAATACAACGAGAAATGCAGCCATTAAATATTTCACATACATACCATAGCCACTAGGTGAGGTTTCAAAACTAAGTATAGGAGCGATTAAGCTACTCTGACGACTCCCAAGGCCGTAGTGTAGTATCGTCCAGCAAACAGGCAATCCGAGGATCAAAGATCCCAAGGCATTTACCCATGCCTTCTTTCTATTGGTAACGCGTGCATAAAATACATCAACACGAACATGGCCGCCTTCAACCAATGTATAAGCACTAGCAAAAAGGAAGAATGCCGCATACCAGAATCTGACTAAATCACCCATGAAAGCTTGTTCGTAAGAGAAAACAAAGCGTGTAATTACGATGGTGAACTCGGCTAAAACAACCAGAAAAGCGAGCCAGTAAAAGCCTAATGATTTACTGAACCATGCAACCACAATGGCTAAAACCAGTAATGGGTAGTGAACATAGAGTCCACGTTGTGTAGATTGATCGAGCATTTGCGCAGTTTCTGCACCAACGATAGGAATGAGAATTTCTTCTACGCGTAAAAATGAAATGACAGCATCTGTCAGGCCAATAAAGAACACCGCCCAGAATGCAGCTCTAACAATGAAATAAGATAGCTCTTTATAACGCTCTGCATCAGAAGAGAGCGTCTTTTCTGGAGAACGTTTAATCGAAAAAGTAATCAAAACGAATGTGGCGATATATATAAGCAGTAACGCAATGCCTTTATATAGCCTCGACGATTCAAGTGCTTCGCCTCCCATAAAGGAATGAAGGGTTTCGGTCAACGGAGGCCAGTCATGCCAATAAATCAGAAAACGACTCAATAAATAAAGCAGTACCGTAGCCACTAAAATCCGCGCAAAAATTCTGATAAAACTTCGCGATGATGCGTGGGTAGCTATAGATGTCTGTTGATCAGATAAACTAGAAGCTGAATCCATTAGAGTCCTTTCCTTAGCAGGTGAAATTAATTTTATTAAACCACCAGTAATTAACAAGAACAGTAGTCTTATTAAGAATTTCTTTGTTAAAGGTAGTAGTTTAAGAAAACCAAATTATGGTTAATTTTGAACAGAAACGGAACCACAAGGTTCCGTTTCTGGTTGAGTGTCGGAGTACTAGAGACCCAAAACTCTGTTACGTTGCTGAACATAAGCCTGATCAGAAATCTTGGCCCATGCACCAACATTGGTACGTGCTGCTATGAAGCTCTCATGAATTTCTTTAGCTAGTGGACTGTGTTTTTGAACATCGTCAAATACTTTATCCGCTGCTTCACCGAAACTGTCATAGATGTCATCACTGAATGCGCGAAGTTTTACACCGTGCTCTTTTAATAACGATGCTAATGCTTCACCATTTTTAGCGTTGTATTCAGACATCATTACGTCATTTTCAGTAGATGCTGCTGCTTCAACCATACCTTGTTGAGCTTCAGTCAAGCTATCCCACCACTTTTTGTTCATGCCGATTGAAAGCATAGCGCCCGGCTCGTGCATGCCTGGGTAGTAGTAGTATTTTGCTGCTTCGTAGAACTTCATGATCTTATCATTCCAAGGACCAACCCACTCTGTTGCATCAATTGCTCCAGATACAAGGTTTTCGTAGATCTGTCCACCAGGTAAAGTAACTGGAGAAGCACCTAACTTGGATAAAACGTCTCCACCAAGTCCTGGCATACGCATTTTAAGGCCTTTGAAGTCTTCTGCAGAGTTCATTTCTTTACGGAACCAACCGCCCATTTGAACACCAGTGTTACCACACATAAGTCCTTTTAGACCGTATTCGCCTGCGAGTTTGTCCCATAGCTCTTGTCCGCCACCATAGCGAATCCAAGCATTCATCTCAGTGTATGTTAATCCAAATGGAACAGATGTGAAGTATGCAAATCCTGGGTGTTTTCCTTTCCAGTAGTATTCTGCACCGTGGTAAATTTGTGAGTTGCCCGAAGCAACTTCATCAAACGAGTCAAACGCTTTAACGCGCTCTCCAGCAGCATAGTATTTAACTTCCATGCTACCACCACTAATTTTGGTGAGTCTTTCTGCGAAACGTTGTGCACCTGTACCTAAACCAGGGAAGTCACGTGGCCAAGTTGAAACCATGTTGATTTTCATTTTTTTGCTATGGCTGGCTGCCACTGCTGGTGCTGCGACTGTCGCTGCTGCAGCTGTTGCTGCACCGGCTATGGCACCTTTAAGTACTTTACGTCTATCCATTTATAATATCCTCTGTTATGGGTTAGATCTTCTTTATATTTATAGAGGCCTACCGAATAACTGTGGTTTCCGTTATTTACAGGCAAGACTTCTTAGTGTGATTAATCACGTCCATAAGACTAGCTTAAGAATGAAGACCATGCATCGGTAAAATTACGTAAAAATACAACTAAAATTCTTTTAAGTTGTTAGAAAACCTAAAAAAGTGCCCGTAAGTAGGGGGGTGATCAACAGATTCGCGCAATTAAATGTAACCATGCTTTTTCGCATAGCGAATTAATCCTGCGATCGAGTGTGTATCTAGTTTTCTATAGATATTGCCACGATGGCATTCTACTGTGCGCAAACTGATGGAGAGTTTCTCGGCAATGTGTTTATTGTTTAAGCCATTTAACAGTTCTATCAATATAGCTTGTTCACGTTTGGTGAGTTTGATTGCAGCGTTATCTTTATTATCCAGAATATTTGCAGCGTTAGAACAGAAGTGAGTTCCGCCTTGATGTATTGTCCTTACTGCATCGATCATATCAGCTGCGGGCTGGTCTTTTAATATGTAGCCTTTTGCGCCTGAGTCGATAGCATTTTGCATGTACTCTTTATTGTCGTGCATGGTTAAGATGAGTACTTTTATATCGGGGTGAGAGTTAGATAAAAGGCGTGTGGCTTCTAAGCCATTAATATTAGGCATGCTTATATCCGTGATGATTACATCAGGTTTTAGTGCATCCGTTATATCGAGTAATTCTTGTCCGGTAGCTGCAACCCCAATCACGTCGATATCCTCAACGTCTTCAAAACGCGTTTTAATACCATCCTGTACCAAAGGATGATCGTCAGCAAGTACCACGGTTATTGTGCCAGTTTGGCTATCTGTAAGTTCAGTGTTGTTTTTAAGTAAAGTGTTCATAATGGAATGTGTACGATAACTGTTGTGCCCTTATCAATGGACGAATTAACGGTTAGAAAGCCTTCAAGTAATTCAGTTCGATCGACCATATTGCGTAAACCAAGGCCGCGCTCGGGATTTGTCTGTTCCAGCGTTTGTTTATCAAATCCTATGCCATCATTGCTGATACTCAAATGAATAGAGGCTCTTTTCTTATCGATCTTAAGGGTAACATGTTTAGCAGAAAGGGCATGTTTTTCTATGTTGGTGACAGCTTCCTGGATGATTCTATAAAAGGCTGTTTCTATTTCCTGAGGTAGTCTTGTGTTGGTGGCATTGTTTTTGTAGTCGACAATGATATTGGTGCGTTCTGAAAAGTCTGAAAGTAAACTTTTGATCGCTGAGTCCAGTCCAAGATCATCTAACAGGCTAGGGCGAAGATCGCGCGATATTCTTCGTACTTCCTGAATTCCAGTATTCAGAATTTCATCTGCTTCATCAATAATATTTGCGGTGTTTTCGGTCTCACTGTTCGGTTTTAGTAATTTGCTTTTGGCTGTATCGAGTTTATATCTGACAGAAACTAATAATTGATTGATGCCATCATGCAATTCGCGTGATACCCGTTTTCTTTCGTCTTCCTGAAAGTTAACCGTTTTATTGGTTAGATCGCGCATTTTCTGGGTGGCGAGTTTGCCCTCTGACAGGTTGATCAAAAAGCCAATGAGTGAAGTCAGTAAGGTGGCGATAATCGCTATGATGGAGGTAAGCAATAGCGTCTTCTTGTTTGTGTTATTGGCTTTGTCTTTTATGCCAAACACGCCTTTTTCGATGTCGTCGATGTAAAGTCCGGTTCCCACCATCCATTGCCACTTATCTAAGCCAATAGAATAACTGAGCTTTTCAACAGATTTTCCGCCTGAAGGTTTGTCCCAGAGATAGTGTGTAAAGCCGCCGCCTTGTTTGGCATTTTGGATTAATTCCTGAATCAGTAATTTGCCATTGTCATCTTTGAAATTAAAAAGGTTTTTGCCTTCAAGTTCTGGTTTTCTAGAATGAACGATATTGACCCCGTTATAGTCATAAACAAAAAAGTAACCATCTTCACCATATTCCATGTTTTTGAGGATGTCATACACTTCTTGCTGGGCATGTTTTTTTGCTACATTAGGATTCTCATAAACATTGATGATCGCTGTATAGGCGAGTTCCATATAGTTTTTAAGTTCATTCTTCTTGGTGTTCAATAACTCTTGTTCAAACGTTTCTGCCTGAGTGCTGGCGAGTAGTTTTGTCTGGTGAGCTGTGGCCAGCGCTATCCCTGAAATAGCAATAATCAGAGGAATTAACGTAAGTAACGCTATTTTAAATTTATAAGGCAAGGCAGCAAACATATTCGTATTTATAGCGTATCTAATGGTTTCGTTGCAGTTAAATAAAATAAAGTTTTAATATAAAAAATGCCCCAAAGTAGGGGGGTGACCTTATTTTAGTCTTTAATTCACTTTTTCTGTGTTGAATTGGCACAAAAAAGGCAGGTTGAGTAAACCTGCCTTTTTATAGTGTGTAGACTAATTTAGTGTATAAGCTAAATCAGCCTTAAATGACACGACAAGCTTTAAGGCATATCAGGTAATTCTTCCTGGTCATCAGCTTCTTTTTCAGGTGGTAAAAGCGCTTCACGGGTAATTCCCATCATTAACAATGAACTGCTTGCCACAAAAATTGAAGAGTAAGTACCAACAATTACACCAATAATCATGGCGAGTGAAAAACCGTGAATGATTTTACCACCGAAGTAAAATAATGCGGTTAACACCAATAATGTAGTTAATGAAGTCACTATTGTACGGGAAAGCGTCTGGTTAATAGATGTATTAATCGACTCTTCTGCCGTAGCTTTTCGGAGTTTAAGGAAATTTTCCCTGACTCGGTCAAACACTACGATAGTATCGTTGAGGGAGTAACCGATAATCGCCAGTATGGCCGCTAGTATGGTCAAATCAAACTCAATTCGGGTGATTGAAAATATCCCGACGGTGATAACTACGTCGTGTATCAGAGCGACGATTGCTCCCACTGAAAAACGGAATTCAAAACGCAAGGTTACGTATATTAGAATGCCAGCTAAAGCCAGAAGCATTGCTGTGCCACCATCGTCACGTAGCTCATCACCGATTTGTGGACCAACAAACTCTACGCGTCGCAACTCTACATCAGCATTGGTGCTTTTTAGGATTGCAAAAACAGCATCGCCGATTTTCGCTCGGTCTTCACCTTCGTGTGGTGCTATTCGAATCAATACATCTTTCGCTGTACCAAAGTGTTGCACTGAAGCATCAAAGTTTGCCGCGGTTAATGATTCACGGATCTTGTCGACATCAGCTGCTTCCTTGTAACCAACTTCAATGACTGTACCGCCGGTGAAATCAACACCCAGGTTTAAGCCATTGACAATTAATGAGCCTATTGAAGCAATCATTAAAATAGCGGAGAAAATCATGGCAATTTTGCGTTTGCCCGTGAAATTGATTAACTTTTTAGTTTTTGTATTCATTATTGATAGCTCCTAAATATGCAGCTTCTTAAGACGTTTCTTACCGCCGTAAATTAAGTTAATCACTGAACGAGTGCCCATGATTGCGGTAAACATTGAAGAGACAATACCTATTGCCAGCGTTATTGCGAAGCCTTTTATAGGTCCTGTTCCCATGCCATAGAGTACAATTGCGGCAATCAAGGTTGTGATATTAGCATCGGCGATGGTCGAGAATGCTTTCTCATAGCCCGATTGAATCGCAGCCTGAGGCGTCAAACCATTGCGCAGCTCTTCCTTTATCCGTTCATAAATCAGTACGTTCGCATCAACCGCCATACCTACGGTCAGTACGATACCTGCTATACCCGGTAAGGTTAGAGTAGCCTGTAGCATTGATAGTGCAGCAACAATCAAAACCAGATTGAGTGTTAACGCCAGATTCGCTACCAAACCAAATACTCGGTAATAGAATGCCATAAAGATCAATACAAGCACGAAACCAATGATTACCGATTTAAAGCCTGCTGAAATATTATCAGCACCAAGGCTTGGACCAATGGTGCGTTCTTCTACGATATAAACGGGCGCCGCAAGTGCTCCAGCACGAAGAAGTAGAGCAAGGTTGTATGCTTCTTGAGGGGTATCTAATCCAGTGATCTGAAAGCGTTTGCTGAGTTGCTCTTGAATACGAGCAACATTGATTACTTCTCTGGAAACTTTGGTGTTCTTAGTGAAAGTGCCGTCATCTTGTTTGGTAACAACTGTTTTATGTTCGATGAAAACCACGCCCATTAGTTTCTGAACATTAGCACCTGTCGATTTAGCAAATAACTTAGCGCCTTTGCCATCAAGAACGATCGTAACTGAAGGGCGTTGATCACGTTGATCGAAACCTGAAGAAGCATCGGTAATATAATCACCTGTCAACATCACTCTGCTTTTTAGCAGGATAGGGTTACCGTTTCTTTCAACAAATAATTTATCGCCAACAGGGATACGACCAGAAGCTTGTGCAGAGTAGGGGTCATTACCCTCGTCGACTAAACGAAATTCAAGTGTTGCTGTAGTTCCAAGAATTTCCTTCGCCACTGACGGGTCTTGAACACCAGGTAATTGCACAACAATTCTTTCAAGTCCTTGTTGTTGAATGATTGGTTCACTAACACCCAATTCATTCACACGCTTACGCAAGGTAGTAATGTTTTGTTGTAGGGCAAAACGCTTGGTGTTGTTGATGTTATTTTGCGTTAGTGTCGCTTTTAAAGCAGCACCTTTGGCGGTCTCTTCATCTTCAAAATCAATTTCGTTGCGGTATTCGCCTCTTATTTCACGTCTTGCCTGATCTCTAAGCTCTGCTGTCTTAAATTGGATTATTAAGTCATCAGCAACACGTTTTACACCCAGATAACTGATTTTCTTTTCACGTAAAAAAGTTCTGAATTCTTCACTGTGGCGAGTAAGAGATTTATCAATGGCAGATTTCATGTCAACTTCCATCAGGAAGTGAACACCACCACGTAAGTCCAGACCTAGATTCATAGGTTTGAGGCTTCTTAGCCAGTTAGGTGTCGCAGGGGCAAGATTCAATGCTGTATTGTATTTGCTGCCTAGGCTGGTTTTGATGGCATCAGCTGCTGCAAGTTGCGTATCTGGCGAATCAAAACGAATCAAAGCTTTGCTGTTATCTATTGATTGAGTGTCTTCAACAGCGATACCATTTTCAGTCAGTGTGTCTTTGATTTGTTGAAGGACGGAAGCATCAAGAGGAAAATCTGGAGAGCTAGAAGTAACCTGAACGGCAGGTTGAGAGGGATAAATATTGGGCAATGCGAGGATAAGACCTCCCAGCATTACGACAATAATTATGATGTATTTCCACATTGGATAGCGGTTCATTATTATTAACCCGGTGTGTTTGTAACGTTATAAGTAAATAACCCCCATGCTTAGAACTAAGACATGAGGGATTGTTATGCGTCGAATGGTGATTATTAAGCGCCTTTCATTGTACCTTTTGGAAGTACCGCTGAGATTGCATGGCGTTGAATAGTGATAGTGCCAGTCTCAGATACTTTTAGCTCGACGAAACTGTCGCCTAGCTTAGAGATTTTTCCAATGATTCCGCCACTTGTTACAACTTCATCACCTTTGCTGAGTGAATCAAGTAAAGAAGTATGCTCTTTCGCTTTTTTAGCTTGTGGGCGAATGATCATGAAATACATGATGCCGAAGAACAGGGCTACCATGAATACAAGTTGTAAACCGCCACCTGCTGGTGCTTCACCAGCTGCCATTGCGTTTGAAATGAAAAAATCCATTGTAATCTCCAAAATTTAAAATTCTTAATATAATCGTTTCTTTAAAGCAGAAACAATTGTTCAATAAATAGCCGTGTATTATGCCTTATCCCACGGAAAGTTAATAACTTTCTGTATGGATTTTTCACCTGTAATACACATCAAAACCCGATCTAAACCGATTGCTACACCTGCCGAGGCAGGAATACCCTTTTCAGCAGCTGCTAAAAATAGGCGGTCTTCTTTGACAGTCTCTAAATTAAAGTCTTTTCGAGCCTGATTTTCATCACTTAGAATCTGTTTGTTGCGCTTGCTGTCTACTTCTTCCTGGTAGCCATTTCCTAATTCTGATTGCCCTAAATAAACTTCGAAACGTTCGGCAACTGGATAGTGCTCAGTTTGCCTGATTTGGGCTAACGCAGACTGTGAAACCGGGTAGTCATAGACAAAAGTTAAATGACTGCTTTCGAATTCAGGTTCGATGCAAAAACTCAATATTGCATCTAGTAATGACTGATTATTCATACCTTCAGTATCTAAATGGTCGATATGCTCTCTTACGCAGTCAATTAATTGTTCATTTGTAGCGATATGGGGATTGATGTTGAATTTTTCAAGGAATAACGATTCATAAGTTTTAAATTGGGGCTTTTTAGGTAAATCAGGCAATACAATACTGAGGAGTTCTTCTACCTCTTGCATTAATTTTTGATAACTAAAACCTACACGGTACCATTCAAGTAAGGTGAATTCTGGGTTGTGTTTGTTGCCAGATTCTCCCGCTCGCCATACTTTTGAAATTTGATAGATATCACCACTGTCTGCCGCGAGAAGGCGTTTCATCGGATATTCTGGCGAGGTGTGTAGGTATCGGAGCTCTGAGCCTTCTGATTTTTGCTGAATACATTGTATCGATTCAATAAAAGGATCTGTATTGCCAAACTGAGATAATGCTGGCGTTTCGACTTCTAGAACATCTCGTTGCAAAAAAAACGCCCGAATGTCATGTAACATTTGGGCGCGAGATTTTCTTGTTTGCTGTGTGGTGTTAGGTGACCAATCCAAGATTCTACTTCCTGATTGTCACACCCTGCTTACTTATAAGAATTATATAAAAAACTGCCCATAAGTAGGGGGGTGGACTTACTGTTTATTTCTATTTAACTGTCTTTTGCTCTAGATAGGTATTCGCCTGTTCTAGTATCAATTTTAACCATTTCGCCTTCTTCAACGAATAATGGGACTTTGATTTGAGCGCCAGTTTCCACCGTGGCTGGCTTTGTTGCGCCTTGGGCGGTATTACCTGCAACACCGGGGTCGCATTCTGTAATTTGTAATTCAATGAAGTTTGGTGGTGTCGCGCTTAATGGTGAACCATTCCAAAGCGTAACGATGTATTTTTCCTGTGGTTTCAGCCAATGCTTAACATCCATAACTGCGGTTTCTTCTGCAGCGTGTTGTTCAAAGCTGGTTGGTTCCATAAAGTGCCAGAACTCTCCATCTTCATACAAATATTCCATGTCGACTTCCATGACATCGGCCGCTTCAACTTTTTCACCAGACTTGAATGTCTTATCAACCACTCTACCGGTTTTAAGATTACGTATCTTTACCCGGCTAAATGCCTGACCTTTACCGGGCTTAACAAACTCATTCTCAACGATGGTATAAGGGTCTCCGTCTAGTATGAACTTCAGACCACTTTTAAACTCACTTGTGCTAACAGTTGCCATCGATGGCACTCCTTACAAATTGGAAAAATAATAAGCCGATCATAATAACGTGAAATTAGGGCATAGTCTTTGAGAAAATCGAACTTGTTGGTGCTATTGTTCACTTATTTTTTTAATCGATAGTTTTCCAAGAGGAAAAGCCATGAAAACCATTCAATGCTAAGTTCACATCCTTTGGAAAGAATCCAGCTAAACAATGAATCCAATTGGCGTACCGTTTTAAAAAAAGCATTCAAAGATCCGTTGGAATTATTAGAGTTCTTAGGGTTAGATCGCGCTGAATATTTAGATAAAGTTAAGACAGATAGTCGCTTTAAAATGTTGGTTCCATTGTCTTATGCGGAAAAAATGCAAAAGGGTGACTGGAATGATCCTCTGTTGCAGCAGGTGTTGCCGATCAACCAGGAAAATATTGAAACACGGGGTTTTGTGAATGACCCTATTGGTGACTTGCAGGCGGAAGCATCTTCAGGATTACTCCATAAATATCAGGGAAGAGTTCTATTGGTAACAACCGGTGCATGTCCAGTGCATTGCCGTTATTGTTTTAGGAGAGAATTTCCTTATGCGGATTCATCGCCCGATAAAAAACAATGGCAGAACACCTTAGATTACATTCAGGGCGACAACAGTATTCACGAAGTTATCTTTAGTGGTGGTGATCCTTTGATGTTGTCTGATGATCGCTTGCAGAAAATGTGTATTGAAATTGCAGCTATACCACATGTGAAAACATTAAGGTTCCACACCAGAGTACCTGTATTCTTACCGGAAAGAATAAATCAAAGTTTGCGCAAAATGTTTACAGCACTATCTGCGGTTCAAGAGATTCAGAAAGTCATGGTGATTCACATTAATCACGCTAATGAAATCGATGAACACGTGAGTCGTGCTTTATCAGATTTAAGAAAAGATGGTTTTATCTTGTTGAATCAATCTGTCTTATTAAAGGGAGTGAATGATGATGTCGCTACCTTGTCAGAGTTGAGCCATAAACTCATGGCGAATCATGTTTTGCCCTATTACCTACATCAGTTAGATCGCATTCAGGGAGCCGCACATTTTGAAGTGGAGCGAGATCGGTCGATAAGACTTGTGGAAGGCTTAAGAAACCATTTGCCGGGTTATTTGGTTCCAAGATTGGTTGAAGATATTTCCGGCGAACGGTCTAAGCTACCTATCGAAAAAAATCCTGAATAATGTTAGTATTATCAAGAATAATAAAAATAAAAAACGATTTAAATATCATTTAAAAAGATAAAACTAACAATAATTAAGGTCGTCTCATGAGTATCTCTTTGTTTAAGAAAAAAAATAATAGTAACGAAACTACTAAAAAATCTACTCCTCAAGCTGAACCCAAATTAATTGATACTATCGATATTCGTTCTGTATCGAAGGCACGTTCCTGGGTTGGTGAGTTACCAATGATGGATATGGGTGAGACAACCAGACGTTTGTTTGCTGGAATCACCAAACTTAATCAAGAACCTGTGTCGCCTCAGATTAGAATAGATGTGACAGAAATTTTGTTGCCTTATGTGAAAATGGCACTAGAAAATTTAGACAGGCATTTTCAGACGCGTTCATTCCCTCTACCAGAGAGAAGTCAAAAAGTATTTGATCTTAAAAGATCATTGTTAATGGAGCTTGCGGGCTCATATCAGTTAGCAGCGCTTGATATGCTAACCAAGAATTCGGTGTCTAAAAAGAAACTACTGGTTTCAATTGGCAGAGCTATTCAGTACATGAGCTCAGTCATTGTCAATGATTACGCGGTATATGCTAAAAACCAGAAGACTATCTGGCATGATATTCATCACTTATATCTGCTTGCCTGCGAAAATAAAATTGAAACAAAAGAAATACCACATAAAGATGATGTCAACGGTGAAAACTTTAGCATTGAAGAGCAATACAAATTAATCAATCTGGTTGCCCTGGCTGCACCTAATACTTTGCGTCATGGAGAAGTTACCAAAGTACGTGAGTTTTTTGTCAAGACGCTTAATGAAGTGTCTATCATTTCAAACCCGGATAAAGTAAAAAGTAAGTTTGCACATATCGCATTAATGAATAGTGATGAGCCTGCAAACCTTATGCCTGTCAGTGATTTGCTAAATTCACCAACAAGCAGAATATTTGATTTATCAAAAGTTATTAAGCTAATCGACCAGTTTGTGAGTTTAAGTGAAGACTCGGATTTGGGGACTCATTATAAGTTACCAATGTTGACGCATAGTTTGGCTAAAAGACTTGTGTATGTATTAACAACAATTCGTAATCGTCGTTATAAACGTTTTCCTCGTGATGAAAAGGCCTCTTTAGTGATTAAGATGCAGGATGTTATTACGATGATTCGTGATAATGAGCCTGAGTCTTTCATGGATCAGATCAATGAAGATGTTGAGGATGATAATATTTATGAGGCGCTGGCCGCTGAAGACAATATATCTAGTCCTTGGTCTGATATTGATGTTGAAGCTTTGGCAGACGAACGTGAAGTACAGATTCATAGCTGGCAGATAGAAAATAGTAGTTCTGGAGGTTATGGACTAAAGCAGGTAAAAAATGAGGCAAGTACCGCTCGTGTGGGTGAGCTTGTAGCCATCAAAGACCCGAATGATACGGCTGGTTTATGGCAGGTTGCGGTAACACGCTGGATGGATGCCTTTAAAAACATAGGCCTTAAAATGGGGCTAGAGATTCTTTCTCTGCATGGAATGGTCGTTCAGGTTGATGAAATCTCAAACCGTGATATCTCACAAAAACTACCTTTGGAAGGTGTTCTTCTTCCTACGATTGATGGCGCAAGAGATGAAGCGAACCTTATTTTCCCTGGTTTCATTTTCCAGGCTGAAGATGAGCTTGTTATTACATTAGGCACACGTCAACAGCATGTTAGAATTACTGCAATAGATGATACAGTGGGTAATTTTGCCTATTGTAAATATGAAGTCTTAGAGAAAGAAGAATCAGCGGATGGTTCTTTAGAGTCTTTCGAAGATGTTTGGGAGTTTTTATAATAGGTAACAGTTTTGTTTCTTTTTTATAAACTTTTCTTCTTCAATGGGTTACTTAATTAAAAATAAAATTTCAAGGATGAATTATTTTGAGTGATTTTTTACCATTCGCCTTGCCACTCATTGGTGAGGACGAAATAAATGAAGTTGTAGATACTTTACGATCAGGGTGGTTAACAACGGGGCCTAAAACGGCTCAGTTTGAAAAAGACTTTGCTGAGTTTGTTAACGCAAAACATGCGCTAGCGGTAAATTCCGCAACTTCTGGTCTTCATCTTGCATTGGAAGCAGTAGGAGTAGGTCCGGGTGATGTAGTTATTACAACGACTTATACCTTTACCGCTACGGCCGAGGTAATCCGATATTTGGGTGCTGATCCCATTCTTGTCGATATAGATCCCAAAACATTTAATATGAATCCGGAGCTTCTAAGAGAAGCTTTGGAGAGTCACGATAATGTAAAAGCAATTATGCCTGTTCATTTTGCAGGGCAAGCCTGTGATATGGATGCTATTTTAGCCTTGGCAAAAGAGTTCGATGTTAAAGTCGTTGAAGATGCGGCTCATGCGCTTCCCACGACTTATAAAGGTAAAGTTATAGGCTCGTTGTCAGATATTACCGTTTATAGTTTTTATGTCACCAAGACGATTGCAACGGGTGAAGGTGGAATGATTGCCACTGAAAATGAAGACTATCTTTCTCGTATGAAAACCATGCGTTTACATGGCATTAATCGTGATGTATTTGATCGATATACTTCAGATAAACCTTCGTGGTTTTATGAAGTGGTAGAGCCCGGTTATAAGTACAATATGACTGACATTGCTGCGGCTTTGGGAATTCATCAGTTGAAACGAGCTTGCGAGTTTCAGCAACGTCGTGAATGGATGGCAACTCAATACAATCAAGCCTTTTCATCTTTACCTTTAAATACCCCTTATCTTGCACGACCTGAAGATACACATGCCTGGCACTTATATGTGCTCCAACTTGATTTGGACTCAATCACTGTTGATCGCAACCGTTTTATAGAGCTAATGGCCGAAGAGAAAATTGGCACAAGCGTTCACTTCATTCCATTGCACCTACAGCCATACTGGCGCGATCGTTACAATTACAAACAGGAAGATTATCCCGTTGCTTTAGATGTATTTAATAGAGCGGTGAGTTTACCCATTTACCCCAAAATGACTGATGAAGATGTGCAGAATGTTATCGATGCAGTGGTAAATGTTTGTGCCAAAGTTGCTAAATAAAGGAATGTGTAAACATGCTTAGCAAACGTTTATTTGATTTGTTTTTTGTCATTCCAGGTTTGTTAGTTCTGGCTCCTTTTTTGTTGGTAATAGCATTAATCATCAAGTTAAAAGATGGTGGTAATGTCCTGTTTAAGCAAGTGAGAGTGGGAAAGAATGGTAAGCACTTTGATGTCTTGAAGTTCAGAACCATGGTTTTGGATGCTGAAAAACTGGGCAACAAAGTAACTACGGGAGATGACCCGCGCATCACGCCTATCGGAAGAGTACTAAGAAAATACAAACTGGATGAACTTCCTCAATTAATCAATGTACTAAAAGGGGAGATGAGTTTGGTCGGTCCCAGGCCTGAAGTGCCTGAATATGTTGAGTTTTATCCAGAAGAAACACGGAGTATCGTGTTATCTGTACCACCTGGCATGACCGATAAGGCATCAATTGAGTTTGTAAACGAAAATGATTTACTAAGTGGATCGGAAGATCCAGTAAGTGATTATAAAAATAAAGTATTGCCGATAAAACTTAAATATTACGTAGAGTATGTAAAAGAACGTTCTTTATGGATGGATTTTAAGCTAATCATCAAAACGGTGATCGCAATTTTTTAGATACTTTTTTAATCTAACTTTCAAATAAACGATTTGAATCCAATACTAATAATTATAAGGCACCTCCCCACTTATAGAGGTTTTTTTGAAAACATAAAATGATAAACGCAGTAAAACAATTCTTTTTAAAGCGAACACGAATGCAAAAGCGTTTATTCATACTTTTGCTCGATGCTTTATTCTTACCCATGCTTCTTTGGGCTTCATTATCATTAGGTAAAAATGAGGTAATGTTCCCACATGCTGGTGAATGGTGGATTTTCCCATTAGCGTTAGCTATTTCATTTCCTGTATTTATAAACTTTGGCTTGTACCGAGCGGTATTACGATATTTTCGTAACCAAACGATATCCGCAATTTTACTCTCAACCTTAATAACGACCATTATCTGGGCGATTACGGTGAAAGTGACTGGTATGGCAGATTTGACCAAGTCTGGTGTAATTTTGTATTGGCTAAGCACCTTTACGTTCATTGCCGGAAGTCGTTTACAGATTCAGCAATGGCTGTATGGGACCAATAACGATAATAAAACATCTAGGAAGCGTGTGTACATTTATGGTGCCGGGGAATCAGGTACTAAATTAGCCGCTTTATTAGATGGAGATCCAGCTTATGTCGTAGAAGGTTTCATTGATGATAATGCATCGTTAAGAGGCTGGAATATGCTTGGTTTTGATGTGCAAAGTTATGATAAAACGGCTGCGACATTGATGAATGCTCCAGAAAACACTGAAGTAATTATTGCCATGCCTTCGATAGATAGAGAGGAAAGGCAATTTATTATTGAAAGATTAGAACCCTTTCCGGTAAAGGTACGAATTATTCCTGCGATTGAAGATTTCGCGAGTGGTAATTTTAGAGTATCCGATATCAAAGATATTGATATAGATGATTTGTTAGGTCGGGAGCCGGTAAGCCCTGATAAGCAGTTATTGCCTGCGAATATTCATGGTAAAACGGTATTAATCTCAGGAGCAGGAGGTTCGATCGGTTCTGAACTTTGTCGACAGGCTCTTAACTTAAGGCCGAAGAAACTTGTATTGCTCGAGCTGAGTGAGTTTGCCCTCTATAAAATCGAACAAGAACTGAATGAAATTTTGTCATCAATGCATTTCAGTGTGGAAATTGAGAGAGTGTTAGGTTCAAGTGGAGATATAACGTTACTCGATAAGTTGTTTTCGAGAAATGAAATCCAGACGGTTTATCACGCTGCTGCTTATAAACATGTGCCATTGGTTGAAGAGAACTCAGTAGCTGGAATCAAAAACAATGTATTCGGTACTAAAACTTTGGCAGAGAAGTCTTTGGCATCGAAAGTAGAAACATTTATTTTGATCTCTACCGATAAAGCCGTTAGACCGACGAATGTGATGGGGTGTACCAAACGTATAGCGGAGATGGTGTTACAGTCATTAGCTAATAGCAAAAATTGTGAAACGACTTTCTCTATGGTGAGATTTGGTAATGTTCTGGGCTCATCAGGGTCAGTCGTGCCTAAATTCAGGCAGCAAATAGCGGATGGTGGTCCAATCACTGTTACGCATAAAGAAATAACGCGTTACTTCATGTCAATTCCAGAAGCGGTTCAGCTTGTTATTCAAGCGGGAGCCATGGCTAAAGGCGGTGATGTTTTTGTTTTGGATATGGGTGAATCTGTAAAAATCACTGATCTGGCAACCAAAATGATTAGCTTGGCGGGCCTGCAACTCAAAGATCAATATAACCCTGATGGAGATATTGAAGTTAAATATTCTGGTTTACGTCCGGGTGAGAAATTATATGAAGAGTTGCTCATTGGCGATAATGTAAGCGGTACAAAACATAGTCGCATAATGCAGGCAAATGAAGAGTTTTTAAGTAAATCGCAGTTAGAAGTTCTTCTGAAAAACTTACAAAATACCTTAACTGACGATAACCTTGATGAGATTAAAAAATCACTAACCAAGATCGTAAGTGGCTATACACCTTGGGAAAACACTGCAAATAACGACTCAGCCATCAGCAATGATGATAAGGGTAAAGTGATTCCTATTAAGAAAAGTTACCCTGTGTAACTGAATGTTAAGAAAAAACGAGTCACATTTTTCTGTGTGCTCGTTCTCGTAAGATGTTCCATCTATCCCTATTCTTTAAACTATAGTCGGTAATAGCTGTATATAAAACAGGGCTATCGTATTGTTCATCTTATGATAAAAGGTGATTTACAATGCGTGCTGATTGGTCAGAATAAACCATTATACTCTGAACTAGTAAGTACTCTAAGAGGGCAGGAAGCCCATTTTAGATTTAAACAGGTAGATAACTCCAAGAGAGCTATCATCAATAGTCTCAAGCGCTTGAGAAGCGCAAGTCTTGTGTTTATATCTGATGATGTACCATTCTCGTTGGAGAGTTTGTCTGATCTTGTCTGGCAATATGCCTCTGACAGTATCATCGTTATTCTGACGAAGAAGACACAATCTCTTTCTTTGAAGACGCCTTATGATAATACTCAAATATCAAAGCTTCACTTCGACAAAGATAAAAAAGAAACTATTCTACAGCTCCAGTTTCTCCTTCAAACAGCCTTTATCAAATCAGACTTCAGGAAGTGTAAAACACTACTGGGTATTTCTGAAAAACGTTGCCAATGGCTAGTAGATTCGAGTCGAGAAGCGATTGCTTTTATTTCTAGAGATCTCCACCTTTATGCGAATAGGACGTATCTCAATCTGTTTCATTTAGATTCTGTTCAAGAGTTGAGATCGATTGCAGTTAGAGATTTCATTCTGGAAGATGAGCATCGTCTGTTTGATGGATTTCAAAATTCTCAATTAAGAAATGCGGACCTGAATCATTCATTGGTCTTAACCATGAAAAAGAAAAATGGAGCAACGTTTAGGGCCAATACCTATCTGATTCCCACAGTCTACAAAAGTAAAAAATGTTTTCAGCTTTGGGTTCGGGTAATGGGCGATGTAGAAACATCTGATGAGGTGAACTTGAGTGATTTTCCGGAAACAAAAGGTGTAAAAGTCAGTCAGAATCAAAAGAAACCAAAACAAGAAAAACCAAAACAAGAAAAACCAAAACAAGAAAGCAAAGAACCACCTAACCCTTTTGAGGTTTTATTAAAAGACAAAACAGAAGGTAGTGCTGAGGATATGAATACCAAACAAAAAAAGACGTATACACCTGCGAGTTTATTAAAAGGCATCATTAATCGAGAAGAAGCCGTTATTAAAACAACTAGTCTGAAGCGATTAAAGAAAAACGAACTGAAGTTCGATAAATTTGACACACATTACTTGCTGTCTTTAAAAGTCCCCATCGCTCAGAAAAAAGGTGTTGATGATATTCTGCAGGATCTCTCTGGTGCACGTTCACAAGAGGTCTGTTCCATCTTCTGGGATAAAGTAAAACTCACTCGGTTGTTACAAATTCTACTCAAAAAAAGGAATGTTGAGCCTAACCTGATTGTGAGATTAAATGGTGCATCCGTGGCTGATGAGCAATTTTTAGCATGGTTAATACCAGGGTTGCGAAGAATAGGTGTCAAGTCGTCTCATATTACTTTTTTGGTGCCATCTCAAGTGAGCGAAAGGCAAGCTAAGTCCACAATTGTATTTGCCAATAAAGTCCGCGCTTATAATTGCCAGATAGCTTTAGAGGGCTTTGTCGTCTCTAAAGAGTCCATCCAGTTATTAAAAAGAATTCATCCTGAAATGGTTTCTTTGTCATTACCTTGGACAAGGCAGATTCAAGGCAATGAGCGTAAAGAAATTGGCTTAAGTAGTTTAATCAGACAGCTTGAAACTAAAGATATTAAAGTTATTGCACCCTGTGGGTTTAGCAGAGACATGAAAAAACTTTTCGTCCTGTCAGGTGCTTCCTTCTGTCATGAAAGCTCTACTAAGTATGGTTAATAATTGTACAATTAACATGTAAAGTATTTTCATCTGGCTTAATACTAATTAAGTGTTGGCGCATTTTCTGTTTAATAACTAAAATAATACAAGTGAATCAACTATTTAAATTAAAAATTTCTATGAAAAACCCTCTCAAAGTGGGGGGGGGTCCATGAACTTATCAATTCGAGTAATCGATACTGATACTGGGTTTAGAAGTATTCAAAAAGAATGGGATGCCTTGTATGAAAATTGCGATAAGGCTGGCATTTTTTCTAGTTGGGACTGGATGCATACCTGGTGGGAAGTATTTAGTAAAAATCTAAAAACCGAGTTGTTCATTATATGTTTATATGATGAAGACTCACTCGTCGGTATTGCGCCATTTCATATTGTGTCTTCATTTCCGAAGTCCTGGATTCAAGGTAAAACACTGTGTTTTATTGGGTCTGGTGAAGAGAAGAAAGATATGATTGTAACCCAGTTTAACGACTTTATCGTTGCTGCTGGTTACGAAGATCAAATGGTAGATCAAATCTCTGATTACCTTGAAAACACCACTAGTAACTGGAGTTTTGCCGACTTTGAATTTCTTCTAAAAGACTCGTTAATTGCCAAATGTTTTTCCTCGGTAAACAGTAAAATCATAAAAGGCGAAGTAGATTATGGTGTCCGATTTATTGTTTCGGGAATGGCAGACTTCGAGCAATACCAATCTAAAATGGGTAAACGCTGGAGAAAAATGTATGCAAAAAAAAGTCGCATACTATCCAGAGATGGTGAAGTCACAACGAAAATTACTGATGATTTACAGTCAATTGATGAATCATTCGAACTGCTTTCAAAAATGCATAGTTCACGCTGGAATGATAGAGCAAAGCTAAATATATTTGATTCACCGCTTTTTAAAGAGTTTCATTTGGAAGCATTAAAGCGTCTAGTTCCAAAGCAAAAAGCATTCATCAAAACACTGTATTTGGATGAGAAGCCACTAGCAACATATTACTGCTTTGTAGATAAAGGCGTGATTCATTATTACCAGAGTGGATTTTATTCCGAGAATGCGAATCGTTATTCGCCTTTATTTATTCTGGTGTGTAATGAAATTGGTGAAGCGATTAAAAATAAGCAAGTGTTTGATTTTATGTTTTCTGATGCGGGAGATTCTTATAAAAAGGAACAATATGCCGCAGAGACTGAGCCAATGTTTCGATTAAGATGGTCACCCCATAAATACCGATTTACCCTTTTTAATATCGCTAAATTTATTCAGTTGAAAATACTTAAAGTTGATTGAGTAACGATAAATAAATGAACAATAAGACAAATACAGTCACAAAATAACTAAAAATAATATAAAGAGAAAATTATGCACATCGTACATGTAATAGAGCCAATGGAACATGGTGTTTTCATCTGGGTAGTAGATATGTCAAACCGTTTAGTAGAAGACGGTTATAAGGTAACGGTTCTACATTCTATACGTGAGCATACTCCTCCAAACTGGCGAGAAATGTTTGATCCACGTGTGGAGTTAATACATGTACAAATGAGCCGCTCAATTGACCCTGTGATGGATGTTAAAGCATTGATAGGCCTCACTAAAAATATCAAACGTATCAATCCGGATATTATTCATACGCATTCCTCTAAAGGTGGTTTTTTAGCCAGAGCTGCAGGATTTATGCTGAGAAAAAATAAGCGATTACTCTACACTTCACATGCGATTCATTACCCCTTAATTGAACAACCTGTAAAGCGAAAACTGTATAAATATTTTGAGCATATTGGTTATTGGTTAGGCGGAACAATCGTGGCTTGTGGAAAAGAGGAATATGAAATTATTCGGAAAGACATAACCAATGGTAGTGGAAAGCGTTTAATCCGAATTAGTAACGGTATTGATACTGTTCAATTAACACCTAAAGATTATTCAGTTAAAAACGAGAAGGTTAAGATTGGAGTTGTAGGTCGAATTTCTTTACAAAAAGCACCATGGGTTTTTGCCGCTATTGCTGACAAAGTTAATAAGAAAAGAAACGATGTCGAATTTATCTGGATTGGTGGTGGAGAAAAAGATGATGTTGAGATGCTCAATAAAGCAGGTGTTGAAGTCACGGGCATGCTTGATAGAAGTGACGCATTAAAGTTGATTCCATCTCTGGATATTTACTTTCAGACCTCAGCCTATGAAGGGCTATCTCTAGCTTTACTAGAAGCGCAGGCTTCAGGTATTCCAGCAATAGTAACAAAGATCCCAGGTAATGATGAAGTGGTCCAACATGGTGTAACAGGTTATGTTGGAGAGGACGAAGAAGCTCTAATGACTCATCTGGAAGAATTAATTGATTCACCAGAAAAAAGAGAAGAAATGGGACGTAACTCAAAAGAACATACTGAAGAACACTTTTCTCTAACAGCGATGGCGGATCAATACAAAGCGGAATATCAAAAAATGGTCGATGTTAATAGTTAAATAGGAGCTCTGTTTAATAACCAAGAAAGCCTAGTTCGCTTAGAGACTATATATAATTTTTTTATTAACATACTAAGCAGACATAAAAAAACACCCATATGGGTGTTTTTTTATGTCTGCTTAGTATGTGTTGCTTCTTTCGTCTTATTAAGAGAAAGATGTTTTAGCAACAATATTGTCATGACCAATTCCAGAATGATCGTGCTCAATATCATCTAAGTTACTCTTGGTATTCTGTGGAATAGATGACGATGACTCGCTGTAATATTCTTGTTCAAAAGATGTAAATTTATAATCGGTGAACAGTCTGTGTAATTTCTTTTCAACCGTGTTTCTGCCAACAAACTGAGAAAGTCTCCACTTTAAAGGTATGTGTTTACCTTCGCCTTTAATTGCAGCAAGCTCTTCTGTATCAATTTCATAAGGATGCATATAGAACACAGCACGATCTTGATTCAGTTTTTTGCTTAAATGTTTGGTAAGGAAATAGGGTGTTACCCTGAAATATCCGCCGCCAAAAAATGGAAGTTTAGAATTTCCTATTTTCATATAGCTCAAGTAATGTTCATTTAGATGATATTTGTTAAATATCTTTAATGAATATTCTTTCTCAATCCCATACTTGATCACTTTCATTGGGAACAATGAAGAGTCATATTTTAAACCATTCTCTGCAAGGGCTTCACAATACCACTCGAAAAGATATTCACGAATGGAAAAATCAGGCGCACGAAAACCAATGACTTTTTTGCCAACTGTGTCTTCAAGAAGCTTTACAGAATTGCCGACATCTTTCTTAACTTGCTTCGGCGAAAGGTTAAAAATTGAATGGTGATGATAGCCATGAGAGGCTACTTCGTGTCCAGCATCTGCAATTCTTCTAACAAGATTAGGGTGTTTTTCGGCAACATTTCCTAAAATGAAAAATGTTCCTTTTTGCTCGTATTCGTCGAGCAAATCTAATATGCGCGATGTGCTGTTCAGGACACGATCAGATACAGGATTATTATTATCCAGTACCGACTGAGTCCAGTCTTCGACATCTATTGAGTAAATCATATTCACTACCTAATTTTTATTTTTAATGTGTACGTTTGCATGATAAACATATCTACTGTTGACTTGGTTTTAATCCACTTTAATGGTCTAGTATTAACGATGAAGTGCATTTCATTTGCTATAAAATGCAGATTGCTATTTATCTTGTTAATTAGCTTAATCCCTAAGTAAAGTGAAAATCTATAGTACATATTGGTTAAGTATCCGTTTTTCTTTCGTTTTATCTATACATCATGTATTCTTCGCAGCTGTTGAAGAACAGGGTGTTATGGATAAATTATTCTTAAAACCTAAGCTATTACGTAATATTTACGTTAGCTAATTGTTCATATATCGGGGTGTAGCGCAGTCTGGTAGCGCACCACACTGGGGGTGTGGTGGTCGTCAGTTCGAATCTGGCCACCCCGACCAATTCTCACGAGAAATATGTCTCCTAAACCTGAAATCCATCTTTCTATTCCAGCTTTATTTGAGCCATTGGAATTGTGGAAGAAAGGTCTCAAGTTCGAAGTAACTTCCGATTACCTCTCTTTGCTTCTTACATCTTTAGAGTTTGTCGACGTACAAAAGGTTCAAGGGCTTTCTGCTTGTTTTTTTAGCAATTTAGGTTGGAAAGATAAAGAAATTCCTGCGGCATATTTTAGAGCCTCGATTCATCCTGATCACGCTCTACACTCTTCTTTAATTCAAGACAAAAGAAATATAATGTGTGCTGATCCTGTGCACTTTGAAGTTGGCATGAAAGATGTCACTCTAACCCAAACAATATGTGACCTGACTGAAGCCGATGCTAAAGAGATCTTAGCCTTGCTCAATCAGTATTTTCGTGCCGATGGGTTGCAGTTTTTTTATGGTAGTAACCAGCATTGGTATGTCCTATTTCCAAGCAGTGAAGTTATCGAAACAACTCCTCTGGAAGATGTTCTCAATAAAAATATTATTGCTTCTCTACCTTTCAGCGAGCAACGAAACTGGCAGCAAATACAAAATGAAATTCAAATGATATTGCATAGTTCTGAAGTTAATAAACGAAGAGAAATGGCAGGATTAATACCCTTGAATAGCTTGTGGTTTTGGGGCGGTGGAAAGCCAAAAAAAATCAAAACAGAGTATGAAAAAGTATTCTCAAGTGATGAAGACCATAAGTCTGAAATACAAGGAAAAATGTTGGCACAAGCGGTCGATTGCAAGTGGTATAAATTACCTTCAAATGGAAATGCGTTATTAACTCAGATACGAAATAGAGTGGGTAAATATTTCGTGCTCTTAGATCGGTTGCAACAGCCAGTAAGAGAAGAAAACCTGGATGCTTATCAGACTGTATTAACCCAAATTGACGAGGGTTATATAAAGCCTTTGATGCAAGCGTGGAAAAGTAATCAAATAGATTTGGTGCTTGATGCTGCTGATGGGAGCCGTATCCGCCCAATTAAACCTTCTGTTTTGAAATTCTGGAAGAAACCACGATCACTTTCCGATGTAGCCGTGATGATAAATCAACAAAAGATGATGTTAGGGAAGAACTAATATGAAATTAGTACAGAGAGAGAGTAGCGGAAAAATTTCTGGGGAAGGTTTAGGTTCTGACTTACTAACCCGAGTGCTTTCTAAACGTGGCATAGACTCTGAAAGCGAACTGAGTATTGAACTCAAGCAGCTACACCCCATTTCATCGTTATTAGGAATTGATCCCGCTGTTAAAATACTTGTAGATGCCTTTGAGCAAAAACAGAATATTCTGATAGTCGGTGATTTTGATGCAGATGGTGCAACAGCTACTGCTGTTGCGGTTAAAGCTTTTAAGATTCTAGGTTATCCCGGTCAGGTTGATTATTTAGTGCCTAATCGGTTTGAGTATGGCTATGGCTTAACGCCCGAAATTGTCAAAGATGCTCAACGCTTTTCTCCTGATATTATCATTACCGTGGATAACGGTATTTCAAGTATCGAAGGTGTCGCCGAAGCTAAAAAATATGGCAATAAAGTCATTATCACCGACCATCATTTACCTGGTAAAAAAACGCCTGATGCAGAAGCCATTATTAACCCAAATCAAAAAGGTGATGATTTTCCATCAAAGAATCTGGCAGGTGTAGGCGTTATTTTTTACATGATGTTAGCCCTGAAAAAAGCGCTGACTGAACAGGGATACTTTATAAAAAATGATCACCTGAAGCCGGATTTGATTAACTTATTAGACCTAGTTGCTTTAGGCACGGTTGCTGATGTTGTTCCTTTAGATCAAAATAATAGAATTTTGGTAGAACAAGGACTTCGTCGTATGCGCGGAGGTGTTGCTTGTGAAGGCATTCAGGCGTTATTCCGAATTGCCAAACGCAATATCCGTAGTGCGGTAAGTTCAGATTTAGGTTTTGCCTGTGGCCCAAGATTAAATGCTGCCGGTCGTTTAGATGATATGTCTTTAGGTATCGAATGTTTATTGAGTGAAGACGCTAATCATGCGATGGAAATAGCTGAAGTTTTAGATGATTTAAACGTTGAACGGCGTGCGATAGAAGACGGTATGAAAGCAGAAGCCTTGGCCGCATTGGAAGAATTAGACCTGGATGAATTAACCGGAAATATTCCGCCTGTGATTTGCCTTTACAATCCATCGTGGCATCAAGGGGTGATTGGAATACTGGCTGCAAGAATTAGAGAAAAATACCATCGACCTACAGTGATTTTTGCTCCTGCCGATGAGCATGATCCAGATAATAGCGACATCAAAGGCTCAGCCAGATCCATTCCCACCATTCATATTCGAGATACGTTTGATGAGGTCGCTTCTGGTAATCCGGGTTTGCTCGATAAGTTTGGTGGCCACGCCATGGCTGCAGGTCTCACACTCGACGAATCTAAATTAGAAGGATTCAAGAAAGCTATTTGTGACGTCGTTGCAAGGCAGGCAGATGATGAGACTTTCGAAGAAATTCACTACAGCGATGGTGAATTAGAGGCAGATGATTTTCAGTTAAAACATGCAGATCAGTTACGTTTTGCCGTGCCGTGGGGGCAACATTTTCCAGCCCCTGCGTTTGATAATAAATTCATTATAGTGAATAAACGTATACTCAAAGAAAAACATCTGAAGATGGTATTGAAACCTATAAGTTTCGATTCAGATGGTGTCTTTAATCAAGGTCGAACCGTCGATGCCATAGCCTTTAATATTGATGTAAATAGCTGGCCGACCGAAGGCGATGAAGTGCATTTATTGTACCGATTGGAAGTGAACGAGTTTAGAGAAACCTGTTCGTTGCAATTGATGGTTGAGAAACTTTTATAAAAGAAATGCCGTAGCTAAGCCAGCTTTTTAATTTCTTGTTCCAATAATTGAATAGCTCCCTCGGCATTTATATGAAAGTCATTAAATAAGACCTTTCCTTCAGGTGAGATTAGTACCGCCCATGGTGTACCGCCAGAGCGATAATCCATCATGGTTTTAGGATGTCCATGAGATTTTGGGTCTCCTGCATCATGCCCAAACACGATATCAAGTTCATAGCGTTTTTGAATTTCCCGCATTTTATCTGACGTGTTTACCGTATGACCTTCAAAGGTGGTTTGAATCGCTATAGCGGTAAAGTGTTCGCTACCTTTAAACGCGTCTGAAATCTTTTTCAATGTAGGAAAGCCATGTGCATGACATCCGGGGCACCATGACTGCCAAAATTCCATAAACACATACTTGCCCTGATGGTCAGCCAGTTTGAAAGAGGTAGATTTTCCTGATCCATCAATCCAGTCAGAAATTTTAAGCTCAGGGGCTAGCTTTCCCGCAATGCCATAATTATGCTTTTTAGCGGCAAATACAGTTGTTGGCAGTATTGGTAGTAATAGCGCAGCGGCACCCGCTTTAATAACGTTTCGACGAATATCTTTCATATTTTAAATGCTATCTAGTGTTGATTTCTTAGGTTATATACGTCGTATTACTATTTTAAGATGCAGTTATAAGTCGTAAGTAAAAAACAGCTTAAATACACGTTAAAATCTGTTTTGAACAATCTGAGAACTAGGTTATTGAATGTGTTATGAGATATCTGGTCTTATTCACTTAATCCGCTTATAGTGTCTTTGCGTAGCAAATTTACGGTATTGGCTAGTTGCGTTTTCTCATTTTCTGGAATAATCGCATGAAACCTGTTCGCATTCGCTTTCAAACCTACGAGTTTGGTTCTTTAGATATTCACGTCAAATCATTACGTGATAAACAACAATTTTTAGACAGCTTTGGTGAAGCCGAAGGAATGGGGATTTCCCCTTCTCAATGGCCCTTATTTGGCGTTGTTTGGGAATCGAGTGAAGTACTTGCTGAAAAAATGATGGAGTACGATATTAAAGGTAAGCGTATTCTTGAAATTGGTTGTGGAATGGCTCTTTCAAGCCTTTTATTAAATTCACGTGATGCAGATATAACGGCTACGGACTACCACCCGGAAGTCGCTTCATATCTGGCCGACAATGTAAAACTCAACAATGGTAATCAGATTCCTTTTTTGCGAACCGGTTGGGAAAATTCTGATGATCATGCCTTAGGCGAATTTGATGTGTTAATAGGTGCCGACTTGCTTTATGAAAAGCAACACATCAAATTGTTGACAGACTTTATTCACCGCCATAGTAAACCTGAGTGTGAAGTGATCATCGTTGATCCCGGTCGCGGCCATCACGCACCTTTCAGTAAGAGAATGGTCGAACTCGGCTATTCACATAGCCAGTACAAACCGCAATATATTGACCCGCTAAGGCAGGCTTTCAAGGGACAGGTTCTCACTTATATACGATGAGCATTTCAAATATATTTGAAATGCTCCTTTCTTATCATGGTGCTTTTATTATCATAATGCTTTTATAACTGGCTTAATCTATGAAGTTTTAGAGTCAGGTTTTACGCGACGTCCAACCATTCTAGATAGCGTTCCGTCCTTGTCCATAAACTGATGTTTAATTGCGCCCAGTGAATGCAATAAAATAAAGAATATAAGCACTTTGCTACCCAGCCCATGAATGGTGTGCCCTATATTAGCAAAGGTTTCATTTTTATCTCCGGCGGCTATCACTTCCAATCCAAAAAATGAAATCGCATGCCCACCACCTGCAGACATCATGACACCAGAAATTGGCATTATCACCGTAGCAATAATTAAAAACCAGTGGGTGAATTTAGCTGAAAATTCCTGCCAGTTTGGCATCTCACTCAAAGGTTGAGGGAATTTGTTCTTGATGCGCCATAAAATGCGCGCAGTTGCCAATACAAATATAATAATACCGAATGATTTGTGCAGGTCCAACAAACTAAATTTATCGGGACCTCTAGGGAGATCTTCGATATAAAGACCAAACCCCAGCATCGCAATCATGCCAACGGCGATTATCCAATGGAAGCCGACAGTAAGTGGGCTGAATTTTTCAAATGTATCTCGCATATCTATATCTCGTTAGTAATTTTGCGCAAGAATAGAGCAAAATAGTTTAGAGAATAATTACATTTACATTACTTTACATATAAGTGCGTGTTGCGTTTCCTGAAGAGGGAGTTGAAAGGGTAACTTATAGATTTTAATTGCTTATGGGATTTTACGAATAGCTCGTTTTTGCAGAGGTGTTTGAATGTGGATTAATTATTTTTTGTGGGTGGCTTTATATTAATCACTTTCATTTTTCCTGCAGGTATAACACTGAGATCAGAAAAAGGAATCATCACGCGTAAAAACTCTAAATCTTTCTGTGCTTCATACGTCACAGTTATCTCTGGGTCAGCTTCTTTCAATGTATTGTATTTGCCTAAAATTTCTTCAGTTGTCGTCACCGTTTCTTCGTCATTTCTATAAGTAAGAAGGAAGTCCTTTTCCCTAACAAAAATATTTAATGAAGCATCAGGGTCAATATCTTTTATTTCGGATAACTTGATGGGAGGAGTATCGAAAGTAGTTAAATGCTCAAATTGTTTATACAAGTAAACAGCAACATAACTAATCAATATTAAAACGAGAAGTACGATGATTGTTTTAGCCGATTTTGTCATTTGAGTCTTTGATGATTTGTTTATCGGCATTCTAGTGTGATTGCGACGCTAAGGTGCTTTATTTTTTATTGAGTAAGTAAAAGTGATTAATATTAAATAAGATAAAAAAGTGCTTAAAAGTAGGGGGGTGACTTTTTTAAATCCTTCCCCCTATTTATAAGTATTTTTTGATTCAAATTGAATTAATCTGCAGCGTGATAACTTAGAATCTTCTCTACTTCATTCTTAGAGCCCATAATCACAGGTACACGCTGATGCGGGTCGCCATTGGGTTGTACTTCCATAATTCTGCCGTACCCCGTATTTGCAGCTCCCCCAGCTTGTTCGACGATCATTGCCATGGGGTTGCCTTCGTAAAGTAAACGCAACTTGCCGCCTACTTCACGATTACGTTCGTCAATGGGATAAAGAAAAACGCCACCACGACAGAGAATTCGATGAATCTCGCCAACCATTGCTGCCACCCAGCGCATGTTATAGCGTTTCCCCAGTGGGCCTTCTTCGCCTTGATTGCAGTCTTCGATGTACTTTTGAACGGGCGCTTCCCAGAAGCGCTGATTAGATGAATTAATTGCATACTCTGATGTGTCAGAAGGGATTTCCATGTGCGGATGGGTAAGGATGAATTCACCAATCGATGAACACAATGTAAAACCATTTACGCCGTTACCTGTGGTTAATACCATCATGGATGATGGTCCGTATAAACAGTAACCAGCTGCGACTTGTTCTGTGCCCGGTTGGGCGAAATCTTCCGCTGTTGGGTTTTCTTTATCTGCCGGCGCTCTTAATACAGAGAAGATCGCACCAACATCCATATTGATATCCATATTCGATGAGCCATCTAATGGATCGAAGGTAACCAGATATTTTCCTCGTGGCTTTCCTTCTGGAAGGGTGAGTATCTCATCGAGCTCTTCGGATGCCATACCTGCGCAATGACCATTGTTTTCTAGCGCGTCGATAAACAGGTCGTTGGCGATTAAGTCCATTTTCTTTTGTACATCGCCCATTGCGTTTTCACTTTTGGTGGCACCGAGTACACCAGCCAGGTCTCCCTGATTGACAAGGTTTGCAATGCTCTTGCAGGCAATAGTGATGTCATTGAGTAAACCGGTAAATTGGCCGCTGGCTTTATTGCCAAGTTTTCGCTGTTCGTCGATGATGAATGATGACAGTGTTATTCCAAGTTTTTTCATGACGCACCCACTAGAAATATAAATGACTAAGATTAACAAAATACATGAGTTGTTAACATACCTATTATTAAAGATGCATTTTACTAAAAAGGTCTATTTATTCGCTTCTGGCTTATCAGCTCGATACAGCGCTTGAAACAAGGCTGTGTCGGCTTGAGGTGTTTGTTTTGCTTAATTATTGGATGAAAAGCACGTAAAAAAAGTAGCGAGTTTGTAAAATCCTCGGTATCCTCCAATTCCCCTAACTATTCGCGTCATTTGGATAAAAGGTTTTAGATACATTTTTAAAAATACGCGTAGATCTATGCAAGAACAATACAACCATAAAGACATCGAACCTACAGTACAGCAAATGTGGGAAGATAAAAAACTCTTCGAAGTCACCGAAGATCCTGATAAAGAAAAATTCTATTGCCTTTCTATGTTTCCTTACCCAAGCGGTAAATTACACATGGGGCATGTGCGAAATTACACCATAGGCGATGTAATCTCGCGCTTTCAGCGTATGCAGGGTAAAAATGTATTACAACCTATGGGTTGGGATGCGTTTGGTTTGCCTGCAGAAAATGCTGCAATCAAAAATAATGTACCACCAGCTGCCTGGACGGATGCAAATGTCGCAGAAATGGGCGCACAACTCAGAACGATGGGTTTTGCCTACGACTGGTCACGCGAACTAGCAACCTGTAAGCCTGATTATTATCGCTGGGAACAATGGTTCTTCCTGCGTTTGTTGGAAAAAGGTCTGGTTTATCGCAAGAAGGCAACAGTTAACTGGGACCCTGTTGACAATACAGTGCTGGCGAATGAACAGGTCGTAGATGGTCGCGGTTGGCGTTCGGGCGCTTTAGTCGAGCAACGCGAAATTGATCAGTGGTTCTTGAAAATTACGGCTTATGCCGATGAGCTTTTAGAAGATGTTCGTCAATTAGAAAACTGGCCACAACAAGTTCGCACGATGCAGGAAAACTGGATCGGTCGTTCTAAAGGTGTGGAACTTGAATTCGAATTAGCGGATGCAGAGGAAGACTCCAAAAGTAAAACAGAAGAAAAGATTTCTGTATTTACAACGCGCCCAGATACCTTGATGGGAGTCACTTATTTAGCCGTTGCTCCTCAACATCATTTGGCAGAGCGAGCAGCGGTAGAAAACCCTGAGTTGGCAGCATTCATCGAAGAATGTAAAAACATGAAAACCGCCGAAGCCGATATGGCGACGATGGAAAAGAAGGGTATTGATACTGGTTTGTTTGCGGTTCATCCAATCACGGGTGAAAACGTGCCAGTGTGGGTCGCTAACTTTGTGTTGATGAGTTATGGCTCGGGCGCAGTTATGTCTGTTCCTGCTCATGATGTGCGCGATTGGGAATTTGCTAAAGCCTACAAACTACCTATCACTCAGGTAATAACCTCTGAAAATGAGACAGTAGCGAGTAATCTGAATATTGATGAAGGGGCATTCACTGAAAAGGGTGTGCTGATTAATTCAGATCAATTCGATGGTTTGACTTCAGAAGAAGCTTCAGACGCAATCGCAGACTTCTTACAAGAAGAGAAAAAAGGGCGCAAAACCGTCAATTACCGTTTACGTGACTGGGGTGTTTCTCGTCAACGTTATTGGGGTTGTCCGATTCCCATTATCTACTGTGATGATTGTGGTGCTGTTCCCGTACCAGATGAAGATTTGCCCGTGGAGTTACCGACTGACATCGTTTTCGATGAAAGTGGTGCATCACCAATTAAAAATATGCCAGAGTTTTATGATACGCGTTGCCCTAGTTGTGGCAAAGGTGCGACTCGTGAAACGGATACATTTGATACCTTCTTTGAGTCATCATGGTATTACGCAAGATATACCGGACCAGATAATGATAAATCGATGCTGGATGAGCGTGCGGATTACTGGTTACCTGTTGATCAATACGTAGGTGGTATCGAGCATGCAGTGCTTCATCTTTTATACGCGCGTTTCTTTAATAAGTTAATGCGTGATGAAGGTTTGGTGGAATGCGATGAGCCATTTACTAATTTGTTAACCCAAGGCATGGTACTTGCGGATACTTATTATGTAGAAGGTGAGAGTGGCGGTCAGGAATGGATCGCGCCAAAAGACATCGAAATCGAACGTAACTCGAAAGGTAAAATACTCGGTTATAAAGACGATCAAGGTCGTGAAGCGGTTTCTTCTGGCATGAGTAAAATGTCGAAGTCGAAGAATAACGGTGTAGATCCACAGGAGCTCATCGAAAAATTCGGTGCTGATACCTTACGTGTGTTCTCGATGTTCGCATCTCCTCCCGATCAGAGTATGGAATGGTCAGACACTGGTGTTGAAGGCGCTAATCGTTTTATTAAGCGTTTGTGGCGTCAGGTGTATGTGCATTTAGAAAACCGCCCATTAACTGATTTGGACACTGATGATTTAACTGACGTTCAACAGGAAATGCGTCGCAAGACATACAATACCTTGCAAAAAGTAACGGATGATATGTCGCGTCGTTTCACTTTCAATACGGCGATTGCTGCGAATATGGAATTGCTGAATGATCTATTCAAATTCCATGAAGACAGTGATCAGGGTCGTGCAGTTAGACAAGAAACACTCGAGTTAATCGTCTTGATGCTTGCACCCATTATGCCTCATGCTTGTCAAAAGCTATGGGAAATCCTGGGCAAAGAAAGCGTATTGATGGACGAGTCATGGCCAGAAATGGATGAAGCTGCTCTGGAGCAAAGCAAAATTCAGATGATGATTCAAATCAACGGTAAATTACGTGGCAAGGTTGATGTTGCTGTGGATGCCGATGAAGCTGATATAAAAGCCTTAGCAATGGAAAATGAGAACGTTAAAGGTTTTCTCGAAGATCTTACAGTACGTAAAGTAATCGTGGTTAAAGGCCGATTAATTAACATTGTGGCTAACTAGTCAGAAACTATGAATACTTCATTCCTTAAAACGCCATCTGACTTTCTCTTTAAGAAAAAGCGGATGGCGTTTTTCGTTATGCTTGCTTCATCGTTGTTACTTGCGTCTATGTTGCAAGGGTGTAGCGGTAATGGTTTTCATCTACGCAATAATGTAGATTTACCCATTCAGTATCAAAATATAGCATTAGAAGGATTACCTGTTGATAGTGACTTTCCAGAGGTGTTTGAAGAGGCGTTAGAAAATGCTGGTGGGAACCTTATAACAGAGGGTGAAGATAGCTCTTCAACTAAAAGCATTATTCGTTTTAAAAATTATAAGCTGGATAAACGCGTTGTTGCTTATGATAGTGATCTGGAAGTCAGAGAATATTTGTTATACCTCAAATTCAATTATGAGGTAGCCATTGTTGATGGCAAAGCCATTAAAAGTAAAAAATCTAAAGGCTCAGCATCTAAAAGTACCGTATCTAAAAGTACAAAAACAAAAGAAAAGAAGTTACCCATACGTCGAATCAATATCGACAAGTCTTACCTGTATGACTCAGATTACGCCTTGGGCAAAGCAGAAGAAGAAAAGCTCGTGAAAAAGAAGCTGTATCAAGAAGCTTCCCGTTTGATTTTATTGCAACTACAGTATGCAAAATAAATACTATTCTTGAGCAGTCTTTGCTCTGCTTATACCAGATTTACCAAAATTCCTGATTACCTATTCGTGTCAATATGCCAGTTGTAAGTAACGGTCTGGGTGAAAGTCTACCCTGTGAAATTAAATCAATACGCCAGATACGAAAAAACCCCTGCTTGAATCAACAAACAGGGGTTTTAAGAAGGAGAGAGAGTCTTTAGTTTAAAACTTACTTTCTGCCGCTTACAACATCGTATTGAGTATCAACTGTAGGCGCGTCATAGCGTACTTTGTCAGAAGATGATGCGTTGCTAACTACTGTCTTTGCTTCTAATTCTGCGAAAACAGTTTGATCTTTGTCTTGTCCAGCAAAAGCAGTTTGACCTGCAAAAAGAGCTGAAAATAGAGTTGCTGTGATGATTGCTTTAGTGTTCATGTTTAATGTCCTTAAATTTTGTTTGAATAAATATTCGTAATTTATTGAAAGTTTGTTTGGGTTTATTTTCTGCCACTTACTACATCGTACTGTGTATCAGATGTAGGTGCGTCATAACGTACTTTGTCAGAAGATGATGTGTTGCTAACTACTGTCTTTGCCTCTAATTCTGCGTAAACAGTTTGATCTTTATCTTGACCTGCAATTGCAGATTGACCCGCAAATAATGCTGTAAGTAATGTTCCTGCGATGATTGCTTTAGTGTTCATGTTAATATCCTTTAATTTTTTGGTATCAATATTTAGTTTATTTTTTGAAAAGTTGATTGTTTATTTTCTACCGCTAACTACATCGTACTGGCTATCAACAGTAGGTGCGTCGTAACTTACTTTGTCCGTTGATGAAGTATCAGTCACGACTGTATTTGCTGTAAGTTCTGCGTAAACTGTTTGATCAGAATCTTGACCAGCATACGCTGATTGACATGCAAAAAGTGCTGTTAAAATTGATCCTGCGATGATTGCTTTAGTTTGAGTTTTCATAATTTATATCCTTTTAAGTTAATCTATCTGGTATTTAATAAAGCAGAAAATTCTGCAAATATAATCTCAATCTCAGACTTTTTTCTTGTCTCCGTCGAGTTGATGAAATCATTATATTGTCTTTAAAAAATATTAAAATACCGTTTTTATTTATTCATAATTCGCATTTTCTATATAATAGTTAATGTTCCTTAGTTTGGTTTTTAGACAACTGTTACTGTCTGTGTCATGGCTTTAATAACGCGGTGATATTTTTTTTGGATTCATTATTTGCGAAAAATATTCTATTTTTGAGTTGTTTGGTTTTATAAATGAATGTAAATATTTTTTTATAGGTTCTGTTTTTATTTTATTAAGTTATTGATTATTAATATTTTATTTTTATTTTAAATGAGTGTTTTTTATCTGGGATATTTTAGTGAAAAGAAAACATTAAAATTATTTAATGTTTATCGACCAAATGTTTGGTGCTTTTTCTTGATTCTAAGACTGCTTAAATAAAGAGCGAAATAGAGATAGAGTCACTATATCTGAAGTGAAAAGTCTGGAAAAACACTATGAGTCATACAAATTATGTTATTTCCTGCATAAGTCCTTTAACAAGAAAAAAATATCCAGGTAAAACGTCATATGAAAAATCACTAATAAAAAAAGTGCCCCAAAGTAGGGGGGTGGCTAAAGAAGTATCTAAACCTCATTTTTATCTGGATTTGGACTATCCTACTAATAACTGGAAGAAACTATGCTATAAGAATGATTTTTCGGTGTTTTCACATTATTTACTTAAAGTAATAGTATGCAGATAGTTAATAAAAAATTTGGGGGCTGTTGTTAAGACTATTTTTTACAAGTACGTAATTCTTTTTGCTATTTCAATTGCTGTAACGTCAGTTACAACAAAAATGGCAATGGCTGATGTTAACTTTGAGAAGTGGAAACAAGAGTTCAAAACTGAGGCACTCGAACAGGGAATTAAAGCCAGTTTTTTAGAACGCTCCTTAGCTGGGCTCAAGCTCGATCCTGATGTTATTAAGCTTGATAATAGTCAGCCTGAATTCACTCGTAGTATCTGGGATTACCTCAATAACGCTACTTCTGATCACCGAATTAAGAAGGGCAGAAGTTTGATGAAAAAATACGATGCCTTATTTGATTTAGTAGAAGACAAGTACGGTGTTCAACGAGAAATTATTCTTGCGATCTGGGCGCTGGAAAGTGATTTTGGGCGCAATTACGGCAATAAAAATGTAATTCGATCCTTGGCGACTCTGGCTTATGCAAGCGTCTCTAAAAAGCGGACGGAGTTTGCGCGAAAAGAACTGCTGATTAGCCTTAAAATAGTGCAAAGTTTCAAAATTCATACGAAAGATCTAGTGGGTTCCTGGGCAGGTGCGATGGGGCAGCCGCAGTTTATGCCTAGTTCCTATCTAAAGTACGCAGTGGATCAAAACGCCGACGGCATCATTGACTTGTGGCAAACAGTGCCTGATGTTATTGGTTCAATTGCACATTTTCTTGCAGAAGCTGGTTGGAGAAAAGATGAAAGCTGGGGGGTAGAAGTCACAATTCCTAGCAAGTTTGATTGGCGTTTGAATAGTGCATCATACGAGCTTAGGTTCGAGCAATGGCAAGATTTGAATGTAACTCAAATAAATGGCAAAGATTTTCCGTATCCGTTAAGACAGGCCTCGCTATTCATTCCTGCTGGGCAGTTTGGCCCTAAGTTTTTGGTCACGCATAACTTTGAAGTGATTAAGCGATATAATAATTCTTCCAGTTATGCGTTAGCGGTGGCGCAATTAAGTCGACTATTAGCTACAGGTGAAAAAATTCAGGCATCTTGGCCAGTAAACGACAAAGCACTGAGTCGCTATGAAGTTGAAGAAATTCAGATGCGTTTGAATCTGGAAGGCTATAGTCCAGGACTGGCAGATGGCAAGATCGGGATTAAAACCAGAGAAGCCATCAGGGCATGGCAAGTTGAGCAAGGTTATGCCGGAGATGGCTATGCTAATATGCACTTACTGAGATTATTGAGGCAATTATCCAGTGGTCAAAAACCATTGCCGATTAAATAAAGCAGTATAATCAATAAGCATAGGCTAAAATAGCGCAAAAAATGAAACACACCGTTGAGTGTGGTAACAGAAAACGGCCAGTAATAAGGCATAAAACGACATAATAGATGTGAGAGATCGAGGGAGAATCGAATGAGAAAACTACACGCGATAACAATCGCGGCGTCGGTTTGTGCTCCGGTTATAGCTAGTACTCCGGTAATGGGTGCGACAAAAATATACGGTGAATTGCATGCTTCTTTTGATAAGCTTGATGCAGATTCGTCGGCAGTTTCCAATGCAGATACCTTATCTTTAAATAGCAGCGTATTGGGGGTAAAAGGTTTACAGAATGTAAACAAGAATCTCAATTTCATTTACAATTTTGAAGTAGGTTTTCAAAGTGACCGTGGCGTCGAATCAACCGCTGAAGGTCTGGTGAATAGTAACAAGGATTTGATAGAAAATAGAAATCAGGTCATAGGGCTAGCGGGTAAATTCGGCGCAGTTATCGTAGGTCGCTACGATACGCCTTTTAAAACACTGGGCGCTAAAGCAGATTTATTTTGGCATTCACAATTGGGGCAAAATCGTAATCTGACAAACCCGTCACAATGGGACCTTCGTGCAGATAGAATTGTCGTTTATCAAACGCCTAGACTTGATGGATTTCAAGGCACGGTTGCGTACTCCAGTGATATTGGTGATGCCGCTGATAGTTCAGTATTTAGCGCTAATGGAATTTATATAATAGGTGATTTCAGAGTAGGTGCTGCCTACGAAAGGCAAGATCTGGACAATGTTAATGCCGAGCCCAACGCGATACGATTAATGACAAGATATCAGAAAGGCCCTTTCACAGTTGTTGGTTTTTATCAGAATGAAAACAATGAAACCAAAGAGACGGGAATTGCCGATGCTACTGTATTTGGTGTGGGTGCGGCTTATCGAATCGGCAAAGGAAAAATTAAAGGTCAGTACTACTCACGTGATGTAAGTGGTACTAGCAATGATCCAGACTTATTAGCGATTGGTTATGACTATCGTATAGCCAAGAAAACTGATGTATATGCACAGTTTGCACGCGTAACAGAAGGTTATCGTTTGGGTGGTGCAGATCATGGTTCTGGTGTTTATTCAACGACTTCAGGGGATGCCGATGGCGTTTCTTTAGGGGTACGTTATAAGTTCTAAGTTCTTTATTTTAAGTGTGCTTAGGCTTAGTCCAGAATCAGAGTATTTTGAAATACAAGATTAAAAACCATAACAAAAATATTAAGTAACATATTTAGGAATATATTAAAGCACAATAAAAAGAACAATAAAAAAGCACTCAATAGAGTGCTTTTTTATTGTTCAAGAAATAGTGACTATTCTATTAGCGTATATATTTTCGAATTCTTTGTGCGACTTCTTCTGGGTCAATGCCTCTTCGAATAGGAATATTAACGCGCTTAGGGTTAGTTGGTAGAAGACGCACAACTTCAGATTTATCTTGTCGTCTTACTTTGTTTAGATTCAGAAACTCTCTTTTTAAGTCGCCTTCAACCAGGAATTGAGCGTCTTTGATAAGGAAAAAACCATTAGAGATCTTTCTGATTTTTAAGCCAGCAAAATTAACGGTAACGGTTGTATTTGCACACGCTTCTTCAATCAGGTCGGTATTATTAGGTGGTCCGTATTCTACGCACTCTTTGCTTGTGTAACTTAACCGGTTTTGGTTAATGGTTACGTTGTTAGCATCAAGCGCTGCAGCTAAGTAAGCCTGATCAACAGATTCAGGAGAACCTTGTTGTGGCTGTCCTTGATAAGGTGCAGCAGCAGGTGCTGCAGTAGGAATTGAGCATAATTTAGTGACCTGCTCGTGTGTAAAACCTTTTTGTAAATAGAATTCAATATCAGCTTTGCTACAACCACTGGCTAGTAGTTCGGTGCTAAAGAATAATGAGAAAACGGCTAGCAATGCTGCTGTGGTTTTAGTGCTTAACTTTGTGTGAAACAAAGGTTTCATAGGTGCTCCATATATGTTTTTAATCTTACAACTTAAACTTTTTCGAATTAGTCAGGAGTATAAACGATAAAGTTCCATTCTGTCTTTTTACTCTTGTCCTACTCTTGTTTCGCTCTTGTCTTGTTCGTGTCCTGCTCATGTCACTGCTGGTTGTGATATTGACCCGAGTGATTAGGCATTGAAGTTTATGTCGATCATAAACTGATCGGACATTTCTTCCAGGATATCCTGAACCTCATTCGTGGAAATATTAGCCGGTAGGCCTAACGTTAACTCAGCACAGAATAAGATTTCTCCTGACATGCTGGCTTCTCTGATGTGACTTTCCAGTTCTTCAATATTGACTTCCAGCTTAGCTAGTTGCTGTGTAATGTCATGAATTATTCCAGGACGATCCTGGCCTAATAACTCAAGCTTAAGTATTTTTTCTGGTTTGTTTACGTCACTATTGGCCTGTTCAATATGAATTTTGAAGGTATCTGTTTCAAGTGCATTGATAGCTTGAGTCAATGGTTCAAGATTTTCAGTTGGTAGAGAAATCTGAAGCAGACCAGCGAATTTGCCCGCAAGATGAGCCATACGGCTCTCAGTCCAGCTAGCGCCGAATTTATTAATGGTTTCGGAAAGCGCTGTTACCAAGCCAGGTTTGTCTGGTCCGAGGATGGTTATGATTAGTGAAACCTGCATGTTTTCTCCTTGCAATAAATGTGAAACGTAGTGGTTATTTTTAATCGGACGTTATCACAAAGTTTTTGGTTTTGCCTGATATAACGCATAGATAGTAAATATAATTAGATGCAGATGCTCCTACTTACAGGCGTTGAATAAAAAAGGCCTGTAAGTAGGGGGGTGTCAAAGTATCTATAACACAGCGAAAAATGATCAATTACGCATCACTTTTATTGAAGACAGATACATTGATATCTACGCAATCTTTAATAGTATTCGAGATGGCGCATTTATGTGAAGCGCGCTCAACGGATGCGACTCTTTTTTCAGGGAGTTCCGGCCAGTATATTTTCATGGTGATGGTTTTAAAGCGCGTAGGATCGCTGTGATAATCCCATTCTAAATGAGTGACAATGTTTTCAATAGGAACATCCATGCGTAAAGCATAATGATCTAATACGGCAAAAGTACAGCGCCCTAATGCGGTAACAAACATCGCTAGAGCACTATATCGAGGGACTTTATTTTCTAACTGAATATCCAGTCCATCTTCATCAAAACGCGATAATCTAAGCTCCGTTTGCCCTAAAACCTGAATAATCATGCAAGTTCTTTAACGACAGCGAGTACTTCATCTGCGTGTCCTTTTACTTTTACTTTATCCCAGTGTTGTCTTAGCACACCTTCTTTATCGATCAGAAAAGTGCTTCGCACAATACCCATATATTCTTTGCCAAAAGTCTTCTTTAGTTGCCAAACACCAAAGTGCTCACATACGTTAGTATCGATATCAGAGATTAATTCAAAAGGAAATGCTTGCTTCGCTTTAAAATTATCGTGGCGTTTCATGCTGTCTTTAGAAACACCAAAAATTTCAGTGTCATGTGATTTAAACGTGTCATATAAATCACGGAAATCCTGACCTTCAGTGGTACAGCCCGGAGTGCTGTCTTTAGGGTAGAAATAAATAACCAGATTCGATTTACCTTTGTAATCCGATAACTTGAAGTGTAGATCCGAAGTGGCTGGTGCTTCAAAGTCTGGGACTGCTTCCCCGACGACTAACGACGATGTTTTTTCAGTCATGATAATTCCTGTTTGAATAAGTTTTAGAAGTTACTTAGAAATGATTTATAAGTGAAACTATAAAAGAGTATTTTAACCATGCTTTAAATAAAATGCATAATTCCCTTAGCGTTAATTTGCGTTTTTATGTCTCCTAAGACTCTTTAAATGCTTGAATAAAAAAATTAATACGCTAATTCATGCACTTGTCATATTTTTGTTCTATAAATTAACAAGTGTTTAAGGAAATCGATCCCGCTAACTCCTCCTTATTCAAAATACTCACTCATTCATGGAATAATTATTATGAAGAAATCTTTGTTTTCTAAAACTTTGTCCGCTTTGTTTACAACACTCGCCGCTTCTATTTTTATGGCTTCTTCAGCAATGGCAGAAGACTGTCCACATGGTGATTTAGATGAACGTTTTTGCGATAGAGATGGTGATTTGGTGGCAGATGCTCCAACAGACTCATCCAAATGGCTTGACCCAGACACATTAATTTTTGCCTACACCCCAGTAGAAGATCCTGCTGTATACAAAGAAGCATGGGCTGACTTTCTTGCTTATATGGAAAAAACCACTGGCAAAAAAGTTGTGTTCTTCCCTGTGCAATCAAATGCAGCTCAAATAGAAGCGATGCGTTCAGGTCGATTACATATAGCTGGTTTTAATACAGGCTCAAATCCTCTTGCGGTTAACTGTTCTGGTTATCACCCATTCACAATCATGGCAGGGGCTGATGGCAGTTTCGGTTATGAGATGGAAATAATCACCCATCCGGGTAGCGGCATCGAAAAGGTTGAAGATATCAAAGGCAAAACACTGGCGTTTACTTCTCCTACGTCAAACTCTGGTTTCAAAGCTCCATCGGCGTTACTTAAAAAAGAATTTAATATGATTGCAGATCGTGACTTTACTCCTGCTTATTCAGGTAAGCATGATAATTCAATATTGGGTGTTGCGAATAAAGACTACCCAGCAGCGTCGATTGCGAACTCTGTTAAAAAACGTATGTTGAAAAGAGACGTGGTAAAGGAAGATCAACTCAAGACAATTTACAAATCACAAACGTTCCCAACGACCAGTTATGGTTATGCTTACAATCTCAAGCCTGAATTGGCAGCGAATATCGTGAAAACATTTGAAACGTTCCCTTGGGATAATGCTGATGGCACGCCTAGCTCACTGAAAGTTGAGTTTTCTAAAAATGGCGAAGCCAAATTCATTCCAATCACTTACAAAGAGCATTGGTCAGTTATTCGTACCATCGATTCTGCCAACGAAGTTTCTTACGCGTGTAAATAAACAATCTTGTTTTTTTATCGAAGAGCTTCTTTTATCTTAAAGAAGCTCTTTTGTTTATGTGATGAAAATTTACAGTGAAATAAAGGAACATAAATGCTCCAGCTACAAAATCTAGGAAAGAGTTATAAGACCGGTGATGATGCGCTTAAAGGCGTTAATTTAGAAATACCTGATGGCCAAATTGTGGGTTTGATTGGTCCTTCCGGTGCAGGAAAAAGTACCTTGATTCGTTGTGTGAATCGCTTGGTTGAGCCTACTACGGGCAAAGTTATTTTAAATGATGTGGATGTAACAACACTTTCTGCAGGTGGCTTGCGTAAAGAACGCCGTAAGATGGGTATGATCTTTCAGGAATATGCGCTGGTCGATCGGCTTACTATTATGGAAAACGTACTCTCGGGTCGATTGGGTTATGTCGGATTCTGGAAAAGTTTTCTGCGTAAATACCCTCAATCAGATGTTGATGAAGCCTTTCGTTTACTGGAGCGGGTAGGGCTAGATCACATGGTGGATAAACGTGCCGACGAATTATCTGGCGGTCAAAAGCAACGCGTCGGCATAGCCCGAGCTTTGATTCAGGATCCTGAGGTTTTATTGATCGACGAGCCTACAGCGTCACTTGATCCAAAAACATCTCGTCAAATCATGCGACTCATCGCTGAATTATGTAAAGAGAGGAATCTTTCAACCATCGTTAATATTCACGATGTTGCCTTGGCACAAATGTATGTAGAAAGAATTGTTGGCTTGCAATTGGGTGAAATCGTATTCGATGGCCCGCCTGAAGGTTTAACCCCAGATGTGTTGACCCAAATATATGGTGAAGAAGATTGGGAAGCAACCATTGATGAAGTAAGCGATGACATTGATGATGACATAAATGAAGATGGTATTGATTCGGCAAAGAATACGGATAAAGTCGCTAAAGATATCACCGAAGCAGTGAGTGCTCCATGAGCACGGCTTCACCCTCAAGAACATGGAAACGTCCTCCATTAATCAAAGATACGAAGTTGCGTTATGGGTTGCTGTTATTCGTCATCGTATATTTTATCGCTGCGTTTTTTTCTTACGAGGTTAATTGGGCACGTGTATACGAAGGTTTAGATCGCGGCTGGGAATTTATCAAAGCATTCAGTAACCCCGATTTTGTCACGCGCTGGAAAGATATATCCGCAGGCATTTGGGAAAGCATTGTCATTACAGTGACCTCAACAGTGGTGGGGATTATATTAGCGATACCGATTGCGCTCGGCGCGGCGAGTAATCTTGCGCCGAAACCAGTGTATCTTTTCTGTCGTGGCATTATTGCGGTTGCCAGAGCGTTGCACGAAATTATTGTGGCGATTTTGATGGTGGCTATTTTTGGTTTTGGTCCACTGGCTGGTTTTATCACTTTGGCATTTTCAACCATTGGCTTTATCGCAAAACTACTCGCTGAAGATATTGAAAATATCAGCAAACCACAGGCAGAAGCCGTTAAGTCAACCGGTTCTGGTTGGTGGCAATGGATTAATTACGCGATACAACCACAGGTGATGCCGCGCCTGATCGGTTTATCTATTTATCGTGTTGATATCAATTTCAGGAGTTCGTCTATTTTAGGTCTGGTGGGCGCGGGTGGCGTAGGGGCAACGCTCAATACGGCGTTTGATCGCTATGAGTTTGATACCGCTGCAGCAATTATCATTATGATTATTGCGATAGTGTTAGTGCTTGAATATGTCTCAAGCTTTATTCGAGCAAAGGTGCAATAGCATGGGGAATAAAAAATGCCAGTAATTAGCAAAGGCGAATTAAAAGTCTGGCAACGCCGAGACCGTGCTAAGCAATTAAAAATCTGGGCGATGTGGTTTGTGGGTGTCGCGATATTTATGTTCTGCTGGAAAATCATTTCCGATGCGACAACCTGGTTTTTCGTGTTTGATGCGCCAAGAATTGCCGCCGATATTGGCGGTAGAGCCTGGCCACCGCGCTGGGAATACCTCTCTGAATTATGGAAGCCAATGTGGGATACGATCAATATCGCAACACTAGGTACGCTTCTGGCCATTATCATGGGGGTGCCAGTGGCATTCCTGGCGGCAAACAACACTACGCCGAGTAGGAAGTTTTTACGTCCATTTGCGCTGTTAATTATCGTATCTACGCGTTCGATTAACTCATTAGTTTGGGCGCTGTTATTGGTTTCTATTATCGGTCCGGGAATTTTTGCAGGTACCTTAGCGATTGCGATTCGCTCCATTGGCTTTGTCGCGAAGCTGCTTTATGAAGCAATTGAAGAGATTGACACCACTCAGGTAGAGGCGATTCAGGCAACGGGTGCGAGTAAGCTACAAGTGATTGCTTATGGCATCGTGCCACAAATCATGCCTGCGTTTGCGGGTTTAAGTGTGTTTCGTTGGGATATCAATATTCGTGAATCTACCATTCTTGGTTTAGTTGGCGCGGGCGGTATCGGTTTATACCTTCAATCATCCTTAAATATATTGGCGTGGCCACAAGTTACGGTAATTCTAATAATGATATTGATTGCGGTTTTAATTAGTGAGTGGGTTTCATCAAAAGTACGTTTAGCAATTATTTGATGGTATTTGCTTTAAGGCAAAAAAGCTTTAAGGCACCCCCTACCTTTCAGGCACTTTTTTAGTTAGTATTTTCTAATAACTTAAATGGTTCATGTAGTAGGTGGGTTGTGCGCCTTCATGTGTAAATAGCGTTTTTAAAATATTGTCTTCGCTACTTTCGTGCTTTTGTTGTTCTATTTGATGGGAATAGATGCCTTCTTTTATAAACAGAGAATCGATACCAAAATCATTGGCACCTTTAATATCGGTTTGTAAACCATCGCCGATCATTAATATTCTGCTTTTGGGTGTTTCACCTAATTTGTCGAAACATACATCGTAAATCTGAGAATAGGGTTTGCCCGTGTAATGAACAATACCGCCGAGTGTTTCGTAGAATTTGGCGATAGCACCTGCGGATATGCCAAGCACTCCTTTGCGGATTGCCACAAGGTCGGGGTTTGCGCAAATCATCGTTAGCTGTTTTTGGGCTGCCTTGAGCAATAGAGACTTGTGTGAACTTGCATCAGTTTGGTTGCCTTCAACGCCCGTATTTAAAATAAAATCTGCGTTATCTATATCACTGACTAACTCCAGGTCAAGGTCATCTAACAATCCCATGCTTCTGGATGGCCCAAGGTAAAAGCAACGATTGCCTGAGATTTCATAACTGTTGGTTAGCCCAGTGTCTTTTGGCAGTTTTAAATTTTGCCAAACTAACTCGCCAGAACTTAAACTGAAATCATAACAACTGTTGTCGATGCCAGCCTTTAGAAGTTCGTGATTAAACGTATCCGTTCTTCTGGCAGCATTAGAGAGAATGACTATGGTTTTTCCATTTTTTTTAAGTGACTTAAGGCAATTGATAGCACTAGTAAACACCGTACCACCATCATGCAAAACTCCCCAGGCATCAATTAAAAACACATCATAGTGTTTCGAAAGTGTTTGCAGATTGTTGATCTTTTGAGTCATGAGGGTAGGGAGTAATGTACGGGTTTAGTTTTGTAAAACCAGTTCTCTTATCTCAGCGGTTTGTAAATGAGTCAGTGATCGGTGAGTGGATGCCGGAACTTTACTAAAAGCAGTTTGTAATATCTGCAAAGCATCGCCGTGAGAAACCAGTAAAAACACTTCATCTTTGAAGTTTGTTTCTAAGGTAGCGATAAATGAGGTGGTTCTTTCTAATACCGCATCAGCACTTTCTACATTGTTGTTATTATGCGCTGAATCTTGCAAATCCATGTCCCAGACGTTCTGGTAGAAGCTATTGTCTTTTAATTCATGATCACCGAAAAAACGCTCTCTCAATAATGGGGAAAATTGAATTTCGTCTTCTGCTTGAAGTAGTTGATGTGCAATCTGTGCGGATTCAGCTGTGCGTAAAAAATCTGAGCTGATAATTCTGGTTTTATTATTGAGTGTGTTGAATGCTTCAATACTGTCTCGAATTTGTTTTTGTCCTGTTTCGCTCAGACCGTAATCCTTAATGCCATTTTCAGGCGAGCTTACAATCAGATCTTTCTGGTTTGCGATACTTTCACCGTGGCGCAAAGCAAAGTACTGATTATTGAGTGTATTTAAAGTAGTTAGGTGATTCATTCGATATTGTATTTAAGAGTAGGGGAGTAAAGACACCCCCCCCCCCTACTTATAGGCACTTTTTTATCAAAGTGCTATTTCTTGATCGTTTTATTTAAACGCTTTAGCGGCATTACGAATTAATGTTTCAGTGGTATCCCAGTCGATACAGGCATCCGTAATCGAAACACCGTATTCTAATTGAGAAAGATCTTCCTGCATCTTTTGGTTGCCCCAATTGATGTTGCTCTCAATCATCATGCCGACTATTGATGAATGACCGTTGAGTCGTTGATCAATACAGTAATTAAAAACTGTCGCTTGATTGGCTGGGTCTTTATTAGAGTTTTCATGGCTACAATCAATCACTAAGTTCTTAGGTAGATTTAACGCTGCTAATTTTTCTTCGCAGTCTTTAATGACCTCTAAATCATAGTTAGGCTTGCCGCCACCACCACGCAATACGATATGCCCGTAAGAATTTCCTTTAGTGCGAACAATCGCAACTTGACCTTGACGATTAATGCCTAGAAAACTATGTGGACTGGTAACGGCCTGCAATGCATCGGTCGCAACCTTTAAGCTGCCATCGGTGCCATTTTTGAAGCCGACCGGGCATGATAATCCGCTGGCCATTTCTCTGTGTGTCTGAGATTCTGTGGTGCGTGCTCCGATTGCACTCCAGCTAATCAAATCAGCGAGGTATTGAGGGCTAATAGGATCTAAAGCTTCGGTAGCAATGGGTAAACCAATTTCAGCCAGTTCAATCATTAATTCACGCGCTTGGATTAGCCCGGTTTTGATATCAAAGGTTCCATCTAAATGAGGATCGTTGATCAAGCCTTTCCAGCCTGTGGTTGTACGAGGTTTTTCAAAATACACACGCATTACAAGAAAGATACTATCCGATACTTCATCTGCGAGTTTTTTAAGTCTATTCGCATAATCAATGGCAGCTTTAGGGTCATGAATAGAGCACGGACCAACCACGACAAATAAACGATCGTCTTTTCCATCGAGAATGTTCTCAAGAGTTTTACGGTGTTGGGTGATGGAGTCTTGCAGTTCTGCAGAAAGAGGAATTTGCTCTTTAATTTCAGCAGGCGTTAGTAGTATCTCGGTGGATTCAATATTAAGGTTTTCTGTATTTGTAGGCATAACTATTATCTTATCTGTATGTGTGTTGAGTCGAATTTTGAGCGTAATTTAACATAGATATAGATAAAAGCAGTTATCTCGTATTTAAAACCTAATTAATTACATAAAAAAGTGCCCGAAAGGTGGGGGTGGCCTAAAATAAACGCAATGAATTCAAAAATAGAGGAATCTGCTCTTGAACGATAAAAACCGCTGCGGTTGGGCTCAAGGTAGCCAATTAGAAAAAGATTATCATGATAATGAATGGGGAGTGCCTGTTCACGATGATCAATTACTCTTTGAGTTTTTAAATCTGGAAAGTGCGCAAGCCGGTTTGAGCTGGGTCACAATTTTGAATAAGCGCGAGAACTATAAGGCTGCATTTGATAACTTCCATATTGAAACGGTATCTAATTATGATGAAGCAAAAATCGCTGAACTTTTAGACAACCCGGGAATCGTAAGAAACAAGCTTAAAGTCAATGCCACTGTTAATAACGCAAACCGCGTTATCGAAGTGCAAAAAGAGTTTGGTAGTTTTGATGCCTATATCTGGCAATTTGTAGATGGCAAACCATTGGTTAATAAATGGAAAGATATGAGCGAAGTGCCGTCTAGCACAGCGTTATCCGATGCCATGAGTAAAGATTTAAAGAAGAGGGGGTTTAAGTTTATCGGCACCACAATTTGCTATGCCTATATGCAGGCATCGGGCATGGTGAATGATCACGTTACCGATTGTTTTTGCTATAACAAAAATAGTTAAGTTTGTGATGAGGTTTATGCGATCAGATATAAGCCTAGCTTGAGAATTTCAAGTGAGCTTTGCGCTTGTGTTTCGATTAATGGCGCATTAGACTGCATGCGATAAACAGAACACTATTTTGAATGTGGTTTTTTTGTTCAGCTATTTTGGTTCGACTTTTTTTGAGGTCAGTCAATGACTTTGCATTCAATTAACGAGAAGAGTATTTAAGATGTTTCAGGGAAGTATGGTTGCTCTGGCTACGCCGATGACAGCAACAGGTGATTTAGATAAGTCTGCATTAGAAGCCTTGGTCGGTTTTCATCTAGATGCAGGAACGGATGCTATTGTGGCAATGGGTACAACAGCAGAATCTGCAACGTTCTCACATGAAGAGCACCGTGCGGCTGTGAAAATGATCATTGCCTTGGTTGCGGGTAAAATTCCGGTTATCGCTGGTACGGGTTCTAATAGTACCGTTGAAGCACTTGAGTTAACCAAAGCTGCTAAAGAAGATGGCGCGGATGCGGTTTTACTGGTTACTCCTTATTACAATAAGCCTCCTCAAGAAGGTTTGTTTCAGCATCATAAACTTATCGCAGAAAAAGTTGCGATTCCTCAGTTGTTATACAATGTACCTGGCCGTACTTCTGTCGATATGCTGCCTGAGACGGTAGAGCGTTTATCTGATATTTCAAATATTGTTGCTATTAAAGAAGCAACGGGGGATCTGGATCGTGCTAAAGAAATCATCAAACGTTGTGGCGATAGAATCGATGTAATCAGTGGTGATGATGGCACTGCCATGGAACTGATTCTTGCCGGTGGTAAAGGTGATATTTCAGTTACGGCTAATGTGGCGCCTGCATTAATGCATCAAATGTGTAAAGCAGCGTTGGCAGGTGATCGTAAAGCGGCAGAAGAGATTAACAATAAGTTAATTCCACTTCATACCAAGCTTTTTGTAGAAGCTAATCCAATTCCAGTAAAGTGGTTAATGCACAAAATGGGCTATGGAAGTAATACGATGCGTTTACCGCTTGTGCCACTTTCTGAAGAGTTTTACCCAGAAGTTACGGCAGCAGCTGCCGCAGCTGGTATAGAAATTTAATTTTTAGTTTAAACAGTGTTTGTTAAGCGTATTGTTCGACAAGAGCGTGTCTGACAGAATAGTTTTATAATGAGGAATCGATGAGTAAATTACACTTTGGCATGATTAACAACGTTATTAAATTTGCGTTATTGTTATTTGTTATTTCTGGCATAACCGCTTGTAGTACTATTAATAGTGCCGCTGATAAAGTTACTAGTCTAGTTACAGGTAAGAAAGCAGTAGCGCGTCATGAAAATAATAAGTCGGTAAAGGATTTGGAATTTCCACCTGATTTAACTGCTCCTGAATTTGATAGAGCGTTTGACTTGCCAACGGGAACGGTAACCGCTTCCTCATTAAATAGTGTAACGACGACGCCGACCTATACCAATACATCAACTGTTCCAGCGCAAACAACTGCTGCAGTAGCAAAGCCGCGTTCTGCAAGTTTTTCTACCATCAAGAAGCAGGGTAACGATTCTTATCTTCAGATTAATGACAAGTATGAAAGAGCTTTGTTATTAACAGAGATTATTCTCGAAAGAATGCAGTTTAAAGTAGTAAATAAAATGCTGGCAACCGGTGAAATGAATGTCCGTTATCAAGGTAATGCCCCTGCTTTGGTGAAGGGTGGTAATTATCGAGTATCTGTTATTAATGCTCAGGGTATTCCGCTGGTGCGTATAGCTAAAACTGAAGGTACTGTTTTAACCACCGCGCAGCACGCTCAAATAATATCGCTACTGAATAAAGAATTTAATAAATAAGAGGAATTTTCCTCTTTGATATCCAGACTCTAATCGCCAGGTTTAATTAAAATAGAATGATTCGTTTTGCATCGCTCGGAAGTGGCAGTAAGGGTAATGCAACTCTCATTGAGTCTGGTGTAAAAGAGTCGGATACTCGAATTCTGCTTGATTGTGGTTTCTCCACGAAAGAAGTAGAAAGCAGGTTGGCGAAACTGGATCGTACCGCAGAATCCATCACCGCCATTGTTATTACGCATGAGCATTCCGATCACATAATTGGCGTTGGAAGATTGGCTCGCAAATATAAAATCCCTGTTTGGTTGACTCATGGTACCTGGGATAATTCCAAAGACACTGATTTCCCCGAAACTCATTTCATTAATTCGCATGAAGACTTCGAGATCGACGATATCTTTCTTCATCCATTTCCCGTGCCGCATGATGCGAGGGAGCCTTGCCAGTTTGTTTTCTCCGACGGTGTTTCTAAGTTAGGTATCGCCACTGACCTTGGTAGTATTACGCCACATGTCATTGAGCAACTAGATAATGTCGATGGTTTGTTACTCGAATGCAATTACGATAGTCATATGTTGCACAATGGTGCTTATCCGCAAAAATTAAAACAAAGGGTTTCAGGTAATAGAGGGCATCTTGATAATAAACAGTCAGTCCAGTTATTGCAGAGTCTCAAAGTAGATAAGCTCAAGCATATTATTGGTATGCATGTGAGCGAAAAGAATAATACAGAGGACTATGCAATCGAAGCGCTTTGCGATGGTTTGAATTGCGAAGCAGGGGCGGTTTCATTGGCTTCGCAGGTAGATGGTTTTGCCTGGCGCGAGCTTGGTTAAAAAGCAAAATTACCCTTGTGTTCATTTAATTTGAATTAATAGTGAATTAGTTATTGACTCAAAAATGGATGTGCCTATAATGCGCCGCTCTTACAGATTAGGTCGCTGTAAAGTGTTTTGATTTGTTGGGAATTTTGTTTGAATTGTTGAGTAAAAAACATTAAATAAATGTTGATTACTTGAAAAT